>CAWAMF010000008.1:0-168017 GCA_963783075.1 uncultured Gammaproteobacteria bacterium | reverse complement strand
TCACTTCCGGCTGGAAATAGCCTCCCCTATAGGAGCGCACCTTGTGCGCGACCGCAGGGCCAGGTCGTTATCGCTCCGTAGGCTTGTCGCGCACAGGGTGCGCTCCTACAAAAAAGGGCCTGGATATCAGGGATGTCGATCAAAACGGCTTCATGTAGGAGCGCACCTTGTGCGCGACCGCAGGGCCAGGTCGTTATCGCTCCGTAGGCTTGTCGCGCACAGGGTGCGCTCCTACAAAAAAGGGCCTGGATATCAGGGATGTCGATCAAAACGGCTTCATGTAGGAGCGCACCTTGTGCGCGACCGCAGGGCCAGGTCGTTATCGCTCCGTAGGCTTGTCGCGCACAGGGTGCGCTCCTACAAAAAAAGGGCCTGGATATCAGGGATGTCGATCAAACCGGCTTCATGTAGGAGCGCACCTTGTGCGCGACCACAGAGCCGCGTCGTTACCGCTTCATAGGCTTGTCGCGCACACGGGGGTCCTACAGGAAACAAAAAAGCCGATGGGCTCGCGCCCACCGGCTTTTTTTCACACCGATGTTTCGGTGTCGTCGATCAATGGTGACCCGAGAACGGAATCATCTTGCGCACCAGCGACGGCGCATGCGGCCACTTCGGATCCTTCAGGTACGGGTGTTCCGGGTAGTTCATCGCCAGCACCTGGCGCGTCTGGTCGGCCAGCGTCTTCTGGTCCATGCCCAAGTAGCTGCGGGTGAGGATGGCCAGCGCGTCGCCGGTCTGCGGCGCCTGCTGATAATGCTCGATCACGTACTGGGCACGGTCGGCCGAGGCAATATAGGCCTTGTTGCGCAGGTAGTACTCGGCCACGTTGATCTCGAACTGGGCCAGCACATTGCGCAGGTAGATCATGCGCTGGCGCGCATCGGCGGAGTAGGCACTGTCCGGGAAGCGGCGCGAAAGCTCGGAAAAGTCATCGAACGACTTCAGGTTGAAGCCCTGATCGCGACGGCTCTGGCTGGCATCACGCTGCAGGAGGCGCTCCATCGCACCGCCCGTACGGTCGAAATTGATCAGGCCGCGCAGGTAATAGGCATAATCCACATGCTTGTGGGTCGGATACGTCTTGATGAAGCGGTTGACCGTGGAATAAGCGTCGTCCGGCTGGTTGTCCTTGTACTGCGAGTAGGCCAGGTCAAGCTGGGCCTGCTCGTTGAAGTCGCCGGACGGAAAGCGCGCAATCAGGCGCTGGTACGCTTTAGAGGCCGCCGAATAGTCCGCGTGCTCCATGGAGTCGTGGGCCTTGGCGTAAAGCTTGTCCACCGGCAGGGTGTCGTTCGTGTCCCTCTTGTGGTGGAACATCGAGCAAGCGTTCATCGAAAGAGCGATGGCGAGCACGACAAAAAATTTGAAAGCCGGCAGCTTAGTTACGCGCATGAGAAAGGGTTCAGATGTTTGATCGAAAAGGGATGATAGCCGAAACCACCGGTTGCCCGGGCAGACGGCCATGACGACGATTCGTCATGAGGCCACGGTTCCCCTGTCTGCCGCGGGTCGGAGGTTCGACCAGGCATTGGCCGAGATGTTCCCGGACTATTCGCGGTCCCGTCTCACGACGTGGATCAAGGCCGGCGCAGTCACTCTGGATGGCGCCCTGGCGCCGCCCAGGCAGCTGCTGCGCGGGGGCGAGCACGTCCGGCTGGAGGCCGAGCTGGAAAATGAGGTGGAGCTGGCGCCTGAGGATATCGCGCTGGATATCGTCCACGAGGACGAGCACCTGCTGGTGCTGAACAAACCGGCTGGGCTGGTGGTACATCCTGGCGCAGGAAATAGCGCCGGCACTGTGCTCAATGCGCTGCTGCACCACGATCCGGTGCTGGCCGAGCTGCCACGTGGCGGCATCGTGCACCGGCTGGACAAGGACACCTCCGGCCTGATGGTGGTGGCCAAGACCCTGGCGGCCCATACCGCGCTGGTGGACATGCTGTCCCGCCACGATGTGGAGCGGCAATACGAGGCGGTGGTGCTGGGCACCCTGGTCGCCGGCGGCACCGTTGACGCGCCGATCGGTCGCCATATGGGCGACCGCCTGCGCCAGGCCGTACGCGACGAGGAAGATGGCAAGCATGCCGTCACCCACTACCGTCTGCGCGAGCGCTTCCGCGCCCACAGCCTGATCCAGTGCAGCCTGGAGACCGGCCGCACCCATCAGATCCGTGTGCACATGGCACACATCAATCACCCGCTGGTAGGCGACCCGCTTTACGGCGGTGGCCTGAGGCTACCCAAGGGCGCCACGCCGGAACTGGTGGCTGCCCTGCGTGGCTTCCGCCGGCAGGCACTGCATGCCGAGCGACTTGCGTTCGAACACCCGGTGAGCCATGAGCCGCTGTCCTTCAGCGTGGAGCGGCCAGCCGACCAGCAGGCGCTGATCGACGCGTTGCGCGCCGACACCGTGCAAGCCGGGCCGGAGGAATGGCGGTGAGCGTGTGAGCCTGGCGGGGCAGTGGATCATTCCCGATTGGCCGGCGCCTCGGCATGTTCGTGCGGCGGTCAGCACCCGGGAAGGTCCGGGGGTATCCGCCGTCCCGTTTGACCGATTGAATCTCGGCGCCCGCTCCGGTGACTCGCCGGAAGCGGTCGCGACCAACCGCGCTGCCGTGCAGTCTTCGCTGGGGCTTGAGCGTGCGCCGCACTGGTTGCAACAGGTGCATGGTGTCGACGTGGCCGATATTGACCGCCTTGAAGAGGACGGCGAACCGCGCGCCGATGCCGCCGTGACCTGCCGCAGCGGCGAGCCGCTAGCCATCCTCACCGCCGATTGCCTGCCGGTGTTGTTCTGCACCCAGGATGGCGGCGCGATTGCCGCGGCGCATGCCGGCTGGCGTGGCCTCGTGGCCGGTGTGCTGGAGGCGGCACTCGCTTCGTTGCCAGCACCGCCGTCGCAGGTCTTGGCCTGGCTGGGGCCATGCATCGGTGCGCCCAGCTATGAGGTGGGCGAGGACGTGCATGACGCTTTTCTGGCCGGCGATGCGGAGGCGGGGGTTTGCTTCACGCCGACACGGCCGGGGCATTGGCTGTGTGATCTTGCCGGGCTAGCGCGGCGGCGGTTGCTCGCCGCGGGTGTGGCGGGTGTGTATGGCGGCGGGTTTGATACGCGGACTGATGGGCGATTTTATTCGTATCGGAGGGATGGGGCTAGGAGTGGTCGGTTTGCTAGTTTGATTTGGTTGGAAGGGTAGGGGTCGCTCGATTGTCCGTCATCCCTGCGTAAGCGGCAGCCTGGCGATAACGCGACAATCAGGCGAACAGTCACTGGATCCCTGCCTCCGCAGGGATGACGAGCAAAAGATCCGGCTCAGGCGTTCGCGGGAATGACGAGAAGGGCGCTTCGCGCTTGTCCAGCCCCGGCAGGATGCCGGGCAAAAAGCACACCTCGTCCTCGAAACCCGCGCCGCAAAACCCAACACCGGCGCGTCCCCGCTACTCCATCAACCGCCCCAAAAACGCATTCCGCCACGCCGTCACATCCTGCTTCTCCAACACATCCATCATCCGCCGCCAGCGTACCCGCCTCTCCTGCAACGGCATGCTCAACGCATACTCGAGTGCCTCAGCTACTTCTTCCGTATCCGCTGGATTCACCAGCAACGCATCGGTGAGCTCCTGCGCGGCGCCGGCAAAGCGCGACAGCACCAGCACGCCTGGATCCTCGGGGTCCTGACTCGCCACATATTCCTTCGCCACCAGGTTCATGCCATCGCGCAGTGGCGTCACCAAACCCACGCGGGCGACGCGGTAGTAGCCGCTCAGCAGCGTGTGCGGAAAGGAATTGTTGACGTAGCGGATGGGCACCCAATCGGGCGCGGCATACATGCCGTTGATATGCCCGGCGCTGCGTTCCAGCTCGCGGCGGATCTGGCGGTACTCCGGTACGCCGCCGCGCGAGGGGGGCGCGATTTGCAGGAACGTCACCTTGCGGTGCAGTTCGGGCGCGCGTTCGAGCAGGCGGGCGTAGGCGAGAAAGCGCTCAGGCAAGCCCTTGGAATAGTCCAGGCGATCCACGCCAATGATCAGCGCGCGGCCCTCCAGGCTCGTGCGCAGTTGGTGGATCTCCGCGTGGTCGTCTGCATGGCTGGCGTCCTCGGCGACCTGTGGCGTATCGATGCCAATCGGAAATGCCTCCGCGCGGAAGCTGCGGCCGGCGGGTGTGCGCAAGCGACCGTCACGGCGCCTCTCCGCGCCCACCTCGTACAGGAAATATTCCTCCAGCGCGCGCCGGTCGCGGGCCGTGTGCAGGCCAACCAGGTCATAGCTGGCGAGCGTTTCCAGCAGCTCGCGGTGGCGCGGCAGCGCAATCAACAAACTGGCTGCGGGCAGAGGCGTATGCAGGAAATACCCAATGCGGTTGCGTACGCCGCGTTCGCGCAGCATCGCCGCCAGCGGAATCAGGTGATAGTCGTTGACCCATACCGTATCGTGCGGGCCGATCAGCGACATCAGCTGTTCGGCGAACAGGCTGTTGACGCGCAAATAGCCGGCCAGATGTCTGCGATCGTAATCCACCAGGTCGGGTCGATAGTGCAGCAGCGGCCACAGCGTGCGGTTGGCAAAGCCGTCATAGAACTCGTCGTGGTCGCTGCGCGAGAGGTCCATGGTGGTGTATTCGACCGAGCCATCGGTGAGGCGGTGGAGTTCGCCGCTACTCTGTCGCGACACCTTGCCGCTCCAGCCGAACCATAAGCCACCGCGTTCCTGCAGCGCGGCGCGCATCGCCGAAGCCAGCCCACCGGTGGCAGTCTGCTCAGGCAATGCGACACGATTGGATACCACCACCAGCCGACCACGACTGTTATCGCGTTCAGCCATCACAAGGCGTCCTCCCACCGACGCGACAGCCGCATGGCGGTCTGCACCAGGCCAACCATCGAATAGGTCTGCGGGAAGTTGCCCCAATGCTCGCCGTTGCTGGGCGCGATGTCCTCGGACAGCAAGCCCAGCGGATTGCGCTTGGCGAGCATGTGCTCGAACATGGCACGGGCGCGTTCCTTGCGGCCAGTGGCGGCGAGTGCCTCGATGTACCAGAACGTGCAGATGTTGAAGCTGGTTTCCGGTGCGCCGAAATCGTCGGGGGCGATATAGCGGAACAGGTACTCACCGCGACCAAGCGCCAGGCCGATGGCATCCACCGTGGCGATAAAGCGCGGATCCATGTCTTCGACAAAACCAATGTCGGCCAGCAACAGCAGGCTGGCGTCGAGATGCTCACCATCATAGGCGTCGACGAAGGTGCCCAGTTTTTCGTTCCAGCTGCGTGCTTCGATGCGTGCGTGCAGCGCCACCGCTTCGTTGTGCCAATAGCGTGCACGTTCGTCCAATCCCAGTTCCGTAGCGATATGGGCGAGGCGGTCGCAGGCCGCCCAGCACATGGCCGCGGAATAGGTATGCACGGCCGCGCGACCGCGAAATTCCCACAGTCCCGCGTCCGGCACCTCGGCCATGCGCAACGCCATCTCGCCCATGCGCTCCAATCGCCGGAACGTAAGCTCGTCGCCGGGATGCTCCAGGCGGCGGTCGAAGAAAAGTTGCGCCGATGCCAGCACCACCGAACCGTAGACATCGTTCTGCCGTTGTCGCCAGGCATCGTTGCCGACCCGCACCGGGCCCATGCCGCGATAGCCGGCGAGGCTGTCCACCTGGGTCTCGGTCAACTCGTGTTCGAAGGTGATACCGAACACCGGGCCGATCTCGCGCTCGCCATCGGCCGCCACCAGGTTGAATACGTAGCGGATGTATTCCTCCATGCTGCGCGTGGCGCCAAGCCGGTTGAGCGCGCGCACGGTGAACGCGGCGTCGCGCAGCCAGCAGTAGCGGTAGTCCCAGTTGCGCGCCGAGCCGGCCGATTCGGGGATGGACGTCGTGAGTGCGGCGACGATGGCGCCGGTGGCCTCGTACTGGCACAGCTTGAGCGTGATCGCCGCGCGGATCACCGCCTCCTGCCATTCGTAGGGCACCGACAGGTTGCGCACCCATTCGCGCCAGTATTCAAGTGTACGTTCCAAGGTGTGATGGATGAAGTCGGCCGGGCTGTGGGTCAGCGTTTCGTCCGGTCCGAACACAAAATGCGCGGGACGCTCCAGCCCAAATGCCAAGCCCCGTTCGATCATGGGCGCGGCGACGTCGCTGGTCAGCCGCTGCACGACGCCGCTGAGCATGAAGCGGATGTGGTTGCTGCCCGACGTGGTCTGCGGTGTTTGAGCGCCGTACTCGCAGAGCGGACGCAGCAATACACGTATGCGCGGTGCGCCACCGATGGGGCGCACGCGTCGCGCGAGCAGCACCGGGTGATAGAAGCGTCCGTTGGAGCGGTAGCGGGGCGCGAAATCGACAATTTCGACACCGGCGCCGTGTTGGTCGTACAGGCGCGTCACCAGCACTGCGGTATTGGGGAGATAGTGTTGCTCGGACCGCTCGAAATCTTCGAGGTGGATGGTCCAGTCGCCGCCTTCACTGCGTGGCGACAACAGTGCGCAAAAGCTTGCATCGCTGTCGAAACGGGGTAGACAGCCCCAGACGATGCGGCCGCGCGGATCGATCAGAACGGCAACGCTGCCGTTGCCGATGACACCTAACGCCAGGCTGGCCTGGGTGTCAGACGTTCCCTCCGGAGGAGTGGGCATGCGAGAGAGTTCCATGCTTGAGTGCGTACAGGACGCGGGAGAGCCAGACCCGCGTGGCGGCGGGTTCGGGCAGCGAGAAACGGGCGAGACTGGGTTCACGCATGCCGACGCGGATGCTCAGGCCACTTTCGAGATTGGCCGTGGCGAACGCGTGTTCGTCGGTGAGGTCGTCGCCCACGTAAACCGGCACTCGTCCGTTGAATGGCCAGCCCGACAGCAGGTTGGCTACCGCCTTGCCCTTGTCCATGCCCTCCGGCTTCAACTCGATCACCAGATTGCCCTGCTGCATCTCATAGCCAGGCAGGCGTGGCAGCAGCGCTTCCACGCTTTGACGCAGGGCAAGAAACTGCCCGGGTGCCGTTCGACAATGCAGCGCCACCGCCACGCCCTTGTCTTCCATGGTGACGCCGGGCAGGCCCGCGGCAACGGTGCTGGCAATGTCGCGGACCAGTGAACGTCGCGCCGCGCCAATATGCACACCGCGATAGCGGCCATCCGTACCGCGCTGCTCCAGCCCGTGCAGGCCAACCAACGCCCACGACGGACTGCCGAACAAATCGTCCAGATCGTCCAGGCTTCGGCCACTCACCAGCGCCAGCGCGCCGTCGAGCGTGGTGGACAATTCATCGAGCAGACTGCGCAGGGGCGTATCGACGCATACCTGGTCGGGCTGGTCAGCAAAGTCCAGCAGCGTGCCGTCCACGTCGAGGAACAAGGCCCAGCGTTCCTCTGCACCTGGCAGGGGCGGCGCCGGGAGAGGCGGTTGAGCGGACATGATGGAAGCGGGGATGGGCGAAAGCACGTCAACGAGCCTACCAAGCCGAATGTGAAGGACATCTGTGGAAGCGGTCCAAAGGCTGAAGACCGGGCGATCTGAAGACCCTGCACACGCTTGAATCGCGCGTGGTCGTCCGCATCTCAACGTGCAGTGGCGGCGGGGCCGCCAAATCCAACTTGATTTGCCAAAGGGGAGATGCCCATGCGGATGGACAAACTCACGTCGCGCTTCCAACAAGCGCTGGCCGACGCACAGTCGCTGGCCGTGGGCCGTGACAACAATATGCTTGAACCGGTGCATGTCATGGCCGCGCTGCTCGATCAGCAAGGCGGCTCGACCGCGCCATTGCTGACGCAGGCGCAGGTCAACGTACCGGCGCTGCGGCAGCGCATTAACGAGCAGCTCGATCGGCTGCCGCGTGTCAGTGGCCAGGAAGGCAACGTGCACGTCGGCAACGAGCTGACGCGCCTGCTCAATCTCACTGACAAGCTGGCACAGCAGCGGGGCGATCAGTTCATCGCCAGCGAGTTGTTTGTGCTGGCGGCGTTGGAAGAAAAGGGCGAGCTGGGCGCCGCGCTGAAAGTCGCAGGTGCCACCAAGCCAAACATTGAAGCGGCCATCGACAAGCTGCGCGGCGGCGAGAAAGTACAGAGCGAGAACGCGGAGGAACAGCGCCAGGCGCTGGAGAAGTACTGCGTCGATCTCACGGCACGCGCGGAGTCGGGCAAGCTCGATCCGGTGATTGGTCGCGACGAGGAAATTCGCCGCACCATCCAGGTATTGCAGCGTCGCACCAAGAACAACCCGGTGCTGATCGGCGAGCCCGGTGTGGGCAAGACCGCCATCGTGGAAGGTCTTGCCCAGCGCATCGTCAAGGGCGAAGTGCCCGAAGGCCTGCGCGACCGCCGCGTGCTGGCGCTGGATATGGGCGCGCTGATTGCTGGTGCCAAGTTCCGTGGAGAATTTGAGGAACGCCTGAAGGCGGTGCTCAATGATCTCTCCAAGAACGAAGGCCAGATCATCCTGTTCATCGACGAGCTTCACACCATGGTCGGTGCCGGCAAGGGCGATGGCGCGATGGATGCAGGCAACATGCTGAAGCCTGCGCTGGCACGCGGCGAGCTGCATTGCATCGGCGCGACCACGCTGGACGAATACCGCAAGTACATCGAGAAGGATGCTGCGCTTGAGCGCCGCTTCCAGAAAGTTTACGTGGGCGAGCCCAGCGTCGAGGACACCATCGCCATTTTGCGTGGCCTCAAGGAGCGCTACGCGGTGCATCACGGTGTGGAGATCACCGACCCGGCCATTGTCGCCGCGGCCACGCTTTCCAACCGCTACATTCCCGATCGCCAGCTGCCAGACAAGGCCATCGACCTGATGGACGAGGCGGCCTCGCGCATCCGCATGGAAATCGATTCCAAGCCGGAGGAGCTCGATCGGCTGGAGCGTCGACTGATCCAGCTGAAGATCCAGCGCGAAATGCTGAAGAAGGAAACCGACGACGCGTCCAAGCGGCGACTTGCCGATCTGGAGTCGGATATCGAAAAGCTTGAACGCGAATTCTCCGACCTCGATGAGATATGGAAGTCCGAAAAGGCTGCGCTGCAAGGCGCGACCAAGGTGAAGGAACAGATCGAGGCCGCGCGCGTGGAGCTGGAAGCGGCGCAGCGTCGGCAGGACTACGCCAAGATGAGCGAGATCCAGTACGGCAAGCTACCCGAACTGGAAAAGCAGCTCGCCGCCGCGCAGGCCGCCGAGAAGCAGGATTTCAAGTTGGTGCAGGACCGCGTCACCGAGGAGGAAATTGCCGAGGTGGTGTCACGCTGGACCGGTATTCCGGTCAACAAGATGCTCGAAGGCGAGCGCGAAAAGCTGCTGCAGATGGAAAGCGCGCTTCACAAGCGCGTGGTAGGCCAGGACGAAGCCGTGCGCGCCGTGTCCGACGCCATTCGTCGTTCGCGTGCGGGTTTGTCCGATCCCAATCGCCCGAACGGGTCGTTCCTGTTCCTCGGCCCCACCGGCGTGGGCAAGACCGAGCTGTGCAAGGCACTGGCCGAGTTCATGTTCGATACGCAGGACGCGATGGTGCGCATCGACATGAGCGAGTTCATGGAGAAGCATTCCGTGAGTCGTCTGATTGGCGCGCCCCCGGGCTACGTTGGTTACGAGGAAGGCGGTTACCTCACCGAGGCGGTGCGTCGTCGCCCGTATAGCGTGATTTTGCTGGACGAAGTGGAGAAGGCGCACCCGGATGTGTTCAACATCCTGCTGCAGGTGCTCGACGACGGTCGCCTCACCGATGGCCAGGGCCGCACGGTGGATTTCCGCAACACCGTCATCGTGATGACCTCAAACCTGGGCTCCCAGATGATCCAGGAACATGCCGGCGACAGCGAAGCGGACTACATGCAGATGAAGGCCTCGGTGCTGGGCGTGGTGCAGGCGCATTTCCGTCCGGAGTTCATCAATCGCCTCGACGAGCTGGTGGTGTTCCGTCCCCTCGGCAAGGGGCAGATCCGTGCGATCGCCAAGATCCAGCTGGCCTATCTGGAGAAGCGGCTGGCCGAGCGTCAGCTCAAGCTTGAGATCGGCGACAAGGCGTTGGACCTGCTCGGCAACGTGGGCTTTGACCCGGTGTATGGCGCTCGTCCGCTCAAGCGTGCCATCCAGCAGCAACTGGAAAACCCGCTGGCCAAGGAGATTCTCGAAGGCCGTTTTGCGCCGGGCGACACGGTCGTGGTCGGCGCGGAACACGGCCACCTGACCTTCCTCAAGCAATAACTTGACCTAGCCACTGATCGACGACGGCCGCCTTTGGGCGGCCGTTTTGTTTTTGTCTGTTAACATTCCCTTACCTGAGGTGACCGCCGGCAGCAATGTCGATGGTTGAAACGGGAATCCGGTGCGGCGCTTTGGCGCCTATTCCGGAGCTGCCCCCGCAACGGTAGGCGAGCTGCGATCCAGGGGATCGCCGGAACGATAGAAGCCACTGTGCCTGGTGCATGGGAAGGCATCGTTCCGAATGACATGACGTCTAGCTCGCGAGCCCGGAGACCGGCCTCAAGGTACGACCAGACAGGCGGAGGGCCATGTCATGGATGTCATGCTGCCGCGCATGACGGCCATGTCTCCATCCGCCTGCTCTTTATCCCATGCGTTCCGCGCGGGCAGGCGCGGTTGAGGAGCTTGCAGTGTCTATTTCGTTGATTCACGTCCGTCGCACCATGTTGGCGACGGCCTTGTTGTTCGTGTTTTCCCCCGTGTTCGCCGATGACACGACCAACCTCAACAGCGTGGTGGTTACCGCCACCCGTACGGCGCAGACGCAGGACCAGACGCTGGCAGCCGTCACCGTGATCGATCGCGAAGACATCGAGCGCTTGCAGCCGGCATCGCTGGCCGACCTGTTGCTGAGCACCGCAAGCCTGCAGATTGCCAATACCGGCGGTCCCGGCAAGGCGACCAGCGTGTTCCTGCGTGGTACTGAGGCGGATCACGTGCTGGTGCTGGTCGACGGCATCAAGATTGGCTCGGCCACGCTTGGCACGGCCGCCATCCAGGACATCCCGGTTGAGCAGATCGAGCGCATCGAAATCGTGCGCGGCCCGTTCTCCAGCCTGTACGGCTCCGAAGCCATCGGTGGCGTGATCCAGATCTTTACCCGCCGCCCGGAAGGCGCGTTCGTGCCGTCGCTGAGCTTTGGCGTGGGCAGCTACCGTAGCCTCAATGGCTCGGTCGGCTTTGCCGGCAAGAGCGGCAACGGGTGGTATTCGCTGGAGGCTTCGCACAACCAGACCGACGGCATCAACTCCTGCCGCGTTGGCGCCGCCGAGGCTGGCGCAGCCTGTTTCGCCGATCAGCCGGACAAGGATGGCTATCACAACACCGCGGTCACGCTGAGCGCCGGTTACAAGTTCGACGACCAGTGGGATGCCGACGCGCGGTTGTTCCGCAGCGAAGGCCATAACTTCTACGACGGCACGTTCAGCGATTCGGACAAGAGTGCGACCCAGGTGGTCGGCGGCCGCCTGCATTTCCGGCCCACCAGCAATCTCACCTTCACGCTGAGCCTGGGCACCAGCGGCGACTTCAGCAAGGACTACCTGAGTGATGTGTTCGTCGACCGCTTCGACACGCATCGCGACATCGGCTCGCTGCAGGCGGATATCGGCGTGTGGGGCGGCCTGCTCAGCACCGGTTTCGATTGGCAGCACGACAGCGTCGACAGCAATTACACCTTCAGCGAAGACACCCGCAGCAATCGCGGCGCGTTCGTGCAGTGGCAGCAGACTTTCGGCAGCCAGTCGCTGCAGGCCAGCGTGCGCCATGACGACAACAGCCAGTTCGGCGACAAGAATACCGGCAGCGCGATGTGGGGCTGGGACTTCACCAAGACCCTGCGCCTCACCGCCAGCTACGGCACGGCCTTCAAGGCACCGACCTTCAACGACCTGTACTACCCGGGCTACGGCAACCCCGCGCTCAAGCCGGAAACCTCGCAGAACATCGAGCTGGGCCTGCGTGGCACCTACGGTTGGGGTTACTGGACGCTCAACGCCTTCCGCAACAATGTCGATGACCTGATCACCTACGATGCAACCACAGGCCTGCCGGGTAACGTGGAAAATGCACGTATCCGTGGCGTCGAAGGTGTGGTGAGCGGGCACCTGCTGGGTTGGCTGGTTTCCACCACGGCCACCTGGCTTGATCCGCGCAACGAAACCCCCGGCTACGACGACGGCAACCTGCTGCCGCGCCGCGCACGCCAGACGGGTCGCCTTGACCTCGATCGCAGCTTCGGCGACTTCAGCGTGGGTGGCAGCTGGTACGTGTCGGGCCGTCGCTATGACGATCTGGACAATACGCATCCGTTGGGCGGCTATGCGCTCACCGACCTGCGTGTGGCCTATGCGCTTGATCGCGATTGGAAGCTGCAGTTGGCGCTCAATAACGCGTTCGACAAGAACTACGAAACGGCCTGGTACTTCAATCAGCCCGGTCGCAACTACATGTTGACCGTGCGTTACCAGCCGGCGCAGTAAACAGGGACGCCGGGCCGGCCTGTTCCGGCCCGGCGCTACAAACGTGAAAGGGTGAGGAGTCGTGTGATGAAGCCGCTGTCGGGTTCCCGTTTTGCCCTGTTGTTTGCTGTCCTTGCACTGGTGATGGTCAGCACCCGCTTCAAGCACTTCGGCGATGTGCTGCATGTGCCGGATGCATCGATGGCGTTGTTCTTCCTGGGCGGCCTCTATCTTCGGAGGCACTGGACCTTCGTGGTGCTGGTGGCCTTGGCGGTGGCGCTCGACTGGGTGTCGGTCAGCTACGCCGGCGTCAGCAATTTCTGCGTGACGGTTGCTTACTCCTTCCTGCCGCTGGCTTATGCGGTGCTGTGGTACGCCGGTCGCTGGTATGCACCGCACCTGCGTGCCGGGTGGCTGCCGTTGCTGGGTGCATTCGGCGTGGCGTTGCTTGCGGCATCTCTATCGTTCGCCATTTCCAACGGCTCGTTCTATTGGTTGGGTGGGCGCTACGCCAATCCCCATATAGCCGAATACGTGTCGCGCTTGTGGCAATGGGGGCCGCTGTTCGTGCGCACCACGCTCACCTACGTGGCCGTAGGCTTGGTCGCGCATGCCGTGTGCGTGCGCATCATGTCCACCTCCGTTGTCGCGCGTGGGAAGGAAGTTTGAGATGACGACCGAGCCTGGCGACACGCCCCGTGAAGAGATGACTGTGGAAGAGCGTCATCGCGAACGCATGCAGCGCAAGAAGGAGCTGGTGGATCGCAAGATCGCTCGCGCCACCATCGAGCGCGGCGTGGTGGTGGTCAACACCGGCAACGGCAAGGGCAAGAGTTCATCGGGCTTCGGCATGCTCGCCCGATCGCTCGGCCACGGTTTTCACTGCGGCGTAGTGCAGTTCATCAAGGGCAGCTTCTCCACCGGTGAAGAAGCCTTTTTCCGCCGTTTTCCCGATGAACTCGACTATCACGTGATGGGCGAGGGCTACACCTGGGAAACGCAGGATCGCGAGCGCGACATTCGCGCGGCGCAGGCGGCCTGGCAGATCGCCGCCGGCATGCTGGCCGATGCGCGCTACGATTTCGTGCTGCTGGACGAGCTCAATATCGCCCTGGTGAAGGGTTATATCGACGTGGCGCAGGTATGCGCCGCACTGGCGGTGCGGCCACCGCAGCAGCACGTGGTGGTGACGGGACGCGGCGCGCCCGACGCATTGGTGGAGCAGGCCGATACGGTCACCGAAATGCGGGTGGTGAAACACGCCTTTCAGGCCGGTATCAAAGCCCAGAAAGGTATCGAGTTGTAAGCGGAGATTTTCATGGCGCACCTTGCGCAGCATTGCCCGGCCCTGCTGATCTCCGCACCTGCTTCCGGGCAAGGCAAAACGTCGGTGACGGCCGCACTGGCCCGGTGGCACGCGCGCGCCGGCAAGCGTGTGCGCGTGTTCAAGACCGGCCCGGATTTTCTCGACCCCATGGTGCTGGAGCGCGCCAGCGGCGCGCCGGTATATCAACTGGACTTGTGGATGGGCGGCGAAGACGACGTGCGCGCACGCCTGCACGCGGCGGCGCGTGAGGCCGACCTCATCCTGGTCGAGGGCGTGATGGGCCTGTTCGATGGCGGCTCGTCCAGCGCCGATCTGGCCCAGCGCCTGGGCCTGCCGGTGCTGGCGGTGATCGATGGTTCGGCCATGGCGCAGACTTTTGGTGCGCTGGCCCTGGGGCTGGCGCGCTATCGCGATGGCTTGGAGGTTTATGGCGTGGCCGCCAACCGGGTCGGCAGTCCATATCACGCACAGCTGCTGGCGCAGAGCCTGCCGCCCGATCTGCATTGGCTGGGCGCCTTGCCGCGCGATGCTGCCTTCGCGTTGCCCGAGCGTCACCTCGGTCTGGTCTCGGCGTCCGAGCTGGGCGATATCGACGCGCGCCTGGATGCGCTTGCCGACGCTTGGGCGGCGCATGCATCGGCGGAGTTACCACCCGCCGTGGCTTTCCCGTTCGTGGCCATGCCGCAGGTGACGCCTGCGTTGCGCCGTCGACGCATTGCCATCGCACGCGACGCCGCTTTCTGCTTTATTTATCCGGCAAATATCGATGTGTTGCGCGAAGCGGGAGCAGAGTTGTGCTTCTTTTCGCCCGTGGCAGGAGACAGCCTGCCCACCTGCGATGCCGTGTGGCTGCCGGGCGGCTATCCAGAGCTGCACCTGCCGGCATTGTCGGCCAACGATGCGTTGCGGCAGGCGCTGCACGCCCATGTCCACGCGCACAAGCCATTGCTCGCGGAGTGCGGCGGCATGCTCTACGCGCTGGAAGCATTGACCGATCGCGAAGGCCACACCCTTCCCATGGCGGGGTTGTTGCGAGGAAGTGCCGCCATGCAGAAGCGCCTCGGCGGGCTGGGCATGCAATCGGTGACGTTGCCCGAGGGTTCGTTACGTGGTCACACGTTCCACTACGCGCTGGCGGACATTGATGAAACGCCACTGGCCATGGCTGTCAATCCAGACAAGGGGCCGAGCCGTGAGGGCGTGTATCGCCGCCAACGCATGACGGCGAGCTTCATGCACAACTACTTTCCTTCCAGTCCTCAAGCGGCCACCGCACTGTTCCTGCCATGATGCGGGCCTTGGCCATGCTCGCGGCGGTGTTGCTCGATGCGTGGCTGGGCGAGCCACGACGCGCGCATCCGCTGGTGATGTTTGGACGTCTGGCCGGCTGGATCGAAACGCGTCTGCATCGTGATCGTCGGCGTATCGGCGTCATGGCCTGGATGATTGCCGTGTTGCCGCTGGTGGCACTGGCGTGGCTGATGGTGGCGATGCTCCATGCCGCGGCGCCTTGGCTGGCTTTCGTGTTTGAGGTGCTGGTGCTGTATTTCACCATTGGCCTGCGTAGCCTGGGTGAGCACGCGATGCCGGTGGCGCGTGCGCTTGAGCGAGGCGACATCCTTGGCGCAAGATCTGCGGTGGGACGCATGGTCAGTCGCGACACGGACGCACTGGACGAGAGCCAGGTCGCCGCAGCGGCCACTGAGTCGGTGCTGGAGAACGGCAATGATGCCGTGTTTGGTGCGCTGCTCTGGTTCGCCGTGCTGGGTGTGCCCGGTGCGGTGTTGTATCGGCTGGCCAATACGCTCGATGCCATGTGGGGCTATCGCACGCCCCGCTACGAGCGCTTCGGCTGGGCTGCGGCGCGCATCGACGACGTACTCAATGTCATACCGGCACGACTCACCGCGCTGAGCTATGCGTTGCTTGGTGATGCCACGCGCGCGTGGCACTGCTGGCGTACCCAGGCCTCGCTGTGGGACAGCCCCAACGCCGGCCCTGTGATGGCCGCTGGCGCGGGTGCCCTGCGAGTGCGCCTGGGTGGCGCGGCGCCTTACGACGGTGTGTGGGAACCGCGCCCTGAACTGGGCGACGGTGATGAACCGGACGCGGATGCCATCGTTCGTGCCCTGCGTCTGGTGCGCCGCAGCGTGGTCCTATGGCTGATGGTAGCGTTGTGCCTTGCCCTGCTGTGGCGTGGAGGTGCCCATGCTTGAACATGGCGGTCGCCTGTTGCGAGCCGCGCGCGAGTACGGCATTGCTCCATCGGACTGGCTGGATCTCTCGACCGGCATCAGCCCCTTCGCGTGGCCCGTGCCGCCCATTCCGGCCGCGGCCTGGACGCGTCTGCCTGACGATGACGATGGCCTCGTCGAGGTTGCGCGTGCCTATTACGGTGCGCCACAACTGTTGCCATTGGCCGGTTCGCAGGCAGCCATCCAGGCGTTGCCCCGGTTGCGACGCGAGTCGTGCGTCGGCGTTATTGCGCCGGGCTACAACGAGCACGCGCACGCCTGGCTTCAGGCTGGGCATCAAGTCGTGAACATGCCGGCAGAAACTCTGCTGGCGCAGGCCGACGATCTCGATGTCATGGTGCTGATCCATCCCAACAATCCTGGTGGCGAACGCTTTTCGCGTGGGACGCTGCTTGACCTGCATGCGCGGTTGGCCGAGCGCAGCGGTTGGCTGATCGTCGATGAGGCCTTTATGGACGTTACGCCTGAGCACAGCCTGTGTCCGGAAGCAGACCGTGAAGGACTGATCGTGCTGCGCTCGGTGGGCAAGTTCTTCGGGTTGGCCGGTGCCCGTGCAGGCTTTGCCTGTGCCTCGGTAGGCTTGCTCGACGCCTTGGGCGATCTTTTGGGTCCGTGGACCTTGAGCGGGCCCACGCGCCATGTCTTGCATCAGGCATTGGCAGACGTCCAATGGCAGCGCGGTGCGCGCCAACGTCTGCAGGCGTGCAGCGCGCGGCTGGCCGAGCTGTTGGCGCAACATGGCCTCACCCCCACCGCGGGTTGCGCGTTCTTCCAGTGGTGGCGCGACGAGCGTGCGCACGCGTTGCATCGCGCATTGGCGACTCGCGGCGTTTTCACGCGGTTGTTCGATGCGCCTGCCAGTCTGCGTTTTGGATTGCCGGGGAATGACGCTGCCTTCGATGGCCTCGATGCCGCGTTACGGGATATCGCACCAGGAAACTTACGATGAGCGCCGGCGTACTGATGGTCCAGGGCTGCACCTCCGATGCGGGAAAGAGCACGCTGGTGGCTGGGCTGTGTCGTTGGCTGCATCGCAAGGGTGTCGCTGTGGCACCGTTCAAGCCGCAGAACATGGCTCTCAATTCAGCGGTGACGATCGATGGCGGCGAGATCGGTCGTGCGCAGGCCGTGCAGGCACAGGCAGCCGGAGTGCCGCCGCATACCGATTTCAATCCCGTGCTGCTCAAGCCTCAGAGCGACACGGGTGCACAGGTGATCGTGCATGGCCACGCCATCGCGAACATGGATGCGCGCGGTTATCACGACTACAAGCGCATTGCCATGGACGCGGTGCTTGCCTCGCATCGGCGACTTGTTGCGCAGTACGACGCCGTGGTGGTGGAGGGCGCCGGCAGCCCGGCCGAGATCAATCTGCGCGACCGCGATATCGCCAACATGGGCTACGCCGAGGCGGTGGATTGCCCGGTGCTGCTGATTGCCGACATCGACCGCGGCGGTGTGTTCGCGCATCTGGTCGGCACGCTGGCCTTGCTGTCCGACAGCGAGCGCCGGCGCGTGGCGGGCTTTGTGATCAACCGTTTTCGTGGCGACCTCGCCTTGTTGCAGCCCGGCCTGAACTGGCTGGAACGCGAAACCGGCAAGCCGGTGCTGGGCGTGCTGCCCTATCTGCACGGCCTGCAGCTGGAGGCCGAAGATGCACTGCCGCGTGAACCACTTCACAAAACGAATACAAGCTTGCGGGTTGCGGTGCCGGTGCTTCCTCGCATCAGCAATCACACTGACTTCGATGCATTGCGTGCGCATCCGCAAGTCGACTTGCAGCTCGTGGGGCCGGGCGAGCCCGTTCCCATGTGCGATCTGATCATTCTGCCGGGTTCCAAATCGACGCGCGCCGACCTCGCCTGGTTGCGTGCGAACGGTTGGGTGGACGCTATCGCACGTCATCTCCGTTATGGCGGCAAGCTGATCGGCATCTGTGGCGGCTTCCAGATGCTGGGGCGATTCGTGCATGATCCACATGGCATCGAGAGCGAGCCGGGCTCGAGCGAAGGACTGAGTTGGGTGGACATGGAAACCACGCTGGAGGCGCACAAGCAATTGCGCCGCGTGAGCGGAACGCTGGTCCTGGGAGAGGTGAGGGTGAGCGGCTACGAGATCCATTGTGGCGTCAGCCATGGTGCGGCGCTGGCAACGCCGTCGAGCGTGCTCGACGACGGCCGGTGCGACGGCGCCCGATCGCCTGATGGGCAGATTCTGGGTAGTTACCTGCACGGTCTTTTCGACGAGCCGGAGGCGCTTCACGCGCTGCTTGACTGGGCGGGTCTGCACGAGGCCGCAGCGGTCGACATGCATGCCTTGCGCGAAGCGAGCATCGAGCGCGTGGCCGATGCGGTTGAAGCGCATCTGGATACCTGCACGTTATGGCGATTGCTGGCCATCGAACCGGCGGTGCCCGCATGCGCACGCTGATCCTCGGTGGTGCCCGTTCGGGCAAGAGCGCGCTGGCCGAGCGGCTGGCGCGCGAGTCGGGCCACGAAGTGGTCTACGTCGCCACCGGGCAGGCCCATGATGCCGAGATGGCAGCGCGCATCGCGCACCATCGGTCCAGTCGCCCCCCGCACTGGCACTGCGTGGAAGAGCCATGGGCACTGGCCGATGTGTTGCTCGCCCACGCGCGGCCCGGGCGTTGTGTGCTGGTGGATTGCCTCACGCTGTGGCTGAGCAATCTGCTTGGCCATGACGACGCGACGCGCTTTGAGCGCGAGCGAGCAGCCTTGTTCGACGCATTGCCTTTGTTGACCGGCCAGGTGCTGCTGGTCAGCAATGAAGTGGGGCTGGGTGTGGTGCCGATGGGTGAGTTGACCCGACGCTTCGTCGATGAAGCGGGCCGGTTGCATCAATCATTGGCCAGCCAGTGCGAACGCGTGTTGTTTGTTGCGGCAGGTTTGCCGCTCGTCATGAAAGGAAGTGTTGCATGAGTCATGAGTGGCTATGGGATTCTTGCCAGTCCGTCGATGCGGAGTGTGAGCAACAGGCGCGGGATCATCAGGCTCAACTGACCAAGCCACCCGGCTCGCTCGGCACGCTGGAGTCATTGGCGATTCGCCTGGCCGGTTTGCAACGTTCGGCCCGCCCGGCGGTGCAGCAGGTGTGGATCAGCGTGTTTGCGGGCGATCATGGCGTGGCGGCGGAAGGCGTGTCGGCTTTTCCGCAGGTGGTGACCGGCGAGATGGTGCGTAACTTTGCCCATGGTGGCGCGGCCATCAGCGTATTGGCGCGAGCGCTGGGTGCCATGCTCGAGGTGGTGAACCTGGGCACAGTGAACGATCCGGGTGAACTGCCCAATGTGCGGCGCGCCGTCATTGCCCCGCAAACGCATAACTTCTGCGAGCAGCCGGCCATGTCGACGGAGCAGCTCGACGCTGCACTACGCGCCGGTGCCGACAGTGTCGCCGCCGCACACGCCGCCGGTGCGCAACTGTTTATCGGTGGCGAGATGGGTATCGCCAATACCACATCGGCCGCTGCGCTTGCCAGCGCCCTGCTAGGCGAGACACCTACCATGCTGGCCGGCGCGGGCACCGGGCTGGACGCTGCAGGCATCGGTCACAAGGCCGCGGTGATCGCACGAGGGCTGGCCCGCTACGAAGCCAGCAACGATGCGCTCACCTGGTTGGCGCGCGTTGGCGGATTCGAAATCGCGGCGCTCACGGGCGCGTATATCTCGGCGGCCCAGCATGGCATTCCCGTGTTGGTCGATGGTTTCATCACCACCGCAGCAGCGTTGGCGGCGGTGCGCATCAACCCCGGTTGCCGCGCCTGGATGTTCTTCGGCCATCGTTCGCGCGAACGCGGACACGCTGCCGTGCTTGCGGCACTCCATGCCGATCCGCTGATCGACCTGGGCCTGCGTCTGGGCGAAGCCAGCGGCGCGGCCACGGCCGTGCCGCTGATGCGGCTGGCGTGCGAGCTGCACGCGCGCATGGCGACGTTTGCCCAAGCCGGGGTGAGCGGCGCATGACTGGCAAACACGTTGGCATCGATCTGCTGCGTCACGGCGACACCGGTCAGCGCAGCTATCGCGGGCAACTGGACGACAGCCTGAGCTCGCTGGGCTGGACCCAGCTGCGTGCGGCCATTTTCGGGCGCAGCTGGGATCTGGTGGTGACTTCGCCGCTTCGCCGCTGCGCCGAGTTCGCCCAAGACCTGGCCGCGGCGCGACGCGTGCCGCTGCGCACCGACCCACGCCTGGCCGAGTACCACTTTGGCGATTGGCAGGGCGTGCCCATCGAAACGCTGGGGGAGGAACAGGGCGATGCACTGGGCCGCTTTTGGGCCGACCCGGTAAACTGCCCGCCGCCCGGTGCCGAGCCCTTCGCCGCATTTCGCGAGCGCCTTTGCGCCGCACTGAACGACATTGCCGTGGAGGCCGAAACACGCCATGTTGTGGTGGTGACGCACGGCGGTGCCATCCGCCTGCTGCGCTGCGAAGCGGAAGGACGCGACTTCGGTGACATGGCCAACATCGAGGTGCCGCACGCCTCGCTCCATCCCATCCATTGGGCGGGGCAGGCCAAGGTCTGATGTGCGGCCTACTCCTCGCCATCGGCTTCCTCACGCGCCTGCCGGTGCCGGCAAAGGTATTTGACGACGTTAGTGGCCCGTCCAGTTCTCTGGCCTGGTATCCCGTGGTCGGTTTGCTGATCGGCGGCTTGTTGTGGGCGCTGTCGTGGGTGCTGGCTGCCACGCCGCCGATGCTGTCAGCCGCGCTGTTGCTGGCGGCGTGGGTGGCACTGACCGGTGCGCTGCATCTCGATGGCCTGGCCGACAGCGCGGACGCCTGGGTCGGTGGACTTGGCGATCGCGAACGCACGCTGGCCATCATGAAAGACCCGCGCTGCGGGCCGATGGGCGTGGTGGCGCTGGTGCTGGTGTTGTTGGTGAAGTTCGCTGCGCTGGCGAGCGTGCCGCAGGCGGGCGGCGCACTTTTGCTGGCACCGGTGCTGGCGCGGGCGAGCCTTACCGCGGCCTTCCTTTCCACGCCTTATGTGCGTAGTGGCGGCCTCGGCAGCGGGCTGACGGACGCGCCGCGCATGGCGTGCGTGCTTGGGCTGGCATTCGCGTTGGTAGTAGCTATCGCCGGTGGCTGGCGCGGCGTTGGCGCCATCGCCGTCACGCTGGCGGTATTTGCGCTGTGGCGCCTGGCCTGCCTGCGACGGCTGGGCGGCATGACTGGCGACACCTGCGGGGCGCTGACGGAACTGGTTGAGGTGGCTGTGTTGCTTGCGTTCGCCTGGCACACCTGAAACCACCTGCCGGCGCGAACCCTTCTCCCTTCGGGAGAAGGCGGCGGTAGCCGGATGAGGGTTCGGGCGGAGCGCGCCGTTCAGGACCACGCAAGCCCCGCACCTTCACCCCAACCCTTCAAACCAGGCGAGAGCGGACAAAGCACGCAAGTCCACATTGAATTTGCCGCATCCGGCTCGATAATGACGAACTGCCGGCGCGTGTTTTGGCCGGTCCCCGGAGTTTCCATGCCTATCTATGAATTTGAATGCAGTAGCTGCGGTCATCGTTTTGATCGCCTGCAGAAGCTGTCCGACCCCGATCCTTCCGTCTGCCCCGCCTGCGACGTGGCTGAAGTGAAGCGGCGCCTTAGCGCGCCCGGTTTTCGCCTGGCCGGCAGCGGCTGGTATGAGACCGACTTCAAGAAAGACGGCGACAAGAAGCGCAACCTGGCGGGCGACACCGCCCCGGCGCCGGCGCCTGCACCTGCTGCTGCACCTGCTCCTGCGCCTGCCCCCAGCACCGGCGGCGACAAGTAATTCAGCCTCTCTGAACGCCGGCTCGCCGGCCTGCAGAATTTTGCGAATCCATCGCAAGATATTCAATGTCGGTTGAACATACGCCCGGTAGCGTGACGCCTTGTCACATAAGGAACGGGTGCAATGTCTCGAATGCGGGCGGGTTGGATGGGTGCGCTGGTCGGGTTGGCCGCCGGTTGGCTGGTTGGCACGGCGCCGGTCGCGCAGGCGCAAGGTCGTGACAGCGTGCGCTGCGGCAGCCAGGACGGGCGCTTTGTCCGTTGCCAGGTGCCCTGGCGCGATGCCGAGATGATTCGCCAGGAATCGGATAGCCCCTGTATACGCGGGCAGACCTGGGGCGTGGATCGCGGCGGCCTATGGGTCGACCGCGGTTGCCGCGCCCAGTTTGTCGAGATGGGCCGCGGCAGCGGCTGGCAAGGTGGTGGCGGCTGGCAGGGCGGCGGCGGTGGCTGGCAGCCGGGCCCGGGCTGGGATCGTGAGATTCGCCTGCAGTGCGAAAGCAATAACAAGCAATACCAGTTCTGCCAGGTCGACGTCGGCGGGCATGGTCGCGCCCGCCTGTTGCAACAGCTCTCGGGCAGCCGTTGCGAAGAAGGCTACAACTGGGGCTGGAATCGCGCGGGCGTGTGGGTTTCCAAGGGATGCCGCGGCCTGTTCTCGGTCGATCGCCGCTGGTAAGCGGGACGGGGTGGGCGCGGCGAGTCAACGCCCGCCCCGCCAGTGTTAACATTCCGGGTCTTTTCCACGCATTACGCCGCCCCGCGGCCCGGAGTTCCAAGCGCATGCGCACGCATTACTGCGGCCTCATCGATGAGGCGCTGGTCGGCCAGACCGTCACCCTGTGTGGCTGGGTCAATACCCTTCGTCTGCAGAGCCACGTGGCTTTCGTCGATCTGCGTGACCACGAGGGTCTCGCCCAGGTCGTGGTGGAGCGTGACAACGCGGCGGCTTTCGCGGTGGCTGGCGAAATCGGCAACGAATATTGCCTGCGCGTCACCGGCACCATCCGCAAGCGCCTGTCGGTGAACGACAAGCTGCGCACCGGCACGGTGGAACTTGTCGCCGACACGGTGGAGATTCTCAATGCGGCGAAGGATCTGCCCTTTGCGATGCACGAGAATCCGAACGAGGAGATGCGCCTGACGTATCGCTACCTCGACCTGCGTCGCCCGGACATGCAGCAGATGATGCGCAAGCGCATCAGGCTGGTGCAGGCACTGCGTCGTTATCTCGATGCGGCCGGATTCCAGGACATCGAAACGCCGATCCTGACCAAGGCCACGCCGGAAGGTGCGCGCGATTACCTGGTACCTAGCCGCGTGCATCCGGGCCAGTTCTATGCGCTGCCGCAATCGCCGCAGCTGTTCAAGCAGATCCTGATGATGGCCGGTTTCGACCGCTACTATCAGATCGCCCGCTGCTTCCGCGACGAAGACCTGCGCGCCGATCGCCAGCCGGAATTCACCCAGCTCGACCTTGAGTTTGCCTTCGTCGAAGAGAAGGACGTGCAGGACTTCGTGGAGGAATTGATCCGCTACGTGTTCAAGGAAGTGCAGGGCGTGCAGTTGGACGCCAGCTTCCCCCGCATGACCTGGGCCGAAGCCATGCGCCGTTTCGGCTCCGATAAGCCGGACCTGCGCATTGCGCTCGAACTGGTGGACGTGGCTGACGCGCTGAAGCATGTCGAATTCAAGGTGTTTGCCGAGCCGGCCAACGATCCCACCGGCCGTATCGCCGCGTTGCGCCTGCCCGATGGCGCCAGCCTGAGCCGCAAGGACATCGACCTGCTCACCGAGTACGTCGCCAAGTACGGCGCCAAGGGCCTGGCCTGGATCAAGGTGGACGATCTCGCCAAGGGTCGCGATGGTGTCAACTCGCCGGTGGCCAAGTTCCTCGATGACCAGGCGCTGGACGCCGTGCTCAAGGCCACTGGCGCGCAGTCGGGCGACATCGTGTTCGTCGGCGCCGGCAAGTGGAAGACGGTCACCGACTTCATGGGCGCGCTGCGCCTGAAGGTCGGCAAGGACCGCGGCCTGGTTGAAAACAGCTGGAAGCCCCTGTGGGTCACCGACTTCCCGATGTTCGAGTACGACGAGGAAGAAAAGCGCTTCGTTGCCCTGCATCACCCGTTCACCGCACCCAAGGTGGACGACGTGAACGACCTGCGCGCCAACGCGGCCAACGCGGTGAGCCGTGGTTACGACATGGTGCTCAACGGCAACGAGATTGGCGGCGGTTCCATCCGTATCCATCGCCCGGACATGCAGAGCACCGTGTTCGACCTGCTGGGCATCGGCCCGGACGAAGCGGAGGCAAAGTTCGGGTTCCTGCTCAAGGCGCTGAAATTCGGCGCCCCGCCGCACGGCGGCCTGGCCTTCGGCATCGACCGCATTGCCGCGTTGATGGCCGGCACCGAGTCGATCCGTGACGTAATCGCCTTCCCCAAGACCACCAGCGCCCAGGACCTGATGACCGACGCGCCGTCGCTGGTCGCCGACGCGCAGCTCAAGGAGCTGCACGTGAAGGTCGCCGTCGAGCCCAAGCCCGCCTGACGCGCTCTTGGCCCCTCCCCCTGCAGGTAGGGGGAGGTTGGGAGGGGGTGCTTTTGCTCCATGCTTCAGAGCGAACCCCTCCCCAACCCTCCAGCTGCGACCGGAGCGAGTCCCTTTTTCGGGGCAAGCAGGGGAGGGAGCTCGAGCGCACGGCAAGGTTCAGCGCTTTCTGTGCAGAATGGACTCATTGCGGCGTCAGTTGCTGCAGCGTCACCCTGAAGGGTGATTCCTCCGTCGATGGAAGCCCCGCGCCCGCCATGACCGATCACGTGATCCTGCTGCACGGCCTGTGGATGCGCGGCTTTGCGTTGCTGATGCTGCACCGGCGCCTGATGGAAGCCGGTTTCCGCGTGCATCGTTTCGACTACATGAGCGTGGCCACGACGCAGGAGCGCATCCTGGAACGGCTGGAGTCTCGTATCCATGAGCTGGGCCAGCAGGATCAGGCCGTGCACCTGGTGGGCCACAGCCTTGGCGGCCTGCTGGCGCTGCGGGCGTGCCACGAGCGGACGCAGCTGCCGTCGGGCCGCGTGGTCTGCCTGGGGTCGCCCCTGAAGGGCAGCGCCGCCGCCCGCCGCTTTGCCGGCATGGGGCGGGGTGGCGAGGTACTGCTGGGGCATAACCGCGAACTGCTGGAATATGGCCTTGAACGCTGGGCCGGTCCGCGCGAGGTGGGTGTGGTCGCCGGTCGCATGCCATTGGGCCTGGGCGCCGTACTTGGCCAGTTCGAGGGTGCCAGTGACGGCACGGTGGCGGTGGATGAAACCTGCCTCCCCGGCATCGCCGACCATTGCGTGGTGGAGACCAACCACACCGGCCTGCTGTTCTCGCTGGAGGTGGCGCGGCAGGTCACCGCGTTTCTTCATCGGGGCCGTTTCAATCACGACACGCTCTAAGACGATCACGTCCTGATCGAACGGCTTGCCCGCCCGCGGCTCCGAAAGGATAGAATCCGCGCTCTGTTCGATTACCAGCGTTGCAGGAAGTGTCATGGGTAGAGGCCCGTCCATCGAAGGTCGCAAGAACGCCGAAGACGCCAAGCGCGCCAAGGTGTTCACCAAGCTGATCCGCGAAATCACCGTGGCAACCCGCGCCGGCGTCGCCGACCCGGCCGCCAATCCGCGCCTGCGCGCCGCGGTCGACAAGGCTTTGTCGGCCAACATGACCAAGGACACCATCGAGCGCGCCATCAAGCGCGGCTCGGGTGCCGACGGTGGTGCGGCGATGGAAGAGCTGCGCTACGAAGGCTACGGTCCGGCCGGCATCGCCTTGATCATCGACTGCTTCACCGATAACCCGACCCGCACCGTGGCCGACGTGCGCCACGCGCTGACCAAGCATGGCGGCAACCTTGGCACCTCCGGCTCGGTGGCGTTCCAGTTTGCTCGCGTGGGTGAACTGGCCTTTGCTACCGGCGGCGACGAAGCCGCCGAGGAGAAGGTGCTGGAGGCGGCGTTGGACGCAGGTGCCGACGACGTGGTCAACGAGCATGGTGAAAGCACTGTGCTGTGCGCGCCAGAAAGTTTCGAGGCGGTCCAGCAGGCGCTGGTTGCCGCAGGCCTGCACGCGCAGCACGCCGGCGTGGGCATGCGCCCGAGCAATCGCGTGGCCGTGCCCGAGGAAGCCCTGGAGACCTTGCAGGACCTGCTCGAGAAGCTCGACGCCCTCGACGACGTCAGCGAGGTGTCGCACAACGCGCTGCTGCCGACCGAGGCAGCCAGCTAATTCGTCGTGCCGTCCCGGCCCGGCGAAACTCCGCCCATGACACGAATCATCGGGATCGACCCGGGCAGCCAGCGCACCGGCGTAGGCATCATCGATGTCGACGCCAGCGGCAAGTTGTCCCATGTGTTTCATGGCGCGCTGGTGGTGGCTGGCGAGGCCACTTTTCCGCTGCGCCTGAAACGCATCTTTGACGAGCTGTGTGCCATCATCGCCGCCCATCGCCCGGACGAGTGCGGTGTGGAACGCGTATTCATGGCGCGCAATCCCGATTCGGCGCTGAAGCTGGGGCAGGCGAGGGGAGCCGCGATATGCGCGGTCGTCAGTCAGGGGATCGCGGTGCACGAGTACGCAGCGACAGAAGTCAAACAGGCCGTGGTCGGTAGCGGTCGCGGCGACAAGACCCAGGTGCAACACATGATTGGCGTCCTGCTTGGACTCAAAGGGCCCTTGCAGGCCGATGCGGCGGACGCACTCGCTATTGCCGTGACGCATGCACACACACGCGCCAGTCTCGATCGCGTCGGTATTCCGCGCACTGCCTGGAGACGTCGCCGATGATCGGTCGTTTACGCGGTACGTTGATTTCCAAGCAGCCGCCGTGGCTGTTGGTAGAAGTGGGTGGTGTCGGCTACGAGCTGGAAGCGCCGATGTCCACCATCTATGACCTGCCGTCCACCGGCAAGGAAGTCACCCTGCTTACCCATTACGCAGTGAAGGAAGACAGCGTCGCGCTGTACGGCTTCCTGCTTGAGGCCGAGCGCGCGCTGTTTCGCAACCTGCAGAAAGTCAGCGGTATTGGCGCGAAGATCGCGCTGGCCGTGCTGTCGGGTGTGTCCACCAGTGATTTTGCGCGCCTGGTGCATGCCGGCGACGTGGTTGCGCTGACCAAGATCCCCGGCATCGGCAAGAAGACCGCCGAGCGCATCGTGATCGAACTGCGCGATCGCCTCGACGGGCTGGCCACGACGCTACCTTCGGGCATCCAGGCGCACGGCGTGGCGCTTGATCCCGCTGGCGAGGCTACCGTGGCCTTGCAGCAGCTTGGCTACAAGCCGGCCGAAGTGACCCGCCTGGTGCAAAAGGTCGCCGCCGAAGGCGACAGCGCCGAATCCATTATCCGCAAGGCGCTGCGCGCCGCCCTTGGGAGCTGAAAGTGACTCCGGATTCCACCCACGGCATGACCGACGCCGAAACCAAACGACGCCTCGCCGCACTCGCGCTGGGCGCCATTGGCGTGGTCTATGGCGACATCGGCACCAGTCCGCTGTACACCCTGCAGACCACGCTGAGCCACGACGGCATGAAGCCCACGCCCGAGAGCGTCTATGGCGTACTTTCGCTGATCTTCTGGGCGCAGATCATCGTGGTGTCGCTAAAGTACGTCGTGTTCATCATGCGTGCGGACAACAAGGGTGAGGGCGGCATCATGGCCTTGCTCGCGCTGGCGTTGCGCAGCGTGAAAGGCGATGCGCGCCAGCGCTGGCTGCTTGCCATCATCGGTATTTTTGGCGCTTCGCTGTTCTACGGCGACGGTGTGATCACGCCGGCCATTTCGGTGCTTTCGGCGGTGGAAGGCCTGAAGGTGCCTGCCCCGAACCTGGAGCACTGGGTGGTACCCATCACCGCGGTGATCTTGTTCTTTCTATTTACCTTGCAGCGACACGGGACCGAGCGCGTGGGTCGACTATTCGGCCCGGTGATGGTGGTCTGGTTTGTCGTCATCGCGCTGTTGGGCCTCAACATGATCGTGCGTAACCCGCACGTGCTGACCGCGATCAACCCCATCTACGGCGTGCGCTTCTTCTTTACCCATGGCATGCAGGCGTTCATCGCGCTGGGCGGCGTCGTGCTGGCATTGACCGGCGCCGAGGCGCTGTATGCGGACATGGGCCACTTCGGCAAACGACCCATTCGCCTTGCGTGGTTCAGCTTCGTACTGCCTGCACTGGTACTCAACTATTTTGGTCAGGGTGCCTTGCTGTTGGCTCACCCTGAAGCCATCGATAGTCCGTTCTTCAAGTTGGTGCCAGAAGCGTTGCTGTATCCGATGATCGGCCTCGCCTGCGTGGCGACCGTGATTGCTTCGCAGGCGGTCATTTCCGGCGCCTTCTCGATGACCCGTGAGGCGATGTCGCTGGGTTATTCAATGCGCATGCCGGTGGTGCACACCTCGCGCGAGATGTCTGGGCAGATCTTCGTGCCCTGGGTCAACAACTTCCTGCTGGTGATGGTGCTGCTCGCGGTGCTGGGCTTCCGTAGTTCGGACAGCCTGAGTGCGGCTTATGGCATCGCCGTGACCGGCACCATGACCATCACCACCATCCTGGCGTTGATTGTGGCGCGTCGTCAGTGGAACTGGAGTCGCTTCACCGTGATCGTAGCGGGCGTATTCCTGCTGACCATCGACCTTTCGTTCCTTGGCGCAAACCTGATCAAGGTCGAGTACGGCGGCTGGTTCCCACTGGTGCTGGGCGTGGGCATTTTCATCGTGATGACCACCTGGCGTCGTGGCCGCGAGCTGGTAGTGCGCGAGATCAAGCAGTCGGGCCTGGCCTTGCAGCCGTTTATCGAGAACATCGCCGAGCATCCGCCGCTGCGTGTGCCGGGAACGGCTGTATTCCTCACTGCGAACCAGAACGCGGTGCCGCATGCGCTGCTGCACAACCTCAAGCACAACAAGGTGCTGCACGAGCGCAACGTGTTGCTGACGGTGGAGATGCTGGAGACACCGACGGCCGATTTCGGCGAGCGCATTGCGATCACCGAACTGGGCGGCGACTTCTACGGCCTGGAGCTGCGCTTTGGCTTTGCCGAAGACCCGAACATTCCCGCTGCACTCAACAAGTGCTCCAAGGCGGGCCTGCCGTTCGACATGATGGACACCACTTTTTTCCTGTCGCGCGAAACCATCATTGCCGATGCGAAGCGCCCCGGCATGGCGTTGTGGCGTGACAAGCTGTTCGCCTTCATGGCACGCAACGCGCTGCCGGCTACGGCGTTCTTTCAGATTCCGGGCAACCGCCTGATCGAGCTGGGTGCCCAGGTCGAGATCTGAGGTTGGGGTGCCTGCGGGCGCCTTTCCGCACATGGGCAGCGTCAGGCGGGCTTTTTTTAAAGCCGGCGTCATCGTGCTCTGCCATAATTTGGCCCCATGACCGACCACCGCATCGTTACTGCCGCCGCCCATATGGACGACGAGGCCCTCGAAGCCTCCATTCGTCCCAAGCGGCTGGCCGAGTATCTGGGCCAGCAGGCGGTGCGCGAGCAGCTGTCCATCTATATCGAGGCGGCCAAAAAGCGTGGTGGCGCACTCGATCATGTGCTGATCTTCGGGCCACCCGGCCTGGGCAAAACCACGCTGAGCCACGTCATTGCCAATGAGCTGGGCGTCAACCTGCGCTCCACCTCCGGCCCGGTGCTGGAGCGGGCAGGGGATCTGGCCGCGCTGCTGACCAATCTCGAACCGCACGACGTGCTGTTCGTGGACGAGATTCATCGCCTGTCGCCGGTGGTGGAGGAGGTGCTCTACCCGGCGATGGAAGACTTCCAGATCGACATCATGATCGGCGAAGGCCCGGCCGCGCGCTCGATCAAGCTCGACCTGCCGCCGTTCACCCTGATCGGCGCCACCACCCGCGCCGGCTTGCTCACGGCGCCGCTGCGCGACCGCTTCGGCATCGTGCAGCGTTTGGAGTTCTATACGCCCGAGGAGCTGACCTCCATCGTGCGGCGCTCGGCCCGCATCATGGGTATTGCCTGCGAGCCCGAGGGTGCCCAGGAGATAGCCCGGCGCTCGCGCGGCACCCCGCGTATTGCCAACCGCCTGCTGCGCCGCGTACGCGACTACGCCGAAGTGCGCGCCGACGGCCAGATCACCCGCGATGCCGCCCGCGCCGCGATGGACATGCTCAAGGTGGACGCCGAGGGCTTCGACGAGCTGGACCGGCGCATGCTGGCCACCATCATCGAGAACTTCGACGGCGGCCCGGTGGGTGTGGAATCGTTGGCCGCCGCGCTCAGCGAGGATCGCGGCACGCTGGAAGACGTGGTCGAGCCCTACCTCATCCAGCAGGGCTACCTGGTGCGCTCGGCGCGCGGCCGCATGGCCAGCGCCAAAGCCTGGCGCCATCTGGGGCTGACCCCGCCGCCGCGCCAGCCGTCTCCTATCGACCTGTTCACTGCCGACAACGCCGATGTCTGACGCCGCACCAGGCCCCACCACCGACCCGTTCCAGTGGCCGGTGCGCGTCTATTGGGAAGATACCGATGCCGGCGGGGTGGTCTACCACGCCAGCTACCTGCGTTTCATGGAGCGCGCCCGCAGCGAATGGCTCCGTACCATGGGCATCACCCAGTCCAGCTACAAGGAAACCACCGGGCTGGCCTTCTTGGTCCGGGAAATGCAGATCGACTTCCTCAAGGCGGCCCTGCTGGATGATGAACTGTCGGTAAGCGTCGAAGTCAAAGAACGGCGTGCAGCCAGTATCCTTTTCGCCCAGACGATCCGCCGGGCGGACGGCGCGGAGTTGATCCGCGCGAAGGTGCGTGTGGCGTGCGTCGATGTCCGCCGTATGCGTCCGGTGCAGATTCCGGCCGATTTCATCCCCGGCCTTTCCCCTTAATACATAGCAATACGTGCGCTGGAGAACCTTCGAGCAATGAACGGTGGAGTCAATATTTTCAAGCTGGTCGCGGAAGCGAGCATCCTGGTCCAGTTCGTCATGCTGGCGCTGCTGGTGCTCTCGTTCCTCTCGTGGGTCATCATCATCCGCAAGGTCTCGCAGCTGAAAGCGGCGATGGAAGAGGCGGAGAGCTTCGAGGAGCGCTTCTGGTCCGGCGCCGATCTGGCTCAGCTATTCCGTGAAGTCAGCAATCGCGGCAGCGAGAACGGCGGCATGGAGAATGTCTTCGAGTCGGGCTTCCGCGAATTCGTCCGCCAGCGTCAGCGCAAGACGCATGACATGCGCGTGGTCATCGAGGGTTCCGAGCGCGCCATGCGCGTGGCCGGTACCCGCGAAATCGGTCGTCTCGAGCGCAACCTGGAATTCCTCGCCAACGTCGGCTCCATCAGCCCTTACGTGGGCCTGTTCGGCACCGTCATCGGCATCATGGGCGCGTTCCAGGGCCTGGGCGAAATGAAGGACGTCACCATCGCTGTGGTGGCCCCGCATATTTCCGAGGCGCTGATCGCCACCGCGATGGGCCTGTTCGCCGCTATTCCGGCTGTGTGGGCGTACAACCGTTTCGCCAACAAGGTCGAGCGCGTGGCCTCGCGCTACGAAGTGTTCCAGGAAGAGTTCTCCTCGGTGCTGCAGCGGCAGATTCAGGCCGACGACGTGTCGGCTTGAGCGGGGGCTTGAACCATGCGTAGCTCCATGCGCCACAAGCGCTTAAAGCTCAAATCCGAGATCAACGTCGTCCCCTATATCGACGTGATGCTGGTGCTGTTGATCATCTTCATGGTCACCGCGCCGATGATCAACAAGAACGTCGACATCAACCTGCCGCAGGCCAACGCCAAGTCGATGCAGGACAAGAAAGATCCGGTCATCATCGCGGTCGACCAGAACGGGCAGCTTTACCTCACGCTGGGTACCGAGAAGCGGCAGCCGATCGACGTTGACACCATGAAGGCCAAGGTCGGCGCATTCGTGAAAGCCAACCCCGAGGTCAGCGTGCTGGTGGCGGGTGATCGCGACGGCAAATACGACGGTGTCTATCAGGTGCTGGCTGATTTGCAGCAGGCCGGTGTGTCCAAGGTTGGCCTGATGAGCGCGCCGGTGTCGGACTCGAAGAATGGACGACCGTAACACTCGCGGTACCTCCAAGGCGGTCGTCCTCTCCGCCATCCTGCATCTGGGCATCGTGGGTTTCCTGACCCTCGCGGTAGTGCCGTGCTCGTTCTACGAGAGCCTGTTCGCCACCCTGCACCTGCCCGCCAGCTGGAATCCGATCACCTGCGCCAAGCCGATCCAGCTGGCCGGCGAGGTCATCGAGGCAACCCTGGTCGGTCCTACCGGCGCCCCGCCGCCGAAGTCGACCAAGGCCAAGCCGGTGCCCGATACCGTGCCGCCACCGCCCAGCGTGCCGCCGCCGATCCCCCAGGAACAGGCGCCCCAGGTCAAGACCCTGCCGCCCCCGCCTGAGCACCCTGACATCAAGGATCAGGAGAAAGTGGTGGCTGAGGCCGAACAGAAGGCCGAGGACGCCAAGAAGGAGCAGGAAGAGAAGCAGCGCCAGCGCGCCGCCGAACTGGACGCCCAGGCGGCCAAGCAAAAGCAGGAAAAACAGAAGCAGATCGACGAGCTGTTCGCCAAGATGGACGCCGCCGACCAGCAGACCAAGAAAATGGACAGCAAGGCCAAACAGGCCAAGCAGCAGATGGAAGATCTGAAGAACGCCCAGGACAACGGGCTGGCCAACGTGCCCGAGGCCGCCCAGCGGCAGACCGGCAACAATGGCCCGGACGCCGGCCTGCTGGCCCAGTATTTGGCGGCGATTCAGAACTCGGTCACGCAGAATTGGCTTCGCCCGGATAACATGCCGAACACGCCGTGCATTGTGCACATCGTGCAGTTGCCAGGCGGCGACGTGATGAGCGCCAAGGTGGACTCCAGTTGTCCGTACGACGACGCCGGCAAACGCTCCATCGAAAACGCCGTACTGCGCGCGCAGCCGTTGCCCTATAAGGGCTTCGAGAGCGTGTTCCAACGCAATATCGATTTCACTTTCAGGCCGCAGTGATGAAGCCCATGCGCAAATTGAGCACAAGCCTCGCCCTCGTCCTGCTCGTCGTGGCCGCGTTGATCGCGGGCCCGGCCGCAGCCCAGTCGCTTAACGTCGACATTGTCGGTGGCCTGAAAACGGCCACTCCAATCGCTGTGGTGCCGTTTGCCCAGGCCGGTGGGGCGCCGCTGCCCACCGATGTGGCCGACGTCATTCGCAACGATTTCAACCGCAGCGGCAAGTTCCGCTCGCTGGCCAAGAGCGAAATTGTCGAGACCCCATCCAAGGGCTCGGACATCAATTTCGCCACCTGGCGCCTGCTCAAGCAGGACTACATCACCGTGGGTCGCATCAGTGACGCCGGTGGCGGCATGCTGCGTGTCGAATTCGAACTGTGGGACGTCAACAAGCAGCAGAGCCTGCTGGCCCAGGCGTTCACCGCGCCCGCCGGCGACCTGCGCGGCGTGGCTCACCAGATCGCCGACGCCATCTACGAGAAGGTCACCGGCGTGCGAGGCGCGTTCTGGACCCGCATCGCCTACATCACAGCAGTAGGCCTGGGTAACAACACCACCTACTCGTTGATCGTGGCCGATTCGGACGGCTACAACCCGCAGGTGGTGGCCCGCTCGCGCGAGTCGCTGTTGTCGCCGGCATGGTCGCCGGATGGCCGCAAGATCGCCTACGTATCGTTTGAAAGCGGTAACTCGGCCATCTATGTGCAGGACATCACCACGGGCTCGCGCCAGCTGGTCTCTGCCCGTGCGAAGGGTATCAACGGTGCGCCGAACTGGTCGCCGGATGGCTCCAAGCTGGCACTGGCCTTGTCCTATCAGGGCAACCCGGAGATCTACGTCATGGATCTGGGCTCGCGCTCGGAGACCCGCCTGACCAACAACCTGGCGATCGACACCGAGCCGCGTTGGACGCCCGATGGTCAGAGCATCATCTTCACCGTCCGACCGCTCCGGCCGTCCGCAGCTCTACCAGATGCCGGCAGGCGGTGGCGGAGCCGATCGCATCACCTTCCAGGGTCAGTTCAACGCTAACGCTTCGATCAGCTACGACGGCAAGCAGATCGCGATGGTGCAGGGCAACGGGAACGTGTATCGTATTGCCATTATGGATCGCAGTCTGGGTGGGCAGGTGCGCTTCATCTCGCCGGGTCCGATCGATGAAACTCCAAGTTTCGCGCCCAACGCCAGCATGCTGTTGTATGCCGCCTCCGAAGGAAGCCGCGGTGTCTTGTACGCCGTGTCCGCCGATGGTCTGGTCAGGCAGCGACTCGTGCTTGCTGACGGCGACGTCCGCGAACCGGCATGGGGTCCCTATCGGCAGCGTTGACCAGTTCATGTCGTGACGTGCAAGCGTCGCGGCCATGTGATCCGGACGTGAAGCCTTAAACGACACTCCGGATCAAACAGCTTGTCGCCTGCGGCAATCAGTCGCGGACGATAGGTCAGGCGGTTGCGAGACAGCGCACTGCCGGCAGCAAAATGTCAAAATAACAGCCGGTTCACCGGCGATCACTGTCCCGAAACCGCAATCATTACTGACTGTCGGAACTCAAACCCGTTTGAAGGAACGTCCACCATGAATAAGACCGTTCGCGTCGCTCTGGTCGCCCTGCTCTGCGTTGGCGCGGCCGCATGCTCGAAGAAGCAGGAAGTCAAGCCGCAGCCGGCTCCGGAGCAGGCTCCGATGACCGCCCCGGTTCAGACCGAGCACAAGTACACCCCGGCCGATCTCGATACCGATGCCTGCCTGCGTCAGCGCGTCGTGTACTTCGATTTCGACAAGGACGAGATCAAGCCTGAGTTCCAGCAGATCATGGCGTGCCACGCCAAGTACCTGCAGGATCGCCCGATGGCGCAGATCCGCCTGGAAGGCAACACCGACGAGCGCGGCACGCGCGAGTACAACCTCGGCCTGGGTGAGCGTCGTGGCAATGCCGTGTCCAGCGCCCTGCAGTCGAACGGCGGCTCGGCCAGCCAGATCAACGTGATCTCGTACGGCAAGGAAAAGCCGGTGTGCCGTGAGCACAACGAAGACTGCTGGAGCAAGAACCGTCGCGTCGAGATCGTCTACACGGCGAAGTAATGAAGAAGCAACTGGCTAACAGCTTCACAGCCAGGATGGGCATGGCGGGCGCATTTGCGTCCGCCATGCTTTTTGGCTGTCCCGGCATTCGCGCAGGATTCCCGGTTGAGCCTGGCCGACCGCGTCACGCGGCTCGAGCAGCAGGCGCAAAACACAGAACCAAGGCGGCACGACCCTGGTCAACCAGGTGCAGGCGCTGCAGTCCCAGCTTCAGCAGATGCAGGGCCAGATCGAAGAACTCCAGCACCAGCTGCAGGAAGCGAACGACAAGAACAAGGCGCAGTACGTGGATCTCGATTCGCGCCTGGGCCGCCTCGAAGGCGGTGCCGGTGCAGCGGCAGGCGCGCCGGTAATGCGGCCAACACCACCAATCCCCCACCGGCCGCCAGCGCAGCACCGGCGCCGGCCGTGGATGCGGGCAAGGGCGCCAAGACAGCCGCAGGGGCTGCGGCGGCCAAGGGCGCAGCCCCGGCCAACGCCGCCACCGCGCAGGCCGCTTACGACGAGGCCTTCAAGTCGTTGCGCGGCGGTGACTATGCGCAGGCATCGCGCGGTTTCCGTGCTTTCATCCAGCAGTATCCCGATAGCCCGCTGTTGCCCAACGCCTATTACTGGCTGGGTGAGTCGTACTACGCGACCATGAACTACCCGGTGGCGCTGGAGGCCTTCCAGACGCTGCTCAGCCAGTTCCCGCAGAGCGAGAAGGCACCCGATGCCATGCTCAAGGCGGGTTACAGCCAGATCGAGCTCAAGCAGGTCGATGCCGGCAAGGCGACGTTGAAAGCGGTATCCACCAAGTACCCGGGTTCCAAGGCCGCCAGCCTGGCCCAGGAGCGTTTGCGTCGCCTGCAGCTGCAGACGGCCAACTGAGGTAGTTGTTGTGAGCGGTAGTAACCCGAGCGTGGCGCCCACCACGTCTGCGCCAGTCGCGACCGAACGCTTGCGCATTACCGAGATATTCCATTCGATCCAGGGCGAGGCCGATGCCGATCGGCTGGCGTACCGTATTCGTCCGGCTGACTGGATGCCCGCTGCGTTGCGTGTGGTGCGATACCGAATATTCCTTCTATGGCGGCGATTGGCGCGCCATGGACGACATCGTGGCCGAGGTGGCCTCGCATGGCGCCAAGCATGTCTGCGTGACGGGCGGCGAGCCGTTGGCGCAAAAGCGCTGCCTGATCCTGCTCAAGCGCTTGTGTGATGCCGGGCATGAGGTGTCGCTGGAAACCTCCGGTGCGCTCGACGTGTCGCGTGGTCGACCCGCGCGTGCGCAAGGTGATGGACCTCAAGGCGCCCGATTCCGGCGAGAGCAAGCGAAACCTGTGGTCGAACCTGGAACACCTGCTGCCGCACGACCAGGTGAAGGTCGTCATCGCCAGCCGCGCGGACTACGAATGGGCGCGTGCGGTGGTGGCCGAACATCGCATCGGCGAACGCTGCATGGTGTTGTTCTCGCCCGTGCACGGTGCGATCGAGCCGCGTGAGCTGGCGGAGTGGATCATCGAGGACAAGCTCGACGTGCGCTTTCAGTTGCAGTTGCACAAGCTGCTGTGGAACGACGCGGCGGGGCACTGAGGCGGGTTGGATCGCGCACAGGATGCGCTCCTACACATTGCCATGCCCTGCAGGGGCGCACCTTGTGCGCGAGCTGCGCGGGCAAAACCCGGACAATTGTTTCCCGCGCGTCGGCCTGTGTTGCCGTTGGCGCTTTTCGGCCGGATCACCGGCCTGAACCTGGAGTGGATGTATCCCATGTCTCAATCATCGCCCCGCAAGGCCGTCGTGCTTGTCTCCGGCGGCATGGATTCGGCCGTCACCATCGCCATTGCCCGCGAACAGGGTTACCAGGTACACGCGCTGAGCGTGGCCTACGGGCAGCGCCATAGCGCCGAGCTGGAAGCGTCCGAGCGTGTTTCGCGCACGCTCGGCGCCGTCGAGCACAAGACGGTGCAGGTGGATCTGCGCACCATCGGTGGCTCGGCGCTGACGGCCGATATCGATGTGCCGCTCGATCAGGATGACGGGCAAGGGCATCCCGGTGACCTACGTGCCGGCGCGCAACACCATCATGTTGTCCATTGCACTGGGCTGGGCCGAAGTGCTCGGTTCCACCGACATCTGGTGCGGCGTGAACGCCGTGGATTATTCCGGCTATCCGGACTGCCGTCCGGCCTTCATCGAGGCCTTCCAGCAGCTTGCCAATGTGGCGACCAAGGCGGGCGTGGAAGGGGCGGGCATCCGCATTCATGCGCCTCTGATGCGCATGAGCAAGGCGGATATCGCGCGCGAAGGATGCCGCCTGGGCGTCGACTTCTCCGAAACCGTCAGCTGCTACCAAGCCGACGCGCAAGGCCGTGCCTGCGGCCATTGTGACGCCTGCCGCCTGCGCTTGCAGGGCTTCCTGGCGGCCGGTTTGCCCAGACCCGACCCGCTATATCTGAACGCTTTCGCTTGTGCCATGAGCGCCAAGCCCATAAAATTACGGGCTTGCCTTTGAATGTTGGGCCGTTAGCTCAGTCGGTAGAGCAGTAGACTTTTAATCTATTGGTCCCGAGTTCGAATCTTGGACGGCCCACCAAAGCATCCAAGGACTCGCGGAAACGCGAGTCCTTTTTTTGTCCGGCCCTCTGCTCAAGAGAGCGCGCAGACGCGAAGAGGCTTGACCCGCCATGCTTCGCCCCTTGCTTGCCATCCTCGCTGTTTTGCACCGCACCAGATGCTGGTTCGGCTGAAAAGCATGCGATTGCTGAAAACTTCGCTTCAGTTCAAACGGCGGAATGCGGAAAGCGGAAAATTGTTTGATGTCGTCCCGTCCTATCCACCGTGTAGGCGCCTAAAGACCGGGTACGGAACCGCACGATCGACCTTTTGCGGGTCCGCCTGACGGCGTAGGCGCAGGCACTCGCCCGCGGCGAATCAGCTTGCCTGACGCCAAGCGGCCGAAGGCCGGCTGCGGGGGTTGGAATGAATCTCCATCACCGGCATGCGCGGCAGGTCGAACCAGAAGGTGCTGCCGCGACCTGGTTCCGAACGCAGGCCGATACGCGTGCCGAGCAACTGCGCCAGCCGCTCGGCAATGGCCAGCCCAAGACCGTAGCCGTTACGGCGCTCGCTTTCGCCGCCCTGCAGCTGCACGAACTCTTCGAAAATTCGCTGCTGGTGAATGACGGCGATGCCTGGCCCGTTGTCGCGCACTTCGATGCGGATCGCCTGGCCCCGGCGACGGGCCGCAATCAGCACCCGACCCTGTGGCGCATTGATGATGGCGTTGCTGGCCAACTGATAGAGCAGATTGGCGGCAACGTCCGCATCACCGTGCAGCTGATGGTGGCTGCCGCGCCACACGAGCGCGACATGCTGTTGCGCGGCCTCGTGATTGAGCGAGGTGCGGTCGCGCATAAACAATTCGGCTGCCGTGAAGCCTACCGGTTTGACGGCGATGACGCCGGCATCGAGTCGTGAGATTTCCAGCAGCGCATCGAGCAGCCGCGTCATCGAGGTGATGCTGGCGCGCACCTGGCGAAACAGCGCTTGTTGCTCGTCGTTGGCGTGGGCATCGAAGCCTCCCGCGAACAGCTCGAGCGCCTGCAGAGGCTGACGGAAATGGTGGCTGACCAGCGCAATGAATTGCGACTTGCTGCGCGTGGCCGCCTGGCTCTGGCGCAGGCGATCGAGTGCTTCGACGGCATTGTCGCGCTGCATGGCGCTCCAGTCCCGCCGCTGCTCCTCCTCGGTGTCGAACAACTGCTGCACGGTTTGCCCGATATCGCTGAACTCCGCGCTGGCCGGTGTGATGTCCGTGCCCGGGTGACGGCCCTGGGTCAGCTCCTGCAGCGAGGCCTGAAGATGCGACAGCGGCTCGAGCACACGATGGCGTAGGGTGACCCGGGCCAACCATGCGAGCACGATGATGCCTGCTGCACAGAGGCTGCCCAGCAGCCACACCATGCCCTGCGCGCGGCGAAGGGGGCTGGTATCGAACTGCAGGCTCAACCAGGACGAGGTATCGCCGCGCCGATCCAGTTCACTGCGGTAGGTGGCGCTACCTTGGGCAGGTGCCGTGCCGCTGCTCCAGACGCCGCCATCGAGTCGGTGCAGTTCGACGCGAAGCAATTGGTCGGCCTGCCCGTCGCGCAGGACGCGATCGAGTGCATTCTGCGGCGAGGCGCCCGCATCATTGGATAGTTGGTGAGTAATGCGTTCGGTGCGCAGGGCGATGGCCGCATCGGCACGCTCGCCCAGGTTGTGCACCTGCTGGACGCATAGCGCCAGCACGAGCGCCAGCGCGGCGATCGTGCCTGGCAGCACGACGTCGATGAACAGGCGAGGGAGCAGGTGGGCGCGCGACTCCATGCCTCAGGCCTCCGCCGTCCGCTGACACGATGGCATCCGGCCAACGCAAGACCTCGTCTGATGGCAGGGCATGACGTGAGTCGGCTGCATGATGGTGGACCCGCGGCAGTGAGGCAAAGGAAGCGGCCGTTAAGGACACAGCTCCGGCGGAGCGTGCCATGGCAGTTACTTTAGAGAATCGGAGCGGAGTCGACGATAAGCACTTCGTTCTAGCGCCTGGCGCCGTAGTGCAAACGGCCTATCTGCAATTGCCGGCAAGGAGCAAGCTTGAGGCACGAGGCCGCTCGCCAGGCCACTGCATGACGCCGGCCCGATTTGGCGCTACCTTGCACACCCGCAGGCCCGTCGGGCCGATTGGAGACCCTCATGTCCGCACGTCGTCGTTGCTTGCTTGCTGTTTCCCTGCTGGGTATCACCGGCATTGCCCTGGCGCAGGATCTTCCGGCCAACATGCCCAAGCGCAAGGCCGGCCTGTGGGAAATGCAGACCACCGGCATGGGCGGCCAGCCGCAGGTAATGAAGCTTTGCCTCGATGCCGATACCGACCAGGCGATGTACAAAATGGGCGCGCAGATGAGCGGCCACATGTGCAGCAAGTTCGACATCCACGTGGAGGGCACGATGGTGGTGTCCGACGCCGTCTGCAAGATGAATGGTCCCAGCGGCCCGGTCAGCATGACCAGCCACAGCGAAACCAGGTTCGACGGTGATACGTCCTACCAGACCCAGGGTCATATGACGTATGACCCGGCCATGATGGGGCACAGCGACATGACGATTACCAGCACGGGGCATTGGGTGGGTCAGTGCGCGGCGGGCCAGAAGCCGGGTGACATGGTGATGCCCAATGGGCAAAGCATGAACATCAAGGACATGCAGCACTAAGCGAAGAACAGGTTCAGGGCCGGCTGGGAGGTGCCATCAGGCGCCTCACCAGCGCCTCGTGTTCCGCGTCGATCTTGTGCAGTCGCGCTTGCATGGCCGCATCGCTCACCCACTGTGCGCTGTAGGCGCGACGCCGTTCCAGGTTGAATTCGATGTCGGCAAATGGCACCAGCGTTTCATTGCCGGCGGGCGTGAAGCCGCTGATGTCGTGGATCTGCTGCAGCTTGGCCAGCTCCGCCGTGGCGTTTTTACCCTTGGCGTAGGTAGTGAGTGCGGCCGTCACCCGCTGGCGCAGATCCGCCGGCAGGTCCGAGCGAATGACGATGACCGCGTGGGGAATCAGGCTGGACGTCCATAGTACGCGCAGCTTTGCGTACTGATCGGGAAAGCGCTTGGAGAAACGCTCCAGGTCGGCCGTGTTGTTGGTGGCTACGTCAACCTCGTTATTGGCCACCGCCAACGCGTTGTTCTGATGGTTGTCCACGCTCACGCTGGTAAAGAAGGTGTCCGAATCGAGCCGCCGATTGGCGAACAGTTGCGTTTCCGGCACCAGGTAACCCGACACCGATAGCACTTCGCCCCGCGCATAGCGGAGCCGGCCAGGCTGGCGGAACAGATCGTCGATGCTGCGCAGGGGCGAGTCCTTCGCCACCAGCAGTACCGAGTAATAGCCACGCGAGCCATTGCTGCGAGCCAGCTGGGCAATCACCTGCATGTGATCGTGGGTCACCGCGTCGAGCGCCAGGCGCCCGGACACGAACGCAAAATCGACGCGCTCCTCAGCCATGGCCTGGCCAAGCCCTTCATAGGTACTCACCGAAAGGCTGTGAACGGGCAGGTGCAGGACGCGGCTGAGATCGTCGAGCATGGGGCGCCAGGCTTCGAGCGATTCGGACGGGCCGCCTATCGGCAGGATGCCGAAGGTCAGCGCGCGAATATGCGTGCCGCCTTCAGGCGCGGGGGCCGCGACGGTTGGAGCCGAGGCGACCAGGCAGGCGCAAAGCAGCCAGACCGATACCGACCTGACCGGCCAGGGCCAACGGCTTGGGCTCCATGTCCTTGGCAACGTGATGTCTCCCCCCGGGCCGCCGGATACTCCCAGCCGAAAACGGTGGGGCCGTGCGTGCGGTCTTGTGGGCGAGGATACGCGGCTACCGTTAGCGTCAGGTGAAACAGCCGGGGTGCACAAACATGCCCAGCGGGCCTTAGATGCCGCTGATACGCCGCGATGCCACCACCGCCTCAACGCGATTACGTACATTGAGTGCACGGAAGATGGCTGCCAGATGGATTTTCACCGTGCCCTCGCTGATGCCCAGGTCACGCGCAATCAGCTTGTTGGGCTTGCCCTGCGAAAGCAGGCGCAGTACGTCGATCTGGCGCTCGGTGAGTAGCTTGCGCAGGCGTTCCTCGAGCGAGTCGGGCGACGGGGGGGCCGCTGCCGCGGCGGCCGCCGGCAGAGGCACGGCACCGTCGATGCGTTCCTGCAGCAATAGCGGAGGCACGTAGACGCCACCGGAGAGCACCAGCCGTACTGCCGACAGCATCACATCAGGCGAATAGGCTTTCGGGATAAAACCTTGCACGCCCATCGCAAGCAGGCTTTTCATCAGGCTCGGATCTTCCGACCCGGACAGCACGATGACCGGTACATCAGGCAATCGTTCGACCACTTCGGCGAGGTGCTCGCTGCCCCGCACGCCCGGCATCGCCAGGTCGATCATGGCCAGCGACAACGAAGACGCCTCCGGTGCGTGGAGGGCCTCGCGCAACTCGGCCATGTCCATGGCGATGACAAATTCGGTGTTTGGTCCCAGCTCGCCCAGCTTGAGCTTGACCCCTTCGACGATCAGTCGGTGGTCGTCCGCGATCAGTATGCGCATGTCATTCCCCATGGCGTCATGCTGCGCTCCCATCGCCGCACACCCGCTTGCGCAACATAGCCCCAGCCCGCTCGTACAGCAACCGTGCGGCGCCCACGAATGGTCTAGTCACAAGGTGATATGGCTGCTCATGGAAGCGGTCCGGACAATCGAAGCTCTGCGATGGGGGATCGCTCATGCGTACCGTGCTTGAAGCGTGGCGGTGGCGTTGCCAGCGCATGGATGGAACGCGTGGATGAACCGGCAGATTACCGACTACCCGAGCCAGCAAGCGCGATGTGGCAAAGCGGCGCTGGTCGCTCGCGCATGGCCGGCTTAGGCGCCATGCGGCTGCTGGAGTGCTTTTCACCCCTGTTTTCGTATGGACTGCTTGTCGACGAACAGGCGGCTGCGCAGGTCGAGTCTGATGGCGTTGCCGTGGTGCAGGCCAGGATGCAGGCGCTACTGGAGCAGGCGCGCACGCTTGCGCTGGCCGAGGGGAAATCGCTGACCGATGTCGAGATGGCCGCCTTTGCGGTGGTGGCATGGTTCGACGAAATGGTCGTGCGCCACGACGATGCGTGGGATCACGCGGTGCCCCTGCAGCTGGCGTTGTTCCACACCGGTGGCGCAGCCAGCGAATTCTTCGATCACCTTGCCGGCCTGGGCGGCCATGCCGAGGAGGTTCGCGAGGTTTACGGCATGGCGCTGCTGCTCGGCTTTGTTGGGCAGTACTACTACGAGTTGGGCGACCACGGCGAGCTGGGGCGGATCAAGGCCCTGCACTGTCCACCCAGTGTGAATGCGCCGGCACTTCTGCAGTCCCTGCAGCGCGATGCGATTACGACCCAACCTTATCGAGCGCCGGGCTTCCCGATGAATCCCTTGCAGGCGGTATGGACTGGCCGGCCTGCGCCCTTCGTGGCGGGTTCGCTGGTGTTGCTGGTGCTGCTCGCGTTTGTCGCGCCCGCGTTGAGCAGCGCGATGTCGACGCAGGCCTGGTATGCAGCGGCCGTGGCGATGGCTATCGCAGGAGCGCTTGGCTGGGGCGCGACCATGGTCTGGCACGAAGTCGTGCTCAAGCGTGCGCATCACCGGCTGGCGACCGATCCAGAGACCGGCCATGGCGTGGGCGAGCTGTGGGCCGCCCTGATGGAGGCGGCGCGGCACGTGCGCGGCGCCATCCTTCACCCGTTTCGCCGGCGTCGCACCTGGCGACGGCTGGCGCGGCATCCCTGGTTGCTGTTCATGGGCGACAGCGTGGCCAATGTCCGCGGACTGCTGCGCGCGGCGGCACACGCGCCGCATGCACGCCAGTTCAGCGGCGAAGAGTTGTCCAAGCCATGGCACTGGTGGGTCTTTCGATCGTTGATCGCCATTGAGCCGGGGCCGCATCTTATGCCTGGCGCGGATGGCACGCGTGGCGATGACGCGCCATGGGAACAGGCGCTGGGCTTGCTGGCACGGGAACGTCGCAAGCTGCCACTCGACGGCATCGTGCTTTGCGCCGCGGCAACGCGCCTGTGGGAGCCGGTACCGACCATTGCGACATATGCGGCGACGTTATGTGACCTGGCCGCCGAGGCCGCCAGCAAAATGCAGCTGCAACTGCCGCTGTACATCGTGCTGACCGGGCTGGACGCACTGCCCGGGTATGCCGCGTTCCGGGCGACACTGCCATCGGCCGTGCTGCACCGGGCACTTGGCGTGCGCCCGCCCGGCACGCCAGCTTCGACGCAAGACGAAGGACGTATGGACGTCCATTTGAATGACCTGATCGAGCGCTTGCAAACGACGGCATTGGCCGTTCTTGCGGCACAGCGCGATGCCCGGGGGCGACGCGAGGTCTTCGACTTCGTGCAGTCGCTGCCAAGCTTCCAGCGTGGCTTGCAGACGTTTGTCGATCATGTGCTCGCGAGAGAAACGGTGGTGGCACGCCGGCTGCTCTGGTGCGGCCTCTACCTCACCGCTGATGCAAAAGCCGGCAGGCCGGGTGGCGATTTTGCCGACGACTTGTTCGTTCGCTTCCTGCCTGGGGATTGGCTGCTGGCACGACGTCTGGCCTGACCATGATCAGGCCACGGTTGCGTGCGCGGTGTTCCACGCCGCCATCATGGCTTCCTTCAGCTGCTCGGGCGACACCGGCTTGTACAGCACCGGAATTTTGGCGGCCATGATTTCGCGAAGCCGGTCGCTGCGCGTTTCGCCCGTGATGAGCAGGCGCGGGAAGGGTGGATTGCCGTCGCGCTGGTAGTGCTGGTCCAGCGCAGCCAACACGTCCAGGCCGCTTTCGCCATCGCGCAATCTGAGGTCGGAGATGACGATATCAGGGGGCATTGGCCACTCCTCGGCAGCCTGCAGCGCCTGCGTGCGATCCTCGGCCACCGCGACCTCGCAACCCCAGCTGCGCAACAGGTAGCGGATACCCGAGAGTATCGCCGGCTCGTCGTCGACCACCAGCACGCGCATGCCCGACACGTCCAACGGCGCCTCGTCGCTTGCCGGGTTGAACAGTTGCTGCGGAGCTACCACCGGCAGATGGAAACTGAACACGCTGCCGTGGCCGGGACTGGATTGCAGCAGCACCTGCGTGTCGAGCAGCTCGGCCAGGCGTTGCACGGTTGCCAGGCCCAGGCCCAGGCCCCGGCGCGGACCGGTGTCGTGTTCGCCGTTGCCGTTATGACATTCCACCCGATAGAACTCGTCGAATACGCGCGCCTGGTGTTCGGGAGCGATACCGCTGCCGGTGTCCCATACATCGACGCGCACGGTGTTGTCGCTGCGGCGACGGGCAACCACCAGCACGCCACCCGAGCTGGTGTACCGCAGCGCGTTGCTTACGAGGTTATTGAGAATGCGCGCGAGCATGGTGTGGTCGCTGCGTACCCACAGGTTGGTGGCGCGCATGATCAGGCGCAGCCCGTGTTGTTCGGCAATCATGCGGAAGTTGCGGCTGACTTCCTCGAATACCTGATCGAGCGGGAATTCGGTGATCTCGATCTGCATGGCGCCAGTCTCCAGGCGCGACAGGTCAAGCAGTTCGCTGAACAGGTGATCGAGCGCTTCCACGCATTCCTGGATATGCGCGATGCGATCGAGTCGCACCGGATCGCGTTCGTCCACCGCCAGCGACGAAGAGAACAGGGTCAGTGCATACAGCGGCTGGCGCAGGTCGTGCGAAGCCGCAGCGAGAAAGCGCGCCTTGGCAACGCTGGCCGCTTCCAGTGCCGCGTTCTTGCGCGCCAGCTCCACCGTGGCGTGCTCGATTTCCTTCTCCATGCTGCGCTGTACATCGAAAAGGGCCAGCGCCGCGCTGTTGAAGCCACGTTGCAGTTCGCCAATCTCGCTCTGGTCGGTAACCTCCACCTCGACATGGCGATCGCCGCGGCCCAGCTGATGCACGGCGGCAACCAGGCGGCGTAGCGGGGCGCTGATCCAGCGCGCAGCCTGCCAACCGATCACCGCGGCCACTAGCAGGCTCACCAACAAGGCGGCTAGTGCGTGCTGCAGGCTGGCGTGCTGGGCGGCAATGGCGTCGCTGAGGCTGACATCCACCATCACCGAGCCGAGTACGGGATGACCCGCCTGATCGCTGTCGACCACGTCGCGCGTCACCGTCAGCGTGTCGGTGTTGTTGGCGCCGCTGCGTCCCAGTTCGTCGGCCAGGATCTCGCCATCGGCGGCACGAATCTGCACGCGTGCGACGTGGGGAAGCTCCCCGATCGATTCGGCAATGCGCACCAGTTCGCGGCGCTGCATGTCACGTAGCGGCGCGGCGGTTACCGAGGCCGCTTGCGTGGCGATGGCATCGGCGGTGTTCTGCGCCATGCCGCGTAGACTGGCCAATTGGTGCTGGGTGAGCATGGTGACCAGCAGCGCGGCCGTCACCAGCGTAGGGACGAGCGCAACCAGCGCGAGCCGCTGCATCAGCGACGTGCGCCTCCACCACCGAACCGTTCGGGAGTTCGCCCCTGCACCCATTGGCCGTCACCCCATCCGACGCTCCGCGCGCCGGGCTGCGGGTCAGCCTAGCGCGATTCGCGGGGTAGGGGCAGCTGGCTCATTGGCCGAGTCCTTAGTCTTGCGGCTTCCTGGGATTTGGATGATCCCGATGTGCGGCCTCACGTAGGCGGCGACTGAACCGCTCAGCTAGCAGGGGCAGCAGGGCCAGCACGGCGATCGCCGCCAGTGGCAGCCACACGGCCCGCTGCATCAGCAGGGAAAGGCCAAAGTGCCCGTGACTGCGGGCCAGGGCCTCGCCCAGGCCGGCGCCAATGGACGTCTCGAAGATCAGGGAGACGGTGCCCCCCAGCCAGCTGGCTCCCATGAACAGCCACAACGGGCAGCGCAGCCAGGCCAGCGCGACGGTAACCAGCCCAAACGGCGCCACCGGCACAAACCGCAAGAACATGGTGTAGGCCGTCGGGTGTCGCTCGAAGCCGTGGTGCAGTTTGTCCACCAGCGCGGGCGGATGCTTGCTACCAGCGCCAAACGCGTAGCGGCTGGCGAGAAACAGGATGAGCGTGCCCATGGTCAGCCCGATGGAGGAATAGATGCTTCCTTCCACCGCACCAAAGGCGAATCCACCCGCCATGATGATGATCACTGTCCCCGGGATACCGGTGGACATGGCCAGGGTGAGCAGGCCGATATAGGCGATACGACTTAGCCACGGCGCGTCCGCGATATTGGCGCGCAATTGCGTCTGATGGGTGACCAACTGCTCCGGATGCAGTCGATCGAGCACGCCGGAGCTGAACAGCACGATGCCGGCGATAACCAGCAGGATCAGCGGCAACGCGGCGCGCAGGCGGCTCAATAGTGCTGCCCGCTCTGGCCGTAGCTAGCCAGCACGCCGCGTGCCTGCTCGCGCAGGATGTCGCGACGCACGGCAATGCCGCGGCGCTCGAGTTCGCCCACCCAGTCGGCGGGCAACGGACCCTCGTCGAATTCGGTCAGCTCTTCCACATCCTCGGCGCGTGCGCCAATCAGCAGTTCATCGACGCCCGCCCACACGGTGGCGCCATAGCACTGGCAGCACGGCTGGGCGCTGGTGGCGAGCGTGTAACGTCCACCGTCCTCGTTGATACGGAAACTCGCCAGGCGTTGCTGGGCGCTCATGTACGCCATCATTTCCGCATGCGCCACCGAACAGGTCTGCGGAACCACGCGATTGACGCCCACCGACACCAGCCGGCCCTCGGCATTGAACACGGCCGCACCGAACGGTCCGCCGTGGGCATGCTCAACGTTGTGGCGCGACAGTTCGATGGCCAGACCCACGCGGTCCTCGTCGGTGACGTAACGCTTGCTGGAATCAACCACGTCGCCAATCCAGGGCGGCAGGGTCAGATGGATCTGTAGACGAAGCATGTAACTCTCCCTGTGATGCCGATGTCAGCCGGCCTGCTTCGCCCAGGCGTCACGCAACGTGACAGTACGGTTGAACACCGGTGCGTCGGGCTTGTGGTCGATGCGATCGGCCACGAAGTAACCCAGGCGCTCGAACTGATAGCGCTGCTCCGGCGCGGCGTTGGCTGCCGCCGGTTCCAGCCATGCACGCACCACGCGCTTGGCATCGGGGTTGATATGCTCGATCCAGCTCTTGCCGTCGCTTTCATCGTCCGGCGCCGCGACATTGAAGAGGCGATCGTACACGCGCACTTCGGTAGCCACGCCGTGCTTGGCGCTCACCCAGTGGATGGTGCCCTTCACCTTGCGGTCGGCGCCCGGCATGCCGTGGCGCGATTCCAGGTCGAGCGTGCAACGCACTTCGGTAACGTTGCCATCGGCGTCCTTCACCATCTCGTTGCACTTGACGATGCCCACGCCACGCAGGCGCACTTCACCCTCGGGCTTGAGACGATGGAAACCCTTGGGCGGCACTTCGGCGAAGTCCTCGCGCTCGATCCACAGTTCCGGAGAGAAGGGCACGTCGCGCGTGCCGAAGCTTTCATCCTTGGGATGGTTGGAGAACGTCAGCGACTCCACATGATCAGCCGGCAGATTGGTGATGACCAGCTTGAGCGGATCGAGCACCGCCATGCGGCGCGCGGCGGTGGCGTCGAGATCCTCGCGGATGCAATTTTCGAGGATGGAGTAGTCGATGATGCTGTTCTGCTTGCTCACGCCCAGGCGTTCGATCAGCAAGCGCAAGCCGGCCGGCGTGAAGCCGCGGCGACGCAGGCCACGCAGCGTGTTCATGCGGGGATCGTCCCAGCCGTCCACCAGGTTTTCGTTCACCAGCTGGGCGAGCTTGCGCTTGCTGGTGATGGCGTAGGACAGGTTGAGGCGCGAGAACTCGATCTGTCGCGGCTTGGCCGGTTCGGTGCGAAAACCGCCTTCGCGCAGGTGCTGCCACAGCTCCGGATGGTTGACCAGATCCACCTTGTCCACGAACCAGTCGTACAGCGGACGGTGGTCTTCAAATTCCAGCGTGCACAGCGAATGGGTGATGCCTTCCAGCGCGTCCGAGAGGCAATGCGCGTAGTCGTACATCGGATAGATCGGCCATGCGTCGCCAGTGTTCTGGTGGGCAATTTTGCGGATGCGGTAGATCGCCGGATCGCGCATGTTCATGTTGCCCGACGTCACGTCGATTTTCGCGCGCAGCGTCTTGGCACCGTCGGCGAATTCGCCCGCGCGCATGCGGCGGAACAGGTCGAGGTTTTCTTCCACACTGCGATCGCGGAACGGCGAGTTGCGGCCCGGCTCGGTCAGCGTGCCGCGATAGGCGCGCATTTCTTCCGGATTGAGGTCGTCCACATAGGCCACGCCGTCATTGATCAGCTTGATGGCCGAGTCATAGAACACCTCGAAATAATCCGAGGCGTGGCGCAGGTCATGCCACTCATAGCCAAGCCAGCGCACGTCGTCCTTGATGCCCTCGACGAACTCGGGGTCTTCCTTGCCCGGGTTGGTGTCATCCAGGCGCAGGTTGCACCAGCCCGTGAACTCCGAGGCAATACCGAAATTCAGGCAGATCGCCTTGGCGTGGCCAATGTGCAGGTAGCCGTTGGGCTCGGGCGGGAAACGCGTACGGATCGCATGGTGCTTACCCGAGGCCAGGTCCTCGCGGATGATCTGGCGAATGAAGTCGCGTTGGCCCTCGGCCTGCGGGGCTGCGGGCGAGGCGATGGGTTCAACGGCGGCGTTTTCGGTGGACATCGGGATTCGAAGCTCGTACGCAGTGACGGAAACGACCAAGTTTACCTTGTCCTAGGTGGGGGTGTTTTGACGGGTTTCAGGGTGGGGCTTTGGGTCGTCTACCCTTTGTGGGTAGGGAGTCGGCGACGGTTCCCTCGATTGTCGTGGTATCGCGACCTGGCTCGCCTGCGGCGGGTTTCCGAGCCGCTGCCGCGGCCCGGGTCACTTCTCTTTGCGTGGCCACGCACGCGCGGGAGCGCGCGCGAACGGCGAAGCCGGCCCGAAGGGCGGAGGGCAGGATGCCCGGAGTAAAGAGAAGTAACCAAGAGAAAGGCCACCCCGATGGCGCGCCTTGCGGGCTAACGCCCTCCAGGTGCGCGTGCGGGTTACGGAGGTTTGACGACGGGGCATCCATGCCCTGACGCCAAACTGGCTCGCATCCCCGCGAGCCACCCTGCGGGCTTTTCCTCCACCCACCCGCCGCGCCATAGGGGGCCAGAAAGGCGGACGAGCAAACGCAGCCCTGTAGGAGCGCACCCTGTGCGCGACCGCGGAGATAGGTCGTTCCCGCTGTGTAGGTTGGTCGCGCACAGGGTGCGCTCCTACAGAAGAGCAATGCAGCGCCACGGGCTGTGCGGGTCGGCAAAGTAGATCGCCAAGTCGGTCAGTTCGCTGAGCTTGCGGTGCAAAGCCATTTCCTTGCCCTGATCGTAGGTCAGCGTCTTACGCAACTCCTCCGGCAACGGCGTGAAGGTGCGCCAGTAACCCTCCAGCACCCCATGGGCGGTGGTGTCCTCCACCTTCACCAGCATCACGAACAGGCTGTAGCGGCAGACCAGGGTGCCCACTGCCGAGCGGTTGTAGGCGCCCATGATTAAGTCGCCTTCCCAGTGGCCCGGCAGCAAGCGTTCGTTCGCCTCCGGCGGGCGAAGGTGGATGCTCGGCAGGTCCGGCAGCTTGCCGCGGGTCTCCGGACCGGTCCGCGTACGCCGACGAACCCCGCGGGCCTGGCGCAACAGCGCAATGACTTTGCGCCGCAGTTCGCCCCGGGGCATGGCGTAGATCGCGGTGTAGATGGTTTCGTGCGACACGCGGCAAGCGGCCTGATCGGGATAACGTTCCTTGAGTGTGCGGGCGATCTGCTCGGGGGCCCAGCGCAGCTGCAAGCGCGAGTGCACATCGCGCCATAGCCCGCCCTCGCGGTGCAGCTTGCGTGTCACCCGCCGCTTGCGCTGCAGGCGCCGCGCCCGTTGACCCGCGCGACGGGCGTCGTAGCCACCGGCAATCCGTGGACGGCCCAGCGGGCCGCACGCCTGCGGTGGTTGATAACCGTTGCGGCACAGTTCCCGGGCAATCGTGCTGGGCGAACGGCCCAGCGTCCGCGCAATCGCCCGGCCACTGGCGTGACCCAGTTTCATCGCCATGATCGTGCCGCGCTCTTCGGCGCTCAGCTGGTCGTAGTGCTGGCCCATCGGGGTTCCTTCGCTCAGGTGATGCACTTGAGTTTAGAAACCGCCGTTACTTTTCTCTGGCCACGCAGAGAAAAGTAACCCGGCTGTCGGAAGCCCGCCGCAGGCGAGCACGCTGGCGATAACGCGACAACTCAGCGATAAGGCACTGGGCTTGCTTCGCCGTTGGGCGCATCTCCCGCCCACAAATGGCGAGCAAAACCACCCTCACCCCTTAGGAGCGCGAACCTTCGCCGGCCTCGGCTGCATCGCAATCCTTACCAGATACACCACGATGGCGACATTGGCGACCAACGCCCCCAGCTTCAGCCAGGTGAAGCGGTGTAGCGTCTCGTAGAACTCCAGGGGAATCAGCGAGCCGGTGGCGATGACCGTGAACCATTCGGCCCAGTGCTTGCGCAGCCACAGCCCGGTACCCTCGGTCGCGAAAATGGCCGCATAGGCCAGCGCGACCAGTCCGATGGCAACGAACTTGCTCGGGCCCCATTCCTCGAGCACCTGAACCAGGCGCCAGCGCAGGCCGTTGCTGTCGGTCAGGGAGAGATGTTCCAGCCAGTGCACCAGTTTCTCGAAGTTCTGCTCGCGATCCAGGTGAAAGGCAAAGGCCGCCACCAGGACCAGGCATACAGTCTTGATCGCCTTGTAGATGGCGATGATGCGCAAGCCGATGCTGTGCTGCGCTTCGACTTCGGAAGTGGGCTTGGTGAGATGGTGTTCAGTCATAGTGAAACGTGTGGCGCAGGCGGTGCATGCGTGCCGGACGATAATGAGGGCAATGGGGCTCAAAGCCCAGCATGCCGTGACGAACGGCCATAAGAAAGGCCACGCCCCCTGCGGGACATGGCCTGATGGAACCCGGTGCCGAGTCAGCAGCAGCGGCCACCAGTTCCTTTGTAACGGGCGATCTGACGCTCGCGGAAAAATTCCTTGTAGCTGGGCACCGGGCGGTCCGGATGGTGTTCACGCAGGTGCTTCACGTAGACGTCGTAGTCCGGTACGCCGCAGCAGAGGCGGGCGGTTTGCACCGCCCATTTCCGGAACGCTTGCAGGTTCGCTTTCATGATCGCAGCCTCAACGGGTGGGCACGCTTCCCAGTGCCACGTACGGTTCCTCGTGCGCGGTCGGGTGGTTGATGCGCCATGCCTTGAGAATCGCGTTGATCGCGAAGCCGAGCATGGTGAGGATCAACAGGATGAAGATGCCGGTCAGTGCGGCGTCGACATAGTTGTTGGTGATGATGCGCTGCATCTCCTCGGCGGACTTGGCCGGGGCGAGCAGCTTGCCGTCGGCCAGCGCCTGGGCGTACTTCTGCGCGGCGGCGGTGAAGCTGATTGGGCCGCTGACTTTTTCCCAGCCCGCGGTAAGCGTGCACACCACCAGCCAGATCGCCGGTATGCCCGGTACCAGCACATAGCGCTCGCGCTTGAGTTTCACCGTGACCACGGTGGCCAGCATCAACGCGACGGCAGCGAGCATCTGGTTGGCGATGCCAAACAGCGGCCATAGCGTGTTGATGCCGCCCAGCGGATCGACCGCGCCCTGATACAGGAAGTATCCCCACAGGGCTACGCAAATGGCGGTGGCGAGCAGGTTCCCGGTCCACGATTCGGTGTGTTGCAGCGGCTTGTAAACCAGGCCGGCAATTTCCTGGATCATGAAGCGGCCGACGCGCGTGCCGGCATCCACCGTGGTGAGGATGAACAGCGCTTCGAACAGAATCGCGTAGTGGTACCAGAAGGCCATCATGCCTTCGCCGGGAATGATCCCGTGCAGCAACTGGGCCATGCCCACTGCCAACGTCGGCGCACCGCCAGCACGGCTGAGCACACTGTGCTCGCCAATGTTCTTGGCGGTGGTAAGCAGGTCGTCCGGCGTCACCACGAAGCCCCACTGGCTGATGGTAGTGGCGGCCTGTTCCGCGGTCGTGCCGATCAGTGCAGCGGGCGAGTTCATCGCGAAGTACACGCCGGGGTGCAGCGACGAGGCGGCAATCAGCGCCATGATGGCCACGAAAGCCTCCATCAGCATGCCGCCATAGCCGATCATGCGCGCCTCCCCCTCATTGCTGATCAGCTTGGGCGTAGTGCCCGAGGCAATGATCGAATGCCAGCCTGATACCGCACCGCAGGCAATCGTGATGAACAGGAACGGGAACAGGTTGCCCTGGAACACCGGGCCGGTGCCGTCGATGAACTTGGTCACGGCCGGCATCTGCAGCGTGGGCGCAGCCAGGAAGATGGCCAGCGCCAGCAGCAGGATGGTGCCGATCTTCAGGAACGTGCTGAGGTAGTCGCGCGGCGCCAGCAACAGCCACACCGGCAGCACGGAAGCGCAGAAGCCGTAGGCGATCAGCAGCCAGGCGAGTGCCTTGGCGTCGAAGTCGAATACGCCCGCCCATGTCGGCGAGGCGGCCACATGCGCGCCGAACCAGATCGAAAAGAGCAACAGCACCAGGCCGACAATCGACACTTCGAGAATCTTGCCCGGGCGCACCCAGCGCAGGTAGACGCCCATCAGCAGGGCGATGGGAATGGTGCAGGCCACGGTGAAGGTGCCCCAGGGACTATGCGTAAGCGCCTTGACCACCACCAGCGCCAGCACTGCCAGCACGATCATCATCAGCACCAGCACGCCGAACATCGCCACCACCCCGGCCACCGGGCCCAGCTCGTCGCGCAGCATGTTGCCCAGCGAGCGGCCATCGCGGCGGACCGACAGACCCAGGATCATGAAGTCCTGCACCGCGCCGGCAAACACCACGCCGAACAAAATCCACAGCGTGCCCGGCAGGTAACCCATCTGCGCGGCCAGCACAGGCCCAACCAGCGGACCAGCGCCGGCAATGGCAGCGAAGTGGTGACCGAACACCACCCATTTGTCGGTAGGCACGTAATCCAGGCCGTCATTGCGCAATACCGCTGGCGTGGCCCGGCTCGGGTCCATGCACAGCACTTTGTCGTTGATGAACTTGCTGTAGAAGCGATAGCCAATCACGAATACCGCGATGGACGCGGCAACCAGCCATATCGCATTGATCGGTTCGCCGCGACGCAGGGCCACCACGCCCAGGCACCAGGCGCCGACGATGGCGATGACTACCCACAGGATCTTGCCCGCGGGACTGGGTTTAACGGCAGCGGCGGTAGACATGGGTGATGGCTCCTTGGCAGTCCCACGCAAGGGTCGTCCCGGTTGCGCCGGGGGTCAATGCCATTGTGCGCTCGTAAATATTAGCTATTGGTCGAATGGCCAAATGAGCCATGTGCACCTGCGTCATGATCGGTGCGTAAACTAGCGGTTCGGCCACACGGGTGTACGGTGGGTGGCGAACAAGCCATGAAGCGAGGCTTTCCATGATTCGCGAGATCCTCAAGATGGGCGACCCGCGCCTGCTGCGCGTCGCGCCGCCGGTGCCCGACGCCATGATCGGCAGCGCCGATCTCGACGCGCTGATCGCCGACATGTTCGACACCATGCATGATGCCGGTGGTGTCGGCCTGGCCGCGCCGCAGATCGGCGTGGACCTTCAGCTGGTGATCTTCGGCTTCGACAGCTCCGAGCGTTACCCCGATGCGCCAGCCGTGCCGCGCACCATTTTGCTCAACCCGCTCATTACGCCACTGTCGCAGGACATGGAGGAAGGCTGGGAAGGTTGCCTTTCGGTGCCTGGCCTGCGCGGGGCGGTGAGCCGTTACACGCTGATCCGTTACCAGGGGTTGGACCCCAAGGGTGAGCGCATCGACCGCAATGCCGATGGCTTTCACGCGCGCGTGGTGCAGCACGAGTGCGACCATTTGATCGGCCGCCTGTATCCATCGCGTATCACCGACTTCAGCAAGTTTGGCTATACCGAGGTGCTGTTCCCGGGGATGGACCCGGGGGCGGACGAGTAGCCCGCCTTTTACTTCCTCTCCCCGTCAGGGAGAGGACTGAGGTGAGGGGCGGGTGCTCGCGGCAAGGCTTCCCAGAGCGAGCTTCTATTCAGCGTTGTCGCTAGGTTGCCCCCTCACCCCAACCCTCTCCCCTGCGGGGAGAGCGAACTAAAAGCCTTGCGTCATTCCCCAAATGTGGCAAACCTACGCGCTGGTCCGCCGGCAGCGGCGGCCACGGCATTCACGTCGCCCTCGGGCGGCCACCAGGGGAACCACCATCATGACGGGCATGCACTCGTGAGCGGCAACCATCCCAGCGCAGAGTCGCGCAAAGAGCTGACCATTCGCGGTCTTATCCTCGGCGTGGTGATCACGGTGGTATTCACCGCGGCCAACGTCTTCTTTGGCCTCAAGGCAGGCCTCACCTTCGCCACCTCGATTCCGGCGGCGGTGATCTCCATGGCCCTGCTGCGCGGGTTCAAGGACTCGACCATCCAGGAAAACAACATCGTGCAGACGATCGCCTCGGCGGCCGGCACGTTGTCGTCAATCATCTTCGTGCTGCCCGGCATGATCATGATCGGCTGGTGGACCGGGTTTCCGTTCTGGACCTCGTTTGCGGTGTGCGCACTGGGCGGCATCCTGGGCGTGATGTATTCCATCCCGCTGCGCCGCGCGCTGGTGACTAATTCTGACCTGCCGTATCCCGAAGGCCTGGCCTGCGCCGAAGTGCTCAAGGTCGGTGCCGGTGACGACGAGAACGCGGGCAGCGTCGAGGAAGGCAAGGCCGGCCTGCTGGCCGTGCTGTGGGGCTCGATCGTCTCGGCGGTGTTCGCCGTGGTAGTAGCCACCCAGGTGTTTGCGGCCGACGTGGTGCAGTACTTCCGCGTCGGCGACAAGGGCGCGGTGAGCGGTTTCGATTTCAATCTTTCGTTCGCGCTGTTCGCCATCGGCCACCTGGTGGGCCTGTCGGTGGGTATCGCGATGCTGATCGGCGCAGTGATCGGCTGGGGCTGGGGCGTGCCGCATTATTCGTTGCTGGCGCAGGCTTCCGGCGCGGTGGCTGACTTGGCCCAGGCTACCTGGAGCCACAAGGTGCGTTTTGTCGGCGCCGGCGCGATTGGTGTCTCGGCAATCTGGACGCTGGCCAAGCTGGTGAAGCCCGTGATCAGCGGCCTCAGCTCGGCTATGGCCGCTTCGCGCGTGCGCAAGGCCGGCAAGGCCGATAGCCTGCCGCGCACCGAGCAGGACATTCCGATCGGCATCGTGGGCCTGATCACGCTGGCGTGCTTCGTGCCGATCGCCTGGCTGCTCGGCTACTTCGGCTCGATCAGCGGCCTGGGCGACCACCTGATGGTATTGGCCGTCGGCGGCGTCGCCTTTGTGGTGCTGATGGGCTTCTTCGTGTCTACCGTGTGCGGCTACATGGCCGGCCTGATCGGTTCGTCCAATAGCCCGCTGTCGGGCGTGGGCATTCTGGTCGTCATCGCCGCGGCGCTGCTGCTGGTGGCCTTCGTCAAGCCGTATGTCGATCCGGAGGCGGGCAAGGCGCTGGTGGCCTTCGCGCTGTTCATCACCTCGGTGGTGTTCACCGTGGCGGCCATTGCCAACAACAACCTGCAGGATCTAAAAACCGGCCAGTTAGTGGACGCTACGCCGTGGCGTCAGCAGGTGGCCTTGGTCATTGGCGTGATCGCTGGCGCGGCGGTGATTCCGCCGGTGCTCGATCTGCTCAATCACGCGTATGGCTTTGCTGGCGCACCCGGTGCGGGCGCGCATGCGCTGCCGGCACCTCAGGCCGGGCTGATTTCGGCGCTGGCACAGGGCGTCATCACCAATAACATCGACTGGGGCTTGATCATCACCGGCATCTGGATCGGTGTTGCCGTGATTGCGGCAGACGAGATCTTGGCGCGCACCACCAAGCATGTGCGCATTCCGCCGCTGGCGGTGGGTCTGGGCATCTACCTGCCTACAGTGAGTACGCTGATGGTGGTGGTGGGTTCGGTGGTGGGCTGGTATTTCGACCGTCGCGCTGATCGTGGCCCCAGGCCCGAGAGCACCAAGCAGTTGGGCGTGCTACTCGCTTCCGGCCTGATCGTGGGAGAGAGCATCGTTGGCGTGCTGATCGCTGCCATCGTGGCATTCGCCGACAAGCTGGGCTTCAAGAATTTGGAAGCACCGCTGGCGCTGGTTGGCCCCGGCTTCGCCCGTGCCGCCGAGTGGATCGGTGGCATCGCCTTCGCCGCCATCGTCTTTGTGCTGTATCGCTGGGTGGCCCGGATGGCCAACGGGCTGAACAGCAAGGCCTGAATTTGAGGGTCGCGGCCTGCCTGAAGCGGCCGCGACCAAATGTCATCCCTGCATGCCACGATCGAACAGGAGTGCGCTCTGACCGGCTATCCTAGGCGGTCGCAGCGAAATCGTGCGCGACGGTCGAAGTGGAGGCGGTAAACGCGTGGTGGAGCAGACAGGGGCGGAGGCCCCGATTTCCGGAGACATGCTGGCCCGTCCTAGTCTGATGGCCAGGCTGCGTCGGCTCGCCGGTCCGCTGCTTTCGGTGGCCATGCTTTGTCTGGCGCTGTGGGCGCTGCACCGCCTTGCCAGCGAGGTGAGCTACCGCGAGGTGGCCCGCTATGTCCACGGCCTGGAGAACTACCGCATTGCCTTGGCGGTGCTGCTTACTGCAGGCAGCTACGGCGTGATGATCCTGTATGACTGGTTCGGGTTGGCCTATATCGGCAAGCGCCTGCCAGGGCCACAGGTCAGCCTGATCTCCTTTATCAGCTATGCCTTCAGCAATGCGCTGGGCATGGCGCTGCTGATCTCCGGTTCCATCCGTTACCGCTTCTATATCCAGGCCGGCCTGTCCACCGCGGAGGTGGCCAAGGTGGTGGTGTATTGCACGCTCAGCTTCTGGCTGGGCCTGTGCGCGCTGACCGGCGTGACCCTGCTGCTGGTGCCGGTGCCGCCCTCATTGCCGTTGGCCAGCTGGCGCTTGCCGGTGGCCTGCGTGCTCACCCTGATTCCGCTGTTGTGGCTGATGGGTAATCGGTTGCTGCGTCGTCCGCTGCGCATCTGGCGCTGGCGGGTGAGCCTGCCGTCCACGCTGACCGCAGCGCGACAGATTCTGGTAGGTGCAGTCGATTGGGGCCTGGCCGCCTACGTGCTGTACCTGCTGATGCCCGACGGGGTCGACACCGGCTTCGGGCATTTCCTGGCCATCTTCGTGCTGGCGCAGATCGCTGGCCTGGTCAGCCACGTGCCGGGCGGCCTGGGTGTGTTCGAGGCGGTGATGCTTGCGGGCTTCGGCGCCGAGGGCAATCAGGGCCTGGAAGCGCCGATCCTCGGCGCGCTGGCGGCGTATCGCCTGATCTACTACTTCCTGCCGTTGCTTGCGGCCACCTTGGTGGTGCTGTGGCGTGAGGCGCGCGGACTGCGCCAGAAGACGCTGCTGGCGCCCTGGTTCACCGCGCTGCTGCCGCCGTTCTTTGCCGGGCTGACGATGGTGTCCGGTGCGGTGCTGCTGTTCTCCGGCGCCACCTCGGCCTTGCCGACGCGCATGGCGATTTTGCGCGATGTGCTGCCGCTGGCGGTGCTGGAGGTTTCCCATTTCCTGTCCAGCGTGGTCGGCATGATGCTGCTGATCCTCGCCCGTGGTTTGCAGCGGCGACTGGATGCGGCCTACGTGCTCACCCTGGTATTGCTGGTGCTCGGTGCGGTGTTGTCGCTGCTCAAGGGCATCGATTACGAAGAAGCCACGCTGCTGTCGCTGCTGGCCTTGGCATTGGCGCCCGCGCACAAGCTGTTCTACCGGCGCACCTCGCTGTTCAGTGCGAGCTTCTCGTGGGGATGGATCATCGCCATCGTTGCCGTGCTGGGTTGTGCCGGCTGGCTGGTGGGCTTCAGCTACAAGCACGTGGAATACAGCAACAACCTGTGGTGGGAATTCAGCTTCTATCACGGCGGCGCGCCACGTGCGCTGCGTGCGCTGGTGGGCGCCACGACAGCGGGCTTGCTGTTCGCACTCGCCAACCTGATCCGTCCGGCGCGCCCCAACCTGCGGTTACCCAACGAAGCGGAGTTGGGCAAGGCGCTGCCGCTGATCAAGAACTACTCCTCGGCCCAGGCGCACCTGGCCTTGATGGGCGACAAGACGCTGCTGTTTGACCCCGAAGACAAAGCCTTCATCATGTACGACGTGGAAGGCCGCAGCTGGGTCGCCATGGGCGATCCGGTGGGCGAGTCGGACGAGGCGCGACGCGAGCTGGTGTGGACGTTTCGCGACCTGTGCGAGCGTTCGGGCGGCTGGCCGCTGTTCTACCAGGTACGTCCGGAAGATCTGGATCTCTACCTCGAAGTGGGCATGAACCTGCTGAAGATCGGCGAGGAAGCGCGCGTGGCGCTGGCCAGCTTCAATCTCGACGGCAAGTCCAAGAAAGTGTTGCGCAACACGATCAACAAGCTCACCCGCGAAGGGCTGCGGCTGGAGATCGTGCCGGCCGAAGCGGTGTCGCCATTGCTGCCGCGCCTGAAGCACATTTCCGACGCCTGGATGCGCGACAAGCGCGTGCGCGAGAAGGGCTTCTCGCTGGGTACGTTCGATCCAGGTTACCTGGAGCGCACGCCGATGGCGCTGGTGTGGCAGGGCGAGGAACTGGTGGCTTTCGCCAACCTGTTCCTCACCGACAACAAGGAAGAGGCCTCGCTGGACCTCATGCGCCACCTCCCGGACAGCACCTCCGGCATCATGGATTTCCTGTTCGTGGAACTGATGATGTGGGCCAAACAGGAAGGCTACCGCTGGTTCAACCTGGGCATGGCGCCGCTCTCGGGCCTGCAGAATCGCCGCGCCGCGCCGCTGTGGAGTCGACTGGGCGCCATGCTGTTTGGTCGCGGCGAACGCTTCTACAACTTTCGCGGCCTGCACAAGTACAAGGACAAATTCGACCCGGTGTGGGAACCCCGGTATCTTGCGGTGCCTAATGGCATTGCGTTGCCGCTGGTGTTCGCCAATGTGGCGAGCCTTATCTCGGGTGGACTTTCAGGCATGGTGCGTCGTTGAAACGAGTTTGGAAGTGGATGGTGCTCGTGATCGTGTTGGCCGGTGCCGCCGGGCTTTGGCTCTGGCAGCCGTGGCACCATGCGAGCCTGGAAGAATCGATCGTCAGTGTGCCGGCCCAGCCCGGTGTCACGCCGCTGGCCGGTCGCGACGACGTGGTGGCGATCTTCTATTCCGGTGATGGCGGCTGGCGCGATCTGGACCAGTCGCTGGGCAAGATCATCGCATCGCATGGCATCCCGGTGATGGGCGTCAGCCTGTTGCAGTACTACTGGCGCGAGCGTTCGGTAGCCGATTCGGCGGCCGACCTCGATGCACTTATCGCGCGCACCGTGGCGCAAGGCGACAAGCGTCGCATCTGGCTGATCGGCTTTTCGTTCGGCGCCGACGTGTTGCCATCCATCGTCGATCACCTCAGTCCCGAAGGGCGTGGCCGCATTGCCCAGATCGTGATGCTCTCGCCCAGCCAGGACGTGAACTTCGAGATCGAGATGGAAGGCTATATGAAGGAGGGCTGGTGGAAGACGCATGCCCAGGACTTCTTCCAGTGGCTCAATCCGGTGCGCCACTACGATGCCATGCCGCCGCTGGCAGCCTTGGATGGCCACCCGCCGGTGGTGTGCTACTACGGCATCAAAGACAAGGCGCAGACCATCTGTTCCGATCCAAAGCTGCCCGCATGGATCAAGGTCTACGAGAAGATCGGCGACCATCACTTCGACTACAACTACGAAGGATTGGCGCAACAGATGATCCACGACCTGCCTGCCGCCACGCCCTGATTCACGCATGAGCGGCGCTGCTTGCCAGGAAGGCAGACGAGGTCGCAATACGGGCATCGACCTGCTGCGCGGGTTTTCCATCCTGCTGGTGGTGTTGCATCACATCGGGTTGCGCATACCGCTGAAGAAAGGCGTGCTTGCCGGGTTCGTGCCCAGGGAACTGCTGGCCGCACTGAACTACAACGGCTACGAGGCCGTGTTTATATTCTTCGTGATCTCCGGTTTCCTTATCGCCGGCAACGTGTTGCGCCGCTACGGGGCGCTGGCGCAAGTGGATCTTCGTGCGTTCTACGCGCGACGTTTTTCGCGCATTGCCCCTTGCCTGTTGCTGTTGGTGGCGTTGTTGAGCGCGCTGCACGTGTTGGGCGTGCAGGATTACGTCATCCACCGCGAGGGCCAGACCTTGTTACGCGCGGTCGTCTCGGCGCTGGGTTTTCACCTCAATTGGTACGAAGGCATGACCGGCTACCTCCCCGGCAACTGGGACGTGTTGTGGTCACTGTCGATCGAGGAAGTGTTCTATCTGGGCTTTCCGTTGGTGTGCCTGTTGATCCGGCGCAACATGGTGCTGGTGCCGTTGCTGATCCTGCTGGCGTTGTTGCTGCCTGTCACGCGTGCCGCACTCGAGTCCAACGAAATCTGGCAGGAGAAAGCTTATCTCCCCGGCATGGCGGCGATTGCCACGGGTGTGCTCGGTGCCATGCTCGCGGCTCGTTATCCCAGAGTGCCGCCAACCACGTCGCTGCTGCTGGCCTGGCTTGGCGTGTTGGGCATGGGTTGGGTCATGCTCGATGGCCTCGCGATCTGGGGCCTGCTACGCAATGGCTACATGCTGGTGCTGACCGGCGCGGCGTTGTGCCTGGTGCTGGCAAGTCATTGGCGCAGTGACAGACGGCCGGTACCTTGCCTGGGTTGGCTGCGTTCCTGGGGGCGATTGAGTTACGAAATCTATCTCACCCACATGTTCGTGGTGACCGCGCTCGTACGGCTCTACAAAGCGGCTGGCGGGAACGTCGCGCTAGGCGTGCTTTGGTATCTGCCGGCTTTGCCGTTGTGCTGGCTGCTTGGTTGGCTGGTCGAACGCTACGTGTCGACGCCTGCCGAGCACTGGTTGCGGCAACGTTGGCTAGGCGCACCCCGTCCGACCATGGCGCTTGCCGAAAGCCCTTGAATGTAGGAGCGCACCCTGTGCGCGACAAACCTACGAAGCGATAGCGCCCAGCGCACGGTCGCGCACAGGGTGCGCCCCTACAAGAGCTGGAATCAGCGATAACAGTTGATGGTGTCGCGCAGTTCCAGCGTGGCGGCGCGTGCCGCCTCGGCGAAATGTTCGTCGTTGCCAGCGTAGAGAATCGCGCGGGACGAACTGATCAGCAGGCCGGTGCCATCCGCGGTGCGGCCGTTGTTGACGACGGCTTCCACGTCGCCACCTTGCGCACCGATGCCAGGCACCAGCAGTGGCATGTCGCCAACCAACGCACGCACTTCGCGCAGCTGTTCCGGCCAGGTGGCGCCGGTCACCAGCGCGCAGTTGCCGTGTTCATTCCAGTCGCGAGCGATGATCTTTGCCACGTGCTGGTACAGCGGCATGGCATGGCCGTCTTCATCATTGACGGTGAGGTCCTGCAGGTCGGCGGCACCCGGATTGGAGGTGTGGCAGAGCAGGATCACACCCTTGTCGGCGCGATTGAGGAACGGCTGGATGGAATCGCGGCCGAGATACGGGTTCAACGTCACCGCGTCGGCGCCGTAGCGATCAAATGCTTCGGTGGCGTAATGCTGCGCCGTGCTGCCGATGTCACCGCGCTTGGCGTCGAGAATCACCGGTACGCCGGGATGGTTGTCGTGGATATAGGTGATCAACCGTTCCAGTGCGTCTTCGGCACGTAGCGCAGCGAAGTGCGCGATTTGCGGCTTGTACGAGCACACGAGATCGGCGGTGGCATCGACGATGGCGCGGCAAAATTCGAGTACCGCGTCCGGGTGGCCATGCAGATGGGCAGGGAACTTCGAGGGTTCCGGGTCGAGGCCAACGCAGACCAGAGACTGGTTACGGGTCCATGCCTGTTGCAGTGATTGCATGAAGTGCATCGTGGTCTCCGGTGTGCGTTGGATGTTGCTCCTCCCCCTGCGTGCAGGGGAGGGGGCGTGCGTCAGGCCAGCTTCTTGTACTTCACACGATGCGGGCCGGCGGCTTCGTCGCCGAGGCGGCGCTTCTTGTCGGCTTCGTACTCGTTGTAGTTGCCGGGGAAGAACTCGACGTGCGAGTTGCCTTCGAACGCGATGATGTGCGTGGCGATGCGATCGAGGAACCAGCGGTCATGCGAGATCACCATCGCGCAGCCCGGGAATTCCAGCATGGCGTCTTCCAGCGCACGCAGGGTTTCGACGTCCAAGATCGTTCGACGGTTCGTCGAGCAGCAGCACGTTGCCGCCCTGCATCAGGGTCTTGGCCAGGTGCAGACGACCGCGCTCACCGCCGGACAGGCTGCCCACCATCTTCTGCTGGTCGGTGCCCTTGAAGTTGAAGCGGCCGATATAGGCGCGCGACTGCAGTTCGTAGCGGCCGATGGTGATGATGTCGGCGCCGTCGGAGACTTCCTGCCACACGTTCTTGTTCGGATCGAGGCTGTCGCGCGACTGGTCCACATAGGCCAGCTGCACGGTGTGGCCAAGCTTCACTTCGCCCTTGTCGGCGGTTTCCTGGCCGGTGATCAGCTTGAACAGGGTCGACTTACCGGCACCGTTCGGGCCGATCACGCCGACGATGGCGCCCGGCGGAATCTTCATCGACAGGTCGTCGATCAGCAGGCGATCGCCGAACGACTTGGACACGTTCTTGAACTCGATCACTTCCTGACCCAGGCGCTCGCCCGGCGGAATGTAGAGCTCGTTGGTTTCGTTGCGCTTCTGGTACTCGACCGAGTTCAGCTCTTCGAAGCGATTGATACGCGCCTTGCCCTTGGACTGACGACCCTTGGCGGCCGAACGTACCCACTCCAGCTCGCGTGCGAGGGCCTTCTGGCGACCCTTTTCGGCGGCTTCCTCGCGGGCCAGGCGCTCGCTCTTCTGCTCGAGCCAATCGGTGTAGTTGCCCTTCCACGGAATGCCGCGGCCGCGATCGAGTTCGAGAATCCACTCTGCGGCGTGCTCAAGGAAGTAGCGATCATGGGTGACCGCCACCACGGTGCCCGGGTAGTTCTGCAGGAACTGTTCCAGCCAATCCACCGACTCGGCGTCCAAGTGGTTGGTGGGCTCGTCGAGCAGCAGCATGTCCGGCTTGGACAGCAGCAGGCGGCACAGCGCCACGCGGCGCTTCTCACCACCGGACAGCGGACCGATCTTGGCGTCCCACGGCGGCAGGCGCAGCGCATCGGCGGCCACTTCGAGCTGGCGCTCCAGCGCGTGGGCGTCATTCACTGCCAGGATGTTTTCCAGCTCCTGCTGTTCCTTGGCGAGCTTGTCGAAATCCGCGCCTTCCTCGGCATAGGCGGCATAGACCTCATCGAGGCGCTTCTGCGCATCGAGGACCACCGACACGCCTTCCTCGACCGCTTCGCGCACGGTCTTCTCGGGATCGAGTTGCGGCTCCTGCGCCAGGTAGCCGACCTTGATGCCCGGCTGCGGGCGCGCTTCGCCCTGGAAGTCCTTGTCCACGCCGGCCATGATCTTCAGCACCGTCGACTTGCCCGCGCCGTTCAGGCCCAGCAGGCCGATCTTGGCACCGGGGAAGAAGCTCAGCGAGATGTCCTTGATGATCTGGCGCTTCGGGGGAACGATCTTGCTGACCCCGTTCATGGTGTAGATGTATTGCATGGAGCCTCCGGCGGCGTGCACGACGCCGGCCGAGAAGGGCAGGCGGTGCAATCAGAGTGGGTGTTAAACCGCGCATTATAGCGGCTTGTGGGGACGCCCCGGTGACGGCACCGCCCGCACTTTGCGACCGCAGCGCCCGTCTGGTGCCATCCATCGCCCCTGAAACGGCAGCGGCCGCGTTCAGGCTGGCCTTTTCCCCGGAGAAGGCCGATGGCGCGGACAGACATGCCGGCAGCAAGCCCCGCATGGCGGATGGCGACAGTGCTGGATGACCAGGCGGCAAGCTGGGCCTCCGGCCGCGGCTGGTGGGCGATAGCGCTGCACGAATTTGTCTGTTTTGGACTGAAACAGGCCAGGGCATGCCTGTTCGGCGGCTGCATGCTTGCTTTGTTGCTGGGCACCTGGGCCTGGTATCCGGCTGGCGCGTGGCTGGCCCGTTATGACTTCCTGGTGCTGGCGGCGCTTGCCTTGCAGCTGGTGCTGATTGCCAGCGGACTGGAAACGCGGGATGAGGCGCGGGTCATCCTTTGCTTTCATCTGGTGGGCACCGCGATGGAGGTGTTCAAGACGGCGATGGGCTCGTGGGTCTACCCGGAGTCTTCCGTGCTGCGCATTGGCGGTGTGCCGCTGTTTACGGGCTTCATGTACGCCGCGGTGGGCAGCTACATCGCCCGGGCGTGGCGGCTGTTCGACTTCCGCTTCGTGCGGCATCCGCCTTTTGCCGCCACCGCGTGGCTGGCGCTGGCGATCTACGCCAACTTCTTCGCGCATCATTTCCTGCCAGATGCGCGCTGGCTGCTGTTTGCGGCGCTGGCATGGCTGTTCGGGCGTACCTGGATTCTCTTTCGCGTACGCCATGTCCATCGACGCATGCCGTTGCTGCTGGGGTTCGTGCTGGTGGCGCTGTTTATCTGGCTGGCGGAGAACCTCGGCACCTTCGCTGCGGCGTGGCGCTACCCGGTGCAGCGACACGGCTGGACGCTGGTGCCGCTGGGCAAGCTGGGTGCCTGGTTGCTGCTGATGGTGATCAGCTATGTGCTGGTGTCGGCGGTGGCCCAGAAGCGTCGCGCCGTCGTGTAGGAGCGCACCCTGTGCGCGACCGCGGCGTCACGTAGATGCCGCATCGCCCGTTTGTCGCGCGCAGACGGCGTACTAGCGCTCGCTGTCCAGCGAGGCCATGCCATGGCTGTTGTAGCGTTCGCCGGCGGCCGCGCCCGGTGGGATGGCCTGGTCGATGGCGGCCAGGTCCTCTGCGCGCAGTGAGACGCCAAGTGCGCCCAGGGCCTCCTGCAAGCGCGTGCGGGTGCGGGCGCCGATCAGCGGGGCAATGTCTTCACCTTGGGCCAATACCCAGGCAATCGCCAATTGGGCCACGCTGACGCCACGTGCCTCAGCCAATTCGCGCAGCAGATCGACCAGGCCGAGGTTGTGGGTGAGGTTGTCGCCCTGGAAACGCGGGCTGTGTGCACGGAAATCGCGAGCGTCGGCGTTGCGGTCGGGCGACCAGTGACCGCTGATCAGGCCGCGCGAGAGCACGCCGTAGGCGGTGATGCCAACACCCAGTTCGCGGCAGGCGGGCAGGATGGCCGCCTCGATACCGCGTGAGATCAGTGAATACTCGATCTGCAGGTCCGCGACCGGCATCACCGCGTTGGCGCGCCGAATGGTGCTGGCACCCATCTCGGACAAGCCCAGATAACGCACGTAGCCAGCTTTCTGCAGGTCAGCGATGGCGCCCACGGTGTCCTCGATCGGCACGTTGCGGTCCAGCCGGGCCGGGCGGTAGATGTCGATGTAGTCGGTGCGCAGGCGCTGCAGCGTATAGGCCAGCGCGGTCTTCACCGCGGCGGGGCGGGCGTCGTAGCCCAGCCAGTCGCCGCCGGGTCCGCGCTGCGCGCCGAATTTCACGCTGAGCTGGTAGCTGTCGCGTGGGCGGCCAACGAGCGCGTCGCCAATCAGCATCTCGTTGTGGCCCATGCCGTAAAAATCGCCGGTGTCGAGCAGGGTGATACCGGCGTCGAGCGCAGCATGGATGGTGGCGATGCCTTCGTTTCGATCAGCCGCGCCATACATGCCGGACATGCCCATGCAGCCGAGGCCGAGAGCGGAAACATTGGGGCCCTGTTGACCGAGGGTGCGGTACTTCATGGGGGAGCTCCGCAGGGGAAAGTTCTTATCGTGCACCCGGGACGAATGGTTGCCATGTGCCGCGCCCCTTTTCCCTCTCCCCTCCGGGCGACCCGAAGGTAGTCTCTATGGGAGAGAGTGCAGGCTGAGATGCCAATCTTGCGACGAGGGTTGTTCAAGCGAGCCTTCCCGCGAGCACCGCCCTTCACCACCTTCAGGTGGCTCACCTCAGTCATTTCCCCGGAGGGCCTGACTGCGTCGAATCTCAGCTAAGAAACCTTTGAATACGCCGTCATCCCCGCGAAAGCGGGGATCCAGCGCCTTGGTCGTTGGTAAAGACGCTGGATTCCCGCTTTCGCGGGAATGACGGGCCAAAAAACAGGCTAGCTGAAATTCGACGCTAATCAGGCGCTCCGGGGTGAGGAACTTCCAGGCTTCGCGGCGTCGAAAAGCGTGCTGGCCGTGCGCGTATGCAGCGACGCCGCGTCGTATCCTTCCGGCAACAACCCGGCGATTTCCAGCATCACCGCGCCATGCAATGCGGCCCATACCTGATGGCCCAGGATGGCAGGGTCCGCGGCCACCACGCCTTCGGTCACCATCACTTGCACATGCGCGGCAACGGTGCGCCACATGCGTTCATGCGCTTGGCGATAAGCAGGGTCATCGCGATGGGTTTCCGGGTATTCGAACATCAGTCGGTACGTCGCGGTGTTCGCACGCGCAAACGCGATATACGCATCGCGCACGGCGCGTGAACGTTGGCGGCCGTCGCCCGGCGATTCCAGTGCGCGCTCCAACGCCTCGGAGAACCGATGCAGGCCGCGCGTGCGCACCGCGGTGATGATCTGTTCCTTGTTGGCGAAGTAGCGATACGCCGTCATGGTGCCGCAGCCGACCTCGGCGGCGATGCGGCGCATGGTGACCGCGCCGGGGCCTTCCTCCACGTAGAGCTGCGCCGCCGCCTGGCAGATGCGTTCGCGGAAGGCTTCGGTTTCCTGCTCGCTGAGGGCCTTGGGCATCAGTGCTGCGCTACGTCGAGAGCCTTGCGGAAGAAGGCCAGTGCGTCCTCGTTGATCTGGGCATGCACGTGTTTGCGATCCACGCCCGGCGGGTCGCTGCACAGTTCGGGGATCTGCGTGGTCAGCGCGGGTGTGCATGGGGCGAGGAATACCCAGTGATCGGCGTTGGGTACCTCCGTCACGCCGGCCAGCGTATGGATCAACGGCTGGATGTGGCGGGCGTTCGCCTCGGGCCTCAGCACGTGATCGTTCTGGCCGTAATACAGGTAGATCGGAATGGTCACCCCATCGAAGCTGTGCGCATCGAAGATCAGGCTGAGCGGCGCCATCGCGAAGGCCGCCTTCACTCGCGGGTCGTGAGTGTCGCCATAGCGATCGAGCTGGTCCTGTGTCTGCTGGAACATCTGGCTGAGGGTCAGGCCGCTCTTGGCAGCCTCTGCCGTGAACGCGGCCCGATGGCCGCAAACGTTGTCGTCCTTCGGGTAGCGGTCGCAGAAGCCCACGAACAAGTTCAAACGCGGCTTGGCCCCCGCCACCATCAAGCTGGTGTAGCCGCCGGCGGAGAAACCGGCCACGCCGATGCGCGTCGGATCGATCAGGGTTTTCCAATGCGGGTCGGCCAGCAGCGTGGTGATGGTCGACTTCACCTGCACGGGGCGGCCACCCAGCACTTCCACGTGTCCCACGCCGCTGGTGTCTTCGAAATCGTCCTTGGGATGGTTGAGTGTGGCCACGATGAAGCCGTGGCTGGCGAGGAAAGTGGCCAGATCGTGGTGGCCCAGGCGCGAGCCGCCGTTGCCGTGCGAGATCACCACCAGCGGCTTGGCGCCGGCTATGGCGGGCGCGCCGAGGCGGGCGGCCACCTCGTAGGGGCCGAACGCGGTGGTGCCGGGGCTAGGCTCGGACGAGGGGTAAAACACGAAGCCATCGGTCTGGCCGCCGCTGACCGGGTCCGGGATGCGGATCGGGGCAATGCCGACGCCGCTGACTGCTGGCGCGGCCAGCGCCCATGGAGCCAGCAGGAATAGGGCAGGTGCCAGCCAGCGCAGCAGGCGGGGCAGTCGCGTCTTGGGGCGCAAGGGCTCGATCAGCATCGGACAGCTCCTTCGTTCGGGTAGCGTGCGATGTACGGTACGTTGTACGCAATTGGCCTGCAAGTGCCCAAAGGTGGCCCCCATAACACATCACAGCTACACTTTCCCGTTCGAAGCCCGCTTGCCATTCCACGAGGTCAGGATGTTCCCGAAGCACGAGACGATTGCCGGTTACGACAACGAACTGGCCCAGGCGATGGCCGACGAAGCGCGTCGCCAGGAAGATCATGTCGAACTGATCGCTTCGGAGAACTACGCCAGCCCCCGCGTGATGGAAGCGCAGGGCAGCGTGCTGACCAACAAGTACGCCGAGGGTTACCCGGGCAAGCGCTATTACGGCGGTTGCGAATACGTGGACGTCGCCGAGCGCCTGGCCATCGAGCGCCTGAAGCAGCTGTTCGGCGCCACCTATGCCAACGTGCAGCCGCACTCCGGTTCGCAGGCCAACCAGGCCGTGTACCTGGCGCTGCTCAATCCGGGCGATACCATCCTGGGCATGAGCCTGGCCCATGGCGGCCACCTGACCCACGGCGCCAAGGTCAATGTCTCGGGCAAGCTGTTCAACGCCATCCAGTACGGCGTGAACGAGCAGGGCCTGGTCGATTACGACGAAGTCGAGCGCCTTGCCGTCGAGCACAAGCCGAAGATGATCGTGGCCGGCTTCAGTGCGTATTCTCAGGTGATGGACTGGGCGCGCTTCCGCGCTATCGCCGACAAGGTCGGTGCCTACCTGTTCGTCGATATGGCCCACGTTGCCGGCCTCATCGCTGCAGGCGTGTACCCCAGCCCGCTGCCGCATGCGCACGTGGTGACCTCCACCACGCACAAGACCCTGCGCGGTCCGCGCGGCGGCTTCATCGTGGCCAAGGACGCTGGCGAAGAGATCGAGAAGAAGCTGCAGTCGATCGTGTTCCCGGGTATCCAGGGTGGCCCGCTGATGCATGTGATCGCCGCCAAGGCAGTCGCTTTCAAGGAAGCGCTGGAGCCGTCGTTCAAGACCTACCAGGCCCAGGTGGTGAAGAACGCCAAGGCGATGGCCAAGACCTTTATCGAGCGCGGTTACAAGATCGTCTCCGGTGGCACCGAAAACCACCTGATGCTGGTGGACATGATCGGCCGCGACGTCACCGGCAAGGACGCAGAAGAGGCGCTGGGCAAGGCGCACATCACGGTCAACAAGAACGCCGTGCCGAACGATCCGCGCAAGCCGTTCGTCACATCGGGCCTGCGCGTGGGCACGCCGGCGATCACCACCCGCGGCTACCAGGAAGCGGACGCGATCGAGCTGACGAACTGGATCTGCGACGTGCTCGATGCGCCGGGCGATGAAGCAGTGATCGCCAAGGTGCGCGAGAAAGTCACGGCGCAGTGCCACAAGTTCCCGGTGTACGGCTGAGCGCCGGGCATTGGGCGGACGAGAGGCGATAGTGAGCACAGGCATCGCCACTCGTTTTCCGCTGCTGCGCACGGGCTGCTGACGCATGCATTGCCCGTTTTGCCAGCACGAAGACACTCGCGTCATCGATTCGCGGCTTGCGGAGGACGGCGCCACGGTGCGTCGTCGCCGCGAGTGTCCCAAGTGCGCCGAGCGCTTCAACACGTTTGAAACCGCCGAGCTGAAGCTGCCGACCATCGTCAAGAGCGGCGAGCGGCGCGAGCCGTTCGACGAGCGCAAGCTGCGGGTGAGTTTCGAGCGCGCGCTACAGAAACGCCCGGTGCCGACGCCCTCGGTGGATTCGGCCGTGCGCGAGATCATCAACGACCTACGCCGTAGTGGCGAGCGCGAGATTCCCTCGCGTCAGCTCGGTGAGCTGGTCATGCGCGAACTCAAGCAGCTCGATCAGGTGGCCTACGTGCGTTTCGCCTCCGTCTATCGCAAGTTCGAGGACGTGCAGGCGTTCCGCGAAGAGATCGAGAAGCTGGAGCGCGATCTGCCAGAGCTGGAAGCACTGCAGCTGTCGCTGTTGGGCGAAAGCGTGGCGGGGCGAAAGAAGTCCTGAGCACCACACCGTCCGTGTAGGAGCGCACCCTGTGCGCGACCGCGGCGCCGTGTCGTTACCGCTCCATCAGGTTGTCGCGCTCAGGGTGCGTTCCTACAGAAAAGCTCGACTAGCCCATAGACTGGCGCTACAGCAAAACGACACGGCCACTTCATGACCAGCGTTTTCACCGCCGACGACCACACCCATATGGCGCGCGCCTTGCGCCTGGCCGAGCGTGGCCTGTTCACCACGCAGCCTAACCCCCGCGTGGGCTGCGTCGTCGCCCACGGCGAACAAGTGGTCGGCACGGGTTTCCACCAGCGAGCCGGTGAACCTCATGCTGAAGTATTCGCGTTGCGCGACGCCGGTGACTGGGCGCGTGGCGCCACGGCGTATGTCACGTTGGAGCCATGTGCCCATCACGGTCGCACGCCGCCATGTGCCGATGCTCTGATTGCCGCCGGGGTGGCTCGCGTGGTGATTGCCGCCGAGGATCCGTTTCCCCAAGTTGCCGGCCGTGGCATCGGCAAGCTGCGCGATGCCGGTATCACGGTGGAAACGGGTTTGCTGCGCGAACAGGCGCGCGAACTCAATATCGGTTTCTTCAGCCGTATCGAGCGCGGTCGGCCGTGGGTGCGCGTCAAGTTGGCGATGAGCCTGGACGGCCGCACCGCGTTGGCGGATGGCCAGTCCAAATGGATCACCGGTGAGGCCGCGCGCGCCGATGTACAGCGCTGGCGAGCACGCAGCTCGGCCATTCTTACCGGCTACGGCACCATCACCGCGGACAACCCGCGGCTCACCGTGCGGCTGCCGGAAGGCGAAGCCTTCGCGCCACCGCTGCGCGTGTTGCTCGATAGCCGACTACGCACGCCGCCCGATAGCCATGTGCTTGATGACACGGCACCCACCCTGATCCTGCACGATGTTCAGGCGCGGGCGCACGATGCGCGCCTGCAGCAGGCAGAATTGGCCGTCATTGGCATGCGTGGCGGGGCCATCGACCTTGCCGAAGCGCTGAAGGAGCTGGCGCGTCGTCAATGCAACGAAGTACACGTCGAGGCGGGTCCGACCTTGTGCGGTGCGTTGTTTGCTGCCGGGCTGGTCGATGAATTGTTGATTTACGTTGCACCCTTGTTGCTCGGCGACACCGCGCGGCCACTGCTGAATCTTCCACCGTTGGCGGATATGGCAGCACGCTGGAGGTTGCGCACGGTGGATCGCCGGGTGATTGGCGATGATATGCGCCTGCTGTTGCGCCCAGAGGCGTAAGCGCAGGGTTCCTTCGCACTGCTGACCCAAGGCACCAGGCATGACAACCTCGCCGCTGACGCAAACCACCGTATTGACGGAGGCCGAGCGTACGTCGTTCCGCGATCAGGGCTACCTGATCCGCAAGATTCTCGATGACGCCAGCGTGGCGCGCTACGTGGCGGCAGTGGACGAGTCCCATCGGGAGCAAGGTGATGTGCAGCGCATGAGCAACCTGCAATTCCTGCAGCCGGGCAAGGCCATTCGCGGCATCCAGGACATCATCTGCAACGTGGACATGCTTGCAGTCTGTCGCGATCTGCTCGGTAGCGGCATCGTGATCGACGGCGCCTCGCTGTTCTACGCCGATGCCGGCGTCGACTATCGGCAAGGCTGGCATCGCGATGTGTTGCAGGTGCCCGACGAGCAGGTGGACCCGCACTGGTTCAGCGACGACTACCATTACAACTACGTGCAGATGAATATGCCGCTGACCATGGATGGTTGCCTGTGGATCGTGCCGGGTAGTCACCGTCGTCAGCTCAATGCACAGGAACGGGCGATCTTCGGCAACACCGAGAAGATGGCGCCGGTAGACGCACCTGAACTCGCGGGCGGCAAACAGATCGTGGTGCGACCCGGCGAGGCGGTGTTCTACAACAACTACGCCGTGCATCGCGGCTACGGCGGTGTGCTGAAGGATCGTCGCATCACCATCCATTTGGGCTTTCATTCCACCGAGCATGCACCCACGTTGCATTTCGGCGTGCTCGACCACACCGAATACACGGTGGACTATCTCTCGTCGCTGGCGCCCTGCGTGCGCGAAGCTTTGCGCGCACATCTGGTGGAGCGTGCGCACCATCCGGAGGTCAACGTGTTTCACGCTTACCATCAGCAATTTCTGGCCAAGGAGTTCAAGACCACATGACGACGGCAGCCATACGCTGGGGCATTATCGGTTGCGGTAACGTCACCGAGGTAAAGAGCGGCCCGGCGTTCAGCAAGACGCCAAATTCCGCGCTGGTAGCCGTGATGCGGCGCGACGGCGACAAGGCACGCGACTATGCGCAGCGCCACGGCGTACCCCGCTGGTATGACGACGCGGCCACGCTGATCGCCGACCCGGAAGTCAACGCGGTGTACGTCGCGACACCACCATCCACGCACAAGCCATACGCGCTGATGAGCATCGCCGCGGGCAAGCCCGTGTATGTGGAAAAGCCGATGGCGCTGGATCACGCCGAATGCGAGGCCATCATTCGCGCTGGTCGTGAGGCTGGCGTGCCGGTATTCGTGGCCTATTACCGTCGTGCGTTGCCGCGCTTCCTCAAGGTGCGCGAGTTGATCTTCGGTCAGCAGGTGATTGGCACCCCACGCATCGTCCATACGGTGCTGCATGAGCCGCACCACCCGCGCTATCACGATCCGAAGAACCTGCCGTGGCATGTGCAGCCGGAGATTTCCGGTGGCGGCGTGTTCATGGACATTGGCTGCCACACACTGGATATCCTCGACTGGCTGTTCGGCCCCATCGTCTCGGCCAGCGGTCATGCCAGCAATCAGCTCGGCGCCTACGGCGTGGAGGACACCGTGGCCATGTCGTTCGCCTTCGGCAGCGGCGTGCTGGGCACCGGCCTGTGGAATTTCGACAGCTATAAGCACCACGACAATATCGACGTAATCGGCGATCGCGGCCGCATCTCGTTTGCCACCTTTGGCGACGGCCCCATCCGCGTGGAAAACGCCGATGGCATGCAGGAATACCGCGTGGAGAACCCTCGGCATATCCAGCAGCCTCTGGTGGAAACCATCGTGGCGGAATTGACCGGGCAGGCCGGTGCCAGCCCCTCCACCGCGGAAAGCGGGGCGCGCACCAGCTGGGTGATGGATCAGGTGTTGCGTGATTATCGCCAAAAGACGGGACAGCAAATAGGCCGCTGACGTGGCGCTTTCGCTCGTCCCCTGGCGTAGCCGGGGGAGGCTGGGAGGGGGCGATCTCCGTAGGCGATCGTGGGTTGCAGAGCACCCCTCCCCGGCCCCCCCCCCCCGCGAGCAGGGGAGGGAGAAGGACGCAGTGTGCACCGTGGTGCACGATCCTTGGCGGGACGTGGCTGGGCTTGGTGCTAAACTCCCCCAGCCGGTTCGCCGGCAAAACCACAACGACGTCTTCAGGGCGGGGTGAGACTCCCCACCGGCGGTAGGCCCTTCGGGATGAGCCCGCGAGCGCTTCCGGAACATAGGAAGGTCAGCAGATCCGGTCCAATGCCGGAGCCGACGGTTGGCAGCCAGCGATGGCTTCCAGAAAGTCCGGATGAGAGAAGACGGTACGGTGCAGGCCTTCACGGGCGTGTGCCTGCCAGACGCCTTGGGGCGTTTTTCGCATGCTTTTCAACGCGGGAAACGTTTCATGTCCAAGCATCGTTACATTGGTCTCGCCACCTTCGCATCGGAGGTGCGCTGATGTTCACCGGCATCATCCAGAGCGTGGGCCGCATTGCACGGCTCGAACCCCGCGGCGGTGACGTGCGCCTGCATGTCGATACGGCTGACCTCGATCTCACCGACGTGCAGCTGGGCGACAGCATTGCCGTGTCCGGTGTGTGCCTGACCGCCGTGACGTTGGATCCACGCGGCTTCAGTGCGGACGTGTCCAACGAGACGCTGTCGCTCACTACGTTGGGCAAGCACAAGGCCGGCGATCCGGTAAACCTGGAAAAGGCGCTACGACTGGCTGACCGTTTGGGCGGCCATCTTGTTTCCGGCCACGTCGATGGCGTGGGCAAGGTGGTGTCGATCACGCCGGACGGCCGTTCGCTGCGCTGGGTGTTCGAGGTGCCGACTGCGCTGTCGCGCTATATCGCGGCCAAGGGTTCCATCTGCATCGATGGCACCAGCCTCACCGTCAACGAAGTGGCGGGGCATCGCTTCGGCGTCAACCTGATTCCGCACACGGTGGAACGCACGGCCTTTCACGCGCGCCGCGCGGGTGATTCGGTGAACCTCGAGGTGGATGTGGTGGCGCGCTATATCGAGCGACTGCTCGCCAGTGGCGATGCGCCGAAGCTCGATGAGGCGTTTCTCAAGCAGCACGGCTTTGCCTGATTTATGGCTCCTCCTCCTGCTTGCAGGCGGAGGCTGGGAGGGGTGGCGCTTTGCGACAAGCGTGCACCCCTCCCCAACCCTCCCCTGCATGCAGGGGAGGGAGAACATTCCGACGAGATAACTACATGTCATTCAACACCATCCCCGAGATCCTCGAAGACATCCGCGCCGGCCGCATGGTCGTCATCCTCGATGACGAGGACCGCGAGAACGAGGGTGACCTCATCATGGCCGCGCAGATGGTGCGGCCGGAAGACATCAACTTCATGGTGCGCGAGGCGCGTGGCCTGGTCTGCCTCACGCTGACCGAGCAGCGCACGCGCCAGTTGGGCCTGCGGCCGATGGTGGTCGATAACACCTCGCCGTATCAGACCAACTTCACCGTCTCGATCGAGGCGGCCGAAGGCGTCACCACAGGCATCTCGGCGCACGATCGCGCGCGCACGATCCAGGTGGCAGTGAAGTCGGATGCGAAGGCGCAGGATCTCTCGCAACCGGGCCATATCTTCCCGCTCACCGCACAGCCCGGTGGTGTGCTCACGCGCGCCGGCCACACCGAGGCGGGCTGCGATCTTGCTGCGCTGGCGGGGCTGGAGCCGTCGGCGGTGCTGATCGAGATCCTGCACGAAGACGGTTCGATGGCGCGTCGCCCCGAGCTGGAAATCTTTGCGAAGAAGCATGGCCTGAAGATCGGTAGCATCGCCGACCTGATCCGCTATCGCCTGGAAACCGAAAAGACGGTGCAGCGCGTGTACGAGGAAGACGTGCAGACCGAGTTCGGCCCGTTCCGCTTGGTGGCTTACCGCGATGCCATTCGCCAGGGCCTGCACTTCGCTCTGGTGCGCGGCACCGTGCACGACGGCGAGCCGGTGCTCACGCGCGTTCATGTGCGCAATACGCTTTCCGACGTGCTCCATCTGCAGCGTGATGACCTGGGTCTTACGGTGACGGCAGCGTTGCGCCGCATTGGTGACGAAGGTCGTGGCGCCTTGCTGGTGCTCTCGGGTGAGGACACCGCCGACGCCTTGCTTCGTCGCCTCAATCGTCAGCCGTCGACACAGGCGCCAGAGGAAGCCCAGCAGCAGGAATGGCGTCAACTGGGTCTGGGCGCGCAGATCCTCGCCGACCTGGGCATCCGCCAGCTGCGTGTGCTGGGTACGCCGCGCAAGATGGTGGGACTGGGTGGCTTTGGCCTTGAGGTCGTCGAATACGTATGACCCTTCAAAGGTAGGAGCGCACCCTGTGCGCTACCGCGGCGTCCCGGCGCTCGGCGACGTCGAGCCTTGTGGACGACCGGTCGCGCACAGGGTGCGCTCCTACAGAGGGTTTGCACGCTGCGGCTATGCTGATGCCATATCGGTGTCGACATACTCCGGCTTTCCCAAAAACGACCGAGCGCCATGACCCGAATCCGCCTGATCGCCCCCTCCGGTTACCCCCATGATCGCGACGCCATGATGCGTGGCGTCGCGCGTCTGCAAGCGGCTGGTTGCACGGTGGACGGATTGGACGTGCTCGACCGCACCGAGCACCGCTTTGCCGGTAGCGATGCCGAGCGCGTGAACGATCTCAACCGTCTCGCCATCGCGCCGCACCTGCCGGATATCGCGCTGGCGGTGCGCGGCGGCTTCGGCGCCACACGGTTGCTCGAACACATTCATTACGGCGCGCTGCGCGAGCGGCTGGCGGGCGCGTCCACGCTGCTGGTCGGGCACAGCGACTTCACGGCTATCCAGATGGCGCTTTACGTGAAGAGCGGGCTCACTACCTTCGGCGGCCCAATGCTGGGCCCGGATTTCGGCGCCCCTGAGCTCAATGGGCTGATGTGGGAACACTTCTGGCGCGCCGTGGGTGAACCAGAGGCCACCGCCAGTTGGGCCACGCCCTCGACCGCCGAGCTGGATGTCGAAGGCCCCCTTTGGGGCGGCAACCTCGCCATGCTGTGCAGCTTGCTCGGCACGCCGTACTTTCCCAAGATCGACGGCGGCATCCTGTTCGTGGAAGACGTGGGCGAGCCGCCGTTCCGTATCGAGCGACTGCTGTACCAGCTGCACCTGTCCGGCGTGCTGGATCGCCAGCGGGCGCTGGTGCTGGGGCACTTCACCCATTGCCGGCCGCATAGCTACGACAACGGCTACGACGCCAACGCCGCTTTCGACCATATCAACCAGGTAGCGCACATCCCCGTGGTGCGTGGCATGCCCTTTGGCCACGAGCCGGACAAATTCACCCTGCCGTTCGGTGCACTGGCCCGCCTGCGCGTGATGGCGGGGCAGGCCAGCCTGCGGTTTGGCGGCCATCCGCACCTTTCCCCAGCCGTTTCCCGCCCCGATCCGGGCACGCTGCCCCAAATCCCGTAAAATATCCGGCCCGCATGGGCCACCGAGCCCTCAGGAAGCGCACCCAATGAAGATCATCGAAGGCGATTTCGCCACGCCCAAAGGCCGTTTTGCCATCGTCGCCGGCCGTTTCAACGGCTTTGTCGTCGAGCCGCTGGTGGCCGGCGCACGCGACGTGCTGGTGCGCCATGGCGTGAAGGACGACGCGATCGACCTGATCCGCGTGCCGGGCGCCTGGGAAATCGCGCTGGCTGCCCACAAGGTCGCCAACTCGGGCAAGTACGCGGCAGTGATCGCGCTGGGCGCGGTCATCCGCGGCTCCACCCCGCATTTCGACTACGTGGCTGGCGAGTGCGCCAAGGGCCTGGCCCAGGCGGCGTACGCCTCGGGCGTGCCGGTGGCGTTCGGCGTGCTGACCACGGACAGCATCGAGCAGGCCATCGAGCGTTCTGGCACCAAGGCCGGCAACAAGGGCGCCGACGCGGCGCTGGCCGCGCTCGAGATGGTCAACCTGTACGGACAGCTGTGATGAGCCAGCGTCCGGAAGGCCTCGATCTGGCCGCACGCTCGCGTGCCCGTCGCCGCGCGTTGCAGGCGCTGTATGCCTGGCAGCTCAGCGGCAGCCACATGAACGCGGTGATCGACCAGTTCCGCCACGAGCAGGACATGGAAGTGGCCGACCTCGAATACTTCGAGGATCTGCTGCACGGCGTGGAAAAGCACGTCGACGCCATCGACGAGAGCCTCAAGCCCTACGTGGATCGCGAAGTGGGCCAGATCGACCCGATCGAGCGCGCCGCGCTGCGCCTGGCTGCGTATGAGCTGAAATATCGCCCGGATGTGCCGTACCGCGTGATCATCAACGAGGCCATCGAAGTCACCAAACGATTCGGCGCCGATCACGGCCACAGCTACGTCAACGGCGTGCTGGACAAATTGGCAGCCGAACTGCGCGCACCCGAAAAGCGCGGCTGATGAGCGACGCCACGGAGCGGCTGTCCCCGGTTCCCGTACTCGAAACCCAGCGGCTGCGCCTGCGTGCGCATCGTGCGGAGGATCACGCCGCCTGCACGGCGATTTGGTCCAATGCCCAGGTCACGCGGCACATTGGTGGCCGCCCGTTTACCGCCGAAGAGGTCTGGAAGCGCCTGCTGCAGTATGTCGGCCTGTGGACCCTGCTCGGTTATGGCTACTGGGCGGTGGAGGAAAAGGCCACCGGCCAATATATCGGCGACATTGGTTTTGCCGACTTCAAGCGTGACATGCAGCCGTCGCTGGAAGGCATGCTGGAGTTCGGCTGGGTGCTGGCGCCGCACGCGCACGGCAACGGTTATGCGAGCGAAGCTGTCACCGCGGTAATGGCGTGGGCCGACAAGCACCTGCCGACACTGCGTTCCGTTTGCATCATCGACCCGGAAAACCTGTCGTCGATTCGCGTGGCTGAAAAGATGGGCTTCACGCGCTGGCAGGAAACCACCTATCACGGTAGCCCCACCATCGTCTTCAGCCGGTAGCATCGGCGGCGACGTTCCTGATCCACACAGGTCGCAAGCCATGGAATTCCGCCTGATCGACCGCATCCGCGAGCGCACCGCGCAAGGCCGCGAAGACGTGCGCCTGGGCATTGGCGACGACGCCGCACTGGTGGCGCCACCAGCCGGACAAGAGCTGGCCATTGCCATCGACACCATGGTCGAGGGCGTGCATTTTCCGCAGGGCACCGCGCCGGCCGACATTGGCTGGAAGTCGCTGGCGGTCAATCTTTCGGACCTGGCCGCCATGGGTGCCAGCCCGGCCTGGGCGCTGCTGGCACTCACCTTGCCGCCGCAATCGCGCGAGCAGGTGCAGCAATTCATCGACGGCTTCGCTGAGGGTTTCGCCCAACTGGCCCAGCCCCACCGGCTGGCGCTGATTGGAGGTGACACCACGCGCGGCGCGCTCACGGTCAGCGTCGCCGTGCACGGCTTCGTGCCACCGGGCAAGGCGTTGACTCGCGCGGGTGCACGCGCCGGTGACGCGGTGCTGGTCACCGGCACGCTGGGTGATGCCGCGGCAGGGCTGCAACTGTTGCAGCAGGGCGCGCGTATCGACGAAGGGGACGGGCGCGCGGCCTATCTGATCGAACGTCTCAACCGCCCCACGCCCCGTCTGGCGGCAGGGCTCGCCCTGCGCGAGCGTGCCAGCGCCTGCATTGATGTGTCCGACGGGTTGCTGGCTGACCTCGGCCATATCTGCGAGGCCAGCGGGCTGGGCGCGGAGATCGATGCACCGCTGTTGCCGCGCTCATCCATGTTGCTCGGCGCCTTCGACGAAGCCACCGCGCGCGATTTCGCGCTGGCCGGCGGCGACGATTACGAGCTGTGCTTCACCGTACCGCCATCACGGGTGGCCGAAGTGCAGACCGATCTTGCGCGCATGGGCTGCGGCGCCACGCGCATTGGCCGCATGGTGGAAGGCCACGGTGTACGCGCGCGTGACGAGCGCGGACAATGGCTGGAAGCGACGCATCGCGGCTGGGACCATTTCGCATGAGCGACAAGAAGACTCTCACTTCCGAGCAACGGCGCTTGTTGCTTGCGACGCCTGCCGGCTGGCTGGCCTGCGGCTTCGGCTCCGGGCTGGCGCCGGTCGCGCAAGGCACCTTCGGCTCGCTGGCGGCGGTGCTGCCATGGCTGCTGCTGCGAACGCTGCCGCTGCAGCTATACGTGTTCAGCCTGCTCGTGGCTTTTGTCATCGGCGTATGGGCCTGTGGCATCGCGGGACGTGCGTTGGGCGTGGACGATCACCGCTGCATCGTGTGGGATGAGTTCGTGGGGTTGTGGATAGCCCTGATCCCCGCCTTGCTGGCCCCGTGGTGGATCGTGGTGGTGGGCTTCGCCCTGTTTCGCCTGTTCGACGTGTGGAAACCCTGGCCGATCCGCTGGCTGGATCGTCGCTTGAAAGGTGGCATGGGCGTGATGCTGGATGACGTGGTGGCCGGTGTGTTCGCCGCCATTGTGCTGGCGGTGTTGCAGCGGGTGTAGCAGCCGTCGTCACCGCGTCGGGTGTGGGGGAGTACGAAAGACGCTGGATGCCAGCGTTCGCTGGCATGACGGGACATGCGCGTCGTTTTCGATGGAACGATAGAACAACCAAGGGGGAGTCGATGAACCGTTTGCCGGGCCTGGATCTGCTGCGCGCGATCGCGATCGTGTGGGTGATGATTTTTCACTCTTACATCATCGGTGGCTGGGGCCACTTCGCCGGCATGGACAAGATCGGCTGGATGGGCGTGGACCTCTTCTTCGTGCTAAGCGGTTACCTGATCGGTTCGCAGGTGCTCAAGCCACTGGCCGAAGGGCGAGCTTTTTCCTTCGCTGATTTCTATCTGCGTCGGGCCTTTCGCATCCTGCCGGTGTACCTGCTGGTGGTGGCCGTCTACTTCCTTTGGCCATCCATGCGTGAATACCCGGGCATCCAGCCGCCATGGCAGTTCCTCACCTTTACGGTGAACCTGCTGATTGACGTGCAGCACAACCTGGCCTTCTCGCACGTGTGGTCGCTGTGCGTGGAAGAGCATTTCTATCTGCTGTTTCCGTTGCTGGCCTGGTGGCTGACGCGCCGCCCTTCGCCGGCGAAGTTCGCCGCCCTGTGTGTCGCGGTGGTGGCGCTCGGGCTGCTGGTGCGCGGGTACGTATGGCTGCACTTCATGGGGCCGATCAGGGATGTTGACCAAAATTCCTATGGAAAGTACTTCCTGGAAGGCATTTACTACCCCACATGGTCGCGCTTGGACGGCCTGCTGACCGGCGTGATGCTGGCGGCGATCAGGACGTACCGGCCCACACTGTGGGCACGCTGGGCCCTGTACGCCGACCGCATCCTGCTTGCAGGGTTGGTCGTGGTGGGCCTCTCGATCTGGTTTTTCCAGGATCGAACGGGCTTTCTTCCCACCCTGCTGGGCTACCCGCTGCTGTCGTTTGGCATGGGACTGCTGGTGTTGGCAGGTGCCAACGCAACCTGTGTGCTGGCTCGGCTGAAAGTGCCGGGCGCCAGCTGGCTGGCGCTGGCCTCCTACAGCTTGTACCTGTCACACAAAGCGGTGTTTCATGGGGTGGAATCCAGCGTGGGGGCGAAGCTGGACGGCCACGGTGTACTGACCTTTGCCGGCTACGCAGGGGCGGTGCTGTTGGTCGGTGCGCTGTTGCATCACGGCGTCGAGCGTCCCTTCCTTCGGCTGCGTGAGCGCTATTTGAACTCGTCGCGCACACGCCGGTCGAACCCGGAAGCTGGTGCGCTGCCGAGCGCCAGCGCCGGGGTGAACTGAGCGTATCGGCAGCGGGTCGCATGGCGCGACGCGGGGGCTCAAGGCTTTTGAATCACTCCAACAGGGGAGAGATGTTATGCGCAGGCTTATCAAAGCAGCATGTCTGCTGGCGCTTTTGATCGCGCCGTTCGCAGCGTCGGCGGCAGGATCGGTGCCGTCAGGGCCTTGCCGGCTGATCGATCCGTCGACCTGCTCCACGACCAGCGAGCTGGTGCGCGCATCGGGTTTCGTGCAGGCGCTGGGGCATTTTGCGGAAGGCACCAAGGTGGGCTACTTCAAGGCAGATCGCTCGCTGAGCGAGCAGGCTGCATCCGCCTTGACCGGGCAGTCGGCCAACGTGGTGGTGCTGGATGGCAAGCGTTACCTGTTCTCCGGTTGCCCGTCCCACGATTGCCGAGGCAATGCCGCCGCGGTGATTCTCAACGAGTACGGTCAGATCGAAGCCGTCGGCATTTCCAGCTTCCATTGCGGAAGCCAGTGCGATGATGTTCGCCATCTGGACTTCTTTATCAAGACGGATGCCCAGGACGACACCGTAGTTTCCGCGCTCAAAGCGTGGGGAACCAGCGACAACGTCCGCAATGGACTGTTTCATCCGGAGGCCGATGATGGCATCGCCGGTCGAATGGACGTCCATTTGATTCCGTAACCCGACAGCTTGTCGGATGTCGGCAAGGACGGGGCCACCGGTTGCACGGGTGGCCTCGTGGCGTTGGTCGTCTTTCCGGCGTGCGGTTCCGCTGGAAGCTGTCCTCCCGGCCGATGTGCACGTCAAATTGCACACTGCATCGCGTCACGTTGCCTTCGCTCATGTTGAACTGCGCCCTTGCGACCACGCGGCTGGCAGCCGGGAGGGGTGCCATGCGGCGGGCCGTCCACGCGGATTCCCGGTTTTGTCACAAAGGTCTAGTTATCTAGACGGCCCGGGGCATGGCCCTCAGTGATGAAAACCCTCCACAGCCCCGTGCTGCCGTGAGGGTGAATGGACAGTCGGGACAGAAGGCATGAGCAAGATCGAACGGGAGTGCGGCGTGGCGCCGTGGAAGCAGATCGGCGACGTCCTCGCTGTTGTGGCGAGCGGGCGCAGCTTGCGCTGATGGCCGACGACTGATGCGTTACGCGGTCTATTTTTGCCCCGCACCCGCCAGCGCCCTGGCGGCGATGGGGCGGGACTGGCTAAGCACCACGCTGGCGCGCGACGGCATTCCGGGTATTCCGCTGCCGCGCTGGAATGCGTTGCTGGCCGACGTGCGCCGCTATGGCTGGCACGCCACCTTGCGCTCGCCGTTCACGCTGGGCCCGGATATTGAACTGGACGACCTGCGGCGCGCGCTCACCGGCGTGGCCCAGAAGTGCGCGCCAATGAACGTGGCGCTGCGGCTCAGCCGCCTGGGCGGTTTTCCCGCGCTACGCCCAACGAGTGAATGTGGCGCGCTCCATGCCATGGCCGCCGCTTGTACCGAGGCTATCGAGCCGCTGCGCGCGCCCCTGGCCGAACCCGAAAGCCAGCGTCGCGCCAGCGGGCTCGACGCCATCGAAACCCATTATCTCCAACGCTACGGATACCCCTACGTGTTCGATCGCTATCGTTTTCATATGACACTGTCTGCCCCGGCCACGATCGACGAAGAGCGGGCGTTGCAGCGCTGGCTGGCGATGCGGGCCGCGATGTTGCCCGAAGCCCGTATCGACGCGCTGACCATCTGCGTCGAGCGTTCGCCGGGCGCCGCGTTCGAGCCATTGGAACGCGTGGCCTTGCACAAGGCATCTGCAGCCTGAATGCAGGTGCTGCAGGACCTGGTGAAGCAAGCGAAACGCAAGCGAGGCACCACATCATGCCGACACATTTACACGTGAGAGAGTCGCATGAAATTGCTGTTCAAGCGCATGATTTTGACCGCTGGACTGGGTGTGCTGTTGCCGTTGTCGGCCCAGGCCGATATGCCGGGTAACCACCCCGCCTATTTGCATGCGCTGTCTGATCTTCGCGCCGCGCGTTGGATGCTTGAGCATCGATCGGGCGACGCCGCCATCAGTAGCGAGGAAGATGTTGCCATCACCGAAATCGATCACGCCATCGATGAGATCAAGCGTGCTTCGATCGACGACGGCAAGGATCTGAACGATCACCCGCCGGTTGATCGTCCGATGGACCAGCCCGGTCGCCTGCATGCCGCGCTCGACATGCTCGGTCGCGTTCACCACGACATCGATCGTGAGGAAGACGATCCGATGGCGCGCGAGCTGAAGCATCGCGCCATCGCGCATGTCGACGGTGCAGCGCACGCGGTGGAAGGCGCCATCAACGACGCGCACTATCAGCGTTGATTGCCGTCGAGGTTAAGACGCTTTGAGTGACCGACCCCGCTGCTCACGCTGTGAGTCGCGGGGTCCCTGGCCCAAGCTGGGCTGCCTATCCCCATCTGCCGCGCCGGCAGGAATCTATTGGCCTTCCGCATGATTGACGCCCTTGCAAGGGGCGCGTAGCGTCGCATCGCGCGTCGTGGCGATTCCGCCAAGCGTTTCGTTGTTTTCCTTCGATGGCCAATACGCTGTGCAGCCTCCGCCCGAGCACCAGCGTGGCGATCGTACGCCGTGAAAACAGGGTATCGACCGATGCGGCCACCGGGGCCAACGCATCGGCATGGGCGGAGCGCAAGCCTGCCGCCTTCTACGGGATTGCCCATTGGATCGGGCGCTGGTCGTGCGATCAGACGTCACGGACGCCCGATGACCTCAACGCAACTGTGGAGGACGTTTCATGGCAATCGTAGATCGTCGTCATACGAAATGGGTGTTGGCTGCGCTGGTATTCGCCTGTGCGGGAACCGCGATGGCGCAGGATATGGCAACCGCAGCTCCAGGTGTCACCAAGGTGCTGCTCGACAACGCGCAGGTCAGGGTGTTGGAGGTCAACGTGAAGCCGGGAGGCAAGATCCCGATGCACTCCCACCCGGGCAATGTCGTGTACTTCGTCAGCGGTGGAAAGACCAAGACGACGACAGCGGATGGGAAGGTGACCGAACGTTCCCACAAGCCAGGCGATGTGATCTGGAGTGATCCCGTCACGCACAGCAACGAGAATGTCGGTGCGACCGCGACCAAGGTCATCGTGGTCGAGGTGAAATCGGCTAAATAGTCGACTCGAGGCATACGCTTGAGTTTGCTCACCGCCACCTCGGCGACGCGCTCGGATGCCGTGTGAGGAGTTTGCGCGTTCAGGGTGACATCGGCGCCCATGGTTTGGCCGATGTCACCCTGTCTTTTCAGCGGCCTTTGGCCTTCAGCACGATGCGATAACGCGCCTTGCCATCGGCGAGATGCTTCAGCGCTTCGTTGACCTGATCCATCGGAAACATCTCCACCTGCGGCCGCACGTCGTGACGGGCGGCAAAGTCGAGCAGGGTGGCGATATCGATTGGTGCGCCAGAAGGCGAGCCTGAAACATCGAGCTCCCCGACGATAAGGGAAAAAGCAGGCACCGGGATCGGTTCCAATACCGCGCCCACCACATGCATGCGCCCACGCGGCGCAAGCGTGCCGAGCAGGGCGTTCCAGTCCATCGGCACATTGACGGTGACCAGCAACAGGTCGAGTGAGCCGGCCATCGCCGCAATCGCGTTCGCGTCGCGGCTGGCCACCACATGATGCGCGCCGAAACCACGCGCCTCATCGGCCTTGGCCGCGGTGGACGTGAAGGCGGTGACTTCGCAGCCCCATGCCCTGGCGAACTTCAGCGCCATATGTCCCAGACCGCCGATGCCAACCACGCCCACGCGCGCCGTAGGGCTGATGTCGTAGGCCAGGAACGGCTTCAGCACCGTGATGCCACCGCAGAGAAGTGGACCGGCGCTGGCCAGGTCGATACCTTCCGGCATCGGGATGGTCCAGGCCCAATGGGCGCGGACCTTGTCGGCAAAGCCGCCGTGATGACTACCAATGGTCGGCTCGTTCTGCTTGCACAGGTTCTGGTGGCCCGAGAGACATTGCTTGCAGTGCATGCAGCTCGAAGCACTCCAGCCGATGCCGACGCGCTGGCCCATCTTCAGCCCCTTGGCCTGCGGCCCCAGCGCGGTAACGCGGCCGATGATCTCGTGCCCCGGCACGAACGGAAAGCGCGACATACCCCATTCGTTCTCGATCATGGAAAGGTCGGAGTGGCAGACACCGCAATAGTCGACCTCAACTTCCACTTCCTCGGCGCCCAGTGGGCCAAGATCGAACTCAGTGAGCACCAGCGGCTTGCCCGCCTCCTGCGCTGCCCAACCCTGCATGTGTGACATGGCTTTGGCTCCGTCGGTGATAGGTAAAACGAGCGTCGAGGACGCGCCAGCGTAATCAGTGATACGTCGGTGCCATGTAAACGACGGCAGCGATAGACGCCGGACATGTGCTCTTGGCATGCTGACCCATCCCCCCCCATAAAACCGGAGCGCTGCCATGCAATATCGACGTCTTGGAAAATCCGGCCTGCAGCTGTCCGCGCTGTCCTTCGGCGCGTGGGTCACCTTCGGCCAACAAGTCGGCCGGTCACTGGCGCGCGACCTGCTGGCGATGGCGCACGATCGTGGCGTCAATTACTTCGACAACGCCGAGACCTACAACAACGGCGTGGCGGAAACGCTAATGGGCGACGTACTCGCTGATCTACGCTTTCCGCGCGACAGCTATTGCGTGTCGAGCAAGGTGTACTTCGGCGCAGTGGATAGTCCGCTGCCGACGCAACGTGGTTTGTCACGCAAGCATGTGATCGAGGCCTGTCACCAAGCGCTGCACCGTCTGCGGGTCGAGCACCTGGACCTGTACTTCTGCCACCGCCCCGATCCGGATACGCCGATTGTCGAAACCGTGGCCGCCATGGACACGCTGGTGCGACAAGGCAAGGTGCTCTATTGGGGCACCAGCGAATGGCCGGCCGAAGCCATCATCGAAGCCCATCGCGCAGCGCGCGAAAACCACTTGTACGCACCGGTGATGGAGCAGCCGCAATACAACCTGCTGCATCGCGAACGGGTAGAACAGGAATACGCGCCGCTATATGACGCCTATGGCATGGGCACCACCATCTGGTCGCCGTTGGCTTCGGGCTTGTTGAGCGGCAAGTACAACAACGGCGTGCCTGCGGATGCGCGCCTGGCACAGCCGGGCTATGAGTGGTTGCGCGATGCGATGCTGGAACATGACGGCAAGCGGATTGAAAAGGTCCGCCAGCTTGCGCCGATTGCCGCCGATCTTGGGGTGTCGATGGCGCAGATGGCGATTGCGTGGTGCCTGGTTAATCCGCATGTGTCGACGGTGATGCTTGGGGCAAGCAAGTTGGAGCAGTTGGAGCAGAATCTGGCGGCGCTTGAGGTGGTGGGGAAGTTGGATGCGGGGGTGATGGGGAGAATTGCTGGGGTGGTGGGGTGAGGGGCTCGCGGTAGCCGTTCCTTTGTTCGTCATCCCTGCAGCGCGCTCGACTCGTCATCCCTGCGGAAGCAGGAGGCGCTTTACAACAACGAAGCTGGTCATCCAGTGCCTGCGCGCTCTGGTTGTGGCGTTATGGCCAGGTTGCCGCTTACGCAGCGGGCGTTTCGATCGGCTGCCGTCGCTCGAGTCACTTTTCTTTTGCTGGCCCAAAAGAAAAGTAACCCAAAGAAAATGGCCTGAGGAGCTCGCGGCAAAGGGTTGGATACAGGCCGGAACGGTCTTTAGGGCCTCGGTGCGGGACGCCTCCGCCTCTACATAGCCGCTTCACTGCAAAGCACCCATGCGCGTAGGACTTAAAGCGGAGCGCTGCACGCCTTGGCTCCCTCTCCCCTGCGGGGAGAGGGCTGGGGCATTGCCACCTTTACGGTGGTGAGGGGTCAATCTAGCCCCAGTAACCATCAGAGCCATGAACTTCGCGCGGTCAACCCCACGTGCAACGCAAACCCAAGTCACGGCGACACCTGCTTTAAGCCTTCTCCGCCCCGGCGCGTTGCAGTGAAGCGGCTATGTGGCGGCGAAGACGGTCGCAATCCGGGCTCCGGATCCTTCTCTGGCTCCTATCCCACGCAACGCTACCGTTGCTCTAAAGGCCATTTCTTTGGGTTACTTTTCTTAACTCCGGGCATCCTGCCTTCCGCCCTTCGGGCCGGCTTCGCCGTTCGCACGCGCTCCTGCGCGTGCGTGGGCCAGCAAAGAAAAGTGACTCGAGCGACGGCAGTCGATCGAAACGCCCGCTGCGTAAGCGGCATCCTGGCGATAACGCCACAACCGAGAGCAAAGGCGCTGAGTCCCTGCTTTCGCAGGGATGACGATCAAAAGCGCGCTGCGTGCTTGTCGCGCCTCCGCAGGGATGACGAGCTAAAGCGCCCCGCCCATGCCACACCCCGCCCGCATCCCGCCCCAACCCCGCCCGTCAGCATCACCAAACCACCCCTCACCCTGCAGAACCCGATCCCCACGCCGCATCGACAGCCCACACTCACGCACCACAAAGAGACCTCACGCATGAAGCCACTCACCGTCGCCTTGTCCGCCTGTCTCGCCGCGCTGACGATGTCATCCGCATACGCCGGAAACCCTGAGTGGACTCAGCCGCAAAAGCCTTTTCGCATTTACGGCAACACGTACTACGTCGGTACACGTGGACTCAGCGCCATTCTCATTACCTCATCACAAGGCCTCGTGCTGATCGACGGCACGCTGCCGGACAACGCGCCGCAGATCGAGGCCAATATCAAGGCGCTTGGTTTTCGTCTCGCGGATGTAAAGCTGATCCTCAACACACACGCGCATTCCGATCATGCGGGTGCCATCGCTGCGCTGGCTCGCGATAGTGGTGCACGCGTGGAGGCGAGTGAAGCGGGGGCGCATGCGCTGATGTTGGGTGGTGCCGATCCACAAGATCCGCAATACGGCGAAGCGCCTTTGTTTCCGCCGGTGGCCCATGTTGCGGTAGTTCGCGATGGCGGTGTAGTGCGCGTGGGTGAGTTGGCCATTACCGCGCACTACACACCGGGACATACGCCAGGCAGTACGACCTGGACGTGGCAGGCATGCGACGCCGGTCGCTGCGAGAACATGGTGTACGCCGACAGCCTTTCTCCAATCAGTGCAGACGGTTTCCATTTCACGGATGACGCAACCCATCCGCATCGAGTGGAGGATTTCCAGCACGGGATCGACGTCATTGCGGGGTTGCCGTGCGACATCCTGATCACGCCGCATCCCGAGCAGAGTGATTTCCTGGACAGGGTGGCGCGACGTGACGCCGGCGTGCGGCCTGACCGGGTGATCGATACCGGCGCTTGTCGCAGCTATGCGGCAGAGGGACGCGCGAAGTTGGAGGCTCGCCTCGCCAAGGAGAGGGCAGCGCCAGTTGAGCCGGGAAAACCCTCGCGCTGAGCCGGCTGGGTGGCGCAGTGGAGGGTAGTTGACACTTAAATGAGAATCATTATCATCAAGTCGTCACTACCGACTGTGGAGCGCCACCATGACGACGAGCGTCCTCTCCTTGCCGCTCGGTGCCGAGGCACCGGCCCGTACTTTCCGACTGCTCAGCCTGAAGCAGGCGTTGGCGCCCGAGGCTCCGGCCGTCCGGCGTGTTTCCAGCCAGCTGCTGCTGAAGGGTGAGCGCGAGCTGGTGATCCAGCACGAGGGCAGCGAGTACCACCTGCGCCTTACCCGCAACGACAAGCTGATTTTGACCAAGTAGTGCGGCTCCCCCCGATGGACTGCTTCATGGGCAAGGACGCCCGCCTCCCATCGCCGGCCTGCACGCCGGAACACCCTTCGAGGCCTATCGCCACGCGGTTCCTGCGGAACGCCAGCCAGGTCGCCTTTCAGTCAGGAGAATGACGATGCTCGGCTGGCTCGCCCATGCCTTTGCCTCGGCCCGGTCATCCAGTGATGCGGCGGGCTGCGCCATCAGTCGTTGCTCGGTGCCCATGACCGGCCCCGAATTGGCGACCCGCCTGCCGGTGCTCGGCGGTGTGTTGTACCTGCCGGCGCGATCGCCGGCCCAGCTCGATCTTCCCGTACCGCCCGGCTGGGTGGTGGAGCGGCGTGAACTGATCGGCTTGCTGCATACGCATGAACTGTTGGTGGCCAGCATGATTGGCGCCGATGGCCCGCGCGAATGGATCGACTGCATGGATGCCAACGGCCACTTTTGCGCGCGGCTGCATCTGCTGCCCGACACCGATTACCTGGCCTGGGATGCCTTGCTTGCCCAGGGCAGGGCGTTGCCGTCCGCGCCGCTGCAACCGGAACGGCTGGCCTGCCGCGCGGCCAGCGCGGAACTGGTGTGTTTTGGCACCCGTCGGCTCGGTGGGCTCGACCTGCTCGAGGCCACGCCGTTGGGACGTTTGTCGGCCGTGGGCTGCGGCGTGGCCCGCGAGGCTGCCCGGGCGGCGGCGGTGGAGCTGGAGCCGTTTCCAGGCTGAATCGTCCGGACGCTTGTCCGTCTGTCCGTGAAGGTGTCCGCGGACAGCGCTGCGGTCCGCGGGGTCAACTCTAAGTACCTAAAACCAAACATATAAATCATCGATTTTCAGTTGGCACGCGGCTTGCTGACATGGACCCAGGGGCCGCACTGTCCGCGGCCAGGGACATATCGATGATTCGCGACACCTCCGCTCAAGACCGCCTGGTCGAGGTCAAACCCAATCGCAAGCGCCGCATGCTTTGGATCGGCGGCGGCGTGGCCGTGCTGGCGTTGCTTGCGCTGTTCGGTCCGCACATTGGCAGGCTGTTTTCCGCTGATGCCTCGGTGAGCAGCTCGCGCCTGGCGTTTGCCACGGTGGAACGCGGGCCGTTCGTGCGCGATATCGCAGCCGAGGGCAAGGTGGTCGCCGCGGTGAGTCCGACGCTGTACGCCACCTATGGCGGTGCGGTGACCTTGAAGGTGCATGCGGGCGACGCGGTGAAGAAGCAGCAGGTACTCGCCGTCATCGACAGCCCCGAGCTCACCAACAAGCTGGCGCAGGAAGAGAGCGCCGCCGACGCCATGCAGGTGGACTATATGCGCGCGCAGATCGACGCGACCAAGGCGCGCGGCGAGCTGCAGAAGGCCTACGACAACGCCCAGATCGACGAGCAGGGCGCCGAACGTGATCTCGCGCGCTACCAGAAGGCGTTCACCCAGGGCGCCGTGCCCAGCATGAACGTGGACAAGGCCAAGGACGAGCTGGAAAAGTCGCGCATCACGCTGGTGCATGCCAAGGCTGACCTGGCCACCAATTCCGATAGCCTCAACTTCGATATCCAGTCCAAGAAGCTCGCGCACGATCGCCAGTTGCTGCTGGTGAAAGACCTGCAGCGCCAGGTGGACGACCTCAACGTGAAGTCGCCGGTGGACGGCCAGGTCGGCCAACTGTTTATTGCCGAGCGCGCCACTGTGGCCAAGGACGCCCAGCTGCTCAGCGTCATCGACCTGTCCGCGCTGGAAGTGGAAATGAAGGTGCCGGAAAGTTTCGCGCGTGATCTGGGCATCGGCATGGGCGGCGAGATCAGCGGCAACGGCACCGTCTGGAAGGGCCTGGTCAGCGCCATCTCGCCCGAGGTGGTCAACGGCGAAGTGGCCGCGCGCCTACGCTTCGATGGCGCCACGCCCAAGCAGCTGCGTCAGAACCAGCGCCTGTCGGTGCGCATCCTGCTCGACAAGCGCGACAACGTGCTCACCGTGCAGCGCGGCTCGTTCGTCGACGAATCCGGTGGCAGCTATGCCTACATCGTCCACGACGGCGTCGCGGAGAAGCACCCGATCCGCGTGGGTGCCAGCAGCATCGACAAGGTTGAAATTCTCGATGGCCTGAAGGCAGGCGACAACATCGTGATCTCCGGCACCGACAGCTTCAAGGGCGCCGCACGCGTCGCCATCAGCAACTAGTGAATTCTCCCTTCCCTGCTTGCAGGGGAGGGTCTTCACCCCCTCCCAGCCTCCCCCTGCGAGCAGGGGGAGGGGTAAAAACCACCACTGAGGAACAACCATGCTCAAGATGACCCACCTGTCCAAGGTCTACCGCACCGAAGTGGTGGAGACCTATGCACTGCGCGATTTCAATATCAACGTGAACGAAGGCGAGTTCGTGGCCGTGACCGGTCCGTCCGGTTCGGGCAAGACCACCTTCCTCACCATCGCCGGCCTGCTGGAAACGTTCACGGGTGGTCAGTACCACCTGGACGGCGTCGAGGTGAGCAACCTCAACGACAACGAGCGTTCGCGCATCCGCAACGAGAAGATCGGCTTCATCTTCCAGGCGTTCAACCTCATTCCCGACCTCAACGTGTTCGACAACGTCGAAGTGCCGTTGCGCTATCGCGGCATGAAGGCGGCCGAGCGCAAGGAGCGCATCATGAATGCGCTCGAGCGCGTGGGCCTGGCCTCGCGTGCCAAGCACTATCCGGCCGAGCTCTCCGGTGGTCAGCAGCAGCGTGTGGCCATTGCCCGCGCGCTGGCTGGTTCGCCGCGCCTGCTGCTGGCTGACGAACCGACCGGCAACCTCGATACGCAGATGGCCCGTGGCGTGATGGAGCTGCTCGAAGAGATTCATCGCGAGGGCGCCACCATCGTCATGGTGACGCATGACCCGGAACTGGCCGCGCGCGCGCAGCGCAACGTGCACATCATCGACGGCCAGGTGGTGGATCTGGCGGAAGACCCGCGCTTCCATCACGCGGTGACGTCGGCACGCGCCAACACGACGGCCTGATGCAGCCATAAATCGCGCACCTCCCGCTTCGGCGGGAGGTCGTCATCACCTCCTGAGCGGATCACGATGTTTGCCTATTACTTCCAGCTTGGTTTGCGCAGTCTCCGCAAGAATCCGCTGCTGACGGCGCTGATGGTGATGGCGATCGGTTGCGGCGTGGCCGCATCGATGACCACCTACTCGGTATTCCGGGCCACCTCCAACAACCCCATCCCCAACAAGTCCTCGCAGCTGTTCGTGCCGCTGATCGACAACTGGGGACCAGAAGATGCCGCGCAGAACAAGGGCGAGCCGCCGGAAGCGATGAGCTACACCGATGCGATGGGCTTGATGCGCGATCACCGCGCCAAGCGGCAGACTGCGTTATACCCGGTGGCACCTTCGGTGATTCCGGCTGACGCCAGCATGCTGCCGGTGCGCGAGGACAGCTACGCGGTCTACGCCGATGCGTTTCCGATGTTCGAGATTCCGTTCCTGTATGGCGGCGGCTGGCAGGCGTCGGATGACAACGCCCATGCTGCGGTGGTGGTGATTGGTCGCACGCTCAACGACAAGCTGTTTCGAGGTGCCAACAGCGTGGGTCGCGAGATCAATCTCGACGGCCGCAACTACCGCATAACCGGCGTGATGGATACCTGGGACCCGCAGCCGCTGTTCTTCGATCCGGTCAATACCTCGGGCTTTGGCGACCCCGTGCAGATGTTCATCCCGTTTACCCGCGCCATCGATCTGAAGATGGCGACCAATGGCAACAACAACTGCAACAAGCATTCGGGTGAGGGCTGGGACGCCTGGGTTCGATCCGAATGCGTGTGGATCCAGTACTGGGCGGAGCTGCCGTCCACCGCCGAAGCGGACACCTTCCGCCAATACCTGCGTGGTTACGCCGCCGAACAGCGGCGCAGCGGTCGCTTCACCTGGGCGCCGAACGTGCGCTTGTACGACGTGCCGAAATGGCTGGAGCACGAGAAAGTGGTGCCACAGGAGGCCAAGGTGTCGCTGCTGGTGTCGCTGGGTTTCCTGCTGATCTGCCTGGTCAACACGGTGGGCTTGCTGCTGGCGAAGTTCATGAAGCGTGCGCCTGAAATCGGCGTGCGTCGTGCGCTGGGCGCATCGCGCAACGAAATCTACGCGCAGTTCCTGATCGAGGCGGGCACGGTGGGTCTGGCCGGCGGCTTGCTCGGTCTGCTGCTGACCGGCGTGGGCGTGCTTGGCGTGACCCTGGTATTCGATCCGGATATCGCGCGGCTAGCCACGCTCAACGGTTCGCTGATTGCCCTGACCCTGCTGGTCGCCGTGCTGGCAACCATGCTGGCGGCGTTCTATCCCACCTGGCGGGCGGCGCAGGTACAACCTGCGTGGCAGCTGAAATCCAATTGAGGCTTTTGACCATGCTGCAGATCAAGCCCATTCTCGCCGCGCTCAAGCGTCACAAGGCCGGTACGATTCTTATCGCGCTCCAGATCGCGCTGACCCTGGCCATCGTGTGCAACGCGTTGTTCATCATCCAGCAGCGTCTCGATCGCATTGCACGGCCCACCGGGCTGACCGAGGAAAACCTGCTGACCATCCAGAACCGCTGGGTGGGCGTAGACGACGAGAAAACCGGCCCGCTGGTGCGTGCCGACGTGCAGGCAATTCGCGAGCTGCCCGGGGTGCAGGATGCGATTTCGATCAACTCCTACCCGCTGCGCGGTGGCGGCTGGTCCACCGGTGTGCGCATCAATCCCGACGCGAAGAAGTCCGAGACGCATACCACGCAGTATTTCGTCGACGATCACGCACTGGCGACCATGGGCGTGAAGCTGGTGGCCGGTCGCAACTTCCGCTCCGACGAAATCAAGGAGATTGATCCCAAGGCCGTGGTGTCGGCGCCGCAGATCATCGTGAGCAAGACGCTGGCCGACAAACTATTCCCCGATGGGTCGGGCCTGGGCAAGGTGGTGTACGTCGATGACGGCACGAACCCCAGCACCATCATCGGCATCGTCGAGCGGCTGGAAGTGCCGTGGAACAGCACCTGGTCCGATACGTTCCTGGACAACGCCGTGCTGGAGCCGTATCAGCTTACCGGCGGCGGCACCTCCTACCTGATCCGCAGCAAGCCTGGCCAACTGGCCGCCATTACCAAGTCGGTGCCCGAAGCGCTGTACAAGCTCAATCGCATGCGCGTGATTCCGTCGGAGCGTGGCATACGTACGTACGACGTGGTGCGTGCGCAGGCTTACAAGAGCGACCGTGGCATGGCGATCCTGATGGGCGTGGTTTGCCTGGTGCTGCTGGGCATCACTGCCGCGGGCATCGTGGGCCTCACCAGTTTCTGGGTGGGTCAGCGTCGCAAGCAAATTGGTGTGCGACGCGCGCTGGGCGCAACGCAGCGCGACATCCTCAGCTACTTCCTTACCGAGAACCTGCTGATCGGCATCGGCGGCGTGGTGGTGGGCGCGCTGCTCGCCATTGGCATGAATCTGTGGCTGGTCACGCAGTTTGAGATGGCACGACTCTCGATGGTTTATGTGCTCGCGGGTGTGGTGGCCCTGTTGCTGCTGGGGCAGGGTGCCGTGCTCGCGCCGGCCATGCGCGCTTCGCGCGTGCCGCCGGTTGAGGCCACGCGGTCGGTCTGAGGCGATGCCGAGCGAACGACTCAAGGAAAGTTGGGCAATGGCGGAGGCCGTGGACGCAATGAGGTGGTCATGAGTGGCATGTTTATCCATAACCTTCGACTGGGCGCATCCAGCCTGCGGCGCAATCCGCTGCTGACTGCGTTGATGATCATGTCGATTGGATTTGGCGTCGCCGCGTCGATGGTGACTTATGCAGTGTTTCGTGCGGTGTCGGGCGATCCGATACCGCAGAAGTCCTCGCAATTGTTCGTGCCGCAAATCGATAACCGCGGCCCGCAATACAATCGCCATGGCGAGCCGCCGGAGGCGCTCAACTACACCGACGCGATGGCACTGCTGCGCGCGCACAAGGCGGTGCGCCAGACGTTGCTGTTCATGGTGGGTTTGTCGGTGATGCCTGATGACGCCCACCGGATGCCGTTCAAGGCCACCGGCTATGCCACCACCGGCGACTTCTTCAGCATGTTCGATGTGCCGTTCCAGTACGGCGCCGCGTGGGGTGCCGAGCAGGACGAGTCACGCGAGCCGGTGGTGGTGATCAGCCGCAGCCTCAACCAGAAACTTTTTGCGGGCGAAAACAGCGTCGGTCGGCAGATCACGCTGGATGACCGGCCATACCGCATCGTGGGCGTCACCGAGAACTGGGATCCGAAGCCACGCTTCTTCGACATGTTCAGCGGCAACGCGTTCGCCGACCCCTCGCAGCTCTATATCCCGTTCAATTACGCGATCGCGCAGCGCATCGACACCTACGGCAACAACAACTGCGGCAGCGACGGCAAGCGCGGCGACGATTGGGATAGCTGGCTGCGCGGCGAATGCGTATGGATCAGCCCATGGGTGGAGCTAAACAACGCCGAACAGGTGCAGGCCTATCAGCAATTCCTGGAAGGCTATGCACAGGAGCAGCGCGAAAGCGGCCGTTTCAACTGGCCGTCCAATAATCGCTTGCGCGACGTGCATGCTTGGCTCGATTACGAGCACGCGGTGCCGCCGGAAAGCCGCATTTCGCTGTCGCTCGCTGCCGGCTTCCTGGTGATCTGCCTGGTCAACACGATTGGCCTGCTCCTGGCCAAGTTCATGCGCCGCGCTCCGGAAATTGGCGTGCGCCGCGCACTGGGTGCCTCACGCGCCGACATCTACCGGCAGTTCCTCGCCGAGGCAGGCATGGTCGGATTGGCTGGTGGATTGCTGGGCCTGCTATTGACCGGGCTGGGCATGCTGGGCATTGGCCTGGTATTCGAGCCGCAGATTGCGCGACTGGCGCATCTGGATATCTCCCTGGTGGCGTTGACCCTGTTGCTGGCCATCGCAGCCACGGTGCTGGCGGCGTTCTATCCCACCTGGCGGGCGGCGCAAGTGCAGCCGGCCTGGCAGCTGAAATCCAACTGAGGGAGGAGCCGACCATGCAGATCAAGCCGATTCTTTCCGCGCTGCGCCGACACAAGGCGGGCACGTTCCTGATTGCGATGCAGATCGCGCTGACGCTTGCGATCGTCTGCAACGCGCTGTTCATCATCCAGCAGCGCCTGGCGCATCTGTCCGAGCCCAGCGGTGTCGACGAACGCAATATCTTCATCATCCAGAATGAGTGGGTGGGCTCGTCCAGCACCGAACAGGCCGACGCCAAGATGCGCGAAGACCTTGCCGTGCTGCGTGGACTGGCCGGGGTGCAGGACGTGACGCCCAGCAACTCCTATCCATTGCGCGGCGGTGGTTGGGATGACGGCGTCAAGCTCAAGCCCGACCAGCTTCAGGACAGCTCCGGTGCGACGATCTACTTCGGCGATGATCGTTTCGTCGATACGCTGGGCCTGAACCTGGTCGCGGGGCGAAATTTTCGGCCGGAAGAGATCACGCGCATGGATATGCGCGACCGGCTCGCTCCACCGGTCGTGATGGTGACAAAGGCCCTGGGCGACAAATTGTTCCCCGCTGGCGATGCGGTGGGCAAAACCATCTATCTGATTGGTGGCCCAGCCACCGTGGTCGGTGTCGTCAACCTGCTGCAGGCGCAGAGCGTGGACCGCTGGGCGTCTGCGTTCGCCTATCGCTCGGTGATCGTGCCACGACGGCTGGCGGTGTCGCTGGGAGGGTTTTACATCGTGCGTGCCCAGCCGGGCCAGCTCGATGCGGTCATGCGTGCCGCGCCCAAGGCGTTGTTCGAACACAATCCGCGTCGCGTCATCAACGATGAGGACGGCGTACTGAGCTTTGACCAGGTGCGTTCACGCGCCTATGAGCGTGACCGCGGCATGGCGATCCTGATGGGTGTGATCTGCGTAGTGCTGCTGGCGATTACCGCGGCGGGCATCGTGGGCCTGACCAGTTTTTGGGTCGGCCAGCGACGCAAGCAGATCGGCGTGCGTCGCGCACTAGGGGCGACACGCCAGGACATCCTGCGCTATTTCATGACCGAGAACCTGTTGATCAGTTGCGGGGGCGTAGTGGTGGGCGCGCTACTGGCGGTAGCCATCAACCTGTGGCTGGTGACGCGATTCGAGATGCATCGGCTTTCGCTGGTGTACCTGCTGATGGGCGTGGTGATTCTGTTGTTGCTGGGACAAGGTGCGGTGCTGGCGCCGGCGATGCGTGCGTCGCGGGTGCCGCCGGTGGAGGCTACGCGGTCTGTGTGACTACTTTTCTCCCTCCCCTGCATGCAGGGGAGGGTTGGGGTGGGGTCGCTCTTGGTCTAAGAGCCCTACGCCCTCCCAGCCTCCCCCTGCCAGCAGGAGGAGGGGACAACTATCAGGAGTGCGTGGAATGTTCGGCTATTACCTGGATTTGGCAATGCGCAGCCTCAAGCGCAACAAGATGCTCACGGCGCTGATGGTGCTCGCCATCGCGCTGGGCATTGGGGCCAGCATGACCACGCTGACGGTGCTGCACGTGCTGTCGGGAGATCCGCTGCCCGGTAGCAGCGGTACGCTGTTCTATCCGCAGATTGATCCCCGCGATATGGACGGCTATGAGCCAGCCAAGCCTCCGCCGGAGCAGGTCACCTGGATCGACGGCATGAGCCTGCTTCGCGCCAAGCGCGCGGATCGGCAGGCGCTGATGACCGGAGGTGCGGTGCCGGTGCAGCCAGCGCAGTCGGGCATCGATCCGTTCTATAGCGATGCGCGCTATACCAGCAGCGATTTCTTCCCGATGTTCAAGGTGCCGTTTCTGTATGGCCACGGCTGGAGCGCGTCCGACGACGACAACAAGGCGCGCGTGGTGGTCATTACGCGCACGCTCAACGACAAGCTGTTTGGGGGCAAGGACAGCACAGGCCAGGTCCTGCACATGAAGGACGTGGCCTTCCGCGTCGTCGGCGTGCTGGATACGTGGCGCCCGAATCCGCACTTCTACGATGTGAACGTGGGCAACTACTCCGCTTCGGAAGACGTCTTCGTACCGTTGAGCACATCGCGCGATGTGCGCTTCGAGCACAACGGCTCGACCGATTGCTGGGGAACCGGCGGTGGCAGCGACGACCATGCCGAAACGCAGCCCTGCGTGTGGCTGCAGTTCTGGGTGCAGCTGGACAGCCCGGCCAAGGCCGCCGCGTACAAGGAGTTCCTCGTTCACTACTCTCAGGAGCAAAAATCGCTGGGCCGTTTCGAGCGCCCGGTGAATGCCCGGCTGCCGAGCCTGATGGAATGGATGGACATCAACAAGGTGGTGCCGGGCGATGTGCGTCTGCAGACCTGGCTGGCTTTTGGCTTCCTGCTGGTATGCCTGGTCAACACGGTGGGCTTAATGCTGGCGAAATTCCTCCGAAGGTCCGGTGAACTCGGCGTGCGTCGCGCGCTGGGTGCTTCCAAGCGCGAGGTGTTCGCCCAGTTGCTGGTGGAGTCTGGTGTCATCGGGCTCGCTGGTGGCATCGGCGGCCTGCTGCTGGCTTTCCTGGGTCTATGGCTCGTGCGGCGCCAGCCGTCGGACTATGCCGCGCTGGCACACCTGGATGCTTCGATGCTGTTGATCACCTTCCTGCTGGCGGTCGGTTCGAGCCTGCTCGCCGGCCTGTTGCCGGCCTGGCGCGCCTGCCAGATCACTCCCGCGCTGCAACTGAAGAGCCAGTAAGGACGACGCCATGGACATCTTCCCCATTCTTTCGACGCTGCGCCGGCACAAGATCACCGCTTTCCTGGTGATCATCGAGATTGCGCTCACCTGCGCCATCGTGTGCAACGCGGTATTCATCATCAGCCAGCGCCTCGACCGCATGAGCATGCAGAGCGGCGTGGATGAGCACCGGCTGCTGCATATTGCGCTGGCCGACATTGGCGCCAACAAGGACCAAAAGGCGCGCTCGCAGGAAGACGTGGCTGCACTACGGCAGATTCCCGGGGTGGTTGAAGTCGCGTCGGTCAATGAGGTGCCGTTCGGGCGCTCGTCCTCCAATGGCGGCATCAAGCTTGACCCCAAGCAGCGTCTTTCCACGCTTAACGCCACGATGTATTCCGGCGAGAACATCATCCGGGCGCTCGGGGTTCAGTTGATCGCAGGTCGCGACTTGCTGCCCGACGAGTACATGGACTTCGATGACGTGGTGCGAGGCGCCGAAACCAAGGATGCCAAGGCGATTCCACACGTCGTCGTGATCACGCAGAAGATGGCCGAGCGTCTGTGGCCGGGCCAGCAGGCGCTTGGCAAGCAGATCTATCTTTCCGACTATCCGCTGACGGTCGTGGGCATAGTCAAGGAATTGGTGCGGCCGTCCATCTGGGATGATTCGGCCGCGAGCTACAGCATGATTCTCCCCATGCGTATCTATGGCGGTGAGTACGTGTTGCGCACGGCGTCGCCTCAGGACCGTGACCGCGTGCTGGCGGCGGCGCTGGCCAAGCTCAAGGAGATCAACCCACACCGCGTGGTGCTGAAGAAACATATCTTCGATGACATGCGCCATGAGTTTTTCCAGAACGACCGTGCGATGGCTGGCCTGTTGGTGGGCGTTTGCCTGGCGCTGCTGGTGGTCACCTCGTTGGGTATTGTCGGCCTCGGCAGCTTCTGGGTGGCGCAGCGGCGTCGGCAGATTGGCGTGCGTCGTGCATTGGGTGCCACGCGACGAAACATCCTCAACTACTTCCAGACCGAGAACTTCGTGCTTGCCAGCATCGGCATCGTGGTGGGCATGGTGCTGGCCTATGGCATCAACTTGCTGTTGATGGTGCATTACGAACTGCCACGGCTACCGGCCATCTATTTCCCGGTGGGCGCGTTGTTGTTGTGGGCCATCGGCCAGCTTGCAGTGCTTGGCCCGGCGATGCGTGCTGCAGCGGTGCCTCCGGTAGTGGCGACGCGCTCGGTGTGAACTACTGACTCCTTCCCCTTGTGCGGGGAGGGTGGGGAGAAAGCATGTTCGGTTATTACATCGACCTCGCCTTGCGTAGCCTCAAGCGCAACCAGGTGCTTACGGTCTTGATGGTGCTGGCCATTGCCGTGGGCATTGGCGCCAGCATGACCACCTTGACCGTGATGCATCTGCTGTCCGGCGACCCGGTTCCCACGCGCAGCGGCACGCTGTTCTATCCGCAGCTCGATCCGGACACATCGCCGAGAGACCGCGTGGAGCCACCCGACGTGATGGACTATCACTCGGCGGTTGACCTGTGGAACGCCCGTCGCGCCGATCGCCAGACGCTGGTGGCCAGCGCAGAGGTGAAGCTGCGCGCAGTCGATGCCAATCAGCCGCCGCTGATGATCCAGATGCTGGCGACCACGGCAGATTTCTTTCCGATGTTCGACGTGCCATTCCAGTACGGTGCCAGCTGGCACACCGATGACGACGACCGCCGCGCACGCGTGGCAGTCATTTCGGCGCAGCTCAACGACAAGCTGTTTGGCGGCGCCAACAGCGTCGGGCGCACGGTACGCGTGCGCGGCAGTGAGGTGCGCATTGTCGGCGTGCTCAAGCCATGGCGCCCGTCGCCGCAGTTTTATGAAGTGGCCGGTGGCCGTTTCTCCAACGGCAACACGGCCGGGTTCTACAGCAAGCCGGAGGATGTGATCGTTCCTTTTTCCACCGGTGTGGAAGTGGCCGACGGCAGCTTTGGTGTTTTCAACTGCTGGCGCGTGCCTGACAGCACCGCGCATCTGCAGGATTCACCCTGCGCCTGGGTCTCGCTATGGGTGCAACTGAACAGTCCGGCCAAGATGGCTGGTTATGCCCGTTTCCTGGCCGACTATGCGGCCCAGCAGAAGACCTTGGGTCGCTTCACGCATGCGGAGAACACGCGCCTGCGCAGCCTCATGCAATGGCTGGACTACAACCAGGTCGTGCCGAGCGACGTGAGGTTGCAGGCATGGCTGGCCTTTGCGTTCCTGGGCATTTGTCTGTTCAACACCATCGGCCTGTTGCTGGCCAAGTTTCTGCGGCGCTCCGGCGAAATTGGTGTGCGTCGCGCGCTGGGTGCGAGTCGTCGGGCGGTGTTCGCCCAGTGCCTGGTGGAGGCCGGCTTGATCGGCCTGCTCGGTGGTATCGGCGGCTGGCTGCTGACCCTGTTCGGACTGTGGCTGGTGCGGCGCCAACCGGCGGCCTACGCCGACCTGGTGCACCTGGACCCGATGATGTTCCTCACCACCTTCGCGCTGGCCGTTGCGGCGAGCCTACTGGCTGGCGTGCTGCCTGCCTTCCGCGCAAGCCGGGTCGCCCCTGGCCTGCAACTGAAGACACTGTGAGGAGCCGGCCCATGCAGATTCGTCCCATCCTCGCCGCGCTTCGCCGTCATCGCACCGCTACCGTGCTGATCGCGCTGGAGATCGCCCTTGCGTGTGCCGTGCTTTGCAACGCGTGTTTCCTTATTTCCAATCGCCTGCGGGCCATGCATGTGGATAGCGGTGTCGACGAGACGTCGCTCGCCATCATCAAGCTCACGGGCTTCGAGGAAGCACAGGCCGTCGACTTGAACGCCCGCGTGCTGTCGGGCCTGCAGGGCGTGGCTGGCATGCAATCGGTGACGCTCGTCAATACGGCACCCTTCGGCGACAAGGTCGGTACGGCCGGCGTGACCACCAGCCAGGAGCCCGGCCACACCCATGCCACAGTGGACTATTACATCGGTGGCCCCGGTGCCTTCGAAGCCTTGGGCCTTCGACTGGTGGCTGGTCGCACGCCCCAGGCGGACGAGTACCGCTCATTCACCAACTTCGTACCGGAAGACGCGCCCGTGCTGGTGACGCGCGCGCTCGCGGCGCACCTGTGGCCGGGTATGGACCCGCTGGGCAAGGAGTTGTGGTGCGACCGCCTGCATTTCCGCGTGGTGGGCGTGCTGGATCACCTGGTGCGTCCTAACCCGACGGGTTTTGCGCCAGGCACCGCCGACTGGAGCGTGTTCGCCCCGGGCCTGTCCAGTCCTCGATTCGCCGGTACTTATCTGTTGAAGGCTGACCCGTCGCAGCTGCCACGGGTGCTGCGCGAGGCTCGCGCGGCGATCGGCAAGATCGCGCCCGACACGGTGCTGGACGAGGAATACAGCCGCACGCTGAGCGAGTTGCGCGACATGCGCTTCCGGCAGGACCGCGCCATGGCCGGCATGCTGGTCGGCGTCATCCTCGCGCTGCTGCTGGTGACCGCATTGGGTATCGTGGGGCTGGCCAGCTTCTGGGTGCAGCAGCGGCGCAAGCAGATCGGCATCCGGCGTGCCATCGGCGCGACCCGACGCGACATCCTGGGCTACTTCCAGACCGAGAATTTCCTGATCGTCAGCGGCGGCATCGCCATCGGCATGGTGCTTGCCTTCGGCCTGAACCTGGTGCTGATGAAGGTCTACGAGCTGCCTCGGCTGCCGCTGTACTACCTGCCCTGGGGTGCGCTTGCGCTTTGGCTGCTGGGCCAGCTGGCCGTGCTTGGGCCGGCGCTACGGGCCGCGGCGGTGCCGCCGGTGGTGGCCACCCGCTCGGTCTAGTGTCCGACCCGTGCTGTTCGGCACGGGTTGCAATCCCGTTTGGGGTACAGAATAGGGTCCACTTAACCCGAGAGGTGCGTTCATGAAGATCGGTCCACGTATGGTGTTGGCGGGTTTGCTGATGTCGGCCACTGGCTTGGTCACGGTATATGCGGCGACGCCGGCACCGGCCACCCAGTCGGACGTCGCCACGCGCGTGAAAGCGCTCAACACCCTGCTTGCCGAGCAGTGGCAGCACAACCTTGAAAACGCGCCGGAGTTCGCCACCATTCTCGGTGACCTGCGCTACAACAACCGCTGGAGCGACGTGTCGCTTGCCCATGCGCAGGCCGAATATGCCAAGACGCAGGATTTCCTCAAGCGCTTCCAGGCCATCGACACCACCGGTTTTTCCGATGACGACAAGCTCAACCAGCAACTGATGGTGCGTCAGCTGCAGGACGCGCTGCATGCGCACGACCTGAAGCTGGACGAGATGCCGCTGGACCAGATGGGCGGCGCACACCTGCAGCTGGCCGGCTTCATCAGCTCGATTCCGTTCGACAACACCAAGGAATACGACGACTACCTGGCGCGCCTCCAGGCCGTGCCTGCGTTGTTCGACCAGGTCACCGGCGTGGCCCAGCAGGGCCTGAAGGACGGCATGATGCCGCCCAGGTACCTGCTGGAAAAAGTGGTCACGCAGATCGACAGCATTGGCACCCCGGCCGGCTTGGATAGCGTGTTTGCCGAACCGCTGAAGCATTTCCCCAAGTCGGTGTCTGCGGCTGACCAGAAGCGCTTGCACGACGCCATTCTCGCCGCCATCGACAACGACGTGCGCCCGGCCTACAAGAAGCTCGGCGAATTCGTGGCGAAAGATTACGCGCCGCACGGCCGCACTGAGCCCGGCGTGTGGCAGCTGCCCAACGGTGACGCGATCTACCGCTTCGACGTGGAGCAGATGACCACCACCAAGGAAACGCCAGAGCAGATCCACGCCATCGGCCTGTCTGAAGTGAAGCGCATCGAAGGCGAAATGACAGAGCTCGCCAAGTCGCAGGGCTACAAGGATCTGCCGACCTTCCGCGCTGCACTCAAGACCAACCCCAAGACGCACGCCACCTCGCGCGATGACATTCTCAACCGTTATCGCAACTATCTTGCCGGCATGCAGCCGGAACTGCCCAAGCTGTTCGGCCTGCTGCCCAAGACCAAGGTGGAAGTGATGCCGGTCGAGGCCTTCCGCGAGAAGGAAGCGCCGGCCGCCGAATACCACCAGGGCACGCCAGACGGCTCGCGCCCGGGCCAGATCTTCGTCAATACCGGTGACTTCGCCAATCGCAGCGTGCTGACCATCGAGTCGACTGCCTATCACGAAGGCATCCCGGGCCATCACATGCAGATCTCGATTGCGCAGACGCTGCCGAAGCTCCCGCCGTTCCGCCAGCAGGCGGGCTACACCGCCTACATCGAGGGCTGGGCGCTGTATGCGGAACAGCTGGGCAAGGAACTGGGCTTCTACAAGGATCCGTTGTCCTACTACGGCCGTCTCTCCGACGAACTGCTGCGCGCCGACCGCCTCGTGCTGGACACCGGCGTGCACTACAAGCACTGGACGCGCCAGCAGATGGTGGACTTCTTCCACGAGCACTCCAGCGAAGACGAGCCGGATGTGCAGGCCGAGACCGATCGCTACATCACCTGGCCGGGCCAGGCGCTGGCGTACAAGACGGGCCAGCTGAAGATCGTTGAGCTGCGTGAGCATGCGAAGAAGGAACTGGGTGACCAGTTCGATATCCGCGCCTTCCACGATGAGATCCTCGGTGGCGGCGCGCTGCCGCTCGACGTGCTGGAAGCGCGGACCGACGCATGGATCGCTGCAGTGAAGGCAGGCAAGGCACCGGTCCATCCGGCGAAGGGCTGATAGAGCGAACGCGGGCACGCGCCGCACGATGCGGCGCGTGCCTTTGCCTTACGGGGAAAGCGCATGCAACGAACGATCAAGTCGGTGCTGCTGGACTTCGCGCCCACGACGATTCACCGATGCCGCTCAAGCTGCGTCCAACGGCACCGAACAGGCCGTGGTGCGGGCTGCTCAAGCGCGCAGTGGCCCGCTGCATGACGCACCGCCGCCCGCGCCTGTGGCCCCTCCGGTTCCACCGGGTGGCTAGGCCGATTTCAGCTTCTTCGCGACGAATCGCGCGAAAGATGGCAACCTTTTGGCGTGGAGCTGCATCCACGTCTACATGTGCAAGCGACGAATGCGAACCGTACTGATCATTGACGATAACCCGGCCGTGGGTGAGGCGCTTTCGCTGGCGCTCTCGCTGCATGAAATTCGCCCGCTGATCGCGCTCACGCCCGAACAAGGCCTGGCGCTGCTGGAGCACGAGCGGATCGACGTGGTGATCCAGGACATGAACTTCACCGCCGACACCACCTCGGGCGAGGAGGGCATCGCGTTGTTCCGGGCCATTCGCCAGCGCCATACCGACCTGCCGGTGGTGCTGCTCACCGCCTGGACGCATCTGGAAACGGCTGTGGAGCTGGTTAAGGCCGGCGCCGCCGACTATCTCGCCAAGCCGTGGGACGACGCCAAGCTGCTGGCCACGGTCGAGAACCTGCTGGAGCTTTCCGAATCCACCCGGGAGGTGACGCGCACCCGCAACGAGCGCCGCAAGCGCCGCGAAGACCTGCAGCGCCGCTACGATCTGGACAGCCTGGTGTTCGCTTCCGAAGCGATGGCGCGCACGCTGGACCTGGCCTGCCAGGTCGCGCGTTCGGATGTGCCCGTGCTTATCACCGGCCCCAACGGTGCCGGCAAGGAGCGCATCGCCGCCATCGTGCATGCCAACTCGGCCGCCAAGCGTGGCGCCTTCATTGCGGTGAACTGCGGTGCGCTGCCGGGCGAGCTGATCGAGGCCGAACTGTTCGGCGCGGACGCGGGCGCCTATACCGGCGCCAACAAGGCTCGCGAAGGCCGCTTCGAGCTGGCCGACGGAGGCACCCTGTTCCTCGACGAAATCGGCAATCTGCCGTTGTCCGGCCAGGTAAAGCTGCTGCGCGTGCTGGAAACCGGCCAGTTCGAACGGCTCGGCTCCGGGCGCACGCGCCAGGTGAAGGTACGCGTGCTGAGCGCGACCAACGCCGACCTCAAGGCGATGATTCGCGCGGGCACCTTCCGTGAAGATCTTTACTACCGCCTCAACGTCATCGAGGTGAACCTGCCGCCGCTGTCCGAGCGCATCGACGACATTCTGCCGTTGGCCGAGCACTTCCTGGGAGGCCGTGCGGAGCTGGGCGATGCCGCGCGCGAGTCACTGCTTTCCTATACGTGGCCGGGCAATGTGCGCGAACTGAAGAACGCCATCGAACGCGCCGCGTTGCTCGCCGGCGACGGCCGCATCACGCCCGAACAGCTCAACTTGCCGCAGGTGGTTCCCTCGGCCATACGCAACCTTGACGAACCCAGCCGCGAAACCGTGGAAGCTGCGCTGGAGAAAGCAGGTGGTGTAGTCAGTCGTGCGGCGACTGCGCTGGGCTTGTCCCGGCAGGCCTTGTATCGCCGCATGGAACGCTACGGCCTCGCCCAAGCCTGACGCCATGCCCTGTAGGAGCGCACCCTGTGCGCGACCGCGGAGTCATGTCGTTTCCGTTACATGAGCCCCCGCGAGGGTAGGCTTGTCGCGCAAAGAGTGCGCTCCTGCAAAGGGACATCGGCGGCGCGCCATCAGTCATGATTGCCCGGCCCACCGATGGCGAGGATGATGTCCGCTGTGCCGATGGAGTTCCGCCATGCGCTATCGCCACCTGCTGCTTCTCACTGGCCTGTTGTGCGCAAGCGCAGCAGCGCAAGGCGTTGCGCCGACGACCGCGCCGCCCAGCGATCGCTGGAGCCCGGTACAGCCGGCGCCTGCCGCGACCAGCCCTGGCGCTTATCGCGATGCCCTGAGCACAGCCGCCGACGACGCGCAGCGTTTCAATTTCAGCGGCCAGCCGCCCAAGGACAATGCGCCGCCGGATCAAACGCCCATTCGCGTGATCATCAACAATGGACACGGCCCCCACGTGAATTGCGTACCGATGGGAGCATCCGGCGCGTGTCACTGAGGTCGATGTCATCCAAGGGGAGTCGTACATGTTGCGTGGCCTGAGTTCGCTCGAGTCGCGCATGGTCCTGTTGCTTGGCCTGGCCGGTGTGTCGGGCGCACTGGTCTATGCGGGCGTCACCCAATGGCCGCTGCCGCAGATGCTGGTGTGGATGCGCAAGGACATGGGCATCGACTTGGGTGCACCCGCACACTTCACCTTCTATGGCGCGCTGGTTGTGTCGGTGCTGTTGCTGTTGCCGCTGGCGTTCTGGCTGGGACATCGCGTGATGTCGCCCATCACCAAGCTGCTGCGTGCGCTCGAGGGCGCGGTGGCCAGCTATCGCGATGGCGATTTCAGCTTCTCCATCGCCGCCTCGCGCCGCGATGAACTGGGCGAACTGATCCGCATGCATAACGCTTTGGGGCAGACGTTGCGCGAACAACGCCAGAATCTTGCCCAGCGCGAACTCTTGCTCGACACCGTGGTGCAGAACACTCCAGTGGCGCTGGTGCTGACCGATGCCAGCGGCCGTGTCACCTACGCCAACATCGCAGCGCGGCATCTGTTCAATGAGGGACGCACGCTGCACGGCCTCGATTTCATCGAACTGCTGAGCGACAGCCCCGAGGCGTTGCGTCGTGCGGTGGAGGGCGGTGAGGATGCGCTGCTCACCGTCGAAATGGATGGCGGCGAAGAAACCTTCCACCTCTCGCAGCGCAGTTTCCGCCTGCAAGGCCGACCGCACCGGTTGCAGTTGTTCCGTCGCATGACACGTGAATTGTCGCGACAGGAAGTGGCCACATGGAAACGCGTCATTCGCGTCATCAGCCATGAGCTCAACAACTCACTGGCGCCGATTTCCTCGCTGGCGCATTCAGGTGCCGAGCTGGCCCGTCGCGGTGACACCACGCGACTTCCTGGCGTGTTCGCGACCATTGGCGAGCGCGCACGTCATCTGCATGGCTTCATCGCCGGCTACGCCAGTTTTGCCAAGCTGCCAGCGCCGCAGCCGGTGCCGATCATCTGGAAATCGTTCCTCGACGGGCTCTCGCTGCATTGCCAGTTTCAGTTGCGTGGTTCCATACCGGAACAGCCTGGCTGGTTCGATGCGGCTCAGATCGAGCAGGTGTTGATCAACCTCATCAAGAACGCGCACGAGTCTGGCAGCGCCGAAGACGGCGTCTCGCTGTCGCTCACCATCATTGGCCGTGACTTGCGCATCGAAGTGGCCGACCGTGGCCCGGGCATGAGCGAAACGGTATTGGCACAGGCACTGCTGCCGTTTTATTCGACCAAGCGTTCCGGCACCGGTCTTGGCCTTGCCCTGGCACGCGAAATCGTCGAAGCGCACGGTGGACGCATTTCCCTGGCCAACCGCGAAGACGGCGGCTTGCGCGTCAGTCTTCTCCTGCCGTTAGGGACCAAGTAACCCGTTATCCGGCAGCCGGAGGCCTCGCCTATACTCCCGGACATCTTTCATGGATGTGGGGATCAGGCAATGGGACAGCTTTTTGCGTTGGTGGTAGTGATTGTTGCGGTCATCATTCTGGCCAAGCTGGTGCGCATCGTGCCGCAAGGTTTCGAATGGACCGTTGAGCGCTTCGGCATGTACACGCGCACGCTCACACCCGGCCTGCATTTCCTCATACCCGTCATGTATGGCATCGGCCGCAAGATGAACATGATGGAACAGGTGCTCGACGTGCCCTCGCAGGACGTCATCACCAAGGACAACGCCGTGGTGCGCGTGGACGGGGTGGTGTTCTATCAGGTGTTGGATGCGTCAAAGGCTGCGTATGAAGTGGCCAATCTGGAACAGGCCGCGCTGGCGCTGATCATGACCAATATCCGTACCGTGCTCGGCTCGATGGATCTCGATGAATCGCTGAGTCAGCGCGACGCCATCAACGCCAAGCTGCTGAAAGTCGTCGACGAAGCCACGCATCCGTGGGGCGTCAAGGTCAATCGCATCGAGATCAAGGACATCGCGCCGCCGCGCGATCTGGTCGATTCGATGGCACGCCAGATGAAGGCCGAGCGCGAAAAGCGCGCCAACATTCTCGACGCCGAAGGCTTTCGCCAGGCCGCCATCCTCAAGGCCGAAGGCGAAAAGCAGTCGGTCATCCTGGCCGCCGAAGGCGAGAAGGAAGCCGCGTTCCGCGCCGCTGAAGCCCGCGAACGCTCAGCCGAGGCCGAAGCCAAGGCCACCGCGATGGTGTCCGAGGCGATCGCCAACGGCAACGTCAATGCGTTGAACTACTTCGTCGCCACCAAATACGTTGAGGCATTGAAGGAAATGGCCAACTCACCCAACCAGAAAATGCTGCTGTTGCCAATGGAAGCCACCGGCATCCTCGGCTCGCTGGCCGGCATCGCCGAGCTGGCCAAGGAGTCGCTGGGTCAGCAGCAGGCCAGCACGGTGCGGCGCGCGCCGCCGCCGGTGGGCTAAGACGATGGAAGCAATCGCCTTGCACTACTGGTGGTGGATCCTCGCTCTGGTGCTGATTGCCATCGAGGTAGTCCTGCCCGGCTATTTCATGCTGTGGATCGGCATTGCTGCCGGCGTCACCGGTCTGGTGGTGCTGGCGGTACCTGGCTTGTCGTTGATCAGTCAGTCATTGATCTTCGCCGTATTGGGTTTCCTTTCCTGCGCGGCCTACTGGTATGGGCTGCGTCCCAAGCTGATGCGCAACGAACCCGGCGACGCACGCCTCAACCGTCGCGGCGAGCAGAAGATCGGCCAGCGCTACGTGCTGGTCGAGCCCATCGTGAATGGACGCGGCAAGGCGCAGGTGGGTGACGGCCAGTGGCTGGTGCGCGGGCCGGATCTGCCGTTGGGGAGCATGGTGGAGGTGGTGGGGGTGGATGGGACGACGTTGTTGGTGAGGGAGGTGGAGTAGGGGCTGGCTCTTTAGCTCTTTGCTCGCCGCCACGTGGGCGCGCGGAACGCCCGGAAGGATGTCCCTTGTTTGATCGTCATCCCTGCGTAGGCAGGAAGCGCTTCACAACAGCGAAGCTGGTCATCCAGTGACTGTGCGCTCGATCGTCACGTTATCGCAACCGGGCCCGCCGCAGGCGAGCCAGATCGACGCCACGCGACAAGCCTGCCCTCAGCCACCGAATGCCCAGCTTCGCAGTCGGGGAGCTCTCCCCCTCTACATCGAACGACGAACCAAGAGCACAGCCTCATTCCGGCATTCACTGCGCTAGCGGGACAACCACCAAATGAGCCACGCCTAGTTATCCAACCAACGCCCCACCAGCGTCCCAAGCACCAACCCATTCCGCCAACCCCAACCCTGCCATCAGCCGTCCAAATCAGTTCTACTACCCCCATGCAAAACATCCCAACCAACACGCAGCCACCGCGCACCGCGCACACCACCCCGGTCGGCGCTCGATGAACCATCCCGCCATCGTCACGTCGTTGGCCACCGCGCCGCTGAATACCCGCATTGCGTTCCTGCTGGAGCTGGCGCGCCGCCTGCATCAGTACGGCACCGCGGCGCCGCGTCTTGAGGGAGCGATTGCGGGGTCGGCGCAGCGGCTTGGGTTGGTGGCGGACGTGTGGTCCAGTCCGACCGCCATCATCATCTCGTTTACCGACCTGACCCAGGGCGAGGACGAGGTGGCGCAGGTGACCCAGGTGATGCGGCTGGCGCCGGGCGATGTGAATCTGGCGCGCTTGTCCGAGGCCGATGCCATTGCCGACAAGGTCATCGCCGGCGACCTTGGACTGCGTGAAGGCTTCCGCCTGCTGCGTGACCTTGGCCGTCCGGATACGCGGCGCGCGCAGGCCGGTGTGATCGGCAGTTACGGTCTGGCCGCGGCCAGCGTGGTGGCGTTGCTGTTGCACAGTTCGTGGGCGGACCTGATAACGACGGCCTTGATCGGGCTGATCATCGGCTGCATCACGGTGCTGTCGGCGACGCGTCCGCGGCTGGCCGTGGCGAGCGAGGCGATCAGTGCGCTGGTGGCCACCACCATCGCCATCGTGGTGAGCCAGTTTGTCGTGCCGTTGGCGATCAAGTCAGTGATCCTCGCCGGGCTGATCGTGCTGATGCCTGGCATGGCGCTCACCACCGCCGTGCGCGAGATTTCCAGCCAGCATCTGGTGGCTGGTGTGGCGCGTATGGGTGGTGCCATCGCCACGTTGATCAAGCTTACGTTTGGTACGGTTGCAGCCACCCAGCTCTGCAATGCGCTGGGCATCGAAGGGCGCGATTACATCCTGCCGCCATTGCCTTCGTGGACGGATTACCCGTCCCTGCTGCTAGGCGCGTTTGCGTTTGCCATTCTGTTTCGCGCCGCGCGGCGTGACTGGCTGGTGGTGATGGCGGCGGTAGTGTTGGGTTATCTGGCCACGCGCTGGGGCGGTGCATTGGCGGGCAAGTTGCCGGCAGCGCCGTTTGGCGTTTTCCTGGGCGGATTGACGCTCGGCAGCCTGGCCAATCTCTATGCCCGTTTCGTGCATCGGCCGGGCGCCATTGTGCGGGAGCCGGGCATTATCCTGCTGGTGCCCGGCAGCGTCGGTTTTCGTAGCGTGTCCTATCTGCTGGAGCGTGACACCACGCTGGGTATGGATACCACCATGCTGTTGATTACGCTTTTGATAGCGCTGGTGGCCGGGTTGCTGTTTGGCGATTTGCTGATTGCCCCGCGTCGTTCGCTTTGAATATCGCTGAAAAGAAAAACGCCGGCGCATGGCCGGCGTAATCATGGCATTGGTCAGGCGTAGCGATCAGATCGCCAGATCCTTTTCCTTCTTGCCTGCCTTCAGTGCCTCGTTGAACCAGCGCGGGCGCTTGCCGCGGCCGGACCAGGTCTGCGCCGGATCGGCTGGATTACGGTATTTCGGCGCTACCGTGCCACCGCTGCGGCGGACCTTGGTGGCGCGGCCGTGGCCGAAAATGTCCTCGAAGGCATAACCCTCAGCCTTGATCAGCGCGTGAATCTTTTCGCGCAGCTTGACCACCTTTTCCTTGCGCAGCTCATCCTGGCGCTGCTGGGCCTTGGTGATCAGTTCGTTGAGCTGATTGTGGTTGAGATTCTTGATATCAACTGCCATGAGTAACTCCCGGGGAGTGAGTAATTGGCCAATTTGGATGGGCGCCGCTTGATTTCGGAAAACGCGGCTTCGATTTGTCTTTGATTCTTGCTGATATGGCATTTAATTGCAAAATGACAAATCAAATGATTGCGGCCATCAATGCCACGTTATTGCAGGCTTGGTAATGGGCGGATCGCCATTACCGAGTTCAGCGGCGCAGTCGTCGCGTTGGGCTATCAGAAAATGAAAACGGCCGCATGCGCGGCCGTTTTCATGGCATGCCAAGTTGGCGTATTCAGCCGAGCAGGGCGAACAGCTCGTCCTGGTTAATGGCACGGGCTTCGGCCTGGTCGCGAGCGCGATATTCGAGCGTACCGGCCGCCAGGCCGCGTTCGCTGATAACCACGCGATGAGGAATGCCGATCAACTCCATATCGGCAAACATGGCACCCGGGCGCAAGCCGCGATCGTCCAGTGCGGTATCGATGCCACGCTCATTCAATTGCGTGTAAAGCGCCTCGGCAGCCTGCGCAACTTCCGGCGAGTTCTTGGGGTTGATCACGCACACCACCACGCGCCACGGTGCCATCGGTTCGGGCCAGATGATGCCGGCGTCGTCGTGCCGCTGTTCGATGGCGGCAGCCACGATGCGGCTGACGCCGATGCCGTAACAGCCCATCAGCATCACCTGGGCCTTGCCGTTTTCGTCCAGCACGGTGGCCTTGAGCGCCTCGGCATACTTGCTGCCGAGCTGGAATACATGACCCACCTCGATGCCGCGCGCGATCTGCAGGGTGCCTTTGCCGTCCGGCGAGGCGTCGCCAACAACCACCTTGCGGATGTCGTCCACGCGGGTGACGCGGGCGTCGCGATCCCAGTTGGCGCCGGTGTAGTGGGTGCCGTCCTGGTTGCCGCCGCATACGAAATCCGCCAGCACCGCCGCGTCGCGGTCGACGATCACCGGGATTCCGGCGGGCAGGCCTGCCGGGCCGATGAAGCCAGGGCGGGCCCCGGTGGCGGCGAGAATCTCTTCCTCGGTGGCCAGGGTCGACTCGCCCGGCATCTCGGCCAGCTTACCGGCCTTCACTTCGTTGACCTCGTGGTCGCCGCGCACGCACAGCGCCACCAGTCCATCGGTGCCGCGCACCAGGATGGTCTTCACGCACTGCTGCGGTGACATCTTGAGGAAGGCGGCGACTTCGTCGATGGTCTTCTGCGAGGGCGTGTCCACGCGGGTGAGCTCGGCGGCCGGGGCAGGGCGCTGCGTGGTGGGCGCCAGCGCCTCGGCCTTTTCGATGTTGGCCGCGTAATCGGAGCCGTCGGAGAAGATTGCGCGTCCTCACCGGAATCGGCCAGCACCTGGAACTCGTGGCTGGCGTTGCCGCCGATGGCGCCGGTGTCGGCCTGCACGGCCCGGAAATCCAGGCCCAGACGGGTGAAGATACGCGCGTAGGCCTGGTACATCGCATCATAGGTTTCGCTCAGCGATTCCTGCGTCAGATGGAAGCGAGTAGGCGTCCTTCATCAGGAACTCGCGCGCACGCATCACGCCGAAGCGGGGACGGATCTCGTCGCGGAACTTGGTCTGGATCTGATAGAAGTTGACCGGCAGCTGCTTGTAGCTCTTGAGCTCGTTGCGCGCGAAGTCGGTGATCACTTCTTCGGCGGTCGGCGCGTAGCAGAACTCCTGCTCCTTGCGATCCTTGATCTTCAGCAGCTGCGGGCCGAACTTTGCCCAGCGGCCGCTCTCCTCCCACAGCTCCTTGGGCTGGATGGTCGGCATCAGCATTTCGACGGCGCCGGCGCGGTTCATTTCCTCGCGCACGACGGCTTCCACCTTGCGCAGCACCCGCAGGCCCAGCGGCGACCAGTTGTAAAGGCCGGCGGCCAGCTTGCGGATCATGCCAGCGCGCAGCATCAGCTGGTGGCTGGCGATTTCGGCGTCGGCGGGGACTTCCTTGACGGTGGCCAGGTGGAATTGGCTAAGGCGCATGCGGGCGGATCCGGCGGAGAAAGAGGCCGATTATAGCGATCCGCAGTGCCGACACCGACGGCTGGGCCGATTTGCGTGGCCCAGCCTGGCAAGGGCGGCTTAGCTGCCCGCGCAAAAATTCTGGTATTGCGTCTCGGCGGTGGCCTGCTGCTGCTTGCGCTGGTCGGCGTCGATCACCTTTTGCTGGCCGTCCTGCTCCATCACCACCGGGCTGCTGCTCTTTAGGGTGTCGATATTGCCCTTGAGCGCGGCGCAGTATTCGGCGCGGTTCTGCGGGGTGTTGGCGACCGGCTTGTTGTCCTGGGTCGGCTTGGCGGAGGTGTCGGTGGTGGATTCGGGGGCGGGCGCGGCGAGCGGCTCCACGGTGCCCGAAGTGGTCACCTTGCTGTACTTGGTGCCCGTCGCGGGCGGCGCGTCGGAGTAGTGCACGGTGCCATTGGCATCGGTCCATTTATAGGCCTGGGCAGCAACCAGGGGCGCAACGAGCAGTAACGCAGCGGCGATCAGCAGGCGGCGCATCGGTATTCTCCAAGGCTTCAGACAAGTCCGCAGCATCCTTGCACCCCGTCCGGCCGGACTCAAGCGGCGGATGGTTTACACTGCGCGTATTCCGTCACGGATTGATTCATGAACGACAGTATGCCAGTCCGCCCCCCTCGTCACCGGGGCATCTACCTGCTGCCGAACTTGTTCACCACCGGCGCGATGTTCGCCGGCTTCTACGCCATCGTGATCAGTATCGGGGGCGATTTCAGCTCGGCCGCCATTGCCGTGTTCGTGGCGGCGTTGCTGGACGGCATGGACGGTCGCGTGGCCCGGCTGACCGGCACCCAGACCGAGTTCGGCGTGCAATATGACTCGCTGTCCGACCTGGTGAGCTTTGGCTTGGCGCCGGCGCTGGTGATGTACAACTGGTCGTTGTCGACGCTGCGCGACTTTGGGCCGACCTGGGGCAAGATCGGCTGGGCGGCCGCTTTCATTTACGCCGCCTGCGCGGCCCTGCGCCTGGCGCGCTTCAATACCCAGGTGGGCGTCATCGACAAGCGCTACTTCCAGGGGCTGGCGAGCCCGGCCGCGGCGGCGGTGTGCATGTCCTTCGTCTGGAGCATGGACAAGTTCGGCATCATTGGCGAGGAAGTGTGCTTTATCACACCGGTGATGGCTGTGGTCGTTGGCCTGTTGATGGTCAGCCGTTTTCGCTACTACAGCTTCAAATCGCTGCCGATGGCCGACGGGCGCGTACCGTTCCTGTGGATCATCGTCGGCGTGCTGGTGCTGGTACCGTTCTTCATTGATCCGCCGCGCGCGTTGTTCGTGGTGTTCACCCTGTACCTGCTGTCCGGCCCGGTGATGACCCTGTGGGGTCGCGCCACCCGCCGTCGCCGCCGTGGGGTGGCCTGAGCATGGTCGCGCTCGCGCAAGCATCCACCGCTCATCGTGAGCGCTTGCTGCGCGCGCTTGGCGTCACGCCGTGGGTGCGTCGTACCGCGCCACAGCCAACAGGCTTCGGTGAGCCCGCGCTGCTGGCATCGTCGCCTGCGGAGCCGGGCGATTGCATCGTGCTGTTGCCGGCCGGCTGTTCTTCGCGCGAGCTGGATCTGATCGGCCGCGCCCTGATGTCGTTTGGCCCCGTGCTGGCCCGTGCGCCGCGCATCGAGGTAAGCAACGGCCAGCTGCCTGCGGCGCCTGAGGCCCGTGCTTACCTGGTGTTTGGCGAGGCGCAGGCGCATGCGTTGGGTCGCGAACTGCCTGCCGCGGCATTGAGCCGCGCGCATATCGTGCTGGCCGACGAGCCCGCCGGGGTGCTTGCCTCGGCGGCCGGCAAGCGTCGATTGTGGAATGCGCTGCGCAGCCTGCGTCGCGCGTTGAACGGCCCGGCGGAGTGAGCCCCGCATGGTCGCCGTCGCCCACCCACGTGCCGAGATCCGCGCCATGCGGCGTGACGATCTACCCTTCGTCGCCCAGATGGAAGCGGTCTCCTACGACTTTCCCTGGACCCAGGGCATCTTCGGCGATTGCCTGAAGGCAGGGCACCCGTGCTGGGTGATCTGGGTGGAAGGTGTCGTTGCGGGCTACGGCGTGCTGTCAGTCGCCGCGGGTGAAGCGCATGTGCTCAATATCTGCGTAGGGCCCGACCATCGCGGATTCGGGCTGGGGCGTCTGCTGATGCGCCGCTTATTGGATATCGCTCGCTGGAATGGGGCTACCCGTGTATTCCTCGAGGTGCGGCCATCCAACCCGGTGGCGCAAAGCCTGTACCGCTCGATGGGCTTCGAAGAGATTGGCCGGCGGCCGAAGTATTACCCTGCCAAGGAAGGGCGGGAGGATGCCATTGTGATGGCGTTGGATTTGTTGCCCGCCTCGTAGCACCGGCTTTTTGTAGGAGCGCACCCTGTGCGCGACCGCGGCATTTCAACGTCACTGTTACGTGAGAGGTCGCGGTCGCGCACAGGGTGCGCTCCTACAAGGGGCAGGGTGAGTCAGCCCAGCTTCTGCGCCTGCTCGCGCAACGCATTGAGCTGCGTGCCCCAGTCCGCAATGCGCTGGCGCTCCTGCGTCACCACCTCGGGCGGTGCATTGGCCACGAAGTTGGCGTTGCCCAGCTTGCCTTCGCACTTCTTGATCTCAGTTTCGATGCGGACGATTTCCTTGCCCAGGCGCGTCTTCTCGGCACTCAGATCGATCAGGCCAGCAAGTGGAATCAGCACGCGCATCGAACCCACCACAGCGGCTGCGGCCGCGGGTTCGTCGGCACCCGACTCGATCCACTGCGGCGTATCCACGCGGGCGAGGAAGCTGATCTGTGCAGCGAACTTGGCGGCGCGCGAGCGATCGCTGGCATCTCCATCGGCAAGCAGCAGCGGAATGGTCTTGCCCGGTGCGATGTTCATTTCGGCGCGGATGCGGCGAATGCCGCTCAGCACGTTCTTGAACCACTCGATTTCGGCGGTGGCTGCATCGTCTGCAGTGATCTCGTCGGCGCGCGGCCACGGACGCTGCATCAACCCGTTTTCGGTAAGCGCCAGCTTCGGTGCCACCGACTGCCAGATCTCTTCACTGAGGAACGGCACGATGGGATGCAGCGCGCGCAGCACGGTTTCCAGCACCACCACCAGCGTGTGGCGCGTGGAAGCGGCGGCGAGTGCATCGTCGCCATTCAACGCGGGCTTCGAAAGCTCCAGGAACCAGTCGCAGAACTCATTCCAAGTGAACTCGTACAGCTCCTGCGCAAGCAGGTCGAAGCGGTAACTTGTGAAGTGCTGCTCGACGTCGGTGAGCGTCTGCTTGAGGCGCGTGAGAATCCAGCGCTCGGCTTCGGTGACCGGCGCAGCGGTGGGCGCCGGCAACTCGCCTTCGGGCAGGTTCATCAGCACGAAGCGCGCCGCGTTCCACAGCTTGTTGCAGAACGCCTTGTAGCCTTCGGCACGCTTGATGTCGAAATTGATGGTGCGGCTGTAACTGGCCAGCGCGGCGAAAGTGAAGCGCAGTGCGTCGGTGCCGATGGCGGGGATGCCGGTCGGATAATCCTTGCGGATGCGCTTTTCCACTTTCTCGCGCACCTGCGGAATCAGCAGCGACTTGGTGGACTTGACCACCAGCGGCTCCAGCTCGATGCCGTCGATGAGGTCCAGCGGGTCCAGCGTGTTGCCCTTGGACTTGGACATCTTCTGGCCTTCCGCATCACGCACGATGGCGTTGATGTAGACCTCGCGGAACGGCACGCGTCCGGTGAAGTACTTGGTCGCCATCACCATGCGGGCGACCCAGAAGAAAATGATGTCGAAGCCGGTGACCAGCACCGCGCTGGGCAGGAAGATCTGATCGTGCTGCCAGTCGGCGACGACGTCGCCGTGCTCGTTCTTCACCGGGCCATCGGCTGGCCAGCCCATGGTCGAGAACGGCCACAGCGCCGAGCTGAACCAGGTGTCGAGCACATCGTCGTCCTGACGCAACGCGCCGACCGGCGATGTGGTGGCGTGCGCACGCGCATCGGCCTCGTCTTCACCGACGAAGATGTTGCCCGCCTCGTCGTACCACGCCGGGATGCGATGACCCCACCACAGCTGGCGGCTGATGCACCAGTCCTGGATGTTTTCCAGCCACTGCGTGTACGTGGTGCTCCAGTTCTCCGGCACGAACTTGACCTCACCGCTGCGTACGGCATCGAGTGCCGGTTCGGTGATTTCCTTGCGGCCTTTCTCGCTGGTGAGGTCGAGGAACCACTGGTCGGTGAGCATCGGCTCGACCACAGCGTCGGAGCGCTGGCTCACCGGCACCTGCAGCTTGTGCGGCTTGGTCTCGACCAGCAGGCCTTCGGCTTCCAGGTCGGCCAGCACGCGCTTGCGTGCCTCGAAGCGATCCAGACCCTGGTACTTGGCCGGCGCGTTCTCGTTGACCTTGGCGTCGAGCGTGAAGATGTTGATCGGCGCGAGGTTGTGACGCTGGCCGATGGCGTAGTCGTTGAAGTCGTGCGCCGGGGTGATCTTCACCGCGCCGGTGCCGAACTCGCGCTCGACATAGTCGTCGCCGATCACCGGAATCTGGCGATCGGAAAGCGGCAGTGTCAGCGTCTTGCCGATCAGGTGCGCATAGCGCTCGTCTTCCGGATGCACCGCCACGGCCACATCGCCGAGCATGGTTTCCGGACGCGTGGTGGCCACCACGATGCTTTCGTCACTGCCGGTGACCGGGTAGCGGATCGACCACATATGGCCTTCGCGCTCGACATTGTTCACTTCCAGATCGGACACGGCGGTGCCCAGCGCCGGATCCCAGTTCACCAGGCGATTGCCGCGATAGATCAGGCCGGCACGGAACCAGTCAATGAACACCTTGCGCACGGCGGCCGACAGGCCCGGGTCCATGGTGAAACGCTCGCGCGACCAGTCGGCGGCCACACCCAGGCGGCGCATCTGGTTGGTGATGGTGGAGCCCGATTCCTCCTTCCACTGCCACACGCGCTCGATGAAAGCTTCGCGGCCCAGGTCATGGCGCGTCTTGTTCTCAACGGCGAGCTGGTTCTCCACGATCTTTTGCGTGGCGATGCCCGCATGGTCGGTACCTACCTGCCACAGCGTGTTCATGCCGCGCATGCGCTGGTAGCGGATGAGCATGTCCATCACGGTCTGCTGGAACGCATGGCCCATGTGCAGCGTGCCGGTGACGTTCGGCGGGGGCAGCAGGATGCAGTATGGCTCGCCGTGGCCAGAGGGCTTGAAGTCGCCGCTGGCTTCCCAGCGGGCATACCACTTCGACTCGATCTGGCTGGGCTCGAAACTCTTGTCCATCGGGGGCTCGCGTAGGCGCGCCATCGGCGCGCTGGGGTGGGTATAAGCACTCCATTGTAAGCGGTGGCCGGGAAAGTGCCCAAACCTGAGGGTTAGCGGGCTTGGCGAGTGGGCCTGCAGCTGATTTGGGGCCCGAGAGGCGTGATTAGCGTTGGATTTTGGCCGGGAAGCTTGGATTCGTCGTTCCAGCGAAAGCTGGAACCCATCGTCTCTAGTACGTTGCAGAGGCGCCGGATGACCAGCTCCGCTGTTGTGAAGCGCCTCCAGCTTTCGCTGGAACGACGACTCGGTGCTCCGGCCCCGGCGCTGAGGCCGGGGCTGGGTCGATCAAAGCTTCAGGCCCAGGTTCAGGCTGAAAGTGCGGCCGTTCTTGTAGGCGTTGAGCGGCTGGCTGGGCGTGTTGTCGTAGACGAAGTAGGTCTCGTCCAGCAGGTTGGTGCCGTCCAGCGAGACGCGCATGTGGTCGTTGATCTGGTAACCGATCGAGGCATCCAGTTCGCGGAAGATGCCGGTGATCTGCGCCGACTGCAGCTGGGCGATCTGGGTGAAGTAGGCCGAGCGCCAGCTGTAGGTGACGCGTGCGCTCCACGGGCCGTTCTCGAAGTACGGGGTCAGGTTGAACGCGTTCTTCGAGTTGTACGGCAGCGGGAAGCTGTTGCTGGTGTCCGCGTCCGAGTAGGTGTAGTTCGCCAGCAGGCCAAAACCATGGGCGAAGTTGCCCTGGTAAGTGAGCGACATGCCCTGCACCTTGGCCACGCCGGCGTTGACCGGAATCTCCATCGAGTACTGCGCATCCTGCAGGGTGGTCAGGTCGAAATGGGTCTGCTCGACGTTGGTGTTGAGGATGTAGCCGGAGATGCGACGGAAGAAGTACTCGGCCGACAGCAGGCTGTTGTCGGTGAAATACCATTCGGCGGTGGCGTCGTAGTTGGTCGACTTGTACGGCTTCAGATCCGTATTGCCGCCCGAGCCGGTCAGCGTGCGATCGTCCAGCGAGACGTACGGCGTCATTTCCTGGAAGCGCGGGCGGGCAATCGTCTTGGCCGCGGCAAAGCGCAAGGTCAGGTCGTCGCGCGCGTCATAGGCAATGTTGAACGAGGGCAGCCAGTCGCCGTAGCTGCTGCGCTTGTCCACCGGTGCGTACTGGTTGTCGGCAATACTCTGGTAGCCGGTCACGGTATCGCGCGTGTGGAAATAGCGCATGCCGAAGTTGCCGCGGTAGTTGTCGCCGCCAAAATCACCCTGCACGTAGAACGCGCGATTCTGCTCGGCGATGCCGTAGGTGGACTTCGGATCCATCGGTGCGCCGGTGGTCAGGCTTTCCACGTATTGCTTGAGCGCGCCGGGGTTGATCTGCGTCCAGTTGCTCATGCTCTGGGTCGCGTCGAGGCCGTCCAGATAGCCACTGGGCGTGTTGCCGCCGGCAAGGTCGGCCAGCGAGACGCCACTGCCGTCGGGCGAGGGGATCAGCGCTGCGTAGCCGGTCTGGCCGTTGTAGTGGTTGCTCGCCTTGATGCCGAATTCGACTTCGTTGAGCGGCCCCAGCGCCAGGTCGTGATTGAAGTCGGCCTGGAAATAGCGTTCCTTGTCGTAGCTGGGCGCATAGCTGAAGCCGGCGCCGTGCGCGAGCATGTCGCTGGGATCGTTGGGCGTGTTGAAGTTGATCTGCGGATGCTGGCCGTCCAGGTTCCAGTTGTAGCCGCCAAAACCCTGGAACTGCACGTTGTAGATGCCCTGCGAACCGCCGGTGGAACTGGTGTAGCCAAGCTGGCTCGAGGCATTCCAGCCGTCGCCATGCCAGTCGGCGCGCAGTTGCGCAGTGCCGGTATTCACCTTGGAGAACCGCTCGTAGCCGTCCAGATAAGTCGGCGCGCCGGCGCCGTACGAACCACTGGTGGCCACGCCGTTGTTGACGTTGAGCGAGGTGGCATCGGGCGCGCTGCCCGACCAGTCGCCGTAGTGGCTCTGGTTGAAGTTGTTGAACTTCTCGGTGACGTACAAGCCGGTGAAGTTGAGCTCGAAGGCCTGGTTGGGCTTCCACTGGATATCGGTGGACACGCCATCGCGCTTGCGTTCCTGTTCGAACAGCGCGGTGTTGATGGCGGTCGGGTACACGGCCTTGGTGCCCGGCGGCAGCACGCTGGGCGAGAACTGGTGACTGGGATCGGTATCGGTCGGATCACCGGCCTGCTGATAGCCGAAGACCTCGGTACCTTCACGCTGGATCACGTGATCGGAATGCATCACCGAGCCAAGGACGCCGAAGGTGCTGTCGTTGTTTTTCCAGCTGTACAGCACTGAAGCGTTCGGCTTGCCCGTGTCAGCGCGATCGTTGTAGTCGTAGCCCACGGTGCCAGTGAGCGTATTGGCCTTGAGGTCGAGCGGCTTGCGGGTGTTGATGATGACCGTGCCGCCGATGCTGCCTTCGTCGATGCGCGCCTGCGGGGTCTTGTAGACCTCGGCGGTACCGATGATTTCGGAAGTGAGCAGGCTGTAGTCGAACGAGCGGCTGTCGGGGTTGTTCGGGTCGCTGGTCCAATTGGTCGAGGCCAGCGTCTGGCCGTTGAGCAACAGGCGGTTCAGCGCCGGATCGGTGCCCAGGATGCTGACCTTGTCGCCCTCGCCGAAATTGCGGTCGACGCTGATGCCGGGGAGGTGCGACAGCGATTCGGCGACATTGGTGTCGGGGAACTTGCCCACGTCTTCGGCCGAAATGGCATCGACGATGGAATCGGCGTTGCGCTTGATGTCCAGCGACTTCTGCAGGCTGGCACGAATACCGGTCACGGTGACGCCTTCGAGCTGGGTTGCCTTGTTCTGGTCAGCAGTCGGTTGCTGCGTGCCGGCGGGGGCGGCTGGAGCGGCTGGAGCGGCTTGAGCGGTGCCGGCGGGTGACTGCGGCGCGCTGGCGGCATCCTGGGCGATGACTGCGGCGCTGAAAAGCAGCGCGCTGGCAACAGCGAACGAAATAGCGTTCTTGCGGTAATTCACGCCGATCTCCTCTCAAAGACGTGCGTAGAACGGGGCGAATGGCGTGCGGGGGAGCACGCGCATCCAACTTTTTTGGCGACGAGCGACCCCGCACTGCCTTGCGGCGGTGTCCTTGGTCGTCACCAGGTGTTCTTGAACCGGTTCGGCGGGGCGAGTGGGCGCCCCGTCTTGAAACTTGCCCTGCCGGTGCCGGCGACCCAGGGGGAGGGGAAAGTGCCAGCACCGGTAAGGCATCGCGGTGATCCAACCCGCGTCCAGGGGAACGTAGGAATCCCTTGGCGAAGTCATTCTTGAGGCCGGCACAGAACCTTGTCAATAAAAATTTGTCACGATCTAAAAGATCATGAAAATTTGTAATTGATTGATTTTGTTTCGTAAAGATGGGAGGCCAGATTTTTGCGGCGCAATAAAAAGCGGACTAAATTTGGATCGATTCAGGTCCGCGGTGAAGCCATGATCGAGTATCTGCAAACGGGCATGGCGGGCTATCGCTTGTTGGCGCAAGGCTTTGCGGGTCTGCGGTGCGGCAGGCCGGTTCGTGGTTCTGCGCGCACGGGCAATTTGTTGCGGCGCACCGAAATTCGATGATGCCTAAGGGCGAAATCAGCCGCGGCGGGCGGGCGCCCGGTAGCCATACTCTCGCGCTGACAGCCCATCGGGGCCGCCAGCGGCGACGCAGGGAAGATGCCTACGCCCGGCGCAGCGTCTTGCCGTAGGCGTGCACCTCATCGACCAGCACCTTCACGTGCTCGGGGTCGACTTCCGGCGTAATACCGTGGCCCAGGTTGAACACATGGCCCGGATGGTTGCCGTAGCTGTCCAGCACGCGCCGCGCCTCGCGGCGGATCACCTCAGGGTTGGATAGCAACACGGATGGGTCGAGATTGCCTTGCAGGGCCACGCGTCCAGCCACCGCGTGGCGGGCATCGGCGAGGTCCATGGTCCAGTCCACGCCCAGACCGGCGCAGCCCGTGTCGGCCATGCTGGCCAGATGCTGGCCGGCGCCCTTGGAGAACAGGATGACTGGCAGGTCGCGGCTATGCGGGTTGGCTTTGAGTGCGTCGACGACCTGGGTCATGTAGCGCAGCGAAAACTCGCGGAAAGCCGCCGGGCCCAGCAAGCCACCCCAGGTGTCGAACACCATCAGCGCCTGCGCGCCGGCAGCGGCCTGGGCGATCAGGTAGGCCGCCACGGACTGGGCAAGCGTGTCCAGCAGCTGATGGGCAAGCGCAGGGTCGTTCCAGCACATCGCCTTGAGGCGGGCGAAGTCGCGCGAGCCGTGGCCTTCAACCATGTAGCAGGCCAGCGTCCACGGGCTGCCCGAGAAACCGATCAGCGGCACGCGGCCATGCAGTTCCTGGCGGATCAGCCGCACCGCATCCATCACGTAGCGCAGCTCGCCCTCCATGTCGGGCACGCCGAGCTTGTCGATATCGGCCTTGCTGCGCACCGGGTGGGTAAATTGCGGACCCTCGCCCTGCGCGAAATGGAGCCCCAGGCCCATCGCATCGGGAATGGTGAGGATGTCGGAAAACAGGATGGCCGCATCCAGCTCGAAGCGCTCCAGCGGCTGCAGCGTCACCTCGCAGGCCAGCTCGGGGTTTTGCGCCAGCGCCATGAAGCTGCCGGCGCGCGCACGGGTGGCGCGGTACTCGGGCAGGTAGCGACCGGCCTGGCGCATGACCCAGATGGGCGTGGTGTCGGTGGCCTCGCGGCGCAGGGCGCGCAGGAAGCGGTCGTTCTTCAATACATCGGTCATTTCATGATCCGTACGGGCCGTCCTGGCCTTGGCTGAACATCACGCGGAAACCGCGCTTCAGTTGCGCGTCGCGCGCTTTCTCGAAGGCGGCAATGGCGTCATCGCGTTCGAGAAACTGTTCACGCTTGAGGGTGGCCTTGCCGCCCTGTACGCCCGATTCGCGATACAGCGTCCAGCCGCCGAGCAGATCCTGCTCCAGCGCAATCTGGACATAGCGCGGGGCCTCGGTGCTGGCGGGCATGGCTTGCAGATAAAGGCGCATGGATACCGGGGTCAAGGGAGGGAGGCCGCGAAAACCGCATTCTAGAAGGCTAGGCGCGGAGTAGCGAGCGCGGCAATCGGCCACGTCATCAAACTTGCCACATCCTCAACCTGCAGGAGCGCACCCTGTGCGCGACCGCGGAGTCATGGTGTTATCGCTCCGTCGGAGTGTCGCGCACAGGGTGCGCTCCTACAGTCAGAACTGGGCGGCGCTCTCCAGCACCGCCAGTACCTCGCCTTCATCCACACCGGACACGATTTCGGCACGACCGATGCCGCGCCACAGGATCAGCCGCAGCGTGCCGGCCAGGTTCTTCTTGTCCAGCCGCATCAATGCGAGCAACTGCTGCGGGTCCATGCCGGCGGGGATGGCCGTGGGCAGGCCCAGCGCGATGAGCAGGCGGCGCAGGCGCAGCGTGTCGATCTCTTCGCTCAGGCCCAGTCGCTCGGACAATTGCGCGGCCAGCAGCATGCCGATGGAGACGCCTTCGCCATGCAGCAGCACGCTGTACTTGCCGGCCGTTTCCAGCGCGTGGCCGAAGGTGTGGCCCAGGTTGAGCAAGGCGCGCTCGCCCTGTTCGGTTTCATCACGGGCCACCACGCCGGCCTTGTAGCGCACCTTGCGCGCAATGGCTTCGGTGAGCGGAATGGCCTCGCGGGCATTCAACGCCGCGGCGTACTGTTCCAGCCAAGCGAAAAAGGCCGCATCGCCAATGGCCGCACCTTTCACCACTTCGGCCAGCCCCGCGCGATATTCGCGTTCGGGCAGCGAGGCCAACGTGTCGGTATCGGCCATCACGGCACGTGGCTGGTGAAAAGCGCCCACCAGGTTCTTGCCGGCCGGCAGATTGACACCGGTCTTGCCGCCCACCGAGGAGTCGACCATGGCCAGCAGCGTGGTCGGCATCTGGATGAAGTCGATGCCGCGCATCCAGCAGGCCGCCGTGAAGCCGGCCAGGTCGCCCACCACGCCGCCGCCCAGCGCGATCACGCACGCGTCGCGCGTGGCGCCGAGCTGGGCTAGCGCCTCAAGGGCGCGGCCGACGTTGGCAAAGGTCTTGTGCGCCTCGCCGTCGTCGAGCAGGAACGATGACCAGTGCAATCCATCCAGCCCCTCGGCCACGCGGTCCAGGTAAAGCGGTGCCACCGTAGAGTTGCTGATCACCAGTGCATGGCGACCCCGCAAGGCGGTGCGCCAGCGTGCGTGATCGGTCAGCAGGCCAGGGCCGATGGCGACCCGATAGCTGCGTGCGCCGAGCGCGACGTCGATGGTGTGCAAATGAGAGTCGGGGACAGTGGTCATGCGGCGTGCTGGCGCTGCCAGTGCTGATCAATCAGAAGGATGCTGCGGTCGCTCGCAGCATGGACATGTTCGTGCGCGCCCGGAATCACCAGGTCGGCGATGTCGCGGTAGAACGGCGTGCGTCGCTCGGTCATGGCGGTCAGGCGTTCCGCACGGTCGGCGCCGGCCAGCAGGGGACGCTGCCGGTCATGCGCCAGGCGTTCCAGCTGCTGCTCCAGCGTGGCCTGCAGCCACAATACGTAGCCGCGCTCGGTCAGCAGGCGACGGTTGGCCGGATCGAGCACGGCACCCGCGCCGGTGGCCAGCAACACGCCGCTGCGGCGGCTGCATTCATCCAGCAACTGGCTTTCGCGCTGGCGGAAGCCTGGCTCGCCTTCGATCTCGAACACGGTGCTCACCGGCACGCCACACTGGCGTTCGATCTCCTGGTCGAGATCGACGAAGCTCAGCCCATAATGCTCCGCCAGCCGACGTCCGATGGACGTCTTGCCGGCGCCGGTTGGGCCGACGATGAACAGGTTGCACGATGGATTCATGGGCAAATGCTAACAGGCGCGCAGGCGCATGGCAGGTCGCAATGACGTGGTGGCGGGCATGAGTGGGCGTGTATTGATTGCTGGTTGCGGCGACGTCGGCCTGCGTGTGGCGCAGCGGCTGCGGGCCCGTGGCGACCAGGTATGGGCGTTGCGGCGCCGTGCCAAAGCCGCCGATGCCAGCGGCATCCGTTGGCTGCCAGCGGACCTTACGCAACCGGACACGCTGCGCGACTTGCCCCATGGCGTCACGCAGGTCGTCTATCTGCCCACGCCGGATGCACGCGACGCGGCGGCCTATCGCGCGGTGTTCGTCGACGGCCTGCGTCACCTGCTGCACGCACTCGATGGCAGCGCGCTTGAACGCGTGCTGTTGGTTTCTTCCAGCGCGGTCTATGGCGAACACGATGGCGCCTGGGTGGATGAAGGCACGCCGCCCGATCCGCCGGGCTTCAACGGTGGTGTGTTGCTGGAAGCCGAACGCTGGTTGGCGGCGCAAGCCGTGCCGTCGGTGGTGCTGCGCCTGGCCGGCCTGTATGGCCCGGATCGCCTTCAGCTGATCGAGCGCCTGCGCAAAGGCGACGCACGCGTACCTCGTAGCACGCCGCACTGGGCCAATCGCATCCATGTCGATGATGCGGCCGCGGCCATCGTGCATCTGCTGTCATTGGCTGATGCCGCGCCGCTTTATCTGGGCACGGACGACATGCCGCTGCCGCTGGATGATCTCTACGACCACCTGGCCTCACTGGTCGGGGCGCCCGCGCCCGCCGAAGGTCCCGCGCCAGCTGGCGTAGGCAGCAAGCGTCTGAGCAATGCACGCCTGCGTGCCACCGGCTTCGCGCCGCAATGGCCTGACGCGCGCGAAGGCTACGCGGCGCTCCTGCGCGGTGTTACGACGGTGAAACACCTTTAGCCAGCAGAGAAAGTCGCTCAGCTGTGGTGAAGCGCGATGACGTGACGGTTGTCGTCGTACTCCACCATCGTATCGGCCTGCGCGGGCAGGGTGGCCAGCGCATGGCGGCTCAGCCGTTCATAGTGGGCCAGGAAGCGCGTCATCGCCTCGGCCTCCATGGCCAGCGGGGCGTGGCGCGCGAGCAGGGCTTCCTCCTGCTCGCTACGCCAGCGGCGCACGATTTCCCAGTTGGGTGCCTGCAGCACGATCAATGCATCGAGCTTGCGCCACAGCGGCTGGTAGCCCCGTAGCTGCTTGTTGACCCAGTGACGCCAGATGCCGTCCGGATCTTCCTCGCGCTCCAGGCTGTTGATGGGTTTCTCTTCCGCCGCCTGGGTCTGTGGTCGCACGCCCAACGCCCAACCCTCGAGGATCACCAACCGGGGCGGTCGGGCCACCTTGGGCCAACGTGAAGGCGCCATGCGGGTGTCACGTCCCTTGTCGAAGCGGGGATAGCTCACCGGCAGCTTGTCCGACGCCTGCGGCAATGCGGCCAGCACCGACATCAACAGCTCGATCTCGTGGGTGCCGGGCACGCCACGAGTACGCAGCAGCGGGTGCACCTGTTGGGCCAGCGCCTCGCGTTCGCTGCGTGAGTAGTAGAAGTCGTCCAGCGAGAGTACCTCGGTAGGCCAGCCACGGTCCTCGGCCTGCACTTTCATTTCACGCGCGAGGGTGCTCTTGCCGCTGCCCTGCAGGCCGGAAAGGCCCAGCAGATAGGGACGTCGGGCACGGGCAATGCGGCCGGCGTACTGGTCCAGCAAGTGGCCCGCCAGGGTCGAATTCTGCGTGCTAGCATCTGGTGACATGCCGGCCATGATGGCGCGCGGCGCCCACGATTCAAGACCCCATGTTGAAATCAGAGATTCTTGACACCTTCCTGCAGCTTTTGAACGAAGCCGGAGCGGGGGGCGAACCCGAGCCCACGGCGATGAACCTGGCTACCGTGGATGCGGCCGGTCGGGTCAGTTCGCGCATCGTGCTGCTCAAGGGCGCCGACGAGCGCGGCTTCCGTTTCTACACCAATTACGAAAGCGACAAGGGCGCCCAGCTCGAGGCGCATGCCCAGGTGGCCCTGTGCTTCCATTGGAAGCAATTGCGTGAAGCGGTGCAGGTGCGCATTGAAGGCGTGGCCCGCAAGCTGCAGGTCGAGGAATCTGACGCCTACTTCGCTTCCCGCCCGCGCGCCAGCCAACTGGGCGCGTGGGCTTCGCTGCAATCGCAGACCCTCCCTGATCGCGACACCTTCGATCAGCGCTTTGCACGCTACGAGCACGAGTTCGAAGGTCGCGACGTGCCACGTCCGCCACACTGGGGCGGTTATGTGGTGGAACCGGACATGGTGGAATTCTGGTACGGCGCCGAGTACCGCCTGCACGAACGCGTGCGCTGGAGCCGCCACGGCCAGACCTGGACCAGCCGCCTGCTTTATCCCTAGCCCACTCACGAGGCACGAAGCATGCGCGCAGCGCCCGCCGATCACGTTGCCCAGAATGGTTTTGTCGTGCACACGCGCGGCCGCGGCTTCACCGACATCACCGACAAGGTGGGTGACGTGGTGGTCGCCAGCGGCGTACACACCGGCATCGCCAACGTCTTCAGCCTGCACACCAGTTGCTCGTTGTTGATCAGCGAAAACGCCGACCCGACGGTGCGCGACGACCTCGAGCGCTGGCTTGCACGTGCCGTGCCCGATGGCGATGCCATCTTCCGACATGACGAGGAAGGCCCGGACGACATGCCGGCCCATGTGCGCGCCATTCTCACCGGCGTAAGCCTGGTGGTGCCGGTGCACGCCGGGCGCATGCAACTGGGCACCTGGCAAGGTTTGTATCTATGGGAACACCGGCTTGATCCGCACCAGCGCAAGCTCACGGTGACGGTGCTGGGACATTGAAAGCGTGACCGAACATCGCAGTCCCACCGACCATTACCCGCAACGCATCGTCTGCCTGACCGAAGAGCCGACCGAAGTGCTTTATGCGCTCGGCGAGGAACATCGCATCGTCGGCATTTCCGGCTTTACGGTACGGCCACCGCGGGCGCGCAAGGAGAAGCCGAAGGTTTCGGCGTTCACCAGCGCCAAGATCGACGAAATCCTGAAACTGCAGCCCGACTTCGTGATCGGCTTTTCCGATATCCAGGCCGATATCGCCCGCGAGTTGATCAAGGCCGGGGTGGAAGTGTGGATCAGCAACCACCGCAGCGTGGATGGCATCCTTGCCTATGTCCGTCGGCTGGGCGCGATGGTGGGGGCCTCGGAGAAAGCCGAGGCCTATGCGCAACAGGCGGAGCGACACATCGCGCAGGTGCAGGCGGCTGCAGCGCAGTTCAAGCAGCGTCCGAGGGTGTATTTCGAGGAATGGGACGATCCGCTGATCACCGGCATCCGTTGGGTGGCCGAGCTGGTGCGCATTGCCGGCGGTGATGATGTGTTTCCGCAGATGGCCAGCGAGTCGCTGGCCAAGCATCGCATCCTCGCCGACCCGGCCGAGGTCGTGCGACAGGCGCCGGACATCATCTTCGGCTCGTGGTGCGGCAAGCGCTTTCGTCCGGAACGCGTGGCCGCGCGGCCAGGTTGGGAGGCGGTGCCGGCGGTGCGTGATGGCGATCTCTACGAGATCAAGTCACCGATCATCCTGCAGCCGGGGCCGGCGGCGTTGTTTGACGGGCTTGATGCGATGCATAAAGTGATCGCGCAGTGGGTGGCGAAGCAAATGTAGGGGCGCACCCTGTGCGCGACAAGCCTGCCCCCAAGGGGGCCTCACGGAGTTACAACGACATATCTCCGCGGTCGCGCACAGGGTGCGCTCCTACAAGGCCGTTACCAAATGTGCACGCGCTGGTTCTCCGGCCGCCACATCGCCTGGCCCGGCTTCACATCAAACGCCTCATAGAACTCCGGAATATTCGACAGCGGCCCGTTGACGCGCCACTTGGCCGGCGCATGCACATCGCTTAGCAGCGCCTGGCGCAGCAGGTCTTCGCGCTCCTCCGACAGCCACGAAAGCGCATAACCCAGGAAGAAGCGCTGCATCGGCGTGTAGCCGGCGATGGTCTCGCCCTTCTTGTATTGCTCGGTTTTCTTGAACGCGTCGATGCCAATCATCAGGCCGCCGAAATCGGCGATGTTTTCGCCCAGGCTGGCCTCGCCATTGATGTGCAGGCCCGGCAGCGGCTCATAGGCGTTGAACTGTTTCACCATTACGGAGGCACGCTGGTTGAAGCGGGTAGCGTCCTGCTTGGTCCACCAGTCCTTGAGGTTGCCGGCGGCATCGAACTGGCGGCCCTGATCGTCGAAGCCATGGGTGATTTCGTGGCCGATGGTGGAGGCGGCGACATAGCCATACACCACGGCGTCGTCGATCTGGTTGTCTGCGAAGCCAGGGATGATGAACTGCGCGGCGGGCAGCACGATCTCGTTGTTGGACGGGTTGTAGTAGGCGTTGTAAGTCTGCGGGGTCATGTCCCACTCGCTACGGTCCACCGGCTTGCCGAACTTCGACACCATGTCATTGAACGTCCAGCGCTGTGCATTCATCACGTTCTGCGCGTACGAGACACGACCGATGCTGAGCGCGGAATAGTCCTTCCACTTGTCCGGATAGCCCACCTTCTTGGTGACTGCGGCAAGCTTCTCGTGGGCCTTGGCCTTGGTGGCGGCACTCATCCAATCAAGGCGATCGATGCGCTCGCCATAGGCGGTGCGGATGGCTTCGACCATCGCGTTGTAACGCTGCTTGCTGCTATCGGAAAAGTAATCCTTGACGTAGATTCGGCCCAGGATCATGCCCAGCGCCATGTTCTCGGCAATCACGGTGCGCTTCCAGCGCGGCTTCTGTTCGGCCTGCCCGGACAGCACGCGGCGGAAGAAGTCGAAGTGCTCGTTGTCGATGTCCTGGCTCAGGTAACTGGCATAGGCATCGGCCAGGTGCACGCGCATGTAGTCACGCAGCACCGGCACGGGGGTCTTGGCGAGCAGTGCCTGCAGACCGCCGAAGAATTCGGGTTGACCAACGATCAGCGTGGTCGGCGCAAGCTTCCAGCTGCGCAGGCGATCATTCCAGGCGATGGCCGGGGTGTATTTCCCGGTCAGCTCGGCGGGCGCCATCTTGTTGTAGTTCTTTTCGGGATCGCGCAGATCGGCCAGCGGGCGCGACACCTTGGCCAGCGCGGTCTCGAACGCCATCACCTGCGTGGCGCTGGCGCGGGCGGCGGCATCGTCCGCGCCCAGTAGCTTGAACATGCGGTACAGGTGTTCGACATAGGCGGCACGCGCCTTGGCAACGCCCTGCTCGGTGTTGAAGTAGTAATCGCGCTCGGGCAGGCCCAAGCCGCCCTGGCCCAAATGGACGGCCATCACGTCGCTTTGCTTCTCGTCCTGCGACACGGCGAAGTCGAAGAACACAGCGACGCCCAACGGCTGTAGCGCAAAACCTTCGTCCAGCGCCGAGTTGAGGTCGTGTACGGCGTCGATGCGTGCCAGCTCATCCTTCAGCGGCGCAAGGCCCAGCCGGTCAGCCAGCGCCTGGTCCATGGCGACGGACCAGAAGTCGCCTACCTTCTGCTCGTCGCTGCCGGTGACCGCATTCCTGGTAGCGGCGGCGCCTTCGCTGATGGTGCGCAACTTGGTGTAGAGGTCTTCCTGCACCAGCTGACCGATGCCCCATTGCGCTTCCTGCGCAGGAATGGGATTGGCTTTCAGCCACGCGCCATTGGCAAAGCTGAAGAAATCATCGCCCGGCTTGACCGAGGTATCGATATCAGCAGCGACCACATCGGGTTTTGCCGCGGCCTGCGTGGCGTCGGCGGCCCAACCGCAGGAGATGCCGGCGGCAGCGATGCCGATGGATAACAGGCACAGGCGGAACGTCGACGTCATTGAGAGGGCTTCCGTGCAGGGTAGGGAGTGGCCCGCGCCGGCTGATCGGCGCGATCCAGGGACATAGTCAAAGGCCAATGGCCAGCCGTGCGCCCAGATCGGCCAGCGGCGATACCAGCAGCAGGCGAATCAGAATCAGCACGATCATCACCACCCAAGGGCCGAAATCCAGGCCACCCGCGACCAGCCGGCCGCGCAGCGGGCGCAACAGCGGGTCGACCAGGCTGCCGGCCAGGCGATAGACCGGATGGTAGGTATCCACCTGGAACAGGCTCATCAGCGACCAGATGAAAATCAGCACCACATAGAACATGGCGATGAAGTCGAGCGTGTCGGCAAGGACAGCACCAGCAGCCCCAGCACGTGCGGAAAGATGCCCAGCAGGGCAAACAGCACCACGCGCTTGAGCAGCATGATCAGCCACACCAGCAGCAGGGCCGAGACATTGACGCGGCGCCAGTTGGGAATGAGCTTGCGGATCGGCGCCAGGATCGGGTTGGTGGTGCGATAGACGAACTGGCTCAGCGGATTGTGGAAATCGGCACGGCTGGCCTCGGCCAGCAAACGCAGCACGAATAGCGCGGCAGCTGCGCCAAAGGCCAGTTCGATCAGGAAGGAAAGGGCGTTGACTAGGTAGCTCACGGGGTGTCGTCCAAGGCAGCGGCCAGCTCGCCACCTCGGCGCGTGGCAGCAGCCACGGCGTGGGCGACGATCTGGTTGAAGTGATCGGCGGTAAAACTTTCCAGGGCGGCCTGGGTGGTGCCGTTGGGCGAGGTCACCCGTTGGCGCAGCACGCCCGGATCCTCACCGCTTTCGGTAAGCATGCGGCCGGCACCCAGGCAGGCCTGGGCGGCCAGCGCGCGCGCCACGTCGCGCGGCATGCCTTGGGCAAAGGCGGCGTCTTCCAATGCTTCCACCAACGCAAAGAAATAGGCCGGGCTGGAGCCGGATATGGCCGTGACGGTATCCATCAGCGATTCGTCATCCACCCAGCGAGTCAGGCCGACGGCATCGAGAACGTGCTGGGCCACGGCCCGCTGTTCCGGGCTGACGCGGCGATTGGCGTACAGGCCGGTGGCACCCGCGCCAATCAGGGCGGGCGTATTGGGCATGCAGCGCACGATAGGCAGCGTGTGCCCGAACCAGCGTTCCAGCTGGTCGATGCGCACGCCCGCGGCGATGGAGATCAGCACCGGCCGCCGGCGCTGCAGGGTGTCCACCAGCTCGGCATGGATGGCCGGCATGATCTGCGGCTTCACCGCCAGTACCAGCACGTCCGCCTCGGCGGCGGCGAGGCGGTTCTCGGCATAGCAGGCCACGCCAAACTCACGCCCCAGCTCCTGGCGCGCGTCGGCCCGTGGCTCGGCGACGCTGAGCGATGAGGCGGCGACGCCGGTCTTGAGCAGGCCGCCGATCAGGCTGCGTGCCATGTTGCCGCCACCGATGAAAGCAATACGTGTCATGCAGGTTCCTCACTGATGCGCGGTACCTTACCGGAGCCAGTGGCCGCCCGTCCTGTGGCGGAAGTGCGGGCAGGCCCGGGCGCCTTCCGCAGACCTGGTCCGCACTTTAGGCAGTACGCCTAAGGAAAGACTGGTGGCGCGGGCCTTGCCGCGAGTAGTATCGGCCCGCTGCATGGGGAACCGGGGTTTGACCGTTCGGACGGTGTCCGCGCTTGCGCGACGCCGCGTCCATGGCTACCCCCGGCCATGCGTTTGGCCACAGCATGCCATCCAGATGATCGGGTTGAGGGGAACGCCAGATGGATATCGCCGAACTGCTTGCCTTCTCGGTGAAGAACAAGGCCTCGGATTTGCACTTGTCAGCGGGCCTGCCGCCGATGATCCGCGTGGACGGTGACGTCCGCCGCATCAACATCCCGGCGCTCGAGCACAAGCAGGTCCATTCGCTGATCTACGACATCATGTCGGACAAGCAGCGCCGCGACTACGAGGAATTCCTCGAGGTCGACTTCTCATTCGAAATACCGGGCCTGGCCCGCTTCCGCGTCAACGCGTTCAACCAGAACCGTGGCTCGGGCGCGGTATTCCGTACCATTCCGTCCGAAGTGCTCACGCTGGAAGACCTCAGCGCACCGCCGATCTTCCGTGAGTTGATCGAGCAGCCGCAGGGCCTGATCCTGGTCACCGGGCCCACCGGCTCGGGCAAGTCGACCACCCTGGCAGCGATGGTCGACCACATCAACAAGAACGAATACGGCCACATCCTCACCATCGAGGATCCGATCGAATTCGTGCACACCTCGCAGAAGTGCCTGGTCAACCAGCGCGAGGTGCATCGCGATACCCACGGCTTCACCGAGGCGCTGCGCTCAGCGCTGCGTGAAGACCCGGACTACGTCCTGGTGGGCGAGTTGCGCGACCTTGAAACCATTCGCCTGGCGCTCACCGCTGCGGAAACCGGTCACTTGGTGTTTGGCACCCTGCATACCAGCTCGGCAGCCAAGACCATCGACCGCATCATCGACGTGTTCCCGGCCGGCGAAAAGCCGATGGTGCGCTCGATGTTGTCCGAGTCGCTGCGCGCGGTCATTTCGCAGTCGCTGCTGAAGAAAGTAGGCGGCGGCCGTACGGCGGCGCACGAGATCATGGTGGGCATTCCGGCCATCCGAAACCTGATTCGCGAGGACAAGGTGGCGCAGATGTACTCGTCTATCCAGACCGGCCAGCAGTACGGCATGCAGACGCTCGACCAGAACCTGCAGGATCTGGTCAAGCGCGGCCTGGTGACTCGCCAGCAGGCGTCGAGCTATGCGCGCAACAAGGACATCTTCAAATAAGCGGTTGGTCGTTGGCGTTGAATCAAGAGGGTCCGTGCCATGAGTGATTTTGATTTCACCTCGTTCCTGAAACTGATGGTGCACAAGAAGGCGTCGGACCTGTTCATCACGGCAGGCGTGGCGCCTTCCATGAAGGTGCAGGGACGCGTCGTGCCGATCACGCAGAGTCCTTTGTCGGCGCAGCAGTCGCGCGACATGGTGCTCAATGTGATGACGCCCTCGCAGCGCGAGGAGTTTGAAAAGACCCACGAATGCCAGTTCGCCATTTCGGCGCAGGGCGTGGGTCGCTTCCGCGTATCGTGCTTTTACCAGCGCAACTGCGTGGGCATGGTGCTGCGCCGGATCGAGTCGAAGATCCCCAGCATCGAAGAGCTCAACCTGCCGCAGGTGATCAAGCAGCTGGCAATGACCAAGCGCGGCATCATCATCTTCGTCGGCGGTACCGGTACCGGTAAATCCACCTCGCTGGCCTCGATGATCGGCTACCGCAATGCCAATTCGACCGGCCACATCATCACCATCGAAGACCCGATCGAATACGTGCACAAGCACGAAGGCTGCATCATCACGCAGCGCGAGCTGGGCATCGACACCGATAGCTGGGAAAACGCGCTGAAGAACACGCTGCGCCAGGCGCCCGACGTGATCATGATCGGCGAAGTGCGTACGCGTGAAACGATGGAACACGCCATCAACTTCTCCGAGACGGGTCACCTGTGCCTGTGCACGCTGCACGCGAACAACGCCAACCAGGCGATGGACCGCATCCTGCACTTCTTCCCGGAAGACCGCCGCTCGCAGCTGTTCATGGATCTGTCGCTGAACCTCAAGGGCGTGGTGGCGCAGCAGCTGATTCCCACGCCTGATGGCAAGGCGCGTCGCGTGGCGGTGGAAGTGCTGCTGGGTACGCCACTGGTGCAGGATTACATCCGCCAGGGCGAGATCCACAAGCTCAAGGAAGTGATGAAGGAATCCACCAACTTAGGCATGAAGACTTTCGACCAGAGCCTGGTGGAGCTCTATCACGCCGGTGAAATCTCTTACGAGGACGCCCTGCGTCACGCGGACAGCTCCAATGAAGTGCGTCTGCGCATCAAACTGGCCCAGGGCGGCGACGCGCATACGCTATCGCAGGGCCTGGACGGCGTGGAGTTGGAAGAAACGCGCGATACGCAGAACTTCGGTGGCGGCGGTTTGCTGCGGCGCTGATCGAACCGTATCGAGTAAAAAAGAAGGAGCCCTTGGGCTCCTTCTTCATTTCAGCGACCGCCTTGATCGGTTACTTGGCGGTATCGCTGACGGTAAGGCCGCTGGCATCGACGCTCTTCACGCCCTTCACGGCCTTGGCGACCTGCACCACCTTGGACTTCTCGGTCGTGCTGGTAGCGGTACCGGTGATGCTCACCACACCGTCCATGGTCGTCACGGCGATGTCCGTGCTCTTGATGCCCTTGGTAGTGGCCAGCTCGGACTTCACCTTGGTGGTGATCCACCCATCGGCGGTCTTGTCAGGTACCGTCTCGTTCGACTTCTGCATGGCGGCGTCCTGTGCGGCAACCTGCGCAAAGGGCACGGCCGAGAAGGCGACCACGAGGCCGGCGGCGATCAGGGTCTTGCGGAACAGGTTGTGAGTGCGCATGGGGAATCTCCTGTAGTGGATAAGCGCTGTCCTTGAGACAGACGGCTGCCGCATCGGCGGCGTCCGTGGCAACTATCCAAACAGCCCAAACGTGAATCGGCCATGGATATTGCTCTGGACGTTCAGTGCGCGATTACGGATGCGAAGGAGAAGTGTGTGCTGTGTTCAAAAGGTGTTCGCAGGAATCTGGCGCGACTTATGTGATATGCGACACGTTTTTAAGGTCGCTTGATGGTCGTAACTGACGCGAGCATGACGTTCGTAAACTCGTGCGTCGGGCGCGCGGGCAGATCGCCTGCCAAGCACGTTTCACGACTTGTACAAAGCCTTTCCATCCGGCACATTTCGCTTTGAAACATCTTGTTTCAGGCTTGATTTCGGGGGGGATCATGGCCGAGTTGGAAGTTCGGGTGATATCCGAACGCCGTGAAGGGTTGCTCATAGAACTGGGCCGCGTCGTCAGCGAGCACGATCATGTGCTGGTGCGCCAGCGGCTGTCGTCGGACGTGCAAGGCGCCAGGCTTACCTTGGTGCTACGCGGACCCGATGAGCGTCGATCGGCACTGGAGCGCGCGCTTGGCACGCATCCCAGGGTCATTCGCCTGGAATGGGCCCATGGCCTGGCGGCTGTCGCTCCTGCGGACGTGGCGCCGATGGCGCTCGATCCAACCGCAATGACTGCGCCACCGAAAACGCTCGGCTATGGCATATCGTCGGGGGCCGACGTGGCGCACGTGGAGCGCATGCTGCCGAGCCTCGCCAAGGACTATCCGCGAATCTTCCCATGGTTGATCAATCTCGAATACGCCGTAGCCGCCGAGGCACGCGAGGCGTCGTTGCATCTGGCGGGGCGACGCGCCGGTGCGTGGGTGTTTCGCCGTGACTACGCCTTTGGTGCGCGACTCGTGCTCGGCGACGCGCTTAGGCGCATCGCATTGCCGGCCTTGCGCGAACTGGTTGCGGTAGAGCTGCGGGGCCATCAACTGCATATGCGCGGGTGTCCGCTTTGTCAGCCGGGCGGTTTGTCGGGCGGGCAATTTTTCTGCGGGTTTATCGAAGGTTTGCTGGTCGATGCACTGTCCGATGGCGCGGTGCGCGCCAGTGAAATCGGCTGCCACTGCCACGGCGAAACGGACTGCGTGTTCGACGTGGCGTCATGAGGTGTGACCGGCGTCCTGCGTGGACGCCATGGATTGATGGAACAGGGGGAGCGTCATGCAGGACATGCATCAGCATTACAACTATCTATGGGTTGCCCTGTCGTATGTGGTCGCGGTGCTGGGCTCGTATACAGCGCTGCAGTTTGCGCTGGGCATTCCCTTGGCGCGCACGCCGCAACAGCGCTGGAGCGCCATCGTTGGCGCAGGTACCGCGATGGGCGGTGGCGCCATCTGGGCCATGCATTTCATCGCCATGCTCGCGTGCGGCATCGGGGCGCAAGCCACTTACGATGTGGTGTTGACCGGTATCTCGGCGTTGCTCGCCATCGTGGTGTGTTCGCTGGGCCTGGCCATTGTCGGCGCCGGCACGTTTCGCTGGATCCATCTGCTGGGAGCGGGTGCGTTGATGGGGCTGGGTGTGGCCGGCATGCATTACCTGGGCATGTCCGCGATGCTGATGTCGGCCCAGGTGAGCTACGACTTTCGCATCGTCGCGCTGTCGATCGCCATAGCCATGGTCGCCTCGACGGTAGCGCTGTGGCTCGCCTTCAATCTGCGCGGGCGCCTGCAGATGCTGGGCAGTGCGCTGGTGATGGGCGCGGCGGTATGTGGCATGCACTACACGGGCATGGGTGCGGCGACGTTCACCGAGCGGGACACGTTGCCGGCGGGGTTTGACCAGGGGCTTCGTGGCGATCACCTGGGCGTGGCGATCTTTGCCATCGTGGTGGTGTTGCTGGTGCTGGCGCTGGGACTGAACATCGTGCGGCAGTATCGACGCGCCGTGTTGTCCATCTAGCCAAAGAAAACGGGGCGCCACTGGCGCCCCGTTTCTGTTGCGATGGTGCGTTACGGACTTACTTCAGCTCGGTCTGGCTGGTGACCACCAGGCCATTGCTTTCCATATGCACTTCGCCGGCCACCGACTTGATGCGGGCAGCCTGCGCCTGCATCGACTCGAACTGTGCCTTCGAGCGCTCAGCGGTAGCCTTTGCGGTGGCCTGCGCCTCCGGGTCATCGGACTGGGCGGCGGCGGTGAGCTCGGCGATGTGATCGGCCTTCTGCTCCATCGCCTTCACCCAGGCCTGATACATCTCGCCACTGAGGTTCAGGCGGCCAAAGCTGCCGGCATTACCCGTCGGGGCATGCAGCAGGTCGCCGAGCTTGGTCTCTTCGCCTTGGCCAATGGCCAGGGCCAGCGCCTTGGGGCCCATCGCCACCCAGATCGGCGTACCCAGCGGCGCGCTGACTTCGGGCGGCAGCGCCACCGGCTTGCCATCGGGAGTGAGCTTGAGCTGGGACAGGCCCGAAGCGGCCATTTGCGCCATGGCCACCAGGCCGGCGGGGTTGGACGTGCCGATCAGGATGCGACCGCTGAACTTGGGCATGCTGTCGTTGCTGCCGGCCTCGAAGCTGTCCAGCGCCACGCGCAGGCCCAGCAGATCGCCTACCGGCGGCACGGCGGCCTGCTGCGACAGCGTGCCGATCTTGGCAAAGCCGTCGTTGAGATCGGTCAGCGCCGGGCAGGTGAACGGCTTGGCGGCTACGGCGTCGGCCTGTGCAGTCCAGAACGCGCGTAGCTGCGCCACCGGCAGTGCCAGGCTGACGTCGAACGGCGCGTCGCCGGCGGCGCCCAAGCCGGGCAGCTCCACCTTGAGGCCGGTAAAGGCCTTGGTGATGTCATCGGCCAGCGCCACGTCCCAGCGCAGGTCCTGATGCTTCTCGTCGAGCTTGGTGTAGCCAAAGCTGATCGACGGCACGCGTGCGGCCATGCGGGTGGCTTCACCTTCGCAGCTCGGCGCCACCTGCAACTGGTTGGCCACCGGCTCGCCGGTCTTGGCCGACTCGGCCTCGGCGCGTGCCTTGCGCAGGGCATTGAACATGGGTTCCTTGCCACTGGCTGCCAGCGGCAGCAAGCGCGTCAGGTCGACCTGGCCGATGGCCCACGGCTGGTACTTCTTGGCCTTGGCGAGCTGGTCGAGACGACCATCGTCCTGCAGATTCTTGGCGGGACGATCCAGACCGAAGGCCAGGCGCAGGGTGGCCTCGGAGGCGTCGATGGGCAGCAGCGCGGCGACCGCCTGCTTGCCGACCACGGCGATCACCACCTGCATGCCGGCCTCGGTGGAGGCATGCTTGCGGTAGCTCAGGCCGCCGACCGAGGCGGTATCGAACGGCTTGCCGTAGGCGGTTTCGAGGCGAGCGACAAAGGCGTCGAAGGCCTTGGGATCGGTCAGCTCGAAGCGCCCGACCGGCGACAGGCCGAGGCCGTAGAACGCAGAGCGGCCCTTGATGTTGAGGCCGGCATTCTGTGCGAACGATTCGATGGTCTTGCCGTCGAGTTCGGCGATCACCGCCTTGAGCAGGCGGGAGGCGTCCGGGTCCTTCTCGGCCATGTCATCGGCGGCAGAGCGCAGCTGGGTCAGCTGGGCGGGCAGCTGTGCATCGGCCTGGGTGAGCAGGGCCTTGCGGGTGTCATCGTCCAGTACGTCGAGGTTGGCCACCACGTACGGCGTATCCGCCGGCACGAAGGCGAGCGGGGCGTCCTTGTCTTTGTGATGGCATGCAGCCAGCAGCAAGCCGGCGAGGCCCAGCGCAGCAATGCGCGTCGTCGATCGCATGTCTATTCCCTTGAATGAAGTGTGATGTCGCGCCGCGCATTATGCCCGTAATCGCAGGATGCCGCGGCGCACCACGTAGGCCAAAAGGCTTAGCGGCCCAATACCTCGGCCAGCACGGCCATGCGCACGAACACACCGTTGCCGACCTGCTCGAGGATGCGCGACTGCGGGCCATCGGCCACTTCCGAGGCGATCTCGATACCGCGGTTGAGCGGGCCGGGGTGCATCACCAGGGCGCCCTTGGCAGCGCGCTCCAGGCGGCGGTTGTCCAGGCCGTAGCGGGCGAAATAGGCCGCTTCGTCGGGTAGGTCGGTGGCCACCATGCGCTCCTTCTGCAAGCGCAGCATGATGATCACGTCGGTGCCAGCAATGGCCGCATCAAAATCGTCGGTCAGCACGCACTGGGGAAACTCGGCGGCGTCGGGCATCAACGCCCGTGGCGAGCACAGGCGGATTTCCTTCGCACCCAGCGCGGTGAGGGCATGCACATCCGAGCGGGCCACGCGCGAATGCTTCACGTCGCCGCAGATGGTCACGGTGAGCTGGCTGAAGTCCGGGCGGTGCTGGCGAATGGTGAGCACGTCGAGCAGGCCCTGCGTGGGGTGTGCCCGATTGCCGTCGCCGGCGTTGATCACCGACACGCCACTCATCGCGTGGCGTACGAGTTCCTCAGGCGTGCCAGACACCTTGTGACGCACCACGATGGCGTCCAGATGCATGGCCTCCAGCGTGTGCAGGGTGTCGAACAGGGCCTCGCCCTTGGCGGTGGAGGAGAAGCCGATGTCGAAATTGATCACGTCGGCGCCGAGCCGGCGTGCGGCCAGCTCGAACGAGGTGCGCGTGCGCGTCGATGGCTCGAAGAACAGATTCAGGATGGTGCGGCCATTGAGCAGTTCGAGCTTGCGGGTGCCGTGGGCGCAGCCATCGCGCATCGTCTCCGCTCGATCGAGCAAGCGCTCGATGGTGGCGCGGGGCAGGTTTTCCAGCGTGGTCAGGTGGCGCAGGCGTGAGCTCATGGCGGGCAGGTCGTCCGGGTAGGTGTCAGTGGCCAGTGGTGGGAGAGGAAGCCAGCCAGCGCTCGAGGATTACCGCGGCGGCTTCGGCATCGATGGTGGCGGCATCGCGACGCTTTTTCAGTCCTGCTGCGCGCGCATGGGCGAAGCGTTGGGCAGCTTCCTGCGAGCTGTGTCGTTCGTCGGTGAGGTTCACCGGTAACCCATAACGCAGGCCGAGCTTTTCGGCGAAGCGGCGGGCACCACGGCTGGCCGGCTGTTCCTCGCCATCGAGTGTCAGGGGCAGGCCGACCACGAGCGTGTCGGGTTGCCATTCCTGGCGCAGTGCATCGAGTTTCGACCAGTCAGGATCGCCATCGCGCACGGGAATGGCGGCAAGGCCGCGCGCGCTGGCGGTGAAACGGTTGCCGACTGCGACGCCCAGCAGGCGGCTGCCGAAATCGAAACCGAACACACAGCTCATGCGTGTCCCGCGTAGCCGGGTAGGGCCAGCGGATCGACGCCAACCAGCCCCGCCGCCGCGCTCCAGCGTTCCTCCAGCGGGGTGTGGAACACCACGCGCTCGCTGGCCTCGACGGTAAGCCAGGTGTTGTCCTTCAGTTCCTGCTCCAGCTGGCCGGCACTCCAGCCGGCATAGCCCAGTGCCATCACGGCCAGGCGCGGGCCTTCGCCATTGGCCATGGCCACCAGGATGTCGCGCGAGGTGGTGACCGACCATTCGGCGTTGATGCGGTAGCTCGACTCCCAGTGCCCCGGCTCGCGATGCAGCACGAAGCCGCGTTCCTGCTGCACCGGGCCACCGATCAGCACCGGCGCATCGGCCAGTTCCAGATCGTTGCAGTCAAGCTTCATCTGGGACAGCACATCGCCCAGGCGGTACTCGGAAAGCTGGTTTACCAGCAGTCCCACGGCGCCATCCTCGTCGTGCTGGCAGATAAAGGCCACGCCGCGCGAGAACGGCGGCTCCGCCAGGCTGGGCATGGCAATGAGGAAGTGGCCGGCGAGGGTGGGCAGTTGAGACTGGGAAACGGTCATGGCCGCATTGTAAGCCCAGCGAGGGGGCCGGCGGCCATGAGGGGCGAGTGAAGTGGAGGTGAGCGGCGAGCGTGTTATTCACCCTGCTCCCGCCCTACCTATCGGCTGCGCAGAATGTCGTTGGGCGTGAATTGCCAGGTACGCGTGATGTTCAACTCGTCGATCTGGTCCTTGTCCGCAGGCAGCGCTGGAAAAGGCGCGGACAGGCGCACGATGCGTTGCGCCGCCGCATCCAGCAGCGCCTGGCCTGAGCCTTGCACTACTTCGATGCCCTTGACCGAGCCGTCGCGGTTGAGCGTGACGGTCATCAGCACGTCGCCATGCAGCCCACGGCGACGCGCTTCGTTCGGGTAATTGAGATTACCCACGCGCTCCACCCGGTCGACCCAGCCGCGCATGTAGGCGGCATAGGCGTATTCCTTGGTGTTGGACGAAATGAATTTTTTCTTTGGACGCTTGGCGTAGTTCTCGATGCTGTTGCGGCGCTCGGCGGCCAGCTGGGCCATTTCCTGTTGTCGCTTGGCCTCGGTCGACTCGGGGAGATCCTGCGGAGTCTGTTCCAGCTTGGCGCTGGCGGTGCTCACGCTGTAGTGGCTGTTGCCCGTGGTGGTGAGCAGCTTGTCCTCAGTGGCTTCCTGCGGCCTTGGAGCACTCGCCTCGACCGGTTGCGGCGCCACCCCTGCCGTAGGCCTGGGCGTCGGACCGGAGACCAGCTGCGAGGGGCGGGCGGCCTTGTCGCTCTCGCCGCCGCCGCTGTTGTTGGCCTGGGCCAGGAAGTCGGCCTTGTCAGGCGCTTCGCGGTTGGCCACATCCACCAGCGTCACGTCCAGCGTGGGCAGGCTTGGCTTGGCCTTCACATAGCTGAAGGTAATGCCGAGCACCAGCACGCCATGCAGCAACAGCGAGAAAAGCATCGTGGCGCCGATCATGTCGGCGCCGGTGCGGACAGCAGGTTGGCTCACGCAGCGCGGGTTCCGGTTCCGGTTCGTTTTTGTTCGATGACGTCGAACAACTGGCCGGTAATATTAAGCCCGAACTGGGCGTCCAGTTCGCGGGCACACGTCGGCGATGTGACGTTGATCTCGGTGAGGTAGTCGCCGATCACATCCAGGCCCACGAACAGCAGGCCGCGACGGCGCAGCTCGGGCGCCACCTGCGAGACGATCCACCGATCCCGTTCGCTGAGCGGCACGCCCACGCCGCGGCCGCCTGCGGCCAGGTTGCCGCGGAACTCGTCGCCCTGGGGAATGCGGGCCAGCGCGTAGGGCACCGGCTCGCCATCGATCACCAGGATGCGCTTGTCGCCCTGGGTGATCTGCGGGATGTACTTCTGCGCCATGGTGAACTGCCGGTGCTCGCCGTGCGGCCCGGCGGCGATCAGCGTTTCCAGCATGGAGTTGAGGTTGGTGTCGCCGGCGCTGACCCTGAAAATGCCGCGCCCGCCCATGCCGTCCAGCGGCTTGAGCACTACCTCGCCATGGGTCGCCACGAAAGCGCGCAGCTCGGCCGCGTCGCGGGACACCAGGGTAGGGGCCATGCACTGCGGAAAATGCATGGTAAACAGCTTCTCGTTGCAGTCGCGCAAGGCCTGCGGCCGGTTGACCACGCTGACGCCGTCGCGCTCGGCCAGCTCCGCCACCATGGTGTCGTAGACGAACTGCGCGTCCACGGGTGGATCCTTGCGCATGAGCACCACGTCCATCTCGCGCAGGTCGCGCCAGCGGGGCTCCTCCAGCGTGAACCAGCCAGTCGGGTCGTCCCGTACGGAAAGCGGGGCCAGCCGGGCCCAGGGCTCGCCACTGCGTGAGGCCAGGTCGCCCTGTTCCATGTAGAACAGCCGATGTCCGCGCCGCTGGGCTTCCAGCAGCATGGCGAAGGTGGTGTCCTTGGCGATCTTGATCGAGCCAATCGGGTCCATCAGCACGGCGACCGAAAGGGTCATCGTCATTCTCCGGTAGTAGTGCTTCGCCACCATTTCCCCTTCGCGAACCCGAAAAAAGTGCGGGCAAGCGGGGGCGCCATGGTCGGCGTCAGTTTTGTGGAGCCGGAAGTGTATGTCGAGACAACGTCCGCGGGGTTCATTCACCGCGGCTACGGTCGGCCCAGCAGGAACGGGGCGGTCGCCGGCGGGTCGTTCGCCGTTTTGCCGGAAACGGTCGTGGCCCGCCCCTGGGCCGCGCCGTTGGCCCGAAAAAGCGGCCAAATAAATGACGCAGGGCGCTTCATGTGAGATTACAACTTGACGTCACGTCAGGCAGGCGGTAAACAGCAACGCACGAGTACCTGCCGGCTGAGATGTCGTACGTCGTTGGAAACTTTGCGGGATTTTTCTGTCCATAAGAGACTGCCGGTCCCGCACCGACAGTCGGACGATTTACCTGAGCCTGGGGCGGGTCGCAGGGGGGTGTTGTGAACTTGAACATAAGTGGAAATGGCCTGGCCGGCCTCAAGGTCATGGTTATCGATGACTCGAAAACCATTCGCCGCACAGCCGAAACTCTCCTGAAGAAAGAGGGTTGCGACGTGCTGACGGCCGTGGACGGCTTCGAGGCCCTCGCCAAGATCTCCGACCAGAAGCCCGCCATCATCTTCGTAGACATCATGATGCCGCGCCTGGACGGGTATCAGACCTGCGCGCTGATCAAGAACAATCCGCAATTTCGCGGCACGCCGGTCATCATGCTCAGCTCCAAAGACGGCCTGTTCGACAAGGCGCGCGGCCGCATTGTCGGCGCCGAACAATATCTGACCAAGCCGTTCACCCGAGACGAGCTGCTTGGTGCCATCCATAGACATGTCAGCACGGTGTAAGACCGGCGACTACAGGGTCTGAGGGGGACCTGTGGCCAATATTCTAATTATCGACGATTCGCCGACCGACGTGCGCGTGTTCACCACGTTGCTTGAGCGTGCGGGTTACCAGGTCGATTCCGTCGGCAACGCCGAGGACGGGATCGAGCGCGTGCGCGAGAGCCGCCCGGATCTGGTCATCATGGACGTCATCATGCCCGGCATGAACGGCTTCCAGGCCACGCGCACGCTTACGCGCGACCCGGTTACATCTGGCGTTCCGATCGTCATGATCACCACCAAGTCCATGGAGACCGACCGGGTGTGGGGCCTGCGCCAGGGTGCGCGTGCGTTCATCACCAAGCCGGTCAACGAGAAAGATCTGCTAGCCTGCATCAACGACCTGCTGCCAAGCGCAGCCTGAGGCGACGATGACCCAGACCGCCTCGCTTTCGCCCTTCGAACTGCTGGCCCGCTATGAGCGGCTGTCACTGGCCCACGCCTCCGACACGCCGGAAAAGCTCGAGGCCCCCGGCCTCTGGCGCGGCATCGGCTATCGCGCTGGCAGCCGCCTGTTCGTCAGCGGCATCGACGAAATCAGCGAATTGCTCGCGGTAACGGGCTTGACCCCGGTGCCCGGTACGCGTCCGTGGCTGCTTGGCGTGGCCAACGTGCGCGGCAACCTCGTTCCGGTGATCGATCTGGCCCGCTTCCTGTTTGGCGAACGTACCTTGCAGACCGAGCGTACCCGTCTGCTGATTGTTCGCCAGGGTGGCGGCAGCGTCGCGCTGATGGTGGACGAGGTATTCGGCCAGCGCACGGTCGATGCCGAGCAGCGCCGTTCTGCCGAACTGGAAGACGACCCACGGCTGGCGCGGTTTGTCGATGATCGCGTCGGCGAACCACGATTGGCCGTGTTCAGCATGGGCAAGTTGGTACGCGCACCGGATTTCCGCCAGGCCGCGGCCTGACGAAGCAACAGTTGGACCATAAGTAGGACCGGTGCCTCTCGGTGCCGGAATCAGGGCGATGATCCGAAGCCTTCGCCGGCATACCTGGCGAAGGTTTAGAAGGGGTGAACGAAATGAGCACTACAGGGGGCGTCGGCAAAGAGCGGGGCTATACCGGCCTCATCATTGCGTTGGTGATCGCGTTCGGCTTCACAGGTGTGGACTTCGTCATGCTCACACTCAAGGGCCGCGAAGACAGTCAGGCCGTGGGGCTGACCACACAGATTCAGGTGTTGTCGCAGCAGACCGCGCGATACGCCCTCGAGGCGGCGGACGGTAACGTCGACTCCTTCAAGGAGTTGGAAACCAACCGCAACGCCATCGATTCGGCCATCCAGCGCCTGAACAAGGGCGATGACAAGAGCGGCATGAAACCTTATGCCGACAACAACGCCACGCCGGCCGGTCGCGCCGTCGCTGCGTTGAGCAACGCCTGGGGCCAGCTCGATGCCGATATCGGCAAGATCCTCTCCAACAAGGCGCTGGTGGTGGACTCCGCCCAGCGTGCCACTACGCTGGCGCGCGAACTGCCCTTGCTCAACTCGAGCATGGAGCAGGTGGTGAACATCCTGCAGCAGCGCGGCGGTAGCGCCGAGCAGACCTACACCTCGGCCCGCCAGATGTTGCTGGCTGACCGCATGGTGCGCCGCGTGCAGGAAGTGCTGCAGGGTGGTGACGCCTCGCAGCCTGCCGCCGATGGCCTGGCCCGTGACGGCCAGCTTTACGGTTCGGTGCTCAAGGGCCTGCTCGAAGGCAACACCGAAGTGGGTGTGCGCTCGATGGGCGACGCCAACGCACGCAAAATTCTCACCGACATGCAGTCGCAGTGGGACAACCTGCAGGATCCGGTCGGCAAGCTGGTCGGTGCCGCGGGTAACCTCACCGACGTGAAGCGCGCCGGTAACCAGGCCTCGCTCGATTCGCAGAACGTACTGCTGCGCGCTAACGAACTGGCTGACCAGGTCGGCAAGCTGCCCACGCGTCGCCTGTTCCCCAACCTCTGGTGGGGCGTGCTCGGTGCCATCGGTGCCGCCGCGTTCCTCATCGTGCTGGTGGTCCAGCTGATCGCCGACCAACGCCGCCGCTTCCAGGATTCGACCGAACTCAACCAGCGTAACCAGGAGGCCATCATGCGCCTGCTGGACGAGATGGGTTCGCTCGCCGAAGGTGACCTGACGGTCAAGACCACGGTGACCGAAGACATCACGGGTGCCATCGCCGACTCGGTGAACTACGCCATCGACGAGTTGCGCACCCTGGTGACGACGATTAACGAAACGTCCGAGCAGGTGTCGTCCTCAGCCCAGGAAACGCAGACCACCGCGCGTCACCTGGCCGAGTCGGCACAGCACCAGGCACAGCGAATCAGCACGGCTACTACCGCGATCAACCAGATCGCCAGCCTGATGGATACCGTGTCGAAGGATTCCGCCGAATCGGCCGACGTGGCCGAGCGCTCGGTGAAAATCGCTTCGCGCGGTGCCGAAGTGGTGCGCGAGACGATCTCGGGCATGGACTCCATCCGCGACCAGATCCAGGAAACCTCCAAGCGTATTAAGCGCCTGGGTGAATCCTCGCAAGAGATCGGCTCCATCGTGGAACTGATCAATGACATTGCCGAGCAGACCAACATCCTCGCGTTGAACGCGGCCATCCAGGCAGCGTCGGCCGGTGAAGCAGGTCGCGGTTTCGCGGTGGTGGCGGACGAAGTGCAGCGTCTGGCAGAACGTTCCGCCAGCGCAACGAAGCGAATCGAAACGCTGGTGCAGACCATTCAGTCCGATACCAACGAAGCGGTGAATTCGATGGAGCAGACCACCGCGGAAGTGGTGGCCGGTGCCCGCCTGGCGGAAGACGCCGGTAGCGCACTGGGCGATATCGAACGCGTGTCGCATGACTTGTCCGCGCTGATTCAAAACATCTCCACCGCAGCGCGCCAGCAGTCGACCGCGGCCACTGATATTTCGGTGTCGATGAACGCGATTCAGGAAATTACTTCGCAGACCTCGCAGGGCGCGAGCCAGACGGCCGACTCGATCGGTTACCTGGCACAGCTCGCAAGTGACCTGCGGCGTTCAGTGGCTCACTTCAAGCTGCCGGGCTGACACACAACGTTTTTCACAGGGGGCAACCTCGACGGTTGCGTGACAAGCCGTTACGTGGCCGGTGAGAGGGGCGCATGAGACTTCAAGATCATATCGATTTCACCACCCTGCAGTGGGTCAAGCCAGAGCTCGACGAGACGCTGGCATCTGCCCGCGAGGCGTTGGAGTCCTACGTCGACAACCCGGGCAACCGGGATGCCATGCGTTCGTGCGCCGACAGCCTGCATCAGGTGCAAGGCACGCTGCGCATGGTCGAGCTCTACGGCGCGGCCATGGTCACCGAGGAGATGGAGACACTCGCCATCTCGCTGATGGAGGACCATGTCGCCAACCGCGAGGACGCCTACGCCGCGCTGATGCGCGGCCTGATGCAGCTGCCCGATTACCTCGAGCGACTGTCGGGCGGCCACCGCGATGTGCCGGTGGTGCTGCTGCCGCTGCTCAACGACTTGCGGTCCAGTCGCGGTCAGCAGGCGCTGCACGAATCGGCGTTGTTCACGCCCAATCTCGACATGGCGCTGCCGCCGCAAGCACCGGCGGCTGCCCATGACGCTGCGCCGGAACGCCAACGCAGCGAAGTGTCGACCTTGCGCCTGCGCTTCCAGCAGCAGTTGCTGTCGTGGTTCCGCGGCCAGGGCAACGACCAGCAGCTGGGCGGCATGATCCAGACGCTGGATGCCATCACCGCGCGCTGCCATAGCGTGCCGGGTCGCCGTCTGTGGTGGATTGCCGCCGGCGTGCTCGAAGGCTTGCAGCAGGGTTCGCTCAAGGCTCAGGCAGGCGAGGTGCGCCAGCTGATCGGCAAGGTCGATCGCAGCATCCGCCAGTTGGTGGAACATGGCGAGAACAGCCTGCGTGGCGGCGATGCCGATGAACTGGCGCGCAAGCTGCTCTACGTGGTGGGCCAGGTTCGGCAGGGCAGCCCGCGCATGGATCTGCTGCGTCAGACCTACGCGCTCGATGCGCTGCTGCCGGAAGAAAGCGAGATCGAGCACGCTCGTGGCTCGATGTCGGGCCACAACCGCGCGCTGCTCGACTCCGTGGCCAAGGCGTTGAAGGACGACCTGCTGCGGGTAAAAGAAGCACTCGACCTGTTCCTGCGTCAGACCGATGCGGATCCGGCCCAGCTGGCCGGCCAGACCGAGGTGCTCGAACGCGTGGGCGATACGCTGGGCATGCTTGCCCTTGGCGTGCCGCGTCGCGTGGTCAACGAACAGCGTCGCGTGCTGGACGAAATTGCCAACCGCGTGCGTGCGCCCGACGAAGAGCTGTTGCTCGACGTGGCCGGTGCGCTGCTGTACGTGGAAGCGTCGCTGGACGATCACATCGAAAGCCTGGGCGCCGACGAAGAGATTCCCACCGACGGCTCGACCTCGATGCTTCCGCGCAGCGAGGCACGTCACATCCTCGCCACGCTGATGCACGAGGCCACGGCCAACACCGGCAAGGTGAAGGAATCCATCGTCGCCTACGTCGAGTCGGGCTGGCAGTCGCAACAGCTGGCCGAAGTCGGTCCGTTGATGGAAGAAGTGGCAGGTGCCATGCGCATGCTGTCCGCGCCGCGCCCGGCCGAGCTGGCCGAAGGCATTGGCCGCTTCGTGGGCAACGAGTTGTTGGCCGACCGTCGCGTGCCGAGCAGCGCGCAGATGGATCACCTGGCCGATGCACTGGCGGCACTGGAGTACTACCTCGAAGCCGCGCGCGAACATCGTGGCGGCCTGGAGCACATCCTCGATGTGGCCGAGCACAGCCTGAGCACGCTCGGATACTGGCCGCCGCCAGCTGCGCGCGTGGCCGAAGTGGACGAGCTGGACGAGGCGCCTGAACACATCGCCAGGGCTGCCGATGCGGCGCTGGCCGCTGCGCTGGCCAACCAGCCGGAGCTCACCGAAAGCGTCAGCCTGGGCCATGGCGACGACCTGTCCAGTCTCATCATCGGCAGCAGCGAAACGCCGCAGCCGGTCGAGCATGAAATCACCGGCATGCGCCTGGCCGACACCGAACACGTCGCGCCGCAGGAAGCCCTGCAGGGTGATGACAGTGAGTGGGTCGAGATCGAAGAAGAAATCTTCGAGCAAGTGCCGGTGGCCGGTAGCGCTACGGTCGACGCAGGTTTCCAGACCAGCACAGCCGGCATCGATGACGACATCCGCGAAATCTTCCTGGAAGAAATGCAGGAGGAGATCGACAACCTGCATGCGGGTCGTCAAGCGTGGCTTGCCGATCCGCAGCAGATCGATGCACTGGTATCGATTCGCCGCTCCTTCCACACGCTGAAGGGTTCGGGCCGCCTGGTCGGTGCCGCCACCCTGGGCGAGTTCGCCTGGAAGGTGGAGAACATGCTCAATCGCGTGCTGGATCAGTCGATCCAGCCGCACCTTGGTGTGCAGGAGCTGGTCACTGCCGCTATCGACGCACTGCCGCCGCTGCGTGCCGCACTGATGGGCCAGGGCGTGTTCACTGCGCCGATTGGCGCCATCATGGAAACCGCCGAGCGCCTGTCGGCTGGTCAAGAGGACGCGCGTATCGCCGACGTGGCGCCTGCCGCCATGGAAACCGTACGCCGTGTCGTGCGCCGTCGCGTGCCGCGTCTGGACGCGGCCGTTGCTGCCGTTCCCACCGCGAGCCTGGCCGATGTCGAAGCCACGCCAGCGGCGCCGATCGAGCACGCCGATAGCATCATCGAAGCACCGGTAATGCCGCCGATCGATCCGGTGCTGCTGGAAATCCTGCGCAGCGAAGTGGCGCAATACCTCGCCACCATTCGCACCGCGATCAATCGCGTCGACGGCGAGCTGCGCGTCGACGACAGCCTGCTGCGTGCGGTGCATACGCTGCACGGCGCGATCGCGATGGTCGATATCCCGCTGCTGACGCATCTGTTGTCGCCGCTGGAAAGCCTGCTCAAACGCCTGCGCGCCGCCGGCCAGCCGTTGTCCGCCGAAGGCGTGCATCTGCTCAGCCGCAGTGCTGACGCGGTTGACCACGTGATGGGGCAGTTCGACGTGCCGCAGCCGCAGTTGCCGGACATCGACGGACTGATCCAGCGCATCATCGAACTGCGCGACAGCCAGCCCGAACCGCAGGTCGCCCACGTGCTGTTCGAACCGCACGCCGACGACCTGGCCGAAGGCAGCGCGTCGGTCAACGATGCCGAGCACGAGCATTTGCTCGCCGCCTCGCTCGACGCCGCGCTCAACGACGCCTCCGGGCATGCCGCCGACGTCAGCTCCGCCCCGACGCACACGCACGAGCGCGGCGCCGACAGCTACGCCGACGAATTGCTGGCAGCGCTTGGCGAGTTCGATCTGGACGCGCACCTGCCCACGGCGGAGTCCGCCACGTCGACGCACCTCGTCGAGGAGCCGGCGGTTGCTGGCGCCACCGATGAGGAAGACTTCGAAGCGGCTTACGCCGATCTGTTGGATGACGCCGAGACGCAGGACATCGAGACGTCCAGCGAGGATGTGGCCGAGCCGGTCGAAGCGGACGCCGTGCATGAAGTCGATCTCGAACTCGACGAGGCAGCGCTTGCAGCACACCTGGAAGACATTCCGCAGGGTGCCATCGTCGAGGAGACGGTCGACGCCGACGAGGTGCCGGCGGCAGAATCCGAAGCACGCGTCGAGGCACAGGTTGAAGCGGTAGCGCAGGAAAGCGTCGAGATCCCGGTCGAAATCGTCGAGCCTGTTGCCGAGGAAACGGTCGAAGCCGCGGCGCCTGTCGCCGACGAGCCGGTCGTGGCGGAAGAGCAGGTTATCGAGGAGCCGGTACACGTTGCCGCCACCGAAGCAACCGAGCCGTCCCACGAATTGCTGCCGCACCAGATCGATCCTGACCTGCTCGAGATCTTCATCGAGGAAGCCCGCGAGATTCTCGATCATTCCGATGGCGTGCTCGCCCAGTGGCGCGAGGAGCCTTCGGCCATCGAGCACGTGGCGGAATTGCAGCGCGATCTGCACACCCTCAAGGGTGGCGCACGCATTGCCGGCATGGTGCCGGTGGGCGATCTCACGCATGCCATCGAGACGGCGCTGGAACGGCCGTTGCAGGCCGACTCGGCCCATACCGGCGAGCTCATCGCCGCGTTGGAAGCCGGCTTCGACCAGCTGCACGGCCTGGTGCAACGCGTATCGCAGGGACGCGCACTCGACTATCCGCAGGCGATGATCGACCGCTTCCTGGCCATGGCCCACGCGGCCGACCACGCCGAAGCGGCAGAACCCGCCGCGGCGAATGTGCTGCCCTTCCCGGAGCGGCTCAAGCTGCCCGAGTTGTTGCCGGAAGAACGCGAAGAGACCCAGGGTGCTCCGCAGGAACAGATCCGCGTTCGCGCCGAACTGCTCGACACGCTGGTCAACCATGCGGGCGAGGTGGCGATCTACCGTTCACGCCTCGAGCAGCAGGTGGCCGGTTATCGCTTCAACCTGGTCGAGCTCGACCAGACCGTGCAGCGTCTGCGCAGCCAGCTGCGCATGCTCGAAATCGAAACGGAAGCGCAGATCATCGCGCGCTTCCAGCGCGAGCATCGCGAAGCGGGCATGGCCGTGTTCGATCCGCTCGAACTCGACCGTTTCTCGCAGCTGCAGCAGTACTCGCGTGCACTGGCCGAGTCGGTATCCGACCTTGTGTCCATCCAGGGCATGCTCGACGAGTTGACCCGTCAGGCAGAAACCCTGCTTATCCAGCAGTCGCGCGTGAGTTCGGAACTGCAGGACGGCTTGCTGCGCACGCGCATGCTGCCATTCGACACGATGGTGCCCAATCTTCGCCGCACCTTGCGCCAGGCGGCGCAGGAAGAAGGCAAGAGTGCCCAGCTGTACGTGGAGGGTGCCCACGGCGAAATGGATCGCAACCTGCTCGACCGCATCAAGGCACCGTTCGAGCACATGCTGCGCAATGCGGTGGCGCACGGTATCGAGACGCCAGCCGCACGCCGCAAGGCGGGCAAGCCGGCCGAAGGTGCGGTGCGGATCCGGGTGACGCGTGAAGCCACCGAGGTGGTGGTACGCGTGACTGATGACGGCCGTGGCCTCGATCGTGAGGCCATCCGCAAGCGCGGCGTCGAGCGCGGGCTGATTCGCGCCAACGACAAGGTCAGCGACGACCAGGTGCTTGCACTGATCACCCAGCCGGGCTTCTCCACCGCCAGCACGGTGACCCAGCTGGCCGGTCGTGGCGTGGGCATGGACGTGGTGGCCAACGAGATCAAGCAGCTCGGCGGCTCGCTGTCGATCGAATCGAAGAGCGGTGACGGCACCACCTTCATCCTGCGCCTGCCATTCACGCTGGCAGTCACCCAGGCCATCCTGGTGCGCATCGGCGATTCCACCTTCGCCATTCCCATGACCTCGGTGCAGGGCGTTGCGCGCATCAGTCCGGCCGAATTGGCCGAGCGCCTGGCCGATGCCGAACCCATGTTCCCTTACGGGGGCGAAAACTACAGCGTCCATGACCTGTCCGATCTGCTCGGCATCGTGGGCGGTCATCCGGGTGACGAAGAACAGGTGCCCTTGCTGCTGACCCGTGCGGGTGACCTGCGCGCTGCCATTCGCATCGATGCTGTGATCGGCTCGCGCGAAATCGTGGTGAAGTCGGTCGGTCCGCAGATCAGTTCGGTGCCCGGCATCCTGGGCGCCACCATCATGGGCGACGGTTCGGTGCTGATCATTCTTGATCTCGCCCCGCTGGTACGCCACGGTGTCGCCCGTCGCCTGCAGCGCCTGGAAGAGGGGCTCAGCGCCGTCGCCATCCCGGTGGTGGAAGAAATCCGCGTGCGTCCGCTGGTGATGGTGGTCGATGACTCCATCACCATGCGCAAGGTCACCGGCCGCGTGCTGGAACGCCACGAGTACGAAGTGAGCACGGCCAAGGACGGTGTCGATGCGATCGAGAAACTGCACGAACGCGTGCCCGACCTGATGCTGCTCGACATCGAAATGCCGCGTATGGACGGCTATGAGCTGGCCACGCACATGAAGGCCGATCCGCGCCTGCGTGACGTACCGATCATCATGATCACCTCGCGTACCGGCGACAAACATCGCCAGCGCGCCTTCGACATCGGCGTGGATCGCTACCTCGGCAAGCCCTATCAGGAGGCCGAGCTGTTGACCCAGATTGGTGAAGTGCTCGAACAGCGCACCACGGAGTCGCTCAATGGCTGAATCGGCTACCGCAGTTGCGCTTCTGTTTGACGATGATGAGCTGGGAAGCCAGCTGCGCGAAGCGCTTCGCGAACGCGGTGCGCGCATCGTGCACGAGGGCGCCTTGGCCACCCTCAATCGTGAAGTGCTGGACGGTACGGGCGCCGAAGTGGTGGTGGTGAACCTGGACGAGGACGCCGATGGCGACCTCGACCGCCTCCACGAGTTGCTCGACGGCAACCATCCCCGGGTGGTGTTCAACGACGCGCAGGCCAGCCGCCGGCTGGCTGGCTGGGATCGCGCGCGCTGGGCACGCCACTTGGCGGTCAAGGTGATGGCGGAAGGGGACCTCGATCCGCCGCGCCCCTTGCATGCTCCCGCCGTGTCGGTGGTCGTTGATGACGTCGCCGTCCTCGACGCTGCTCCGCAGGAGGCTTGGCCGGATGTGGATGAAGCCATCGCGCCAGAGCCTATGGTGGCCGAGCTGGTCGAAGCGGAGCCTTTCCACGAGCCGTTAGCGTTGGAAGCCGCCGATGCGGCCGATTCCGAATCGCTGGCCGCGGAGCTAGAAGCCTTGCTGGCCGCGGACGACGACATGCCGCTGGAAGACGATCTGGGCGCCGGCCTCAAGTTCAGCGCCGAGGACGATCTGCCGCCGCTGCACGACGGTCACTTTGGCGTGGAAGCCTTGCTGACGCAGGGCCCCGCACCGGTGGATTTCGACAGGGAAGAGGATGTGGCCGTGCGCCCCATGCCGTCGTTCCAGCTCGATCACCTGGCGCTTGCGCCGCTCGATGAATCATTCCTGCCGGCCGTCGGTGCCGCGCCCGTTGTCGCAGAGAAAGAACAGTCGTCCCTGTTGGGCGCGGCCTCTGCCTGGGCGCTGGTCGACGAAGACGAGGCGCCGGCGGTTGCGTCGCCTAGCCCGTCCGAGTTCGGCATTCAGAAAGTAAACGCCGCGGATTTCCTCGCCCCCGAAGGTGGCAGCGAGGATGAGTCGGACATCGAGCCGGGCATGAGCCTGGAACTCGTGTCGATCGAGGAGGCCATTGCGCCCACGATCCATGAGAGCAGCGATGGGCACGAAATGCTGTTGGGCGACCTCGACAGCGCGATCGGTCGCGTGCTGGTGCTTGGCGCCGCGGCCGATAGCGTCGATGCGGTTTGCGCGTTCCTGTCACACCTGCCCGCCGATCTCCGCGTGACGGTGCTGCATGTCCAGCATCTGGGTGGCAAGTCGGCCGATGCGTTGGCGCAGCTGCTGGCCCAGCACAGCGGGCTGCCGGTTCGTGAGGCAGTGCATGGCGCGCGGGCACGCGTCGGCGAAGTGCTGGTGGTTCCCGATGGCCAGCAGGCCCGCTTGTACCGCGACGGTCGCATCGAGCTGCAGTCGTTGGACAGCCCGAACGTGCAGAGCTCGCCGATCGATGCCAGCTTCACGATGGCGGCCAACATCTTCGGCCGCAGTGCGCAGGCCATTGTGTTTGCCGGCCAGGCCAATGATGCCCTGGGCGGCTGTCAGGCCATTCATGACCGTGGCGGTCAGGTTTGGGTGGAAGCATCATCCGAAGGGCATTTCGCCGATATGGTGCACGGCATCGAAGCCGAGCGCCTGAATAGTTATTCCGGCACGCCCGCTGAGCTGGCGGGGCGCCTGGTCGAGGAGATGTCGATGGAGGGCCGGCGATGAGCGAACTACCGCTTCCGCGTGAAATTCGTTGTGTACTGGTGCCGGTAGGCAACCTGCGTTTGCTGTTGCCTAATGCCACCGTGGCTGAAGTCATCACGCTGCCGACGCCCGAGCCGGTGGAAGGCGCGCCGTCGTGGCTGTTGGGCCGTATCGCCTGGCGTGGCTGGCGCGTGCCGTTGCTGTCGTTCAGCACGTTGGCGGGCGCCAACGACGGCGACAGTGAGCAGGCGGTGCGTGTGGCCGTGTTGAAGGCGCTGGGCGGTCATGCCGAGCTGCCCTTTGTCGCGGTCATCACCCAGGGCTTTCCGCGCCTGACCACGCTCAATGCCGAGCTGATTATTCCCACTCATGACGGCGCACCGCTGCCGCCCGGTGTACGTGCGCAGGTGCTGGTGCGCGACGACGTTGCAGTTATCCCCGATCTGGAAGGCATCGAAGCCGAGCTGATCGAGCTGCTGGAACTGGCCAGCTAAGAACACATCCGCTGTTGCAGGAGCGCACCCTGTGCGCGACCGCGGCGCCATGCTGCTACCGCTCCGTCGAGCTTGTCGCGCACAGGGTGCGCTCCTACAACGGATTGCGGCGCGCCGGGCTATACGTCCCCGTGCAGCGCCTGCAATGCCGCCAGGGCGGCCAGCCCGGCCGTCTCCGTGCGCAGGATGCGCGGCCCCAGTCGCAGCCCTTGGAATCCCGCCTCGGTCAGTGCCGCAACATCGCGCTGGCCCAGGCCACCCTCCGGGCCCACCACCAGCATGCCTCCGGCCGGCGCGAAACGCAGCGAGCCGGCTTTCTGCGTGCCTTCCGGCAGCAGGGCCAGACGTTGTGCCCCGTCGTCCGCCAGGGAGCTTAGCCAGGCGTCGAGCGCGATCGTCGGCATGACTTCGGGCAGGCTGGCACGGCCACTTTGCTCGCAGGCGCTGGCCACCACCGCGCGCCAATGGGCCAGGCGCTTTTCCCCACGTGCTGCATCCAGTCGAACCTCGGAGCGTTCGGTCAGCAGCGGCACGATGCGCGCCACGCCCAGCTCGGTGGCCTTCTGCACGATCAGGTCCATTTTCTCGCCGCGCGCCACGCCCTGGGCAAGGGTCAGTCTCAGCGGCGACTCGTTGTCGACGGGCTGACACGTCAGCACCTGCACGCTCACATCACGCTTGCCCACCGCCTGAATGACGGCGGGGTAATCGTTGCCGTCGCCGTTGAACAACGTGATGGCATCCCCGGCGACCAGCCGCAGCACCCGGGCCACATGTTCCCCGGCCTGCGCGGGCAGGCCCAGTTCAAGGCCGGCGGCCAGGGGATGGTCGACATGGATGCGGATCGTGCGCATGAATCGATTCGTGCCGTGAAAAACAGGCAGCATAACGGACGCGCGAAGCGCCGTCCCATGCGGCCTGCGAGGCAAAAGCTGAATGAGCCGACGATGCCAGGGAGCGGGACATTGCCTGTAGGACTACATCGGCGCAGCATGAAGTCCGGCCCGTTCCATTTCCGGAGGCGGAGATCATGTTCAAGCCCACTCAACAGACCCTGCTGGCCTTGCTTATCGCGCTGGGCGCGAGCGGCGCAGTCATGGCACAAGACACGTCGGCGCCCACTGCCGACGCGGCCCATATGCATGCTTTGCCCGGCGGGCAGGTGAGCCCCTACGCGCCCACCCAGGTCGATCCACAACCGGTGCCGAAACCGGGCGACCGCAGTTGCCTGCAGTCCACCGGCAGCTTGATCAAGCCCCAGCCGGGCAATTGCCTGGCGGTGCACGGCAACAGCTACAGCAAGGACGACATCGACCGCACCGGCCAGCCCACGATGGGCCCGGCGCTGCAGATGCTTGATCCCAGCATCACCGTGCGCGGCGGTCACTGACGACCGCCCGCGCCTCGTTCAGCCCGCGACGGCGCGTTCGATGCCACTGATGGCGACATCCACCAGGTGATCGATCTCCTGCGTGGTCACCACGTAAGGCGGCATGAAATAGATCACGTCGCCTAGCGGGCGCAGCAGCGCGCCATGTTCCAACCCGTGCAGGTACACGCGCAAACCTCGCCGCTCGGCGGACGCGAAGGGCTTGCGGTTGCGCTTGTGGGCAACCAGCTCCACCGCTGCGATCATGCCGGTCTGGCGCACATCGGCCACATGCGGGTGATCGCGTAGCGGTGCCAGTCGCGATGCCAGATGCGCGGCCAGCGTCCGGTTGCGCTCCAGTACGGGTTCATCCTGAAAGATGCGTAGGGTTTCGAGGGCCACCCGGCACGCCAGCGGGTTGCCGGTGTAGCTGTGCGAATGCAGAAACGCCTTGCCCGCACTGTATTCGGCGTAGAACGCCTCGTAGACGTGCGTGGTGGTGAGCACGGCCGACAGCGGCAGGAAACCGCCGGTGAGTCCCTTGGACAGGCACATGAAGTCCGGTGCCACGCCGGCCTGTTCGCAGGCGAACAGCGTGCCGGTGCGGCCAAAGCCCACGGCGATTTCGTCGGCGATGAAATGCACCTGAAATTCATCGCACAGCGCGCGCAGGCCGGTGAGGTAGTCCGGGTGATACATGCGCATGCCACCGGCGCACTGCACCAGCGGCTCCACGATGACGGCGCAGACTTCGTGCGCGTTTTGCTCCAGCAACTGCCGCAGTTCGCCGAGGCGGCGATGCGCCACCTGCGAGGCACTTTCGCCGGGCTCGGCCTCGTACGTGTCGGCCGAGGGCGCGAGGATGGGCGTGAGCAGCAACGGTGCGTAGGTCTTGCGATAAAGCGCGACATCGCTGACCGACAAGGCGCCCAGCGTTTCGCCGTGATAGCTGCCGGTGAGCGCGATAAACCGCGTCTTCTCGCCGTGACCCTGGTTGAGCCAGTAGTGGAAGCTCATCTTGAGCGCCACCTCGACCGCGGCCGAACCATTGTCGGCATAGAACACGCGATCGAGGCCGGGCGGGGTGACGCGCACCAGTTCCTCGGCCAGCGCCACCGCCGGCTCGTGGGTGAAGCCGGCAAAGATCACATGTTCGAGCGTGCGTGCCTGTTCGGCCAGCGCCGCGGCCAGGCGCGGATTGGCGTGACCAAACAGGTTGGTCCACCACGAACTGATGCCGTCGAGGTAACGGCGCCCATCGGTGCCAACCAGCCATGCGCCATCGCCGCGGGCAATGGGCACCATCGGCACCGTTTCGTGATCGTGCATCTGCGTGCAGGGATGCCAGAGGTGTTGCAGGTCGCGGCGCACCAGCGCATCGACGGCGGGGAAGGTATTCATCCGGCTATGATCGGTGCTCGGAGCACATTCGCTCAAGTCTGGCGGATCATCGGGAGTCGTTTTGAAGCGTTGGCGTAGGGCACTGGCGGGCCTGTTGGCCCTGTTGGCCATCGGTTTCTTGCTGCTTTGGTTCCTGCCCGCGCGCTGGGCCATGCCCTGGCTGGCCTCCCGTCTGCCCGGCGTGCGCCTGCAAGAAGTGAGCGGCCTGTTGTGGGATGGGCGCGCCGCACGGGTGCTGACGGCCCGTGGCGAGAACCTGGGCCAGGTCAGCTGGCAGCTATCCCGGCGTGCGCTATGGGGCGACACGCTGTTCCGCGTGAACCTGAGCGGCCCCCGCCTGGGCTTCACTGGACAAATGGCCGGACGCAACGGCGCCGACGCGCTCTGGACGGACGTCCATTTGCACGCCGATCTCGCTCTTCTGCCAGCAAACATCACGCTTCCCATGGGGCGTCCTCGCGGCGCGGTCGAGCTGACGGCCTCGCGCATTCAGCTGCGTGGCGGCTGGCCGTTGGAGCTTGATGCGCAACTGTTGTGGCAGCGTGCCGCGCTGCTCACGCCGCGCCATGGCGAGGTATCGCTGGGTGCGCTGCAGCTCGCCGTGCAAGGCAGCAACGGTGTTGTGACTGGGCACGTGCAGGACGATGGCCAAGGGCCATTGCGCCTCGACGGCCAGCTGCAGCTCAGTCCACTCGCGCGGCGCTTTACGGCGCAGGCTTCGACACGTGGCGCAAATATCCCGTTACAGCGCTGGCTGAGCAGCCTGGGTAGCACTGATGCCGGCGGCATCACGCATATCAATTACAGTGGCGGCCTGGCGGCTGCCATGCCCGGAGGGGGACGATGAGCGAACTGAATCTGCCGCATGCGTTGCAAGCCGCGCGCGACGCGGCGCAGGCGGCTGCGGAGGTGCTGCTGCATTACTGGCGCCGTGGCGTTGACGTGGAGCTCAAGAGCGACGACACGCCGGTGACGGTGGCCGATCGCGAGGCAGAGCTGGCCATCCGCAAAGTGCTGCAGGCGGCGCTGCCCGAAGCCTCCATCTATGGCGAAGAATTTGGTCGCGATGGCGATGAGCACGAATTGCTGTGGATGGTCGATCCGCTGGATGGCACCAAGAGTTTTGTGCGGCGCACGCCGTTCTTCTCGACGCAAATTGCGCTGATGCATCGCGGTGAACTGGTCCTTGGCGTATCCAGCGCCCCGATCTATGGCGAGACGATGTGGGCGAGCGCCGGAGCGGGCAGCTGGTTTGAAGGCGAGCGTGTGCAGGTGGCGGCAACCACCGCGCTGGCGCAGGCCTCGATATCGACGGGCAACATTAAATCCCTCACTACCGACGCGCGCTGGGATGCACTTGGCGCGTTGATTCGCGATAGCAACCGCATCCGAGGCTACGGCGATTTCTGCCATTACCACCTGCTGGCGCGCGGTGGACTGGATCTGGTGCTGGAGTCCGACGTGAATATTCTCGACATCGCCGCGCTGGCGGTGATCGTGCGCGAGGCCGGCGGTGTCTTCACCGATCTGGACGGCCAGGCGTTGACCCTGGACACGCGCAGCGTGCTGGCAGGCGTGCCCGCGCTGCATGCGGTGGCGCTGGCCAGGATGGGCGAAGCGCTTAAGCGCTAGAATGGCTGAATGCGCAAACCACCGATCATCCACGCGACCCGGGACGTGCACGACAGCAGCTTTCTGCGCGTCGAGCAGCTTGACCTTGAATTTTCCAATGGCGAGCGACGCACCTACGAGCGCCTGAAGGGTGGCGGCCTGGGCGCGGTGATCATCGTGCCCATGATCGACAACGACACCGTGCTGCTCGTGCGCGAATACGGCGCTGGCGTCGGGCGCTACGAGCTGAGCCTGCCCAAGGGCCGACTCGATCAGGACGAGACGGCCGAGCAGGGTGCCGATCGCGAGCTGAAGGAAGAAATCGGGTACGGCGCGCGCAAGCTGAAAATACTGCACAACCTGTCGCTATCGCCGTCGTACATGACGCACATGGCGCACGTGGTGCTGGCGCAAGACCTGTACCCCGAGCGCCTCGTCGGCGACGAGCCGGAAGAGCTCGAAGTGGTGCCGTGGAAGATGGACGAGTTGCACAAGCTGATCTCGCGCGATGACGTCACCGAAGGTCGCTCCATCGCCGCGTTGTTCATGGCACGCGAGTATCTGGCCGGGCGCTTCCAGCCATGAGTCACGATGCACCTGTCTCTGCCTTGTTGCTGGCCGTTGCCGACATTGCGCGCAGCGCTGGCGCGGCCATCCTGGAAATCTACAGCCAGGATTTCACGGTGGAGCGCAAAGCGGACGCCTCGCCGCTCACCGCTGCCGATCTCGCCGCACAGCGCGTAATCCTGGCCGGGCTGGCCGAGCTCGATCCCTCGGTGCCGGTGCTGTCGGAGGAGGCGCGTGCAGCGTCCTGGTCCGATCGCCAGCGCTGGACGCGGTACTGGCTGGTTGATCCGCTGGACGGCACGCGTGAGTTCGTCAAGCGCAATGGCGAGTTCACGGTGAACATTGCGCTGGTCGATGCGCACGAGTCGGTGCTGGGCGTGGTGCTGGCGCCGGTGACTGGCGAGTTGTATGCCGCGGCGAAGAACGAAGGCGCATGGCTACAGGCTGCTGAAGGCGAGCCGTGGCAGGCGCTGCACACCCGTAACCTGGCCGAGCCGGCGGTGGTGGCCGGAAGCCGTTCGCACGGTGCCAATACCCACGAGATGCTGCAGTCGCTGCTGGGTGCGGCATACGAGCCGCTGCCGATGGGCTCGTCGCTGAAGTTCTGCCTGATCGCTCGTGGCGTTGCAGATCTCTATTTGCGCCTGGGTGCCACCAGCGAGTGGGATACCGGCGCGGCGCAATGCGTGCTCGAGCAAGCGGGTGGCGCGCTGTTGAATCTGGCCGGTGAGCGGCTGCGTTACAACACGCGCGAATCACTGATCAATCCTGAATTCCTCGCCGTGGGCGATGTCGCGGTGGATTGGTCGGAGCGCTTGCGCCAGGTGGCCGCGCAAGGCTGATCAGACGCTCAGTTGAGCGCCGTGCTTACGACATCTGCGCGGATCTTGCCCGGACTCATGCCGCTGACCCGTTTGAACAGCCGCCTGAACGCGGCCTCGCTGCTATAGCCCAGTTGCTGTGCGATGCCGGCGACGGATTGCTGCCGATCGCGCAACAGTTGCGCGGCGATGCTTACCCGCCATTGCGTGACGTATTGCATCGGGGGCACCTTCATCAGCTGTGTGAAGCGCTCGGCAAACGCCGAACGCGACATGCAGGCCGTCGCGGCCATCGACTGCATGGTCCATGACTGGCCAGGCGCTTCGTGCACCGCTTGCAATACCTTGCAGATACGCGAGTCGGCCAGCGCAGAAAACAGGCCGCGGCGCTCGCCGGCACAGCGCGCGTAGTGACAAATGGCGAGGGTGAACAAGGCATCGGCCAGCTTGTTCAGCAGCACCTGCCGCCCGACCAATCCTTCTTCGACAATGTCGACCATCATGGAAGACAGCTGCCGGAAGGTGGCCCCCGCCTCCCGCGAGCGCACCACGAAGCAGGCGGGTAGAGCGTGGCTGAGCGGATGGTGAGCATTGCCGAAAAAGCGCAGCTGGCCGCAGATGAGGCTGGTGTGGTCGGCACCGCGTGACGATTCATCGATGTCGGCGCTCAGGCGATGCGGGTCGCCATGTGGCAGCACCAGCAGGTCACCGGCTTCCAATGCCAGCGTGGCTTCCAGTGCCGGACCTTCGACCTGGCAACGGCCTGCGCCCACCAGGTGGAACAGGCCGCTGGCATAGCGCGGGGCATTGAGAAACCATGAGCCGCAGCGGTGCAGTTCAGCCACCACCTCCACCCGTAGCATCGACTGGTTCAGCAGGGACTCGAGGGCCGGGTCGATCAGCGGCTGCCGGGGCCGGTCGGACAATGCTGGGTGCGATTCGATGTACATGGCGATCCTTCCAATGTGATGCGCTATGACATTTATTCGCCAGAGGACGGCTGCGGTTACACGGCCCTCTAACACGCCGCTCTAACACGCTATTGGCATCAAATCTCAGTCGTTCGACCCGACATGGATCGCCGTTCTGTAGGAGCGCACCCTGGCGGCAACGTCACAAATCAGCCCCCTAGGAGAGCTCCCAGCCGGCGACCAGTCCGTCCTCTAGCCAGCGATGCAGCAGTTGCACTGCGCGATGCATGGCGCTTGAGGGGCCGTGGCGGTCAGCAAGTCGTTCGCACAGCTGGGAGAACGACTCCCCGTGCATCACGGCGGTGAGTGCGGCCCGCTCGTCATCCTCGACCGATCGATAGCGCACTGCCAGCGCCTGGCGCCACACCAACAGATGGTGGTGCCGGGTGTAGCGGCGCAGGTGGGGTCTTGGCGCGCTGCGATCGGCAGCCCGGCGGAACGCGTCGATGTTGCATCCACACGACAGTAGCTGTAGGTGCGCCGGTGTACGCAGGCGCAGGTTTGCCCAGGCATCGCCGGGCAGTTCGGCCAGTTGGGCGGCGGAAATGACCGCTTCATCGGCGGCGTCGAATGCGGTCGAAATGGCCCAGTCCAGACGAGCCATGTCCGCGAGTGCCGGCTGTTTGCTCCACGGCAAGCCATAGTCGAGAAAGGCAGCCAAGCCGGCACCATACCATCGGATGTTGTAGTGCCCGGACGGATGCGCCTCGACATAGCCGGCGAGCAGATGCTCGAAGCGCTTCCCTGCCATCAGCGCCAGTCCCTGGGTATTCCGTGGCCAGGGCGTCGTGCAGGCGAATGCGGTAGCCGCGACGATAGACGTCCAAACGGTCTGCCACGCTGGCAAGTTCATCGCCTCGCCAGTCGTGCACCAGGCGAGGTCTGTCGGCCAGCACGGCGTGCTGCATCTGTTGTTGCAGCGTCCGCAGGTCGCTCATGCAGTCTCCCGCAGCAGCGGTTCGGCCAGGTCGCGTGCATGGGCCAGTTCGGCCAGCAATTCGTCGAGCGGCGGAATATGGTCATCGCGTTCGATCATGGTGGAGACGCGTCCGAAGCGGCGCACGGCCGCCACGTAAAGCTGCCACACCGGATCGACGATGGGCGCATCGTGCGTATCGATGATCAGCTGACTGGCATGCTCATGTCCGGCCAGATGAAACTGCTGCACGCGCGAGGGGGGCATGCCATCGAGATAGGCTTCCGGCGAGAAGCCATGATTGTTCGCGCTGACGTAGATATTGTTGATGTCGAGCAGAATCAGACAATCGGCCCGCGTGGCGACTTCCGCGAGAAATTCCCATTCGGTGAGTTGGGATTGGGCAAAGCTGAGATAGCTGGAAACATTCTCCAGCAGGATGCGTCGCCCTAACCGATCCTGTACGCGCTGCACGCGTTCGACCACATGCGCGAGGGCTTCCTCGGTATAGGGTAGCGGCATCAGGTCATGCAGGTTCACGCCCTGCACGCCGGTCCAGCACAAATGATCGGACACCCACATGGGCTGCACGTGTCGCGCCAATTGGGCCAGTCGATCGAGATATCCCTCGTCCAGCGGATCGGTGCTGCCGATGGACATGGAGACGCCATGCATCACCAGCGGAAAGCGCTCGCGGAAGCGCTCCAGCCATACCAGCGGCCGTCCACCGGGAATCATGTAGTTCTCGGAAACAATTTCCAGCCATTCGACGTGGCCAGGGTGCTCCAGCAGGCTCTCGTAGTGATCCACACGCAGGCCCAGGCCGTAGCCGAGGCAGGGCAACTTGGGGGTATCTTTAATGTTCATGGCAGGAGGGGCGGGGCTTGCACGGCAGCAAGCCCCGCCGCAGCGATCAGGAAGCTTTCGCCGCCGCCTGTGCGGCCGTACAGTCCTGCTGCGACTTCTGCATGGTGAAGCCCTGGCCCTTGCACGAGTTCTGGCCCTTGCAGGAGTTGGCAGCCTGCTTGCAGGCGCCCTGGCCCTTGCACGATGACGAATTCATGCATTTGACCGCAGCGGTATCGCCGCTGGTGCTGGTCTTGTCGGCCGCAGTGGCGGTCAGCGAGGTCATGGCGAACAGACCGGCGACCATGATGGCCATGGCGCCGCCATTGAGCTTGTTGGTCTTCATGAGTGGATTCCTGTAGTCGGTAGGCCGCCATTGCATGCGGCATGGATGGATGGCTTGCCGGGCCACGTGAGCAGACCCGACCGTTGCATTGTCGACAGCTCCGCGCGTCGCTGACTGCCTCCGTGCATCCCGTTTTTGTGACCGATCGTCCGGCATTGCGGGTCCACCGAGCGGACCGGACGCGCAGCAAGAAAGCATGGACGCACAGACATGGCGAACACGTGAAGCAGGTGAGCATGATGTCGACCACTCATCCCACTGGAACTCTCACGATGCGACAGTTCATCGCTGACAGCGCCACCCGAGCGCTCGCCATGTTGTACAACCTGCGCTGGCTGGGTCCCTTGGTAGTGCGCGTGGTGTTTGGTTATTTCTGGCTGGAAACCGGCATTGCGAAGGTGCACAACATCGCTGGTTTCACGCAGCGCTTCGTGGGTTGGGGCATTCCGTTTCCAGCGTTCAGCGCAACCCTATCGGCCTGGACCGAACTGGTCGGCGGGCTACTGCTGATGCTGGGCCTGCTCACGCGACTGGTCTGCATTCCCATGCTTATCAACATGGCGGTGGCCGTCACGCTGGTGGTGTCGAGCAACCTGATGGGGCTGGACGATTACGTGGAAGCAGATGAAGTGGTCTACAGCCTGATCTTTTTCTGGCTGCTGATGGCTGGCCCGGGCAAGGTCAGCGTCGACACGCTGCTGGCACGCTGGTTGGGTATTCGCACGCAGAGCTGAGACGTGTGCGGTGTACGTAACCTGATGCGTCTTCACGGCGAAGGTATCGATGCCGATCAACATCACCACGAGGACACGCGTCGTCATGAAACCCACACGGAAACTGCTTTTTGGCCTGCTGTTGTTGATGCTGGCCGGCGTTGCGCTGGCGGATGAAGTGCCGTTCAACCAGGCCCAGTTTGATCGCGACAAGGCGGCAGGCAAGCCGGTGGTGGTCTATTTCCATGCCGATTGGTGCCCGACCTGTCGCGCGCAGAAGCCCATTGTCGACAAGCTGGCGATGGATCCCGCGCTGAAGGCCGTGACCATTTTCGTGGCCGACTACGACACGGAAACCGCGCTGGAGAAAGCCCTGAAGGTCGGCTCGCAATCCACGTTCGTGGTGTTCAAACAGGGTCATGAAGTCACCCGTTCCACCGGCCAGACCCAAGAGCCGGTCATTCGCTCGGTGCTGCAGCAGGCGTTGTGATGGATTTCGGTATTGGCACCTATGCGGTGAGTTTCGCGGCGGGCGTGGTTTCCATCCTGTCGCCCTGTGTCCTGCCGATTGTTCCCATCCTGATTGCGTCTGCGCTTTCCAGGCATCGGCTGGGCACGGCGGCGCTGGCGATGGGGTTGGCGCTGTCGTTTGCCGTGGTGGGTACGTTTATCGCGACGGTGGGTGCATCGATCGGCCTGGGCGCGGAGACGCTACGGCGCGTGGCCGCCGTATTGCTGGTGGTGTTTGGCGCGGTGATGCTCTCGTCGCGCCTGCAGGCGCTTTTTGCGCGGCTTAGCTCACGCCTGGGTTCGTCGGGCCAGCAAGCGCTCGGTGCCATCAAGGGCGAAGGGCCGGCCAGCCAGTTTCTGATTGGCCTGCTGCTGGGTCTGGTGTGGAGCCCGTGCGTGGGCCCGACACTGGGCGCCGCCACGACGCTGGCGGCGCAGGGGCGCAATCTCGGCCAGATCGCCTTGCTGATGGCCGTGTTTGGCCTGGGGGCCGGTTTGCCGTTGTTGTTGCTGGGCGGCGTATCTCGCGCCTCGATGATGCGACTTCGCGGCTCGCTGGCCTCGTTCGGGCACACCGCCAAGGCGGTCATGGGTGGCCTGTTCGTGTTGTTTGGCGCGCTTATTCTCAGCGGACTGGATCGCAAGCTGGAGGCTGCATTGCTGTCGATCAGCCCCGATTGGCTGACCAGGCTGACCACGTCGTTGTGAGCCTGCTTAGCGGCGCAAGGTGTTCTGGGGCATGATCGGGGCTCCCCCTTCAGCGCCTCTGCCAACCTTCATGACCCGCCACAGCCTCGACGACCTGCTCGCCATCATGGCCCGCCTGCGCGACCCGCAAAACGGCTGCCCGTGGGACGTGAAGCAGAATTTCGCCACCATCGCGCCGTACACCATCGAGGAAGCCTACGAGGTGGCGGATGCGATCGATCGCCGGGATTGGCGCGACCTGTGCGACGAACTGGGCGACTTGTTGCTGCAAGTGGTGTTTCACGCGCAGATGGCGAAGGAAGCAGGCCTGTTCGATTTCAACGATGTGGCGCACGCCATCAGCGACAAGATGCTGCGCCGGCATCCGCATGTGTTTGGCGATGAGAGCTACGAGAATCTGGACGCCCAAAAGCAGGGCTGGGAAGACATCAAGCAAGCCGAGCGCGCCGCCAAGGGTGAACAACATGACGACAGCGCGCTTGCCGGCGTGTCGCGTGGTCTTCCCGAGTGGAAGCGGGCGCTGAAGTTGCAGGAGCGCGCGGCAAAAGTGGGTTTCGACTGGCCTGACGAACAGCCCGTGCTCGACAAGCTGCTCGAGGAAGTGGACGAAGTGCGCGCCGAGTTTGCCCATGGTCGTGACCCGCAGCGTTTGCAGGACGAGATCGGCGACGTGCTGTTCGTGGTGGTGAATCTGGCGCGCCACGCCGGGGTCGATTTCTCGCAGGCGCTACGTCACGCCAACGCCAAATTCGAGCGGCGCTTTCGCCGGATGGAACAGCTTGCGCGTGACGATGGCCAGCCGTTGCCGCAGTGCGATCTGACCGAGCAAGAGGCCTTGTGGCAACGCGTCAAGCGCGTGGACGAAGCGGCCACCTAAAAAAGAGGCACGGGTTCTGGGGTTCCCGTGCCTCAGGACAATGCGCTGCCAGACGGCAGTGCCTACTCTTCTTCTGGTTATGGCTGAGCAGTCGGTGCCGGCGCAGAGGCCGGCTTCATCGGGCCGCGATGCGGTTCCCAATCGCCACGCATCTTGTCAAATTCGGCACGGCGCTTGGCTTCGTTCGCCAGGTTCTCCTCGAGGCTCT
>CAWAMF010000007.1:0-442029 GCA_963783075.1 uncultured Gammaproteobacteria bacterium | reverse complement strand
GAGGGCCACGAAGGCCCTCCTACTAGGTTGACTACTAAATCGCGAGCTGCTGGGCAGCGATGGCGAGGGCACTCAGGGGGCCGTTGTTGTCCACAGTTCCAGCGATGAGACTCTCGTCGATACCGGCTTCGGAGAACATGAGCGTTCACAGGCGCCGCACAGTCGCGGACCACCTTGAACACTTCGCCGCCGCATGCCTTCGCGAACCATGCCTCGTTGTCGAACCGGATGTCCGGGATGACCACGCCAGGTGCGCCGTCTTGGCGGGCACGGCGGATAGCCTGGTGCGCCACCTTGAGCCACATCTCCGGGTCCGATCAGCTCGCGGCCCCACTCGGTCCCGAGGGTCTGCATGAGCACACGCGGGGACTTGTTGTTGAGCCACTCCAGCGGAGTCTCCTTCGTCGGACCATCCATCAGGTCTTCCAGCGGGATGCCGGTGATGTCGCTGACGAACTTGCGCAGCGGATCGGCGAGGCCGATGCGGACGAAGCCGTGGTGCTCGACCAGGTAGGACGCCAGCGTGTCCTTGCCGCTACGGGCGAGGCCGTGGAGGCCGATGATCTTCATGGAGTCCATAGCTTCACTTCCTTCTTGCGTGGGTTGTAGTCGCCGTGACGGAGGATTCGAGCCAGGCGGGCTTGGGTGAGCGCGTCCTCGTACTTGAGCGGCTCTTTGCCACCACGAGGGATTCGCGTCGTGTATGTCCTCACCACGGCTTCCCACAGGGCAGCCAGGTGTTCACGCGGGTCTGCGTCGAGCAGCGCCTCGTGGGTACTGGGGTTGAGAATCTCGTCGGCGCCTTTGTGGCCGATCCCAGGGAAGCCCGGGTAGTTGTCCACCTGGTCACCAGTGATGACCTGCTTCATCCAGAAAAGGTTGGCGTCGTGGATGGAGATGGGGCGCGTGCCGAGGTCCGGCTTGTTCGGGTTGTAGAGACGACAGGGGATCGTCTGGAGGTCCTTGTCGATGGACACGACGATGCGCTTGCCGGGGCAACGCTTGGGCGCCGGGTGCGACGCCAGAAGACCGAGGACGTCATCGCCTTCGAGGTTCTCGATGGTGACGATCTTGCTGCCGCCAGGTTTCCTCCAGGAACGTGTCGAGCACGTACCAGAGGGCGGGAAGTTCGGCTTGAGCTTGCGGTTGTCCTTGTAGAGCGGGTACAGGTCCTTGCGGAAGTTGTGCTTCTTGCAGGACAGAGGCAGCAGGAAGTCGGTCGCGCCGAACTTCTCCATGATGTCGTGGAGCCACTCCTCCAGCTTCGCCTTGGCGCGCTCCGGGCTGGGTGGCCTCGATGGTCTCGCCGTCGCCGTCCCAGTCGATGTTCGCGGTGTTGGAGAAGGACAGCTGGTAGCGGAGGACGTCCGCGTCGATGAGCAGTGTGGGGTTCTTGCTGATCGGAGGTCAGACCAGGTGGCAACGTAGTGCTCCGCGCCGACTTGGCGGAGGCGGTAGGTGTCGATGTGGAGAGCCTCCACCGGAGCCATGTCGTCGAGTCGGCCGTAGTGGGTGAGCTGGACGTGGCAGACGTGCGACGCGGAAGACGGGGGACTGCACGTCCATGACGCGGCGGGTCATGTCAGCGCTGCCGCCGATAAAGGTGACGATTGCCATCAGGGGTTTCCTTTGAGTTCGCTTTGCTTGTCGGCGTTGCAGCGGAGGACGGCGTCCTCGGCTTGTCCGGCGAAGTTGAGAAGGTCGCCACCCGTGCTCGTCGGGTCGGCCATCAGCGTGTCGAGAGAGGCGTGCTTGCCTTCAATGACGGTCGGGTAAAGCCAGGCGCTCGGCGCGGACCTTTTCGTATGCTTCTCGCAAGCCGTCAGGCAGACGAGTAGTAAGGAAGCCAGCAGTAGCCGGGTCTTCATGTGACGCTTTCTCCAGGGCTAACGTGAGCGCGCTGCGGTTGCTGCGGATCACGGTGTCGAAGTCGCGGCGATACGCGACCTCCTTCTGGAAGGCGTCGAATCGCTTGGTGAGGTCGTCGAGTTCGGAGGCGGTGTGCTCAAGGCTCTCGACACGAGCAGACATGCGTTGGTAGGACCACACGCCATACGCGCCGGCCCCGAGTAGGAGCAGCGCGATGACGGTGAGCAGGGCCTTCTGGATCACTCCTCGAAGTGGCCTGCGTTGCGCTCGATCCACTTGCCGAGTTCTACTGGCGGGAACGGAATACGTAGCTGTCGGCTTCGTAGCCGGGACGAGGTTCCACAGCGACGTGGTAGCCGTTCTTGACGGTGCGGATGCGAATGTCGTGGAAGCCCTGTTTGGGCTGGAAGGGGGCACGCGGTACGGAGTTCGGTGGCATGGATACCTCAGGTGTTGCGTGTGTGCCCCATGACGAAGCAGGCGAACGCGGGTAGAGTTCGGAGGGGGATGAGTCGGACTTGATCTGGTTGGCCCGTGCAGAGACCACCATGACGTTGCCAGGCACATAGCCCAGCTCAGGATCGAGTCGGTCGAGCGTGGGAGAGTGAGGGCCTTGGGCCTTGTGTCCCTTGGCGCGGTACAGCGGGATGCCGAGTGCCGGGCAGAAGTCGGGGACCACGATGTCTTCGATGTGGAGGTCGAAGGGGAGTCCCTTCTTCAATGCCCGGCGTCGGGCCTGTCGGATGAGCGATAGCGCAATGTCCCGCTTGCCACGGATCAGTGCGTCTCGGCCCAGTTGTTGCCTACCTTGTATTCGCCGTCGAGACGACAGCGGAAGCCGAAGGCGTCGCCTGCCTTGGTTATGGCGTTGCGTGCTTCCTGACCGACCTGGTCAGCGATGCGCTCGTCACACTCGATCTGCCATTCGTCGTGGATGTTGCCGACGAACTCGTAGTCCACGCCCGGGATGTAGCAGAGTTCCTGGAGCGTCTGGTCGAGGATGACCAAGGCTTTCTTCATCACCAATGCACCGGCCGACTGGAGCAGGGTGTTGAGCGCTGCGTGGTCGGAGCGGATGTGCAGCTTGCGTCCATCGAGTCCCTTGATCCAGCCCTTCTTGGCGGCCTTCTTGACACCCTTGGACAGCTTCTCCAGTGCAGGGAGGCCCTGGAGGAACTTGGCTCGCAGCTTGCCGCCGCTTGCCTTGCCCCTGCCGATGATGGTGCCGAGCTTGTGGTCGCCAGCGCCGTACAAGAACGCGTAGATAAAGGTCTTCGCGTTGTCGCGTGTCGGCAGTCCTGCTGCGGCCTGGTTGACGGAGTGGATGTCGCCTTCGAGGATTACCTTGCCGTACTCGCCATCGTCGTGCTTCGCCATGAAGTGGGCGAGGCAGCGCAGCTCCAGGCCGGATGCGTCCGCACCGACGAGCTTCTTGCCCTTCGGGACAATGAACAAGCCGCGACAGTCCTTGCCGTAGGGCACGCCCACCTTCGGCACTTGAGCCATGTTCGGCTTGGAGTGCGTCATGCGTCCGGTCACTGCGGCGTTCTGGTTGACGCTACCGTGGACACGGCCGTCAGCCTTCACTGCGGTGCTCCACGCCTCCTTGCCCTCACTGAGCTGGCCGAGGCGCTTGTTGACGATGAAGTGTTCAAGTAGCACCGGGATGATCGGGTACTTGAGCGGTGACAGGATGTCTTCGTCGATCTTCACCGCACCCTTCTCGGTGAACTCCATCGGTTTCCAGCCGTAGAGCGCGGTGAGTCGATCAGCGATGTGTGGACGCGAACGCGGATTGAACACCCGCATCTCCTTGTTCACTACCTCTTGACCAGCTATGCGGCCGAGCTTCTGTCGTTGCGCTTGGCGATAAACCGCTTCTTGATGACCTCCCACGGCTGGACCAGCTCCTTGAGTTGGTCCTCCAGCTGGGCACGTCGGGCGATGAAGCGTGTGCTCCAGGCGCCGAGCTGCTTCTCGGTCGTAGAGGAACCCATAGCGCTGCTGACGAGCCAGGATCGGCGCGACCGCTTGCTCCAGTTCGATAGCCTCCATCGGCATGTCGCCTTCGCCCAACAGCTTGATGAGCAGGCGAACGGTGACGACGACGTCCTGTGCGCAGTAGTCGTCCATCTGCTTGTTCCACGACGCCCAAGGATCGAGACCCTTCTTCTTCATCATCTCGGAGTAGTCGCCCTTCCAGCATTTCAGGCGGTAGCCCCATGCTTCCAGCGAGTGGCGGCCGATCATCTTGCCGGGGAACTCGGCGTCCTCTTTGCGGCGCCTGAAGTCGCGATCTTTGAGGTCGCCGTAGGTCAGCGTCGAGAGGAGCAGAGTGTCCAGGCAACGCTTCACGCGGAAGCCTGGGAACACCTTTGCGGTGGCGGGGATGTCGAACGCGATGATGTTGTGGCCGATGACCATAGGCGCTTCGGCGAGCATCTTCACGGCTTCGGCGACGGTGATGTTTCCGTCGAGGTCGTTGGCGCGGATGGGCTTACCCTTGCGCTCCGCCTTGATCCTGCCGGCAGCAGGGTCAACGTCGTGGAGGATCACGCGCTGGAGGTGGACGCAGTGGATTACCGTCAGTTCTTCGAGCAGGCCGTTGGTTTCGTTATCGAATACCAGAGCTTCGATCATGTCGTCTCCTGTTAGGGGTAGCCTCCGGTGGAGACGGGGATACGGGACACGCGGCTACGCACATGCGTTGCGAACGTGGGGGATGCGGCGCCGATGCCTTCGACCGTGTAGCCGTAGTCCTCCGCGTAGTGCGTGGCGCGGCGGACGGTGCGGTCGGTGCCGTTGTTATTGACGAAGTTGAGGAGGAGGTGCGAGGCGTCGTGGATCGCGCCTTCGGCGGCCACGTAACGGACCACGGTCTCTCGTCCTTCCATGCCGCTATGGCGCAGCAGCGGAAGTCGAAGCGGGCAATCTGTTCCTCGGGCGTACCGAGGCCGAAGCCAATCAGGTTGAACACCTTGCCGGTAGCGATGTGCGTGAACACCGGGGCCATCGGATGATTCGAGTCGTCCTCGTGGAAGAACTCGAAGCGTGCATCTCGATCAGGGCAGCGTCGAAGTCCGCCTTGGTGCGGAAGAACAGGTCATAGTCCTTGACCTTTGAGCCGTCGAAGAACGCGCGCAACGCACCACCACCGATGATCGCCGTGGCTGACACTGCGTCGGGCAGGGTGGCGAAGGTGGCGAAGATGTATGCGTAGAACGCGGCGGCCATTACTGCACCAGGCCCATCAGGCGGGAGGCGACGCGCTCGGCGCGGATGGCCTCATCGCGGTGCTGGCGTGCGGCCTGCTGGAGCTGGAAAGCAGCTGCGTCGGCGTCAACGGCCGCGTCCATCTCGCGCTGGGCGACGGACATCAGCTCGTCGATGTTCTTCTCGATCTTCGACACAACTTCGGAGACGGACTTGCGGGCATCAAGCGTAGTGATGTTGAGCACGGTTTTCATTCGGAGAGCTTCCTGGCGGTAACAGCGAGATGGACACGACGGCCGGGCTTGCCGAAGCGAGCACGACATTCGAGGGTCGGACTTGGGGAGTTCGTAGGGGAGGGCAAGCGCCACTGCGAAAGACAGCGGCGCGTCGTGTGGGATGTAGCCGACGTGGCTGCGGTCAGTAGTCGTTGTTCGTTTCCTATCGAACGGGTTGTCCTCGGAAGGCTCGTCGCACGGCACGTCTTGGTCTATGTGCCGTCGTATCCGTAGAAAAGGCATCTGCCCCGTGGCCTGCCCGGTGAAGCGGTCCTTGAGGATGCGGAAGGTCGTGGTGCTGCGGACCTTCTCGTTCTCTGCCTGCTGGTCACGCTCCAGGCCGAACATGAAGTGCGACCAGAAGCCGATTGCGCGGGAGCCTTTGAAGTGGCGGATCATCACGCGTCCCACTTCTTCCTCGTGAGGCTTACCCTCGGGGGTGGCGAGATGGGAGATGAAGTAGAAGCACACCTGGTAACCGCCGGGCGAACTTGGCGATCTGTGCGGTGATCTGTTCCAAAGTCTTCTTCTCGTCGTCTGCTTCGGCGGCGAACGCCGTCAGGTGGTCCAGGAAGAAATGCTTGACGCCTTCAGCCACTGCGAGGTGGCGCATGATGCCGAGCACAATTTCCCAGTCGGAAGAACCGAAGTGGTCGTAGAGGAAGACGTTGCCGGTGTCGTCGATCTTGTCGAACGCAGCGACTAGCTCCTCCTGCGTCCAGCTCCCGTCAGGAACATGGAATCGCCTGGAGCCGAACTTGCCGGCGAGACGCTTGGCTGTTTCGGTGGGCGGCTGCTCCAGGTAGAACAGCGCGACCTTCTCGTTCAAGGTGACGGAGGTGTGCTCCGCTTCTTCCATGAACCAGTCGGTCTTGCCGATGCCGGTGCCGGCGGCGACCGCGTACACCTCGCCATAGCGCCGACCGAAGGTCAGCTCAGTGAGCCGAGGGTCTTTCCACGGGAGACCCATCTCCACCTTGGAGAGAGCCTTCTCGCGGAGCATGCCGAAGGTGACGATGCCGTCCGGGCGCTTGGACTGCGCCTGGTAGATCGCAGTGACGATGGCTTCGCCTTCGCCGCTCTTGAGAACGTCGCTGGCATCCTTCGCCGGAAGCTGGGCGATGCGCGCCTTGCCCGGGGTGAGCAGCATGGCGCACTCCTGCGCTGCCTTCTGTCCCGGCTCGTCCATGTCGAACATCAGGACGACTTCGTCGAACGCCTCGATCCACTCCAGCTCTCGCTTGATGGCCTTGGCTGCGCCTTGTGCTCCGTTCGGGACGAGCACCACGGGCCACTTGAGGCCGAGTGCTTGTGCGACGGAGATGGCGTCAAGCTCGCCCTCGGTGATTACGAGGCGACGTCCAGGCTGCCAGAGGTGCTGACCGTAGAGGCCGGCTTTGTTGAGGTCACCTGTGACAAAGAAGTTCTTGTCCTTGTCGCGGACCTTCTGTGCTGCGATTTCGCCGTTGCGGCGATACGTGGCGATCTGAACCGACGTGCCATCTCTTGTCCTTGCCCCTACGGAGTAGCCGTACTTGCGGCAGGCTTCCTCGGTGAGTCCGCGTGCGCTCAGGGCCTTGTAGTCGCCCGTGAGAAAATTGCTCATGGGCTTCTCTCGTTTGGTTGTGGGTTTCGAGTCGGCGTCGTCGGCCGGCTCGTAGTAATCGCATCCGAAGCTGCCCGTGGCCGTCTGAGTAGCGAGCGAGGTTGTCGCGGCTACCGCAATCCGGGCACGGCTCCTTGTGGATGAACTCAGCTCTGCTTGACACGTCGAGCGAAGGACCAGCCAGTCTTCGGACGCTTGGTTCCGATGCGGCGGTTGAGGCGGAGCGGATCATTGCGTAGGTCGCGGTGCGGACCTTCACTTCGGTTCCGCGTGTGGCCTTCTCGAACGCGTCGCGCATTACGGTGGTCGTGATCTGGTTCATGCGTGCTCCTTGAGGAAGGTGAGGAACTGCTCGACTTCGTCGGCGGTTTCCTGCGTGTCCATGTCCAGCGACTTGCGGCAGTAGTCGCTGTACGCGGCTGCCACGCTGTCGATGCGGAATTGGGTGGGCGTATTGCGGGTAGGCAGCAGCGGGCGCTTGGCGCGGCGCTGACGACGACTCAGGGAGTAGCGCGTGTAGGGCTGTCCCGTCGCATCCTTGGCGCGGCTCGTGGTGACTTCGTAACCAGCAGCGCGCAGCTCATCGACACGCGATGCGAGGCGGCGGATTCGATACACACCTTCGGCTTGCCAGGAGGTGAGATGTTGGTTGCCGCGCAGATGGTCGAGGACCAAACGCGACTGACGGGACAGCGTGGACATGCGGGTTCTCCTAATTCGGGAAGGTGGGCGCGTACTCGACGGGGAGTGCGAGGCTCTTTGCGAGTCGAGCGAGCGCCGTGTGTTGGGCCTTGGTGAAGTTGTCCTCCTCCGGCTCCATCGCGTCGTTGACGCCGCCGAGCAGACAAACTTGGTACGCAGAGGTGTTGCGCTTGCCTGCGAGTGCGCCGGGCAAGTTGAGCGGTCGGCCCTCGAACACGGCGCCATCTCGTTCGATGACGAAGTGGACAGCGATGCGCGAGTAGCCTTGGTTGCGGTGGAATAGTCCGAGTTCGTGACCAGTCCGCACTTGGGCGGGCCGGGTCATGCTTGCGAGCACGAACAACTGCTCCGCCGAGGTCAGCGGTTTGAGTTTCAAGGGAGTAGGTAAATCTCGATGTCGGTGAGGGCGTTCGTCGGCGCAGCGAATCTCTTACAGGTCAGGAGGGTGGTGATCTGGTTGTCGTCGTGCCACCAGCCGGTAGCCTTCGTCACAACGTCCATCGGCCCCTTGGCCGTGTTGTCCAGGTCACCGCGAGGGATCACGAGCTTGGAAGTCTTGGCTCGTTTACTTACGGCACTAATGACTACTAAAAGGCGTTCGGTCGCCTGGAGGTGCAGCGAACCGGGCTTGAGATGCTTCTCAGCCAGCTTTCGCCATGAGGTGTAGGTCTTGCTGTAGTACACGCCCCAGCGCGTCACGCGAGGGCGGGAAGCCGGCACTGGATCAAACGGGAAGGAGATGGAGGCAAGATGCCTTGCCCCCATCGCTTCGTTGATGATCGTGGAGAGTGCGGACGGCTCAGTAGTCGCCGTCGTCACCATCGCCGTCGTCGTTGCCACTGTCGTCGTCACCATCACCGTCGTCGTCATCCGACTTCGACGCTGCGGTGGTGTGGTTGTCGTCGGCCTCGAAGCCGCCGTCTTCTTCGTCGAACCCGTAGCTGCCTGCGTCGCGGACGCCGAACTCGACCAGGTCGATAACCTGCACGGCGACCATTCGCATCGTCAGGTAGAACTTCTTGGCCGACTCCACGAAGAAGCCGCCAATCTCGAAGCTGACGCGCAGCGTGGAACCGCTGCCCACCTTGGGCGGGTTCTTCATCAGGCGCTTGTGAGCGTCGAAGATGTCCGGGGTCAGCGTGAAGGTCTTCTTGGTCTTCTTGCTGGTGACCTTGTGGCGCATCTTGAAGGTCATGGTGATGCGGCCGGTTTCGTCGCCGTCTTCATCGACCTCGTCGGCGAACACCGGGGCCACTTCGGCCGTCTTCTTCTTCTTCGGGTTCTCGCTGAGCCACTGCTGGAACAGCTCGTCGCGGCGCTTCTCCAGCGTCTTGACCATCTTCGACACGTCGGCGTCGGCCGGGTCGTAGGCCAGCTTTACGCTGAACTCGCCCTCGGGCTTGTACTTGTAGTCCGGCTCGTTCAGACGCGGCCACTGTGCAACGCCCTTCGGGCTGGTGAAACGTTCAATCTTCGGCTTCGACATCAAAGTCCTCGTTGGTGAGAGAAAGGAAAACGCCCTCTCGCAGCAGGTCCGTCTCGGTGGCGAGGGGAACTGTGCGGAGGGCCTGTTGGTGGAGACCGGCAAGGGCGAGGAGGTCGTCAATGCGACAGTCGGTGTGGATGCCCCGCGTCACTGCGGGGACTTCGGGGTGTGATGGCGGCCTTTGGCGCGCATCGGCTGGAGAAGAAGCCGCCCGTGCGCTCGTCATCGCAATGCACGTAGCCGCGTGTGTAGACGTGTCCGCGTACCGGCTCAGGCGGCAGCTTGTAGACCTTGCGTGTGCAGAAGTCGTAGACGTCGCTCTTGTAGAAGATGCAGTCGCGACAGAGCTTCAAAGGAGCTTCCCCTTGACTTCGCCCTCGACGTACTTGCGCACGGCGGAGAGCGTGTTGACGTTTCGGAAGCGGCAGTCGCGCTCCATGCGGGTGATGACCTCGAACAGCTCGGCCGGCTTGAACCCGGTGACCTCAGCGAACGCCTTGAAGGCGCATGCGAGTCCGAGCAGCTGGTCTGCGGGGTGCTGGATGTTCTGCACGCCGTTGAGCACCTCGAAGGCGCCGGAGGCGGCGGCTTGCGCCGACCGCCCCGTCACTGCCAGGGAGAGGCGATCACGCATTGCGTGGACCATCTCGCGCTTGAAGTCCGCCACGGTGCCGTACTTCGACGGGTCGTAGATGCCCAGGACTTCGCCGCGCTCGTTCTGCGCCACGTAGGTCTGGAGGCGGTGGTTGAAGTTGATCGACATGATGTTTCTCCTGCGGGTATTACCCGTTATCGGGATGGACTAGGCAAAGAAATAGGCGGACTCCAGGACTGCGTTGAGTTCCAGGGAGCCGGTGTCGGGGAGGATCGGGAGGTCGGCCGCGATATGCGGCGGAAGCTGGTCGGAAAGTTCTTGGCGGAAGTCGCCGAGGACATCAGGCGTGTATTGCTGCACGAACGCGTGGCGCAGCGAGGCAGCGAGTACCTCGGTGTTGCCTGCGTGCGTACCGAACGAGTCGTGGATCATGGCGAAGTTGTTAACGCCGTTCGCCAGCGCGGTGCAGGCGGTCAGCATCATGTGGCTTGCGTCGCATGAGTGGACGAAGTTCGGAGAGATGCCGAGAGTTTGTCGGCGTCGGTCGAGTTTCGTTCCGGCAATATTGACTACTAAATTAACCCGCTTGCCTCCGACGTGCGGCTGAACCCGCGTGCCGATGGATTCGCGGTAGTCCTGGAGCACGGGGAAGCCGGCCGGCGTGGTCCACATGACGGGATGGTCTCCGGCTGCGGCCACCTTGGCTGCGCCCTTGAGCCAGTCCATCGCTTCACGGGCAGCGACCACCACTTCGCCGATGGATTCCCACAGGACATCGGCCAGGTACGAGGCCAGCTCCCAGTCGTCGCCGATGTTCTCCTCGACGAGCTTGGCAAGCAGCTGGTCACGCATGCCGGACTTTGTGACGCCGTAGGGCAGGGTCATCACAGGCTGCTTCACGATGTTGCGCGTGAGGCGCCCGTCGAGGCGGATGGCGAGCGCACAGCCGGCCTCGGCCTTCGCCTTGATCTTCACCTGGGCGACGTCGCGCACCTTTGTATAGATGTCGGCGGGCTTCTCCTGAGGGATGAGGTTGGTTGCGACGCCGCCCACGGGATCACGGAGCATTGCCGAGAAATTCTGGAGGCCGTTGCACGAGCCGTCCAGGGCCACCGGGATGTGGGACACGTAGTCATCGCCCATGAGCTTGTAACCAGCCCACTCGAAGCAGGCCGCCAAGGCGCAGAACGGCGAGTCCGCCTTCATCCAGTGACGCTGACCGTCCAGCGGCGACAGGGCGGAGTCGAGGATGAGTTCCTCGTTCTCGTGAACCCACTTCACGCGATCCTCAAAGGAGACTTTGTCCACGCCGAAGGTGTTGGCGAGGTGGACTGCCAGCCAGAAGGCGCCGCCATCACCGAGGGGAACACCCTCAGAGAACATAAGGAGTGACTTGGCTTGGTCGTCGCCCTGCGGAGACAGGAGCGGCGGGATCGGGTAGGCGCGGCCCCGGAAGTCCAGGTTATGCGGAAAGTAGATCGCCTCGCGGTCCACGAACTTCTTGGCGAGTTCGAGCTTCTGGCTTGCTGACACGCGCTGGGACACGCTGCGAGCGTTCGCGGAGAACACCTTGGCGCGCTCCTTCTTCCAAGCCTTGAACTCGTCCGCGTGGTGCTCCTTGTAGTAGTCCGGGTCGGTTTCGAGCATGGCCGGGCGTTCCGGCAGGGGAAGCAGCTCGCGGTCGGGGAGGCCGGCCTGGCCGCCGCCGATGTTCCACAGCTCCAGCATGACCTCCAGCACGGCGCGGTTGATCTTCCACGGGGTCGCCTGGATGGCGTTAACGGCCTCGTACACCTGAGGCATGTCCACCAGCTCCAGCTCGCGGAGATATGCCTTGTTCCGGGTGCGGACCAGGGCGGCAGCGGCGCCGAGCTTGGTGTAGTAGCCGCCGTCGAGCGGGGTGGTCCACGGCCTCGGCGGGGCGACCATCGGAAGCAGGACGGGGTGGAACAGGGCAGCCGATTGATGGGCCTTGTCCAGCCAGTCGAGGGTCTTTTGGGTGCCACGGAGGATCAGGTGACGGTCCCGACCACGGGTCACGGTGGCCTGCTCGACCAGCCCCGTCGCGGCGATGAACATCTCCAGGAGGGCCATGCCGACCAGGAGCATCTCCTTCGGGGAGAACTCGATGTATTCCTGCTGCGTCTTGGACGCGGCATGGTGCATCACGTTGGTCGCGTGGCGGGCGGAGGTGGACTTCTTGAGCTGCTGCTGGACCACCCGATGCAGGCCGGGGTTGGTTTGGTACAGGGTGGCAAACTTGATTTCGTTGGCGACGTTGCGGCCAATCTCGGTGGCGACCGAGGTGACGCGGACGACGGCCTGGGTCAGCGAGTTCACGACAGCGGTGGCCGTAAGGAAGGCCAGGGCGTGTGGGTCGATGTGGGTGAACCACTTGATGGCGGTGTGGCGCTTGCCCGGCTTGCCAGTCGCCGCATCGGCAATGAAACGGGAGATGAGGACAGCCGTGTCGTCGATGGACTGCAACACCAGCTTGCGGCCGGGAGCGGTCTCAGATTCGAGCCGGCTGGAGCGGACCTTCTCGTAGCGCTCGGCGCCCAGGGAGAAGGATTCACGCTCAAGGGCGTGCTGGTCGGCGATAAGGTCAGTGCCTTGCATCATAGGGATGTATCTCGCTGTCGGGATGGAACGGACAAAAGAAAACCCGGACGCTGCGAAGCGACCAGGTGACTAGAAGTTGTTAATGAGTTGGCTTGGTTTTAATCTAGTGGGTCTATGCGTTTGTTCTATTCGTCGGCGGTCTCCGGGGAAGCTTTTCTGTAGTCCTTGTTTCCACCTGTTGTTCTAGGTGATCCATGTTGACTACTTAATTCCTTCGAGGGCCTCCGTCACCCGGTATGTCACCTGTGTCACCTAAAAAGGCACCCGTGGCGTCACTGGACGCATAACTTATTGATTGGGTTGGTGTTGAAGCGGGTTTAGGTTCCAGCGGGTAAAACCGTGCGGGTTCGAGTCCCGCCTTTCGCACCATCCCTTTGGTTATTGCTGGCGGCCCGGGGTCGCCATGCGCCTTTGACGGGCGCACTTTCAGGTATTTCAGGAGACGTCATGCAGGTTTCGGTTGAAAACGTCGGCAAGCTCGAGCGCAAGCTCACGGTTAAGTTTCCCGCAGAGCGCTTCGAGACACAGGTGAGCGCGCGCATTGCCGAGATGGGCCGTACGGTGCGTCTCAAGGGCTTCCGTCCGGGCAAGGTGCCGACTGCGGTAATCCAGCAGCGTTTTGGCGACCAGGTTCGCGGCGAAGTGCTCTCCGACCTGATCGGCAGCACGCTGCGTGAGGCCGTGGAGCAGGAAAAGCTGCGACCGATCGCCAACCCGTCGATCGACACCACCGGTCGCCCGCAAGACGGCGAAATCGCCTATACCGCCACCTTCGAGATCATGCCGGAGTTCCCGGAAATCGATGTCGCCAAGCTCGACGTCGCTCGCCCAGTGGCCGAAGTCTCTGACGCCGACATCGAAAAGATGATCGAAACACTGCGCGCTCAGCGCCGCAGCTTCGACCCGGTCGAGCGCGCCTCGGTCGAGGGTGATTTCGTGATGTTCGAGTACTCGGCGCAGGCCGGCGACTACCGCTTCCCTGCCGAAGGCCTGGAGCGTGCCGGCAGCGTGCTGGGCTCGGGCAATCTGTTCAAGGCGCTGGACGAAGTGCTCACGGGCCGCAAGGGTGACGATGAGTTTGACGCCGCCGTCGAGTTCCCTGCCGATTTCCGCAACGAGAGCCTGGCCGGCAAGACCGCCCAGTGCCACTTCAAGATCGTCAAGGTGCAGGAGCCGAAGCTGCCGGAAGTGGACGGCGACTTCGCCCAGCTGTTCGGCATCACCGACGGTGACCTGGAGAAGTTCCGCAAGGAAGTGCGCGCCAACCTCGAGCGCGAACTGAAGGCCACCCTCATGGCCCGCCTGAAGTCCGAAGTGGCCGAAAAGCTCGCCAATGCTCATCCGGATCTGGATGTGCCGAACGTGATGGTGCAGTCCGAGGCCCATAACCTGGCCCAGGGCAGCGTGCCGCGCGGCCAGCAGGTGCCCCCGCAGCTGATCGACGCCGCCACCCCGATGGCGCGCAAGCGCGTCATTGCCGGTCTGCTGATGGGTGAGATCGCCCGCAAGCAGGCGCTGGTTATCGACCGTAGCCGCGTGGCGGAGCAGCTCGCTGCCATCGCCTCGACCTACGAGGAGCCGGAAAAGGTCATTGAACTGTACAACCGCGACCCCCAGTTGATGTCTGGGCTGCAGAATCGCGTGATGGAAGACCAGGTAGCCGAGTGGGTGGCAGATCACGCCAGCACCACCGTGCAGAACCTGGGCTTCGACGAAGTGATGCGCCCGGTCAGCGCCTGAGGCATCCTTCAGGCCAATCAACCGGAGAGCGACAAGCATGGCTATGGACCAGATCCAGAACCTCAACCTGGTACCGATCGTCGTCGAGCAGACCGCCCGCGGCGAGCGCTCGTACGACATCTACTCGCGCCTCCTGAAGGAGCGTGTGATCTTCCTCGTGGGCGAGGTGAACGATCAGGTGGCGAACCTGCTGGTCGCGCAGATGCTGTTCCTTGAGTCGGAGAACCCGGACAAGGACATCCATCTGTACATCAACAGCCCAGGCGGTGCCGTCACCGCCGGGCTGGCGATTTACGACACCATGCAGTTCATCAAGCCCGACGTCAGCACCATGTGCATCGGTCAGGCCTGCAGCGCCGCGTCGCTGCTGCTGATGGCCGGCGCCAAGGGCAAGCGTTACTCGCTGCCGAACTCGCGCGTGATGATCCACCAGCCGTCGGGCGGCGCCCGCGGCCAGGCAACCGACATCGAGATTCAGGCCCAGGAAATCCTGTACCTGCGTCGCCGCCTGAACGACATCTACGTCCAGCACACCGGCCAGCCCCTCGACAAGATCGAGCGGGACATGGAGCGTGACCGCTTCATGAGCGCCGAGGCCGCAAAAGAATACGGCCTGATCGACTCGGTACTCGATCGTCGTGCCGTCGAAACGGTGAAATCTGCCTGATTTCAGGCATTTGGCCCGAGGTTTGCCAGCGTTCCGCGTCCCACTGCAGACGCGGAACGCTGTGCTATTCTCAAACCGCAATCGATTTATCAGCAGGATGAAAGCATGAGCGACGAGCGGCAGGGCCGTTCCAACGACAGCGGCAAGATTCTCTACTGCTCCTTCTGCGGCAAGAGCCAGCATGAAGTGCGCAAGCTGATCGCGGGTCCCTCCGTGTTCATTTGCGATGAGTGCGTAGAGCTTTGCAATGACATCATCCGCGAGGAGCTGGAGGAGAAGGCCGCCTCCGGGCGCAGCCAGTTGCCCAAGCCCCGCGAGATCATGGAAACGCTTGACCAGTACGTGGTCGGCCAGACTCGCGCCAAAAAGGCGCTGGCAGTGGCTGTGTACAACCACTACAAGCGCATGGAGTCGCGTCAGAAGAGCGACGACGTCGAGCTGGGCAAGTCCAACATCCTCCTGATCGGTCCGACCGGTTCGGGCAAGACGCTGCTGGCCGAAACGCTGGCTCGCCTGCTCAACGTGCCGTTCACCATCGCCGACGCCACCACCCTCACCGAGGCTGGTTACGTGGGCGAGGATGTGGAGAACATCATCCAGAAGCTGCTGCAGAAGTGCGACTACGACGTCGACAAGGCGCAGTCGGGCATCGTCTACATCGACGAAATCGACAAGATCTCGCGCAAGAGCGAGAACCCGTCGATCACTCGCGACGTTTCCGGTGAAGGCGTGCAGCAGGCGCTGCTCAAGCTCATCGAGGGCACGCTGGCGTCGGTGCCGCCGCAGGGTGGCCGCAAGCACCCGCAGCAGGAATTCCTGCAGGTCGACACCAAGAACATCCTGTTCATTTGCGGTGGTGCGTTCGCGGGCCTGGAGAAAGTCATCCAGCAGCGTTCGGAGAACACCAGCATCGGCTTCTCGGCCGAGGTACGCAGCAAGGAGCGCAGGGAAAACCTGGGCAAGGTGCTGGCGGACGTGGAGCCGTCGGATCTGGTGCGTTATGGCCTGATCCCGGAGTTTGTCGGCCGCCTGCCGGTAGTCGCCACACTCGACGAACTGGATGAGCCCGCGTTGGTGAAGATCCTCACTGAGCCGCGCAACGCAGTCACCAAGCAGTTCAAGAAACTGTTCGAGATGGAAGGCGTGGAGCTGGAATTCCGTCCTGAGGCATTGCAGGCCATCGCCCGCAAGGCACTCAAGCGCAAGACCGGTGCCCGCGGCCTGCGCACCATTCTTGAGCAGGTACTGCTTGACACCATGTACGAGCTGCCGTCGCTGGAGCACGTGAGCAAGGTCGTGGTGGACGATGCCGTCATCGAAGGCCAGGCCGAGCCGTACCTGATCTATCGCGGCAATCTCAAGCAGCCGCGTGCGGCGGGTGAGGGCGGCGACGCCGCCTGATCGCAAGCACGGCGCGACATGCGTTGTTTGAATGGCCTCGGCAGATTGCCGGGGCCATTTCGTTTGTGTGGTTTGTCATGCACTTGTGACGGCGGCCAGCTGCCACCACTTGACGTATAGATGGCCCCGGCGCAGTGTCGGGGCCGACACGATATTCATCCTGAGAGATTCTCTTCGATGGCAAAGAACGCCCCTAATCCCCAGGCTACCGGAGCCGTGCTGGACGCCTTGCCAGTACTGCCGCTGCGTGACGTGGTGGTCTACCCTCACATGGTCATTCCGCTGTTCGTCGGGCGTGACAAATCCATGCGTGCGCTGGAGCGCGCGATGGAAGGCGAGCGGCAGATCCTGCTGGTGGCGCAGAAGAGCCCGGACATCGACGATCCGGCGATCAGCGACCTGCATCAGATCGGCACCGTCGCCGGCGTATTGCAGCTGCTCAAGCTTCCCGATGGCACCGTCAAGGTGCTGGTCGAAGGCCAGTCGCGTGTAGCCATCGAAAACTACAGCGAAGACGGCGGCATGATGATGGCGACTTCGCGCGTCATCGAGCCCGTGTACAGCGATAAGGAGCGCGAGCTCGATGTCGTGTCGCGCACGCTGGTTTCGTTGTTCGAGCAACTGGTCAAGCAGAGCCGCAAGTTGCCGCCCGAAGTGTTGGCAACGTTGTCGGGTATCGATGATCCGTCGCGCGTCGCGGACTCCATCGCAGCGCACCTGTCGGTGCGCATGGCCGACAAGCAGAAGGTGCTGGAAACCTCTGACGTGGGCGAGCGCCTTGAGCTGCTGATCGGGCTGGTCGATGGCGAAATGGATTTGCAGCAGGTGGAAAAGCGCATCCGTGGCCGCGTCAAGTCGCAGATGGAAAAGAGTCAGCGCGAGTACTACCTCAACGAACAGATGAAGGCCATCCAGAAAGAGCTCGGCGAGAACGAGGAAGGCCCGAACGAAATCGAAGAGCTGCAGAAAAAGATCGAGGCCGCCGGCATGCCCAAGGCGGTGCTTGCCAAGGCACGCCAGGAATTCGGCAAGCTGCGCCAGATGTCGCCGATGTCGGCCGAGGCCACGGTGGTACGCAACTACCTCGATTGGCTGGTGGGCGCGCCTTGGAAAAAGCGCAGCAAGGTCCGCAAGGATCTCCAGCTGGCGCAGGAGGTGCTCGATGCTGACCACTTTGGCCTGGAAAAAGTCAAGGAGCGCATCCTCGAATACCTTGCCGTGCAGCAGCGTGTGAATACGATGCGCGGCCCTATCCTGTGCCTCGTTGGACCGCCAGGCGTGGGCAAGACCTCGCTGGGCCAGTCCATCGCCAAGGCCACCAACCGCAAATTTGTCCGCATGAGCCTGGGCGGTGTGCGCGACGAAGCCGAGATTCGTGGCCATCGCCGCACCTATATCGGTTCCATGCCGGGTCGCATCGTGCAGAACCTCAACAAGGTCGGTACCAAGAACCCCTTGTTCGTGCTCGATGAGATCGACAAGATGTCGATGGACTTCCGCGGTGATCCCTCGTCGGCGTTGCTGGAAGTGCTGGACCCCGAGCAGAATCAGGCCTTCAACGACCACTACCTCGAGGTCGACCTCGACCTGTCCGAGGTGATGTGGATTGCCACCGCCAATTCGCTCAATATCCCGGGTCCGTTGCTGGACCGCATGGAAGTGATCCGTATCCCGGGTTACACCGAGGATGAGAAGCTGGGCATTGCGCTGAAGTACCTGCTGCCCAAGCAGCTCAAGGCCAACGGTCTGAAGCCGGAGGAATTGAGCGTCGATGGCGAGGCCATTCGCGACATCGTGCGTTACTACACGCGCGAGTCCGGTGTGCGCAACCTCGAGCGTGAAATCTCCAAGATCTGCCGCAAGGTGGTGAAGGAGCTGACGCTGGCACAGGTGAGCAAGAAGAAAGTCGATGCGAAGAAGGCGACCGCGGCCGTAAAGACGGCCAAGGCGAAGAAGGGCATCAAAGTCACCTCCGACAATCTGGAACAGTACCTTGGCGTCCGTCGCTTTGATTTCGGTCGCAAGGAACTACAGAACGAAGTGGGTCTGGTCACCGGCTTGGCCTGGACCCAGGTCGGCGGCGACTTGCTGAGCATCGAGGCCTCGGTGGTGCCGGGCAAGGGTCGTCTGGTCAACACCGGACAGCTTGGCGACGTGATGAAGGAATCGATCCAGGCCGCGTTGTCGGTGGTGCGCGCACGTGCCGACCGTTTGGGCATCGATCCGGAGTTCCATCAGAAGTTCGACCTCCATATCCACGTGCCGGAAGGCGCTACGCCCAAGGACGGCCCGAGCGCGGGCATCGCCATGGGCACGGCGCTGGTGTCGGCGCTGACCAAGGTGCCGGTGCGTTCCGAGGTGGCCATGACGGGTGAGATCACCTTGCGAGGCCGCGTGCTGCCGATCGGTGGTCTCAAGGAAAAGCTGCTGGCGGCGCATCGCGGTGGCATTACCACCGTGATCATTCCGGAAGACAACAAGAAGGATCTTGCGGACATTCCGGACAACATCACGGCGTCCCTGGACATCCATCCGGTGCGTTGGATAGATGAAGTGCTCGACATCGCGCTGGAGCGTCCGCTGCAGCCGCTGCAGGCGACCGATGGCGACAGCAAGCCCAAGGTCGATGGACCACGGGACGACGCACAGGACGACTCGCAGGAGTCGTATACGCGACCTCACTGATTCCGTGAAGGGCGTCACCGAAAAACGGGCGGGCAATCGCCCGTTTTTCATGCGCGTGTCCCATCGTTTTGGCAGTCGTTCGCTTAGCGTTTAAGCACACACTTTGCAAGCGTTCGCGAACCATACTGAACCGCGCGAACCCTTGGTATTGCTTGTCATTGCGGACCCTGGGGGGCACTGGTATAAAGGCGACACCGCAGCCTGACGCCGAGCACGATGCGCAGTGATGCGGGGTTGCTTGGCGACGCCTCGATGGCCAGTCATCTAAAGAGCGTCGTCCAGTCCCAGACTGACCACGCGGGCTGCATAACCGTTTAAGGGAGTGTCTCAATGAATAAAACCGATCTGATCAATGCCATTGCCGAAAAGGCCGAACTCACCAAGGCTGACGCCGGCCGTGCTCTCGAAGCGTTCTTCGAGACCGTGCAGAAGGCGCTGAAGAAGGGTGACGATGTGTCGGTGGTGGGCTTTGGCACCTTCACCGTGCGCAAGCGCGCTGCTCGTACTGGCCGCAACCCGCGCACCAATGAGACGATCAAGATCAAGGCCTCGAAGGTTCCGGCATTCAAGGCTGGCAAGACCCTCAAGGATGCCCTAAACTAAGCGGCTACTTGCTTAGTTTCGGGTGCTTAGCTCAGCGGTAGAGCGTCGCCCTTACAAGGCGAGGGTCGTAGGTTCGATCCCTACAGCACCCACCAGAAACATGCGGAGCGGTAGTTCAGTCGGTTAGAATGCTGGCCTGTCACGCCGGAGGTCGCGGGTTCGAGTCCCGTCCGCTCCGCCACAGTTCGCAAGGGCGCCCGAGTGGCGCCCTTGTCATTTAAGCGCTGCGCACATGGTGCGCTGAACAACGAGAGCCGGGATAAATCCATGCTGCAGGCAATGCGTAACAAGCTTCACGGATGGCCGTCCATTGTCATTCTGGGCATTTGCGTTTTCGCTATCTCGTTCTTTGGCATCGAGTCTTATTTCAGCTCGCGGACCGACACCTACGTGGCGATGGTCGGCAAGCACGAGATCAGCCAGCGCGACTTCCAGGACCGCATGAACCAGGCGCGCCGTGATGCGATGCAGCGCCAGGGCGACCGTTTCGACCCCACGCTGTTCGAGCAGCCGGAGACCAAGCGCCAGGTGCTTGACCAGCTGATCAACGAACAGCTGCTGCGCCAGGCCAACGACGACCTGGGCATGCATGTATCCGACCTGGCCTTGCGCGACATGATCGCCAACGTGCAGGCGTTCCAGGTGAATGGCCAGTTCGACCCGGCCACCTACCGCGCCATCCTCGGTGCGCAGGGCATGAACCCGGCCATGTTCGAGGCCAGCCAGCGCGCGTCGCAGGAGCCCAGCCTGCTGCCGCAGGCCATCATCAACAGCACCATCGTCACCGACGCTGACATGGACCGCTACCTGGGCCTGTTCTATCAGCGCCGCGACCTGCACTGGTTCGCGCTGCCGCGCCCGACCTTGACCGACACCGCCGTGAGTGATGCGCAGCTGGAGGCCTATTACAAGGACCATCAGGCTGACTTCATGAATCCCGAGCAGGTGTCCCTGAAGTACATCGAGGTCAATGGAGCCGACCTGAAGATCGACGCCCAGCCGACAGACGAAGAACTCAAGAAGCGCTACGAAGACGAAAAGCAGCGCTTCGTGCAGCCCGAGCAGCGCCTGGTCTCGCATATCCTGGTCAACGTGCCCAAGAACGCCACGCCGGACCAGCAGAAGGCGGCGCTTGCCAAGGCGGAGAAGATCGCCAGCGAAGCCACCCCGGACAACTTTGCCAAGCTGGCCGAACAGGATTCGGACGATTTGGGCTCCAAGCGCTCGGGTGGTGACCTGGGTTGGCTGGAGAAAGGTGTGACGACGCCGGCCTTCGACTCGGCGATGTTCGCCTTGCAGAAGGGCCAGATCTCCAAGCCGGTGCTGTCGGACGAGGGCTACCACGTGTTGTGGTTGCGCGATGTGCGCAGCGGCGATGCCAAGCCCTTTGCCGAGGTTCGCGACCAGATCGCCAAGGACTACGCCAGCACCGAGCGCGATCGCCAGTACAGCGAAGTCGCCGGCAAGCTGACCGACCAGACCTACCAGAATCCGTCGTCGCTCGACGCGGCCGCGCAGGCGCTGAACCTGCCCATCCAGACCACGGGCCTGTTCTCGCGTAAGGGTGGCGAGGGCCTCGCCGCCAATCCGAAGCTGGTCGCTGCGGCGTTCTCCGACGACGTGCTGACCCAGGGCAACAACTCCGGCTTGATCGACCTGGGTTCGGATCATGCCGTCGTGGTTCGCGTGGACAAGCATCTGCCCGCAGCGGCGCGCCCGCTGACCGAGGTGCGCGATCAGGTGCGCCAGAAGATTCTCGATGAGCGCGCTGTCGCGGAAACGCAGAAGCAGGCTGACGCGCTGCTGGCCCGCCTGCAGAAGGGCGAAGCGCTTCAGGCAGTGGCCGCATCGGCGGGCGCTGCCGTGCAGGCGGCTCCCGACGCCATTCGCACGCAGCAGACGCTGCCGCCGGAAGTGTTGGAGCAGGCATTCCTGCTGCCGCATCCCGCCGATGGCAAGCCGCAGTTCGCTCGTGTGGAGATGCACGATGGCAGCTACGCGCTGGTGGCGCTGGACAAGGTGCAGGACGGCGATTTGTCGAAAGTAACGAGGGAACAGCGTGACGCCCTGCGCGGTGAGATGACGCAGGCCTACGGCATCATGGCCACGCACGATTTCGTCGAGGCCCTCAAGGCGAAGACGCAGATCAAGATTGCTGCGGATCGCATGTAAAGCCCCATGGTCTCGGCCATAAGGAAAAGGCGGCCATTGGCCGCCTTTTTTGTGGGGAACGGCGAGGCGTCAGATGCCTGCCATGCCGAGGATGTTGTAGCCCGCATCCACATGCGTGATCTCCCCGGTGATGCCGGAGGCCAGATCCGAGCACAGGAAGGCACCCACGTTGCCTACTTCATCAATGGTCACGCTGCGGCGCAGCGGCGCGTTGTCATCCACGTGGTCGAGCATCTTGCGGAAGTTCGCGATGCCAGCGGCCGCGAGCGTCTTGATCGGTCCGGCAGAAATGCCGTTGACGCGCGTGCCTTCGGGGCCGAGGTTGAACGCCAGGTAGCGCACATTCGCCTCGAGGCTGGCCTTGGCCAGCCCCATCACGTTGTAGTTGTTCATTGCGCGCTCGGCGCCCAGGTAGCTCAGCGTGAGAATGGCGCCGCCTCGGCCGCCCATCAGGGGGCGCGCGGCCTTCGCCAATGCGGCGAGGCTATAGCTGGAGATGTCATGCGCGATGGCGAAATTCTCGCGCGTGAGGTGATCAAGAAATTCGTCCTGCAGGGCCTCACGTGGGGCGTAGCCCACCGAATGCACGAGGATGTCGAAGCCATCCCAGTGCTTTCCCAGCGTGGCGAACAACCGGTCGATCTGCGCATCTTCGGCAACATCGCAAGGCAGCACGATGTTGGAGCCAAAGGCATTGGCGGCTTCGTCGACGCGGTCTTTCAGGCGCTCGTTCTGATAGGTGAAAGCGAGCTGTGCGCCTTCCCGATGCATGGCATTGGCAATGCCCCAGGCGATCGAGCGCTGGCTGGCGATGCCGACGATCAGCGCCCGTTTGCCGTGCAGGAATCCCATGAGCCCTCCCAGCAGTCAGTGTCGCCCGGCCGGCGTGATGGGGCGAGTCTAGCGCAGCGAAGCGGCGCTAGCCCGGGGTACTGATTTTCAGCACTTGGCCTGGCTTTACGCCGGCGCCCTGCAGATGGTTCCACTGTTGCAGCTGCTTGATGTCGACCGAGTATTGCTTGGCGATCGTCCATAGGCTCTCACCGGATTTGACCGTATGCGTCTTGCGGCCTGCCGTTCGCGATGACGCAGTGCCACCGTCGTCATCTGTTGCGGCACCGAGCGCGGCGGATAGCGGCGGCAGGCTGGTGGTGCCCGGAACGCTATGCGTGCCGGTGTCGTTGTCGGCGAGCAGCGCACTCTGGAATTGCTGTACGTGATTGCTAGGTATCAACAGGTAAGGCGATGCGTTGGAATCCACCACGCCGTTGCGGAAGCCGGCATTGAGATCCTTCAGTTCGTCCTGCGACATGCCGGCGTGATCGGCCGCATGGGCGATAGGCATGGAATTGCCGATGCTCACCGCCACCAGGCGCTGTTCGGAAGGCAGCGTGGGCAGGCTGACATTGAAGCGTGCGGGGTCACGGATGACGCAGGCAATCGCCAGCAGCTTGACCAAGTGTTCTCGCGTTACCGGCTTCACCGGCATGCGAGGGATGACCGGCTCGGCCGGCGGCGTGCCGTGCTGGTCGAGCATGCGTCGCATGCCGAACTCGCCCGCGTTGAAGGCGTAGTCGACCATGCGCCAGTCGCCGAGATCGTCGTGGTAGCGACTCAGCAAGGACATGATCGCGTCGGTGGCTGCCGGAACGTCCATCCGGCCATCAAAGTTCTTGTCGACGCGGATGCCCATGGCGTTGGCGGTAGCCGGCATGATTTGCCACATGCCGGCCGGCAGGTTTTTGCCGCCAGACACGGGGCGATACTGGCTTTCTATCCAGGGCAACAGCGCAAATTCACCTGGCACGTTGTGCTTGGCGGCGACTTGCTGCACATAGGCCAGGCGCGGCGCCGCCGCGGCAATCTGGTCTTCGAAACGTTGCGGGTTCTGGGTGTAGCGCCGAGCCCACAAGTTGATGCCGGGGTCGGCATCGCAGTCGGCCATGGCGAAACTGCCGCGCAACTGATCCCAGATGTTGCCGTTGTTGTCGACCGGCATGATGACACCCGACACGGGGTGGACGATATCGCGTACACGTTCCGGCGTGGGTGCCTGCACCGTTGGGGTCGGCAGTTTGGTAGCCGAAGGGGTGGCGCACGCGGCCAACAGCACCGACATGACGATAGGTAAGGGGCGTAGGCGTCGGGTATTCATCCGCTAAAGACGTCCTTGTTGGCGCGCAATGCGGCGAATCGTGCGACGCGGTCACCGTCCACGCCATGACGTTGCCCCCAAATGATCACTGCATCGCTATCGGTGCGCAGGAACGGGTTGGTGGCCTGTTCGGTGGCCAGCGAAACAGGCAGCGTGGGACGTTCGTGCGCGCGCAGCGCTGCCACTTCCTGCTGGCGAGAGGCGAGCGCGGCGTTGTCCGGCTCGATGGTCCGGGCAAAACGTCCGTTGGCGGCGGTGTATTCGTGCGCGCAGCAGACCAGCAAGTTGGCGGGCAGGGCGGCCAGGCGATCGAGCGACGCAAGCATCTGCGCCGGCGTCCCTTCGAACAGCCGGCCACAGCCCATGCTGAAAAGCGTGTCGCCGCAAAGCAGCACGCCGTCGCCGACAAAGGCGATGTGGCTGGTGGTGTGGCCAGGCACCGCCATAACCGCAAAACTTGCGGCCGGTTGCGCGATGGTCACCACGTCGCCATCGCCTACCCGATGCGCCGACACATTGATGCGCTCGTCGTAGGGGGCGTAAACGGGTACCGGATGATGCGCCAACAGCGCATCGACGCCGCCGATGTGATCACGATGATGATGGGTTAGCAGAAGCGCGCGAAGCGTCAGGCCGCGTTCTTTCAATGCGGCCTCGACCGGAGCGGCTTCGCCCGGATCGACCACGATGGCCTGGCCGGCGTCATCGTGCAGCAGCCAAATGTAGTTGTCGGCAAGCGCGGGTAACGGTACGACGTGCAAGGAGATCGCCTCCGCGGTTTCGTATCGACTGACGCAGGCATCCGGCTTGCGCGAAGTGGCCGACTATAAAGGGGGATGCCGGCGCACTCGTTAGCGAGACGTTAACAATTGGTTTGCCTATTCAGTCTCGTGGACCGGTCGCGGCTCGGACTGCAAACCAGGACACGTTCGTATGGGCTGCCGGTACACTGTCGACATTGATTCATCCTGGGCCAGCCGGCATGTCGCAGCGCGACCAAGACATCTACACCAGCGCACCTCTGCGTGGCCTGCTCGCCGAAGAGACGGTGGCGCTGGTGCCGGAGTTGCAGCGCTGTAGCGGCACGCACGCGCTGTTGCTGAGCGCGGCACTGCAGGATTCGCCACCGGTGCTGCCGCTGTTAGGCAACTGGACCCGCCTGAGCATGGACGCGGACCATTACGTAGGCGACCTACGCGCGCGCAGCGACGAGCCGTTGCCGTTCCTGAACGACGCGTTCGACCTGGTATTGCTGCGCCATGCACTGGAAGTATCGGCCACGCCACAGGCTTTGCTTGAGGAAGCCTCGCGCGTGCTGGCGCCCGGCGGCGTACTTGCGCTGACCGGGCTGCATCCGTTCAGCGCATGGCTGCCGTGGATGATGTGGCGTACGCGTGGCCGCACGCCGGCGATGCGTTCACCCTTGCTGTTGGAACGCTGGGTGCGCCGCATCGAGCTCGACATCGAGCGCATCGAACGGGTCGGTCGACTTTGGCCGAGCAGCAACGTCGGCCTGGATGCAGCCCATGCATTTGGTGGCGGCTATTTGCTGATCGCACGCAAGCGCCGACGCATGGCCACACCCGTTCGCCTCAAGCCCAAGGCCGTGCCTGCGCCGGTCAATGTGGGCCTCGCACCGGGCGCACGACGTAATGTCGCGTCCTGACAACACTCTCGATCTCTGACGGGTAATTAATGACTGAAGTGGAAGCTTTTACGGATGGTGCCTGCCTGGGTAACCCTGGGCCGGGCGGCTGGGCCGCCCTGTTGCGCGCCAAGGGAACCGAGCGGATGCTCGCCGGTGGCGAGCCTGCCACCACCAACAATCGCATGGAACTGATGGCCGCCATTGGCGCGCTTGAGGCGCTGACGCGCCCATGTACCGTCGCGCTCACTACCGACTCGCGCTATGTCATGCAGGGCATCGAGGAATGGGTGCCCAAGTGGCGCGCCAACGGGTGGCGCACGGCCGACAAGAAGCCGGTGAAAAATCAGGATCTATGGCAGCGCCTGTCTGCTGCTGTGGAACCGCATAAGGTGCGCTGGCAGTGGGTAAAGGGCCATAACGGTCACGCTGAAAACGAGCGCGTCGATGTTGCCGCGCGCGAACAGGCCGAGCAGTTCAGGAGCAAGGCATGAGGCAGATCGTGCTCGATACCGAAACCACTGGCCTTGAAGTGCGGCAGGGACATCGGCTGATTGAAATTGCCTGCGTGGAGATGATCGAGCGTCGACCTTCCGGGCGCCATTATCAGACCTATCTCAATCCGGACCGCGCGATCGACGAAGGTGCCAAGCAGGTCACCGGCATCGAGGACGAGTTTCTCCTCGACAAGCCGCACTTCATCGACGTGGTGGACGAGTTTCTCGCCTTCATCGATGGCGCCGAGCTGATCATTCACAACGCCACCTTCGACGTCGGCTTCCTCGACTCGGAACTCGCGCGTGCCGGCGAACACTACGGTCGTATCGCCGATCGCTGCAGTGTGCTCGATACGCTGATGATGGCGCGCGAGCGCTATCCCGGTCAGCGCAACAGCCTGGATGCCTTGTGCAAACGCCTGGGCGTGGATAACTCGGCGCGTGATCTTCACGGCGGCCTGATCGACGCCCAGTTGCTGGCCGAAGTTTATATCTCCATGACGTCGGGCCAGGTCGGCTTGGACCTGGGCTTCGAAGGCGCGCAGGAGCAGGGCAGCAAGGTCGTTTTGTCACCGATGGTGCTCAGTCGTCGACCGCGCGTACTGCGTGCCAACGACGAGGAGATCGCCGCGCACGAAAAGCGTCTCGACGGGCTCGACAAGAGTGCTGGCGGCATCAGCGTATGGCGTCGCGAAGAAGCGCCGACCGTCAACTGACAATAGGTTGGGGCGGTTACCGCTCAGTTGGCGCGCGCGAGTATCGCCGTGATGTTGTCGCTGCCGCCGCCGTCCAGCGCGGCGAGCAGCAAATGCTCCACGCATTCCTGCGCGGAAAGGTCGTTGCGCGACACGATGCTCGCGATGGCAGCATCATCGACTTCTTCGGTGAGGCCGTCGCTGCACAACAAGAAGCACATGCCCGCTTCTAGGCGGCCACGTGCCATGCCGATGTGCAGCTGTGCCGCCGCCGTGATACCCAGCGCCTGGGTGATCACGTTCCGTTGCGGATGGCGTGCTGCCTGGGCCGGATCGAGCGTGCCGGACGCCACCAGCTCCTGCACCAGCGAGTGATCATGGCTGACCTGGCGCAGGCTCTTCTGCCAGAGGTAGACGCGACTGTCGCCCACCCACACCACCTCGTAGCTGTCCACATGCAGGCGTAGCGCCGCGATGGTCGTGCCCATCGGGCGCGGATCGCGGAAGCCTCGGCTGTACTGGATAAGCCGTTCATCCGCCGCGCGCACGGCTTCGACCAGACTGTGCCCACGTGTTACCAGATCCGCAACGGCATCGCGCACGAGAGCCGAGGCCACTTCGCCATGTTGGTGACCACCCATGCCATCGGCGACAAGAAACAGGCCGAGCGAAGCGTCGGCGTAGTAGGTGTCTTCGTTGCGCGTACGGCGCAGGCCGACGTGCGTTCCGTGTCCGAACTCGATCATGGGTTGCCTGGTTTGGCGGGTCGCTGGGAGCATGACGGATGTGGTGAGGATGCGCAAAAGGTTGGGTGCTGGATTAGGAAGGTTTCGAGGCGCTCGGGCCGTGGGATTGTTCGGTCCATCCTTGGACCGAACCCCTCCACGCTGCGCGCTTCGGGGCCAGCCTGCGGCTGTCCAAAATTGTTCCTGACAATTTTGTCGAACCCGAGTGGGTTCTTACCCAGCCGTCACCATCAGAAAAGCAAAACGCCCCACGAGGGGGCGTTTTGCTTTTCTGGCGGAGAGGGTGGGATTCGAACCCACGGTACGCTTACACGTACGCCTGATTTCGAGTCAGGTACATTCGACCACTCTGCCACCTCTCCAAGAACGGTGCGCGTGGTCTACGCGAACCGGCAATGTTACGCGGAGTGGGGCGCTCTGACAACTGGTTCGGTGAATTTCTTGGGCGGGATTACTGCAGGGCGGCACCCCAGCGATCGCCGCGGGGCAGGTAGTGGTTGCCAGGGTCCAGCGAGACGGCGACGCGGGTGGCGCGTCCGGTGATTTCGTTGCGGGGAAAGAAGCCGAAATAGCGCGAGTCGGCGCTGTTGTCGCGGTCGTCGCCGAGCAGCAGGTACTTGCCGGCGGGTACGGCGACGGGGCCGAAATCGCGACTATGGCCTTGCTGGGCGACGGACCAGCGCACCGCGTGTTGCATGGCGCCGATGCTTTCGATGGCGTAGCGCGCGGGGTCTTCCCGGTCGTCGCGAACACCCTGCACGGTAATGGGCGCATAGGTTGCGGGTTGGCCGTTGATGTAGAGGCGATCCTGCTTGAGCGCGACTTGGTCTCCCGGCACGCCGATCACGCGTTTGACCAGCCGCTCGCCGGCGGCGTCGGAGTCCAGCACCACGATATCGCCACGCTTTGGATCGGCACGGTGCAGCAGTGAGACGTGGGTGAGTGGTACGCGCAGGTCGTAGGCGGCCTTGTCGACCATGATGCGGTCGCCAATGCGGATCGTGGGCTGCATTGAGCCGCTGGGTACAACGTTCCAATCGGCGATGGCGCTGCGAAACACCACCATGCACAGCATGAAGGTGAGGAAGCCCTTGTTGCGGGAGATCATACCCAGGAAGGCGCGCATGCTATTCCCCTCGAAAACCCGGTGTGGTGAATAAGTGACACGGCCGGACGCGCGAAGTTTCCGAAGACTGCCTTTGTAGGAGCGCACCCTGTGCGCGACAAGCCGACGGAACGGTGGCGCTGTGACTTTCCGGTCGCGCACAGGGTGCGCTACTTCAGGATAAAAAAGGGGCGGTGTTGCCACCGCCCCGTATCCTTTAGGCCTTCTTGCGCTTGGCCAAGCGCAACCAGGTATCGACCACAGTGTCGGGGTTGAGCGACACCGATTCGATACCCTGATCCATCAGCCACTCGGCCAGATCCGGATGATCGGACGGACCCTGGCCGCAAATGCCCACGTACTTGCCTTTTTCGCGGGCGGTTTGGATGGCCATGGACAGCAGCTTCTTCACGGCCGGATCGCGCTCGTCGAACAGGTTGGCGACGATGGACGAGTCACGGTCCAGGCCCAAGGTCAACTGGGTCAAGTCGTTGGAGCCGATCGAGAAGCCGTCGAAGATTTCCAGGAACTCGGCAGCAAGCAGCGCGTTGGACGGCACCTCGCACATCATGATGACCTTCAGATCATGCTCGCCCTGCTTGAGGCCATTCTTGGCCAGCACGTCGATCACCTTGCGGCCTTCGCCGAGCGTGCGTACGAACGGGATCATCACCCAGATGTTGTCCAGGCCCATCACTTCGCGCACGCGTTTGACCGCCTTGCACTCGAGGCCGAACGACTCGGCAAAGCCGGGATCAACATAACGGCTCGCGCCGCGATAGCCGATCATCGGATTCTCTTCGTGCGGCTCGTAGCGCGAACCACCGATGAGGCCGGCGTATTCGTTCGACTTGAAGTCGGACAGGCGCACGATCACCGGCTTCGGATACACCGAGGCGGCGATGGTGGCGATGCCTTCGGCCAGGCGATCGACATAGAACGACACCGGATCGGCATAGCCGGCCATACGCTCGTCGATTTTCTTTTTGGTCTCGGCATCCTGCTTGGCGTATTCCAGCAATGCCTTGGGATGCACGCCGATATGGCTGGCGATGATCATTTCCAGGCGGGCCAGGCCGATGCCGGCGTTCGGCAGCATGGCGAAGTCGAAGGCACGCTCTGGGTTGGCCACATTCATCATGATCTTGAGCGGCGCCTCAGGCATGTCGCCAAGATCCGCAGTGACACGATCGAACTTCAGGATGCCCTGGTAGATCATGCCGGTGTCGCCTTCCGCGCAGGACACGGTGACTTCGGCGCCGTCGGGAATCACGTCCAGGCCGTTGCCGGTACCGACAACCGCAGGCACGCCCAGCTCACGGGCGATGATCGCCGCATGGCAGGTACGGCCGCCGCGATTGGTGACAATGGCGGCAGCACGCTTCATCACCGGCTCCCAATCGGGGTCGGTCATGTCGGCGATCAGCACGTCGCCCGGCTGCACTTTGCTCATGTCGGCCAGCGAGCGGATGACGCGTGCCTTGCCGGCGCCGATCTTCTGGCCAATGGCGCGACCTTCGGCGAGCACGGTGCCCTTTTCATTGAGATGGAAGCGCTCAAGCTGGGTCGCGTGCGCGCGGGACTTCACCGTCTCCGGACGTGCCTGCACGATGTAGAGCTTGCCGGTGTTGCCGTCCTTCGCCCATTCGATATCCATCGGGCGGCCGTAGTGCTGCTCGATCACCAGCGCCTGCTTGGAGAGCTCCTGCACGTCCTCATCGTTGATGCAGAAACGATTGCGCAGTTCAGCTGGCGTGTCCTCGATACGTACGCGCTCGCCAGGCTGGTTCGAATACACCATGCGCAGCTGCTTGGCACCAAGGCTGCGACGCAGGACCGCCGGCTTGCCAGCCTTCAGCGTGGGCTTGAAGACATAGAACTCGTCCGGATTGACCGCGCCCTGCACGACCATCTCGCCCAGGCCGTATGAACCGGTGACGAACACCACATCGCGGAAGCCCGACTCGGTGTCCAGTGTAAACAACACGCCAGAGGCGCCCACATCCGAGCGCACCATCAGCTGCACACCGGCGGAGAGGAACACGTCCTCGTGCTTGAAACCCTGGTGCACGCGGTAGGCAATGGCGCGGTCGTTGTAGAGCGAGGCGAAGACTTCCTTCACCTTGTGCAGCACATCTTCGATGCCGACCACGTTGAGGAAGGTTTCCTGCTGGCCTGCGAACGAGGCGTCCGGTAAATCTTCGGCGGTGGCGGAGGAGCGCACGGCGACGGCGATGTTGTCGGCGCCGGCGTCCTTGCAAAGCTTGATGTAGGCGTCGCGGATGGCTTGGTCGAGCTCAGCCGGCAGCGGGGTCTCGGTGACCCATTCGCGGATTTCCTTGCCTGCCGCGGTCAGGGCCTCCACGTCATCGACGTCGAGCGTCGCCAGGCGTGCCTGGATTCGTTTGGCCACGCCGCTTTTGTCGAGGTACTGCTGAAACGCATCGGCGGTGGTGGCAAAGCCACCAGGCACGGACACACCGAGTTTGGCGAGGTTGCCAATCATCTCGCCGAGCGACGCATTCTTGCCGCCAACCCTGCCCAGGTCGGTCATGCGCAGCGTGTCGAGCCAAAGCACCAAATCGTTCAAGGGAGTCTCCTCAAGAGCTCGTGTGTCGATAAAGGGGAGCGGCACGTCGGGGCAAATCCCGAAAACCGGGCTACAAAGAACTGGTATTGTCCGCTGTCGATGGTGCGGAGCACAAGAAGACCATTACGGGCAAAACCCACGCCAGCTGCATACCAGTCAGGCTAGAGTCAAGCAAAGACAGGCTTTCTGCGTTGCGCTAAGGTGGGGCCCAGGAATAGTCAGGGACTTCGGGTTACCTATGCAGCGAACGGTTTTTTTCATCTCCGATTCCACTGGTATTACCGCCGAGACGATCGGCAACAGCATCCTGGCCCAATTCGAAGGGGTGCAGTTCGACAAGCATCGCCTGCCGTTCGTCGATGACGCGCATAAGGCAGAGGCTGCTGCACTGCGTATCAAGACCCGTTATGCGCAGACCGGCGAGCGCCCGATCGTGGTCAATACCATGGCCTCGCGCGACCTGTGCGACATCGTGGCGGAGAGCGGGGCACTGATGCTGGATGTGTTCGCGCCGTTCATCGGGCCGCTGGAAGAAGAGCTGGGCGCCAAGCGCTCGGGTATGGTGAACCGATCCCACGGCCTGGTCGATTTCGACAAGTACGAAGCGCGCATCAACGCCACCAACTATGCGTTGTCACACGACGATGGTCTGGACGTGGACTATGCGCAGGCGGATTTGATCCTGATTGGGGTGTCGCGGTCGGGTAAAACGCCCACCTGCCTCTACATGGCCTTGCATTACGGTGTCAGCGCCGCCAATTACCCGCTGACCGATGACGATCTGGACAAACTCGAGCTGCCCGCGCGACTGCGTCCCCATAAGAACCGCTTGTTCGGCCTCACCATCGACCCGCAACGTCTGGCGCAGATCCGCGAGCAGCGGCGCGCCAACAGTCGCTATGCGACGTTGGAGCAATGTCGCTGGGAGCTGTCGCAGGCCGATAAGTTGATGCGTCGCGAGGGCATTCCCAGCCTCAACACCACGCACGTCTCCATCGAGGAGATTGCCAGCAAGATCTTCGACCGCTTCGGTATCGAGCGGACCATGTTCTAGAGGAGTATTCACCGCCCATGAGTGCCGTACTGGACAGCCGCAATGCCTTGTTACCAGGACGCTTCGGCTTCCTGATGGGGCTTTATGCGGAGAACTATCACCGGCTGGCCAAGCTTTTTGCGCCGCAAGAGCTGCCACCCGGGTTCTATATCTCCAGTGTGGATGACGGGCTTGATGTGCGGCTGCAGGTGCAGGAGCGCCATCCGTACACGCTGGAGCTGGAGCTCACCTACAACTTCGTGGATGCGCACACCGGGCAGCCTTCGCCCTCGGCGCAGCTGCGCATGTACACGGACGCGCATGTGGCCGAAGCGCTCCACTGCCATCCTGGACGACACCTGTGGCAGGTGTTGGGCCCGTTTCCGCCGGCGCATACGGTGCTGCAGCACCGGCTGCGCATGAACGGTTTTCTGTCGCGCTGGCTGGAATACCTGGCCGAGCAGGGGCATTCGAAGGGAACGCTGGAGCGGCTGGAAGACCATCACGCCCCCGACGAGCCCACTTTGTAGGAGTGCACCCTGTGCGCGACGAACCTACATAGCGGTTTCCGCACGTCCACGGTCGCGCACAGGGTGCGCTCCTACAAATGAGGGGCGGAGGTCAGGGCGGGGATTTTCTTCAGGCAACAAAAAACCCGCCATCGGCGGGCTTTTCGCAAAAGTGGCGGAGCGGACGGGACTCGAACCCGCGACCTCCGGCGTGACAGGCCAGCATTCTAACCGACTGAACTACCGCTCCACATTTTTACTGCTTCCAGTACTGCACCAACAGACTTCATCCTTGACCACTCTTGCCGCTACACCGGAATCCGGTTTGCCGCTAGAGTGGCGTCCCCACGGGGATTCGAACCCCGGTCGCCACCGTGAAAGGGTGATGTCCTAGGCCTCTAGACGATGGGGACGTGTCTTTATTTGGTGGAGCCAGGCGGGATCGAACCGCCGACCTCCTGCATGCCATGCAGGCGCTCTCCCAGCTGAGCTATGGCCCCGTGCCTCTGGAAGCCGCAAAGAATAGGTCCGGATCACGATTTCGTCAAGCATTCGCTACGAAAAATTTTCGAATAATTTGCTTCAACGAAGCGCAACAAGCAGTTACGTCGGCTCACGATAACGTGTGGTGCGTTGCCGAAACGTCGTCGTCGTAAAAAGCTGCTGATTGCCTACTCGGTTGTTAGTCTTGGCCGACGTCCCCGAAGGCTTCATCGATGCACGATCTGCAATTTATTCAGGACCTCGCGACCGTGATGTTGATCGCGGGCCTGACGACGGTGATCTTCCAGCGGTTGCGTCAGCCGGTGGTGCTTGGATACATCATCGCCGGCGTGCTGGTAGGGCCGTACACCTTTCCCGTCGTTTTCATCCATGACGAGCAGACCATCCGCACGCTGTCCGAATTGGGCGTGATCCTCTTGCTGTTTGCGCTCGGGTTGGAGTTCAGCCTGAAGAAGCTTCGCGAGGTGGGCGGCGCGGCCTTGGTGGCGGCGCTGTGTGAAATCGTGCTGATGTTGTGGCTTGGCTACGAGATCGGTCGCTTCTTTGGTTGGAGCTCGATGGACGCGCTGTTCCTCGGCGCCATGCTGTCGATGTCCTCGACCACCATCATCATGAAGGCGCTCGACGATCTGGGTCTCAAGCGCGAGCGCTTCGCCCAGCTGATGTTCGGCATCCTGATCATCGAGGACGTGCTGGCTATCGTGCTGATGGCGCTGCTGACCGGCATTGCCAGTACGGGTGGACTGGAGGCCAGCGAGGCGATGGGTGCGATCGGAAAGCTCACCTTGTTCATGGCGGTATCGCTGGTGGTGGGGCTGCTGCTGGTGCCGCGCGTAGTCGACTACATCGCGAAAGTGAGCCGCGACGACGTGTTGCTGGTGGCGGTGCTGGGCCTGTGTTTCGGCTTCTGCCTGCTGGTCACCGAGATGGGCTACAGCGTTGCGCTGGGGGCTTTCATGATTGGCGCCATCGTGGGCGAGTCGGCCAGTGTGGAACGTATCGAGCGCATCATCGGGCCGGTCCGTGACATGTTCAGCGCGGTGTTTTTCGTGGCAATCGGCATGTTGATCGACCCGGCGATGCTCTCTCAATACTGGTTGCCCATTCTCGTCGTCACCGTGGTGGTGGTGGTGGGTAAGGTGCTTACCTGCAGCTTCGGCACCTTCGTCGCCGGCAATGACGGACGCACCTCGTTGCGAGTCGGCATGGGCCTGGCGCAGATCGGCGAATTCTCCTTTGTGATTGCATCGCTAGGCCTCAGCCTCAAGGTAACCAGCGGCTTCCTGTATCCCGTGGCGGTGGCGGTGTCGGCCATTACGACCTTCCTGACGCCCTACCTGATTCGTGCTTCCGATCCGCTTGCCACCCAACTTGGTCGACGTCTGCCGCAGGGGTTGACCGGAGCTCTCAGCGCCTACACCGGATGGATGGGTAACCTCAGCCTGAGCGGGCAGGGCGCCATGGTGGCGAAGATGATCCGGCGGTTGGTATGGCACGTAATCATCAACATGATGCTGGTGGTGGCGGCGTTCCTGATCATGGCTTACCTCTACCGCCGCGGCGTTTTCCATTGGGACTTCCTGACCGATCGGCCGCAGGTCAAGCGCAGTCTGGCGTGGTCGATTGCGGCGCTGGTGTCCTTGCCGATGATCGTGGCGGCCTATCGAAAGGCCTCGGCATTGGGCATGTTGCTGGCCGAGCTGAGCATTCCCGAACGCATCGGCGGTGCCTACAACATGCGTATCCGCGCGGTATTGGCGCGGTTCATACCCTTGGCCACCATGTGGGTGCTGGGCCTGCTGGTGGCCGCGTTGGCCTCGACTATCCTGCCGACGCGCGAGGTCGCGGTCGTGCTGGTGCTGGTCCTGCTGTTGCTGGCCTGGCTGCTCTGGCGCGGATTGGTGCAGGTGCATGCGCGCCTGCAGGCCGCGTTGCGCGACACATTGGACAAGTCTGGGCGCTCCGATGATGGGCACCACTGAAACACGCTTCTCTTCGGGTTGTCTGGTACCCCGGTGAGACCCAGCGCACAAATCGCAAAAAACCGCGTTATGGGGCCACGTGTGAACTTTTAATCACGACTGACGGTCATAGCCCCGCATCGTTGCCAAGACTCGACAAGCGCCGCACAATGCGGGGCCTGCCTCCATCGGGGGGGCCAGTCCGGTAGCGCCGGCATATCCAAATACGAGGGAGTTCCACATGAAGCATTTTCTGCGTCCCACGCTGACGGCGGCCGCGCTGGCTGTTGCACTGGGCTTGACCGCTGGCGTGCACGCGCAGGCTGCGAAGACCGCCGCCCCCGCCACGGCCGCCCCGGCTGCGGTTGACAAGACCAAGGCCAGCTACGTCGTCGGTTGGGACCTGGCCAGCTCGCTGCCGCCGCTGGTCCGCGAAGAAGTGGATCCGGCAACCGTCGCCCGCGCCCTGCAGTCGGCGCTGTCGGGCCAGAAGCCGACCATGAGCGAAGCAGAAGCCAAGCAGGTGCGTGACGCCTTCGTGGCCAACCTGCAGGCAAAGGCCAAAGCCGAATACACGCAGGTTGCCAGCAAGAACCAGACCGAAGGCGCTGCCTTTCTTGCCAAGAACAAGACCGCTCCTGGCGTGAAGACCACCGCTTCGGGCCTGCAGTACCAGGTGATCAGCCAGGGCACGGGCGCACGTCCGGGTCCGGGTGACACCGTGCAGGTCAACTACGTTGGCAGCTTCGTCAATGGCGAGGTGTTTGACGATTCGGCCAAGCATGAGGGCGGTGGCGCCGCTTCGATCCCGCTCGCTGGCGTGATTCCGGGTTTCCGCGAAGGCATGCAGCTGATGCAGGTTGGCGGTCACTACAAGTTCTTCATCCCGTCGAACATCGCCTACGGTGCGCAGCCGCAGAACGGCTTCCCGCCGAACTCGACCATCATCTTCGACGTCACCCTGGTCAAGACCGGCGCCACGCCGGCTGGCGAGCAGGCTCCTGGCGGCGCGAAGTAATAGTCGACTGACCTTTCGGGTCATCGATGCGGGGCGCGAAGCAATTCGCGCCCCGCATTTTTTGTGCGGCAGCCAGGGCAACGCAGGGGTACTGCCGGAACTAAATGTGGGTTGATATGCCTCGGCGCGCAGCCTGCTAGAATTACGGTCTTGCCTCTGGGAGTTCTCGCGACAATGAAGGTCACCATTTTCGGCACCGGTTATGTGGGTCTGGTTACCGGCGCTTGCCTGGCAGAGATGGGTAATCACGTGGTCTGCGTCGATATCGATGCGGGAAAGGTCGCGCGCCTTAAGCAAGGTGAGATTCCCATCTATGAGCCGGGCCTGGAGCCTATCGTCAACCGCAACCACGCCAGCGGTCAGCTGGATTTCACTACTGAAGCAGCGCCGGGTATCGAGCACGGCCAAGTGGTTTTTATCGCCGTGGGAACGCCGCCGGACGAAGACGGCAGTGCCGATCTCAAGTACGTGCTGGGCGTGGCGCGCACTATCGGTCAACATATGGACCGCTATACGGTGGTGGTGAACAAGTCGACGGTGCCGGTGGGCACGGCCGATCGCGTGCGTGAGGCCATTGCCGGCGAGCTGGCAGCGCGTGGCGTATCGGTGGAATTCGACGTGGTCTCCAACCCCGAGTTCCTGAAGGAAGGCGACGCCGTCGAAGACTGCCTGCGCCCCGATCGCATCGTCATCGGCAGCTCCAGCGAGCGCGCGGTGAGCGTGCTGCGCAAGCTGTATGCACCGTTCAATCGCAACCATGAGCGCACGGTGGTGATGGATGAGCGTTCGGCCGAGCTGACCAAGTACGCCGCCAACGCCATGCTGGCGACCAAGATCAGTTTCATGAACGAAATCGCCAATATCGCCGAGCTCGTGGGTGCGGATGTGGAGTTGGTTCGCCAGGGCATCGGCTCGGATCCGCGCATCGGTTACCACTTCATCTATCCAGGCGCGGGCTACGGTGGTTCGTGTTTCCCCAAGGACGTCCAGGCGCTGGAGCGCACTGCGCGCAGTGTCGGTTACGACGCCCGACTGCTGGGCGCGGTGGAGGCGGTTAACCACAGCCAGAAGACCAAGCTGTTCGATCTCATCTCGCACCATTTCGATGGCCAGTTGGCTGGCAAGACGGTCGCGTTGTGGGGCCTAGCGTTCAAGCCGAACACCGACGACATGCGCGAAGCCTCCAGCCGCAACCTGATGGAAGCCCTCTGGGCTGCCGGTGCGAAGGTGCGCGCGTTTGATCCCGAGGCTCGTGAGGAAACCCACCGCATCTATGGTGATCGTGACTGATCTGGCACTCTGCGAGGGTGCCTATCAGGCACTGGAAGGCGCAGACGTTTTGGCCATCGTCACCGAGTGGAAGGCGTTCCGCAGCCCGGACTTTGCGCGCATCCGTACGATGCTGGGTAACCCGGCGATCTTTGACGGCCGCAATCTTTATGATCCGGTGCTGGTCGAGGAAGCGGACCTGGCGTACTACGGTATCGGTCGCGGCCGTAGCCTGAGGCGCTGACGATGGCGGATGACTCGTTCCAGCAGCGATTGACCGAGCTCGAAGTGCGGCTCACCTTTATCGACGATACGGTGAACGCGCTTGCCTCGGCAGATGCGGAGCATATCGGTACGCATCGCCACCCTGGAGCGAATCATTCGCGATTTGCGCAACGAGTTGTCGACGATGCGCACCTCGCAAGGCCACGATCCGCACAGCGAACCACCGCCGCCGCATTATTGATGGCAGCACTTTTCACCTAGGCACCACGCAAGCGAGTTCCGATCATGGCCGAATCCCTGCGCGATCAGCTGCTCAAGAGCGGCATCGTTAAACAGGTCCGCGAAGAAAAGCGTCCGGCGCCGCCGCAGGGTGGCAAGCCGCCTTTTGCCAAGCGCCACGGGTCCGCACCCTCGAACGGCAAGCCGCCGCACCACAAGCAGGGCGGCAAGCCACCGTCTTCGCACAAGCCAGGCAAGAGCCAGGAAGAGATCGATCTGGCCAAGGCTTACGCGATTCGTGCGCAGACCGAAGCCAATGAACGCAAGCGTGCCGAACAGGCCGCTGCCGAAGAGGCGCGTCTACGTCGCGAGCGCAAGCTCAAGATCCAGCAATTGCTGGGGGGCAAAACCCTCAACAAGGCCGATGTCGAGCATGTTCGGCACTTCGAGTACGGCGGCAAGATTCGTCGCGTGCATTTGGATGCCGCGCAGTTGGCCGCGCTCAATGGCGGTGAACTTGGCGTGGTGCAGCAGCAGGGGCGTTACCTGCTGGTGACGCGCGAGCTTGCCGAACAGGTGCGCGCTATCGACGCCCATCAGGTCGCGTTGCTGGTCGAGCCTGGTAGTACGGGTAGCGTGGGCGAGGATGGCGTACCCGACGACCTGATGTGGTAATCAGCTCGACTCGAAGGCACGACAAAAAGCCCGGCCTAGGCCGGGCTTTTTTTATGGGTTTCGAACAGCGATCAGGCATCGCCACTTTCGGTTTGCGTTGTCGTGCTGGGCAGCTCGAAACCGCTCTGGCGAGCGTCGGAAGATCCCAGCCATTCTTGGGCGCAAAGCGTTCGCCATAGCGTTGCGCCAGACGCTCCAGCTTACCTTTGATGACGGCGGCGCCTTCGCTACGCACGTACTGGATCGGGCCGCCACGGAACGGCGCAAAGCCGGTGCCGAAGATCACGCCGGCATCGAGCAGCTCGGCATCGTCGACCACGCCATCGGCGAGGCAGGCTACCGCTTCGTTGACCATGGGCAGGATCATGCGGTCCTGCAGGTCGGCCGGCACCACGTAGTCGGGATCGACTTCGGGTTTCTGCGGCTTGCCGTCCTGCCACACATATAAACCTTGGCCGTCTTTCTTGCCGCGCTTGCCGGCTTCGAGCTTGTCTTCCAGGCCGGGCGGCAGCTCCAGCCCGAGGAAGGGCGCGAGCTCCTTGCCGACGGATGCGCACACATCCAGGCCCACGGTATCGGCCAGTTCGATCGGCCCCATCGGCATGCCGAATTTCTTCGCTTCCTTGTCGAGCACCGGGCCGGGCACGCCTTCGCTGTACAGGCGCATCGCTTCGAGCAGGTAAGGCATCAGGATGCGGTTGACCAGGAAGCCTGGCGTGCCCTTCACCGCCACCGGCAGTTTGCCAATGGCCTTGCAGAAGGCGAGGGCGCGCTTTTCGGCAGCGGGATCGAGCTGGTCGTGGCGCACCACTTCCACCAGCGGCATCTGCGCCACCGGATTGAAGAAGTGCAGGCCAAGGAAACGCTGCGGCGCCTTCAGGCCCACGCGCAATTCATCAAGCGGAATGCTGGAGGTATTGGTGGCCAGCATTTCGTTGGACTGGAACTGCGGTTCGATGACGGCGTACAGCGCCTTCTTCGCTTCGGCGTTCTCGAAGATCGCCTCGATGGCCAGGTCCGCACCCACGACGCCCTTGCCTTCGACGTCAGCGCGCAGTCGACGCACTGGTTGCCTCGACCTTGTCCGCCGACTTGAGCTTCTTTTCGTACAGCTGGCGGGCACGATCCAGAGCGGGCTGGATGAACTTCATCTCGCGGTCCTGCAGGGTGACGTCGAAACCCTTGTAGGCCGCCCACGCAGCGATATCGCCACCCATCACGCCTGCGCCAACGACATGCACATGTTTGATGCCATGTTCGACGCCGCTGCCTTGCGCTCTTCAGGCGTTCCTGCAGGAAAAAGATGCGGATCAGGTTTTGCGCGGTGGACGTTTCGGCCAGCTTGGCGACCGAACGGGCCTCGAGCTTCAGACGCTGCTGGATGCTGGCGCCGCCGCGTTTCCACACATCGATCAGCGCAAACGGTGCGGGGTAGTGCTCCTTGCGCACCTTCGCCGCGGTCTGCTTGACGACCATGGGCGCGAGGATCTGACGCGCCACCCAGTTGTTGGTTGCCCAGGCCTTGGCGCGCAGGGTAAGCGGGCGAACGTGCGGGCGACGCAGCAACGCACGGGCTTCGGCCAGCAGCTCGGCGGGCGGCGCGAGGCGGTCGACCACGCCCAGCGTCAGTGCGCGCTTGGCCGACAGCGCCTTGCCGGTGAGCATCACCGGCAGTGCGTCGGTGGCGCCGATAAGGCGCGGCAGGCGGGCTGTGCCGCCCCAGCCAGGATGGATACCCAGCATCACTTCGGGCAGGCCGATGCGAGTTTTGTCGTCATCGGCGGCGATGCGCTGGCGGCAGGCCAGAATCAGCTCGGTGCCGCCGCCCATGCAGGCGCCATGAATGGCAGCCACCGTGGGACAGGGCAGGCGGGCCAGCGATTCATACACACGCTGGCCGTTCTCGATGTTTTCCAACACCGTGCCTTGCTGGGCGTAGGTGACGAATTCCTTGATATCGGCACCGACAGCGAAGCCGAACGGCTTGGCCGAATGGATCAGCACGCCAGCCGGCTTTTCGATGGCCAGTCGCTCGACGATCTGGCCGAGCTCGTCCAGCACTTCGCGCGAAATGGCGTTGACACTGCTGCCGGCGCGGTCAAGGGACAGGGTGACAATGCCGCTGTCATCCAGGCTCGTCTTCCAGTGATTGAAGCGCAGTCCTTCGAACATGGGCATACAAGGGTGACCGGGAAGTCTCGCACCATACCTGCCCGTAGCGAGGATTGCGAGACAGCCCCGGGAGCTGCCATGCAATCATGAAAATCCCGTAAAACCGTGAGCTGTGCGCTGCCGCATGAAATGGAGCACGGAATCCGGCGAGGCTTGCACGCCACCTTTGCGAAACCCTCCAGACCCCGTAATTTACGTCCGAATGAACATGCCCATCGCCACCCCACCCAGCCACGTCGGCGCCGAGATTCTCGAGCGCATCCTGGCCGCGCGCGGCAACCTGATTGCCCTCGAAGGGGGCGAGGCCGCGGGCCTGGTCGACCAGATGCGGCCGCTGGTGCGGCGCACCGGACAGGCCATCTATCTGTGGAACCCGGAAAAAGGCCTTGGCAACCTGCGCGAGGAACATGCGGGGCTGCCAGGGTCCCAGCGCCTGAGCATCACGCTGCGCTACATACAACAAAGCAATCATTTTGGCGTCTATCTGTTGCAACACGTGCCGTTGCCGCTGGCCATGGGCGACGCCACCGTGCTTCGCCAGCTCGCACGCGCCACCACCGGCCATGTGCGGCGCATCGTCTTACTTGATCCGCCGGCATCACTGGTGACCAGCTTCAACGACGTGCTGGTGCGACTCAGCTGCCAGCCCGAACCGGCCCAGCGTCCGCGTTTGCGTGACGGTCGCTGGGTGATGACATGACCAGCCCCGCCGGCATCCTGGTGGTAGCCGCGCAGCGTGAGCTGCGCCGTGTCCTGTTCGACACCTTCGATCACGATGGTCATTTCATCGTGCATTCGGCGCCGGGACGCCACCCACGCCGGCATCCTGTTGGAGGGGCGTCCCGCGCTTGCACTGATGGTGGTGGTGTTCGATGGCGACGGTCGCGACGCCATGGCCGGCATCGAGATCCTGCGAGGCCAGCCCGCCTGTGCCGGGGCGCCATTGATCGCCGTGCTCGATGATGGCGCCGTGCTGAAGCCGACCGTGTTACCCGCGGGTATTGCCGACTGGCTCTATGCCTCGCAGATCGAACACGAACTGCTGGCCCGTTGGCAGCGACTGCAGCGGGTATCGGCGCCCTCGGCAGCCACCCTGGCGGAGGGCGCCGGCGAAGGTGACTTCCGCTTTGCCTTCGATGAGTTGGACACCGAGTGGTTGATCATCGACCTCGCGCGCAGCCGCGTCCTTGATTTCAGTCCCGCACTGGCGCGGCATAGTGGACTGGCCGATCACGAATTGCGCGGGCGTCCATTGCGCGACATTCTCGGCTTCCTCGGTCATGCCGCTGAGCATGTGATTGCCGAGGGTTCGCGTGCCTGGTACCCCGCGCAGCGTCGTTCGGCACGCGGGGCTGATACGGGCGAGGCCAATGCGCGTCCCATCCGGCATGCTGGCCGCGATGCCGTGGCGCTGGTGTTTCGCAGCAACAGCGCCAGTGCGCGGGCTGAAGTTTCGCTGGCACTCCTTTCCAAAATGTTCGGCTGCAGCGGCGGCGATGAGGGCATCGCCGAGGCGGCACGTCTGCTTTATGAAGAAATGGGCCTGGATTACGTCGCGGTCTGGTCGGCGCGCCAGGACGATGGTGGTGCGCCGGTGCAACTGATGCAGTACTGGCGCGGTGAGGAGCAGTTGTGGCCTGGTCCCCACCTGCAAAGCTCGCTACGGCTGGTACTGGCGGGGCAAGCCATGTTGCACCCGGCCGACGCAGCGCGGCTGGGCGCGGTCGATCCTTTGCTGGAACAGCTCGGCCTGGTGGGTTTTGCCGGCTTGCCACTGCAGGACGAACGCCGCACCGTGCTGGGTGCCTTGCTGGTCGGCTCGCGGCAACCCTTGCCTGCGCTCACGATCATGCAGCCCGTGCTGCGTTGTGCCGCATCACGTTTCGGTCATGCGCTGGAGCTGCGCCACACGCGCGAGCAGGGTCGCGCCGAGGGCCTGCTCGATGCCTTGACCGGCTTGCCCAATCGACTGTTGTTCAACGATCGCCTGGATACGGTGATCCGTGAAGCCAACCGCACCGGCGAATCATTCGCCTTGCTGTTTGTCGACCTCGATCGCTTCAAGACCATCAACGACACGCTCGGCCACGCCGTGGGCGATCAGGTGCTGCTGACCACCACGCAACGCTTGCGTGCCAGCGTGCGCGCTTCCGATACCGTGGCGCGTTACGCGGGCGACGAATTCGTGGTGATCCTGCGCCATATCCTGAAGAACGAGGATGTGCTGCGCATCGCGGAGAAGATCGTGCAGGTGATGGGTGCGCCGTTGCGCATCGACGATGGCACCGAGTTGCAGGTCACCGCGTCCATTGGCGTGAGCTTCTTTCCCGACGATGCGCCGGATGCGGATACCCTGCTCAAGCACGCCGACGAAGCGATGTATGCGGCCAAGAGCCTGGGCCGCAACAACTACCAGATCTTCGAAGGCAGCGCGGAACAGTCCCAGCAGCAGAACCTGGCGCTGAAGTCGGGCCTGCGGCACGCCGAGCACAAGGGCGAATTGCGCGTGTTCTACCAGCCGCAGGTCGATGCGGTAACCGAAGACATCGTGGGCATGGAGGCGCTGGGCGCTGGGAGCACCCGGAGCTGGGCTTCATCGGCCCGGGCTTCTTCATCCCGCTGGCCGAGGAAACCGGCCTGATTGTCTCGATCGGTGAATGGGTACTGCGCACCGCCTGCCGACATGCGCAGGAGTGGGAGCGACGCTTCGGCCTGCGCCTGCGCCTGGGCGTGAACCTCTCGGCGGTGCAGTTGATGCAGCCGAATCTGCTGGAGATCGTGGCCTCAGCGCTCGACGAGAGCGGCCTGGATGCCAATCTGCTGGAGATGGAAGTGACCGAAAGCATCAGCATCAAGGCGGTCCCCAACCTGGTGGAAAACCTGCAGGGGTTGCATCGCCTCGGGTGCCGCATTGCCATCGACGACTTCGGTACCGGCGCGGCCTCGCTGGATTACCTGCGCAAGCTTCCGGCTGACCGCATCAAGGTCGACCAGAGCTTCGTCAAGAACATTGGCGTCGATCCCGATGACGAGGCCATCGTGCGCGCCACCATCGAAATGGCCCACCGACTCAAGCGTGGCGTTGTGGCCGAAGGCGTGGAAACCGAGCAGCACATGGAATTCCTCCGCAACAACCATTGCGATGAGCTGCAGGGTTTCCTGTTCTGCCGGCCCTTGCCGCAGCCGGCCTTCGAGAAGTTGCTGCTGGAACGCCAGAGCCTGCTGGCCGGTGTCAGCGGCACCGCCGCCTGACTTGCAGGGGGCTGCGAGACCCCCATATCGTCAAAGGATGGGGCCATGACGTGCCCTGTTGCCGTGCCGGTGCTCCCTTGGAGCGCCCGCGCGTTTCTCCTGATGTGACGTCACCTGGCGTCCTCCCCGGCTCGGGGCTTGGTAAACGCGTGCGGGCATGCTGAACTACGATGCGAAGTTCTTGTCTGAGCAGCTCGCTCACATCCTTAGGCATCCCGAGGCGCGTGGCAGCATCGACGAAGGAGATAGCCCGGATGGGCGAAAATGAACTGGACAGCGCGCTGGTCGAGCGCGTCCAACAAGGGGACAAGCGGGCTTTTGACCTGCTGGTGCGCAAGTACCAGCACAAGGTCATCGGGCTGGTTTCGCGTTATGTGAAGAACTACGCCGAATGCGAGGACATCGCCCAGGAGGCCTTTATCCGCGCATGGCGGGCCATTGGCTCGTTCCGTGGAGAGAGTGCTTTCTATACTTGGCTGTACAAGATTGCCGTCAATACCGCCAAAAACCACCTGGTGGCCATGGGACGCCGGCCCCCGGCGGACGATATCGCCATTGACGATGCAGCCTTCGTGCCCGGTGCCGACCGTATGCACGAGAGCGCCACACCTGAGCGTGAGTTGATGCGCCAAGAAATTGAACAAACCGTATTTTCCACTGTCCAATCGCTGCCTGAGGAATTGCGGACTGCCATTACCTTGCGTGAGGTTGACGGTCTGAGTTACGAGGAAATCGCCGAGGCGATGGGTTGTCCGATCGGTACGGTGCGTTCACGTATTTTTCGGGCCCGTGAAGCTATCGATGAGAAACTGCGGCCGCTCCTGTCCGACCGCGAGGACAAAAAACCATGACTGACTCCCAACGCGAAAACCTGTCTGCCGGCCTGGACGGCGAGCTGTCGAAGGAGGAGCTACGCTTCTTGCTGCGCCGACTCGATCATGACGGAGCGCTGCAGCAGGCTTGGTCGCGCTACCACGTGGCCCGTGACGGTCTGCGTCGCCAGCTTCCCCCGCTGGCCTCTGCCGATTTCGCATCGCGGGTCATGCAGGCGATCGATCGCGAGAGCGTGGTGGTGCATGGCAAGCGCCGGCATTGGTTGCACTGGTCAGCCGGTGGCGCTATCGCGGCAAGCGTGGCCGTGGCCGCGCTGATGGTGGCCCAGCCGGCCGGGCAGGTGGATCGCCTCTCGCCGCAGGTGGCTTCGGCGCCGTCGACTGCGGCGGGTTTTGATGAACACACGCAAGTGGCGCGCACCGAAGCGCCGGTGGCGGCCCCGCGTTGGGTCAATGCCTATGCCGACTCGCCGTATCAGTTGAGCCAGCAGGCGTCGGCCACGCTCGATGGTGGTGACGACAGCACACTGCTGTACTCGCGCGACAGCCTCACGCCGTATCGCGTAGCGCGCTATACCGGCCGCAATGGCGATGGTAGCTACCTGCTGCTGGTCCATCCGGACCAGGCAACGCAGCGGTTGTCGACGCAGGCACCCGCTACCGCTCAGTGATGCGACGCCGTGTGTCTGTTCCGCGGCCTGACGCCTTTCCCCATATCGCTCGCCCACACCAGTCCGTTTGTTGGACTGGCATGGGTGCGCGCGTGACTTGTCAAAGGAGGACTTCATGAATCGACTTGCTCTGCGCACGTTCTCGTGCGGTGTACTGATCAGCCTGGCCCTCGCTGCAGGCGTGCAGGCGCAAGACGCGCCGGCCCTGTCGAGCTTGCCGGACTTCACCGGCATCGTGCAGAAGAATGCAGCCACCGTCGTGCACGTCGAGGCCAAGTACAGCGGCAAGAAGACGAGCAAGACCAAGGCTGGCCGCGACGCACCGGGCACGCCGGACGACGATGACGATCCGCAAATGGAGATGTTCCGTCGATTCTTCGGCATGCCGGCCATGCCTTCGCCGGAAGAACAGCAACGCACCTCGCTGGGCTCGGGGTTTATCCTCTCCAGTGACGGCTACATCCTCACCAACAACCACGTCGTGGATGGTGCCGACACGGTGACCGTGCGACTGCAGGATCGCCGGACGCTCACTGCCAAAGTGGTGGGCAGCGACCCTCAATACGACATCGCCTTGCTCAAGGTGGATGCCAAGGGCAGCTTGCCCTCCGTAAGTATTGGTGATTCGCGCGCGCTCAAGCCGGGGCAGTGGGTGCTGGCCATCGGCTCGCCGTTCGGCTTCGATTACACCGTGACGCAAGGCATCGTCAGTGCCGTCGGGCGCAACCTGGGTAGCCAGGATCAGCCGTATACCTCCTTTATCCAGACCGACGTGCCGATCAATCGCGGCAATTCCGGCGGCCCATTGTTCGACCTGCAGGGCCGGGTGGTCGGCGTCAACTCGCAGATCTATTCCAACACTGGCGGCTACCAGGGCGTGGCGTTCTCCATCCCAATCGATGTGGCCATGAATGTGGTCAAGCAGCTCAAGGAGAAGGGCTATGTCACGCGCGGCATGCTGGGCGTAACCGTGCAGGCGGTGACGGATGACGTAGCCAAGGCGTTCAAGCTGGATAGTGGCACCGGTGCCGCGGTGACCCAGGTGACGCCAGGCAGCGGTGCCGACAAGGCAGGCTTGCGGCCGGGCGATGTGATTCTTGCTTTCAACGGCCAGAGCATCAACCAAAGCGCGGACCTGCCGCCGCTGGTGGGGCAGACCCCGCCAGGCACCAAAGCCTCGGTGTCGATCATGCGTGATGGCAAGAAGCAGGACGTGAGCGTCACCGTCAGCGAGATGCCTCGCGACAAGAGCGCGGCGCTTGCCTCCGCCGATTCGGACACGCCGGCCGGCCGCAGCAGCACGGCCAGCGCACTGGGCCTGGGTGTGCAGGATCTGGATAGCGACACCCGCCAACAACTGGGTCTCAGGGCTGGTGAGGGCGTCGGCATCAGCAATATCACCGGTTCGGTGGCGGCCCGGGTGGGCCTGCAGGCAGGCGATGTCATCCTGATGGTCAACCAGAAGAAGGTCGGCAGCGTTGCTGCTTTCCGTGAGGCGACTAAAGATGCCAGGCCGGGCGACACCGTACTGTTGCTTGTCCGGCATGGCGACCAAAGTGGCTTCATCGGCCTGACCGTACCCGGTGGCAAGGACGACTAAGGGTGTGCGCAGCAGCGTGGCAGCGCTGTGCGTAGCGCGCCCGGTCGTGATGGTGATGTGACCAGCCCCTAGGGCTGTCAGAAGCCGTCGGGGCGATGGGAGCTTGGGGCTACCGTCGTCCCGGCGCACTGGCAGGCGGGTTGCCAGTGCCAGGGCCGGCTTTGGTGTCATGTCCGGTAGTCCCCCGTTCCATGCGATAATGCCGGGTTCGTATCCCCACCCCGGTGATACGCTGCTTGCGCGCCGCGCACGGCAGTGAACGCAGCCAGCGTGTTCCATGGAACTGATCAGAAACTTCTCCATCATTGCCCATATCGATCACGGCAAATCCACGCTGGCCGATCGCATCATCCAGATCTGTGGCGGCTTGACCGAACGCGAGATGGAGGCGCAGGTGCTCGACAATAATCCGATCGAGCGCGAGCGCGGCATCACCATCAAGGCACAGTCCGTGTCGCTGCCGTACACGGCGCGCGACGGCAAGACCTACCAGCTCAATTTCATCGACACCCCCGGCCATGTCGACTTCTCCTATGAGGTCAGCCGTTCGCTGGCCGCTTGCGAGGGCGCGCTGCTGGTGGTGGACGCGGCCCAGGGTGTGGAGGCGCAGTCCGTCGCCAACTGCTACACCGCCGTGGAGATGGGCCTGGAAGTGGTGCCGGTGCTCAACAAGATCGACCTGCCCACCGCCGATCCGGAAAAGGTAAAGGGCGAGATCGAGGCAGTGATCGGCATCGATGCCGATGAAGCTGTGTCGGTGAGTGCCAAGACGGGCCAGAACGTGGTCGAGGTGCTGGAAGCCATCGTGGCTCGCATCCCGCCACCCAAGCCGGGCGATACCGATCGCCTGCAGGCGCTCATCATCGATTCGTGGTTCGACAACTATCTGGGCGTGGTGTCGCTGGTGCGTGTGATGCAGGGCGATATCAAGCCCGGCGACAAGCTGCTGGTAATGTCCACCGGTCGCGCGCATGAAGTCGGCGAAGTGGGCGTCTTTACGCCCAAACGCAAGAAGCTCGACAAGCTTTCGTCGGGTGAGGTGGGCTGGATCACCGCGTCGATCAAGGACGTGCATGGCGCCCCCGTCGGCGACACGCTTACCCTCGCCGGCAAGCCTGCCGCCAAGCCGTTGCCGGGTTTCCAGACCATGCAGCCGCGCGTGTTCGCCGGCTTGTTTCCGGTCTCGGCCGACGACTATCCGTCGTTGCGCGAGGCGCTGGACAAGCTGCGCCTCAATGACGCCGCGCTGTTCTTCGAACCGGAAAGCTCCGAGGCGATGGGCTTTGGCTTCCGCTGCGGCTTCCTCGGCATGCTGCACATGGAAATCGTGCAGGAGCGCCTGGAGCGCGAGTACGACCTGGACCTCATCACCACTGCGCCGACCGTGGTCTATGAGGTGCTAAGGAGCGATGGCTCGATCCTGATGCTGGATAACCCGGCCAAGTTGCCGGCGCCGCACCTGATGGAAGAGATCCGCGAGCCGATCATCGTCGCCAGCATCCTTACGCCGCCTGACTACATCGGCAACATCATCACGCTGTGCGAAGAGAAGCGTGGCGTGCAGCGTTCCATCCAGTACCTCGCCACCCAGGTGCAGATCACCTACGAGATGCCGCTGGCAGAAGTGGTGCTGGATTTCTTCGATCGCCTCAAGTCCGTATCACGCGGCTACGCCTCGATGGATTACCACTTCGAGCGTTTCGAAGCCGGTCCGTTCGTGCGCGTGGATGTGCTGATCAATGGTGACCGCGTGGATGCGCTGAGCCTGATCGTGCATCGCGTCCATGCCGAGCGTCGTGGCCGCGATTTGGTCGAGCGCATGAAGGACCTGATTCCGCGCCAGCAGTTCGACGTGGCCATCCAGGCCGCCATCGGCGCCCAGGTGGTTGCCCGTTCCACGGTGAAAGCCCTGCGCAAGAACGTTCTGGCGAAGTGCTACGGCGGCGACATCAGCCGCAAGAAGAAGCTGCTCGAGAAACAGAAAGAAGGCAAGAAGCGCATGAAGCATGGTGGGCCGTGTGGAGATTCCGCAGGAAGCCTTCCTTGCCGTGTTGAAGGTCGACAAATAACAAGTTGCGGATTCGGCGCCCCACGCGTCGGCCAACCTTTGGAGTAAGGCATGGATTTCGATTTTTCGGCGATTCTGCTTGGCCTCACCGTCGTGTTCGGTGTGGTCTGGGGCCTGGACCGTCTGTTCTTCTACAAATCGCGCAAGGCCAAGGCCGAAGCGGCCGGTCGCGAAGTCGGGCGAGCCGGTGCTGGTCGACTGGTCACGTTCGCTGTTCCCGGTGGTGCTGGTGGTGCTGCTGCTGCGCTCGTTTGTCGCCGAGCCGTTCCGCATTCCTTCCGGATCGATGATGCCGACGCTCGATGTGGGCGACTTCATCCTGGTCAACAAGTTTGCCTACGGCCTGCGCATGCCGGCCTTCAACAACAAGTTCGTCAGCCTGGGCGAGCCCAAGCGCGGTGACGTGGTGGTGTTCCGTTTTCCGGGATACCTGTGCGACGAGGGCGGCAAGCTGGTACGCAGTGGCGACCAGAGTTGCGCCGATCCGCATGCGCCGGTGCCCAACCAGAACTGGATCAAGCGCGTGATCGGCCTGCCGGGCGACCGCGTGGAAATGCGCGGCGACCAGCTGATCGTCAACGGCGAGCCGGTGGCGGCCGATCTGGTCGGCCCCTACGAGGGCGACCCGAAACGTTCGGAATCGCGGCTGATGCTGGAAATGGGTGCCACGGTGTGGAACGAGCACCTGCCAGACGGGCAGGGCGGGGTGGTCAACCACCTCACCGCGCGCATGCCCAACTACGCCGTGCCGCCGCCGCTACCCAACCCGCATGTGCCGCTGGTGGTGCCGCAGGGCTGCTACCTGGCCATGGGCGACAACCGCTACAACAGTACGGATAGCCGCTGGTGGGGCTGCCTGCCGGAGCAGAACCTGGCCGGCAAGGCGTTCCTGATCTGGCTGAGCTGGACTGGCTCGGGCGTGGCCTTCCATCGGATGGGCACCGTCATTCATTGAAAAAGCGTGACGGGTGTTGACCAGATTACAGTGACGGCCACCGCCGCTTGCGCGTGACAATGGTCGCGCTGTCCCCGCCGCCGGCAAAATATCGGTGGCGGGTAGTCAATAACCAGGTTGCGCCGCATGGCGGCATAGTGAGGGGACTATGAAATCGAAACAGTCGGGCATCACCCTGATAGGGTTTCTCGTCGTGCTGATCGTGGTGGGCTTCTTCGGCTTCATGGCGATGAAGCTGATACCGGCGTATACCGAGTTCATGGGCGTGAACAAGGCCATGACCCAAATTGCCAGCGAGGGCTTGGACGGCAAGTCGCTGAACGACGTCCGCAACGACCTGCTGCGCAAGATGGATTTCCAGTATGTCAGTGATGACACCATCAAGCCCAAGGACATCACCATCAAGCGCGACGGCAACGCTGCGCAGCTGAATGTCTCGTACGACAAGCGCATTCCCTTTATGTACAACATCGATTTTCTGCTGCACTTCGAAAAGAGCGTCGCGCTGCAGGGCAATATCGGTGAATAAGCACAGGCCCATGATTTGACCAAGCTGGCATACCGCTTTCTTGATCCGGCGCTCGCGCAGCTGGCGCTAACTCACCGCAGCGCGGGCAAGCCGAACAACGAGCGGCTGGAATTCCTCGGCGACGCCCTGCTGGGTGTCATGGTGGCCGAGTTGCTGTACGAGGCGCACCCCAACGCCAGCGAGGGCGAGCTTTCGCGTCTTGCGTGCCCAGCTGGTCAATGGGCAGGCGTTGGCGGTGATTGCGCGCGAGCTCGAGCTGGGCGACGAGCTCAAGCTTGGCTCGGGTGAGCTGAAGAGTGGCGGGTTCCGCCGCGAATCCATCCTTGCCGACGCCTTCGAGGCCCTGGTGGCTGCGGTTTATCTGGATGCCGGGTTCGGCGAGTGTCGTGCGGTGGTACGAGCCTTGTTCGAACCGCTGGTGGCGGCCATTCCACGCTCCTCCAAGGATGCCAAGACGCGCCTGCAGGAGTTGCTGCAGGCGCGCGGCTGGCCACTGCCCCAGTACGATCTGATCGACAGCCATGGCGAGGACCACGCCAAAACCTTCGATGTCTCCTGTGAGATCGCCGAACCCGCGCCGATCCGCGCCGAAGGCCGCGGCAGCAGTCGCCGGGCCGCCGAACAGGACGCAGCCGAAACCGTGCTGCGTCGATTGCAGGAATTGAACTCATGAATAACGACGATATCGAGCTGGGCGCCCCCGCTGAGCTTCCCCACGAAGACTTCCGCTGCGGCACGGTGGCCCTGGCCGGCCGACCCAATGTTGGCAAGTCGACCTTGCTCAACGCGCTGATCGGCTTCCGCCTGTCTATTGTCAGCCCGCGCCCGCAGACCACGCGTCATCGCATCCTCGGCATCGCCACCAGCGAAGCCGGGCAGATCATGTACGTGGACACGCCTGGCCTGCATCGCGGCGCCAAGCGCGCAATGAACCGCAGCCTCAATCGTGCCGCCCGTTCGGCGATCAGCGAGGTCGACGTGGTCGTGCAGGTGATCGAGGCGGGACGCTGGACTGACGAAGACCAGGCGCTCTACGACGCTCTGGTCGAGCAGAAGGTGCCGCGCCTGCTGGTGATCAACAAGGTCGACCTGGCCAAGGACAAGACCACCATGCTGCCGTTCGTGGCAGACCTGATGGAGCACCATAGTTTCGACGAGGTGCATTACGTCAGCGCGCTCAAGCAGAAAGGTCTCAAGGAGCTGGAGCAGGGCATTCTCAAGCGCTTGCCGGTGCAGCCGCCGGTATACGGCGAAGACGAAGTCACCGATCGTAGCGAACGCTTCCTCGCCGCTGAAATGGTTCGCGAGCAGCTGATGCTGCGGCTCGATCAGGAACTGCCGTACGCCACCACGGTGGAGATCGAGCAGTTCCAGGATCGTCCCGACGGCGTGGCCGAGATCCACGCCATCATCTGGGTGGAGCGCGACGGCCAGAAGGCCATCGTGATCGGCAACGGCGGTGCCCAGCTCAAGGCCATTGGCAGCGCTGCCCGCCGGCACATGGAAAACACCTTCGAGCGCAAGGTGTTCCTGCGCCTGTGGGTGAAGGTGCGCGAAGGCTGGGTGGACGACGAGACGATGCTCAAGAAGTTCGGCTACGAGTAAACCGTAAAGGATGCGCGGCTCGTCGATCGGCGCATCCTTTATGCTTTATGTCACATGCGCATCGAGCAGCAGCCGGTCTATGTCCTGCATTCGCGGCCTTATCGCGAGACATCGCTGCTGCTTGAATGCCTGACGCGTGACCATGGCCGCGTGGGCGTAGTCGCCCGTGGTGTTCGGCGTGAGAAGGCACGTTTGCAACGCGCGCAACTGGAACCGTTCCAGCTTCTGGCGACGGATCTGGTGCTGCGCGGTGAACTGGCAACCCTGCAGGGTGCCGAGGGCGTGGGTGCGCCGTTGCGCCTGGTCGGCGACGCCGGCTTGGCCGGCCTCTATCTCAACGAACTGGTGGTGCGGCTGACCGGCCGCCAAGACCCGCAACCTGAATTGTTCGCCGCTTACGCGAAAACCTTGCCGCGCCTGGCGACCGGTGAACCCTTGGCGTGGAGCCTGCGGCGTTTCGAGCGAGACCTGCTCGAGGCGATCGGCTACGGCCTGCAGCTGACGTTCGAGGCCGAATCGGGCGAGCCGGTGGATCCGGATCACTGGTACCGGTACACCGTGGAGCAAGGGCCGTCGCCGTGTCGTTCAGGCACACCGCATGCCTTGCGCGGCGCCGACCTGCTGGCGCTGGCCGAAGACCGCATGCCTGAGGCGACGGCCTGCCCGCCTTGCGGGTGATGATGCGTGACGTAATCCGCTTTCACCTGGGCGGTAGCGAACTGCGCGCCTGGCAGGTATTGGGCATGGCTGTATCACGCCGTTGATCGGCGGGCGGTCAGGCGGCGCTGTGCGATTCCAGCGCCTCGATGGTCGCCAGAAGCACCTTGCGAAAACGCGATAGGGGCGCCAGCGAGCCGGAATGGCCCAGCTTGAGGTGGCGTTGCAACACGGTGGCCTGGGTGGCCAGTGCCGTCGCGCCGCAAAAGCCGCAGGAAGAGCGCAGGCGATGCAGACGTCCGGTAAGCGCCTCGGTGTCGTCACGCAATACGTCCAGGTCCTGGTAGAGGCCCGCCAGTTCGGCGCGCAGCAGGGTCCGCATGGCACTCACCACATCAGCATCGCCCATGGTGGCGATGGCCTGCGCATCGTCCAGCAGCGGCAAGCTGGCGGTGCCGGCCTGCACGAGGGTGAGGATCCGTCGCAGGTCGGCCACATTGCAGGGCTTGAGCAGCACTTCGCTGAACTCAGCTGCCAGCAGCCGCTGTCGTTCCGAAGCGTCCATCTCGGCGCTGGTGGCTACGGCCGTGCAATCGCCCGAACGGGCCTGTGGATCCTGGCGTAGCGCGGCCAGTACCTCCTCTGCACCGGCACCGGGCATGCGGCAGTCCAGTACCAGCAGATCGAAGGTGTCGCTATGGGCCAGGGCGATGGCCGCTGGGCCATCGTCGCAGCCGTGGGCGTCCAAACCGAGACTGCGCAAGGCTTCCACCAGAAAAAGCCGGCTGGTGGGGTCATCATCCGCTACCAGGGCTCGCACTGTTTCCGGTGTGCCCGAGGCACGAGTAGAGTCGCTTGTAAGCGTGTTGAACATGACTAGTCCGTGTCGTTCAGCTGGTTTTGGCAGAATGGCGCCTCATGCGTTGCACATCAAGCCACCTTTTACTCAGTTTCGCCATCCTGCTGTGGGTAGGCGCAGTGCTGCCCGCGCGGGCAGATATCGCCCTGGGCGCGAAGGCGATGAGCGTGCCCGGTCTCAAGATGCAGGACGTGCAGGCTCGCGTTGCCGAGGACGGGGAGGGTGGTCTGCGGCTCATTGTGCGTGCCTCCAAGGCAGACGTCCCGACCATGGGGTGGAAGCGCGTGGCGATCGACCTGCAAGGCGTCCTGCAGCGCGACGTGCATATGCGCTGGCTGTTCGACGGCACCATGCAGATGGCCGGTGCCCCCGGCGCCGCGCTGAGCAACGCGAAGGTATCCGTGGTGGTGGACGAGGCGGCCAACACGCTGGAGATCGACATCAACCAGGGAATCGCCCATGCCAGTACGGCGCTTCCGCTGGATCAGCCCACCCATGCACAGATCAGCCTCAAGGGCGTGCCCGTGGCGTGGCTGCAGGGGCTGCTGAGCACGGTTTGGTCGGGTCGTGCCATGGCCGGCAAGCTGGACGCTGACATGGCCCTGGATATGGCCGACAAGGGCTTCCAGGCTTCGGGCCAGTTTGCCCTCAGCGCGGGCGGGTTTGATACGCCCACCGGCGCGATTGCCGGCCAAGGCGTCAACGGCAATGGTCGATTGAACATCGACACCACCGCCAGCCCGTCGCGCATCGATCTCGATGCCAGCCTTCGTGGCGGCGAGCTCTTGCTGGGGCCGATCTTTGCGCACCTGCCGGATCATCCGGTGCAGCTGAGTCTCTCGGCGGCGACACGCAACGGTGCCGTCGATTTCACCCGCCTGCGCGTGGCCGATGCCGACGCCTTGCAGTTCGATGGCGCCCTGGCCTTCAACACCAAGGGCGAGCTGCAGCACCTCAAGCTCGATCGGCTGCAGTCGCGGTTTCCGGCGGCTTACCAGCGTTATGGGCAGGCCTGGCTCGCCACGCTGGGCATGCGTGACATGCGCATGGACGGACAGCTCAACGGCAGCCTCGAAATGGATGCCTCGGGTCTGCGCAGCTTCGCCTTCGATACCGATGGCCTGGATCTGGCCGATGGTGAGGGCCGGCTGGCGCTGAAGGGGCTGCGCGGCAGCCTGGATTGGGCCGAGCAGGGCGAACGCCCTGTCACCACATTGGGCTGGCAGGGCCTGCAGGTGTATCGGATGGTGAACGGCGCCGCGCAAGCGCGCTGGCAGAGCCGCGATGGCGCGCTGAGCCTGCAGCATGCGCTGGAGTTGCCCGTGCTCAACGGTCGCGCGCGCCTGGGTGACCTGGAATGGCGTCCCGCCGCCGCCAAGGGGCGCCGCCTGACGACCTCGGTGGTGTTTACCGGCATCGACATGGCGGCGTTCTCGCGTGCCATGGGCTGGCCCGAGTTCCCCGGAACACTGGGTGGCGCCATTCCCAGCCTGCGCTGGGTGGATGACCGTATCGAGCTTGATGGTGGCCTGTCAGTCAGCGTGTTCGATGGTTTTGTCGACATCACGAAGCTGTCGGTGCAAGGGCCGTTCAGCGCCAGCCCGGTGCTGTCGGGCGATGTGCAGCTGCGCCAGCTGGACCTGGGCGCCATGACCAGCGTGTTTGACTTCGGCAATATCACTGGCCGTATGGACGGCTCTGTCGACGAGTTGCGCATGGTCAACTGGAACCCCGTGGCGTTCAAGGCAAGCTTGCTGGCCAACGGTGGTGGCCGCATCAGCCAGCGCGCGGTGAATAACCTCACGGCGATGGGCGGCGGCGCGATGGCGGCGGGCCTGCAGGGCGCGGTGCTGAAACTGTTCAAGACGTTCGGCTACAAGCGCATTGGCCTGAACTGCACGTTGCAGGCCTCGGTATGCCATATGGGCGGCCTGGATAACGACGCGGATGGCTACACTATTGTCGAGGGCAGCGGTCTGCCCCACTTGCAGGTGATCGGGCACCAGACCCAAGTCGATTGGCCCACCCTGGTGCGGCGTTTGAAGGCAGCCATTGCAGGCAACGGACCGGAAGTCCACTGAGCAAGCTCGCCTTAAGGCGAGCATTCCACCCCGAAGGAGTCGATCATGCGCAAGCTTGTCTATGGATTGTTGACCACGTTGCTGGTCGCCCTGGTGGGGTGCGTCACCATCAATGTCTACTTCCCGGAAGCGGCGGCGCAGAAAGCGGCCGACCAGTTCATCGGCACCGTGCTCGACAACACGGCACCGGCACCCGCCACCCAGACCGACCAGCCATCAGCGCCGGTAAAGAAGGGCACCCAGCCGTCGGCCATGCTGCTTGATCTGCTGATTCCTGCGGCGTACGCGGCCGACGTGCCCAATATCCGCATCCAGACCGCCACCACCGAGGCTATCCGCGACCGCATGCAGGCCCGCTTTCGCAACACGCTATCACCGTTGTTCGATAGCGGCGCCATCGGCTTCACCCAGGACGGGCTGGTGGCCGTACGCGATGCAACCAGGCTGCCGATGGACCAGCGCGCCGGCGTGAGTGCAGCGGTGGCCGATGAGAATCGCGACCGCAACGCGCTTTATCGCGAAGTGGCCAATGCCAATAACCACCCGGAGTGGGAGGCGCAGATCCGGGCCACCTTCGCCAAGGGCTGGATCGAGCGGTCGCGCGCGGGCTGGTATTATCAGGACGCCTCGGGCGCCTGGAAGCAGAAGTAACCCGTTCGCCCAAACCATTACCCGATTGCCGCGCCCGGGTCTGAAGATCCGGGCGCGCGTGTTTTGAGAGCCATGAAAGAATTCGAAGCCACCATTACCGACCTCAGCCATGACGGCAAAGGCGTGACCCGTATCGACGGCAAGGCCGTCTTCGTCAGCGGTGCTTTGCTGGGCGAAAACGTCAAGCTGCGCATCCGCAAGCGTCATCGTCACTACGACGAGGCTGAGATCATTGAACTGATCACGCGCTCGCCGCACCGCGTGGAGCCCCTTTGCCGTCACTTTGGCCAGTGCGGTGGATGCTCGTTGCAGCATCTGGATGCCGAGTCGCAGATCGAAGTGAAGCAGCGTGTGCTGAAGGACAACTTCGAGCGCATCGGCAAGGTGGCGCCGGAACTCTGGCTACCGCCGCTGACCGATGTTCCCTGGGGCTATCGCCGCAAGGGTCGCTTGTCGGTACGCCAGGTGGCGAAGAAGGGCCGGGTGCTGGTGGGTTTCCGCGAGGAGAGCAATCCGCGCTTTGTTGCCGACATCACGCAATGCGAAGTGGTGCATCCGGCGCTGGGTCCGAAGATTGGCCTGCTCGCCGAGCTGGTCGGCGGCATGGACGCGGCCACCGAGATTCCGCAGATTGAATTTGCCGCCGGTGACGACACGGTGGCGCTGGTCTTCCGCCATATGTCAGCCGTTGAGCGAACGCGATCTGGCCGCGCTTACCGCGTTTGGCCAGCAGCACGGCTTTGCCATCTATCTGCAGCCGGGCGGCGTCACCAGCGTTCACCCGCTGTGGCCGGAACATCCGCGCCTGGCGTTTCGTATTCCCAGCGACAATGAGGCATTCGAAGACGTGGAGCTGGAATTTCGTCCGCTCGATTTCGTGCAGGTCAATGCCGGCATGAATCGCCGCATGATGGCGCGGGCGATGGAACTGCTCGATCCGCAGCCCAGCGACCGTGTGCTCGATCTGTTTTGCGGCCTGGGCAATTTCACCTTGCCCATCGCGCGTCGCGTGGGGAGGTGGTGGGGGTGGAAGGCGAGCACGGGCTGGTCGAACGCGCGGCGGAGAACGCCGCGCGCAATGGCATCACCAACGCACGCTTCGAAGTGGCCAACCTGTTCGAGGACCAGCGTCAGGCGCACTGGGCCAAGCAGCCGTGGGACAAGCTGCTGCTCGATCCGCCGCGCGCTGGCGCCGACAAGGTGCTGGAGTACCTGCCACACAAGGAAACCCATCGGATTGTGTATGTTTCGTGTCACCCGGGCTCACTGGCACGCGACGCCGGCATCCTGGTGCAGAAGCACGGTTTTCGCTTGAGCGCAGCGGGTGTGATGGATATGTTCCCGCATACGGCGCACGTGGAATCGATTGCGTTGTTCGAACGCTAGAAGAAGCCGGTCATTGGATTTTGCTCGTCATTCCAGCGAACGCTGGAATCCAGCACCCACTCAAGGTGCAGAAGGCACTGGATCCCAGCCTTCGCTGGGATGACGATCTAGTCAGGCCGGCCTCAAGCTTGCACCGGAGAAGGGTAATGGCGCGCTGCGCTGGCCTTCACTGGTTCCTCACTCCCTCTCCAGCATGGGTCGCATCATGGGCATTGAGATCGAACGCAAATTTCTCCTGAGTGACGACTAGCTGGCGCGACTTCCCTCGCGCAGCGAGCGCATTGCGCAGGGTTACCTGATCGGTGCGCAAGCGTTGCGCGATGGCACGGCACGGGCGTCTGTGCGAGTGCGGCGTACCGGTGAGCGCGCCTGGCTCAACATCAAGTCGGCCCAGCTCGGCATCGAGCGGGCAGAGTTCGAGTACCCCATGCCGTTGACCGACGCCGAGCAGATGCTTGGCGAGCTGTGCGATGGCGTGCTGGAAAAGATTCGCCATCACGTCATGGTGGACGGCACGCTCTTCGAGATTGACGAATTCTTCGGCGACAACGCCGGCCTGGTGGTGGCCGAAGTCGAGCTCACCACGCAGGATGCGTCGTTTCCTCGTCCGGCATGGTTGGGCCGCGAGGTCAGTCACCTCGCCCGCTATTACAACGTCAATTTGATCGCCCATCCCTACGCGCAGTGGTCGCGGGACGAACGCCTCGCCATCGAGGAGCCCAGCTCATGTTGATGATCGGCCTGGCCGGGACCACGCTTGCTGCCTCCGAGCACGCCTGGCTAACCGCGCCGGGCGTGTCAGGCGTGGTGTTGTTCTCGCGCAACTTCAGCTCGCGTGACCAGTTGATGGCACTGATCGACGCCATTCGCGAGGTGGGTGGCGACGACATGCTCATTGCCGTCGATCAGGAAGGCGGCCCGGTACAGCGGTTCCGCGACGGGTTCACCCGATTGCCGCCGCTGTCCGCCATTGGCGCTGTGTACGACCGTGATCCGCACGATGCCATTCGTCTTGCTGAAGAACACGCGTGGGTGATGTCCAGCGAGCTGCGCGCCAGCGGTGTGGATTTCAGTTTTGCGCCAGTGGTCGATCTCGCGCGCGGCAACGCCGCCATTGGTACGCGCGCATTTCACGCCGACCCTGCCGTGGCCGCTGAACTGGCTCAGGCTTATGTGCGCGGCATGCATCTGGGCGGTATGGCCGCGGTGCTCAAGCATTTTCCGGGACATGGATCGGTGGCGGTGGACACGCACAAGGCGACCGCGATTGATCCGCGCCCGCTTGATGCGATCCGTCGCGACGACTTGGTTCCCTTTGTGGAAGCCATGGCGGCACACGCCGAAGCGGTGATGATGGCCCACGTGATCTACCCCGCGGTGGATGCGCAGCCGGCCGGTTTCTCCAAGCGCTGGATCGAAGGCATCCTGCGCGGCGAACTGGGCTTCAATGGCGCGGTGATCAGCGACGACATCAGCATGGCCGCGGCCGGAGCCGCGGGTGGCGCCGCGGCACGTGTCAGCGCGCACCTGGATGCCGGTTGCGATCTGGTGCTGGCCTGTTTCCCCGACGTGGTGGATGAAGCCATTGCTGCGGTGCAGGGGCGTGCAGCCACCGGGCCGGAGCGCCTTGCCTCACTGCGTGGCGCCGTGGCATCCACGTGGGAAGGACTGACTGACAACCCCCAGCGCGAGCGTTTCATCGCGCGCATCACGGCGCTGCTCGCCGAGGAAGGACAAGCCCAGGCATGAACACACGTACTCCCTCATTGACGGCGGCACTGGCCGATGCCGATCTGTTGTTCGATCGCGCCGCCCTCGAATCGGTGATCGCCGACATGGGGCGCCGCATCGATGCCGCGCTCGACGGCGAGCGGGCGGTGTTCCTCACGGTGATGAACGGCGCGCTGATCTTTGCCGGAAACCTGGCGCTCGGTATCCGCACCGATCTGGAATTTGATTACGTGCACGCCACCCGCTATCGCGGCGCCACCTCGGGCAGCGAGCTGCATTGGCTGCGTGAGCCGGCGGTCGATCTGGCCGATCGCACCGTGCTGCTGGTCGACGACATCCTCGACGAAGGCCATACGCTGAAGGCCGTGCGCGACGATTGCCTGCGCCGTGGCGCGCGCCGTGTGCTGATCGTGAGCCTGTGCACCAAACAGCATGATCGCCTGGTCGAGGGCGTCGCCTCGGACTTCAACGGCGTCGAGCTGCCCGATCGCTATGTGTTCGGCTTCGGCATGGACTACTACGAGCAGGGCCGCAACCTGCCAGGCATCTACGCGCTGAAGTGAATCGTCATCGCGCCGGCAGGGCCGGCCGACTGTGGAGTGGGTTGCATGAACATTCTGGGTATTTCCGGCAGCCTGCGGCAGGCCTCTTTCAATACGGCCCTGCTGCATGCGGCGCAGGAGTTGGCACCGGGCGGCATGAACATCACCATCCATCGCCTGCACGACCTGCCGCTGTTCGACCAGGACGTGGAAGAGCAGGGTGACCCGGCGGCGGTGACAGCGCTGAAGGAGGCCATGGATGCCTCCGACGGCCTGCTGTTCGCCTGTCCGGAATACAACGGTGGCATTACCGGCGTCCTGAAGAACGCCGTCGACTGGGCCTCGCGCATTGGCAAGTCGCGCAAGGCGGTGGCGCTGGCGGGCAAGACGGTGTGCATCGTGGGCGCTAGCCCCGGCATCACCGGCACCGTGCGCGCCCAGGACCAGTTGCGCCTGATATTGCGACGCGCCGGCGCACGGACCGAGCCGCAGGGCGACGTGCTGGTGTTTCAGGCGCATACCAAGATCATCGATGGACGGCTCACCGACGAGCGCACGCGCGAAGTGCTGGGCCATCATCTACAAGCATTCGCCGCGTGCCTGACGGCCGCGGCGAAGGACATTTAATCCGAACGCAGGAACGACCCGTGACTATCGACCTCGCCGTCATCGGCGGCAGCGGCTTGTACAACTTCCCCGGGCTGGAGAACGCCACCCGCCACTGTGTGGATACACCCTTTGGCGAAGCCTCGGGCGACGTCGTGATCGGCGACTTCGCCGGCCGGCGCGTGGCCTTCCTGGCCCGTCACGGTGAAAGCCATACGGTGCCTCCGCATCGGGTGAACTACCGCGCCAACCTGTGGGCGTTGCATTCGCTGGGCGCGCGCCGGGTGATCGGCGTCAACGCCGTGGGCGGCATTCGGGGTGACATGGGCCCGCGGGTCATCGTGGTGCCTGACCAGGTCATCGATTACACCCACGGGCGCTACACGAGCTTCTGTGACGTCGAGGGGGCGGAGGTTCGCCATATCGACTTCAGCGAGCCCTACACCGAGTCACTGCGCCATGAGCTGATCGAGGCCTCAGGGAAGGCGGGGATCGAGGTCATCGACGGCGGCTGCTACGGCGCCACCCAGGGCCCCCGGCTGGAGACACGGGCGGAAATTGCCCGCATGAAACGCGACGGGTGCGACCTGGTAGGCATGACCGGCATGCCCGAAGCCGTGCTGGCCCGTGAGCTGGACCTGGCTTACGCCTGCCTGGCGTTGGTGGCCAATTTTGCCGCCGGCTGTGGTGACGAGGCCGAGATCAGCATCGAGGAAATCTTCGCCCATCTGGCCGCTGCGACCGCCGAAGTACCCCGTATCCTCGGCAGTTTGCTCAAAAGCTGAGCAACAGGTTCGGTTTTGATCGTGCAAAAACGGACACCATATTGCGCTTTGCTATCAAACATGTTGATACTTCCGCTGTGCCAGGGGCGGCGGACCAAGGGGTCAAGGTGGTTCAGCGCTAAACCGTGGTGCATCCAGTCCATGATTCAGAGGTTCACGCAATGCGTTTCGGTACGGTCAAGTGGTTCAACGACGCCAAGGGTTTCGGCTTCATCGCGCCCGAGGACGGTGGGGAGGACGTGTTCGTCCACTTTTCGGCAATCAACTCCAAGGGCTTCCGTAGCCTGCAGGAAGGTCAGCGCGTGAAGTTCGAAGTCACCACGGGTCCCAAGGGTGCCCAGGCTTCGGGCGTCGAGATCGCTGGTTGATCTCGGCGAGCCGGCGCGCGCGCCGGTCATCGATGTAACAAGGAAGCCCCGCGTCGCAAGACGCGGGGCTTCTGTTTTCTTGGACAGGGCATGGGAAGCAAGAAATGGCAGACCGTAGAGATTTCCTGAAGGCCTCCCTGCTGGGGGCCTCGGCGGTGGTGCTGGCAGGCAAGGTCGACGCCTCCACCGCCGTGGCGACCGGCAAGGGCGCCACCGGCGCGCGCGTCATCTCCACCTGGGACTTTGGCGTGGCCGCGAACCAGGCTGCCTGGTCCGTATTGGCCCAGGGCGGTCATGCACTGGACGCCGTGGAAACCGGCGTGATGGTGCCCGAGGCCGATCTCAAGAATCACAGCGTGGGGCGCGCGGGCTATCCCGATCGCGACGGCCACGTATCGCTGGACGCCAGCATCATGGACGCCGATGGCAGCTGTGGTGCGGTGGCGGCGCTGGAGCACATCGCCCACCCGATCCAGGTGGCACGGCGGGTGATGGAGCGCACGCCGCACGTACTGCTGGCGGGCGACGGCGCCTTGCAGTTCGCCTTGGAGCAGGGTTTCAAGAAAGAGGAACTGCTGACGCCGGAATCGGAGGCGGCCTGGAAGGAGTGGTTGAAGACGGCCCATTACCAGCCATCGGCCAACAGCGAAGTACGCGACTACGGCAAGACCGGCATGCCCGGCGGCAAGGGTAATCACGACACCATCGGCATGCTCGCCATCGATGCGAACGGTCGACTGGCCGGCGCCTGTACCACCAGCGGCATGGCCTGGAAGTTGCGCGGCCGCGTCGGCGACAGCCCGATCATCGGCGCGGGCCTGTACGTGGATGGTGAGGTGGGCGCCGCCACCTCCACCGGCGTCGGCGAGGAAGTGATCCGCAACGCCGGCAGCTTCCTGGTGGTGGAGTTGATGCGTCATGGCCGAACGCCGCAGGAGGCCTGTCACGAAGCGGTGATGCGCATCGTGAAGAAACGCCCCGACGCATCGAAGGATTTGCAGGTGGGCTTCCTGGCGATGAACCGCGACGGCGAGGTGGGCGCGTTCGCGATCCAGCCCGGATTCTCCTACGCGGTATGCGACGCCAAGCGCCAGGATGGCCTGTTGCCGGCCAAGAGCGTGTTCTGAGATGGCCACACGATTGCTGGAAGTGGCCGCCAATTCGCTTGCCTCGGCCCTGGCCGCGCAGGCGGGCGGCGCGGGGCGTATCGAGCTTTGTACCGGGCTGGAGCTGGGCGGGCTGACGCCTTCCCAAGGACAGATCGCGCTGGTGCGCGACCAGGTGGCCTTGCCGCTCTATGTGCTGATTCGTCCGCGCGCGGGCGATTTCCTATATAGCGATGCCGACATGGAAACCATGCGTCGCGATATCGAAGCCTGTGCCGCGCTGGGCTGCGATGGCGTGGCACTGGGCGTGCTCGATGCCGATAGTCGTGTCGATATTCCGCGTTGTGGCGCACTGATCGAGGCTGCGGGCTCGATGGGCGTGACCTTCCATCGCGCCTTCGACATGACGCGCGACCCTTCGCTTTCGCTTGAAGAGGTCATTGCGCTGGGTATTGAGCGCGTGTTGACCTCCGGCGCGGCACGCTCCGCGCTGGAAGGGGCCGATACGCTGCGCATGCTGGTCGAACAGGCAGGGGATCGCATCATCGTCATGCCGGGTGCAGGCATTCGTCCCGAAAACATCAGCGAGCTGGCAAGGTTTACCGGGGCGCGCGAGTTCCACGCTTCGGCCAAACGCGATTTGCCGTCGGGCATGCATCACGTGAACGCGGTGCTGACCGACATGAGTGGTGGCGAGATTCGTAGCGATGCGGGTGAAGTCCATGCGCTGACGGCAGCGCTGCAAGGCCTCGACTAGCCAACAGCGACGCGTATTGTCACCGTTGATGGGCCGCCGTAAGCTCCGAGGCGGCAAGCGATCCCTATCCAGGCTGAGGATTGATGGCATGCGCGAGGCGAACGCCGGTAGGTCTGCGTCTCCGTACAGCAGCCGGGGCGCTGAATCTTGACCTTCCCAACTGACAGCGCTACGGCACCGGCGATCGAGCGCGAGCGTTGGCGACAACGCCTGTCCACCGGTGCGGTGATCGCCGCGGCCACCGTGTTCGGACTCAGCTACAGCCTGTCGGCGCCCCTGATTGCGATGAGCCTGGTGTCGCGCGGTTATGGCAGCGCCTTGATTGGTCTCAATGCGGCGATGCACGCGCTTGGCGTGTTGCTGATCGCACCGCTGATGCCGTCGCTGGCGGCGCGGTTCGGCGCGCGGCAGCTGGCGACCGGTGCACTGGTCATCACCGCGCTGACGCTCGCACTGTTTACCCAGCTGCAGAACGTTCTGTGGTGGTTCCTGCTGCGTATCGTGCTGGGTGCTGCGGCAGAAACGCTGTTCGTGATGTCGGAGACCTGGACCAATGTGCTGAGCACCGAGAAGGCACGTGGTCGGACCATGGCCGTCTACACGGCGGCCCTGTCACTGGGCATGGTGCTGGGGCCGGCGTTGCTGTCGGTGCTTGGCGTGGGCAACGTGTCCTATCTGGCAGGGGCGGCGATTGCGTTGGGCGCGGTAGCGTTCGTGTTGCCGCCGTGGGTCATCGCACCGGCGCGCAGTCACCCCGAGCCTGCGCAGCCGATGCGCTATCTGCGTCTTGCGCCCATCGCCATCGCCACCACCGTGCTCAATGCCGGCGTGGAGACCGCGGGGCTGTCGTTCATCACGCTGTATGCCACGCAGCTGGGCTGGACCGAAGCACGCGCCATGCAGCTTATTTCCACACTGATGCTGGGTGCGATCCTGCTGCAGTTGCCGATCGGCTGGCTGGCCGATGTGATGAACAAGCGCCGCCTGGTGTTGGGGCTGGCCGCTGTATCCGCGCTCGGAGCACTGCTGTGGCCGTTCGCGTTGCGCGAGGTATGGCTGGCGTTCGCGGTGGTGTTCGTGTGGGGCGGCCTGTTCGTGGGCATCTACACGGTGATGCTGGCCATGGTTGGCAGTCGCTTCGAAGGCAACGACCTGGTGGGTGTCTACGCGGTGATGGGGCTGGCCTGGGGAATCGGGGCGCTGGTTGGGCCGGCGCTGGCCGGCGTGGCCATGGGCGTTAGCATGTTGTTTGGCCTGCCGGGTGTCATTGCGCTGGGCTGCGCGGTGTTCACGGTATTCATGGCAAGGTCGCGCAGCGAAACGTAGCGGGCACGGCAGCTGCGGTCAGTGGGTTTGCATGACGGAGTAGCGACGTGGTTCGATTGGGCTTGCTTCTACTCGGTAGCGATTTCATACGGCGACGCTGGCGGGTGCTGGCGATCGGCGGTGCGCTCTGGGCGTTGCTGGGCGTGGCGATCTTCATCGATGCGCTCGACGGCGTGACCTATTTCCCCATGCATGTTTTCGGCTACCTGTTGCTGGTGGAGGCGGTGGTGACGCTGGCAGTGTCATCGCCGCGTCCGGGTACGCCGTCGGTACTGCGCAAAGTGCGCGGTGTCGTCTTTCTGATTTTGGGCCTGCTGATCATCGACCCGCACCACGCCGCCAGCGTGATCCTGGCCATGCTTTTTGGCGTGGCCTTCCTGGCCGATGGTGGCTTTCGCATGGTGGCCGCGCTGGTGGTCCGTTTTCGCGGCTGGCCGATATCGCTGCTGACCGGCGTGCTGGAAGTGGTGTTCGCGATCTTCATGTTCGAGCCATACCCGACGTTCTACGCGGGCACGGTGCCCTATTGCATTGGTATGGGCATCTTCCTGTCGGGATGCGGCTTGCTGCGTCAGGCGTGGCGAATGAAACGCCTGCCTGACAACGCAGCGCTGTCGTTGTTGCTGGCGCAAGGCGTGCCCTTGCCCGATGCCGTGCTGGCACCGGAGCCGTCGGTGATGCCGAACGGCGACCTGGTGGTGCATGTGTGGACGCCCGCGGGTTCGGCCGACGACGTCGTGCCCCATCCGCTGGTCGATCGCTATATCGCGGCGGTGGATGCGAAGGGCGTGATCTCCACCGGGCATGCGGCGCTGGAATGCGCGCCGGACGTCTACGCGAGCCACTATCCAGCGGTGGAGATCGATCGTTCCACCGGCGATTTCACCCAGATGCTGCGTGCAACGGCCATCAACAATGTCGCGGGTAAATTTCAGCCGAGCTATGCGCAGGAAGCGGAAGGTTGGTGCGAGTCCACCGTAGAGGTGCGCTTCGACCAGTACGACCATGGTCGTTTGCTGGCTTTCTGGAAGCGCTATCGCGATGACAGCACGTACAACCTGACCAGCCGCAACTGTTCAAGCACGGTGGCGCACTGCCTGGAAGCGGCACTCGAAGGCGCGCTGGCCGTGCGAGGCGCCGGCTACGGGACCTTCCTGCGCACGATGATGAATCCGGAGTTGTGGGTGGCCGCGCAGCTGCGCAAGCGGGCCGAGGCCATGGCATGGACGCCAGGCCTGGTGCTCGACTATGCGCGGGCGCTGAAGGCCGCCGTCCACCCCATGCCGCTGGGGTGGACCACCTTGCTTGCGTCGTCCCGCCGTTTGTATCGCTATGCGCAGATGACGTATCGCGGCGAGCCGATTCGCAACGTCGACGCCATTGGCGACGGCGGGAGCCCTGGGAAGGAACGCAAGCGTTCGGTCGAGTGACCGGCCTCAGGCAGTGAACTGAAGCCGCGCCAGCTCAGCGTAGAGCCCGCCCTCGGCCAGCAGGCTGTGATGGGTGCCCTGGGCCACGATGCGGCCACCATCCATGACCACGATGCGATCGGCGCGCTGCACAGTAGCAAGGCGGTGGGCGATGACCAGCGTGGTGCGGCCTTTTTCGAGCCGCTCCAGCGCCTGCTGGATGGCGGCTTCCGATTGGGCGTCCAACGCCGAGGTGGCTTCGTCGAGCAGCAGCAGCGGCGCGTCGCGCAGAATCGCGCGGGCGATGGCGATGCGCTGGCGCTGGCCACCAGAGAGGCGCACGCCGCGCTCGCCCAATTCCTCGTCGTAGCCCTTGCCCATGGCGCTGATGAAGTCGTTGGCCTCGGCGGCACGGGCGGCCTCGCGCACTTCATCGTCGCCGGCGTCCTGGCGACCAAAGCGGATATTGTCAGCGGCGCTGCCACCGAAGATCACCGTTTCCTGCGGCACCAGTGCAATGGCGCCGCGCAACTCAGGCAGCGCGAGTGCGCGCAGGTCGATGCCGTCGAGCGTGATGCGGCCAGTCTGCGGATCGTAGAAGCGCAGCAACAACGCGAACACCGTGCTCTTGCCTGCGCCGGAAGGGCCGACCAGCGCCACTGTTTCACCCGGCTGGATGGCCAGGTCGAAATCGTAGAGGGCGGGGGCATCCGGTCGGGTCGGATAGTGGAACGCCACGTTGTCGAAACGCAGCGCGCCCTGCGTGGGGCGCGGCAGGGCGGTGGGCTGCGCGGGGCTGGTGATGTCGGCGCGCTCTTCGAACAGTTCGCCAATGCGTTCCATCGCACCGGCGGCGCGCAGCACGTCACCCCACACTTCCGATAGGCCGGCCAGCGAACCGGCGGCAAAGAAGGCGTAAATCACGAACTGACCCAGCACGCCCACATCCAACGTGCCCGCCAGCACGTCGCGCGCGCCAACCCACAGCACCAGGGTGATGGCGCCGAAGAACAGCACGATCACCCCGGCCGTCAGCATCGAGCGCATGCCGATGCGCTTGCGCGCGGTGGCCAGGGCGCGGGTGATGGCACCGCCATAACGGGTGCTTTCGATGTCCTCGCGGGCATAGGCCTTCACCGCTGGCGCGGCGTTCAGCGTTTCGTTGGCGACGGCGGCGGCGTCGGCCAGGCGATCCTGGCTGGCACGCGAGAGCTTCTGCACGCGGCGACCGAACACCAGGATCGGCAGCATCACCGCCGGAATCACCAGCGCGGTAAGGCCGGCCAGGCGCGGGCTGGTCCACACCATCATGGCGGTGGCGCCCAGCAGCATCACTGCACTGCGCAGCGCCACCGAAATGCCCGAGCCGATCAGCGCCTGGATCACTTCGGTATCGGTACCCAGGCGCGAGGTCAGTTCACCCACGCGGCTGCGTTCGAAGAAACCCACATCGAGCCGGATCACATGCGCGTAGCAACTTGGAACGCAGCGAAGCCAGCGCACGCTCGCCAAGCAACGTGATGCAGTAGTAGCGCGCCGCGGTGGCGAAGGCGAGCACCAGCGCCACGCCGAAGAGGCCCAGGAAGGTGGTGTTGATCGCCGCCTCGCTGGAGTGGCCAAAGCCCTGGTCGATCATGTGGCGCACCGCTATCGGCAACACCAGGGTGGCACTCGACGATATGCCCAGGAATACCAGCCAGCCGATGGCCAGCGCCCGGTGGGGCCGCAGGAACGGCCATAGCTGCAGCAGGGTGCCGAGACGGCGTGATGGGCGGGGCGTGGCAGCGGGTTCGCTCATGGGGTCTCGCGGGCGGTGAGGGTTTCAGTAAGGCTGGTCTACATGGTGGTGTCGCACGCACCCTGTGCGCGACCAGCGCTCGGCAACCTAGTCAACGTGGGGCAGGCTGCCCCCGATATCAATCCAGCCGCCTTCCGCTATAGCGACCACGGCTGATATCGGTGATGCGGGACAGCGTTTCATCGACGCGTGTTTCAGGCAAATGGATCTGGAGTTCCACGCCGTCCATGTCGAAGTGCTCCCGCTCGATCTCGGCATCGAGCTCGCGCAGGCGCGCCTTCAGCAAGGCCAGCTCGGCGAAGTCGCAACGTAGCTCTAGTCGTGCCATCGCCACGATGGGCACGCGTTCTGCGCGGCGCAGGCATTCGGCCGCCGTGCCGCCGTAGGCGCGTACCAGCCCGCCAGCGCCGAGCTTGATGCCGCCATACCAGCGCGTCACCACGACCACCGCGCGATCGATACCCTGGCCCTCGATGGCCTGCAAAATCGGACGACCGGCCGTGCCGCCCGGCTCGCCGTCGTCGTTGAAGCGATAGTCCTGGCCGATGCGATAGGCCCAACAGTTATGCGTGGCCGCGGCATCGCTCACCTCGCGGATGAAAGCCAGCGCGTGCTCGGGCGTCTGTACCGGTGCGGCCTGGGCGAAAAAGCGGCTTTTCTTGATGTCCTCGCCGTGCTGGCAAGCGGAGGCGAGGGTGTACAGCGTGTCAGTCATGATCGGGCAGTTGGGCGCGCAAATCGTCCGGCAGTGTCACCTCCGGATGCGCGCGTTGGAAGGCGGCAAGGCGCTGCAGGGCTTCGTCGCGACGTTGCTGGGTCAATAGCAGGCGGATCTTGTCCAGCTCTTGCGCGGGGCTGTCTGTGGGGCTGGCCGCCGTGGGGTCTATCGCAGGCATGGGCGCTGGCGTGACGGGCATGGGCGGGGCGGCGACTGCCTTCATGGTCATCGCCCGGTGGCCGCCGATCGGTGTTTCGGCGGGGGCAGGCATTGGCATGTAGGCGGGCGCTGCGGCGATTGGCGCGGCGGGCGCGGGTGGCGGAGGCGGTGCCTGTGTCGGCGCCATCACAGGTTCCGGCGTGGCGCTCATCTCACGGGCTGGCGCTGGCGCAGCGGGTACCACCACTTTTGGCCGGATCGCCGAACGGATGGACTCGTGGGTTCGGTGCGGAGCGATCGTGGCAGCTGCCGCGGGAGCGGCTGGAGCGGCGACCGGCACCGAGAGCCTGCTTGCGTCGTCGTCCGCGACGCGGATCGTCGGCGCCTCGGTAGCTGCCGGCGTCGGCGTGCTGGCGGAAACGCCGGGTGCGTGTGCGGGTGCGGGCGCCTGCTGCATGGCGGGAACCTGATCGCGCATATGCCAGCCCAGGCCAGCCGCCAGCACCAATACCGCCGCGCTTGCCGCAGCCACCGGCCAGTGCGTCATGCGGCGTGGTGACGAGGTGTGCAATGGGGCTGCCGCAGCGCGCCGCACGGCCTCATCGAGGGCCGGTGTGGGCTCGTTGCGCGGCAGGCTGCGATAGAGCGCCTTCAGCTCGTCCTCGCCCGGCAGCGGTTCGTCGTGGTGGTCGTGCGTATTCATTCGGCCAACTGTTCGCGTAATCGGTTCATGGCATAGCGCAGTCGCGACTTGGCAGTTTCGCGGCCCACGCCGGTCACTTGGGCGATTTCATCCACGCTCAGGTCGTTCTCCAGGCGTAGCAGCACGGCGGTGCGCTGCTCATCGGGCAGTTCCTCGATGGCTCGCTGCAATCGGCGGCGACGCTCGAACTCGGACAGTACATGCTCGGGCTGTTCGTGTTCGGGTGTAGCGAGGTTGGCCAGCGCATGTTCCGCGTCTTCACCCGTTGCCATGGGCCGTTTGCGTCGATGGCTGTCGATCAGCAGGTTATGCGCGATCTGCAACAGCCAGGTGCTGAACTTGGCTTGCGGCGTGTAACGCGTACGCGCGGCGACGACGCGGCTCCAGGTTTCCTGGAACAACTCCTCGGCCAGCCGCGCATCGCGGGTGGTACGCAGCAGAAAGCGGTACAGCGTGCCCCGGTGTCGCGCATACAACGCGTCGAATGCGGACAGCTTGCCGTGCGCATAGGCCAGCATCAGCTTCGCATCGTCGTCCACAGGGGCATCCATGGGCGGCGAGGTTAAGCCAAAGCGGGCAGCGTGGTAAGCATCAATCGCTGCGGAGGTCGCCGGCGGGGCGCTGGACATGGTGGCTGGGTGATTCCGGGAAGGTCATATCCATGAAACGCGGCTCGATTGCCAATGGGGTTATGGCGCCGCCAGGAAGCCACGATTTGCATTCGCCACAGAGGCCAGAGATGCGTCCTGAACTCAGGAAATGACGTCCCCAGCGCACCGGTCGCCGAAAATCTTCCGGCTCCTGTTTCCGAGTCAGGCGGAACACGCCCTCATGCACCTTTCGCGGCAGCACCACGTCCAGCACCGTGGTCTGGTGCGGGCCAATGATCTGAAGCAGATCGTCATCCGCCGATGTGCTGGCGATCGCATGGTGAACCAATCCACTGAGATCGGCCGGCTGCACGGTCGCGCCGTACGGGCGGTGCGCGGCAATGGCGTTGCGCACCGCCTTGCGCCTGCTGCCCGGTTCGGTCACGCGTGCGGTACCGGCAAGCAGCGCATGGTTGAGAAAGAACGACACCACGTTCGCGTGCTGGCTGTTGGCCTGCCGATCGAGCATGAAGCCTTCCGGCATCCAGTCCGGATTGGGCGGCGTGCCCGCGTTGAGCAGCAGACGGCTGCCAAACAGCGGTTCGCCGCCTTCGTCGGTGAGGCGCACGATCAACAGGCTGCGAGGGTCATGGATGTGTACGCGTGACGGAAACGGACCTACCCATTCCAATTCCACCTTGTCGTCGTCGCGCAAGGCGTTTTCAGTGTCGAAATCGTTGCACAACTGCGTATAGCCGGTGGCATCGTTGATCCGCAGGCAGCGCAGCAAGGCATCCACGGTGACCTCAGGCGCCGCCGCCATGATTCCTTGCGTATCGCTCGAATGAGATGCACCGGGGACAAGTTTGAAGGCTGTGCGCGGGGCCGACGATAAGTGCAGTGCGAGCATGTCGCTCGGCGCGCCGCGATCCTGTGCAAGCACGGCATGGTGTGCATTGAGATTGGCGGCGGCGATGCGCACCACGCCATCGGAGCCGTCCTCGCCGGTATAGCTGTTGATGGGGTCGTACAGCGAGCGGTTGGGGCGATCGCCGGTGAGCACGAACAGGTATTGGTCGTTTTGCGCCAGGTCGTCACCATGAATATGGTCGAGATTGAGCGACAGCGACTCGGCGCTGCCCAGCTCCAGCCAATCGAGTATGCGTTGGCCGGGCTCGACGCCATCGGTCCATGCACGCAACTTGCCGAGTACACCTTTGCCCAGCTGGGCCAGCGCCGAACCGAAATTGGCCGGTGCCAACATCATCAGGTGCGTGAGCCGAATGGTGCTGAATGCACCCGAACGATCACGCTGCGCACGCAGCCACTCACGCACCACCGGGCCGCCGGTGGAATGGGTGATGCAGGCGAAGCAACTGTCTCGTAGATGCAGATCACGCAGCGCATGATCGAAGGCACGCACCACATCGGACATGGTGACGACATCATCGAAGCTCACGTATTCGGACAGCCAGATATCGGCAACGTCCAGTGCCATCCCCTCAGCCACGGCCCGCTGCTGCAGGCGCTGGGGCAGGGCACCGTAGGTTGCGGTAGTGGTAACGCTCCAGCCGTGCACGAAAACGAGAGTGGTCATGCGCAGATTCCAAGCCTTGCAAGGGTTGTCGCGTTTTGCACGGGAGGCGGTTCCGTAGGCGCTTTTCGCCTCGTAGTGTGCGCGCTCGCCTCGCGCTGCGGTCAGGCTCTAAGATGCCACGAGTTTTCGGATCCGGGGGAGCCCATGCTCACCATGCTGTTGGTCATGCTGCTGGTGGCTGCGCTGCTCTATCGCCTGCGTCGCAGGACGGGGGGACATGTGGTCATGGCGCTGACGGTATTGCTGTTCTTTGGTGTGGCCTGCGGACCCATTGCCACCCTGATGGTGTACGGCCTGCAGGGGAGCTATCTCGCGCAGCCGCCGGTCGATTGGGCCTCGCGCAATGTCATCCTGGTGCTTGGTGCTGGCACCGTGCAGCCGGGAGACGAGGCGCTGCAGCCGTTGTTCATCGCCAGTGGCCGCCTGTTGCGCGGGGCGCAGCTGTATCGGGCTTGCAAGGATGCGGGCAAGCAATGCCGCCTGCTGGTCAGTGGTGGCGATTCGCAAGGACACGGTGAGGCAGAGTCGACGGTGTACATGCGCGCGTTGAATCAGCTGGGCATTCCTGCGTCGGACCTGATGTCGGAAACCCGCAGCATGACGACGTGGCAGAACGCGCAATTTAGCCGTCCGCTGCTGATGGCCTATGCACCGCAGCACGTACTTCTGGTGACCTCGGGCACGCATCTGAAACGCAGCCTGCTGTATTTCGGTCACTTCGGTATGACGCCGCAGCCGGTGGCGGGTGACTGGGTGGCGACGGTGTGGACGCCTTTTCCCGCCGCATGGAATATCGCTGCGGCCGACATCGCGCTGCACGAGTACCTGGGCATATTGCGCTATCAGGTCTACAACATGATGGGCTGGAACGCCGCAAAAGCTCCCCCGCTCGCCATCTGATTCGCCTCGTTCAGCCGTTCATTTTCCAGCCAGCTATCGCGCCCATATACGCGTAACCTTGCGGGGCTAACCGCTGCCGACGGCATTCCGATGCACCCCGATATGACTCCCGAACCGCACTCCCGTGCGGCGCTTCCGCTCGCCCCTTCGTTGGATTCAACGCTCGCCGCGGCTCATATGCCGCGTCACTTTCGTCCGCTTGGACGGCGGGTGTTGTGGATCGCAGGTTCTCGCTATGGCCCTGGGCGCCGTGGTGGCGCTGGTGGCGCGTGCGCTCACCGCGCTGATCGGCCTGGTCACCAACCTTGCGTTCTATGGTCGCTGGAGCTACGAGTTCAGCAGTCCTGCCGGCAACCATCTGGGACTTTGGGTCATTGGCGTGCCGGTGGTGGGTGGCCTGATCGTCGGCGCGATGGCGCGTTGGGGCTCCCGGGCCATTCGCGGCCACGGCATTCCCGAGGCGATGGAGCAGGTGCTGCTCAACGAGAGCCGAATTCCTGCTCGCATGACCTGGCTGAAGCCGGTGTCTTCGGCCATCGCCATCGGCACCGGCGGCCCGTTTGGTGCCGAGGGCCCCATCATTGCCACCGGTGGCGCGCTGGGCTCATTGATTGGCCAGTTTCTGCATGTGACTGCCGATGAGCGCAAGACGCTGCTGGCTGCCGGTGCAGCGGCCGGCATGGCAGCGGTGTTCTCCGCGCCGATCTCTTCGGTGCTGCTCGCCATCGAACTGCTGTTGTTCGAACGTCGCGCTCGCTCGCTGATTCCGGTTGCACTGGCGGCGGTGATCGGCACCGGCGTGCGCTACATGCTCGAAGGCAATGCACCGATGTTCCCGATGCCAGACATCGCCACGCCGACGCTGACGGCACTGTTCGCCTATATGGCGATGGGCCTGGTGACCGGTGTGGCCAGCGTAGGCATTACGCGACTCACCTATGCCATCGAAGACGGCTTCGAAAAGCTGCCGATCCACTGGATGTGGTGGCCGGCCATCGGCGGTGTGGTGGTGGGCGTGGTCGGTTATGCGATGCCCGCCACGCTGGGCGTGGGCTACAACAATATCGCCGCGGTCATCGCCGGGCAGGTCGGCCTGGCCGGCATGCTGGCACTCTGCCTGCTCAAGTTGTTGTCGTGGTCGGTGGCGCTGGGTAGTGGTACGTCTGGCGGCACGCTGGCGCCGTTGTTCACCATTGGCGGTGCGCTCGGTGGCGTTTTTGGGCTGGTGCTGAGCACGTGGGCGCCATGGCTGCATGTGGATGTGCATGTCGCGGCACTCGTCTGCATGGCGGCGATTTTTGCTGGCGCGTCGCGGGCGTTCCTCACCTCGGTGGTGTTCGCCTTCGAAACCACCCAACAGCCACACGGCCTGTTGCCATTGCTGGCGGCCTGCGCAGCGGCGTATCTCGTATCCGGCTTGATGATGCGCAATACCATCATGACCGAGAAGATTGCGCGCCGCGGCGTGCGCGTGCCGGCGGAGTACGCGGCAGACTATCTCGAGCGAATCACCGTAGGTGATGCTTGCAGCCGCGACGTGGTGAGTCTGCGCGCCACGCAGAATCTCGCTGAAGTTCGCGCGTGGCTGGCAGCCGCCAGTGCCACGGCCAGGCATCAGGGATTTCCCGTGCTTGGCGATGATGGTCAGTTGATGGGCGTGGTGACGCGGCGCGACCTGCTCGATGCCAACCTGTCAGAGGCGTTGGTGGTGGAAGCGCTGCTGCGGCGACCGCCGCTGGTGGTGCGCGAAGACCACACCTTGCGCGAAGCCGCCGATCATATGGTCGAGACGGATGTTGGCCGCCTGGTGGTGATGGGCGGGGCAGGGATGCGCCAGATGGTGGGTATCATCACCCGTGGTGATCTGCTGGCAGCGCACTCACAACGCTTGCGCGAAGCTCGCCAGGCCAGCCGTCATATCGGCAGCAAGAAAACCGCCTGATCCAAGCGCGGAAGACGCCGGGCCACCCGCAGGGGTAGCCCGGCATGAACTCAGGCAGCCTGCTTGAGCGAGGCGATATCGATCACGAAGCGATACTTCACGTCGCTCTTCAGGATGCGCTCGAACGCGTCGTTGATGTCAGCGATATCGATCATCTCGATGTCGCTGACAATGCCGTGCTCAGCGCAGAAATCCAGCATTTCCTGCGTCTCGGCGATGCCACCAATGGCCGAGCCCGAGATCGAGCGGCGACCCAGCACCACCATGCCCGCCTGCACCGGCGGCTCGATGGCCTCAAGCAGGCCCACCAGGCACAGCACACCGTTGATGGTCAGCGTGTTGAGGTACGGGTTGAGGTCGTGCTGCGAGGGCACGGTGTCGAGGATGAAGTCGAACTGGCGAGCCACGGCGGCCATCTGCTTCGGGTCAGTCGACAGCACCACGTGGTCAGCACCGAGGCGGCGTGCTTCAGCTTCCTTGCCGGGCGTGCGGGTGAACAGCGTCACGTCGGCGCCCATCGCCTTGGCAAACTTCAGGCCCATATGACCCAGGCCGCCAAGGCCGACCACGGCCACCTTGCTGCCATTGCCGATTCTCCAGTGGCGCAACGGCGACCACGTGGTGATGCCAGCGCACAGCAGCGGCGCGGCAGCCTTGGGATCGAGCTTGTCGGAGATGCGCACCACGAACTTGTCCGATACCACGATGCGCTCGGAATAACCGCCGAAGGTGGGCAGGCCATCGTGGCGGTCGGTACCGTTGTAGGTCCAGGTGGGACCTTCCTGGCAGTACGGCTCAAGGCCGGCTTTGCAGGCGGAACAATGCTGGCAGGAGTCGACCATGCAGCCGACGCCGACCATTTCGCCGACCTTGAAGCCGGTGACCTTGTCGCCCACCGCGCTGACGCGGCCGACGATTTCGTGGCCCGGCACGATCGGATAGATGCTGCCGTGCCATTCGTTGCGGGCCTGATGGATATCGGTGTGGCAGACGCCGCAGTAAAGGATGTCGATCACCACGTCGTCCGGGCGCGCGTCGCGGCGCTGGAAATCGTGGGCGGCCAGTGGCGTGGTTGCGGACTGGGCGGCGTAGCCGCGAATCGAGAGGGCCATGCGTAACTCCTTGAGGACGATGTTCAGCGAGGCAGGCAGTATGCGAGCCGCGCCCCGCGGGCGGTAGCCGGATCCTGCGAGATGCTTGCCTGATCCTGTTGCAACCGCTCTGCCACGCTCGCCAAGAAGTGGAGGAACAGGCAATCTATCGAGGTTCGATTTTTCGGTAATGTCATGAACCGTAGCCCTTCTTCCCCCTCGCTTGATTCACGCCTGGACCAGGACCGCGAGGAATTGACAGTGATCGTTGCACGATTGGCGTCGCGGCAAGGCGTGCACACCACCCACTGGCCGGCCCTGAGCCTGTTTCGCGCCGATGTCCCGGGCGCGCCCACCTGTGCCATGTACGAGCCGGGACTCGGGTTGGCGCTGCAGGGTGCCAAGCAGATTCTGCTGGGGCAGCAACTGTTCGTGCACGAGCCGGCCTCGTACCTGGTGACCTCGGTTGACGTGCCGGTGTCCTCGCAGGTGCTGCGCGCGTCGCCGGACGAGCCATGCCTGTGCCTGACCTACCGACTCGATCTGCAGCGCATCCGCGAGCTGCTGCCGGAGGTAGAGCACGCGCGCGCCGGCAGTGCCTCGTCGCCCGGGCTTACTTTGACGCCGCTGGATGCCGGCTTGCTCGATCCCCTGCTGCGGCTTGCCCGCCTGCTGGATACCTCACGCGATCTCGCCGTGCTGGGGCCGCTGATCGAACGCGAACTGCTCTATCGCCTGCTTACCGGCGAGCAGGGTGCACGGCTGGCGCAGATCGCCACATCCGGCAGCCAGGGTCATCAGGTATCGCGTGCGATCGAGTGGCTGCGTCGGCACTATCACGAACCGTTGCGCATCGAGGCGTTGGCAGGGCGCGTCAACATGAGCGCATCGTCACTGCACCACCACTTTCGCGCCATCACGGCGATGAGTCCGTTGCAGTACCAGAAGCAACTGCGGCTGCATGAAGCGCGGCGCTTGCTGTTGGCTGGGCAGGTCGACGTGGCCACCGCTGCGCATCGCGTGGGCTATGAAAGTCCGTCGCAATTCAGCCGTGAATACAGTCGCCAATTTGGCGCGCCGCCGCTGCGCGACGTGGCGCGTTTGCGACTGGCGGAAACTCCCCTGTAGGGGCGCACCCTGTGCGCGACAAGCCAACGGAGCGGTGACGACATGGCGCCGCGGTCGCGCACAGGGTGCGCTCCTACACGATTCGATTTCGATGAGGCGGTTGTGCCCACGGGTAACCTCCCTTGTAGGAGCGCACCCTGCGCGACAAGCCAACGGAGCGGTGACGACATGGCGCCGCGGTCGCGCACAGGGTGCGCTCCTACATGTTTCGATTTTCGATGGGGCGTTGTGCCTGCGCTTGGTAACCTCCCTTGTAGGAGCGCACCCTGTGCGCGACAAGCCAACGGAGCGGCGACGACATGGCGCCGCGGTCGCGCACAGGGTGCGCTCCTACACTTTGACATGGGATGTTTATGAATCTTGCCTTATTCGATTTCGATGGAACGATCACGCATCGCGAAATGTTTCGGCCCTTTCTGGAATACGCGGTGCCGCCGAAGCGGCGCATGCTGGCAAGCATCGTGCTGGCACCCATGCTCGTCGGCTACAAGCTGAAGCTGGTGCCGAGCAATCTCATGCGCGCCTGCGCTGTTCGCTTTGGGCTTGCCGGCGTGGATGCTTCGCTCGCCAGGGAACAAGGGCGGCGCTTTGCACAGGACGTGCTACCCGGCGTGTTGCGTGATGTCGCGCTGGAACGCATTCGGTGGCACAAGCAGCAGGGCGACAAGGTCGTCGTCGTCTCGGGTGCACTCGACGTCTATCTCGCGCACTGGTGTGAGCAGCACGAGCTCGAGTTGATCTGCTCGGAGCTTGAGGTCAGGGGCGGCATGCTTACCGGCCGCTACCGGGGCGCACAATGCGTCAGCAAGGAAAAGCCCCGACGCGTGCACGAATGCTACGACCTCCGCACCTTCCCGGTGGTCTATGCCTATGGCGATACCCGGGAAGACCTGGACCTGCTGCAGCTAGCCCATCGGCGCTATTTCCGCTGGCAGGAGATGCACGCCTAATGACATTTGTTTAGCCTTGACTGTGGCGCTTGCGCCCCCACCCATTGAAATCCAGCCGCTACGCTCACGACATCATGCAAATCCAGGCAGTGACAGGGCTGAATTTGTCGAAGATCGAGACGATGATCTTCGCCGGCGGCGGCAATCGCTGCTGGTGGCAAGCGGGTGCGGTTACTCAGTGGCTGAATCTTGGTTGGCAGTTGCCCAACACGCTGGTTGGCACCAGTGCCGGCGCAGCAATCGCCACGGCGGCGGTGGCTACGGATGGGCTGCGGCGCGCCTTCGACTCCTGCCAGCAACTGTTCAGCGGCAACGCAAGGATTTTTCAGTGGCGCGCTGCCGACCCCTCAGAAGGGCGATTCGCCCATCAGCGCATCTATCCCGCCTGGCTCACCTCGTTTCTCAACGAGGAAACCTTCGACGCCTTGCGCCAGGCACCGCAACAGCTGCAGATTGCCTTGACCCGTCCGGCTCGCGCGCTGGGCCTTGGCGGATCGGCGGTCGCCGGCACGTTGGCTTACCTGGTGGACAAATGGGTGTGGGGCCGTCTGCACCCTGGGCTGCCGCGCATGCTCGGGCTTCGACAGGATTTCGTGACCCTGCAGCAATGCACCACCCTGGAAGAGGCGCAGACGTTGCTGGCCGCGGCTGCCGCTGCACCGCCGCTGATGCGTGCGCGGCAAGTCAATGGAAGCGTCGCCATCGACGGTGGCTACGTCGATAGCGTGCCGTTGCCCGAACAGACCCCAGCGGCGCGGCGCAACACCCTGGTGTTGCTTACGCGGCATTATCCGAAACTCCCCACGCTGTTCCTTCATCGCGACCGTTACTACCTTCAGGCCAGCCAGCGCATTCCGGTGTCGACATGGGATTGCCGGCCAAAGGCCGACATCAACGCGGCGCTGGCACTCGGTGGCAGCGATGGGGCGGCAGCCCTGTCGGGTGGTCTGTTGACCTTGAAGTGACGGCCGGCATTGCCGCCGTCACGTGGATTTGCCGACCAGCTTCACGACATCAGCCCATGGCGTGGGCCCTTCGTGCATCGCGTAAACCGTGTCCACCTTCAGATGCTCGCGTTCTACCGCCTGTAGAACCTCATGCATCAGCTGCACGTCGTACAAAGTGTGATCGGGGTTGAGCGCCAGCGTGTCGCTGGCATAAAGCAGATGACGTTCCGGGAAATACACCATGTACTGGCGCTCGGTGGAAGCGCCGCGGATGGGATAGAGCACCACGCGGTTCTTGCCATGACCCAGTTCGAATTTGTCATCGACGTTGTTCCATTGCGGTGCCTTGGGCTGATTCTGCAGCGCGTCGGGGTGCAGGGTGTGCGGCGCGGATGCCATGCGCTCGAGGATCGGGCGGTTGAGATCCAGTACATACAATGAAACGCCCTCGGCCACGGCCTCGCGCACGCCGGCCATGTGCGGCCAGGAGTCGGAGGTTGTCAGTACACCCTTGATCGGTTGATCGGGATACTCACTGCGCACCTTGGCGAAAATGCCTTGCACGTAGGACGATGAGATCGGCGCCTCCAGCACCAGCACGCCATCATCCTGCTTGATCAGCGTGGTATTCCAGGCGCCCTGGTAGAGCTCGATGCCTGGCGCCAGCTCCACGCGCGCCTTGTCGCTGAAGCTGCGGTTCCAGCCCTTGGACTGTGCGCTCTTCGATGTCGCATCGGCACTCATGGCAAACCGCTGGTCGTCGAGCTTGTCGTTGAACGTGGCGTCCAGAATCTGTGTGGATTGCAAGGTGGTGCCATTGCGCGTTTCGACCATGGTGGTCGGCAGCACCAGGCCCTGGAAAAGGTGCCAGTTGTCGAAGTAGACCCGCTGCTCGACGTCGCCCCAGGCAAACCAGAAGTCGTTGAAGGCGCGCGTGCTTTCCATCGCATCGGGCAGATGGTTGTAACCGTTGAGCAGGACACGGATGGGTGAACCCTGCCACGTGAATTCAACGACGGCATGCGCGGTACCACGCAACCATTGCGAGGTGGCATAGTGCAGGTCGGGTGCGGCGGAAGCCGTGAGCAAGAGCCGCTCAGGCCCCAACGCGAGTGCATCGCGAGTGCTGTCAAGATCGGCGAGGGCGCACGGGCGATCATCCTTCTCGGTGCGATAGACGCCTCCTTGCGGTGTCGCCACCAGGGTCTGGCTCACTTCGAACTGATGCGGATCCGATTCTGGCCAAACCACCTTGGCGACGCGCAGCAGGCGCTGCTTGTCGAAATCGATGGTGAGGTCATCGCGCTCGTACGCCGTGATGAAAGGCTGCTGCCGATAGGATTGTTCGGTAAGCGCCACGTGGCTAGCGGTCTGGTAATGAACGTTGACGATGTCGGCAAGTTTCTTTCGCCCGCCCATGGCCACCAAGGCCTGCTCGACGCACGCCCGGGCGTCCAGGTGGTTGCAGCCTTCGTGCGCCGCTCCGGCTAAGGCGCTACCGTCTTGCGGTATCTCGGTAGCCAGCGCAGAGGTGGCGGCTGCAATGCCGATGCATCCAAGGACATAGGCGGTGCTGCGAATACGCTTGCGACGATCCATGGCCAGACACCCCATCGCACCCGAAGTTGGGTGCCCAGGAGCGTACGGACTTATGAGCCGGCCGCCGTCTGTGAGAAGTCACGGGTGACTTTCGGCCCATCGTCAGTCACCTCACACCTCCAGCCTGTCATCGGGCCTTGCAACCAGGGCGTAGAGCACCGGCATGAGAAAAACGCTGATCAAGAGTCGGGTGAACAGGCCGCTGACGATGACCAGGGCGAAGGGTCGTTGGGTATCGGTGCCAACGCCGGTGGCCAGTGCGGCCGGTAGCAGACCCAAGGCGGCGACCAGTGCAGTCATCATGATCGGACGCAATCGCAGGATGGCACCTTCACGGATGGCGTCGGTGAGGCTAGTGCCGCCGCGGCGAAGTTCGTTGACGTAGGAGATGTAGACGACAGCGGTCTGTACCGAAACGCCAAACAAGGCCAGGAAGCCGATGCCAGAGGACACCGAGAATGGCGTCCCGGTGATCCACAGCGCCACGATGCCGCCCACCGGTGCCGACAGCAGCACGCCCAGCACGGTGATGAAGGGGAACTTGAAGTTGCTGTAGAGCGTGAACAGCAGCAGGAAGATCAACGCCAGCGTCAGCGGCAGGATGACGTTCAACTGGGCACGCGAGGCGGTGTATTCGGTGTATTCACCGCCCCAGTCAAGGCGATAACCCTGCGGCAGCTTGACCTTGCCGTTGACCTGTTGAATGGCATCTTCCACCGCGCCGGCGAGATCGCGCCCCTCCACCGAGAACTGCACGCCGATGTAGCGGGAATTGTCCTGGCGATAGATGAACGACGCGCCGTTGATTTCCTCGATGTCGGCAAATTCCTTGAGCGGAATCTGCTGCCCGGCGGGCGTCGTCACCAGGATATTTTTGATCTCTTCGGGGTTGTCTCGGTATTGCTGCTCGAGTCGAACGACGAGATCGAACTGCTTTTCGCCTTGGACCACCTGTGTGGCGACATCGCCGCCTATGGCAGTCTGGATCAGGCCATTGATGTCGGAAACGTTGAGGCCATAGCGGGCGATCTTGGCGCGATCGATATTGATGCTGAGGCTGGGTTGCCCCAACTCCTGCACCAGGGTGACGTCGCGGATGCCGCGCACGTGTTCCAGCACCTGCTTGATGCTCTTTCCCTTTTGCTCCAGCGTCACCAGGTCAGGGCCAAACACCTTCACCGCCAGCGCGCTTTTCAGGCCGGTTTCCGCTTCGTCCACGGCGTCTTCCGCGGGCTGGGTGTAATTGAAGATGATGCCGGGGAAGGCCTGCAGTTTCTGGTTGATGGCTTCGATCAAGGCGGCTTTGTTGCGATACGCGCCGGTCCACTGTGCATAGGGCTTGAGGCCCACATAGAACTCGACGTTGAAGAAGCCGGTGGAGTCGGTGCCGTCATCGGGGCGACCCAGTTCGGAGGCGACGGTGGTTACCTCCGGAAACGAACGCAATACATCGCGCACCCTGGGCGTAATCTTCGACGCTTCCTCGAATGAGATGGTGTAGGGCATGGTGGCGCGCACCCATAGCGCGCCTTCGTCCAGCTGCGGCATGAACTCAGCGCCGATGCGAGGAATGAGCAGCAGCGAAACCACGAGCACGATGGCCGAGGCAATCGCCGTTCCCCACGGGCGGGCGAGGCAAAAATCCAGCCCCTTCACGTAAACCGACTTGATCGCCTCGAACACGCGATTGCGCCGTTCCTGCACCCCTTTGCGCATGAATACGGCGCAGAGCACGGGCAGCAGCGTCAACGTAATCACCAGGGAGCCGATCAGGGCGAAGATCATGGTGTCGGCCATGGGCTTGAACAACGTGCCTGATGGGCCAGACAGTACGTAGATCGGCAGGAAGCTGACTACGATTACGGCGACGGCATAGAACAGCGGGCGATCCACCTCCGCGGCGGCGTCCCGGATGATGTCCTTGACGTTGATCGGTGTGCCTTTTCGCTCGGCAATCTGGCGGAAAATGTTCTCCACCATTACCACGGCCGCATCGACCAGGATGCCGAAATCCACCGCGCCAATCGACAACAAATTCGCGGACGCGCCTTGCAGATCCAGGCAAATAAACGCGAAGAACAAGGCCAGCGGAATCGTCGTGGCAACAATCAGGCCCGCGCGAAAGTCGTAGAGAAAGAAGATGAGGATCACTACCACCAGCAGCATGCCGCGCAGCAGGTTGTCTTCCACGATTTTGGTGGTGAGCGCGATCAGGTCGATGCGATCGTAGAAAGGAACGACCTTGACGTCCTTGGGAAGAATCTGTTCGTTGAGTTCCCTGGTTTTCGCTTCGACGCGCTTGAGGACGTCCTGGGTCTTTTCACCGGTACGCAACAGGATCACGCCTTCCACGGCGTCGTCCTGTTTCTCATAGCCAAATTCACCGAGGCGCGGCGCAATGCCGATAACCACGCGACCGACATCTTTCACCAGCACCGGCGTGCCGTTGTGCACCGCCACCACTACGTTGCCGATGTCCTCCAGCGTTTCCACACGCCCGGCACCGCGCACGTAATAGAACTGGCCGCCTTGCGAATAGAATCCGCCGCCGGCGTTGGCGTTGTTGGCGGTTAGTGCAGCCTCCACTTGCACGGCGGACAGGCCAACGGCGGCAATCTTGGTCTGATCCAGCAGCACCTGGTATTGCATGGTGCCGCCGCCGAAGCCGGAATCATCCGCCACGCCTGGCACCGATTTGTATTGCGGCTCGACCGTCCAGTCCTCAAAGGTCTTGAGTTCCATCGGTGAGCGGTCGGTGCTCTGCAACACATAGCGATAGATCAGGCCCGAAGGCGCTGACAGTGGCGACACCGATGGCGTCACGCCGCTCGGCAGGGTCAGGTCACCCAGTCGATTGAAAACCTCCTGGCGCGCGAAGTTGTTATCCGTGCCCGTCTGGTACGTGATGATGACGTCGGACAAGCCATAGAGCGAAATGGAGCGCGTCGTCGTGGTTTTCGGCACGCCGTTCATGCCCAGCTCGACCGGCACGGTGATCAGCCGCTCCACTTCCTCGGCGGCGTGTCCCGGCCATTGCGTGATGATTTCCACGATAGGCGGCGAGAGGTCAGGGTAGGCGTCTACCGGCAGGCGCTGCAGCGAGTGTGCGCCGGCGCCGGTCAATAGCAGTGTCATGAGGATGACGAGAAAAGGCTGGCCCAGTGACGCGGCCACGATCCGGTTCATCATCGACGCCGTGCGTGACGGCGATACGGCAGGAGGAAGCTGGTCGCTCATTGGTTTTGCATGAACTGGACGAAAATGCCGCCATCGACCACGACTTGCTCGCCAGCCTGCAGGCCGGCGGGAATGTCGAACTGGTCACCGGTGCGATAACCCAAGGTGACTGACCGCCGCGCAAAGCTGCCGTCGTGCTGGGCCACGTAGACAAACGGCAGGTTCTCGTCGTCGCGCAGCAGGGCTGATACGGGAACCAGCAATCCGTTGGTCTCCTGGCGTGAGTGAATCCGCACGTTGACGTACATCTGTTTCTTCAGCAGGCCCTGCGGATTGTCGACAACGACACGCGCGGGCACCAGTCGCGTATCCGGGTCTACCAGCGCCGAGACCTTTGCCACGGTGCCGGTAAGGTTTGCGGAACCGGCACCGGTCGCCACGTCGGCGGAATCGCCAACCGCCACGGACGCAAGGTCGGGCTCGGCAACCTGCGCCATCACCCACACGCGCGACAGATCAGCCACCGTAAAACACGGCGTGGTGCCGGCCTGAAGCAGCTGGCCCGGCGTGATCTGCCTATCCACTACGGTGCCGGCCATCGGCGAACGGATGACGCCACTGATCGGTGAAATCGATTGGCCCTGCTCGACAGCCTTGATGACCTTGGGGTCGACATTGAGCGAGATGAGCGCTTTCAGCGCGGCATCGACGTCGGCGTCCGCATTGGCGGCGTCCGCTTCGGCCTGGTCCTCTTCGCGCTTGGCCACGCCCTGGTGTTCGACCAGATCCTTTTCCAGATCGGCCAGCCGGCGGGCCGTGTGCGCGGTGGTGAGCGCCTTGCGATAGGCGCTGATGGCGGCGGCGTAGTCCGGCGAATCCACCAGCGCGAGCGGATCACCCTTGTTGACGTGGTCGCCAATGTCCACCAGCAGCCGCGATACCGGGCCGGAGATGGGCGCCAGCACGGCGGTGGCCTGATCGTTGTTGAAATCCACCGAGCCGGTGGCTTCTACCGTTCGGTGGATCTTGGAGCGTTCAACCGTAGCCAGGCGAATGTTCTTCCGCTGGTCAGGCGTCAGTGTCACGTTGGTGGCCGTGACCGAGGGGGCCGGCGTGCCTTCGTCGGTTTTGCTCGAGCAGCCGGTAACCACCCATGTTGCCACCAGCAGCGGGGCAAGCATGGAAACGCGCGCAGCTTTGCCCCAGCGCCTGGTGGTTGGCGCTTCGTAAAACACTTTATTTTTCATTTTTATCCTGGGCTAGATCCGCGCGATTCCACCATCCGCCACCCAGCGCCTGAAACAGCGCCGCCGTGTCGGCGTACCGGTTGGCCTGGGCTTGCACCAGGTTGATTCGCGCTTGCTGATAGGACTGTTCCGCACTCAACAACGAGAGATAGTTCGCATAGCCGGCCTGCCATTGTCGCTGCGATAAATCCAGCGTGCGCTTGGCTGCGTCCGTGGCCGCAGCGGCGGCCTTGAGGCCGGCGGCGTCCTGATCGAGCGCGACCAGCGTGTCGGCGACGTTCTGGAAGGCCGTCATCACCGTGCTGCGATATTGCTCGGCAGCCTCCACGTAGGCGGCCTTGGCGGCGCGTTCCTGATGCAGCAGCGTACCGCCCTGGAAAATCGGCGCGGTGATGTCCGCACCGATGCCCCAGAAACCCGTGCCCGACTTGAACAATTGGTCCATGGCCAAGGCCGTGCTACCGGTGTTAGCGCTCAACACGATATTGGGCAGACGGTTGGCGATGGCGACGCCGATCTGTGCGCTGGCCGCATGCATGTTGGCCTCGGCCTGCAGCACGTCCGGGCGCTGCGCCACCAGTGTCGAAGGCAGGCTTACCGGCAGCTCCTGCGGCAACTGCAGGTTCAACAGATCGAATGACTGGTCCGATGCCTGGCTGGGGAACTGACCCACCAGTACGGCCAGCAGGTCGCGCTGTTGCGCCAGTTGCTTGAGCAGCGGCGGCAGCGTGGCGTTGGTTTGTTCAAGCTGCGATTCCTGCGCGGCCAGATCCAGGCCACTGGCATAACCCTTGGCGAATTGGTCGCGCAGAATCTTCACCATATGCGCGTTGATGTCGACCAGCTCGCGTGTGGCATCCACTTGCGCCTGCAAGGCGGCGAGCTGCACGGCGGCGGCCACCACATTCGTGCTCAAGGTGATCTGCGTGGCGATCATCTGGAACCGAACCGCCTGCTCCTGCGCCTGCACCGACTCCACCGTGCGACGGTTCAGGCCGAAGATGTCGGGCACATAGGAAACGCTGACCTGCGGAGTAAACAGGTTGTACAGAAAGGTGTTGGAGTTGGGGGTAGGGGAAATAGTGCCCGATTGCCGCTGGCGGGTGGCCGAGAAATTCGCCGCCACACTCGGGTAGTACGTGCCGCGCTGGGCCAGCACATTCTCCCTTGCCACCGACAACGCGGCTTGCGCCGCCTTGAGGTCGTGATTGTTGGCAAGCGACTGCTCGATCAGCTCATTGAGCGCCTTGGAGTGAAACAGTGTCCACCAGTCCCCGGGAATATCACTGCCGGTAGCAAAGCGTTGCGCCTCGCCGCCCGCGACGTTTTCGGTGGCAACCGTGGTGGTGACGGGGTGGGCGGTGTACTCGCCCACCTCGGGCGCGGCAGGTCGCTTGAAGTCCGGCCCCACGGCACAACCGGCCAACAGCGACGAGGCCAGTATCGCGACGACACACCGGCGGCGAGCGAACAGCGAAAACATCATTGCGTGACCAATTCTCTATATCGGAGTGCCAAAGCCAGGCGGAAGGGTCCCTCAGTGCCGCCGTTGATCATCGAGTCAGGTCGTTTTGGAACCCTTGAGCCTTCCCCCGATGGCGGCGGAGATATAACACACGAGTGGCGGACATCCTCCGAGTCGGCGCCGAAAGTTTTCACGACGGCTCAGGGCAGCCTGACCACGGCCGAGCCGCTGCGGGGCCGCACCGTCGTCAGGCAAATCGGGGCGGCCGCGTTTCGCCACGGTATCAAATGGCCGGCCCCTGCCTTACGGCACTGGTGACACGAGGGCGGCTTGCCGCATGTATGGGATTCGCACTAGGCGCGTGCCGGGCCGTCTTCCTTCGGGGCGGGTGGCGAGGCGCGTCCTGGTGAGTTTGGCGCTTCCTTTTGAAATCCCTTCCTGTGAGACACCTGATGATTCGTGAGCTTCCTGTCCGTGGTCGTGTTGCCCGTGTGGCGCGCGGTGCCGCGTGGTGTGCTGCCGTGTTCGTGGCGGGCCTGACGTTTGCGCCGTGGAGCGCGATGGCGGCCGCAGACGCCAAGCCGGCGGCCGACGCCGGCGCTGAAAAGAAATTTGACGCCGAGCTGCCGCCGTTGCCGGCGGACAAGACGATCAAGCAAACCGTTCGCGTGGGCGGCCGCTCGCTTTCTTACGAAGCGACGGTGGGCACCATTCCGGTGCGCGACGCCAAGGGCAAGAAGATTGCCGAGGTGGTCTATACCGCGTACACCGTTCCCGGCAACGATCCGCGTCGGCCGGTGACCTTCGCCTTCAACGGCGGCCCGGGCGCATCGTCGGTGTATCTCAACATGGGCGCCATTGGCCCCAAGCGCATCCAGTTTGGCGTTGATGGCGATGCGCCGTCCGATGCGGCGATAACGCAGGACAATCCCAACACCTGGCTGGACATGAGCGACCTGGTGTTCATCGATCCGGTCGGCACGGGTTTCTCCCGTTCGCTGGAGGACGAGGACCAGACCAAGAAGGATTTCTACTCGACCGAAGCGGACATCAAGTATCTGTCGCGCGTGGTCTACGACTGGCTGGTCAAGCATGGTCGCCTGCGTGCACCCAAGTACGTGATGGGTGAAAGCTATGGCGGCTATCGCGCGCCGCGCATCGCCTATGCCTTGCAGACCAAGATGGGCGTGGGCGTGAACGGCCTGGTGATGGTGTCGCCGTATCTGGACCCCGCCGCGATTGGCGATGGCGATGGGCTGTCGCCGCTGCCGTGGATGATCAACCTGCCGTCGATGACCGCCGGGCACCTGGAAAGCCAGGGCAAGCTGACGCCTGCCGCCATGGCCGACGTGGAAAACTACGTACGCACCCAGTTCGTCACCGACTTCCTCGCCGGCCGTTCGGATCCGGGCGCGATCAGCCGCATGGTGCAGAAGGTATCGGCCTATACAGGTCTTGATCCGGCGTTAGTGGCCAAGCTCGATGGCCGCGTCGACATCGATACGTTCCTGCGCGAAGCGCATCGTGGCGAGAAGAAAATCGGCAGCGTTTACGACTCCAACGTGACCGCGTTCGATCCGTTCCCGGGTTCTGCCGAGCGCCAGTCGGGCGATCCCATCCTGGAAGCCTTGCTCGCCCCGACCACCAGCGCCGTGGTCGACTTCGTCACCCGCGAAGTGGGCTGGAAGACCGACGCGCATTACGAAGCGCTGTCGTACGCCGTCAACAAGGCATGGGATCGTGGCAACGCTGACGACAAGCCGGTGGGCGACCTGCGCAAGGCGATTGCCAACGATCCGAACATGAAGGTGCTGATCGTGCACGGCTACAACGACCTGTCGTGCCCGTTCTTCACCTCGCGCCTGATCATCGACCAGATGCCCAGCTTCGGCCAGGCGCAGCGCGTGAAGCTGTCGATCTATCCGGGCGGGCACATGTTCTACAGCCGCTCGACCAGTGCGGCGGCCTTCAAGTCGGATGCCGCGACGTTGTTCGGCGCGAAGTAAGCGTTGGTTGGAAACCGTCGCCCGGTTCCTCAAAAGACCGGGCGACGAGTCTTTCCTAAGGCCCCAGGTCGTCTGGTGCACGCACGATGTAGCCCAGTGACTTGAGCTTGGCGATATAGCCGTCCGGCGCCATCACCTGATCCATCGACAAAATTGCCACGGTGCGCTTGTTGCGGGTCAGCGCCTCTTGCGCGGCGGCGATCCATGCGTCCTCGATGCGTTGGGGCAGGTCTGGAATATTGAGCTGATGCTCGAAGTCGCCGTTGATGGCGGCTACCACGCAGGGTTCGTAGTGGCTGTTCTGCATCAGCTGCTGCAGCGTTTTCATGTCGCCGGTTGCCCAGGCGTTGGCGCGCTGGGTGAGCTTGGGAAGATCGTGCTCCACCATGCCCATGGTTTCGTCCAGGCAGGCAATACCCTGCTGCTGGCTCTGGTCCATGGTCGGGGCCGTGGCAGGCGCGTGGGTGATCAGCAGTTCGTATCGCACGCCGATGACGCGGGTGCCGTGGCGGTGGGCGAGCTTCTCCACCATGTCGGGCACATCGACTTCGTTGCTCAAGCCGTTGGCGGTCAGCGCCTTGTCGTACAACTGCTCGGCCACCACGATGGGTCGCCGAAATTCCAGCGCATCATCGTTGCCCAGGTATTGATGCTTGAGCACTTCCCAGCGCGTATACATCTCCGGCGGAAGCAGGCTTTGCAGCGTGGCGCCTTCGGGGTTGAGCTGCGCCGCCGGTTGCAGGGCCAGGCGGGAGAACAAGCTGGGCGGCATTTTCAGGTGGGCCGAGGGCGCTTCCAGCAGTTCCGACGCGCGCGCAAGCGCGTCCTCCAACTTGGTCCATTGCCATTGCGCATCTTTGGGTAGCGGCGACAGCGTTCCGATTACCCACATCACGTGGTCGCCCTTGCGCACCTCCCACAGGGCCGGTCCGGGTTGTTCGCCGCGAACGGTAACGGTCTGCAGCTCGATGGCGGAGGCGGGTGCGGGTGCGGTTTGCGAACGGGCGGGCTGGGCAACCGGCGGCGGGCCGGACTGCGCCCACGCGGTTGCCATTGCCAGTAGGGCGCCAAGGCCAACGGCTGTCTTCGCGTGCATCCAGGTAGCTCCATAAGGGGGACGCGACGTCTCAGGCCCGCCGGAGCGGGCCTGATGATTGAACAACACCCGTGCCCGCAGCGCCATACATGGCGGGTGAAGAGCGGATGCCTGGCTAGAGCCGGACGGTCAGTCCGGTCCGGCGCTCAGGTCAACGCCCGCTGGGAGCTGTAACGCTCAGAACACGTGGCGGAAGACAATGTACAGGCCACCGGCCAGCAAGATCGAGGCGGGCAGGGTAAGCACCCATGCCATCAGCAGGTTACGAACGGTGGCCCATTGCAGGCCCGAGCCGTTCGCCGCCATGGTGCCGGCCACGCCCGAGGTAAGTACGTGCGTGGTGCTTACCGGCAAGTGGTACATGTCCGCCGCCTGGATCAGGCTCATTGCCACCAGCTCGGCCGAGGCGCCCTGTGCATAGGTCAGGTGTTCCTTGCCGATCTTCTCGCCCACCGTCACTACGATGCGTTTCCAGCCCACCATGGTGCCCAGGCCAAGCGCGAGCGCCACCGCCACTTTGACCCAGGGCGGAATGAACTGAATGGCCTGGGTGCCCAGGCCGCGCCAGGTGGTAAGCGTGGCGGTCTGTTCCTTGGTGAGCCCCGGCTGCGTCAGCACCAGCGGAATCGCCGCGTTGGCCAGGTAGATGTCATTGCGCACGTTGCCCATCTGCTCGGGCGGCACGGCGCGCAGCGAGGTACGGCTGCCCACCTGCTGATCGATATCGGCAATGAGCTCGGCCAGCGCCGGCCCCGTGGTTGGCAGTAGCGCGCGCTGCTGCACGGCGGCGGTGACCTGGGCGCGTGCATCGCCGCTGACGGCCGTGCCATGGTCGATGGTGCCAAGCACCTGCCGGGCTTCCACGGAAACCTCATGGAAGCTCTTCACCTGTCCGCCGGTCACGGCACCGTTCAGGGCATAGGCGGTGGGTACGGTGCCGATCAGGATCAGCATGATCAGGCCCATGCCTTTCTGGCCGTCGTTGGAGCCGTGACTGAAGCTCACACCGGTGCAGGTAAGCACCAGCAGCGCCCGGATCGGCCACGGCGGCGGCTTCTTGCCTTCCGGGGCGCGGTATAGCGCGGGAATCTTCACCACGGCCTTGAGGATCAGCATCAACAGGCCGGCGAGGATAAATCCGGCAATGGGCGAGAAGATCAGGCCCTTGAACACGCCGCTGGCAGCGGTCCAGTCGACGCCGCTGGTGCCGGTATGCTCCGAGATCAGCTGATTGGCCAGGCCCACACCGATGATTGAGCCGATCAGCGTATGCGACGAAGAGTTGGGCAAGCCGAAGTACCAGGTGCCGAGGTTCCACAGGATCGCCGCAAACAACAGCGCGAACACCATGGAGAAGCCCGCCTGGCTTCCCACCTGCAGAATGAGCTCCACCGGCAGCAGCGAGACCACCGTGAAGGCCACCGCGCCGGACGAGGTCAGCACCCCGAGAAAGTTGAAGGCGCCCGACCAGATCACCGCCATGTTGGCCGGCATCGAGTTGGTATAGATCACGGTGGCCACCGCGTTGGCGGTGTCATGGAAGCCGTTGACGAACTCGAACCCCAAGGCAATCAGCAGCGCAATGCCAAGCAGGATGAAAGGGCCGGTGGCGTGGGTGCGAACGATCGACAGGTCTTGCACCAGATGCATGCCGGCGTAGATGCCGCCAATCAGCAGGATCACGCCAAAGACAAGTGCAAATAGACGGCCGGATCCCTGACTGGAGGGTGGAGCGGCGACAGCGGCTTCGGTCTGCATGGGCAATGCTCTCGTGGTCGGCCTCAAGGAAGCTAAGCATCCATGCAAGACAGTCACGTGACAGCCAGCCCCGTGGGCGCGCCCAGGCCGCCGGGGGCGTCACCCCAGCATTCGCGCCGGGGTGACGTTCTAAGTCAGATCTCGCGCATCACCATCAGGCGTATCTCGGTCATGTCCTCGATGGCGTAGCGGATGCCCTCGCGGCCGATGCCGGAGAGCTTCACGCCGCCATAAGGCATGTTATCCACGCGGAAACTGGGCACGTCGTTGACGATGACGCCGCCTTGCTCCAGTTCGTTCCAGGCTCGCATGGCGTTGGCAAGGCTGTCGGTGAAAATGCCCGCCTGCAGGCCGAAGTCGGAGTCGTTGACCTTGTCGATCACCTCATCGAAAGTGCGGAAGGGTTCGAGCAAGGCGAATGGACCGAAGGCCTCCTTGCGGTGGGCATTGGAATCGGTGGGCACGCTTTCCATCAAGGTGGCATCGAGCATGGCGCCATTGCGCTTGCCGCCACACAGAATCTTGCCGCCGCCCTTGCGGGCCTCTTCGATCCAGCCCTGCAGGCGTTCGGCGGCCGCCTCGTCGATCATCGGGCCGAGGAACGTATCTTTCTTCTTCGGATCGCCGGCCTTGAGTTTCTTGACGGCCGCGACCAGGCGCTTTTTTACTTCGTCGTATAGCGATTCGTGCACATAGATGCGTTGCACGCTGATGCAGCTCTGGCCCGACTGATAGAGCGCGCCAAACACCAGGCGGTCGATAACGCGATCCAGATGCGGGCCCTGGTCGGCGTCGACGATGCAGGCAGCATTGCCACCCAACTCCAGCGTCACTTTCTTGTGGCCGGCACGGGTCTTCAAGTCCCAGCCGATCTGGCTGCCGGTGAAGGAAAGCAACTTGAAGCGCGGATCTTCCACCAGCGGGTTGGCATGTTTGCCATCGAGCGTCAGCACCGAGAACGCACCCTTGGGCAGGTCGGTTTCCGCCAGTACTTCGCCAATGATCAGCGCGCCAATCGGCGTGCGTTCCGCTGGCTTGAGCACGAACGGACAACCCGCCGCGATGGCGGGGGCAACCTTGTGCGCCACCAGGTTAAGCGGGAAATTGAATGGCGTAATGAACGATACGGGCCCCAGTGGCACGCGCTTGGTATAGCCGTGATAGCCGTCCAGTCGCTTGGCCAGCTCCATGTTGAAGGTTTCTCCATTCACGCGCACGGCCTCCTCGGCCGCGATGCGGAACGTCTCGATCAGTCGCGTCACTTCGCCATCGGAATCCTTGATCGGCTTGCCGGCTTCCACGCATAGCGCATAGGCGAGTTCATCGCGGCGCTCGGTGAAGCGATCGGCGCAGTGGTTGAGTACCTGCTGGCGCGCCCATGGCTTGAACTCGCGCATGGGGCCCGTCGCCTTCACGGCGGCGGCGATGGCTTTCTCGGTGGCCTTGGCGTCAGGCACCGCCACGCGCGTGGCCACCTTGCCGCTGTACTTGTCCAGCACATCCATCGTCTCCTTCGATGTCTGCGGCTGGTTGGCGAGATAGTAGGGATAACTTTTCGCGAGCATGCATTACTCCGGGGAATCAGACGGCGGCGCTGAGACGGCCGATTTCTTCGTTGAGGATGCGGTGATTGTCCGAGTAGTCGATGCGCAGGTCGATCAGGTGCACGCCACCCGCATCGAACGCGCGCTTGAGCGTGGGCAGGAACTCCTTGGCACTCTCGGGGCGATGGCCATGTGCGCCGTGCGCCTGCGCAAACATCACGAAATCGGGATTGCCGAACACCATGCCGTAATCGGGAAAATGCATCTCGCCCTGCTTCCAGCGAATCATGCCGTAGGCGTCGTCGCGCAACAGCAGAATCACCAGGTCCAGCTTCAGCCGAACCGCCGTTTCCAGCTCCTGCGCATTCATCATGAAACCGCCATCGCCGCAAATGGCCAGCACCTTGCGTTCGGGGTAGACCATCTTGGCCGCCATCGCCGAAGGCAGGCCCGCACCCATGGTCGCCAGCGCGTTATCGAGTAGGATGGTGTTGGGTTGGCGCGCCCGGTAGTAACGCGCATACCAGATCTTGTACATGCCGTTGTCCAGGCACAGCACGCTGTCGTCGGGCATGTACTTGCGGGTGTCGTCCACGATGCGCACGGGATGCATGGGAAAACGGTCGTCGTCGGCGTGTTCGAGAAGTTGGGTGTGGAACGCGTCGCGAACGCGATCGAAGAAGCTGAAATTCCACTGCTCCTGCGGCTTCAAGGCGTCGGTGAGGCGTTCCACCGTATGGGCGATATCGCCCACCACTTCAATCTGCGGAAAGTAGACCGCATCCACCTCGGCGCTGGAGAAGTTGATGTGGATGACGGTGCGTCGCCCCTTGCGCATCAGGAACGGCGGCTTTTCCACCACATCATGGCCAACATTGATGATGACATCGGCGGCGTCGATCGCGCGATGGACAAAGTCACCGTCAGACAACGCGGCATTGCCCAGCCATAGCGGGTGATCCTCGTCGATTACCCCCTTGCCCATCTGGGTCGTGAAAAACGGGATGCCCAGTTTGTCGACAAAGGCACGCAGGGCGACCGCGGTGCGTTGGCGGTTGGCCGCCGCGCCTATCATCAGGATCGGATGCGTCGCATTGCTGATCGCCTCGCCGGCCTGCACCAGCGCAGCATCATCGGGGGCGGGGCGTCGCGCGTACTCGGTAGGTAGCAGGATCGCGTCTTCGACCATGTCGCGAGCGATGTCCTCGGGCAGTTCCAGATGCACGGCACCGGGGCGTTCTTCCTCGGCGCGGCGGAAGGCCTCGCGCACGCGGGCAGGAATGGTAGAGGCCGAAACGAGCTGGCGCGTGTACTTGGTCAGCGGCTGCATCATGTCGACCACGTCGACCAGCTGGAACATGCCTTGCTTGTGCTCGCGGATGGGCTTTTGCCCCGTGATCATCAGCATCGGCATGGCGCCGAGCTGGGCATAAGCCGCCGCCGTGACCAGATTGGTGGCGCCGGGACCCAGCGTGGAAAGCGCCACGCCGGCCTCGCCGGTAAGCCGGCCCCAGGTCGCCGCCATAAAGCCAGCGGCCTGTTCATGGCGCGTCACGATCAGTCGTATCGACGACTCGCGCAATGCCTCGACCAAGTCCAGATTCTCTTCGCCGGGCACGCCGAAGATGCTATGCACCCCCTCGGCTTCCAGCGCCTTCACGAACAGTGTCGCTGCCTTCATGCCGAGCTCCCGAGTCGAAGCCACAAGGATGCGACACGCATCGTTCACGCCGCGTGAGGCGTCCCCCCAGCACATCTCCCCTGTAGGAGCGCACCCTGTGCGCGACCGCAACGCGATGCCGCTACCGCTTCATAGGCTTGTCGCGCACAGGGTGCGCTCGTACAAAAAGGGCGTGACATACGGGCGACAAGGGGCGGCGCTGCACCTGTAGGAGCGCACCTTGTGCGCGACCGCAACGCAACGCTGTTACCGCTCCGCAGGCTCGTCGCGCACAGGGTTGGCTCCTACGGAAAGCGGGAGTTCCCCGTCCGCAAGGCGCGCACGCAGCGGCGTCCCTTCGGCCACGTGCTTTGCCGAACGCAGCACCTTGCCGTCGGCATCAAACAAAATGGCGTAGCCGCGATCCAGCGTGGCCAGCGGACTGACCGTGTGCAGCGCGCGTGCGGTTTGCTGCAGCGTAAGCCGCTCGCGTTCCAGGCGACGTTCCATCGATTCGCGCAGCTGCCGCGACAGTTCGGCCAATCGGCGATGCCATAGCAGCAGCCGCAATCGCGGATGCTGGGTCAACAGCCGGGCCTGAACGCGCTCCAGCCCGGCGTGGCGCCGTTGCGACTGTTCGCGCTGGATGCCCAGCAAGCGACGATGAAGATGCAGCAGCCGTTCGCGATCGCGCGCAAGGCGCGCTTGTGGGCGCTGCGCTTGCAGACGTGCAAGCAGGTGATCGGCACGCTGAATGCGCGATTGCAGCCGACGTTGTTCCAGCACCGTCAGCCGCTGCTGCAGTTGCCGCAGATGGTGACGCAACGCCGACGCGTCGGGCACCAGCAATTCGGCCGCGGCCGACGGCGTCGGTGCGCGCAGGTCGGCCACGAAATCGGCAATGCTGAAATCGACCTCATGACCCACGGCCGACACCACAGGCACCGCACTGGCATGAATCGCGCGGGCCACTTGTTCGTCGTTGAAGGCCCAGAGATCTTCCAGTGAACCACCACCGCGGGTAAGCAGCAGCACGTCGTAACGTCCGCTGGCCGACGCCTTGCGCAGCATGTGGACGATAGCCGGTGGTGCCTCGCGCCCCTGCACGGGAACGGGCAGCACGTCCACCTCGGCCAGCGGCCAACGTCGCGACATGACACTCAGTACGTCACGGACCGCCGCGCCGGTGGCGGAGGTGATCACGCCGATGCGGCGGGCGTAGCGGGGCAGGGCGCGCTTGCGGGCGACATCGAACAGGCCTTCGGCATCCAGTCGGGCCTTGAGCTGTTCGAACTCGCGCTGCAGCGCGCCTTCGCCGGCCGGCTCCATGTGCTCGGCCACCAGCTGGAATTCACCGCGTGGTTCATACAAGCCCACTCGCGCGCGTACCAGCACGTGCATGCCGTCCGTCGGCTTGAACTTCAGCCAGCCGCTCTTGGGGCGAAACATCGCACAGCGCACCTGGGCGCCGGCGTCCTTGAGCGTGAAGTACAGGTGCCCGGACGCGGGGCGTGCGACATTGGACAGCTCACCCTCGATCCATACCAACGGCAGCGCGTCTTCCAGCAGATCGCGCACCAGCCGGTTGAGCGAGCTGGGCGTAAGGATATGGCGCGGCGGAGAGCCACCGCGATCGCTGGAGTGATCGTCGGGCGCGTGCATGAAGGGGCGAGCCTAGCACGACAAACCGGCGATGATCGCAGCGTTTACATCTGCTTGGCCGATATGCATGGCGTGGCCATGAGGCAAGTCGTGCAAGTATTTAAAAATAAATGACTTTATGCTTCAGGCTGGCTCATCGAGGTCCGCTGCGCGACGGCGGGAGCGTTGCCGCAGGCGCCAGGCACGGATGGCGAAGTTGATGGCAAACCAGGCTGCCAGCACCCCGATTGGCCAACCGACCACGGCGGGCCATACGATCGCCACCACGGCGAGCACGGCCAGGGTGAGTGCCCAGATCAGCAGCGGACTGGTGGCGGTATCGCCCAGCACGCGCCGATCCGTCAGCGCCGCGCCGAAGGTGTTGGCGATACGCAGTGCGCCGGCAGCAGCGCGACTGGAGCTGCCGCCCACGTGGTGTGGCCGTGCTGAATGGGTCGCCTGGCTTTTCACGTGTTCGCCATGTCGGCGCCAACGGCGGGAGCGAGCACGATTTCGGTGGCATTGCCCGAGATCGCGTTCGTATTGCTCGGCCAGCTGGCGGGCGAAGCCGACGTCTTCCACTGCCACGTCGATCTCGCGATTGCTCAGCCAACTGGCGATATTGAGATTGGATGAACCTACGCGCGCCCACTGGCCGTCTGCCACGGCCGTCTTGGCGTGCAACATCGAGCCGTTCCACTCGAACACGCGAACACCGGCCTTGAGCAGCGGCCGATAGCCCGAGCGGGACATGCCCGCAACAATGGGGATATCGCTGCTGCCGGGCACCAGGAGGCGCACGTCCACGCCATCGCGCGCGGCTGCCGCCAGCGCCTGCACGTAGGGCGCCATGCCGATGAAATACGCGTCGGTGAGCCATAACGTCTTGCGTGCCATGGCGGTGATCAGATGATCGAGGCGAAACATGCCGGCCGTCGTCGGCAGGGTGGCGATGACGCGCAAGGCCACCGTACCGGCCGGCACCCGCTCATCCAGCGTCAGGGCAAAGTCGGGCAGGGGCGTGCCGATGCTCGCCCAACTTTCGGCAAACGCCAGGTCTCAGCTCGGCAACCGCAGGCCCGTGCAGGGCCACGCCCGTATCACGCCATGGCGCCACGTCCCGGGCAGGGTCGCCCAGCCACTTCTGGCTGATACATACACCGGAGAGAAAACCGTGCACGCCATCGACCACCAACAGCTTGCGGTGATCGCGGCTGATCCAGCCAAAGGTTGGCCGAACTGCGGCGGGTTGAACACGCGTACCTGGCCGCCCGCCGCGCGCAACGGCGTCCAGAAACGGGCGCGCGATTGTCCCTTGCAGCCCAGCCAGTCATAGACCACCGCCACAAACACGCCGCGTTGCGCGCACTCCACCAATGCATCACGAAACGCCCGGCCTACCTCGTCGTCGCGGACGATGTAGTTTTCCAGCAGCACGCTTTGCCGTGCACCGCGAATGGCCGCCAGCCACGCGTCGAAATGTGCGGCAGCGTCGATCAGCAGGGTTGCCGAGTTGCCGCCCAGCAGGGGCGCGCCCGCGGCGCGGCTCAAGGCCTGTTCGGCGAGCTGGCGGATGGGCGCTGATGCAAGCGGTCGTGTCGAGGTCATGGGGGCGAGTGTAGGGCATGAATAGCTGCCGTCTTCAAGCCGCGTTCACCCCTTGCGTGCAACCAATACGCACCGCTGCTGGATCTGGATCGTGCTGTCTCCATGACCTTCTGCCATGATCGCCCCATGTCGCCTGAGCAATGCCACACCGACACCGAGGACTGCGCGCAACACATCGCCGAACGCCTCGGTCCCGATCTGCGTATTGCCGCCCCGCTGGGGTTGGGCAAACCACATGGCTTGCTCAATGCGTTGTATCGATTGACCACGGCGGACACCTCGCGCTCGCTCACGCTCTACACCGCACTTTCGTTGACGAGGCCGCACCCGGCGCCGGGGCTTGAGGCGCGTTTCCTAGAGCCTTTCCTTGCCCGGCATTTCGGCGCAGACGCGGACGATCCCGTCTATGCCATCGATCAGGCGCGCAATGCGTTGCCATCCAACGTGGCCGTGCACGAGTTCTACATGCAATCTGGCGCACTGCTGCATTCGTCCAGCGCGCAACGCAACTACATCAGCCAGAACTACACTCATGTCGCCCGCGATCTTGCAGTGCAGGACATCAACGTGCTGGTGCAGCTGGTGGCCCGACGCGAGACGGCCGAAGGCGTGCGCTACAGCCTTTCGTGCAACCCGGACCTGACGCTCGATTTCATCGATCGCATGGTGCAGATCGGCAAGCCACGGCCGCTCTGCGTAGCGGTGGTGCACCCGGATCTGCCCTATATCAGCGGACACGCGGAAGTGACCCAGGATTACTTCGACCTGGAGCTGCGCCCCGAAACGTCGCCGCCGCTGTTTGCCTTGCCGCGGCAACCTATCGATATCGCCGAGTACGCGCTGGGAATGCACGCCAGCGCGCTGGTGCGCGACGCGGGCTGCCTGCAAATCGGCATTGGCACGTTGTCCGACGCGCTGGTTTACGCGTTGCGCTGGCGGCAGCAGGACAACATGCAGTGGCGGCGCGCGCTGGTGGCGCTCGATCCACGTGGCGGCACACATGCCTTGGCTGCGCGCATGGGTGGACTGGCGCCTTTCCGCACCGGGCTGTATGCCGCGAGCGAAATGGTGATGGACGGTTTCATGCACCTGCAGCGCGCGGGCATTCTCAAGCGACGCGCCTGGGATAACCTCGATATGGAGCGCGCCGCGGCCAGCGGCCGGCTACCCCCGGAGACACCGGGTGGACATTACCTGCGCGGCGCCTTCTTTCTCGGTTCGCGCGAGCTGTACGAATGGCTTGCAACGCTGGAAGCCGAAGACCCCGACGCGCTCGACATGTGCCGCGTGTCCAACGTCAACCAGCTCTATGGCGACCACCAGGCACTGGCGACGCTGCAGCGCCGTGGTGCGCGCTTCTTCAATATCTGCATGATGGCGACGCTGTTGGGCAGTGCGGTATCGGACAGCCTCGAAAATGGTGAAGTGGTGAGCGGCGTCGGTGGCCAGTACAACTTCGTGGCGATGGCCCACGAGCTGCCCGAAGGGCGGTCGGTGCTGATGTTGCGCTCCACGCGCCATGGCCGCAGCGGCGTGGAAACCAATATTCGCTGGAATTACGGGCACACCACCATTCCACGCCACCTGCGCGATATGTTCGTGACCGAGTACGGCGTGGCGGACCTGCGCGGCAAGACCGACAGCGAATGCATCGAGGCCATGCTGGCCGTCAGCGATGCACGTTTTATCGATGCGCTATGTGCCGAAGCCAAATCCCACGGCAAGCTCGCGGCGGATTTCCAGGTACCCGAGCGCTGGCGTGGCAACCGTCCTGAAAATTTGCGTGCAGCCCTCGAGCCCTGGCGGAACAAAGGCCTGCTTCCCGCGTTTCCGTTTGGCAGCGATTTCACCGAGGTCGAGCAGCGCCTGTTGCCGGCTCTCAACTGGCTGAAGACCCACAGTGGCACCTGGCGCGGCAAACTCGCCATTTTGCGGGCCGCGCTGGGGCCGGGTGCTCCAGTCGACGGGGAGAACGAGGCGGTTGCCCGCATGGGATTTGAGCGCCCCGCCAGCATCGGCGAACGGCTGCAGGGTCGCATCCTGAGAGCCGCGTTGCGCAAGACCTGAAAACCGCTGTGCGCAACATAGCTATGTAGGAGCGCACCCTGTGCGCGACCGTGGATTTGCGGCGCACCGCTCCGCCGGGTTGTGGCGCACAGGGTGCGCTCCTACAAAAGACGCGTTACGGCTCAGCGCGTCCAAAAGACGTGTTCCGGTTCAATGCGTCAGAAGTGACTGCCCAAGCTCGCGCAGTGCGGGCAAATCCAGAATGCTCAGGCCATGCCGATCCAGCACGATAAGGCTCCGCTGACGGAAGCGCCCCAGCAGGCGACTCACCGTTTCGGTGGTCAGCCGCAGATGGTTGCCGATGTCCGAACGCGACATCGGTAGCGGCAGGTGATCGGCAGGCAGGCCCAGCATCGCACGGCGGTCGCGCATGTCGACCAGGAAGGCCGCGAAGCGCTCTTCGGCCAGATAATTGCCGCCACTCAACTGCAGGCGCGCGATGCGCTGGCTGGCGGCCTGAACGAGATGCCAGGGAATGTTCGGCTGCTCGCACGCCACCTGTCGCAACGCGGGGAACGGAAAACGGCAGAACTGCGTTTTGCCGAGAGCGACCACGGCGTTGTCATGCAGTTCGCGGTCCAGCGCGTCCAGGCCGATCAATTCGCCCGGCAGGTGAAATGCCAGCACCTGTTCACGGCCGGAAATGTCCACCGAGACCGTCTTGGCCATGCCGGACTGGACCGCATAGATCGCGCGGAAGGGTGATAGCGGGCGGTACAGGTATTCACCTGTGCGCAGGGGGCCGATACGTTCGGTGATATGGCGCAGCCCGGAGAGTTCCGGGCGATCGTAGCCACTGGCCTGGCAGACCGCGGCGTGGCCGCAACCGGCGCAGCTGGGGGAAGGTGTCATACGCGTGTCGCCGTCCTGGCGATGTTGTGTGTGAAGCATGGGCTTTGGCCTCCTGAGCCGTGCTCGTTTCCCATGCGCCAATGATCCTCCCGGCGGGCCCGGAATGGCTGTGATGCGCGGTTTTGCCGCATAAGTTTCCGTTCTCATAGGGATGAACACAGCGCTTCGGTTATGCTTTTCCCATTGCCGCGCCTGCCTGCGGCGTTCAACGCCCAGCCAATGCCACTCATGAGCGATCAGACCTCCCCGCGCCTCGCCCAGCCCGCCCAGCGCCGCCCCAGCGTGGCTGTCAGGATCGGAAAAATCACTGTGGGCGGCGGTGCCCCCGTGGTGGTGCAGTCGATGACCAATACCGACACGGAAGACCCGGCCAGCACGGCCAAGCAGATCGCCGAGCTGGCGCGCGCAGGGTCGGAGTTGGTGCGTATCACGGTGAACACGCCGGCGGCCGCGGCAGCGGTGCCGCGGATCCGCGAGCGACTGGAGATGATGGGCGTGGACGTGCCCATCATTGGCGACTTCCACTACAACGGCCACCAGCTGCTTGAGGCTGAGCCGGCCTGCGCCGAAGCGCTGGCCAAGTACCGCATCAATCCCGGCAACGTCGGCTTCGGCAAGAAGAAGGACAGCCAGTTCGCCTCGATCATCGAGATGGCGCTGCGCTACGACAAGCCCGTGCGCATCGGCGCCAACTGGGGCTCGCTGGACCAGAGCATGGTCGCCATGCTGATGGATGAAAACCACAAGCGTGCGGCGCCGTGGGATGCCTCGCACGTCGCCCGCGAGGCGCTGATTCGCTCCGCGCTGGATTCGGCCCTGCGTGCCGAGGAGATCGGCCTGCCGCGCGATCGCATCATCCTTTCGTGCAAGGTATCGGGCGTGCAGGAGTTGATCGCGGTGTATCGCGATATTGCCGGCCGCTGCGACTACGCGTTGCACCTGGGGCTGACCGAGGCCGGCATGGGCTCCAAGGGCATCACGGCATCGGCGGCGGCGTTGGCCGTGCTGCTGCAGGAGGGCGTGGGCGACACCATCCGTATTTCGCTGACGCCGGAGCCGGGCGCCTCGCGTACCGGTGAGGTCATCGTGGCGCAGGAGCTTTTGCAGACCATGGGCCTGCGTGCGTTTACGCCGCTGGTCACGGCCTGCCCGGGCTGCGGTCGCACCACCAGCGAATTCTTCCAGGTGTTGGCACGTACGGTGCAGTCGCACGTGCGCGATCAGATGCCACTGTGGCGCGTGAAATACGACGGCGTGGAGAACCTCACGCTGGCGGTGATGGGTTGCGTGGTCAACGGGCCGGGCGAATCCAAGCACGCCAACATCGGCATTTCGCTGCCGGGCAATGGCGAGGCGCCGTCGGCGCCGGTATTCATCGACGGCGAGAAGGCGATGACCCTGCGCGGCGACAATATCGCCAGCGAGTTCATCGGCATTCTCGACAACTACGTTGCCACCAAGTACGTCAGCCGCGCGGGCTGACGCACGAATATGACGACATCGTCGAGTGAGTTGCTGATTCTCGACGCCTGGCAGGCCAACGCGGACGCATGGGAACGTGCCGTCCGCGACGGCCGCATCGAAAGCCGTCAGCTGATCACCGATCGCGCCATCGTTGAGGCGGTGCTTTCGCGTGCGCCACGCCGGGTGATCGACGTGGGTTGCGGCGAGGGTTGGCTGGCGCGACGGTTGGCCAGCGAGGGTATCGAGGTTATCGGGGTAGACGTGGTGCCCGCCCTGGTCGAAGCGGCCCGGTCACAGGGCGGCGGGACGTTCCATGTGATGTCGTACGCCGAGATCGCCGCCGGTGCCCTGCGTGAGCGCGTCGACGTGGTGGTGTGCAATTTTTCCCTGCTGGGCGAATCCTCGGTCGATCGCCTGCTTGCTGCAATGCCCGGCTTGCTCGCGCCGGGCGGCGTGCTGCTGGTGCAGACGCTCCATCCCCTGGTCGCGGCTCCGGCCGAGCCCTATCGGGACGGCTGGCGCGAAGGCTCGTGGGTGGGCTGCGGTGAGGGCTTTGGCCAGCCGGCGCCCTGGTACTTCCGCACGCTGGGCCGTTGGCTGGAGACGTTTCGGGCAGCCGGTCTGCAACTTATTGAAGTGGTCGAGCCGCTGCACCCTCACACGGGACGGCCCGCGTCCGTTATCTTCTTGTTGGGGGCAAGCTAGGGGACGGGGGATGAACAGGCATCGCGCCGTGGCGTTTCGCGCCGCAGTTCAGGGTGGCAACAAGCAATGGGCCGTGGCTTTGCCATTCGACCCGGTCAGCCAATGGTCCACGCCGGCCAGGCCTCTATGGAAATGCGGTCACGGCCACCGGGTGCGTGGCAGTCTCAACGGACAGGATTTCCGTGGTGCCGTGGTCGAGCGGGCCGGAGCGTTCTGGTTGCTGCTGGAAGAGTCGCTGACAACGGCAGCCGGACTGGACGTCGGGCAGTGGGTCGACGTACTGATCGAGCCCGAAGACGCTTGAGGGTCTTCATAGTCGCGTGTCGTTCACAGTTCGCGGCAATCCGCTCCGGCTATGCTGGGGTCGATCGGGCACGCCTGGATGGCAGGAAAACTCGGTGAGGATCAAGCCACAACTCCGGATCGTGCTGATCTACGTGGTCCTGGCCTGGGCATGGGTGTTCTTTTCCGATCGCCTGCTGTTTTCGCTCGGCTACGACGAGCACACCCTGAGCATGTTGCACACCGCCAAGGGCAGCTTCTATGTGCTCTGCACGGGCATCCTCCTGTATTGGCTGATCGGGCGCGACATGAAACGCCTGGATCGCCTCAACCATATGCTGCTGACCGGTAACGAGCAGTCGTTGCGTGCGCTGGTATCGGCCATGGATATCCGCCACAAGGAAACGCGCGATCACTCCGAGCGCGTGATGCGCATGACCGTGGCGCTGGCACGCCTGGCCGGCCTGAATGGCGACGCGCTGCGCCACGTGCGATTCGGCGCCTTGCTGCATGACATCGGCAAGCTCGCGTTGCCGGACGCCATCCTGATCAAGCCCGGTCCGCTGGATGCGGAGGAAACGGCCGTCATGCGTACGCATCCAACCCTGGGCCGGGACCTGTTGATGCGTACCGCATTTTTGCGCCCGGCCATCGACATTCCTTATGCGCACCACGAGCGTTGGGACGGCACCGGCTATCCACGTGGCTTGCGCGGCGAGGAGATTCCATTTGCCGCACGCGTCTTCAGCGTGCTCGACATATGGGATGCGCTCAGTTTTCCGCGCGTGTACAAGCCGGCATGGGCAGAATCCGACGTGATCGACTACTTGCGCAATGCGGCCGGTACCCAACTCGATCCGCAGGTCGTGGCGTTGTTCCTGGAACATTACGACGCGCTCAAAACCATCGCGCTGGACGAGCGCACGGCGGATTGATCGGGCGGTCCGGACTGCGCACATTGCCGCTACGGCGCGGCATCCCCAAAAACACGCGTTTCCCTGGCGAAGCCGGCATCGATACGCCGTCCGCCATCATCGGCGTGCGCGGTGGTTGCCTAGGAGGGAAGTTGCGCCAGCGAGGTGAACTCGGCCCAGCTCCCTGGTTGTCCGGGCAGGTGAGTCAGTTGCGCCACCATGCGCAGGAACTGCGCGCGCGGATATTCCGCCGCGCCCAGCTGTAGCAGATGGGGATTGGTCACCTGCGCATCGATCAGCGGGAAATCCCAGCGTCGCAGCAATTGGCCCAGTGCGACCAGCGCGGCATGCGAACCGCCGCTTTGGCGACTGAACATGGATTCGCCGCAGAACAGCCTGCCCACCGCAATGCCGTAGATGCCGCCCACCAGGCGCTTGCCGTCCCACACCTCGACGCTATGCGCGTGGCCCAGGGAATGGAGGTTCGCATATGCATCGACCATGGCCGGCACGATCCAGGTGCCGGCTTGGCCCGGCCGTGGCGCGGCGCAGGCTTCCACCACGTCGCGGAAGGCATGGTCCACGGTGACGCGCCAGGACACCTCGGCGAGTCGCCGGCGCAGGCTGCGATTGACCCTCAATGCCCCGGTGTGGAATACGCAGCGCGGATCGGGCGACCACCACAGCAGCGGTTCGTCTTCGTTGAACCAGGGAAAGATGCCCTGCGCGTAGGCCGCCAGTAGTCGCCGAGGGGACAGGTCGCCGCCAAAGGCGAGCAGGCCGTTTGGCTCGCCCAAAGCCTTGCGCGGATCGGGAAAGTGCTCCGGCTTGGCCGAGTCGAGCAATGGCAGTCGGATCATCGTGGGCGCCGTGGGATACGGAATGGTAAGCGAGAGTCTTCCGGCAGATGCTAACCGCATGCGGATGTGATTAGCATGATTCGATTCCAGTCATGTCCAGGATAATCATGCGTCGCATTGCTTTGGTGGTTTCCTTGTGGGCATCCGTTTCTGGCGCACAGGCTGCCGCGTCGCTCGATCCGCTACTGGCCAAACATATCGACACGGACGTGCAGGCCGTGTTGCAACATACCGATACGCCCGGGGCAACCATCGCCATCATCAAGGACGGGCAACTGGTCTACCGGCATGCCTACGGGCTGCGCGAGCAGGAGCATCGTCTTGCGGTCACGGAAGACACCTGGTTCGAAATCGGGTCCATTACCAAGCAGTTCACCGCAGCAGCCATCCTGCAATTGCAGGAGGCTGGCAAGCTGCACATTGACGATACGCTGGCGACTTATCTGCCGAACGCGCCTCATGCCAAGGAAATCACCTTGCGGCAGATGTTGTCGCATACCAGTGGCCTTACGGAATATCTGGATGGTCCCGATGTCGAGCAGATGGCGGTCAAGCCGGCCACGCTGGAACAGCTGCTGGCACGTGTCCAGGGCAAGCCGCTCGACTTCGCGCCGGGCAGTCGCTGGTCGTATTCCAATACCGGTTATGTACTGCTGGGGCGCGTGATCGAGCTGCTCTCCCACGAGACCTACGATCACTACGTCAAGACCCATCTGCTCGATGTGGCGGGCATGATGCATACCTACACGGTGAGCGACGAAACGCAGCTCAACCCGATGGCAGTGGGTTACCGGCATGCGGATGGAAAGCTGGAACGCGCGCCGACTATCCACGCCACGGTGGGCCGTGCGGCAGGTGATCTGGTGTCCACCACCAGCGATCTGGAGAAATGGAACCAGGCGCTGACTACCGGAAAAATCATCAACGCTGCGGACTACGCATTGATGAGCACGTCGGTGATGACCACGGAGAAGGGCAGTGCCGACTATGGCCTCGGCCTGTTCGTGGATTCAGTGGAAGATCAACCTCGCGTGGGCCACACCGGCGGTTCGTTTGGCTTCACCACCGCCAACGAGTATTTCCCCAGGCAGGAAGTCCGCATCATCGCCTTCACCAACAACGGCGATGACCCTGAGGCTGGCGAGATGATAACCACCGCCATCTTCGAAGACCTGTACCCAGCGATCGCCGCAGCCGCAAAGACGCCTGCCGAGGGTGAGCGGGCGGATATCACGTCCACCGCGCACGCCGTATTTGTCGCGCTGCAGACCGGCGCGGACGACGCTTCGCAACTCAGCGCCAAGCTCGAGGGCAAGATGAAGTCCGGCTTGTCCGCGCGGCTGGCCAAGGAGTTCAAGCCCTACGGCGCACCAACCGCGCTTATCTTCAAAGGACAGCGAGTGGACGGCGCCGTGAAGTGGTACGACTACACGATCCAGTTCGGGCCGGGCAGCATGCTCAAGTATGGAATCGGCGTGGATGACAGTGGCAAGGTTACCGCGCTTTCCTTCGGCTGATCGTTAGCTAGAGCTTGGCCAGGCGCGCCCGATGTTTCATGGCATCGGCGGCAGCAAGGTCCTGCAAGTCAGGCACCGAGCGGTCGTGTGCCACTTGGTAGCTGATCTCGATACCGTGTGCGGAAGCTTGTTTCCTGTCGATCTGCGCGACGGTGTCCACCGTGATTTCCAGGTGGTTGGGTGCCACCCAGCGAACCTGCGGCGGCGCGTTGCTGTCGTCATCGTCGTTGCCGTCATCGACGGGCTCGTAGATGAAAATCGTCGCGTCCGTGCCGAGCGGGCCGGCGCCCTTGAGGCTGACGTGGACGAAATTCAGCGTACCGGATTCGTTGCAGGATTCGCCGCGCACTTCGACGTCATAAGGCGCGCCGGCGTCGGTCACCATGGACGCGTCACCGAAACAGGCATAGCGGTGCAGGGCGTACTTGCCTCCGACGAAAACCATGATGAGCGCCAAGGTGCATACCGATGCAGCCAGAACGCCAAGCCACAGGCCCAATCGTTTCGTAGTCATCTTCAGGTCCCCGCGCTCCCTGTCTTGAATGCATCAGCCAGTCCCTGCAGGCGGGCTGCCGGGCTTGCCCCGCCAACTGCGCAGCAACTTGCAGGCTCGCTGCAAACCAAGCCATGACCGGCCCCTGGTGCGGGTCACGCGGTCACATCCTCTCGCCGGAATGTGTCAACTAATGCTTCGGGAGAGGAGCTTTCTTCGCTGCACACTTAGGGATATCGCGCATCAATAGGGCGTGAAAAATCAACGCGTATATATCGAAAGCACGATCCAGGCGGTTGACCGATCACCGCCGTGGCTTGTGACTATGCTGGGCGCACGGGTTGCGTTTGGCCGGCTATTTGGCCAGCGCTCACCGCCTGGCAAAAGGACTATGCGCCTGCAGTTCTTCCGCGTAGTCGGTCACCGCTTCCGCTTCGCGCGAAAGCGCCTCGCATACGGCCCGACGGAAGCTTTCGTTGACCAGGTAGTGTCGTGAATGGGTGCGAACGGGCAGGAAGCCACGGGCCAGCTTGTGCTCGCCTTGCGCGCCCGGTTCGAAGCGCTGCAGGCGGTGCCGGATGGCGTATTCGATGCCCTGGTAGTAGCACAGCTCGAAGTGCAGGCCCGGGATATCCCCCTGGGCACCCCAGTAACGTCCATACAGGGTGTCGCTGCTGCGCAGGAACAGCGCCATGGCGATGATGGTGCCGTGCTGGCGGGCGAGCGCCAGCTGCACCGCGTCGCCCAGGGTTTCGCCCAACGCGAGAAACATCGCCCGGGTCAGCGCGGCATGGTTGCCCTTGGCGTCGAAGGTGGATTCGTAAAGCGCATGGATGCGACGCCACTCGTCCCGGCCCAGTTCGCTGCCGCCACGCATCTCAATGGTAAGACCGGCGCTGGCGACGTGGGCGCGTTCCTGCCGGATGTTTTTCCGCTTTTTGTGATTGAGTGCGTCCAGGAAGCCGGCAAAGTCGGCATAGCCCTGGTTGTGCCAGTGGAACTGCACATCCGAGCGTGTCAACCAGGCGTGGTCGAAAGCATCCAGTTCCTCGTCGCGCAGAAAATTGGCGTGCACCGAGGATAGGTTCATGCGCTTGGCAAACGCATGCATGGCGGAAACCAGCGCGCGCCGTCGATCGGCAGCTGCCGGTCCGGTGCCCGCCAGCAAACGCGGCCCGGTGATGGGCGAGTAGGGCACCGCATTGAGCAGCTTGGGGTAGTAGTCGCCGCCGGCGCGTTCCCACGCGCTGGCCCAACTCCAGTCGAACACGAACTCGCCGTGTGAATTGCCCTTGAGGTAGAGCGGCGCGGCGGCGATCAGCTCGCCGGCGTCGTACAGGCCCAGGTGATGCGCTTGCCAGCCCCAGTCGGGGCGGATGCAGCCGGTGTGCTCCAGTGCGGCCAGGAACGCATGCGAGACGAACGGATTGTCGTCTGGGCGCAATGCGTCCCATGCCGCGGCCGGAATGCTATCGATACTCTCGTGGAAGCGGGCTTCGATCACGTATCAACTCTGCCGCCATGCCGGCCCAGGCCGGAATGGCGATCGGAGGATCAGCTGGCCGGGCCCTGCTGATCCAGCCAGCGCTCGGCGTCCAGCGCGGCCATGCAGCCGAAGCCGGCGGAGGTCACTGCCTGGCGGTAGACATGGTCAGCCACGTCGCCGGCGGCGAACACGCCCGGTACCGAGGTCATGGTCGCCATGCCCTGGAGTCCCGTGCGGATCTTGATGTAGCCGTCGTGCATATCCAGCTGGCCGTCGAAGATGCCGGTGTTGGGCGTGTGACCGATCGCGACGAAAAAGCCGGTGGCGGGAACGTCGCGGGTAGTGCCGTCGTTGATGTCCTTCACGCGCACGCCGGTGACGCCGGAGTGGTCGCCCAGCACTTCTTCCACGGTGTGGTTCCACACCAGGTCGATCTTGCCGGCCTCGGCCTTCTCGAACAGCTTGTCCTGCATGATCTTCTCGGCGCGCAGCTTGTCGCGGCGATGCACCAGGGTGACCTTGCTGGCGATGTTGGAGAGGTACAGCGCTTCCTCGACGGCCGTATTGCCGCCGCCGATCACCACCACTTCCTGCTCACGGAAGAAGAAACCGTCACAGGTCGCGCAGGCGGACACGCCGCGGCCCTTGAAGTGCTCTTCGCTCGCAATGCCCAGGTACTTGGCGGTGGCGCCCGTGGCAATGATCAGCGCGTCACAGGTGTACTCGCCCGAATCACCCTTGAGACGAAACGGGCGCTGCTTCAGGTCTACCGTATGGATGTGGTCGAACACCATCTGGGTATTGAAACGCTCGGCGTGCTCGGCCATACGCTGCATCAACGCCGGGCCTTGCAGGCCTTCGACGTCGCCCGGCCAGTTGTCCACGTCCGTGGTCGTCATCAGCTGGCCACCCTGCTGCAGGCCGGTGATCATGGTCGGCTTGAGGTTGGCGCGGGCAGCATAGACGGCGGCGGTGTAACCGGCGGGACCGCTGCCCAGGATCAGCAGGCGGCTGTGCTTGGTGGCTGTGTTCATGCGTTCCTTCTATCCGCAACGGGTGCGGTGGTGTTCGTGGATGGGTTGGCTCAGCCCGGCCGGCCGCGTTGGGCGGCGGCCAGGCTCGGGCGAAGGGGTCAATCGTAGACGCTCTATATGGGGGCTGCGTGGCCCGTTTTCAGTCAGTCTGCGGTATCCCTTTGACTTTACTGGCCATATGCGTCGCGCTCGACTTGTGCGTGAGGATGAGAATGTTAAGGCCGCCTCGGCGTCGTGGCTATAATCGAGCAGAACGAGGCGTCCGAAACCGCAAGGATGGGGAACACCCGGGGCTGATTCAAGCCGCTGCCCCAATGATGGCCCGGAAGGCGGATGCGTGACGCGTGCGGCGCCGACCGCTCTCCCCGTCACGAATATGCCCGATGCCGTGTCGCAGACCTCGTCGGTGGCGATGCCAGCGGCTATTCTCCCCGTTGTGCAGCGTCTGGCGACCGGCAAGCAGGGCCGTCGGTTTCATGCGCAGCGCAGGGGCATCAACGGGAACGGCGGACAGCTGGTTCATCCGGCGGTCAAGGGCATGGTTTAACTTTTGCCCGCTGTCTGGCGGATGTAGGAAACCGACCACTTCGGCGGTCGGAATTTCAGAGAACAGGAAAAGGATCACGGTGGCGCGTAGCGCGAACGTCAAGAAGGAAAAGCCGCAGCGTGAGGGGCTCAGCGAAGAGCTGAAGCGCCGCCTGCGCGAAGCCGGTGCGCTGCTGCTGTTGCCGCTGGCCCTGTACCTGCTGGTATGCCTGTTCAGCTACAACGATCAGGATCCAAGCTGGGGTCACGTGGGCAGCGCCGATCACGCGAGGAATTTTGGCGGCGAAGTGGGCGCCAACATCGCCAACGTGCTGCGCTACATCTTCGGGCTGGTGTCGTACTTCTTCCCGCTGCTGTTGCTTGCGCTCGGCGTGCAGGTGCTGCGCAACCGGGGCGAGCGCCGTGTGCAGCCGTGGGAGCCGTCGTTGCGCCTGATCGGCTCGGTGTTTTTCTTCATTACCTTGCCGGCACTGCTGTATCTGAACTTCAACGAGCCGATGCTGCCCCAGGGCGTGGGCGGCATTATCGGCATGTGGGTGGGCCGTGGCTTGCTGCACGCGCTGGGCGAGAAGGGCGCGCCGCTGTTGCTGCTGGCGCTGTTCCTGGTCGCGGTGACGCTGGCCACGGGGCTGTCGTGGTTCCGCTTGATGGACTGGACCGGGCAGTGCGTGCTGAAGCTCGGCAGCTGGTTTGGCGGCAAGCTGCGTGAAGCGCCGGAAGTGATGGCGGCACGCCAGGCCCGCGCCGAACGCGAGGTGGTCAAGAAGACCGAGGCCGTGAAGCAGGCCAAGCGCGAACCCGTGCGTATCGAAACGGCACCCGCGCCGGTGGTGAAGAGCGAGCGCGCCAAGCTGGAAACGCAGATTCCGCTGTTCACCGGGGCGTCGGCGCCGGGCGAGCTGCCGCCGCTGTCGCTGCTGGATGAGGCGCCGGAGCAGCCCGCGGGTTACTCCGAGGAAACCCTCGAAGTGCTCTCGCGCCAGGTGGAGCTGAAGCTCAAGGACTTCCGCATCGAAGCCAAGGTCGTCGGCGTCTATCCCGGTCCGGTGATCACGCGCTTCGAGCTGGAGCCCGCTGCGGGCGTACGCGGCTCGCAGGTGTCGAGCCTGGACAAGGACATTGCGCGCGGCCTGTCGGTGGTCAGCGTGCGCGTGGTCGACGTGATTCCGGGCAAGAACGTGATTGGCCTGGAAATTCCCAATACCCGCAAGCAGATCGTCTATCTGTCCGAGATCCTGCGTTCGGACAAGTACGACGCCATGAAGTCGCCGCTGGCGTTGGCGCTGGGCAAGGACATTGGCGGCCGCCCGGTGGTGGCCGACCTGGCCAAGATGCCGCATCTGCTGGTGGCCGGTACCACCGGCTCGGGCAAGTCGGTGGCCGTGAACGCCATGGTGTTGAGCTTGCTGTACAAGGCCAGCGCCAAAGACGTGCGCATGATCATGATCGACCCGAAGATGCTGGAGCTTTCGGTTTACGAAGGCATTCCGCATCTGCTCGCGCCGGTCGTGACCGACATGAAGGAAGCGGCCAACGCGCTGCGCTGGTGCGTGGCCGAAATGGAACGCCGCTACAAGCTGATGGCGGCCGTGGGCGTGCGCAATCTGGCCGGCTTCAACAAGAAGGTGAAGGACGCCGAGAACGCCGGTCAGCCGCTGCTGGACCCGTTGTTCCGCCCCAACCCCGAGATGCCGAACCTGGCGGCCGAGCCGCTGGAGCCGTTGCCGTACATCGTGATCATCATCGACGAGTTTGCCGACATGATGATGATCGTCGGCAAGAAGGTCGAAGAACTCATCGCCCGCCTGGCGCAGAAGGCGCGCGCCGCTGGCGTGCACCTGGTGCTGGCCACGCAGCGTCCGTCGGTGGACGTCATTACTGGCCTGATCAAGGCCAATATTCCCACCCGCATCGCGTTCCAGGTGTCGAGCAAGATCGACTCGCGCACTATCCTCGACCAGTCCGGCGCCGAGGCGCTGCTCGGTCACGGCGACATGCTCTACCTGCCGCCCGGCACCGCCTCGCCTGAGCGCGTGCACGGCGCCTTCGTGGACGACCATGAGGTGCACGGCGTGGTGAACTGGCTCCGGTCGCAGGGCGCGCCGCAGTACATCGAGGGCGTGCTGGAAGAGGTGCAGGCCACGAGCGACGGCAAGTTCATCAACGACTCGGGCCTGCCGCAGGAAGGCGAGGAGGGCGGCGACGCTGACGCGCAGCTTTACGACCGCGCCGTTCGCATCGTCACCGAGACGCGCCGCGCTTCGATCTCCGGCGTCCAGCGTCACCTGCGCATTGGCTACAACCGCGCCGCGCGCCTGATCGAGCAGATGGAGCAGGATGGCGTAGTCAGCGGCCCCCAGCACAACGGCAACCGCGAAGTGTTGGCCCCGCCCCCGCCCAAGAATTGAGCGCACGACTCCCTCCCCTGCAAGGCAGGGGAGGGTTGGGGAGGGGTAAGCTCTTCATGCAAGGCCTTACCCCCTCCCAGCCTCCCCCTGCAAAGCAGGGGGAGGAGTAAAAAACGCCTTTCATTAAGTGATCGCGCCGCACACTGCACAAAGACGCAGATACGAAACAGGGAACTCATGAAACACCTCTTCACCTTCGCTGCCGCGCTAGCACTCACCGTCTGTGGCGCCGCCCAGGCCGCAACCGGCTCCGCCCGTGCCAAGCTCGATGCCTTCGCCACCGGCCTGCATTCGCTCACCGGCACGTTCTCGCAGACGGTCAAAGACCCCAACGGCAATCTGGGCAAGGCCAGCTCCGGCACGTTGGCGCTCGAAGCGCCGCGCCAGTTCCGTTGGGAGACGCTGACGCCTTCGAAACAGACGATCGTGGCCGATGGCAGCCGCGTATGGTTGTACGACCCCGATCTGGAGCAGGTCACGGTGAAGGTGCAAAGCGCCGAGGAGTCGCACAGCCCGCTGACCGTGCTGACCGACGTCAAGCAAATGGACAAGGACTTCAAGGTCACCGAGCAGGGCGATCACGACGGCCTGAGCTGGTTGCGCCTCACCTCGACCGCCAAGGATCCGCAGTTTGACTACGCGGACCTCGGGTTTGACGCCAATGGCCTGGCCCGCATGGAGTTCCGCGACCAGTTGGGCACCACCACCGACATCCGTTTCTCGGGCTGGCAGCGCAACGTGCCCATTCCCCCGGAAACCTTCAATTTCGTACCGCCGCCGGGCGCCGACGTGATTGGCGATGCACCGGTGATCCAGACGCAGCCGATCAAGAACTAACCTGAAACGCCGAGTGCTCTAGACGGCCTCGGCGCAACGATTGCGGCCCGCGTGCTTGGCCACATAAAGCGCGCTGTCGGCACGGGTCAACCATTGCGAGAGGGTTTCGCCGGCGCGATAGGCCGCCACGCCGATGCTGACGGTTATCTCGATGGTTTGTCCCTCGTACACCACGGGGTTATCGCAAAGGGTCTGGCGGATGCGTTCGGCGACGGCCATGCCTTCATCGAGCGTGCCTTTTGGCAGCAACACCACCAACTCCTCGCCACCGTAGCGGCCGGCCACGTCGCCTTCTCGGCACTGGCCGAGGATGGCCTGGCTCGCGCTGCGAATGACGGCATCACCGGCGAAGTGCCCGTAAGTGTCGTTGACTTGCTTGAAGCGGTCCAGGTCGAGCAGGGCGATGCAGGCGCTCCCGTCCGTTGCGCTTTGGCGCACGGCTTCGGCCAGTTCGAGGAAACGTCGACGACTGCAAATGCCGGTCAGCTCGTCGGTGTTGGCCAGTTCGTCCAGCCGTTGATTGGCGGCAACCAGATCGCGCGTGCGCATGTCGATCTGATGTTGCAGTTGCCGCGCCTGGCGTCGCAGATAAAGCGTGCGCAACTGGATCACGCCGATGATCAGAGCGAGCAGCAGCACGCCCGCGCCGATCGCCGCTGTAATGGTTTCATACCAGCGCGGTTCCGCTTGCACGTTCACTGCCGCCTCGATCAGGCGCGGCTGCATGCCACGCGTTCGGGCCCGCAGTCGCAGCGTGTAGTCGCCGTGCGGAAGGTTGGTGTAGATCGCGGTGGGCAGGCTGCCGCGAGGCACGTCGATCCAGCTCTCGTCCAGTCCGTCCATGCGGTAGCTGTAGATGGTTTCCGTGGACGCCTGATAATCGAGCAGCGCGAAATCCACTCGCACGCTTCGGTTGTGCGGGCCGATTCGCAGCGTTTCATCCGCGCGCGGAAGTTTGCCGAAGGGCAGCGGCACACCATTGACGACGGCGTACGTGACGGTCAGTGGCACATCCGGGGCGTACGGGGCCTTCCAGTTGGGGCGGATCACGGTCAATCCACCGAGGCCGCCGAAGAGTAGTTCGCCGCTCGGTGCCTGCGCCGCAGCGGCGTAGATGTAGCTGGAAATGCGCAAGCCATCGCGAATGCCCAGGTTATGCACGGTGTGCGTATTGCTGTCGATCATCGACACGCCATTGGGCAGGCTTACCCAGGGGTTGCCCTCTTCGTCGGTCTGCACGGCATTGATGTTGTTGCTGCTCAGGCCGTCAAGGGTGCTGATATTGCGGAAGCGATAGGGTTCGCCCGCATTGTGCGGCTCCAGCATGGCCAGTCCGCCATACGTGCCCAGCCACAGGCCGCCTTGCGAATCGGTCGCAATGGAACTGACCAGATTGTTGGGCAGGCTGGTCGCATCGCCGGGCCGGTTCAACAGATTTTCGAAGCCGTGGTTCTGCGCGGTATTGGTGGCGATGCTGATGCCGTGGCCGGTGAGGTACCAGATGTCCGAGCCGACGCGCGCGATCCGTCGCACGGTATCGCTGGCGAGACTGCCGGGGTCATTGGGATCGTGCGCGAAATGGCTCAGCGCGCGGGTGTGCGTGTCGTAACGGTAGACGCCGTCGTAGGTGGCGATCAGCAGTTGCTTGTCGTCGGTGAGCAGGTGCAGCACCGGTTTCTCATCGAGCGCGGGTATGACGGAATCTTCGATGTCGAACGTGTCGGGGTTGATACGGGCCATGCCCTGCGTACCCACCCAGATGGTGCCGTCGGGTGTTTCGGCAAACGCCTGCGTGTCGCGCCGGGTCTGGTTGCCGTGAAGCTGGAGATGCTTGATCTGGGCCTTGTCCAGATCGATGACATCGATAAGCCCGGCGCTCATGCCCAGCCAGATGCGACGCCGCGTATCGATATAGATGCCGCGCACATTGGTATTGGCCAGCGTGTGGTCTGCGCGTGCTGACGGCAGCAGGGCGAACGCGGTACGCGCGTTGGGGTTGTTGCGCGCGACGCCCAGGTCGGTCGCTATCCAGATATCGCCGGAGTGATCCTGCAGCAGCGCGCGCACCGAGTCGCCGGGCAGCGAGGATGGCATGGCGGTGTCGTGGGCGATCTGGCGAACCTCGCTGGCGCCCGGGGAATAGGCCAGCACGCCACTGCCGTCGGTGCCTATCCAGACCGTGTTGGGGTCCAGTTCGAGGAAATCCCGCGCGGTGGCGCGACGCTCGTGATTCGGCTGATAGCCGCTGTATCCCGCTACCGCCTGCCAATGCCCGTCAGCATCGCGATACACCGCGCCGGTTTGCGTAGTGCCGACCCAGATCCGTCCTTCGCGGTCTTCGTGCAATGCCCAGATGCCATCGCCCAGCATGGTGTCGATGACGCCGTCGGGGCGGGTCGGGCGCACAAAGGCCTTGCTGTTGGGGCGACGCAAGAACAGGCCGCTGTTGTTGCCCAGCCAGAGGTTGCCGGCGTGGTCCTGCAGCACGCTGAAATTGCGCAGCGAGGGCCCGTCGCCCGTGTCGACGTGGGTGATGCGGTTGTTGCGCAGGTCCAGGTGGTCGAGCCCGCGCTCGGTGGCAATCCACACGCCGTTGCTGTCGTTGTCGAAGGCCAGCGCGTAGATCTTGCGGTCGCTGGTGCCGTTGGCGCCGACGGGATAGTTGCGGAAGCTGTTGTCGATCGGGCTGAAACGGCTCAGCCCGCCGGCATTGGTGCCCACCAGCATGCTGCCATCGGGCAGGGCGAGCAGGCAGCGGATGTAGGCATCGGGGATATCGGCTTTCGGGTTGCCGGTGCCGGTAAACACCTGCATGCGATAGCCGTCATAGCGAACCAGGCCGCCCATGCTGCCGATCCACACCAGGCCGCGCTGGTCCTGCGCCATGGCTGTGGTAATGGAGTGCGGCAAGCCATCGACAATGCCCAGCCGCTCGAACCACGGATTATCGAATGGCGCCCAGGGATCGCTCGCCCACGCCGCTCCGAACGGCAGCAGCAAGACCAGCAGAAAAGCCAGCCACGCTTGAGGGCGCAGGCGTTGGCTCGATCGGTCAGTCATGGGTGGGGCGCCAAAGACGGGTAAGACCGGGGGGAACTCGCTTCGTCGTCATGACATTCGCCTTGCTGCAGCCCCCATACCACAGGCGTCGCCCATGATACCCGAGGTGTGTGCATGCGTCGTTTGGCCGGCATGGCACACTTGCCACGTGACACCCGCAAGCAGGCTAAGGATAAAAAGCCATGGTGGTTCTATGGACGGTGATCGGGGCGGTGCTTGGCGGCATGGCCTCGCCCAACAGCGTATGGGGCGTGCTCGTTGGAGCGGCGCTCGGGTTGCTATGGGGTAGGCAGCAGCAGCTGGCCAGGCAGCTCGGGGAGCTACGTGCGCAACTCGGGGCAGCGCCGGTACAGCGGCACTATCCCACCCCCTTGGCCACAGAACCGAAGCGTTCCGACGAGCCCTTGGGGATGACCGAGGCACAGGTGCGCAGGTACAACACGCCGACCGAGGCGGAGTCTTCCGTACCGGCGAGGGCGGCACACTCGCCACAGCCCGTCGCGACGGGCCCGATCACGCCTCACCCCGTAGCCGCGACCATGGGGCCACGAGAGCCTTCCATGATTGATCGAGGGTTCCAGCGCATCTGGCGCTGGTTCACCGAGGGCAACGTGCCGGTAAAGATCGGCATGCTGGTGCTGTTTGCCGGCGTGGCAGCGTTGCTCAAGTACGCCTCTGATAGCGGCATGCTGCGCGTGCCGGTCGGCTTGCGTGTGGCGCTGGTGGCGTTGGCTGCCATGGCTGCACTGGCCTTTGGTTGGCGCAAGCGCGAGTCGCAGCGCGTATTCGCGCTTTCATTGCAGGGCGGCGCCATTGGCGTGTTGCTGATCACCGTGTTCGCCGCGTTTCGCCTCTACGACTTGCTGCCGGCAGGGCCGGCGTTCGCGTTGCTGATCGTGCTGGTGGCCGGCGTTGGCGTGCTCGCGGTGATGCAGGATGCGCTGGCGCTAGCGGTACTGGGGTTGCTGGCGGGCTTTGCCGCGCCGATCCTCGTTTCCACCGGTAGCGGTAGTCACGTTGCCTTGTTCAGTTACTACACCGTGCTCAACGTCGCCATCCTGGGTATCGCCTGGCGTCGCTCCTGGCGCGTGCTGAACTTGCTGGGGTTCGTGGCGACTTACGCGGTAGGCACGGCCTGGGGCGTGCTGCGCTACGAGCCGGCGTTGTTTGCCAGCACTGAGCCGTTCCTGATACTGAATTTCCTGTTTTACCTCGCCATTCCCTGGCTGCACGTGCTGCGCGCGCCGGCGAATCGTCGCGTCGTGATCGATGGTTGCCTGATGTTTGGCAATCCGCTCATAAGCCTGTTGCTGCAGGGCGCGTTATTACACTGGGATGGCACCGGGCTGGCCATCTCGGCGCTCGTTGCCGCGGCGGTCTATGTGCTGGCGGCCTATGTGGGTCGACGCCAGCCCGCGATGCGATTGCTCTACGAAACCTGGGCCGTGCTGGCCATCGCGTTTGCCACGCTGGCGGTGCCTCTGGCGTTGAGCGCCGATGTCACCGGCAGCATTTTCGCGCTGGAGGGCGCCGGACTGATTTGGCTTGGCTTGCGCCAACAACGTGCGCTTGCGCGCTGGAGCGGGTTGTCACTGCAATTGTTTGCGGCGCTGGCGTTGGTGGTGACCCAATGGTGGCATGGCCACGACGCGTTGCTGCCGTTGCTCAATCGCGAGTTTGTCAGCGCATTGCTGTTGGTGGTCGGTGCATTGATCAGCAGCTATCTGTATGCCCGACATGGCGGCGAAACCAGGGTGCATCGCCTGCTTGCCGTGCTGCTTTATGGCTGGGGTTTGTTGTGGTGGACAGTGGCCAGTGGCATGGAGATTGATCGCTTCGTGCTCACGCCATGGCTGTTCGCTGCCTGGCTCGGGTGGCTGGCATTCACCGCGTGGGGTACTGCGGAAGCGGCAAGGCGCCGCCCACCGCACGAGCTGGGCCTCGCGCTGGCCTACAGCCCCGTGCTTGCCATGACGTTGATGCTGCCGTTGCTGGTATGGGCCGGCGTGTTCGAACAGCAGCCGCTGCACAGCTGGAACCTGCTCGCCGTGCTGGTGGCGGGCGTGTTCGGCTGGCGCAGCTTGATCTGCCTGCGCGACCTTGCATGGGCTGCCTCGCTGGCGCAGCTGGCCTGGTTGTGGCGCTGGACGCTTGTTGCGGTGATCGCCATTGCGCTGGCGCTGGATCGACTGCGTTGGTTGTCGCCTGGCTGGCTGGTACTGCTGAGTGCAGCACCGTTGCTGTTGATGTTTGCGCTGGCCCAATGGCGTCCGCGATGGATCGCGCCACCGCTGGCGATATGGCTGCCACGCTGGCGGCCGCCGTTGCAGTACTCGTTGCTGGCCACCGTCAGTCTGGTTGGTGTCTGGGCCTTGTTCCAGCCCGGCGACGCTGCACCACTGCACTACCTGCCGCTGCTCAATCCGCTGGAATTGCTGATGCTGTGGATCGTGGTGAGCGTGACTGGCTGGCTAACCGCCGCAGACACGCCGGACGCGCTGAAGCGCCTGCGTGCGCCCGTACTTGGTGGCGCGGCCTTTGCGTTTTTCACCAGCGCCACGCTGCGTGCCGCGCATCAACTGGCAGGCGTGCCATGGAACGAAGCATTGGCCGATTCCAGCCTGGCGCAGATGTCACTCACGGTGGTGTGGAGCGTGCTCGGCCTGCTGGCCTGGGTGTGGGGCTCGCGGCGTGGCCAGCGGCTGTTGTGGCTGGCCGGGGCGATCATCATGGGCGTGGTGCTGACCAAGCTGATCCTGGTCGACCGCAGCCACCTGGGCAATCTGTTCGGTATCGGTTCGTTCATCGCCTACGGCCTGCTGTGCAGCGTTATCGGATACCTGGCGCCGGCACCGCCGCGTCGTTTGTCTTCTACTGAGGAACCCAAGCATGCGCCTTGATCTCCGCTGGGCAGTGCTGGCACTGCTATTTCCCATCGCCGCCGCGCAAGCCAGCACCGCGACGGACTACGCCTATGCGTTTCCGCTGGATACCCCAGCTCCGGCGGAGGCTTATCGCGTCGTGCTCGGGCCGGAAATCTACGTCGCCGCGAACCCTTCCGCCGATTTGCGTGACCTCGTTGTGGTGAACGCCCTGGGCCAGCCCGTGCCTTTCGGGCCGATGCCGTCCGTGCCCCCAAAGCGCAACCACTTCGAACAGACCACGCGCCTGATTCCAGTGCCCGCCAATGCCGCCGCGCATGATGGTGTGCGTGTCGAGCGCAGCACCAGCGGCAGCATCGTGATCAGCCAGCCTGCGCCATCCAATGCGTCCGAGCGGACGCAGCAATGGCTGCTGGATGCGGGACGCGACGTGTCACTCGATCGCATCGAACTGCAGGCCGCCTCGTTGCAGCAGGACTTCCAGCTGCACCTTGCGGTGGATGCCAGCAACGATCTGCGCGAGTGGCGCTCGCTGGCCGATGAAGTCAGCGTGACGCGCGTGCACAACGGCGACGATAACGTCGAGCAGTTGTCGATGGATCTGAGCGACGCTCAGCCCGCGCGTTACTACCGGCTGCGGCTGGTCGACGGCGACGTCGACTGGAGCACCGATCATGCACCCACCGTCGCACTGGTCGGCAGCTATAGCGACGCCGCTGCCGAGCGCAGCTCGCAGCTGCAATGGTTGCCGGTTGCGGGCAGCGCGAGCAGCGGAAGCGATTTCGACTACAGCTTGCCCGCCGCGTTGCCGGTGGAGGCGGTGAGGGTGCAACTGCCCGCCACCAACGCGGCCGCGCGTGTGCAGCTGTTGCTGCCGCAAGGGCAGGGAACGTCGAGCTGGAGCCAGGTGTCGACACTGGATCTGGTGCGCACTGCAGGCAACGTCGGCGATGCCACGGCGCGCTTCGAGCCACGTCCGATACAGCATGTCCGACTGCACAGCGAGACGCCGCTGGCGCAGGCGCCCACCGTGAGCGCCGCGTGGGTGCCGCCACAATACGTCTTCATGGCGGACGGCAGCGGCCCGTATCGCCTGCTGATCGGTAGCTATGCCGCGCGACGTGGCGATTACCCGGTGAACGAAGCAGTCGAGCGCATGCGCGCCAACCACGGGGAGGACTGGCTGCCGCCGATGGCAGCGTTGGATCAGCGCGTCGATGCGGCAGGCCCTACAGCGCTGGTGGCACCCAAGGTGCCCTACGACTGGACGCGCCCTTTGCTTTGGGTAGCGCTGATTGCCGGCGCGTTGCTGGTGGCGGGCATGGCGCTGAGCCTTCTGCGCAATTCCGGGCGCAACGGTAACCCCAGCTGATCACCATGACCGGTCTCAATGGTGGCGATTTGGCGCATGCAACCGGCTAAAGGCCCGCACTACGCCAAGCTAAAGTCGGTATGCCTAGGCTTGACCTTCGCACACGCAAAGGAGTTCGTCATGTCCACCACCCGTTGTTATTCGCCTTGGCTGCGCCATCTGCATTGGCTGATTGCCCTGTTTATCACGGGCGCCTTGGTGCTTATTGAGATCAAAGGCTGGTTTCCGCGCGGTTCGGCGTCACGCACGGCAATCAAATGGGGGCACATGCAGTTCGGTCTTGCTGTGCTGTTGTTGATGCTGCCGCGGCTGTTGGTGCGCTTGGGTGCCGAGGTGCCACCGATCACGCCGCCGCTGCCGCGTTGGCAAGACGCCATCAGCAAGCTGATGCACTTGGCGTTGTATGCGCTGGCGTTTGGGTTGCCATTGCTTGGCGTGGCCATGATGTTTGTCGCCGGCAAGCCATGGAACCTGCTTGGCATACCGCTGCCCGTCGCCGCCGCACCGGATGCGGGGCTGGCGCGCCAGCTTCATGACATCCACGAAACAGCCGGCAATGTCTTTCTTTGGGTGGCCATTGGCCACGCGCTGGCGGCGGCGTTCCATCGCTACGTGCAGCGTGACGACACCCTGCAGCGGATGCTGCCCCCGGAACGCAGCACGGCGCGTTAGCGGGTTGCCGGCAGGCGCCGGGCGGGCGTAACCGGCGCTGCTGCCCTATGATGGGGCGACCTGTCTGGCCCTCGCGCTCCGGCGCGGTGGTCCAGACGCCCGTAGAGTTTGTTGCTCCGATGCCCACCCTGTCTCCATCCCCCGGACTGTTCGGCGAGCCCGACGACCTCAAGCCCCTGGCCGAACGCATGCGCCCCCGCACGCTCGACGAAATCGTCGGCCAGCAACGGGTAATGGCGCCCGGCAAGGCGCTGCGCCGTGCGCTGGAAGCGGGGCGCGTGCACTCCATGGTGCTGTGGGGGCCACCCGGTTGCGGCAAGACCACGCTGGCCTTGCTGGTGGCGCGCTACGCCGACGCGGATTTCCGCGCCATTTCCGCCGTGCTGTCGGGCCTGCCCGAAGTGCGCAAGGCGCTGGCCGAAGCCGAAGCCAACTTCGCCCAGGGCCGCCGCACCGTGCTGTTTGTGGACGAGGTGCATCGCTTCAACAAGGCGCAGCAGGATGCGTTCCTGCCGCACATCGAGCGCGGCATCATCATCTTCGTCGGTGCCACCACCGAAAACCCCTCGTTCGAGCTTAACTCAGCATTGCTCTCGCGTTGCCGTGTGCACGTGCTGGAGGCAGTGACCGTCGATGACATTGTCATCGCCCTCAAGCGCTCACTGGTCGATCGCGAGCGCGGTCTGGGCGAGATGGAATTGCAGATTGCCGATGAATCGCTGCGTATGATCGCGCAGGCGGCGGATGGTGATGTGCGCCGCGGCCTGACGCTGTTGGAAATCGCCGCCGAGCTGGCCAACGACCACCACATCGACGAAACCACGCTTACCCAGGTGCTGGCTGACCGCACGCGCCGCTTCGACAAAGGTGGCGAGCAGTTCTACGACCAGATCTCGGCGCTGCACAAATCCGTGCGCTCGTCCGATCCGGATGCCGCCGTGTACTGGCTGTGCCGCATGCTCGATGGCGGCGTTGACCCGCTGTATCTGGCCCGGCGCATGACCCGCATGGCGGTGGAAGATGTGGGCCTGGCCGAGCCACGCGCCTGGCGCATGGCGCTGGACGCATGGGACACCTACGAGCGTCTTGGCAGCCCGGAGGGCGAGCTGGGCCTCGCGCAGCTCGCCATCTGGCTGGCCATCGCGCCCAAGAGCAACGCCGCGTACAAGGCCTATAACCAGGCCCGTGCGGTGATTCGCGATTCCGGCACCCTAGACGTGCCCATGCACTTGCGCAATGCGCCGACCAAGCTGATGAAGGGCCTCGGATACGGCCAGGGCTATCAGTACGACCACGATGCCGAAGGCGGCGTCGCGCTCGATCAGCAATGCCTGCCTGACGAACTCGACGGCACTGTGTTCTACGAGCCGGTAGAGCGTGGGCTGGAACTGAAATTGCGCGAGAAACTGCTAAGCCTGCGCGAGGCACGGCGCCTCGCACGTCAAAAATGATCGGGTGATGTTTCAGGGTTCGTCGCTTATCGACGAACCGGCCCATGTCAATCGAGGGTGTGCCATGTCGATCGTCTGGTATTTCGACTTCATCTCTCCGTTCGCGTGGCTGCAATGGCCCAAGGTGAAAGTGTTGGCCGCGACACACGCGGTGACGTTGCGGCCGATCGTGTTCGCCGGCGTACTCGACAAGGTTGGGCAAAAAGGCCCGGCGGAAATTCCGAACAAACGCGAGTTCACCTACCGCTACGTCGTGTGGCGTGCGCAACAAGCGCATCAACCACTGCGCTTTCCTCCCGCGCATCCGTTCAACCCGTTGGCTGCGCTGCGTCTGTGTATCGCAGCGGGCAGCAGTGTCGAGGCGACCGAAGCGATCTTCGATTGGATCTGGGGGCAGGGTCGTGCCGGCGACAGCATCGAGGCGCTGGCACCGGTAGCTGCGCGCCTGGGCGTGGCCGACCCGGCAGCCGCCATTGCCGACCCTGTAGTGAAGGCGCAGCTGCGGGCCAACTTCGATGCTGCCATCGCCGAAGGCCTATTTGGCGTGCCGACACTGTCATTGGATGGCCGCTTGTTCTGGGGCGATGACGCGCACGACTTCGCGGTGGCATGCCTGCACGATCCGTCGCTATGGGACGGCCCGGAAATGCAGCGCGTGGCCTCGCTGCCGATGGCGGTGTCGCGCGTCGTCTAGCCGGTTGTTGCAGTACGGCTTGCGACTTTTCGCGGCACAGGCATAGATTCGCCGCACCGAAGGCCACGTGGGGAGCGTGCCATGCGAGTACTCGTAGCAGCACTGATGGGCGGCATCGTGATGTTTCTGTGGGGCGCGGTGGCCCATATGGCCCTCGGCCTGGGCAATCCCGGCATACACCAGCCCGTCAACGAGGATGTGGTGCTGGGCACCCTGCACCAGGGGCTGGGGAGCGAGCCGGGCGTCTACATTCTGCCTTCGATCGACCCGGCCAAGATGCACGACAAAGCCGTCATGGAGGCCTATTCCACCAAGTCCAAAGCCTCGCCGTACGCCTGGGTGGTCTACCTGCCACAGGGCGACGACCTGTCCAACATGCCCCAGCAACTGCCACGCCAATGGGCCTCGGACACGCTGGCCTCGCTTGCCCTGGCCTTCATCATGGGGCTGGCCGCCTTCAGCTTCGCCAAGCGGCTGGGCATCGCCGTTGCGGCCGCCGTGTTTGCCTGGCTGAGCACGCTGGCGCCCTATTGGAATTGGTATCGATTCCCCACCGAGCTCACCACGGCCGCCCTGGTCGAACAGGTCATCGGCTGGCTGCTCGCTGGCGCCGTCATGGCCTGGTGGCTGGGGCGCAGGCGTAGCCGCAATTCGTTGTAAGGGCAGGGCGCCCACGCAGAACCAAAGGCGCATCTACGCCACCTACCGTCATCGTCATCCCGGCGAAAGCCGGGATCCAGCGCCTCTAGGGGCCACGTGAAAGTCACTGGATCCCGGCTTTCGCCGGGATGACGAGTGGGCAGCCCCGCAAGCACCCTGCGCCCCAACATTGCGGCCATCACAGCCACCCAGCGATAATCCCGTGCTCTGAGTCAATCCCTGGATCGATCATGCTGGACCCCGCACTGCTGCGCTCGCGCTTGGCCGAAACCGCCGAGCGTCTCAAGGAGACCCGTGGCTACACGCTCGACGTGGCCGCCATCGAGGCGCTGGAAAGTCAGCGCAAGCAGCTGTCCACCGAGACCCAGGAGCTGCAGAACCTGCGCAACACGCGCTCCAAGGCCATTGGCCAGGCCAAGGGCAAGGGCGAAGACGTGGCGCCGCTGATGGCCGAGGTCGCCGGCATCGGCGACAAGCTCAAGGCCAACGAGCATGCGCTGGCCGAAGTACAGGCCAAGCTCGCCGATGTGGCGCTGGGTCTTCCCAATATTCCGCACACTTCCGTGCCGCTGGGCAAGGACGAGAACGACAATCAGGAAATCCTGCGCTGGGGCACGCCGCGCCAGTTCGATTTCCCGGTGAAGGATCACGTCGACCTTGGCGAGCGTCGCGGCTGGCTCGACGGCGAGGCTGGCGCCAAGCTCTCCGGCTCGCGCTTCACGGTAATGCGTGGCCAGTTGGCGCAGCTGCATCGTGCGCTCGGCCAGTTCATGCTCGACCTGCAGACCGCCGAGCACGGCTACCTCGAATGCAACGTGCCGGTGCTGGTCAACGCCGACAGCATGCTCGGCACCGGCCAGCTGCCGAAGTTCGAGGAAGACCTGTTTGCCACTCAGGTAGGCGATACCAAGCGTTACCTCATTCCCACCGCCGAAGTGCCGCTCACCAACCTGGTGCGCGACACCATCCAGGAAGCCGATGCACTGCCGTTGCGCATGACGGCGCATACGCTGTGCTTCCGTGCAGAGGCGGGTAGCTATGGCCGCGACGTGCGCGGCATGATCCGTCAGCACCAGTTCGAAAAGATCGAGATGGTGCAGATCGCGCGCGCCGGCGACTCCTATGCGCAGCTGGAGGAAATGGTCGGCCACGCCGAGGCAGTACTGCAACGCCTGGGCCTGCCCTATCGCAAAGTGCTGCTATGCACCGGCGACATGGGCTTCGGCTCGGCCAAAACCTACGACCTGGAAGTGTGGCTGCCCAGCCAGAACACGTACCGCGAAATCTCCAGCTGCTCCAACTTCGAAGACTTCCAGGCCCGCCGTCTGCAGGCGCGCGTACGCAATCCGGAAACCGGCAAGCCGGAGCTGGTGCACACGCTCAACGGTTCGGGCCTTGCCGTCGGCCGCACCCTGGTCGCCGTGATGGAGAACTATCAGAACGCGGACGGCTCCATCACCGTACCCGATGCGCTGCGCCCGTACCTGCGCAACCTCGACCAGATCGCCTGAGGCCATCAACACCATGAGCGCCCAGCGTTGGGACAAGGTCGAACTCACCGCCAGCTACACACTGCTGACGATCCTGGCCACCGAACTTCTCACGCGCCTCGGCCTGTTCACCATGTTCCCGCTACCCCCGGTGGACATGGTGCTGTCGCTCATCGCCACCGTACTGGTCATCGGCGCCTTCTGGTTCGCCCGCCACAGCCGCAAGCTGCGCTTCTGGATCATCGGCTTCGCCACCGCCACCCAACTGGTACCCATGGTGGTCCGCCAGCCGGTGCTGCTGCTGCCGCTGGTCGGCGCCGCAATCCCGATAGGCATCATGCTGTGGGCTATGTTCGCCCTGGCCAAGAAAGGGCAGGGAACCGCACCGCATTCCTGATAAGATCTCGACCCTGCGTGGCGAGTCCGGTTGCCCCTCAGCACCCGCGCCCGTCATTCCCGCGAAAGCGGGAATCCAGAGCCTTCACCGCACGGGATGCCCAGATTCAAACTGCCCTGGCGACGTCCACAAGACGCAAGCACGCAGCAACAAATCGGAGAGATGGCCGAGTGGTTTAAGGCAGCAGTCTTGAAAACTGCCGTAGGTGTAAGCCTACCGTGGGTTCGAATCCCACTCTCTCCGCCAGAAATGAAGGGCGCCCCGAATGGGGCGTTTTTCATTTCTGATGGACAGACTGGGTGAGAACCCACCCGGGTTCGACAAATTTGTCAGGAACAAATTTGGACAGCCGCAGGCTGGCCCCGCAGCGCAAAGCGTGCAGGGGTTGGGTGCATGTATGCACCCAACAATCCCATTCTCACTGCTGCCCCTTTTTTAGAAGGCAACCTGATCCCGTTCACCCTCCAAGCTAGAGCAGCTATCAAGCCGATTCAGAACTATTCAGGACAACTCAGGGTCGTTTTCAGGACTTCCTGCGTTGGATGGGGCTAAAAAAGCCGCTGGCAGCAACCTCTCGTGCACGTCCAAGCAAGCTCTCACGGGGTGCCGAGCCAACGCGAGCCAAAGCGCTATCGGGCTTTGTCGTATCCCTCACCTTTTCGGGAACCCGTATGAATCGTTTTCGCCCTATCGTTTTCGCGGCCGCGTTGATGGCGCTGTGCGGCGTCGCGACTGCCAAGCCAGTGACCTATACCATTGGCACGAAGATCTCGCGCGTTACCTTTACCGTTGAACACCAAGGCTTCATCCAGCTTTTCGGTACGCTGAAATTCGCGCCTGGAAGCTTCACGTTTGACGAGCAGGATTGGCCGAAGTCCTCGATTGCGGTGACGATGCCTACCAAAATGCTCGACATGGGCGATGTGACCTGGAATCAGCAGATTCGCGGCGACGATAATTGGGCAAACCTTTTCAAATACCCGTCGATCACGTTTCGCAGCACGGGGCTCAAGAAGGAGGACGATGCGCATGGCACCTTATACGGTGACCTGACGCTAGCCGGCGTCACCAGGCGAGTGGAATTCCCACTGCGGCTCAACAAGCTCGGGGTCAATGCGGTCAATTCCAAGCCATCGGTAGGCTTTAGTGCAACAACCACGATCAAGCGCTCTGCGTTTGGTTTGAACGCTTACGAAGACCTGGTTGGCGACGATATCCATGTCCAAATACAGGTTGAAGCGTTCGTGGGCGCGGACGATGACGCGCATTAAAGAAATAGTGTCGGCAAATTAGATCGATAGCCCTGTGCGTGCCGAGAGCGACTTGTGCAGCGACATCGCGTTGACTTGGTCGTAGCTCAGCGGTTGGCGCAGCGATGAGGCACGAGTATGCAGAAGATAAGCGCTGCAGCCTCATGGTTTGGAGGTGGCATCGGTCGCGCATGCGTCAGCCGCCAAGGGTGCAGATGCGACGCCGACGCTCGAAGAACAAACGCGAAACGGTTTCAGGTTCACTTAGCTATCGCGAAAAGCGAAGCTGACACCCTCCCCAAAGAGGGCTCGAACAATCGACCGACTTCGCTTGTGATAGCTGTTTTAGGCCGGGAAGCGTTCCGCAGACCAGGCGCGCAACGCGTCCATAAATACAAACAGCCGCGAAGGCATATATCGACGCGTGGGATAGACCGCATGAATGAGGATTTCGGGCGAGGACCAGTCGGGCAATAAGCGCACGAGATCGCCGTTGGCAACCTTTTCGTCGCAATACACGGATGGCATCAGACCCACGCCATGACCGCGATAGACGAATGCACTGACACTCGCGAAATCGCGCCCTGAAAATGGCCCGTGCACATGCACCTTGGCGTGCCTTCGCCCTTTTACCAGATGCCACTCAGCCTCATTGTTGCGCCCGTGCAGCATGATGCACTCATGCTCGACGAGATCCTCGGGCTTTTCTATGGGTGCACGATCCGCCAGGTACGATGGCGTCGCTACGAGGTAACGAATGCTCTTGCCGATGCGTTGGGCAATGAGCGTGGAGTCGCGCAATTCACCGAATCGGATCGCCACATCGATGTTCTCGGCGATCAGGTCGAGAAACACGTTGGTGACAAACAGTTCCACTTTGATGAGCGGATAGGCTTTCATGAAGTCGGACAGAAAGTCGTGGAAGGCTGCCTTCCCGAACACCACGGGTACGGAAATCCGCAGTATTCCCTCTGGTTGCTTCTGTGCCTGCGTCAGCACGCTCTCGGCTGCGCATAACTGCGCGAGCGGCTCGCCGCACTGGTCTAAATAAGCGCGCCCTTGCTCCGTGAGACTCAGTTTGCGGGTAGTCCGCTGCAACAACGTTACGCCAAGCTCGCCCTCCAGCACGCTGATTCGGCGGCTGACGGTGGACACCGGCATACCCAACGCTTGCGCCGCCCGACTGAAACTCCCTAGCCGAGCCACGCGCACAAAGACGGTAATGTCGTTGAGATCTAGCATGCGATTATTCCCCACAGCTGAGTATGGGATCCCCCATTATCCCATTTAACCAGGCGATGGCGGCGGGCCCAGATTTTGCGCCAAGACTTGACGCGCGACGGAAGGGAAGAAGCGAAGACGCCCCACATCGCAGGGCATCTTCTTATTTCCCTGTAAGGGGCGCGGCGGGGATCAGGAGGGCAGCACGAGTCCGTTGCCGGGTTCACCACCTGCGACGTCCGGCTTTGGCCAGATGACGTCCAGCCGCGTGCGGCTGATCAGCCATTGACCATCGACTCGGCGATACTCGTCGGCGTAGATACCCATAAGTACCAGCGGGTTCACCTCGGCGGCGCGTTCGGTCAGCAAGAACTGCATGTGGCAACGCCCCTCGGCGCGGTCTTTGTCTAGCAGCTCAACCCACTGATTGGAAACCAGGTGCACAAAGGGGTAGGTGCCGCGCTGTTCGACGTCGTACTCAGCGAAGGCTGCAGATAAGCCTGCGTGGATCTCTCCACGTCCTCTCCATAGACCCCGATCCACTTGGAGAACGGCATCTTCGGTGAACAGCCTGATGAGGGAGTCGATGCGGCCGCTGTCCAAATGATGGCAGTAGAGGACGCGTAGATTCCTGATGGCCTCAAGCGAAATCAGTTGCTCGACGCTCGTGACGCTTTTCGCGCTCATCACCATTTTCCCAAATGGCCGCCACCGTCCACACGTATCGTTTCGCCAGTCACGCGCGGTGCTTCGGTGACAAAGACGACGGCGTCGACGATTTCATCCACGCTTGAAATCCCTGGGATAGGCGACATCATCGCCATGACGTCCTTGGGGCTATCCATATGCATGGGTGTGTCAACGATTCCCGGAGCCACGATGTTCACGCGAATGCCTTGAGTCACGTATTCCATCGCCAAATTGCGCGAGCCAGCCTCGATGCCACCCTTGGTGATCATGGCAACGGTGGACATGGCTCCGGCGATTGGGCTCTGCGTAAGCGGAGAGGTTATGCTGACAATACTTCCACCCGTGCCTTGGGCAAGCATCTGGCGCACCACGCGCTGACTCATGAACAGAAAACCATCCACATTGATCGACTGCAGCTTGCGGTAGTCCTCGATAGGGAAATCGACAAACGGCTTGCCGATAAAGATGCCGGCGTTGTTCACGAGTGCATCGACGGAGCCGAAGGCTTTCAGCGCCGCCTCGACAACGGCGTTTGCCGTGGCGGGGTCAGCAACATCCCCGTCGACGCGAACAAGGCGTTCAGAAATAGGCAATTCCTTGGATTCACTGACTTTTCGTGAGGTGGCTACTACGTTGTAGCCGCGATCAAGGAACCTGGAAACGAGGCCGGCGCCGATGCCTTGGGAGGCACCAGTAATAATGATGGTACGTGCGTTTTTCATGGATTCTCCAGCAAAGGTGGAAAGGAAAGTGCGCGCATTCTGCGCGTACGGACATTCGTTGATTAGCTGAGAGAATGTGAAATCTCTTTCCCACCTATGGGAAATTGGCCGCCTGCGCAATCTCTGTGACGCGGCGGTACTCCTGCAGCACATGCGCTGACCAAGTCGGTTTCCATGGTTAGCCACCGGGTTGGCACGCCGGTAAACACGTCATTGCGGTGCCACTTTGCGCAGCGTCGCAAGACGGCCCAACTAGGGGTGGAGCAGTGCACTCAGTGGGAACAATCCAATCCGCATTGCCGCTTCATCAAAAAAGATAGAAACATCTGCATGAGCGGGAAGATATTGCACGTTGGTATCGATGAGGCGATACGCCGCTGACGCAGCTTGGCGTGTCCGTTTTGGAGAAATGGGATCGGGGTATTTTTCTCTCCGGGAGGTTCGATCGAGTGGCTTTAAAGATGCGCTGTGAATTCCTTTTTCTCTATTGCTACATGACAGCGCTATGATTGGCCGGGGGGCACGAACCATCGCGGAGAGACCTTCTTATGCGACCCGACATGACTCCCGGGGCTAGCTTCCCCGACTACGAGTTGTCCGATCACACCGGCAAACACCGGAAGCTCTCGGACCTGCAAGAACAGCAGCCTATGGTTCTGGTCCTGAGTCGAGGCGGCTTCTGCCCCAAGGACCGCCGACAACACGAAGGGCTTGTTCAATTGCATCGTGAGATCGAGGTCGGCTATTGCCGGTTGGTTACGATCAGCACCGATAGCATCAGCGAAACCAATGAATTTCGGAGCGGCGTAGGCGCGCACTGGCCCTTCCTATCCGACTCACGGCGTATCGTGCAGAAAGACCTCGACATCGCCGAATACACCGACCCGAACCACAATCCGATGATCCCCCACACGATCGTCCTCGAGCCAGCTCTCGTCATCCATAAGATCTACAACGGTTACTGGTTCTTCGGCCGCCCCACTGCGGAAGAATTGCGTCAGGACTTGCGCGCCGTATCGAAGAAATGCCGACCCGACTGGGACATCACCACGCCCGAACTCAGGGCGGCATGGCAGCAAGGTCGTAAGGAACTCTTCTATCCGTACGGGAAAACGTACGCCCAGACGATCGCCGAACAGGATTAACAGAGGGGTCGCTGGAATCGCCGGACACCCCCCCTTTCCTATTGTCTCAAATGCCTCTGCCCCTTTTCTACTTGATGACCGGCCTCGCGAATTCGGCACCTTTGTCGATGGTTTCAGGCCAGCGCTGCATGACGCTTTTGTAGTTGGTGTAGAACCGCACGGATTCCTGGCCGCAGGTGTGATGATCGCCGAACAGCGATCGCTTCCAGCCGCCGAACGAATGCCAGGCCGCGGGCACGGGGCTAGGCAGGTTGATGCCCACCATGCCCACATGAATTTCCCGGGTGAAGGTGCGCGCGGCGCCGCCGTCGGAAGTAAAAAGCGATACACAGTTACCCAGCTCGTGCGCGTTGACTAGCGCTATCGCGCTCGCGAGATCGGGTACGCGGACAACCGATAGCACTGGCCCGAATATCTCTTCGCGGTAGATGGACATATCGGGCTTCACGTCATCAAACAGCGAGCCGCCGAGGAAGAAGCCTTCTTCGTGGCCCGGAAAGGTGCGGCTGCGACCATCGACGACGAGCTTGGCACCTGCCGCGACGCCCGCTTCGATATAACCCAACACTTTCGTGCGATGCGCAGCGCTGATGAGCGGCCCCATGTCCACGTCAGGCTCCATGCCGCCACCGATCCTGAGCGAGCGAACACGCGGTATGAGGCGCTCGACCAACTCATCTGCAATGCGTCCTACCGCCACGGCGACCGAGGTCGCCATGCAGCGTTCACCGGCTGATCCATAGGAAGAATTGATCACTGCATTGACGGTTTGATCGAGATGGGCATCGGGCATGACGATCAGATGATTTTTCGCACTGCCAAGCGCCTGCACGCGTTTGCCGCGTTTTGCGGTTTCGCTGTAGATGTACTCAGACACCGGCGTCGAGGCGACAACAGACATTGCCACCACATCGGGGTTGTCGATCAGCGCGTCGACAACGCTCTTGCTGCCATGCACGACGTTGAAGACACCTTTGGGAAAGCCTGCCTCCATAAACAGTTCGGCAAGCCGAATCGAAGCCGATGGCGTACGTTCCGAGGGCTTGAGCACGAAGGTGTTGCCGCAGGCGGCCGCCATTACAAACATCCAGCACGGCACTACCACTGGAAAATTGAATGGTGTGACACCCGCCGCCACACCGAGGGGCTGACGTAGGTTCCAGGCATCCATGCCGGGGGCGACCTGGTCGGTGAAATCGGTCTTGAGCAGGTTCGGAATGCCGCACGCGAACTCCACGATCTCGATACCGCGTATCACCTCGCCCTTCGCATCCGAAAGAAGCTTGCCGTGGTCGTGCGTGATGAGTTCGGCGAGCTCGTCGGTATGCGCGTGAAGCAGCGCATTGAACTTGAACATCAGGCGAGCGCGCGCCAGCGGCGGGGTTTCGCTCCAGGCCGGGAAGGCGGTTTTTGCGGCTGCCACCGCGGTGGCAACTTCGGTTTCGCTGGCGACGGGCAGGCGCGCCGTCACACGACCCAGCGCTGGATCAAATACCTCGCTGAACTTTCCGCTGGTGCCAGCAGCTCGTTGACCGTCGATGAAATGACTTAGCTCGCGCAAGGCGCTTCGGTCTGTCTTGCTCATAAATCCTCCGCGGGAGGCGTACGGTCGCGAGTGGCGGCGTTGCTCCGCCACGCGTCCTCAAGCAACGTAGGCCCCGCGTCGCGTGATGTGGGACGCGACGTCATCAGGCAACTAGGGCGGAAGCACCGAACCCCAACAGTAGGCTGCGAAGCGTGATTACGATGTCTATCACCATCCCTCGGTGAGCCGTGGATTCTCACGCCAGACCGCCTAACCGGCCCGACGCGAGTCATTCGGCCACGGACATGACGGGGTGATCGCGACGCGGTTTTGCGGGCTGGTGTTAGGCGAAAGCCCGGGTGAGAAGATGGACTTTTCTGGCTGGAGCGCGCGCGGCGAAACGGGATCAGTTCGCCAACGGCTCCGCCACCGGCTTTCTCACGCTCAGCGCCGTACCACCAGACGCGGCAATGATGGCCGCAACCGCTACCCATTGCTGCCCATTCAATTGCTCACCGAGAAGCGCCGCGCCAGCTAACGCAGCGAGCGCCGGCTCCAGGCTCAGCAGCACGCTAAAGGTGCGTGCCGGTAGACGTGTGAGGGCGATCATTTCCAGCGAATACGGCAGTGCCGAACTCAAGATGGCTACGCCGAGTCCAAACGGAAGCAACGACCACGAGAGCAGCGCGCTGCCGGCATGGGCGACACCAATGGGAACGGCGACCAGTGCGCCGATGACGATGCCCAGTGCCACCGCATCCTTTCCATAGGCAGCGCCAGCCTTCTGTCCGAACACGATGTACAGCGCCCAACCCACGCCAGCTGCCAGGGCGTACATCACGCCTACCGGATCGAGGGCGTGGCTTTGCTCGCGCAGGGGCAGAAGCAATAGCAGACCGATCACCGCCAGGGCGATCCATACGAAGTCCACCGCGCGACGCGAGTGGAACAGGGCGATGGCCAGCGGGCCGGTGAACTCGAGCGCCACGGCGATGCCGAGCGGAATCGTGCGTAGCGCCATGTAGAACACCAGGTTCATCACGCCCAGGGAGAGACCGTAACCCCACAGGGCGCGCCAGTCGGCGTTGGTTCGCTTGGTGCGCCATGGCCGACGTATGCACACCATGATCAGTGCGCCCAGCCCCAGCCGGAATGCGGTGGCCCCTTGCGCGCCCACCAGCGGAAACAGCCGCTTGGCCAAGGCTGCGCCGCATTGATAGGACGCCATGGCAACCAGCAGGGCAGCGAGCGCCAGTATCAGCGGGGTAACGGTTGAGCGCGGCGACATGTGCAGTCCGGTAGCGAAAATTACGGACTCTCATGATGCCTGCGAGACGGGGAAAAAGGCGACGTAAGGGGCGTCATTGCTGACAGCAGGCGGCAGCAGACGCGCGCAGTCATGTGTGACGCGTTTCTTAGAGGCCGACTTACCTTTAAATCTCCCTGGCCATCCAGCCGATTTGGCGCTGCACGACGTCAGTACGAAGTGAATGAGGGTGGCCACGCCGCGCTTCGATTCGGCTTCTGATGGGTACGCGTCAGCCTCGCGGTGAATTCACGCCGGCGTTGATCTGCACGGGAGTAGGCTAAGAAACGCGCGCGGGCGGCCGGGACAGCCTGCCAGCGACAGCCTTCCATTTCCTTGCAGCGAGCAATGGCTTTTCACTTGAATCGGGAGACGACCCATGCCAGCGCCAACGACGCTAAGTTTTGCTCGGGACATCCGTCCCATGTTCACGAACATGGACGTTGCGCATATGAAAAAGGCCATGGACCTCAGCGACCGCGATAGCGTGTTGCAGCACGCGGAGGCCATCTATAAAACGGTATCCGAAGGAAGCATGCCGCCAACGTCAAGCGGCGAGCCGCGCTGGACGTCAGAAATGTGTGCGAAGTTCAAGCAATGGCAAGAGCAGGGAGGTCAACCGTAGGTTATCGCGCGGACACATTTAGAAGTGCTGCGGGCGCTGCGTTTGCCGGTTGCGGCCTTTGGTGTTCGATGGCCTCTCGCCACTTTCAGTGAGGATGTTGCCGTGCCTGTTCCGAGCGATCTCAACATCGATCCATGGCCACCTCTTTCCTATCCGGACTTCGTCGGCACCCAATATCTTTTGCACATGGGCCTGCAGGCCATCGGCAAGCTGAAACTGAGGGAGCCGTTTCAGCCGCAATGGTCCGCGGTAGTGTTGTCGCTCAGCGCGCGTGGGTTGACCACCGGGCCGCTGCACTACGCGGGCGGCGCGTATGAAGTCAGTGTCGACCTGATCTCACACGAGACGGTATGCATGACCAGCTGGGGCCGCTCGGAGCGTTTCGCGCTGGCGTCGATGTCTGTCGCGGCATTTGTGGAGCGCCTGTTTGATCTGCTCCACAAGGTCGGTGTCGATGTTTCCATCAACCTGATGCCGCGAGAGCTGGCCACCCCCATTCCTTTTGACCAAGACAAGGCGCCGCGCCCCTATGAGCGGGTGATGGCTAATAACTGGTGGCGAATCCTGCTGAGCACGCAACGGGTGATGCAGGTTTTCAAAGGCGGTTTTCAGGGCAAGACGCAGCCTATTGGCCTGATGTGGGGCACGCTGGATATTCGCGACACGCTTTACAACGGTAAGCCCGCTTCGGCCGGCCCCAATGCCGACTACATTCGGCGGAACGCCATGAACGCGGAGCTGATCGAGATGGGTTGGTGGGCTGGTAGTGAGGGTTATCCCAAGCCGGCGTTTTATTCGTTTACCCATCCACAACCTGCGGGCATTGAAGGCTCAATCATCAGGCCGCCCGGTGCGCGATGGGACGTTGCCCAGCGCGAGTTCGTTTTCGATTATGACGAACTGCGCAAGTCGAAAGACGCTGATGGTGATTTGCTGGCGTTCTATCGGTCCGCGTTCGAGGCGGGTGCGACGCTTGCTGGCTGGGATCCGCATCTTATGGGAAGTGGGCGGCCTGAGTAGGGGCACAGGCGCGCGCGTTTGTCCCAACTCGTGACAACTTCTGCACGTCGCTCCGGCCGACCCCTCATCCGTCTACCGGCACCTTCTCCCGTAGGGAGAAGGGTTTCAGCGTTTGACTTTGCGTTAGCCCCTCCCCCGTCGGGAGAGGGGTTGGGGAGAGGGTACGGAGCTTGCGCAGCCTTCGATGGTTGGCTTCAGCCCCGCTGCTTAACCCATTCGCATCGACAGCTCCACGTCATCCGCAAACGGCACGGACACATACCCGCCCCCGACCGAGCGCACGTGCGCCAGATACTCGGGGCTGTACTCGGCATTGTCGGCAACGACCAGCGCCCCCGGCCTGAGGCGGCTTTCCACCAGGCTCAGGATTTCGGGATAAAGCGCTTTGGCGCCGTCGAGCAGCAGCAGGTCGATGGTGGCGGGAAGGTCGACGCTGAGGGTTTGCAGCGCGTCTCCCTCGCGAATCTCCACCAGGTCGATGAGGCCGCCGGCGGTGAGATTGTTCCGGGCGCGAGCCACTTTGGATGGCTCGAACTCGCTGGTGATCAGGCGGCCGCCGCCGTTGTCGCGCAGGGCCGCAGCAAGGTGCAGGGTGGAGATGCCGAACGAGGTGCCGAATTCGACGATGGTGCGCGCGTTGCTGCTTCGCGCCAGCATGTACAGCAGCACGCCGGTCTCCCGCGAGACGGCCAGGGGAAGGTCTTTCAGTTGGCCGTAGAAATCACGGTAATCGGTTTTGCTGCGCATCAGGCGCGAGCGCTCCTCGGACGACAGTGCGGCCAGGGCAGGGATCGCCGCTGGCGACGTTCCCTCGGCCTCGGCGAACAGGCGATTAAGCAGGGAAGCAAGCGGGGTGGTGGTGAGGGTGGTCATGCAGGTCTCCGGTCCTAAAGTGCATTTGTCTGGGTGCCGGCATAGAATGCGACGAATCATTCGCGTTTCATATTCGCATTCTCCTGCCCCTATGACCGATAGCCGACATTCGAAGATTTCCTCGCGAAAACAGCCTAAACAGGCGCGATCGACCGAGCTTGTCGCCACCATCCTGGAGGCGGCGGCTCAGGTTTTGGCGAAGGAGGGCGCACCGCGATTCACCACGGCGCGGGTGGCCGAGAAAGCCGGCGTCAGTATCGGGTCGCTGTATCAGTACTTTCCGAACAAGGCGGCGATCCTGTTTCGGCTGCAGAGCGACGAATGGCGGCAGACGGCCGACCTGCTGAGCCGCATTCTCGAGGACGTCCAAACGCCGCCACTGGCGCGGCTACGCATTCTGGTCCATGCCTTTGTCCGCTCGGAGTGCGAGGAAGCGGAGATGCGTGTAGCGCTCAATGACGCTGCCCCGCTTTACCGCGATGCGCCCGAGGCGCATGCGGCGAAGGCGTCGGGTGAGCGGACGGTGCGGACTTTCATGCGAGAAGTATTGCCTGCGGCCTCGGCGACGACACGGGCGCTGGCGGGTGACCTGATCACGACCACGCTCAGTGCGGTGGGCAAGGATTTTTCGGAAACGCCCCGGACTCCGGCAGCAATCAAGGCGTACGCGGAGGCGATGGCCGACATGTTTTGCGCCTACCTTGAAAGGCTGATGCAAACGTCGGCGGGTTAGGGACCGAATCCGCCCCGCGCGCGGGTACAGCCGGCCGCTCCGGTGCCTGGGCCCGCTTATGCGAATCTTCACATGGCACTGATTGAGGTTGGTGCAGCTTCGGGCGGCTTCACGCGGGGCTGTGTGCATTGGTTTCGGGCGCCATCGGGGCGACCCGGCGACCCGGATAAGCTTTTACTATGCGATCGACTCACGAACGCGGTGTTGCGTATGCCCCTGTGCAACGGGCACGCGGCTTGAACCGTCCAGTGGCATCGTAACTCGGCAAACCATTAACCGCAGGGTTCGTTATGGCTTATCAGGAACAAGCGCTGGACCTGCCAAATGCGATGAGCTTCCTCGCAGGCGGCGGTGAAACCGGCGAGATCATTCGTAACTACGATTGGGCGGGAACACCCCTTGGACGCCCCGAGAGCTGGCCGCAGAGCCTGAAGACGGCCGTGCGCATCATGCTGACCTCCCGTCAGCCGATCTGGATCGGCTGGGGCGACGAACTCATCTACCTTTACAACGATGCCTACAAATCCATTATCGGAGGCAAACACCCCCGGGCCATCGGCAAGCCCGCGCGTGACGTCTGGAGCGAGGTATGGGCGCGCATCGGCCCTTTGCTGGCGACCGCCATGGGCGGTGTCGAGGGAACCTACGTTGAAGAAGATCTCCTTATCATGGAGCGCAACGGCTATCCCGAGGAGACTTACTACACTTACTCCTACAGCCCTATACCCGACGATGATGGCTCCCCGGGCGGCATCATCTGCGCCAACACCGACGATACGCAGCGGGTTCAAACCGAGCGCCAACTGGCCCTGTTGCGGGAGCTGGCATCGAAAACCATCGATGCGCGTACCTGGCGCGATGCATGCCAGCGTAGCTGCCTGGCGCTGGCTACCAACCCGTATGACATCACCTTTGCGTTGCTCTACGCCCGGCCCGACGGCAGTGAGAGTTTCGAGCTGAGTGGCTGCTTCGGCCTTGAGTCGTTTGACGACCCAAGCCTGCACGTCATTCATCCCGCTATCGATCATCGGTGGCGTACGCAGGAGGCCCTGCGGCAACGAAAGGCGGTGCTGGTTGACGGGCTGCCCGAAGCGCTGGAGGGTCTGATTGCCGGTGGCGTCTGGACGAGGCGGTCCAGTTCGGTGGCCGTGGTACCGGTGGTTTCCCAGCGTGAAGTAGCGCGCGACGGCATTCTGGTGGTGGGTCTCAGTCCCCACCGGCTTTTTGACGAGCGCTACCAGGCGTTCCTTGCCCAGGTCGCCGCCCAAATTTCCGATGCGCTGGACAGCGCCGATGCCTACGAGCAGGAGAAGCGTCGGATCGAGGCGCTCGACCAGCTTCATCGCGCGAAGAACACGTTCTTCTCCAATGTCAGCCATGAGTTTCGTACGCCGCTGACACTCATGCTCGGCCCGCTGGAAGATGTGCTCAACCAACGGCTGCCGCCTGAGCAAACCTATGACAACGTATCCATCGCGCATCGCAACGGATTGCGCCTGCTGCGCCTGGTAAACAGCCTGCTCGACTTTTCCCGCATCGAGTCGGGCAGGGTGCGCGCCAGCTATGAACCTACCGACCTGAGCGGCTTCAGCCTGGAGTTGGCATCGACCTTTCGTTCGACTATCGAGCGTGCCCAGCTGACGCTCGACATCACGTCCGAGCCGTTGCCCAAGCCCGTCTACGTCGACAAGGAGATGTGGGAGAAGATTCTGCTGAATCTTCTTTCCAACGCGTTCAAATTCACCCTTGAGGGCGGCATTCACGTCGCCATCAAACCGTCGAGCGACAACACCGCCGCCATCGTCAGTGTCAGCGATACCGGTAGCGGCATTCCCGAAACCGAGTTGCCGCATCTGTTCGAGCGCTTCCATCGGGTGTCGGGGCAAAACGGGCGCTCGATCGAGGGCTCGGGCATCGGTCTGGCACTGGTCCATGAGCTGGTTAAGCTGCACGGCGGCAGCGTCCATTGCGAGAGTCGGCTGGGCGTGGGTACCACCATGACGGTGTCCGTGCCTTTCGGGCGTGCGCACCTTCCGCACGATCAGACTCATGACGTCACGGTTACCGATGTCAACGTTGTCACCCGCGCGCAGGAATACGTTGACGAGGCGCTGCGCTGGATGACGGAGTCCCAGTCGATGCCCGTCGACTCGTCATTGTCGGATCTGGCGCCCCCGGCCGCGCCACAGGATGGCCACGGACAGCGCAAGCGCATCTTGTTGGCTGACGACAACGCGGACATGCGCGATTACATCGAGCGCCTGCTGAAGGATCACTGGGACATTGAAACCGTGCCCGATGGCCAGGCCGCGCTGGAGTCCATCTGGTCGCGCGTGCCCGACCTGGTGCTGGCCGACGTGATGATGCCGAGGATCGATGGCTTTGGGCTCCTGCAGGCTATTCGCGCGGACGATGCCCTCAAGGAAATTCCGGTAATCATCCTGTCTGCACGTGCGGGCGAAGAGGCGCGTGTCGAGGGTCTGGACGCGGGTGCGGATGACTACCTGACCAAGCCTTTCTCCGCGCGCGAGCTGCTGGCGCGCGTCAAATCCAATCTGGAACTGGCGCAGATACGCAGCGATGCCAAGGCCGCCATTCGCGAACGTGAGGAGCGGCTAAGGGCCGCGTTGCAGGCCAGCGGCACCGGAACGTTCCGCTGGCACCACGAAAGCAATGTGCTGGAGTACGACCCCGCCTTCGCGCGCCTGTTCGAGTTGGAAAACGAATCGAGCGTGGCGTCTCTGGACGGCTTGCTGGCTCACGTCCACACGGATGATCGCACCAAGGTGCGCGAAGCCTATGGGCGGTGTTCCCGCGAAGGCCTGCTGCTGGAAGAGGAATTCCGGGTCAGCCTGCGTGGGGGCGCCCAGCGCTGGCTCTACGCGAAAGCCGAATGCGTTTTGGATGCCCATGGCCACGTCGCCTATGTGACTGGCGCGTGCATGGATGTCACCGAGCACAAGAACACCCAGCGGGTACTCGAAGAACGCACATCGCAGTTTGCGACGTTGCTGGAGCGCGCGCCGGTGGGCGTGTATCTGGTCGATGGCGACTTTCGGATCAGGGAGGTCAACCCCAAGGCGAAACCGGTGTTTGCCGGTATTCCCAACCTCATTGGACGTGACCTGCGGGAGGTCACCCGGATCTTGTGGCCAAAGCCCATGGCGGATGAGGTGGTGGCTATCTTCGAGCGAACACTCGAGACGGGTGAGCCGCACTACGAAGCGCAGCGGGAAGGCCGCCGCGAGGAAACCGGCAGCATCGAATACTACGAGTGGCTCACCTGCCGGATAGCGTTACCTGACAATGGCCATGGCGTGGTCTGCTATTTCCATGACATCACCGCCGAGGTGGGCGCGCGGCTGACCATCGCTCGCTCTGAAGAACGACTGCGCGAGCTCAATCTGGATCTCGAGAACCGTGTGCTGGAAGAGGTGAACAAGCGCGCGAAGGCAGAGGAAGCCCTGCGTCACGCACAAAAGATGGAAGCAGTGGGCCAACTCACCGGCGGCATTGCGCACGACTTCAACAACCTTCTCACGGTGATCATCGGCGGCCTTGAAGCCATCCAGAGAAGTCGGCCGGATGACGCCCGGCGCGCCATCGGCCTTGACCTGGCCTTCAAAGGCGCGCACCGCGCCGCTGATCTCACCAGCAGGCTGCTGGCCTTTTCAAGGCGCCAACCGCTGGCACCCAAACGCCTGGACGTGAACATGCTCGTGCATGACATGCAGAGCCTGTTGCATCGAACGCTCGGCGAGCAGACCGAACTGGAAGGCATACTCGCGCCACACCTCTGGCACATCGAAGCGGACAAGGGCCAGCTGGAGAACGCCATCATCAACCTGGCTGTCAATGCGCGCGATGCGATGCCCGACGGCGGCAGGCTTGCCATCGAAACCTCGAACGCAGTCATCGACGAGGTGAATGCCGGCAAGGACATGGACGTGGCGCCCGGCCAGTACGTATGCATAAGCGTCAGTGACAGCGGCGAGGGCATGAGCGATGACATCAGGTCGCGCGCATTCGAACCCTTCTTCACGACCAAGGAAGTCGGGCGCGGTACCGGACTGGGCCTGAGCATGATCTACGGCTTTGTGAAGCAATCGGGCGGACACGTCGCCATAAGCAGCGAACTGGGGCATGGCACCACCGTGAAGCTTTATTTCCCTCGCTGCGTCACCGAGGCGGAGTCCGCGCCGGAGTTGTCCGAAACAGTCATCCCCAAGAGCGATCGTGGCGAGGTCGTGCTGGTGGTCGAGGACAATGACGACGTTCGTGCCTATACCGTCATGACGCTCATTGAGCTCGGTTATGAGGTGCGGGAGGCCGCCGGTTATGACGAAGCGCTGGAGGCCTTGCGTGCGGACGACCGCATCGACCTTCTGTTCACCGACGTTGTTTTGCCGGGCAAGAGCGGCCGCGTGATCGCCGATGAGGCCACCCAGCTGCGGCCGGCGCTCAAGGTCCTATTTGCCACGGGGTATTCGCGCGATGCCATCGTGCACCACGGGCGCCTCGATCCGGGCGTTAACCTGATCACCAAGCCTTTCACCTTCGAGCAACTCGCGATCAAGGTGCGCGAGGTCATGGATAAGCGCTAAGCCGTTTTTGCATGGCCACGGACGGGCAGCGGTGTGCTTCAGGGCGAATAACGGGTGAAGAGAAAATCCCGATCCTTCACCGGCACGTGGCAGGAGTAGCAGTTCTGCGCCACGATGGTGTCGGGCTTGCCGTCCTTGAATTGCGCGTAGCCCCAGCCGCCGGTCGAAGCGTATTGGCGGGCGTTCTTGACCATGAACTGCACGTTCGTGGGGGCGCCGGCAACGAACGATTGCGGATGGCCAAACACCTTGTTGTTTTCCTCGGAGGGAACATAACTCCAGGCGACGCGGGCGATGATCGACCCATCCGGGAAAGGCAGTTTTCCCTCGCGATAGGCCTTGACTGCCATATCGTTGCCGAGGATGGCGCGCAGGTCATTGAGGCTGCCTTCCTCATGCGCCACTGAGATCAGCTTCCAGTCCCGATACCCATCGGGCATCTTGCCTCCCAGGACCGGGGCTCCCTGGTCATCGGGGCCAGCCGCGGCGACCGTCATTACGCCACCGATGCCGACCGCCGCAGCGGCGACCAGAACGAGGATAGGCATCTGTTTCATGGGCCGTCCTTTCATAAGCTTCCCCAGTGGCGTGCGCTCGCGCGCTTTGATCGTCTCAGATGGTTGTTGCCGCTGCTCAGTACCCGTCAAGGATGCTCCCGGGTCCGTAAACCGGACGTCCACTTGGAACGTTCCATCGGCTAGGCATTGATGTATCGGGCGGCTTGAGCGTCTGGTTCCGGGCTGTGACACATGTTCAAGGTATTGCGCCAAGCGCGCGGGGGCCACATGGCAAAACGTCTTGCAATGCTTCTCTGTCTCATGACCGTGGGCGCACTGGTTCCAGCCATGGCGCAACACTATCCCGCCTGGGAATCGCTGCTCCATTACTTCGGGGGCAAGACCGACGAAACGCCGGTACCTTCGATGAAGATGGGCAACCACATGCAAATGTCGCTGAAGGGCAACGTGCAACCGGGTGACGGGCAGCGCGCCGAGCAGATTGTCGCCACGGCGAAGAAGGTGGTGGCGCACTACGCCGACGTGGATACGGCACTGCACGACGGTTACAAGCCATTCCATCCGACGGGGGCGATCGGTGAGGAGGTCCATTACACCAACTACCGTTATGCACGGCTCGAACGCCAGCAAGTGGACTATGAGCACCCGGGGTCGATTTTGTTCAAGCGTACGCCAACGGGCATGGAAGCCGTCGGTGTCATGTACAGCGCGGCGCAAAATGCTACGCCGGAGCAGTTGAATGCCGTGGTTCCACTTAGCGTCGCCACCTGGCACCGGCATGTGGATTTCTGCGGCGCCCCGAGCAATCTCCCCGTCAACGAGCAGTTCGGGCCGCACGCGCAGTTCGGGTTCAAGGGGAGCATTCATACCGAGCAGGCGTGCGTGGCAGCCCAGGGACTATGGATACCCGTGGTGTTTGGCTGGATGACGCACGTCTACCCCAATGCCAAGGACCCGGGTGCGATATGGGCTGGCATGCATATGCAGATGAATGCAGGCGACGACGGTGATGAGCCGGCGCCTCACTAGGCGCCGCGTCCAGGCGTCTGAAGAAACGCCCCATGAGTGGTTGCGGCATGTAGGCTGCTATGGGAAAGGTATCGTTCCAAGACAGGGGGAAAGGATGAAGGCGGTCGCTCGAGGTTGTTTGGCTTGTCTTTGGTGCATGGCGGCGCTGTTGCCTATGGTGGCAAGCGCATCCACCCAGGCACCGCACATGAAATGCACGGTCGGCCCGGTAGCGAAGCAGTTCGGGAAGACGCCGTGGCTGGTTTATAGCTGCGACGATGGAAAATCCGTCCTGATCGTGTCGGCACCCGCGAACAAGGCCGTGCGATTCCACTTTACGTTTGTCGCCGACGAAGACGGCTACGCGTTGCACGGGGAAGGCCAGGGCGACAAGCGCGTTACCGATGCCGCCTACCAGGATCTGAACGCGTTGGTAGAGGCAGATATCGCGGCCCTGGTTTCCGAAACCCGCAAAGTCGCTGGCGGGTGAAGCGAGATCACCTGCATCTCAAAGATGACGTGCCCACGCTGATAGCTATCGGCGTACTGGTGTCCCTTGTCGCTTCGCTGGCACACGAAGTGCTGGGGCATGGTCTGGGTTGCCGGATCGATGGCGGCCACATCACGCTGGTTACATTTCTGGTCTTTCGATGTGCCGGGGCGGGCGCGCTCGCTGATGGCGGCGGCCCCTTGGGCGTCATCGTAGCCGGCTGCCTAGCCTTGGCGATCGCAGCGCTGATAAAGCGGCGGCCGAGCTTGCTCAGGCTGTTTCTCTTCAACCTTGGCGCCATTGCGCTGCTTTGGGCTTGCGGGCAGGCCATCGAAGAGGCGTTTGATGGTAGCGATGACTGGGGGCATGTCGCGGCTGATCTGGGCTGGCCCCATGCCTGGCACCTGATGGTGGGCGCCGTGGCCGTGTTGGGTTACGCCGCCATCGTGCGGGTATCCGGCAGGTTGAGCGCAATCATTGCGGGCGGTCGCGCCATGCGCCTGTGGCTTCCCCATGGGGCGGCCACCGTTTCGGCCGTTGTGCTTGGGGCGCTGTGGCATGGGGGCCGCACGGGCTCGGCGCTGGATGGCTTTCTCTCGTTCGGCGTCGCCCCAATCGGCTATCTGCTTGTCGCAAGACGTGCCGCCCAGGGCAACGCCGCCGATGATCTGGTTGGCCGAAACCTTGCATTCGTGGTGTTCGTCGCCGCCGCCTGGATAGCTTTCGCACTCACGGTCGCCGGAGGCATCGGTCGTCTTTCGTGAAGGCGTGATCCGGAACTAAAGCGGTACCACGGCTTTTGCCCAGACACTGGTGCCCTCGGCGCGGTTGCGTACCGAATACTCCTTAAGCACTTTCAGGTCGATGGACGCTTTGCCGAACTCATAATGTGCGGCGGGACCGATGGCTAAGACGCGTCCGCGGAAACCATCCGGGCCCACACGCGAACCGTACTGGCGATCGTCGGTGGTTTGCTTGATGACGTAGCATTGACGCCGAGCCGAAGCTTGTCCGTGACGCGATAGCTGAGTGAATAGTCGACGTGGAAAAGCCGGCCGGAGCGATAGTGGGTGGCCGGATTCCTGCTGTTGAAGGTGTAGGTGATTTTTGCTGACGCTTCCAGGCCGTTTTCCGGCAGATAGGAGAACGCGTAGATCGGGCGAATCGAGTAGTAGTTGTTGCCCGTATTGAGCGGGCGTGATGCGTCATAGCTTCCGGTAGGTAGGGAGATATCCATCGCCACCAGGTTGTGCCACGCACCGTGCTCCCAACCAATGGTTGGACCTAGCGTGATATCGCCCGCACCATCGCGGCGCGTGCATCCGTCGGGCGTTTCGCTGCGAAGGGCGGCGACGGATCCGATGCCGAAGAAACCGACCCGTCCACCGGCCACCGTGAGGTCGGACATGTAGAAGAGGCGTGCGGCCAGAACGTCTGCCGTCAAATGGAACGAAGGAATGGACGAATGACCCTCGCCATCGTTGAAGCGGTGGGCGGCGTAGTGATCGGCATAGCCAACGGCGTACCAGCCCGGCGTCGGCAGCGCGCCGGCGAAAAATCCTTCCGAGCCCTGGCCGATGTTATCGCCGCCGTGTTCGGTAGCGTGTGCGTTGTGTACTGTAAGCAGGCCGCCTAGCGCCATGCCTAGCAGAGCGATGTTTCTGGAATATCCGCTCATGGCAGCGACACCCTGGAAAGTGCCTTGACCAGCGAATCGCCAAATAGCGTCAGTGAGACACCGGCGAGCAGCATGGCGGCGCCAGCGGCGCGAATACCGGAAACGTGCCGAGTGGCCATGCCAATCAGGCCGAGATGATCGATGGCAAGCGAGGTGAGTAATTGGCCTGTAATCACCAGCGCGAGCAGGTTGGCCAGGCCAATGCGTGGTGCAAGAAGCACCGTGCTGAAGATCGCCGCGGCACCCAGAAAACCACCACTGAAACGCCACAGTGGTTGGCTCGGCAGGCTGGCGATGGTTGTCGCCAGTCCGCCTTTGCTGACGGCGATGGCGGCGAGGGCTACCGTACCGATCACAAAGGAGACGAGGGCGGCTGCGACAGTATTCCCGTGCAGACCACCGGCAAGCTGACTATTTACGGCGGCCTGCGTTGAGATGGCCGAGCCCGCGATAAAGGCTACAAGAAGCAATAGAAGGTTCACGGCAGATGCTCCCAACAGGTTCAGGCGACAGCGGGAGAGGCGTCAGCGAACACGTCCACGACGTAACCGACACTGGCGAATAGATGGGCGCGCGAGGCCTCCGTGGCCAGCCGCAGTGCGCTCATGTCGATGCCCAGCAGCCGGCCGCCTGCCTTGCGGATGCGGCCGGCAACCATCACGGTGTCCACGTTGCTTCGCTCCGCCGCGTGTACGACGGTGCCTATGGCGTTGTTGGACGGGTACAGGTTGATGTCGCTGGTGCGGATCAGGATGAGATCGGCCTGCTTTCCCGGCGTGAGCGAGCCGGTGCGATGATCAAGGCCGGCGACCTTGGCGCCATTGATGGTGGCGGCAGCCAAAATGTCGCGCACGGACACAGGCTTTGGTGAATCGCTGTCGCCGATGTATCGGCGATTTTGCGCATGGGCACGCTGCAGGAAATACGCGGCGCGCATTTCCGCAAACATGTCGCCACCGTAGGAAGCTTCAACGTCAATGCTGATGGCCGGCGCGATGCAGTGGTCGACAGCACGCTGATAGACGGTGAGGCCTTCTTCCAGACCGTACTGGGCATCCGAGCGCGGGCAGACATTCACGTTGACACCGCAGCTGTGCAGAATCTCCCACTGTTTGTCGGTAAGTCCGGTGCAATGGTTGAAGATGTTGTCGTCACCAAGCAGGCCTTCTTCCTGCAGTGACGGCAGCAACGTACCCATGTCTTGGCCAAGGAATTCGGTGATGATGCGCAAACCGGATGCGCGCGCAGCAGCCCAGGTCTCGCGATCCCATTGCGACATCATCGCCATGGTCACGAGCTGGTTTTCCGAGGCGAAGCGTTCCTGCTTCAACCGGGCGAGGTCCTCTGGCCAGTGATGGGCCCACGTGCCAGCGAGCGGCGTGCCTGGCGCATAAACCGCACGGATCCCTGCGTCTTCAAGCGCATCGACGGAAGCGTCGGTGTGCTCGGGGCTGCGTGCGTTGTGGGAGTTGTCGACCATGGTGGTGATGCCCGCATCGAGCGCACCGAGTGCCGTCAGCAAATTGCCGACGTACATATCCTCGGGCCGGTAATGGGTTGCAAACGAAAAGTGCGTCGAGTTCAGGTAGTCCATCAGCGTCGGCGAATTGGGATCAATGCGGCGAAGCTGGCCTTCCCAGGCATGGCGATGTGAATCGACGAAGCCCGGCATGACGATCATCTCGGCGGCATCGATGATCTGTGCACCTTCCACATGCAGCTCGGCCGCCATGGCGGAGATGAGCCCGCCCTCAATGAGAATGTCCCCATGGAAGTCGCCAATGGCAGGGTCCATGGTGATCACGGTGCCACCCTTGATAAGCAGCAATTGCGAGGCGGGAGCCGGTGGCAACGGCTCAACAATGGCGCGCAGAGGCTGCCAGCGGGTGCCGGGATAGTGGTCCAAAGACATGGTGTTTTTCCTGGCGCGCAAACGCGCTTGGGAGGAGAGCCGGGCTTAGGCATTGCCGCCGGCGGCTGACCCGTTTGATCCAAAAGTGCCCGGGGCTAGAATGGCTTGGGTGCTCCGGGCGGGCTGTTTGTTACGGCTTAGAAGTTAAGTCCAGTGCCTCGCAGCAACAATCGCCTGTGTGTTTCATGCCTTGTGAAGCGGGAGATACAGAATGCGTGGCGCTGAGTTCGCGGACCTGAAGGCCTTTGTCACGGTGGCCGAGCAAGGCGCCTTTGCCCGCGCAGCCGAGCAATTAGGGGTGTCGCCCTCCGCGTTGAGCCAGACCATTCGTGGCCTCGAAACCCGGCTGGGTGTGCGACTTTTCAATCGCACCACGCGCAGTATCAGCTTGACCGAGGCGGGGAGCCGTCTCTTCGTGCGCGTGCAGCCGCTCTTCGATCAATTTGACGAGGCGATCGAGGAGGTGAACCAGCTACGTGCCTCACCTCGCGGAACACTGCGCATCGCGGCACCGCAGATGGCCCTGGTGCATCTGTTGCAACCCATGCTTGGCGTCTTTCAGCGCGACTACCCCGATGTCGTGCTGGACCTGCATAGCGACGAAAGCCTTGGCGACATCGTTGCCAACGGTTTCGATGCTGGCATTCGGCTGGGCAAACACATCGACCAGGACATGATTGCGGTGCGCCTTGGGCCTGATCTGCGCCAGATCGCCGTGGCGTCGCCTGAGTATCTGGACAGGCAGGGCACGCCACGTACGCCTGAAGATCTTCGTGAGCATCGCTGCATCAACTGGCGTCGGGCGGGTCAGACGAGCCTGTATCCGTGGGAGTTCGCGCGTGATGGAAACTGGTTTGAAGTCGCGGTTACCGGGTCGTTGATCGTCAACGATTGCGCCGTTGCCTTGCAGGCAGCCGTGGATGGCCTGGGCATTACGGTGTGGACCGAGGAATGGATGAAGCCGCAGATCGACTCCGGCAAGCTCGTGCCGTTGCTGAGGGAGTTTTCACCGCCGAGCCGGGGGTTCTATCTTTATCACCCCAGTCGAACCCGTATGCCCGCAAGCCTTGAAGCGTTCATCCATGTCGTCAGGCAGGTCGCGTTGAGCGGTGCGGACGTCGCTGCCTAGCAACGATCTTTGACTCGCACGCTTTAGGCCACACGGCGGATCGGCGAGCCACGCCAAAGCCGGCACAAGCGGGAAGGGCGGCTGACCCGCGCTGCGCCCCGCACGTGGTGTTGTCGCATTCTCCACATCTTGTCCACGGAGCGGCCCTCACTGTCGGCTCACCACGCGGTATTACCGCAGTCTTGCAGGTGCGGACCATGAGCGAAGGCTTTGACAGTCAGGCAAGAGATGTTACGGAGCCGCCTCGGAAGCAGCGAGGTGGCATTGGCTACGTGCTCCTTTGGATATTAGGCGTCCCGCTTCCCGTGCTGCTTCTCATCGCATTGGTTCGTGGTTGCGCCTGATCCTGCACTTAAACCACCGAGGAACCCTATGGCTACCACGGCATATAGCAGTGTGACTGCGGTTGAGCCCATCGCACAGATGCGATGGGGTGCGATTATTGCAGGCTGGTTCGTAGCGACAGGCATCGCCATTCTTCTTTACGGCGCCGGCATTGCGCTCGGCTTCACCGCGTTTGATCCGCACAATGTGCAGGCGGCGGCCAAGGGCCTGGGCATAGGCACGATCGTCTGGATGGTTCTCACCTGGGCCGCATCGCTGTTCGTTGGCGGCTTGTTTGCCAGCTGGTTCGATGGACGCGCTGACGAAACGATGGGAACGCTCCATGGCGTTACCGTGTGGGGTTTGGCGATTACCACCAGCGCGTTGTGGCTTGCACTGACCCTCGGGCAGGTGTCGCATGGCGCCAGGCCGATGCATGACGATGCGGGTCGCGGCGGGGCAAATATCGAGTCGGTCAGCAATGAACCGCTCGCGGTGCTTCGAAGCAACGTGGATCACGCGCTTGCCACGCCGGGCGACAGCCAGGCCGAAAAGGCCGTGATGGGTGCCCTGATGGCCGGCCATCCTGACACCGCGCGTGCCATTCTCATGGCCCAGACCGACATGTCTGGCGATGCGGCGATTGCGCGCGTCAATGCGTGGCTTCCCATCGTCAATGCGGCGCGAGATCAGCTCAAGAGCGATGCAGACCGAGCCAGGCATTACGCGGCGGCCGGCATGTTGACCCTGCTGTTGAGTGGCTTGGCGGGGCTATTGGCTGCCGCATTGGGAGGTTGGGTCGGGGCAGGGCATATCCATCGCGTCTACCACCTGCGGCGCTATGAGGGCCGCCCGTATCAGGGGCAAGCGCCAGGCTAAAAGGCCTTCGGGCTTACGTACTGTTGTGCCCACGGCTCCGCCCCTGAACGGCGGAGCCGTTTTGACGCTTGTCATCAACGGGTAGGTTTGCGCTTTCGAAGTCGCTTGACGTTGCTTACCGCGCGCTGTCGGTAAGGTTGCATGCCTGCCTTCAGGACCTTGGCAGAAGTCTGTGTTGCGTTTGCCATCATTTCAGCGGCAGATGGGCTACGGCGCCTTGCCAGGCCGGCGCTTGCCAGCCACTGGTTCACCCAGAACTCCGAGACGCCGCGGTACGCAGAGCTCGAACTCATCGCCATGGCGGTGGCGGACTGCTGATATGCGGCCACTTTCTCGATGACCATGGTGGTCAGCTCGCGCTGATCCGCCGCCGATGGTGGACTGGACATCGCGCTCGCTTGCACGCTGCGCCGTGCCACGACCTCGGCGGACGCCGTCATCATTTCCGCGGATTGAGTGGCCAGTTCCCACCACCACGTCCAGGGATTCATCGCGGGAATGGCATTTCTTTTGCGACGCGGCATGGTGGGTTCCAGTGTGGCGCGGGAGGCGCTGCGCTATGGGCGTCAAGCTAGATGGCGCCCATTGAAGGGGGCGTGATGAGGCCAGCTGATAGCGAATGGCCAATGGTAAAGTAGTCCGATTCCACCACGACGACTTCACCATGAGCAGCCACGCTTTTTACGCCATCGGTACGCCCGGACAACCTTGGGGCTCAGCGGAAATCGCCGCATGGAGGGCGCAGCAGACCAAGCAGCGTAGTTATGCCGAGGACGTATTGAGCGTCATAGCGCCGCTGCGTGACCGGTTTGATGTGATCGAATACGGAGCCCTGAGTTACGGCGACGAGCACTATCCGCTGATGGCCATCCGCAGCCGCGACTGGCGCGATGATCTACCGGTGTTGCTGGTGACCGGTGGCGTGCATGGCTACGAAACCAGCGGTGTGCACGGCGCGCTTCAGTTCGTACAGCAGCATGCCCTGGATTATGCAGGCCGGGCCAATCTGTTGGTGGTGCCCTGCGTGAGCCCATGGGCCTACGAGCGGATTCATCGATGGAACCCCGATGCCATCGACCCTAACCGCAATTTCCGCAAAAACAGCGTCGCGGGCGAGTCGGCGGCGCTGGTGGATTTGTTGGAACCCTTGCGCGACCGCGCACTGATGCATATCGACCTGCATGAGACCACCGATTCGGACGAGTCGGAATTCCGCCCGGCGCTTGCTGCGCGTGACGGCAAGGACATCGAGCCCGGCGAGGTCCCGGATGGTTTCTATCTGGTCGACGATATCGACCATCCCCAGCCCGAGTTTCAGAAGGCAGTGATCGATGCTGTCGCAAAGGTGACCCATATCGCGCCTGCCGATGCCCGCGGCGAAATCATCGGCTCACCGCTGCTGATGCCAGGCGTCATCAAATTTCCGGTGAAGCGATGGGAGTTGTGCGCAGCCATCACCAACGCGCGCTACGCCACCACTACCGAGGTCTATCCCGATAGCCCGCGCGCCACGCCGCAACAATGCAACGATGCGCAGGTAGCCTCGGTGCGAGCAGCGATGGATTACGCGTTGGCCCACGGTATTGGCTAATGCGTTGCAAGCTGATTTGACCACGCCGAAGCGGGAAAGAATTCAAGGTTCGGCCCAGGCGCTGCAAGTGCAGGCGCCATATCCGGGTCAGGGTTGAGGACTAATGCATATGGAGCTAAAGGCAGACGTCTGGGACCGCGTCATGGCGTTCGTGTCCCTGCTGGCTAAAGAGGAACAACCCGAAAGCTATCTGGTCAACTACACAGCCCTGAGAGACTATTGCGAAGCGCAGAGCCTTGCCGGCTATGACCATGCTTTCCTGTGGGAGAGCCTTGCGGATTTCACCCTGGACGATGGCGACGCCATACCTCTGTATCTACGGGCTCTCAGCCTTGCCTCGGACGAGGAGGCGCGTGCCTATCGCGTGTCGATCCGATTCGCATTGGCCCAGCGTTATAAGAATCAGGGCGAAGACGCACTGGCGCGCGAATACGCCATAGCCGCGGACGACGAGGCCAGGGAGACCGACGACCTGGAGCTGCGGCGCAGGATCGGCAAGTTCTTGCTTGCGCGGGAATGAACGACTCCGCTTCGCCCATACCGATTTGCCTTCGTTCGTGCGAATGAGAAAGACTGCCCGCCAGGACCAGGGCAAACTTGAAGGCTGGGTGCGCGCCGTCGCGGACGGCCGTCGCCACACACTCGCCACCCATCGGGAAAGGGCTCAGCCATGCGCCGCATAGTCGTTGTGATTTCGATGCTGCAACGTGCTGGTATCGGTTGGAATGTGCATACGCCCGTCGCATCCGTGGCAGACATCCATGAATGACTGGCAAGCTGCCTACTCGACGATTGCGGAAGTTGCGGCCACCTTGACCGGGCTTTTGTTCGTTTCCCTTTCGGTAAAGCTTAATCAGACAACCGACGAGGAACGTCGCTGGATGCTGATGCTCGCACGACGGAGCTTCATAGATTTCCTGGCGGTACTCGGCATCGCATTGCTCTTTCTGGTGCCGGCAGTCTCCCCCTACGTGATCGGCTGGGCCATCCTGTGGTTAGCAGTGGCGCGTGTCGTTTGGCACGTCAGTCATTGGCGTACATGCCGCAAGTTGGCAACGATCAACATGAAGTCAAGTGAATACATCGTGCCCATGGTGGCGACGGCGGGCTTGTTCATGGCTGGCACGGCGGCGCTGTTGGCCTGGACACACGCCTGGAAGACTATCTACGTTGTTGCCATCGTATTGCTGTCTGGAGCCTGCCAGAACGCGTGGCGTCTGCTCACGCGAGAGAAACCCTAGGGTCTGCTTTTTCGGTCAAGTACGGGCCCGGCAGGTGGAGACTCACCCATAAGCGGGCGCCGCCTCGGGATTATTGGCTGCCCCATGAGTTTTCGATTGAACGAGGTTTCGCACCGCATGCAAGCGTCGACCCTACGCCAGCGCTTTCGTCGAATCGCAGGCGGAATCGTTGCGGAACTGCGCCTGGTCAGCGTGCGTGGCGATCGCGGGAGGTTGTGCGTGGAAACCGTCGCGTCCGTCGTTCTCGCCGTAGTGCTTGCCGATGTATTCCACCTCAAGGAGCGCTGGTGGGTGGCACTGAGCGCCTATGTGCTCATCAGGGCCGAGCCCTTGGTGGTATTTCGGCGCTGCCTGGAACGGCTTGCCGGCACGGTCATGGGCGCAGCTTGCGGTGCGCTGCTTGCGACTCTCGGCTGGCACACCTTTTGGCCGTCGACGCTGGCGCTTGCGCTGATAGCCGGCCTCGGTATCTATGGCATGCTCGGCTCGCGGTACGCCTATAGCTGGGTGCTAGGTACCGTCACCGCACTGATGGTTCTTAGTGATCCCATAAGTACTGCGTCGCCGACAAATCTTGCCATCACCCGAATTCTGGATGTTGCGGTGGGAGTCCTTGCGACGGCCACGGTCTGCCTGGCGTCCTTCTTGATGGAACGATGGCGTCACCGTGGTGGCCCGTTAGTCGGCGCTCCATCGAGCAAGGTCCGCGGCGCTGAAACATTCTCCACACCGCCCAGCGTCGATCGCTCACGATCCACGCGAACATGGCAAGCGGTGCAGGGCGCTTTCGCTATCGCCATTATCGGGCTGCTCAATCATGCTCACGCGCTGCCGAATTTTGCGCAGTCGATGGTTTCAGTCATCGCCGTGTTGCTGGTGCCGCTATCTGTTCTGGCGGATGGCCGCGTCACGGAAGTGGTGCACCTGCGAATGTTGAATCGCCTCCTGGGCTGCCTTTGCGCTGCGCTGTTCGCCGCCCCGTTGTTGCCGCTGATCGGCGATACGCCATTGTTCTGCCTTGTTGTCTTGGGTATAGGCGTGTGGCTGGCCGCACATGTCCAGGCGGGATCGGCAGAGGTGAGCTATATCGGCACCCAGTTCGGCGTCGGATTCATCATGATTTTCGTACAGGATCACGCGTGGTCAACCGATCCGTCGGCTGCGTTGACGCGACTGATGGGAATCGTCGTCGCACTGCTCGTCCTTACTGTCACCATGGCAGTATTTTCTCTGGTTGGTCAGCACATGAAGTTCCATAGCGGGCGACCGACGTAGAGCCAGGAGCGAACTTGGACCGAACGGCGGCTTATCCGTATACAGCGAGTCCGCGATCGACATACATCGTCAGAGGTGTCACCCAGGCAAAAGCCTTGGATACGCCTTGTGCCTTCGTGTTGAGAAAACGCTGAATCCCCGCCAACAGACGCCGCCTTGGCGTGCGTTTTGGCAAACCTCAAAAGGTGGCCTGCGCAAATCTAGACACGCCAGCTGATCGACGCCACTGCATGCGCCAGCACGCAGCACACGACGTATGAAGTGCCACGACGCCGACCACCTTTCGAACCTACAAGGAATCATCGTCATGAAAAACGCGCGCTACACTCTGATCGCTTTCGGCCTGCTGGCCGCCGCTGCCAGCGCTACCGCCTCGGCGCAGGTAAGCCCCGACTATGTCCCTGGGCACGGCCGTATCAACCAGGTGGACCAGCGCCTGGCCAATCAGCAAAATCGCATCGATGCCGGTTTGGCTGATGGGCAAATGAACGCGCGACAGGCGTTTCGCGACGAACGCCAGGACGCCAATATCGCCGCACGCGAAAGCCGTGACGTAGCCATGCACGGCGGCCATCTCACCGCCCAGGAACAGCAGAACCTCAACGGGTCGCTGAACCACGACAGCAATCGCATCCACTATCAGCGCAACGGCTACTGATCGCCCGCATACCGTCGGCGCAAGAGCGGCCCGGCACGTCCGGGCCGCTTGCGTTGTGGGGGTCAAGCCAGGCGTTCTATCGCCGGAATGGCTCCAGGTATGTCGGCCGTGCGTGGCGACATCGCGCCTGGTTTGTCGAGGCGAAAGTGCACGCCACCGCTGACAGTTCCGCGTCCGTGCGGAGCCGTGGCTTCTTCAGTGGTGTGCCGCCGGCTTGGGTGTGGCGACGAAACCGTGCTGTTCACCCGTGGCGTCGAAATATTCGCCGGCGACGACGCCGAGGTTGTTAATGGTGGTGACGACGGTGCCGGCCGAACCGGGCATGTCGAGCGACACATACTTGCCGTCTGTTTCGACGAACGCATGCAGGGCGCCGCTTGGGTCGGCGTAGTAGCCGCCGATCTGCTGGAGATCGTTGATGGCGAAGGCCACGGTGGCTGCGGCGCCGGGTACGTCGAAGGACGTGATCTTGCCGTTGGCCTCGCGGATGAACGCGTGCGTTGCGGAGGAACCGTTGTCCCAGTAGCCCACGCTTTGTTCACGGTCGTTGATGCCCAGCGGATAGGTTTCGGTGGATCCGGGCGCGTCGAACAATGTGTCCTGATTCCGGCCGTGCCGCACGACGCCATGGAACTTGCCGTCGGCGTCCCAGTACACGCCGAGGATGGTGCCAAATTCGTTATAGCCGTCGACGTTGGAGTTGAGATGGCCCGGGAAATCCTCCGTTTCAAAGCGCGCGCCACTCAACACGAAACCGTGCTGGATGCCGGTGGCATCGGCATAGGCGCCATAGGTATTGCCAAGATCATTCGGGCCACCCGCGGCGCTGAAATACGTGCCCAGGTGTGCCGGGTCGAGCAGCTCGAAGCGTCCACGGCGATAAACCATGGCATGCGACGTGCCACCGTTGACGGCGTACTGGCCGCCCAAGTCGCCAAAATCGTTGATACCCCAAAAAATGGTCTGCGTTCCACCGGGGTAATCGACCGTCTGATAGCTGTAGTTACCGGCGGTGACGGTGGGCGCGGAAGCCGGCGACTCGGCCATGACAAGGCCAGAGGCACTGGTGAAGGCGAGGGCGAAAAGTGCGGCGACCCTGTTGAGCCGACCTTTCGTAGCGCGATGATTAGACATGACTTCTATCCTCAAGGATGCGACGGGCGATGGCATTCCCGGGGTGGGTGATTGTTCTGACAGCGCCATCTCTCCTTACAGCGCAAAAGGCATGTCGACACCGACAAGCACGCGGTGTCGTCGCGCGTGGCTCGGCGAAACGACCTTTGTGTTGGCGCCAAGGGGACAGGTTTGAGGGGTATGCCCGCTACCGACGCCAGGACGAGCTTCCAGGCGCGGAAGTTGACGATACCGGCGATCCTTCACGTCGCTCTCATCTGCCAGATAGATACATTTGATTCGACAGCCTCAAGGCAGGATGCACGGCGATTGCCGACGACCGGGTTGCATGCACCGGGGTGCCCGGTGCTTCTCGCCGGCCGTTGACTGGATGCCAGCTTTATCGCGCGTGTTGTCTTTTGAAGGGGCGGCTGATTACCGGACGCGTGGGGACGCTTCATGTGGCGTTTTCGGGGAGATGGGACGGCCAGGGGAAGCAGTCGGTATGTGAAGTTTCACCATCACGTGATGCTTTTGCGGAGCGTCTGGCCAAAGTCGACTATGGGGCATATTCGATCGTTTCGAGCGCTGCTGTTGGCAAGCCTCGCGGGGCTCATGCTCCAGCCGGCTTCCGCCTCTGCGCAGGAACTGGAGCCGCGAAGCTATTCGTCATCCCCCGTCGGCACCAATTTTGTCGACGTCGGCTATACCCGGCTAACGGGTGACGTTCTGACAGACCCCTCCTTGCCCGTCAGTAATGTCCAAGCCGAGATCAACACCACGGCGCTTTCCTACGTGCGCACGTTTGGGGTGGCAGGACATGCGGCATCTCTTGCCATCGGCCTGCCTTATGTCAGCGGCGACCTGACCGGCAACGTCATCGACGCTCCCACGGAAATTCACCGAGAGGGCATGGGCGACCTGCGGATGCGTTTCGGCTTCAATTTCATCGGACATTCCGCGTTGTCTCCCGAGGAATTCGCACGCCGGACGCCTACCACCTCCGTTGGCGTTAGCTTGACGGTATCTGCGCCGACTGGACAGTACGTGCCATCCCAATTGGTCAACGTCGGTACCAACCGCTGGTCATTCAAGCCTGAAATCGGCATCTCGCAGCCGCTTGGTAACTGGTTCGTCGAAGGCGCCGCAGGCGCGTTTTTCTTTACCGACAACAACAACTACTTCGGCGGAAACCGGCGAAGTCAGGCGCCGCTGGCGACGGTGCAATTGCATGGCGGATACACGTTCCGACCGGGGCTCTGGATGGCGGCCGACATCGGCTATGCAGCCGGCGGCAGGACAAGCGTCAACGGGGTTGCCAGCCAAAACCGGCAAGCCAACATGCGCTACGGGCTGACCTTATCTGCGCCTGTCGCCCTGGGTTGGTCAGCCAAGCTTGCGTTGTCCAATGGACTGGTGACGCGAGTTGGCGGCGATTACAAGGCCATTTCCCTGGCGCTGCAGTATCGCTGGTTCGATCGATGACGTGACTCGTTTGGCCCGCTGCATTGATCCGATGTGACTAGCTTGGCCTGGCATCGAAGTCCAAGCAGCGCGCGATGGGCGGCTATCTGATGACGTCACTGGTCAGGCGGGAATCATCGGACGGGAACCCCGCGCCTGGCGGGGTTCCTCAAGCCGTTGCTGTGGCCGCGGTTGCGACGCTGCCACGACGCGCAGAATCGGGATTACTCCCCAAGCCCCACATTAACCTCGACGCGTCGATTCTTCGCCTGGTTTGCCGGACTATCGTTGGGCACGATCGGGTTATTCGGCCCGTACCAGAACAGCACCATCCTGGAATCATCGATGCCGTGTTTTTCCTTCAGATAGCTCGCGACCATTTCGGCGCGACTACGTGAAAGACCTTCGTTGTGGTCCCTGGTTCCGACGTTGTCGGTATAACCGGCGATGACGGCATAGGACTTGGGCTTGTCTTTCATGAAGTCGGCCAGCTTGTCCAGCTCAGCCTTGTCCTTGGCGGCAAGCTCAGTCTCGTTGAAGGCGAAGTTGATGTTGTCGACCTTGAGTCCAACGATCTTGCTGTCCGTCGTCGTGACGACGTGTTCGGTCACCTTCACATCAAACAGCGCACCGCTCATGTAATCGGGACGGTTGACGAAATTGGCCAGCGGGATCACCCGCGAACACGCGTTGAGGGTCGCCACGTCCTGCGTGAGGGTAGCTTCCCTTTTCGGCCCGGCCGTGCTGATAACGTAGAAGCAGACGTCATATTCCGTGGCCAACCGCTTGGCAGTCTCGGCGGGGTTCTGCCCGGTATAGCCACCGTCCCAGAATACGAAGACGGCTGTCCTTCCCGTCAGTGGCTTGAGGACTGCCTCAAGCTTCTTGAGCCCGGTATTGAGAGGCGTAATGCCACTGCCTCGATCGGGAAGCGTATTCAGCGCCGCGTCCACCTTCTCGCGGTTGTAGGGTTCCACCGGATAGAGTTCCTGCCACGGTGTATAGGTGTAGATGCCGACGTTGTACCCGAGATCAGGCAGGTAGCTATTTCTGCTCTTGAGCTCGCTTTTCATCACCTCGACGATGCGTTTGTCGGTATCCCCGAACTTGTCGTTGGTGGAGGACGAGGTGTCGAGCAGGAAGATGGCGTTGTCCGCGACCTTGACCAGTTGGTCTTGCCTGACGACGTGGTTGATGAGGTCTTGCCGCGTGATGACCTCGACAGCCATTAGAGGCGAGGCGATGAGGCCTCCGAGAACCGCCACGAATATTCCGTACAAGATCTTCGACTGGTGCTTCATGGTCCCTCTCCGATTGCGGACCCACGCCCGCAAGAACTGGCGATACTGATCCTAAGCTCCTGTTCAGGATGTGAAACCGCGGCTCCGGGGCGAGCGAGCTCGTTTCGGGGGGTGTCTGCAGGGCGAAACCTTCGACTCTTCGCTAAACGCAGCTGCGATTAAATGTAACAAATACATATAGATGAGTTTGCTTATTCAAGCACTATCGCAAGACTTGAGCGCAGATTTGCCGGCCAGGTAGCTGCCTCACACCTGGACGTGAGGCAGCTGCCGTCGCCGCAAAGAGTCCGTTTTCTGCCGCCAGCATGCCCGCGTGCCTTGCGCCCCCATCACGGCCAGCTAAACGAACGCCTCATCGATTCATTCCGTCTCGGTATCCACCTCACGCCCATTGATGTTCTGAAGCGGGCGATGGTTGTCGTGGAATATCGTTTTGAATGAATTGATCTGTGCGTTGGACATCTCGATCGGCTGGGCGAGGACGATCCAATGCACGCCTTCCGTGCAGGGTGGCGTGGTCAGCGAGCCGGTATAGACATAGGCCTTGTGATCCTTGGGAAGCACCGCCGAGATATCCACCGTCACGGGAGTTCCGGCGTTCGTTCCTTCCGGCGTCGCCGTAGCTGGCAAGGAGCTGAAAATGGGCGCAAGCAATTTGTTTTCCGCCCCGGCTCGCACGAGGACGCCCACGACGACGATATGTCCATTGGCATCCTTGTTCACGAAATGGATTTCCAAGGGAAATGGCTTGCCATCCAGGGTGTGTTCGCTTGGCGTATGGAAATGAAATTGCGCCAACGTGTAAGAAGTCCCTGCAAACGTAACGGTATCCGCGGCGTCGCTGACGTCGGCTTGTACGGTGTGGCCGTTGTTCAATAGCGCGACGGCCCCGCGTTCGTAGTTGATCTTGAAATCGCCATCCTTGCCGGTCTTTGCTGTGCCAGCAGCGAGGTTGATCGGGGACTGGCTCTTGCCTTTGCCGCACACAGCATCGTCAGCCGCAACGTCGCCCCAATGCGTGGGGCCGTGTTCTCCGCTATAGGACCAATGCGGTGCCGTTGAGGCTGCCTCCGCCGGTACCTTCTCCATGGCCAAAATGGATGTTGCCGAGAGCATCCATGCCGCTGTGCCGACAAGCCAAATCATTGCGATACGCATGACAGACCTCCTGCATCTAGTAGGGACCACTATTCAAGCGACAAGTATCTCGCCGCCATGGGCTGCACAAACAACATCACCGACTCGCAAGAACAAGCGACTGTGTCGATACTGATTGCTCTTGCACAAGATCATGAGGCCGCAAGCAGAAGCGGGCGCTAATCTTCCCCAAGATTGAAGCCGATCGTGCGGACGCCCTCGGAATAGCGCGGGACGAGTCTACAAACCGTGTTTGTGTAGGCTCAGGCAGCGATAAAGCCCCAGGCTCGAAGCAAGTCCTGAACGCCGTTGATCGCAAACTGCACGCCAATGCAGACCAGCAGGAAGCCCATCACCCGAGCCAGCGCATCGATGCCTTTCACTCCAAGCAGGCGCTTGATGGTGGTGGCGCCGCGCAGACAGATCCAGAACTCCAGCGCAAACAGTATCGCAACGGTGACCACAGCCAGGTGCACACTGTAGGTGTAGCTGCGCATGTGGATGGTGGATGCGGCGCTGATGATGAAGGCAATCGTGCCTGGGCCCGTAGTGCAAGGCATCGTCAGCGGAACAAAGGCAATGTCGTGCAGCTGTGTCGGCGGCGTATCGGCTGCCATTTCCGCTTGCACCTGATCCTCCGCAGCCCGCGCCGGTGGAAACAGCATCCCGAAGCCGATATAGGCAACGATGAGGCCCCCGGCAAGCCGAAGCCCGGGAAGCGAAATGCCAAACAGACCCATCACGGCATTGCCGGCATAGAAACAACCCAGCAGCACGATGGTCACGTATAGCGTTGCGCGGTCAATCTGCCGATTGCGCTCGGTATCGGGGTAATGCCCGGTGAGCGCCAATAGCACGGTGGCGCTGGTGACCGGATTGGCGATGGTCGTCAGGCCCAGCAGGCCGACGATGACGTCATTCAGAAAGCCGTGCATGTGCGTCGATTTCAGGGGCGGACAGTTCGACACCCGTCTTTATCTGCTGAGCCATATGATGAAAGTGTGACTAGCAGGTTCACACGGAATGTTGAGCGCAGCATGCTGCGATTGTTCCTGTCTCAGGATCGGAGCAGCAAGGTTCGTTCGACACAAACAGGCCTAAAAGCCAACCGCTCCGATATAGCTGAGAAACATTCGTGTGAGCTCGCGTTCCAGAAACGGGTCGTCGGTAGGAATCAGCGATTGCAATTGACTGGCTTTGTCGCCGGTCACCACCAGTTCCGCAAGCGTTGCCGTGAGCATGAGAAATCCCATAGTCAACGCTGACCTCGGCTGCGGGTGGTGCATGTGTTTTTGATGAGTCATCAGCACATCCGCTAGGTGCGCCATGGCGCCGTTTTCCAGTTTTGCAGCGCGGCGTTTGAAGGCCAGGTGGTCGCTTGCCTGCACGAATTGGCGCAGCGCACGGATCAGCTTGGCGTTCGATCGGTAGCTCGCCAGCATGGCGCGCGTGACGCTCTCAATCAGTACCTGCAGGCTGCTTTGCTGGGCCAGTTCCGCAGTGAAAGTCTTTTTCAGATGCACCAACTGATCTTCGAGGATGCGGGTAATGCATCGCTCCATCAGTGCGTTCTTGTCGGGGAAGCGGCGGTAGACCGTTCCCGGCGTAAGGCCCGCATGTTCGGCGACACGCGGAACGGTGGCGCCTTCCAACCCGTGTTGCGCCAGCATCTCTATGGTCGCTTTGATCAGCTTGGTCTCTGATTCGCGGCTGCGTGCCTGACGGGGCGCAAGTGGTGATGTTTTGGACATGAGGCGTTCCTGGTGGCCGGCCTAGTAGACAGCACCTATATGTAAATGTAAATTCACATTTACATATACTGGAGGTAGGCCATGGAAATCGAGCAAACCGTTGCCACCGCGATGCCTGTCAGCAGCGAGCACCCGCTGCGGAACAGCGCCTTTCGCCGCTGGCTGGTAGGCAGCACCGTGTCGTTGCTGGGCGATCAGTTCTATCTCGTCGCGTTGCCTTGGTTGGTACTGGACAAATTGGGCTCGGCGACCACCCTTGGCAGCTTGATGATGGCCGGCGCGGCGCCCCGCGCAGCGCTGCTGCTGGTGGGCGGAGTGGTTACTGACCGGTTTTCGGCGCGGTGGATCATGCTGACAACCGCCATCATCCGCGCGCTTTGTGTGGCGCTGAGCGGCATGCTTGCCGCACAAGGCCATCTGCATTTGGCGCAGCTGTACATGCTCGTAGTGGTATTTGGAATCGCCGACGCTTTCGCCATGCCTGCGCAATCGGCCTATCTGCCGTGGTTATTGCGTGGCGACCAGCTGGTTTCCGCCACGGGGCTGAGCCAGGCCGCGGCACAACTGTGCTTGATCATCGGGCCCGTCGTTGCGGGTTTGGTCATAGCAAAGTTGGGCGTTGCCTCGGCGTTCTACGTCGATGCGGTGAGCTTCCTCTTCGTGATCGCCGCCTTGCTGCGACTGCCGGACCCGCAGAGAGCAGCCTCGACCGCTCATCCCCTGGCGGCATTGAAGCAAGGCATTGCCTATGTGCTTGCCGATGCGCCACTGCGCGCCATGCTGCTGCTCGCGATGGTAGTGAACCTGTGCGTGACCGGGCCGCTGTCAGTGGGCATTGCCTATCTGGTGAAAAGCCAGCTTGGTTCAGCGAGTGCCTATGGCGTGCTGCTGTCGGCGGCGGCCGTGGGTGGGTTGGCCGGCGCATTGTTGGCAGGCGTGTGGAAAATTGCACAGCGGGGCCGGCTGATACTCGGGGGCAGTGCGATATTGGGCGTATGCCTTGCCGGCATTGGGCTATGGCCTTCCGGCGTTTACTGGCTAGCCGCTGTGCTTGCGTTGGTCGGGTGCGTGGCGGGGTTTATCAATGTACATATCGGCGCCTGGATGATGCAGCGTATCGAAGCGGCAGTGCGCGGGCGCGTATCGAGCGTGCTTATTCTGGGTTCGCTAGGTATGGCGCCCCTTTCGATGGGGCTGGCTGGCCTGGCGTTATCGATCAATGTCTCGGTGCTGTTCTTGTTGGCGGGTGGCGCCCTGCTCTGTATTAGCGCGGTCGCCGCTCGAGGTCCGTCGATAAGAAGCATCTCATGAGCGAGGCGCTGACGATATCCATGTTGCCATGAGGTCCGTTTTGAAGCGGTCACCACAGCGGATGGCTATCCCAAAGGCTTGACCCTGATCCATGAGGCCTCGACCACCCGCGAGGCCTCATGGCCTATTCCTAGGAATGAACGCGCCGCCACACCACCTCACCGTGGGCGCCTTCGGCGGCACCGCTCGATGGCTTGGCCACGCTATAGGTCAATTCGTCGCCCTTGATGGTGTAACTCGAATCGCCGGTCTTGCCATCCCAGTTCGGGAACGACGCGCGCAGGATCTGGCTGTGCATGACATTGCCGTCGGCACTGACGTGGCCAAAGTGGGCATTGCTATCCATCGAGGCGGCGCGGTACTCGTCCGCCGTGCCCTTGGATTTGTCGTTCGCCGCGAACGGCATTCGCTGGGCTCGCACAATCTGCATCATGTAGTCGCCCTGAGCATCGATGAGCCACATGCCTTCGGGATGCGGGCCGTACAACTCTATGCGGTGACCATCGGGATAGACGTTGTCGCAGCGAACGAGCGTCCAGGCACCAATCAGTTCCTTCGGTACCGGGACATGGGCGCTGGTCGCGTCGCCGGGTTTCATCGCCGGGTCCTGGGCGGGTGCGGCAGCCAGCATTGGTGATGCGATCGCCAGCGCCAGGACACATGCGAGCAACGGGAGGTTTCTAGGTGACATGACGAGGCCTGCGGTGTGTGGGGTGGTTGGCATCGTCTCGTGCGGATTTCATTTTGATAATAGGGCTCGATATTTATTGACCTTCAAATGGTATTTGAAGATGATCCGACCTGCGCCTCTCGCGCCCAGGACTGGACCTCATGAACCGCCTCAGCGACATGCAGCTCCTTATCGATGCGGCCGACCTCAATAGCCTCTCTGCCGCCGGGCGTCGGGCAGGGCTGTCGCCGGCGGCCGCCAGCGCCTGTGTGCAACGGGTGGAAGCGATGCTCGGCGCGAGGCTGTTTGAGCGCACGACGCGGCAATTGCGCCTGACCGATGAGGGCCGCATCTATATCGCGTCTTGCCGGGTCGCCATAGAAACCATGCGGGAAGCCGAGCGGGCGGTTCGCAGCGGCACCGACGGGGTAAGCGGAACGTTGCGCGTGTCGGCGCCTTCGGATCTTGGACGCAACCTGCTGGTCTATATCCTTGACCGTTTCATGGAGTTGCACCCGGAGGTGCGCGTTGTCCTGACGCTATCGGATTCGCTCTCCCGCTTCGTGCCTGACGATATCGATGTAGCCATCCGCGTCGGCCCGCTTGAGAACAGCGATCTGGTAGCGCGTCACCTTGCCGACAGCTGGCGCGTGGTCTGTGCTTCGCCGACATGTATCGCAACGTATGGACTTCCCGAGCATCCTGAGGATCTGGTCAACCTGCCAACGCTCGTGCTTACCACCAATGCCGGGCCACGCAACGAGTGGCGTCTTGGCGAAGCCGTGGTGCGGGTAGCGCGATACCACGAGTGCACCGACAGCGAAGTCATACGCAACTGGGCGGTGCTCGGTCGCGGGTTTGTTTATCGGCAGCTTTGGGCCGTGGCGGCGGATGTACGCGAAGGTCGATTGGTGCTGGTCAACGCACCAGCATGGTCCGCACCGGCGCCGATCCATGCCATGTATCACCCGAATGTTTTCCAGCCTCCGCGCGTACGTCGGTTCGTCGATTTTCTTCACGCCGAAATGGCGCGACGGCTTCCGCCAAATGCCGACGAGGCGATGGCATTCGTGGCGATACGGTGACCGTGCTGCTGATGGCGCGGCCCCCGAGCGGCAGATAGGCGCCTGTCTCTCGTAAGAACTTTGCCGAACTGACACGGTCCTATTTCGCGTCGAGCGTCTGGCTCGATGGGGACCTGGGGGCGGCCGGTGGCGGACAACAGCTAGTCGCACGCCTGACCTGACGTTGGCATACGGAGGTCATGGATGGATGACGAGAGCGCTTTAAGCCCCTGGAAAAGGGAAGGGGCTGCACTGGGCTCGCAGGGCTTTTACGCGCAGCAGAACTCGCGGGCGCGAGCGCTAGGGAATGGTGTGGTGCTTGGCGTCGTCACCGTCTTGCATCTATCGCTGATGGTTTATTTGACGATACCGCCAACGCCGATGAATGAGTCGCGCATACCGCTCGCCAAAGAAGACGTGGGGGCGCTGAAAGTGCAATTTGTCGATGCAACACCCCGCTTCGTAACGCAGCCAGCGTCCAACGGCCTTGCAGGCATTGCGCACGCAGGGCCCAGGTCCGCGGTACACACCATAAGGCCACGCAATACGTCGCTCATCGCGAACGCCTCGGTGCCTGCCGTGCCTTCGGAAAGCCCGTCAGGCGATCAGGGTGCAGACACACAGGCAGTGGCGCCCACACCGGGCAACCCCGGGACAGCTTACGGAAACCCCTTGCTCAGGGACGGGCCGGGACGACATTCCGCGGCGGACGACTCGCGACTTCCCGGTGTGCCCGACCATGCCTTTGTTCGCACCATTGCGCTCAGCGAATCACCAAGCCCTGAGCAGATCGTCAAGGACACAGGGCAGTACATGAACTGCAGTCAGGTGCGGATCGCCCGATTCTTTTCGGCCAGCGAAATGGATAAGCGTCACATCACTACGCAACAGCTGGATCAGGCGTTCACCGAGTTTGGCTGCAAGTAGTTCGTAGCGTCGTGGCTTGCCTGCGCCGAAGAGCTGATTGCTCCCGCGGCGCGGCGAGTGGAGCGCTTGACGATCATCCCAGGTGATCGTGCAGAAACTTGTAGGTTCGGGCATGGGCCAGCGCCGCTGCGGTGGGGTCGTAATGCGCCCCGCCGTGCCGGGAGAAGGCGTGCTTTTGCCCTGCGTAGCTATAGATCGTCACATCCGCTTTCCCGGCAAGCGCCGCTTTGATCGCGGCCTGTGCAGGTTTGGAAATGAACTCGTCTTCTTCGCCCAGATGCATCAGCAGGGGAGACTGAAGGCCATTGGCCTCGCCCAGATATTTCTCGGTATCGCCGCCGTGATAAACCACCCCGGCATCGACATCGGAACGAACGGCAGTCAGATAGGTCATGAGCCCGCCGAGGCAGTAGCCGAGGACGCCAACCTTGCCGGTGCATCCTGGGAGTTTAGCCACGGCTTGGATGGTGTCTTCAATATCCTTGACGCCAAGGTCCCGGTCATAAGCCTGATAAAGACGAAGGCCGTGTTGCCAATCCGACTCGGAAGTGACGCTGAGATCCACGCCAGGTTCCTGCCGCCAGAACAGGTCGGGCGCAACCGCCACGAAGCCTTCGGCGGCCAGTTCATCGCAAGTATTGCGAATATCGGCGTTGACCCCGAATACCTCTTGCAGCACGACGACGGCAGGAGCGGGCAAGACCTTCGGTCGCGCGATATAGGCGCCGAATTCGCCGTCGCGGCCTTTGATGGTGATCTTTTCGTTCATCACGTTCTCCCAAGCTAACGAGGTCTATCGAACCATTCGTCGAACCCGTCAGGTCCGGGCATGGGCGTTACTTCATCATCGGTGGCGGGACCGCTCCGTGAAATGCCGCTCGCCGTCGTGGATGTCGCAACGGCGGCCGCATGCTCAACCCTCAAGGAAGGCCAACAGATCTGCGTTTATCACCTGTGCATGCGTGGTGGGCATGCCATGCGGGAAGCCCGGGTAGGATTTCAAGGTGCCGTGCTTGAGCAGCTTCACCGACTTTGCACCGGTGGCGGCAAACGGAGCGATCTGGTCGTCTTCACCATGCATGACCAGGACGGGGATGGTGATCGCCTTCAGGTCGTCGTGGAATTCGGACTCGGAGAACACCTTGATGCAATCGTATTGAGCCTTGATGCCGCCCATCATTCCCTGTCGCCACCAGTTCTGGCGAATCCCCTCCGAAACCGCGGCGCCGGGCCGGTTGTAGCCGTAAAAGGGAACGGTAATGTCCAGATAGAACTGCGACCGATGATTCGCGGTGCCGTCCCGGATGCCATCGATGGCTTCCCTGGGAACGCCTTCGGGGTTGGTTTCCGATTTCATGAGGGTGGGTGGGATAGCGCTGATTATGACGGCCTTTGCGGCGCGACCGTTTGCGTGGCGTGCCACGTAGCGAATGACTTCGCCGCCGCCGGTGGAATGGCCGATGTGTACGGCATTGCGCAGGTCCAATGCGGTTACCAGTTCTGCCACGTCGGCAGCATAGGTGTCCATGTCGTTGCCGCCATACGTCTGGGTTGAGCGGCCATGGCCCCGCCGGTCGTGGGCGATGACGCGATACCCCCGCGCCAGGAAAAACATCATCTGGGCGTCCCAGTCGTCTGCCGAAAGCGGCCATCCATGGTGAAACACCAGTGGCTGGCCGTCGCCCCAGTCCTTATAGAAGATTTCCGTGCCGTCGCTGGTTGTAATGTAGGAACTGCCGCCGTTTACTTGCTTGGTGCCTTGCATGCTCATGGGGTCGCTCCGCCTTGGGTTGAAAGGAAACCTGCAACGCCGCCCTGCATGGCGCAGGTATGGATGGCTGAATGCCATTGCGTCATCACGGATTTGCTGTTCGCCAACACCGACTTTGGAGTCGAGCGTATGCCTGGTAGAACTGCCCAACAACGGTCAAATCCGACAAAAACCATGGTGAAATCGGCGGCGTCGAATCTCTCGCAAGTAGAGGTTGGCATCGTGTGTGACCCAGGCACGTCAGCCACGGGTTTGCATGGTTTGACCGAGATGTTCACCTATGCAAGTGACTTGGCGGCCAGACGTCGCGGGCACAATGCATTTCCACCTTTGCGCATTACCCATTGGATGAGTGGCGCAAGCGACGCCGCGGTGCGCTGCACGCACGACAGCCTTCCAGGTGGCGAGCACCACGTGGCCGTGCTGGTATTGCCAGGCAATCTGCAAGCGACGCTGAGTTCCACGAAAGATGAGGCGCTATCGGCTTGGCTTCGCCTGATGCATGCAAGAGGCGTTGTCGTTGCTGCGGTTTGCGGCGGGGTGTTTATTCTCGCCAGAACCGGCCTTCTATCCGGACGCCAGGCGACCACACACTGGGCGCTGCACGAACAGTTCGCCCGGGAGTTTCCCGATGTGTTGGTCGAGACCGACCACATGGTCATTGACTATGGCGATGTCGTGACCGCTGGCGGTGTCCTTGCCTGGGCGGATCTTGGCTTGCGGCTGGTGGAGCGCTTGCTGGGCCCGGCCATCATGCTGGACACGGCTCGATACATGAACATTGATCCGCCCGGTCGCGAGCAGCGCTTCTACAGTGCCTTCGATCCAAGGCTGAAGCATGGCGATGGCGCGATCGTGAAAGCCCAGCAATGGCTGGCCGGCCAGCGGGAGCGGGCGGTCTCCGTTGCGGAACTGGCGAGGCATGCCTGTTTGGAGCAACGAACCTTCCTCCGGCGGTTTACCAAGGCGACGGGTATGAAGCCGCTGGAATACCAGCAGCGGCTACGCATGACGCGTGCGCGTGAGCTACTCGAATTCACCCGCATGGGCGTGGATGAAATCGCCTCGACCATCGGCTACGAAGATGTCGGCAATTTTCGACGGATGTTCAGAAAGTTCATCGGTTTGACACCGTCAGACTATCGGCGCCGATTTGCGGCTGGGGCGCACGAATCGGCCGCTACGCTGGCGGGCGAATCGGCGTGAGCAGGGTTCGCGGCTACGCGCGGGGGCGTCCTGTAGGAGCGCACCCTGTGCGCGACCGCAGCGTGATGTCGTTGCCGCTGCGTAGGTTTGTCGCGCACAGGGGGCGCTCCTACAAGGTGCGGTTTCACGGAGAAGCCTTGGTGGTCGGCTGCTGCACCGCTGCGGTTGTGCGGGCCGTGGCGTTCGCGCTACTCGCTTGATTCCATCCGCCGCCCAGCGCCTTGTAGAGATTGACCTGATTGACTGCCTGGTCAAGCTGCAGGCTGACCAGCTTCTGCTGGTCGTTGTAAAGCGAGCGCTGGGCGTCCTGGCTTGAAATGTAGTCGTCGAGGCCTTCCTTGAAGCGCACCTGGGAAATCGTATAGACGCGTTGCGACTGTTCCACCAGTTCCTGCTGTGCCTTGAGCTCGGGCACGATGTGGTCGCGAGTTGCCAGCGCGTCGGCCACCTCACGAAAGGCTTCCTGCACGGTGCCTTCGTAAGTGGCCACGGCACCGGTATAGCCCGCCTTGCTCGCAGCCAGGTCGCTCTTGTTCTTACCCCAGTCCAGTAACGGCACGGAGCCGGAGACGGCGCCGCTCCACGCCGCCGAGCCCGGATGAAACAGGTTGGAAAGGCCGCCGCTCAAGCTACCCAGCACGGCAGTGAGCGCGATATTGGGGAAGAAGGCGGCGCGAGCCCGTCCGATATCGGCATTGGACGCACGCAGCCGGTCTTCGGCAGCGATGATGTCGGGGCGACGGTCAAGCAGGGATGAGGGCAGCCCGGCTGGCACGTCGGTCAGCAATGGATCCTGCCACTGGTTCGGTGTGCTGTAGCTGGCAGGGAGTGGCTGGCCAATGAGTACCGCCATGGCATCGATGCCCTTGGCGATGCGGATGTGCATATTCTCGACGTCCACCCGCGCAGCGTCCGCCTGGGTTTGCGAGCGACGCATATCAAATTCCGACACGCCGCCGTCGCCATAAGCCTTATTCATCACTTGGGCGTGCTGCTGTTGTGCATCCAGGGTCTGTTGCGCCAATTGCAACAGGGCGCGGTCTGCATTGAGCGACAGGTAGGCGTTGGCCACTTCGCCGACCAGCGCGATGCGCGCGGCCTCGTATTCGGCCGCACTTGCCTCGGCGAGCTTGCCCGATTCGTGCGCAATCGCGCGTTGATGGCCGAAGAAATCCAGCTCGTAACTGGTCATGCCGGCCTGCACCTGGTACGTGTTGAAGGTGGTGGCCTTGTTGTTGTCATTCTGGATCGGGCCAAGCAGGCCGTTGGCTGGCTGTTGCGACATGGCCGGCAGGCGCTGTCGGCCGGCATAGCCCTGCAGGTCCAACTCGGGGAACAGACTGGCGCGCGCCACGCCGTAGCGCGCTCGCGCCTGGGCCATGTTGGCGGCGGCTACGCGCAAGTCACGGTTGTTGGTCAGTGAAATTTCGATCAGGCGTTGCAGCACCGGATCCTTGAAGAACGCATGCCAGTCCAGCTGGGTGGCGTCGGCCTGGGCCTGGGCCTGTGCCTGTGCTGCCGTGGGTGTGGTGGGCGCGCTTGCCGGGTAATTGTCGGGTACGGGCATGCCAGGTCGTTGATAGGTCGGCTCCATCGAGCAGCCGGCCAGCAGGCAACTGGCGAGGGCGGCGGAAACGAGCAGCGGTTTCATGGCGATCTCCAAAGTCAACGCGGAGGAAAGATGGCGATGCCGGCCATGCGCATCAGTTGGCCGAAGGCGCGCAGCGGGTTGGCCTTGGTGGCGATGTTGTGCGGGGCGTGGCAGAAGATGAGCCTGATCAGGCGGTGTCGGGTTGCTTCGTCCGACTCAAAGCGCACACACAGGCGACGTTTGCCCAGGCGGGCTACCCGGGCGGGCACCCAGCCGACTTCAGGCACGGACACTTCCAGCTTTTCGCCTGGGGCGGGCATCACCGGGCAGTGCTCCATGGCGGCGCCATCCAGCGAGATGTCGATGAACTGGCTGGTTTGTTCGCAACTGCCTTGCCGCCACCGAGCGATGCGTGTGAAGGGAAAGCGTTCTTCCTGGCGAAGTCGTGGCAAATCCACGCAGGCAATGATGGCTGCCAGGTCCAGCACCAGTGCCATCAGCGTCCAGGCGAGGTTGAATACGATGCCGCCGCTCATCTGCGCGGTGAGTACCGTATTTACGGCGCCCGCCATCAGGCACGCCATAAGCGCCATGAAGAAGCCGGCAAGTTTCCAGTGCACGACCACCTTGCTGCGATCCAGCCCCTTGGCCGTCACCTTGAATGGACGTCCAAACGGTTTGAAGCAGGCGGAAATCATGGTCATGGTCACGGCATAGGCCGCCACCAGCTGGGTCACCTCGGTGAAGATGGGAAGCGTCCTGCGTTCGGTGATCCACGGGCCATAGAACCAGAAGCCGACCAGCGCCGGCATGCCGTAGTACACGAAGTGCTCTGGCGTGGTGTAGAACGCGGCAATGCCGAAATACCAGTACAGCACGGGCGCGATCAGCATCAGCAGCAGCAAAGGCTTGCCGATCCAGTGAAGCATGCCGTGGAGATAGTGCAGCCGGTCGATGAGGGTGTAGCCCGCGCCACGCAATGGGCCGTTGTCCAGCAAGGCGACCTGCATGGTACCCAGGCACCAGCGGCCGCGTTGATTGATGTATTCGATCAGGCCTTCGGCGGAAAGGCCTACCGAAGGGCGCTCGTTGAGCCAGCGGGTGATGTAGCCGCCCTTGCGCAACACGTAGGTGGTGTGAATGTCCTCGCACACGCTGTCGGTAGGAAAGCCGCCAGCCTGGGTAATGGCATCGCGCGACACCACGAACGAGGTGCCGACGCAGAAGGCGGAGTTCCACGCATCGCGCGACGGTTGGAACACGTCGAAGAACACGCGTTGTTCGTCCACCCAGCTGTCGGTGGTACCCAGGTTGTGCTGGATCGGATCGGCGTTGTAGTAGAACTGTGGCGTTTGCACGAGTGCCACGTTTTTCTCGGCGAACAGGCCAAGCACACGGTAGAGAATGTTTTTCTGCGGCGCGAAGTCAGCGTCCAGCACCAGGATGTAAGGCGCGTTGGTGTCCTGGGCGGACAGCTGCAGCCCGTTGTTGAGGTTGCCGGCCTTGGCGTGGCTGTTATCCGGGCGGCGGGCGTAGTGAACACCCATGCGCGCGCAATAGTCGCGTAGCCAGTCGCGTCGTGTATCGTCCAGCACCCAGACGTTGACTTGCGGATAGTCGATCGCCTTCGCCGAGACGATGGTTTTCTCAAGAATCTGCAGATCTTCGTTATAGGTCGCAATGAACACGTCCACCGCCGGTACACGGTTTCCCGCGGCGCGTAGTCGTGCTTCGCCGGCATCAGCGAAGGGGCGCGAGTCACGCCGGCGCACCATCACCACGATGGTCGCCAACGTGTAGATGAGCGAGACCATTTCGAAGGTGAAGAACACGTACGACCACACGCTGGCGAAGCCATGACTTGGGTCGGGCAGGGTTTCCGTGCTGCGCCATATCGCGTAGCGCAGGAGCAACACGCCGGAAAAAGCCCCAAAGACCAGTCGATGCAGCGCCCGCTTCGGATTGGCGAAGTACGCCATGGCACCGCCGAACAGCACAGTCAGACCGAGTAACTGCAACAGCTGGAGCTGATCGATAGGCACGCTCATGGCGAGTTCTCCGTGCGCGTGAGCGGGCGACCTATGAATGGATTCCAGCCCTTGGCGGCCAGCGCTGCCCACGCGGTCGCGCCCAGATGGGGCTGGTGGTAGTAGAAGAAGTCGGCGTACGTCGAGGTGGGGCCGATGGCGAAGTCGGTGCCAATGCGCGCCTGCGGGGTGGCGTAGAGCATGCCGGCATCACTGCGTTGCGCGATGAGCACCTGCCATACGGTGTCCGGTACGGCCTTGTTGCTGGCCTGCATCGCGGTGGCGACCTGCGCGGTACCTTCGGTCCATATGCCGTCGGGCTGGCGACGATAGCCGTAGCCATCGCCGTAGCGATGTTGTGTATCGACCCACGACCACACCTGGTTCCATGACGGCGGATGAGGATTGAACGCAAGCAACGGCCAGACCTGGGCGTCCAGCCCGGACTTGTCGCGCGATAGCGTCTTGCCATCGTCCAGGGTGCCAACCAGGAAGCGATGCTGCGAGCCATCCCACATCGTGTTCACGAAATTGCTCGCCAGCTTCGCCTGTTGCACGAGCGCGGGGTCGCTGCTGTTGCGGCTTGCCCAGGTGGCTGCCGCATAGATGTCGATGTTGTGCTCGGTGGCTTTCCAGTGCTGCGCGCGTTGAGCGTTGTCGTAGCCGAACAGGCCACCATCGTAACCTTCCGGTGGCGTAGCGCCCGCGGTATGGGCCTGAATCCAGCGCAGTTGCGCGATGGCCGCATCCAGATAACGGCGATCGTGACTGCTGTCGTAAACGGTCAGCAGCAGCAAGGCGGCCCACGCGACATTGCCGGTGGCCGTGCCCACCTGATAAGGATCCTGACTCCAGTAGTTGCCATGGCTCTGCCAGTAGCCAGGCAATTCCACCTTGTCGGCGTTGGCGGGGCCGGCGCGGTAGGCATTGCGCAGTCGGCCATCCTTGAAGCTGGGATCATGCGCGGCAGCAAGCAGCAGGGCATCGGCGATGCGGCGGGCCTGGTCAGGGGCGCCGCAGGCGGTGAGGGCGATACCAGCGAGGGCGTTGTCGTAGACAAACGCCACGTTCTGCAGCGCCCTGGTTGCATCGTCGCTCGACGTCAGGCCGGGATAACTGGGCAGCAACATGGGGCCGTTGCCTGGCTGCGCCACCGCTGCCGAATGCATGCTGGCGCAGGTGCTGTCGGCAAGCTGCTGCTGTAGCGCACTGGCCGCCCTTGCATGATTCGAGACAAGCACCGTGAACATAAGGCCGACGCTAGCTGCATGACGCCATCGCATGGACATGCGGTTCTCCTTCAATGTCACATCAACGCAAGCTGGCCACGACGCTGCGGCCTGGCGTGCAGGATCGTGGCGAGGTGTCGGCGGGGTTTTGCTTGTCCCACTGGGCAAGGGCATAGACGGAGCCGTCCTCAGCATAGGGGAACGGAGCGCTGTAGCCGTTCTGCAGCGACTCGGTGGCCTTGGGCAGCAATTGCGTAATGTGCGCGTTGCGCGGCCGGCTGGTTTCGTCCACGCGCACGTGCAGCTCCGTGCCGATGTTCAGGCGTGGCGACATGCGGGCAGGGAACACGGCCACCACATCGGTCTTGCTGCAGTCGGTGGCGCGTACCAGCGTTGCGCCTGCCGTTACCTGCGTGCCGATAGGCGCCACGACTTCCTGCGCTGTGCCGGGCGCGAACGCTTTGACGGCGTAGTCAGACAGGGCTTGCACGCGGTCTTGCTCGTGCGTGATCAGCTGGTTGAGATTGCTCAGTTGACTGGTCTGGGCCTGGATCTGCGCCTGCTCGTCCTTGATGCTGTTTTGCAGGTCGGCGCGACGCTGTGCCAACTGCGGAAGCTGGCCGTTGCTGTCTTGTCCGGCCGATACGTAGACGCCGCGCTGCGCCGCATCGATGCCGGCACCGACGCTTTGCGCGTTCTTGTCCAGCGCATCGGCTTCGCTTCGCGCGGTATCTGCCTCGGAACGAGCCGCGGCTACGGTGGCCGCACTGACCGCGCCATCACGTTCCAGCGCCATGGCGCGGGCGTACTTGGCGTCGAGTTCTTCCAGCTTGGCATTGGTGGCATCCTGCTGCGCCTGCATGGACGCATAGGAATTCTTGAGCTGCGCCACGCTGGCCTGCTGGTACTTGTCATATTGCGCGTTGGTGTAATCGAGCATGTGCTGGTCGGACTGCAGGCGGCTGTTGATGTCATCCAGATGGCTTTGCAGATCCAGGCGCTGGGTAAGCAGCGTGGTCAGCGCATCGCGTGCCACGGTGGTGTTCTTGACCACGGCAATGGTCTGCCCAGGCGCTATCGGTTGCCCGTTTTGTGCGTACTGGGCACTCACGGTGCCGCTGATGGGTGTAGTGATCAGGATGGCGGGTGCGTTGAGCACGGCACGCGTCGCGCTGGTGGACATCCAGGGCTCAAACAGCGTGGATACCAGCAGCCAGCCGACGAAGGCCATCAGCGCGTAGCCGGCCAGCCGCGGCACGAAAGCAAAAGGCGACTTCTTGTCGGGGCCGGGCATGCGCGGAGGAGGCGCCGTAGGTCGCGGCAAGCGTTCTGTCGGAAGCAACTGCGTATTCAAGATGGTTCGCCTCTATCAGTGATGTCGTGCAGACGCCTGCGCCCAAGCGCAAAAGCGGAGCGGAAGAAGAAGCACATCTCGACGGGAGATGGCACAGCAGGTTGGTTTTCATCCGGCGGGCAGAAGGCTTACGTGCCGCGAATCGTCCTTTATGACGGTTCCTGATTGATGCGCTGCGTCAGCACCGAACACGTAAAGGAATAGTTGGAACGCAATGAACCTCGGCTGTCTTCAACCGGGCAAGCGCTCAGGATCAGTTAGTTTTCGGTTCAAAAGAAAAGAAACTTTCACGCAACGACGACGCGTGATCGACTGTTTGTCGACCGCTCTTTGCGATGCAGCTGACGCACCGCAGCACGTTGTCCGTGTAAGCGCTTGATAACGGTCCATGGACGACGGCGTGCCAAGTTGCATTAGGCCGTCCGGCATAGCACGGCATGCAAGTCGACGCGGATGCCACAGATGCGGGATGCTTGGATGAGGGGACGTCCAAATGCGGACTTGCTTCATACCCTTTGGGGAAGCACCCATGTTCAAGCTGTCGCTTTTTGCCGCGATCCTGATACTCGCCGTCACCACCAGCATCGCTGCGCCCGCGGCGTCGCCACTGGAATTGATCGTGCTGGGTTCGGGTGGTCCCGGTGCAACAGGCAGGGCCGGCGCGGGGTATGTCGTATTGGTCGACGGCGAACCTCGCATTCTGGCCGAAGCGGGGCCTGGAACTTTTGTACGGATCGGCGAGGCAAAACTGTCACTGGCCAAGCTCGATATCGTGCTGCTGACGCATTTGCATATCGATCACACCGGCGAATTGCCTGGGCTATTCAAGGCGCGCGCCGTGTCAGGCACCGGGCCGGTCCATTTCCGGGTCTTCGGCCCTACCGGGCACCATGGCGAAAATGGGGAAGCCAGCTTCCCCTCGACCAGCCACCTTGTCGACCTACTGTTCGGCCCGGATGGCGCGTACAGCTATCTGCATAATTTTGCGGCGCCCGTGACGATTGACGCGACGGATATCGATGCGTCGGCAAATGCCCCGCAGACGCCGAAAGTCATCTACTCGGACCATGGGCTGGAGATAAGGGCGATAGCGGGCCACCACGGCGATGCGCCTGCCGTGATTTATCGCATCGACTATCACCATCAAAGCATCACCTTCAGTGGCGATATCGATGCCAAGGGCATCGACAACCTGAGTCGCATTGCGCAGCACACCAGCCTGCTGGTCTTCAATTGCGTCGTGCTCGATCCACCTCGATCGCCGCCCGTGCTCTATACCCTGCATACGGCGCCAAAGGACATTGGCCTGGTGGCCGCCAACAGTGGAGCAAAAAAGCTTTTGCTCAGTCACTTGTCGCCCGCAACGGATCTGCAAAGGGTCAGCGTCGAGGCATCCATTCGCGAGCACTACCAAGGCCCGGTGGTGTTTGCGGAAGATGGCATGCGCCTGCGGCCCTGAGAGATCCCCGGCCAGGTCGCTTCAATATCGCGATTCGCCCACCCGTTGCAGCCCGGCAGCGGCGCCTCACTCGCAGAGCCGGAAGGGCTCCTTCAAACCGTCCCGTCGGCTGGCATCCGCCGTTCGCGAGCCCAGTGGACGAGGCCGGCGCATGGCATAGCCGCCCAAAAACGCTGTCTCGCGAGCTTGAGAAGGAGGCAGGGGCGGGCAACTCGGACCGTTATCTAGTCGATGTAAAGATATGTGTTGACAGTAGGTTATGGCCGATGCAAACTATCTAGACAGTGTAAAGATGGCGATCGAATAAAGGGGCCCAGGCACTTGAAGCCCGCACAGACTAAGGAGTGGCGCCGCCGATTTTTTGCAGCACCGCCTGGTAACCCCTGACAGGTACGTGGTCATGAAAATCATCCTTGGTTTCCTATCCTTTATCGCCTTCGCCATAGCGAGTGCGCTGGGGCACATCGAAGTCGGCCTGCTGGCCGGTGCCGCCATCGCTGCCGGTGCGGTCGTCCGTGACGGTGTCATGCCCGGCCTGCGGGTAAAGCTTCTCGATATCGGCACCTTTGTGCTTTTCAGCGCGCTCGCCGTCTTTGTATGGACGTCCGGCGTGGCACTTTCCGTCGCCGTGGTGCGCATCTGCGTTGATACGGGGTTGCTGCTCATCGTGCTGACCACGATTGTGCTCGGCAAGCCGTTCACCATGGACTATGCCAAGCAAAGTGTGGATCCGTCGCTCTGGCGCACGGATGCGTTCTTCCGCAACAACCAGGTGATTTCACTGGCGTGGGCGGCTGCCTTTGCGGTGATCATCCTTGCCGATATCGCGCTATGGCAAAGCTTGATTCCGACGCGCGGCGTCACGCTCATCATCGTCGGCAGCGTGTACGCCGCTATCCGGTTTACCCAATCGTTCCCGCAGCGCATGCACAAAGCTTCCGCGCAGCACTGAACCACCTTTCGACAGCAACCTTCTCAATGCGCCTGATGGGCGAGGACAGAACATGACCAAGAACGTACTTATCGCGGGCGCCGGCGTATCCGGCCTGGCCCTGGCTTACTGGCTGGACAAGGCAGGATTCTCCACGACCGTGGTCGAGCTGACACCCGAGTTCCGTCGCGGCGGGCAGGCGGTAGACATCCGCGGCGTGGCGCTCGATGTAATGGAAGTGATGGGGCTACTCGAACAGACACGAGCATTGCGCACTCGCTTGCACGGCATGTCCATGTTGGATGCCAATGGCGAGGAAGTCGAGCGGACTACCGAGCGCACCTTCAGCTCCGGTCGCCTCGACAGCAGCGATATCGAGGTTTTCCGCGACGACCTTTGCGAATTGCTCATGGGCGCGCTAAGCCACCGGGTGAAATTCATCTACGGTGACAGCATTGCCGCGCTCAGCGAGGGCAGTGACGAGGTCAAAGTCACCTTCGCCCGCGGCGGTGAGCGCGCGTTTGACCTGGTTATTGGCGCGGACGGCGTCTACTCCAGGACACGCAAGCTCTGGTTCAACGACGAGGCGTCGGTGGTCAAGAGCCTGGATGTCGTGTTGGCGCTTTTCACGACACCCAACTTCATTGGCCTGAAGGATTGGCAGGTGATGCATCGCGATGAAGGTATTGGCTATGTCATCTATCCCAGCCTCGACCAGACCGAAGTTCGCGTGTCGGTGGGCTTCGGTACCGAAGGCGTAGCGATGCCTCGCGGAGATGTGGCTGCGCAGAAGGGCATGGTGGTTTCCAAGTGCGCGCAACTTGGCGGCGCTTTCCCTCACATCATCGAGGCCATGAAAGAAGCGCCGCAGTTCTATTACAACGAGCTCGCGCAGATACGTGCGCCCCGTTGGTCCAAAGGACGCGTGGTTCTCGCCGGCGACGCAGCGCATTGCGCCTCGCCATTTTCCGGGCAGGGAACGAGCCTGGCGTTGGTGGGTGCCTTGGTGCTGTCGCACGAACTGGCTCGCCATCCCGATCGCCTGGCCGATGCGTTGGCGGCTTATGAAACGCGGATGCGTCCATTCGTTGAAATGAACCAGAACATGGTGGATCCCCATCGCAAGGGACCTATCCCCGACGAAGTCATGACGCGTTCGAAGAACGGCATCGATCTGAGCGATCTGCTGGGGCAACCGGCCTGAACCAAGACTTGCGATTGCATGAATCAACGCTAAGTGTCGGCCAGGGTTTCACACCGGATTGAACTATGCGTGGCCACGCTGGCGCCACGATTCGGAGCCCACACCGAAAGGAGCTCATCATGATCAAGCGCGTACTTCCCCTGTTGATTGGACTGTCGATGGTTGGCGTTGCCTCTGCGCAAAATATGCCTGCCACCGCGCAATCGACCACCAGCGCCACGCAGACAACGCAGACCACCACCACAGTCACCACATGGACGTCTCAGCCACCGTCCGGTGCGTTGAGCGAGGATGCGATCAAGACCGCCATTGCCAACGCCGGCTACAAGGAAGTCAAGGATCTGCAGTTCAAGGATGGCGTATGGCGCAGTCAGGCCCGCGGCGGGAACAAGCAGTGGGTAAAACTTGAGGTGGGTCCCATCAACGGCAAGGTTTACCCCGCCGATGCGCCGTCCAAACTCAACGAAAATGAGGTCAACGCGAAGCTGGCCACGGCTGGCTTCCAGAACGTCAAGCACATCAAGTTCGAAGACGGCTTATGGAGCGCCGATGCCGAGACCCATCGGGGCAACGACGTGAATCTGCTGGTCGACCCTGATGATGGCAGCGTAGTGGCCAGGTCGCGCGACTGACGCGTCACGTTGGCGATGATTGCGGGGAAGCCCGGCGCACTGATGGCGCCGGGCTTCACGGGAGGGCGCCGCCAGTCTCCGCCACGAGTGGAGCAGCGTCTTTCCTTCCCCCTCGATCACGCAGCAGAAGGAACGGCCGCTCGACAAGGTAGTGCAGCAGCGCCGCCGCCGTGATGGCCACCAGCAGGCAACAGAGAAAGGTCAGCATGCCGCGATGATCGAGATAAGGCGGCAAATGATTTGCGGCCAGTTTGAGCACCGCCTTGTGCGTGAGGTAAATGCTGTAGGACGTCGCTGCCATCCAGGCGGTGCCGGGTAGCCTGACTCGCGCGAGTACTCCGGCCGGGCTCGCAGCCGCGGCGACCAGCAGGGCGAGACCCGCCGACAGCATCGGAAACCCGAACACGCAAGCGGCGAAGGTGAGTGTGTCGCGGAAAATCCAGGCGGCGAACAGCACCATCGCGGTTCCGAGCAAGGCGACCGCATTGGGATGCCGCTGAAGGCGGTCCCATAACGATGCTCGATAGACGCTCACCGTCGCCAGCCCGATGCCACAGAGCAAGCCATCGAGCCGTGCGTAGGTGGGGTAATAGATAAGCTCCATATAGCGTCGCCCGTCCATGTCCCACACGCCGCTGCCATCGGTTGCGGGTGCTGCCGACTGCCACCAGGCAAACCCGCGCCACGCCAAGCCGGCGACCATCAGGCCGGCGAGCACGCCGATCACGTGCTTCGCGCTTGCACGGGGCGCCATGATGAGCACTGCTACCGGAAAGATCAGGTAGAAGTGTTCTTCAACGCACAGCGACCAGGCTGACGAGAAAGCGTGCAGGGTGCTCTGGTCGACGAACAGATTCATGGTGAAGGTGAGGAACTGCCACAGAGGCTGGATCGCCGCCTGCTCCCGCATGGTCGGGAACAAGAAATAGAGTGCGACCACGACCAGGTAGGTAGGAAGTATGCGAAAGGCCCGCTGCCGAAAAAATGCCGGGAGGTCCACCCCGTCGCCGCGCTTGTAGCGAACGAGCACTTGTCGACCAATCAGGTATCCGCTGAGAACGAAGAACAGGTCGACGCCCATCCAGCCGTACTCTTCGATCCAGCCGAACCCGTAACCCATGCCACCGGCAATCCATGCGTGCGTGCAGATGACCGACATGATTGCGACGGCCCGCAGCAGATCCAGGCCTGGTAGACGGTGCATGGGGTTCCTCCCTGAGTGGCCGCGAAGGATACGACTTTTGATGCCGGCTTGCGGCACGGGCCGATATCCGAGGGTCGCCCCGAACAGCTGCGTTATCCAGTCACTGCTGCACCTTTTCCGACTCCACGACCGTATCAAGCACATAGGCGGTGGAAGGTGCATCCGCCGGCGCGTTCTTGATCGTATAGCGCTTCACCCGCAGCACGTTGCGAATGCCCTCTTCATGGGTATACCCATCGATGTCCTGATAAAGGGGCTGCCAATCGCTGGGCGTGCCGGTTTGCAGGCCATGCTCGTCGTAGTGCCGCTCTCGCACGCTCAGACATTGCTTGTTGGGGATCAGCGGGTGATTGCACGGCACGGTTTGGGCGGCGACTTCCAGGAATATCGTGTCGCCCGGGCCGCCATAGCGCGTTTCTGCGGTGGGTCTGCCGGTGAAGCTCAGGGTGTCGCCGTTGTCGGCAAGCAGTTGCAAATGCGGCGTAGTGCCGTCGGCTCGCAGGCTCATCTTCAGATGGCCTTGCAGATGCTGGCCGACGGCACTGTCGAGTGCGGACAGTGATGGATCGGCACAGGCCATCAAGGTGTGGGCCATGGCGCCAATCTCGAGTATTCCCGCGTTGATGCTGTAACCACCCGCCATCGCGTTGCAGCTATTGGTCACGCTGATGCGATCGGCATGAAACATCAGTTCCACAGGCTTGTCTGCACGGGCGAACAGCACATCGATGCGCTTGCCGGCACGGTCGGTAGCATCGTTGAGCTGCCAGATGTATTGGATAAGCAGGTTGTCGTCTGTCGCCGTGGTTGTCCTGGCAGTCACGGGCGCGCGGGCCGCGCTGGTTGCAGGGGCTGGGCCCGCGCCTTGGGGCGTTTGCGAGCAGGCGGCGAGGGCGAGCGGCAGCCAGAGCAGGCGGTACTTCATCAAGCGCTCCTAGGGAGCAACGGGCATCGGTGTTGTACCCGATGCTGAGAGCGTGGACGTCAAATTCCCATATAGACAGGCTAACTTGCAAGTTAACCTGTCTATATCTAGGATGCCCGCCATGCGCACGCAACAAGCCCCGCCACTGGAAACCACGGTCACCGATCTTTCGCTGGCGATTGGCCAGTTGCTACGACGGTTGCGTCAGGAAGTGAACACCTCCGGCCTGAGCTGGTCGCAGATGTCCGCGCTGGCCCGGCTCGATCGCACGGGTGCGATGACCACGGCAGAACTCGCGCGAGCGGAGGCGGTAAAACCGCAATCGATGGGCGCCACCCTCGCTGACCTGGAACAGGAAGGTTTGATCGAGCGTCGGCCACACCCCACGGACGGGCGGCAGATGTTGGTGTCGTTGACGGCCAAGGGCATGGAGATGCGGCGAAAGCGCAGCCTCGCCAAGCAGCAATGGCTGATGGCGGCGGTGGCGAAGCTCGATCCGGCGGAACAACAGACCCTGCTGTCGGCGGTTGCCTTGCTCAAACGGCTTGGCGACGCGTAGTCGGCTCCATTCATAGGCTGCACGCTCCACGGCATGCTGCCCAGGCGTGGTCGTAATGCCACATCACCGAGGGAAGCGCCATGGCTCTCACCACGCTCGATCCGAATACTGCGCTCGTCGTTATCGATCTGCAGAAGGGCATGCTGTCTGCCCCGGTGGTTCATCCCCTTCCCGATATCGTGTCGCGCGCCAGCGCGTTGGCCGAAGCATTTCGCCGGCATGCGTTGCCGGTGGTACTGGTGAACGTGGCCGGCGGTCCACCGGGTCGTACCGAAAGGCCGCGTCGCATGACCGCATTTCCAGCCGAGTTCACCGACATGCTTCCCGAATTGAATCAGCAGCCGCAGGATCACGTGGTAACCAAGCGGACGCCGGGCGCGTTTACCAATACCGATCTGGAGGCTTACCTGAAGGGGCAGGGCATCACGCAGATCGTGATGGCGGGCGTTTCCACCACCAGCGGTGTCGAATCCACCGCGCGTCATGCGTTCGAGCTTGGCTTCAACGTCAGCTTCGCCATCGATGCCATGTCGGACCTTGATGCCGATGCGCACTCCAACAGCGTCAACCGGATTTTCCCCAAGCTGGGCGAAACTGGCACCACGCAAGAGGTCATCGATATGTTGGAGAAAAGAGCATGAGCATGCTGCTTCATTACGTGGGCTGTTTCTTCGGCGGTGCGTTTTTCGCCAACGCCATTCCGCACTTCGTCAGCGGTATGATGGGGCGCCCCTTTCAAAGCCCGTTCGCCAAGCCGAGGGGCGTGGGGCTTTCGTCTTCGACGGTGAATGTGTTGTGGGGCTTTTTGAATTTCGTGCTGGCCTATCTGCTGCTGGTTCATCCGGGAAGTTTTGACATTCACGCCATCGACCAGGCCGTGTCGGCAGGGCTGGGCGTGCTGTTGATGGCCGTGTTCGCGGCACGCGCATTCGGGCGATTCCACGGCGGTCTGTCGCCGGGCCCGTAAGCGATGGTCAAGGGCACGTTCCGCTCACTGCGCGTTTTCAATTACCGGGTTTGGGCCGGTGGCGCGCTGGTGTCCAACATCGGAACGTGGATGCAACGCACCGCACAGGATTGGCTGGTGCTGACCCAACTCACGCCGCACAGCGCCACCGCCGTGGGCATCGTGATGGGCTTGCAGTTCGGGCCGCAGCTTCTGCTGCTGCCCTGGACAGGTTACGCGGCAGACCATTTCGATCGGCGCAAGCTGATGATGGCGACCCAGGCGGCCATGGGCGTGCTTGCGCTGGCATTGGGTTTGCTCACCATCACCGGGCTGGTGCAGCTGTGGCATGTGTATGTGTTTGCGTTTCTGTCGGGCTCGGTGACTGCTGTTGATGCACCTGCGCGCCAGACCTTTGTTTCCGATCTGGTGGAGGAGCATCACCTGTCCAACGCGGTGGCGCTCAATTCAACCTCGTTCAACCTGGCCCGCATGGTTGGCCCGGCCATCGCCGGTGTGGTGATTGCAGCGGTGGGCTCGGGCTGGGCATTTCTGATCAATGCCGCCTCGTTTGCTGCGGTGCTCGTTTCACTGGGGTTTTTGCGGGTGAGCGAACTGCGCGTGATTGCGCGTGCCAGCCGCACGCGCGGCAGCCTGCTGCAAGGCTTTGCCTATGTCCGCTCGCGCGACGACCTCAAGGCCATTTTGTGGATGCTGTTTCTGATCGGCACGTTCGGGCTCAATTTCCCAATCTTCATCTCGACCATGTCGGTCAAGGTCTTTCATGGCGGTGCCAGCCAATACGGGATGCTCACCTCGGCCATGGCCGTGGGAACGCTGGCGGGCGCGTTGCTCGCTGCGGGGCGTGAGAGGCCGCGCTTTCGCTTGCTGCCGGTCGGCGCAGTCGTTTTCGGGCTGGGCTTGGCCTTTGCTGCAATTACTCCCAACGCGTGGTTGTTTGCGGTGACGTTGGTGATCGTCGGCATTGCCGCGCTTACCTTCACCAACGCGACCACCAGCCTGATGCAACTGTCCACCGAGCCCGGGATGCGTGGGCGTGTTTTGGCGCTGCGCCTTGCCGTCGGCGTGGGTACAACACCGCTTGGTGCGCCCATCGTGGGCTGGGTGGCCGATACCTTTGGTCCGCGCTGGGCACTTGCGGTAGGTGGTGCCTCCGGCATGGCCGCGGCTGGTGTGGCGCTGCATTACCTGATGAAACTTCGCCGGGTCCGAAAGGGTGCGAGTCCGGCCAGCACGCCGTAGCGTCACTTGCGCATGGCCGGGCCGGGTACGCCCATCGGGCGATGGAAGAGACCCGAGCAACGTCGGTGGCCATCAACCCTACGGCAGCGCATGTCCGCCACACGGGTTAAAATGGCGGTTTACGGCCTGCTGCCAGGAGTCATCGAGTGATCATCAACCCCAAGGTGCGTGGTTTCATCTGCATTACGGCTCATCCGGTCGGATGCGAGCAGAACGTGTTCGAACAGATCAATATCACCAAGGCACAAGGCAACCTGGGCGACGGTCCCAAGCGTGTGCTGGTGATCGGTGCCTCCACCGGCTACGGGCTGGCGTCGCGCATCACGGCGGCGTTTGGCTACGGCGCGGCCACGCTCGGCGTGTTCTTCGAGAAGCCCAGCAGCGAGACCAAGACCGGCACGGCCGGCTGGTACAACTCCGCCGCGTTCGACAAGTTCGCCAAGCAGGCGGGCCTGTACAGCGGCTCGATCAATGGCGATGCGTTCTCCAACGAAACCCGCGCCCGCGCGATCGAGATGATCAAGAACGAAATGGGCGGCCAGATCGACATGGTGGTCTATTCGCTCGCCTCGCCTGTTCGCAAGCTGCCGGAGACCGGCGAGCTGGTGCGTTCCTCGCTCAAGACCATCGGCGAGACGTTTACCGCCAACTCGATCGATACCAACAAGGACGTAGTGGTGCAGGCGTCGGTGGAACCGGCCACCGAGCAGGAGATCAAGGACACCGTCACCGTGATGGGCGGTGAGGACTGGAAACTCTGGATCGACGCGCTAAGCAAGGCCGGCGTGCTGGCCGGCCACGCCAAGACAGTGGCTTATAGCTATATAGGCACCGAGATTACCTGGCCGATGTACTGGCACGGCACGCTGGGGCAGGCCAAGCAGCACCTGGACAACACTGCCAGGCAGTTGGTCGCCGAGCACAAGGCGGAGCATCTCGACGCCTACGTGGGCGTCATGAAATCGGTGGTGACGCAGGCGAGCGCGGCGATTCCGGTGTTGCCGCTCTATATCGCCATTTGCTTCCGCGTCATGAAGGAAAAGGGCATCCACGAGGGCACCATCGAGCAGATCAACCGACTGTTCCGCGATCGCCTGTACCGCAAAGACCATCAGCCGGTTGAGCTCGACGCCGAAGGCCGCGTGCGCCTGGACGACTGGGAGCTGCGCGACGACGTGCAGAGCGACTGCAAGGCGTTGTGGACCACGGTGAACACCGAGAACCTTTCGCAGCTCACCGACTACGCCGGCTACAAGCACGACTTCCTGCGCCTGTTCGGTTTCGGCCGCGAAGACGTGAACTACGAGGAAGACGTCAACTCTGATCGCCGCTTCGACGTGGTCGAGCTCTGATCGACGTTCACCGGATACCACCGCTGCGGCGGTGGTATCCGATATGGTCCAAAGGCGAGGCATACAGACTGCATCGCACTGACTAAGCTGCGGCGATGAGCACCGCCATAGTCTGGTTTCGCCGCGACCTTCGCTTAGCGGATAACCCTGCGTTGGGTGCTGCCTGCGCCGCGCACGAGCACGTCCTACCGCTGTATATCCACGCCCCGCATGAAGACGCGGGCTGGGCGCCCGGTGGGGCCAGCCGATGGTGGCTGCATCATTCGCTGCAGGGCCTGCAAGCCCAGCTGGACAAGCACCGGGTGGCGCTGCATATCCAACATGGCGACAGCCTCGCCGTGCTTCGGCAGGTACTGGCCCAAACGGGCGCCACATCGGTTTACTGGAATCGGCTCTATGAGCCTGCCGCCATTGCGCGCGATAGCGGCATCAAGGCCGTGCTGCGTGAGCAGGGCGTACGGGTGGAAAGCTTCAATGCCGCGCTGTGGTGTGAGCCTTGGCAAATCGCCACGAAACAGCAACGGCCGTATCGGGTTTTCACGCCGTTCTGGCGTAGCCTGCGCACCGAGTTGACCGCGTCGCAGCCTCTGCCGATGCCCGATTCGCTGCGAAGCGTGGATGTCGGCGACAGCCTGCCGCTGGAAGCGCTGAACCTGTTGCCGTCGGTTCGTTGGGATAGTGGCTTGCGTGACGCCTGGATACCGGGCGAGCAGGGCGCTCACGAACTGCTCGATATCTTCGCCGACGACGCAGTGACCGATTACTCCATCGCGCGCGACATGCCGTCGCGCCGTGGCACCTCGCGGCTGTCGCCGCATTTGCACTTCGGCGAAATCTCGCCGCCGCAAATCCACCGCTATCTTGCCGATCGCGCATCAGCAGTTGATGCGCGACGACGCCCAGACATCGAGCCGTATCTGCGCGAACTTGGCTGGCGCGAGTTCGCCCACCATCTGCTGTATCACTTTCCCAGCACGCCCACAGCCAACTTCAATACACAGTTCGATGGGATGGCATGGGCGCCCGCGTGTGAGGCCACGCTGGAACGGTGGCAACGTGGTCGCACGGGCATTCCGTTGGTCGATGCCGGCATGCGCGAGCTATGGCATACCGGCTGGATGCACAACCGCGTGCGCATGATCGTTGCCAGCTTCCTCACCAAGAACCTTCGCCAGCACTGGCAACACGGCGCGCGTTGGTTCTGGGACACATTGGTGGACGCGGACCTGGCCAACAACACGCTGGGCTGGCAATGGGGGGCTGGCACCGGCGCGGATGCAGCGCCTTATTTCCGCGTATTCAATTCGGTGACGCAGGCGCTGAAGTTCGATGCCCAGGGCCACTACCTGCGCCAATGGTTGCCGGAATTGGCCGACGCGCCGCTGCCGTTGTTGCACGAACCCTGGAAAGACCCGGCGTTGCTGAAGCGCAGCGGTTATCCCGCACCCATGATCGACTTGCAGCAAAGCCGCGTGGCGGCCCTCAACGCCTACCAATCACTACGCAAAATGTAGGAGCGCACCCTGTGCGCGACCAACTTACGTAGCGGTCGCCCCCTGGTCGCGCACAGGGTGCGCTCCTACAAATGCCGGAGGCCTTAGTGTTGATCGGGCGAGGGGACGTTCTCGTCGCTGGCGCCACCTCGGCGCAGCAGCCAGGCCAGCACCGGCGGCGTCACCATGGCGGTCAGCAGTGACATGGCCACGATGATGGCGTAGATCTGGTCGGTGAAAACGCCTGCGGTCAAACCCAGGCTGGCAATCACCACGCCGACCTCTCCTCGCGGCACCATGCCGAAACCCACGATGGTGGCGCCGCGGGCACCAAGCGGCAGCGCGCCGAGAAAGCCGCCGATCAACTTGGATGCGATGGCGATCAAGGTCACCACCAGCAGCATCATGCCGGCCTCGACACTGGCCAGCTGGTGCAGGTCGATCTTGCTGCCGGTGATGACGAAGAAAAACGGCGTGAGCAGTGCGAGCAGGGGCTCGGTCTGTTTTTCCAGCGTGTGCTGCTGGCGGGTTTCTGAGGCGATCATGCCGGCCAGGAATGCACCAATGATTGCGGCCAGGCCGAACAGGGTGGAGATATAGGCGAGGCCAAGGCACAGCGCCAACACGATGGCCAACGCGGATTGCGGATTCTGCGGCTTGTCCAGCCAGCTGGAATTCCAGCGCATCACGCGTGCACCGCCCACACCAATGATGGCGATAAAGCCGATGGCGCCGGCGAGCACGGCCAGCAGATGGACAACGTCGATGCCTTCGCCACCTTGCATCGACACCACCACGCCCAGCAGCAGCATGGCGAGAATGTCGTCGATGACGGCGGCGCCGAGGATTACCTTGCTCTCCTTGTGCTGGAGTGCGCCCAGCTCCTGCAGCACACGCGCCGTAATACCGGCGGAGGTCGCTACGAAGGCGGCTGCAATAAATAGCGAGCGGCTCCAGTCGAAGCCACTGCTGTGCGCCCACAGGCCACCGAAGGCGAACGGCACCAGCACGCCAAGCACACCCACCAGGAAGGCTACCTTGCCGACCTTCTTGAGATCTTCCAGGCGTGTTTCCAGGCCTACCGAGAACAGCAACAGCACCACGCCGATTTCCGCGAGCACATCCAGCGGCGTACCGATGGCGATCTGGTCCGGCATGATCCAGCCCAGTGCGGAGGGGCCAATCACGCAGCCTGCGGCAATTTCGCCGACCACGCCGGGCAGCTTCAATCGCTGCGCTATCTCGCTACCGATCTGGGCGGCGAGAAAAACGATAAAGAGCGTGAGCAGAATGTCGCTGGCGTGGTGCATGCGAAATGAATTTGGCAGCGGGCAGTATCGTGCATGCTACATGCTTGCGACGGTCGGCGCCGCCTAATCGGCCGTGCGTGTCGCGCGCATGGGGCGGTCGTCTTTCTGCAACCGACTGAAGACCCAGCTGGCAGTGGCGGTAACAACGCCCAACAGCAGGACCGTCCAGCGGAATGCCGGGATATAGTCCTCATGCGCGTGCCCTTGCAGCAGCGCCTCCATCAGCAACGAGGCCAGCGCGATACCGAAACTCATGGACAGGTATTGCGCGGTGGACGCCATGGACGACGCTTGCGAGGCGTACTTCACATCCAGGTCGTTATAGATAAGCGTGTTCATGGCGGTGTACTGCATGCCCATGAAGGCGCCGTAGATGAACACCATCGACGCAATCAGCCACATCGGCGACTCCTTGCCGAGCAGTGCGAACGAAGCGAGCAAGGCCGCCACGATCAACGTATTGGTGAACAGCAGCCGGCGATAGCCGAACCGGTTGAGCAGGCGATTGATGCCCCATTTTGCGGTGATCGAGCCCAACGCCTGCGGCACCATCATGAGGCCGGCCATCAGCGGCGACCAGCCGCAACCCACCTGCAAAAACAACACCAGCAACAGAAACATGCCCGACACGCCCAGGCGTGTGAACAGGTTGCCCGCGAGCGATACCCACACGCTGCGAACGCGCAGCAGGCTGAGGTCGGCCACGGGATGATCGGTACGCCGGCTATGCCACACGTAGATGCAGCCGAACATGACTGCCATGACGCCGTAGACGGCGATCGACAGCCACTTGCCGCCACCGCCGCTGGCCACTTCGGAAGCGGTCAGCAGCATGGCCGAGGCCGCGGCAAACAGCAGGAAGCCAGCGAAATCGAAAGCATGCACGTCGTCGAGCCGGTAGTCGGGCATGCTTTGGCGATTCATCCACATGCCCACCATGCCCACCGGCACATTGATGAGGAAGATCAGTCGCCAGGTGGTGAACTGTGCCAGCGCGCCGCCAAGCAACGGGCCCAGCACCGAGCCAAGCAAGCCGACCGTGGCCACCGTGCTCATGGCGCGAACGAAGTCGCGCTTGTCGATGCTGCGCACGAGCACGTAGCGACCCACCGGCATCAACGCGGCGCCGCCCAGGCCTTGCAACACGCGTGCAGCGACCAGTTGGGGCAAGGTCTGCGCGATGCCACAAAGCAGCGAGCCGATGGTGAAGGTGGCAATGGCCAGGGCGAAGATACGACGCGTGCCGAAACGATCGCATAGCCACGGGCTGGCCGGAATGAAGATCGCCAACGTCAGCACATAACTGGTGAGCGCGGTACGCATGCCCAGCGGTGTGACGTTGAGCGCCTCGGCCATGGCCGGCACGGCGGTGTTGACGATGGTGGAGTCCAGCGCCTGCATGAAGAACGCGGCAGCCACCAGCCAGATCAGCCCTCGATAACGATCGTGCGATGCAACCACCGGAGGTGTCGGCATCACCGCAGCTTCGCCCGGTGGCGGGACGGGCAGGTTTGCCTCCGTGGCGGGGATATTCTCTGGCATGGAGCCCTATGATACCTGTAGTAGGAACTTGCTTTTGAGCGACGCCGCGTCCAAAGTCAGTCGCGTTTCATCTTAGGGTCTGCGCGTGCTCGTCACGTCAACAGCGTGGCCCTGGGGTGATCATTCATCGGCTATGCGCGCCGGGGCGGTTTCGTCCCGGCGCGTCGTCTTTTGTGGTCGTCGGCAAGCGGGCGTTCCATCGCCCATGGACAGGAGTCAAGCATGAGCACCAAGCCACCCATCGTCATTTCGCGCCTCGACCTGGAGCGCATCGAAGCGCTGCTGGAGCGCATGCCGCCCATCGAGGCGACGCAGTACGAGGCGTTGCGCGCCGAGCTGGATCGCGCCGACGTGGTGGAACCGGCAGCGGTGCCGGCCAACCTGGTGACCATGAATTCCGTCGTGACCTTCAAGGATGAAGGCACCAGTGATGAGTTGACCATAAGCCTGGTGTATCCCTCGGGTGCTGGTGTGCCGGGTACGGTGTCGATTCTTGCGCCGGTCGGTAGTGCGTTGATTGGGCTCACGGTGGGCCAGCAGATCGACTGGCCCACGCCGGACGGCCGCCAGCGCCATCTGCGGGTGCTCGACATCGACTATCAGCCCGAGGCAGCGGGTGACCTGTACCGCTGACTGGCCGATAGATGTGATGGCTATGTGTTTTTCGGCCCGTCACGCGTCATGAATTGGCTTCCCGATGGGCCGAAGCGGGCCACGACTCGGTAAACTTTGGCCCATGAGGAGATCCGCATGAGCCAGAGCCACGTCCACGACTGGCAATCCCGCGCTGTCGAGCTGCGGGAGAAGATCGAGCGCGCCAACCATCGCTATCACGTGCTCGATGATCCCGAGATCACCGACGCCGAATACGATAGCGCCATGCGCGAGCTGGAAGCGTTGGAAGATGCGCACGCCGAGCTTGCCGTGGGCGATTCACCCACGCGCCGTGTCGGCGCACGGGCGCAGGGCGGATTTGCCGAAGTGCGCCACGTCATCGCGATGCTGTCGCTCAATAACGCCTTCGAACAGGACGGCGAGGGCGATCGCGAGCGCTTCCGCGAAGTGGCCGAGTTCGAGCGGCGTATCGAGCAGACGTTGAATCGGCGCAGCCCGGTGTTTTCGGTGGAACCGAAGCTCGACGGCCTGGCGATAAGCCTGCGCTACGAGAATGGCATGTTCGTGCAGGGCGCCACGCGAGGCGACGGTGAAACCGGCGAGGATGTCACCGCCAACCTGCGTACGGTGCGCGCCATTCCGTTGCGCTTGCGTGGCGAGGGTTGGCCGAATGTGCTGGAAGTGCGCGGCGAGGTGATCATGCTGCGCAAGGACTTCGAAGCGTTCAATGAGCGATCCCGCGCGGCCGGTGAGAAAACCCTCGCCAATCCGCGCAACGGCGCGGCCGGTTCGCTACGCCAGCTTGATCCGGCGATCACGGCCAGACGCAAGCTCAGTTTCTTCGCCTACGCCGTGGGCGATGTGCAGGGCGGCGAGTTGCCGACGACGCATTCGAAGACGCTGGCCAAGCTGCGCGAGTGGGGCTTTCCGGTATCGCCCGAAGTGAGCACGGCCCATGGCTTCGATGGGCTGATTACCTACTATCGCCGCATCGGCGCCAAGCGCGATGCGTTGCCATACGACATCGACGGCGTGGTGTACAAGCTGGACGACTACGAAGGCCAGCGCGTGATGGGCTTTGTCTCGCGCGCGCCGCGCTGGGCCATTGCGCACAAATTCCCCGCACAGGAACAGACCACCACCGTGGAGGCCATCGAGATCCAGATCGGCCGCACGGGGGCTGCCACTCCGGTCGCGCGACTGGCGCCAGTGCAGGTGGCGGGCGTCACTGTCACCAACGCTACGCTGCACAACGCCGACCAGGTTGCGCGTCTCGACGTGCGGGTGGGCGACACCGTCATCGTGCGCCGTGCCGGCGATGTGATTCCCGAAGTGGTGCGCGTGATGGCGGAGCTACGTCCGCCGCATACGCATGCCTGGCACATGCCCACACACTGCCCGGTGTGCGGTTCGGCCCTGTTGCGTGAAGAGGGCGAGGCGGCATGGCGTTGTTCGGGCGGCCTGATCTGTCCGGCCCAACGCAAGGAGGCCTTGATCCACTTCGCTGCGCGTCGGGCGATGGATATTGACGGCCTGGGCGAACGCTTTGTCGACGCGCTGGTGGACTTCGGTTACGTGCACACGCCGGCGGATCTGTACAAGCTGACGCTCGAGGATTTCCTCGAAATGAAGCGTCGAGCAGACGCCGCGCAGCAAGCCCCCTTGGGGGGGAGCGCGAAGGCACCACGCCGGAGACCGTCAAGCAAGGCAAGGTGGCCACCAAGTGGGCGGAGAACCTGATCGAGGCAATCGAGGCGAGCAAGCAGACCACGCTGCCGCGCTTCCTGTTCGGCCTGGGCATCATGCATATCGGCGAAAGCACCGCCAAGACGCTGGCTGCCTGGCTGGGCAGCCTGGCAGTGATTCGTCGCATGCCGGGGATGATCCTGCGCGTGCTGCCGGATGTCGGCAACGAAGTAGCCACCTCGATCGCCGGGTTCTTTGCGCAAGAGGGCAACCAGACGGTGGTTGACGCATTGCTTGCCTCGGGCATCGTGTTTTCCGATGAGACGCACCCTTCGCCCAAGTTGCGCGGTCAGCTCGACCTTGCCGTGCTGCTCGATATGGCAGGCATCAACAAGCTCGGCCCCAAGAGCACCAAGCTGTTGAGCGAACACTTTTCCACACTGGACAAATTGATCGCTGCCGGCCAATCCCATTGGTTGACCGCCGGCTTGCCATCCGCCGCGGCGACCAATCTCGCGGCGTTCCTGGCGCACGAGAAGTTGGTGCGCCCATTGCGCGAGGCCGACGAAGCCATGCGCGAGTTGCTCGACGCCATCCCCAGGGCGGCGGCGGGTACCTCCGCGCCACTGGAAGGCCAGACGGCGGTACTCACCGGCACGCTGTCGTCGCTTAGCCGCGACGACGCCAAGGAGCGACTGGAAGCACTTGGCGCCAAGGTCGCCGGTTCCGTGTCGAAGAAAACCAGCTTCGTCGTTGCCGGCGAAGCGGCGGGCTCCAAGCTCGACAAGGCGCAGGAATTGGGCGTGGAGATTTGGGATGAAGCCCAGCTGCTTACCCTGCTGGCCAAGCATGAGGGCGCGGCATGACGCTGCACCTCGCCGGCCGCCTGCATCTACGAGCGCGCCTGTATGCACTGATTCGCACCTATTTCGCCGAGCGCGAGGTGCTGGAAGTGGAGACGCCGATCCTGTCGGCGGCTGGCAATACCGATCCGAACATCCAGAGCTTCAGCACCCGCTTCAGTGGTCACGTCGATGCGGGGGCACGGCAGCGCTGGATGCGCACGTCGCCGGAGTATCCGCTCAAGCGCCTGCTCGCCGCCGGTGTGGGCGACTGCTATGAACTGGGCCGCGTGTTTCGCGATGGCGAAGCCGGCGGGCGACACAACCCCGAATTCACCATGCTCGAGTGGTATCGGGTGGGCTGGGATCACCATCGGCTGATGGAGGAAGTCATTGGCCTGATCGAAGCCGCGCTTGCCATGGTGGGACGGCGTGCCGAGGTATGGGTCGAGGGTTACCGCCAGCTGTTTATCGACGAGCTGGGCATCGATCCGTTGCACGCACCCATCGATGACCTGCGTGCCTTGCTCGAGGACTTCCACATCGGGCCTGATGGCCTCACCCGCGATGACTGGCTGGATCTGCTGATTACCCATCGCCTGCAGCCGACATTCCCCGCCAACCGCATCACGGTTATCCACGATTACCCGGAATCGCAGTGCGCATTGGCCAAGGTACGGCCGGGTGATCCGCCGATGGCGGAGCGTTTCGAGCTTTACCTTGGACGCTACGAAGTAGCCAACGGCTACCACGAACTCAACGACGCCACCGAGCAGCGCCGTCGGTTCGATCGGGACAACGCCACGCGACGCGTTCGCGGGCAGCAGGAAATTCCCGTCGACGAACGCCTGCTCGAGGTCCTTGACGCGATGCCCGATAGCGCCGGCGTAGCGCTCGGTATCGAGCGATTGCTGATGTGCCTGATAGGCACGGATGCCATCGCCGATGTGCTCTCGTTCCCGTTTTCCGAGGCGTAATGCATGAAATCGCCGTTGTTGCCTGCCATCCATCACGTGGCATTGATCTGCTCGGACTATGCGCGCTCCAGGGCGTTCTACGCGGAGACGTTGGGCTTTCGCATCATCCGCGAGGTGTACCGCGTCGAACGTGATTCGTGGAAGCTCGACCTGGAAGTATCGCCCGGCGTCAGCCTTGAGCTTTTCTCGTTCCCTGCGCCGCCGCCGCGTCCCTCCCGGCCCGAGGCACAAGGGTTGCGGCATCTCGCTTTTGCGGTACCCAGCCTGCATACCGTGATCGCCACGCTGCAGGAGCGTGGTGTCGCCTGCGAGCCCGTGCGCGTGGATGAATTCACGAATCGCCGTTTCACGTTCTTTGCCGATCCCGACGGCCTGCCTATTGAGTTGTACGAGGCATAAGGCCGTCATCGAGCCCAAAAAAATCCAGCGGCTTTCTCAAGCCGCCGGATTCCGAGGTCGATCCGTTTGCCTGTGCGCTCAGTCGTGCCAATCGAGCAGGTGCTTGTAGATCAGGCCGCCCACCACGCCACCGATCAGCGGAATCAGCCAGAACATCCACAACTCCTGCACCGCCCAGCTGCCCTGGAAAACGGCAACGCCGGTACTACGCGCGGGATTCACCGAGGTGTTGGTGATCGGGATGCTGATCAGATGGATAAGCGTCAAGGCGAGGCCGATGGCCAACGGCGCAAAGCCAGTGGGTGCCAGCCGGTGAGTGGCGCCATTGATCACGATCAGGAAAAACGCGGTGAGTACAAACTCGGCCACGATGCAGGCCATCAGCGAATACCCACCCGGCGAGTGTTCGCCGTACCCGTTGGAGGCAAAGCCCGCACTCGCGTCGAAGCCAGCCTTGCCGCTGGCGATGAGGTAAAGCACCCCACCGGCGGCAAGACCACCTACGACCTGTGCGATCCAGTAGGGAACCACGTCCTTGCCTGGGAGGCGGCCACTGGCCCACATGCCTGCGGTTACGGCCGGGTTGAAATGCGCGCCGGAAATATGACCCACGGCATAAGCCATGGTTACCACGGTGAGGCCGAAGGCGAGGGCGACGCCGGCAAAACCAATGCCCAGTTCCGGAAAAGCCGCAGCGAAGATCGCGCTGCCGCAACCGCCAAACACCAACCAGAAAGTACCGAAAAACTCTGCTCCCAAACGCTTGCCCATATTCATGGGGACACTCCTTGCCAGGGTTTCAGGGGAACGCTCATATGCGTCCTTGCATGACTTCCACTACGGTCCTGATTCTAGGTGCCGGCCTGAGGCGCTGGCCAGGGCGGGCCAAGGCTAGCAAAACCCCACATTGTCATTAGATGAAGGCCTGCGGTGAGGGCTGACGTAACGCGTTGGGTTAGCCCTTGTGTATGCTTCGGCGACCCCTACAACCAGACTGCAGGATCGCTGATGCCGCAAGCCTTCACGCCCACGTCGCAGGTAGCCGATCCGGCACGCTCCATGACCGGGCGCGACGTCCAGACGCTGTTCCTGGCCTCGCTAGGCGGTGCCCTGGAGTTCTACGACTTCGTGGTGTTCGTGTTCTTCGCGCTGCCGCTGAGCCATCTGTTCTTCCCGCCGAACATGGCGCCATGGCTGGCCCAATTGCAGGTCTATGGCATTTTTGCCGCCGGTTATCTGGCGCGCCCCCTGGGCGGCATCGTGATGGCGCACTTCGGCGACCGCCAGGGCCGCAAGCGCATGTTTACGCTCAGCGTATTCCTGATGGCGCTGCCGACCTTGGCCATCGGCCTGCTGCCGGTCTACGCGAGCATTGGCGTACTGGCGCCGTTGTTGTTGCTGCTGATGCGCGTCATCCAGGGCGTGGCCATTGGTGGCGAGGTGCCGGGTGCCTGGGTGTTCGTCGCCGAGCACGCGCGCCAGGGTCGTGTGGGTTTCGCTTGTGCCTGCCTCACCTCGGGCCTCACCGTGGGCATCCTGATCGGCTCGCTGACGGCGGCGTGGATCAACCACCATTTGTCGCCCGATGATGTGCTGCATTGGGGCTGGCGCCTGCCGTTCCTGCTGGGCGGCCTCTTCGGTTTCATTGCGGTATGGCTGCGCCGCTGGCTGAGCGAAACGCCCGTATTCGCAGAGCTGCGCGCCCGCAAGGCCCTGAGCGAGGAACTGCCGCTGCGCACGGTGCTGGCCGGTCATGGCGGCAGCGTAGTGCTGTCCATGGCGGTGACCTGGATGCTGACCGCAGCGATCGTGGTGCTGATCCTGATGCTGCCCACGCTTGCGCAAAAGTCGTTCGGCATCGCCCCGGATGTGGCTTTCCTCGGCAACAGCATCGCCGCCTTCAGCCTGGGCGTCGGCTGCCTGGCGTTCGGCTGGCTGGCCGATCGCATCGGTGCGCCGCTGTCGTTGCTGTTGGGCTCGGTGGCGCTGGTGGGCGTCACCTACGCGCTGTTCGGCGATCTGGTGGCCGGCGGTGCGCACTTCCTGCCGCTGTATGCGGTCACCGGTTTCCTGGTGGGCACCGTGGCCGTGGTGCCGGCGATCATGGTTGCCGCCTTTCCCGCGTCGATCCGTTATTCCGGTGTGTCCTTTGCTTACAACGTGGCGTATGCGGTGTTCGGCGCGAGCACGGCACCGCTGATCCAATACCTGGGCTCGCGGGTCGGGCATTTCATGCCCGCGCACTACGTGGCACTGACCGCCGTGGTCAGCGTGGCGGCGGCGCTATGGCTGCTGGTCACAGGGAAGGGCAAGGCTCAACCGACAGGCTGAGAGGTTGCGGCTTCAACGCGCTGCGGCGACAGTGAGCCTCACGGGTTGTTGATCGTTGACCCGGTCAACAAACCGCGCGCCAGCATGCTGCATTGCTTGCGATACAACAGCATCTGCCACTGACGCCCACCCACCTGGCGCCACAACACGGCCGCGCGTACCGCAGCCAGCAGATTGGTGCGCACCTTTTCCACCACGTTGGGTTGCTGAAGCTGCTGCGGATTGCCCGTCACCATCACGCGCGGCTTGAGCGTGGACAGCGTGCTGGCATAGAGCTCGGCGAGGCGACTGACTACTTGGGGCGAATCCGCGCCGAAGTGTTCGACCTGGCGCTGCGCGGCCACAATGCCTTGCTGCAGGCGATTGAGCAGATCGGTGTGGCGCGACAGGCTGCGCTCAAGCCGCATCACCGTGAAGGCCATGCGGGTGATCGCCACGTCGCGGTTGTTCTCGTCCAGCAGCGTGATGAGCTGGCGCAGGCCCAGGCGCAGCGCGGATACATCCCCGAACACCCCCACCACCGAGGGCGCATCGATGCGAAACACGCTGGCCATGCTGGCGGCCATGGCGATGTCGTCGCAGCGGCCGTCATTGGCCAGCTGCTGGGCCAGCGTGGTGGCCTGGAACAAGCCAGCCAGGGCCAGTACGCGCTCTTCATTCATCGCAAGGGCTTCAAACACCGGTGAGGAACTCGCTGGAAACGGGGGAGGATAGAGCAGCGGCATCGTTCCAGCCGCCGAAGGGTGCGTCGGTGCGGTCGATCACGGCGCCACCCAGGCAGGCGTCGCCGTCGTAGAACACCACCGACTGGCCCGGTGTCACGGCGCGCTGCGGCTCATCGAAGATCACTTCCAGGCCATCATCGCGCACGATCACCTCGCAGGTCTGGTCTTGCTGGCGGTAGCGCGTCTTGGCGGTACAGCGAAAACGGCTGCCTGGTGTGTCGCCGGCCACCCAACTGGGCGCCTCGGTATGCAGGCGGCGCGAGTAAAGCCAATGGTTTTCGCCACCCTGGGCGACATACAGCACATTGGCGGCGACATCCTTGCCAACCACGTACCAGGCCTCACCGCTGGCGCCATGACGGCCGCCGATGCCCAGTCCGTTGCGCTGACCCAGGGTGTAATACATCACGCCCTGGTGTTCGCCCACGGTCTCGCCCTCGGGCGTGCGCATCGGGCCGGGCTGGGCTGGGATGTACTGCGCCAGGAAACTGCGGAAATCACGCTCGCCGATAAAGCAGATACCGGTCGAGTCTTTCTTGGCATGAGTAGGCAGGGCCGCTTCCTGCGCCATCTGGCGTACCCGGGGCTTTTCTATTTCGCCCACCGGAAACAGCGTTGCTGCCAGTTGCCGTTGCCCGAGCGCGTGAAGGAAGTAGGTCTGGTCCTTGGCGGCGTCCACCGCGCGAAGCAGGCGGTACTTGCCCTCGTGGAAATCCACCCGGGCGTAGTGGCCGGTGGCGATTTTGTCCGCCCCCAGCGCCTGGGCCTCGTCCAGGAAGGTCTTGAACTTGATCTCGCGGTTGCACAGCACGTCGGGGTTGGGCGTGCGGCCGGCGCGGTACTCGGCCAGGAAATGCTCGAACACGCCCTCCCAGTACGCCGCGGCGAAATTGCGGGCATGGAAGGGGATGCCCAAGCGCCCGCACACGGCCACGGCGTCCTTGCGGTCGGCATCGGTGGTGCAGGGACCGTCGCGATCGTCCTCTTCCCAGTTCTGCATGAACAGGCCTTCGACCTCGTGGCCGGCTTGTTGCAGCAGGAGGGCGGCTACTGACGAATCCACGCCACCGGAGATGCCAAGCATCACTTTCACGGGGACTGATCCCCGCCCAGCAAACTATGCAGCATGCCCAGCGGGTACCTCTGGCCGGCCAGCCACGCATCGATGCTCATTAGCACCAGCGGGCTGCGCAGGCGGTCGCCCAGGGCGGCAATCTCCTCGCGAGTCAGCCACAGGGCGCGACGAATACCCTCATCCAGCGGACGGTTTGGGTCGTGGCCCACGGCACGAGCGGCAAAGCTGAAGCGAACCACGCCGTCACCGTGTTCGGTGCTGCGCCACTGGTGGACGCCAATGAGGTGCTGCAACTCGACTGTCCAGCCGGTTTCCTCCAGCGTTTCACGCACGGCGGCGGTAATCAGGCTTTCCTTGTCATCCAAATGGCCTGCTGGCTGGTTATAGGCAAGGCGGCCGTTTACTTCCTCTTCAACCATGAGGTAGCGGTCACCATCGGCCACGACACAGGCCACCGTGACGTGCGGGCACCAGACAGATCGGGAGGTAATGAGAGCGGAATCGGCCATCGGGAATAGTTGGGGGCAGTGTCGGCACTGGAAAAGCCGTCATTGTGCCATCACCTGAAGACAACCTCCCGCTGAGCCGCCGAACAGGTACTTGGGCTGCGGCGGTATACTTTTCCCCAGGATCCGTTACGTAGAACCCATGGCTCACGAACCCGAACACGAACAAGGCAGCGGTCACGGCCTGGCGCTGGAAACCTCAAGGCCGGAGGTGGCTCGTCCCCCGCTCTTCCAGGTGGTGCTGCTGAACGACGACTTCACCCCGATGGATTTCGTGGTCGAAGTGCTGCGCAGTTTCTTCAGCCTGGATCAGGAGCGAGCCGTGCAGGTGATGCTTCATGTACATACCCGTGGCAAGGGCGTCTGCGGGGTATTCACCCGGGAGGTAGCCGAAACCAAGGTGACCCAGGTAAACGAATATTCACGTGCCCATCAGCACCCTTTGTTGTGCACTATGGAAAAGCTTTAGAGATTGAACAGGCTCTCAGCGACCCCATTTTGTAGCCATCGCGGCATAGAGCCGCCTGCCAAACAAGCGGAGTAGGTCCGGATGTTCAGCAAGGATCTCGAAGTCACCATCGGCCAGTGCTACAAGCAGGCCCGCGAGCAGCGCCATGAGTTCATGACGGTGGAGCACCTGCTGCTCGCTCTAACTGATAACCAGTCGGCACTGGGCGCTTTGCGCGCCTGTGGCGTCGACTTGCCGCGGCTTACGCGCGAGCTGGAAAAAATCATTGCCGAAACCGTACCGGTACTGCCGCATGGCGACGAGCGTGACACCCAGCCCACGCTGGGCTTCCAGCGCGTGCTGCAGCGTGCGGTTTACCACGTGCAGTCTTCCGGTCGTAAGGAAGTCACCGGCGCCAACGTGCTGGTGGCCATCTTCGGCGAGAAGGACTCCCATGCGGTGTACTTCCTGCATCAGCAGGAAATCACCCGTCTTGACGTGGTCAATTACATCTCCCACGGCATCGCCAAGATCGGCGACGAGCCGAGTTCCAGCATGCCCGGTACCGAGCGTGAGAGTGAAGACGGCGAGCCGCGCGGCAACCCGCTGAACGAGTTCGCCAGCAACCTCAATGAGCTGGCGCTGGAAGGCAAGATCGATCCGCTGATCGGTCGCCAGGACGAAATCGAGCGCACCATCCAGGTGCTGTGCCGCCGCCGCAAGAACAACCCGCTCTACGTGGGTGAGGCGGGCGTGGGCAAGACGGCGCTGGCCGAAGGTCTGGCCAAGCGCATCGTCGACGGCGACGTGCCGGAAGTGCTGGAAAACGCCACCATCTGGTCGCTGGATCTGGGCGCTTTGGTGGCCGGCACCAAGTACCGCGGCGATTTCGAGAAGCGTTTGAAGGCCGTCATTGGCCAGCTCAAGAAGCAGCCGGGCGCGATCCTGTTTATCGATGAGATCCACACCATCATCGGTGCGGGCTCCGCGTCGGGTGGCACCATGGATGCCAGCAACCTGATCAAGCCGATGCTGGCGTCGGGTGAGTTGCGTTGCATTGGTTCCACCACGTTCCAGGAATTCCGCGGCATCTTCGAGAAGGATCGCGCGCTGGCCCGTCGCTTCCAGAAGATCGACGTGGTCGAGCCGACCGTGGCCGACAGCCTGGAAATCCTCAAGGGTCTGCGTTCGCGCTTCGAGGAACATCACAACGTTGCCTACACCAACGAGGCCCTGAAGGCCGCGGTGGACCTGTCGGTGAAGCACATTCCCGACCGCCTGCTGCCGGACAAGGCCATCGACGTGATCGACGAGGCCGGCGCCCGCCAGCGCCTGCTGCCGATCGATCAGCGCACCGGCAAGGTGGATGTGCCTGAAGTGGAATACATCGTCGCCAAGATGGCACGCATTCCCGCCAAGCAGGTGTCGGCTTCCGATCGCGATGTGCTGAAGAATCTGGAGCGCAACCTCAAGATGGTGGTGTTCGGCCAGGACGCGGCCATCGAGGCGCTCGCCGCTTCGATCAAGATGGCCCGTTCGGGTCTGGCCGATCCGTCCAAGCCCATCGGCTGCTTCCTGTTGGCCGGCCCGACCGGCGTCGGCAAGACGGAAGTGACCAAGCAGCTGGCGATGCAATTGGGCATCGAGATGATCCGCTTCGACATGTCCGAGTACATGGAAGCGCATTCGGTCTCGCGTCTGGTCGGTGCCCCTCCGGGCTATGTCGGTTTTGACCAGGGCGGCTTGCTTACCGAGGCTGTCACCAAGCATCCGCATGCGGTGCTGTTGCTGGACGAAATCGAGAAGGCCCACCCGGATGTGTTCAACATCCTGCTGCAGGTGATGGATCGCGGCGTGCTTACCGATACCAACGGTCGCGAAGCCAACTTCAAGAACGTGGTGGTGGTGATGACCACCAATGCGGGTGCGCAGCAGGCCTCGCGCCGCGGCATCGGCTTCGTCAAGCAGAATCACTCAATGGACGCGATGGAAGTGATCCGCCGCAGCTTCACGCCGGAGTTCCGCAACCGCCTGGACGCGATCATCCAGTTCAATGCGCTGGACTTCGACCACATCCTGCGCGTGGTGGACAAGTTCCTGATCGAACTGGAGTCCCAGCTCTCAGAGAAGCACGTGAGCCTGGATGTCGACGCCGACGCCCGCCGCTGGTTGGCCGAGCATGGTTTCGACCCGCAAATGGGAGCCCGCCCGATGGCCCGCGTCATCCAGGAGAAGGTGAAGCGTGCCCTGGCCGACGAGCTGCTGTTCGGCAAGCTGGCCGAAGGTGGCAAGGTGAGCCTGAGCGTGAAGGATGGCGAGCTGGTGGTCGGCACCGAGGCAGCCGAGGCCGTACCGGCTACGGTGAGCTGAGGCCTGGGTTCCAGGCACAACAAAAAGGCCGCGCTACTGCGCGGCCTTTTTTATGCGCCAAACGCTGCGGGTCGCGCACCGGGGTGCGCCCCTACAGGGTGTGACGTTATTTCATGCGGTAGGTGATACGACCCTTGGTCAGGTCGTACGGGGTCATTTCGACCTTTACCTTGTCGCCGGTGAGAATGCGGATGTAATGCTTGCGCATGCGGCCGGAGATATGGGCCGTAATGACGTGGCCGTTCTCCAGCTGCACGCGGAACATGGTGTTGGGCAGGGTCTCTTGAACCGTGCCTTCCATTTCAATGACGTCGTCTTTGGCCATGCGTTCCGGTGGGGGCGAGCGTGGCCGTCATGGCCGCGTAAGCGGTCGAGTATGCCACGGATCTTGGAATGGTTAAAGAATCATCAGCCGAAATGCTCATCGAGCTTGCGGCGGATCTCCTCCTCGACCATGCCCTTGAGCGGCGCCAGCATCATTCCCAGCTCGGCGATGACCTGGATGGCGTCGGTTTCCACGGCAATGCTGCCCTTCACGCCCGAGCGGGAAAAAAGCAGCGTGTCACCTTGCCAATGCCCCTCCATGCCGAATTTCTCGTGCATGCGCGCTGCCACCTTGTCGACCACGGCACGGGCGTCAGCCAGTGGCAATTGATGGGGGCGGCGAATGTCGATCTTGGGCATGGGCAGGGCTCCGAATCAGCAAACATCCATGGTAAGCCAGATGCGCTCGGAGAGCGCGCACGCATCTGGTAGAGTCCCGGCCGTCTATGGACTGGTTCACGAATGCGCATCGAGTTTCCCAATTCGGCCCGAGAGGATTTTCACTGGGACGCCCCTGCGCTGCGGATCGGCAGTGCGCCGGATAACGATTTGATCCTCGCTGCGCAGCAGGCTGGCGCGCACCATCTGCGCATCCAGCTCGATCGCCGTGGCTGGGTGCTGCAAGTAATGCCGGAAGGTGGCCGCATCTACGTCAACGCGCGTCCCGTACGTGAAAAGGCCTTGCTGCGTCCCGGTGACATTCTCAGCGTGGGCGATTGCCGCATGCTGCTGCGAACCGACGAAGAACCCGCCCACAGCTTGCCAGTGACGGTGCCCGCTGAAGGCCGGTGCACGGTGGCGCTGCGAGGCATGGCCGGGCCGTTGTCCGGTCGCGTGCTGTCGTTGCAGGACAGGCTGGAGCTGGGCGCGCACGGCCGCATGCCGCTGGAGCTGCCGCAGGGCGAGGCGGCGTCGCTGGCTATCTTCTGGCGCGACGGCCAACTGCTGCTCGAGGCCGGCCAGTATTCCGAGCGCTATCCCTTGCGCGTTAATGGCGTTGCCGTTCGGCAAGCGGCATTGAGACCGGGCGACCAGATTGGGCTAGCCATGCATCGGTTCGTGGTCGATGCGCCGGGGTTGGAGCCAGAGCCCGAAATCGCGAAAGCCGAGCCTGAGAGGCCACACTTGCCTGAAGAAGACGCTGGCCCGCGCGGCGAGGTGTGGTGGCTGATCGCCACTGCGGCAGTGCTGGCGCTGGGCATCGCGGTGATGCTGCTGGTTCGCTTCTAAGTGCCTTTGGCTCCTAAGTGCTTTTGGCTCCCTCCCCTGCGTGCAGGGGAGGATTGGGGAGGGGTTCTGCACGCTGGCGAAAGATCGCACCCCTCCCAGCCTCCCCCTGCAAGCAGGGGAGGAGTAAAGCGCTCGCCAGAAGACCCCGGCTCGTGCAATTGACGGCCCCTTGCTGCGACGCGGCATAATGCGGTGACTCTTCCCGCGAAGGCGTTGTCAGTGAGCAGACTCTGGAATTTCAGCGCAGGCCCGGCTGCGTTGCCGCAAGCGGTACTCGAGCGCGCACAGCGCGAATTGCTGGACTGGCAGGGCTGCGGCGCCTCCGTGATGGAACTATCCCATCGCGGCAAGCCGTTCATGGGGCTGGCGCAGCAAGCCGAGGCCGATCTGCGGGAGCTGCTCGCCATTCCGGACGACTACGCCGTGTTGTTCCTGCAAGGTGGCGCCACGCAGCACTTTGCCCAGATTCCGATGAATCTGGCGGGCGCGAACGACAGTGCCGACTACGTCGTTACCGGCCACTGGGGCGAAAAGGCGGCCAGCGAGGCTGCGCCGTACGTGAAGGTGAACGTGGCCGGCAGCAGCAAGGAACAGCACTACCGCGGCCTGCCGCCGCGGGAGTCGTGGCAGCTCGATCCGCGCGCTGCGTACGTGCACTACACGCCCAACGAGACCATCCACGGCGTGGAATTCCACGACGTTCCGGCCGTGGGCGATGTGCCGCTGGTGGCGGACATGTCGTCGGACATTCTGTCGGGACCGATCGATGTATCGCGTTTTGGCCTGATCTACGCCGGCGCGCAGAAAAACATCGGCCCGTCGGGCCTGGTGGTGATGATTATTCGCCGCGATCTGCTGCGGCGGACCGGGCGGCCGATGGCGCGTATTTTCCGTTACGCCGACCACGCCGCCAGCGACTCCATGCTCAACACGCCCAACACATGGGGCTGGTATCTCGCGGGCCTGACTTTCCAGTGGCTGAAGGAGCAGGGTGGTCTGGCGGCCATGCGCGAACGCAACGATGCCAAGGCCGGGCTTCTCTACAGCGCCATCGACGGCTCGGGCGGCTACTACCGCAACCCGGTCGATGTGATCGCGCGCTCGCGTATGAATGTTCCGTTCACCCTGCACGACAGTGCGCTGGATGCCGATTTCGTCAAGGAGTCGGAAGCTGCCGGCTTGCTCGCGCTCAAGGGGCACAAGGCCGTTGGCGGAATGCGCGCCTCGATCTACAACGCGGTTCCGCTGGAAGCCGTGCAGGCGCTGGTGGGCTTCATGGGCGACTTTGCCAAACGTCACGGATGAAACCGTTGCGCGTGGCTCTGCATATCAGGGACTATCCCTGATTCCCCGTTTGGACTTCTTTCCCTCCAGATCATCACGATGACCGACAAGAAATCCTCGCTTTCCGACGTGCGTGAGCGCATCGACAGTATCGATCAGCAGATCCAGCAGCTGATCTCCGAGCGCGCCGAATGGGCGCAGGAAGTGGCGCGCGTCAAGGGCGAGGGGCTTTCGGCGATCGACTATTACCGCCCCGAACGCGAGGCGCACGTCTTGCGCATGGTGGTGGATCGCAACCACGGTCCGTTGTCCGACACGGAGATGGTGCGGCTGTTTCGCGAGATCATGTCTTCTTGCCTCGCACAGGAAGATCCACTCAAGGTGGGCTTTCTCGGCCCCGAGGGCACCTTCAGCGAGCAGGCCGTGCGCAAGCACTTCGGCCATGCGGCCTACGGCTTGCCGCTGGGCAGCATCGAAGAAGTGTTCCAGGAAGTGGCTGCCGGGCACGCCGATTTTGGCGTGGTGCCGGTGGAGAACTCGGGGCAAGGCATGATCCAGATCACCCTGGACATGTTCCTCACCTCGGACGCCACCATCTGCGGCGAAGTCGAGCTGCGCGTGCATCAATGCCTGCATTCGCTGAATGGCAAGCTGGCAGACATCAAGCGTGTCTATGCGCATGCGCAGTCGCTGCAGCAGTGCAAGACGTGGCTGCGCATCAACCTGCCTGGCGTTGAATGCGAGGCGGTAAGCAGCAACGCTGAAGCGGCGCGCCTGGCGCGCCATGCCGATGATGCCGGCGCCATTGCCGGCGAAACGGCGGGTCGCGTCTATGGCCTCAAGACCGTGGCGCAGGCCATCGAGGATCGTGCCGACAACACCACGCGCTTCCTGGTGATTGGCCGCTCGTTGTTCCCGCCCTCGGGCAACGACCGTACCTCGCTGCTCATCACGGTAAACGACAAGCCGGGCGCGCTATACGACGTGCTTAGCCCCTTCGCCAAGCACGGCATCAGCCTCAATCGCATCGAGTCGCGCCCAGCGCATTCGGGCAAGTGGCAGTACGCGTTCTTCATCGACGTGTCCGGCCATATCAACGAGGGCCCCTTGCAGGCGGCCATGCAGGAAATGGGTTCGGCAGCTGCGCAGGTGCGCGTGCTCGGCTCCTATCCCACGGCGCTGCCCTGATTTGTAAGCGGCCGCCCGCCGGGTGGCCGACGGAGATTGGATTGTGAGTCGACTCGACTGGACCAGCCATACCGGCCGCGCGCTGCAGGGCAGCGTACGCGTGCCCGGCGATAAATCCGTTTCGCACCGCGCGCTGATGCTTGGCGCGCTGGCTGACGGCCTATCGCATATTCGCGGCTTTCTCGAAGGCGAGGACACCCGCGCGACCGCCGCCGTGCTGCAGCAGCTGGGCGTACGTATTGAGACACCTGCCGACGGCGAGCGTCGCGTGCACGGCGTCGGCCTGCATGGCTTGCGCGCTACCACGCAGCCATTGGACTGCGGTAACGCCGGCACCGGCATGCGCTTGCTCGCCGGTCTGCTGGCGGGTCAAGCCTTCGACAGCACGCTGATTGGCGACGAGTCGCTGTCGAGGCGGCCGATGCGCCGGGTTACCGATCCACTGGCGCTGATGGGCGCACGGATCGACGGCCGGGAGGGTTTGCCGCCATTGCACGTGCACGGCAAGCAGCCGCTGCGTGGCATTCAGTACACGCTGCCCGTGGCGAGTGCCCAGGTGAAGTCGGCGCTGCTCTTGGCAGGCCTGTACGCGCAGGGCGAAACCGAGGTGATCGAGCCGCACCCCACACGCGATTACACCGAGCGCATGCTGGCCGCCTTCGGCTGGCCGATCGATTTCGCGCCTGGGCGCGCGCGCCTTGGTGGCGGTCACGCGCTGCGTGCCACTGACGTGGACGTGCCGGCGGATTTTTCGTCTGCCGCATTCTTCCTGGTCGCTGCTAGCGTCGTGCCCGGTTCGGAGCTGCGCCTGCCGTCGGTGGGTTTGAACCCGCGCCGTACTGGTCTGCTGCAAGCGCTGCGGCTGATGGGCGCGGATATCCGCATCGAGAACGAGCGCGAAAGCGGCGGTGAGCCGGTGGGCGATCTGGTGGTGCGGCATGCGCCCCTGCATGGCATCGAGCTGCCCGAGGCGCTGGTGCCGGACATGATCGACGAGTTCCCGGTGTTGTTCGTCGCGGCGGCTGCCGCGAAGGGGCGCACCCTGGTGCGTGGCGCCGCCGAGCTGCGCGTGAAGGAGTCGGACCGCCTGGCGGCCATGGCGACCGGCCTGCGTGCGCTCGGCGTGGCCGTCGACGAAGCGCCGGACGGTGCGACGATCGAAGGTGGTGTCATTGGCGGCGGCATCATCGAGAGCCACGGTGATCACCGCATTGCGATGAGTTTCGCCGTCGCCGGGCTCATTGCTCATGGTGCAGTCCGCATCAACGACTGTAGCAACGTGGCGACCTCATTCCCCGGATTCCTGGGGCTGGCCAACGGCTGCGGCTTCCGACTTTCCTGAGCCCCTCACTTGTAGGAGCGCACCCTGTGAGCGACCGCGGTACGGGCGTGACCGCTTCGTAGGACTGTCGCGCACAGGGTGCGCTCCTACAAAAAACGGCACGTTTGCGGTTAGGCTTCCCGCCTCACCTCGAGGTCGCCATGTCCACCCATACCCCGCCCTTCATTGTTGCCATTCCCGCCCGCTACGGTTCCACGCGTTTGCCGGCCAAGCCGTTGCGCGAGATTGCGGGTGTGCCGATGGTGGCAAGGGTGGCGCAGCGGGCCTTGTTGGCCGGTGCGACGCAGGTCGTGGTGGCCGTGGACGATCAGCGCATCGCTGAGGCGTTGGCCGGGCGCGGTGTGGACATTTGCATGACGCGTAGCGATCACGCTTCGGGCAGCGATCGCCTCGCCGAGTGCGCTGTCCATTATGGCTGGGCCGATGACGCCATCGTGGTAAACCTGCAGGGCGACGAGCCTTTTGCGCCTGCTGCCGGTATTCGTGAGGTGGCACGCGCGCTAGCTGACGACGACGCACCCATGGCCACGCTGGCGACGCCAATTTCCGAGGCCCACGAGGTGTTTGATCCGAATGTGGTGAAGCTGGTGCGTGCTGCCAACGGCCGCGCGCTGTACTTCAGTCGGGCGCCGTTGCCTTGGGCGCGCGATGCGTTTGCCGTGCATCGCAATGCATTGCCCGACGAGGTGCCGTTCCTGCGCCATATCGGCATCTACGCCTATCGCGCCGGATTCCTCAAACGCTACACGCAGCTGGCACGTACACCGCTGGAACAGGCGGAATCGCTGGAGCAATTGCGTGTGCTTGAGCATGGCTACCCTATTGCGGTGCGCCTGACGCCGGAGCCGTTCCCGCCGGGGATTGATACCGAGGCTGATTTGGCGCGTGCGGAGCAGTGGCTGGCGCGGGGCTGACCTTTTAGCGCTCTTCACGCGAGCGAGGGGTTGCGGAGAGGGTGCGAGGCTCGCGTAGCACTTCACCAGTGCGCTCCGAACGCCCCCAATCGGCCTGCCGCACCTTCTCCCGAGGGGGAGGGATCGCTTTGTTTGGCGTCGCTTTAGCGCCGACGCCGCACCAACACCAGAAAAACACCCGCCAACACCAGCCCCACCGCCAGCCCGATGCCCGCGCCCCACAGCGCACCGTCAATCCCATCCACGGCGCGACCGATCAAAAAGCCCAGCACGAAAAGTATAGGTAGCGGCAAGCAGCCCATGGTCAGTTCTCCGCGGCGACGGGCCACCACGTCTTCAAAGTGAATTGGCCCATGCTTTCAGCATAAGGCAGCAACATTGCATGCGACTGCAGCTGACTACGGGCCGTGCGGGTTGTCCTTCCCGCCGAAATCTCCGAGCGAGTAGTGATCGCCATCGAATTGCAGGGTCGTCAGAAAGCCGCAGGTCCTGCAGCGGACTTTTACGAAGGTGATCGGCCTTCCATGGCGCTGCCATGGGTAGGCCAGCACGTTATGTTCGACCTCAAGGTAGTCCCACTGGTGCAGGTGGAATACCTTCTTTAACACGCGCTTGATGAAACCGTCAGCCACAGGTCTGCTCCTTGCGGTCAGCCTTGCGAAGCTTGCTCTTTGCCTTCATCGTGCCGGCGCGCACCAGCATGCCACGCTGGGCATAGTGATGCAGGCGCTCGGGGTGTTGAAAGCTGTTGGGATCGACGCGCATCATCTGGCCTTGCAAAAGCTGTGACTGGCGCTCATTTGATAGGGCGTGCGACTGCAGGTACATCTCGTCACCCCCATGGGCCCCCGTGTTAATCGACCGCACGACGAGGTTTGGGTCGTCGATACAGTGATGTGTGGTTGCTAGACGTTTATCCAGGCCGGTTCGGAATCGCGCGACGTCATCCGGACTCCATCGATCGGGCGTCGTCTCTCCCAGGTCACGACTGCTGATTGTCGGCAAGACATCCTGCTAGGTCTGGGCGCTGCGCCACCATTTCAAAAGCAGCGGGCAAGCATGTGGTTGTATCGATGCGACATGGTACGTTTTCCCGCGTCGCGATGTGTCGAAAGATGGCTCAAGATCTTGAAAAATAGCAATAAACCATCGATTTTATTTGTCTGCCTGGGCAATATCTGCCGTTCGCCGCTGGTGGAAGCCGTGGCGCGGCAACGCTGTGTCGAGGCTGGGCTCAATGTCGAACAGGCGTCCTGCGGTACTGGCCATTGGCACGTGGGCAAGGGAGCGGACGCACGCATGTTGCGTGCGGCGGCTGCAGCCGGATATGACCTCTCGCAACATCGTGCGCGACAGGTACGCGCGAATGATTTCGTTGCCCATGACTGGATGCTGGCGATGGATAGCGCGAACCTCGAGGACCTGACCGTGTTGCGCGGCGGCCGTAGCGCGCCGGCGGAGCTGTTCCTGCCCTGGGCTGGCGTCGGTTCGCCCACCGACTTTCCCGACCCGTACTTTGGCGATGCGGACGGCTTTCGCGAGGCGGTGGCACTGGCGGAGCAGGGTGTGGATGGCCTGATCGCCCGTCTGCGCGCGGGCCGAAACGGCTAGAATCCGCCGATGCAGCCATCATCGCCGCAAGCCTTCGACGGCAAGGCTTTCGTCAAGAACCTGACCACTTCGCCCGGCGTCTATCGTTATTTCGACGCGGACGGCGATCTGTTGTATGTCGGCAAGGCCGGCAACCTGAAAAAGCGCGTGGGCAGCTACTTCCTGAAGCCCCGGATGGAGCCGCGCATCGGCGCCATGGTGGCGCAGATCGCACGCGTCGAGATCACCCTGACGCGCACCGAGGGCGAGGCGCTGCTGCTGGAGTCGCAGCTGATCAAGTCGCTCAAGCCGCGCTACAACATCCTGCTGCGCGACGACAAGAGCTACCCGTACATCTATTTATCCGGTGGCGAGGACTACCCGCGGCTCGCCTTCCATCGCGGCGCGCGCAATATGCCGGGTCGCTACTTCGGGCCGTATCCGAGCACCTTTGCCGTGCGTGAAAGCCTCAACCTGATGCAGAAGCTGTTCAAGGTGCGCCAGTGCGAGGACAGCTATTTCAAGAATCGCTCGCGCCCGTGCCTGCAGCATCAGATCGGCCGTTGCACGGCGCCATGCGTGAAACTGATCACCGTCGACGATTACCGCGTCGATGTGCGCCACGCCGAGATGTTTCTCGAGGGCCGCAGTAGCGCAGTGATCGACGAGCTGGCGGGCTCGATGGAGCAGGCCAGCAAGGCGCTGGAATTCGAGCGCGCCGCTGCCATGCGCGACCAGGTCGCTGCGCTGCGCAAGTTGCATGCGCAGCATCATGTGCAGGGTGCCAGCGCCGATATGGACGTGCTGGCGTGCTGCATCGAGGCTGGCATCGCCTGCGTCAGCGTCTTGTTCTTCCGCAATGGCATCAGCCTGGGCACGCGTGAATTCTTCCCGCGCCTGCCGTTGGATGCGGAGCCGGCCGATGTGCTGGAGCAGTTCATCGCCCAGTACTATCTGGATCGTCCGGTGCCGCGTGAATTGATCCTGAGCAAGGTGCTTCCCAATCAGCAGATCCTCGGCGAAGTGCTGACCGAGCAATCCGGCCATGCGGTGGAACTGAAATCCAGCGTGCGTGGCGAGCGCGCGCGTTTCCTGCAGATGGCCGAGCGCAATGCCCAGGCATCACTCACCGCTCGGCTGGCCAGCAGGCAGACTCTGGGTGCGCGTTTCGATGACCTGCAGAAGCTGCTGGAACTAAATGAGCTGCCGCGTCGCATCGAGTGTTTCGATATCAGCCACACCCAAGGCGAACTGACCGTCGCCTCATGCGTGGTATTCGGGCCGGAGGGTGCGGAGAAGTCGCACTACCGCCGCTTCAATATCAGCGGCATCACCCCGGGCGACGACTACGCTGCCATGCATCAGGCCCTGGTGCGGCGCTTTCGCAAGGTGGCCGAAGGCGAGGGCGCCAAGCCGGACATCTTGCTGATCGACGGTGGCAGTGGGCAGGTGGCGCAGGCACTGGATGTGCTGAAGGAGTTGGGCGTCACTGGCATTCATGTCGTTGGCGTGGCCAAAGGGCCCGGGCGCCGCACGGGTGAAGAAACGCTCGTGCTGGCCGATTCAGGTCGTACGCTGCATCCGGGTCCGGCCTCGCCCGCGCTGCATCTGGTCGCGGCAGTTCGTGACGAAGCGCACCGTTTCGCCATCAGCGGGCATCGCAAGCGCCGCGAGAAAGCCAGAGAGCGTAGCGTGCTGGAGGACGTGCCCGGTATCGGCGCACGGCGGCGCACCGCGTTGCTCAAGGCGTTCGGCGGCCTGGGCGGGGTCGAGGCCGCTGGCGTGGAAGAGCTGATGCAAGTGAAGGGAATTGATCGCGGTTTGGCCGAACGCATCTATGCTGTGCTCCATGGTTAGTCCGCATTGATGCGGTTGCGCCACTGAATATCGACCCGGAAAGGATTTATGCGCATCAACCTGCCCACCTGGCTCACCCTGTTTCGCGTGATGCTGTTGCCAGTCATGGTGGTGGTGTTTTATTGGCAGTTCCCGGGTCACAACATCACGGCGGCCATCGTCTTCATGCTGGCGGCGCTTACCGACTGGCTGGACGGGTATCTGGCGCGCCGCATGAATCTCACTTCGGCGTTCGGTGCCTTTCTGGACCCTGTCGCCGACAAGCTGATGGTGGCCGTCACGCTGTTCCTGCTGGTGGAAACGCATCGCGGCGGCTGGCCGGGTATTCTCATGGCGGTTACCGCGGCGATTATCGTTGGCCGTGAGATCAGCGTTTCCGCATTGCGCGAGTGGATGGCCGAGATCGGCATGCGCTCCACGGTCAGGGTGGCCTTTATCGGCAAGCTCAAGACGGTGATGCAGATGGTGGCGCTGATCGTGCTCATCGTGCAGCACGAGAAGAGCGCCGAGGCCTTGCGGCTGTATCACATTGGCGAGGCGCTACTGGTAATCGCCGGCATCCTCACCATCTGGTCGGGTATTTATTACCTGCGCGCGGCCTGGCCTAGCCTGCGCGGCGACGGCCCGATTCCGGCGCCTCGCGACGATGAATGAATTTTGTGACCAAGGCTTGACGAGGGCTTTTTACTCGCTAAAATGCCCGACTCCGATGCGGGAATAGCTCAGTTGGTAGAGCACGACCTTGCCAAGGTCGGGGTCGCGAGTTCGAGTCTCGTTTCCCGCTCCAAGATTTGGATAGACGAACCATTGGTTCGCGCATCGATAAAAAAGAGGCCTCGGCCTCTTTTTTTTGCCCGGAGTCCAGTCGCGCATTAGGAGTTCATGGCGCCGTTCGATGGCGCCATGAACCCAATACCGCCATCAATGCGTATGCTTGCGATGCTCGATGGCCTGCCTGCGGTAGAACGGATAGCAAAGTCCCAGGCAGATGAACCAGATCGGCGCGTACATCAGGCCCGTCAGCGTGTCGGCCTTCTGCGTGAAGATGACCAGCACAAACACGAAGAAGGCCAACACCACCCAGCACATCAGCACGCCGCCGGGCATCTTGAAGATGGATCTGGCATGTCGCTCCGGGCGCAGTTTGCGATAGCGCATATACGCAATCAGGATCAGCGACCACACGAAGATGAAGCAGATGCTGGAGATGGTGGTCACGATGGTAAACGCCGTCATGATGTCGCCTTCCTGGTAGAGCAGGACGACACCGATGAACAACAGCATGCAGGAATAGGCCAGCCCGTTGGCCGGCACGTTGTTCCGGCTCAGCTTGGCGAATGGCTTAGGGCCCAGCTTGCCGGCGGAAAGGCCGTAGAGCATGCGGCCGGTGGAGTAGATGCCGCTATTGGCCGATGAGGCTGCCGAGGTCAGCACCACGAAATTGATCAGGCTGGCGGCGATCGGAATGCCGATCAGCATGAACAGGTTCACGAATGGACTCTTGTCCGCGGCGACCTGGTCCCATGGCGTCACCGTCATGATTACCAGCAGGGCCAGGATGTAAAAGATGATGACGCGAATGGGGATCGAGTTGATGGCCTTCGGTAGCGTCTTCTCGGGATCCTGCGCCTCGGCCGACGCCGTGCCGACCAGCTCGATGCCGACGAAGGCAAACACCGCAATCTGGAACGCCGCGAGAAAGCCCGCACCGCCATGCGGAAACCATCCGCCGTGCGTCCATAGATTGGACACCGCCGCCCTCGCGCCGGTGAGCGACGTGAAGCCGATCGCGATCAACATCGCGCCGACAGCAATCAACGAAACGATGGCGACGATCTTCACCAGCGCAAACCAGAACTCCATCTCGCCGAACAGCTTCACGGTAAGCAGGTTGAGCCCGAGCAGCAATAGAATGCACAGCGTGCCGGGAAGCCACAGCGGCACGCCTGGCGCCCAGAAATGGATATAGCCGGTGATGGCGACCACGTCGGCAATGCCGGTCACCACCCAGCAGAACCAGTAGGTCCAGCCGGTGAAGAAGCCCGCGCAGGGGCCGAGCAGGTCGTAATTGAAGTCGACGAAGGATTTGTAGTTGAGGTTGGACAGCAGCAGCTCGCCCATGGCCCGCATCAGGAAGAACAGCATGCTGCCGATGATGGCGTAGGCGAAAATCACCGACGGGCCAGCGAGGCTGATGGTCTTGCCTGAACCCATGAACAGGCCGGTGCCGATCGCACCGCCAATAGCGATCAGCTGCAGATGACGATTGCGCAGGTTGCGCTGGAGGTGATGCTCCGAGCTGGCTGGCTCCAGGGCGGCTTCGCGGCTTTTCATCATCGACACAGTCCTGTCCGGTGCGGGAAGGCGTCGGCGGCGCGAGACGGGCAGCGTCACCGACGAAAGCCAGCATCCTAGACGATTCCCGCACGGGGATTCACATATCGAGCGGGAGGGCAGCGCGCTAACCGGCCATGGTCGAACGCCATCGTGTCGGCGTCTCGCCCTCCCATTGCCGGAAGGCTCGGTTGAACGAGTTGAGCTCCTCGAAGCCGAGCAGGAAGGCGATCTCGCCCGTGTCCAGGTCGGTGGCATTGAGCAGGCGTCGCGCAAGGTGATGGCGCACCTGGTCCAGCACCTGCTGATAGCTGGTGCCGGCGGCTCCCAGGCGGCGTTGCAGCGTCCGCGTGCTGAGATGCAGGGCATCGGCCACCTGGGTCATACGCAAATGGCCGCCGCGCATACCGCGCGCGAGTACGTTCCACACCTTGTCGCGCAATGGTGTTGCCGCGGTCTGCTCGCGCAACGAATCCTCAAGCACGGGGAGTACGTGCAACAGATGGCTGTCGTCGTGCGTAACGAACGGCAGCTCGAGGTCCGAACGCTGGTACACGATGCGGTCCTGCGGTGCATTGAAACGCAGATCGCAGCGGAAGTGCGCGGCTAGCAGGGTGCCTTCGGCTGGGCGCCGGGTCAGCTCCAGTCGACGCAGATGCAAGGAGCGTCCCGTGCCGCGCTCGGCCAACGCAAAGTTGGAGGCAAACATCGCATCCACCAGCAGGTGGGGCGTATGACCTTCGGCGAGCATCCAGCGCATCGACACCGCTGCCTCGTCGCGAGCCAGTTCGACCACCACGTCCTCGGGGCAGGTGAGCCGCTTGTAGCGCGCCAACTTGTCGAGGGCGTCGCCGAGGTTGCCCGAGTGCAGCGCCGCCGCCGACACCATGTCATAGACCTCGGTGCGGGTACCATCGCCCAGCCGCAGGCCGAGCGACGGATCGTGGCAGATGGCTTCCACCGCATGCCAGAACGCGAAGAACTGTGCCGTGGTGACCACAGGCCGTGCGACTGACATCAGCTCCAGCGACAGGCCCGCATGCGTGAGCACAGCGGGCACATCGAGGCCAAGTGCGGTCATGCGTGCGAAGGCGCCACGGCTGAGCGGGATCTGGTCGGCTCTCATCGTCGTGTTACCCGGGCCGGTGAGCTCAGAGCACCGATTGCACCATACGGTCGCGCTCTGCGGCGTCTTGCGGCGACAGGTCGAAGTCGGTCGAAAGGCTGAGCGTACGCCATTTGGCATCCTCTGCCGCCATCTTTGCCAACTGCTGTTCGGCCAGATAGACCGCATCGGAGCCCAGCAGCAGGCGCAGTGGGGGCTTGGGCTCGCGTGCGATGGCCAGGATGGCCTGCGCAGCCTTCGCCGGGTCGCCGGTTTCGTTGCCCACGTAGCTTCGGCGCGCGGCGAGCATGGGAGCAAGCACGGCGGTGTATTCCGAATCGGCTGAAGGCTCGAATACGGTCATCGACGGGCCACCCCAGTCGGTGCGGAAGCCACCCGGCTCGATTAGCGTCACGTGGATGCCGAAGCCCGCGACTTCCTTGGCCAGCACTTCGGAGAAGCCTTCCACCGCCCACTTGGCGGATTGGTAGGCAGCCAGGCCCGGCACGCCGATGCGGCCGCCGATCGAGGAGAACTGGATGATGTGACCGCTGCGTTGGCGGCGCAGCACGGGCAACGCGGCGCGCGTGACATTCACCGTGCCGAACAGGTTGGTTTCGATCTGGGCACGGAAATCGGCGTCGCTGCCTTCTTCCACCGTGGCCAGGTTGCCGTAGCCGGCGTTGTTCACCACCACGTCCAGACGGCCGAATGCCTCGACCGCGGCCAGTACGGCCGCATGGGCGGCCTCCGCGTCCGTTACATCCAGCGCCACCGTGCGTACACGATCGCCATAGCGTTCCGACAACGAAGCGAGTTGATCGGGGTTGCGCGCGGTGGCGACCAACGAATGGCCGGCGGCGAGTACCGCCTCGGCCAGCGCCTTGCCGAAGCCGCGCGAGCTGCCAGTAATAAGCCAGACCTGGGACATGGAAATCTCCTGACGTGGGTCGTGCGGGCAGGGGGTTGCCCGCGATGTGGCTACCTTAGGAGCGTGCCGGTCGCGGCCAATAATCCGATTGCGCCAAAATTCCTGGCCAACCGTTGGGCTAGCTATCACGGACGCGTAACCGGGTGAGACCGAGACTGCCGGCCAGGGGAAAGCAGGCCTTCAGCAAATCTCCGATGGTGCAGTGAGGGCATCCAAGCGATGCCGTGGGCCGCATTGCGATGGGGTTTTCAAAAAGGAGTCACACATGTATCGCTTTGTGTTCGGCGTTCTTGGTGCTTTCGTCATCAGCTTGCCCGTTGCGGCCGACGTGAAGCCATTTCCGGCGGCATTCCACACTCAGGAAATGCAGACCGATGGCGCAACGCTGCACGTGCGCATCGGCGGCAAGGGCCCAGCCGTGGTGCTGCTGCACGGCTTTGGCGACAGTGGCGACATGTGGGAGCCGTTGGCGGAAAACCTGGTGCGCGACCACACGGTGGTGGTGCCCGACCTACGTGGCATGGGGCTTTCCTCGCATCCTGAGAGTGGCTACGACAAGCGCACTCAGGCGGCGGATATCCGGTCTGTATTGACCCAACTGCACATCGATCATGCGGTGATCGTGGGTCACGACATCGGCACGATGGTGGCCTATGCCTATGCGGCGCGCTACCCGGACAAGACCGATCGCCTGGTGGTGATGGATGCACCCGTGCCGGGCATTCCGCCGTGGGACCAGATCGTCCGATCGCCCTTGCTGTGGCACTTCGATCTGGGCGGCCCCGATATGGAGCGGCTGGTGGCCGGGCGCGAGCGCATCTACCTCGACCGCTTCTGGAACGACTTTGCTGGCGATCCTTCCAAGGTGGATGAGGCGACACGGCAACATTACGCAGCGCTTTATTCACGACCCGGCGCCATGCATTCGGCGTTCGCCCAGTTTCGTTCGATTCGGCAAGACGCCGAGGACAACAAGGCATCGCTGGCCACCAAACTGCCGATGCCAGTACTGGCTATCGGTGGTGAAAAATCCTTTGGAGCGAATGAGGCGGTGGTGATGCGAAACGCCGCCAACAACGTGACCGGGGTGGTGGTACCCCATGCGGGGCATTGGCTGATGGAAGAGGCTCCGACGCCCACGGTTGCGGCCATACGCGCCTTTGTCGACGGCAAGGCGCAGCCGCAATAAGTGTGCTTGTCGGGTAAAGGCTTCCTAACGAGAAACGGCGCCGTATCACTACGGCGCCGTTTTCGTTTCCAACCTGACGCTATCGATCAGAGCGCTTCAAACACGCCCGCTGCGCCCATGCCGGTGCCGATGCACATGGTCACCATGCCGTACTTCTGCTTGCGACGGCGCATGCCGTGAATCAACGTGGCAGCGCGGATCGCACCGGTGGCGCCGAGCGGATGGCCCAGGGCAATGGCGCCACCCAGCGGGTTGACCTTGCTCGGGTCCAGGCCAAGGTCGCCCGATCACAGCCAGGGCCTGCGCCGCGAACGCCTCGTTGAGCTCGATCCAGTCCAGCTGATCCTGCTTGATGCCGGTCTGCTTGAGCGCCTTGGGAATGGCCTCCTTCGGGCCGATGCCCATCACTTCCGGCTTCACGCCGGCGACGGAGAAACCGACGTAGCGCGCGATCGGGGTGAGGTTGAACTCCTTGATGGCCTTCTCGCTGGCGATCAGCAGGGCGCCGGCGCCATCGGACATCTGCGAGGAGTTGCCGGCCGTGACGCTGCCGCCGAACTTGTCGTTGCGGAACACCGTGCGCAGCTTGCCCAGCACTTCCAGCGTGGTGCCGGCGCGCGGGCCCTCGTCGGTGTCGATCAGGCGGCTGTCGGTGACGATGCCGCGCGTGGCGAGGTTGGGGTAATGGTCGTCGAGCTGGAACGGGGTGATTTCTTCCTTGAACTCACCGGCCGCGATGGCGGCGAGGGCGCGACGATGGCTTTCCACGGCGAACGCGTCCTGCTGCTCGCGCGTGATCTTCCACTGTTCGGCCACCTTCTCGGCGGTGATGCCCATGCCGTAGGCGATGGCGCGGTCTTCGTCGTTGGCGAAGATGGCCGGGTTCATCGCGATCTTGTGGCCGATCATCGGCACCATACTCATGCTCTCGGTGCCGCCGGCAATCATCAGGTCGGCGACGCCCAGCTGGATGCGGTCGGCGGCCATCGCAATGGCCTGCACGCCCGACGAGCAGAAGCGATTGATGGTGACGCCCGGCACGGTGTACGGCAGGCCGGCGAGCAGGGCGCCGATGCGGGCGACGTTCATGCCCTGCTCGGCTTCGGGCATGGCGCAGCCGATGATCACATCTTCGATGCGATGCGGATCGATGCCCGGTGCCTGCGCCATCACGGCGCGAATCACGTGGGCGAGCATGTCGTCCGGACGGGTGTTGCGGAACACGCCGCGCGGCGCCTTGCCGACCGGCGTGCGGGTGGCGGCGACGATGTAGGCGTCTTGCACTTGCTTGGTCATGGTTTTGCTCCGTTACATCGCGCTCATGAGCTGCGATGCACTTAGGTTTTTGATCGTCATCCCTGCGCAGGCAGGGATCCAGTGTCGTTGGCGGTGAAGCAAAGTCGCTGGGTCCCTGCGTACGCAGGGACGACGAGCGTGTCAGTTCCTCAACGGCTTACCGGTAGTCATCGTGTGCGCAATGCGGGCCTGGGTCTTTTCAGTCTTGGCCAGTTCCACGAAGTGCTTGCGCTCCAACGTCAGCAGCCATTCCTCATCGACCTGCGAACCGCGCTCGATCTTGCCGCCGCACAGCGTGTCGGCGATGCGTGTGGCGATCTGCACGTCGTGCGGGGAAGCGAAGTAGCCTTCCTGCAGGTTGGCCAGCGACGCCTGGAACGTGGCAGTACCCACGTCGCCAGCGACCGGGATGGTGCGTGCCGGCATCGGCGGGCGATAGCCGCTTTCGGCCAGCGACAGCGCCACCTTCTTGGCCACGTACAGCAGCTCGTAGGCGTTGAACACGACCACGTCGGTGTCGCGCATCAGGCCCAGCTGCTTGGCTTCCATCGCGCTGCCGGAGACCTTGGCCATGGCGATCGTCTCGAACACCTTCTTCAAGGCCTCGAACGGATCCTCCGGGTTCGCCTTGGCGGCGCGCACGGCCAGTTCCTTCAGGCCACCACCGGCGGGCAACAGACCCACGCCGGCCTCGACCAGGCCGATGTAGCTCTCCAACGCCGCCACGGTGCGCGCCGAATGCATCTGGAACTCGCAGCCGCCACCCAGCGCGAGGCCACGCACGGCCGACACTACCGGCACCAGCGAATGCTTGATGGTCATGCTGGTGCGCTGGAAGTTGGCGACCATCTTGTCGAAGTCGTCGAACTTGCCGGCCTGCAGCAGGCCCAGCGCGCCCTTGAGATCCGCACCAGCCGAGAACGGCTCGCCGGTCTGCCAGATCACCACCGCCTTGAGTTTCTCTTCGGCCACGCCGATGGCGTGCTGCACACCGTCGAGCACGTAGTCGTTGACCGTGTTCATCTTGGTCTTGAACGAGATGATGCCCACGCCGTCGTCGCCCAGCGTCCACAGGCGCACGCCGTCGTTTTCCCAGACGGTGGTGCCCTGGTCGAACTTCTCGCCGAGGATCGGATCAGGGAACAGCTGACGCTGGTAGACCGGGTGCTGCGAGCGCGGCTTGTCGGTGTTGGCGCTGGCCGAGTACGAGCCGTTCTTGCCGTGCACGCCGGTGCGACCGTCGGTGACCCATGCCGGCAGCGGCGCCTTGCTCATGGCCTTGCCGGCGGCGATATCTTCGGCGATCCAGCCAGCCACCTGCTGCCAACCGGCAGCCTGCCAGGTTTCGAACGGACCGAGCTTCCAGCCGTAGCCCCAGCGAATGGCGAAGTCCACGTCGCGCGCGGTGTCGGCGATATCGGCCAGGTGGTAGGCGGTGTAATGGAACAGGTCGCGGAAGGTTGCCCACAGGAACTGCGCCTGAGGATCAGCCGAAGCGCGCAGCTTGCCGAACTTCTCGGCCGGATCCCTGATGGCGAGGATCGCGGACACTTCGTCCGATGCCTTCTGCTCGGACGGACGGTAATCCTGCTTGGCGACATCGACGACCACGATGTCCTTGCCGGCCTTGCGATAGAAGCCTGCGCCCGTCTTCTGGCCCAGTGCGCCCTTGGCGATCAGGCCCTGCAACCATACCGGCGCCTGGAAGTACTGGTGCCACGGATCGTCGGCCAGCGTGTCGGCCATGGTCTTGATCACGTGCGCCATGGTGTCCAGGCCGACCACGTCGGCGGTGCGGTAGGTCGCACTCTTGGGACGACCCACGGCCGGGCCGGTCAGCGCATCGACGGTGTCGAAGCCGAGGCCTGAACTGGTCGGTGTGATACATGGTGGCCAGCATCGAGAACACGCCGATGCGGTTGCCGATGAAGTTCGGCGTGTCCTTGGCGATCACCACGCCCTTGCCAAGCGCGGTGGTGAGGAATGCCTCGAGGCCTTCCACCACGCTTGGGTCGGTGAGCCTGGTCGGGATCACTTCGACCAGGTGCATGTAGCGCGGCGGGTTGAAGAAGTGCACGCCGCTGAAGCGGTGACGCATTTCTTCCGGCAGTGCTTCGGCAAGGCCATTGATCGACAGGCCCGAGGTGTTAGAGGCAATGACGGCGGTCGGCGACAGGTGCGAAGCGATCTTCTTGTAGAGATCGAGCTTCCAGTCCATCCGTTCGGCGATGGCCTCGATCACCAGATCCACATCTTTCAGGTGATTCAGGTCTTCGTCGTAATTGGCAGGAATGATCGCGCCCGCGACATTCTTGTCGGCCAGCGGCGCCGGCGACAGTTTCTGCAGATTGGCGATGGCCTTCAGCGCGATGCCGCTCTTGGGACCTTCCTTGGCGGCAAGGTCAAACAGCACGGTTTCGACGCCGGCATTGGTCAGGTGCGCAGCAATCTGCGCGCCCATGACGCCGGCGCCGAGAACCGCCGCCTTGCGGATACGTAGTGGTGTTGCAGTCATTGGCTTCTCCGTAGTGCGAGACACTTCTTGGGTGAGACTGGCAGCCGTTGCCGGCCGGGGGATGTTCAAGGACAACGAATTCAGGGCGACTTGAGGCCTGCGGCAGCGAAGCGGATCAAGTGCTGGGCGGTCTGCTCGCGGTGCTGTTGCTCGGGCACGTCGCTTTTGCGCTGGATCATGCCGAAGCCGGACATGGCGTGGGTCAGGGCACCGGTCACCAGGTCCACGCGCCAATACAGCTCTTCCTTGCTCAGATGGGGGAGCAGGCGGCCGAATTCAGCGGTGAACTGGCGCATCACGTGGCCGTAGTTTTCCGACAAGAACTTGCGAAGGGTGTCATCGTGTTCGGCAAAGGCCCGGGCCAGTACGCGCATGAACAACGAACCGCTGCCATCGTGGGAAAGCTCCAGTGCAGGCGCGATGAACGCCGCCAGCACCGTCTCGATGGTGGCGCCGGGCTTGCCGGCGACTTCTTGCAGGGCCGCCATGCGGCGACCGTTCAGCTGATCGAGGCGGCGGCGGAACACTTCCTCGATCAGACGGTCCTTGGAGCCGAAGTGGTAGTTCACGGCGGCCAAGTTCACCCCGGCGGCGGCTGTCAGCTGCCGTAGGGATGCGCCCTCAAAGCCATGCCGGGCAAACAACTCCTCGGCGGCACCCAAGATGCGTTCCTTGGTCGGCAAGACGGCTTGGGATGCTGACATGGTCCGTGGGCCCCGATGAAGAATCAAACGATCGTTTGAGCATACGCGGGTCGATTTGCGCCCGTCAAACGATCGTTGGGTTAAGCCTGCGTCCGGCTTGCGTATCAGTTAGAATCTGTCAAACTTTCGTGAGCTAAATCCGCATATTGACGCCGGATTTGGCGTAATTTGCCGGCATCGACCGGCCCGCCCACTCAAATACCAGTTTTACCGGAGCAGACTCATGGCGCTGGAGCGCACCCTTTCCATTATCAAGCCCGACGCCGTTGCCAAGAACGTGATCGGTGAAATCTATGCTCGCTTCGAAAAGGCTGGCCTGAAGGTCGTTGCTGCGAAGATGAAGCACTTGTCGCGTCAGGAGGCCGAAGGCTTCTACGCCGTGCACCGCGAGCGTCCGTTCTTCAAGGCACTGGTCGAGTTCATGATCTCTGGTCCGGTGATGATCCAGGCACTCGAAGGCGACAACGCCATCCTCAAGCATCGTGACCTGATGGGCGCGACCAATCCGAAGGACGCTGCGCCGGGCACCATCCGCGCCGACTTCGCCGACTCCATCGACGCCAATGCAGTGCATGGTTCCGACGCCGCCGAAACGGCGCAGGTCGAGATCGCGTACTTCTTCGCGACGACTGAAACATTCAGCAGGTAATAAGTTGTGAACCAGGCAGTGTCCATTTCAACTTCAACCGACAAGGTCAATCTGCTCGATTTCGATCGACAGGGGCTGCGTGATTTCTTTGCGCAGCTCGGCGAGAAGCCTTATCGCGCCGAGCAGGTGATGAAGTGGATCTACCACCGCCTGGAAGACAACTTCGAAAACATGACCGACGTGGGCAAGGCGCTTCGCAGCAAGCTCGAAGCGTCGTGCTATGTCGGGCCGCCGAAAACCATCTTCGACAAGGGCGCTGCCGACGGCACGCACAAGTGGTTGCTGGGCATGGATGGCGGCAACGCCATCGAAGCGGTGTACATCCCGGAGCCGACCCGCGGCACGCTTTGCGTGTCTTCGCAGGTCGGCTGCGGCCTCAATTGCACGTTCTGCTCCACGGCGACGCAGGGCTTCAACCGCAACCTCTCCACGGCCGAAGTCATCGGTCAGATGTGGGTGGCAGCCAAATACCTCGGTAACGTCACGCACCAGAACCGCCGCATCACCAACGTGGTGATGATGGGCATGGGCGAGCCGCTGCTGAACTTCGACAACGTCACCAAGGCCATGAGCCTGATGCGTGACGATCTCGGCTTCGGCCTGGCAGCCAAGCGCGTGACGCTGTCCACCGCCGGCCTCGTGCCGATGATCGACAAGCTGTCGGAAACTATCGATGTGTCGCTGGCCGTGTCGCTGCATGCGGCCAACGATGAGCTTCGCACCGAGCTGGTGCCGCTCAACAAGCGTTACCCGATCGCCGAGCTGATGGCGTCCTGTCAGCGCTGGCTCGACCGCAAGGCGCGCGACCTCGATCACCTTCGAGTACACCCTGATGAAGGGTGTGAATGACCAGCCCGAGCACGCGCGCCAGCTCATCAAGCTGATGCGCCGCATGCCCACGTGCAAGGTCAACCTGATTCCGTTCAATCCTTTTCCTGGCACGCGTTTCGAGCGCTCTGACGCCGAGACCATTCGCGCCTTCCAGACCCAGTTGCTCAATGCCAATGTGCTGACCATGCTGCGCCGCACCCGCGGTGACGACATCGATGCGGCATGTGGCCAGCTCAAAGGGCAGGTATTGGATCGCACCCGTCGCCAGGCCGAATTTCGAAAGCGTCTGGACGAAGGGGCGAGTCATGCGGCTTGATCGAATCTTGTTGAGTGCGGGCCTGGCCATGCTGATGGCTGGCTGCGTCACCACCACGACCACCGATGCCGGTGGCGTGTCCACCAAGATCCCGCGCACGACCAAGGCCGAGCAGGCGCAAGATGGTGCTCGCGTCCACACCGAGCTGGCCCAGCAATACATGGCCAACGGCGACCTGCAGGACGCCCTGGTCAAGGTCAACAAGGCGTTGCAGTTCGACCCCAATTACGTACCGGCGCATACCGTCCTGGCGGTGCTGTACGAGCGCATCAACGACCTGCCCAACGCCGAGCTGCATTATCGCAAGGCGGTTGAGCTGGCGCCCAGCAAGGGCGACACCAACAACAATCTCGGTTGGTTCCTGTGCAGCAAGGAAGGCAAGGCGGCCGAGGCCATGCCGTATTTCCAGAAGGCCGTGGCCGACCCGTTCTACCAGACCCCTGCGATGGCCTGGACCAACGCCGGTACCTGCCTGACGACCACGCATGATTACGCTGGTGCCGAAGTGGACTTCCGCAAGGCCATCCAGATCGACCCGCAGAATGGCGAGGCGTTGTATCAGCTGGCCAATGTGCTTTATCTTCAGAACGATGCGTTCCGCGCACGTGCCTTCATCCAGCGTTTCGATGCGTTGGACAAGCCGAGTGCGCCGGCGCTGAAGCTGGGGCATGACATTGAATCACGGTTGGGCAACAGGGATGCTGCTCTCAACTACAGTAGGCGACTGCAAAGCCAGTTCCCGGATTCGGAGCAGGCGCGCGCCCTCGACGCAACTGCAAGCCAATGACCTCTCAGCAGTCAAATTCGGCCGACAGCGGCAACCGAGCACTCCCAATTACTGAAACACCCCACGTCACCATGGATACGGAACACTCCTCGTTGGAAACGATCACTGGCAGTCTGGGCGGACGCTTGCGGGCTGCGCGCGAAAAGCGCGGCATCGATATCGAAACCTGCGCCAATGCGCTGCGTCTGCCTACCCGGGTGGTTCGCCAGCTCGAGGGCAACGAATACAGCGGCATCGACTACCAGGTGTACCTGGGTGGCTATCTCACCAAGTACGCGCGTTATCTGGGCATCGACGAAGCCGAAGTGAAGGCTGAGCTGGAGCGCATCAAGCCCAGCGAGCCTACCCTGGTGGCCACGGGCGGCATTTCGCATTCGCGTTATCTGCTGGAAAACTACGCACGCGCGGCTACCTATGTCGTGCTTACCGCTGCCATCGTGGTGCCCACGATCTGGCTGGGTGTGCGCGGCACGCTCGATCGTGACGTAAGCCACCTTGCGCCGCTCGATGCGGCTCCGGTGGCTCAGGTGGATGCGCCTGCAGGTGCCGCCAGCGCCATCGCGCCGGCTGCACCATCTGCACCATCGGCAGGTGCCGATGGCGCCGCTGCGGTGGCCTCCGCCCCGGCAGCTGCCCAGTCCACCGCAGCGCCGCCGGCTCCGGCCCAGGATCAGCAGCCGCTGATGGCGTCCATGGCGCCGTTCCCGAATCTCGGCGGTGATGCCACGCATGCACCGCCCGCGGCGACGGATGCCGGCAGGGGCGCCCATAGCCTGGTGTTGAGCCTCGAGGGAGCCAGCTGGGTGGAAGTCACCACCAAGGACGGCGCGCGCCTCGAATACGGCCTGTTGCCCGCCGGTAGCTCCAAGACCTATCACAGCGACCAGCCGCTGGAAGTGCGTATCGGCAATGCCAATGGCGCCCAGGTCACGCTGGACGGCCAGCCGATGGCGCTGGACAACTTTCGCCGCTCCAATGTCGCCCACTTCCGCATTGAAGTGCGCGATGGCAAGGCCGCTCCGACGGGCGCCTGATCCTCACGCCGGACCTGTGCGGTCCGGCGCAATCGGTTATGCTTGCTCATTGTCCGCTCGTCAACGAGCGGGCAGGTCGGGCTGATTTCTTTTTCCGCATGGCAGGCACGTTCGAAAGTGCTTTCGATGTGCGGTTCCCCAAGGGTGATTGCATGGCATTTGAAGCGTACGACGATTACGAACAGAGCGAACGCGTACAGCAGTGGCTGCGGCAGAACGGCCTGTCCATTTTCGTCGGCATTGCGATCGGTCTGGTCGGCATTTTCGGCTGGCAGCAGTGGAACAAGCACAAGCTCGGCCATCAGACCGACGCCGCCAATATCTATCAGCAGATCCAGTCCGCAGTGGCCTCGGGCAAGACCGATAGCGCCGATACGCTGACCGATCAGCTGGTCAAGGATTACACCGACACGCCGTACGCGATGTTCGCCATGAGCGATCGCGCCCAGCGCCAGGCGCAGGCCAAGGAGCTGGACAAGGCGATCGTTTCACTCGGCTGGGCCGAGAGCCACGCTGGCGATGCATTGCTGAAGTCGCTGGCCCAACTGCGCACCGCGCAGGTACTGCTGGCCCAGGGCAAAGCCGCGGACGCGCTCGCCGCGCTCGACCGCATGCCGCCCAATAGCTATCCGGGTGTGGCCGAGGAACTACGCGGCGATGTGCTGGTCAAGCTTGGGCGTCCAGACGATGCTCGCAAGGCGTACATAACCGCCAAGGCGGCACTGGGTGAGAACGCGCCTCAGAGCGTGCAGATGAAAATTGACGATCTGGCCGTGGCCGGGAAGCAGGGTGCATGAAAGCGGAAGTGATTAAACGCGGCGCGATGAAGCGCGTCTTGCTGGTTGCGCTGACCTCCCTGGTGGCCCTTGCCGGCTGCCATTCGTTCAAGAAAGAAAACGTCCAGCCGCCGACGCCGCTGGCCAAGGATTTCAAGCCGACCGTCCAGGTCAAGCGCATCTGGACCAACAGCGTGGGCGACGGCTCCGGCGAAAGCGGCGTGCGTTTACGTCCGGCGTTTGCTGATGGCGTGCTCTACGCCGCCAGCACCGATGGCAAGCTGGCGGCGTTCGACGCGGCGAGCGGCAAGACCCTGTGGTCCAAGAGTTCGCGTACCCAGGGCTGGTTCGGCTGGGGCGACAAGAAGCGTGCCGATGTCTTCTATGCCGGTGGTCCGATGGTGTCGGGCGACCTGCTGGTAGTGGGCACGCTCGATGGCCATATCTATGGCATCAACGCGAAGGACGGCAGCCCGCGTTGGGAGTCGGTGGTCAATTCCGAGGTGATCTCTTCGCCGGTGATTTCCGGCAACCTGGTCATTGCGCGTACCCAGGACGGCCGTCTCTACGGTTTTGATAGCGCCAGCGGCGAGCGTCGCTGGGTCTATGATCAGGACACCGTGCCGCTGCTCAGCCTGCGTGGCAATGGTCCGCTGTTGGCGGCCAATGGCGTGATTTTCTACGGCAGCGATGGCGGCAAGCTGGTCGCCCTGCGCCTTGATAATGGCGAGAAGCTGTGGGAGCAGCCGCTTGCCAGCGGCGAAGGCCGCACTGAAATCGAACGCCTGGCCGATGCCGATGGCGCCATCCTGCTCGAGGGCACCACGCTTTACGGCGCGGCGTTCCACGGCAATCTGGCCGCCATCGATGGTCCCAGCGGTCGCCCGCTGTGGGGGCGCCCGTTCTCCACCTTCACCTCGCTCGATATCAGCAACAACGCGCTGTACGGCGTCAATGATGAGTCGCAGGTGTGGGCGTTCGACAAGAGCGGCGGCGCGGACATGTGGAAGAACGACGCGCTCAAGTACCGCTGGCTCACGGGCCCGGCCGTGCAGGGTGACTACGTCGTGGTCGGCGATCTCGAGGGCTATGTGCATTGGCTGCAGACCGGTGACGGTGCGCTGGCCGGGCGCGAGCGCCTCTCCAAAAAGCCCATTCGCGCCCAGCCGTTGGTCGTGGGTGACACCGTGTACGTCGAAGACGTGAAGGGCCGTATCGGCGCTTATCGTCTCGGCGCGCGCTAAACGCGCAAAAGGTTGTAATTGCTCATGCTGCCCGTCGTTGCCCTGGTCGGTCGTCCCAATGTCGGTAAATCGACCCTCTTCAACGCACTGACGCGCAGCCGTGACGCCCTGGTGGCTGATATGCCGGGCGTTACGCGAGATCGTCACTACGGCGTGTGCCGCACCGGCCCGCGCCAGTTCGTGGTGGTCGATACCGGTGGCCTCTCCGGCGTCGAAGAGGGTCTGGATGCGCTAACCGCGCAGCAGGTTCGCTTCGCCATCGAGGAAGCGAATGTCCTGGTGTTCGTGGTGGATGCGCGCGACGGCCTGCTGCCGCAGGACCGCACCATCCTCGACGAGCTGCGTCGTAGCGGCAAGCCGATCATCACCGCCGTCAACAAGACCGACGGACTGGATATCGAGAACGCGCTGGCCGAGTTCTCGGTGTTTGGTATCGCCGCGACGCTGCCGCTGTCGGCCGCGCACAATCGCGGTACCGACGACCTCATCGAAACGGTGCTGCCGATGCTCCCCGAAGAGGTCGAGGAAGTTCTCGATCCGGGCGAGGCGGGCAGCATTCGTGTCGCCATCGTGGGCCGCCCCAACGCGGGCAAGTCCACCCTGATCAACCGATTGCTGGGTGAGGATCGCCTGATCGTCTCCAGCGTCGCCGGCACCACCCGCGACCCCATCCGGGTGCCGCTGGAGCGTGACGGCAAGCGTTTCACGCTGATCGATACCGCTGGTGTGCGCCGCAAGGCCCGCGTCGAAGAGGCGGTGGAGAAGTTCAGCGTCATCAAGACGCTGCAGTCCATGGCTGCCGCCCAGGTCGTGGTGGTGCTTATCGATGCGCGCGAGAACCTGGCCGACCAGGATCTCACCTTGATCGGCCATGCGGTGGACGAGGGCAGGGCGCTGGTGATTGCCGTCAACAAGTGGGACGGCATGGATCAGTACCAGCGCGACCAGTGCCAGCGTGCTCTCGAGCGCCGACTGGTGTTCGTCGACTGGGCCAAGACGGTGTTCATTTCGGCGTTGCACGGCTCGGGCCTGCGCGAGCTGATGAAGGGCGTCGTGCAAGCACACCACGCGGCGACCAAGGAGCTTGGCTCCTCCGAACTCACAAAGACGCTTGAGCGTGCCTACGAGGGCTACCAGCCTCCGTTGGTGCGCGGTCATGCACCGAAGCTGCGTTTTGCGCATCCAGGTGGCAGCAATCCGCCCACGATCGTGATCCACGGCAGCCGCACCAAGCACATTGCTCCGGCCTATCGGCGCTATCTCGAAAACTTCTTCCGCAAGCGCTTCAAGCTGGAGGGCACGCCGGTGCGCATCGACTTCCGCGACGGTGAAAACCCGTTTGCCGGCAAGAAGAACGTGCTGACCGAGGCTCAGCAGCGCAAGCGCCAGCGCATGATCCGCGAGATGAAGAAGCGCAAGTAATCCCGCCTGGGCGGCCCGCACAAGCTGGGCCACAAGGCGGCGTAGGCTCTATGCTATCGGCATGAGCACGACCAATGATCGCGATACTTGGCTGGCGGAACTACGCCAGCGTGTTCCCGGCATCACCCCGGCCGAGGCGCTGGCGCGCCAGGCGCAAGGCGCTTTGCTGATCGATGTCCGCGAAGATGGCGAGCGCGCCGCGGGGACACCTGTCGGCTCGCTGGGCTTGTCGCGTGGTTTTCTGGAGTTGCGCATCGAACAAGTGGAACCGGATCGGGCCCGTCCGCTGGTTGCGCTGTGCGGCAGTGGGCAACGTTCGCTGCTTGCCGCCGAAGCGCTGCTTCGGCTCGGTTACCGCGATGTCAGCTCGGTGGATGGTGGTTTCAATCGTTGGAAGGCCGAAGGGCTGCCCACGGCCACCGGTGCGTTGGATGCCGATGCGGCGGAGCGCTATTCGCGCCAGTTACGTTTGCCCCAGATAGGCGAGGAAGGTCAGGCCCACCTGTCGCGCGCGCGCGTCGCGCTGTTGGGAGCGGGTGGCCTGGGAGCACCGGCGGCGCTCTATCTCGCCGCGGCGGGCGTGGGCCAGCTCACCCTGATCGATGATGACCGGGTCGAGCGCTCCAACCTGCATCGTCAGGTGATCCATGCCGATGCGCGCGTGGGCATGTTGAAGACCGAGTCTGCTCGCCTGGCGCTCGCTGCGCTCAATCCGCGCGTGCAGGTGCAGGCCTGCAACGAACGGCTGCAGGCGGACAATGTGGAACGCCTGCTGGTTGATCATGATCTGGTGATCGATGGCGCCGACAATTTTCCTGCGCGTTATCTAGTGGCCGCGGCATCCCAGCGATTGCGATTGCCGATGGTCTACGGCGCAGTGGAGCGGTTTACGGGCCAGGTGAGCGTGTTCGACCCGCGGCGCGCCGAGTCGCCCTGTTATCGCTGCCTGTTTCCCGAGCCGCCATCGGCAGCCGAGGCACCCAATTGCAGCGAGGCAGGAGTGCTGGGCGTACTGCCGGGCATCGTTGGGCTGTTGCAGGCGACCGAAGCATTGAAGCTATTGCTCGGTATGGGAGAGCCGTTGATGGGGCGCTTGCTCAGCTTCGATGCGCTCACCATGCATTTTCGTGAAACGCGGCTGCCGCGCGATCCCGGTTGCCCGAGCTGTGGTGCGGATGCTGTGTTTCACGGCTATCACGATATTCAGCAGCTTTGCGCTGCGGCGGGCTAGGGCCGTCAGTCCAGATCGGACGCAATCAACGAGTACACGGCTGCGTCCAATGGCTGCCCCCGCAAGGTGAGGCGACTGCGAGCCATCCCTTCAAAGCGTGCGCCGGCTTTCTCAGCGACCCGGCGGCTGGGCTCGTTGCCTGCAGCGGCGACGATTTCCAGTCGTTGCAGTTCGCTGGATTGCAGTGCATGGCGCGCCAGCATGCGCACGGCCCGCGGCGCCGCACCCTGACCCTGGCACGACTGCCGAATCCAGTAACCGATGTTGGCCATGCGAAAAGCCGGCTGCCAATGATTGATGGAGGTGCTGCCGATCAGCTCGTCGCTTTGCCGATCGGCGATGACCAAGGCGCATTCGTCACCGACCCCGCGCCACGAAAGCCGCGCCTTGGCGATCCAGCGGCGACCGTCTTCATGGCTATAGTCCGGCGTACACCAGTCTTGCCAGCGGCCGATGGTGTCCATCGATTCGTGCAGCGAAGCGACCAGAGCGCCCAGATCCTGGATGCGGAAAGGACGCAGCCGTAGCGCGCCTTCCTCGAGGGTTGGGCCGGGGGCGATGGCATCGTCGTCGGCTGGCAGCAGGGAATAGACTGCCGCGGCGACGACTTCCCCCTTGTGCCAAAGACGATTGGGCGAAATGCCATCCAGATGGGCGCCTGCGCGCTCGGCGGTGCGCCGGCTGGCCAGGTTGTCGACGTCCGCAACGATCTCGATGCGCTGCAGTCCCAGTGTGTTGAAGCCGAAGTCTGCGATGGTGGCGACGGCTGCTGCCGCCACGCCCTTGCCCTGTTCCAGCTCGCGCACCCAGTAGCCGAGGTTGGCGCTGCGATGATCGCGATCCAGTCGGTTCAAGCCGATGCCGCCAAGCAGGCGGTCCTCGATGTCGAAAATGGCAAAGGCATACGGCTCGCCGCGAACCCACCCCGATTGGCAACGCTCTACCCAGGCGACGGCGTCTTCCCAGGCATAGCCCTCATGACACCAGGGCAGCCACTTGCCTACCGTTGCGATGGATTCGCGGGCTGCCTCATACAGTGCTTCGGCATGACCGGGCTGCCAGGGCCGCAACCGCAGGGCGGGTGCCACGAGTTCCAGTGAGGCGGGCAGGCTGTTGATAGCGACCATGCGACCTTGAGTTTGTGTGCGTGCGGGTGAGCCGGGATAATACGTTTCTTTGCAGGCAGGCCCGCTCATGACCGCACGTATCCTCGACGGTAAACGTATTGCGCAGGAACTGATGGGACGGATCGGGCAGCGCGTCGCCGATAGAAAGGCGAAGGGTCTTGCCGAGCCTGGCCTTGCCGTGGTCCTGGTGGGCGACGACGCTGCATCTTCGGTGTATGTGCGCAACAAGCGCAAGGCCTGTCACCAGGTGGGCTTTCGCTCGTTTGATTTCGATCTGCCGTCGAGCACCACGCAGGACGAGCTGATGGCATTGATCGATCGCCTGAACGCCGATCCGGCCGTGCACGGCATCCTGGTGCAGTCGCCGCTGCCGGATCACATCGACGAGGATGCCCTGGTTGATCGTATCGATCCCGGCAAGGACGTCGATGGCTTCCAGGCTGTCAACGTGGGCCGACTGGCGTTGCGTCGTTTTGGTCTGCGCCCGTGCACACCGCGTGGTGTGATGACCTTGCTGGGACACACGGATCGACCCGTGCGCGGACAGCATGCTGTGGTGGTGGGCGTCTCCAACCATGTTGGCCGTCCGCTCGCGCTCGAGCTGCTGATTGCTGGCTGCACCACCACGTGCTGCCATCGCTTCACCCGCGACCTTGAGCAGTTCGTGCGACAGGCCGATATCGTGATCGTCGCGGTAGGCAAGCCCGGCCTGGTCAAGGGTGAATGGATCAAGCCTGGCGCCGTGGTGGTGGACGTCGGTATCAATCGCCTGGAAGACGGGCGTCTGGTAGGCGATGTCGATTTCGATGCGGCTGCCGAGCGCGCCAGCTGGATTACGCCAGTGCCTGGCGGCGTGGGTCCGATGACGGTAGCGACGCTGCTGGAAAACACGCTGGAAGCAGCCGAGGCAGGCGCGCTGTTGCATCGGGCTTGATTTTTTCGTGGTGGGAGCAACTTTAGTGGCCACGACCGCGAGATCGGATTCATCGCGTCGCGTCTGAAGTCGCGCCCACCATGCGTTCCAACAAACCGTTCATGCAGCGTGTGGCGAGCGCGTCGGCTTCCGCGTATAATTTCCTCTTTGCAGCGGGACTTTTCGCATGCGCATACTCGCCGAGGCTCTCACCTACGACGACGTTTACCTCGTTCCGGCCCATTCGGCCGTCCTGCCGCGCGATGTGGATACTTCCACGCGGCTGACCCGCAATCTGCGCCTGAACATTCCCATCGTGTCCGCCGCCATGGACACGGTGACCGAAGCCCGCCTCGCCATCACCATGGCCCAGCAGGGCGGCATCGGCATCATCCATAAGAACATGAGCGCCGAGCTGCAGGCCGCCGAAGTGCGCCTGGTGAAGAAGTTCGAAGCCGGCGTCATTCGCAGCCCCATCACGGTTGGCCCCAACACTTCCATTCGCGAAGTGCTGCAGCTCACCCGCGCGCACAACATCTCCGGCGTGCCGGTGGTGGATGGCGAAAAGCTGGTGGGCATCGTGACCAGCCGCGACCTGCGCTTCGAGCGCAAGCACGACGACCCGGTGCGCAACATCATGACGCGCCAGGACAAGCTCGTGACGGTGAGCGAGGGCGCCAGCCAGGACGAAGTGCTGCAGCTGCTGCACAAGTACCGCATCGAAAAGGTGCTGGTGGTCAACAGCGATTACCAGTTGCGTGGCCTGATCACGGTCAAGGACATCCAGAAAGCCCGCGACAACCCGAACGCCGCCAAGGATCGCCATGAGCGTCTGGTGGTTGGCGCGGCGGTAGGTGTGGGTGGTGACACCGAACAGCGCATTGAAGCGCTGGTCGATGCCGGCGTAGACGTGCTGGTGGTGGACACTGCGCATGGTCATTCGCAGGGCGTGATCGAACGTGCCGCGTGGGTGAAGAAGCACTACCCCCAGGTGCAGGTGATTGCCGGCAACATCGTCACTGGCGAGGCGGCGCGTGCGCTGCTCGACGCCGGCGTGGATGCGGTGAAGGTGGGCGTGGGCCCTGGCTCGATCTGCACCACGCGTGTCGTCGCTGGCGTAGGCGTGCCGCAGATCACTGCGATCGACCTGGTGGCCACCGCGCTGAAGGATCGAGATCCCGTTGATCGCTGATGGCGGCATCCGCTATTCGGGCGACATTCCGAAGGCGTTGGCCGCTGGTGCCTCCACCGTCATGCTGGGTTCGATGTTTGCCGGCACCGAAGAATCGCCGGGCGAAGTCGAGTTGTTCCAGGGCCGCTCCTACAAGAGCTACCGCGGCATGGGTTCGCTGGGTGCCATGGCACTGGGTTCCAAGGATCGCTACTTCCAGGACGAGGCGGACGCCGACAAGCTGGTGCCGGAAGGCATCGAAGGTCGCGTGCCGTACCGCGGTCCGCTGAGCAACATCATCCATCAGCTGATCGGCGGCTTGCGTGCCTCGATGGGTTACCTGGGGGCGGCCACCGTCGAGGACGTGCGCCAGAAGGCGCAGTTCGTGAAGGTGACCAGTGCGGGCGTCACCGAGGCGCATCCGCACGACATCCAGATCACGAAGGAAGCGCCGAACTATCGGCTCAATTCGTGAGGGCGCATGAGGAAGGCGGCATGGATACGATCACCGCCTTCCTGCATCGCCCGGTGACCGGTGTACCGGGCAGCATATTCGTTGCACCGTCATTCCCGCGAAGGCGGGAATCCAGCGCCTTCGGAGTGGTGCCAAGGCACTGGATCCCTGCCTTCGCAGGGATGACGAGCAGGTAGCCGTTTCAGGGTCGGCGCGCCATGGCGATCCGACCCTTCTCTTTCCGACCCCACAGCCATGACGTCATGACCGACATCCATAGCGACAAAATCCTCATCCTCGATTTCGGCGCGCAATACACGCAGCTGATCGCCCGCCGCGTGCGCGAGATCGGTGTTTACTGCGAGATATGGGCGTGGGACCACGACCCGGCTGAGATCGCCGCGTATGGCGCCAAGGGCATCATCCTGTCCGGTGGCCCGGAATCCACCACGCTGCCAGGTGCGCCCAGGGCGCCGCAGCAGGTGTTCGATTCGGGCCTGCCGATCCTTGGCATTTGCTACGGCATGCAGACGCTCGCGGCACAGCTCGGTGGCGCCACCGAAGCGGCCGATGCACGCGAGTTTGGCCACGCGGAAGTGGACATCACTTCTTCAAGCCGACTGTTTGAGGGCTTGAGCGATCACGATACCAGCCACCGTCTGGACGTCTGGATGAGCCATGGCGACCACGTGTCCAGGGCGCCGCCGGGCTTCGCCATCACTGGGACCACCGACCGCATTCCGGTTGCCGTGATGGAGAACGAGGACAAGCTCTGGTACGGCGTGCAGTTCCATCCTGAAGTGACGCACACCAAGCAGGGCACCGCGCTGCTCAAGCGTTTCGTCACGGAAATTTGCGGCTGCCAGACGCTGTGGACGGCCGCGCAGATCATCGAGGACCAGATAGCGCGCGTGCGCACCCAGGTGGGTGACGACCATGTGCTGCTGGGGCTGTCCGGTGGCGTGGATTCGTCCGTCGTGGCCGCGCTGCTGCACCGGGCCATCGGCAAGCAGCTGACCTGCGTGTTTGTCGACACCGGTCTGCTGCGCTGGAAGGAAGGCGACCAGGTGATGGCCACCATGGCCGAGCACATGGGCGTCAAGGTCATTCGCGTCAACGCCGCCGAGCGCTACTTCAAGGCATTGGAAGGTGTGGCAGACCCGGAGGCCAAGCGCAAGATCATCGGCCGTCTGTTCGTGGAGATCTTCGACGAGGAATCGGCCAAGGTCACGGCCTCCGGCGATGGTCACGTGAAGTGGCTGGCGCAGGGCACCATCTACCCAGACGTGATCGAGTCGGCCGGCAGCAAGACCGGCAAGGCGCACGTCATCAAGAGCCACCACAACGTGGGCGGCCTGCCTGAGCACATGAAGCTCAAGCTGATCGAGCCGTTGCGCGAGTTGTTCAAGGATGAAGTGCGCCGCATCGGTGTCGAGCTGGGCCTGCCGCGCGAGATGGTCTACCGCCATCCGTTCCCGGGTCCGGGCCTGGGCGTGCGCATTCTGGGCGAGGTAAAGCCGGAGTACGCCGAGCTGCTGGCCCGTGCCGACGCCATCTTTATCGAAGAGCTGCGCGCCTGGGATCTGTACGACAAGACCAGCCAGGCGTTCGCGGTGTTCCTGCCGGTGAAGTCGGTAGGCGTGGTGGGCGATGCCCGGGCCTACGAATGGGTGATCGCGCTGCGCGCGGTGGAAACCATCGACTTCATGACGGCCCATTGGGCGCACCTGCCGTACGACTTCCTTGGCAAGGTTTCAAATCGCATTATCAACGAGTTGCGTGGTGTTTCTCGTGTCGTTTATGACATCAGTGGCAAGCCTCCTGCAACCATTGAGTGGGAGTGAGTTCGGCTCCCAATGGCCATGCTCACTTTCTTAGGAAGGTCGGCTATCACATTGATTAATCAGATAGTCTTCGCCGTTCACCAAGGCACTGTGCGCCCCGGATAGTCCAGGTAACTCAGGCCGGTGCGGCCTGCCTGTGCGCTGACCACGTCGACTACCCGCGGGATGCTCTCGCTCGATCGACCAGCGACAGCCTCGGGGCCGCCCATGTCGGTGCGCACCCAGCCCGGCGCGATCAGCAGCAGGCTGCGCGGGTCGGCCGGCTGGCGAGCGGCGAAGCTGCGCATCAGCGTGTTGAGGGCCGCCTTGCTGGCGCGGTAGCCCTCCCAGCCACCATCGACGTTGTCGCCTGACGCTGCCCAGTCCGGAAGACATCGCGGCGATGGTGCCGGTGGGGGCACCAGCGATTCGAACGATTCGATCAGGCGCATGGGGCTTAGCGCGTTGGTCACCATCATGCGGACGAAGTCCTCCGTGCTTACGGCGCCGATGGCGGCATCCGGGTTGATCGCGACACCGGCATTCACGAACAGCAGGTCTAGCCGCCGTGCCTGCAGCTCGACGGCGCAGGGCGGCCACCTCGTCTTCCACATCGATGTCGACCTGGGCAATCTCCAGTCGACCGTTCGCGGGCCCTGCCCGGATCATGCAGAGGGGTATGACGATCGCCGCGCACGGCGGCGATGACTTGCCAGCCTCGCTTGAGATATTCGTCGACCAGCGCCAGCCCGAGGCCGCGTGAGGCGCCGATGATAAGAGCGGTGGGCAAGGTGGACATGGACACTCCTGAAGGCATAACTCGCTGCGCATGACCAGGCCGCGCAGCACCGTATCAAGATCGACGTCGCCACGACGTGGTTCCGTCGTGCCGCCTTCGAAATCGATCCAGCCCTGGTTGAACCCATCGAGCATCTGCATTCGCGGCTCGGGGTGGCGCATGCCTTGCGCGCGGAAAAGCGCCTCCCAGGTTTCGCGCGGCACCGGCTCGGTGCGTACCGCGTGCCCGAGTACGGCGGCGAAGCCATCGGCGATGTCGTTGGCGCTGTAGCGGCGCGGCCCTTCCAGCTCGATGGTGCGGGAGCCCGACCACGTTTCCTGCAACACGTTGGCGATGGTGCGGGCGATATCGGCGGTGGCGACCATCGGTATGGCGTGATCCAACGGTTGCAGGAAGCTGGGTATCACACCCGCTTTCGCCGGTGCCACGTCCCACGAGGCGTTCTCCATGAACCACGCGGCGCGCATGAAAGCCGTGGGTACGGGCAGGGTGCGCAACGCCTGTTCGACCATGCGCGAGTTGTTCAGCAGGGAGGGCCGCTCGACCTGGGCGCCCACGCTGGACAGGAAAACGAGCTTGCCTGGTCGCGCCGCCGAGATCGCGGCACTGGCTGCGGCGATGACGTTGCGGATGGCGGGAAAGCCGGGCGCCGGATCGTAGTCCGGCGGAATCATCAGGAACACGCCCTCCGTTTCGGCAAAGGCGGCCGTGAGCCCGGCGTGGTCGTCGGCCGTGGTGACGGCCACTTCGCAACCGCGCTCAGCCCACGCGTGCGCCTTGCTGGCGTCACGGACCACAACCCGTACTTGATGGCCCGCGTGGAGCAGCTGCGAGGCCACCTGGCTACCGACCTGGCCGGTCACACCCATGACTGCAAACATGTTGGTTACTCCGGGAAAAGGCGGCATGGTTGCCGCGTTGGCGCCCATTCTCGGTGCTGCTCATTCATTTCGCGATAACATGAATGTCATTGAATAAGTGACAAAATGGCACTAACCGATGGCCTTCGACGAGCGCGTCCTCAATGGCATGAGTGTATTCACGGCCGTGGTGCACGCAGGCAGTTTCGCCGCCGCGGGCGAGGCGCTGGACATGTCACCGCCGGGCGTCAGCCGGGCCATTGCGCGGCTGGAGTCGCGGCTCGGTATTCGCCTGTTCGATCGCACCACGCGTTCGGTGAGCCTCACCGACGAAGGGCGGCGGCTTCACGAGCAGGTGATGCCCCTGCTGGCGGGCCTGGAGGAGGCGGCCACCAGCGCGGCACAAGGCGCAGTTGCCGTGCGCGGCCGGCTGCGCGTGCATATGGACCCACTGTTTTCGCGCATGGTGCTGGCGCCGCGCATGGGCGAGTTCATGGACGCACACCCGTTGTTGCAAGTCGAACTGGCCACGCGCGATCAGCTTGGCGATATCGTTGCCGACGGCTTTGACCTGGCCGTGCGGTTCGGCGAGCCACCGGTGTCCAGCCTGGTCGCACGCAAGCTGCTCGATACCCGCATCCTCACGGTGGCCGCGCCGTCATATCTCAAGCGATACGGACGTCCCACGGAACCACGCGAGTTGGAGGGCGACCGGCATGTCTGCATTGAATTCAGGGATCCAGCGACGGGCCATACCTTTCCCTGGGAATTCCACCGCAAGCGCCGAAAGCTGGCCGTGAAAACGAGTGGAAGGCTCATCGTCAACGACGGCGGCACCATGCATGGCGCCTGCCTGGCAGGCTACGGTATCGCTCAGGTGATGGCCGTGGGGACCGAACATCTGCTGGCCAGTGGACAGCTGGTGGAGCTGTTTGCCGACTGGCCGGACGAACATTTTCCGCTGTATGCGCTATATCCCTCGCGCCATCATCTGTCTGCGAAGGTGCGCGCCTTCCTCGATTTCGTCATCGCCATCACTGCCAGGGCGTGAATGGGGCGCGCGGCTGTAGAATTGGCCACTTGCGCACGTAACGACCCACCTGATGACTGACGACACGCTTTTTTCGGCCCCGACCTTTTCCCCGGAAGACAACCGCTACATGCAGCATGCGCTGCAATTGGCCGCGCACGCACGCGACGCCGAGAACGAAGTGCCGGTGGGTGCTGTGCTGGTGCACGACGGCGACATCATTGGCCTGGGCTGGAACCGTAACATCACGCTCAACGACCCCAGTGCGCACGCCGAGATCATGGCGTTGCGCGCTGCGGGCGAGAAGCTGTCGAATTACCGCATGCCGGGCGCCACCTTGTACGTGACGCTGGAGCCGTGCGCGATGTGTGCGATGGCGCTGGTGCATGCGCGCATCGGTCGCGTGGTTTATGCCGCGACCGATCCCAAGACCGGTGCCGCCGGCAGCGTGTTCGACACGCTGATTTCCGAACGCCACAATCACCGCGTCGCGGTGGAGGGTGGCTTGCTGGCCGATGAGTCGTCGACGATGTTGCGCGACTTTTTCCGGTCGCGCCGGTGAGCGGGCTTATCCTCGGGCTTGCGCCAAAAGTGGTTCAGGTGATCGAGCTTGGCCAGTGAGGGCGCGGCCTTCTCCGAGGCCTCGTAAGCCGTGCGCTTGCCCCAGCGGCGGAAGGGTTTGCGGAGCGGCGCTTCGCCTTCGACGCTGACGGCGGTGTCCCAAAGCTGACGTCCCATCATGCGATCGTGGGCCACGCCCAGGTGGCCCTGCAGGTCAGCCAGTTGTTTCAGCCACGCGTTCGGAAACTGCTTGGGGAAAGCGTGCCGATACAGGTCGATGCTGTAGCGCAGCTTCTTGATCGCGCTACGCAGGCGATGTAGTCGTTTCTGGCTGCCATCGAGTTTGGCCGCGCGCTTCTTTACCGCGGCATAGCGCTTCTCAATGGCTGAAGCGGCGATCTTGCGCACCCTGCCATCGGTGGGTGGTTCAAGCGTTGCCGACCAGTGTCGCCAGGATCGCAAGGGCACCGCAAGATTGCTTTTCCTGAGTGCGGCGATGGCATGGCGATGCGCTTCTTCCTGCTTGTCCGCGAGCACCTTTTGCGCGCCGGTGGCGCCGTTCGCCTTGTCGCCGTTCTGGTCGATGAAGGCCGGCAGCGTTTCGTGAGCCAGGATATCGATATCGCGGCACTGGCCGGTGGGTCCGCGGCAACTGCGCAGGTAATCCTGCACGTCGCGCAGGTCATCGTCGTCGGAAAGCTTTGCCACATCCTTGAGCGTGGCCGTGACACGACGCAGATTGACGCGCCATGCATGCAGCAGCTTGGCGTCGTAGGGCTCTTCCAATAGCCGCTTGCGCGCGTCCGACGCCTTGTCGAGATAGCCGTCCAGCGTCTTGCGGACATAGTCAAACTGGGAATGCGGCTCGTGCGCAGAGGAGGCGCGAGGCCGTGAAACACGTGATGGCACGGCTCGATGATGCAGCCTGGCATTCATGAAGTGACACCCAGATGACCGGGACGCCTACTCTGCATCAAATTGTGACAATGCGCGAGCAGCACGCCACAAGCGATCAGGGAATAAAGGCCAATGCCTCGGCGCAGGGCTGTTCGATCTTCAGATGGAGCAGCGGGTCGGCCCGTGTACGACCCAGGTTTACCGCGGCTACGGGCTTGCCTTCGCGCGCCGCGGCGGCCACGAAGCGGTAGCCCGAGAAGACCATCAGCGACGAGCCGACGACGAGCACGGCATCGGACTCGTTCAGTGATGTGACGGCCGCGTCAACCCGCGCACGTGGCACGCTTTCCCCGAAAAACACCACATCGGGTTTCATGACGCCGCCGCACTGCGGGCACGGCGGAATGTCGAAGTCGGAGAAATCGCGTCCTTCCAGATCCGCATCGCCGTCCGGCGCGTCATGGGCATCCAGCGTGGCCCAGGCCGGGTTGCGCTGTATCAGTGCATGTTGGAACGTTTCGCGCGGCATGCGGTGCTCGCAATTCATGCAGCGCACTTCGTCCAGTCGGCCATGCAGGTCGATGACCGACTGATGACCTGCTGCCTGATGCAAGCCGTCGACGTTTTGCGTGAGCAGGGTCGCGACGCGCCCCTGTTGCTCCAGGCGGGCCAGCGCCAGATGCGTGGCATTGGGCGTGGCCCTGCCGAAACGACGCCAGCCCACCAGGCTTCGCGCCCAGTAGCGTTGGCGCGTGCTGCGTTCACCCATGAAGGCTTGATAGGTCACCGGTTGGGGACGCTTCCAGCCGCCGTTGGCATCACGGTAGTCGGGAATGCCGGAGTCGGTGCTGCAACCGGCACCGGTAAGCACGAACAGGCGCGGGTGCGTCTCGATGAAATCGCGAAGACGCGCACGATCGCTCTCAATGCTTGCCGGTGGCATCAACGACAGGGATTCGGCGATGGCTTCAGGCGGCAGCACGAGCCTGCAACTCCTCGACGGCGCGAGCGATGCCGTGCGGCTCTTCCACTTGCACCACACGCGAGGTGCTGTCGACAAAATCGGTGTCCGTCTCGTGCGCCCAGGTCACGTGGTAGGGCATGTACACGCACCAGCCGCCGAGCTGCACCACCGGAGCGATGTCCGAGCGCACTGAATTGCCCACCATGGCGAAGTGCTGTGGGCTCACGTCCATTTCGTCGAGCACGCTGCGGTAGGCGCGGTGGTCTTTTTCCGAAACGATTTCGATGCGGTGGAACAGGTCGGCCAATCCGCTGCTGGCTACTTTTTGTTCCTGATGGAACAGGTCGCCCTTGGTGATCAATACCACGCGATGGCGCGCCGCAACGGCTTCCAAGGCGGTACGGATGCCGGGCAGCAATTCCACGGGATGAGCCAGCACCTGCTTGCCGATCTCGATGATGCGATGCAGATCGGTGGCGTTGATGCGCGACTCGGTCATCTCGATGGCCGACTCCAGCATCGACAGGGTCATGCCCTTGGCACCGTAGCCAAAAAGCCGGATGTTGCGACGTTCGGTTTCCAGCAGGCGATCATGCAGGCGAGCGTTGGCGAGGTCGATATATTCGCCAACGATCCGCTCGAATTCGCCATGCGCCGACTGGTAGTAACCCTCGCTGTGCCACAGCGTGTCGTCGCCATCAAAACCCACCAGCTCAATCACCGCTATCACCCGTACGCAAAAAAGGCGGCGCGAGGGTCCGCGCCGCTTGAGGCGTCGATTTTCCCAGAAAACGCGTTAAGGAATACGAAGCTGCGCCGGGCCGCGTTCAGGCGGTGCGCGCTCGCCAGCGGTTGACCGTAAACCCGATGACCAGCATCACCGCCACGGCGAGCTGGGCCAGCAGCGTCTGCCAAGTGGGGTAGATGCCGAGCAGGTCGATGGCAGGTACGGGGGCCACACTCACTGACATCCAGCCAGCCTCCTGCAGCGCCGCCACGCCCTTGCCGGCCAGCACCACGGCCAGCACCGCGATAATTACCGAGCTGATCGAGAAGAACAGGCCCAGCGGCAGGCGGCGGCTAGTGCGCAGCAACACCCACGCAATCAGGCCAAGCACCAGCGCGCCAACGCCGATACCAGCGAGCAACCAGAGGCCTTGGCCTTCGTTCCATAACGCCGTATAGAACAGGATGGTTTCGAACACTTCGCGATAGACCGAGATGAAGGTGAGGCCGAATACGAACCAGGCGGAGCGTCGATCCAGTGCCGTCGTCATCTTGGTTTTGAGATAAGCCTGCCAGCGGCCGCCGATGCTTTTCTGGTGCATCCACAAGCCCACGCCAAGCAGTACCGCGGCGGCGAACAGCGACGACAGCCCTTCGGTGAGTTCGCGGCTGGCCCCGCTGATGGAGATCGCATAGCTGGCCACGGCCCAGGTGATCGCGCCCGCCAACAGCGCCAGCAACCAGCCGGCGTGCACATAGCGCGTTGCATCGTGCCGTTCGGCCTTGCGCAGGAAAGCCAGCAAAGCCACCACTACCAGCAACGCTTCGAGTCCTTCACGCACGAGGATGGTCAGCGCACCGAGGAAAATCGTCACGGGGCTGCTCGCCGCATCAGCGGTGATCTGTTCCGCACGAGTGAGCAACTGGTCGATGGCATCCGCTTGCGCCGCGACATCGGTGGCTGCGGCGCCATCGGCGAGATGCGTGCGATAAGCGCCCATGGCCGTTTCGATGCGTGCGCGTAAATCGGCGTCGCGGGTATTGAGCTGCGCCTCCACCGGTTCCACGCCATCCAGATAGGCTGACAACGCGAACTGCCGCGCCTGTTCCACCTCGCCCGTTCGATACGCAGATACGCTGCTTGCCAGTCGCGCCCGTGCCAACGGAATGCCGGCAAGCGCCTGCTGTACGGCATCAGGATGGCCACGCAAATAGCCCAGGATCAGGCGGGCCTGCTCGACGCCCAGTGTGTCGGACAACTGCGTGACGCGTGCGCGGGAGAGTTCGTTGGGCGAGGCGATATCGCTGCGTGCGGCACGGCTGCCGCGCCATATCTGCTCGCCGCGCGCGGATGCCTTGGGATAGGCCAGGGTGCCAACGTAATACGCCAGTGCCCAGCGATCATCCGCGCTCAGGCTGGTGGCATAGCTGGCCATCGGAGTGCCTTCCACGCCCTGAGTAATCACCTCGTACAGCGACAGCGCGCTGCGCTGGTCGGCGCGGCCCTGGTCGGTAAAGTTGATGGGCGGCGGTGACAGCGTGCGCCCAACCGGGCCGTCGCCCTTTCCGGTGGCGCCGTGGCAGGCGGCGCACTGGCTTTGAAAGAGCGCAGCGCCCCGCGCGATGTCGGGGGTATGGGTAGGCGCCGTGGGCACCGGGTACGCCTGCAGCAGCGCGTCGGCGAGCGCGTGAGCTTGCCGGGCGACCTGTGCCTGCGAGGCTTTGGTGTCGATCGATGCGACCAGTGCATCGGCCTGTTTGAGCAGCTCTGTCGAAGCAGGCGAGGGCGGCAGCGTGTGGATGCGTTCGCGCGCGTTACGTGCGAACTCGCGCATCTCGTCGTATTCGGAGGCGCTCACTACCGTGCCGTTGTTCACCGCACCAGCGTAGTCAGTCGCCAGGTAATCGAGCATTTGCCAGGTTTGCGATACCGCTGCCGGCGTTTCTTCTGCCCACACGTTGCCAGTCATGGCAACCATGACGATGAGTGCGAGTAGCGGGAGGCTGAGAAACCTTTTGCATATGCGAGTCATTCTCATCTTTAGAGTGTACTCTCGCAGGCCGCGGATGAAAGTGCTGGCAGGTCAGGCGCAGGCCGACACTACGACACGATATGCAAAGGCCCCACCACGCGCGAAGGCTGCTCCAGCGACAGACGTCCCTGGTTCAAGCCGAGGCTGAGGCCTTGCGCCACGCGCTCGGCCGTCCCTATGAATAGCTCTGCGGCGGGTGGCTCAAATACTTCGTGGGCTGTTTCGCGCCAAAGCGCCAGCCAGCGATGAAACAGTTGTTGCGGGAACGGCGGCAGCGCGCGATGAACGCCCATTGGATTGCCCTGGTAGCGCCCGGAGCGCAACACCACCGATGACCAGAAGTCGCGCAACAGATGCGTGTGCGCGGTCCAGTCGTGGATGGCCGCGTTGAACACCGGACCAAGTTCGTCATCGGCACGTACCTTGTCGTAAAAGCGGTCGACCAGTGTGGCGATGCCGATTTCATTGGCGTGTGGGAACAGGGCCATAGGTGGGTCCTCGTAAAGCGTGACTCAGCCGGGCTTGCCGTCTCGGCGAGGCGTCAGATAAATCCATAACGAGCGCGCGGCCCAGGGCGATAAGGCGAGCAACCACAGCGTGGCGGCCAGCAGGTACCACGGCCACGGTTGGCTGGTGGCATCGGCCAGCACGCGCACCACGCCAGCGATCTGCGTGCCAGCGAACGCAAGCCAAGGCACCACGCCCATCGCCAGCGGCCGGCCGGAATGGCCATGGGTGACCCGGGTCACCATGGCAACCAACATTGAACTGAAGAAGCCGATGGTGAGTGCATGCAGCGGGGCGCGCGCCCATGCGCCAGCATGGGTGAGGAACATGCGTAGGCTTTCGGCGGCAAACAGGCCCATGGAAAGCGGCAACCAGGCCAGTGCGATGTACAGCACAGCGAGCAGCCCTGGCTTGCGCGCTTTCCATGGTTGCCACGCAAGCCATTGCCACAACAACACGCCGGTCAGCGGCAGGTCGGCGAGCCAGCGCCAACGTGCGCCGTCGCACAGCTCGATCGCAAGATGGGCAAGGCTCAATGCCCATAGGCACCACAGCGACCAGGCGGGGCGCACCACGCGATAGCCGATGATCACGTTGCCGGAAAAGAACGGCACCATTCGATGCGCCACAGTGAAGTAGATCGGCAGCAGCAGTCCGAATGTACCGATGTCGACGGCGGCGCGCAGCACCGCAGGGCCACCGCCCAGGGTGTACGAAAGCGCCAGTGCGAGGCCGAGCGCGCCGAAAGCCAGTGCGATCATCGATGACACGGCCCACATGTCGCCAAGGCGTCGACGCAGGCACCGGCCAAGCATCATCATTGCCGTCAACCAACCCAGCAGCATTGCGCCCAAGCCGAACGGTAGCGCGGTCGGCCAGCCATTCTGTGCAGCCAGTACCAGCAAGCCGCCGCCAGGCACCAGGCCAAATACCACGGCGTAGCCGCTGCGCGGCACGGCGGGAAGATCGAGCCAGCGCGGAAATACCGTGAGCAGAAAGCCCAGCACAAATGGTGCGAGGGTGGTGTACTGCATCAGCAGCCCGTGCGCGATTGCCGGCGGCAGCGCATAGCTGGCCATCGGCAGGCCGCGCCAGCCGGCGAACAGGACCCACGTCCACCACAGCATGCTGGTTAGCAATGCCACCGCGCCGACGAAGAACATGGCCCGATGCGGCGCCGTCCATAGCAGGGCCAGTGGATGGGATGCCTGTATGGGAGGGGTAGTCGCGGGGCGCATGTCAGGCGGCCTTGAAATGAGGAGATAAGAGACGGGAGTGTGCTCAAACCTGCATGCATCTGCTCTGACGCCGGTCAGGGCAGACCGGCGCAAACACCTTTCTTCCCGCTGCCCGACCACCGAAGCGGCGGGGCAACGACGGTTTACAGCTGGCTCATGCCGCCGTCGGCGATGATCTCGGTGCCGACGATGAAGGCGGATTCCGGGGCAGATAAATGCAGCACGGTCGCGGCAATCTCCTCCGGCTTGCCAAAGCGTCCCAGGGGCACCTGCGCCTGGATCTGGGCCGCCGTGGCGTCCAGCGCGGCCTGGTCGAGGCCAAGCTTGCCGTAGATTGGCGTATGCACGGGGCCCGGGCTGACCACATTGACGCGCGCACCCAGCGGCAGCAGTTCGGCCGACAAGGTCTTGGCCAGCGAGATTATTGCCGCCTTGCTTGCCGCATAAACCGACGACGAGGGCATGCCGATGCGGGCATTGATCGAGCCGTTGATGACGATGGATGCGCCGACATTGAGCAGCGACATGAGTGCCTGGATCTGGAAGTAAGGGCCTTTCACATTGGTGTTGAAGGTGAGATCCCACAGGGACTCATCCACCGCGGTGAGCGGCGCAAACTTCGCCACGCCGGCATTGATGAAGACGGCATCCAGCGTGATGCCCTTGTTCGATAGCGCACTGGCCAGGTCCTTCGCGGCGGCCAGCGAGCCAGCATCGTTGCGAATGGCCAGCGCGTTGACGCCGAGCTCGGCCCTGGCCTGTTCCAGAGCTGCTGCGTCGCGACCGGTGATAACCACGCGTGCGCCCTCGGCGGCAAACGCCTTGGCGCTGGCCAGGCCAATACCGCTGTTGCCGCCGGTGACGAGAATGGTTTTGTTGGTGAAGCGATTCATGACGGTCTCCAAGGTGGGTGGTGTTTGGTGATGACGTCATGCTGCGCGTCCGGCCGGCGCTTTCCGTATCAACATTTCGATGAACACGTTCGATGCTGTCGAATGTGTTGGCGGCATACAAAACCGTGGATGTGCACGGCCCACGTATTTCGCGCGATGGCCTCATGCATACGCGTCGACAGTTTGTCGAGATGCCGCGTGCGTGGCGCTGACATTCCTGCACGGTGGTTCGCTTCTATGCATAACGGTCACAAATCAGGTACCGAACATCGACATTTGCGCCACTACGGTGCGGGCTCCGCCCAGGGAGATGATCGATGAATCGACACATGCATATCGTTGGCCGCAGTGCGCGCAACCTTGTCTTTGGACTGGCCGCACTCGGCAGCGCACCGGCCTTTGCCGATACTTCGCCGGCATTGGATCGCGTAAGCGTGTGGATCGGCGGGTTCTACGCCGATTCGCAGACACAGATTGGCGCGAGCACCCACAACGGCCAATTCGGTGGGCATGTCAGCCTGGAGGACGATCTGGGATTCCAGCAATACAAGACCGTGCCGCGTGCGCGGCTGGATTTCCTGATTGGTGATCACCAGGGTTTTTCGTTCGATTTTTTTGGCCTCGATCGCACGCACGGTCGCTCGATCAGCCGCGATCTAAGCTATGACGGCTACGACTTTCCGGCCGAAGCACACGTGGACGGCAAGCTCAACTTCAATTTCGGCAGCGCTGCATACCGCTGGTGGTTTGGCCAAAGCAATGATGTTTTCGGCGTGGGCGTGGGTGCTGCCTATTACGGCATCAAGGCGCGCGTCGAAGGCGGGGCATCCCTTGGCGATGAGAGCGTCAACGCCGTGGCGAGCAGTCACGAAACAGCATGGGCGCCGGTGTTGCAGCTTGGCTGGCGACATGCGTTCACGCATAACCTTCGCATGTACGTGGATGCGTACGGGGTGAAGAAGAATGGCGGCGATCTGGCCGGTCACATCTACAACGCAGCACTGGGCATGGAATGGTTTCCGCTCGAGAACCTGGGTATTGGCGGCGAGTACGGCTATACGCGCATTCGCCTGGACCAGAACCATCCGGGTTATCAGGCTGACCTGGATATGCGATTGAAAGGGCCTTCGTTGTTCCTGCGGCTGCGCTTCTGACGTTGCCCTAGCGGACGCTGTCCAGCATGGAAGGGCGATCGGGCAGGGATGCCGGTGAGCCCTTCCAGCAACGGCTGCCGAAGTTTACGGGCGACCAGTCGGGCATCGGCGCAGGGGCAGGCGGGTCGTAGCTGCGGAACGGCCCGTGGGCGTAGACGATGCGCCCGTCCACCACGGTGAGTTCGGCAACGATCTGGCGGATCCGCTCGTCGAGCACCTCGAAATAATCCTCGGACAGAACCGCGAAGTCGGCCAGCTGCCCGATATCGAGCTGGCCCTTGATGCCTTCTTCGTCGGAAAACCATGTGTTGGCACGCGTAAACAGGGCCAGTGCGGTGCCGCGGTCGACGCAATCGGCTTGCGGCACCAGGGACAACCCACCCAAGGTCTTGCCGGTAGTCAGCCAGTACAGCGCGGTCCATGGGTCATAGCCCGTCAGGTGCGTGCCGTCGGTGCCCGCACCGACGTGGACACCCATGGCCAGCATTCGCCGCAACGGCGGCGCACGCGTGGCCGCCGTTGCGCCATAGCGCTCTGCGAAGTACTCGCCCTGGTATGCCATGCGGTGTTGCACGGCAATGCCACCACCCAGTTGCGCGATGCGTTCGAGATTGCGGTCCGAGACCATCTCGGCGTGATCGAAGAACCATCGCAGGCCTTGCAAAGGTATGTCCTGCTGCACACGCTCGAACACATCGAGCGCACGGCTGATGGTTTCGTCATAGCTGGCATGCATGCGCCAGGGCCAATTGCGCGCCGCCAGCAGCCGCACTACCTGCTCGAGGTCCCCTTCCATCGAAAGTGGCAACTCCGGGCGCCGCTGGCGGAAATCCGAAAAGTCGGCTGCCGAAAACACCAGCATCTCACCGGCGCCGTTGAGCCGATAGAATTCGTCTCCCTCGCCGCAATGGTTGATGGCCGACCAATGCCTGAAGTCCTCTGACTCCTCACCGGCGCGCCGCGCACTCAGGTGATAGGCAATGCGTGTGGTCAGCAAGTGGTGTTGATGTAGCTCTTCGATAACCCGGTAGTCGTCGGGGTAGTGCTGCACGCCGCCGCCAGCGTCGATCACACTGGTGACGCCAAGCCGGTTGAGTTCCCGCATGAGCTGACGAGTGGCGTTGATCTGGTATTCGTACGGCAGCTTTGGGGCACACGCCAACGCGGCTTGCAGCGGCGTGGCGTCGGGCGTGGCCAGCAGCACGCCCGTAGGTGCGCCCGAGCTATCCCATTCCATGTGACCACCGGCGGGATCCGGCGTGTCGCGGGTATAGCCGCATGCCCGCAGCGCAGCCCCATTCAGCAGTGCGCGATCGTGCAGGTGCTGAATGAACACGGGCGTCGACGGCGCCACGTGGTTGAGCTCATCAAGCGTGGGCAGGCGTCGCTCCGCGAACTGGTGTTCACAGAAGCCGCCGACCACGCGCACCCATTGGGGCGCGGGCGTGCGAGCCACCTGATCAGCCAGCATGCGCATGGCATCGGCCAACGAGGGAACGCCGTCCCAGCGCAGTTCCAGGTTGTAGTCCAGGCCGCCGCGAATCAGGTGCAGGTGCGAGTCGATCAGGCCGGGAATCACGCGTCGCTTGCCTGCGTCGATGACCACGGTGGCGGGCCCTGCCAGCGACCTTATCTGGCCGTTGGTGCCCACGGCGGCAATACGGCGACCGGTCACGGCCAGCGCCTGGGCCTCGGGGCGTCGTTCGACGCCCGTATGGATCTTCGCGTTGTAGACGATGAGCGTGGGGTGCGTGGTCATGGACGTCGCCTCGAAAGCGAAACTGCCCGGCCGGCTTAACCGGCCCGCCGCTCACATGTACGGGGGCACGCGTCGAGTTTTTGTGACTGTGCGGCGGGCGTCGCCCGTCAAGCAGCAAAATCAGGTCTGCCCGCCGGGGCTTGCGTAGCATTCGTCGCGCCTGCCGCGTGGGCGCCGGTTTTCGGTATGGACGGCCAAATCCGGTTCGACATGCCTCGGTCGATGGTATGTGCATATGCACAATGGTCATTTCCGGACGCACCAGAGCTTGGACAGCATGCAAACACTCGTTGGGAGGCGAGCCCATGACCGAGAACCACCAACGTTCCTCAATGACAAGGGCGATGCGACGCTGGGGCCTGTGCGCGAGCCTGATGTTGCTGGCGTCGTCGCGCGTTCTTGCGGACGATTACGATTTCTACAGCAACTGGCCCACGCACGTTACCGCGTCCGATGGCACCGATTTCGGTCTGGCGATGCTCTATCAGTACGATATCAACGACTTCTCGCACGATGACGGGCGGCTTGAGGATTCGGCCACCAATCGGCGCAAGTATCTCGGCTTCTACTTGCGCAAGCCCGGCTTGTATGACGCCATCGTGCAATACGACTTCCAGGCCAAGCAGTGGGCTGACGCCTTCGTGCGCCTGCGCAGCAGCGGCGTCGTTGGCAAGGATATTGGCAATTTCCGCTTCGGTTATTCCAAGACGCCGGTAGGCTTCGAGGGCGTCACCAGCTCCTCGGCCACCACCTTCGTGGAAACGGCGCCGGTGACCCAGGCCATCTGGGAGGGACGCCGCGCCGGTGTGGATTGGGCTTGGGTGCGCCCGCATTTCGTGCTCAACGTCGGCGACTATTTCTGGCGCAAGGATTTCGATGGCAACAACCCTGGGCAGACCGTTGCGGCGCGCGCTGCCTGGGTGCCGATCAACCGCCTGGGCCATACGCTGCATCTTGGCCTTTCGGCCTCACGGGAAAAGCTGGACTGGGCAGATGACGGAACGGTGCCGCCGACAGCGCGTCTGCGTGCGCGGCCGGGCGATGGGCTGTCGCCCGTGCGACTGGTCGATTCGGGCAGCCTGCCTTACAGCAAAAGCGTGGATCGACAGGGTTTCGAGGCTTTGTGGATCGATGGCCCCTGGTCGATGCAAGGCGAATACCTGCAGGCCCAAGTGAATCGCTACAACGGCAAGCCCGACTTCGACACGCATGGCTACTACGTATTCACTACCTGGACGCTTACCGGCGAGGCCCGTTACTACAGTGACGGCAACGTGGCCGACCGCCGCTACAACGGCCGCGACCTGCAAGCGATTCGTCCCACGCATGCCTGGGGCGCCGTCGAACTTGCCGTGCGCTACAGCGAGTTGGACTTGAGTGACGGCTCCATCACCGGCGGCAAGGAACACGACTGGACGGTGGGCGCCAACTGGTACCTCGGCGAGCACCTGAAATTCCAGACCAACTACATCTGGGCCTTTAGCGACCGTGGCAACCTGCAAGTGAATCCGCATGTCTTCGAGCTGCGGGCACAGGTTTACTTTTGATGGTACGGCTGGCGCCGGGAGCCTTCACCGCACATTGGTCGGGGACGGCTCGGGAGGCCTCGGAGCGGGTCCATTCTCAAAGGCCTGGCGCCAGTCCTTCATGAAATCCTGTTCTTTCCACCGATCCCGATAGACCAGCAAGCCAGGACCGAGCGGAATGGGGCGCATTTTGGTCCCGTGCTCGGCCTTATAGGCCTTTGCGATGGATGGGAGGGGAATATCGTTTCGAATCGGCAGGAAGCCGGTGCGTTCGATAAGTACGCGTTGCCCGCGTGGCGAAAGCAGATAGTCGACGAAGCGCGCTGCCTCACCGGGATGAGTCGCGGTCTTGGGAATTAGTACGGTGCGCGTAATGCCCAGGGTGTAGTCATCGAACGGCATGATTGCCAATGGCGCACCCTGCGCGATGCGTGCGAAAGCGTAAGAGCCAAGCAAGTTGTAGCCCAGCGCGAGTCGGCCGATGGCCATCTGATCCAGCAACGCACGGGTTTCGTTCGCCAAAACGGCATGGTTGATGCCCAGTGCCGTAATCAAGGCGCGAGAGAGATCGCCCAGCCGCGCATCCTGCGTTGCCAGCAGGTAGCCAAAGCTGCTGGCCGCCGGATCGTAGGTGCCTATGCGGCCCTGCAACGGCTGCGCGGGATCCAGCAGCATATCAAGCAGCGCCTTGTGCGTGCGCGGCACCTGATCGGCCTTGAGCAGTCGGGTGTTGTAGACCAGCACGATGGGCTCGTAGCTGAAGCCATAGATTTCAGAGCGCCAGCGCGCCCATGCGGGCATGGCATTGGCGACGTCCTTCGCGATGGGATGAGGAAGCGCATAGCCATCGTTGACCAACTTGGTCTGCAGATCCATCGCGCTGCTGATCAACAGATCCGGCGTATCGGCGCGCAGACGACCAGCGACGACATCGACGTAGATCTGCTCCGCCTTGAGTTCATGGTAGCGGATGCCGACGGTTGGCTTGTCCTGCAAATAGTCCTCCAGCAACGGTGCTATCGCCTCGCTGTCGGTGGAGGAGGCCACGCTGAGCACCACACCCCCGGGTTGCACAGCCGGATAGATCACCAGCCGATCGGCTGCGCCCGCAGGCGTACTGCAGGCGATGATCAGCAAGGCAATGCACAGGCGTTGAGCATTCATGCACACGGTGCCCCAGGTAACGTCACGCATACTTCCAGTCCGCGTGGCCGCAAGTTGCGCAAGGCGACGGTGCCACCATGGCTGGTGACTACCCGACGTACGATCGCCAGGCCGAGGCCAGCGCCGCGAGCTGTGGTTTCGTCGCCGCGGCGGAACCGCTCGAACACGTTCTCCGCGTTCTTGGCAGGGATGCCGGGCCCCTGATCGGCGATGCGCAGCAGCCATGCGCCCGCATGGTGTTCGATGCTGACGGTCAATGGGCCTGTGCCAAGCGCGCCGTATTTGTTGGCGTTGTCGAAGAGATTCTTGACCGCTTCGCGCAACATCAACGCGTCGCCGTATAAAGGGGCGGGTCGATCGAGGCCGTGCAGTTGTAGTTCGGGACAAGGATAGGTCAGCGTATCGCGCAGCGCCTGGTGTACGACCTCGGCCAGATCCAGCATTTCGAAACGGCGAAGATGGTCGCGGTGGCTGACACTGGCATCGCTCAGCAACTGGTGCGTGAGGCGGCTGAGCGCGTCTGCGTTACGCTCGATTGCCAACAAGCACAGCCGCTGTTCTTGCGGGTCGTCTTCGTCGATGGCGTTTTGCGCCTGTGCGCGTAAGGCGGCCAGCGGTGTCCGCAACTGATGGGCAGCTTCGCCGATAAATGCGCGAAGGGTGTCCTGACTTTCCGACAGGCGCGTCATGAAACGATTGAGCGCAGCCACCAGTTGTTGCAACTCCTGTGGCACCGGCCCGCGTAGCGGTTGCAGATGGGAGGGTTCACGGGTTTGCAGTTCGTGTTTCAGCCGCGCCAATGGACGCAGGGCCCGATGAACGGCCACCCATCCCAGCAGCATGGCGGCCAGGGTGAGTGCGGCAATGGCCAGTGTCGCGCGCCAAGCGATGTCGTTGGCAAGCGCCGATCGCGCCAGTGTGGTTTGCGCCACCTGCACGTACACCCAGCCCTGGTGGCGCGGGCTGGCAAGCCAGTGCGCGATACTGGCCACGCGAACCGCTTCGCCTCGGTAGGTAATGTCACGGAACGCCTTGCCCCTGCTGTTTCGTGCCGGCGGTAGGGGAAGGTCGTCGTAGCCGCTCAGGGTCTCTCCGTCGGCACTGGAAATACGGTAGAACACGCGATCGTCGGGTGCCAGGGCCAGAACGTCGAGCGCGGCGTAGGGCAGATCCACCTGCCAGTGACCGTTCTCTAGCGTGATGTGATCGGCGATCGATAGCGCAGAGGCGACGAGTAGATGATCGAACGATGCATTGGCGGCGCTTCGTCCATAGCTGCGCGCGGCCACGAACAGCGCCGCCATGGCCAATAGAAAGAGCACTCCCAGATACATGAGCAAGTGCCGGCGAATGGAGCCTTGCGTGGTCGGCAAGTCAGTCACGAACCATCACGCCTTCATCGTTGCCGGCCTCGGCCAGATAACCCGTGCCGCGAACGGTGCGGATCACCAGCCCGCTTCCGGCCAAGCGCTTGCGCAGGCGCCCGACGTACAGTTCGATGGCGTTGGGCCCGCCGCTGTCGTCGAAACCGAACAGCCTGCTGGCCAGGGCCCTTTTGTCAATGACGTGGCCCAGTTCGCCGACCAGTATTTCCAGCAAGCTGTATTCGCGTCGCGGCAACTCGATGGGAACCCCGCGCAAGCTGGCGCGGCGGGCGGCGTGGTCAAGACATAGTTCGCCGATGTGCACCGCGCTGGTTGCGTGCGGCTGTCGCCGCCGCAGCAGCGCGCGGCAACGCGCTTCGAACTCGCGAAAGTCAAAGGGCTTGGCCAGGTAGTCGTCAGCGCCGATATCCAACGCACTGACGCGATCCTCGATATCGGCCCGCGCCGTAAGCATCAGCGTCGGTGTGTCGTCGCCACGGTCGCGTATGCGGTGCAAGATGGCGAAGCCATCCATGCGGGGAAGCTCGATATCCAGCACCAGAAGATCGTAGCGCTCGTATTCGAGCAGGCCGCTAGCGCGCAATCCGTCCGCTTCGCAATCCACGCTATGGCCACCGCGGCGAAGGCGGCGGGCAATGGCGTGGGCAAGATCGAGGTGATCTTCGACGAGAAGGATGCGCATGTTGCTCCTTGTAATCGTCCGGCAATGCATCGGCACTTGTTTGAAGCGGCCCAGGCGATATGTTCGCTGCGCTGGTTCAACAGCCTCATCATGAACCGCTGGTACTCGAAGTGGCCAGCGACAAAAGAGCGCGATTACTGAGCGCGCTCAAAAAGACGCACGATGACAGGCGTCTGACAGCTTTTCGTCTCTAGCCTGCGTGGAAAGCGGGAGAGGCGGGAGGGTGTCATGCGGCTCTGTAGGGGAGTTGTTTCTGCTGGACTGACATGCGCGTCACTTGGCGCATGGGGCATGGAGCCCGATACGGAGGCGCCCGCCCCCGCGCCCTGGCACTTGCCAAGCTTCGCGACCGAAGGCGGCGGCCTCACGATGCAGCCAGGCGGAAGATTGCATCTGGATATGGTGCAGTTCGACAACGACGCTCAGGGGGCTCGCAACGCCAGCGGAATTCAGGTGCGGCGTGGCTGGATCAACCTGATCGGCAAGGCGAGCAGTTTCGATTACCGCGTGTCGGTTGATTTCGCCGACAACCAGTACGCGTTCAAAAGCGTCTACGTGCGTCATCGCCTCGGCAACGGAACCTTGACTATTGGTCAGTTCAAGCCGTTCTTCTCGCTGGACGATACCATCAGTTCCGACGACATGGTGTTCATGGAACGCGCCTTCGTCGCCATCACATTGGCTCCGCTGTTTCGGCTGGGCGCCAGCTATCTGGGCCAGGCCGGCAACACGACGTACGGCGTTGCTGTTTTCAGCCTAAACGACATCGATGACGTACGCGCCAACGGTAGCGGTCAAACCCTGCGCCTCACCTGGTCACCGCTGCGTGATAACGGCAATGTGACGCACCTGGGTGTGTCGCTGGCTAATGAAAACTACGCGGGCAGCAGCGCCAGTGGCGAGCTGGCAGCCACGCTGGCAGTGACGCCAGCGGGCGCAAAGTCGGTTCGCAGTCGCGCCCGCTTTCTACGGTTGCGTAACGGTGCGCCCACCCATGTGCAGAAGTACGCCATCGAGTTTGCGCAGAACTACGGCGCATGGTCGTTTCAGGCGGAATACGGAGGTGCACGTTACGACGACGATATCGATCGCGCGGGTGTGCGCACTTACTATGCGCAGGCCAGCTATTTCCTCACCGGCGAAACGCGCCCCTATAACCGGGCCGCCGGCAAGTTCGACAGTCTCACGCCCCGCTCGGCACACGGGGCCTGGGAAGTGGCTGCGCGCTACGACCACATCGATGGGCACCAGCACAGCCGCGCCGGCGGCTTATTGATGGGGCGGGCGGTGCACGCCACGACGCTGGGGCTTAACTGGTACCGCAACGAGAACATGCGGCTGATGTTCAACTTTATCGATGCCCGCGTAAGCAACCGGATCGGGGCTCAAGGTGACGAGCGCGTTCAGGCGCTGGAGGCTCGTTTTCAGTTCATTTTCTAGCGTTGTAACGCAACGGACGCGATTCGCGCACCACCTCAAGAGGGCGGCATTTTGTTGACATGGCTTGGGTTTGGAATGGTGGTCAGTTTCATGACGCTGATCATGATCAAACGGATGTCGCCCCTGGTGGCATTGATCCTGGTGCCACTCGCGTTTGGCCTGCTTGGCGGCTTTGGCACGCAGCTGGACGAGATGGTGCTCGATGGCATCAAGAACATTGCCCCTACCGGCATCATGCTGGTTTTCGCCATCATGTATTTCGGCGTGATGATCGATGCCGGGCTGTTTGATCCGCTGGTGCGATTGGTATTGAGGTTGGTCGGCGGCGATCCACTGAAGGTGGTGGTTGGCACGGCCATTCTTGCCATGATCATTTCGCTCGACGGTGACGGTTCGACCACCTACATGATTACCGTATCGGCCATGCTGCCGTTGTATCACCGGCTACGCATCAACGTGCTGCGACTCACCTGCGTCACCATTCTCGCCGGGGGCGTCATGAATCTCACGCCCTGGGGTGGACCCGCCGCGCGCGCAGCCAGTGCGTTGCAAGTAGACGTCATCGATCTGTTCCTGCCGATGTTGCCGGCCATCGGTGCTGCCTTGATCGCCGTCGTACTGTTGGCTTGGTGGCTAGGCTTATGCGAGCGCCGTCGTGTCGGGATGCTGGTGTGGGGGCGTGGCGGCCCAGCCGGCGACCTGAACGAAGGTGACACGATATTGCCAACGCTGGATACCCACGAGGAGTTGCGCCGGCCGCGACTGATCTGGTTCAACGCTGCGCTGACCGTGCTGCTGATGGTGTCGTTGCTGATGGGGGTGTTGCCGTTGCCGGTACTTTTCATGATCGGTTTCGCCGCGGCGGTCACACTCAACTACCCGCAACTCGCACTGCAACGGCAACGCGTGGCCAGCTATGCGAGCAATGTATTGCCGGTGGTCTCGGTGATTTTCGCCGCGGGTATCTTCGCGGGTGTTCTTTCCGGAAGCGGCATGGTCGAGGCGATGGCCAACGACATGCTGGCGCTGATTCCCAAGTCGATGGGGCCTCATCTGGCCGTGATCACCGGCCTGCTCAGCATCCCGCTGACCTTCTTCATTTCCAATGACGCGTTCTACTACGGCGTGCTGCCGGTGCTCGCCGAAGGTGCGGCGGCCTATGGCATTTCGGCGGAAGAAATGGCGCGCGCGTCGCTGATTGGCCAGCCGGTGCACCTGCTGAGCCCCTTGGTGCCCTCGACGTATCTGTTGGTGGGCCTGGCTGGAGTGGACTTTGCAGAACATCAGCGCTTCACCTTGAAGTGGGCGGCGCTGATCGCGCTCGTGCTACTGGCTGCGGGGCTGGCGTTTGCCGTGTTTCCACTGACCGGCATGTCAACACCTTGAATCTACGGAGAACACTTCATGAGTTTACGCATCGCTTACGTCACCAGCGGCATGGGGGGGCTGGGCACAGCGATCTGCCGCAAGCTGGCACGCAGCGGTCACACGGTGGTTGCAGGCTGCGGTCCTGATTCTCCGAGGCGGCTGGACTGGCTGCGGGACCAGCGCGCGGCGGGCTTCGATTTCATTGCGTCCGAGGGCAATGCGCGTGATTGGGAATCGACCGTGGCGGCATTTGAGCAAGTGCGCCGGGATCTTGGCGAGATCGACGTGCTGGTCAATCACGCAGGCGGTGCTCGCGATGTGCTGTTCCGGCAGATGTCACCGCACGATTGGTCGGAGGTCATCGTCAGCCATGTGCACCCTTTGTTCAATGTGACCAAGCAGGTGGTGGATGGCATGACGGAGCGCGGCTGGGGCCGCATCATCAATATCGCGTCGGTGTGCGCGCACAAAGGCGAGGTGGGACAGATCAACTACGCCACTGCCAAGGGCGCAGTGCTGGGCTTCACGCGTGCGCTCGCGACCGAGGTCGCCGCACGCGGCGTGACGGTCAACACCGTATCACCCGGCTATATCGCGGCAGCCGCACGCGGTTCATGGCCACCGGACATGTTGGATCGACTTGCCGCGAGCGTGCCGATGCGGCGGCTGGGCACGCCGGAGGAAGTGGCATCGGTCTGCGCGTGGCTGGCGTCCGACGCCGCCGCCTTCATCACTGGCGCCGACTATGCGGTGAACGGCGGCGCGCATATGGGTTGACGATCGCGTGCGCCGTGGCCGGCAAATGGCGTTCGGCAGGATGCCACGGCGATGGGTCAGTGCAGACCCACCGTATCGTGCATGGCCGCGAAAATCGCCAGGGTGTTGTAGCCGATGCCATTCTTGAAGACCAGCGGCATGTGCTCGACGGCGGTGGTGTCCTTCATTGGATCGCCATCGAGCACCACCAGGTCCGCGCGCTTGCCAACGGCGAGCGTGCCGACGTCCTGGTCACGTCCCAGGTAGTGGGCACCGTTGGAGGTGGCCACCTTCACCGCCTGTTCGAAGCTGAAACCGGCTTCCACCAGCAGCTCGATCTCGCGCTTGGAGGAATAGCCGGGCACCACGCCGCCGTAGCCGGTGGGGTCGGTGCCTGCGAGCAGCGTGCCGCCGGCATCGGAGAACTTCTTTTCGAGCTTGGCCAGTTTTGCGTATGTGGCGGGTGAGTAATTGCCGGGCTTGTTCTGCACCTTGGCCCAGGTGGTTTCATAGCGTTCGCGCACTTCGGGCAGCATCAGGTCCAGCGCACCCTGTGGCGCCTTGGGACGCCCCTGGACGCTCGTTTCAAAAACCGTCAGCGTCGAGGTGAGTGCCACGTGGTGGTCGATCATCAAGCGCATCAGCGACCTCATGTCGGACGAGTCAGGATCCAGGGCCACCAGCGACTGCGCCACGTCGGTGTTGCGTGGACAGGTATCGGCGACCTTGCCTTTGACAAAGTCGGTGGACACGAAAAAGCCGTGCTCGAGATTGTCGATGCCCATGTCCACGGCTTCGCGGTAAGTCACCGAGCAAAGATGCGCGGTGACCTTGTGATCGCGCTTATGCGCCACGTCGATAACGCGCTGCAGCTCTGCGCGGGTGATCTGCATGTAAGCCTTGTACGAGGTGACGCCTTCGTCGGCCCAGTAGTTGACGGTGCGTTCCGCATCGTCTACGCCGCTCAGTACATGCACGGCGGGAATGGGCAGGCCGGGACCATTGAGGTAGGGACCGGTGACATCCATGTCGGGGCCGATCAATTCGCCGCGCTGTATGGCGTCGCGTACGTTGAGGTCGGCATACGGCATCATCGAGCCCGCGGTGCGCATGGTGGTGACGCCGCCGGCCAGGTACAGCCGGGGAAAGCTGAAGCTCATCTCGTTGTATTCGGCGCCGCCGGCCGGATAGAACATGTGCTCGTGCACCATCACCAGCCCGGGCAGCAGCGTTTTGCCTTGGGCGTCGATGACGGTGGAACCGTCGGGCAACTTCACCTTGTCTGTCTTGCCGAGGGCAGCGATGCGTCCGTGGTCGATCACCAGTGTCTGGTCGCGGAGCGCCTTGCTGCCAGTGCCATCGACAACGGTGGCATGGGTGAAGGCGATGACGGACTGGTCGTAACTGACGTAGTCCTTGTCACTCGGTGGTTTGCCCTCGGCCGCCGCAGCTGACAGCGAAAGAGCCAGCAAAACCGCCGGGTAAACCGATCGCTTCAGTGCCATGATGCGTCCCCGTTGAAGGTGGTCGCATCCTAGCAGAGCGCTCGCGGAGCCTGGCCGCGGCTCAGCCTGCCTCCAGCAACGCCACTGTGCCCTGGCCGCCGTCTGCGCAGATGCTCACGATGGCGCGCGTACCGGGTGGGCGAGATGCCAGTTCTTTTACGGTCTGGCTGAGGATGCGCGCACCGGTCGCGCCAAATGGATGGCCAATGGCCAGGCTGCCACCATTGGGGTTCATCAGGTCACGCGGGAACGTGCCCAGGTCGCGATCCACGCCGGCCTTGCGCGTGAGGAAGTCGCGGCTCTGCAAGGCTGCGATGTGCGAGAGCACCTGCGCCGCAAATGCCTCGTGGATTTCCCACAGGCCGATGTCCTGGTAGGTGAGGCCGTGGCGGGCAAGCAGGCGTGGAATGGCAAACGCGGGAGCCATCAGCAGACCCTCGGTGCGGAAATCCACCGCGGCGATTTCCCAGTCCAGCAGTTTCACTCGGGGCACGTGTTCGGGCAGCCGCTCCAGGCCGCGCTGGGAGGCCACCCAGAGGCTGGCCGCGCCATCGGTCAAGGGCGAGGAGTTGCCGGCGGTCAGGGTGCCCTGGCCACTGACGCGGTCGAAGGCGGGCGGCAGCTTGGCCAGTTTTTCCAGCGAGGTATCCGCGCGGGGAATGCTGTCGCGACGGAAGTCGCCGATGGGAATCACCAGGTCATCGAAAAAGCCGCTGTTCCAGGCCGCCACGGCATGGCGGTGGCTGTCATAGGCGATTTCGTCCTGGTCTTCACGTCGCAGTTGCCAGTCCTTGGCGGTGATCTCGGTGTGCTCGCCCATGCTCAGCCCGGTGGTGCGATTGACGATGCCGGGGATGTACAGGCTGATGTCGCCAAGTTTCAGGCTGAGCGCGTGTGAGACTTTTTCGCCGACCGAGCGTGCTTTCTGAAAACGACGAATCCAGTCCGAAAGTCGCTGATTGAGACCGAGCTGGATGCGGCTGAGGCTGTCCACGCCGCCCACCAGGGCAAGCTGCATGCTTTCATCGTCGAGCATGCCGGCCGCTTCGATCATACCGATCATGCTGGTGGAACACGCCATGATCGTGGAGAACGCCGGGATGGTGGCCGGTGCGCCGGCATCCATCAGCACTTCGCGAGCGAGGTTGCTCCAGGTCAGGTTGGGCACCACCGTGCCCCATACCGCGAAGTCGGGCGCCTTGCCGTTGGGCAGGCTGTCGAGCATGTGTCGCACCACCGGCACCGACAGCGCGATGGCATCGTAGGAAGCCAGCGCGCCATCCACCTTGGAGAACGGCGTGCGCACGCCAGAGGCGAGCCATACCGGTTGTCGATAGCGCGAATGAAGGCCCATGGTGACTTCCCGGAGATGGTTGGAGGAGACGGCTTGCTCAGCTCACCGGCAGCGTCCACGCCGCGCCCTCGGGGGCGCCGCGGCCGAGCTTGTCGGGCAGCGGGTCGGTGGATGCAACGAATTCAAGCGACACGGAATTGATGCAGTAGCGCTGGTGCGATGGCGGCGGACCGTCGTCAAAGACATGGCCTTGATGGCTCCCGCAGCGCGCGCAGCGGATTTCAACGCGCACCATGCCGTAGCTGGCGTCGCGCACATAGGTGAGGTGGCGCTCGTCGAAGGGCTCGGTGAAGCTGGGCCAGCCGGTGCGGCTGTCGAACTTGCTGCCGGCCAGGAACAACGGCAGCCCGCAGAGGCGGCAGCAATACACGCCGGCGCGCTTCTCGGTGAGCAATACGCCGCAGAACGGTGACTCGGTGCCGTGATCAAGCAGCACTGCGCGCTCGTCGGGCGTAAGCGCCGAGCTCAACTGGTCGAACTGCAGCGGGGAAGGCGGCGAAACATCGAACGGGGCAGAAGTGCTCACGAGCTTTCCTCATCGACAATCACGGAATGTGCGCCGGCTGCACGAGCCTGGCAGTGGCGGGTCTACCCGCTTGAACCCCTGTTCGATCGGAAATCAAACCACACGGCGGCCGGCGTCACGCAGCCTAAGGTCGTGGCGGCTTGCGCCGATTCAAGGGCGCGCCTTCTCGATGGCTTCCTCTTCCTGCACGGTGAGGATGGCCTCGGGGGTGGCTTCCAGGCGGGCCTTGGGAATGGGCTCGTCGCTCACATCGGAGAGGCCATAGCTGCCTTCCTGGATTTTCTGCAGCGCCCGCTCGATGTTGCTGAGGCGTCGGCCATCCACATCATGCTGGGCCTGGCGCACTTCCTCCTGCTCCGCCTCCTGCGCCCGGTCTTCGAATTCTTCCGCCTCGTCGCCGTGCTGTTCGGTAAACGAACGCTGGCGGTCATTGGCCGCCAACTCGCCTCCCAGGACCTGGCGCCGCAGCGTTTCCAGCCGCTTGCGTTGTTGCTCGATGAACTCCGGGCTCAAGGGGGCTTGCTCAGCAGGCATGGATGCTTCTCCGGCGAACGAAGGGTCCCCTAGCTATCGCATAGGGCTCGTTCTGGCGCAGTGAAGAACGGGCGCGGGTGGTGGCTCATGGCCAGGTCGGGGGCCAGCCGCAGGTCGGGTCCAGCGTCGCGGTGCTGAAGTTGTCGGACGCGAAGCGGCCGAAGCCGGTCGGCGAGCCGTTGAAGCTCCCATGGTCCACGTTGTAAAGCTCGTTGAGAATCAGCTTGCTGCGCGCCGTGGTATCGGCCACCAGATCGTACTGGTCGCGGCTGTCTATACGTTTTAGGTTGATGCCCAGCTCATCGAGGATCACCGGATTGGGCTTGATGTTGATGACCTTGGTTCTTGTTGTAGTTGTAGCTGAGCATGCTTTTCATCGCGCCACAGGTATTCCGCACCGGGCGCCGGCGTCGCCGGGTCGGGCAGTCAGCGGGTGCTCAACTGAGGTCTACATCGAACGACTGTTTCGAGCCAGCCGCCGTCGGCCCTGCCGCGCAGCCCAATCACCAGCGACTGGTCAGTGGGGTCGGCGTTCGGTGGCCTGGATGACCACTGCGGTGGCAGCAGTGGGCGCCCGGATATTTCACGCGACCTTGACGACATGACGGACGACTCTATGACCAAGAACCATCGGGCATCGCTGGCCGGTCGTGATCGGCTCCAGGCGTGTGTCTGATACGGAAGCGCATCTTTGGGGCAGGATCACATGGCACGTCAGAAGTCACTTCAGCTGTACCGCAACATCGGCATCATCGCGCACATCGATGCGGGCAAGACCACCACCACCGAGCGAGTGCTCTACTACACCGGCAAGAAGCACCAGATCGTCGATGTACACGACACCAAGGAAGGCAAGGGGTCGACCACCACCGACTACCTCGAGCAGGAGCGCAAGCGCGGCATCACCATCCAGTCCGCCGCGGTGTCCACCGAATGGAAGGGCTATCGCATCAACCTGATCGATACGCCCGGGCATGTCGATTTCACCATCGAGGTCAATCGCAGCCTGCGTGTACTCGATGGCGCCGTGGTGGTGTTCGACGGCGTGGCCGGCGTGGAGCCGCAAACCGAAACCAACTGGCGCCTGGCCGACCAGTACAACGTGCCGCGACTTTGCTACATCAACAAGATGGATCGCATCGGCGCCAACTTCGCCTACTGCGTGCAGGGCATTCGCGAGCGACTTGGCGCCAACGTACTGCTGTGCCAGGTGCCGCTGGGCAGCCACGATGAATTCATCGGCATGGCCGATCTCGTTGCCGGCGTGGGTTACCTCTGGAAAGGCGACGACAAGGACAGCCCGTGGGATACGGTGCCGTTCGACGAGATTGCCGGCCGCGTGAATTTTTCCGAGAAAGCGGACCAGGAGTGGCTGGCCAACCTTGCCACGCTGCGCGCAGAGACCATCGAGCGCGCGCTGGCCATGGACGATGACGCTTTCGAGAAGCTCATCGAATCGGGTGATTTTGACCAGGAAACGCTCAAGCGTTGCGTTCGCAAAGGCTGCGTGTCCGGCAAGCTGGTGCCGATATTTTGCGGGTCGTCGTATCGCAACAAGGGCGTGCAGCAACTGCTGGATGGCGTGGTGGATTACCTGCCATATCCGGGCGAAAACGGTGGCATCGCGTTGGTCGACGAGGACGGCCACATCATTGGCGAGCAGGGCGTGATTGACGAAGCACCGGCGCGTGCGCTCGCGTTCAAGGTCATCAACGACCCGTTTGGCACGCTCACGTTCTGCCGCGTGTATTCGGGCGTGATCAAGAAGGGTGACACCCTGCAAAACGTCACACGTGGCAAAAAGGAGCGCGTGGGACGCATCGTGGAAGTGCAGGCCAATGCCACCAAGGAAATCGACGAGGTGCGAGCGGGCGACATCTGCGCCTTCGTCTCCATGAAGGAAACCGAGACCGGCGATTCGCTGTGCGATCCGGCACACCCGGCGCTGCTCGAGCGCATGCGCTTCCCTGACCCGGTCATCAGCGTGTCGGTGGAACCCAAGCAGCGCAACGACATCGACAAGCTTTCCGCGGCGCTCTACAAGATGGTGAAGGCCGATCCGTCACTGCGGCTGGAAGTGGACAAGGAAACCGGCGAAACCGTGCTCAAGGGCATGGGCGAGCTGCACCTGGAAGTCACCATCGATCGCATGCGCACCGAGCTGGGTGTGGACGCCAGCATGGGCAAGCCGCGGGTGAGCTTCCGCGAGGCGTTCGGTAAAACAGTCGAGCACACCTATACGCACAAGAAGCAGTCGGGCGGTTCGGGCCAGTTCGCCGAAGTGACCATGGTGTTCGAGCCGCAGGCCTCAGGCAGTGGCGTGGTGTTTGCCGATGAAGTGGTGGGTGGCCGCGTGCCGCGTGAATACATCCCGGCGGTGGAACATGCGATTACCGTGGAATCGCGTGAGGGGCAAATCGCGGGCTATGAGGTGGTCGACTTCAAGGCCCGCCTTATCGACGGCAAATACCACGACGTGGATTCGTCGGCACTGGCTTTCGAGATCGCTTCGCGCCAGTGCTTCCGCGAAGCGCAAAGGCTGAGCAAGCCCAAGCTGCTGGAGCCGGTGATGCGGCTGGAAGTGGTGACCGAGGCGGACTACCTGGGCGATGTCATTGGCGACATCAACCGGCGCCGCGGCACCGTCAGCGATCAGGGCCAGAAAGGCGCGCAGGCGTTCGTGCAGGGCTTCGTGCCGCTGGCGGAGATGTTTGGCTACATCAACTTTCTGCGCTCGGCCACGCGCGGCCGCGGCACCTTCACCATGGAGTTCGACCACTACGAGGAAGTGCCGCCGGGGTTGGTCGACAAGCTGATGGAGAGCGAATCGAAATGACCCGCCAGCTTGCCACTGGTGTTAGCTGACCGGTGGCGTCTGGCGAAGCGTGCTGTGCTTGTCGGGCTTGTAGGCGGCACGGCATGGCACGGATATCTGAAGCTCCGTGCCATGCGGTTGACGACGATGCAAAACCAGTTGCGCCCCCAGCCGCTCCGCGCGCTCGCGCATGCCCACAACACCCCAATGACCCAGCTCGGCGGCGGCCCTGAGCGTGGCATCGTCAATGCCGCCGCCATCATCGGAAACCACGATGCGCAAGGCCCTCGACTCATAAGCAACCAGCACGTCCACCCGGGTGGCCTGGGCATGAACGAATGCGTTGCGGATGCCCTCGCGGACAATATCCAGGATTTCATCGAAGGCGCTCGCCAGCAGCGCGCGGGGTTTGCCTTCCGTGGCGATGCGGAAAGTGGTGGGATATAGCGACGCCAGGTTTTCACCGACCGCCAGCAGCGATTGCACCAGCTCGGTGTATTGCGGGCTATCGCCACGCAACGAAATGATCTTGCCGCGCCCTTCGATCACCATCTGCCGCGCCTGTTCCACGGCGGCCCTCAGCACGTGTGTTCGTTTGTCGTCCGGGGCCATGCCGGCCAGCATGGCCTGCAAGCGCAGCAACAGTCCTTGTACGCCTTGCAACAAGGTGTCGTGGATATCACGGGCGATGCGCTCGCGCTCATTCATGCGCTCGGTCAGCTGCAGGTGCACGCGCTCGGCAGCCAGACGCATACGCCAGGCGAAAAACGTCAACACCAGCGCGAGCAGGGCCAGCGCGCACAGCGCGTAGAACCAGAAGGTCTGATAGAACCAGGGCTGGATGGTGAAGCGAAGCTCCGCGCCTTGTTTGTTCCAGACACCGTCGTCGTTTGCGGCGATCACCTGAAAACGGTAACTGCCGGGTGGAAGATTCGAGTAGAACGCTTCGCGCCGATGGCCGGCGTTCTGCCATGCGCCATCGACGCCTTCGAGTCGATAGCGGAAGGTTACGCGCCCGGGTACAGCCAGGCTGGCGGCGGTGTATGCGATCTGCAGATTGTCGGTGCCCTTGGGCAGTCGCATCGAACCTGTCGGCGCGTAGTGCGTGCCGTTGGCTTCAAGTCCAAGGATCGCCACGGGCGGTGCCAGCGTGTTGCTGTGCAGATCATTCGGCGCGATCCAGGCCGGCCCCTGGCTGGTGAGAAACCACAGGCGCTGATTGGGGGCGACCAGCGCCGTGGGCACCTTGGCCGCCTGCACCGCCATGCCTGGTAGACCATCGCGGTAGTCGAACAGGCGATAGACCGGCCGGTAGTCGGGCTGGTCGAAACTCGTGGTCGCTTCGCTTGCTGATATCTGGACGACGCCTTTGCTGGTGTTGAGCCACAGGTCGCCGTTGGCGGTCTCGGCAATACCGGTGATGCCGTTGAAGACATCGCTGCCGGGAACCACCAGCGAATGGATGTGCCCCGCACGCAACCGCGCCAAACCCAGCTCGCCGCCAATCAACACATCCTTGCCGCTGACGTCGATCGCCGTGATGTTGCCCACGCGCAGGCCTTCATCGGCGGTATAGAGCCGCACCCTGGGGCCATCGATATCGGCAATGCGGTTATCGGGATACCCCACCCACAAATGGCCGGCGGCATCGGTTGCCAGTGCGGTGGGCGTCAAGCGGTCAAGTGGTGCGGCCATGCTTACGGGCAGCCATTGTTTGTCATGCATTCGGTAGAGCCCGTGCTCGGCGATAGCTACCCATGGGTTGCCGACGGGGTCGATCGTCAGCGCGTTCACCTTGGAGGTGCCTGGCAGCGACACGCTGGTGAACGCATTGCCGCGCAAGGCAAACAGCAGGTTTCGACCCACCATCCATAGCGTGCCGTCACCGCCGAACAACGCGCCGCTGACGTCGCGCAGATCGCGCCGCACGACTTCCGCGCCGGCTTCGGTCATGCGATACAGGGTGCCGTCATTGAGAATCCACACGGTGCCATGGGTATCCATGGCCATCGCATAGGTGGCGGCCATGCCCAGTGGTATGCCCGCAGGCGCCACCACGTTATTCCGGTGGAAGCTGACCAGCCCCATGTTGGTGCCGGCCCAGATCGTACCTTCGGCATCCTGCAGCAGCGGCACGGTGCGGTTGGTCATCAGGCCATTGGCGCGGTCGACCTTTTCGGTGAAATCGTTCGGCTGCAATGGTTGGCCGTTGTTGAAGCGCTCGGGTGACTCCACGCGAAAGACGCCGCCCTTATCGACGCCAGTGCCCCAGAGGCTGCCGTAACGATCGAACAGTAGTCGATAGGCCCAGCTCGCATCGCTGTCGGGCAAGGTGGGTGCGGCGTCGAGATGGGGATGCTCTGCGGTCAGGCCGGGCAGGGCGCGGGTGCCATGGTCGTGTTCGGATAGCCATAACGTGCCATCGGGCGCCTGCGCGACCACACCGTATTTGTAGACAGGCAGCCCGGTGGACTCGAAGCGATGCGCGCCAGGTCGCAGGAACACCAGCGTCTCACCGGTGGTTACCCACAAGGTGCCGTCGCGGCTCGCGATGAGCCAGTCCGCGCGGCTCGACGGATAGTTCCAGTCGGCGCCGATGGCGCGCCACTGCTGCCCGTCAAAGCGGACCAGCCCGCCTTCGGTGGCGGCCCACATCGCGCCGTCTGCGGTTTGCGCGAACGCAAGTACGGTGCCATGGGGAAATGACTCGCCCGCCAGGTAATGACGCACGTGTCCTGCGCGCACGACGCTGACGCCGCCGTAGTAGAAGCCTATCCACAGCGAGCCATCGGGCAGCATGGTCAACGCAGTGATGTCGTTGCTGCGGAATGCCTCGCCCGCTGGTGGCTCGAAACGCTCGAAGCGCACGCCATCGAAGCGATACAGGCCATTGCCCGTGCCCAGCCATAGATAGCCGTCCTTTCCCTGGGCCAGGGCCCAGATGTCGGCAGGCGCCCCCGAGTCGATGGTCCATGTGGTTCGGCGAAACCCGGCGGGGCTGTCGGCTCGGGCGCCGAAAGGGAAACAGGCCAGTACGCATGCCAGCAGAAAGATCGCCGGGCACACTTTCCCGAAGGCGCTGCGTGATCGCCATGCGAGCGTACGGATCACCCCAAGCCATCGGCCCATTGCCAACATCGCCATCACCGTTGAACTACCGTGTCCGAAGCCATCGTATGGCCCGGACGGATGTCTTATAAGGTTGGTGCTGTGAACACATAATCACCCGATTGGGCATTGAACACGACCGGACGTCGCCAGATAGTGTGGCGGTGGTCCCGTTTTGGGGCGGGAGAACGGATCGTGACAAGTCGTGCGGATGGCATCCGGGTACTCATCGCCGACGATCACCCCGTCATGCGCGACGGTATCGCGGCGGCCATCGAGAGCGGCGAGGACATGATCGTGATTGGCCAGGCCGTCGATGGCGCCGAGGCCATCGTGAGGTACCGCGAGCTGCGTCCCGATATCGCCCTGATCGATCTGCAGATGCCCGGCGTGGATGGTCTGCAAGCCATCGCGGCCATTGGCGGAGAGTTTCCCGAGGCTCGCATCATCGTGTTGACCTCCTACCCCGGTGATGCCCGGGTCAAGCGTGCGCTCACTTTTGGTGCGAGCGCTTATCTGCTCAAGACGGCGACGCGCGAGGAGATCCTCGCGGCCATTCGCTCGGTCATGAACGGTCGGCGCGTGGTTGCCTCGGAAGTGGCCGGTGAAATTGCCTCACACGCATGGTCCGAGATGCTCAGCGACCGTGAGCTGAGCGTGCTGCGTCTGGTCGCGACCGGGCACACCAACAAACGCATCGCTGACGTGTTGTGTATTTCCGAAGACACCGTGAAGGCGCGGCTGAAAAACATCATGACCAAGCTGGGCGCGATGGATCGCACGCATGCGGTCACCATAGCCAGGAATCGTGGCTTCTTCGACGCTTGATTGGCGTCGTCATGAAGACGTTGAAACCGCACTTGTAACGGCGCTGACATGCGTGCGGGGCATCTTTTTGCGTGGTCATTTCCGTGGAGCGCCGTACTACCTGATCGGGTAGGCCAGATATGCCCCGATAGGGCTTCGCATATGGGCTGGCCTGGCAACAATGGGCGGCACGTTCAATCGCTTTTTGCGATATCGATTCTTCCACACTCGCGTCTGCATTCACCGAAGGTTCGCCTGCGTCGAGCGCGGACGATCCATGCACGCATCGTCATCGAGGAGATAGGCCATGGCCATTACCGCAACCCCGACCCCGGGCAAGCAGCTGATCACGCCCAAGGATCACGCGTTGATCCTGATCGATTTCCAATCGCAGATGTCCTTTGCCACGCACTCCATCGACGCGATCACGCTGCGCAACAACGCGGCATTGGTTTCGCACGCGGCGGCAAGCTTCAAGGTTCCCACCATTCTCACCACGGTGGCGGCGCAGAGTTTCTCCGGCCCGATGTACAGCGAAATCACCGACGCTTTCCCAGGCCAGGCGTTGCTTGACCGTACCTCCATGAACACCTGGGAAGACGCGGCTGTCGTCAAGCGCATCAACGAAATAGGCAAGACACGCCTGGTGTTGGCTGGCCTGTGGACCACCGTCTGCATCGTCGGTCCGGCGCTGTCCGCGTTGGAACAGGGCTTTGAGATCTACGTGATTGCCGATGCCTGTGGCGATGTTTCCGCCGAGGCGCACAACCGTGCCATGGATCGCATGGTGCAGGCGGGTGCGCGGCCGATGACCGCATTGCAGTACCTGCTGGAACTCCAGCGCGACTGGGCTCGCGCCGAAACCTATGACAGCACCACGGGCATCGCCAAGCGTTTCGGCGGCTCGTATGGTCTGGGCATCACCTATGCCAAGACCATGTTCGGTGCGCACGAGGGTTGAGGCCTAACGCACGCCACGAGGTACACCCATGAAAATCTATCTGATCTCACTTGCGGTTGGCGTGCTGGTTGGCGTGATCTACGGTGTGTTGAACGTTCGCTCGCCAGCGCCGCCAGTGGTGGCGCTGGTGGGATTGCTTGGCATTCTTGCGGGCGAACAAGTGCCCCCGCTGGTGAAGAATCTCTGGCACCGGCAAACCATTTCGACCAGCTGGGTCGACGAGCAGGTCAAGCCGCATTGTTTTGGCGAGCTGCCCAAGGCTCACTGCGTGCCCACTGAGCGCGCCGACAAGGAGACTCGTTCATGAGCAGCACCACGACTTCACCCGAGTTGATCCTGTACGGCGGTCGCTTCACCACGCTCGATCGTTCCCGTCCGCAAGCCGATGCCGTGGCCATTGCCGATGGCAGGTTCATCGCGGTGGGACAGGCGGCCGAGATCATGCCGCTGGCCGGCTCGCGCACGCGCGTGATTGATCTGAAAGGGCGACCGGTGCTGCCGGGCCTGATCGACAACCATCTGCACATCATCCGTGGCGGCCTGAACTTCAACATGGAGCTGCGCTGGGACGGCGTCCGCTCGCTGGCCGATGCCATGGCCATGCTCAAGCAGCAGGTAGCCATCACCCCGTCACCGCAATGGGTACGCGTGGTGGGTGGCTTCACTGAGCACCAGTTTGCCGAGAAGCGCCTGCCGACCATCGACGAGCTCAACGCGGTGGCGCCGGATACGCCGGTGTTTCTGCTGCATCTTTATGACAGGGCCATCCTCAACGCGGCCGCGTTACGCGTCGTTGGCTACACCAGAGACACGCCGGAACCGGTGGGTGGCGAGATCGTTCGCGATTCGTCGGGCAATCCCATCGGGCTGCTGCTGGCCAAACCCAATGCCAACATCTTGTACTCGACTTTGGCCAAGGGTCCGAAGCTTCCGTTCGACTACCAGCTCAACTCCACCCGGCATTTCATGCGCGAGTTGAATCGGCTGGGCGTTACCGGCGCCATCGATGCGGGCGGCGGCTTCCAGAATTTCCCCGAGGACTACGCCGTCATCGAGAAGCTGGCTGCTGATGGTCAGCTGACCATTCGTCTCGCCTACAACCTGTTCACGCAGAAGCCGAAGCAGGAAAAGGACGACTTCCTCAACTGGACGCGTACCTCCAAGTACAAGCAAGGCGACGATTACTTCCGCCATAACGGCGCGGGCGAGATGCTGGTGTTTTCGGCAGCGGACTTCGAGGATTTCCGCCAGCCGCGCCCCGACATGCCGCCGCAGATGGAAGGTGAGCTGGAAGACGTGGTGCGCATCCTCGCCGAGAACCGCTGGCCCTGGCGCATGCATGCCACCTATGACGAAACCATCAGTCGTTCGCTCGATGTGTTCGAAAAGGTCAACAGGGAAATTCCGCTGCAGGGCCTGAATTGGTTCTTCGATCATGCGGAGACGATTTCGGAACGCTCGATCGATCGCATCGCCGCACTCGGCGGCGGCATTGCCGTGCAGCATCGCATGGCTTACCAGGGTGAGTACTTCGTTGAGCGCTACGGCCCGGCCGCCGCGCAGGCAACGCCGCCGGTGGCGCGCATGCTCGAGAAAGGCGTGAAGGTGTCTGCGGGCACCGATGCCACCCGCGTCGCCTCGTATAACCCATGGGTGTCGCTGGCCTGGTTGATTACCGGCAAAACGGTAGGCGGGCTCGCACTCTATCCACGCCGCAATTGCCTGGATCGTGAGACGGCGCTGCGCATGTGGACCGAATACGTCACCTGGTTTTCCAACGAAGAAGGCAAGAAGGGACGTATCGCGGTGGGACAGCTTGCCGATCTGGTGGTACCCGATCGCGATTTCTTCGGTTGCCCCGAGGGCGATATTGCCGATACCACTTCGTTGCTGACCATCGTGGGTGGACGCGTGGTGTGGGGCAGCGGCGAGTTTTCTTCACTGGATGAAGTGGACGTGCCCGCCGCGATGCCGGAGTGGTCGCCGGTGCGCACTTACGGCGGATATGGCGCATGGGCGCAGCCGCGCGTCGCAGCGGGGGCACCCGTGGCATGCGGATGCGCGCATGCCTGTGGTCTGCACGGGCACGATCATGCCGGTGCGTGGGCGAGCAAGCTGCCCGTGTCGGACCTGAAGTCGTTCTGGGGCGCGCTGGGCTGCGCGTGTTGGGCGATATGAGCACGCAGACCGTGGCCAGCAAGCAACCTGTACCAGCCGGCGGCTTTGCCGCAAGGCTGGCTTCCGTTTACGCCACGCCAGCGGTGTACTGGCTCGCCTTGCTGGGGCTGTGTGCGGCTTATTTGCAAGGAGGGTTGCAGAAGGCGTTGGATTTCAGCGCGGCCACGGCTGAAACGGCACACTTTGGCTTGTCGCCGGCGGCGCCCATCACGCTGGCGACCATCGTGCTGGAGCTGGGCGCTTCGCTGTCGATCTTGCTTGGCATAAAACGCTGGCTGGGCGCGTTGCTGCTGGCAGTATTCACGCTGGCGGCCACGTTTCTGGCGAATCGCTTCTGGACCATGGCGATGCCGGAGCGCTTCGGCGTGGAGAATGGGTTTTTCGAACATCTGGGGCTGGTGGGCGGGTTCATGCTGGTAGCGTGGCATGACCTTCGTCGCCGTATAAACGAAGCGCGGTAACGCACGCTGCGGCGCAAACTTTTTCCGAGGCACGTTTTCAAGGAGTCATTCATGCGCATTTCTTCGAGGTTTCTAAGCGCCATCCTCGGTCTGGGACTGGTCGGCACGGCGTCGTTGACGGCCTTCGTGCCCGTCCATGCCAAGGACGCCGCGGCATCGCCGATGGTGGCGGTGGGTTCGCAGTACGACACCACGCATGTCTATGTGGCGCCGGGCGATGTCGATCGCTTCGTCAGCAGTTTTCTGGGCACGTTCGGCGGACAGAGCACCAAGCAGGGTATTGCCACGGTCACCCCGACGCCGAGCAGCACCAGCACGCAGCTGCTGCAGACGCCGGTGGGCACGGTGTCGCTGTTCGGCTTCAAGACGCCGATTCCTTATCCGTTCGGTCTGGAGCGCACGGGTTATCTGGTCACCGATCTGGACGAGGCGGTGCGTGCCGCCCGTGCCGCAGGTGCGGATGTGATCGTGCAGATCTTTCCTGATCCGATTGGCCGCGACGTAGTAATCCAGTGGCCCGGTGGCGTGAACATGCAGTTGTACTGGCATACGGCGCCGCCGTCCTATGCGGCGTTCCAGACGGTTCCCGAGAACCGCGTGTACGTGTCGCCCGATCGCGCCGATGCATTCGTGCGCAGCTTCGTGAAGTTCTCGCACGGCAAGGTAGTGTCCGACGATGCCAAGGCGCCGGGCGTGGAAATCGGTCGGCCCAATGACACCTATCGTCGGATTCGTATCGAGTCGACCTTCGGCAAGATGACCGTGCATGTCACCGACGGCCACCTGCCGTATCCCTACGGGCACGAGCTGACCGGTTACGAAGTCGCCAACCTCAGCGACACCCTGGGCAAGGCGAAGGCCAGTGGCGCGAACGTGCTGGTCGAGCCGTTCAACAGCGACGGTCGCGAGTCGGCCATGGTGCAATTTCCCGGTGGCTATGTAGCCGAGATTCACGCCAGCGCCGGCAAGTAGGTCTATGACCAGCGCGGCGTCGTCATCCCGTGGTGTGCGACGACGTGCTGGTTACCCCGTGCTCGCCAACAGGCCGTTTGCACTCGCGATCGGCCTGCTGTTTTGCTCATTTCAGGTGGCAGCGCAGGTGATTGATGAGCCGGCGCTCGATGACGCGGCTCGCCCCAAACTCAGCAGCAACCGTTGGCAGGAAGATTGGTCGGTGCTGGCCGACCCGGCATTGCGCACCGAGCCGGGCGATTCGCTCAAATACATTCCGTTGAACGCGGATGACCCCAAGAGCTATCTGTCATTGGGCATCAATTTGCGCGAGCGGATCGAATCGCTGGACGATCCAAGCTTCGGCGTGGGTGGCAACGCCGGCAACACTTACCTGCTGCAACGCTTCCAGATTCACGCCGATCTGCATCTGAACGAGCACTGGCAGGGCTTTGTGCAGTTCGAGGACGCGCTTACCGTCAACAAGCGCGTGATCAGCGGCGCTGACCGCAATCCCTGGGATCTGCGCCTCGCCTTTGTTGCGTATACGCGGACGTTTGACGCTGGCACCTTGAAGGCACGCGTGGGTCGACAAGATTTCGCCTTCGACTTGCAGCGTTTCGTGTCGCTGCGCGATGGGCCGAATGTGCGACAGTCCTTCGATGCTATCTGGGCGGATTGGGAGACGGAGAAGTGGCGCTTTATCGGCTTCGTCAGCCAGCCGGTGCAATACAAGGACGAGCATCCCTTCGACGACACTTCCAATTCGCACTTTCGTTTCAGCACGCTGCGTGTGGAGCGGCTGGTGTTCGGACGGAACGAGCTGTCTGCGTACTACTCGATTTACAGCCGCGACAACGCCAGATACCTGGATGCCGCTGGCAACGAGCGGCGCGAGGTGTATGACATGCGCTTTGCCGGCTCCGCGCTTGGGCTGGACTGGGATCTGGAAGGTATGGCCCAGCGCGGCAATGTCGGTGACAAGGACATCAGCGCCTGGGGCTCTGGCGCGCGCGCGGGGTACACCTGGGACGGGCCGGCGTGGCATCCGCGGCTTGGTATCCAGCTTGATGCGGCCTCCGGTGATCGACGGCCAAACGACCAGACGCTAGGCACCTTCAATCCTCTGTTTCCCAATGGCTACTACTTCACGCTGGCGGCGTTTACCGGTTACGCCAACCTGATACACGTCAAACCCACCGTGACCGTCAAGCCGATCAACAAGCTGTCGGTGACGGGCGGTGTGGGTTTCCTGTGGCGCGAAGTCACCAGCGACGCCATCTACGTGCAGCCCAATATTCCGTTGCCGGGCACGGCCGGGCAGGGTGGGCATTGGACCGGCGTCTACGGGCAACTGCGCGCCGACTATGCCTTCAACGCGAACTTCACCGGCGCAGTGGAAGCTGTGCGCTATGACGTGGGCCGGGCCATTCGCATGACAGGCGGCCACGACAGCGACTATCTGGGGCTTGAGTTGAAGTTCATGTGGTAGCCGATTCGGGCGCACCGATCGATTCATTCTCCCCCACAAGGACACCTTCATGGCTGACAAGCCCATTCTGCCGACGATACTCAGCATCAACGCAGGGTATGTCGACACCGCCGGCTTCCTGGCCTTGCATGGCCTTTTCACGGCACATGTCACCGGCAACTTCGTCACCCTTGGTGCCGCGCTGGTGCAGGGGACATCAGGCATCGTCGCCAAGCTGCTCGCGCTGCCGGTGTTTTGCGTAGTGGTGATGCTGGCCCGGTTGCTGCGCTATCGCCTGATTGATCGCGGGCGGCCGGTCGTGAAGAGCCTGCTGCTGATCAAGCTGTTGCTGCTGATCGCGGTATCGGCGATGGCCTTGGGCTACGGCCCCTTTCCTACCGGCGACAGCATCGCGGCCATCGTGACTGGCATGACCCTGGTGGCTGCCATGGCGATCCAGAACGCCGTGCACCGCGTGCATCTGGCCGGCGCACCGCCCTCCACGTTGATGACGGGTACCACGACCCAGATCATGCTGGATATTGCCGACTGCATTCATGGCATCGCACCCGAGCAAAAAGACGCCATCAACACACGGCTCACGCGCATGATTCGGGCGGTGCTCGCCTTTGCGGCAGGTTGTGCGGCTGGCGCGCTGCTTTATGCGTTTGCCGGCATGTGGTGTTTTGCGGTGCCACCCGTGCTCGCGCTGGGCGCCTATCTTCGACACGAGGATGCTGCGGTGGCCGAGCCGCCGAAATGAGTTGTCCCTCCACCCGATCAGCGGAGAATCATGATGACTGATACCAGTAAGGCCAAAACCCGCCGCAAGGCGAACCTTGCCACGCCATCCCCTTTGGGCGAGGCGGCGACGCGTGACATTTCCGGTGAGCTCAATGCGCTCCTGGCCGACGTGCTGGCCCTGTACCTGAAGACCAAGAATTTCCACTGGCACATGTCCGGGCCGTACTTCCGCGATTACCACCTGCTGCTGGACGAGCAGTCGGACGAGATCTACAGCACCGTGGACCCCATCGCCGAACGCGTGCGCAAGCTCGGTGGCACCACGCTGCGCTCGGTAGGGCAGGCGTCGCGGATGCAGCGTCTGGCGGATAACGACGCCGACTTTGTCACGCCCGACGACATGCTGGCCGAACTGCGCGAGGACAACCTGCAGCTAGCTGCCTACATGCGGGCCACCCACGAACTGTGCGACGAACACGGCGACGTGGCCTCGGCCAGCCTGCTCGAGAACTGGATCGACGAGGCCGAGCGCCGCGTGTGGTTTCTGTTCGAAACCGGGCGTCGCGAGTAACAGCGATGTCTAGACAGCGCAGGGCGGTCCGGCCGCGCTGCGCTGTCCCTGCGAGACGTTGCTTCAGGCGAACCCGCGCCAGCGCGCCACCATTCCCACTCCCGTCGTGACGGCGCGAGACAGCAGTCGTAGGTCCAGCGGCATTTCCGGGCGGCGTACATCGAGCAGCAGGGCAATACGCGGCTGGTCACTGTGGTTCCACACCTCGTGCGGATAGGTGTCGTCCCACAGCAGGCATTCGCCATTGGCCAGGCGGTGCTCCCGGTGGTTCAGCCATAACACGGCGCCCGGCCGACCCTCGGCATCCATCGGTGCCTCGAGATTCAGCTGGAAGCGCAGGATGCCGCGGAACGGCCCCGCGTGACGGGGGATGTGCTTGTGCGGCGCGAGAAAGGACAGTGTGGCCGACAACACCTCGGGTGTAGACGCCACCAGCTCCGACAGCACCGGGCATGCGGCCTGGTTGGCGCGATTGTTCTGCCCGTATACCTTGAGCAGGAACATGCGCCAGTCCTTGCCGTCGCTGGCGGAGATATCGGCCTGGGCCGGCATGATTTCGTGGAACCTGGGCACGTCCTGGGAATTTTTCATCACTTCCAGGGCTTCCTCGCGGATCTGCACCCATGCGGCCTGAAAGCGCTTTGCGCCGGGGAAATACGTGTCGGTGTCCAGCACCGATGGCGTCTTGATACGTGCGTCGTAGATGCGGCGAATCGCCCGCGATGACAGCTCATAGAGCGAATCCATCTTCGGCTTTCCCTCAATTCTTGTTGTGCATGGGCGCCCGGAGCGGCGTGGGCTACCTGTTGGGCTGGCCCACGCAATTCACGGTAACGGCTGGAATCTCCTTGGCACGTGAACGCGCAACGGGGCGGATGGAGGACATCCGGCTGGGCTGCCGTTCATCAAGAAAGTCATGTGAGTGGTTGTGTTTGCTGCAAATTTTGTTTGATTATTTTATGTTACGTCACGTAAAATAGGCGAAATTGACAGAGGAGGCGCCATGGTTGACCCACTTGATCCAGGAACAATTGCGTTGCCTTTGAGCTTCAAGCGCTCACGCGGTCGCCCGAGAAAGGCGAATGCACTGAGCGCGGCTGAGCGCGCCCGCCGCTATCGGGCGAGGCAGAAGGTGTTGTCCATGCATGTCGTGCCCACCGGCCTGCACAGCCAGGTGCTGCGTGAGCGGGATGAGGCGCGGGCACAGGTGGCCCTGTTACGGGCCGAGCTGGAGCAGTTGCTTCGACAGCTCGATCGTTGAGCGAGGCGGCGGCTCAGGCCGCCGTTAGTTCTTCGCTACGTTCGCCCGCACCCAGGCGATGATCTGGGCGCTGCTCATCGCGCCCGATTGGCGCGCGGTTTCGCGACCGTCACGAAAAAGCAGCATCGTCGGAATGCTGCGGATACCAAAGCGGGTGCTGAGCGCAGGCTCGGCATCCGAATCCACCTTGGCCAGGCGCACATGTGGCTCAAGCGTCTTGGCCGCCGCCTCGAATTGCGGTGCCATGGCCAGGCAGGGGCCGCACCAGGTGGCCCAGAAGTCGACCACCAAGGGCAGCTCGCTGCGCATGGCATGCTTGTCGAAGCTGGCCGTGGACAGCGCGAAAGGCTTGCCGACGAATAGCGGCTGGTGGCAATGGCCGCAGTTGGGTGCCTGATCGAGACGATCGCTGGCCACGCGGTTCAAAGAGTTGCAATGGGGGCAAGCTACCAGCATCGGTGCGCCGCTCATGCCGTCATCTCCTTCCTGTCCATCACGTCGTTACCGGTTGCGCTTCCCATGATTCATGGGGTGACGCGATAGCCGTTCAAGGGGTTCGACGAACAGGGTCGGAGATGAAGCCAAGCCATGGGCTGGATGCTCAGGCTTGGCCGCCCCGCACGCGTAGCGTCAACCCCTTGAGGAAATTGCGCAGCAGCTGATCGCCACAGAGCCGGAAATTCTTGTGGCCCGGCTGGCGGAATAGGGCGGTGAGCTCGGGCTTGGAGATCGGCAGGCCTGCGTCCACGAAAGCCTGGTGCATGTCCACATCCTTCAGCTGGAAGGCGACGCGAAGCTTCTTGAGCACCACGTTGTTGGTGATGCGCTTTTCCATCGGGCGCGCCGGAACGCTTTCGTCCCTGCCGCGGTAGTGGACGATCAATCCATCGAGGAAATGCGCAAGCACGGGGTTGCTGCATTCAGCGTAACCCTCTTCCTCGTCTTTCTTCAGGAAGGCTTGTACGTCCGTTTTCTCGATGGGGAAGTCCGCATCGGCCAGCTTGGTGATCTCGACCACCTTGTTGTCGCTCAGGTCGAGCATGTAGCGGACACTGCGTAGTACGTCGTTGTTTATCACTGCTTATCCCGTCGTGCCTTGCCTGGTGGGGTGCAGGCATGGCGCATTCTAGTTCATGTCGCCTCCACGGATCAGGCCACGAACCAAAGCCAGGCAGGGCCCCGGCTCTTAGGCAGTGCCTGGCAGCATGGCTGGGACCGGGACGGGAATCGCGAACCAGGCGCCAGGCGAGCGCTAAGCGCTATGAATTCAACGTGGCCTTCAGCGCCGCAGCCTGTTTGGGAAACCAGGGGCCATTGGTGTCCAACACGTCGGCTACCAGTTTTTTCGCATCGTCGTCGCGATGCAACGCCTTGAGCGCCTTCACCTGGAACGAGGCGACAGCGAGACGGTTGGCACCGTAGGCCTTGCTGGCTGCCTGGTTCAGATAAGGCAACGCCTCGGACGGCTTGCCGGCTTCCAGCAGGCTGTGGCCGTAGCGATAGGGGTAGACGTAATCGTTGGGATAGGCAGCGATCAACTTGCGTTGGTAGTCGTCCAGTTCGGCGGTGCGCTTCGCACGCGCCAGATAGACACGCAGGTTGTCGGCGAGGTTGCGATCGCTGGCGAGGTTGTTGCCCAGTCGTTGGCGCGTGAGCGTGATGGCCCGATCGAGAATGGCAGCTTCGGCGGCCTGGTCGCCCAGCGCTTTGTCCAGATCCGCACTGGCCAATATGGCGCTGCGCTGATCGGCGCAGGTTGGCGTGGCGATCAGCACCTGCGTGTCGATATAGCCGTCCAGTGGCTTGCGCTGGGTCGCCAACAGTGCCTTGCGTTGCTGGTCCGGTAGTTTCTCGCTGGCTTCCAGCAGGTTGTCCAGTACGTAAGGGCGCTGGCAACCGATGTCCTGGGCGAGCACCTTGCGTGCACTGGCGATGATAGCGGCGGGGTCGCTGGCCGTGGTGGCTTTGGCCAGGGCGAGCTGCTCGAGGGCGAGCGCGACGCGCGCCTGCTTGCGTGCCGTCTGCTGCTGCGAAACAGGCAACGTAGCGAACCACGCCAGGCCAGCGTCTCCTTCGGACCGGGCCTGATAGGCCTCCAGCACGCCGGCCACGGCATCGATCGAGCCCTTGCCCGCTTTCGCCTTGAGGTCGTCCAGCGTGTTGCCATGGGCAAGGATAGCGTTGACCTGCGGATAGAACTTTTCGCGGGGCTGTTCGGCTGCGATGCGGCCCAGTTCGTTGCCGTGTTCATCCAGGGCGACATAGCTGGGCAGGAAGCTCACGTTGAGCTTCTTCATCCACTCCTGGCCTTCCGGAGAATCCGCATCGGCCACCACCACGATGGCTTTCTGTTCCACCGCGTCCCAGTCCTTGCCGGTCAGCACATGGCTGGCCATGTAGTAGCAGGAGTAACACCACACCGCCTGGAAATCGATCAGCACGGGTCGATGCTGCTGCGTTGCTTCCTTCAGCGCGTCGGCGATGCCGGGCTCTTGCACTTCCGCTGCATGCAACGGGGCGATGAGCAGCGCCGTGGCGACCGCCAGTGACTTGATTCGTAGGGAAATGCGCATGACGGTTATCCGAGCGTAGGGCTTTATTGAAGATAGGCTACGGATGGATGGACGTCCATCCATCCATCCGTAATCATGGCTAATAAACCGACGTCAGTAGTCGTAGCTGGCGCTCAGTCGAACATAGCGAGGCTGCTGACGTACCACCGCCGAGCCGTAGAGCGGGTCAGGCGTGCCTGGCGAGATCTGGAAGAACGGGTAGGCGTTGAGAATAGCTTGGGAGTTGAACAGGTTGAACACGTTGAGCGAGAACCCAAGCTTGCCGGCGGCAAACGCAGGGCGGTAGGTGGCGCCCACGTCCAGCTGTTTGTTCCACGGCAGGCGATACTTGCCTGGGGGCGAAGGCTGGCCGCCGCACCAGTGGTAGTAGCTGCCATAGCCGTCCGGATCGGTCTGGTTGGGCCCGTAGTAGCCCAGGCAGTTGCGCGGGTTGCCGGAGACGAGCGAGAGATTGCCCGACACCTGCCACTCTGGCGTGAGCTGGTAGTAGCCAAACAGCTTGATCTGGTGCGTATGGTCGTTGCTCTGCGCGCCGTTGCTGGACGACATCAGTGCCGGGAAATCCCAGTCAATGCTGGTGGAGGCGGCGGTCTGCTGGATGTCCGAGCGAAGCTGGCCCTCGGTATCGCCGTAACTGCGCGAGTACACATAATCGATCCTGCCGTACCAGCGGCCATCGAACGGGTGCTCCAGGAAGGTTTCCAGCGCATAGTACTGGCGCTTGAGCGGCGGGAAACCCATCTCGGCGTTGCTCAATGGCACGCTCTGGTAGGCGCCGCTGGTATCGACCACCGTGAAGGTGTTGGCGCGGCCCGGATTGATCAGGTAGCAACTGTTGGTCGCGCTGACGTTGTAGCCCAGCGTGGCAGCCTTGTTCTCGATGGTGGGAACATCGCAGTAATCGTCGATACCGTTGCGCAGGATGCGTTGCGTCAGCTTGGCGCCATACAGCCAATGATCGTCGATGGCCTTGGTGAAGCCGAGAATGAACTCGTCCTGGTATTCCGGCTTGATGTTCTGCGCCGTTACCGTCTTCGGATCGGGCAGCACGCCGTAGGTATTGTTAGGCGAGACCGCGTTGGAAAACGGCACCAGCCCGGTCGGCGTGCCATCCGGCCCGATGCCGCTATAGGTGAAGTATTGCTGGGTGGCCACATAGGCGCCCGCTGCGTTCAACGCAGGGTTGAGCGGCAGGCCGAGATAGTAGCGGCCCGCGTTGCCGTACACCTTGAAGCTGGCATCGCCATTGACGTCCCAGCTGAAGCCCAGGCGCGGCGCCCACTGCGCACTACGCTGGCGGATATAGGCCTGGCCATCGGCGTTGTAGTCGGTGAACTGGTCGTTGCGCACACCCAGCGAAAGCAGCCAGCGGTCGGTGACCTGCCACTTGTCCTCGATGTATTGGGCGCGCTGGGCCGAGCGCACGCTGGCGATGGAACTGTCGATGTATTGAATGGCGTAGTAACCGGTCGCGCCATTAGGGTAGTTGGCCGGGGCACCCACGCCGAGGTTGGGAATCAGCGCGACGTTGGCCGTGGTGGTATAGCCGTAACCCCAGTAATAACCCGGCCCGGAGGTTTCACTGCCCTGGTCGATCGCGCGCGAATTCTGGTTATCAACGCCCGCAGAAATCGTGTGCTGACCGAGCTGGTAGGACAGGTCGACGCGGAGGTTATTGCTGGTGTCGTGCCGGTTGGCGTTGTAAAGCGATTCGGTGACCTGGCTGTTGCCGACGGGGTTGCCGCCGTTGAGCGCCGGGTTCTGATTCTGGATGTCGCTGAGATAGGTGAGGCTGCCGTCGTAGTTGCCCGGCGCGTCGTAGTTGACCGCCTTCATCTTGCCGTACTGCGCGGTGAGCGTGAGGCTGTCGGTGATGTAGCTGGTGAACTTGGCGCTATAGACGTCGCCACCGGTCTTGATGTTGTCGTCATAGTTGACGAAATTGCCGCGCGACAGCGTGGTGTAGTCGTAGTTGTAGATCGAGCCGGAAGTCTCGCGCTTGTTGGAGGCGCCGGTCAGCTCCAGGATGTTGCTGTCGGTAATGTTCCAGTCGAGCTTGGCGTACCACTTGGGCGAGCTGTAGCGATAGTCCACGTACGGTTTGGCGCTGGATACGTTGTTGACCGTGGTGCCGTCTTGCGTTGAGGCCTCCGCGGCAAGGAACAGGAACAGCTTGTCCTTGATCAGTGGGCCACCGATGTACGCGTCATACGTCTTCGTCCACTGGCGATTCTTGCTGTTGGGGTCGTACAGGTTGCCGGCGACGGGTGAGGCGGGCAGGCCGTTGGTGTAATAGGTGTTTGTGCCATCGGCCTGGGCAAACTCCGGTTCCCACAACACCTGTCCGCCGAAATGCCAGTCGTTGGTGCCGCGCTTGCCGACCATGTTGATCACGCCGCCGTCCGAACGACCGTATTGCGCGCTGTAACCGCCGGTGTAGATTTCCTGCTGCTCGATAGCGCCGTAGGGCAGTGTGATACCGCCCATGCCGCGCTGTGGGTCTGTGGTGTTGAAGCCGTTGAGGTAGTACGCGTTTTCGCTGGCCGCCGAGCCGCCGAAGCTGACCAGCGATTGCCCGTTGGGGCCGGTGTAGCCACCACTGTTGTTGACCACGCCCGGTGCCAGCAGCGCGATGGCCTCAGCGGAACGCCCCAGCGGCAGTTGCGCCAGCTGCGCCGCGGTGATGACGGTGCGCGAGTCGACGCTGGTGACGTCGATGGGTGGCGTGGTGTTGGCCGATACGTTTACGGCGCCCAGGCTCCTGGCGCTGGCCGCCTCGAAAGACACTTCGGTGCCGCCGCCCACGCGCAGGCTGATGTCATTGCGCGAGTCGACCACCTGGCCATCGCGAAGCAGCGACACGGTGTAGTTGCCCAGCGGGAGTTCGGTGGCGACATAGCGGCCGTTCTTGTCGATCGTGACGGTGCGGGCAAGGCCCGTATTGCTTTTGATCTGCACGGCGTCGGCACTGCTGGCGGCGACCTGCCCGAAGATGCTGCCGGTGGTCGATTGTGCAAGGGCTGGTGCGGCGGCGAGGCTCAGCGACGCAACAATCGCCACGGCGATGGCGCGCACAGGTAACGCGATGTTCTTGTTCAAATCTCGACTCTCGGCAGGCGCAGGTAGCGGGGTTAGTCGCGCGTCCCTGCGCGCCGCGGAAGGGGCCGCGGTGGTGTTTCATTCCATTGGGTGTGATCCCCTGGGTCTGGACCGGCAATGCCGTCCCCCAGTTCCCTGTCATGACAGGGATGGCGCTAGTCTTTGCGAAAAGTTCGATCTTGCGAAATGAAGGTTTCGCATGTCACTAGAACATGCGGTTATGAGCGCACCGGGCGCAGCCGTGCCGCCGGGCGCGGCGGCCGGCGTGCCAGTGGCGTTTCGCGGACGTCTAGAAGCCCAAATCGGAAAGCGAGGGATGATCGTCAGGACGACGGCCCGCTGGCCAGTGATACTTGCGGTCGGATTCGGCGATGGGGGCGTCGTTGATGCTGGCGATGCGTCGGGCCATCAGCCCTTCGGCGTCGAATTCCCAGTTTTCGTTGCCATAGCTGCGATACCACTGCCCGCTGTCGTCATGCCACTCGTAGGCGAAGCGCACTGCGATGCGATTCTCGCGGAAGGCCCACAGCTCCTTGACCAGCCGATAGTCCAGCTCGCGCTGCCACTTCAGCGTAAGGAATGCCTCGATGGCGTCACGCCCCTGCAGGAACTGGGCGCGATTGCGCCAATGGCTGTCCAGCGTATAGGCCTGGGAGACGAGCGACGGGTTGCGCGTGTTCCACGCATCTTCCGCCAGACGCACTTTTTGCGTGGCGGATTCGGGGGTGAAGGGGGGCAGGGGTGGTCTTGGCATGACGTGATCTCTCGGCGATTGCCCAAAGCGTGTCGCCGTAGCCTAGTCGCCCACTTATTGAGGCGAGGTGAGGATGGGGCGCTCTAGCCCCTCTCCCCTTGGGAGAGGGGTTGGGGAGAGGGCGCGAGGCCTGCGTGGCGTTCAAAGGCGCACTCCGCCCGAACCCTCAACCGACTACCGCCGCCTTCCCCCGAGGGGAGAAGGTGTTTACCCAGGACGAATCAGGCCGCCGCCTCTTCAAGCTCTTCATCCGCCACCGGCAAACGAATCAGGTAATCAAACGCACTAAGCGACGCCTTCGAACCTTCGCCCATGGCAATCACAATCTGCTTGTACGGCACGGTGGTGACGTCACCGGCCGCAAACACGCCAGGGATCGACGTCTCACCACGCGCATCCACTTCAATCTCGCCACGGGGCGACAGCTTCACCGTGCCCTTGAGCCAATCGGTGTTCGGCAGCAGGCCGATCTGCACGAACACACCTTCCAGCGACACCTGCCGGCTTTCGCCACTGGTGCGGTCGGTGTAGTGCAGCCCGGTCACCTTCTGGCCATCGCCAGCGACTTCAGTGGTCTGCGCGCTGACGATCACATCCACATTCGGCAGGCTACGCAGCTTGCGCTGCAGCACTTCGTCCGCACGCAGCTTGCTGTCGAATTCGAGCAGAGTGACATGGCCCACGATGCCGGCCAGATCAATCGCCGCTTCCACGCCGGAGTTGCCGCCGCCAATCACCGCCACGCGCTTGCCCTTGAACAGCGGGCCATCGCAGTGCGGGCAATAGGTAACGCCCTTGTTGCGGTATTCCTGCTCGCCCGGCACGTTCATGTTGCGCCAGCGGGCGCCGGTGGAAAGGATCACCGTCTTGGCCTTCAGCGAGGCACCATTGGCAAGACGGATTTCATGCAGGCCGCCTTCGCGATCCGTCGGAATCAACTGCTCGGCGCGCTGCAGGTTCATCACGTCCACGTCGTACTCGTGCACGTGCTGTTCCAGCGACGCGGCCAGCTTCGGGCCTTCGGTATAGGGCACCGAGATGAAATTCTCGATGGCCATGGTATCGAGTACCTGTCCGCCGAAACGCTCAGCGGCCACGCCGGTGCGAATGCCCTTGCGGGCGGCATAGATGGCGGCCGCGGCGCCGGCCGGGCCACCGCCCACCACCAGCACGTCGAACGGCGCCTTGGCGCTGATCTGCTCGGCAGCGCGCCCTGCGGCGTTGCTGTCCAGGCGCGCGGCGATCTGCTCGATGGTCATGCGGCCGGTGTCGAAGACTTCGCCGTTGAGGTAAACGGTCGGCACCGACATGATCTGGCGTGCATCCACTTCGTCCTGGAACAGCGCGCCATCAATCGCCACATGCTTGATGTTGGGATTGAGCACGCTCATCAGGTTCAGCGCCTGCACGGTGTCCGGGCAGCTATGGCACGACAGCGACATGAAGGTTTCGAAGCGGAAGTCGCCATCGAGGCTGCGCACCTGCTCGATCACCTCGTCGGTGACCTTCGGCGGGTGGCCGCCCACCTGCAGCAGGGCCAGCACCAGCGAGGTGAACTCGTGGCCCATGGGGATGCCGGCAAAGCGCACGCTGACGTCGGTGCCCAGGCGGTTGATCGCGAAGGAGGGCTTGCGTGCGTCCTGGCCGTCCAGGTTCAGCGCAATCTTGTCGGACAACGGGGCGATGTCCTGCAGCAGGGCCTTTAGCTCCTGCGACTTGTCGCCCTGGTCCAGTGACGCCACCAGTTCGATCGGGTGGACGACCTTTTCGAGATAGGCCTGCAACTGGGTCTTCAGATCGGCATCCAACATGAGCGGCTCCATCGGTTTGTTCAGGGTGAGCACCACCGGCACGCGGACACGCCGCATGGGGCAGGCACTCGGGATTCGGGGAATGGACCCGGCAGGGTGCCGGGTCCGGGGCGGCTCGATGCAGCGAGCCGCGGTGCTGCTTTAAATAACGCTTGGGTCGTCATGCCAGGCCAGGCAGGGATGACGACCCGGGTCACGCTTAGATCTTGCCGACCAGGCTGAGCGACGGCTTCAGGGTCTTTTCGCCTTCCTTCCACTTGGCCGGGCACACTTCACCCGGGTGGGAGGCGACGTACTGGGCAGCCTTGACCTTGCGCAGCAGCTCGGAAGCGTCGCGGCCGATGCCGTTGTCGTGGATCTCGCACAGCTTGATCTGGCCTTCCGGGTTGATCAGGAAGGTACCGCGCAGGGCCAGGCCCTCTTCCTCGATCATCACGTCGAAGTTGCGGGTGATGGCGCCGGTCGGGTCGCCGATCATGGTGTAGTCCACTTTCTTGATCGCGTCCGACGTGTCGTGCCAGGCCTTGTGGGCGAAGTGGGTGTCGGTCGAGACCGCAAAGACCTCCACGCCCAGCTTCTGGAATTCGGCGTAATGGTCAGCCAGGTCTTCCAGCTCGGTCGGGCACACGAAGGTGAAGTCGGCGGGGTAGAACACCACCACGGACCACTTGCCCTTCAGCGTGGCGTCGGTCACTTCGACAAACTGGCCTGCCTTGAAAGCCTGAGCCTTGAACGGCTTGATTTCGGTATTGATCAACGACATCGGTGTGTTTCCGTCTGTTGTGGTTGGTGGAAGGTCAAGAGTAAAGCTTCCGAATCAATAGGGCCAATTGATAGTTAACATGAACGCTATTGGCTGAGGCTATCGTTTTGCGGTCGGTGGCGGCCCCGGCGGCCCCTTTTGAAGCTTAAGGCGCTACTGCGACCGCCGCTTGACGGGCGATGGGCCTTGCTCGCCCAGGGGCGCCTCGTTTGCCATGGCACGCCCGCCGCGGTGCTTCAGATCAGCGTGCTCATCTTCGGCATGGCGCTGAGCCACACGGCAACGACGGACGGTCACCGATTGATTCATCCGGGCTGATTCACGGTCGTTCAGGCGCCGTGCGGGGCGGTTGTTAAGGGTAGGGGGTATCACCATAATCCTGGGCGAAGCCACCTGTCGGCGGGCCCATGACCGAATTGATCAGCGTTGCTGAAGCGCAGGCCCTGATTGCGGCGCACATGCCGTCATTCGGCAGCGAACCGGTTCCCCTGGCGCAGGCTGCCGGCCGCATCCTCCGCGCGCCCCTGCATGCCGAGCACGATCATCCGCCGTTCGATCGCGTGATGATGGACGGCATTGCCGTGCGCTGGCAGCCATCGCTGCCACGCGCCTTTGCGCTGGGAGGCACCCAGCTGGCGGGCATGGCCGTGCAGTCGCTCGAGGCCGGCGACGCCTGCCTGGAAGTCACCACCGGCGCCATCGTTCCACTGGGCTGCGATTGCGTGATCCCGGTGGAGCAGACCCTGCGGGACGGCAACCACTATCGGCTCACGGAGGGCTACCAGCCCCTGCAAGGCCAGTTCATCCATGTGCGCGGCTCAGATTGCGTGGCGGGAGCTTTACTGCTCGAAGCGGGGACCCGTATCGGTGCGCCGGAAATGGCGCTGCTGGCAGCCAACGGCATGGCCCGGGTGAGCGTGGGCGGCATGCCCTCCATCGCCATCGTGTCCACCGGCGATGAGCTGGTGGCAGTGGACGCGGCCTTGGGCGAGGGGCAGATTCGCCGTTCCAACGACGTTGCCATGGCTGCCGCGCTTCGTTTGCACGGGTTCGATCGGGTGGTGTTGAAGCATGTCGTCGACGACGCGGCAATGACGCGGGACGTGCTCGCCGATTTGCTGCGCAGCCACGACGTGCTGATCCTTTCTGGCGGCGTTTCGATGGGCCAGCGCGACTACGTGCCCGCGGCGCTGGATGCGTTGGGCGTGCGACGGGTGTTCCACCGCATTGCCCAGAAGCCTGGCAAGCCGATGTGGTTTGGCGTGGGGCCGCAGCAGCAGGCGGTATTTGCGCTGCCAGGCAACCCGGTGTCGGCCCTGGTTTGCGCCATTCGCTATGTGCGGCCAGCCCTGCTGGCATCGATGGGCAAGGCCGCTGAACCGGGCGAAGTCGTCTGCCTGGAGACTGCCGCAGACACCAACCCCGCACTGACCTGTTTCGTGCCCGTGCACGTCCAGAGCGACCCATCGGGCCGATTGATGGCACGCCCGGTACCGTCGCGAACCTCGGGCGACTTCTCCTCGCTGCCGCGCACGCACGGCGTCGTGGAACTCCCGCCGGCGGCCAGCAAGGCGCACGCCGGCACCGTGGCATCGTTGTATCGTTGGTGACATGACCGCCTTGCACGCCACCGCCGATTCGGCCACCGCGCTGCTTCCGCCGCTCGATCGGCGCGGGCGCCCGCTGCACGACCTGCGCATTTCGGTGATGGATCGCTGCAATTTCCGTTGCCCGTATTGCATGCCCGAGGCGACGTACGGCGAACACTTCAGCTTTTTGCGCAACGACGAACGCCTGAGTTTCGATGAGATCGAACGGTTATGCCGGCTGGCCGCGACGCAGGGTGTAAGCAAGCTGCGCCTGACGGGCGGCGAGCCCCTGCTGCGACCTCACCTGAGCGAGCTCGTGGCCAGATTGCGTCGCATCGATGGCATCACCGACCTGGCCATGACCACCAATGGCGTATTGCTGGCCCGTCACGCGCAGGAGTTGCGCGACGCCGGACTCGATCGCATCACGGTGAGCCTGGATACGCTCGACCCCGCGCTTTTCCATCGCATGAGCGGCGGGCGCGGTGCGCTGGAGGATGTGCTGGCTGGCGTCGAGGCCGCGCAGGCTGCAGGATTTCCACATGGCGTCAAGCTCAACACCGTCGTGCAGCGCGGTGTGAATGAGCACACCGTGCCCGACCTGGTCGAGCGCTTTCGCGGCACCGGCATCGTGGTGCGTTTCATCGAATACATGGACGTGGGCAACCGTAACCACTGGAGCCCTGATGCCGTCGTGCCGTCGCAGGCTCTGGTCGAACAAATCGATGCGCGCTGGCCGCTGCATGCCCTGCCGCCGAAGTATCCGGGAGAGGTGGCTTCGCGATACCGGTTCCTGGATGGCAACGGTGAAATTGGCATGATTTCCTCGGTCAGCCAGCCGTTCTGCGGCGGTTGCTCGCGCGCCCGCCTGTCATCCGAAGGGCTGCTATACACCTGCCTGTTCGCTACCGCTGGCGTGGATTTTCGTACGCCGCTGCGCACGGGTATCAGTGACGAGGCGCTGGTGGCGCAGCTGCGAGACGTCTGGCTGCGCCGGAACGACCGCTATAGCGAGGAGCGCGCGGAACAGCGCAGCAAACATCCGCACAAAATTGAAATGCATTACATCGGTGGTTAGAGGGTGACGCGACGCGGACTGCTCCCCATGACCACCTCACCGTCATCCCCGCGAAGGCGGGGATCCAGCGTCTTTGGTGCGTCGCAGAGGCACTGGATCCCCGCCTTCGCGGGGATGACGGTGAGGGCAACGTGGACGGTTTCTTAATGCCGCCCGCCGCCATCAGGCTGATAATCAATTCGACGACCTCGTTGCACTGGAGCTTTTCGTGACCCTTCCCCAAGCCACGCTTTCGCACGTTGACGATACGCAGCAACCGCGCATGGTGGATGTGGGTGCCAAGCCCGCCACGCATCGCACGGCCCAGGCGCAGGCGCGGGTGACGTTTCCATCTGAGGTGGCGCAGGCGTTGCACGCTGCCGGCTACGTCACGCCCAAGGGCGCGGTGCTTACCGTGGCGCACATCGCCGGCGTGATGGGCGCCAAGGCGACGTCGCAACTGATTCCGCTCTGCCATCCATTGAGCCTTGATCGCTGCGACATCGCCATTCGCATGGAAGACAACGATGCGCTGATCGATTGCACCGTGTCGTGTCGTGGCAGCACGGGCGTGGAGATGGAGGCGCTGACCGGCGCAAGCATTGCAGCCCTCACCATCTACGACATGTGCAAGGCGATGTCGCATGACATCGTCATCGGCGAGATACGCCTGGTGAAGAAGACCGGCGGCAAACACGACATCGGCACCGCCACGCCGGAGTCGGCATGAGCGCGCCCCCGCTCTATGGCCTGTTGTTGACGGGAGGTGCGAGTCAGCGCATGCGTCAGGACAAGGCTGCGCTGACCTATCAGGGCGAGCCGCAGTTGTTGCGTGCATGGCGCCTGCTCGAGGCCGTGACCGAACAGGCTTTCATTTCGGTACGCGACAGCCAGCGTGATGATCCGCTGCGTCGTGGCCTGCCACAGATCGTGGATAGCTACGATGCTGTCGGTCCGGTCGCAGGCATTCTTTCCGCGCAGGATCGGTATCCCGACGCTGCGTGGCTGGTACTTGCCTGCGATCTCCCGCTGCTCGATGCCACTACCTTGGATCAGTTGATCGAAGCACGCGACGCCACCGCCGATGCCGCGGTGTTCACCAGCAGTCACGATGGCTTGCCGGAGCCGTTATGCGCGATCTGGGAGCCTTCCAGCCATACGCTACTGAAGCAGCGCTACGAAGCGGGCAGTTATTGTCCACGCAAGGCGCTGAGCCAGTCACGGATCGTGCTGCTGCCCGCACCCGGTGCCGCGTTGGACAACGTCAATACGCCGGAGGAACGTGAAGCCATGCAGCAGCGTCTGGAATCCCTCGCATGACGGTGGTGAATCTTCAGTATTACGCCCAACTGCGAGAGCAGGCCGGCATGGGTAGCGAGCAGGTGAATACGGCTGCGACATCCTTGCGCGAGTTGTATGACGAGTTGCGCGCACGCCGGGGCTTCTCGCTGGCTGCCGACGCCCTCAAGGTGGCGGTCAATACCCAGTTCAGCGCCTGGGATCGTCCGTTGCGCGATGGCGACACCATTGTGTTTATTCCGCCGGTGGCGGGTGGATGATGCGTTTCAGTCTCTCCAGCAACGCGGTCGATACGGCCCGTCTGCACGAGGCGCTACGGCATCCCGGTAGAGGTGGCTTCTGCGCTTTCGAGGGTTGGGTGCGCGACAGCAATGACGGCCGCGAGGTGGATGGCCTCGACTACGAAGTCTATGCCGAGCTGGCGCTGGCCGAGGGCGAGCGCATTCTGGATGAGGCCGTCGCACGCTACGGCGTTGCCGACGCACGTTGCGCGCATCGCACCGGGCATCTGAAAGTGGGTGAGCTTGCGGTGTGGGTGGGCGTATCCGCGCCTCATCGCGACGAGGCATTCCGCGCCTGCCGCTACATCATCGATGAGATCAAGCACCGACTGCCGATCTGGAAGAAGGAGCATTACCTCACCGGCGAGTCGAACTGGGTCGCCTGCACCCATGTGTATCGCGAACACGAACACGAACATCATCACGATCACGCCGCGCCCTTTATGCCGGACTACTCGCGACAGCGTCGCCTGCGTGAAGTGGGCGAGGCAGGCCAGGCGAAACTCGCAGCCGCGCGCGTGCTGGTGATTGGTGCCGGCGGGCTGGGGTGTCCGGTGTTGAGTTATCTGGCAGGTGCCGGCGTGGGCACCCTGGGTATCGTCGATGGCGACCGCCTCGATGCCAGCAATCTCCATCGGCAGACCATGTACGACGCACGCGATATCGGTGGGCGCAAAGTGGATCTGGCAGCGCGCCGCATCGCTGCGCTCAATCCGTCCGTGTTGGTGCAGACCTGGTTCGAGCCGCTGCACGCGGGGAATGCCGTCGAGGTGTTTCGGCAGTTCGACCTGGTGGTCGAATGCACCGACGATATGCGCAGTCGCTATCTCAGCAGCGACGCCGCGGTGCTCAGCGGTACGCCGTTGATCCTGGCCAGCGTCTATCAGTACGAAGGCCAGCTGCAGGTGGTATCGGCGCAGCCGGGTAAACCGTGCCTGCGTTGTCTCTGGCCGCAGGAGCCGGCGCCGGAAGCGGTGGGTAGTTGCGTCGAATCGGGTGTGCTCGGCCCGGTGCCGGGCGTACTGGGTACCTTGCAGGCGATGGAGGTATTGAAGCACTTGCTCGGCTTGCCCGGCCTCGCTGACCAGGCGCTGGTGCTGGTCAATCTGCTTGATCAGACCATGCAGCACTTGCCGATCAATGCCGCCGAAGGCTGTGCGCTGCACGGCGGTTGTGTTGCCGTGGCCCGTCAGGCCTTGGCAACGGCGCAGGACGATGCCGACATCGAGCTCCGCTTTGAACGGTTGGAGGACGCGGTATCGGCAGGTTTTCGGCTGATCGATCTGCGCGAGCCGGAAGAGATTGCGCTGGCGCCCTTGTCGGCGGTGGCGTCACAACGCATTCCCTCAGGGCAGCTGGTTGCTCATGCCGATGAACTGGCGCATGGGCGGGTGTTGCTCGTGTGCGCCAGTGGACGTCGCAGCGGACACGCAGCGAGGTTGCTGCGTGCCGAGGGCTTGCGTAACGCCTATTCGTTGGCTGGTGGCCTATACGCCTTGCCTGCACTTCCCCGGCGGGAAAAGAGCTGAGGGAGGGTTCAAGGTCCGGTGGCGCGCCTGTCACGAGCCGCCGCTAGACTCACCGCATTGCCATTCCGTGCCGAGATAGGGGCCAATGATGTTCGAGCTCAAGGGCATGCTTTCACTGCATGCGGGCGATCGCATGCTGTGTGGTCACGATCGCATCGAGCTGCTGGCCAAGATCGGCGAAACCGGATCGATCACGGCTGCGGCACGCGCTGTCGGCATGAGCTACAAGGCAGCCTGGGACGCCATCGATGCCATGAACAATCTGGCGGACGAACCGCTGGTGGTGCGCGCCACCGGGGGTAAGCACGGCGGTGGTACACACTTGACGACGCATGGCGAACAGCTGATCCATGCGTTCAAGCTGCTGGAATCCGAGCACCAGCGTTTCGTCGAGCAATACTGCGCGTTGGACGAAGCTTCTCTTCGCAACCTGACCCTCGTGAGGCGATTGATGATACGGACCAGTGCACGTAACCAGTTCTCCGGCCAGGTGGTTGCCGTACGCAAAGGCGTCGTCAACGACGTGGTGGAGCTGGAAATCAGCGGCGGCCAGCACCTCGTGGCCACCATTACCAGCGAAAGCACGCAGCACCTGGGCCTGGAGCCGGGCAGGGCGGCGATGGCGCTGATCAAGGCCTCCTCCGTGCTGATTGGTTTGCCGAGCGGATCGATGCGTCTTTCAGCCCGCAATCAGCTCCCCGGCCGCGTGATTGAAGTGACTCGCGGCGCAGTGAATGCCGAAGTGAAGGTGCAACTGCAGGGCGGCAGCGTGGTGGCCTCCATCATTACCAACGAAAGCGTGGAGGCGTTAAATCTTGAGGAGGGCGCGGAGGTCGTGGCCATCATCAAGGCATCCAGTATCATCCTCGGCACGACCGACTAAAACCGAATATCGCAGGTTCGTCTCGTCGTTTCGTAAATTCATGCGGCGTCTCGCCGGGCCGGTGCGGCTAAATCGTATGGACGTCGATATATAGCCGCATATATAACGATGCCTGGGGTTGGTTGTTCACACCATGGGGAGACATCGCACATGTCCGGGAAACTCCTTGCCGTCGCCGTCGCGATAGGGCTATGCACTTACGGATTGCAAGCGCACGCAGACGACGACCCTTACAGCGACTTCTTGAGCCAGGGGCATGTCGATGGCGAATTGCGTGCCTACGACTTCTCTCGCCTGTACGACACCAGCAAGACGCCTGACGCGCACGCTTTCTCGCTGGCGGCGCTGATCAATGCACAAACAGGTGCGTTTGGTGGAGGCTTCAGCTTTGGCGGGTCGTTCGTCACCGCCAACTCCCTGGGGACGCAGTCCGACACGGTAGCGAAAATCGACGTATCGCTGATGGGGCCGCACCAGTCGATTGGTGCCTTCAGTCAGTTGTTCGCGCAGTTCCAGCGCGACTGGGTGTTGGTGCGCGGTGGCTTCCAATACCTCAATACGCCGTGGATGGGTAACAACGACTCGCGCGTAATTCCGTCGTCGTATAACGCGTTTCTGACCAAGTTCACGCCGGTGGAAGGCTGGGATATCTATGGCATCCGCAGCTTCGACTGGAAGAGCCGAACGTCGACCGGCATGTATAACGACAACCTGTACTACCCGAGTACCTATGACGGCGACCAGATGTACGGCAACAATGGTTCGTTGCCTGGCACTGCACGCTCCGCCACCGGCACCTGGACCGGCGGCACGACCTATGCCGGCCACGGCTTCAAGGCGCAGGCCTGGTATTACGACTTCATGCACTTTGCCCGCATGGGCTATCTGGAAGGCAGCTACACGCTCACCACTGGTACGCCGTTCAACCCGTTCCTCGACCTGCAGTACGTGACCGAGACCACCGGTAGCGACAACGTATTGGTGGATACGGATACCAAGTTGTTCGGCCTGCCCGGCACCAAGATCAGTAACGACACCTGGGGTGCGGATCTGGGTACGTCGATCTTTGATGGCCGTGTCGATGTGGCCTATAACGATATGAAGTACAAGGCAGGGGCTGTGGGTGGTGGGGCACTGATTTCGCCGTACACCACCAATTACGCCACCGACCCACTCTTCACCACCTCGATGATCCGTGGTCTGGTGGAACAAGGCCCCGGCCACGCATGGAAGGGTAAGGCCCTGTACAACTTCTTCAACAAGAAGTTGCAGTTGGTAGCAGCGTACGCCAAGTACAACACCGACTTGCGTGGCAACAGCCACGACATCTACGCCGACATCATCTACAACTTCGATGGCGCCCTGAAGGGTCTGCAGCTGCGCGATCGCTGGGAACGCTCCACCGGCGGTATCGACAACCTCAATCCGGGCAACGAGTCGTTCACCTATAACCGCGTGATGATCAGCTACAAGTTCTAGCCTTGCCGCTCCGGCGACTCCGGTCGCCGGGGCGGTCGCGCCGGATGGCTCAGTGCGGCCACGCGGAATGCAGAATCACGCTGCAAAAATCCGTGCGCTGAAAGTGCGGGTCTTTCAACGCCAGCACATCAGCGTTGACGTTGCCGAAGGTGCTATCAGGCTTGTGCTTGTTGCCCCGGTAGAACGCCTCGATGATGTCCTGCTTGAACTGCGTTCCACGCGAGTGTGCATCCACCACCTGCTGACGGTCGCTGTCAGGCACGGTGGCAAAGCCCATGCCCAGTACATCCATTTCGACGCCGGCCGTTACCAGTGCGATTTCCGGTTTCATCAGCGGCGGGATATTGGGCGTCGTGTGCAACGCAATGGCCGTCCATACCAGGTCGACGGACGCCTCGGGGATGCCATGGCTACGCAGAAAATCGCGAGCGGCATTGGCGCCGTCCACCTCGAAACGTGCCGTGGCGCTGCTGTAAGGCGCCACCAGTCCCATGTCATGAAACATGGCACCGATGTAGAGCAGCTCGGGATCGAACGTCAGCTCCTTGCGCTTGCCGGTGAGCGCACCAAACAGGAATACGCGACGGGAATGGTGAAACAGCAACGGCGTTTCGGTGTCGCGGACCAGGTCCGTGGCCTCCCGCGCCAGTTGGCTATCGGGAATCGGGATGCCGGCAATCGTGGTGGTCATGGTGGATGCCTCGCTGGATGGATGTCGACGTCGGGTTGAACGCCACCAATCCATTTAAGTGCGCCTGGGTCATGGCAGTTATCCGCGTGAAATAACAAATTCGGACATTTTGTATAAAATCGGGACGCGACCGCGCGGGCGGCCATTCGGAGCGGTTGGCGTCATGGGCAAGGCCATCGCGTTACTCGCCTATCCCGGCGTGCAGATGCTGGATGTTTCCGGCCCACTGGATGTCTTTGCGGAAGCGAACCGGCAGGTGGGTGGCGATGACTTCTACACCCTCAGCGTGATCGGCACGTCATCGCGCACCATCGAGAGTTCGTCGGGCGTGCGATTGGTCCCTGACGGAACGATCAGGGACGCGACAGGGCCATTCGACACCATCCTGGTGGCGGGTGCCCCGGACCTGCCCGATGCGCCAACCCAGGTCAGCGTGCTCCAGTGGATTCAGCGCAGCGCGGCGACGGCGCGCCGCTATGGATCGATCTGCAGTGGCGCGTGGTTGCTGGCGGCCACCGGCTTGCTCGACGGGAGGCGCGTCACCACGCATTGGAGCGTCGCTGCGCGTCTGCAGCAGCGCTTCCCCGCGCTGACGGTCGAGCCCGATTCGTTCTATGTGCGTGATGGCCCGGTGTGCACATCGGCGGGTGTCACCGCCGGCATGGACCTGGCGCTGGCCCTGGTCGAGGAGGACCTGGGGCGCGCGGTGGCCAAGGCAGTCTCGAACCAATTGGTGATGTTCTTCAAGCGACCGGGCGGGCAGTTGCAGTTCAGTCGTCGCGACGGCATCGAGACGAGTGGAAACCAGGTGCTGCAGGAGCTGCAGCGTTGGGCGGCGGCCCATCCCGATGCCGATCTTTCAGTGCCGGCGCTGGCAGCGCGGGCGGGTCTCAGTGCACGCCACTTCGCACGCATATTCCTGCAGGAGACCGGCACGACGCCCGCCTATTTCGTGGAGGTGGCACGCGTGGAAGCTGCGCGGCGGCTGCTCGAGCTGGGGCAGGATCCACCCAAGCGGGTTGCCGTGTTGTGTGGCTATGCCGACGTCAATGGTTTACGGCGTGCATTTGAACGTCGGGTCGGCATGACGCCAGCGCACTATCGCAAGCTCCATCACGGCTACGACGGGCGCTAAGTGCAGTGGCACGCTAGGCCGCCGTTACCGGCGGTGCCAAGGGAGGAGGAAGCATGCGTCCCTGAAAGATGCGCACCACCGTGCCGGCGACCAGTACCAGCATGACCATGTTGGCAAGCACAAAGGCCGCGGGAGCCAACGTGGGTATGGCGCCTTGAGCGCCGCGAGTCATCATCAGCAATCCGCCGGTGGAGAGCGCGGTGATACCGAAGCTGAAGGCCCAGTAAGAGGGCGCAAAGGGGTTTTCGCTGATCCAGGGGATCAGCCTGGCCAGCATCAGCAGTTGAAACACGCCATAACCCCACATGGCCTGGGCGATGAGATCGTTCCCGCTTGGGACATTGGCGAGATATGCCAGCGTGGCAACCACCGGGGGCGCCAGTTGGATGCCAAGTGTGGGCCGTAACGCAGCGGGTATGGGTGTGGCCGTCCAAAGGCGGAACAGAATCACCGATTCCATGGCCAGCCAGTTGAACACGCCGATGCCCAGGAAAAGTATTCCCCACGACGAGAAACCCAGTATGCCGGCGGTGACGGAACTGATCAGGTTTCCGGCGACAGTGGGCAGCAGCAGTACGGGGGTAATCGCGCCTATATCGCGCGCGCCTCGCCACATGCCACCTGACCGGAAGACCCCGAACATCAGCTGCCCGCCTGCGCCCATAACCCACGCAATGACGGCCAGCATGTGCGAATGGGGTGCGAGGGCAACGCCCATCAGCGAGGTGGATGCCGGCACCAGTCCCACGAAGCAGCAATGAATCGGGTGATCCACTTCCGCCAGCGCCTCACGGCGGTTGCCTAGCCATTTCATCGCATAGGCGAACAGCAGGGTTATCCAGACAGCTGCGGCGATGGCCATGATGGCTTCGCCGATGACACGTGGCATCCCCCAAAGCGATGCCGCTGCCCGCCAACTACCACCCAGCCCGACGAGGCCGAGCACCATGCCAAAGAACGCGGCGGGAATCGGCGAACGGGAAGCCATGCTGACTCCTGATCGACACCTGAGGGTTGTGCTTCTGGAACCAGCCACCGCGCGACTGGCCGGTATGGGGACACGGTATTGGAAGACTATTGCTGAAGCAGTCGGCTTTCCAGTGCCCCCAGGACAATTCAGTGCGTCGCGTGAGTGACGCGCGCTGCGCGGGTAGCTGCTGCAATGATGAGACGGTGCAGGCGATCAATCCGAACGCGGCGCTGCCCTGAATGTCACCACCAGCACATCGCGAAATGCGGGCTCATCGGCAGCCAGTGGCTGCACCGGGGTCACGCCATGGAAAACGCTTGGGTCGTGGATCAGCGCGGCATCCAGCGGGTGGGTCAAGGTGAAATCGCCCAGCAGCCGACCATCCGGTGCGTGAATGGTCGTGGTGCCGCTGACTATGTTCTGACGATTCACCAGCAGCACCAGCACGTAATCCACGCCATCACGGTGGCTGCCCTCGGGCGTGGGTTCGCCCGCCGCGCCGGTGGTCGCTTCGATGCGAAACTGATGCACCTCGATATGCCAGCGCGCAACATCCGGCGCCAGCGCCCCAAAGAACGCCTGGCAGAATTGCAGGATGGAGCGCAGCGTGGCGCCGGTCACAACTGACGGGCTGACCGGCTCGAACCATCGCTGCAAATTGCCTTGCAAGCTGTTGTACTTGAGCGACTGGAAGTGCGCCTGATGCGGCTCGGGCACGACCGGCCCATGCGCAACCGCGGAGAACGTCGCATGTCGCCGGCGGCGAAAGCGGCCCTTGGTTGCCAGGTATTTATCAGGCTCAAGGTAGTTCCAGCTGTCGACAAAACTCATCCAGTCGGACAGCGCACCAAACAGTGGCCGCATGTCGTCGGCTTCCACAAACGCAAAGCCTTCACGCTTCACTTCATGAAGCAACGCCGAAGCCGGCGAGTCAGTGTGATTGAGCATGGCTCAATTATGAGCGATAGCCCTGGGCTTTGATACCGACGGCGAAGCCGTTGCTCAGCCGGTCGTCGGTGCGGCGACTGACCACGCGAGGATCAACGCGGCCAGCAACATCACGATGGCCAGGTATTTATGTCTGTTCCCACGAAACGACGTCATGGACGAACGGGATGCGAGCAGGCTGTGCCGCACGCATCCCGTAGCGCTCTTGTCAGCGATGCTCATTGGCCACGTCGGCCGCAAGGCGCAGCTCTTCGTTGGCCTCGCTCAGCAATGCCTTGGCGCGTGCCGCGTGACCACCGAGTCGCGAGTCGTTGTCGAACTGGGCGGTGCCCACCAGCTGCCAGGCCTGCACAATGTGTTCCTGGGCGTTGCGCAGATTGCCATGGCGATAGCCGATATCGACAAAGGGCCCGCCTTCCTGGGCGATGGCCGCGGTTCCGAAGGCCAGCGATGCGCCCAGGGCGACGCCAATGAGGAGTGCTTTTGCTTTCATGTCTTGTCACCCGTGCGAGTTGGAAGAGGGATTCACCCTGCGCTGCAGGTCAGCGCTTGAGAGATATGCTCGCACCGCCTTGCAATGGGGTCTTTCTGATCCGCAGCGTGCTTTTCCAAAAGCAACGGTGGCCGATTCAGGCAACGCGCTGGCGATGATCCAGCCGCGCGCGCCGCCACTGGCTGGGCGTGGTGCCTTCGATCTTCTTGAACACCGTGGTGAAGTGGGCCTGGGTGCGAAATCCCACGCTCAGTGCCACGTCGATCAGGGAGCAGGGAGATTGCGCAAGCAAGGCCTTGGCCTTCTGGATACGGCAGGACAACAAATAGCGATGGGGGTTGGTGCCGGTGGATACCCGGAATTGGGCTGCAAAATGCATCGGTGAAAGCTGCGCGGCCTCGGCCATGTCCGCCAGGCTTATCGCATCGGCGATGTGGCTCTCGATATAGGCGATCACGCGATGAAGACGCCAGCGGGGCAGGCCACGAACGGCCAGCATGACCACCGGTGGCGAACGCTGTTCGCGCAAACGGCTGATGCGCGAGAGCAGCGCTTCCACCAGGTAGCTGCAGCACGAAGTGTCCAATCCGCTGTCGCCGCAATCGCGTAACACGCGCGATAGCTGCAGCACCGAGGCATCGCGCTGGATATCAGCCGCGCCTGGCGCGCTGTACCCATCACCGCTCTGAAGCAGTTCCACGGGCACGTAGAGATAGACGACCTCGCACGCCGTGCGACTTTCAACGTATACGGTCTGGCCGACGTGACTCACGTGAAAGGCACCCTCGGTGAGGTTGTCGTGCTGTACGACGTGCGCACCCAGGCCCAGGGCAAACGAGCACGTTCCCAGCGCGATGCGGATCAGGCAGGTGCCTGCTGGCGTCTGCATGACATGCCGGCCCGGCACATCGCCTTGATGGCGCCATACCAAGGCGCTCGCGTTGCCGCCGTCGACGTCGGCCGTCGCCAGCATCTCAAGTGAATGGTGCGCTGCGCTTTGATCGGGTGCGTGCAGGCATTCAAGGCAGCTGCCCGGGTCGATCGGGGCGTGGTTGTGTACGTCGAGATACATGGACCAGTCTCTGGTCGATCCGACATCGGATCGACGGTGGTTCTCTTTCACTGTGGGTGCTAAAGGCGAGTTCGTGTCGTCCGCCTGGCGGGCCGACGCGTCTCAGTGGGGATGTGCAACAAAGCTGCTGTGGAAGACCCATGCCGCGCGATGGGGCAACGCGACGCTGGGCACAGGGCGGCGCGTCACGTTTTGCGCATCGGCAATCACCTGTTCGCTGCGCGCTTTCGTGCTGCGCCAGATGACGGCGAGCAACAAGCCGTCGCCGTCATCCGCGGTGGCAGGGGCAGGCAGGTACGCGATTTCCTGCTCGACGGGCGGCAGCTTGTCGGGTGCAAGGCGGCGATCTTGAGCGGCATGGGATATCTGAGTGGGCAATGTTGACAGCGTAAAGATAGCTTGAGTTAGCTACAACCCACTGTCAAGTAAAATCTTTACAGTGTTAAGATGAGGCCATGAAAACGACCCCTTACCACCATGGCGCCCTGCGTGAGGCGCTGCTGTCCGCCGCTGAAACTATCCTCCAGCGCGATGGCTTGCCGGCGCTCACCCTCCGTGCGACGGCGCGCGAGGCCGGCGTATCCCACGCCGCGCCGGGCTACCACTTTGAAGATCTGACCGGTTTGCTCAGTGAGCTGGCTGCGGTGGGTTTTCATCGCCTTGGCGCAGCGATGCGCGAAGCGATCGAGGCTGACGATCCCGCCGGCTGGAGTGTCGGGCGCGCTTATGTGCGCTTCGCCGCCGCCAATCGCGCATTGTTCCTGCTGATGTTCCGACTCGAACGCCTGGATGCGAGCCGACCGGCCCTGCGTGAGGCAAGGCTCGAAGTGTTCACCCTGCTGGGGCGGGCGCGCGGTGTCACCGCGCAAGCCCCTGCGCTGGATGAACTAGCCATGATGACGGGTGCATGGAGCCTCGTGCACGGCTTTGCCATGCTGCTGATCGATGGCCGGCTTGCGCCGTTGTTGCGGGCCGCACCCGAAGGCACCACCGAAGACGACTTGCTGGAAGCCATGCTCGCCTCATCGAGGCGTGCGCACTGGCCCTGAGTGCGTGCTCACTTGCGTGCTGCAAATGGATAGGGCCATGCTGTTTGCGGCCGAAGGCATGGCGTGGCGAGACGAACTTGTTTCGCGCCCCATGCTGGCCCGACCACCATCGGCTTGAGCTACCTCCAGGAGAGCAACGCCATGCCACTGCTGCGCATAGATGTTGTCGAGGGTCGTAGCAAAGAACAGCTCAAGCTGCTTTGTGACTGCATCCACAAAGCCATGGTCGATGCGTTTCATGTACCAGCGACGGATCGTTACCAGATCGTCCATCAGCACGAGCCCGACACGTTGCTGGTTGAAGATACCGGCCTTGGCTATCCGCGCACCTCGCATCTGGTCGTGATCAGCATGGTCAGCCGCCCACGGACGGCTGAGGCCAAGGTCAAGTTCTACGAGCTGGTTTGCACTCGCCTGGGCACCGAATGCGGGGTGCCGCCGACGGACGTCGTGATCAACATTTCCTCCAATCACGACGAGGATTGGAGCTTCGGCCGAGGTCGAGCCCAATTCCTCACTGGGGAGTTGTAGCTCGACACCGCCGATAGCGTGGCGTCACTCCTCCGGCAGCCACCAGGGCTCCGGTTTGATGGTGCCGTTCACGCTGAAAAGATGTTTGAGTGTCGATGGCTGACAGCGCAGGTATTGCTTGGGCGCGCGTACCTGTGCGCCGAGCTCCGCGGCGGCATGCCAGGGCCAGCGTGGGTCGTAGAGGACTGCGCGCGCCAGCGCGATCATGTCCGCATCGCCGGTGGAGACAATGGCTTCGGCCTGGGCCGGTTCGGTAATCAGGCCCACCGCAACCACAGGCATCTGCACCGCTGCTTTCACCGCTCGCGCCAGCGGCACCTGATAGCTGGGCCCGACGGGAATCTTCTGTCCTGGATGCAGACCGCCGCTGGAGACGTGGATGGCATCGCAGCCACGCGCTTCCAGCGCCTTGGCAAACGCGATGATCTCCTCGACATCCAGGCCATTCTCGACCCAATCGGTGGCCGATACGCGGATGGTCACTGGCTTCTCATGAGGAAAGGCGGCGCGCACGGCATCGAATACCTCGAGCGGGAAGCGCATGCGATTTTCGATGGAGCCGCCGTAGGCGTCGGTGCGGTGATTGGAAAGCGGCGACAGAAACTGGTGCAACAGGTAGCCGTGCGCAGCGTGCAATTGCACCGCGTCGATGCCAAGTCGTGCGGCGCGCTTGGCCGCGGCGGCAAAGGCGTCGCGTACACGCACCAGGCCGTCGGCATCCAGCGCGTGCGGGGTTTGATAACCCTCGGCAAAGGGGATGGCCGAGGGTGCTTCGACCTGCCATCCGTGCGGAGGGCTCGCGGGCAGCGGGCCGCCGCCCACCCACGGCACCTCGGTCGATGCCTTGCGTCCGGCGTGGTTGAGCTGGATGGCAATCGGCATGTTCGACCAGCGCCGCACACCTTCGAGTACGTGCCGCATGGCGGCCTCGGTGTCGTCGTCGTAAAGGCCCACATCCCCATAGGTGATGCGCCCCTCCGGTGACACGCCGGTGGCCTCGATCGTCAGCAAGCTCGCACCCGAAAGGGCGAGCTGACCCAGGTGAATCAGGTGCCAGTCGTTCATGCAGCCGTTCTCGGCGGAGTATTGGCACATCGGCGCAATGACGATGCGATTCGATAGCTCCAGGTTGCGAACGCGGATGGGTTTGAACAGCACGGGGTGGGGCATGTCGATCTCCTGAGCCTTGACCAACGAAGGGGCGAGCCGGCCTTCGAAACCAGAATGCTACCAGCGAAGGTTGTTACGGCGTGTTGATGCTCTGGTACCTGCGGTCGCGCGCCCGGTGCGCGGATAGTGAGCGCAATTTCTCGCGTGAGGAGGGCGGCCTGAGCCTGCGATATCGGCAGCACCGAGTTCGCCTGGTCATCACTCTCAGCATGCAAGCCTTGCTATTTCCGTTGGTGCCGAGGCGCCGTCCGCCATTCGACGACTCGCCATGGGCGCAGCGAAAGCTCCCGCGGGGATGCGCAACCAATAATTCCGATAGAGGCGATCATGACGACCGTAGCCGAGAGACTGGTTGAAACCTTGGAAGCCGCCGGCGTGGAGCGCATTTACGGGCTGGTGGGCGATTCACTCAACGGCATCACCGACTCGCTGCGGCAGCGCAAGCGCGCGCAGTGGATCCCCGTACGCAACGAAGAAGTCGCGGCATTTGCCGCCGGTGCCGATGCGCAGTTGACCGGGAAACTGGCGGTATGCGCGGGCAGTTGCGGTCCCGGCAATCTCCATCTCATTAATGGGCTATTCGATTGCCATCGCAATCGTGTGCCGGTGCTGGCCATCGCCGCGCACATCCCCAGTACGGAAATCGGCTCAGGCTACTTCCAGGAAACCCATCCGCAATTCCTGTTCAAGGAATGCAGTCACTACGCTGAACTCATCAGTGACGCGGACCACGTTCCCCGCATCGTCGAAACGGCGATTCGCGAGGCAATCAGCAAGCAGGGTGTGGCTGTTATCGTTATCCCAGGTGACGTGGCATTGCGCGAAGCAGGCGCGCGCAGGCCGTCGCCGAAGTTGATTCCCAGGCTGCCGAAGGTCGTCGCGGAGGATGCCGACCTTGATGCGCTTGCGGCGCTGCTCAACGGCGGCAAGCGGGTGACGCTGATGTGTGGCGCGGGCTGCGCGGGCGCACATGACGAAGTGGTCGCCCTGGCGGCCAAGCTGAAGGCTCCGGTCGTCCATGCCCTGCGTGGCAAGGAGCATGTGGAGTGGGACAACCCGTACGACGTCGGCATGACCGGTTTGATCGGGTTCTCATCGGGTTACTACGCCATGTTGGCGTGCGACACGTTGCTCTTGCTTGGCACTGATTTTCCCTATCGCCAGTTCTATCCCGAAAAGGCCCATATCGCGCAAATCGACATTCGCGGCGAGAACCTCGGCAAACGTTGTCGCCTCGACCTGGGCGTCATCGGTGACGTGCCCGAGGCACTCAAGCGCCTGATCGGTCGCGTTTCGGAGAAAACGGATGACGCGCATCTCAAGACGGCCGTCGACCATTACAAGAAAGCCCGAGCCGATCTGGACGCGTTGGCGGTTGGCCATACATCCAAGCGAGCCATCCATCCGCAGCTCGTGGCCAAAGTGGTCAGCGATCTGGCCGACGAGGACGCCATCATCAGTTGCGACGTCGGCGAGCCCACGGTGTGGGCTGCACGCTATCTGCATCTCAATGGGAAGCGTCGGCTGCTGGGCTCGTTCCTGCACGGATCGATGGCCAATGCCATGCCGCAGGCTATCGGTGCGCAGGTTTCGCATCCGGGGCGACAAGTCATTTCCCTGTCCGGCGACGGCGGCTTCAGCATGTTGATGGGCGATCTGCTCACCATCCGGCAATCGGCGTTGCCGGTGAAGATCGTGATATTCAATAACGGGCTGCTTGGCTTCGTCGATATCGAAATGAAGGCGGCCGGCTTTCTACCCACGGGCACGCATCTGGATAATCCGAACTTCGCCAAGATGGCCGAGGCCGTAGATATCTTTGGTATACGCGTGGAGGACTCGGCGAAACTTGCCGATGCCATCAAGGCGGCGTTTGCTCATGATGGACCTGCGCTTATCGACGTAGTGACCGACCCGCTGGAGTTGGTCATGCCTCCCAAGATCACGATAGAACAGGCGAAGGGGTTCAGCGTCTGGATGATGAAGGCGGTGCTTAACGGCAAAGCCAATGAAATCGTGGAACTGGCGCGCACCGCTTTCGGACGCTGAATCGACCATCAGACGCGGTGATGCCGCAACCGTTCGGGTTTGCGGTGCGCGACCGTCGGCGGGTGTCCAGCGCTTGATCAGGTCCAGCTTTTGACAGTGGCGGCCCGGTGCAACCTTGCCGCCATGTTGACCAGGTCGGCCAGGGATCCAGCTTTCATCTTGCGCATCACCTGACCCCGATGAGCCTTCACCGTAATCTCGCTGATACCCAGTTCGCCGCCCACTTGCTTGTTGAGCAGGCCCATAACCACCAGTGCCATGACCTCGCGCTCGCGTCGGCTGAGTGATTCGTAGCGGCTTTCCAGCAGCTGAAACTCGGCCTCTTGCTCAAGCGCGAGGTGGCTGCGCTCAATGGCGTTTCGAATGGCGGCCAATAGCACATCGGCGTCAAATGGCTTGGTCAGAAACTCGACTGCGCCGGCCTTCATCGCCTGCACTGTCATGGGCACGTCGCCATAGCCGGTGATGAAGATGATGGGCATGTCGACGCGGTCGACGGCGACGAGCTTTTGCAGGTCAAGGCCGCTCAGATCCGGCAGGGAAACGTCCAGCACCAGGCAGCTTGGGGCCAGCACGCGTGGCCGATCCAGAAAATCCCGCGCAGATGCATAAGTTTCTGGATGCCAACCTTCGAAGCTGATCAGCGCATCGAGCGATTCGCGAACGGAGATATCGTCATCGACGACAAATACGACTGGGGTGGCGGGCGCAGCGTTGAGTGGCTTTGTTGCACGATCGGGTTCTTTCGACAAACGCATGGTTGTCTCCGGAGGCATGAGCGCCACCCTGTCGCTCGCTTCTAATGAAAGGCCGCATTGAGTGCGGCGAGCAATACCGCTTCGCTGAAAGGTTTGAAAAGGCAGTCTACCGCGCCGCGGGCGAGCACGCGTGCACGAATCGATTCGTCGCCGTTGGCGGTGATGAAAACAATGGGAATGTTCTGCCCGCGCAGGGCCAGTTCTTGCTGCAGCTCAAGCCCGGACATGCCTGGCATGGCGATATCCAGAATCAGGCAGCCGGCCCGCTCTATGCAGTCGGAGGAAAGAAACGCCTCCGCCGATGCAAACGTGACGGTCGAAAAACCCAACTCAGCGAGCAGGTCGGGCAAGGATTCGCGTACCGACTCATCGTCGTCGATCACGGTCACCAGCGGGCGAGTGGCGTTCACGCGCTTGCCATGGCGCATGCAGTCTCGGTCGTCGGCGCTGTCTTTGCCGGTTCGCCGTCGTACCCGAGCCTCGCGGCGGCGCGCGAAACGGCGCGCCCGAGTGTGGTTGCAGGTCCGCCATTGAAGGCTGCCTGCAGGCGGCCATGATGCCGCTCGATAGTCGACCAGCGAACGGCGCGCCCGGTGTCCGCGCCGCCTCCTTGGAGGGCATGGAAAACCTCGGACCGGTGATCCTCATGAATAATCTGCTCGGTGACAATAGGCATCACCTGACCCCCTTTGCCGAGCTGAAATTAGGGTGCCCTTTGGCCTGACCTGTACATGGGCGCGTATCAGGCCCGAATGAGCGTGCGTGGCGTCAACGCTGATGACAAACCATCGGCCCGCACAAAGCCATTGGACGAAGGTGTCGGCGGCGGTCCGTCGGCGTCTATCGATGCCCTAAAAGCCGGCGGAGCCTGCTGGGAGGTGCGGTGCCATCCGAGGCGCCGATGCTTGGCGGCGTCTGGGCAGTTCGCATGCCTCTGGACATCGTGCGGTGTCGCTGGAAGGGCGCCGGATGCCTGACGCATACCGGGCCGCCGGACCTGGCTACGGAGTACTGCCTTGCACGCGTGCCGTTCGAGCACGTTGTCGATCCAGGAATTGCAGCGTGAGCTCCGCGACCTGACGGCTTTGGGTGTCCATGGCAAAGTGCCCCGCGTCAAGGATGTGAACTTCTGCCGAGGGGACATCCCGCTTGTACGCCATCGCTCCAGCCACCGTGAAGGAAGGGTCGTATTTGCCCCATACCACCAGCAAGGGCGGCTGATGGGTCTTCAGGTAGTTTTGCCACTGAGGGTACGACGCCACGTTGGTGCGGTAGTCGTAGAAGAGATCCTCTTGAATGCGATCTTCGCCGGGGCGGCTCAGGAATGCGGCTTCGTCGACCCACAGATCCGGGTCGTACAGATTGGGATGGGGGTCCGTACCGAGATGGCGCTGTTTTGCCGCATCGAACGAGATCAGGTTCGCGCGGAGCTTGTCGGCATACGCCTCCCGGTTCGCCCAATATTGACGGCGCGTAACCCATAGAGGGCTGAGGCCTTCGTCGTGAGCGACGGCGTTCTGCACAACGATGGCATCGATGCGATCGGGGTGCATCAGCGCGAGGCGGAAGCCGACCGGGCCACCGTAGTCCTGCACGAACAAGGTGTAGTGGTGGATGCCAAGTTGCTGCGTAAACGCGTCGACGATGCTGGCGAGGTGGTCGAACGTATAGGCGAATGTGTCGGGCGAGGGCGCGTCGGAGTGGCCAAAGCCAGGGTAGTCGGGCGCGACGACGTGATATCGCCGGGCCAGCTGCGGCATCAGCTTGTCGTACATGCGCGATGACGAGGGAAATCCATGAAGCAGCAGCACAGTGGGGTTATCACGACTCCCCGCCTCGCGATAGAAAATGTTCAAGCCTTGAACATTTATCGTCTGATACGTGGTCACGGCATCACCCGTTTGTTGTGCGTTCCCGTCGCCACCTACGTCCTGGGCGGCCAGGGAGTGGACGCCAAGCCATATACAAGCGGCGAGGAAGACGAGTCTTTTCAATGGAACCTCTGGACAAACCGATAGCGCGGATCGGGAGGTGACCGAGCCGCCATTTCACGCCGGCGGCGGTGTGGCTCGGGTGAAGGGCGGGGCGCTCGGATGGAAACGCCGCCATGGTTCCCAGCGCCGAAATGCAGCCTCGGGCTATCGAGTTCCCGTTCCCACGGCTATCGGCAGCAAGTTGTATCAAACTTACCGGCGCGCCAGGTTTGAATTCGCCACGAGGAAGTTGTTATGGACCGCATCGACGCCATGAAAGTCTTTGTCGCTGCACTCGACGAGGGAAGCCTCGCGGGCGCCAGCCGCAAGACGGGGCGTTCGGCGGCGGCGGTAAGCCGGGCCATCGCCTTTCTCGAAGCGCACGTCGGTGTGCCACTGCTGCACCGGACCACGCGTTCCATCAAGCTCAGCGAGGCGGGCGAACGCTACGCCGTGGCCTGCCGCAAGGTGTTGATGGACCTGGAGGAGGCCGATCGTACGGCGGCGGGCGAGCGCTCGGTGCCGCGCGGCACGCTGACCATCACGTCGACCGTGTTTGCCGGCGTCGAGATTCTGCGCCCCATCGTCGATGCCTTCATGGCGGAATACCCAACGGTGGGCGTGCGCATGCATATGCTGGAACGGCCGGTCAATCTGATCGACGAAGGGCTGGACCTGGCCTTGCGCATCACGCACCTGGCCGATTCCTCGCTGGTTGCGCACCGCATTGGCGAGGTGCGGCGCGTGGTGGTGGCATCGCCGCGCTACCTGGCAACGCACCCGCGCATCGAGGCGCCGGCCGATCTTGCCAAACACGCCATCATCACGCTGGCACACATGGGCATGGAGTCGTGGAGCTTTCCGCCACAGGAAGGCAGCTCGGTGCCGCGTTCCGTGTCGTTCACGCCGCGTCTGGTGATCAACAGTGTACGGGGCGCCATTGCCTCGGCCGTGGAGGGCCACGGCGTGACTCGCCTGTTGTCCTACCATGTGGCGCCTGAGGTGCGGGCTGGGGTGCTAGGTGTTGTTCTTGCCGATGCGGAGCCCGCGCTGGTGCCGGTGCATCTGGTGTCGCCCTATGGCCGATTGGCCGTACCGAAGGTTCGCGCGTTCGTCGACTTTGCGCTGCCGCGCCTGCGCGCCAAGTTCGCGTCCCTCGCGCTGGGTGCCGAAGTGCCTCCGGTCATTGCCGAATCGTAGGTCTTCGGCCGCAGCCATATTGACGCTTCCTTTCGAAACGCTGTGCCACGCTGGCTCACTCACTGCATACGGGAGTGCACGTCATGGGCCGGCGATTCGATGCTGTCGTGGTGGGTGCCGGACAGGCGGGACCCTCGCTAGCGCTTCGCCTTGGCCAGTCCGGACGCAAGGTGGCCTTGATTGAGCGAAAGCTGATGGGTGGCACCTGCGTAAACACCGGCTGCATTCCCACCAAGGCCATGGTCGCCAGCGCCTATGTCGCTTACATGTCCCGTCGTGCAGGCGACTACGGCGTGCGGCATGGGGATGTCGCGGTGGACATGGAAGCCGTGTGGGAGCGTACGCGTAGCATTTCCGGTCGCTCCAGAGGCAGCGTGGAAACCTGGGTGGACGGCATGCCCAACGTTACCTTGTTTCGAGGCCACGCCGCTTTCGAATCGCCGCATAGCATGCGGGTCGGCGACGAGGTTTTCGAAGCGAGCGAATTCTTTCTCAACGTGGGTGGCCGCGCCGTAGCGCCGGATTTTCCCGGAGCCGATACCGTGCCTTACCTCAGCAACGTGGGGATACTGGAGCTGCGCGAGTTGCCAAAGCATCTGGTGATTGTCGGCGGCAGCTACATCGGGCTGGAGTTCGGCCAGATGTTCCGCCGCTTCGGTTCGGAGGTGACCATTGTTGAGCGCGGCGATCGATTGCTTCCGCGCGAAGATCCCGAAGTGGCCGCGGCCGTGGTGGATATCCTCCAGCGCGAGGGCATCACGCTGCACCTGGGTGCCGAATGCATCGAACTGGAAGGGAAGGCCGGTGACGTCTGTGTCGTTGCCGAATGTGCCGAGCCACGCATGAAAGTGCGCGGAACCCATCTGCTGATAGCCGTGGGTCGCCGCATGAACACCGATGACCTTGGCCTTGACAAGGCCGGCGTCGCGACCGACCCACGTGGCCATATCGTCGTGGACGATCAATGCCGCACGAATGTCGAAGGCATCTGGGCGTTGGGCGACTGCAATGGCAAGGGTGCCTTCACGCATACCGCCTACAACGACTATGAAATTGTCGCCGCCAATCTGTTGGACAACGAGCCGCGCCGTATCTCCGATCGTATTCCCTGCTATGCGCTCTTCATCGATCCGCCGCTGGCGCGCATCGGGCTAAATCAGGAAGAGGCCCTGAAGGGCGGCTACGACGTGCGTGTTGGCGTGCGGCCGATGCAGCGCGTGGGTCGCGCCATCGAACGTGGCGAAACGCTGGGCTTCATGAAGGTCATCGTTGATGGCGCAAGCGAACGCCTGCTTGGTGCGGCCATCCTCGGTGTCGGTGGCGACGAGGCCATCCATTGCCTGCTCGACGTGATGTATGCAAAGGCGTCCTATCGCACGGTGACGCACGCCGTGCATATCCATCCCACCATTTCCGAACTGCTGCCGACGACCTTGCAAAGCCTGACGGCGGTGACGTGACGCGGTACGCGCTGCGAGCGCGTCGATGGCTGCCCTCGCCTTTACGAAATAGCGGCGCGCTGCTCACGTCCGACATGCGGCATCGAGCGTGCTTCGCCCTGCTGACAAATACGCTGGCTTTCTCCTTGCGGGAAGGCATGTGAGCTGAGAAAGCCAGCCGGAGGGTATTCAGCGACCTTCGCCAAATCACCTTGACGTGTCGACGGTTCGACAACCTGTTCACTTTGTCGGACACAGGATCACGTGGAAGACGCAGTTGGCATCAATGCGTTCCCGTTCCTTCCTGTTTTCATGCGTCGAGGCGTCGTCATGCTGTTCGGTATTCCACTTGCGGACCTTTCAGGTCGGGTTTGCGTGAAGCGCGTGTGGCAGAACCAGGCCGCGGCGCTCGTGGATTTCTCGATCGTCGTGGCCATTCCGGCCTGCGATGAGGAAGGGCGTATCAGGCGCTGCCTGGAGGCGATCTGCTCGCAGGAAGGCATGGCCTATCTGGATGTGGCGATACTGGTTTTCGTCAACGGCTCGCAGGATCGCACCTTCGCCGAGGCCGTGAATTTCAGCGAAAGCGTATCGGTACCCATGGCCATCGTGGAGGCCGAGCTGCCGGATGCCCGGCGCGACGCGGGCACGGCGCGCTGCGTGGCGGTCGAGCTCGCCTCGCGCATGGGTTCGAAGGACGGCCTGCTGTTTGTCACCGATGCGGACAGCGTCGTTCCTACCGGATGGATAGAGCGATACCTGCGGGTATTCGCCCAATTCCGCTGCGACGCCATTGCGGGCCTTTCGGACATGTTTCAGGACGACCTTGGGACGCTGCCCCAGTCGCTCATGGATCGGGGCGACTGGGAGGGCAGGTACGAGTCGTGCCTGGACGCGCTCGAAGCATGGATCGATCCGCTGCCGCACGACCCTTGGCCCAGGCACTATCAGGCCAGCGGCGCCAACCTGGTGCTCAAGATGGGCCTGGTGCTCGAAGCCAGCGACTGGGTCTGGCCTGCGTGCGGCGAAGACAAGGCGCTGGTGGAATTTCTGGAGGAGCGTGACTACCGCGTTCGTCACGATACGTCGGTGCGCGTACTCACCTCGGGGCGCCTGTTTGGTCGCGCCAAGGGCGGCATGGCCGAGACGATGCGTCATCGCATCGTCGAGCCGGAGTCACCTTGCGACATCCGGCTGGAGCGCCTTGATCGCGCCTATTTTCGTGCGAGGAGCCGGCGGGTATGTCGCGAGCTCTATGCATGCCAGGACGATCGCCGCGCATCGATTTCGCGCTTCGCCGCGCGTGTGCAGCTTTCGCCACAGATCGTAGAGGAAGCGTTGGCGTTGCCTCATTTCGGCTCGGCCTGGCGGCGCATCGAGTCCACCTCGGAAAGACTGGCTCGGCAAGCGCTATCGCCCTCGCAGCTGCCGCTGCAATGCGCGCGCGCTGAGTCGCTGCTGGCGCGGTTCGGATTGCCCTTCGCATCCGTACCGCAACCTATCGCGATGCCCGCCTCATGAACGTGGCGCGTCTCGATGAAGTGGTGCTCTCAGGCGCGCTCGCTGCAAGGGTGTCTTCCATCCTGCCTGAGCTGGAGGCCGCGGCCGTTGCGGATGATCGGGACGAACTGCTGCCGATTCACGGCCTTCAGTTGCTTGCTCAATGCGGCGCGATGGGCGCGGTGCTGCCGCCCATGTCGGGCGGCTGCGCACTGGGTTGGTTGCGCGGCACGTCATCGTTGCTGATGGAGCTGCTGGGCATGCTTGGGTCGGCCCATCTGTCGCTGGGTCGGCTCTACGAGGGGCACGTCAACGCTTTTCAGCTGCTCTGGTCCTTTGGTTGCGCGGCCCAGCGCCAGGAGGTTTGCCGATACGTGGCCGACGGAAAGCTGCTTGGCGTGTGGAATGCCCCTCACGCCTCGGGCCCCTTGGCCCTGCGCGATGGCCGCAACGGCGGCTACCTACTCGATGGTCAGAAGGCTTACGCCTCGGGGGCCGGATACGTGGAGCGGCCGCTGGTAACGGCGGAGCATGCGGTGTTGGGTCGTGTCGTGGTGTGGCCGCAGAGCGGCTATGTCGCTGGGCCGATGAGTGACTGGGAAATGCATGGCATGCGTGCCTCGGTCACGCGCAGCGTTCGGTTCGTCAACGTCGCTGTGTCATCCGATGAGATCTTTGGTCACGATGACGACTACCACAAGGAACCGTTGTTTTCGACGGGGGCGTGGCGCTTCCTGGCGGTGCAGTTGGGGGCCGGGGAGCGTCTGGGGCGATTGATGGCGAACGCGCTGGCAGGTGCGCGCCGCCAGCACGACCCGCACCAGAAGGGGCGCATGGCAGACGTCGCCATCGCCTTGGCGACCGCCAGGCTGTGGGCCGACCGGGCCCGTCTCGCTGCGCATGACGCCGGGTTGCCGCCCGCAGAGGCGATACAGACAGTAGCGATGGCCCGCATGGCTATCGAGCGCCATCTGCTTGAGGTGATGACCCTGGTGCAGCGCTCGGTGGGTCTTGGGGCATTTCGGCGCAGCGATCCGCTCGAGCTCGTTACGCGCGATCTTGCCACCTACCTTCGCCAGCCCATGCCCGACCTGGTGCGCGAAAAGATCGGCGAGTGGGCCTTCGATCATTCTGTCGGCGCCATCGGCAGTTCTGCCTCATGACCTTCGCCGAAGCCGCGGGCAAGTTGCCAATCGTCAGCCCGGAATCGCTCTTTGCCGAGCGCGGGCTGGTGGTGGTAGCGCCGCATCCCGATGACGAGGCGCTGGGGTGTGGTGGCATGTTGGCCTGGGCGGCGGAGCAGGGATGCCTCGTGCACGTCGTGTTTCTTACCGACGGCGAACGTTCACACCCTGACGCCAAGGTCGATCTGCGACGCATTCGTCGCGGCGAGGCGCTGCTTGCCGCGACGCGGTTGGGGCTGCTGCCCCAGAACATCAGTTTTCTGGGGCTGCCCGACGCGGGGCTGCAGACACTTGGTGACCTCGACATTGCGTGGATCCGGCGATGGCTCAAGGCGTTGCTGGCCGAGCGCAGTCCTTGTCTGGTGGCGATCACGGCCCCCACTGATCCACACGGCGACCACCAGGCGGGCTACGCGATGGTTGCCGATGCCGCACGTGATCTGGGCGGCGTGGAGGTGATGGCGTACCCGGTATGGAGTTGGCTGCTTCAGGACGCCGCATCGCCCCTGCAGGGCGTGCGCGTCGACATCCGGCAACAGGCGCCGGCAAAGAAGGCTGCGCTCGATGCCTACGCAAGCCAGCGCGGACGCATGGCCCTTGATGTAAACGGTTTTGTCCTTCCCGACGAGTTATTGAGACATGCACATGCAGACACAGAAGTGCTACTACGCGGAACGCTATGACCAGGAATATTTCGAGCGGCTCTATACGGAGAACGCAGACCCCTGGTCGGTGCTTGCCAGTGCGTATGAGTACGACAAATATGCCGCCACCACATCCGCCCTCGAGCAGTCGCATTACGGCAGCGTGTTGGAGCTTGGTTGCTCCATTGGTGGCCTGACGCGACGCCTGGCAACGCGATGCGATCGCCTTGTCGCGGTCGATACGAGCGAGGCCGCGTTGGCGCGTGCCAGGCAGATATGCGGATACTCCAATGTCGAATTCGTGCAGGCTCATCTTCCCGATGGGGATTTTGCAGGGCCGTTCGACCTCATCGTATTGTCGGAAATCCTGTACTACTTCTCGATGCCGGCCCTGGTGCGGCTTGCGGACCGCGTTGCCAGGGTGGCCAGGCCGGGCGGCGAGTACGTGGTGGTGCACTGGACGGGTGAAACGGACTTTCCGCTCACTGGCGATCGCGCCACCGAACTGTTTCAGACCCTCGTGCGTGCCAAGTTGCGTGCGCGGACACGCCATCCGAGCTATCGCCTTGAGAGCTGGCGTGCCCCTGCGAGGGCAACCGACCCGGCGTGAGGCTGCCAGCGGGCGCGGCCCTAGCGTCGGCGAAGAAAGCGCAGCGTGGCGCGTTCAAGCATGCGTGGATGTTTCGCTGCCGAAAGCGAAACCACCCGTTGCAGGCTGCCGTCCTCCCAACCCTTGAACGCTTGCGGATGGATATACGAGCGACGGCAGACCGCAGGCGTGTTGCGCAGCAAATCAGCCACCACGCGTATCACCTCGTTGATCTTCTTCTGCCGGTGCTGCGTTCGGCCGCCTGGCGGCAAGGGTATGCAGGCCAGCTCACCGATGGCATGCACGGTGCCCGACCACGTGCGGAAATCCTTGGCGGTAAAGTCGCCGCCGCCTGCCTCGCGCAGGTAATCGTTGACCATGCCTGAGTCGACCGCATGCAGCTGGCCTTCGTCGTCGAGATACTGGAACAAGCGCTGCCCCGGTAATTGCTGTACGCGACGCAGAAGCCGTACGAGGCGCTTGTCGCTTACGGTGACATCGCTCTTGCGGCCACTCTTGCCGCTGAAGCACAGGCGCAGTCCTTCGGTTCCGCTACGGACATGTCGCCCACGCAAGGTAGTGAGGCCGTAGTTGCCGTTTTCGTTGGCGTAGGATTCGTTGCCCACGCGGATCAAGGTCTGGTCAAGCAGGCGTACCACCAGCGCCAGCACTTTCTCCTTGGGCCAGCCTTTGCGCCGAAGGTCGGCGCTGACCATACGGCGTATCCGCGGAAGCGCCGTGCCGAACTCCCACATGTGCTCGAACTTTCCCTGGTCGCGCACCCGGCGCCAACGGGGGTGATAGCGGTATTGCTTTCGGCCGCGGGCATCGCGCCCCGTGGCCTGCAGGTGGCCGCGCGGATCAGGACAAATCCAGACGTCGGTATAGGCGGGCGGAATGGCAAGCGAGCGGATGCGCCCAATGACATCGTCCCGCGTCACCCGTCGTCCGCGCCGATCGAGATAGATGAAACCCTTGCCACGCTTGCTCCGCCGCAGCCCCGGATCCTCATCGCTCACATAGTGGAGGCCTTCGGCTGCGGCATCGGCAGCGGCAGCGGGGGAGCCGTTTTTCCCGGTCGATGTCGTCTGGCTGCCCATAAAGTGCTGATCGTTGGCGGAAAGGCATGCTTTCACCGCCGATGTGAACGACCCGCGTGACTGGCGTGATGTTGCCCGGCGTCGAATCAGCAACCGCGCCGTGCGACTCGCGAAAATCCCACGACGCCATGACGAAATGGTGCTTAGGCTTGCGCGCATGAAACCCGCACGAAGCCGCCTTGAACAAAGCCTTGAGGCCCTGGACATCGAGCTGGCGTCGCTGGTGAGGTGCCATCCGGAAGAAGCCGAGTTCTGGCCGCGCTTCACGATGCTGGCCGATGACCTGGTGCGGCGCAGTGATCCTGTCGATCAGGGTTGGTTGACGGCGCGCATCGTGGCCATGTTGACGACGCACGGTGTCAGTGGCGTTTACCCCATGTTCTGAACGCTGCGCCTGGAGTCTTTCGCGCCTGCCGCCTGCATGAAGCGCGGCGGGTTGGTCGGATAACGCGGCGAATGGAGTGGAAGCTCGGTTGCATTCGCGTGGGGCGACACTCGTCGCGCCATCCGTGGAGTGAAGTTTGCAGTCGACACAGTAGAGCGTATGTCGAAAGTTCGTGTCGATTCGCGTTGGCAGGCACCTGCCCCAAAAAGAAAGCGGCCACCGAGTTCATCGGTGGCCGCTTGCAGGGTTAGGGCGCGAATCAGGCCACTGCGTGCATGGCTGAGACGGTTTTCGGTGTCACGCTTTTGCTGGCGGTCGGCAGGTCGGCGATACGGTAGCCCGTGGTGGGCAGTGTATGCATTAGCGGCTTATCGAATGGCTTGTCGATGGCGCGACGCAGGATGTACAGGTGTGAGCGCAGCGTGTCGGAGTCCGGCAATGCTTCGCCCCAGATCTCACGTTCCAGGCGAGAGCGGGTCACCACGCGGGGCGATTCCCGCATGAGAATGCCCAACAGCCGCAAGCCGATCGGCGACAGCGTCAACTCCTGGCCGGCACGGGTCACGCAAAGGGTACCGGTGTCAAAGGTCAGGTCGCCGACGGTGAGCAGTTCACGCGATACCTGGCGCCGTTCACGACGAATCAGCGCGCGCAGGCGGCCGTTGAGCTCACGCAGGTCAAAGGGCTTGCACAAGTAGTCGTCGGCGCCCACGTCCAGGCCAGCCACCTTGTCGTTGAGGCCGCTACGGCCCGTGAGCATGAGGATGGGCGTGCTGACCTTGTACTCGCCACGCAGGCGGCGGCAAACCTCCAGACCGTCCATGCCCGGAAGCATGCCATCGAGCACGATGGCGTCGTAGTCGTTGTCGCCGGCCAGGTGCAGGCCGGTGATGCCGTCATAGGCGTAATCGACCGTATAACCGAGGGTTTCAAGATAATCGCCGGTCGCTTGCGCATTCTGGCGATTGTCTTCGATGAGGATGACAAATCCGGAACGACGCTTGTTGGCATGCATGTCTTTTCCCCCACTTCGTCTAGCGTAATGAATAGTTGGATCAAATCGCCCGCGTCGTGAGCCACGTGTGAAAACATCGTTTCACGACCGGGCGATTCACCGGCCAAGGGTAGCGCCAGTCAGCGGCGACTTAAGCGTGGGCCTCGGATGCGGTCGAAATATCGTCAGCATGGTTCCGCTTGAAGATATCCTTGGCAAGATCCTTCTGCTTGCCATCATCCGCATGGACCGAAATCAGGATATTGCCTTCCCGGATCTTGGCGTCATAGCGCTTGGCTTCAAATTCCGGCATGCCCAGACCCACCAGGCCGCCCACCACGCCGCCAGCGGCGGTGCCGACAGCGGCGCCGCCGAAGGCAGCCATGATCGGGCCGGCCGCGATGAACGGTCCCACGCCTGGGATGGCCAGTGCACCAATGCCGACCAGCCAGCCCAGCGCTGCGCCCACACCCAGGCCGGCAATGCCGCCGGCGGTCGCGCCCTCCGGCGCCTTGGTGTTGTGCTCGTGGGCAAAGTCCTTGGTGCCGCGCTTGTCGGGAAGCAGGGCGGAGATGGCGTCATTGGTGAAGCCGGACTGCTTGAGGTCAAGCAGGATGGCCTCAGCCTGTTCTGTGGTGCGGGTGGTGCAGTAGACGGACGTGCTCATGCGGTTATCTCCTGATCAATGTTGAATATCGAGCTGGTTGTCGACCCGCTGCACGCCGGCAACGCCGCTGGCCAGCGCCTGCACCTTGCTGCGTTCGGCGTCATTGCGTACCGGGCCGCGCAGGGTGACGACACCCGAGACGGCGACGATCTTGACGTTGTGTGCATTCGTCGACAGCGACCCGTCTTTCATGATCGCCTTGCGCACATGCGCCACCAGATCGACGTCGGCCTTGTCGTTGGGCTGATCCATGGGTGTGGTGCTGTGTGAGTCCCGGTCACGCTGATTCACGCTGGTGTTGTTGGCCGACGTGGCGGGAGCGGGCGTGGTGTCCTGTGCGCTGACGGCGGTGACGCCGACACACAAGCTTGCAGCAATGACCCAATGGCATAAGGCGGCTTTACGAAGCATGGTCTTATTCCTGGATAAGCGGGAGGGATTGATAAGAAGGTGTCGCCAGTGACGGTGTCGTGGAGTGAGGGTTACTCGAGCGTGCGACCACGTTGCGACAAACAACGTTTACGTTCTCCTCAGATTGAACTTAGGAGCCGCCCTGTACCTCATGGCAACGGCGCTCGGTGGTGTACGTCGCGTTGTCGTTCTGATGGGCTTTCTGCACCTGGTTGCCAACGACGCCACCGGCCACTGCGCCGCCGACCGTGGCGAGGGTCTTGCCTTTGCCGCCGCCCACCTGGTTGCCCAGCACGCCGCCGGCTACTGCGCCGATGGCGGTGCCGGCAACACGATGGGTGTCGCTGGAATTGACCTGTTTGACCTGTACGTCTTCGCACACCGTGTGCGTCTGCGACTGGTCTTGCGCCAGGCAAGCGCCGCCCAAGGAGAAAAGTGCAATAGCGATAGGTGTGATGAAACGCGCTTTCATGGGCTATCTCCTTTCGTCAGGACTTCACAAGTACGCTGCGTGAGGTGACCCACACATCAAATTTCCATGCATGAGTCAGCGCAGGTTCGGTTGCATGTGCCCTGGATAAACGAGATGCCACGTGAACGCTTTTATTCACGTATTGCAGGCATTGGGTTCAGTGCGAAGGCAACACGATCAACACGCTTTCGCAGGAGAGAGTCATGACCGAATGCCTGACCATGTCTACACCACGCAGCGAAGTGCCGGCGCCTGGACCCAACCCGGTGACACCGCCATCGCCCCCTGGCCCGAGCGAGCCGCCGCAGCAACCGGAACCACCGCCGCCCACGCCAGCGCGACCGCCATTGACGGATCCAGAGCCACCGCCGGTGCCGGTGAGCGATCCCGTGCCGCCGCCGGATCAACAGCCGCACATGATGAGTTGGGATCTGAGCAAGTGGTGAGCGGCGCAAGCAAAAAAGAACCGGGGCTGCATAGGCAGCCCCGGCTTTTTATGGAACGGTGGTTTTCTTAGCGAGTGCCGTTCGCTTCGATGGCGTGCTTGAGTGCGCTCATCTGGTCATGGCCCTGGCGAACCGACGTATAGGCCTGTTCAATCGCTTCACGTGAGGACAGCGACAGCTCATCGTCCTTCAGTGCGTCGTTGTACTTCGCCTTGATGTGGTCCTCGCCACGCTCGACTTCTTCGATAACCGCCTTGTCGCCCTTGCTCATCGAGCTGCGCATATCGACGAATACGCGGTGGGCCGATGCCAGCACCGTGCCGTCGTCAGCCGGCTCACCACCTTCGTGACGAACGGCTTGACGCAACAGCGTCACCGCCTGGCGGCGCTCGGCGGCTCGATTGAGAAACAACTCGCGGAAGCGCGGATTCTCGGCTTCTTTGGCAGCCTCTGCGTAGCCATCAACGCTATCGATGGTGGTCTCAAGAAGACCATTCAGTACTTTGATCTGATGTTTCTGATCGCTCATGGCGTGCCCTCGCTGCGTGGAATGTGTGGGCACGATGGGCATGCATGCGTGAGCGTGTTGCCGCACAAATGTGAAGCGCCACGCTCACCGCGTGAACGGCTGATTTCCATTTGGCTGGCGTTAGAAAGCGTGAAGAGCTATCCGCGACGTTTGAGCCGCGTGGCGATCACGCCGAGCTGCTTACGGCCGCAGCAACGGCGGCCAGCAGCATGCGCCGGTCGTATGGCTTGTTGAGGTAAGAGACGCCCAGGCTGAGCCACACGGGGTCGGGACTTGCCTCGCCCGAGGTGACCAGCACCCGCAGTTGCGGATAAATGGACAGCGCCCTTCGGGCGAGCTCGATGCCATTCATGCCGGGCATGTTCACATCGGTGAACAACAGGTCGGGTGCGCTGTTCTTGAGCCATTCGATGGCTTCTTCGCCGCGGGCCATGGCATACACCCGATGACCCTCGGCCTCCAGCAGGATGCTGGCGATGGTGCGGATGCCATCGTCGTCTTCGACCAGTAAAACGGTAAGGTTGTTCTCGGCGGGCATGCGGTCGCGCTATGTCGTGAGGTTCGTGAGTTCGGCTAGCCATCGATAGTCACGTGAGCGTAAAGGTTATGTCAACGGACCTATGTCGAATTTTTTTGCATCCGCTATTCCAATGCACCCAGCCTTCACCCATCATGGCCTGATATCCAAGGGAGGCGAACATGGCGACTCTTCAGAAGGCAACGGTAGACGCTATCAAGCAGGGCGAATCGGATGTGCTGGCCGGCTGGATGGCCAATCTGGAGCGAAGCGGCGCGCTGAGCGACAACCGCATCAACAAGGATCAGGTTGCCCAGCAAGCCAAGGATTTCCTGGGGCTGCTCGTTACCGCTACGGCCACCGGCGACGTCAGTGACCTGGGGAAAGCCGACTGGGGCGACACGCGCCAGTTCCTCGATGGTCTATCCAAGAACCGTGCGCGGCAGGGCTTTGATTCGCAACACACGGCTCACTTCGTGTTTTCGCTGAAGCGCCCGCTGTTCGATCTTCTGCAGAAGGTTTACGCGTCAGACGGCAAGGCGTTGTCCACCGAGCTGTGGGCCATCTCCGAACTGTTCGACACCTTTGGCATGCACACCGTCAGCACCTTCCAGCGGACGCGTGAGGAAGTCATCCTGCGCCAGCAGGAAGAACTGCTTGAATTGTCCACGCCGGTGGTGAAGCTGTGGGATGGCGTGCTGGCCCTGCCCATGATCGGCACCCTCGACTCGCAGCGCACCCAGGTGGTGATGGAGTCGCTGCTGCAGCGCATCATCGATACGGGCTCGGAAATCGCCATCATCGATATCACCGGCGTGCCCACCGTGGACACCCTGGTTGCGCAGCACTTGCTGAAAACGGTAACGGCCATTCGCCTGATGGGTGCCGATTGCATCATCAGCGGCATCCGCCCGCAGATCGCGCAGACCATCGTGCACCTGGGTCTGGATCTGGGTGGCATCGTGACCAAGGCCAATCTTGCCGATGCGCTTGCGCTTGCGCTGAAGCGCTCGGGCCTGAGCGTCATCAAGGCCGGGTGACGCATGGAGCGCATCCCCATTCTGCGCATGGGTGACTTTTTGTTGGTCACCATCCAGGTCGACATGCATGACCAGCTGGCCATGACGCTGCAGGACGACCTGTCGGCGCGGATCAGCGAAGTGTCGGCCAAGGGGGTGCTGATCGATATCTCCGGTCTCGATATCGTCGACTCCTTCATCGGTCGAATGATCGGCATGATCTCGGGGCTCTCCCGCATCATGGACGCCGAAACGGTGGTGGTCGGCATGCAGCCCGCGGTGGCCATTACGCTGGTCGAGCTGGGCTTGACGTTGTCGGGAGTGAGCACGGCACTGAACGTGGAGCGCGGAATGAAACTATTGCGCGAGCGCGTGCAAACGCAATGACCATCCTCAGCAGCGGGACCTATCCTGTGATGACGGAGCAGGATGTCGTGCTCAGTCGACAGGCCGTGCGCAGGATCGCCATCCAATGCGGCTTGCGCCTGGTGGATCAGACCAAGTTGGTAACCGCCGTCAGCGAGCTCGCGCGCAACGCCGTGATTTACGGCGGCGGCGGCGAGATGGACTGGATGGTGGTGGAAGAGGGCGCGCGCACCGGCATACGTCTGGTCTTCCGCGACTCCGGGCCGGGCATCCCCGATATCCGGCAAGCCATGACGGATGGCTGGACATCCGGCTCGGGCCTGGGGCTCGGCCTGGCAGGCGCCAAGCGTCTGGTTGATGATTTTGACATCCAGAGCGGTCCTGGCCTGGGCACGCGCATCACCATCGTCAAATGGAACTGACCTTTCGTGGCATACCACCCCAGGCCATTGCGATCGACGAAATAACCCAGGTCGGTCAGGCCCGGCGATGCGTCCAGGAGTTGGCCACGCAGGCCGGCTTCGATGAGGCCGACTGTGGGCGGGCTGCGCTGGTGGTGACGGAGCTGGCCACCAACGTAATCAAGCACGGGCACGGTGGCTGCATTTACCTGCGCCAGGTGCCCGGCCGCCATGTGCATGGCGTGGAAGTTCTTGCGGTCGACCGCGGCCCGGGGTTCGATTTGTCTGCCTGCCTTCCGGACGGATTCTCCACCCGGGGCACGCAAGGCATCGGTTTGGGCGCCGTGGTCCGGCAGACGCAGGTGATGGACATGTATGCCGACGGCCGTGGCGCCGTGATACTGGCGCGGCTGTATCCACGCCTGATTGACGATAACGACATACGGTTCGGCGTGGCGCAGGAGGCGCTTCACGGCGAGCGCTGCTGTGGGGATAGCTGCGCGCTGGCCATCAAGGACTCGCTGTGTTCGGTCATGGTGGTCGATGGTCTCGGCCACGGCGAAGCCGCGTCGCACGCGTCAGACATGGCGGTCGCAGCATTCATGGGCAATCCGTTCGCTGAGCCCACCCTGTTGATGGGCGAGATCCATCAGGCCATGGTCGGTACGCGCGGTGGTGCGGTAGCCATTGCCCGGGCAGATTTGCCCCAGGGGACGCTGCGCTTTACCGGCATTGGCAATATTTCCGCCAACCTGGCGGCTGTCCATGCCACGCGAGGCCTGGCTTCGCATCCGGGCATCGTGGGATCGCAGTTCCGACGTGCCCAGGCGTTCGATTTCAGCGATATCATGGGGCAACTGCTCATCATGCACTCCGACGGTCTGCAGTCGCGTTGGCGCCTGGCTGATTATCCAGGCCTCCTCCACCGCCACCCGGCCGTCATTGCCGCTGTATTGCATCGCGATTTCAGTCGCAACCGTGACGATGTCACCGTCATGGTGATTGCCCTGGAGCCAGTCCGTGTCTGAGCCCATCGAATCCCTGGACGATATGCACGAAGAACTGCGGCGTCTGCGCGGTGAGGGCGAATCGCTGCGCGCCGAACTGGAAGAGACCAATCAAGGTGTCGTGGCGCTCTATGCCGAGCTGGACAAGCAGGCGGAACAACTGCGCGAGGCGTCGGAACTGAAGAGCCGCTTCCTTTCGTACATGAGTCACGAGTTTCGCACCCCTTTGGGTTCCATCCTGAGCATGGCCCGGCTGCTGGTCGATGAAATGGATGGGCCGCTGACGCACGAACAGCGCAAGCAGGTGGGCTTCATCGCCGGCGCGACCCGCGAGCTGAGCGAAATGGTCGATGACCTGCTCGACCTGGCAAAGATCGAGGCGGGCCGCATCACCATTTCGCCCGCCTGGTTCGACATGGTCGATTTGTTCGCCGCGCTGCGTGGCATGTTTCGGCCCATCACCGAGACGACCGAAGCGGACCTCATCTTCGAAGAGCCGTCCGGGATGCCGCGTCTGTATACCGATGACCGCAAGCTGGCGCAGATTCTGCGCAACTACATATCCAACGCGCTGAAGTTCACGCCACGCGGCACCGTGAAGGTTTCGGCGCACATCCACGGCGAACACGAAGTGTGCTTCGCCGTACGTGATACCGGCATCGGCATCCCGCTGGAGCTTCAGGACGATCTGTTCAAGGATTTCAGCCAGCTCGATTCGTCATTGCAGAGGCGACTGCGCGGCACCGGACTGGGTCTGTCGCTGTGCAAGCGCTACGCGGAGCTGCTGGGTGGCCACGTGGGCATGGAGAGTACGCCAGGGGAGGGTTCGGTATTCTTTGTCATTCTTCCCCGCACGCTGCCGGAGGTTGTTGCAGATGCCGCGAAATAGCCCGCTGCTGGTCGTCGATGACAACGCCGCCACGCGCTACGCCATGCGTCGCGTACTGGAGCGTCACGGCTACCCGGTAATGGAGGCCGGCACGGGCACGGAAGGCCTCGCCCTGCTGGCCACGCACCCGTTCGCCGCGCTCATCCTCGATGTCAATCTGCCCGACATGAGTGGCTTCGATATCGTTCGCCAGTTACGCAAGCGCCAGGAGACGAGGCTGTTGCCGGTGATCCATGTGTCGGCGGCTTCGATCGAAACCGGCGACCTGATTACCGGCCTGGACGCCGGCGCGGATGCCTATCTCATTCACCCGGTGGACCCCGACGTGCTGCTGGCAACGCTGCGTACGTTGCTGCGCGTGCGCGCGGCGGAAGACGCGCTGCTGGAAAGCGATGCGCGATTCCGTGAAATCTTCACCAGCACCATGGCGCCGATTGCGGTGGTGGATTCCAGCCTGGTGATCCACGAGGCCAACGAGGCTTTCGTGCGCCTGCTGGATGGCGCCGTGGATAAAGGTCAGCTGCCGGGTACCTTCGAGCCGGACCAGGCCGAGGCGCTGGTGCAGTTGCGCTCGCACCTGGCCGATCGACGTCGCTGGCGCGGCACGCTTTCCATGCGCATCCGCGAGGTGACCCGGCACATCGACTGGCGCATTGCACCTTATCGCGCGCCTGACCTGGGTCTGGTGTTTGTCGAGGATGTTACCGAGCAATGGAAGCGCGAGCAGCGTCACGTGGCCGCGCTGGAATCGGTCAGTACCCAGCTGGCACAGGAAATCGCCGAGCGCGAACGCACCGAGTCGCAGCTCCATCAGGCGCAGAAAATGGATGCGCTGGGCAAGCTCACCGGCGGCATTGCGCATGATTTCAATAATCTGCTGACCACCATCATCACCGGCATCGACCTGATGAGCCGGCATGTAGCCGAAGGGCGTGTCGAGGGTGTGCAGCGCTTTGCGGATATGGCGCTGGGCTCGGCCCGTCGCGCCGTGTCGCTGACGCATCGCCTGCTGGCGTTTGCGCGGCAGCAGCCGCTGGACCCCAAGCCTATCGATATCAACCAGCTGGTGCGCTCGCTGGGTGACCTGTTGCGCCGAACCATCGGCGAACACATAACGCTGCGATTTGATCTCATGGATGGCACCGGCATCGCCAAGGTCGACGCCAATCAGCTGGAAAACGCCATCATCAATCTCGTCATCAACGCCCGCGATGCGATGCCGCACGGCGGCGAGATCCGCGTGCTGACCTCCTCGGTCGGACTGCACGGCGATGGTGAATTGCCAGACGGCGATTATGTGCAGATTACGGTGATCGATAACGGTACCGGTATCGAGCCGCAGGTGCTGGAGCGGGTATTCGAGCCGTTCTTCTCCACCAAGCCCATCGGCAAGGGCACCGGGCTTGGCTTGTCGATGATCTATGGCTTTTCGCGACAGTCCGGCGGCCGCGTCGCCATCTGCAGTCAGCAAGGCAATGGCACCGAAGTGCGTTTGACGTTGCCGCGCGGACAGGCGGAAGAGGACGAACAACCCGTATTAGCTGCAGACTGGGTGAAGGGGCAGGGTGAAAGCATCCTGATTGTGGAAGACAACGCACCGCTGCGTGCACTGGCCCGCGAGATGCTTTCCGACGCTGGCTACCGTTGCACGGAAGCCGAGGACGTCGATGCGGCGCTTCGCGCGTTGCGTGGCGACCACACGATTCATCTGTTGCTTACCGACGTGGGGCTCCCCGGCATGAACGGCCGGCAACTGGCCGAAGCCGCCCGCGCGTGGCGCCCGACACTGCCTATTCTCTTCATGACCGGATATGCGGAAAGCACGCTGGCCGGGGGCGATCTGCTCGATGAAGGCATGGACATACTCATCAAGCCGTTTGAGATCGAACAATTGCTGTCCAAGGTCCGTAGCGTGCTCGACTGAGCACGCGCGCATTCAGCATTGCCGCACGCATAACGACTCGCGCGAACTTGAACGAAGCCATTTGCGCTTTATTGAATTTTCACGGGCTGGGCACCTCTCGATCCCTAAAAACGTTACACCGCATTATCGCGGTGCAGGAGAACGTTATGGATAAGAATCGAGTCGAAGGTACCAAGCACGAAGTGAAAGGCGCCATCAAGGAAGGCGTCGGCAAGGTTACCGGTAATCACGCCAAGGAAGCTGCCGGCAATATCGAAAAGAACGTCGGCAAGGTCCAGAAGGAAATCGGCAAGGAACATGATCGCCAGCGCGACCAGGACAAGCATCACTAATTAGCGGTCCTGTTTGGGAAGTCGGCGCACGCTTGGCGCCGCTTCCCACCTTGCTACTGCTCGCCGGTATCGATTTCCCTGAGCACGTCAGCGCATCGCGCGCCTTCTGCCGCGATACGTTGTAGCAACTGACGCATGGCCGGGTCATTCTGTCCGCATGGCTCGCTCATGGCCAGGTCGGTGAGCAGAACGATATTGGCGAGAATGTTGTTGGCGCGATGCACGGCCGAGATCACGCTCGCATCCCGCTGCGCGTTGGCCATCTCATCGGCCGCTGCGCTCATGATCTGCCAGCACAGCAGCGGCCAGATGATGGTGCGCATTTCCATCAGCAGCGCGAGCGCCTCGGCGCCATTGGCGTCCTGACGCAGGAAATACACGCCCATGGAGCCGAAGCGGATAGGGCCTTGCTGCAAGGCCACGGTTGCCCCGCTGGCGATGCCGAGGTTGCCGAGCCAGGGATCATTGGCGATGAGCGTGGGCTCGAACGGCAACGGCGTTTGCGCGGCCAGCGTACGCTCCAGTTCGCTGCCGGCCAACGGATACAGGTCGCGCGATAATGACTGCACCTCAGGTGGCCCGTGTGTCCAGGCGGCCGTGCCATGCGTGCCGGTGCGGTTGAGTCGAAACACCAGGCACGCTTCGGCACCCAGATGCTGGCATATCGTTGCCAGTAGCCAGCGCATGGCGTCATCGGCGGAAGGGCGGCCATACGCTTCGCTCATCCACTGGGGGATGACGTTTGAGAAGCTCGACGATGGAGCGTTCATCGGTGGCCTGCGGTTCCGGCGATCCGCGACAAGGGTTGTGTCAATGATGTTGATTCATCCGTGAGAAAGACCACTACCAGCGAAGCCGTGCCCGCGCCCGCGCAGCGCATTCACCCATATGGATGCCAGCCCAGGCGACGCCGAAGGCCAGGGGAAGTGTAACCAGGCGAAAGGCCGAAGGTGCGACGCCGCTATGAATCAGCAACAGGCACGCCAGCACCAGCATCAGGTCGGCGATGAGCTGCTTGCGCCGGCAGGCGGCAACCTTTCTGCGATAGATGGCCACGGCTTCGTCGAAGGCAGACTGCTCGCCGGCCGACGTAATGGATCGCTCCCGGGTGGCCGCCGTACCCATGATTTCCCCCTGCGTATCGCGCCCGCTTGGCGCGTGAAGCCATGGTAGCGACTGCAAAGGTGAAGGCCCGATCAAGGAATCGTGTGATTGGAAGAGCGGCTCGATGCGGCCTCGAATACAGGCAAATTACGGCTCCGATTTTCACGCGAGGCTCACCGCCGACTCACGTCTCAGGGCTTTTGCTGGTCGCCTCGCCGCCTTGAGAGTGCACCCATGGCTCGTCCCATCTGGACCGGAACGCTTTCTTTTGGCCTGTTGAATGTGCCGGTGTCGGTGATGCCGGGCGAGCGACGTGTCGACATGCATTTCCGCATGCTCGACAGTCGCAGCAACACTCCGATTCGCTATGAGCGCGTGAACGCGGACACGGGTGACGAGGTGCCCTGGAAAGACATCGTCAAGGCTTACGAGTACAAGAAGGGCAGTTACGTCGTGCTGGATCCCGAGGACATCAAGTCCGCCTCGCCCGAAGGGCGCGAGGCGGTCGAAGTGGAAGCGTTTGTCGACGCCACCTCCATTGGTCCGGAGTACTTCGAGAAGCCGTATGTGCTGGTGCCTGGCAAGAAGGCCGAGAAGGGTTATGTGCTGCTGCGCGAAACGCTGCGGCGTACCGGAAAAATCGGCATCGCGCGCGTGGTGATTCGCACGCGCGAATATCTGTCGGCGGTGATGCCCAAGGACGACGCCCTCATGCTGGTGCTGCTGCGCTATCCACAGGAACTGGTGGACGCGGGCGACTATCGGCTGCCCGGAGGCAAGCCGGCGAGCTACCGCATCTCGGCCAAGGAAATGCAGATGGCCGAACAGCTGATCGACTCGATGTCCGGCCAGTGGGCACCCGGTGACTTCAAGGACGAGTTCCGCGAGCGCTTGCAGCGGGTCATCGAGAAGCGCATGAAATCCAAGGGTCTGGTAACGCGGGTCGAGGAAGACGCCGAGACGCCCGAAGATGCCTCGACCAACGTGGTGGATTTCATGGCGCTGCTGCAAAAGAGCCTGGCCAGCAACAAGCGGACCCCGGCCAAGAAAGCGTCTGCCACTGCCAAGGGCAAGGCGCCACGCAAGGCCCGTACGGTCAAGGCCGCCAGCAAGAAGCCCGCGAAGAAATCTGCCGCAACCAAGCGCACGTCGCGACGGTCCGCATGAGCCTGCAGGATTACCGCCGCAAGCGGGACTTCTCACGCACCAGGGAACCCTCCGCTTCGGCCGGCGCCGCCACTAAGCGGCCCATCTTTGTGGTCCAGCTTCATCATGCGCGGCGGCGTCACTTCGATTTCCGTCTGCAGGTAGGCAAGGTGCTCAAAAGCTGGGCCGTTCCCAAGGGCCCCAGCTTTGATCCTTCGGTGAAGCGCCTTGCGGTGGAGGTGGAAGATCACCCCCTTTCGTACGCGAGCTTCGAGGGCGACATTCCCGTGGGCAACTACGGTGCCGGCCACGTGGATCGGTTCGATCATGGCATCTGGTCGACCGACGGTGATCCAGGCACTCAGCTGCGCAAAGGCCATCTCGAGTTCACCTTGCACGGCGACCGTCTGCATGGCCGCTGGCATCTGGTTCGCAGCCATCGCCAGGAAAGGCAGCCGAACTGGTTCTTGATCAAGGCGGACGACGAGTACGCCAGCGACCTGGAGGCTGACGACTTGCTGCAGCCGCCAGCATCAGTCGCCGCGAAACCTGGCGCGGCAAAGAAGGCCACTGTCAAAGCGACCAAAGTCGCAGCCAAAGCCGCGCGAAAATCATCGAAGCGAACTTCGCTGAAGGGCATCAAGCAGCGCCAGAAGGAAGTCATCGATACGGCGTTCTTCGCCCCCGCGCTGACCCAGCTGCGCGAGCGGCTTCCCGATGGCGACGACTGGCTGCACGAGATCAAGTGGGATGGCTACCGCATTTTGACCGCCGTTGCCGACGGCGCGATCCAGTGCTGGTCGCGCAATGCCTTGGCATGGACCGATCGCATCCCCGATATCGTCGAGGCATTGGGTTCACTGGGGCTTCGCTCGGCGCGCCTGGATGGCGAGCTGGTGGTGATGGATGGCGGCCGAAGTGATTTTGCAGCGCTGCAGAAAACACTTTCCGGCGAGCGTCGTGGCCCGTTGAGTTACATGCTGTTTGATCTGATTCACCTGGATGGTTACGACCTCAGTCACGTGCCGCTGCATGAGCGCAAAGACCTTTTGCGCCAGCTTCTCAAGCCTTTGAAGGGCGTGCGTCACAAGCTGCTTGGCTTCAGCGAGCACGTGGTGGGCCACGGCGACGAGATGCTCGCCATGGTGATGAAATCCGGCCTCGAAGGCGTCGTATCCAAGCGCGCGGACTCGGCCTATCGGGCCGGCAGGAGCGGTGACTGGCTCAAGATCAAGCGGCTGGAAAGCGATGAATTTGCCGTGGTGGGTTACACCAAGGGCAAGGGCAGTCGCGAAGGTTTTGGCTCGCTGCTGCTGGGTCGGCCCGCATCGTCGGGCGGCTGGGACTATGCGGGTCGGGTCGGCTCCGGCTTCAGCGATGTACAGCTGAAACAGATCGGCAAGGCATTGGCCGAACATCCTGGCAGTAGCCGGCCTACCGTGCACGACGCCACGATCGATCCATTGCTGCGCAACGCGCGCTGGATCAAGCCGCAGGCCGTGGTCGAGGTGTACTACCGCGGTTTGGGCGGCAATGGGCTATTGCGACAACCCAGCCTGAAAGCATGGCGCGAGGACAAGACCGTGACCGACCTAGGCGATTCCGATCGACGCACCCGCAGCAAGAAGGCGCCGGCAAAGAGCGCGGCTGGCGATTCGACCATTCGGGGTATCGTCATTTCGCATCCCGATCGCGAGGTCTACCCGGGCATCAGCAAGCTCGACATTGCCAGGTATTACGACACGGTGATGGACAGGTTCCTGCCCGGGGTGAAAGGAAGGCCGCTTTCGATCCTGCGGTGCCCTGGCGGCATCCAGGAAACGTGCTTTTTCCAGAAGCATCCCATGCCCGGACTCAAGCATGTGGACCGCGTGCCATTGAAGGAAAGCTCCGGTGCGCGTCGCAGCTATCTGTGCCCGACCGATGCCGAGTCGATCATCGAACTGGTGCAATTTGGCGTCATCGAATTCCATCCGTGGGGAGGACTTGCATCGACCCCTGATCGCGCTGACCGCATCGTGTTCGATCTCGATCCCGGTGACGATGTGTCGTGGGACCGCGTGATAGCCGCTGCCCGCCTGGTCCGCAAGCTGCTTGGCCAGCTTTCATTGACATCGTTCGTGCGCACGACGGGTGGAAAGGGCTTGCACGTGGTGGTGCCGTTGCGGCCCGCTGTGCCGTGGACCGAGGTGGAGTCGTTCTCGCGCGCCTTCGCCACGTCGCTTGCCCAATCGTATCCCGGCGAGTTCATTGCGGTTTCCACCAAGGCGCGACGCGGCGGCCTGATCTTCTTCGACTACCTGCGCAACAGCCGCGGTGCCACCAGCGTCGCATCGTATTCGCTGCGCGCGCGTGCCGGTGCTCCTGCTGCCGTGCCACTGCGTTGGGAGGAACTGGGCAAGCTCGCCAGCGGCTCCGCGTTCGATATCCACACCTCGCCGGCGCGACTGAAGCGCTTGCGGCGCGATCCGTGGGAGGGCATGGAATCGCTACGCCAGAACCTGAAAGACGCGATACGTGCCATCTCGGGCTGAGCGTTCGCTGAGCCATCACGCTGACACTACGTGGAACCGACGCGTGGCAGATGCTTGCTGGAGGAAACTGACGCACTCGTCCGCAGGAGTGAATGTCATGACCAAAGCCAAGCTCAAGGACCGCAAGATCGCCGTGCTTGCCACCGATGGCTTCGAACAGTCCGAGCTCGAAGAACCCAAGCGGCTTCTCGAGCAGGCCGGCGCGACCGTCACCGTGATCGCACCGGGCGATGCGAAATCGATCACCGGCTGGAACAAGAAAGACTGGGGCCAGAAAGTCGATGTCGACCAATCACTGGATCAGGCCAAGGCAGACAGTTTCGACGCGTTGGTGTTGCCGGGTGGCGTGATGAACCCCGACCATTTGCGCCAGTTGCCCGAGGCGGTGCACTTCGTCAAAGCGTTTGGTGACGCCGGCAAACCCATTGCCGCCATCTGTCATGGTCCGTGGACATTGATCAATGCGGAACTGGTCAAAGGCCACACGCTGACCTCGTGGCCTTCGTTGCGCAAAGACCTGGAGAACGCCGGCGCAAAGTGGGAGGACAAGGAGGTGGTAAAGGACGGCCAGCTCATCACCAGCCGGAAGCCGGCCGATATTCCCGCGTTCGTCAACGCCGTGATCGAGTCACTTCTCGCCTGACGAGGATCTCGGTTTCTGCGAAGGATTGTTTTGCGGTTCGTGAGGCGAATGCTTGTCGGGCATCGCCTTGCTTCCGTGCTTGGGCGTGGGTTGCGGCTCGGGATAGCCGGACGTGCCGGGTGGTCGACTGGGTTTGCCTTTCTTGTCGACGCTCATGTTCGCGCTCCTCCACAGTGTCACCCAGAAACTGACGCAGCCGGGTTCGTCGTGGCGTCGTGTTGCCGTGAAGGGCGCTTAACGCAATGGCTTCGGCGGTGCCCCGTCCACTACGGTTGCGCGACTTCCATGCTGATGGCGCGATCCACGGCCTTTAGCAGGTCGCTCCGGCCGAACGGCTTGGCCAATCGCACCAACTGGTCGCTGGTGCCCTCGGGCAACTCCGCGTAACCGGAGGCAAGCACCACCGGCAACTTGAGCCAGCGCGACCGGATTTCCCGCACCAGCTGCAGGCCATTCATGCCGGGCATGGCGTAGTCCGTAATGACCAGGTCGACACGGCGGCCCGACTCGAGCATCTCCAGCGCACCGCGGCCGGAGTGCGCTTCCAGCGTCTCGTGGCCGATATCGGCGAGCACGGCATTCATGGTCATGGCGATGAGCGGATCATCGTCCACCAGCAATATGGAGAGTTTTCCAACGGGTTCGATCACCGGCGGCGCCGGCGCCAGTGGCGCCGCGGTGACATCAGGCCATACGGCGGACGCCGTCGGCAGCCATATCTCTGCGGTCGTGCCGCTGCTCACCGCGCTCCGTAGCAGCAGGCGACCACCGGACTGCTCGGCAAGGCCATGCACCATCGACAGCCCCAGCCCCGTGCCACGACCCACGCCCTTGGTGGTAAAGAACGGCTCCGTCGCGCGCTCCAGGGTAATGTGATCCATGCCGTGCCCGTCGTCGGTTACTGCGAGGCAAATGTAGGTTCCGCGGGGCAGGCCGGTTCGATGCATCTCCCGGTCGATGACCTCTTCTCGTGCAGTGATGATGATGTGCCCGCCGTCTGGCATGGCATCGCGCGCATTCATGACAAGGTTCAGCAGGGCCAGCTCCAGCTGGTTGCTGTCCACGTGGATCCTCGGCAGTGCTACCGGGAACAGGTTGTCGATGGTGACAGTGGGGCCGGCCGAGCGTTGCAGCAGTCCGGCAATGCCTTGAACGAGGGTCTTCACGTCCACGGATGCCGGCTTGAGCTCCTGTTTGCGCGCAAAGGCCAACATGCGCTTGGTGAGCGCGGAGCCGCGTTTTGCGCCGGCCATGGCGTTGCCGATCAAGTGAAGTGCGCTCGGGTCGTCGCGGAATCTTGCCTCCAGCAGTTCGAGGCTTCCAATGACCACCATCAGCAGGTTGTTGAAGTCGTGCGCTACGCCGCCGGTGAGCTGGCCAATGGCTTCCAGCTTCTGCGACTGAAACAACGCCTCGCGCGCTTGCGCCAGTGCCTGGTCCGCTTCACGACGCGCCGTGATATCGCGCGTAACCTTGGCAAAGCCGATATGGCGTCCGTCATCGTCCGTGATCTGGTCGATGATGGCGTGCGCGAAGAATGAGGTTCCGTCCTTGCGTACGCGCCACCCCTCGCTTTCGAAGCGGCCCGTTTCGGCGGCGACCCTGAGTGCGCGATATGGCTCGCCGGCGGCCCTGTCCTCCAGCGTATAGAAGGTTGAAAGGTGCTTGCCCAGGATCTCTTCGCGGGCGTAGCCCTTGATGCGCTGGGCACCCGTATTCCAGCTGCTCACGCAGCCATTGGGATCGAGCATGTAGATGGCGCAATCGCCCACGCCCTGAACCAGCAGGCGAAACTGCTCCTCACTGCGCCGCAGGCGATCCTCAGCTTCCTTGCGCTCGGTAAGATCGCGCGTGACCGCTGCGTAGCCGACCAGTGACCCGTCGGTGGCCGTCACCAGATCGACAATGGTGTTGGCCCAATACCTTGAGCCATCCTTGCGACGTCGCCACCCCTCGGACTCCACGCGGCCTTCCGATCTTGCGCGGTCCAGTGCACGCCCGGGCTCGCCGGTGTCCCGGTCTTCTTCCAGATAGAGGCATTCGAAGTGACGGCCGATGATTTCCGGCTCCGAATAGCCGGTGTTACGCTCCGCACCCTGGTTCCAGCTTGCGATGTTGCCGTCCCGGTCGAGCAAATAGATCGCGTAGTCGATCACCGACTCGACTAGCAGCTCATATTTGTTTTGCTCGTTGACGTTCAAGGACATGCCGCTCGCCTGTGGCTTCTCACGATAGAGCTAGTTTGTCGACGACGCGTATACGCGGTGTCAAGTCTTCTAGATAAGTGCCGGAACCTGCAGCTGGATTGGGCTGTACGTCACAGGTTATCCAGCGCCGAAAACGCCCGGACGGAGCAAGCATATGGCCATTTTCCAACTGTCGGAGCCCTGGTGGCATTACGCGGCCCGGGGCGCCCTGACCTATGTGGGCCTCCTGGTGTTGATGCGCCTTTCGGGCAAGCGCACCTTCGGCGAAATGTCCGCCTTCGACATGATAGTGCTGGTGTTGGTGGGCGGCACCTTGCGTGGGGCCATTACCGGAAACGATGCCTCCCTGTCCGCACCTTTTATCGGCGTCACGGCCATTCTGGCCTGTGACAAGCTTCTAGGCTGGGCGTGCGCCCGATCGCGCTGGATAAACAGACTGGTCGAGGGGTTGCCCACGATCGTTGCACGCAACGGCCGGCGCGAGGCGGAAGTGTTGCGTCGCCAGAACGTGCCCGAGGCCGCCTTCGACAGGACACTTCATGAGCACGGTATGGAGGACGAGTCGTCGGTGAAGCTTGCCAGGCTGGAGCCAAACGGCAAGATCACTTTCATCCGCGAAAATTGAGCAGCGCCGTGGTTCGCATGTGATGCGACTGGCATGCCGACGCCTGTGTCGCTTGGAGTGGTTGCGCGCAGTGGCATCGCGCGCCACCAGGGCTCGCGCGGCAATCACCTGCACAATCGATTCACGCGCCGTGGCGATGATAGGCAAGAGCGGCACCGGGTGCCTTTCCATCACAGGGTGGATCTTATGAATATGCGCCTTGCCGTCTTGTGCGCCATCGGCTTTGCATCCCCCGTTTTTGCGTGGCAAAGCGCCCCGCCGGCAGCGACCGGCGCCAAGGTATCTCCGCCCAGCGCGACGGCCGGGCTGGGGTATACCTCGCCGGTCAGTGATCCGACCCGGCCCAACACCCCAGCCGACGCCAAGCTGGTGACCACCATCCATCAGTCCCTCGGCCAGGTTCCTTCGCTCGCCGGTGGTTCGAAAGGCATCACGGTGATCGTTTCCGAGGGTGCCGTGGTGCTGCGAGGCGAAGTGGCGAGCGAAGCCGACAAGGCCCAGGTCGACTCTATCGTTCGGCAGATATCCGGCGTGACGGAAGTGACGGACGAGTTGGATGTCGCCCTCTGAGCGGCGCATGGCGATTCTTTCGCAGTAGCCACGTTCCGTTCGCACGGCCTGGATTTACCGCTATCGCGCCTTAGGCTTTCGGAACGCACGCAGGAAGCTGGCGACGGCATTGTTCGCCCACTGATCGCGTTGCGCGGCTGAAGGCTGGGAGCTGGGGTGTGTCAGGCATTGCATCTGCGCTTCGCCGCGAACCATGTTTACAAAAAGTGCCGCTGCAGCGTCACGTCCGACGCTGCTGAAGTCGAGCTCCTGTTTCGACAAGGCGCCATCAAGCAACTCTGCGACGAGGCCATTCATGGCGCCCGGCCCGGCAACGTAAAAGCGCCTGGCCAGTTCGGGAAATCGCGGGGCTTCAGCGACAACCACCCGGAAAAGCGACAACGCCCCGGGCGACAGCACGATGTCCAGATACGCACGCGCCATCTCTCCCAGAATCCATTCCAGGTGCTTGTCCGAGAACCTCAGCTGGCGGATGGTGGCAATCGAGTACTCGCATTCAGCCTCGACCACGGCCGTAAACAACGACTCCTTGTTCGAATAGTGCGAATACACCGTCGACTTGGAGACCGCCGCGGCCTGCTGGATCATGTCGGTCGTGGAGGCACTGAAGCCGTGCGCCAGAAAGACCTCGCGGGCAGCCGCAAGCACGGCGGCGGCCTTGTCAGGCGGCGGCGAAGCCGGACGCTTCCCGGCATTCGATTTTCGGGTGGTCGTGGTCGGCTTGCGGTGCGGGGAAGGGGGCATCGGCGGGTCCTCGGCAGGGTCTCGGTCAGCCTATCAGAAAAGGACGTACCGAACCGTACGGTTCGCACGAAGTTGCGCCTTATGGCCCACGACTTAGCCAATTCGATTCCGTTGGTACTTGACGTACCGAACCGCTCGGTACACCATGACGTTCTCTGATTAGAACGGTCTGCGCCCCATGCAAGGTCAAACGATGGGCTCGTCATTCAGGCACGTGGCAAGCACGGGCGTGTTTGATCGGTTCCTAAAGAAGGCGGGGATGTGTTGCGCAGGCATGCTGCTGTGCTCATGCGCTGCCATCCCGCACCTCGGTGCCATGCCGCAACCCATTCCCGTCTCAGAGCTGGAGTCCGGGCATAGCTTCAGCGCTGCGCAGGGGGACTGGCCTGCGCAGGACTGGTGGGTCTCGTTTCAGGATCCTCAGTTAGACCAGCTGATAGGCGAGGCGTTGGCGCACTCGCCGACCATGGCTCAGGCACAGGCAAGACTGCAGGATGCGGTTGCCCGAACGGGTGAGGCGCGCTCTGCACTCTATCCGTCGCTTGGCGCAAACGCCTCAGTGACACGCGACAAGTTGAGCTACAACAGCATTTTTCCCGCCGCTGCCGTACCCCGTGGCTGGAACGACATGGGGCGTACCACCCTGGATTTCAGTTGGGAGCTGGACTTCTGGGGCAAGAATCGTTCGGCGCTGCATGCCGCTGTTTCCGAGGCGAATGCCGTGGAAGCTGACGCCGCAGCCGCTCGTCTGTTGCTGACGACGTCAGTGGCCGATGCCTATGTCCGTTTGCAATATTTGTTTGCGTTGCGTGATGTCGCTGAGCAGTCGCTGCGAAACCGCCATGACTCGTTGCAGCTTGTGCAACGACGCGTTGCGCAAGGCCTCGACGCGCAGGTGTCAATCGAAGAGGCCGCTGCGCGCGAAGACCTGGCTCAGGCTGGCCTGACCGAGGCCGACGAAAACATTCAGCTCGCCCGTAATGGCATGGCGGCCCTGCTTGGTCGCGGACCGGATCGCGGTTTGGACATCACGCGTCCTGCGCTTTCTGTCCGCCGCTCCGTGGGCCTTCCTTCCACCATTGCAGCCGATCTGCTGGGAAGAAAGCCCGAAGTTGTGGCAGCGCGCTGGCGTGTCGAGGCTGCCGCCAAGCGCGTGGGTGTTGCCAAGGCTGACTTCTATCCCGATGTGAATCTCACCGCATTCATCGGTTTTGAATCCCTCGGGCTAAGCAAGCTGACGGCCGCAGGATCTGACGTGGGTGGCGTCGGCCCCGCGCTGCACCTGCCGCTATTTGAGGGTGGTCGGTTGCGTTCCAATTACCGATCCGCGCGCGCTGAATACGACTTGGCGGTGGCCAATTACGACGACGCGCTGACGCAGGCCTTGCGCGAGACAGCAGATGCCGCCCGCAGCCTGGCAGCGCTACAGGGCAGGCTGACGGCCACCGATGCCGGCCTAACCCGGGGCGAAGCCGCCTACACCCTGGCCAAAAAGCGATACGACGGCGGCTTGGCGGACTTCCAGACCGTTCTCACGGCAGAGGACGCGCTGCTGCAGGCGCAAATAGCCGATACCGCCATTCACATGCGTGGTTATTCGCTCGACATTTCCTTGGTGAAAGCGCTCGGCGGCGGCTTCGAATCCCCTTCCAAGTTTCAGGCACAGGTGACGCGGTGAACGATATCAAGCACGAAGCCATGAGCACGCAGCTCGGCGTGGAATCCGGCAACGCGGCGCGCTCGAAAAGAAAGCGCATGCTTTCAGCCCTCGCCGGCGTTCTTGTCGTCGGTGCCGTGGGATATGGGGTCTATCTGCTGGCCTTTTCCGGCCGATCCGTGTCCACCGATAACGCCTATACCAATGTCGAGGTGGCCGAAATCACGCCACAGATCAGCGGCCCGGTAAAACAAGTCAATGTCGTCGATACCACGGCGGTCCATGCCGGCGATGTGCTGGTCGTGCTGGATGACACTGACGCGAGAATCGCCGTGGCGCATGCGGAAGCGGATCTGGCCAGGGCCAAACGGCAAGTGCATCAAGTGATGGCTAACGACGTCAATCTTGGTGGGCAGGAAGATCTGCGCAGCGCGGAGATACGCGCGGCAGACGCCGATCTCGCCAAGGCCACCGCGGTATTCGAAAAGGCGTCGATTGACGATAAGCGTCGCCAGAATCTTGTCGATGGCGGAGCGGTATCGCAACAGGAACTTACCGACGCCAAGACTCAGCTGCGCGAGGCGCAGGCGGCGGTCCAGCAGGCGCAGGCTCGCGTAACGGTGGCGCATGCTGCCCATTCGGCGGCCAGTGGCGCGCGTCAGGCGAACAATGCGCTTATTGTCGACAGCACGGTCGATACCAACCCCGAAGTATTGGCTGCGGCTGCACGTCTTGAGCAGGCGAAGGTTGATCTGTCCCGAACCATCATTCGTGCACCCGCCGACGGCATTGTCACCGAGCGGGCTGTGGACGTCGGGCAGCAGGTGCAGCCCGGCAAGCGTTTGATGAGTGTGGTGCCCATCGACCGCATCTATGTGGATGCCAATTTCAAGGAAGGGCAGTTGCGCAACGTTCGGCCGGGTCAGGCGGTCACGGTAACGTCCGATCTCTACGGTGACGATGTGGTCTACACCGGCCATGTCGAAGGCTTTGCGGGTGGTACCGGCTCGGCCTTTTCTGCCATTCCCGCGCAAAATGCCACCGGCAACTGGATCAAGGTCGTGCAACGCCTGCCGGTGCGCATTCGCCTTGACCCGAAGCAGCTGGCGAAGCACGCCTTGCGCGTGGGGCTGTCGATGAATGTCACTGTCGACCTGACGTCATCCGCGACCAAGTTGCCGCGCGAGGGCTAGGTCATGACTGATCGGGATCTGCCGTCGCTTGTCGGTGGCAAGCTGGCATTCGCTGCGGTGGTGCTTTCGCTGGCCAACTTCATGGTGGTGCTCGATACCACCATCACCAACGTCGCCATGCCAACGATTTCGGGTGACCTTGGCGTATCGACCACGGAAGGCACCTGGATCATTACGGCTTATGCAGTGGCCGAAGCCATCACCGTTCCGCTGACGGGCTGGCTTTCGCGGCGCTTTGGCCAGGTGCGCGTATTCACCACCGCCGTGGTCGCCTTCGTGATCTTTTCCGTCTGCTGTGGCCTGGCCTGGTCACTTCCGAGCCTGGTGCTGTTTCGCGTGCTGCAAGGTCTTGCCGGAGGTCCGTTGATTCCGCTGTCTTCCACGCTGCTTCTTTCAGTATTCCCCAAACAGAAATCCAATGTCGCGCTGTCGCTGTGGGGCATGATGACGGTGGTTGCGCCGATCTTCGGCCCCATTCTTGGTGGCTTGATTTCCGACAACTGGAGCTGGTCGTGGATTTTCTACATCAACATAGGCTTCGGCATTCTGGTCGGACTGGGCGCATGGGCAGTACTGAAAGGGCGTGAAACTGAAACCACGCGTAGCCGCATTGACGCCATGGGTCTTTCGCTGCTCGTCGTATTCGTCACCGCCTTCCAGATCATGCTCGACAAGGGCAGGGAGCTCGACTGGTTTTCATCGAACATGATCATCGTGTGCGCCATCGTTTCGGCGGTGTCGCTAGCCCTGTTGATCATCTGGGAAATGACCGACCCGGATCCGGTGATCGACCTGTCGATGTTCAAGTCGCGCAATTGGCTGGTCTCCACTGTGGTGCTGAGCCTGATGTTCGGCATCTTCTTCGGCAATATCGTGTTGACACCACTGTGGCTGCAGCAGCAAATGGGCTACACCGCCACGTGGGCTGGTTACGCCACGGCGCCCATGGGGATCCTAGCGGTACTGACTTCCCCGTTGATTGGACGGCTGCTTCCGAAGGTCGATCCTCGCTGGCTGGTCAGTTACGGCATGGGTGTGCTCGCCGTTTCGTTCTTCATGCGGGCGCTGCTGACTTCGCAATCGGACTTCATGTCCGTTGCGTTGCCGATGTTCATCCTGGGGGCAGGCATTCCTGCATGCATCATTACCCTGACCTCGCTGGGCGTATCGGGGCTTCCTCCTGAAAAGGTGGCCAATGGCGCAGGCCTGCAGAACTTCCTCAGGGTGATGTCCATGGCGGTGGGCGCGACCCTTACCCAGACCTACTGGGAGCACATGGGCAAGTTCACCCGCACCGAGTTGGTCAATGCCATTAATCCCGACGCACCGTCGTCGATGGCAATGAAGGCCATCGACGCCGGCGTGCTGCCGGAACGCGGCCTGGCGCTTTTCTCGCGCATGGTCGATGGGCAGTCCATCATGCTTGCAACCAATGATTTCTATGCGCTGGCGACCCTTCTCATGCTGGGTTCCGCCGCCCTCATCTGGTTCGTGAAAAAGCCAAAGGGTCCACTCAAAACGATTGCCCATTAATCGCTGCACGCGTGTGCATAACACTTGATCTGAAGGTCGAATTCATATGTCCAACGCCCCATTTACCCACGCCAAGGATGAACTCATCGCTCGTTTGATCCCGCTTTTGCAAGAGGTCAAGGACATGACCGCCGGCAACGAGCTAGAGCAATGGCTTAACTCGAAATACGGCTTGGAAAGCGGGCTATACCAGGACCTGTCCCGATTGATCAGGCTCGGCGTGAAAGAAGGCTGGGCTGCCGATGTCGAAGTTGCTGGCCCGCGTTATCGTCGCGCGCAGCTCGCTGCACCGAGCGCGGAAACCTTCTTTTTCAGCATGACCGGGGTGCTGCTGGACAGCACGGACAGCTCGCAGGGCAACCCTGAAGGCAGCTTCCGCGCCGTCTATCACCGGCACCCGTATGGCGAGATCAATTTGGTGGTTCCGCTTACTGAAGGCGCTGCGCTCGCAGGTCCGAACGGCTGGTGTCATGGCGGCTGGACCACGCCCGGGCCGGAAAGCCATCACTTTCCCGAGGTAAAGAATGGCGCTGTGTTCTCGCTTACTTTTTTACCTGCGGGACGGATTGCGTTCGACGTGAAACCGCCAGAGCACTAAGTCGGAAGAAAATCAGCAGGGCAGCGGCGCGTCAGTAGAAGCTCTTGCGCACTTCAAACCAGAAGTGCGCCACAGTGTTTGCGTTGGCACCCAGCAACTGTGGCGTGTTGCCGACGGGCACGGCTACGCTGGAGGTAACCAGCCAGCCGCCTGTTCCGGTCCAGTGGAAGCCCACGCCGATGCTGTTCAGGCGGGCGCTGTTGGGGCCGCTGACGAAGGTGTCCTTGTACGGCTGCAAGCGGCCGCTATCGGCGAATACCGCAAACTGCCACGCCCCCGGAAACAGCGCGATGGTTGTGTCGTGGCGATATTCGATGGTGGCCAGGTTGCCTTCGGCGCCGGCGAGCACGCCCACGTCATAGCCGCGCACGCTGTCCGGTCCGCCCAGATAGAACTGTTCGGAGGAATCGAGGTTCTTGTTGGCGCTTTGGCCCGTGAACCCAAAGTAGAACGCATTGGTTGGGTTTAGCTGCTGCAGTCGCGAGAGCGTATAGGTGATCTTGGTATAGCTGCCGGCCGTCTGGGCACCCAGGTAGTCGAGCACCTCGGTCTGGAAGTTGTCGGTGTACAGATGCCCATAGGTGACGGCAACGCGTGCGTTGCTGACGCCGGCCGCGTCCAGCTGATCGCCGGCAAGGGTGGCCGTCCAGCTATTGGTATGGCGTTGATCCTCGATTCCAACGACGTCGATGTCGTCGCTGAGTCGGCGATGATCGAATTCGATCTGGGCGTAGAGGTTGCCTTTCGTATTGCGGATGATCGGCTGGGCCAGCACCAGTCCGCCCACGTAAGCCGTGCCATGGGCATCGAGGTCGGACAACTCGTTCTTCAGGCGATAGTCCAGGCCCGACACCGAGGCGCCGAGCGTGGTGCCCTGGCCGTTCAACAGGTACCGATAGTCCAGGCGGCCGTATTGCATGCCGCTTCCTGAAGTGATCGCGCTCAGGTCGAGCAGGTCACCCTGGTTGAACAGGCCGTTGATGCTGAAGGTTCCATTGGCGCGAACGGCATCGGTGTACTTGTTGCCATCGTTATCGAGGCCGATTTCGCCGGTGTAGCGAGGCTGCGGAGTCACGTCCACTAGCAGGTCGGAGGTACCCACGGCCTGGCCGGGGCGCAGCGTGGAGTTGGTCGAGGCGCCTGGAATGTCCGACAGCAGCAGCAAGCTGCGCTCGAGCGTGTATTCAGTGACCGCCTGACCGGACTGGAGCGGGGAAAGCGTGTTGTTGAGCACGCGGTTGGACACCGCACTGTGGTTGTTGAGCGTGACAGCGCCGTAGCGCGCTTCGGCGACGTCGATGCGCACGATGCCATCCTTGATGGTTTGCGCGGGCACGTAGGCTGTCGCCAGTGGATAGCCGTGCTTGTGGTAGGCGTCGCTGATGCGATCGGCGAGTGCGTCGAGGTCGCGCAGGGTAAGGTCCTTTCCTTCGCCCGAAGCGACCAGTGCGTGCAACATGTCCGTGGGCAGCTCGGTGTTGCCGGTGATCTCGATCGAGCGCACCGTAAACGTGGTCGAGTTGTCCGCCTTGCTCTGCGGCTGTTGCTCGACTTTAAGACCGAGGCTGGAGGATGGTGGAAGCGTTTGCGGCTTGGGTACTTCCTGCAGAATTTGCCCGCTGTTGGGCGGCCGTACCTGAGCGACGGCGGTGCCGGCGCCGATCGCCAGCGACAATGCCATGCACAACTGCGTGATCTTGCTAACCGTGGGGCGCATCGGGGTCATAGGCTCAAGCCTTGCTGTCGGTCGTGGGGTGCACGGTGACGTGCGCGCGGTCAGGGCGAGGCGTTGGGTGGCAGTCTGACCCCTCCATCCGCCTTGCAACGTGGCGGAAATAGCAGTGGCGGTGGCCGGATCAATGGTCAGGTCGGTCGGATCGTTGCGTATTCACCAGGCAACGCCAGCGCGACGCAGCGGGTGGTGGCCGGGCAGGGCGGCAATTTTTGGGACTACCGACTGCAGGTGGATACGGTGTGCGAAAAGGCCGATTGCGGCGGGTCGGGAGAAAACCCACCTCCGGGCCCGGACAATCCTGGCCCTGGCCTGCCGACCGATCCCACCGATCCTGGCCTCGGCGGCGATCCGAGCGAGACCGACGACAGTGGCCACCAACCGGCACGCCCCGCGCTTGTTCCACAAATGCCCGCCTACCTGGTTGCGCCGACCGCACTGCTGAGTTCCGGGCTGACTGCCGTAAGCAACCTGCACGATCGCCTCGGCGAGGTGCGCACATCCCTCGGTGAAGGAGGCACGGGCGGCGAACTGTTCGTGCGTGGCATCGAGGATGACATGCACTATCGCAGCGACATTACCTTCGATGGCTATGGCTTCGGCTATCACCAGAGCTTGTCTGGCGTGCAGGCCGGCGGCAACCTCCTGGGACAGGATGGCGACAAGGGGCAGTGGCGTATTGGCCTGGCGTTGACCAAGACCAACGATCAAATCGAGCCACAGGCTCCGGACGGACAGAGCCTGCTCAGATATGGCGCCACCAACATGGCCATCACCGGCACATGGTTGCGCAGCGACGGTTGGTACGCCGATACGGTGGTGTCGCGTGATCTCTATCGTGGCACTGTCACTACGCCTTCGATTGGCGAAGCAGGCGAGCCCAACGCCCATGGCTGGACAGCGTCGCTGGAAGGAGGACGCACCTTCGTCGAGGCGCACGACATTGCCTGGGAGCCGCAGGCTCAGGTGGTGTGGCAATCCATCAGCGACATGGGCTTTGTGGACAAGGACGGCCTAGTGGTGGACACACGCACGCCCGATCAATGGACCGGCCGGCTCGGCATGCGGGTAACCCGTGCGTTTGTCGATAGCGATGGCGGCAGCGTCACCTCGCCGTTCGCGCGCCTCAACTATTACTACGCCAGCAACAGCCATCCGCACACGGATGTGAGTGGCAGCGTGGATGACGCCGATTTTCCGTTCGAAGGCGGCCGCCAGGGTCAATCGACAGAGCTGGAACTTGGCATCACCCGTTTCGTCGGTGCGCGCTTGTCGATGTACTTCGACTCGCGCTACCAGTGGCGGCTGGACGGCTACGGCGCCAAAGGTTGGGCGGGGAGCCTGGGGTTGCGCTGGAGGTTGTGATTTGAGCGCCGCGCCATGGTCGCCCGAGCTCCTCTCCGGGCTGAGCGCGGGGTCGGCGCGTCAGCCCAATCACTTGTCAGGCGGGGGACGCCGACGCCGAGTCGGCGCCCCCCCATGGTCAAGCCAGTGGATGAGACAGAGCCTCAGTCCAGGCCCTGCCAGCGATGCCGTTCCGTCATGGATAGCGCCAGTTTGGGACTCCGGCGGGCTACGCGCTCGCGCCGTTCGCGCTCGCTGCGGATCGTCGGCCACGCCTCGAGATAGCTGTCGAGTGCGTGTGGATCGCATGCATAGCGCGCCAGCGCCTCGGGCGTGGCTGCACGCAGCACCACCGCACCGTTGTATCCGCCAAAGCCCTGGGTGACGCAGATCGCGCCACCGTTCGCGTTACCCGGCGACGGCGCTGCCTGGAGTTGGAAATGACCGGCGATATCGGCCAAGTCCGGATCCAGCCGACGAAGGGTGGGCACGCCCGGCGCCGGACGCCCCAACACAAACTGCAGCGCCTGGGACAGCGCCTTAAGGCCGGTTTCGCCCATGGTATGTCCATCGCCGACGGCTTTGGGTGTGCCCACGAAGAGCCGTGGCAGCGGGCCTTCCAGCCGCTGTCGTTGGGCAGCACCATGCAGGCCCGCCCACGCGGTGCCGAGGTCGGTCTTGGAATTCGTCCGCGTGCCCGTCGCGTGAGCCGCCAGGTAATGAAAGTCCCCGACGCCGTAGCCGTGGCCCTGAAATGCCATGTCGAGCGCTTGCACCAGCGCGTTCTCGCCACCGAAACCGACGCCGGCAAAGTGCGCCTTGCCGCCGGCTTCCGCGCTTTGCCCCCAGCCCACCACGATCGACGTGATATCAAGCTGATTGCGCAGGGCAAATTCGAGCGTCGTGATCAGCAGCCCGGAGCCGCCATGACCAACCACCGTGCCATCGGCATCCACGTCGAAGGGGGCGAGGGAATCATGCACGCTGCGTGGTGCCTCGCCGGCATGGGCGGCATGCGCGGCATTCTTGGCGGCGAGCTTTTCGCCCGTCATCAGCGCGCCACCACCGAAGGCTTCAAGGATGCCGTAGCTCGGCTTGAGGGCCGCATCAGCGGCCGTCAGCAACACCATCTGCGGCTTCTGAAAGCCCGGATAGTCGAACAGCAGCTGTGGCGCAATATCGGCCAGTGCGATGAGGCTCGAGGCGCAGGCGCCGACCGCTGTCATCGGCGTTTGCGGTACGCGCATGAAACCCACGTCTTCCGACCGAAGCGATTCGCGCAGCGCCGGATTCTTCAACACGCGGCTGATGCTGTACGACGGGGCCAGCATGGTGGATACCAGGGCCGGCCCATGCGAGCCCAGCGAATGGGCCAGGCGAACTGCAAAGGTGTCCTTGGGAATGCCGCCTTCAGGCAGCGGTGCATCCGGTCGCAACCATTGGCCGAGCGCGTCCATGCCACCGAAAGCCGTGGCGGAGGCGACACGAAAGCCGAACGGGTTGGCCACCAGTTCGGACAGTGGGCGAGGCAGCCCCGCCAGCGCGCCGAGCGCGCCATAGGCAAAAAGTTGCGATTGCAACGAAGGGCTCAGCAACGGGTCGTCTTGAAACAGCCCGTGCATGTCTTTCAGGCTCGATCCACGAATATCGTCGAATCGCAGGCCGGCCAGTCGGCGCAGACCTCCGTTTTCCAGGTCGTGTGGCAAGGGCGCTGCAATGTCGGTGACCACGCGCGGCGCAAGTTCGCGCACACCCGGCACGTGACGAATGCCGCTATGGGTCCGCAGCGAATCGCCATGCAAGCGGGCGAGCTCATCCGGGGTAAGCGACACGCCTGCCTGCGTTCCCGAGGCCCAGCGCATGTTGTGCGCGGCGCTTTCTGCCTCCGGATCGATCTCGATCAGGCCGGCGTCAAACGCCGCCAACGGCAAAAATTCTTCCGTACCTGCCACCAACGCTTGGTAGGTTTCCGTGGAGCCCACCGCGGAGATGGTGCAGGCGGTGCCGACTGTAACTAGAACTTGATTGCTTCGGAGCATGTCTGATCGGTTGAGGTGCAAGTAAAAAGGCAAGAGGGGACGGGCAGGTGTGCGACGTCGTGGGCAGACATTAAAGCATCTCTACGCGGTCGCGCGGATATAAAACCGCCCTTTTAGCGGTAATGCCGAGGCACTTGCCAGGCCCGCGAGCACCAAATCGGTACCGCGCAAATCGATGGATGAGGCTTTCCCACGGCCGGATACAGCGCGTCCACGCTACGGTTACGTCCGCTCCGCGGCCACATAGGGTTGATAGTGCGGCTCCCAGAAGAGGGCCTTGATGCGCTCGGACAAGGCGGCCTCGTCACAAGGCGTGGCCACTCCATCGGCCTGGGCCTGGCGCGCGACCGCCTTGGCGACCGCGATAGCCACGTCACGTAACTGCGCTACCGGCGGCAAGAGCCGTCCATTCTTGTCAGCGACGGTCGGCGACATCGCGGCGACGGCTTTGCCAGCGACCATGAACATGGCATCCGTAATCCGCCGCGCACCTACCGCGAGCACACCCAGGCCTACGCCAGGAAAGATGTACGAGTTGTTGGTCTGGTTTATCGGAATCATCTTCCCGTCCCACGCCACCGGCTCGAACGGGCTGCCGGTGCCAATGAGTGCGCGGCCGTTGGTCCACGCGAGCAAATGCTCCGGTGTCGCCTCGGAACGCGAGGTGGGATTGGACAGTGGAAAAATGACGGGACGCTCGGCATGCTCCGCCATTGCACGAACCACCGTTTCGGTGAACGCGCCGCGCTGGCCCGACACGCCAACCAGCACTGTCGGCTTGGCGTTGCGCATGACATCGAGCAGCGATATCTCGATGGTACTCTCCAGCACCCACGACGCCACCGCCTCACGCTTTTGTACGAACGGCATCTGCGCGGGCGTGATGCCCGACATGCCATCGACGAGCAAGCCGTTGCGATCGACCAGGAAGAAACACTGGCGCGCCTGCGCTTGACTGGCTCCTGCATCGATCATGGCTTGGAACAGAAGCGAGGCGATACCGCAGCCGGCCGAGCCGGCGCCAAGCACGGCGATACGTTGATCGGCCCACTTCACGCCGGTCACGTTGATCGCCGCCAAAAGGCTCGCGACGGCGACGGCCGCAGTGCCCTGGATGTCATCGTTGAACGTGCACAGTCGGTCGCGATAACGCGTCAACAGGCGACTCGCATTGGAGCCCGCAAAGTCCTCCCACTGAAGAAGAACGTCCGGCCAGCGCTCGGTCACGGCGCTGACAAATTCTTCGACGAAATCGTCGTAGTCCTGGCCGGTTATGCGCTCGTGTTGCCAGCCAACATAAAGCGGGTCGACAAGGCGTTCCTGATTGTTGGTGCCGACGTCGAGCAATATGGGCAAGGTCATGTCCGGGTGAATGCCGGCGCACCCGGTGTAGAGGGATAGCTTGCCGATCGGAATGCCCATGCCGCCGGCGCCTTGGTCGCCCAGGCCAAGGATCCGCTCGCCATCGCTCACGACAATCACGCGAACCCGATCGAAACGTGGATCAGCCAGAATTTCCCGAATGCGGCTCTTGTTGGGATAGCTTAGAAACAAGCCGCGCGGCTTTCGCCAGATCTCGCTGAAGCGCTGGCAGCCTTCGCCGACCGTGGGCGTGTACACCAAGGGCAATAACTCAGCGAGATTGCGCACCAGCAGTGCGTAGAAGAGGGTTTCGTTGGTGTCCTGCAGATCCCGCAGAAAAGCATAGCGTTCGAAGTCGGTGTTGAATGCGCGCAACACCTTCAGGCGACGCGCCACCTGCACATCGAGCGTGCCGATATGCGGAGGCAACAGCCCGTGCAACCGAAAGCAATCGCGCTCGTCGACGGTGAACGCCGTCCCTTTATTGAGCATCGAGGTATTGATCAAGTCGAAGCCGCTCAGGCGGGTCTCGATCGGGGCGTCCCAGACAGAAGCTTGGAATTCACTCATGGCACGTCGGCTCCCTTGTCACGATGGCCATTCGCCGCCAACCTCGTTGCCCAGGACCTGGCCCGTTGATCTGCGCGAATGATGACGTTCCAGCCAGCATCCTGGACACGCCTATTTCTGAGAGCGCAATCATGGCATGGGTTCCATCAACAACGCGTTCAAGGGCGAAGGTTGGGCCATTTCATTCCGTCGTATCGCCGGCTCGACCAATGACATGGCTGTTGGACGTTCGTTTTTGCAAAGCCCCTGCGAAATGACAAGCCCGGCTTTTGATGTGGCGCGATCATTCGACTGGCATTGTTCGCGCGGTCTCACCAAAGCAGGCTTCTCCCTTCATGCGGTATCGCTCCATCACATTCGTCCGCGCGGCCCAGGCGCGACGAGGCGTTGCCGGTCGCCTCCTGGCCTTGGGATGGTTGACACTGACCATGGTGTCGGCCTGGGGCGCCGACTACGCTGCCGTGCAGGTATCTTCTTGCGCTGCCGTGCCATCGGGCGTCGCATCGCTGAAGCAACAGGTGGTCGCCACGCGCGTCGGCCCTGTTGGCTACTATCGTTTTGGCAGTGGGCGTCCCCTGTTGCTGATCACGGGCTATCGCGCGACGGTGTCCGAATGGAATGGCGTCTTCCTCGCTGCGCTTGCAGCCCGTCGCGACATCATCGTTGTCGACAACCCGGGCGTCGGACGATCGCGATCCGACCATCCGCCGGAAACCATGGAAGGCATGTCGGATTCGATTAGCGATTTCATCGACGCCATGCATCTGGGGCGCGTCGATGTGGTTGGATGGTCGATGGGCGGCATGGTGGCCCAGCAGTTGGCGATTGATCACCCGCACCAGGTGAGTTCCATGGTGTTACTGAGTACGACCCCGCCAGGCTCTGGCGCTTTCCCCGTGTCGTCGGCCGTCAATGCGGTGTTGTCCGGGGAGGGCGCATCGCCGTTCACTTCCATCATGGACACGATGTTTCCGCCAGACGCCGCGGTCCGTGCCATCCGTTGTTTCCGCGCGGAGATGTTTCAGCCCGACGACTACGGCCGCGTGGCGGTGGATGCGCGTGTCGCGAACGCGCAGACGCAGGCCATGGATGCGTGGTGGAGGGATGACGGGGCTGCTGCCGCGATTCGCCATGTCGTGGCGCCGGCACTCGTCGTCGTGGGTGACCAGGATGAGGTGCTGTCGCCCCAGAATGCCCATGTTCTCGCGGACCTGCTGCCGCATGTCACCCTGCAGGTGGTTGCAGGTGGCGGCCACGCGTTGATGTATCAGGAGCCGCGCCGGCTTGCAGAGAACGTGTTGAGCTTCATCGACGCCAGGCCGTAAGAACGTGACATCGGCACGCTCCGACCGTTCTTTTTGGAAAGGGCGCGTGGCAACAGAAAAGGGCGGGGGCAGGGTGGGCGCGAGAATACTCGCCTCCTTTTGCGTCAGCCCGGCCATGTTCCAGGAACTTTTCAAGACAGCGCTGTTGATAGTCGTGAGCCCGCTCTCGCTGATCGGTTTCATCGCGGTTTTCGATGCCCTGCGCGATGGGCTGCATCGTGCGGGTCAGCAATGAGCATTCCAGGGGACCGTCGCCGGGTTCCGAGCGCCAACCTTTGGTTTATGGCGGTCATTGCCGCATTGCTCGTTGTACTGGTTGCCGCCGTCGCGGTGCGACTGGCGATGGTGTGGCAAGCGGAGCACAAGCCGCCGATCTTCCTTGTCAAACTCGATGGTGCGGCCACGCAGCCGGTATCGGGCCGTCTGCTGCTGTTTGCCACGCTCGCGGCGCCGGCGCGCGCCGCGGCCAAAGGTGGCGTGGTCAGTGAAGTGGATGCCGATGCGTGGCACCCCAACAAAGCCGCGGTGGCCGCCAGGGAGATCGCGCAACTGACGCCGGGCCAGACCGTGGAGATCGACACCGACGCGTTGGCGTTTCCCACCGGCTTTTCGCACTTGCCCCCGGGTGAGTATCTCGTGCAGGCGGTGCTCGATCAGGACCACAATTACAATTACAGCGGCCGCGACACCGGCGATCTCATGAGTGGCGTCGTCAGCGTGACCTTGCCGGCCATCACGCCGCCGGTGCTCCGGCTGGTTGCGGTGCGTTCGAACCCTGAACCCTGGTCGCTGCCCTGGGAGCGTGCCGAGGTGCGAGCCGATGCGGCGGCAGCCCGCGCCGATACGGTCAGGTTGTCGTATCAGAGCGCTGCGCTATCGGCGTTTTGGGGGCGCCCCGTCGCCATGCGTGGATGGGTGCTGTTGCCGCCCGGCTATCGGGCCGATACGGGGCGCCGTTTTCCCACGGTGTACTTCACGCACGGCTACGGTGGCGACGAGGATTCGCTGGTGGACGACGTGGTCAATGTTCATCTGGCGATGAAGAACGGGAGCATGCCGCCCATGATCTGGGTGTTCCTGGATCAATCCACGCCCACTGGAACGCAAGAGTTTGCCGACTCGGTCAATAACGGCCCGTGGGGCCATGCGTTGGTCAGCGAACTGATTCCCTGGCTGGAAACGCATTACCGCATGGATGCCCAGGCCAGCGGGCGCTTTCTTACCGGGCATTCTTCCGGCGGCTGGGCCACCTTGTGGTTGCAGACGCATTACCCGACGGTGTTCGGTGGCACCTGGTCGACGTCGCCGGACCCGGTGGACTTTCACGACTTCTCCGGTGTCGACCTGTACGCGCCGATGGTCAATCTGTATCGACGCGCGGACGGCACGGCATGGCCCATCGATCGCGTGCATTTCCACGCCGAGGGATCGTTCGCCAATGCCGCGCGGCTGGAGCGGGTGCTCGGTCCGTATGGCGGCCAGCTGTCGTCCTACGAATGGGTATTTTCGCCACGTGGTGTCGATGGTGCGCCGATGCCGCTATTCGACCGCATGACGGGCGAGGTCAATCCACAAGTGCGCGACTACTGGATCGAGCACTACGACATCGCGCGCTATGTGCGCCTGCATTGGCCGGCGTTGAAAGCCCATTTGGACGGCAAGATCCATATTGCCGTGGGCACCGACGACACCTGGTATCTCGATGGTGCCGTGCACAAGTTCAAGGCCGCGCTGGACCAGCTGCATGCGCACGCGGATATCCGGTTTGTTCCCAACAAGGCGCATATGGACCTGTATGTGCAGGGCAACGATCCGAATGCGTTACTCAAGCAGATGGCGTGGCAGATGTATGCCGTCGCACGTCCCCACGTTTCTTCGCCCATCCCTGCCGAGGTCGCGCAACGATGAAGCTCGCTACGGGAGCCTCGTAGTTTTACGCAATCCAGCTGCGTAATCTATCGGTCGATCCGCCATTCAAAGTCGTGCCTCGTGTCCCAAAGACAAGCACGGCCCTGGTTCCTCTTAATTCAATGGACAGGAGCGTCACTTCCGCTGATTACGGGCGCATACTTGCACCTACACGGAGCTCAGTGGCGGAGAGTGCTTCATGGTGGCCGACCGGGCCGCCCATCGCACAGCAAGCCATGTCACCTCGTTAAAGCGGCGATTGTTAGTTAGAAGTACCACCCTCAGCCAGGGAGTCTTCCCATGAAAAATCGACATCTCGTTCAGACGGCCATTGTGCTTTGTTCGCTAGCGTTGTCCCAGATGGCCAGTGCAGCTGACCTGGAATGCAAGATGCGATTCAGCCTGTCGGGCTGGTCGATCATCTACAAACACACGAGCGGCACGGGTGTGGTGACCTGCGCTAACGGCCAGACCATGAAGGTCAAAATCGTGAGCAATGGCGGAGGACTTACCGCCGGCAAGTCGCGCATCGATGATGGCGTCGGAAATTTCACCGATATCAACAAGATCAGTGATGTGCTTGGCACCTACGGACAGGCGGATGCCAGTGCGGGCGCGGTGAAGTCTGGTACGGCGCAGGTGCTCACCAAGGGCAAGGTCTCGCTGGCTCTGTCTGGCGCGGGCCAAGGCATCGACCTCGGAGTAAGCATCGGTGGCTTGACGATCTCCGAAGACAAGTAGATCCGAACACGCCGATCCTCCCATCAGCTGCCGCTGTGAAACAGCGGCAGCTGATGTCTTCGTGACTTTCAAAAAGATAACGAGTATTCAAACCTGGCCGCCTTGTAACTTTCCGTAGACGAGTTCGCAGGTTATGCGCCCCTGGTTGCAGGGTGCCAGGCGCGACACCCAGAGCTGAGGGAGCCCGGTGGTGCGCCCCACGACGGCCGTGCTAACGTTGCCGCGTCGGAAAAGGCAGACTTGGTTTGGTAAGCCCAAGTCCTTTCGGTAACGAAAGCTCTGGTCTTTGGCTTCGCGCTCAAGATCCCCACGACGAATATCGGACGCCACCCGCGTCCCATCATTCGTCCGTGAGGTTCTCGAACCGAGGAACGCTCCGGTCGAACATCGACCCAGGAGTCATTCATGCATAGCCTTCATCCGAAACCCTTTGACATTGTGATTGCCGGCGCCGGCCCCGTCGGGCTGTTTCTCGCCTGCGAACTCAGGCTGTTCGGCCTGTCGGTCGTGGTGTTGGAGCAGGCCGAAGATCCACGTTCGCCCTTGAAGCGACTTCCCTTTGGCATGCGCGGTCTTTCGGCGCCCACCCTGGAAGCTTTCTATCGACGCGGGTTGCTGGACGCCATTACCGAGGCGCAGCGAACGAACGACGTCTCCGGCGCCACCCGGGCAGTGGCGCATTGGATGCAGCAAGCCCGGCGTCCGGCGGGCCACTTCGCCGGCATTTCGTTCTTCCAGGACAACGTGGATGCCTCTCGCTGGCCCTATCGCCTGCCGAGTCCGGCGGGCACCAGCCTGATGGTGGATCTGGAGTCCCTCGAAACCGTTCTCGCGGCGCGTGCACGCAGCATGGGAGTGGAGATCCGGCGCGGTGTGGCCGTCGAGGGATTCGAGCAAACCGGCGACGAAGTGATCCTGCGCGCCGGGGGCGAGATCTTCCGCGGCCGCTGGCTGGTCGGGTGCGATGGCGGCCGCAGCACGGTACGCAAGGTGGGCGGTTTCGACTTCATTGGCACGGATCCGGAATTTACTGGTTACTCCCTCGACGTCGAGCTGGCAGATCCCGACATGCTCCGGCCTGGGCGCACCTACACGCCGACTGGCATGTACACCTACGCCCGGCCCGGGACCATTGCGATGGTCGATTTTGACGGCGGCGTTTTCCATCGCGCCCAGCCGATCACGCTTGAGCACGTGCAGACTGTGTTGCGCCGCGTCTCCGGAACGGACGTGACATTGACTGCCTTGCGGCTCGCCAGCACCTGGACGGACCGTGCGTACCAGGCAACGGCCTATCGCAGCGGACGCGTCTTGCTTGCGGGCGACGCCGCGCATATTCATTCTCCCTTGGGCGGGCAGGGACTCAATCTTGGGCTCGGCGATGCGATGAATCTCGGATGGAAGCTCGCCGCCACCAGCCGCGGAGACGCGCCGGCCGCTCTGCTCGACAGCTACCAGTACGAGCGGCATCCAGTGGCAGCGCAGGTTCTCGACTGGTCGCGCGCCCAGGTTGCACTCATGCGACCCAGTGCTAGCTCACGCGCGCTCGAGGCCATCATCCGCGACCTCATCGACACGCGCGACGGCGCGACCTACTTTGCCGAGCGCGTGTGGGGCGTTTCTCTTCGTTACGATCTCGACGACAGTCGCCCGCTGGTAGGGCGTAGTGTTCCCGACTTCGCGCTGGCCAGCGGTACGCGGATTGGCGCATTGCTTGGCCAGGGGCGCGGCGTGTGGTTGGACTTTGACGCACGTGCCCCATGGCGAGAACTCGCAAGCCATTGGCACGGTCGGGTCACCTATGTCGCAAGCGACGCGCAGGATCGCCTGGGCTTGAGCGCGGCACTCGTGCGCCCCGATGGTGTGGTCGCCTGGGCAGCGGAGGGGGATTTTGATCCCGGGCACGCAGCACGGGCGGCATCGAGGTGGTTCGGCGAAGCCAGGTCCGCTGCTTGCTGACGCCGTCGCCCGTAAAGCGGCTGACCGTTCGCTGCCTGCGCCGCCGGCCATTTCCTTCGCCAAGCGCAAACGGCGCCAGGCAGGCTGCGGACGATTAGCCCGCGTTATCGAAGGCGAGGCGGCACTGCCGCCATGTCCTTCTAAGGGCCGATTGGGCCGGACACCTCATGTCCTCGCTGATAGACGGCTTTGATGCGATCTACATCCGCGATGTTTTGCGACGGATCTCCTTCGACGACCAGCAGGTCAGCGCGTTTGCCCGCCCGGATGACGCCACGATCATCGAGTTTAAGTAGCGCCGCCGCACTACCCGTTGCCAGGTGAATAGCCTGGATCGGCGTAAGGCCCGCCTGCACGTACAGCTGCAATTCGCGATGCTCGGCGAAGCCAGGGATGCGCACAGGCGAGGCCCCGGAATCCGTGCCGAAGCCGATAAGAACGCCGGCATCATTCAGCCGCTTGAGGTTGGCAAGATTGCTCTTCACCGACGCCTCGTTGGTGGCGAGCGACTTAGGTTCAAGCGCTTTCTTCTGCCACGCAGGATCATTGAACTGTGCTGCCAGCGCCGGCTGCACCGCCTCGCGAAAGAACGTCCTGTTCATCCACGCGGGATGCTGTGCAAACACGTAAAAATCCTCATCCAGCGACACCGTTGGGATGTACCAGACGCCGTGAGATTTCATGGCGGCAATAAACGCATCGTCCACAGGCTGGTCGCGCACACCGTGCGCAAGCACGTCTATGCCGTCGTCCACCAATTGCTTGGCATCGGCGAGGTAGTACACGTGTGCTGCGACGCGAAGGCCCCGCTTGTGCGCTTCGTCGATGACAGCGCGATACATCTCCGGCGTCATCTTTGATTTCAGCGTGCCGTGGAAATCGTCCACCCATAGCTTGATCAGATCTGGGTGTCGTGCCGCCGCCTCGTCCACCTGCTGCCGCGCTTCGGCCACTGTCGCGGGACGATAGAGCTGGTCGGCAGCAACATCGACCGGCGGCGCGCCATCGGGAACACCGTAGCCGCGATCCGCGCCGAACGTATCGGCGCCCGGTATCGTGCCCGCGTGTGCCTGTTCTCGTATCGCCAGATAGGCCGGGCCGTTCATCCCCATGGAGAACACCGTGGTTACGCCGTAGCGCACGTATTGCTGCAGCTGTCGAAGCATATTCCCGCGCGTGTAGACCTTTGATCCTGTGCCGATGCCATCCACCAATCCAAGATGCGAATGGTCGGAGATCAGGCCAGGCAGTACTGTCGTGCCCGAGAGATCGATCAGCCTTGTACCGGTCGGCAGTTTTACCTGGCCATCCGGCCCCACCGCCGCAATGCGATCTTTTGAAATAAGGACCGTGGCATGTTCCATGGCGGGGCTGCCCGTGCCGTCGATTACACGGGCATGTTGCAGGGCAATATCCTGAGCGTAGCTTCCTGAGCTGACGATCGTCAGGCAGGCCCATAAACAGCAATGGATTGGTTTCATGGCCGGGCACCGCTGGGCGGGAGATGCGCAGTCTGCCTGCGGCGTCGTGAGCAAAAGAGCAATTTGGCGCCCGGCTCGTGGCGACCTTGTTCTGAGTATCAATCAGGTTTCGTAATTACTGTGGATCTGATCCAGTTTCCGCAATAGCGCGGGCCAGATAAACGCACCGCCAAGGCCTTCAGTTTGTGTGCGCGCTGCTTCAGCCACGCCACCGAGAATGTTCGGTGCGATGGTGACAAGCGGTCCGCCAGCCTGCGCGGAAACCTGGATTCGACAGGCGGATTCGAAGATGTACATGGACAAAAAAGCATCGGCAATGGATCGGCCGACAGTGAGAAGTCCGTGGTTGCGCAGCATCAAGAACGAGGCGGCGCCCAGGTCGGCTTGCAGTCGTGGCTTTTCATCGTCATGCAGGGCCACGCCTTCATAGTCGTGGTAGCCAAGCGAGGCGAGCACAAACATGGATTGCTGCGAAATAGGCAGTACGCCGGATTTTTGGGCACTGACCGCCACGCCGGCGCAGGTGTGGGTGTGCAACACGCATTGCGCGTCTTCGCGCGCGGCATGTACGGCGCTGTGAATGACAAACCCTGCGCGGTTCACGGGAAAAGGCGAGTCGCGAAGCTTGTTGCCGTCCTGGTCGATGGCGACGAGTGACGATGCGGTAATCTCTTCAAAGAGAAGGCCGTAGGGATTGATCAGGAACTGATGATCGGCACCGGGAAGGCGAGCGCTGATGTGTGTGAAGACCAGGTCGCTCCATCCGTACAGCGCCACTAATCGGTAGCACGCGGCGAGGTCGCAGCGAAGTTGCCATTCATCCGGGCTTACCTGCCCCTTGAGCGAGGGAACGTGCATGGGACACTCCAGGAGTTGATGAAGGTTTAGAGTGAAGGCTCGCTTGCCTCGGGCTTCTTATAGATCGTGCGACGCGGCACGCTCATCACCCTCCGCAGCATCGGCTCGAACTCGCTGAGCGGCAACGTTTCGCCCCTGGTATCGAAGGCGGGGCTGTCGAATAGCTCGCAAAACTCGGCTGTACGCGCGTAATGGGGATGATCCAGAAACTGGTCGCGCATGTTCCTGTCCAGGCCCACGTGATGAAAGAAGTAGTAGCCCTGGAACATGCCATGGTGCTCGACCATCCACAGGTTGGCATCGGTCACGAACGGCTTGAGGATCGCTGCGGCGATATCGGGGTGATTGAACGTGCCCAGCGTGTCACCGATGTCATGCAGCAGCGCGCACACGACGTATTCCTCATCGCGACCCGCACGTAGCGCGCGTGTCGCGGTCTGCAGCGAATGCGAATACCGGTCGATGGGAAACCCGCCGAAGTCACCCTCAAGCAACTTGAGGTGGGCCATCACGCGATCAGGCAGATGCTGCGCGTAGGTCGCGAATTCGCCGCCGATGATCTGCCAGTCCTCGGCGGTGCTTTCCTGCATGCACTTGAATGATGCGCGCTGCGTCATGACGTTCTCGTAAGATGTGGTTGAACGACGAAGGCGATATCCGATCAGGTGGCCTGTCGCGCCCGTTGCGTGTCGTGGTCGACATGACGCGCGGTAACGAACCACAGGCGGCTCGCGATGAAACCGAACAGGCCCGCCACGCCCATGCCCAGCGACAGGCCTTGGTAGCCGCCACCGGAAGCATCGGAAATCAGGCCGACCAGGAATGGCCCCCACGCGCCGCCAAGCACGTACAGCGCCAACATGGCGCCGCCCCACGAAAGGCCCTTCAGGTGCGCGGGCACGACATCCTGGGTTGTCGCGGCGACGGCAGGCAACGCCATGCCGACCGAGATGCTATGCAGCGGCATCATCAGCGCGCAGAAGAACATCAACGTTCGGTTGTGGATGTCCAGCGCCGCCAGCAACACAAGCAGCAGGAATACCGTGGCGATCGCAATGCTGGTGCCGGCCAATTGCATGCGTCCACCAGGATGCTTCTTCTGCCAGCGATCAGCCAGGATGCCGCCGAGAATCGGGCCAGCCAAGCCGATGATGGTGACCAGCCCCATCACCAGGCCGGCGGTGTCCTCCTTGATGGGGTAGGCACGCATCAACAGGGCAGGGAACCAGGTGCCTACCGAAAGCTGCAGCACGGCATACATGCCCAGGCCCACGTAAAGCCAGCGCAGGGTGGGAATGCGCCAGAGCTCCTTGAGGTTGTTCCACAACGAATCGTGGACGAAGTCCGAACCATCGGCCTGTTTCAGCCGGTAGTCCTGCATGAAGAAGGCGAGGATGCCCAGCACGATGCCTGGCACGCTGAAGACGTAGAACGGGGTACGCCAACCGCCGGCATGCGCAGAGAGATAGCCGCCCACGATGGCGCCAATGATGATGCCCACCGTGATGAACGTGTTGAATATGCCCAGCTTCTGGCCACGCTTTTCTTGCGGGTATGAGGCAGATACCAGCGCCGTGCCGCCGGGGGCGAAGCCCGCCTCGCCGATACCCACGCCGAAGCGTGCGATGACCAATGCAACCAGTCCGCCGGAGAACCCGGTGAGCAGTGTGAAGATGCTCCATACGAAGGCCATCAGACCAATGGTCTTCTTGCGGCTCCACGTATCGATCAGGCGCGACGTGGGCAGCGTGCACAAAATGATGCCGATGAAGTACGCGGTGCCGGCCAGCCCGACCTGACTATCGGTAAGACCCAGCTCGGTCTTCAGCGGCTGCAGAATCACCGACATGATTTGCCAGTCCGCGTAGCGCACCGCGTACAGCAACGAGCAAATGATCAGGACATAGGTGGCGCGCGGTCCGCCAACCTCGAATCGATCGGATTTCTGCAGCGCAGGCGTTGCCGCCTTGAGGGTTGTGCTTTCCACGTCGACACCGCCTCGCTGGCTGGAAAAGGTCCCCCGGATGTCGCCACCCGGGGGCAATAGCGACACTCGCGCGTCGCTGTCCCGACTTTCATCGGGACTTCGGGTGGTTGATCAGGAAGCGCGTTCCTGCTCCTGCAGGGCGCGCCACATCACTTTGCCAGTACCGCTCTTGGGCAGGCGATCGACGATCGCCACCGCCTGCGGCACCTTGTAGGCGGCCATATGCTGGCGTGCCCATGCGATGAGTTCGTCGTTGGTCAGCGTATGGCCTTCGCGCAGTACCACCACGGCCTTCACGCTTTCGCCGCGCATTTCATCGCGGAAGCCGATCACGCATGCTTCCTGGATGGCCGGGTGGCCATACAGCAAGCTTTCCACCTCAGCCGGCCATACTTTGTATCCCGAAGCGTTGATCATTCGCTTGAGGCGATCGACCAGGAAGAAGTAACCCTCTTCGTCGATATAGCCCAGGTCGCCGGTGCGGAAGTAACGCTCGCCTTCGACGTCGACAAAGGCTGCCTCCGTCGCATCGGGGTTACCCCAGTAACCGGTGAACACCTGCGGTCCCTGGATAAGAATCTCGCCCACCTCGCCCACAGGCAGAATTGCCAGCGTGTCTGGATCGACCACGATGGATTGCGTGTTCTGGATCGGCACGCCCAGGCATTGGGCCTTGGGATGCTGCGTCGGGTTGGTGTGCGTGGTGGCGATGGTTTCCGACAGGCCGTAGCCCTCGATATACGGCAGCCCCCACAGCGCCTGGATCTTCTCGGCCACCGCCTTGGGCATCGCCGCACCGCCGCCGCTCAGCAGGCTGAGCGAGCTGAGGTCGAAGCTCGCCAAGTCGGGCTGCGCGAGAAAATCAAACAGCATGGTGGGAATCGCGGTCCAGGTGGACACGCGATAGCGCGCGATCAGCATGGCGGCGCAGCGCCGATCCCAACGCGTCATTACCACCATGGTGGCCCCGCCGAAGACCACCGCGTTCACGCCCATCTGCAGGCCGGTGACGTGGAACATGGGCAGGGCGGCGAGCGCGACCTGATCCTTGGGCATACGGCAAAACTCGGCGCTGCCCACCGCGGTGTGCATGACGCTGCGGTGCGTGTGCATGCAGCCCTTGGGCGCGCCCGTGGTGCCGGAGGTATACGGAATGACGGCCAGATCGTCCGGCCCGACGGATATCTCCTGCCAAGACCCCGCCGTGTGCAGGGCATTTTGCCAGTTCACCACGCCATTGAAGGTCGCCGGTGCGGCTGCCACCACTTCGGGAATGGGCAGGTCGGTGTCCGGGTTGCGGTAATCGCCGTAGCACGCACTCAGTGCGGAGGTGAGTTCGTGGCCAAGCATCGGCAGCACGTTGGCGGCCAGCTCCTGCCCGAAGATCATCACCTTGCTGCCGCTGTCGGCCACGATGTGCCGTACTTCATCCAGCAGGTTCATCGTGTTGACCGGAACCACCGCCGCGCCGGCGCGCAAGATCGCGTAGAAGGCGATCACGAACTGCGGGCTGTTCTGCATATACAGGGCGACGCGATCGCCCTTGGCGACACCGAAGTACTGTTGCAGATAGGCCGCCAGCGCATCGACCTGCCGCTTGAGTTCGGCATAGCTCAGTGCGTTGCCGTAATAGGCAATAGCCGTGCGGTTGGGATATCGCGTCGCCGCCACTTCAAGGTTGTAGTACAGCGACGTTTGCGGAAGCTCCAGGTTAAGCGGCAAACCCGGCGGCCAGTGACTCACGTTCTTCATAGCTCCCCTCTTGCTAAAGACACGTTTGGCGTGGTGTGTGGTTCAGTCGACTTGCTGTGGCAGCACTACCAGCTTGCCCACCGCCTGGCGGGCGAGAAGCGCCTCTAGCGCCCGGGGCGCCTGAGATAGCGGGTAACGCCTGGAAACGAGTGGATGAATCTTGCGCTGGCGTAGCCAGGTGAATAGCTGCTTCATGTTCTCGGCGTTGAGCTTGGCCTCGCGACGCACGAACTCGCCCCAGAACACGCCCACCAACGAACTGCCCTTCAGCAGCAGCAAATTGACCGGAATCTTGGGGATATCGCCGGCAGCAAAACCAACCACGAGATAACGCCCACGCCAGCCGACACTGCGCAGTGCCGGTTCGCTGAAGTCGCCACCGACCGGGTCGTAGACCACATCCACGCCGCGACCGTTGGTGAGTGCCTTGACCCGTTCGCGCAAGTCTTCGTTGGTGTAGTTGATGGTTTCGTCCGCGCCACGTTCGCGCGCCGCGTCCAGCTTTTCGGTCGACGACGCGGCTGCGATCACATGCATGCCCAGCAACTTACCGACTTCCACCGCAGCCAGGCCGACGCCACCGCCTGCGCCGAGTACCAGCAGGGTTTCACCGGATTGAGCCTGCGCACGGTCCTTCAAGGCATGCAGCGACGTACCGTAAGTGAGCACGAAGCTGCCAGCAATGACCAGGTCGTCGTCACTGGTATCCGGCGGCAAGGGGATCACATGCGTGCCTTCCACCAGCACTTCCTGCGCGTAGGCGCCATAAGGTGCGATGCCCACCACCTTGTCGCCGACGGCAAAACCACGTACGTCGCTGCCCACGGCGATGATTTCACCCGACAGCTCGCCACCCGGCGAGAACGGAAATTCAGGACGGAACTGATACTTGCCCGCAACGATGAGCGCGTCGGGGAAATTCACCGCTGCCGCTTTCGTGCGTACCAACACCTGCGTCGGCCCGGGCGTGGGCGAGGGCAGCTCGCGTAGCTGCAGTGACGACGGCGGTCCCCAGGCTTCGCAGACAATGGCTTTCATACGGCTCCAGCGTTATCGATGATAAAAAGGGCGCTCAGAAGCGCCCACGGATGATGTCGTTGACCTTGTCGCGCAGCGCCACCAGGCGCGGCCCGAAATCATTGACGAGCTTCTCGCGCGTCACCACCGACACGCGACCGCTGCAGTTGAAGGCGAGGGTGCGGCTGCCATCGGCCGACGACCATCGGCACGCCGATGGCAAAGACCTCAGGGTTCCAGTCACCCAGCGAGAAGCAGAAGCCGTAGTGCTCGTAATCCTGGCGGGCGCGCACGATGCCGGAGCGGATGCGCGGCCAGTAGCCGGGCTCGCATTCCATCTCCAACTCCACCAGATGGCGGTTGAACACATCGAGTGGGCGAGCGGCCAGGTCGGCACGACCCAGCGCAGTTGATCCATGAGGCACGCGCGAGCCGGCCGCCAGCTTCATCTCGAAGTTGGGATCGCCCTGGCATACGTCAAGCACCACCATGCGGCCACGATCCGCTTCGCCCAGCATCACCGCCGATTGCGTGTATTCCGCCAGCTCCTGCATGAGCGGGCGCGCCACGGCCACGACATCATTGGCCTTCATGTAGGCGTGACCCAACGAAAGCAGCGCGGTACCCAGCGAATACTTCTCGAGCATTTCCGAATAGCTCAGGTAACCCAGCGACGCCAGCGTGAAGGTGAGGCGTGACACGGTGGCCTTGGGCAAGCCGGTCTGTCGCGCGATATCGCGGTTGCCCAGGTGCTTGCGTGCCGTATTCAAAGCAGCGAAGGATGGAGAACGCACGCGATACCGCACTGACGAATTGCGGATCGCTCTCGTCGATGGAAAGACTCAGTGTGTCGATTTTGCGCTTGGGGTTGCCCATGATCCGATCCTGTCTGTGAGCCGCCTGGTCAGGCGGCCGCCTTGATGGCGTAGCGGGCCAGTTCGAGTCGCGCGATGGTGCCGTGGTGCACCTCGTCCGGGCCGTCGGCCAGGCGCAGCGAGCGGATGCCGGCATAGCTTGCCGCCAGCGGAAAATCATCGCTGACGCCTGCACCGCCGTGTGCCTGGATGGCCCAGTCGATAATTTGACAAGCCATGCCGGGCGCAACCGCCTTGATCATCGCGATCTCCGCGCGCGCCACCTTGTTGCCCACGGTGTCCATCATGTACGCGGCCTTGAGGGTCAGCAGGCGCGCCTGTTCGATCATGCAACGCGATTGCGCGATGCGTTCATGCCAGATCGATTGCTTGGCCAGCGGCTTGCCGAAAGCGACACGCGACAACACGCGCTGACACAGCAGTTCCAGCGCACGCTCGGCCACGCCGACGGTACGCATGCAGTGATGGATGCGACCGGGTCCCAGGCGGCCTTGCGCAATTTCGAAGCCGCGGCCCTCGCCAAGCAACAGGTTGCTCACTGGCACGCGCACATCGCGCAACGCCACTTCCATATGGCCGTGCGGTGCGTCGTCATAACCGAACACCGTGAGCGGTCGGACAACCTCGATGCCCGGCGCGTTCGATGGGACCAGAATCATCGACTGCTGATGATGGACATCGGCGTTGGGATCGGTCTTGCCCATCACGATGTAAAGCGCACAACGCGGGTCGCCGGCGCCAGAGGAGAACCACTTGCGACCATTGATCACGTACTCATCGCCGTCGCGGCGAATCGAGCACTGGATATTGGTGGCGTCCGACGACGCCACGGCCGGCTCCGTCATCAGAAAGGCCGAGCGAATGTCACCCGCGAGCAGCGGCTCGAGCCAACGGTCTTTCTGCGCCTCGGTGCCGTAGCGCTCGATGGTTTCCATGTTGCCGGTGTCCGGCGCGGAACAATTGAACACCTCTGAGGCCCACAGCACCCGCCCCATGATCTCGGCGAGCGGTGCGTATTCGAGATTGGTCAGGCCTTGCGCTGCGCGGGGCGAGCGCGGCAGGAACAGGTTCCACAAACCCTGCTCACGGGCATGCGGCTTCAGCTCCTCGAGCAGGCGCAGCGGTGTCCACGCATTGCCCGCGGCCCGGTTGTGCTGGATCTCTTCGTGAAACCTCGCTTCGTTCGGATAGATGAACTGGTCGAAGAATTGCAGCAGGCGGGCGCGCAAAGCCTCGACTTTCGGGGTGTACGAAAAATCCATGCCGGGTCCTGTCGATAGGTGTAACGCTAGAGTTCCGCATCGTGGAACTTCATTCCACGTGTCGTCCTCATCCTAGGCGCGCTGTAGGTGCTTGACAATGGGGGTCTGCTCCCTTTCTCTTACACGCCAGTCGCGGTTACCTCCTGATCGACAAAACAAAGTTCCGTATAGCGGAACTTGGGAATGCCTCTACATGCCGAAGCTGCACGTGCTATTCAAAAAGGAAGAGATCGATCCCGATCGCCTCGCCGGGAAGGTCGTGATCGTGCTGGACGTACTGTTTGCTACCTCCACCATCGTGCATGCCTTCGGGCAGGGGGTGGCGTGCATGTGGCCAGCCCTGGATTCGGAAGATGCGCTGCGCATCGCCGCCGCGCTCGATGCGCCCACGCTCGCTGGCGAGTACCGCGCCAATCACTTGCCTGGCTTCGGCCCGGCCACGCCGCTGGCGCTGGCCGAATCACCGCTCGCTGGCGCCACGCTTGTGTACGCGACCACCAACGGCACGGTCGCGCTGAGTAATGCCGCGGGTGCCGCGCACGTCTACGCCGGGGCGTTGCTCAACGGCGGTGCGCTGGTGGCGCATGTGCTGCGTGCACACCCGGATGCGTCCGTGCTGCTGGTGTGTTCCGGTTCAATGAATTGTTTCAACCTTGAAGACTTCTACGGCGCAGGGCACCTCACCGCGCACTTCGAGCGCGCTGGAAACTACGCGCTCACCGACGCCGCATTGGCGGCGCTATACCTCTATCGCGGGTGCGATGCCAACACTGCACTGGGCACCTCGCGGGTGGGCCGAATGATCCACGCACATGGCATGCAGCACGAGGTCGATTACGCCGCACAGTTCGACACGTTGGACGTGGTGCCCGAACTCGACCATGGTTGCCTGCGCGCGGTGAACGCATGAACGCGGACGTGACCAAGGCGGAGCCTGAGCAGTTGTCGTTCGACATCGCGGCGCTGGAGGCCTATCTGGCCCAGCACGTCGGGGGATTCCATGGGCCGCTGAGCCTGTCGCGTTTCAAGGGCGGCCAATCCAACCCGACCTATCTTCTGACCACGCCCGGGCGCAGCTATGTCATGCGCACCAAGCCGGCACCGGCATCGCAGTTGCTGCCGTCGGCGCATGCCATCGAGCGCGAGTTCCGCGTGCAGTCCGCGCTGTCGGGCAGCGCGGTGCCGGTAACGGCCATGCACTGCCTGTGCGAAGACGAATCGATCATCGGTCGTGCGTTCTACGTGATGGATTTCATCGAGGGGCGCATCTTCTGGGATCAGTCATTGCCCGGCATGGCACCGGCTGAGCGTCACGCGATCTACGTGGAAATGAACCGGGTGATCGCCGAGCTGCACAAGCTCGACGTCGATGCGCTCGGCCTTTCCGAATACGGCAAGGCCGGTAATTACTTTTCTCGGCAGATCGATCGCTGGACGCGTCAGTACCGTGCTACCGAAACCCATTGCATCGAGGCGATGGAACAGCTCATCGCGTGGCTGCCAGGCCATATTCCGGTCGAGCCCGAACCGCTGATGTCGCTGGTGCATGGCGACTACCGCATCGACAACGTGATCTTTCACCCCACCGAGCCACGCATTCTCGCGGTCATCGACTGGGAGCTTTCGACGCTGGGCCATCCACAGGCCGATTTCGCCTATCACCTGATGAGCTGGCACATGCCACAGGGCGCGTTGCGCGGTATCGAAGGACTGGACCTGCGTGCCCTCGGTATTCCCGAGGAAACGGCCTATATCGAGTTGTACCAGCAGCGCGTCGGCCACGCCGTGGCAGCCGACTGGAATTTTTATCTCGCCTACAACGTATTCAGGCTGGCCGCGATCGTGCAGGGCATCGCCAAGCGCGCGAGCGAAGGCATCGCAACCAATGCCAAGGGCGACGAACACGCCCGCTACGTGCAGCCACTGGCCGAACTGGGCTGGTCGTTCGCGCAGAAGGTAGGCCAGTGAGCGGCTCGCACATCACCCATTGCATGACAACCCGCGTGACGCCGTCACGCCACTTTCTTTCCATCACGCGGATCGCTCCCACGGGATCCCTTGCACACAGGGCACACTGAACATGTCAGTCAAGTACGAAATCCGCGATGGCGTTGCGGTCCTGACCATGCAAAACCCGCCGGTGAACGGGCTGGGCCTGTCTACGCGCCTGGGCTTGGTGGAGTCCCTGGGCCGCGCACTTGAGGATGCTGGGGTCAGCGGTATCGTGGTGACGGGCGATTCTCGTGCCTTCTCGGGCGGCGCCGATATACGCGAATTCAACACGCCGCAGGCGGAGCAGGAGCCCACGCTGCCTACCGTGATCGCCGCATTCGAGCGCAGCAGCAAACCCGTCGTCGCAGCGATCGAAGGTTTGGCATTGGGCGGCGGCCTCGAGCTGGCCCTGGGCATGAACTATCGCGTTGGCGACAAGCGCGCGCAGATTGGCCTGCCGGAAGTGAAGCTGGGCATCTTGCCCGGCGCAGGTGGTACGCAGCGCTTCCCGCGGGCGGTCGGCCTTGAGGTGGCGTTGAACATGATCGTATCGGGTGAGCCGGCGCCTGCGGGCAAGCTCGTCGGCACCCGCTTGTTCGAGCAGGTGGTGGATGGCGATGCAGTAAACGCGGCTATCGCTCTGGCCAAGGACAAGGCGGCGGCCGGCGATGCCCTGCCCAAGGTGCGCGACTGGAGCATCGATCACCCCAATGCGGAAGGCTTCCTCGGGTTTGCACGTAGCGCGGTAGCCGCGGCGTCGGCCAACTACCCAGCGCCGCTCAAGTGCGTGGATGCGATCGAGGCGGCGGTGAAGCAGCCGTTCGACAAGGGCATCCAGGTCGAGCGCGAGGCGTTCGCGCTACTGGTCAATACGCCTGAGTCCAAGGCGCTGCGTCACGCCTTCTTCAGCGATCGCGCAGCAAGCAAGATCGCCGATATCGGTCCGGACGTGAAGCCGCGCGATATTCGCCGCGTCGGCGTGATTGGTGCGGGCACCATGGGTGGCGGCATCACCATGAACTTCCTCAACGCCGGCATTCCGGTAACGCTGTTGGAAGTGAAGCAGGATGCGCTGGAGCGAGGAATCGCCACCGTTCGCAAGAATTACGAGAACAGCGCCAAGAAGGGCAAGCTCACGGCGGAGCAGGTGGAGCAGCGCATGGGGCTGATTACGCCTACGCTCACCTACGACGGGCTGGCCGACGCCGACCTCATCATCGAGGCGGTGTTTGAAGATTATGGCGTAAAACAGGCGGTATTCACCGAGCTGGACAAGATCGCCAAACCCGGCGCGATCCTCGCCAGCAATACATCCACGCTGGATCTCAATCGCATTGCCGGGTTCACCCAGCGTCCGCAGGACGTCGTGGGCATGCACTTCTTCAGTCCGGCCAACGTCATGAAGCTGCTGGAAGTGGTGCGCGGCGCGGCTACCGCCAAAGATGTGTTGGCCACGGTCATGGCGCTGGCCAAGAAGATCGGCAAGACCGCGGTAGTTTCGGGCGTGTGCGATGGCTTTATCGGCAACCGCATGATCGAGCAGTACGGCCGCCAGGCCGGTGTGCTGCTGGAAGAGGGCGCGCTGCCGCATCAGGTGGATCGCGCTGCCGAAAAATTCGGCCTCGCCATGGGCCCGTTCCGCATGGGCGACCTGGCGGGTAACGACATTGGTTGGGCGATCCGCAAACGCCGCATGGTCGAACAGCCGGACATGAAGTACTCCAAGACCGGCGACCTGCTGTGCGAAATGGGCCGTTTCGGTCAGAAAACCGGAGCCGGCTGGTACGACTACAAGCCCAACGACCGCACCGCCTATCCCTCGCCGCTGGTCAACGACATGGTGGAGAACCACTCGCGCGAACTGGGCATCACGCGCCGCGTGATCAGCGACGAGGAGATTGTCGAACGCCTCGTCTACGCATTGGTGAACGAAGGCGCCCGCATTCTCGAGGAAGGCATTGCCGCGAAGGCTTCCGACATCGACGTGGTTTACCTGTATGGGTACGGCTTCCCGGTGTGGCGCGGCGGCCCGATGTTCTACGCCGACACCGTCGGTCTCTACAACGTGCTCGCGGCCATGCGCCGTTATGCCAAGGGCCATCAGGGCGAAGACTGGGAACCGGCGCCGCTGCTCGTGCAGCTGGCCGAAGCCGGCAAGTCCTTCAATCGCTGATCCTCCACGCACCTTACCGAGATAACACCGTGAAAGAAGCCGTCATCGTTTCCACTGCGCGCACCGGTCTGGCCAAGAGCTGGAAGGGCGCATTCAACATGACCCACGGCGCGACCCTGGGTGGCCACGTAGTGAGGCACGCCGTCGAGCGCGCGGGCGTCGATCCCGCCGAGGTCGAGGACGTGTTGATGGGTTGTGCCAACCCCGAAGGTGCCACCGGCGTGAACGTCGCGCGGCAGATTGCCATTCGCGCGGGCCTGCCGGTGACGGTGCCAGGCGCCACTGTCAATCGCTTCTGTTCGTCTGGCCTGCAGACGATCGCCATGGCCGCACAGCGGGTTATTGCGGGCGAAGCGGATATCTATGTGGCGGGCGGCGTGGAGAGCATCTCCTGCGTACAGCCCTTCATGAATCAGCACATGCTCACCGAAGGCTGGCTGATGGAGCACAAGCCGGAGATCTACTGGCCGATGCTGCAAACGGCTGAAACGGTGGCCAAGCGTTATGGCATTTCGCGTGAGCGGCAGGACCACTACGGCGCGGAGAGCCAACAGCGCGCCGCCGCCGCAGCTGCCGCGGGCAAGTTCGATGATGAGATCGTGCCGATCACCGTGCTCGCCGGTTTGGCCGATCCGGAAACGCGCCGTTTGATGACGCGCGAGGTGACGCTTTCGGCCGATGAAGGTATTCGCGCGGACACCACCTACGACGCTGTTTCCAAGATCCGTACGGCGATGCCTGGCGGCGTGATCTCGGCCGGCAATGCCAGCCAGTTCTCCGACGGTGCTTCCGCTGCGGTGGTGATGGACGCCAAGCTTGCCCAACAGTGCAACCTCAAGCCGCTGGGATTTTCCGTGGCTTTGCCATCGCCGGCTGCGAGCCTGATGAGATGGGCATAGGCCCGGTGTTTGCCGTGCCCAAGCTGCTCAAGCGGGCAGGGCTTACGGTGGACGACATCGGCCTGTGGGAACTCAACGAGGCGTTCGCCGTGCAGGTGCTGTATTGCATGGACACACTGGGTATTCCGCACGACCGCATCAACGTCAACGGCGGTGCCATCGCGGTCGGTCATCCCTATGGCGTCAGCGGTGCACGACTGGTCGGTCATGCACTCATCGAAGGCAAGCGTCGCGGCGTGAAGTACGCCGTGGTGACGATGTGCGTGGGCGGTGGCCAGGGTGCCGCTGGCCTGTTCGAAATCCTCTGAGACGCCCATGGACTCGTTGCTGCTGTCGCGTCGCGACCTGGATTTCATGCTGTTTGAGTGGCTTGACGTTGCCGCGCTGACCCGCGCGGCACGTTTTTCCGACCACGATCGCGCTACCTTCGATTCGGTGCTGGACACCTTCGAACACATCGCCACCGAATACTTTGCGCCACACAATCACAAGGCTGATCAGAACGAACCGCACTTCGATGGCGAGCACGTCACCGTCATCGACGAAGTGAAGCCTGCACTGCAAGCTTTCTATGAAGCGGGCTTGATGGCGGCGGGGCAGGACTACGCACACGGCGGCATGCAATTGCCAATGGTGGTGACCACGGCGGGCATGGCTTACCTGTATGCCGCCAACGTCAGCACCAGCGCGTACCCGTTGCTGACCTTGGGCAACGCCAACCTGCTGCTTGCGCATGGCAATGCGCAGCAGATCCGCACGTTCGTCGAGCCGGAGCTGACCGGGCGCTTCTTCGGCACCATGTGCCTGTCCGAACCACAGGCTGGCTCGTCGCTCTCGGATATCAATACACGTGCGGAGTACGACGGTGAATCCGCGTTCGGTCCACGCTATCGCGTCACCGGCAACAAGATGTGGATCTCCGGCGGCGATCACGAGTTGTCCGAGAACATCGTGCATCTGGTGCTGGCCAAGATTCCCGGGCCGGATGGCAAGCTGATTCCGGGCGTGAAGGGCATTTCGCTGTTGCTGGTGCCGAAGTTCCTGGTGGACGAGGAAGGCACGCTCGGCGAGCGCAACGACGTGCAGCTGGCTGGCATCAATCACAAGATGGGTTACCGCGGCACGGTCAATTGCCTGCTCAATTTCGGCGAGGGCACGCGCTATCGGCCCGAAGGCAAGGGCGGCGCCATCGGCTACCTGGTGGGCAACGCGCATCAGGGCCTGGCCTATATGTTCCACATGATGAATGAGGCACGCATTGGTGTGGGACTTGGCGCGGTGGCGCTGGGTTACACGGGTTACCTGCATGCACTCGATTACGCGCGCCAGCGCCCGCAGGGTCGGCCTATCGGCAGTGAGGGCAAGGACGCGTCCAGTCCCGCAGGTACCCATCATCAAGCACGCCGATGTGCGCCGCATGTTGCTCGCGCAGAAGGCCTATGCCGAAGGCGGCCTGGCTTTCACGCTTTATTGCGCGAAGCTGGTGGATGAGGCCCAGGCCGGCGACAAAGCGGAGCGTGCACGCCTTACCCAGTTGCTGGACATCCTCACGCCCATCGCCAAAAGCTGGCCCTCGCAGTGGTGCCTGAAGGCCAACGAGCTGGCGATACAGGTGCATGGCGGCTATGGCTATACACGCGAGTATCACGTCGAACAGTTCTATCGGGACAACCGGCTCAATCCCATCCATGAAGGCACCCATGGCATCCAGGCGTTGGATCTGCTGGGACGGAAGGTGGTGATGGATAACGGTGTCGCATTCAAGTTGTTCGCCGAACGCGTGATGGCGACGGTAGCGCGTGCCAACGCCGATCACGCACTGGCCGCACATGCCACGATGCTGACCGCGTCGCTCAACCGCCTTGGCGAGGTGACTCGCATCCTGTGGTCGGCTGGCGATCCGCAGCTCACCCTGGCCAATGCCAGTATTTACCTGGAAGCCTTCGGGCATATCGCCATTGCGTGGATCTGGCTGGAACAGGCACTTGCCGCGCAGGGGCACGAAGGCGATTTCTACGAGGGAAAGCGCCGCGCGGCGCAGTACTTCTTCCATTGGGAGTTACCCAAGGTCGATGCGCAACTTGACCTGCTGGCCAGCCTGGATCGCACCACGCTGGACATGCAGGACGCCTACTTCTGAACCCATTGGACACCGCCGTGGCACAACACGATTTGTTTGATCTCACCGGCAAGACCGCACTCATCACAGGCGGCTCACGCGGCCTTGGGCTGCAGCTGGCGGAAGCCTTGGGCGACTACGGCGCACGCATTCTGCTGTCGGCGCGCAAGACCGAAGAACTCGAACACGCCCAGGCGCACCTTGCCTCACGCGGCGTCGAGGCTCACTGGGTCGCCTGCGATGTGTCGAAGGAGGGCGATGTCGACATGCTGGTCGATGCCGCCATGACCCGGCTCGGCCACGTCGACATCCTGGTGAACAACGCCGGCACGAGTTGGGGAGCGCCGGCGGAAGATCACCCGATCGCGGCGTGGGACAAGCTTTTCAATCTCAACGTGCGAGGCCTGTTTCTGCTCACCCAGCAGATCGGCAAGCGTTCGATGATTCCGCGCAAGTACGGTCGCGTCATCAACGTAGCATCGGTCGCCGGTTTGCGTGGCAACCCGCCTGGTTCCATGCAGACCATTGCGTATAACAGCAGCAAGGGCGCCGTGGTGAATTTCACGCGCGCACTGGCCGGCGAGTGGGGTCAGTACGGCATCACCGTCAACGCGCTTGCACCGGGGTTCTTCCCGTCGAAGATGTCGCAGTCCCTGATAGAGACCCTGGGTGAGGAGGCCTTGATGGGTTATGCGCCGCTACGTCGCCTGGGTGACGATGAAGACCTCAAGGGAGCCGCATTGTTGTTCGCCTCCAACGCTGGCAAGCACATCACCGGCCAGATCCTTGCCATCGATGGCGGCGCCAGCGCCGTCTGAAAGCGCCTACTTTTCGCATCGGGAACGCAACGTGCAGACCATTGAAAGCCTTGAAGCGCTAGCCACCTGGATAGGACGCGAAGTCGCCATCAGCGATTGGTTGCTGATCGACCAGGAACGCATCCAGCAATTTGCAGACGCCACCGGTGACCAGCAATGGATCCATACCGATCCTGAGCGTGCGCGCCACGAATCGCCGTACAAATCCACCATCGCGCACGGCTACCTCACGCTGTCGCTATTGCCGACCATCTTCACCTCCAGCGTGCGTATCGATGGCATCGCCATGGCCATCAACTATGGCCTGGACAAGGTGCGCTTGCCGGCACCGGTGCTGGCCAACCAGCGCATTCGCGCGCGGCTGACGCTCGACAAGCTCGAGCCGGTACCCGGCGGCGTGCAAGCGCACTGGTCGGCCACCGTGGAAGTTGAGCACGGCGAAAAGCCCGTCTGCGTGGCGCAGATGCTGGTGCGCTATTACCCCCATTCCAACGCAAACTGATTTACCGCGGAGTTTCCATGGATCTTGATTTCAACCAGGAAGAACAGGCTTTTCGAGACCAGGTGCGCCAGTTCCTGGCTGCCCATTTGCCCGATGACATCCGTTATCGCATGCAACGCGGCGACGACAGCAACGCTCGCGAAGACATCCTGCGCTGGCAGCAGATTCTGCACGCCCAGGGCTGGGGTGCGCCGGCGTGGCCGGTGGAGTTTGGTGGCACGGGTTGGAGCAAGACCCAGCAGTTCATCTTCGAAACCGAGTGTTCGCTAGCCGATGCGCCCATGCAGCTGGCCTTTGGCGTGAAGATGGTGGCGCCCGTATTGATGCGCTTTGGCAGCCCCGCGCAGCAACAGAAATTCCTGCCGCGCATCCTTGCCGGCCAGGACTGGTGGTGCCAGGGATATTCCGAGCCGGGCTCGGGCTCTGACCTTGCCTCCCTCAAGATGAAGGCCGAGCGCGATGGCGACCATTACGTGCTCAACGGCCAGAAAGTGTGGAACACGCTGGGCCAATATGCCGACTGGATCTTCTGCCTGGTGCGTACCGATAGCAGCGCCAAGCCGCAGAAGGGCATTTCGTTCGTTTTGGTCGACATGAAGTCCCCGGGTATCACGGTGCGTCCCACCCGGTTGCTCGATGGCAGCTTCGAGGTCAATGAGATCTGGTTCGACAACGTGCGGGTGCCAGTAGAGAACCGCATCGGCGAGGAGAATCAGGGCTGGACCTACGCCAAGTTCCTGCTTGGCCATGAACGCACCAATATCGCCGGCATCGGCATCAGCAAGCGCCTGCTGCAACATCTCAAGACGCTCGCTGCCAAGCGCAAGAAGGGCGCCGGTACCCTGTTGCGAGACGCCGTGTTCGCCAGCCGCATTGCCCAGGTGGAAATCGAACTGCGCGCACTGGAGATCACCAATATGCGCGTGATCTTCGCCGAGGCGCGCAACCACGCGCCGGGGCCGGAGGCATCCATGCTCAAGATTCGCGGCACTGAAATCATGCAGCGGCTGTCCGAGCTTCACGTGGAATTGCTTGGCGCCGGCGCGCTCACTGTCGCGGGAGGCGATGAGGAAGCAGCCCACGCTACCAACACCTATCTCAACCTGCGCAAGCTGAGCATCTTCGGGGGATCGAACGAGATCCAGCGCAACATCATCGCCCACATGATTCTCGGCCTGTAGGAGCACTGCATGGATTTCTCTTTCACTGACGAACAGCAGATGCTGCTCGACACTACGCGTCGTTTTATCGCCGAGCGCTACGGTTTTGACTTCCGCCATCGCGTGCGCGAATCGGCCGAAGGCTGGTCGCGCGATACCTGGGCCCAGATGGCCGATCTGGGTTTGTTGTCGATCAATATTCCCGAGGAAGACGGTGGTATTGGCGCAGGTCCGGTAGCCACCATGCTGGTGGCCCATGCCGTGGGCGAGGGCTTGTTGCTCGAACCCTTCCTGGCCAGTGCCGTGGTGGCTACGCACGCCATCGTTGCGCTGGCAACCGGCCCGCGCCGCGGGCAGTGGCTCAACGCACTGGCCTCCGGCGAGCTGATCGCCGTACTTGCGCACGAAGAAGGTGAGACTGGTGACGCGCCGGTGCAAACCAAGGCCCGCCGCGACGGCGAGGGCTGGCGCCTGAACGGGCAGAAGGCCTCCACGTACCACGCGCCCGTCGCCAATCTGTTGCTGGTAACCGCGCGTCTCGAGGATGGCACGCTCGGCCTGTTCGCTGTGCCGGCCGATGCGTCGGGCATCACGCTGAAGTCAGGCACATCGGTCGACGAGCAGCGCCTGGCCGCCATCACACTTGCCGATGTGAGGCTTGCCGACGACGCTCGGGTCGGTGGCGATGCCGCCGAAGCGGTGCAGGATGCGCTGAGCTATGGACTGGCCGCCCTGTGTGCCGAAGCCTTCGGCGCCATGGACAAGATTCTCGCCGCCACCATCGGCTATACGCGAACCCGCGTGCAGTTTGGCGTACCTATCGGCAGCTTCCAGGCCCTGCAGCATCGAATGGCGGAAATGCTGATGCATCTCGAGCAGGCGCGCTCCATGTGCTATCTGGCAACCTCGCAATGCGATGAGGCCGACCGGGCGGCACGTGGCGCGGCGCTGTCAGCCGCCAAGGCGCTGATGGGGCAGGCGGGCCGTTACATCGGCCAGCAGGCGGTGCAGCTGCATGGCGGTATGGGCATGACTGACGAGCTCGATGTCAGCCACTACTTCAAGCGCCTGCTCGCGTTCGAGCTTCGCTTCGGCACCACGGACGAGCACCTCGAGCAGTACCGGTTGCAATTGCAAGCAGCGTGATTTTGTTGTCGCGCAACACATAAAAAACCGCGTCTTTCAGGCGCGGTTTTCGTTTAAACGGCCAATTGCCGCGTGTTGTCGTTTTAGGGGTATTGAGTGCTTCTGCGCTGCACAAAAATGCTATGCAGAGCGCCCGATTCAAGTTCCGTTTTCCAAAAAAGACGCGTGCTAGTTTCCAGCCCGCTACGGGATCCAGCGAAGCGCCGAAGGCGAATTTTGCAGTCTCGAATCTGTGATCGGCTCGAACCGGAGGGGGAGCGAGCGGAGTGGATCGAGAGGGCGCGGGGCGCGGATGCCGTAAGACACATCGTCGACGGATCTGGCTTACCAAAACGGGGAGGGGAACATGGCTTCACGACATCACCGCAGGCAAATCCTGGCGTGGTCCATCGTTATCGCACTAGGTGCTGCGGTAGTGGCGCCGGTGCTGGCGCAGGACACGCAGGCTGGCAACGCGACGGGTACGCCTACCAACGCTGCCGCTGCCGCCAAGAATCCGGACGGCACGCCCAAGGTCGTCAAGCTCAGCGAGATCAAGGTGACCGCGCAGAAGCGCGCCGAGTACCTGCAAGACGTGCCTGTGACCATGGTCTCCTTGAACAAGCAGCAGCTTCAGGCTGCCGGTATACGTGACATCAAGGACCTGCAGATCCTGGTGCCGGACCTCAGCGTCACCACCACCGACGCCGCCGAAAACACCACCGCGCGTATCCGCGGCATCGGCACGGTGGGTGACAACGCGGGCCTGGAATCGTCCGTGGGCATCGTTATCGATGGCGTTCCGCGTGCTCGCGTCGGCGTTGGCTTTGGCGATCTGGGTGAGCTTGATCAGGTCGAAGTGTTGAAAGGTCCGCAAGGCACAGTGTTCGGAAAGAACACCACCGCTGGCGTGCTCGATATCACCACGCAACGCCCGGTGTTCTCCGAGCAGGGATATGCCGACTTCACCGTAGGCAACTACAACGCGGTGGGTTTCGACGCGGCCTATAACAACAAGATCACCGACAACCTTGCCTTCCGCCTGTACGTCGCCGATCGCCAGCACGACGGTTACAACGACGTGTTCGTCAACAGCGGGCCGCGTACCGAGACGAAGGACGACGACCAGGATTTCCACACCATCCGTGGCCAGCTGCTGTTCACGCCGAGCAGCGATGTCGACGTCAACCTCATTGCCGACTACACCCAGCACAACGAAAACTGCTGCGCGGCGGTAACCACCACGCGCGGTGCGGGCATCGCGGCGCTTACCGACGCATTCGCCGGCGGCGCAGGGCGCGGTGTGATTCCCGTGGCCGACCCTTCTGATCGGCTGGCCTATGCCAACGACAGCACGGCCGAGAAGATTACCGACGAGGGTCTGTCGGCTCAGGTCAACTGGAACACGCCCTGGCTCAACAACGCGGTGTTCACTTCGATCACCTCGGTACGCAAGTACACGCTTCAGGCTGCGAGCGACCTTGATTTCACGGGCGCCGACCTCGCGCTGCACGACTACGGTCCCGATAATGGCGACCGTTTCAACACCTTTACCCAGGAGCTTCGCCTGGCCGGCTCTACCGACCATGTGGACTGGATGGGCGGCCTGTACTTCGACAATGTTCGCTTGCAGCGCAAGGAAGCGATCACCCTGGATCCGCAGTACGAAGGGTTCCTTTCCAGCGAGCTGGTCTATGGCATCGCCGGGGCATTGCCGCCTGGCCTGTTCAATACCTCCAACCCGCAGGCGTTTTTCTCCCAGGTCACCGGGCTGCCTTATGGCGCGTCGTACAACGGCGTGGCGCAGCAGGACCAATGGAACCAGCAGTCACGCAGCGAAGCGGCCTTTGGCAATGCCACCTGGCATATCACTGACGCGTTCTCGCTGACGGGTGGGTTGCGCTACACGCACGAAGAGAAGAATACCCAGTTCGAGTACAACAACCCCAATGGCGGGGTGGGCTGTCTGGCGGCGCTGACCACCAACGGCGTGGCCAACGCACTCATGCAACGCGGCTTGCCGGCGTTTGTCGTGCCGCTGGTGGCTCCTACCGTGATAGGCAATATGTGCCTGCCGTGGCAGAACCCGCTGTTCAACGGACTCAACGCGGACAATTCGTTCTCCGACAGCAACTGGTCGGGCACGCTCAAGGCGGCTTATCGTCTCAACGACAACGCGTTGTTCTATCTGACCGGTGCGCGTGGTTACAAGGCGGGCGGCTACAACCTCGCCCGCGTGCAGTCGGGAAATGGCGAGACCAACGGCGGCTCCGGCGTGATTCCGGTGACCAACACGGTGTTCCCGGGCGAAGCGGTCAACAGCTATGAGCTGGGCACCAAGACCACCTGGGCGGACGGCAACCTGCTGCTCAATGCAGCACTGTTCCATTCGCGCTACACCAATTACCAGCTCAACACGTTCAGCGGCATCAGCTGGGTGGTTGACTCGATTCCCGAGCTGACTACGCAGGGTATGGATGCTGATTTCCTATGGCAGACCCAGATCACGGGTCTGTCGGTGCAGGGTTCGGCCACCTATACGAAGGCGCGCTTTGGTGACCAGCTGCTCGCTGATCCCACGCTGGTCGCCATTCCGGGCAGCGTGGCCGGCTATGCGCCGACATGGGCGGGCTCGGCAGGCGTGAACTACCAGTGGAACTTCAACAGCAAGCTGATCGGTCGCTTCAACATCAATGCCAAGTACAGCGGCGACTATCTCGCCAGCGGCCTGCCCGAAATCGGCATGACGCAGAAGGCCTATACGCTGCTCAATGCCCGCTTCACCGTCGCTGACATCAACAAGCACTGGAGCATCGAATTCTGGGGCGAGAATCTCACCAACCGGACGTACATCCAGGCTTACTTCAACCCGGCACTGCAGACCGGATCCATCGATGCCTTCCTCGGTGCGCCGCGTACCTACGGCATCACCCTGCATGGGCAGCTGTAACCCGTACGTAGCGCCGACGTTGTCGGCGCTTGCGTGAGAGCGGCGGTGTTCGTCTTCGCGACGAACACCGCTCGCATGGCAGTACGTGGTCGTACGCTGCCGCCTGCAGGTGAATAGCCGTGAATAACCAACATTTTGATGTGCTGATCATCGGCGCCGGGTTGTCGGGCATTGATGTCGCCTGTCATCTCGCGCAGTCGTGTCCAGAGAAAAGCGTCGCCCTGCTTGAGCGTCGCGAGACCATGGGTGGCACCTGGGATCTGTTCCGCTACCCGGGCATCCGCTCGGACTCGGATATGTTCACGTTTGGGTATCCATTTCGCTCCTGGCACGATCCCAGAACGCTAGCCAACGGCACCGAGATCCGGGATTACATCGCGGATACGGCGCACCAGTTTGGCGTGGACCGGAAGATTCAGTACGGCGTGAAAGTGCTTGACGCTCAATGGTGCAGCCAACAGCAACAGTGGCGGCTGGTGGCGAAACACGAAGCGACGGGGGATACATGTAGCTATACCTGCCGTTTCCTGGTGAGTTGTACCGGTTACTACAACCATGACCAGGGCTTCCTGCCACGCTTTCCGGGTGAGGAGACTTTCAAGGGTCTGCGCATTCACCCGCAACACTGGCCAGAAAATCTCGATTACGCGGGCAAGCGGGTCGTAGTGATCGGAAGCGGAGCTACCGCGGTGACGTTGGTGCCGGCGATGGCTGAAAAGGCTGCGCATATCACCATGCTGCAGCGATCACCGTCCTACGTGGTATCCATGCCAGGCGTCGATGGTATCTCCGCCTTGTTGAAACGGTTCCTGCCCGATTCGGCGGTCTACCGTTTTGCCCGCAAGCGCAACCTGGCGCTTCAGCGCGGCGTATATCTCGCCTGCCGCCGCTGGCCGAAACTGATGCGTCGTGTCCTGCTTTCCATGGTGCGAAGGCAAGTGGGTAACGAGATCGACATGCGGCACTTCACGCCGAACTATCTACCGTGGGAGCAGCGCGTGTGCGTGGTGCCCGATGGCGACCTGTTCGAAAGGCTGAAGTCGGGCAAGGCATCCATCGTCACCGATACGATCGAGTCGTTTACCGAGCACGGCATCCGCCTGACCTCCGGGCAGGTGCTGGAAGCGGACATCATCATCACCGCAACCGGGCTCAACTTGCAGATGCTGGGCGGCATGTCGGTAGAAGTAGATGGCCAGCCGCAAGCATTGAACGAGCTGATGACCTACAAGGGCGTGCTACTGCAGAACGTGCCCAACCTGGCCTGCCTGTTTGGCCACGCCAATACGCCTTGGACACTGAAGGTGGATCTGGCGGCGCGCTACCTATGTCGCCTGCTGCAACACATGGATGCCGCCGGACAAGCGGTAGTCGTGGCGCGTGACAGCGAGCATTGCACGCTCGACAGCAGCATTCTCGGCGTACTGTCGTCCGGCTATGTCCAGCGCGGCGATGCCACCTTGCCGCGGCAAGGGAGCCAGTATCCCTGGCAGGTTACGCAGCATCTCGGCAAGGACACCAACATGCTCCTGCAGCAGCCGATTGCGGATCAATGGCTACAGTTTTCGGCGCCGAGTGAAACCACGCCGTCGACCGAAGCCGTGGCTTGCGGATGACCTATGCCTAGTCGAGACAGAGTCATGCCGGCGTTCCATGGTTTCTATACCGACAAGGTTGCCGTCGTTACTGGTGCAGGTTCGGGCATCGGCCGCGCGATTGCATGCCTGTTGGATCAGTCCGGAGCCAAAGTGCATTGTGCGGACGTGGACGGAGCAGCCGCTGCATCCGTGGCCGCGACGCTGCGGCAGGGGCGCGCGCATACGCTGGACGTCACGGATGCCGATGCCATGAATGCGCTGGCAGATGCAGTTTATGCGGAGGATGGACGAGTCGATCTCCTGTTCAACAACGCGGGCATCGGTCATGCGGCGCTGGTCACGGAGACCGAGCTGGACGATTGGCGGCGCTTGCTTGAAGTCAATGTGATGGGGGTGGTGACCGGCCTCCACGTCTTTCTGCCGCGCATGCTTACGCAATCCACTCCCTCGCATATCGTCAACACGGCCTCTGGCGCGGGCTTGCTGCCGCACCCGCGGATGGCACCCTATAGCGCGTCCAAGCATGCAGTGGTGGGGCTATCCACGTCGCTCGCCGCCGAGCTGCATGGCAGCGAGGTCAAGGTGACCGTGTTGTGCCCGGGCGTCATCAATACCGCCATAGCCCGCAACACGCGCATGCGAGGCGACACCCAGGCCCGGCAATCGCAGGCCGTAGCGTATTACGAGAAGAACGGGGCAACGCCGGAGCAGGTTGCACGCAATCTTCTTAGCGACGTGCGCAAGGGCAAGCTGTTCTGTCTGACGCCGAGAAGCCAGATCGGTGTCGGCTGGTTGATCTATCGACTCTCGCCGCGTGTCGCGATGGGCTTGATGCGTGCCCAGATTGACAAGGTTCTGGGGATTCGGTGATCCATGCCATGGGAGAGAGCGCTGTGAACGTGCCTGAAGGTTTTTCGCCCCTGTCTCGAACCAGTCCAGCGCTTGATTTGATTGGGCCCGTCTATGCCAAGGGACGGGGCGCCGAGTTTGTGCTTGGTCTGCGCGTGCAGAACAAACACTGCAACGGGCGCCATGTCATGCACGGCGGCATGCTCGCGACCCTGATGGATGCGGCGCTGGGCTACGCCACGGCTTTTCTCAGCGATCCTCCCGCGCCACTGCTCACAGCCAACCTGACGCTCGATTTTGCGGGTGCAGCCAGGGCAGGGGATTGGGTCGAGGTGAGCGTGGACATACAGAAGCGAGGCGCCCGGTTGGCCTTCGCCAACGGCTTTGCCTCCGTGGCGGGCGAGCGCATCGTCCGCGCCAGCGGGGTCTTTCTGGTGACCGGCACAGCCGACGTCGCGAGCGGGGCCTGACAGTGTGTATTCCCCGGGACCGCGATGCGGACCCATCAATACAAGGGTAGCCGACATGTCGATTCTCAATGACAACCAGCAAGCGGACCTCGCCAGCGCAGGCGAGGATGCAGCGGCCATCGCCGACTTGCATGTTGTTTTCGCGGCACAGCGTGAGGCATTCGCGAATGATCGCTGCCCAAGTCTGCAGGAACGGCGTGGCCGTATCGAACGGTTGATGGGCATGCTCATGGCCCATCGCGAGCGCATCAGCGCGGCGCTGAGCAGCGACTTCGGTGTCCATCCGGTACCGGCTTCAGACTTGATCGAAGTGTTGGGCCTGGTAGGGCGCGCAAGCTACGTGCTGGAAAATCTTGAGGCCTGGATGCAGCCGGTGCCGCGTGAGACCGATCCGGCCATGCTCGGCACGGCGCGAGCGTACGTGCAGAGCCAGCCCAAAGGTGTGGTCGGCAATATGGTGCCCTGGAATTTCCCGTTCGATCTCTCGGTGGGGCCGATGATCGACATGCTCGCGGCCGGCAACCGCGTAATGGTGAAACCATCGGAGTACACGCCAGCCTGCGCGGCGCTGTTGCGCGAGATGGTAGCGACTACCTTCGAGCCTGATCTGGTGCATGTGGTGGTGGGTGGCGTTGCACTGGCTCGCGCGTTCGCGGCCATGCCCTGGAATCATCTGCTCTACACCGGCAGCCCGGATATCGGTCGCGAAATAATGGCGGCGGCCGCGAAGAACCTGACGCCCGTGACGCTGGAGCTGGGCGGCAAATGTCCTGCCTTGCTCACACCGGGTTCGGTGACGCCAGCCAACGTGGAATCGATCATCGGCACCAAGACCATCAAGAACGGGCAGATGTGCGTGTCAGTGGACTATTGCCTGGTGCCGCGCGCCGAACTGGAGCGGTTCGTCGATCTGGCTGTGGACTTCATGCAGAACGCGGCACCGACGTATTCGCGCGGGCCCGATTGCACCGGCATCATCTCCAGCCGGCATCTGGACCGGCTGGTGAACTTGCTGCAGGAGGCAGAGGGACGCGGAGCGCGTATTGTCCCTCTGGAGGCAGCGGGCCGCATCGATCATGTCAGTCGCCGCATGCCGATGTACCTGGTGGTCGATCCGCCGAAGGATCTGGGCCTGATGCGCGAAGAGATTTTCGGGCCGATCTTGCCACTGCTCGTGTACGACCAAGTCGATGAGGCGGTGGCACACGTCAACGCGGGCGAGCGGCCGCTTGGCCTGTATGTGTTCGGCGATGATGAGGCCGTGATCGATCATGTGCTGGTGAGCACCATTTCGGGCGGCGCTGTCGTCAACGCCTGTGCGCTGCAGGGGGCGCTGCCATCGCTGGGCTTCGGCGGCAATGGCATGAGCGGCATGGGTCGTCACCATGGTATCGATGGCTTTCGCGAATTCTCCAACCAGCGTGGCGTGGTCGTGCGTGGGACGGGCGACGTGATCAAGGCGTTCTACGCGCCGTATAGCAACGCCGCCGCGCTGATCAATGCCGTGTTGGGTGGCGGCTGAACATGCCTGGTCTGGGGGCGCGTACGTTTACGTGGGCGCTTCGGTTGATCCGTCGAAACCAGAGCCTGGCATCGTCAGCGGCATTGTCCAACGGCATTGCCCATGCTCGCCGCCGTGGGCCCGTGCTTCCCTCGACCCGTTTGCGGAAGACACTGCGGGTAAGCGAACAGGACATCGATGGCCATCGTGTGTACACGCTTGCGCCAGCCCAGGACATGGCCGGCAGCAAACATGTGCTGTATTTGCACGGTGGTGCGTTTGTTCGGTCGATCACGGGCTATCACTGGCGCTTTCTGCAGTACCTGGTCGAGACCAGTGGTTGCACCGTGACGGTGCCGCTGTACCCGCTTGCACCCGAGCACCGTGGGCTGGAAGCACTTGGGTTCGCGTTGAAGGTATACGACCGCGTCGTGCAAACCGCCGCGCCGGAAGCGATCGTGGTGATGGGCGATTCTGCCGGCGGCAACCTGGCGCTGACCACCGCGCTGGCCCTGCGCGACCGACACCAGCCGTTGCCGCATCGCCTTATACTGATTGCCCCGGTGGCGGATGTATCGCTGATCCATCCAGCCATCGCGGCCATCGAACCGTTTGATCCCATGCTGGCCACGCCGGGCTTGCAGGAAGCAGGGCGACTCTACGCGGGTGACATCGCTCTGGACGACCCGTACATCAGCCCCCTGCATGCGGAACTGTCGGGACTTCCGCCAATGACCATCTATGCAGGCACGCACGACATTCTGTATCCCGACATCGTGGCGCTCTCAGATAAGGCGCAGCGGCAGGGCGTTGAAGTCGAGCTGATCGTCGGTCCCCGCATGATTCATGTCTGGCCCATTCTGCCATTCGCGGAAGGACGCGCAGCAAGGAATGATATTGCTGTACGTCTCCTGGATTAACACGGAGCCACGTCTGTCGAGGCATTGTGTCTTTTGCGATTGTCTACGGCAGGGCCGACGGCAGCAGCCCCTGGTTGATCGCGCAAACCTCAGGGCCATCCGAGCAACGAGCCGTGGAGGGAAGGATCGTTGTGGGAAGTGGTGAAGCTTTGGTCAGTGCCGCCGCCGCAGGTTGCGGTATTGCGCAGCTGGCGACGTGGCTCGTGCAAGACGAATTGAAAAGCAGTTGACTGATCAAGGTCCTCCTTCACTTCGAAACCGATGGCCTGCCTCTCAACCTGGCATGGCCGCGCAGTCGTCAATTGCTGCCCAAGGTTGGTGCGATCGTGACTTTGCTGATGACATCGTTTCGGATCGATTGAGTTGTCCGCCTACCCGGGCTGGGCGGCAATGCCGCGCGCCAAGCATGAATGCCGAATCGGTCGCCTCGGAATTTCTGCGTGAAGTGCCGGTTAGGAAAAAGGCCGCACTATACGACGCCATGTCGTTCTAGCGGGCCACGAGCGCCATAGGTGTTCCCCGCGTTGAACCCGTCTTTCCGGATGCACTGATGGGCTTGCGTGATCGGCGGCCATTCGTGACCGCCATGCCATCTTTCCGGGCCGTGGATCGGACCGGCGACGACCGTTGCCCCGTCACCGGCGCAAACGGTGGGCCGCTTTGGGCAAGATCGTCCGCAGCGGCGGCCCTGGGTAGCGTTCCGATAGATTTCCCGTGAGGCCATCAGCTCTGCCGCCCTGTCGTTCCAGGGATCGATGGAGCCAGGCACTTCGCGCCCGCACTGATAGACGGCCAGGATGCGATCTATGTTTTGCGACGGATCTCCTTCGACGACCAGCAGGTCGGCGCGTTTTCCTGCGCGGATGACCCCACGGTCACCGAGTTTAAGCAGGGCCGCCGCGCTACCTGTTGCACGCAGCCGCCTGGGCCGAGGATCGATAGCCCGAACCATAGACAGCGAGTGAGTGGTTTCATGGCCGGAGATTGCGCGGGTTGGAGATGTTGGGTTAGGCGACAGCGACGTGAGCAAACGAGCAATGCGACACGGCGTTAGCCTCCTCGGCTGCGCTGGTGTGCTTGACTGAGGCCGTGTCTGGACGTTTGTCCTCATGCATGGCTGCGCGATAAAACCCCACTGCAATAATAATCAGCAGAGCAATGATGAAGACGATTAACGCGATGCGTCGAGACAGTTTCATGGCTATAGAAATCTGACGATGAGAGTTGAATGTGCGTGGCTGACCCACAGCGCAAGGCTACCTCTGCACGTTGTTGACCAAACCATGCCGGCTGTTTACGGCAGGGAAGGGGTTGCGGCGGCTGCGACCCAACTTCGCCACGCTCCCGGTTATCGAGCCGTCGACGTCCCTCCGCTAAGAACCGACAGCCGATAGCCAACGTGCGGCAGGGTGTGAAGCAAGGGATGTTTGAAGGGCCTGTCGATCAATTTCCTGAGCATGTAAAGATGCGATCGTAACGTGTCAGAGTCAGGCAACGACTCGCCCCAAACGTGTCGCTCGATTCGGTCCCTCGAGACAACCCGGGGAGACTCCCTCATCAAAAATTCAAGAATGCGCAAGGGGACCGGCCCAAGCATTACGGGTTGTCCATCGCGAACGACTTCGAGAGTCCCCGTGTCGAACGTCAGATCTCCCACAGTCAACACGCTCTGAACCGTTTTTCCGCGGTCCCGCCGTATGAGAACGCTGAGCCGCGCAGCAAGCTCACGAAGGTCGAAGGGCTTGCAGATGTAGTCGTCGGCCCCGCTATCAAGAGCCTGGAGTTTGTCCTCCAGGTCGGTATGCCCGGTCAGCATCACTATAGCCACGCCGCTTTGATGCTCTGTACGCAGCCGACGACAAATGGCCAAGCCGTCCATACCCGGAAGCCCTCTGTCGAGAATGACTGCGTCATACTTCTGATTCGAGGCCAGTCGCAAGCCCGTTATTCCGTCGTGGGCGTAGTCCACCTCGTAACCCCGACCCTCGAGAAACAAGCCAACGGATTGGGCCAGCTCCACATCGTCCTCAACGGTGAGAACAATGCCGGCGTACGGCAATTTGGGACGATCACTAGCCATAAAAGCTTCTATAAAATGCAGACTGAGGCCTTAGTGCACCATTAGTCATCAGCTACGCGTGAAAATTCAGGGTGATAGCCTCGAACAAGCGCGCAGGGGTTTCCCCATTTAGCCGCTCGTTGAGAAGAGCTAACGCGCGCTCAAACTGGATACCCTTCCTATGCATCGCCTTCGCTGGCACTGCACGTCGCGCTAACGGACTCTGGAATGCAATGAGTCCCAGGCCGCAAGGCGAGACGATCATGGCTCAACGCGAAAACAACCCCTTCGCCGGCATTTCGTTCACTCGGCGAAATTTCCTGCAAATGATCAGCGTGGCCGGCGCCACGACGGGATTGGCTTCTTTTAGGCTGTCTGCCTCTGCGCTCTCCTCATCGACGTCGACGGAGCCAGCGCGTTCATGGGGCGAGGAGAGAGTCAAGTTTTCGGTAAATGGTCAGCAGCGTTCCGTGTCGGTTGATAGCCGGGCGTCGTTGCTGGATGTCTTGCGCGATCACCTTCAGTTGACGGGAACCAAGAAAGGCTGCGATCACGGTCAGTGTGGTGCGTGCACGGTCCACGTAAATGGTAGACGTGTGGTGTCGTGCCTGAGCTTTGCTGTGATGCATGAAGGCGATGCCGTTACCACGATCGAAGGGCTGGGACAGCCGGGATCGCTTCACGCGATGCAACAGGCATTCGTCGATCACGACGGCTACCAATGCGGGTATTGCACCTCCGGGCAGATCATGTCCGCAGTGGCGGTTTTGAAAGAGCCCTGGGCCGGTGATGACGCCAGCCTGCGCGAGGCAATGAGCGGCAACATCTGCCGATGCGGCGCGTACAAAAATATCCTTTCGGCGATCAAGCAGGTTCGATCCACGTAGGCCATCTGCATGCAGTCATTCACCTATACGCGAGCAAAAACCGTCGACCAGGCGATAGCCTGGGCTAGGCGGGCGTCCACAGCGCAACAGGGTGCCGAGATCCGTTTTGTGGCGGGAGGCACGACCCTGGTCGACCTGATGAAGCTGGATGTCGAGCAACCGGTCCATGTCATCGACATCAACCGGCTGCCTTTGTCCAGTATCGAGAACAGCGCGGATGGAGGATTCACAATCGGTGCCCTGGTCCGCAACGCGGACCTTGCCAACCACGCGGACATTCGTGCGAATTATCCCGTGTTGTCGCAGGCCATACTCGCGGGGGCGTCGGGCCAGATCCGCAACATGGCAACCACCAGCGGAAACCTGCTTCAGCGCACACGTTGCGTCTACTTCCGTGATATCCATAGCGCGTGCAATAAACGCGCGCCCGGAAGCGGCTGTGCAGCGATGGAGGGCTACCATCGCAACCTTGCCATCCTCGGTGGTAGCGACCACTGCATTGCGACCAATCCGTCGGACATGAACGTGGCATTGATGGTGCTTGATGCAATCATTTCGATTCAAGGTCCGAAGGGCCTGCGCGAGGTGCCAGTGGCGGAGTTCTTCCTTTTGCCCGGCGATTCGCCGCAGCGCGAGACCGTGATGGACCCCGGCGATCTGATCACGCATGTTCGTCTCCCCAGGGCCACGCCGGGCGCTCGATCCCTTTACCTGAAACTGCGCGACCGCGCTTCCTATGAATTCGCGCTTGCGTCCGCCGCGATCGTGCTCTCTGTGAGCGGAGGGCGCATAAAAGATGTTGCCATAGCCATGGGCGGCATCGGCACGCGTCCATGGCGCTCGGCTGCGGCCGAGCAGGTGTTGCGCGGCAACGCGCCAGGCGAGGCTTCGTTCAAGCGGGCGGCCGATGCCTTTCTCGCCGATGCCCGCCCGCGTCCAGGCAATCAATTCAAGGTCGAGCTCGCGCGTCGCTGCCTTATCAAGGCGCTGAGCGACGCTGCGGCCATCGCGTGACGGTAGGCGACGAGCATGAGCGAGAGCACCAACTACGTGGAACTTCCCGTCGTCGGCAAAGCAACGCCGCGCATTGATGGGCCGCTGAAGGTCAGTGGCGCTGCGCGTTACGCGTCCGATTTTTCCTTCGCCGATATGGTCTACGCCGTTCCCGTGTGTGCCACGGTTGCCAGGGCTCATATAGAGAGCATCGACCCAGCCGGGGCACAGCTCATGGCTGGTGTTCGCAAGATCTATACAAGGCAGAACATCGGCACTTTCTACCGAGTGTCGAAGGCCAGCAAAGCCAAGATCGATGAAGCCAGGCCGCCGCTGGACGATGATGAAGTGCGCTACTACGGGCAGTATGTGGCATTGGTCGTCGCCGATACGTTTGAGCAGGCGACCGCCGCGGCGCGCGCCGTGAATGTTCGCTATTCCAACGAGCAAGCGCCTTCCGTGTCGCCACAGCTGGCCACGGACAAGCCGGCGCAAACCGAAACGGAGCGCGGCAGCCCCGATGAGGCTTACGATCGGGCCGCCGTCACGGTGGACTACACCTATGGCACACCAGTCGAGACGCATAATCCGATTGAATTGCATGCGAGCGTCGCGGTGTGGGACGGCGCGCGCTTCACGCTCTACGAAACCACCCAGGCCGTGATGAATTTCCAGGCTGTCATGGCGCAGATGTTGGGCGTTCCCACGGACCACGTGCGGGTGATTACCGAATATCTTGGGTCCGGTTTCGGCGGCAAGCTGTGGCCATGGACGCAGGCACTGCTTGCGGCGGCAGCAGCGCGCGATCTTCATCGTCCGGTGAAGCTGGTGGTCGATCGCCAGATGATGTTCCACAACGTTGGCCATCGACCGTCGACAAAGCAGCGTATACGCCTGGGTGCCGATGCAGCGGGCAAGCTGTTGTCCCTGCGACAGGATTATGTGTATCAGCGTGCGCCCTTGGCCGACTACAAGGAAGATTGCGGTGAGGCCACGGGCTTCCTGTACAGCACGCCGAACCTGCGCGTCACCGGGACGTATGCCGAACACTCCGTGGGACCGGCGACATCCATGCGCGGTCCGGGCGCGGTGCCAGGCCTGTATGCGCTTGAATCGGCGATGGATGAGCTTGCGATCGCCCTGAAGATGGACCCCGTTGCGTTGCGGCTCAAGAACGAACCGCAGATCGACGAGAAGGAGAATATTCCGTTTTCGTCGCGTCACCTGCAGGAATGCCTCACCCGTGGCGCCGCAACGTTTGGCTGGTCGCGCCGCAACCCGAAGGTGGGCTCGATGCGTGAAGGCGACGTTGTCCTCGGTTGGGGTGTAGCGGCCTGCAGCTGGATCGCCGAGCGCTTCAGCGCGGAAGCGGCGGTGACGCTGCTCGCCGATGGCTCTGTTCGCGTCGCCAGCGGAACGCAGGACATTGGCACGGGAACGTATACCGTCATCGCGCAAATGGCGGCAGGACTAACGGGCGTCGACGTCGACAAGGTGAAGGTGACGATCGGCGACAGTCAGCTGCCGCCGGGGCCGTGGTCTGGTGGCTCGATGGCAACCGGCTCCATGGTGCCAGCGCTGGTGCAGGCGGTAGAGCAGGCGGGTGAGCAACTGATTCGCATCGCCGTGGAGGACGCTCCTTCCTTCTCCGGCGCGACCGTCGACCAGCTTGCATTTAGCCAGGGCAGGGTCCATCACAAGGCGCAGGACGCTTCGACGGGGATTCACTTTTCCGATTTGCTGCGACAAGCGCGACTAGGACAGGTCGAAGGCCACGGCAAGGCCGAAGGCACCTTCGGTCAGAAGAACAAGAGCTATTCCACGCACTCGTATGGCGCGCATTTCGTCGAAGTGCGGTGGCAGCCAGACATCGCGAGGCTGCGTGTCAGTCGTGTGGTAACGGTCATTGATGCGGGTCGCATCGTCAATCCACTCACGGGCAGAAACCAGATCGAGGGCGCGCTGGTCATGGGCATAGGCATGGCGCTTTTCGAAGAGACGCAGTACGACGCCCGCAGTGGCATGGCCGTCAACAGCAATCTAGCCGACTACATCATGACCAGCCACGCCGATATGCCACCGGAAATGGAGGTGCTGTTTCTTGACTATCCGGATACCAAACTCAATGCCATGGGCGTACGTGGCATAGGTGAGATCGGCCTCGCCGGCATTGCTGCCGCGATAACCAACGCGACCTACCACGCTACCGGCGTGCGCGTGCGTCATTTGCCGGTTCGTATCGAGGATCTGCTGGCGACGTAACCTTAATTATCAGCCCAAGAGAGCGCTGCCCATGGCCATGTGAGCGTAGTCAGGCAGCGCCTGGCGAGGCCATGACGGCTCATGAAGGATCGGTCACGCTCTACAGCAGGCGCCTATCATTTATGAACTCTGTTTCGGGTGATGCGTATCCAGCCAGGGTGCCAGCGAGATGGACCAGACGTGATAGCCGCCGTTGTCCCAGCTTAGCGTTCGCACCAGTTCTTCCTGAGCTTGTGCCGGCGAGCGGGGATAAGACCGCGGCAGGCTACGGTCAGTGGTGTAATACAAGGTGCGGTGATCGGGACTTAGATGTGCACCCCATTGGTTCCAATTGCCGGCTTTACTGTTGATGGTCTCCCCGAGATCGATCGGCGTGCCCCAGTGATCACCCTCGCGGAAGGCGATGTAAAAATCGTTCATGCCGGACTTGTTCGGCGCATTGGTGCTGAACACGATAAACGACTGGTCCGGCGCAACCGCTGGGTCCTGAGCCTGCGCGACCGCGTCACCTAGTACGAGTTGCTCGGCCTTCTGGTAGGCACCCTTGCGATACAGCGAGCGATAGATATGCGAAGCGCCGCTTTCATCACGGCTGGTGAAATACAGGCTGCCATCCGCGGCGATGCTGGGCGCATAAGTGCGGGCGTTGGCGTTAACCGTTATCGAAAGGCGCGTCGGCACACTCCAGCCATTGCCTTTGCGATCGACACGCCAAAGATTGTTGCCTGAGGCGGCATGCAACTTGCCGTCGATGGTTACGCCAAGGGCCGTGTCGCCACCATCGATGGGTTGATTGGATGCGTAGATGAGATACGAGCCATCCGGTGCGATGGCCGGATCGTGATCACCCCACGTTCCGGAGAAGGGTGCTATCTGCGGCTTTGACCACGTGCCCTGCATGCGATGCGACACCAGGATCATCGAGCCGGTATCGAAATACACCGTGTCGCCATCGGGCGTGAACGCAGGGCAGTCATCGTTGCCGGGGCCGGATATCACCCCTGGCGCGAAAATTTCCGGGTCGTGGTCGCTCGCCACGGCCGTCGGCACGTGGGCGCCCAAGTCTGCCAGACAGGCTACAGCGATCAACACAGGAATTTTGCGGATCATCGCGTGCTCCAAGGGCAAGCCAGGCACCCTTTTCCGCCGATCCCAATGGCACTGCATGTGCGTAAAGTCATTGGTCCGGCAACAGCAGGGCCACGCCGCCCGATGTGTAGCTCAGCGTGCAGTGATAGATGACGCCCGGCGTAACGTGGCCCCGATTTAATGGGGCCGTATGAAAGAGGGTGATGCCCTTGGATGTTTCAGGTGCTCAACTGTCGATTGTCACTGCAAAGCCATCAAGCAAGGTCTTAAGGCCGAACTCGAACAGCTCATCGAGCCGAAGTTCGTAACCGGGATCGAGATGGCTGACCAAGACAGCGAAGGCCGGATAGCGACCCGACGCAACGAGGCTTGAAAGGGCCGCGGCCTGAGTATCCATCCACGCCTCATCAGACAAGCCAGTGACCGCTTCAGCGTGCGTCCTCCGTTCGATATGAATGGCCACACCATGCACATAGCTGTAGAGCAGTACATGCAAGTGCATGATGGTGGCTGGGTCGAGCCGACTGCCTGCCAGCGCATCGAATACGGCCTCGGCGTGGGCCATTAGGTTGGGAAGCAACAAGGGGCGGGTCAACGAATTGATATTCGCCAACCAGGGATGCCTGGTATAGAGCTGCCACAGCGTGCGCGCGCTGAGCGCCAGCCGTTCCCGCCAGTTTGCCGCCCCCTTGGGCGGCGGCGCCAATTCGCCAAAGGCCGCATCGGTCATCAGGAGAATCAGGGATTCTTTGCTATCCATGAATCGATACAGCGACATGGTCGCCGCACCCAGTCGCGCAGCAACGCCACGCATCGACAGTGCGGCCAGCCCCTCTCGGTCTGCGATCTGTATCGCTGTGCAAATGACACGCTCTCGCGTGAGTTCCTGATCGGATTCGGGTCGGGCCGGACGGCGGTGTTGCGGTGGGATCTTTGCCGTTGCAGCCACCATGGTGCCGCTTCGCGCGTGCGCCACCACCAATCCCTCGTGGCGCAACACGGTCAGCGCCTTGGTGGCTGTGGCCAATGCCACTTTCCAGTCGCGCGAAAGCTGCCGGGTCGACGGCAGTCGGTCCCCCTGGCGCAATTCACCGTTGGCTATGCGCGACTTAAGCGCCGCAACGATACGCATGTAGGGAGGCTGCTCCGCTGTGGACATATCTCCGTCGCTTATCTGATCTAGTACAGGATGGCCTTAAATCCTACATCTGTTCCAGCCCATTAGCCATATTGAAGGCATATGTGACCGAAGGCACCATTTCCGTACATCGTATATATCGCCGAGCAGCGGCGTTCACTGGATACAGGGCAGCATAATGATCAAAGCATTTAGCGGCTGGCTGAGCGTTTCCCGTTTATGCCTTATCGGCGCCGGCAGCATCGCCGCGGGAGCGATCGATCTGGTCTACGCCATCGCTTTCAACAGCCGCGCTGGTATCCCCGCGATTGTCATTCCGCAATCGGTTGCCAGTGGGCTCCTGGGTATCAGCGCATTTCACGGCGGCATTGCAACGGCGGCAGTGGGCCTATTGCTGCACTTCGGCATTCTCTTTGCCGCAGCGGCCGTTTACTTTGCCTTTAGCCGCAAGTTAAACGTGTTGATAGCTCGGCCGGCGATATCCGGTGCCTTGTTCGGTTTAGCCATCTATATGGTGATGCATGTGGTGGTACTTCCGCTGTCAGAAGCACCGAAGTTTAAGTCAACGACGGCGTCGACGATCAGCGACCTGATCGTCCATATCGCCCTGATCGGACCGATCATCGCCTTCGCAGCTCACCGGTCTTATATGAGGCAAGTGCCAGAACTGGTCAGGGAGTAAGGGCGTGTCGCCACACGCTACAACTGCCCTGGCGACCCCGGTCACTCGCCGAACATCAGAAGCCACCCATCTTTCTTTGACGGAGCGACCATGATCGCGCAGGAATTTGTCAAAGCTTCAAATGGTCACACCTTGTTCGTTCGCGACTGGGGCTCTGGGCCACCCATCATGTTTCTCGCTGGCTGGGCCATGCCCTCAGACCTTTGGGGTTCCGTGATGGTGATGCTGGGCGATAAGGGTTTCAGAACCGTCGCCTATGACCGGCGTGGCCACGGGCGATCAAGCGACCCCGGTGTGGTGGACTACGATTGCCTCGCTGACGATCTTGCCGTCGTCCTGGAAGCGCGCGATCTACACAGTTGCACCGTGGTGGCGCATTCCGGCGCCGCCGGCGAGGTGATTCGTTACATCACACGACATGGATCGGAGAGAGTAAGTCGTATCGTACTTGTGGGGGCGCAGGGGCCATGCCTCCTGCAAAGCGACGACAACCCGAACGGGATACCGCGAGAAGCCTTTGAGGTGCTGTTGCAGCAATTGAAGGATGATCTACCCGGCTGGATCGATAACAACATCGAGGCCTTCGTGCCCGGAGCTTCGAGAGGTACTCGCACCTGGGTAGCCGAGATGATTCTTGGCTGCTCGCGGCGGATAGCGATTGACCTTCAACGCACGATCGCCGAGGCCGACCTTCGGCCCGAGGCGCAGCGACTGGATCTTCCGGTCACGGTGATCCATGGCGACCTTGATGCATCGTGTCCCATAGATATGACTGGGCGGCGTTATGCGAAGCTCATCGCCGGGGCCCGGTATATTGAATACGAGGGTGCCGCACATGGTCTCCTGCTGACGCATGCCAGGCGCCTCGCCGACGACATCGCCGCGCCATTGCTCCTGGCATAGCAAGCCTGCCGGACCGCCTTCACCGTCTTGCCGGTTCCAACATTTACCTGATCGCGCAACGCGTCTTAGGTCACCGATGAAAAAAGTGCTCATTTCAGGGTCCGGCATTGCCGGCTCTACGCTAGCTTTTTGGTTGAATCACTACGGCTTTGGGACGACGATCATCGAGCAATCACCGGCACCCCGTCTCGGCGGACAAGCTGTCGATATTCGCGGTGTCGCGCTGACGGTCGTGGCGCACATGGGCCTTAGTCGACAAATCATGCGAAAGCGCACACGCATGCGCGGCATGACGATACTCGATCGCGATGGCGACGCGATAAGCCGTTCGTCCGAGGCTACCTTTAGTAGCGGGCGTCTCGATAGTGGCGATGTGGAGCTACTGCGCGAAGACCTTGTGCAGTTGCTCTACGAGCGTACGAGTGGGGGAACCCGATACATGTTTAACGACTCCATCGCCGCCATCGACGAACGAGCCGACGGTATCCAGGTTACCTTTGAGAGCGCGCCGCCAAGCGCATTTGATCTAGTCATCGGCGCCGACGGCCTGCACTCCGGGGTGCGAGCTTTGGTCTTCGGAAACGAGGAGCAGTTTTCGGTTCCGCTTGGCATGCAAACCGCCATCTTTAGCTCGCCTAATTTTTTGGCGATCGACGATTGGCAGATTTGGTTGCGGGGCGGCGACGCTGGCTATGGCATTTATCCAGTACGGGACAATCGCGAACTGAGAATCACCCTGGGTTACCCCACCCATGGCGGGGACTTTGATTGTCATGATGTCATTCGGCAAAAGCATCGAGCCGCCGCGCAGCTTGCGCATTTGCGCTGGAAGACGCCAGAGGTTATTGATGCGATGTGGGCAGCCGAGGACTTCTACACAGATGCCATGGCGCAAATCCACATGCCGTACTGGTCGAAGGGGCGGGTCGCGCTGCTAGGGGACGCTGCCCATTGTGCTTCGCCACTTTCCGGGCAAGGCACTAGCCTGGCATTGGTGGGCGCCTATGTCATGGCGGGTGAACTTGCCAGGTCGCGAGACGATCATCGCGCGGCGTTCGATCGTTACGAAGAACGGATGCGACCCTTTGTATTGCGCAATCAGGCACTCGCCACCGAACGGCCCCTCCAGCCCGCGTCAACGGAGGCTATCGATGTGGCGAAAAATGCGATTTCACTCGACGACTTTGATTCGTTGATTTCAAGCTACAGGCATTTCTAGCGCGATACCGTTCCGGGAAACGGGAAGGCCGGACTGACGCAGGTTCATTTCCCGAATCCAAGACCGGCGATGGAAGTGGAGCTGACCCTATGCTTGCCAATCGTTCATTGGCCGACATCCGCCAAGCCCGCGAATGAGTCGGCAGGTGTCGAGAACCTTTCCCCCATCTTTGAGTCGGATGTACGCCAGGCAGCTCGCGGAGCTGCGGCTGATCGAGGAGATAGCTTTGAAACGGATGCGATCAAGGGTAGGTTGTGCAGTCTTGTGGCTAGCGCTGGTTAGCGGCGTGCAAGCCAGGGCAGGTGACGCTTTCAGCGTCCCTCAACGTATTCCGGACAGCTACGCGCAAGCTGGGGTGCTCGTCACCATAGCACCCGGCCGGAAGTTGAACCTTCGCTGTGAGGGCAGCGGTACCCAGACGGTATTACTAGAGGCCGGCTCACATGCCGACACTACCACTTGGTTCAAGCTGCAGCCGCTGTTGGCAGCAGCCACTAAGGTGTGCTCGTACGATCGGGCGGGTTATGGCTTCAGCGATGAAGGCCCCTTGCCGCGAAACATTGACGCCGATATTGCGGATCTACACGCACTGATTCATCGCGCGGGCCTCAAGGTGCCGCTGGTACTGGTGGGTCACTCATTGGGAAGCAACATTGTTCGGCGATATGCTGAGCGGTACCCCAGCGAAGTCAATGGCATGGTGCTGATTGATCCCCCGGCGCAGGATGTCGCTACGGTAGCGCCAGAGTGGGCCGCGCAAGAGGAGCAGATGAACGAACAGCGGTTTGCTTTCATTCGCCAATGCGAGGGCGGCGCAGAGAAGCAGCAATTGGCGTCGCCCCCACCTGCGCTCCAGCGCTGTGTGGGCGAGGGCAATCCACTTGCTAGCGCCAAAGTAAATGCGGCTATTGCCGCCTACAAGTACAAGCCGGCGTTCTGGAGCACGCTACTCTCCGAACTCGAGGACAACACGGCGGTGTATCGCCAGCCCGTGTCGCCGAAGGAGACCCACGGCTCGATGCCCATGGTCGTACTGACCGCAACTGATACCTACGCCGATGCCCCCGCGGATCTTCGCAAGACTCTGGATGCAGCCAGAGATAAGACCCAGGCACAGATCCTGGCCACGACGACGCGCGGCGAACGAGTCGTGATCGATCATGCGTCGCATGACATCCAGCTGGATCAGCCCGGCGCCGTGGTCAATGCCGTTGCGGTAATACTGAAACAGGCGTCGACACCAGCCAATTAGGGCGACCAGCTGAAATTGCAACGAAAGCGAACGTAACCATAAGCCGTATTGGTTATGTCGGTGGGACTAAAATTATGGAGACGGCTTTCGGAGGACGCCCGATCTATCCCTCGGGCGATCTCCTTGCCAGCAAGGACATCAGTAACGGTATCCGCCGCTGGCGTGCCGCGGCTAATGCCCGTCTTGATGGCTTTCATCCGGTCCGAAATTGGCCGCTGGCGAGTGCCGGGCAGGGCGATTGGAGCGGGTTATCGTGGGTAGGGTGGGGCAGTGTCTTCCTCCCATTCCAGGGATCGATTGAGCCAGACACTTCGCGTCCCCGCTGACAGATAGCGCTGATGCGATCCCTGTCCACGATGTTTTGCGCTGGGTCTACGGACTCAGAAGAGGCCGCAACTATCCGTCGCGTGCAGCTTTGATCGCAGCGACCGGCGAGCTGGGAGACGGGCTTTCCCCAGGAAGAGGCTCACGATGACCAGACTCATGATGGCGAGGAGGGATCCCCGGCGCGACACGGCCAAGGGTGATGTTCTTCGAGGCACGCACCTCTCGGTTGCAAAACGTCCAGAACTCTCCTGTCTCGGTGATGATGACGGTCCAGTAGAGGTCCGATTCGGGGCCATAGTCGATCAAAATATGCGCGAAACCTTCGCCCTTTGGCGTATTCATGGGAAGTGGTGGATTCAGCTGTAGCACGTTTGCGGTCTCCATGGCCTGGACCAGAGATCGCACGCGCTCGGTGACGAGGTTGTGGGCCATGCGTGAACTATCGATCAAAGCGCGAAGGAACGTGCGCGCCGAGGTGTTTCGCAGTGGAACGACCCTTAGGGCCGAAACGAAAAACCGGCCAGAATGAACGCAGAGCGTCGCGCCGGGTTGGTGAGCCATAATGCCGGCATGACACCCCTACCGAAATCAAGCTCCCCCAGTATCCCGGCATCGATCGAGGCGATCCAGGGCCTGTCGATCGTGCCGCTTATGCTGGAAACAGTATGCGCTTTGGCGGGCATGCGTTTCGCTGCCATTGCCCGTGTGACGGATGAGCGCTGGACGGCGTGTGCCGTGCTCGATCATCTGAATTTTGGATTGAAGCCGGGAGGCGATCTCGTTCTGAACTCGACCATTTGCGACGAGATCCGAGTCCATCACCAGCCCGTGATATTCGGGTCGGCAAGCGCGCATCCGATTTATTCAACGCACCATACGCCGCGCATCTACGGTCTGGAGAACTACGTCTCCGTACCGATTCTCACAGAAGGCGGCCAATTCTTTGGCACCCTCTGTGCCATCGATTGGGAACCTCGAAATTTTGATGAAAGCACCATCGTCAGCACGCTCTGTCTGTTTGCGTCCCTGATTGCTTCCAATCTGTCGCTTGAGGCGAGAGCAATGGACGCCGAAACTGCCTTGAAGACGGAGATGGATACCGGATTGCTCCGCGAGCAGTTCCTGGCCGTGGTTGGACATGATCTGCGGAGCCCACTTCAAGCAGCACTGCTGGCCACCGACGCACCGTGGCCGCCCAGTTCGATGGAGTCTGGAGGGTGGAGTGACCCGACCTTGAAGGTGGCTGCGCTGTTGGATGATGATCCCTCTTACATTGGCGCTACCATCACCTTTAAGAGCGATGCCATGTCCTGGAATAAGGCGGAATCGAAGGGCAACGGTAACTACAGCAATTGCGAAAAGCCTACTTATGCCGTGTCCTCTGAGGAGCCGGGCTACTATGCTATCAAGTGCGGCGATTCATCGGACTTCGACGCCACTGTCAAAGCAGTCAACCACGATAAGCTGATTTTGAATTGGTTTGACGGGGAAATTCTGACACTGACTCGCACGCGCTCTGGAATGTAGCCAGCTCGATTGATGCGTGATATTGCATCGATCACATTCGATGCGCTCCGCTTTGCGCGCACGCGGCAGCCTGATCCGGCGACTGCGTCCCCGTCCACGCAACGCCTGTTCGATAGCGCGTAAACTTATGCGTCATCCGCGGCCGGTGTGGCTTGTCTGGACAAGATTCGACAGGTCGAATCCCTGTTCGCGCGCGGTCGCCATAAGGGCGACTCGCTGAGACTCCTGCAAGACTGGCTGGCGGGACAGCAGCCAGAGATATTTGCGATCAGGTGAGCCGACCAGCGCCGACTGATAGGCTTCATCGAGCTGAAGAATCCAATAGTCGCCCTTGGTAAAGGGAATCCACCTCAATCCGCCGGGCATGAAGCTGACTTTCAGTTTGGCGTTGCCGCTGTCTTTAACCACGGTGGCCTCGCCGATGGATTCTTCCCATTCGCCCTTGCCGTTGCGGGCTTGATTATCCACGCGCACCGAGCCATCCGCATTGAGCGAATAGTTAGCGGTGATATCGGTAAAGTCGGCATCTTCGTATCGCATGGGCAGCCTCGCTATTTCATACCAGGTCCCCAGATAGCGGGCCAGGTCTACCGACGGTACGGTTCGGGGTTCGGATGGATCGTTCACGGCGGGGTCCTTACGGAGGTTGTTTGGTTTGCTTCCGCACCTTGCCTGCGTTCTTCTCGAATTTGCCCGTCGCTCCCCGGGGGGTTCTTAGTCGCCTTGCTAACGGCTTCCTTGATGGGGCCCTTGACTTCGTGCTTGCTGCCTTAGGGGCGATGTCCATGCCTAAATTCATACCTCAGAAGGATGTGGGGCACAGACTGCGTTGGGGGCGCTTCAAGTTGTAAAGGCGGCCAGTGCATGGCAGCCGTGAAGTATTCTTTGCAGAGTCGACAGCATTTTGCTGATAGTCATCTTCGACACTGTGCATGCCGCACCGCTTGTCGGGGCTGACTTGCATCGCTTATTGGAATGGACCGGCCGCAGTCGGGCTGGTCGTCAGGTTTCGATCAAAAGCGCAAATCGTGGCAGTCATGACCGATTCGGCGTTGATTGTCGGGAATAGCGATTAGGTCAAGTTATCGCGGCTGCGACACCCTGGGCCGGGCAGCAGCCCAGGAGCAGGGTGGACACAGTTTGGCCATCCGGGCGACCGGCCAATGTCTAGGAGCCCGCGTCAGGTCACGAGTTTCGGCGCAGCAACCACGCCCACTTTCGACGGCGACTTCGGCCGGTCAACGCAACCCTAAACAGACACGTCAATTGAGGGGCGCACCGGTGGGGGCGCCACTCAATTTGCATGTTCTGCTCCGGACTGGCGTCCGTCAGGATTTTATAAAAGCGAGAAGATCCGGGTTGAGGACGTCTGCGTGCGTGGTCAGCATGCCATGCGGGTAACCAGGGTATGCCTTCAACTTACCTTTCGTGAGGAGGTCGACCGCGCGCGGTACTGAGCTGGCGAACGGGACGATCTGGTCGTCTTCGCCATGCATGACCAGCACCGGCACAGTGATCTTCTTCAGGTCGTCGGTGTAATCCTCCAGCCAGGAGGATACGGTTTCGTAATGGGCTTGGGCGCTGCCGGCCATGCCCTGGCGCCACCAGTTCGCGATCACTGCCTCAGACGGCTTGGCGCCCGAACGGTTGAATCCATAAAACGGACCCTCCGGAACTGCCCGGTAGAACTCCGACCGGTTGCCAAGCACGCCCGATTTAACCGCGTCGAACCATTCCCGCGGCTGACCACCTGGGTTGGCGTCGGTTTTCACCATGTTCGGTGTCAATGAGGCGACCAGCACCGCCTTGGCAACCCGTTCCTGGTAGCGGGCGACGTAGCGGGCTACCTCGCCGCCGCCAGTGGAGTGCCCGATGTGGATCGCGTCGCGAATACCGAGGTGCTCGGTCAGTGCAGCGAGGTCGGCGACCCAGTGGTCCATGTCGTTGCCGGTGCTGACTTGGTCGGACCGACCGTGCCCGCGCCGGTCATGGGCGATTACCCGGTAGCCGTGCTGGAGGAAAAAAGTCATCTGAGCATCCCAGTCGTCGGCCGACAGGGGCCAGCCATGGCTGAAGACGATCGGCTGACCGGCCCCCCAGTCCTTGTAGAAGATCTTTACGCCGTCCGGAGTGGTGATCGTAGGCATCGCTGGTACCTCCTATAAAAGATTGATGGAAGTGTTGGTGCTCCGCGAGGCATCGAAAGTGCTGCCAGCGGCTTCTTTCGAAGTCGAGTAGCGTCTATCTGCGACATCGATCTGGGAGAAGATGTCGGTTAGATCCATTCCCTGCCCACCGGCGTGGCGTCACGGCCGATCGACAGTTCGATGCCGGATCATGCTTGCTAGTGGCGCTGAGCAAAGGAAAGTCGCAACGGCGAATCGGAATATCACCCCAATCCACGCCCGAGTTGAATCACCCGAAAGTGTCGTTTTCTCGGTTTGAGGTGGACCAAGGCAAATTTCCCTCGAAAGGGTGATGCACGAAACAACGGCGCTTTTCAGTTCGCAGATGGTGTGATTTTCAACGTTGAAGCAGGCCCGTTTTGACCGGTCTGAGCTGCGCTTGCCTAAGGAGTCCAATGGGACAAGCGTCGAAGGGCCAACAGCGAGTCAGGCGCCTTGGTTGCCAAAGACAGACACCGGAGCAAAATAGCCATCAATTTCACCCGGAAGGGTGATTGCTGGGCGGGCGGCTTACCTTCCAAATAGCCGGTGCAGCGCTAGGCTGGTAGGCCCACCGCAACCATTTGCCGAATGGACGAGCATTGGACAGCGATAACCCGATTCGGGTCCTGATCGTGGATGACCACCCGATGATGCGGGACGGGCTGCGTTCTACGATTGAACTTGAGGGCGACATGCGCGTGATCGGCGAGGCCGTTGATGGTGCGCAAGCGATCGAGATGTACGCGGCGTTACACCCGGACGTTACACTGCTTGATCTGCAAATGCCCAACGTCGATGGGCTGCAGGCCCTTACCGCGATTCGGAAGTCACAGCCCGATGCGTCGGTTGTCGTCTTTACCATCTATCCAGGCGACGCGCGGGTCACGCAAGCGTTGACGCTGGGTGCGACCTCCTATCTTCTAAAGTCCGCCAGTAGCGAAGAAATCTTAGGCGCCATTCGAGAAGCAGCTTCAGGTCGCCAGGTCATCGCATCGGAGATCAGCTCCGAGCTCGCGACCTATCACGGATCAGCCGTCCTCACCGTCCGGGAACTGAGCGTGTTGCGCCTCGCCAAAGAGGGCATGTCCAATCGCCTTATTGCCGAATCACTCTTCATCGCTGAAGACACCGTGAAATCTCACATGAAGAGCATCCTGGCCAAACTAGGCGCCTCGGACCGGACTCACGCCGTGACTATCGCTGAGCGCCGAGGCTTCATCGATCCCTAGTCTGCGCTTGGGCATCCGCTGCCCTGGGGCGAAGGATCAGCGCCCATTGCCTTAGCTCACTGGCTCAAAGTGCCGCCATGGCTTGCGACTCAGGTGCACATATGCGGTCGATGACCGGGGCCCGGGCTGCATCACCCCCAGGTACTCAATCCCGCCTTGAGGCCAGCGGTCTGCATGGACTTCGAGGTGCAACAAGTTCGCGGCCGGCGTATGTCATTCGAGAGGCATGGACTCTCTGGTGTACTACCGAGGGCCGGGAACTCCAACGGCAGGGCACGTCAACCCGAATCCAATGCCGTTTGCCGGCCTAGCGAGCGATGGCGCGTCCCAGTGATTGCAAGGCTAGAATATCGAAGGGTTCTTTGGATCGATTGTTCCTGCGGCGACGAAACCACATGACGCTTGCCATCCGCATCACAGCTCTGGCTTTTTGCGTGCTCGCGCTAGCGCCCGTTCTTGTTCGCGCACAAAACAACGATGAGCAGCTTGATGGCTTTACCCGGACCGTGTTCTCCCAGCAAGACGGTGCGTTTGGCCACATATCTGGCATTGCTCAGACCCCTGATGGCTGGATATGGCTGGCGGAGAGAAACCATCTCTATCGATTCGACGGTATCGCACCGGAATTGGTCGACATTCCGCTTCCGGATGTCTCGGACATCGGCGAGATCTTTGCGGCAAATTCTGGCGACTTATGGATAGCGTGCGGGTCTGGCCGGACCGTTGTATTCCCTGGCGGAGATGTCCATCGACCACGGGCAGTGCCGAACAAGGATGAAGCAAAGCTGCTTCACTTCGAGGAAGATAAGCACGGTCGTATCTGGTCTTTCTCCGATAACGCAGTTTATGAAACCACGGGTGATGAGTGGCATCGTGTCGGGAAGTCCGTCGGACTTGATGCTGATCACTTCTATGCCATCCGCCTGGATACCGACGGCACACTTTGGGTTTTGAGCAACAAAGGAGTGTTTACTCTCACAGAGGGGAGCACGACATTCGAACACACTGAGTTCAGTGCGCCTTGGATCACCCCTCATGACAACGACGCAGACAACCATGCTCTACGCATCAACGGTAATGCCTACCTAAGCATCATCATCGCGATATCCGGGAAAAAGGAAGTGCCTACCTACTCCGGGTCGCACGTCCGTGCGTTGCGTGACACAAGCGCTGGCTTCTGGATAATGAGTCCCGTTATCGGCATACGACGAGCTGCGTCGCCGAATTCCAAGGCACTTTCCGCACTCGGCGAGTCTCTCGAAAGTGAGGCAAGCCTCGATCCCGCCGTCTGGGTAAAGATGTCCTCCTCCAGCGGAGGCCAGGCTTTCGAAGATCGCCAGGGTAACGTCTGGGTGCAGACGCGAACAGGCCTGGAACTGTTTCGACCGAATGCCGCGACTCGCCTGAAGCTGCCCGCAGGTGACTATGCCTACACGATGCTGCCGGACCATGATGGGTCGATATGGTTCGGGACGGCTCAGTCAATGCACGAGTATCGATGGTGGCACGCTGCCTCGACGATCACACCGGCACAAGGCTACGACTTCGACACCACTACGGCGTATCGCGATATCGACGATAGCGTTCTTCTTGGCACGGGCGGTGGTCTTCTGCGTCGTTTCCACGATGGAAAATTTGAGTCCATCGGTCCGCCATCTCCTGGCTCCGACCAGGGAGACGATGTCATCGCCCTGACACGGGACGGCCAAGGCCAACTTTGGGTTTCCATTCTTCGTCATCCCATTGTGCGGCTCGAGAATGGTCGATGGATTGTCAAAGGTGGATTTGAGCAGCTTCCCGATAAGGGGAACGGACGCGCCGTCACGGATGCGCGCGGAAGGCTATGGCTTAGCTATCCGCATGAGGTATTCGTCATCGATGGCCCGCATCTGACGCGCTACTCAAAAGATGAGGGAATGGATATCACCAACGTGGGTGACATCATCCCTGACGGCATTGCGTTGGTGGGAGGCGCGGACGGCTTGGCCGCGTTTGATGGCCGCCGGTTTCATCGCATCTCGGCGCTTGACTCGTCCGTCCTCGCCAATATCAACGGCATGGCTCGGCTCAGCGACGGTTCGGTCTGGTTGTACGGCCAGAAGGGCTTATTGCGCATTGGTGCGGGTGAGATCGAGCGTGCTTTAAAGGACGCCCAGTACAAGGTCGCAATACGCGTCTTTGACGATCGCAATGGCGTGCCCGGTGCAGCTCAGAGTTCCTACCCCAATCCCTCTCTTGTTCAGGGAGCCGACGGACGCTTATGGCTTGCCGGGGATGGTGGGCTCGCGTGGATAGACCCGAAAAAGCTTCTGCCCGTCCAAAACCCTAAGGTCGTGATTCGGTCCATCACGATTGGTGGTAAGTCCTACCGTCCAGAATCCGTGCCCGCTGTGGCGCCAGGCATCCGCGATATCCAGATCGACTATACGGCTCTTGGCTTAAGCGATGCGACAAGATCTCACTTCCGTTACGAGCTAAATGGCGTTGACAAGGATTGGCAGGATGCCGGGCCGCGCAGGCAGGCGTTCTATACCAACCTTGGTCCCGGTTCGTACGAGTTTCGCGTAGAAGCGGTCAATGAAGACAACCAATGGACTGATGCTGCCGATCATGTCCGTTTCGTCATCGAGCCCAAGTTCTATCAGACCACATGGTTCTTCGTTCTTTGCATTGCAATTGCCGCAGCGCTGATATGGATGGTCTATCTCTATCGTATGAGGCAGGTAACCCAAGGCTTGATGCGGCGACTGGAAGAACGTCACGCGGAGCGTGACCGCATCGCACGTGAGCTGCATGACACCTATCTGCAGACCATTCATGGGCTGGTTCTGAAGATGCATGCCGTCTGCCATGAGCTGCCTGACGGAAATGCAAAGCAGAGGATTCTAAGTGCGCTGGAGCTTGCGCGCGTAGCTCTGGCTGACGGACGTGGCCGCGTATATGCCCTCCGGGCTGGCCCAATGAATGACATGGATCTGTCTGTCGCTATCAAGGCGATCGCGCAAGAGTTCGAGGGTGGCACGTTGCCCGACTTCTGCGTGACATCAACCGGCACGGGTAAAGCGGTGGACCCATTGGTAATCGATGAGCTCTATGCAGGCGGTCGAGAGGCCGTTGTCAATGCCTTCAATCATGCCTCCGCAAAAGCAGTTCGTGTTGATGTTCGCTACGACCAGACGGGCGTCTGTGTCGAGATCAACGACGATGGGAAGGGTATAAACCTACAAACGGTCCAGAACAGAGGCGTTCCCGGGCATTGGGGGCTTCGCGGCATGTACGAGCGCATGGAGCGCATTGGAGGAATGTGCAAGATCGAAAGTAATGCTGTTACCGGGACCAAAGTAACTCTGTTTGTGCCGCGGCGGCAGGCGTACACCCGGCACTGATTGGGTCTTCGTTGCGATTTCGTGCAGGCGGGTATGAGCGGATTCGACCTGTGGTAGCTGGTGCTGTCCTACCCGTTATCGAAGTGGGCCGGTCTCGTGGGTGCAATACTGTCCTTCCTGACGCCTATTGTGACGCTGTCATTCCTCATCACGACTCCCGAGGCATGGGTACCTGCATTGGGCGACGCCCAACATGGTTTTCCTTACCTGTCAGGCGCGGGACGACTCGTGCTCAAAGACACGATCATGCTGGCCGGCGCTTGGGTAATTGCGGTCGACGCAGCCAAGGCGACACTCGCCAAGAAAGTCTCGAGCACAGCCAGCTTAAGTGTCAGGCGAGAATACTGTGAGTCATGAAAGACGGCTTGGCGCTGCCGGGGCCAGGGGCGGCGACGAAGTGGCGAGGCCGGTGTCGGGAAATCGCGACGTAGCGCAGGTTTTAGAGTGGTACGAACAACTTGGCCCACGCGCGCGATTGCGATTGCAGGCACCTAAGCTTCAAATTGGCTAGGAGCCCGCCAAGTCGCTTGATCAGTCCGAGGAACGCATACGCTGGAGTTGCGCTTCAAGATCCTTGAGCAGGAACGGTTTTGCTAGCACGGGAATTCCTTCGGGGACCGAGGTGAGCGCGTCGTCTCCGAAGCCAGTAATGACGACGATCATCATGGAGGGACATGCCGCTTTGGCTGTTGTTGCTAACGCAGCATCATCCACGGAGCCGGGCATGCGGACGTCTGTCAGAAGTAGGTCGAACGGCCCTTCGGATGCGAGCATAGCGAGCGCATCATCCCCATTGCTAGCAGAGACCGTTTCAAACCCAATGAACTGAAGCATCTCGCAGAACAGGGGGCTCAGTGCATCCTCGTCGTCAACGACCAGAGCTCTTCGCGCCGTGTGGAGGGGGCGGCCGTATCGCGAGGTAAGTCAGTCATATAGCCTAAAGGCCACCCCTAAATTTCAGCTAGACGACGTGTTTGACGCTGCAATATTTAGGCGCTATGGTCCGCCAAAATCAGTGATGTGGCGATAAAAATTTCATACGAAAACGATCGCTCGATGGGGCTCACGAAAGTCATCGATAAGTTGTGCACCGGTTGCCTGGATCTCGGCACCTTCGTCGGCGGCGTGGGTTACAAGCAAGAGACAACAGCGGACCGTCCGATTGCGACCTTTGGCAGGCGTTCAAATGCGGCACGTTACCCTGCCGGGGCCTCGGTCACGCGTAAGTTATGGAGGAATATGTGCAGCCTTCACGGGAGTGATCATGCTTGTCCAAGTCTTAGCCAATGGTGCGGCGATAATGGGAACGTTCGAATTGGAGAGCTGCTTTGGGAGGATTTCCCAAGGCTGTCGGGCGAAGCCATGCCATTGAACTGGCGCTGGCGCGGTCCTGGCAAAACGCAGGGGCCGAAGCCATCACCCAGATCGCTTACACGCCCGGCCGAGACAACCCTCTGCCATCGATCTATTTATCTCACATGCGCTCGACAGCGGCAGGCGCATAGCTATGGCAGCTACAAGGGGCTTTTGCTTACCGGAGACGGTGCAAATTGCGGGTCGCTTTAATCACCCAACGACGATCATGGCGTTATGACATCGCATAATTCTTCGGGTTCCGAACCTATAGCGCTGCTCTCGGTACTGCCTATCGATGACCGCTATCGCATGCTGGCTCGAGCGTTGGAGGACAGTAGTCTCGGCTTAATCATTACAAGCGCTGAAGACGACAACCCCATCTTGTATGCGAACGCAGCATTTCTTGAGATGACGGGCTACGGCACCGACGAGGTGCTCGGAAAGAACTGTCGATTTCTGCAAGGGCCAGATACTGATCCCGACACAAGAGAAGAGATCAGAAGTGCGGTTGCCGAGCGACGCGAACTAATGGTGGAGGTCCTTAACTATCGAAAGGACGGAACCTCCTTCTGGAACCTCATCCACATCCTTCCCCTCTTTGGGGCGAACGGAAGCATCAGGTATTTCTTTGGTTATCAGCGCGACGTGACCCGACGCAGGGTTGCCGAAGAAGGGCTACAGCAAGCTCTGAAGATGGAGGCATTAGGGCGGTTAACTGGAGGCCTGGCACATGACTTCAACAATTTTCTGCAGGTCATCGTGGCTTCTTCCGAGATGATTGAGGGCCGGTTACGGAACAAGGGCTATTGGAACGAGGATTTCATTCGCCCAATGGATGCATCGCGTCGCGCAGTCGTCAAGGCCTCAGAACTTACCAAGCAGCTTCTGGCTTTTTCTCGCCGTCAAAAGCTCAGCCCTACGAATTTGCAGATCAACGAACTGATTGTCGGCATTCAGAACATGCTTACTCAGTCTCTGGGTGATCGTATCAATGTGAGCGTGAAGCTCGATCCTGAATTGTGGTTCTGCCAGGCCGATGCGGCTCAGATCGAAACAACGATTTTGAATATAGCCATCAATGCCAGGGATGCCATGGAGGGCGAACCCAACCAGCAGCTTACGATACAAACTGTTGATTTCCGCCGAAAACTGAGCCGGGCTTTTCATCGAAAAGTGAGCCACCCGTTTGTGCGTCAGGTTAGCTCAGGTGATAGATGAAGGTGAGGTTTAGCGCTCCTTTCCGGTGTCCGTAACGTGGTTTCTGAAGCGGTAACTGTCGTTGCCGGTTTCCAGGATGTGGCAGCGATGCGTAAGGCGGTCGAGCAACGCGGTGGTCATCTTGGCATCGCCAAAGACGCTGGCCCACTCGGCGAAGCTGAGGTTGGTGGTGATGGCCAGGCTGGTGTGCTCGTAGAGCTTGCCGATGAGATGGAACAGCAAGGCGCCACCGGCTTGTGAGAACGGCAAGTAGCCCAGCTCATCGAGGATCACCAGATCGGCGTCCATGAGGCGCGAGGCCAGCTGTCCCTGCTTGCCGGCCGCCTTCTCCTGCTCCAGCGTATTGACCAGTTCGATGGTTGAGAAGAAGCGCACGCGTCGGCGTCCATGCATGATCGCTTGCACACCGATGGCCGTGGCCAGATGGGTCTTGCCGGTGCCGGGCCCGCCGACGAAGACGAGGTTCTGCATAGGGTCCATGAAATCGCCGCGGTGCAATTGCCGCACGAGCGCTTCATCGACGGCACTCTGGGTAAAGTCAAAGTTGCTCAGGTCTCGGTAGATTGGGAACCGGGCTGCCTTCAGTTGATAGTTCACGGAGCGCACTTCGCGCTCGGCCACCTCGGCCTTGAGCAGCGTGGTCATCAGCGGCATGGCCTCGCGATACAGCGGCGCGCCCTGTTGGGCCAACTCATCAAGGGCCTGCGCCATGCCATGCAGCCGCAGCGATTTGAGTGTGGTGATCACGGCGTCATGCGACATGGCGTGTCCTCCGCAGACCGTCATAGCGCGCGACGTTGGCCTCCGGTTCGATCTGCAACGTCAAAGACGGCGGTGCATCCACCGGCGCCGGTGGGATCTCGCTCACCAGCCGCGCCAATAGATTGAGCACATGGGGCTTGGACGGTGCGTTGGCCTCCAACGCCAACTCCACTGCGGTCAGCACCGCCTGCTCGTCGTACTGCAACACCAGCGCGAGGATCTCGACCATCTCCCGGTCGCCGCCGGGGCGCGGGAGCAGCAACGCCTGCAAGCGCCGAAAACCCTCGGGCAGATCGGCAAACGGCGCGCCGTTGCGCAGGGCGCCCGGCTTGCGCTGGAGCACGCTGAGGTAATGGCGCCAGTCATAAATTGTCTGGCCACCATCGTGGCTGCGGTTGATCCGACGAGGGTGCTCGGCAATGACCTGACCCTCGGCCGCCATCACCACGCGGTCGGCGTACAGGCGCACGCTGATGGGCCGGTTCGCATAGCTGGCCGGCACGCTGTAGCGGTTGCGCTCGACATGCACCAGGCACGTCGGCGTCACCCGCTTGGTCTGCTCGACGAAGCCATCGAAGGGCGTAGGCATGGGCATGAGGAAGGGCTGCTCGTCCTGCCAGACGGACGCGATCGTGCGATCGCGCCATGCGGGATGGGTGAACTCCTGCCAGAGCGCCACGCAACGTGCCTGCAGCCAGGCGTTGAGCGCCTCCAGGGTGGGCATCGCCGGCACCGTGGGCCAGAGCCGATGACGGGCATCCTGCACGTTCTTCTCGATCTGGCCCTTCTCCCAGCCGGAGGCCGGATTACAGAACTCCGCCTCGAACAGGTAGTGGCCGACCATCGCGGCAAACCGGGCGTTGACGTCGCGTGCCTTGCCTCGGCGCACCTTGTCCACGGCCGTCTTCATGTTGTCGTAGATGCCGCGGTGGGGCACGCCACCAAACACCGCAAAGGCGTGTTGGTGCGCGTCGAACAGCATCTCGTGGGTCTGCAGCGGATAGGCGCGCAGCAGGAAGGCGCGGCTATGGCAAAGCTTGAACTGCGCGATCTGCAGCTTTACGCGCTCCCCACCGATACGGGCAATATCCTCGCTCCAGTCGAACTGAAATGCCTCGCCCGGGGCGAACACCAGGGGCACGAAGGTGCCCCGACCGGCCGTGCGGGACCGCTCTTGCTCGACCCGACGCCACTCGCGGGCAAACGCGGCGACCCGGCCATAGGAGCCAGGGTAGCCCTTCATCAACAGGGCGGCGTGCATCTGTCGTAACGTGCGGCGCTGCTTGCGGGGCTGTTGCTGGTTGGCGCGAAGCCAACGGACCAGCTCGGCCGCATACGGATCCAGCTGACTGGGACTCTTGCGGCGCGGATAGCGCGGGCTGGTCTCACCGCTCGCCAGGTACTTGGCAATGGTGTTGCGTGACAGCTTCGTGCGTCGGGCGATCTCTCGGATCGAGATCTTGTCGCGAAGGTGCCAGCGTCGGATTACGCTCAATAGGGCCACGTCGATCACTCCCGTTACTCCCGCTCGTGTCGTGAGCGGAGGGTGGTAGGAGGTGGCTCAAAATTCGACGAAAATCACCCCGGGAAGTGGCTCAGTTTTGGATGAAACTCAACAAATGGTCAGCAGCCGCCTACGTTCGCGTCGGATCAGACGAAGTATTCGCAGTCGAGCGTATGGGCGCAGCCGAGTGTTGGCAATACGCAAGGCGATCAAGCGAACGCTGGTTCGTACAACCAGGCGGGTTTTGGTTATGCGCGGCAGTGTCCGTTGCAGGATTTCGCGTTCACCTCTATTCCGTTCGTAGCAAAGTTGTCGATGGGCTGCGACGTGTTGAACGCGACTGGCTACATCATTCTTGGTTTCGCGCTTTTCGCTGCCTACAAGATTACCGCGGGGAGTAACGAGTAATGCCTGTTTTCGTCGCGTGGATCGGTGAAATGCTGCTCTCGGTCGTGGGGCAAATGGTGCTGTCTGCTCTCGTTGCTGCGGGTATTGGTTTCGCGGTGAATGCGGGCGCTACCGGCATCATCGATAGTACCGGCTTGCAGGCGATGCTTGGTCAGGCGGGGCCGCTGCTGCCGTGGATTGGCGTGCTGCGCATTGATCAGTCGATGACGGTCATTCTGAGTGCATGGGCAGGGCGCAGGATCGTTGATGCCGCCCGCGTGCACATGACATCGCTCGGCAAGAAGTCGAGCTAAGGGGCGGTTATGCCGGTTTCTCTTTTTACGGGTCTGCCGGGTTCCGGTAAGACGGCGACGCTGGTGAAGCGCATCACTGAGCTTCTTGAGAAAGAGCCGGGTAGGCCGATCTTCCAGTACGGCATCAACGGCCTGAAAGAGGGCTTGGCGATTACGCTGACGGAGGACATGCTGCACAAGTGGTGGGAGCTTCCGCCCGGTTCGATCATCTGTCTTGATGAGTGCCAGGAGGACGGTTCGTTTCCGGGTACGATGGCGTTGATGCCCAAGGACAACGGCCGGCCGGCTGATTGGGTGCAGCGTATTACGAAGGTCCGGCACTACGGCATGGATTTCCTGCTTACCACGCAGCACCCTGCGAACATGAGTGCTTACGTGCGGCGTTTGGTTGATCACCATGTGCATGCCGTGCGGCGTTCCAAGGGTGTGCGGCAGACCTTCACCTGGCAGCGCTGCATGGACGATCCTGACGCCCGCACGGCGAAGAAAACGGGGCAGGTGTCATTCGACCCGCTGCCGAAGGAAGTGTTCGATCTCTACAAGTCCAGCTCGCTGCACACGATGAAGGTTCGGACGCCGCGCATTGTGTATTTCGCGGGTGCTCTGGCGCTCTTGGGCGTGGCGTTGGCGATCATCATTCCGTATCGCATGCACAAATACACGCAGCCGACTGATGTGCAGCAAGCCGCGGCGACGGCCGGCTCCGCTTCCTCTGCCGCATCGCAGTCCGATGCGCTGCGGAATAAGGATTTCGTCAAGTGGATGCGGCCGCGTGTGGCCGGTGTTCCGTGGTCTGCACCGATGTTTGATCACTTGGACGTTCAGGCTGCGCCGCGTCTTTTTTGCATTGCTGCGGACGATGGTCGGTGCACGTGCAACACGGAGCAGGGCACGCGTTATGAGGTGCCGGTGAAGCAATGTCGTTTGATCGTCGCCAATGGCATGTACAACCCATTCCTGCCGCCCTCTGGCGGCACTGGTGGCGCTCGTGGTGACGGTGGCACACAGTCCCAGCCCCCTGCCGGCCGGGAAGCGGCTTCGCCGCCCGGCCGGCAGGGGGTGGGAACTGTGTATGCGGAAGAGGGCGCTATCGGCTCGCGCAAGGAGCGGCAGACGGCGACGGCGTACACCCCTCCTGAGTATCATGCCTGGAACTCTGATCCCTTCGGCACCGGCGGTGGCAAGGGGCCGTGATGGCTTCGGCTGGACGCATGTCCGGGGACGCCTTCGGGCGTTGTATATACAAAGTGTTTGCAGCTGGTGCCGGTTCCTCTATCGGAGTCCGGTCATAGCCTCGCTAAACCCGCTTTTGGTAGTCTTGGGGTACAGGGGGGGGGGCTATGACGGGAAAAGAGATAGGGCATTACGTCTTGGCGGCTGTGTTGGTTCTGGCCACGGTGCCGCTGTATCGCTACATCATCGAGCGCGCACACGATCCCGATACAGAGCCAGCTGTATCACCTCAGCCCGTCGCCGTGGTTCGTATGGCTGCGCTTCAGCCTGTGCTGGCGTTTCAGGCTCCGCCGTCGCAACCGTTCGTTGTGGGGCATGTGGAATGCATTCGCGGGATTCTCTACCGGCAGAGTTCGGAGGGCACACAGGCTGTGGTGGCTGCGTCTGGTGGTCTGGCTCGTTGCGAAATTCAAGCTGTGCCTGTTCGCCCTGATAGCTCGCGAGCCACCGAGTAAAGGCGCGGAGTGTTTGCGGCGTGATGGCGCTGGATCGGAAGGCACCGCCAGGCGCAATCAGTCGGTTCTGGCGCATGCGCCATCCGGTCCACGGCCCTTGGAAGTCGTGGCTACAACTGGCCTGATCTTGTAACAAGGCCGCGATCTCGTGCAGTGAGATGACGCGGCCCGTGGGTGTTGTAAACTGCTGTAAGTCGTTGTCGTACAGCCAGTTTAAGCGGTTACGGCGGCGAGGCATTGACGCTTTCCATGCGCGAGGGAAGCCAGCCAAGCGAGGACCCGAGCCAACTAATTGTGTGATATTGAAACGCGCGAATAATCAATCACTTGCGATCCAGTCGCTTCGAATCGTAACAGTCTTAGTTGTTCGACATTCCAGCTATAAATGTTACTCGCTCTCACTCGCAAGTATTGCTGTTACGCCCCCGAGGGGAAGCTACTTAGCCGGTTCTGCCTTCTTGCATGCGGTAGCGGAACACATCATGGCTACTTGGTTCGAGAAATTCCTGCAGCCCGCTTAGCTCCGGAGACCTGGTAGCGCTGGAAGGCAGCGTGAGCGCGGGCATCAAACAAGGCTGGGACCTTTGATGCCGCGTCACTCAGAATGCTAACTGCTTCGCTTGGCTCTATGACGTTTGTATTGAGCCGGACAGCACTTAGTGCTTCTGCAATGTCCGGCCAGCTATCCCGCCAAGGATCAAAGATTTTATGTTGCAGGTTTGCAGCTTTCGACAAGCAGTGGATCGCCGTCTGTGTTGCCTCAGTTGCCGGGACGAGGACGATATGGCGTTGAAGTGCTGGTGGTTCGAGTCCTTCGCGGACACTCATGGATCGTGACCCATGTCGCCCCAAATTGTTGCTTGCCCGTTCAATTCCCATTTGCAAAAGCACGTAATCGATTCCATTCAGATCAAGTTCGTTTTCTTCAAGCGAGATGCCAAAATGAATCGCAGCGATGGGGCAAAGCTGCAACATGCGACTTGACAAATTTGGCTGTTGCTCAGGCGGTTCGTTCCACACAGCCAAGTGAGTAAGGCTTAAGGCCAGAGCCAGGTACTCGGGTAGCCTCGTATGGAAGAACAGCGCATTTGTTGTCGAGTTTTCCGCCCGGGCTACGCTTTCTGGGCTCAAGTGCTCCCAGGCGGCAACGCATCGACGCTCCAGCACCATCAACCCTAGATCGTCGAGCAAGCCTCTTGCGATGTCGGCTGTTATGTCTATAGAGGGGGGCGTTTCACGAAGAAACGGGGCGACTTCCCTTAGCAGCCAGTACTTGGATCCGGGGACGCGCTGAACTACGCGCTCAAATAGATTGAATTTGATCTCCGGATTATGGAATTCGGACGTATAGAACCCATCCGGATTTCGGCCTAGGTCATGGGCGCGCTCGAAAATTTTAGGGGTAAGCCTCTTCGCCAACGGCTCCGGGAAGAAGCCGAACTCAAATGTTTCGAACGGCACTGGCGGCCAAAGCAATTGCGCGTTGAGCGGCTCCAGGCTAGCGCAGGAGAAGTGGCGCTTCAGAAAGTGAGCCCAAAGCTTTGGGCCAACCCGAAGAGTGCGGCTCGTCGTGTGTCGACCCATTTAATATCCGTCCTCAAGGGATTGGAGAATATCCATTCGAGACTTCCCTAGATCATACTCATAATCTGGGGAGGTTCGGCCGTTTGGTCCGGATGTAAAAGAATAGTTAATACAACCCAAAAAAATAGCCAGCCCGGCTAGGGGCTGGCTATTAGCACGGGATCACGGCCCCGTGTGCTGCCGGTATAAGTTAAGGCGCCCCCGCAGGGACGTCAAGGGCGCTTGCGCCCAGCCCTCGGCTGCATCATCGCGTGCCGCTCGTGCTCACCTTTCACGGGAGGGCGAAACTTTGGCACACCAGAAGCGGAAGACCCCAGCGCAAGCGGCGCGCAACACATTGACTGCAGCGATTCGGCAAAGGGGGGGAACAAGGTTCGAACATCTGGCTCGTGCGCCCACCATTCGAATCGCGTGACCTCATTTTGAGCAGCGATCCGCAGTGCGAGGCCTTCTATTTACTAGAAGGCGATCCGACGCTCAGATACATCGCATACCTCCCTCAATGGTACGGAGTGCAAGACAACGCTGATTTAGCCCATCCAAGCAGAGAGTTCGCAATCGTCACGACCACGGAAGGTGAAGAGCTGCCAGTGCGCCTGGTGTTTGGCTCCGAGTCATCCAAGGATCTACCGGCGAATCTAACACCCTTCAACGGCGTTCTTCACGTCAATCTTCGTGTCCTCGATGCCTTTGTCCAGCGCACGGAAAACTGGCGCAGAGTCATAGCCTGTATTCGCCGTATCCAGCGACACCCCACCGATGGGGTGCAGCGGGAGTTGGCGATGATCGTTCATCAACAAGGAAGAAGCACACTAGGCGAGCTGACTCGAGAGCTTTCAACTGTCAACTTAGGAATCCTTTACGGGGCGATCGCGACGCTGATTCGCAACCGCGTTCTGCATTCCGATCTCGACTCCCGCCCTTGGTCGACAAAGACCGTAGTTTGGTCTCGCGACGTATGAGTGAGATTAAATATACTCGAGATACTGCACCAGTGGACTGGCAAAACTACGCCGAATGGGTGCCTGTTAGCACTGAAGGCTATAGCGATGAGGCGGCGCTTCACATTAGTCGACTGCAGAAGGCAGTGACCGACTATATCGATGGCCAGCCATTTGATCCGTCGATTTCTGAGCACGGAATTTATCGACAAACCCTCTTGCGATCGTTTCGTCGCTGCATTAAGAGCGACGCAGGAGGTCGCCAGTTCGGCTGGCGGGGACTTCTTCCACGACTTCGCGTGTCTCGGCCCGTACGACGCGCGCCCCTGATCGCCTCCGGTAGAAATCTTCGGGGCGGCCTAACGGGTGCACTGTGCGCATTCTTTCGCCAAAGGGTCAAAATTGCTGCAGAATTTGACGCGTATCTGCTTCTGACCGCCAAGCGTGTTCTTGGACACGAAGCGAAGCTCAGGCAGAAATCGGCTCATCAAAAATTCATTGAGCTCTGCCAACAGGGTGGAGTTAGTGATGGTGAGTGGCCGCTGTGCACGAAGCGCCAAGGTCTTGAGGCAATTCGCAAATACGTAATCGAATTTCTAGAGCGGCGCTATGACGACATAGTAGCCACTCAGTGGGGAGCTCGCGCTAAAGCGCGATCACATACTGGAAGTGGCCATAGCGGACGCCTTCTGGCTAGCCGCCCGTTCGACCTTGTTGAGATTGACGAGCATAAGTGCGGGTTCATCGGGTCCATCGGCATCGAGTCGCCGGAAGGAATGCGCTGGCTTCCTGTTGAGCGAGTGACCATCATCTTGGCGATCGACAGGCGACTGCGCTTAATCTTGGGATACAAGGTCATCTTTCGTCGGGAGGCTAATGCGGATGATGTGCTTGACGCACTCGATAGCGCTACAGGGAACGCGGCGCCGCGCGTTGGTTGCGGCGGTTTGGAGCTTGAGTCCGCTGCCGGCCTACCCCGTGAACTTGGGGGTCCCTTCACTTCGTGCGGATTCAATCAGTGCCTCATCGACAATGCCTTGATTCACATTGCTGGTGAGGTTTCGAATCGCGCGCGATCAATCATTGGGTGCGACTTTAATTTTGGCCCCGTTCGCCGCTTTGAGCGGCGACCGACGGTGGAAAATATCTTCGGGGCTCTTGAGCGCCGAGGGTTCCGCCGTCTTCCTAGCACGGTGGGGACGTCTCCCCAGGATTCGGCTCGACAGAATGCCGAGAAAGAAGCAACAAAAGCCGAGTTGACCGCGCGTCAGGTAGTTGAGTTGGTGAGAGACATCATCGCTGACCACAATCGCCGCACGTCCAAATCGAACTTCGGCGGGTCACCGCTTGGTCGTCTACAAGCGGCCCTGAACGACGATGACGCTTTTGGCATTGTCTTTCCCGTGCTGCCGCGCTTCCCTTCGGCATGGCGGGGTTGGATGAATCTGTGATTCCCTTGACGATTCGCGGGAGTAAGGAAGATGGTCGAAGACCCTACTTCACCTTTGAGCAGGAGGCGTACACCGGTATCGAACTTGCGCGAACATTCTCGCTAATCGGCCAGGGCGTATTCGGTCATGTCAAGCGCCGTGACATCCGCACCATGGAAATTTTTAGTGCCCGCGGGGTCCACATCGATACCGCTAAGGTTATGGGCCGCTGGAGTCACTCGAGACACTCCCGAGAGACACGCGTGCATATCAATGCGCTTATTCGTGATGGTTATCTCTCCGTAGGCTACTCGGAATGTCCAGTTCATCGGTTTCTTGAGTCACTGAAAGAATCGATCCGGAAGCTGCCGAAGGACGGTTCACGCCCGGCTATCTCCCGCAAAGACCGCAGCGTTCTGGCCGAAGCCCAGTTGCGAGGCGACGAGCTTACTGGGAGCAAGTGTGACCACGATTTTCCAGCGGCGCCATGTGACAGTGATCCTTCCAGCCAAATCACGGGCGAGACACGGACGCCAGAAGGAGAGGACTCACCTTCCGCTCCTCGTGATGACGCATCCGGAGAGTTGAATGACGAATACCTCGATTACGACGAACTGATGGCTTTTTAAGGAGGACTGAAGATGCGATGCACCACAGACGATATTTTGATCGAGCGCGAACTCAATTGGTTCAATCACCCGATTCTTGAAGAGGCGGCCGTACTTCCGACCCGGCCCGTAAGAGATGCGATAGCTCGTGTATTGCGTATATCGCGCAAAGCTCGCTCTTCGATCGCCTTTTGGGCGGAGCCTGTTACTGGAAAGTCTTTTTGCATCCAGGCAATTGTGCGGGAGTTGAAGAGAAAGTTCCCCGATGCAGGAGTCGTACTTCTGGAGTCTGTTGATGACAGAAAGGCTCAGGCCGAAGGGCGACTTCTGACGCAGATTTTGACGTCCATCAAATACGTGCACAAGATTGATCGCGATCTGGCGATCAAGCGCATGCAAGTCAATGGTGCGTTGATCGCCTTGTCCGGAAGCGCCCGACGGATCTTCATCATTATTGACGAGGCACAAGAGGTGACTGATGCGGAGTTTGTGTGGCTCAAGGCGGTTATCAATGGTCTATGCGCGGCAGGAATAAAGGTCATGACGATACTTTTTGGGCAGCGGGAGCTGGTGGACCGACAAACGCAGCTAAAACAAAACGGTCGGTCCGATCTCAACAAGCGTTTCATGGACAAGCTTTTGAAGTTTCACGGCCTACGCTCCTTAAAAGATCTAGGCGCCATCTGCGAGTCGCTTGACGTTAAGTCGGAATTCCCGGTCGGAAGCGGCTGGTGTTACACGGAGTTTCTACTTCCCAAGGCATTTGCAGCTGGCTTTCGTTTTGCAGCGAAGAGGCAACTTATTTGGGAGAGGATGCGCGTCATTATTCCACCTGCCATGCTCAATGACGGACTGCCCATGGACATGGTTGCCGCATTCCTTGCGAATATCGCCATCAGGTGTAAGTGCGAAGACGCTCCAGGCTTTGATTTGGGTGAGGTGACTATTGACGCTGCTTTGAAGGACGCAATCAAGGGCTGAGTGATGACTGGCGTGGCTACCTCATTTGTGCCGTGGCGAGATGACGCTCTTCTTCCGTCGGAGTCAGCATATGCGCTGTTGAACAAGGTTTCTTGGTTCGCGGGCTTGGGCCCTGCGGCGCTGCTGCGTGCTTGTCGCCACCAGAAGCATGCTGCTGTCTCACCAAGAGAAGTCGACTTCCGCACTTCTTTGTGGACACGGTATCTCGAAGACACCAGCAAGCTACCTGAAATTCTTGGGATGAGTGCCTTGCAGGCAATCGAGGCAAGTGATCAGGCCATGAGACGGGAAGTCCCCCTTTACTGGATGTCGCCTTACCTCCGAATGTGCAAGCGTTGCATCTCGGCTGGCATTCACTTAAGAATCCACCAGCATTTGGCGGTGGCGCGATGCCCTCTACACGGCTGTTCTTTGGAGGTCACATGCAGGGCATGTGGATCTCTGCTTCCCTTTGCGTCAGGTAGCAACGCTGCCTTTACATGCCCGTGCTGCAATCAGAGTCTTCTGTCCAGCGTGGGACTTCGATATAGATTCCCTGAAAAGTTCAAGAAGAAGGTCGCAGCAGTCTGTAGGGATGTTGGCAAGTGGCTTGTGCTTCTAAACGCCGGGTTGCATCGACGTTGGGAGGGTCACTGCGTGGAAGTTCGCGCGGGACATGCTCTAGGGCGTATCGACGACCGGTCTTTGCTCTTGGCGGGCATTAGGAATTCCTCTCGGCGGGCACCGGCCTGGATGGAAAACCCTAGCAATGTGTTTGCCGGCATTTCGATAGCTCGAATTGTTCCAGTGAGTAGGTCGCTGGCGACTTCCATGCAGATTGGACGCAATGTCACTCAATGGGTGGTCAAGCAGGGCGACCCGAAGGCGAGGGAAAGTCAAAGGTGTCGAGACTTTTGGTCTCCATTAGTTGAGTCCGAGCCAGAGGAGCGGTATCTCCAGGCATTTAGGCGTGTCGCCGCGAGGTTCATTCGGTCAATCCAACACCGCCATGGCGAGTGTTTGGACTCAGCTACGCTGATCTCCAACGTCACTGGAAGTCACCGTGAAGAGATCAGCGCAGCAATGCTCCTATGTTGCCCGGTAGCTCTTGGCTACTGGCTTTGGCGTCGCCGCGGTAGCGAATTCTTTCCCTCGATATCAAGCTTCCGCGAGCTTTACGATGAGGATGGTGACTATGCGTCCGTTGGCGTTGGCACGGATTTGCTTCTTTATGCTCTTGAGCGTAGCGATCTTCATGCGTCGATCCTGGTTGCTAGCGAGTGCTCAAAGCACTGGGATGAGACTGGAGACTTAGACGGCGCCATGGACATATTGGCGTCTTGGGAGAAGATGCGGCGAAGCTATCAATGCACTGAGTCATCATGGCTGGATTTCAAACTCGATGACGGTGGATTCACGTTTCTGAGGGTCGACGCATCAATCATTATGCAGGCAGAAGAATGTCCAGGCTTAGAGCCGTACTATGAAGTATTGAGGCACCATCTCAGATCGGCCCCTATCTTCAATCGACGCACCGGCAAGATCGAGCGTTGGGACATGGAGAGCGCCTGGAGCGAGCGTGCGGCGACGCACTTGCGTCAGCTTGATCCTAGGCAGGAATTTCGCGCGTGGGGCGGTCGCCGATGCCACGCCCCTTCGTTCTTTGCGATGCGGAATCCGAATGGCAGAGACGATGCCTGCGCATGCGTGTCCTCGGCCATGACTGCACGCGTCAGGGTGGCGCCCCAATGGCGAGAGCCTCCGCGATTAATGTGACTTAGAGCGGAGGTTGGTACGAGAGCGCCTGATTTAGGGGCTGGGTCTGGCGAGGTTTCATGCCGACGAACGCCTCGGGGTAAATCAGTGCGAGTCGCTCTGTAGGTAGCTGCGACGCCGGAGGCGCATCGCTTCGGCGAAGCGATCGATGAATTCGGCCATAGGGCCGCGGTAGCGCAGTGCCTCGGATGGGAGTGAGATCCCCAACTCTCGAGCGATGGCTGTGGCGTACTTGAGTTGTGACTCCGTGGGCGGCTTGAGATCTGGGTCGAGACATTCGACGAGACTCAGAGCGAAACATTGGGCGAGCCGTTCCCGAAAGCCATCAACGGCTCCAGCATGAGCGGCCCGCTCGCGCTGGAGCATCCACGCTTCCTGTGTAATGCAGTCTAGCGGAATGGCGATGCCGCCGTCGTCGTCAAGGATGAGCTGCACTGACATACAAGGAGCCTCTGTGAGCCCGCTGGATTTGCTTGCCTTGGATACTACGAAACTCGTAGTATCCAAGGCAAGTGGATGTTACGAATCTCGTAGGCCTGTCCTGCATGGATTTGTGACATGCCCCGCCGTACCGACATTCGCTTGGTCTTTCAGAGACGTCTCATTGAGGCTCGCCTGAAGCACCAGTTGTCCCAAAAAGAACTGGGTATCCGGGCAGGATTGGATCAGTTCGTGGCCAGCACCCGTATCAATCGCTACGAGAAGGGAGTGCACGAGCCAGACATGGCAACCGTGGCCCGCCTCGCCGCCGCCCTGAGGGTGCCGGTGGCGTATCTCTTTGCTGAGGACGAGCGCCTGGCCCGCCTGATCTTGGCGTTTGAAGAGCTACCGGCGGCCGAGAAGGATCGGGTTCTGAAAACCATCGAATCTTCGTAAATGTCGTCCGACCCGGGCGCTGTCTGGCCGAATCGCAGCTGGGCAGTAGTCTCATTACGGGCGCAACCTAGCTGGCGTGCCGCGTTGCTGTGGTTTGTTCCTCTGGCCACACGCTCGCGCTCCGGGTCTTTCCAGCGCAGTCAAGGGAAGTGTCGCGCGGTGCCGAGGTGAAGGCCGGCGATTAGGGCTCGTTATCGAGGGTAGGCCGATCGTCCGCTTTCGACTGAAATTTCCGCTGGTCAACGCAACACACCATAGACGCGTAACTGGAAAAGGGCGTGGGGAGAAGACTTGGTGTCCGTGACTTAGGCTGTCGAGAAGGGCGACCAGGGCGTTGACCCTGAAATTGTCACTGGACTCGACCGTTATCGGCTCGGCACGGGCGATTGGATTCGCACTGAACGGAGTAGTTATCTGAGGTCTGCATGGTGTTGAACTCGCTTGTGGTGCCGCCGCTCAAGGCCGCATGCCGAATGGCGTCATCGCCGGTTATGCCGGCATAGCCGCGTGTCGCGAAGAGCGCGAGTCCCAAAATGCTTGCCTCTATCACCAAAGAGACAATGCGATTTAAGTTAATTGAGGATTTGGAAGACATTTCGATTCTCCCGGGGAGATGGATGGAGGACTGCGAGGTACGAGGCGTTACTTGGGTGGCTTAGAGGTCGCACCATTGCGTTGAGATCACGGCGATGGCGCTGCCGCCGATACAGGACCTGGCCCGAACTTTATGGTAATTAAAGGGTGAAGTCGTCATGCCAGCGCGGGTTCGGCACAGCGGGGCTGGCCCAAGTGATGAGGCGACGCGTCAGTCGGTGGCCATGTTCGCGGCAACATCGATGCTGGCGTTTGTCGCCAGCAGCTATGTCAGCTTGCGGATGAGGATGGTATCCCTCTCATCGGCAGAGCCCGGGCCTCGATCACTCGGGCAACGTCTTGCTTGAGTAGGTAGACGGAGACAGCCAGTAAAACGAGATCCTTCAAAAGGAAGCCCGAAACTATTGTCATGGCTGGAAACCCTCCAGCGGCAGGCTCCCATGCGCCAGGAGCAAATGGCATGATCGTGAAAGTGGCAAAGAAGGTGAAGGTAGAACCGAGGGCGCCCAGCACTCCCAATTTCTTATTCCAGTATCCCAAGAGCAGTAACGAGCCAAAAGTCCATTCAGAGGCTCCTAGAAAATAGCTCGTGCCTCGAATGCCCAGGACCGGAATCGTCCAGAAGATAAATGGACCGTGGCTGATTAATGGAAGTAGTCCTACGATTTCAGACTCGAACCATTTGTCGTATCCGAACCACGCGAAGATGATCACCATCGAGGCGCGCAGCAGGTGATAGTCGAGGTCGCGCTTCAGCAGACCCGAACGACCCAGTATATCGACGAGGTAATTCATGATTTTCGCCGTGCTTGGGCCGTGAGCCCGCGGCCGCGATTGGTCCCGGTGATAACAACAGCAGCGCTCTCTATTTTCATAAATTACTCCAAGGATGGGGGATGACAGCATGCGGGGGCTGGTGGACTTTCAGGGCGAGCACTTCGGCAGGCGAAGCGAAGGGAAATCGATCCGAGTAGGGAGTCTAGCCGGCACGCGCCGACCATCTGTATGCCATCTCAAGGCGGCCATCGTGTTAACTGTTTCGGCATACAGTCGTCATTGGGCTTTTCAAGCAAAACCAGGAGGTGCCGTTTGCTCGTATCCACCGATAGGCATCTAGCAGTGCGTCCAGCTGGGGCAAAAGGACGCTAGCGATATCGAGAAGGACGGCACTCAAGAATGAGAGTGTTTTCATCTGAATCGTCTCAATCACTTAGTAGGTGTTCGTCGTCGACTTCAAGAATCCGGTCCAGCCGGAAGGTTTCGCCAGAGTCCGTCGCAAGATATTCAGCTCCGTCGCGTGCATACACATCCGCGATGGTCGTGGTGCATTGGCTCACGACACCCGTGGCGTCAAGGAAGCTGATCCGCGCAAGTGTGCGTGTTGTTGCGATGTCCTCCAGACGATCATGAAATTCGCAAGAGATAGGGACGTAGGGAGATGAGTTGGTGTCCATGACGTAACCTGTAGAGAAGGATGATGATGGCGTCGGCGTTGATACTGTCACTTTGCTTGATCGCTATCGGCCCGGGCGATTGGACTCGCACTTAACGGAATAGGTGTCCGAAGCGTTCTTGTTGTAGCTGAACTCGCTTTTGGTGCTGCCGCTTAAGTGGTCAAATTTGGCGCCCCCATTGGCGACATCGTGGGCATAACCGCGCGCCACGAACAGCACGAGTCCGAAAATGCTCGCGGCCATCACCAAGGAAGAGACGCGCCCAAGGCCTAGTGAAGACCCGGCTTCAGGCGCTCTGCGGTAGGTAGCTGGGTCTGGCCGCTATCAGACCCTGCTTCACTTGCAGCGTGCCCTCATCGGCTAGCACCTCATCCAGATCCGATTCGAGTCCGTCGAGCGCGCGCTTGACGATCTCCTCAGCACTGGACTTCGGGGCATCGAACTCGCGCGCAAGGTCGGTATCGACGAAGCCCATGTGCAGCGCCAGCACCTGCGTCTTCTGTGCCGCCAGTTCGATGCGCAGGGCATTGGTCAGCGACCACGCGGCGGACTTGCTCGCCGAATAAGCGGCCATCCCGCCGCCGCTAAACCACGAGACGACCGACAACACATTGAGCAGCGCACCACCACCGTTGGCCTTGAGAATCGGCGCAAAGGCCTTGCTCATGCGCAACATGCCGAAAAAATTGGTCTCGAAGATGCGTCGCGTGACGTCTTCGCTGTCCGGTGCAAGAAAGCCTCCGATCTGAGCGATGCCAGCGTTGTTGATCACAAGTGTGACGTCTGGCGCCTGTTCTGCGGCTGCCGCCACATCGTCTGCGTTGGTGACGTCCAGTCGCAGGGGCACAACACCCGATTGCGTGATGGTTGCAGGGTCGCGCGCGCCAGCGTAGACCTTGCGAGCGCCGCGGGCGAGCAGCTCGCGTGCGAATACCAGACCGAGCCCGCGATTGGCTCCGGTGACAAGGACAGTAGCGTTTTCAATTTTCATAAGAAATTCCAAGATGGGGGAAAAATAAGTTCATCGTCATGGGTGCCGTGGCTTACTGAGCAAGGTTCTCGATCAGCTCGTCGGTCGTCACGATGGAGTGGGCAAAAGTCGGGCCATTGAGTTCATGGGCTGCATGCATCATTTCCCGCTTGAACGCGGCCGTGGCATCGCGGACCAGCGTGACGTGATAGCCCATCTCACTGGCATAACGTGCAGTGCATTCGATGCACGTATTCGCGAGAAGGCCCACCACAATCACATGCGTGATGCCTTTCTGCTTGAGGCGAAAGTCGAGGTCGGTATTGGCAAATCCGCTGGAGCCCCAATGTTCCTGGACAATCGTGTCACCCGTCTTGGGTGTGAAGTCCGGATGCCAATTGCCGCCCCATTCACCGCGCGCGAAGTGGTGACCCTGGATGACCTTCATCTGGTTGGGGCTCGGATGGCTCCAGCCTTCGTAGTCACCCGGCTCCCAGCGGCGGTGCGGCACGTAGAACACGGGAACGCCTTGGCTTCGAACCTCGCGGTCCAGCTTGCGCAGGTTGTCGAGCAGGCCGACTTCGTTGGCCACCGCTTCGATGAATGGATAGACCTTGCCACCTTCGGACAAGAAATCGTTGTACGGATCGACCAGCAGGTACGCGGTGCGATCGGTGGGATACGTGATATTGGACATCGGATGGCTCCTGAAGGCGGTGCCGGTCAAAACTGAGAGGAATCGTTCTTTCATCGGGTGACCAGAAGGGGAGGAAGCGCTAGTGCCTTCCAAACCGGCCGTGAACCGGTTCGTCGCTAAAGGCACGACGAACCGGTCTGGCCACTCTTCACGCCGTGATTACTTCCGTCACAACTTCGATATTGCCCTTCGTTGCCTGGGAGTAAGGGCAGAACTGATGGGCCGAATGGGCAAGATCTTCCGCAACAGCCTGCTCCACACCCGGAATGCGGAGAGTGAATTTGGCGCCAAGGAACCAAGCCGGGCCGGTCTCGCCAATGTTGATCTGGAGATCCACCGACGTATCTTCCGGCAGTGCGACCTTCTTCATCTGGGCTACGATACCCAGGACGCTGATCCAGCAGGCCGACCAGGCACCTGCGAACAGCTGCTCTGCGGTGGGGTGCAGTTCGGCGGCGATGAACTCATAGCTTTTTCCACCCTTGGCCGACAGCTGGATGTCGACAACGCCGTGCTCGCCGCGCTGAAGGGCGGGGTCCCGATTGACCTTGGTGTGGGTCTGGCCGGTGTAGTGGACTTTTTCGATCTTGATCATGACTCATTTCTCACAGGGGATTTTTTGGGGGGTTACGTAAATTGGTCCAGCCGATCGCAACCGAGGAGAGTTGCTCTTTCATGAGGTGACCGGATGGATGCAAAGGCAAGAACCTTCAAGAACTAGGCACTAGACGGCAAATTCAAGAAGGAACCTTCCATGGGTGAGAGGATTCCAACTCGTGTCGTCCGTTCTCTCTGGGAGTTTGGTGTCCAAGCTACAGATGAGCGCTGGACACCACGTTGGATGCCGCGACGTTTGGAGGTCGCTTCATCGAAGCAGAAGGGTCGTCGCTTGGAGTCGGCCGTGGGCCGATTTGTCGCTGATGGCTCGACAAATCGGCTTGGCCCTGCTTCACGCCGTGGTCACTTCCATGGCGACTTCGATGTTGCCGTTCACCGCCTTGGAGTAAGGACAAATCTGGTGAGCCGAATGGGCAAGAGCCTCCGCAACTGCCTGGTCCACGCCGGGTATACGGACATTGAACTTGGCGCCAAGGAACCATGCCGGGCCGGTCTCGCCAATGTTGACCCGGATGTCCACCGTGGTGTCTTCCGGCAGCGTCACCTTCTTCAGCGAGGCTGCAATACCCAGTGCGGAGATCCAACAGGCCGACCACGCACCTGCGAACAGCTGCTCGGCAGTGGGATGTAGCTCGGCAGCGATGAACTCATAGCTCTTTCCGCCTGGGGTCGACAGCTTCACGTCGACGACGCCGTGCTCGCCTCGTTGAAGGGCAGGGTCGCGATTGATCTTGGTGTGGGTCAGGCCGGTGTACTGGATTTTTTGGATCTTGGTCATAACAAATTCCTTGCAGGAGGTTTGGGGATTGGCTTGATGAACACTCGAATGCGATTTAAGCGCATGCGATGTAGATAAGAATAGGGGCGCCAAGAAGTCCTTTCAAGCTATTTCAAAAGCACTACATGGTGTCATTCGCACATCAATCGCACGCGGCTTAATCGCATGCGATGGATAAATACTCCGCCAAAATCAGCAAGAAGTCAATAGCGGTTGGCAAAAATATTTTTCCTCGAATTCCGGCTCTTTGTCATGGGAGTGGCACTGGTTGCAGCTGTCGATTCCGATTGCATCGCATGCGATGTATACTGCAGCGAAGCCCAGCGTGGCGCAGACGAGATAAAGACATGAAACCAAATCATAAGTTGGCCGACTTTCTTTGCTTTGCCGTCTACTCGGCAAACCTGGCTTTCGGCAAGGTCTACCGCCCCCTCCTCGACGAGCTTGGCCTTACTTATACGCAATACGTGACCATCATTGCCCTCTGGGAAGACGATGGCCTGACAGTAAGCGGGCTTGGCGAGAAGCTGTTTCTTGAGTCGAACACGCTCACTCCCATACTCAAGAAGCTGGAGGGGATGGGTTACGTTGAGCGCTTGCGCGATACGGAAGACGAGCGGGTCGTGCGTGTTCACTTGACCAAGAGTGGGCGCCGCCTTCGCGAAAAGGCGCTGAGCATCAACCTGGACGATGCGGTCGGCCTTACTCCCAAAGAATTCTCCACCCTTCAGAAGGAAGTCGTGGGGCTGAGGGGTAACCTCCTCAAGGCGCTCGACCGCGACGAATGATCGTGCCGCGGCACATGTCCCGGCGATCCCCACTCCCGGCGCAGTGTTGCCTCAGGGAAGGTCTGAACAAGTCGGTGCGCGAGGCCACTGTTGGTGTCAGGTCACTTCAGGCGACATCTGCGCCGAGTTCGCAAATCCAGGGCCGCGATCAGTGGGGCCGTGTATCCGTGTCATCGTCGTCCGCCCGCCCGAGCGCAGGGAGGTGCCGGCCGAAGTTCAATTCGAAGGCGCCCGGAACACCGTAAGCCATATTGCGGAGCTTGACGCGACGCGCCTGCGCACTTGGCGAGGCCAGGGTCGAGAAGAACATGTCGATGCTCGACTGAAGCTCCATGGCTGTCGGCGTACCGAGCCGATTGATTTGGGTCTTCGCCGCGGCCAGCGTTTCACGATCGATCGAGGCCAGACGCCGGACGAGCGCATCGACAAACGAGTCGAGGTCGTCATCGTCGAGCGTGCGGTTCACCCAGCCATAGCGCTCGGCGATATCAGCATCGAAATCGTCGCCACTCAGCACGATCTCAAGTGCCCGCGAGCGGCCGACCCCGCGCGGGAGCCATTCCAGCGCTCCGCTGCCCGGGACGAGTCCGGCGCCGACCTCAGGGTAGCCGAATAGGGCGCTTTTCCGGCTGGCAAAGCGCATGTCGCAGGCCAGCACGAACCCGTTACCGATGCCGCGCGTGCGGCCGCGGATCTTGGCAATGCTTACGACCGGCGTGGACGAGAGGCGCAGCACAATGTCACGCCAAAGGACCAGCATCTCTGGCCATTCTGCTGCCTTGGCGACGTCGAGATGGGCGCAGAAAAAATCGGGATTCGCCGATTGGAACACGACGACCTTCACGGATGGGTCCGCCTCGAGGTCGATCATCAGCGCGTCCAATTCGTCGATCGTTGCGGGAACAAACATGTTGATCGGCGGGTTGCTGAAAGTGATCGTCCACCGGCCCGGGTTGGTGCGGTCGGTGTCGAACTATGAAGAGTCTGGCTTGGCGCATCTCCTAAGGCGATTGCGGGACCAGGATTGCGTTCAAAGAGATCTCGGGACTCAGTAGTTTGCACAGCGAGTACCACCACTGCGCAGGTGAGCAAACCTAGGAAACGAACCGAAGCTCGCCGGCGATGGTCGGCACCAGCTCGGACACGGTCGGGTGGATGTGCATCGTTTGCCGCAGCGTGGCGGCGTTGCCGCCGGCCGCCATGATGTCGAGCACGGTATGAATGGCCTCGTCGCCACTCGTGCCCAGGATCGCGGCCCCCAGAATGGCGTCGGTGTCGGCATCCACTACGATCTTCATGAAACCGAGGGGCTCGTCCTTCTCGACGGCACGGCCAACCCGCGTCATCGGCCGTCGGCCGACCAGGATCCTACGACCAGTGGCGCGGGCCTCCGCCTCCGTCATGCCGACCCGGCCGAATGGTGGGTCGACGTAGAGCGCGTAACAGGCGATGCGGTCGCTCACTCTGCGGTCGGCTCCATCGAGGATGTTCTCCGCGACGATCTCGAAATCATTGTAGGCGGTGTGAGTGAACGCGCCGCGGCCGTTACAGTCGCCCAGCGCCCAAATGCCCGGGACACTCGTCTCCAGCCGGTCGTTGACCTGGATATAGCCGCGCTCATCCATCTCGACGCCGGTCTTTTCCAGGCCCAGATCGTCGGTGTTGGGACGCCGCCCGACCGCCAGCAGCAGATGGCTGCCAACGATCTTTGGTGCGCCCTCGCTGCAGTCCACGCCGACCGATACGCCATCCGGGTGGCGGGCGAAATTGATGCATTCGGCGCGGGTGCGGACGGCAATGCCTTCGGCTTCGAGAATCGAGCGGACGGCGTCCGACACCTCGGCGTCCTCACGACTTATCAGCCGCGGCGCTTTCTCGATCACCGTCACCCGCGCGCCGAAGCGAGCGTAGATCTGCGCGAATTCGAGCCCGATGTAGCTGCCGCCGACCACCACCAGATGCTCGGGTAGCACGTCGGTTTCGAGCAGCGAACTGCTGGTGAAGAAGGGCACCTCGCCGACCCCCGGCATGTCCGGCACCACAGCACGGCCGCCAACATTGATGAAGATGCGGTCCGCCTCCAGCAGCTGGTCGCCGACACGCACCGTTCTGGCACTCTCGAACCGCGCATGGCCGAAGATGAGGGTGCAGCCCGCCATGCTGCGCAGCCAGGCTTCGTTGCTTGTGCGCGCGTCTACGGAGATCTTTTGCGAGCGGGCATGGACGCGTGCCATGTCGATACTGACCGACCCGGTGATCACACCGTAATCGGCGCAGCGCCGCGCCTGATGGGCCGCATAGGCGCTGGCGACCAGCGTCTTGGTCGGCATGCAGCCGGTATTGACGCAAGTCCCGCCGATCAGGTGCCGCTCGACCACGGCGACCGTCATGCCGGCATCGGCCAGCCGACCCGCCATTGATGGCCCGGCCTGGCCGGTGCCGATGACGATAGCGTCGAAATGATCAGTCATGGGTGTCTTTCCGCATTCGGGGCGTCGGTAGGATTGGTCGGTTCAGAGGCTTCATCTTGCAGTCGGGGCGGCGAAGCACCGGCCACCGCGATGGTGACGGCGGTCATCAGAGCCGTCACCTCACAAGGGCAACTCCTTACCCGCCTGCTCGCGGATGAGGTACTCGGCGTACCAGTCAGGCCAATGCTCATCCCGTTGGCCGCCGGTCCGCTTCTCGTGCTCGCCGTGCGCGGCCTCCGCCCGCCGCAGCGCAGCCGCGAGGTCCTCCGATGAGGCGAATGTCGCGGCGTCCGTGTCCACGCGCCCGGGCGCTCGTTGGGTCAGCTCCTGGAACAGCCAGCCATTGCCGTCCGGATCGCTGAACGAGGCGAACGAACGGTAGCTGCTACGTTCGGGATCCGGACCGTTAACCCGGACCCGCCCGAACAGGTAGGGCTCGTCCGGGCCGGCGTACACGCCAGCGGCATCGTGGAACACATCGCTGATCCCCACTCCGCGACCGACCAGTTCTTTGCGGGCCGCCTCGACGTCGGAGACGATCAGGTACAGGCCCTGGGCGGAGCCGGGGGTGGCCGCGGTGACGTTCTTGCCGAAGATGACTGAGCACCCGGAACCGGGTGGCGTGAACTGGATTATGCGGAAGTAGCCATCATCTGAGGCGTAATCAGCGTCTAGCCTCCACCCCAAGCCGCCGTAAAAGCGCTTGGCGAGATCGATGTCCGAAACAGGGATGACGACGACCTCGAGTTTCATATCCACGCCCCGCGCATGCGGGGTCTCGACTGCAGCGCCGCTCATGTGAACCTCCGATTGCTTGTGCCGCAACGCGGCTTTTGAGTTGGATGACAACAAGGCTTGGTAAACGGAACCGAGCTATGAACGTCAACGAGACCAGAGTGGCGTGAGCCAGATGACGTGGTCGTCGTCGCAGGGGCAAAGTCAGCGTCGCGCCGTCCTCCGTAAGCGACAGCCGAGGCCAGTAAATCTACGATGCGCCGAGCTCTACGGCCTCAGCAGAGGACAGCAAGTCGACGTTCTCTTGTGTTGTCGCGATGCGACTGGCGTATCTCGGAATATCGACCTCGAGAGCGGCGTGCATCTCCCTGCCCGAGTAGTCTGCTGTCGCATCCCCTAAATCCCTGCTCGCCACGCTGCATCTTTGCTCGCCACGCTGCATCTTCTGGAACCTGGCCGGCCGCGACAATGGGGCAGGCATGGACGGCGCTCGGCCGCCCATGGCCGCCCGGACCTTACTCAGAGATCAGGTGCGTGGCATGGGTGATGGTCCCGCCGGCGCGTAGGTCCGCAGCGACGAACGCGGTTTCGGCTAGCTCCACCTCGGTGGCGCCGGCCTTAAGCGCCTCCTCCTTGTGGATTTCGATGCAATAGGGGCACTGCGTGGTCAGCGCCACCGCCACCGCCATCAGCTCCTTATACTTCTTCGGGATCGCGCCGTCGGCGCGCGCCGCCTCGTCGAAGGCGAGGTAGCTCTTCCACGTGTCGGGCGCCTTGGCGCCGAGCGACTTCAGCTTTTTCATATTCGCCATGTCGAACATGCTCATCATCTCCCTCCTGCGCTGTGTGGTTCTTGCAAGGACACTATTGGGCATACCAATAGTCGAACCGTCGGCGAAACGCGCAACGCTCCCAAGCTCCAAACATAACGCGGCAGGCGTTACACCGACGTGCTGCCGTCGTGGGTAATCCGTTTCAGAAACATTTCCCGCCGAGCCCAAATCGCACAAAGCGACCATTCGTGTCATGCGATCACATTGCGAATTGGATGAAGAGGAGTCCATCCCATTGCTTCCGACCCATCATAGGTATTCCGTTGCGCCTTCCATGACACTGGGCATAGCCGGCAGATCGCCACCGGCGAGGGCGGGACTTGCACCGGCTAGCCACGAACATTTCGACCCAAACATACGATGTTCACCGCTTTGGTTTCGAGCTTGCCGGTGCACTTGAGCTCCTCAACGAATCCTCAGGGAACGCCGCCTGGTCGGCTCGCTATATCGACTTCGCCGAGCTCGGACACACACGTCTCGACAGCTGACGCACGCGGCAAGGTGAATCATGGGTATGCCATGACAGACGCCCATTTCTGCCTTGGCTGTCATAGCACTACATAGAAGGGTCAAAGCGTCACGCCGCCATCAATGGTGAGACTTGAACCCGTCATGTAGTGGGATGACGCGCTGGCGAGGTAGGAGACCAGTTCAGCAATGTCTCCGGTTTGGCCCACTTGCCCTAATGGAACCTTGCTCTTGATGTGTTCGATATGCTGAGCAGTCATGTCGGTTTCGATGGGCCCTGGCTGGATGTTGTTGACGCGGATGCCGCGCGGAGCCAGATCTAGAGCGAGCTCTTTGACCATGGCGGCCACGGCGGCCTGCTCATGCCGTAGACCGTTCCGATCGACGTCAGCGGTCGTACGGCGCTGTTGCTGCCAATGGTGATGACTCGCCCGTTCTCGCCATATGAGCCACTGCTGCCTGGATCGCCACGTAGATGCCCCGCACGTTAACCTGCAGCACCTGGTCGAGATCCGCGAGGGTGAAGGCGTCGATTGTGCCCAGACGCAGGATGCCGGCGTTGACCACCACGACGTCGAGTCGACCTAAAAGCGCCATCACTTTCTCCGCGGCCGTCCGGATGGCAGTCGCATCGGCGCCGTCGGCTTGGACTGCGAAGGCCTGGCCGCCATCGGCCAGCACAGCATCCACCACGTGCCGTGCACAAACGGGCCGTGAAGCGTAGGTGAGGGCGACGGAGAAACCATCTCGTGACAGCCGGCGAGCGGCGGCCGCGCCAATACCGCGCGAGCCGCCGAAGACCAGGGCAACCTTCTTTCTGTTGCTGGCATCAGTGTTCATGGAGATCTCTGTTATGGAATGAGTAGTCAATAATTGGTGATAAAAAAAGCGCCGTGCATGACGGCGCCATTTAGAGACAGGTGACTACGCCTGCAGGCGATCCACCGCGAAGCGGGCAAGGCGACGCAGTTCCGCCATCTTCGCTCCGCTGCGGGCGGCAACTTGAATGCCGGTAATGCTCATCATCAGGTAGTTGGCTGCCTCACTCGCACTCAAGGACGGATCGATCTCACCCGCTGCCTGTCCTTCGCGAACCCGCTTGACCAGCCGCGAGTGTAAGTACTTTGAGCTTCTCGCGCGGAGTTCCGACAACCGTGGCTCGGACGAGCCAAACTCGCACGCAGAGCCCAGGCCCATGCAGCCGAGCGCACGCAATGCATCGTCATCGACCGCAAGACCTTCGAGCATGTCTCGGAAGCCTTGCAGGGCAGAGGCGGGCGCCTGCAAACGCTGAACATGCGATGACGTCGAACGTTGCTGATAGTCGATGAGGGCTTCGACGTACAACTGCCACTTGTCGCCAAAGGTGTTGTATAGGCTCTGGCGTCCGATGCCCATGGCCGTCACCAAGTCGTCAGTGGATGTGCCGGCGTATCCCTTCGCCCAAAAAAGGAGTCGGGCTTGCTCAAGGGTGGTGTCACGATCGAATTCGCGCGGTCTGGCCATGCAGTGATATTGGCCATTGTTGACTGATATTTCCATAATTGCTGGCGAGAACGGGCGACTCGAAAACCCAAACCACACGCAATTGCAGTCCGCAACCTCGGGCGCAGCCGGGCCGACCCAACAATCGCAAGAAATAGATGGTGCCGAGCCACGACTGGAAGGCGTCCTTGAACCGCCTTACGATCCAGATCGAGGAACGCCGTTCCGCGCGGCAGCTGAAGTCCCGGCCAGACAAACCCGCACACGCCCTGACCCGAGTGGAACTCCCATGTACGAGTTTTCCCTCTTTCGTCTCGATGCGGCAAACCAGTCCTTGTTGCGGAATGCGCCTAACGGGGAAACGCAACGGATTCAACTCCGACCAAAGGCGTTTTCAATCCTCCAGTACTTGATGGACAACGCCGGTCGGTTGGTAACGCACGACGAGCTGATGGAACAGTTTTGGCGCAATACCTACGTCCAGCCCGAAGTGTTGGCAAGCGACATACGTGATATCAGGGCGGCACTTGGCGATGACGCCAGGAAGCCGACATTCATTGAGATGGTAGCTCGCCGCGGGTACCCTCACACCCGGAAAACCGCCTTGCCGCCCCATCGTCCTGAGTCGCAACCAGCGCGAGCGACGAAGAAAGAATCGATCTGGCCAGATCATCGTCATCCACCGTGCGAGCGAGCGTGATCGCTCCGACGATAGTCGCGACGATGCCGAGCGCCGATCTCTCGTCGCCGCTCGATGTGGCTTGCGCGACACGTGAGGTCAGCTCGTGCAAATACCGGGTCAACATTGCCCGGATATCAGGGCTCGCATGCCGCGCTTCACCCGCCAGTGCACACAGCGCGCATCCGCTGCCAGGAGTCTTCACGTGGCGCTCATCGAGGAACGCCTCGGCAATTGACTGCAGCGGTGTTTCGCTCCGCTTGCGGGCTTCAAGTTCCCGCGCCCCCATGCGCTCCTTGCTCTGAGTGAGCGCGTACTCGAGCGCCTCCACAATCAACGCATCGCGCGACGCGAAGTGCCCATAGAACGCCCCGTGTGTGAGCCCTGCGCTGCGCATGCAGTCGGCGACGCCGAGCGCCTCGATACCGTGCTCGCGAATCTGCCGTGACGCGTTCTCCAGAACACGCTGCCGGTTCTCAGCTTTCTGTGCCTGCGAATAGCCCAATTTTCTTCTCCGTACCGCTTGACAATCTGGATGATGATCATCATATTGAAATTGTGCATGATGATCAACATACAGATTTCGAGGGTCGACGATGCTCGTGATTGTTCGGATGCGGCGCCTGCACTGCGCCGCGTAACAGGTACTGGCAAAGCGAGCAGCCGCGGCTTTGGACGCGCTCTCGCGGCGCACTAAACAGGAGAAGGAAGATGCGTTTTACTGGAAAAACAGCGCTCGTGACGGGCGGCAACAGCGGTATTGGCTTTGCTGCGGCACAACTTTTGATCGCAGAAGGCGGCCGTGTAGTCATTACGGGGCGCGATCGTGCGAAGTTGAACAACGCGGTGGCCGAACTGGGTGAAAACGCCCTCGGTATCGCCGTCGATCTCGACGATCCGGCCGCGATCGATTTGATGTTCAAGCAGATTCAGGAAGCCTACGGCTCGCTCGACATCGTCTTCGCCAATGCAGGCATCTCCGGTCCCACGCCGCTCGGCGGCACGACTGCCGCCGCATTCGAGGCGATTCTGCGCACCAACCTCACCGCGGTTTTTCTCACCGTTCAAGGTGCCCTGCCGTTGATGGGTGCGGGTGGCTCCATCGTCCTTAACGGATCGGTCATGCGGGAACTCGGCTCGCCGGGCTTAGCCGCTTATTCCGCCACCAAGGCAGGCGTGACTGGTATGGCGAAGGTGTTTGCCGCCGAGCTCGTCATGCGCGGCATCCGCGTGAACACGGTTATCCCGGGCGCCACGCGCACGCCGATGTGGACACGCGGCGCGCGAGAGGGCGCAACCATCGACGGGACCGAACAAGCGCTCGCGTCGGCTATTTTGCTCGCTCGTTTCGCCACGCCTGAAGAAGTTGCCAAAGCCGCCTTGTTCCTCGCCTCGGATGACGCTTCGGGAACCACCGCGGCGGAAATCGTGGTCGACGGCGGCACGACGGGTGCACCGTGGGGCGCGCCGCTGTTCCGTAAGGCGTAAAGAGGCAGCGCGCGAGTCTTAGGCCTGTCGGCGGCGGCGTTCTTCAAAGACCGGCATTTGTTATGAGGCGCCGTCGAGAGGTGTCGCCCGAACCTGGTTCCGTGCCGTTGGACGGTTGCGCACCCGCGTCATCAGCGTCCTGAATACGCAACACCGCTACAAGTTTTGGACATGTGCCCTACCTGGCGCTCCTGAGATCGCTAATGCACGACCGCTGTTGAAGTCCTTCAGGCGGTTCGAACGTCATTCCCCGAACCAGTCATTCACGAGGACCGCAGCGATTTGTTTGAATCATTTATTGCAAAACGGCTAATGGACGCAAAGGGCGCCGCCTGCGCCCTTATCGAGGTGGCGGCTGATTCTTCGAAGGCATGTTGCGCTAGGAAACGTTTCGTCTTTCGTGCGCTGCAATCGGATGGTATGAGGCCCATTGCCGTCGCCATCCGAGGTTCACGACCGAGGTCCTGTCCAAATCCGACGGTGGCGTCACGATGAGAGGATTTCGTAATTACGCCGACCTACGATATGACTCAGGCCTACGACGGCGGGCGTTGCTCGCGCAGGGGTACATTGCGTGTGCGTCGATGCTGGCGTCCGCCGAACGTTAGGCCAAATCGTCGATAGTAATGTGCAGATGACCAACCACGCCGCCGCCGGAATACCAGCAGCAAGCTTTTGGCCGGATCGGGGGTAGGACGATTAGCCCGTGTTATCGCGGGTAGGAAAGCGTGCCGAAACCGTTAGCGGCGCGCGTCCAAAAGCTACTGCGGATTTGGATTCCACTCTCCATTTTTCTTAAAAAATGGGCATCGAGATAGGCCGCAAGCCTGCCAAAAAACATCCAGCATGACTCTGGCTTCGGTAAGCAGGCGTTGCTTGTCGTCAGCGTGCTCGATGTAGATTGGACGGGCGATTAAGTCGGGGCGGTCAATTTTGTTGCTCGCCTCATACACGTCACTGCCTCGAATTTGATGACCGTGGACCCGTAACATCGCCACACTCATCATCACGGGTCCATCTTTCCCAATGTGCTTCAAAAAGGCTGGATAACCCATGAAAGCTTCATAGACAGCATGGGCAATGCGCCACGGCGAAAGCAGACCAGCCACCGACTCGGATTTGATACCAGCCACGGATTGGATGGATCCATCCCTAAAGACTTGAAGGTAACCGTCGCGAGGGTCTCCGTGACCACGATCAGCCCGGTTAGTGAACATGACCACGCCATCGAAATTCAGATCTGCGGAAAAACCATTGTCGAACCAGGAGCGAGGTAGGTTAATGAGGTTTTGCTGGACCTCAAAGACATCTACGGGATCCTGCGCTTGGTAGTAGCTCACCATCGGGACGGCATGGAGAACGACCACAGGCCCCGGAACCAAAGGCATGACTTGGTAACCGTTTCGAACGACCTCAACTTGCTCGCCAATCCAGTCGGCGGCGCGGGCAACGGCGGTTGAGTTTCGATCAAACGAAGACCGGAGTTCATGGTAAGTATATTCGGCCACCGTCGTTCCTCTTCGAATTTTGAAGCGGCGCTTGTCAGCACTCCCACACCAATGAGGCCCGTTGAGGCTTCCTGGAATGCGCAGAGCCAGCACATAACCCTCGTCCATTTTAATCTCGCGAAATTGAAGCCCGAGGATGCGCGGTTCCACAAGGTTGTCCAATTTCAATTGTAGGCGCCGGGAGGCGTCGTCTGCGCTTTCGACATCAAACGGAATGGCATGAAGAACCGGGCGATGTTCCGTGCCCTCGCCGATGCCAAATAACATCAATCCTCCCGAGGCATTCGCCATAGCGCAAACATCTTTCGCAAATTCCTCAAGTGGATCTTGCTTCGTTTGCTTTTGCTCTTCGTGATTTGGCCGTGGTAGATCGCGCTTGTATTCGAGTTCCTGGCCTTCCAACACTTCTGCTGTGATCAACTGATTGACATAAGTCCGATCAATCGTGGTCGGCAAAGCCATGGGGCGTCCCTTTACGTGTTTGATGAGGGAATGGATGCGAAGCTGCCAAGCTCAAGGAAGCGCAGCGAGCAACATGTAAGCTATATTGCCCATGCTCTCAATGGCGAAGCGCGCCTGATCATCAGTCACCGTACTGGCCCATGGGCGACCGTGTCCGGTGCCTTGCTTGTTACGAAGTCCATTGAGTGCGCATGCAAGTTCGTACGCAGTTTCCTCGACCCGCTGAACCTCGCGAGGGCGGGAGGTAGGAACGTTCGGGACCGCAAACCCGGCTTGCATAAACGCCTGCGCTAACACATAGGGGAAGTTATCGAACTTGGGCTCTTGACCGGTCCTTTCGAGAAGAACATGCCTTGCGGTAGCTTCCAGAAAATCCTTGGCAGTCCCAGTCAGTAACGGGTTGTCCAACGCGCCGCGACGGGCACGCTCCGCATAGCTACGTAGAGCAGTCGTGAGTTGCATGCCAACCAAGCTGTCCAGCAATTTAGGCCGGATCACCCCATCCAGGCCAAGCTCCCAACCCTCAGTGTCGAACGCTGCGACCAGGTTATTGATGGGATCCTCGCCACAATAATTTGGCGACTGTGGGCGGAAGCCACCCGAGCCGCGTACCAAAGTGATCAGCAAATCCACCAACGTCTGGCCCGCGGCCATATTGTCGGAAATCGCCCAGCTCAACGTAGCAGATACCCGTTTGAACTTACCCACGGGCTTCTCGGAATACTGTCCAGGATCAGCCGCCCCAAGGTTGGCCTGCTTAATCTTCTGCCCAATGTCCCAGTGGCTAGGATCTCGCCGCTCTGTTTGGTCGGCGAAAAGCCGTGCCAGAGCAGTTGCAATAGGGTCAGTAAGGGGAGGCCGTTGGGTCATATTGGTAATCCCGAGATGGAAGGCCGCTAAATTTCGCTCTAGCAGCCCGTAAACGTATGTAGATGCCTGCAGACGGGTGCCACAGGAGGCTTATGCCGCAACAGATTGCTCTCCGCCCGCTGCACCAGCCCCATCTTCTTCGCCCAACATCGCTTTGTAGTGTTCCGATTGCTTGGTCTGTTCAAAAACGGCGCGGAACTTGTCTAAGTAGTAGTTCACATCGTAGTCGCCAAAGTCAGTGAGGTTCTCAGCGTCTGCGTGGGAATGACGGTTGAGATAGCGCGCCAATGCGCTGAACCGATGATCTTGTTGGCCGATGTGATGGAGCGCCTCCCTGAAATCGTTTTGGCGACGAGTGAAATAAAAGAATCGTTCGCAAATTCCACGCATCGCATTGGCAATCATGATCGGCGTTGCGTGACCTGCCTTGGCATCCTTGATTACCTGCCAATAGGCTTCATAGTCGTTGAGAAGATCAGTGTGCCGCATCGGAAGTACAGACGAGTGGACATGCTTGACCACACGTTTGAAGTCAATTTGCTTGTGACTTGGACCCACGTGGATCAGTTCGTGGTGAAAGAACAGGCTATGAGTCAACACGACCACCTGTTTGAGTTGCTTGCCGTCGCCATCCTTTAGGTCAATGATGTCGTGCGCAATGATTGAGGCGATGTCATACACGTAGTTATGAGACAGACTGGAAATGGGATCGTCGATTACGACGATCTTTCTGTCGAGAGGGGCCGTGGTGTCCGCAACGGCTGAACCATTGATCAATTCCACAAAATAGAGGAACGTGATCAGGGTCTTCTCACCCTCACTCAATGATCGGTAGTTATCCGCGGCACCGCCTGTACGCGTCAGGCGGTACTGATTGGCATCGGCCTTCATGATCTTGAAGGCATCGACACCGAGTGAGGCCAAGCGCCCATTGATAGCCTCCACCGCTTTGTCTGTTCCCGCTGTGTTCCTGCGAAGCTCGACGAGTTGACGCTCGGCGTCGGTCACGCTTTCCCTCATCGTGTCGAGCTCTTGAGCCATACCATCGACGGCTTGCCTAGTCGCATCGGCGGAAGTCTTGTAGACATTGATGGCCGGCGCGTAGTCATGCCGCATGCGTGCCCAAAATCCATTCTTGATCCGGATGAGTTCGTTACTCCGATCCCTAACACGGGTGTTGAACTCGATTACCCGATCATTGAGTTGCGCCACCGCGGCGCGAAGAGCCTCGAAATCTTCGTTGGAGGGTTTGAGTGAGATCGCGTGGCCCGGTGATGAGCATTTCCTCTCCATGGCGCCGACGTTTTCGGAAAGAGTTAGCTTCGTTTGCGCCCAGGCCCGCTCTAAGTCGGGATGCCCTTTCGCAAATGGCTCGTGTTCCAGGACGTCCTCCACGGCCCGGCCCAATATTTCTACCTTGCTCCGGTACAGCTCGGTTTGCTGTTGGACCTGTTGAACCCGGGTTTCAAACGAAGTGTCAAATAGTCTTGCCAGTTCGTTTGAAAAGTCGTGCGGCAGGTTCTGTTGGCAGAATGGGCACTGGCTGTCGTGCCCTAAGAATGACCGCCCCTGTCGTACCCAGTCCATGTTCCCGAGCGCCTGGATTTGAGCCGCAAGGGTGCTATCCCCAGACCCCACGATGGCCTGCCCCCATAGGGCGTTCGTCTCGATGTCATCAAATCCCGCCACGTCGATCGAGACTTCGGAACGCGCGACGGCAGTTCGATCGGAGACATCGTTCGTTCGATTGATGAGTTCGTCAACCGTGGGCGGTGTTTCGCTTGGATCGAATGGCGTGGCGCTAAGTTGGTCAAACACTCTTTGTTTCGCCCCACCAAAGCCCGTCAGCCACTCCTTCAACGGGCCGTTTTTGTGGTCGGTATAAACGGGCCATACGGCATCGAGAATGGCAGCATGGTTTCGCTCGGCTTCCTGTTCACGCTCCGCCCGTTGCTCGATAACCTGATCAATTCGGACACGCCATTGCCCGGATTGTTTCTCCAAAGCCTCTGCCTGTTCCAAGGCGGCGGCTTCGGGTTTACCGATCGTGAAAATGCCGGGCATGTCGCTCCGATTGCGGAACGTCGCCTCGATGAACTCTTCGTTGTAGACCAAGTATTGGTAGGGCACGTTGTGCGTGGTGTCTACCGAGCATTGGGCGAAGGGCTCCTGGTTGTTGCCGTTGTGATGTATGACTTCGCCGATGGCGGATTTGCCCGCTCCATTGAGTCCGTAAAGCAGGGCGACCCGCTTGGTCGTGACGAAGTCGATCGTGGTGGGTGCGGCTGGGGAGAAGCTCTTGTGACCCTGGATGGTAATGCTCTTTATCATGGGCTGCCTCGGATCCTTCCAATTAACCCTGAAGCTGCAAGCAAGAGAAATGCCAAATGCCCCCTTGGAAATGGCGCCAGTGCAGCCTCGTTATCATCATGGCGGCGATGCTTCCCATCCTCTCAATCGCGAGCCGGGTTTGAAGGTCGGAATCCAACCGGCACGGAAAAGCTTCCGCGAGATTTAAAGTCTCTGAGAAGTTGCGGGGCTCTCAGTCCGATTCCTCCAAGAGCCGGGCGGCCGGATTCAATGCCGCCCCGCCTGTTTGAAAATACCCCATCACACTGGATACCGCCCGGTGCTCGGTCATTGCCATGATCGCCGGCAACGGGACGCCCTGGCGGCTCGCCTCGGTCACAAATCCGGAGCGCAGGCTGTGCCCACCAAAATCCCCCTCCAACCCTGCCAAGCGCGCCCGCCGCTGCACAATCTCGCCCACAGCAGCAGGGGACAGGGCGGGACCCACCCGTTCCTTCCACAACCGTCGAAAAATTGCCCCTTCGGTGATGCCGGCGGTAGCCAACCACGCCTCTAGGGCCTGGGCCGCCCGATCCAGCACCGGCTTGTCCGGTGTCGACGTCGCGGTGACGCCCGCTTGCTGGGTCTTGCTGTGCTCCAGCCGGTAGATGAAACCTTGCGGCCCAATCCGACGTAGATCGCGTAGATCAGCAGCGGCGACCTCACTTCGACGACGCCCGCCGCTGGCGAAGGCGAAGCAGAGCAGGGCGCGGTCGCGCAGGCCTTCCAGGCTATCGTCGCAGGTGGCGAGCATCGCCTCGAGCTCGACCAAGGTGATGGCGGTCTTCTTACGCGGGCGCTCGCCGCGCTTGACCGCAGCCCGGGCAGCCCGACTTAGCACTGTGCGAATGACCGGCTGTTCGCACGGATTGGTCATGTGCTTGAGCCGGTGCGCCGTGGATAACACCGCGACCCGATGGCGGACCGTCGCCAGCGTCCAGGGGCCGGGCTTTGCTTTGAGTTCCGCAGCAACCAAGGCCTGATCGACGGCCGGCGGCAGTTCCCAGGCCAATTCGCCCTCGGCCGAGCGACGCACCACGTGGTCGACCACGAACTGCAGCACGGTGGCTTCGGGCACCGGCAACGTCAACTCGATGCCGTAGCGCGCCGCGTGCCAACCGGCCCAGTAGCGCAGGGCGCTGGCGTAGCTGCGCGTGGTATTGGCCGCTGCGGCCTCGGCGAGCAGTTCGCGCACGGCGTCGGCGGCCTGCTGGGCCAGCTGAATAGGCAATGCCAGGCTGGCCGCGGGTTGGGCGAGGGTGGGAATCGTAGAAATATCTTTCATAATATGTAATGTATACTACGAAATAGGGCTTCTACCCACGATAATCATCACTTATCGCGAGTACGAATCCAAGCGGGCAGGGCGCCGATCGAGGAGACCGATCCATGGCGCGCGGCATCACCCAAGACCAGGTCAATGCAGGCGGCGGACGCCATTCTGGCGCGCCGGCGAGAATCCCACCGTGGAGAAAGTGCGCGTCGAGCTCGGCACCGGCTCGCCCAACACCATTACGCGCATGCTCGATGCCTGGCGCGGCCAGCTTGGGGAGCGCTTGCGGCAGCTCAGCGCCCTGCCGGACGTGCCGAGCTCGGTGGGGCAGGCGATGATTGAGCTGTGGCGCCTCGCCACCGAACACGCCGAACGTGTACTGGAAAGTCGCTTCGCCGACGAGCGCGCCGCGCTGGACGCTGCCCGTGCCCAACTGGCTGCGCGGAGCGTGAAACCTGGGACATCCGCCTACAAGACGCCGAAACCCAGCGCCGCCCAGGCCCAGACGGCCCGGGATCTGGCTGAGCACGTCTGTCGCCACCCTGGATGGCCAAATGCAGGACAGCCACGCGCTGCGCGCTGACCTGGTGTTGCAGCGTGATCGCCTGCAAGACCAATGTGACCAACAATCCGGCCAAATCCAGGCGCTTCGAGCCCAGCTGGACGACAACCAAGCCGCATTGCGAACGGAGCGTGAGCGCCAAGAGGCGCATATCCGCGCCGTCGAAGATCGTGCCCATCAAGAGGTTGATCGGGCCCGACAAGAGGCTAAGCAATGGCAGCAGCGGCATGAGGCGACGAACGAGTGCATCGAGAACGCTTCTCCGCGGTCATGCAAACCCGGTACGACTCGGCCAATGAGACGGAGTACGCCGCCTCGAACAGGAAGTTGCCCGTCAAACGGGCCAAGTCGCCGCCTGGAAAAGGCGCTCTCCGAAGCTTACTTGGCAGCCGCAGGCCAGATGGATCCTCCCGCTGGCTCCCAAGCACTCGCGAAGCCCGGTTCACGGAAGAAGTCACCATCACGCAAATCTGCCAGCAAACGCGGAAGCGCCAAGTAGCCACACATTCGCCCAGCAGCTAGGTTTGCCGCCCAATCTCGAACCAACCGCGGTAGACCGACAGCAAGACCTGCGCATCCGCCAGCGCGTGATGTCGGCGCCGGGCAAGTTCGGCATCCTTGGCAAAAGCGACACGGATCCGATCAAGCAAGCTTTCAGAATAGCGAAGCTCGGTGCGGTAGGCGGGAGTTTGATTAGTGTTCGATAACATCCCACGCAGCAGCTCGAAATCGTTGGCATGCGTGGCGATAATTATCGGGGGCGTTCCGGTATAGGGGTTTCTCGCTTCTGCGATATACACACCGAGCGCCCTCGAAAATGGTTTGTCTGCCTTGGCAAACTCGCCGCGGTCAAGTAGCGGGTAGACGATAGCTTTGACGAAGGCGTTCGGAGGGGGAAGTGGGTCCCGCTCAGCGTAGAAAGGCGCCATCGGCGCGCCCGTGAACAGCCCGTATGGACCTCCCGGCACCAATGCAAGCGACACTAACTGCCAGCCGTCGTCGTCCGCCCATTCGGTATCCAAAAATAGAGTCGCTGGCTGCTCTTCTTCGGCCATCCGATGGTTAGCTCGACGCTTTCCATTCGCCCATCGATTCGACTCGCTCGATCGTCGGACAGATCTCTGGGATGACAAATGCCTCGAAGCATTCGCCCGCGCCGCTGGCCGGCCGATCGCGCAACGCGATGGTGAAAGAGAAGTTGGCAAATCCCAAAGGGATCGCTGCTCCGCCAATGCGGGCACGTACGTTGTCTAGATACACGCCAAACGCCTGACCACAGGCGCACGTGCGCGGCGTTTTCAGGCGGAGACTCACCACGTCGTGGCACGCAGGGCAATAGATCAGTTTCACCGCGGTTGTCCTCCAGAGTCATCGACATTAAAAGCGGTTTTAGTTCAGCCGTCATCCACCAAAGATGACTAAATCTTCTGGCATCCAAAGTTGACTAAATGGACGATTTCGATGGAGAAGCGGGTCGCGTCACCGCCGTGAGTAGTTGACTAACTTCACGACAAGAGGCCCCGGCATAAGATAGCCGTCGCCCCAACTGCCTTTCTATGCGGCCAAATAACTGCGAAAACTTTGCATCAGAGCTGTCATGAATGACGAACTAGACCACGACATCTTGCAGCTGCTCGGCGAGCGAAAGCGCACGATGGCGGAGTTCCATACAGACTACCGCCCGCTCAACATGTACGTGATTTGCCGTGCCGATTTAGAGATGACCCCCTGGAAAATTAGCAGCTCAATGCGGCCATGCCTTCGCGAGCGCCTTCGAGGAGGCCGTGCAGAAGAGAGGCCTGTGATCACTTCAAAATACAAAGGCACCGGAGAAGGAACGAAGATAGTCATGTACGCGAAGAGCCTCGAAACACTGGTCCGCGCGTACCGCGACATTCAGAAAACGGGCCTGCCGCACCACCTGGTCATTGATCGAGGCCATAAGCTTCGCCGCATTTCACCGGAGACCCCATCTGTACGGCTCTTGGCATTGGACCGGTATACCGGGACGAAGTGGAGCCGATTGTAAAGCGCTACACCATGATCAAGTGACGGCGAAAAATTCCTGATGCGATGCGTTCTGCTGTGCGGAGGTTTCTCTGAGAACGTTCCGGCCGGTAGATATTTGTCAGCTCAATCTGCCTAGGGTTTCCGTCATGGGTGCGGAGTTCCGTGCGCCAAGAACACCAGCGGCCACATGCTTCAGCTGAAAGCGTTACATCGCCGGACTACCGTACATTTCGGTCGAAGTAACGCAATCACTTAGCGGGGCGTAACAAAAACAGTAGCTTCGGCTTCCAAGCGAGGGCCGTGCCAAGAGCCAAGACCGCCATAAGATTTCGCATAATGTATATTATGTCAAATTGCGCAAGGTGGTTCCGCCGACTTGGCAAGCGACTTGCTTCCCGTAGGAACTCGATGTTCCCGCAGGAAGCAATCTGTGCCGTTTAACTGGACGTTTGACCACGCCGCGCAAATCTTGCGGGCACCATCGGCCTAGCCATCACCGTCCGCGAGATCGCCCAGATACTCGCGGACCGCCGAGACTGCCGCTACGACTTTGCCGGCGACTGGGCCGGCTGGAAGATGCGCGGCAACAAGCTCATTCCGCCGCGCAGCGGCAGGAACGAGCACGAGCTCACCCACCGCAGAACGCAAAGCTATTCTTGGCATGGGTCAACGAGCCTCATAGCCGCATCGGCCGCGCAGGCCTCCGGTCGGCCGCCCGCACCTAACAATTGTACGTACGTCGAACCGCTGACCCGTAAGACGGTTCCGCCGACACATTGCTCATTGGCGGAAAGCGTCCTCTGCATCATGTCCCGAGTCTGCACCGCAAGGAGCGCCGCCGCCTTTCGGACTCATCCGCTGCCAACATCTGACGTCGAGCTTCCTGAGCCGCCTGAGCAGTCTGCTCCATCGCATCTTGCAAAAAAGCGGCAGCGCGATATTCCTGGATCCGGTCGTACATGAGAACGGCAAGACCGGCTACGGCCAGTGCGGCCGAACCGACCAAAACACCTTGATATCCACTAAGAATCTCCCTGTCCTGTCAGAACAGGGTATTGGAAAAGCAGGTTTAGCGGGAAGAAGGGTTTCCGCGATCGGTGATCCTTCGCAAGCCTTACCCCACAATGGTTTCAATGGCACGATTCGCCCGAAAGCGTACCCGGACATGCGTCCAGCAGAAGCCGTTACGGACCCTTACCGCCGCCGCCGAACGGGTCCGCATTCCACGCGTGATACTCCGGTGGCGTGTACGCCGCGGCAGTAGCCCGTTTATACATAGGATTACCCTTCATCGCCACCCGGGTATGCGCCGGCAGGAAGCCCCCGCTGCGCAGGGGCAACGCTACCGCCGCCCTGACCCTGATTTGCATCACTGGACGCAGACTGACGAGAGTCACCTCCGCCTCCAGCCGTGCCATCAATGAACGGGTTGTACATGCCGTTGGCAGCAATCTCCCGACACGCCACAGCCTTCATCGCGTAACGCGTGCCCTGCTCCGTGTGGCACACACAGCGCAAGTCATCGCTGGCCACGCAAAACACCTGGGGAACCGCCTTCACCTCCAAGTGATCGAACGCTGGAGCCGACCACGGCACGCCATCCACACGCGGTCGAATCCACTTGGCGTAGTCCTCCTGCCGCATCGCATCTACAGGGTTCTGCGAGCCGCCCATGAACGGATGCTAATGCTCCCCTGTCTTTTCGTCTGCCTTGGCCTCTGACGCCGCCCGCGTAGTTGCGTGGGTGCATCGCCAAATAGCCGCCGTACCCGAGGACAGGCAACGCCACCAAGCCAGACGCCCAACTTAAGAAACTTTGGAACACGGCTCGCTCACCGTATGCAGTTTAGCCGACTTGTAGCACTGCATCGCCTCACGGCTATACGTGTGCCGCGTCTTGCTTTCCGCTGTTTTTTTGCGCCGGCCGACGTCGGATCAGACTGGATTTCCGGCCGCTCCCAACGCTCGACCATCTGCGTGCCGAACACGCGAACCGTGTGGATATGCCGCGACACCAGCCAGCTTGCGCACGTACGGGTCAATGAGGCTTGCGTGCTGACTAATGAAAATGAAGTCAAGGCCCAGATGCCGATGCGTGCTGCAGATTTTTTACCCACTGGGGCGACTCCGCTCACCACGCCGCGCCGGCATGTACTTCTGGCATTCATCTACCACCACAATCGCGCCTGGCTGGCAAATCCTCCCACGCCTTAAGGCCCGCCTCATCCAACGGAATCGCGATCCCATCGCGCAAATGCGTGACGCCCAAGCCGATACACGGGACGCTCAGGCGCTTTCTTGCGCAGTTGGAGCATGTGCTCCACCGCGCCAGCGTCTTACCTGCCCGGGCAGGCCGCTACGAAACTCGATAGGCATCAGCTTGTCCCCTTATTGCGCGTCAGCACCTGGCGCCCTGCCTGCACCGCCGCTTTCGCCGCAGCCGCCGACAACAGCAGCGTCACCGCCCTGTCAACCCACAAAAACCCGAGCACATTCACCGCCAACGCTGAAGCACCGGCCATGCTACTCACGATCAGCGACTTAAGCGGGGCGACGGAAAACGTGTACGTGGTCCACGACAGACCGAGCGAAAGCAACGCAGAAATCACGATACTGCCGATACGCGTCTCAAGAATCTCAAAAAGCCAAATAAAGAACGCAGGCGTCGGTTTCAGGCTTCCCTCCCCCACCGCCGCCGAAGATGCTGCCGACCTTGAAACCACCCATAATTCCCGCGTACCCAATCGACGCAAGAAGCATCACGAACGCACGCATCCACGCACCGTAGTCACACACCGGCTTAAAGGTCAGCGGCACCGACACGCCAACCACCGTGATAGTGACATCCTGAAGCGGGCACGACGTGCTCCAACCCATGCCCGACGAATCCGCGCCGCTCGTATCACCCAGGTCCACCGTCTGACCGTTCAAATCCGTGGACGTATGCAAAGGCGCAAGGGTCAGCATCTGCGTACCATCGCCCACAAAGACTTTTTGCAAGCTG
>CAWAMF010000006.1:0-16097 GCA_963783075.1 uncultured Gammaproteobacteria bacterium | reverse complement strand
GACATGGCAAAACCAACGATGAAGATCAGCAGCATGCTGACGGTAAACATCTGCTGCGCATGCGTGGTGATACCCAGGTGCATCATGGTGCCGACCACGCCAAGGCCGATGGCCATCACGGCAAAGCCGATATAGAGAATCGGCTTGCGACCAAGCCGGTCGACCAGGCCAATCGCAATAAACGTGGCGAGCACATTGGTGAGGCCCACGATGGCGGTAAACCACAGCTGCGCCTGGGTGTCATAGCCCAGGTTCTGGAAGATGCGCGGTGCGTAGTACATCACCACGTTCATGCCGGTGAACTGCTGCATCAACTGCAGCAGCACGCCCAGGCCCACCGAGCGGCGGAAGTTTGCGTTCTCCTGGAACAAATGCCAGCCGCGCTGCGGTGTCTTGAGCTGCTCGGCGATATCGGCCATCTCGCGCGCCACCATCGCGCGGTCGCCGCGCAGGCGATGCAGCACATCCTCGGCTTGCTGGGTGCGGCCGCGCATCATCAGCCAACGCGGGCTGTCGGGCAGCAGAAACAGACCAAGCAGAAACAGCGCACCGGGAATCGCAATGATGCCCAGCATCCAGCGCCAGTTGCCGCTGTAGCTGAAGGCGGTGTCGGAAAGGAAAGCCACCAGAATGCCGATGGTGATCATCAGCTGGTACAGCGAGATCATCGCGCCGCGAATTTTTTCGGGCGCCACTTCGGCCAGATACAGCGGCGCCGTGAAGGTGGCGATGCCGATGGCCAGACCAAGAACGAAGCGCGCCACAATCAGCGTCTGCGGGGACCACGCACCACCGCACAGCAACGAACCCGCCACAAACAGCGTTGCCCCAAGAATCAGCGAGCGCTTGCGGCCGAGCCGTGCCGACATCCACGACGCACCCAAGGCACCGACCGCTGCGCCGAGCATCATGGCACTGACGATCCACTCGATCATATGGTCGGAAACCTGGAAGTCCTTCTGGATGAACTGGCTGGCGCCGGAAATCACGCCGATGTCCAGGCCAAACATCAGGCCCGCCAGGGCGGCGAGAATGCAGGTGAATACTGCGGCGGTGCGAGATGGGCGGAACGAGGGTGTCGCAACAGCATTCATCAAGGAGATCCTACGGGCAGTGGATGGCGAGGGACGGTGGATCGAAATGAAAGCTCATGCCGGCACACCGGCGAAGCGGGGCTCGGGAATGCCGCGCACGTCCATGCAGGAATGGAAAAGTGCACCGGCATGAGGGTCGGTGGCCAGCTGCGCCGCGGACAAGCCGTCGCGCGCGCTGGTGACATAAAGCGTGTCCAACTGGGCGCCGCCAAACGCAGGCCGGGTCGGCTGGCGCGCGGGTACCGGCAAGCGCTGCTGCATGGAGCCATCGGCGCCGTAGCGGACCACGCGTCCCAGCCCCCACTGTGCGTTCCACAGCGAGCCCTCGGCATCGACACATGACCCATCCGGATCGCCATCGACCGCGCCCAGGTCCACGAACAGTTGTGACGTGCCCAACGTGTCGCCATACGCGCAACGCTGGATACAGCGCGATAGTGAGTCGCAGTAATACATCGTGCCGCCATCGGGGCTGAAGGCGATGCTGTTGCTGATAGCGACGTGGGGGAGTGGCAGTTGTTCCAGGCGGAGGTCCGCGTTGAGCCGCCAGAAGCCGCCGAGCGCGTGCTTGCTGCCCTCGGCGGGCTCGTGCAACGTGCCAAAAACAAAACGGCCCTGGCGATCGCAAGCGCCATCATTGCAGCGCGTGGGCAAACCCGGTTCCACCTCGTGCAACATTTGCAGGTGACTGTCGGCGAGGCGGAAAAACGCCAGCCGCGATGCCAGCGCCAGCAACAGCCACCCTTCGGTTTCGCACAGCGCGATTGAAGCGAGCCGCTCGGGCATGCGCCATTGTTCCAGTACGCCGCTTTCCGGCTGCAGGCGAAACAGCGTGGCGCGCTGGATGTCGGTCCAGTACAGCGCCTGCGCGCGTTCGCACCACACGATGCCTTCGCCCAGGGTATTGCCGGCTTCCAGTGCGACGTCCATCGCTGCCAGCACCTGGGGCAAGCTCATACCCAGCCGCCATCGACGATGAAATCTTGCCCGGTGCACATGCGGCTATCGTCCGCAGCGAGAAACAGTGCCGCGCGCGCGAGATCGTCGGCCATCAGCAGGCCGGGCATGCACTGACCACGCTCAATGTCCGCACGGCCTGCATCGTCCAGCCACAGGCGCGCCTGTTTTTCGGTAATCACCCAGCCGGGTACCAGACTGTTGATGCGGATTTGTTGCTGGCCCAACTCGCGCGCCATGCCGTTGACAAAACCGTGCACGGCGGCCTTGGCCATCGCGTACAGCGGATAGCCGCCATTCTTCTTCATCCACCCGGTGGAACCGAGGCAGATGATCGAGCCGCCGCCAAGCTGGCGCATATCGGGATTCACAGCCTGGGTGGCGAACACCTGATGACGCAGGTTCACCGCGACGTTGCGCTCAAAGGCTGCGGCGTCGATATCGGCGAGCGTGTGACGCACATCGTTGGCAGCGTTGTTGACCAGTACGCCGATCGGGCCAATCAACGCGCGGGCCGCAACGATGGCCGCCTGCAATGCATCCAGATCGGTGAGATCGCAATGCAGGTAGTGGGGCGCATGCCGCGCATCGACGATTGACTGGCACAGCGTGGCAGCGCCGGCGTCCTCCACATCGAGAAAGGCCACTTTCGCGCCTTGGCGAGCGAAGTGCTCGACAAAAGCCGCGCCAATGCCGCTGGCGCCGCCGGTGATCAGCACGCTGCGGTCGATCAGGCTGGGATACACGGCGAACGCGGACATCAACAGGCTCCGAAGTTTCGGCGAGAGAGGGAAGCGAGGTTCACCATTCGGCGACACTGCCGTCGTCATGGCGCCACAACGGATTGCGCCAGCGGTGACCCACCTCGGCGCGCTCTTTCACGTAATCCTCGTTGATCTCGATGCCCAGGCCCGGGCCGCCGGGAATCGCTACGTAGCCCTCCTCGTAGGCAAACACGCTGCGATCGCTGACGTAATCGAGCAGGTCGTTGGAGGCGTTGTAGTGAATGCCCAGGCCCTGTTCCTGGATGAACGCGTTGTGGCATACCGCATCGAGCTGAAGGTTGGCGGCCAGCGCGATCGGGCCCAGCGGGCAGTGCAGCGCCAGCGCCACGTCATAGGCTTCCGCCATCGCGGCGATCTTACGCGTTTCGGTGATGCCGCCAGCATGCGAAGGATCGGGCTGGATGATGTCGACACCGCCCATCTGCAACACGCGCTTGAAGTCGTAGCGCGAATAAAGCCGTTCGCCCAGGGCAATGGGCGCCGACGCGATGCTGGCCAGTTCCGGAATCGCTTCGAGGTGTTCGGACAGCACCGGCTCTTCGATGAACATCAACTTGTACGGCGCCAGTTCGCGCATCAGCACCTTGGCCATGGGCTTGTGCACGCGACCGTGGAAATCCACGCCCAGCCCGATATGCGGGCCCACCGCTTCGCGCACGGCCCGCACGTTTTCCAGCACGCGATCGACCTTGGCGTGGCTATCGACGAAATGCATTTCCTCGGTGCCATTCATCTTGACCGCGCTGAAGCCGCGTTCGACGGCGGCGGCGGCAGCCTTGGCCGTATCCGCGGGGCGGTCCCCGCCAATCCACGAGTACACGCGGATGCGATCGCGCACCGGGCCACCCAGCAGTTCGTGCACCGGCACGCCCAGATGCTTGCCCTTGATGTCCCACAGCGCCTGGTCGATGCCGGCGATGGCGCTCATCAGGATCGGACCGCCGCGATAGAAGCCACCGCGATACATCACGTTCCACAGGTCCTCGACCCGGCGGGGATCCTTGCCGATCAAATAATCGGAAAGCTCATCGACAGCAGCCGCCACGGTATGCGCTCGTCCTTCCACCACCGGCTCGCCCCAGCCGCAAATGCCTGCATCGGTATCGATGCGCAGGAACAGCCAGCGCGGTGGCACCAGGAAAGTGGTGAGTCGGGTGATCTTCATGCACGGTGTTCCTTGGACTTAGGAGAGACAGCGGCCCATGCCTGCGCGAAGGCATGGGCGCGACGGGCGACTTCAGCAGCATCGATGCCGGGCGCATACAACGCAGAACCGATACCAAACCCTTGCGCACCGGCAGCCACCCATGGCGGCATGTTGTGTGGCGAGATGCTGCCGACCGGGAACACCGGCACATGGGCGGGCAGTACCGCGCGCCACGCCTTGAGGCCCTCGGGCGTTACCTGGTTGGCGGGAAACAGCTTCAGGCCATCCGCACCCGCGGCCAGCGCTGCAAATGCCTCGGTGGGCGTGGCCACGCCGGGCACGCAGAGCATGCCGGCGTCCTTGGCGGCGCGAATCACCGCAACGTCGGCATGCGGCATCACGATCAGCCGGCCACCCGCGGCGGCGACCTGTGCGACCTGTGTGGGCGTCGTCACGGTGCCGGCGCCAACGAGGCAATCGTCGCCCAGTGCCTGGCCGATGCGCCGGATGCTTTCGAACGGCTCCGGGGAATTCAGTGGCACTTCCAGTACGCGGAAGCCGGCCTCGGCCAGCGCGTGGCCGATGATCTCGGCTTCATCCGGACGGATGCCGCGCAGAATCGCGATCAGTGGCAGGTGATCAAGCCATCGGCTCAGCATGACGAGGTGTCCTTGATCGTTCCGGCCGACGCAGCGTTGATGAAGCCGATCTGGCTGGCAATTTGCCATAGCCCATGAGCGGCTGCATCGGCGGCCGAGTCGGTCAGTTCGATATCGAAGTAGGAAGCGGCCAGGCGATAGCGTGTGCACAGCGCTTCGTCACCAATCAGCTGGATGGGTGCATCGGGCGGGAAGCGCGTGCAGGCCAGGCGGGAGCGGAACTCCTCGCCTATCAGCAGGCCGGAAAGGTATTCGGGTACGGCGGCGGCGGTCATGGCGCCGTCCAGCACCAGCGCACGGGCGGAAAACAACCGACTCAAGGCGCCGGCGGCGCCGCTGTCGCGCGCGGCGAGGAGGCCACGCACGAAGACATCGTCGTCCACCGTGGCATCGTTGCTGCCGATGCCAAGGATCGAGTGCTGCCGCAGCAACGCGAACAGCTCACCAGTCATCAGCGTGCTGAAATCGATCACCGCGCCGTCGCGCACGCGGGCCCACTTGCTATGCGTGCCCGGCAGAATCCAGGTGGAGTGGGCAGCCAGCGTCGGCTGCATGGCAAGCGCGCCGAATAGCTGGGTTTCCTCACCACGCATGACATCGGGGCCATTCGCGTTGCGCAGGCCAGGAACGATATGGACGTCCAAACCATCACTGGCGCGCACGCATCGCATGCCGCTTCCCAGCGCGTTCAGGTCAGCAGCAAGATCGATATAGGGCACCTCCAGCCACCCTTGCCGACTACCGACCATGCCGCAGGCGAGCCGGGGCAGCTGGGGCCAGTCGCGGGTGATATCCGCCAACGCCGCATCGAAGCCACCCTCCGGCAACTGACGCACGCCCCACGGTCGGCTGCGCGTCTCACGGATGTCGCCGGCCGCATCGAGCCAATACGCGCGCAGGCTGGTAGTGCCCCAGTCAAGACCAATCAGGCCGCCCATCACGGTGATGCGTCCTTCCACACCAAGGCCTGCGCCGGTGCAAGCGGCACCTGCCCGTGCACGACGGTGGCGCCCGCCGGCAGAGTCGGCGAGAAAGGCTGTGGGTTGTAGCTGACCATCACGTCAAAGCCTCCCCGCCACTCGTGGTACACGCCCGTGGGCAGATCCTCGATCGCAACGCCGGCGCGCTGATAGACGCTGCGCACGACCTCGCGCTCCAGCGCGCCGTCATCGGTGGATACGCCGATCATGGTGACGGTGCCGCGGCCCAGCTTACGCGTGGTGGCGGCAGCCTTGCCGGCGTAGTAGTGATCCGCATAGGTAGCCAGCACCTGGGTGCCCGGTCGCGGCGTGAGAATGTCGGCCCAGCGGTGCCAGTCATGCGTCTTGCCGCCCGCGGTTACCTGGCCTTGGGCGCTCGGCGGCAACATGTCGAAACCCTCGACGTCGTCGCCGATGAGATCGAGGATGGGTGCAGCCCACGGCCCTTCGTGGAAATGGCCCAGCGCATTCTTCTGGCCGGTGCGGCTGGTCAGGATCAGGTGGCCGCCCTGCTCGACGTACTGCAGCCACTTCTTGGCCAACGCCTCGCTCACCATCTGATAGGCCGGCGCGATCACGAACGGATAGCGACTGAAGTCATCGCCTTCGGCGATGAAATCCATCGGTGCGCCAGTGGTTTTGACGGCTTCGGTGTAGGTGTTGCGATAGGCCCAGGTATTCCACAAGGTGGTCTGCGGCTGGATCTCTAGATCCCAGAACACGTCCTGGCTCCAAAGGTAACCGGTGGAACGCGCCCCTATAGCCGGGGGAAGTTTGGCCTTGGCATCGAGCTTGGTTTCGAGTGCCTTGATGTCGTGCAAGGTATCCACAAATTCCTTGCCCGTGCGCGAGAGCGTCACGCCGTCGGTACCCATGATGCCTTCGTGGTACATCTCGCTGCCGCGCAGCGGATGGCGGTAACGGTAGGTGCTGAGCAGCGAAGCACCCGAAGCAAAGGTATGCCACATCCACATGCTGACGGCGCCGGGCGTCGGCTGCGGATTGATCTCGCCCCAGTTCACCTGACCCGGTTGCAGCTCCATCACGCCAAACGTGCCGGTGATCGGGCGGAAGTACGACGCCGCTTCCATCAGGTTCGCCGGCTTACCGATGGCATAGCTGTCGCCGCCGAGCACATTTGCACCGGCGACGGGGTAGAGCGTGAAGGTGGGGAAATCCAGTCCGTGGCTACGGCGCGGGTCGGTCGCCGTGCTGACGTTGGTGTAATTGCTCGTCACCCATTGCGCGGGCGCGGCGTACTTCTTGATGATCGCCGCCTGATCATCCAGGAAATGAGCGGTGGTATCGGCCTGATACCGGGCAAAGTCGAGCAGAGCGTGCGGGCTCAGTTTGTCTTCCGCAGCCAGCGTGGCGTTGGGCAAATGTACCTGCTGGAAGCTGGTGTAGCGGCTGCTCCAGAACGAGCCGCCCCACGCAGCATTCATCGCATCGATGCTGCCGTACTTGTTACGCAGCCAGTGCTGGAAAGCGGCGCGTGCGCTTTCGCTGTAGTCGGCGAAGGTGCCGGGTTCGTTGTCGATCTGCCAGCCCCAGACGCGAGGGTCGTGGCCGTAGTGCTGCGCCATGGCCGCGACCAGCCGCGTCACAAAGGCCTGGTACTTCGGGTTGGCCAGCGATACTTCCGCACGAATGCCATGCTCATGGCGCTGGCCATGCTCGTCCACCCGATACACCTCCGGGTAGTGCTCGTCCATCCACGCCGGTGGCGCTGCCGAGGGCGTGCCCAGAATGACGCGCAGCCCGGCCTTGTTGGCCAGGTCGATGGCCTGATCGAGCCACGCGAAATCGAAGCGACCTTCCTCCGGCTCAAGATACGTCCAGCTGAATTCGGCCATGTGCGTAAAGTCGAAGCCGAGCTTGGCCATGCCATTGAAGTCCCGCTGCCATTGCTCGCGGGGCCACTGCTCGGGGTAATAGAACACGCCAAAGCTCATCGGCTCGCGCTGGTGCAGCAACGCCTCGCCTTGTAGCGCGGGCACACGCTGACTACCCGCTTCGTTCGGGCTTGCGGAAGCACCCGTGGACATCACCGCGGCAGCCAGCAGCGCCGCGAACAAGGGCCGAAACATGTGAGCCGCCTTTCCATGAATTTCAAATGTCAACTTATACTACTATTAGATCACCCGCAATCATCATGCGTGACCTTAGCCTATGGATGTTCTGACCCCCGCTGCAGCCTTGGAACTGGCCGAACGTCATTGGCGCATTCATGGCGACATCAGCGCGTTGCCATCGTATGCCGACCAGAACTTTCGTATCCGCACTGACGATGGCGAGTATGTGCTCAAGGTGGCTCATCCGTCTTGGTCGCGCCTGGATCTGGAACTGGAGAACCAGGCCATGATGACGCTGGCCGAGCGCGAGCCCGCGTTGCAGTGGCCGCGGGTGCAGCTGGCGGTGGGCGGCGAACACCTGCTGACGCTCCCCGTTGCGGGCCAGCCCTGCCAAGTACGCCTGCTGAGCTTCGTGCCCGGCACGACCTATGCGGATGCCATCGGCGCCCTGTCACCAGCGCAACGGACGATACTGCACGAAAGCCTGGGCAGCGCGGTGGGTCAGCTGACCCGGGGGCTGCAGGAGTTCCATCATCCGGCCGCCGGCCGCAAGCAGGACTGGAACCTGATGCGCCTGCCGAGCCTGCTAGATCAGGTGCCGCATATTGAGGATGCGGCGCTGCGCGCCATCGTCGCGCAACAGGCCAGCGCGTTCTGCGACCGGCTGTCGCATTGGCACGCCGAACTGCCGATCACCGTGTTGCATAACGATGCCAACGACATGAATGTCATCGTGGCCGGCGACGGCCATGGTGGGCAGCGGGTTCGTGCGGTGATCGATTTTGGCGACATGTGCACCAGTTTTCGCCTGGCCGACCTGGCCGTTGGGTGTACCTACGCGATGCAACACGAAACCGATCCGGTGGCGTGTGCGCGCACCATCATTCGCGGCTATATCGCGCAATGCCCGCTGCAGCGGATCGAGCTTGAACAACTGCCTGCCTTCATTCGCGCGCGCCTCTGCCACAGCGTGCTGATGGCCACGCGCGCGCATCGCGCGCAACCGGATAACCCCTTTGTTCTTGCATCGCAGCGAGGTGTGCGGGCGCTGTTGCGCCAGCTGGCCGAGCTCGATCAGGATGCCATCGTCAGCCCCTTCCTGGAGCGCAGTCATGATTGATCCAACAGCCTCCGTGCCGCAGCGGAGCAACGAGGAGATCTTGCGCCTGCGCAAGCAGTTTCTGAATCCGACGCTTAGCGTCGCTTACCAGGAGCCGCTCAAGATCGTGCGCGGCGAAGGCGTGTGGCTGTACGACGAGCACGGTCAGGCCTATCTGGACATGGTCAACAACGTTTGCCATGTTGGACATTGCCATCCGCGCGTGGTCGAGGCGGGGCAGGCGCAGATGGCGCGGCTCAACACCAATACCCGCTATCTGCATGACAACATCGTCGAGTATGCGTTGCGGCTGAAGGCAACGCTGCCTGAGTCGCTATCGGTCGTGTTCCTGACCAACTCGGGTACCGAGGCGAATGATCTCGCGCTTCGTCTGGCGCGGGCACATACCAAGGCCAAGGGCGTAGTGGTGGTGGATCACGCTTATCACGGTCATTCGCCATCGATGATCGAGTTGAGCCCATACAAGTTCAACGGCAAGGGCGGTGCCGGACAAAGCACGCACGTGGGCGTGGTCGGCATGCCTGATACCTATCGTGGCGTCATCGGCGCCTGTCCGGATGCCGGCCAGCAATATGCTCAGATGGTGTCGTCAGCGATTGAGGGCCTGGTCCAACGCGGCATGGCGCCTGCGGCGTTCTATTGCGAATCGCTGCTGGGCTGTGGTGGCCAGATCGTGCTGCCGGAAGGCTATCTACCGGAAGCCTATGCCGCGGTACACGCGGCCGGCGGCCTGTGCGTTGGCGATGAAGTGCAGGTTGGCTTCGGCCGCGCAGGCGACCATTTCTGGGCGTTCGAAAGCCAGGGCGTGGTGCCGGACATCGTGACCATGGGTAAGCCGATCGGCAACGGTCATCCCATGGGTGCGGTAGTGACCACGCCTGAGATCGCCGCCAGCTTTGTCAGTGGCATGGAGTACTTCAACACCTTTGCCGGCAACCCGGTGTCGTGTGCCATCGCGCTGGCCGTGTTGGATGTGATTGCTGAGGAGCGGCTGCAGGACAACGCACGCCTTGTCGGCGGGTTCCTGATGGCAGGCTTGCGCGAGTTGCAGCAACGGCATGAGGCCATGGGCGACGTGCGTGGCTGTGGCCTGTTCATCGGTGCCGAGCTGGTGAGCGATCGCGCAGCGAGGACGCCCGATCGAACCAGGGCCAAGGCCGTGGTCGAAGCCATGAAGGCGCAGCACGTGCTGCTTTCCACCGAAGGGCCGGAGGACAACGTGCTCAAGATCAAGCCGCCCATCGTTTTCAGCCAAGCCAACGCCGAGGAATTTCTCGACAAACTGGACCGCGCGCTGGGCCAGGCGTAAGCGCTCAGGAAGCGTTCTTGGCCTTGGCCTTGCGCTTCTTGTGCAGGTTGGCCTTGGAGTCGGCCACCATGCCCTGCATCGACTTGCGCGCGACTTCGGGCTGACCGCGCTTGATGGCTTCAAGTACCTTTAGATGGTGCGGCAGCGAATACTTGAAGTCGCCGGCGGTCTTCGCGGATAGCACGAAGAACATGCCCAGCGCACTTTCAATGACCGAGAACAGCGAGATCAGCAATTCATTGCCGGTGGCCTGAAGCACGGCATCGTGAAAGCTGAGATCGGCCACGGCCCATTCGTCGGGATCCCTGGCGGCTTCCATCTTGCGGTAGGCCTGATCGATCTTGGCCAGTTGCGCCGTGGTGCGCCGCTTCGCTGCTGACGCGGCGGCGGCCGGCTCGATGATCTCGCGCATCTCCACCAGCTTCTCGATGAAGTCGTCAGTCGGCATGGAGGCGCAGCGCCAGGACAATACGTCGGCATCGAGCTGATTCCATGCGTCCTTGGGACGCACGCGCGTGCCGGTCTTGGGACGCGCTTCAATCAGGCCTTTGGCAGAGAGCACTTTCAGCGCTTCTCGCAGGGCGGTGCGGCTCACCTCCATGCTTTCGGCCAGTACTTCCTCGCGCGGCAGTACATCGCCGGGCTGCAAATCGCCAACAACGATTCGCCTGCCCAGTTCACGAACCACATGGCCGTGCAAACTGCGCGTATCCGTAGCCTTCATGATCAACTTCTCTCCGCAGAGTGGCGCTGGTGGCTTGTCGCACACGCAATGCGCGCGCGTTGGCTTGCCGTTGTTTCGAGCATCGCCACTTGTTGCAGTGCAGCGGCGCCGGGAATTTATCATACAAACGTAGCACGTGAAGTTTGGACGACGGCGAGTGCGGCTGCATCGTTCCAGATCATGTGGTGGTTTCCGTCATGCCTCTGCATGAGGCTCGCGAGCCATCAACAAGTAGCCCCGCGCTTACTGCTTGCTGGCGCTGCATGTCCTTGCCGCCATTTCATTTCCGCGCTGCACAACACGCGGTGTGCCCCGACAAAGATTCGCCAGCGCCAGCGCCAGGGCATGACCTTCGGCCCTCGCTTTTCTTGGCGTATGTTACTATTGTAGGACAAATAGAAAATCTGAGCTAGGATTCGAGCCCGCCGATGTGTGCGATGCGGCCCGGCAGGTTGCCAGGGGCGCAGCGTGAAGCAAGAGATCGGATCAGCCGGCGCGATGCGCTGACAGATCGGCGCCAGGAAATATTCATTCATACGTCTCGGGGAGGGGATTCATCATGAAAAGTTGCAAGCGGATCAACCGTCGGTTGCTGACGGCAGCCATTGGCGCCGTACTGATGGCTGGCGTCGTTCATGCCCAGGATGCGGCGACTCAGGCCAAGCCGACCACCGACGACGGCAAGCAAAAGCCGGCCGCGCCCAAGTCCACGCAAACGCTCGATCAGGTGGTAGTCACGGGCAACTCGACCGCCGGCGGCATCAAGCGCATCGATGCCAGCTACTCGATCACCACGGCGACGCTGGATCAGATCAAGCAGTCCAATCCGATCAGCGTGGCAGACCTTCTGAAGATCTCGCCCGGTGTGTATCCGGAATCATCCGGCGGCCAGACCGGTGCCAACATCGAAGTGGCGGGTTTCCCCTCCGATAGTGGTGCGCCCTTCGTCACGTTGCAGATGAATGGCTCACCGCTGTTCCCCAAGTGGGACTACTTCACCGACGCCATGTTCCGCCTTGATGACACCATCGACCGCGTAGAAGCCCTGCAGGGCGGCCCTTCGGTACTGTACGGCAACGGCCAGCCGGGCCTCATCGCCAACTTCATCCTGCGCGAAGGTTCCTCGACGCCGAAGGGCGATATTGGCGTTACCTACGGCTCCGAAGGCATGGTGCGCCTGGATGGCTTCTACGGCTTCCCCATCGGCGGCCCGACCAGCGGCTGGTACGGCAGCATAGGTGGCTTCTGGCGCAAGTCCGACGGCGTGCGCGATCCGCAGTTTCCTGCCGACGACGGCGGCCAGCTCACTGCCACGCTTAGCCATGATCTCGAGCACGGCTCGATCATGTTCTATGCGCGTGACCTGAAGGACAAGAACCAGTTCGTTACCGATACGCCCATTCTCAACCCGGCACCCGGCAAGTTCTCCGACTACCCCGGCTTCAGCCCGCTGACCGGCACCTTCGGCAGCAACGCCGATCGCAATCAGTTTTTCCAGACCACGCCCTGCTTTACGGCCGGCTGCACGCCGACCGGTCAAAACATCGACATGGCCAACGGCCAGGGCGGCGACGTGCATATGCTCGGTGCCAACCTTGACCTGGACTTCGACAACGGCTGGGGCATTTCCGACAAGTTCCTGTTCGTAGCCGGCAACATGGACACGACGGCGTTTTTCAGCACCGGCGACAACCCCACCACGCTGTCGAGCTACATCGCAGGTGCGGTATCGGATTACGGCTTGCCTGCCGGCCTAACGGCCACGGCCAGGTACACCAATGGCCAGCCGGCTGACATGAACCAGAATGTCTCGGTGCAGAATCCCGAGTACATCCACAAGAAGATTCAGTCGGCCAGCAACGAATTCCACGTGAGCAAGGAATTGTTCGAGGGCAATACGCTGACGTTGGGCAATTACACGGCGGTGTATTCGGTAGACCATACGGAAGCCGATGGTCTCAACCAGCTGCTGCAGGCCAAGAACAATCCGAATCCCATCGTGGTCAATCTCAGCGATGGCACCAACACGTATGCGCTGACTGATTCGCAGGGCCTATTCTGGAACAGCCAGCCGCAGTCGTGGATGGCGTTTGCCGAACATTGGCACGCCACCACCACCGCGTTCTTCCTTGCCGACGAGTGGAACATTGGCAAGTGGCGCCTCGATGGTGGCATTCGTACACAGCATGACGACATCGGCGGCTGGTTCCAGAATACGGCGTCCGGCGATCTCGATGCGAACCCGTACACGGTCTATAACAACAACGCCGAATACCTGACCAACAGTTACCAGCACCCGTCGAGCTCGCGCAGCGCGCCGTCGTGGACGCTGGGCGCCAACTACGCCATCAACAGCAACATGAGCGTCTATGCACGCGTCAATGACGGCGTGTTCCTGCCCAGCTTCGATGACATCGTGAATCTTCCGGATACGCCGATCGAGAAGATCCACAACATGGAAGTGGGCTTCAAATACCAGGCGCCGTGGATCTTTGCGGACATCGGTGCGTATCGACGCCTGTTCCATGGTGTGCCGTACTCGATCCAGCTCGAAAGTGGACAGGTGAACCTGGTCTACGGCTCGGTGACCAAGGGCCTTAATGCGCAGGTCACCGTGATGCCGTTCGATCATTTCTCGATCGCGCTGAGCGGTGACTACATGAACGGTCACTACTCCGGCTACAACAGCTGCGTGCCCTATGTTGCGCAGGACGGCAGCAACCAGTGCACCAGCATCGACGGCATGGATCTGGATCGCCAGCCGCGCATGCAGTACCGCATAACGCCCTCGTACGTGATCCCCACCACCTGGGGTAGCATGAAGTTGTGGGTGACCTACGAGCACATGGGCGATCGCTACGGCGACCAGCTCGAGCAGCAGCCGCTGGGCAGCTATTACGACCTGGCCATTGGCGCCATCGCCAACATCGGCCAGAACTGGATGCTGACCTTGCGCGGCACCAATGTGACCAACCAGATCGGCATCACCGAAGGCAATGCTCGCCTGTTCGGCTTCGCCAGCGGTGGTGGCGTGATTCTCGCGCGCTCGATCGAGGGCCGTGAGGTCAACTTCCAGGTGAAGTACCAGTTCTGATGACTGGCGTACGGCCTGCCCGACGCATCGTCGGGCAGGCCGGGCACCCAGGCTTTGTGGGGTATCGGCGCCATGCCGCATTGAGGCATCGTTTCGGAGCGGACCTTGCGCCCCCCCTGGGAAAGCCCAAGGCCGTCCGTACCAAGGAATGAAACGCATGCGCCCGATCTTTCAGCCCCTGCTCATCGCCACCGCATTGGCATTCGCCTTGGCGGGTGGCGCACATGCCCAGCCATCGGACCAGCCGACCGATGATGCGCGCTATCTGGATGTGCTCGATCTGCACGGTTCACCCAGGGCGCCGACCGACCGCAGCTTTAACATTTTCTTCGACGCCGGCGCGTGGCATGGCTATAGCCTGCCTCCTGCCAGGGATGCCGGAACCGGCTTCACCGGTCCGTTCCTGCATAGCCTCGGTGACGGCCAATGGGTCGGCGCGCGCTTCGCCCAGTTTGCGCTGAAGGACTCAGCGAATCGGCAGGCCATTACGCTGGTGTCGATCGATAGCCATGCCGGCCCGGGTATCTGGTGCGACGCTATTCAGCGACAGGTTTGTCGGTACGCCAGACACTGTTTTTCGGCAACTCTTGGCACGCACTGGTTCGCATCGAGCTGACCTCGGCCAACGGGCAGGACATTGACCTTGCCTTGCAAGGGCGCGCGATGCCGAAGGCGATGCTCGCGCAAGACGGCGATGCCGTCATACAACGCTTCGCCCATTCCGATTCCCAGCTAAGCACGCGCGTTCATGCCGATGGCATCGACGCCAGCCATATCAGCGTGTCGGGCACCGACTATCGCATCGAGCTGGACCATCCTCTCCATTTGAAGCCCGGTCAGACGGCCGTAGTGTTCGTGGACCAGACCCTGGTCTATGACATCCACGCCGACGTGCCGGCGCCGGTCGACCTCGCTACCGCGTGGACGCGCAATCGTGAACGATGGAATGGTTATCTGGCGTCCCTCCCGTCCAGCCACCTGCAGGGCCTGCCCGACGAGGTAGCGCAACACGTTTCCTTGAAGGCCATGCTGACGTTGTTGGGAAACTGGCGGGCGTCGCGTGGCGACCTGCACCACGACGGCGTGATTCCTTCCTATTCCAACCCTGACTTCAACGGTTTCTGGGCATGGGATTCGTGGAAACATGCCGCTGCCCTGGCGCATTTCGCGCCCGATCTCGCACGTGACCAGATGCGCGCGATGTTCGACTACCAGGGCGCCGACGGCATGGTTCCCGATTGCATCTACCTGCTCAAGGCCAACGACAACTGGCGCGACACCAAGCCGCCGCTGGCGGTGTGGGCGACGCTGGAGATCTACCGCGCCACCGGCGACAAAGCTTTCCTGGCCGAGATGTACGACAAGCTGGTGTCCTATCACCGCTGGTGGTTCAAGGCGCGCGACCATGATCACAACGGCCTGGCCGAATACGGCTCGACCGATGGCACCCGCGTTGCCGCCGCATGGGAAAGCGGCATGGACAACGCCGTGCGCTTCGACGGCGCGGTAATGCTCAAGAACGGCGAGGGCGCCTGGTCGTTGAACCAGGAGTCGGTCGATCTCAACGCCTATCTCTACAAGGAGAAGATCGACCTCGCGCAGATCGCCGGTGTTCTTGGCAAACCCCAGGATCAGCAGGCGTGGCTCAAGGAAGCGGCGACGCTGAAGAGCGCTATCGACGGACGCATGTTCGACACGAGTCGCGGGTACTTTTTCGATGCGAAGCTGGGCCGCAACGATCTTGTGCCGGTCTATGGTTCCGAGGGTTGGTTGCCGCTTTGGGCCGGTGTCGCTACGCCCGAACAGGCCGCTGCCGTCAGCCGGGTGATGCTCGATCCCAACAAGTTCGCCACCGTCATGCCGTTTCCCACGCTGGCCAAGGACGATCCGCACTTCTCGCCGATCAAGGGCTATTGGCGTGGCCCGGTGTGGCTCGACCAGGCTTACTTCGGCGTGGAGGCACTGCGACGCTATGGCTACCAGCAGCAGGCTGACGAGATGGCGCGACGCCTGGTGCTCAACGCCCAAGGTGTCACGCAGGACGCGCCGATGTATGAAAACTACGACCCACTGACCGGGCGCGGCTATCAATCGCGCAACTTCAGCTGGTCGGCGGCCAGCTACCTGCTGATGCTGGAGCCCGAGGCCAAGGC
>CAWAMF010000005.1:0-17007 GCA_963783075.1 uncultured Gammaproteobacteria bacterium | reverse complement strand
TCTCGGTGGGCGCCGTCGGCGCCGAGCGCCAGATCACCAACGTCGCCGCCGGCACATCGGGCACCGACGCGGTGAACCTCAATCAGCTCAACTCTGCTGTCGCCTCAAGCGGCGCTCCGCTGGCGGTGAGCTATGACGCCGCGGACAAGGGCAACCTCACGCTGGCTGGTACCAACGGTACAGCGATTCACAACGTGGCCACTGGTACGGCGGATACCGATGCCGCCAACGTGGGGCAGGTCAATTCGTCCATTGCGTCGAGTGTCAGTCAGGCGACCGCACTGGCGGCGAACTACGACGCTGTCGACAAGGCTAGCCTCACGCTTGGCGGTGCCAGCGGCACGATGATTCACAACGTGGCCGCCGGTATCGCTAACGGCGATGCCGTGAACATGGGTCAGCTCAATGGCGTAATCACCAAGGAAAACCAGGACGTCACGTCGCTCAATAACCAAATCAGCACTCTTCAGCAGGGTGGCGGATCCGCGATGCCCAGCACGATTTCGGTGGATGGCGCCGGTGCAGCATCAGTGGCTGCCGGGACAAGCGGTGTGGCAATGGGTACGAACGCCACCGTCGGGGGCAACTACGGCACGGCTGTGGGCGGCGATAGTTTCGCTGCAGGTCCGAACGACACCGCACTTGGCGGCAATGCCAAGGTAAGCGCGGATGGAAGCACCGCCGTGGGCGCCAATACCAGCATCGCGACTTCGGGAACAAACGCCGTTGCGGTGGGTGAAAGTGCATCGGTAACGATGGCGTCAGGCACGGCTATTGGCCAAGGCGCATCCGTCACGGCAGTGAACGCGGTGGCACTGGGCCAGGGCTCGGTGGCCAACGTGGCCAACGCGGTGTCGGTTGGCACGGCGGCGAATCAGCGCCAGATCATCAACGTTGCGGCCGGCTTTGCTGATACCGATGCTGTCAACGTCGCCCAGCTCAATGGAGGTGTAACAGGCGCAGAGCTCTATGCCGATAACAGCGCTCAGAAGGCTGTCGATTCGGCCACCACCTATGCGCAAACACTCAATCAGCAGACGAACAATCTCATCAACTACGCAATGGCCACGGAGCAGCAGGACGTCTCCTCGCTCGCCAACCGGATTGGCGCGCTGCAATCGGGTGGCGGAACGTCGATGCCGAGCACGATGGCCGTGGACGGTACTGGCAATGCATCGGTCGCGCCCAACTCTAGCGGCGTCGCCGTTGGCAGTAATGCCACGACCGGTGGCGATCATGGCACGGCTATCGGTGGCGACAGCTACGCAGCAGGCCCGAACGATACCGCGATCGGCGGAAACGCCAAGGTGAACGCCGACGGCAGCACGGCGGTGGGCGCCAACACCACCATCGCTGCTGCAGCCACCAACGCGGTAGCCGTGGGTGAAAGTGCGCAGGTCACGGCGGCATCTGGTACCGCCATCGGCCAGGGTCTTCGGCGACCGCAGCCAATGCCGTCGCGCTGGGCCAGGGCTCGGTCGCCGACTCAGGCCAACACCGTATCGGTTGGCTCGGCCACCAGCCAGCGTCGCGTCACCAACGTGGCCGCTGGTGTGAATGCCACCGACGCCGCCAACGTCGGCCAGGTGAGCAGCCAGGTCAACGCCGCGATCGCCACCGCCAAGACCTATACCGATGCCAGCGCCACGCAGACGCTTAACGCCGCCAACGCGTACACCAACCAGGCCATTGCCAACGCCAACCAGACATCGGGCAGTCGATGCGCTGCGTTCGCAGGTGAACGACCAGTTCCAGCAGGTCGACAAGCGCATCAACGATACCGGTGCGATGAGCGCGGCATCGACACAGATGGCGATCAACGCCGCCGGTGCCACCGGCATCGGCCGTCTGGCCGCCGGTGTCGGCTATCAAGGTGCACGCTCGGCGATTTCCGTTGGCTATGCGGCGCCCGTAGGCAGCGCCGCGCATGTCAGTATCGGTGCGACGTCCAGCGGGTCGCAGACTTCGGTGGGCGCAGGCTTCGGTATCGACCTTTGATGATGTGATACGTCATTGGATTCGGCACGGACGCCGTCTCCACTGTGGGCCCCTTGTCGCAAGGCAAGGGGCCTTTTTTTGTCAGACGCGCGTAGGTCGGCCTGCGCGGCGTTTCCCGTTCAGATGGTGCGCTGCGACACAGGTTATCGCTGAAATACATACCCGCACGTATTGCGCGCACAGCCCAGACACGCGATCTTTACTCCTGCATTCCAGCCGCTCGGGCAGTACCTGCGAGATGATTCGATGATTCAGATGCGCCGTAACCGTACTCCCGATGCTTCGAAGCGAGCGGTTGTAGAAGGTGTGGTTGATGGCCTGGCAAACGGCCTGCTGCGCGGCTGGGCCTGGTTTCCGGGTTCCCCCGACGCTTCGGCGCGAGTGGCCATACATAGCGACGGCAAGCTGTTGGCCGAAGTGGATGCCACGGCGTTTCGCGCCGATCTGGCAGCGGCAGGAAAGCGAGCCGGCCAGTGCGCGTTCGAACTGGCGCTGCGCAGTCTGCCAGGTCTCGGCAGCACGATCTCGGTAACGGTCGAGACACCTGACGGCGCTCGCGAGCTTGCCGGTAGCCCGTTGACTGTGCCGGAATCGCTTTGCGCGTCGCGAAGCGTGGCGACGCCGGACGTGCTTCCGCTGCCGATGTCTACCGTTCGCCTGCGTGGCTCGCTTGATGCCTGCGGCCCCACGCGTATCCGCGGCTGGGCGTTCTGGCTCGATGATCGACAGCGCCCGGTTACGTTGCGACTGCTTGAGGGCGATCGCGAGTGGTTGCGTTTCGAAGCGAACCAATGGCGTGCCGATCTCGCAGAGATTCACCAGGGCGACGGCAGCTGTGGCTTCGACCTGTCGTTGCCGGAGGCCCTTTGCGACGGCCAACTGCACACACTTGAGCTGCACACGGTCGACGGCGATGTGTCGGCGCTGGCGGCACCGTTCCTCGCCCGGACAGGTTCGGCACAAGCCGCTGCTGCCGGCCCCGCCCGACACTCTCCGGAGCCACTGCAACGCCCCGTCGCCGGCGGCACGGTGACGCTGTCCGTAATCGTCAATTTCTACAACATGCAGCGCGAAGCGGCGCGCACGCTGACCTCGCTCAGCCGCGGCTATCAGACGGACATCGACGACCTCGACTACGAGGTGCTATGCATCGACAACGGCTCGGAGCCTCCGCTGGACCCCGCATGGATTGCGAGCTTCGGGCCCGAATTTCGTCTCATACGACCGGTGAAGTTGCATCCCTCCCCCTGCGCGGCGATCAATGCGGCTGCACTGGAAGCTCGCGGCGAGTATCTGGCCATTTTGATCGACGGCGCGCATCTGCTTACGCCCGGTGTGTTTCGCGAAGCACGCCAGGCATGGCGCGAGCGCAGCGATGCGGTGGTGGCGGTGCGTCATTGGTTTATCGGCGGTGACCAACGCTGGCTGGCCATGGCCGGCTACAATCGCGAGCAGGAAGACCGCCTGTTCGAACGCATTCGCTGGCCAAGCAACGGCTATGAGTTGTTCCGCATCGGCGCGCCCATCGGCGAAAACCCTGAGCCATGGTTCGATGGTCTGAGCGAAAGCAATTGCCTCATGCTGCCCACAGCGCTCTACGATCGAATGGGCGGCATGGACGAGGCGTTTGATGAAGCCGGTGGCGGTTTCGCGAATCTGGACCTATGCCATCGCGCCAGCCAGGCGGCCGAGGGGCCGATGGTGTCATTGATCGGCGAAGCCAGCTTCCACCAGTTTCATGGCGGCACCACCACCAACGTGGATGACGCCAAGAAGGATGCGCGCGTGCGCAGCTACGCCCGCACCTACCGCACACTGCGGGGCCAGGAGTTCAGCAACCTGCATCGATCGCAGCTTCAGTATCGCGGCCGCATGCCGTCGGAATTTGCCACCGGCGTACGCCAACGCGTGCTGCTGCCGATGCGTCTGGAAGTCACCAACCAGGTACGACAGGCACAACTGTCGCTGCATTTCGATGAGGGCGCCCAGACCTATCTGCAATCGGTCTACGGCGAATCAGGCCTGCAGAACGAGGTGACATGGCTGGGACAGTCCACTGGCGTGGCGCCTGCCGACTTGGTCAGCCTGCAAGACATTGTCCATCAGGTACGCCCCGACGCCGTCATCGTCATCGGCGCCCGCGCGGGATTGACGCATTTCGTGGCGTCTTTGCTGAATGCCACGGCGTGCGAAGGCTCGCGCATCCTGCAGGTGAATCCACCCGACGAGTCGGCCGCGCTGCCTTCGCGGATCAGCACGTTTCACGGCAGGCCAGATGATGCGCACACACTGGCAACGCTGCGTCACTGGACCGGGTCCGCAGAATCCGTGCTTGTGCTATTTGCGGCCGAGCCCGCGGAATGCTTCAACCAGGCATCGTTGCAAGCGCTGGGCACACTCGTTTCACATCGCTCGTATCTCGTGTGCCTGGGCACGGTGTTCGGCCAACCCTGGCTTGGCTATTCCACGCACCAGCATCTGCGAACCATCCACGATTTCATCAACAGCGAATCGGCGTTTGTGATTGATCGCAGTCGCCATCGTCAGCTGATCAGCACCTGCCCCTCCGGTTACCTGCGCAAGGTTGGCGGCGCGGTCACCGCATCCACCTACGACGCTGCGCTGGACGATATCGCCGGTGCTTCATCTTCTTTTTCGGAGACTTCCGCGTGAACCGCTTCTGGCACCGCTATATCAGACCGCTGATTGAAACTGCACAGCCGCGCCGCCTCATGGAGATCGGCGCCGACTCCGGCTGGAATACTCGCAATATCCTTGAATATTGCCGACAGACCGGTGCCCAGGCCGATATCATCGATCCGGCGCCGCGCCCCAGCCTGCATGAGGTGCTCGCCGCGTTCGGCCCTGCCGAATATCGCTATCACCCGCTGAAGAGCGTGGCAGCCATTCCACAGTTGGATACGCCTGACGTCGCGCTGATCGACGGCGACCACAACTGGGCGACGGTCTATAGCGAGCTGAACCTGATCCACGCGCGCGCCGAGCAACAGCAGTTGCCGCCGCCTATCGTGATATCGCACGACGTGGCGTGGCCGTATGCGCGACGGGACATGTACTACAACCCAGACGACCTTGAGGCTTCGCAGAAGCATGCCTACGCGTACCGCGGCATGCTGCCAGGGGTCAACGAGCTGGTCGAGCACGGCATGAATGGGGTGCTGGCCAACGCGCTGCACGAGGGTGGTCCGCGCAACGGCGTGCTAACGGCCATCGAGGATTACATCGCCAGCTCCGGCATCGATTACACGTTCCGCAAGCTGCCGTTCTTCAACGGGCTCGGCATCCTGATTCCTGCCGCACGCATGACGCCCTCGCTGCAGGCTCTGGTGGATAGCTTCTTCACCGCGGAAGGCTTGCTTGAAGCATGCATGGCGGTCGAGGCCGATGGCATGCATCTGCGCGCCATCCTGACCCAGACCGAGTCATGCCTGACGCGCCGTACGGCTGCACTGGAGCGCGCGCGCGAGGCCATCGAAGTACAGCGGCAACGCGTGCTCGAACTGGAGCGCCAACTGGCCGCACGTAACGCGACCACGGCATAACCATCACAGGCGCAGCGGCACCTGCTGCGCCGGATAGCCCGAGGGCGCGAAAAACCACGATTCAATCGCGTAGCGATCTTTGCTGATACCCGCCGGCACGCCTGTGCGATGCAGGAACAGGTGATCGAACAGCAACGCGTCGCCGGGGGCAAAGCGTGGGCTCACCGTCGACATACCCTCGGCTGCTTCGGTCACCATGCCCGGTCCTACTGACCAACCGAAGTTCGCGCCATGGCTGCCCGTAGGCAATACGCGCGATAAACGCCGCGGCAGGATTTCCAGCCCCGACGCGTCTTCTCCGCAGTGCGAAAGACTCAGCCACAGATTGACGCTACGCACATCGGCACCCATGAAGGCGCCGTCCTGATGCCAGTCTGCCTCGCGCTGACTGGCCGGCACGCAACGCAAGGTCGACTTGCCTACGGAAAGCAACGGGCGCTCGCCGAAGTAGCCCGCGATGGCTTCGATCACGCCGCTTGCTTCGAACAAGGTGGTGAGTTCGTGCAATATGCGTGGCGAATCGGCCGTCCATACGCCACCCGCACCTTCGATCCAGTATCGCGCCTCGGTCTTGGCCAACTCGCAGTCTTCGCGCAATGGCAAGCGCGCATACCATGGTGAAGTCGGCTCACCGCCTCCGCGCTTGTGCCAAGCCATACACTCGTCGATGGCTTTGCGAATACCCTCGGCCAGTTGCTGGGATGTCTTGGGTGACAGCAGCCCTCGCACCAGCAGGGCACCGTGACGCCGAATCCCTGCCACGAGCGTTCGCGCATCGAGTTGATCGGCAGAAATTTCGGGTATGCCCGGCGTGCCCACAAACGCGTCAGGCAGCGCATCGATCCATGGATCGGTACTGGCAGATTGCGGGGGAGACTGCACGTAGGCCAGGTAGCGACACTCGGCCAACCAGCGCTCAAGTTGTATATCGCTGCCCTGGTGCAACGCCTCGACCAGCACCTCGATCGCTTCTTCGTAGCGATGCTCGCGCATCAACATCGCCGCTGGAAGCCGTAGCGTCTCGGGCACCACGTAACCAACATCGGCTTTCTTCTGGGCTTTAGTCGCCGGTAGCGTCCAGAACTTCATCTTCACTTCGCAGGTTCCGGCAGCGGAAGCCGCGGCATGCTTGTAGCTGATGTGGCCGCGAGGTCCCTTTGTGGCTGCCATTCGCGCGGCGGGAAGGCCAGCGCAAAAGGCTCGCCGGCAAGAGTGAGGTTGGGATTGTAGGCCGGGTCATAGTCCAAGCCACTGCCCCAGCGACGCATCATCAACTGCACCTCCCGCTGGAAACGCGCCCGCTTTGCCGGAGTGTCCTCGAGGCCGCGCGAGGCCGACTCGTGGTGATAAAGCTCGGCAAAGGGCGTCCAGATGTTGGTGTAACCGCGCTCGCGCAGGCGCAGGCAAAAGTCCACATCGTTGAATGCCACCGCGAGGGTTTCATTCAAGCCGCCCACTTCTGCGTACACCGAGCGTCGTACCACCAGACACGCGGCCGTCACTGCACTCATGCCCTGGGCCAGGCACGCACGAGCCATCTGCCCCGTATGCCCCTTCGGCATGCCGCTATAGGGGTGCCCGGCCACGCCATGCACTCCGGTGATGACGCCCGCGTGCTGAATGGTGCCATTCGGGTAGTACAGCATCGCCCCTACTGCACCCACGTGCGGTCGCAACGCGTGGCTGACCAGTTCCTCCAGCCAATCCGTGGTAATCACCTCGATATCACTGTTCAGCAGGCAAACGAGCTCGCCACGGCACTGGCTTACCGCATCGTTGTTGATCTGCGAATAATTGAACGGATGGTCATGCGGCAGTACCCGCACACGCGAGTCCCTGGTCACCTCGGCCAGGTACGTCAGCGTGGCCTCCTCGGCCGACTGGTTGTCGACGATGACAACCTCGTAGTTCCCATAGGTCGTGCGCGACAAGATCGATTCGACGCACTGGCGCAGCAGCTCGACGCGGTCACGCGTGGGCACCACGATGCTGACCAATGGCAGCATCGATGGCAGTGGGTGACGCACGCGGACCAGACCCAGCCGGCCATCGATTTCCATCACTGTGGTATCCGACTTCCCCTGGCGCGCGAAATGTTCGCGCACGGCACGCAACCCGGCATCGTGCGCATAGCTCTTCTGCTCCACGCCTTGCGCCGTCGAACCTTCCACGGCGCGCCAGTGGTAAAGCACCTTGGGCACATGGCCGATCTGGTTCGGGCGTAACCGCTCGACACAACGGAGCGCAAGATCCCAATCCTGGCTTCCTTCCAGTCCTTCACGGAAACCGCCGATCGCATTGACCAGCGCGCGATCGTAAATGCCCAGGTGACTGACGCAATTTTGTCCGTACAACAAATCCGGATTCCAGTCTGGTTTGAAATACGGATCGTAGCGGCGGCCCTCGCCATCGATCTTGTCTTCATCGGAATAGGCCATCCGCCACTGCGGATGCTCCTGCAAGGCAGCAGCCATGATGGCCAGTGCCTGCGGATGCAGTTCGTCATCGTGATCGAGTAGCGCTATGAAATCGCCTCTGGCCATGGCCAGGGCGCTGTTGGAGGCTGCCGAGATGTGGCCGTTGCGTTCGCGCCAGGTGACGCGCACGCGGGCATCGCGAGCGACGTACTCGTCCAGCACGCGGCGGATGTGCGGCTCGGTCGAGGCATCATCGGCAATACACAGTTCCCAATAGGGATAGTTCTGCGCCAGCACACTGTCCAGGCACCGACGCAACCAGATTTCCGGCGTGTTGAACGTCGGCAGCACGATCGAGATCAGACGCGCACGCAGACCCGTCGCCTCGGCAGCCGTGGTATGGCCATACAGGTTGAGCCATCGCTCATAGACCGGCTCGGGTGCACCCTGTTGCACGTAGCAGCTGTGCAGCCACGCGGCAAAACCACCGCGTCCACCCTTTCGCAACTGCCTCCCGGCTTCGCCCAGCACGCCGCCCGCATAGGTTTTGTCCTTACCGTGACGATGCAAGCCCAACAGCATGCGCAAGGCCGCGCCTGTCCGGGTCACCGGCGCCAGCGCCAGCTTGCGCATGCGAAACGTGCACGCGGCCTCAGCCGGATCGAAGCGAAGCGCTTTGGTATCGTGCATCAACAAAACCACGCCGCTATGGCGTCGCCGCCCGGCCCGAACGAAACCCAGGTGTACCGACCACGCCTCGTGCATGCCCAGGCCGTGATCCATGTATAAACGCGGCGCCAGATGACTCTGGTCGTCGCCATCGAACTCGATCGACAAGCGATACCAACCGGCCCGCAGCGGATACATCTCCATATCGCAGGCAAAGTACGGATCATTGCCGGTCGCCCGCCATGTATCGGGCGCCAACGGCTCCAGGTGGTGCAAGGGGCGCAGCGCGACTCTGCCTCCGATCAAGGGCCAGAGTCGATGACGCAGTCGGCGCCGCCAGTGGCTCACACTCAGAAGACTCCGCATATCCATCGCTAGCGCCACCTTCTCAGCCAGGACCAGATATTGCGGCCTGCCAGATTCCGCTCCAGCCGGCCGAGCCGTTCGTTCATTTCGGCTTGTTGCGTTGAAAACAGGCTGGTGACGTCGCGCAGGTCGATGCGATCTCGCGAGAGCTCGCTCATGTTCCGCACGGAAAGCGCATGGCGCTCCAGCAAACCGCGGACGACGGGGTCATCCAGCACGAGCTCGTAACCGATCCTGACCGTGACTTCGAGCGCCTCGCGGCAAGGGCCATTGACGACACTCCCAACCTCAAACTCGAGATAGGGGTCGTTGTCGAAACCCGCCATGCGCAATCCATCGCCATGCAGACTCGGCAACCACTCGCCGTGAACGAAACCCAGCCGTCCTGGCAAGCCTTCGAGTGCCACCTCGTTGCCACCACCGGCCTTGAGGGTGACCTGCCGCAATTCATAGATGCCGGGAAAATCGGAAAAATCCAGTCGCAGGTAGTCCGGCCTCACGGCTGCCGGCAGCCGGAACCGCACATCCAGCACGCGATCCATGACTTGGATGACGGTTGAAACCGATCGCCCATCGTCATAGCCCTCTTCACGGCCGCGGTAGTACAGGCGGCAAACCACGGCTTGGCGCTCCGCCAGCATGCCGCCAGCGGGCTTGCCACCGGCATCCACCAGCGTCCCAGCCACGGTTTCGAAAAAGCGCCGCATGACCTGCGGCTCGGCGCGGGCACGCTCCATGAAGGCGAGAAAATTCGCTGGCACGTCGCGGCCCACCGCGACGACACCCAGGCCGTTGCTGTGAAGAAAATCGAAACAAAGGTATTGCCCGGACAGCTCGTCGAAGAACTGTCGTACGCCGAAGCCGCGCTCTTCGACATTCGTATCGTGCAGCAACACCACCGCACGCTGGCTCAGCTTCCCGCGCCAGGTTTCAAAATCGTGGCGCACGGCCTCGTACGTATGCAAACCGTCGATATGCAGCAGGTCGACACTGCCATCGTCGAATTGCCCAACGGCATCGTCGAAATTTATGCGCAACAGTTGCGAGAAGCTTTCGTACAAGGGGTCGTGGCGCGCGCGCAAGGCGTCGTAAACATCGTCGCCATAATGCGAGGCATGCTCGTCGCCCTGCCAGCTGTCCACGGCCCAGCAACGACTCGACAGGCCGAGCTCTCGCACTGCCTGGCAGAACGCGAGGTAAGAGTTACCCGAATGGGTGCCCAGTTCCACCATCCGTTCGGGTTTGAGCAAATCCATCGCCAGGTAAGCAAACGGGATGTGCCCGACCCAGCCGTACGGCGCGACGATGCGCGGTCGCAGCAGAATGACCGGGTGTGCTTCCAGGCGAAACTCACGACTCATGCGATACGTGCTCCAAGCGGATGTCCAGCATGGGTAGGCCCACCAGTCCGGTGACGTACGAGCCGCTTATGGCGGAGAAACGCAATGCTTCATGCAACCAATGCTGGATGACATGCTGGTCCTGCGTGCCCTCGGCCACGCCGACAGCCACGAAATAATCGCCGTTGCCCAGCCGCGGCATCTCGAAACGGAACGTGGCGCGAAACGACTGACCCGCCTCGACACCAAACTCGCCTTCGTGGACGAACACCGTGTTGTCGCCGAACAACAGCTGTCCCAGTCGATCCTTCACATAGAAGCCGACAATGACGCTGGCCATGGCGACTTCGGCCTGCAGCTCGATATCGAGCGCAACGCATTCACCCGCGAGCGCCGTGAGAAAGGGCTTCCCATCCTCGCCACTAAGCTGCACATGCGTGACACGGGCACGGTGTTCACCAAAACCTTCCGCTTCGGGGTCAAACGGGAAGATGTGGATGTCATTGCGAAGCACCGTCCGGTCGAGCAGCTCCTGACGCACTTTGGCCTCGCGACTGCGGTTTGACGAGGTCGACGACGAGGCCACCCGGGACCGACGCGCACCGACATGTCCCTGTCGTTCGATCAGCGCCGCCTCCAGATACGACTCCATGACGCCGCGCGCCTCACCGATGCGCTGAATTCGCCCTTGCTCCAGCCATACCGCGCGATCGCACAGGCTGGTGACGGCGCCACCGTCGTGACTGACGAACAGCATCGTGCCGCGCTTGCGGAATTCGCGCAGGTAGCGCATGCACTTCTGCATGAAAAATGCGTCGCCAACCGCCAGCGCCTCATCGATGATCAGTACGTCGGCATCCACATGGACCACTACCGCAAACGCCAGCCGCATCACCATGCCCGTGGAATAGTTGCGCACGGGTTGGTCGACGAAATCGCCGATATCGGCGTAGTTGAGAATATCGCCGATGCGCGCATCGATCTCGGCACGACTCAGGCCAAGGATCGAGGCATTGAGGTAGACATTCTGGCGACCTGTGAATTCCGGATTGAAGCCGCTGCCCAGTTCGAGCAATGCCGCGACGCGCCCACGCACCGCCACGCTGCCCTCGGTTGCCCTCAGGGTGCCGGCTATGAGCTGCAACAAGGTGGATTTGCCCGCGCCATTGCGACCCACGATGCCCAGGGTCTCCCCGCGGCGCACGGTAAAGTCGACTTCGCGCAATGCCCAGAATTCGCGATAGAAGCGACGGCGCTTGCCCACCAGGCTCTGCAACATGCGATGTACCGGCTTTTCATACAGCTGGTAGCTCTTGCCGAGCCCGCGCACCTCGATCGCCGGCTCGTCGATCGGGACCGACACGGCTGCGTCCATCTCAGAGCACATCGGCAAAACCATCCCGAGTGCGCTGGAACCAGGCGTAACCGAACAACATCACAACCCCCGCCACCAGGGTATACACACCAAGTGCTCGCCAGTCCGGCGCATGCCCGAACAGAACCACACCTCGGGTTTGTTCGATGATCAGGGTCAAGGGATTCCAGTTGATCCAGGAGCGATACGGTTCGTGCAGGCTCGACGCCGGGTAAAACACCGGACTGAGAAACATCAGGATAGACGAAATCACACCAGCCACCTGGGCAATATCACGTACGAACACGCCCAGCGACGCCATCCACCAGCAGACGCCGCAAAGCAACAAAACGTAAGGTGCAAACACCAGTGGAAGATAGAGCACGCTGGCATGCAATGAATGCTGCGACAGCAGCACGAAGCAAAGCAATACGGCAACACTCAACAACGTGTTGAACAGCGCGGAGACCACCGTCACGCACGGCAGGATTACCAGGGGAAACACCACCCGCTTCACCAGATTGGTTTGCGACACGATCACGGTGGGCCCTCGCGTAATGCACTCGGCCAACAGGGAATGCACAATCATTCCGGAAAAGATCATCAGCGAGAAATCCGCACCCGCAGCCATATTCGGCCAGCGCATGCCAAGGAACTCGCGAAACGCCAGGGTGTAGACCCCAAGCATCAACAGTGGGTTGAAAAATGACCAGAACAGGCCGAAAAACGAGCCGCTATAGCGACTGGCGATGTCGCGCTTGAGCAGCTCCCAGAAGACATCACGTCTCACCCAAACCCGCCGAAGCAGGGACTTTCGCGCCATATCCATCGTTATTCTGACCCCGTGGCCCAAACCCCTTCGGGGCGGGCCAACCAATCTTCGCCATATCCCACGTCTTCACAAACCCTGCCGCCATTCGACGGCGGCTCGGATGAGGCCTCCTCAAGCCGGCTGCCGCGCCACCCGGACAACCGCCAACCTGGCGCACTTCAAGCGACGAGCACTGCAGATGCGCCAATCTGACACCAAACGCGCCCGAATGGAAAGGTTCCTTTTCGCCTGTCGGCATGGCTGCGTCGGCTAGTGACGACCGAACGGCACCTCTATTTGGACCAAGCGCCTTCGCTTCGTCCGAACACTATCGGCAACCCATCAACACGGCGCTAAACTCAACACCTGCCGAACCGGGGGCCGCATCATGGAATCTGGGGACATCGCGCAAGCCGTCAAGCTGATTGGGCGCCTGGAGTCGATTCCAACGATTCTCGAGGTGGTGGCGCGCACGACAGGCATGGGTTTTACCGCCGTGGCCAAGGTGACCGAATGGTCGTGGACGGCGTGCGCGGTGCACGATCGTATCGATTTCGGCATCAAGTCCGGTGACGAACTGGAGCTGGGAACCACCATTTGCAACGAAATCCGGCAGCACCACCAGCCGGTGGTGTTTGGCCGCGCCAGTGAGGATCCCCATTTCTCCGGTCATCCCACGCCAAAGCTCTATGGTTTTGAGAGCTACATTTCCATTCCCATCATGCTCTCCGACGGATCGTTCTTCGGAACGCTGTGCGCGGTCGACCCCACGCCGGCAAAGCTCGACGACCCCAACCTGGTGCAAACATTCCAGCTCTTCACCAAGCTGATCGCCTCGCAGTTTGAAGCGGAGTTGCGCCGCGAGAAAACCGAGGCAGCCCTGCTGGATGCGCAGGAGACAGCCAAGCTGCGTGAGCAGTTCGTCGCTGTGCTGGGGCATGACCTGGGCAATCCGCTGCAGTCGATAGTGACGTGCGCGGAACACCTGGGCGAAACCGCCGTCGAAAGCAGCGGCCAGCGCGATGTACGCCACATCGTGGCGAGCTGCCGGCGCATGGCCGAGCTTATCCACAACATTCTCGATTTCGCCCGCGGCCGCCTGGGCGAAGGCATCGTGATCAATGGCGAATGTGACGACGACCTTGGCTGCACGCTTGAACACATCGTGGCCGAAGTGCGCAACGTCTATGCCGATCGCATCATCGAACTGACCACATCGCTGCAGCATCCGGTCGAATGCGACCCGCAGCGCGTCGCCCAGCTACTCGGCAACCTGTTGTCCAACGCCATGACGCACGGCGACCCGGATGAACCGGTAAGAGTCGCCTGGTCCAGCGATGCGGCCGCCTTTGAAGTATGGGTGGAAAACGCCTGCGCACCGATCGATGCGGAGACGCTGCGCCGACTCTTTCAACCCTTCACGCGTGGCACATTCAATCGGCCCAGGCCAGGGCTTGGCCTTGGGCTTTTCATCGCGGCGGAGATTGCCAAGGCCCATGGCGGAACACTCACCGCCACGTCGGACGCCATGGCCACACGTTTCCTATTTCGGATGCCTCCTACCCGATCGTTCGTCGGCGCCTCGGGTGGGGATCCTCGGATTCACAGTTCCTGAGCGGAGCAAACACGATTGGCCACGCGCGACTTTCATGCGGCATCCCTGATGGGTCGGCGGGCCAAACGACGCCATGCCTTCAGTTCCTGACCTAGGCCCACGATGAGGGCCAGCAAGCCGGCACCGAACCCGCCGAGTATCCATGCGTAATACGTCGGTCGATAGCTGAAGGAAACATCGTGCGCACCGGGTGAAAGCGCAACAGACTGGAAGATGGTGTGCGCAGGCAGCAGACTCGCTTGCCGGCCGTCCACCGTTACGCTCCAGCCGGGATACATCGCTTCACGGCGCAACAAAACGGCCGGTGTAGAGCATTCCACTTGCGCATGCTCCCGCGTCGCAGCCACTATCCTGCACTCGCCCTGGATGGCCTCGAAATAGGGTTTGGTCGCTGATAGTTCATAGATGGACATATCTGCCCCTTCATACACCCTCTGATGCGTATCCCCCGCCTTGGCATCGGCGAAAACAAGACTTACAGAGGGGGACGTATTGCTGGCTGCGCCATCAAGTGCCGCTTCGCCAGCGTGATCTGCGCGCACCCCGGATATCCACAGCGCCACCGGATAGCTCGACTGACTTTGAGTGAACGTGACGGTGAGCGACTCCGCGGCTGCCGAGAGCGGCAAAGGCTGATCCATCACGACGGTAAACGGCATGTTGTCAACCGCTTCCCCGATAGAACGACGACCCTGGGCACAACTTCCGTCGTCCCGGCATACGCGAACATCGAGGAACCCATCGGAAAGACCGACATAGGTACCCACCAGTACCGATATTTCACTGATGCTGCGGGCTTGTCCTTGTGGGGGAATGCGCCAATGGAGGACCGCGCCGTTCCCGTCCAGCGCAAGCGGCGCGTGATAGCGACCGGGATCGCCTGGCAGGGCAAGCACGGCCGCAAACGGATTCACCCCTGGCTGCGACAGCACGTATTTGACGCCCACCTCCTCATAGGCCGCCAATCGCAGCTGGAGTTGATCGGCGGCAGAGCCATAGCCATTGCTCCGATTGATACCGCCCGTGAACGACACTTCTTCAGCCGCTGGATCGAGGTTTTCCCGAACGTATTGCACCCATGCGCTCGAAACCGGGAGATAGTTGTGATTGATCTGTGCAACCTTGAAATAGGCTCCGTAATTCGGCGTCATGGGGCCCAGTGAGTACGTTCGTTGCAGGCCCATATGCGCACGCAGAAAATCAACGCCTGGATGCTCATGCCTTACGTGGCGCGCACCACTTTGCATTGGCCACGCAAACGTAGCGATCGCATCAACCAGCAGGAGCGCCACTAGCCACCGTGCACCGTGGCTTGGACCACGAATAAACAGCGTCAATAGCAGGCCGCACGTCAACATCAGAAGCAGCCACGCGACGGCGATATGCACGAAGTGCGCGGAAACCGCGTTGCCGATCAACGCAGCGACGGGCCCGCGCGCCAGCCAGAGGGACACGAGCACGGCAACGAACGTGAGCGCGAAAGCGACAAGCACACGGCGGTATCCAGGGACGTGGCCACGCTCAATGGCATCCACGCCAACACAAATAATGAAGATGCCCGCAAACTGCCACGACGGCGACGAATATCGGTAAAGCGCGGTCGACTTGATCAACGGCAGCAGATTGGCCATGTCACTGAGCGGACGAATATCGTAGGTCTTGGCCAGGCAGAACACGATCCATATCGCCGATACCCAGACCAGGCGCCGGGGCCGAAGTTGGATGGCCAGCAATACAAACACCAGCTGCAAGGCCGAAAAATACCCACCGATGTCATTCCAACTCGCATGGATGAGACTCGCCGGATCATCGAAGCGAAAAATAGGGCCAAAGAGCCCCGGAACCAGCGTCAGCGCTGTCGTGGCCCACGGTATGGCAATGTGCGCAAAGTAGCCTGCGTGACCGCCGACGTAGGCATTCACCAGGTATTCCGCGAACGGCACGATCTGCGGAAGAGCCAATGCCAACCCTACGCAGACCGCCAGGGCCAGCTTGCCCAGGAAAGGGAATCGACTGCGTCGCTCAAGATCGGGTAGCCGAAAGAGCACCCATAGCGCGACGAACAGGCCATTGATGTAGGCGGTTTCGGGAAACCCGGCATAGATCGACCAGGCAAGGGCAAGCGGTATCAACCACCAGCCACCAGCGCGCCCCTCGCGCGTGCGTTGAACGAGCTGCTCCACGCCGAGCAGCAGCATCGGCAAGAATGCAATCGGTCCGATAACGGGCGCGCCATGCCAGGCGAACGTGCCGTTGAATTCATACAGCACACCACCCGTCACCGCCGCCAGCTCGGTGAGTCGCATCTTTCGCAGAAAGGCATAGGTGCAGATGCCAGCCAGGATCTGCAGCAACACCTCAACCCACATGAAGCCCTCGCGGAAGTGATACAGCAGGACAAACGGCAAGAACAGCGAGGCTGGTTGAGCTTCGGCCGCCAGCGGCAGGCCAACACCGTTGTATGGATTCCACCAAGGCAGCTGGCCGTGCAACAGCAGATCGGCCGATAACTTGCCTAGCGCATGGGCCTGATAACCCACGTTGGGGTCGATCCACGGCATGCCGCCGGGCAGCTTCGCGGCTTCGCCCACACCGGCCACAAACAACGCGGGATCAGCATCCAGTCGTCCCCACAGCATGGGCCACTGAAGAATGATCGGCAGCAGGCAAATCAGCCAAATGGCAAAGGATGGACGCCAACGAAAAAAGCTACTCAGCACAACTCCCCCGAAACGTCAGCAGTCACCGCAACTGGCGACCATACGCGATACCAGCCGTCGAGAACGATTGTGCCCCGTCCATGGGCCTTGTCCAAACCAGCGCCAATACAAGGCCGATGTCCGATCCGAACCAAGAGCAACCTGCGCGTGGCGA
>CAWAMF010000004.1:0-346734 GCA_963783075.1 uncultured Gammaproteobacteria bacterium | reverse complement strand
GACCACCAGCGGCGGCGAGGCCAGGAATGCCTGCTTGGCATACGGATGGATGCGGCCATCGAAGTTGCGGTTGCCGGAAAGCACGGCGGTGGCGTACAGGTCGCGATCGATGATCTCCTGCTGGATCGCCGGATCGAGCGCGCCGGACATGCCGTTGCAGGTGGTGCAGGCGAACGCGACGATGCCGAATCCGAGCTTCTCCAGATCCGGCAGCAGGTTCGCTTCTTCCAAATACAACTGCACGGCCTTGGAACCGGGCGCGAGTGAACTCTTCACCCATGGCTTGCGGGTAAGGCCGCGCGCGTTCGCGTTGCGCGCGAGCAGCGCCGCGGCGATCACGTTGCGCGGATTGCTGGTATTGGTGCAGCTGGTGATGGCGGCGATGATCACCGCGCCATCGGGCATCTGGCCCGGCTGTTCTTCCCATTGGCCGGCGATGCCACGCGCGGCGAGATCAGCGGTGGGCAGGCGCTTGTGCGGGTTGGACGGGCCCGCCATGTTGCGCACCACGGAGGACAGGTCGAACGTCAGCGTGCGCTCGTACTGCGCATGGGCCAGCGTGTCGGCCCACAGGCCGGCGGCCTTGGCGTAGGTTTCCACCAGCTTGACCTGCTCGTCGCTGCGGCCGGTGAGGCGCAGGTAGTCGATGGTCTGGCGGTCAATGAAGAACATCGCGGCGGTGGCGCCGTATTCGGGCGCCATGTTGGAGATGGTCGCGCGATCGCCCAGCGTAAGGCTGGCCGCGCCTTCGCCGCGGAATTCCAGGTAGGCGCCGACCACCTTCTGCTTGCGCAGGAACTCGGTGAGCTCAAGCACGATATCGGTGGCAGTGATGCCGGGCTGGCGCTTGCCGGTGAGCTCGACGCCAATGATGTCGGGCAGGCGCATCCACGAGGCACGGCCGAGCATCACGTTCTCCGCCTCCAGACCACCGACGCCGATGGCGATCACGCCCAGCGCATCCACGTGCGGCGTATGGCTGTCGGTGCCCACGCAGGTGTCCGGGTAGGCGATGCCCCTGCCTTGATCATCGTGTTGCACTTGGATCACCGGCGACATCTTCTCCAGATTGATCTGATGCATGATGCCGTTGCCCGGCGGGATCACGTCGACGTTCTCGAACGCCTTCTTGGTCCAGTTGATGAAGTGGAAGCGATCCTCGTTGCGGCGATCTTCGATCGCGCGATTTTTAGCGAACGCATTCGGGTCGAACCCGCCACATTCCACCGCCAGCGAGTGGTCGACGATCAGCTGCACCGGCACCACCGGGTTGACCTTGGCCGGGTCACCGCCGCGCTCTGCAATCGCGTCGCGCAGGCCGGCCAGGTCCACCAGCGCCGTCTGGCCGAGAATGTCATGGCACACCACGCGCGCCGGGAACCAGGGGAAATCGTGCTCGCGCTTGCGCTCGATAAGCTGCTTGAGTGACTCGGTGAGGATCGCCGGATCGCAACGACGCACCAGATTTTCGGCGAGCACGCGCGAGGTGTAGGGCAGCGCATCATAGGCACCCGGCTGGATCGCCTCCACGGCAGCACGTGCATCGAAATAATCCAGCGACGTGCCGGGGAGGGATTGGCGGTAGACGGTATTCATAATTATCAGCAACCCTTAAAAATAAACGCCCGGCTGACCGCAGGCCGATACAAGGCCTGCGCCGCCTCTGTTCGATCGGCATGCGCAGCCTGCCTCGTGAGCGATGGCCGCGCACGCCAAGGTGAATGGAGCTGGCACCCAGCGCGTGCCCCATAGTTGAAGTTCCGGTGCGGACAACAAGGCGAAAATTTCACCCCTGACTGGGCATGATCGGAAGGTGGCACTATCAATCCTCTCATTGTAACGCGCCCTCCCTGGCGGGACCCAACCGGAGCCCGTATTTGCGCCTCTCCGAGGTTCTATCGGGCGCGCGCCTGTTTTGGGCCCGGCAATGAACGTAGTGGAGGCTGTTGACCGTGTTTCGCAACTGCTAATAAGAGGCGCAAACACTGTCACGCTCGGTAGGCGCTCGGAACCCGCCAAGTTGGGGGGTATCCGACGATCAGTGCAGCACCTTCCCGTAGCCTCGAGATCCCTCCATGAGTACGCATGACATCCGCTCCGCGAAGCGCCCCGATCCCGACCAGTCGATGGTCGACATCGCCAACTACGTGGTCGATTACCAGATCGATTCCACCGAGGCGTACGACACCGCGCGCTACATGCTGCTCGACTCGCTGGGCACGGCCATGCTCGCCATGAAGTTCCCCGAGTGCGTCAAGCACCTGGGCCCGGTCGTGCCGGGCGCCACGCTGCCGGGCGGGGCTCGGGTGCCAGGCACCAGCCATGAACTGGATCCGGTACAGGCCGCCTTTGCCATCGGCACCCAGATCCGCTGGCTGGATTTCAACGACACCTGGCTGGCCGCCGAATGGGGTCATCCCTCGGACAACCTCGGCAGCATCCTGGCCGTGGCCGACTACCTCAGCCGCCAGGCCGAGCGCGAAGGCGGCAAACCGCTCACCGTGCGCGACGTGCTCAGCTACGCCATCAAGGCCCACGAGATTCAGGGCTGCTACGCGCTCAGGAACAGCTTCAACCGCATCGGCCAGGACCACGTGATCCTGGTCCGCCTCGCCTCCACGGCGGTCGTCACCGCCATGCTGGGTGGCAACAAGGAGCAGATCATTACGGCCTTGTCGCACAGCTGGATCGACAACGGCGCCTTGCGTACCTACCGACACGCCCCGAACACCGGTCCGCGCAAGAGCTGGGCTGCCGGTGATGCCTGCCGTCGGGCGGTCATCCATGCCATCAATGCGGTCTATCGAGGCGTGGTGGGCTATCCCTCGGCGCTCACCGCCAAGACCTGGGGCTATTACGACGTGGCTTTCGGAGGCAAGGCATTCGAGTTCGAACGCCCGTTCGGCAGCTATGTCATGGAAAACGTGCTGTTGAAGATCAGCTTTCCGGCCGAATTCCATGCCCAGACAGCAGTCGAGTGCGCCATGCGGTTGCACGATCAGGTTGCCGGCAGGATCGACCAGGTCGAGAAGGTGGTGATCGAGACCCAGGAAGCGGGCATGCGCATCATCGACAAGACCGGTCCGTTGGCCAATTACGCCGACCGCGACCACTGCATCCAGTACATGGTGGCCGTGCCGCTTATCTTCGGCCGGCTGACCGCTGACGACTACAGCGACGAGGCAGCCGCCGATCCTCGCATCGATGCCCTGCGCGACAAGACAGTGGTCAGCGAGAATCCCCAGTTCACCAAGGACTATTTCGACCCCGAGAAGCGCTACATCGGCAATTCGGTTCAGGTGTTTTTTACGGACGGCACCAGCACCCAACAGGTCTCCATCGACTACCCCGTCGGTCACCGCAAACGCCGTGCGGAGGGCATCCCGTTACTTCTCAATAAGTTCGAAGGGGGCCTGCGCGGTCATTTGCCGGCTCACCGGGTCAAGGCCGTTCTGGAAGCCGCGGCGAACCCGGCCAAGCTGGACACCATGCCCGTTCAGGAATGGCTGGGACTCTTCACGCTGTAAAGACGGCGTGAGTTGAAAATGAACACGCGTTTGGGGCTGCTTTGCAATTGTTTAACTTTTGCTAGACTACTCCGCGCCCGCTCGGGCAATTTAGCATCACGGTTCGAGGTCATATCCGGGGATCTGAGAGGAGTTTTGGGTCCACGGCTGATGTAGTTCCCGTCTGGGGTGAACGGACGCGCACACCAATAAACGAGGAGACACCTGATGAAACGTAAGGGCTTGTACTTCCTAATTGCCCTCGCCCTGGGCGGCGCTGGTGCCGTTCACGCGCAGGACAATACTTCTGCTGCTGTACCGACCATGACGCCGACCTATGACGGTCGCTGGTACATCGCCCCCACCGTGGGCGGCTTCTACAATGATACTGATCGCCACACCAACAGCACCCAGTTCTATTATGGGCTTGGATTCGGCCGCTTCTTCTCGCCGAATTTCTCGTTGGACTTCTTCTACGACCGCACCAGCCGCACGCTGGATAGCCAGTACGGCGGTGGTAAGTGGTTCAACAACAGCTACGGCGTGGCTGCCCGTTACTACTTCCTTGATTGGACCGCATGGCGTCCGTATCTGCTCGGTGCGGTGATCGGTACGGATCACCACAACACGTTCGACAACGGTTGGGATCCGGCTGCTGAACTGGGCATCGGTGTTTCCAAGACCATCACCGACAGCACCGACTTCCGCCTCGAAGGTGGTTATCGCTACGAGTGGGACGACAAGACCTTCCCCGACCATAACGGCTATGGCGACTGGTTCTTGGGCGTCAGCATCGTGTCTCGCTTCGGTGAGCCCGCAGCCGCTCCGGTGGTTGCAGCGCCGCCGCCGCCGCCGGATTGCTCCAAGCAGTTCCGCAACGGCGTGAACTTGTGTGACAACAAGTGCCCGGATCTGCCGGAAGGCACGATCGTTGGCCCGGATGGTTGCCCGCAGAAGGTCGTGATCGACCTGCGTGGTGTCAACTTCAAGTTCGATCGTCCGAAGAAGGGTGAGAAAGACATCGCCAAGTCGTTGGCTGAGCCGAGCAAGGATTCGCTGGCCATTCTCGACCAGGCTGTCGATACCTTGCAGCGTTATCCGCAGGTGCACGTCACCGTCGCCGGTTACACCGACGGTGTGGGTACGGCGGAATACAACCAGGGTCTGTCGGAGCGTCGTGCGAAGATCGTGTACGACTACCTCACCTCTCACGGTATCGACGCCAGCCGTCTGGAAGGCCCGATCGGTCATGGCAAGAACGACCCGATCGATACCAACGACACCGAAGCCGGTCGCGCACGCAACCGTCGCACGGAGTTGCAGGTTCAGCAGTAATCGAACCATCAGTGAAGAACAGAAAAGCCCGGCAAATGCCGGGCTTTTCTTTTTTGTGTTGCGTGTCGTGCATACAACGAGTGATCGCGCGTGATTGCGAGTGGACATGATGTCGCAGCGATTTGTTCTACATCGACGTAAGCACTATTTGCCTGAACCACAGCTCACTCGTGCCGTCTCTCAATGCGTGCGATGCGCTTAACGATTTTGCTACACTGCGCGGCGCTTGCGGTCCTGTGACATTTTTTTGGTGATGGGACGCAATGCAAAAGGGATGATTTAAATCCCTGGATGTAGAAGTCAGTTTTGACGCGCGATTTCCGTCTGGGGTGGAACGGACGCGAATACCAATAACTAAGGAGACACCTGATGAATCGTAAGGGCTTGTACTTCCTGATTGCCCTGGCCCTGGGCGGCGTAGGTGCCGTTCACGCGCAAGACAACACTGCCGGTGCGACGACCACGCCGAGCTACGACGGCCGTTGGTACATCGCTCCGACCGTGGGCGGCTACTACAACGACACGGATCGCAACACCAACAGCCGCCAGTTCTACTACGGCCTCGGCTTTGGCAAGTTCATCAATTCGTACACCTCGATCGACCTGTTCATCGACCGCACGAAGCGTGACGTCGATAACGCGCAGGGCGGCGGTACGTGGGCGAACAACAACTACGGCGTTGCCGCTCGCTTCTACTACGGTGAGTGGACCGCATGGCGCCCGTACGCTCTCGTTGGCGTGATGGGCAGCTACCACCAGGACGCAGTTGATCGCGGCTGGTCGCCGGCTGCAGAGCTGGGCGTTGGTATCTCCAAGACCGTCACCGATAGCACCGATGTGCGTGTCGAGGGTGGCTACCGTTACGACTGGGACGACAAGACCCAGCCGGCCAAGAACGGTTACGGCGACTGGTTCCTGGGCCTCAGCATCGTGTCTCGCTTCGGCGAGCCGGCTGCTGCTCCGGTGGCTGCCGCTCCGGCACCGGTTGCTCCGGACTGCTCCAAGCAGTTCCGCAACGGCGTGAACCTGTGTGACAACAAGTGCCCGGATCTGCCGGAAGGCACGATCGTTGGTCCGGATGGCTGCCCGCAGAAGGTCGTCATCGACCTGCGTGGCGTCAACTTCAAGTTCGACCGCCCGAAGAAGGGCGAGACGGATATCAAGAAGGCGCTGGCTGAGCCGTCCGCTGACTCGGTTGCCATCCTTGATCAGGCTGTCGACACCCTGCAGCGTTACCCGCAGGTCCATGTCACCGTCGCTGGCTACACCGACTCGGTGGGTAAGGACGCGTACAACCAGGATCTGTCGGAGCGTCGTGCACAGATCGTGTACAGCTACCTGACCGCTCACGGCATTGCCGCGAACCGTCTGGAAGGTCCGATCGGTCATGGCAAGAACGACCCGATCGACAGCAACGAGACGGATGCAGGCCGCGCCCGCAACCGTCGTACGGAGCTGCAGGTCCAGCAGTAATCGGATCTGTCATGTCGTACCGAAAAGCCCGGCTTATGCCGGGCTTTTCTTTTGTTGTGCACGAAGATTTATGTACGAGCGCACTCTGTGCGCGACAAGCCTATATAGTGGCGAGGACGTGATGCCACGGTCGCGCACAGGGTGCGCTCCTACATGGAAGCCGCGCGTCTGCTTAGTCGATCGCTTACCATGACGACAGTTTCCGTCCACTTTATCGTCGAGTGTCGTCATGCGGCCGTTCCGTCCCAGCCCGCGAGCATCCGCACCCTCGGCTCCGCGCCACGGGCTGGCGCGTGTGCTGAGCAAGCTGGGCGTGTGCTCGCGCAGCCAGGCTGAAAAAGCGGTGCGCGAGGGCAGGGTGAGCGTCGACGGAAAGGTGGTGCTCGATCCCGAGCGTGCGACGGATCCCGAGCGGCAACGCATTCTGCTCGACAACGAGCCCATCGTTGCGACGACACGCGTCTATATCGCACTCAACAAGCCACGGGGCATCGTCACGACGGCTGCTGATGAGCGCGGGCGTGACACCGTCTACGATTTGTTCAAAGAGGCAGGGCTGCCGTGGCTAGGGCCGGTCGGGCGCCTGGACAAGGCGAGCGAAGGTTTGCTGTTGTTGAGCAACGACAGTGTGTGGGCCGCGAGGCTCACTGAGCCCAAGCATCACGTGGACAAGACCTATCACGTGCAGATCGATTGCATTCCCGATGAGGCGTTGCTGGATCGGTTGACGACGGGGCTCGTAGAGCAGGGCGAACGTTTGACCGCGAAGCGCGCGATGCTACTGCGCAGTGGCGAGAAAAATGCGTGGCTGGAGATCGTGCTGGACGAAGGACGCAACCGGCATATTCGCCGGTTGCTGGCGGCGCATGACATCGCTGTGCTGCGGCTCATTCGTGTGGCGATTGGTCAGCTGGCGCTAGGCGAATTGGCCAAGGGCCAATGGCGGCATTTGAGCGCTGAAGAAGTGAAGGCGCTGGCTTAGCACTTCTTCCTCTCCCCTTCGGGTCGCCCGGAGGGGAGAGGGAGAAAAAATCAAATCACGCCGAGCTTCTTGCCCACTTTGGTGAATGCCGCAATCGCCTGGTCCAGCTGGTCACGCGTATGCGCCGCGCTCATCTGCGTGCGAATGCGGGCCTGGCCTTGCGGCACCACCGGGTAGAAGAAACCGGTGACGTAGATGCCTTCTTCCAAGAGCTCCGAAGCCATGGCCTGGGCTTTCTTGGCGTCGTAGATCATCACGGGCACGATCGGATGCACGCCGGGTTTGATGTCGAAGCCGGCCTTGCTCATCTGTTCGCGGAAGTAACGCGTGTTCTCCTTCACCTGGTCACGCAGATCGCCGGCAGCGGCGAGCATGTCGAATACCTTGATGCCAGCGGCGACCACATGCGGCGGCAAGGAGTTTGAGAACAGGTACGGCCGCGAACGCTGGCGCAACATCTCGATCACTTCGCGCGGGCCGGTGGTGAAGCCACCCAGCGCGCCACCGAGTGCTTTGCCCAGCGTGCCGGTGATGATGTCGATCTTGTCCAGCACGCCGTTGACCTCGGCCGAACCACGGCCGGTGTCGCCGAGGAAGCCGGTGCAGTGGCATTCGTCGATATGCACCAGCGCGTTGTACTTCTTCGCCAGCGCGGTGATCTGGTCGAGCGGGGCGATGAAGCCGTCCATCGAGAACGCGCCGTCGGTGGTGATCAGCTTGGTGCGCGCACCGGCGGCGTCAGCGGCCTGTAGCTGCTTCTCCAGATCGGCCATGTCGCAATTGGCGTAGCGGAAGCGCTTGGCCTTGCACAGGCGAATGCCGTCGATGATCGAGGCATGGTTGAGCGCATCGGAGATGACGGCGTCCTCCTCGCCCAGCAACGGCTCGAACAGTCCGCCATTGGCATCGAAGCAGGCGGCGTAGAGGATGGTGTCGTCGGTACCGAAGAATTCGGCGATCTTCTTTTCCAGCTGCTTGTGCAGATCCTGGGTGCCACAGATGAAGCGTACCGAAGCCATGCCGAAGCCGTGGGTATCCAGCGCCTCTTTGGCGGCCTGAATCACTTCGGGGTGGTCGGCCAGCCCCAGATAGTTGTTGGCACAGAAGTTGAGCACTTCCTTGCCGCTATCCAGGCGGATCTTCGCCGACTGGGGCGAGACAATGATGCGCTCGGCCTTGAACAGGCCTTGCTCACGGATCGATTCGAGTTCGCTGGCATAGCGCGACTGGCCGGGGTAGCTCATGGGGAATTTCCAGCTGGGCAAAGGGATATTTTGATCCCTCTGAGCCGCGCTGTGAAGGAACCGGGAGAGAAGACGCATCCTCATCATTCCGGCGCAGGCCGGAATCCAGCAGAGGAACGCCTGACCTTTGCAGCATTCCGGCAGCCTGCGGCACCGGATTCCGGCCTGCGCAGGAATGACGATCTATGAGGGGGCTGGCAGCCGAAAGGCGGTAAGGCCCAGTCGATTAGCCCTGGTGTAAGCCAAACTCGACGCGTGTGGTCTTACCCTTGTCGTCGATGCCGTCGGCGTTGAGCTTGGGGTCTTTCAGCGAGACGCGCTTGTCGTCCAGCTTGCCCTTGAACCAGGTCTGCACCGCGGCTGCCCGGCGTTCGGCCAGGTCGCGCATGGCTTTGTCGTCGACGTCCACATTGGTCTCCATCAGGCTACGCATTTCATCGGGTTCCAGCGATTTCTTGAGGCCGATGATGTTTTTCGGCTTGTTCTTGAAATCGTCGTCCTTGTACGCGCGCTTGAGGTACTTCTCGTATTCGTCGGGCGTTACGTTCACCGCAGCAAGTGCCGCGTCGGAGGTATCGGCGTTCTTGCCGGACTGATCCAGCACCTTCTGGCGGCGTACCAGGTAGTCCACGGTGAACTTGCGCAATCCGTCCCCGTCCTTGGACGGGTCCGCGCGCCCGATGATGTCCAGATTCAGCGCGGCCTTCTGGTTAAGCATGGCCACGATCTTGCCGAGCCGCTCCTGTGACGCCGCGCTGAGCACATCCGAGCCCGGGTCGAACTCGACGTAACTCAGATCCTCGTGATTGCCGCCGCCAAACGCGGCGCCCAGCAAGCGGAACGGTGCCGTGGCGGCCTTGGCGATCAGGTTGCCGATGGCGCGCCAGATCAGCCCGCCCATGCTGAATTGGGGATCATCCAGCGAGCCGGAGACTGGCACGTCGACGTCGATATTGCCCTGCGTGTCCTTGAGCAACGCCACGGCGAGCTTCACCGGCAGATGCTTGACGCCAGGGCTTTCATCGCGATCGCCGAAAGTCAGCTGCGTGATAAAGATGTGGTTGTCAGCATTGAGTTTGCGCTGGTCGAGCATGTAGTGGACGTCCATCGTCAGCTTGCCGGCCGTGATGGGGTAGCCCGTGTACTTGGTGGAATACGCGCTCAAGCCCGTCAGCTCCACTTCGTTCGCCTTGCCCTTGATGTCGAGGAAGGCCACCGGCTGCAGCGGATTGATGGTGCCGTCGATGTCGACGGGCGAGTTGTCGTTCAACGCTGCCTGCACGGACAGCTCGGCGGGCGGGTCGCCTGGCGTGGTGCCGAAGGCGCCGATCTTGCCGGTGAGCTTGGTCAGGTTGGCGGTGTAGTTGGGCTTGATGAAATTGTCGGTGTAATTGAGTTGGCCATTCACCAGCGTTACGCCGCCGATATGGATGTCCGCCGCGGGCGTTGTCGTCGCTGCCGGAACAGCGGCCGTGGTGGTCGTGCCGGTGGTGCTCTTCGATGGTGCGGCGGCGGTTGCGGGCGCGGGCGGCGCTTTCGGTGTCACCGCGGCACCGGTCGGCTGATCATTCTCTCCACGCGTCACGGAGACCGGCGCGGCCTCTGGATTGGCCACGACTTCCGACACATTCAGCGTGCCGTTCGCGTTGACGATCATGCGCGCGTAGAACGAGCTGAGCACCAGGCCGCCCACATGCATGCGGGGCGTGCCCGAGCCATAGGTCATATCGAGGTTGCTGCCACTGAGCGTGCGCCAGCGCAGGAAATCATCGCCGGTGAGTTTGTCCTGGATGCGAACCTGCTCCAGCGCGGCGTTGCCCTTGTAGGTGAACTTCGGTTCCGGGCTGCGCCCGTCGTAATGCACCTTGCCCTTGCTGCTGACGCGCGCGCTGGAGATGACGACGTTCAGCGGCACGCTGATGTACGGCTGGAAGTTGGCGATATCCAGGCTCTTGGTCTCGATCTGGATATCGGCCAGTGTGGGCATGGGTTGCACGTTGCCGTTCACAGTGAACGAGCCTTTGCCCACCGTGCCCGATAACTTCATCTCGCGCGGCTCGTTGAGCTTGTCGCTCAGGTTGTCCATGGCGCCGCTAACGGAGTCGATCTTGATCTTCACCGGCTTGTCGCCGGCCGCCATATCGGTAAAGGAAACGGCGGCGTCGTCGAAGGCAAGATGCGCAACACTCCAGTGCCACGGCGGACCGGCAACGGGCTTTTTCGCGGGCGCGTTCTTGGCGGCGAACAGATCCACCAGGCTGATGTATTTGTTGCGGTTGCGCTGCACGTCGAGGCTGAGACCTGACGCCTTGACCGTCCCCAGCTGCGCCTGCTGCGTCGCCAGATCGATCTGGGTGATCTCGGCCTCCATGGTTTTCCATGCCACCGGCGAGCCCTGTCCCTTGAACTGCGGTTCCATCGCAAAATCGCTGATCGTGGCGTGTGCATCGGCGAGGTGCACGTTGAATGGCTTGCCCCAGTCCAGTTGAAGCTGGCCATTGGCGTCGAGCTTGCCGCTGGTCAGGCGCGCATTCACTCCCTGATAGGTGGCGGCCTGCAGCGGCGTCATGTCAACCTGCTTGAGGTTCAGCGTGGCGATCAGCTTGTCCTTGGCAAGATCGACCGTACCCTTCACGGCCATGTCGCCGCCGAAGAACTGCGCCGTCACGTCCAGGTTTGCCGCCGGGGCGGCAAGCAGGCTCAGCCCGTGCATGCTGCCGTGCAAATTGCCCAGATCGATCTTGCTGCCAGCAGCATCGGTGTAATGGATGGCGCTATCGGCAAGCGTCATCGACCCGAGTCGAAAATCGGTCGGCTCGGGTTTCTTCTCGGCATCCGGTTTTGCCGCTGTGGCCAGCAGTGGATCGAAGTTGCTGTGTCCGTCCGGGCCCGCGGTGTAATAAAGCTGTGCGCGGTCAAGCGACAGCGCGCCCATGATGTAGCGCGATTCCAGCGGCCGCACATCGGACAGGTCGGCCGTACCTTTTCCAAGACTGAGGATGGCCTGTCCATTGCTGCTGTTGAGGACGAAATCATCCAGTTGCAGCTGGCCGGTGAGTTGCAGCTGCGGGGTGGGCTTGGCTTGCACGAAATGCAGCACGAGATCGCCGCTGAGCAAACCTTTCGGAATCGCCACCGGCAGCGTGGTCGGCGCGTAGGCGATGTAGCGCGCCAGGTCGAGGCGATCCAGTCGGAAATTGATCGTCGATTCGCGGCTGTCGGCGAATGGCTTCGTATGGCCTTCGATGTGCAGCGGACTGCCGTCCACACTCATCGACAGCAGGGGCTGCACAAACACGTCGGTGTCGCTGGGCAGGTTGGCGATGAAGGGGATGCCAAGCTCCAGCTGTTGGACGTGGTGATTCGCCTTTAGCGCCTGGTCGTCGAACTGGATATCGCCGTTATGCACGCTGATGTTGGATAGCGCAAAGCGTGCGGGCGATGCGTTCGGATCAGAAGGCTTCGCGTTGAACCGATCGATGATGTCGCTGAAGTTGAAGCGTTGATCGGCGGTGCGGACAATGTGGATCTGCGGGTGCTGCAGGCTGAGTTCGTCCAGCACCGGTGCCATGCGGAAGACGGAGGCCCACGATGCGTTGATGATGGCCTGGTCGATATCCACGAAGGGCGATTTGCCATCGCGGTCGGCGATATGCAGCTGATCGAGTTCCAGGCGCAGTGTGTACGGGTTGAGATGCACCGCACCGAGGGTCACCGGTCGTTGCAACGCAGCGCTGGCGCGTGTCTCGATCTGGCTGCGGATGATGTAAGGCGCGGCACAGAAGCCGAGCAGCCCGAAGATCATCAGCACAATGGCCAGTATCAGCAGCGACTTGCGCACACGGTGGGAATGGTAAACGGCGAGGGCGCGGTCGCGTCCTGCCGCCACCTGGAGGTTGCTGAAAAGATCGACCATCCGACGATGCTCCCATGACATCGCGTGCCGACCGTGTGAAGCCCTAAGGCTTCACACCTTCACAATCCCGGCGATTCTGTCGGCCGCACGAGCAGGAGTTTACCCGCGCGGCCGAGCGCTCAACATGGCTTTCGCAGCGAGAAAGCCAAGGTGTGACAGGATTCGCTCAGCTCCAGGAGCAGACGACCTTGCCGCAGTTGCCAGCATCCATCAGATCGAAACCCTTCTGGAAATCGTCGATGTGGATCTGATGGGTGAGCACCTTCTGCAGCGGAAAGCCGGTGAGCACCATCTGGGTCATCTTGTACCAGGTTTCGTACATGCGACGGCCGTAGATGCCCTGCAGGGTGAGGCCCTTGAAGATGACCTTGTCCCAGTCGATGCCGGCACCGCGCGGCATGATGCCGAGCATGGCGACTTTGCCGCCGTGGTACATGCATTCGAGCATGTCGTTGAAGGCGCGCGGGTTGCCGCTCATTTCCAGGCCCACGTCGAAGCCCTCCATGTGCAGGTCCTTCATCACGTCCTTCAGCGACTGGTTGGCCACGTTCACCACGCGGGTGGCGCCCATGTCGGCGGCCAGCTTGAGGCGGTAGTCGTTGATGTCGGTGACCACCACGTTGCGCGCGCCCACATGCTTGGCGATGCCGGCCGCGATGATGCCGATCGGGCCGGCGCCGGTGATCAGCACGTCCTCGCCGATCATGTCGAACTCGAGCGCGCAATGCGCCGCGTTGCCATAGGGATCGAAGAACGCGGCCAGCTCGGATGGAATCTGGTCCGGAATCGGCCACAGGTTCGACGCCGGCATGGTCATGTATTCGGCAAACGCGCCATTGCGGTTCACGCCGATACCTACGGTGTTCGGGCACAGGTGCTGGCGGCCGGCACGGCAGTTGCGGCAGTGGCCACACACGATGTGGCCCTCGGCCGAGACGCGATCGCCGATCTTGTAGCCGGTGACGCCGGGGCCGATCTCCACGACGCGGCCAACGAATTCGTGGCCGATGGTCAGGCCCGGCTTGATGGTGCGCTGCGACCAGTCGTCCCACTTGTAGATGTGCAGATCGGTACCGCAAATTGCGGTCTTTTCCATCTTGATCAGCACCTCGTTGGGGCCGACCTCGGGGACGGGCACTTCTTCCATCCAGATGCCCTGTTCGGGCTTGCGCTTGACCAGGGCTTTCATCGTCTGAGGCATGGGATTTCCGTGGGGAAGGGCGGGAAAACGGACATTATAGAAGGCGGGGCGTTGCACCGCTTTCGTGCACTGCAGCGTTGCCCGGGGAGCCGCCAGGGATTATGGTCGCAATATTTTGCGATTACCCTCTGGGGGATTGGACGATGCGACCGAACAACAAGCTGCTCGCCGCAGCGATGGGACTGCTTATGGCTGGCGCTACTCAAGCCGATGAAGGGATGTGGATGCCCTCGCAGTTGCCCTCCATCGGCAAGGAATTGCGGGCCGCCGGCTACCAGGGCAACCCGGCCGAACTGGCCGACCTCACCAAGGCACCGCTCAATGCCGTGGTGAAGGTAGGCGGCGCGACCGGTGCCTTCGTCAGCGGCGATGGGTTGGTGCTTACCAATCACCACGTGGCGTTCGGAGTCATCCAATACAACAGCAATGCGCAGCGCGACCTGATTCAACAGGGCTTCGTATCGCATGAGCGCACGGAGGAGCTGCCGGCCAATCCCGACTTCCGCCTGCGCGTTACCACCGGTTTCGACAAGGTTACCGACCAGGTTCTGGCCGCGGCCAAAGGCAAGGCCGGGCGCGCCTATTTCGATGCGGTCGACGCCAGCAGCAAGGCATTGGTCGCCGAATGCGAGCGCGAGCCGGGCATGCGCTGCAGCGTGGTCAACATGTTCTACGGCCGCGACTTCTATCTGGTGAAGCAACTGGAGCTGCGCGATATTCGCTTGGTCTACGCGCCGCCGCGCGCCATCGGCAACTACGGCGACGAGGTGGACAACTTTGTGTGGCCTCGTCATGCCGGCGACTTCACCGTGTTGCGTGCCTATGTGGGGCGGGACGGCAAGCCGGCCGATTACGCCAAGGACAACGTGCCGTATCACCCGCCCGCACACCTGCAGGTTGCTAGGCAGGGCGTGCATGCCGGTGATTTCGTGATGTTGGCGGGTTATCCGGGTATCACGTATCGCCATCGCACCGCGGCCGAGTTCGCCGACCAGGTGCAGTGGCGGCTGCCCACGTCGGTGCAGGTGATGCAGCAGTTGCAGGAGGTGATCGAGGATGCGGGGCGCGAAGATCGTCAGGCCGCCATTCGCTATGCCTCCCAGCTGCAATCGCTGAAAAACGGCATCAAGCGTTTCATCGGCGAGTTGGATGGCCTGCGTCGCAGCGATGCAGCCAGCATCCGGCGCAAGGACGAAGATGCCATGTTGGCGTGGCTGGCCGCGCAGCCGACGGCTGCCACCCTGCGTCCGCAGATCGACCAGGTGAATCAGCTCATTGCCGCCGGCAGCGCCATGCGTGAACGCGATTTGCTGCTGGGGTTGCTGCAATCGCAGACCCAGCTGATGCGTTCGGCGCTGACCCTGCAACGCCTCGCGCACGAGCGCAGCAAGCCGGACGCGCAACGTGAAGCCGGCTACCAGCAGCGCGATGAGGATCTCACTGCAGGCACGCTACGCCAGGTGCAGCGCCGTTTCGATCCAGCAGTGGAAAAGCAGCTACTGAGCGCTTTGCTCACTCGCTATCAGAAGCTACCTGATGCACAGCGGCTGCCCGAGTTCGACCTTGCCTTTGGCCGCACGCCCGCCGAACTGAAGACAAAGCTCGATCGTGTCTATGCCGCCACCCGCCTGGGCGACGAGACGCAGCGGCTGCAGTGGTCGAAAGCGGAGCCCGTCGCTGTGGAGCGGTCGGACGATGCGCTGCTGGCACTGGCCGCACAGCTCCAGCCGGCGCTGCTGCGTATCGAGAATGAGCGCAAGACGCGTGAAGGCGATCTGCTGCGCCTGCGTCCCGCCTATATGGAAGTGCTGATCGCCTATCGCGAGAAGCAGGGGCGCGCCGTGTATCCGGATGCCAACGGCACCCTGCGTGTGAGCTACGGCAAGGTCACACCGTTGTCGCCACGCGACGCCGTGACTTATGAGCCGCTCAGCACCACGACAGGCATTGTCGAGAAGAACACGGGTGTTGAGCCATTCGACGCACCCAAGCCGTTGCTCGACGCCATTGCCAAGGGCGACTACGAGGGTTATGCCGATCCCAACACCGGTGCCATGCCGGTGGACTTCCTCAGCAACCTCGACACCACCGGCGGCAACTCCGGTTCGCCGGTGCTCAATGCCAAGGGTGAGTTGGTGGGGCTCAACTTCGACAGCAATTGGGAAGCGGTGAGCGCCAGCTGGATGTTCGATCCGCGCTACAAGCGTGCCATCCATGTCGACCTGCGCTACATGCGCTGGTTGATGGGCAAGGTCTATCCGGCGCCACAGCTGTTGAAGGAATTGGGCGTGCCCGCCCACGCGTCGCGCTGAAGCGCGGCAGCCCGACGCGGTGGCGTGCCGGTCGCTTTCACACCGGTTTCATCGCGGTAGGAATGCAGTATCCACTCATCTTTGGGTTCGCCCATGAGAGGGGATGGTCATGAATAGCCATGAAGACGCCTGCTGCACGCAGGCTGTCATGGATGGTCGCCGCCGCGCGGTGGTCAAGTCCGCCTTGGGTCTGGCAGCCGTGACGGCGATAGGCGCGCTGCCTTGGGTACTGCCCGGACTTGCCGAGGCTGCCGCGCTTACCAAAGAGCAGCGCGACAGCATGACTCCGGACCAGGTCATCGTCATGCTGAAGGAGGGTAATGCGCGCTTCCTCGCGGGCAAGACGCAAACGCACGACTACCTGGCGCAGAAGCGCGCCAGCGTCGGTGGCCAGTATCCGGCGGCGGTTATCCTCAGCTGCATCGATTCGCGTGCACCGGCGGAGATCATTCTCGATACGGGCATTGGCGATACCTTCAACGCGCGCGTGGCCGGCAATATCGCTAACGACGATCTGATCGGTAGCCTGGAGTTTGCCTGCGCATTGGCCGGTTCCAAAGTGGTGCTGGTGATGGGCCACACCGCCTGCGGTGCCATCAAGGGCGCTATCGACAACGCCAAGCTCGGCAACCTCACCGGCTTGCTCGACAAGATCAAGCCCGCCGTCGCGGCGACCACGTACAGCGGCGAGCGCACCAGCAAGAACGATGCGTTCGTCGATGCGGTCGCCACCACCAATGTGCGCCTGACCATGGGCGAGATCCGCAAGCGCAGCGACGTGCTGGCCGGGTTGGAGAAGGACGGCAAGATCAAGATTGTGGGGGCGATGTATTACCTGGCGGGCGGCAAGGTCGAATTTCTCGCCTGACCCATCGTCGCTATTTGTAGGAGCGCACCCTGTGCGCGACCGCGTCATGCCGTCGTCGCCGCTCCGAGCGTGTGTCGCGCACAGGGTGCGCTCCTACATTGGCTTGTCGTAAGGCAGGCACAGCGCGAGCTTCACCACTAGAATTCGCCGATGCCGATCGACCAGCGCCCGCTTGCTGTTTTCCTGATGGGCCCGACGGCGTCGGGCAAGACAGCGCTTGCCTGCGCGCTCAGCGACTGCTTTGCGGTGGAGCTGGTCAGCGTCGACTCGGCACTGGTCTACCGAGGCATGGATATCGGCACGGCCAAGCCCGATGCGGCCATGCTCGCGCGTTATCCGCATCGTTTGATCGATATTCGTGATCCGGCCGAACCGTATTCGGCGGCCGACTTTCGCCATGACGCCACCGCGGCGATGCACGACATCACATCAAGGGGCGGGGTGCCGCTGCTGGTGGGCGGTACCGGGCTGTACTTCCGCGCGTTGCAGCAGGGCCTGTCACAACTGCCCGAGGCTGATCCCACCATTCGCGAACGACTCGCCACAGAAGCCGCGGCCATCGGCTGGCCTGCGTTGCATGCGCGTTTGCAACAGCGGGACGCAGTCGCCGCCGTGCGCATTGGTCCCAATGATGCGCAGCGTATCCAGCGGGCGCTCGAAGTGATCGAGCTCACCGGCCGTCCGCTGTCCGAGCAGCAGCAAGGTGGCAGCGGTCAGCGTTTCCCGTGGCGCGTGCTCAAGCTGGCGCTGTTGCCGTCGGATCGAGCGCCGCTGCATGAGCGCATCGCACAGCGATTCGACACGATGCTGGCGGATGGATTGCTCAACGAGGTACGCACGCTGCGTGCGCGCGGTGACTTGCATGCAGATCTTCCTGCGATTCGCGCTGTGGGCTATCGACAGGCCTGGGAGCATCTGGACGGCCAGACGAGCGCGGCCGAGTTTCGCGATCGAGGCGTCTTCGCCACACGGCAGCTGGCCAAGCGGCAGATCACCTGGTTGCGTGGTGAGCTGGATGCGCGGGTGCTCGACCCCGACCGGCCGGGTTTGCAGGCTGCTGCCGAGGGCGCTCTGAAGCTCTTTCTGGGCGGATGCGGCGAGGCGCGGGAGCCTGTCGTCTAAACGTCTTTTTCACACCTCGCGAAAGCGTGCATTTTCCCTTTCATCAACGATTTAAAAGTGGTTAATATTCATTCGTCTTGGGCCGGGGCGCCGTGCGCGTCTTTTCTCCGGCCCGTCCGTTTGCGAGGGGAGAACAACAAATGTCCAAAGGGCAATCATTGCAAGATCCATTTTTGAACGCACTGCGTCGGGAACGCGTCCCGGTCGCCATTTACCTGGTCAACGGCATCAAGCTTCAGGGCACGATCGAGTCCTTCGATCAGTTCGTGGTGCTGCTGCGCAACCAGGTCAGCCAGATGGTCTACAAGCACGCCATCTCCACCGTAGTACCCAGCCGCAACGTGCGCATGGGCAACGGCCACGACGGTCATGACGGCCACGTTGACGCTGGCGGCGCCTCTTCCGACACGGAAGGTTGATTCGTCCGGCCTGACGACCCATGTCTATGGGGAAGGCGCCTGATCGGGCTCGGCATTAACGCCCGATCGCGTATCGACATACACTTCCCCATTCCAGCCTTGCGCCGCGAGCAGCCTGCTCGCGGCGCGGCTTATTCATAAAGGTCCTCCCGCCCTCGTGTTTGATCGTCAAAAGAAAGGCGACCGCGCCATCCTCGTTCTCCCGCATTCACGTGGCGAAGGCGACGCGGAGCGGCGCGCCGAGGAATTCGCCGAGCTGGTGAAGTCGGCCGGCGCCGATGTCCTGGGCAGCATCCATGCCCGCATGGACGTACCCAACCCCCGCTATTACATCGGCACCGGCAAGGCCGACGAGGTCGCTGAAGCCGCCCGTGCGCTCGAGGCGGACGTGGTGCTGATCGATCACATCCTGTCGCCAGTGCAGGAGCGCAACCTCGAAAAGCTGCTCAATATCCGTGTGGTGGACCGGGCGGGGCTGATCCTGGACATCTTTGCCCAGCGTGCCCGTTCCCACGAAGGCAAGCTCGAGGTGGAGCTGGCCCAGCTCAAGCATCTGGCCACCCGCCTGGTGCGCGGCTGGACCCATCTGGACGCCCAGCGCGGCGGTGCCATCGGCAACCGCGGCCCCGGCGAAACCCAGCTGGAAACCGACCGCCGCCTGCTCGCCGAACGCGTGAAAATGCTCACCAAGCGGCTGGAAAAAGTGCAGACCCAGCGCGGCCAGCAACGCCGTGCGCGCCTGCGCAACACGGTGCCGCGCGTGGCCCTGGTGGGGTATACCAACGCCGGCAAGTCGACCCTGTTCAACGTGTTGACCGAAGGCGAGGTGTTTGCCGCCGACCTGCTGTTTGCCACGCTGGACCCGACCGTTCGCAAGCTTGATGGCCTGTCCTGCGGCCCGGCTGTGCTGGCCGATACCGTGGGCTTTATCCGCGAGCTGCCGCATGACCTGGTGGCCGCCTTCCGCGGCACCCTGGCCGAGGCGCGCGATGCTGACCTGCTGCTGCACGTGAGCGACGCCGCCGACGAGGAGCGCGAGCGCCTGTCGCGGGTAGTCGATACCGTGCTGGAGGAAATCGACGCCGGCGACCTCCCGCAGCTGCGCGTGATGAACAAGATCGACCTGGCCGGGGTCGAGCCGCGCATCGACCGCGATGGCGATGGGCGACCCACCACCGTATGGCTTTCAGCCGCTACCGGGCGGGGCCTGGAGTTGCTTAGGCAGGCGCTGGGTGAGTTGCTGGGCGGCGAGCGGGTGCAGTCCGAACTACGGCTGCCGCTATCCGCCGGTCGCTTGCACGCTCGCCTCAAGGCCGCTGGCGCCATTGCCGGCGAAGAAGTGGACGAGGACGGCTGGCGCCTGGCCATCGATGCCCCCCGCAGCGTGATTGCACCCCTCAGCGGTGGCAGCGCGGCCGAGGCGGCGCTATTGCGCGATTTGCTGGGCGTTGCCGAAGAACAACCCCTGTAGGAGCGCACCCTGTTCGCGACCAGGACGCCTCAGGAATCGCCGTGCGGGTCGCGCACAGGGTGTGCTCCTACAGGGAAGAGCGGTCGCTAATGAGGAATCGCCCTTCAGCTCTGATAGAATGCGCGGTGTTTGTGCGGCCTTTCCGTGCCTCGGCGGCACACTTGCCACGACGCGCGCTCGCCACCATGTCCAAACCAGTACAACACGTTTTCCGGCCAATGTTGCCGGCCTCCCAGCGGCCTCAAGGAGACTGACCATGGCCTGGAACGAACCCGGTAACGGGCAGCGTGATCCCTGGGGCAAGAACCGCCAGACCGGCAAGCCGGGCCTGGAGGACATGCTCAAGCAAATCCGCAACCGCCTGGGCAAACTCGGGGGCGGGGCGGGCGGCATCTTTACCATCGTGCTGGCGCTGGTTCTGGCCTGGCTGCTGCTCAGCAGCTACACCATTGTCGATGCCCGTCAGGCGGGCGTGGTGCTTCGCTTCGGCGAATATTCGCGCACGCTGCCGCCAGGCTTCCACCTGAAGTTTCCCCGTCCCATCGAGACGGTGACCAAAGTCGGCACCACCGAGATCCGCTCGGTGTCGGACAAGGTGCGCATGTTGACCAGCGACGAGAACATCATCTCGGTCGACTTCAATGTGCAATACCAGGTATCTGACGCCCGCAAATACCTGTTCTCGCTGGCTGGCCCGCCGGAAGACACGCTGCGCCAGGCGGCTGAGGCCGCGGTGCGTACCGTGGTTGGCGCCAACGTGATGGACAACATCCTTACCAGCCAGGGCTCCGAGCCGGTCGCAGCGCCGGCGTCCGCTGGCACGGCAGCGGTTGCCACGGCTTCGTCCGCGGCCGTACCGGTAACTCCGGCGATGGTGGCTGCCGCAGCGCAGACACGCGACACCTTGCAGCAGCAGACGCGCGAGATCCTGCAGGCCACCTTGAACGAATACGATGCCGGGTTGCTGGTCACCGACGTCAGCTTCCAGAACGTGGCGCCGCCGCAGGAAGTGAAGGACGCCTTCGACGACGTCAACGCCGCGCGCGAAGACAAACAAGGCACCGAGAACAATGCCCGCGCCTATGCCAGCCAGGTGGTGCCGGTGGCGCGTGGCGATGCGTCGCGCATTTCCGCCGAGGCCCAGGGTTACGGCGCACAGCGTGTGGCCATTGCCACCGGCGATGCCGCGCGCTTCAACCTGATTCTGAAGGAATACAAGGCCGCGCCGGACGTCACCCGCCGCCGCCTGTGGCTGGAAACGGTCGAGGACGTGATGTCCAACAACCCGAAGGTGCTGGACGGTTCCGGTGGCCGCAACATGATCTACCTGCCGCTTGATCGTGCAACCGGCAAGGACGTGCCGGGCGTGGGCGCGGTAATGCAGTCCGCCGCCAACGATGCCCTGGCCGGCAAGGAGAAGCAGCCATGAAGTTCGTCTCCGGCATCATTGTTGTGCTGCTCGTGCTGATCGGCTTCAACAGCCTGTTCGTGGTGCACGAAGGTGAGACTGCGCTGGTGCTGCAGTTCGGCCGTATCGTACGCACCGGCGACAAGCCCGGCCTGCATGCCAAGCTGCCGTTCGTGCAGCAGGTCATGACCTTCGACAACCGCATCCTTACGCTGGAAGCGCCGCCCGAGCGCTACTTCACCTCGGAGAAGAAGAGCGTCAACGTCGACTTCTACGTGAAGTGGCGCATTGCCGACAACGCCGCCTATTACCGCGCCACCGCTGGCGACGAACTGCAGGCTGCCGCGCGTCTTACGCCGCTGGTGAAGGACGCGCTGCGTTTCGAATTCAATGGCCGCACCTTGCAGGAGCTGGTCTCCGCCGGCCGCAAGGACGTCACCGGACGTGTGCGCAAGCAAACCGACCTGGCTGCCAGCAAGAATCTGGGCATCACTGTGGTGGACGTGCGCATCAAGCGCATCGACCTGCCCGACGAGGTGAGCGAATCGGTCTACAAGCGCATGCGCGCCGAGCGTTCACAGTTGGCCAACGAGCTGCGCTTCACGGGTCAGCAAGCCGCCGAGACGATCAAGGCTGATGCAGACCGTCAGGCGCAGGTGATCAAGGCCGAGGCCGATCGCGATGCAGCCAAGGTGCGTGGTGAAGGCGACGCCCAGGCGGCCGCCATCTACGCCCAGGCGTATGGTCAGGACCCGGAGTTCTTCGCGTTTTATCGAAGCCTGGCCGCGTACCGTAAGTCCTTCCAGGACGGCAAGGGCGTGCTGGTGCTGCGACCCGATTCGGAGTTCCTGAAGTATTTCAGCGATGGCGCCAATCCGTCCAAGCACTAAGTGGTGAAGATCGATGTCGCATGATCTCGCCGCTGCGGTTTGCCTGATGCTGGTGATGGAAGGGCTGGTGTTGTTTGCCGCACCGCGCGGCTGGCAAGCCACCATGCGCGAGGCGGCGAAGTTGCGCCCGCGCACGTTGCGGCTGTTTGGCGCAATGGCGATCGGGATCGGGCTGGTAACGCTGCAGTTGATGCATTGAGTTGATGCGGTGGATGGGCCGCGTAAAGCCATCGGAATTTTCAATGGAGCTTTACCGTCGTCCCTGTGGAAGCAGGACAAGCGCGAAGCGCGCAGAACGCCCGAAAGGGGCGAGCGTTAGCGAGTAACCCAGTGACTTCCGAGGCGCTGGATTCCCGCTTCCGCGGGAATGACGAGCGAGGGTTTTGACCTGTTTGCGCCCTTCGGGGCACCTCATTCTTCAAATTGACGAGAGCAACATCATGGGCAAGTCAGTAGTCATCCTAGGTGCCCAGTGGGGCGACGAAGGCAAGGGCAAGATCGTCGACCTGCTGACCGAGCGCGTCAAAGCCGTGGCTCGTTTCCAGGGCGGTCACAACGCCGGCCATACGCTGGTGATCAAGGGCAAGAAGACCGTGCTGCACCTGATCCCCTCGGGCATCCTGCGCGACGACGCGCTGTGCCTGATCGGCAACGGCGTGGTGCTGTCGCCGCAGGCGCTGAAGCAGGAAATCGAAGAGCTGGAAGCGCAGGGCGTGGAAGTGCGTTCGCGCCTCAAGATCAGCCCGGCCACGCCGCTGATCATGCCGTACCACATTGCCGTGGATAAGGCGCGCGAAATCGCTGCCGGCAAGTCGGCCATCGGCACCACCGGTCGCGGCATTGGCCCGGCATACGAAGACAAGGTGGCTCGCCGCAGCGTGCGCGTAGCCGACCTGATGTATCCGCACGAGCTGCCGGAGAAGCTGAAGGCTGCCGTCGAGTACCACAACTTCATCCTCACCCAGTGGCTGAAGGCCGAGCCGGTCGATTTCCAGACGGTACTGGACGACGCGCTGGCCTATGGCGAATTCATCCGCCCGATGGTCGACGACGTCGCCACCATCCTGCACGACGTGCGCAAGGAAGGCGGTCACATCCTGTATGAAGGCGCCCAAGGCGCGCTGCTCGACATCGACCACGGCACCTATCCGTACGTCACCTCGTCCAACACCACGGTCGGCGGCGCGCTGGCCGGCACCGGCGTGGGCGCGGGCGACATCGACTACGTGCTGGGCATCTGCAAGGCGTACGCCACGCGCGTGGGCGGCGGTCCGTTCCCGACCGAGCTCAACGACGAGATGGGCGAGCGTTTGCGCAAGGTGGGTAACGAGTTCGGTGCCAGCACCGGCCGTCCGCGCCGCTGCGGCTGGATCGATCTCGTCGCGCTCAAGCGCGCCGTGCAGATCAACGGCATCAACGGCCTGGCCATCACCAAGCTCGACGTGCTCGACGGCCTGCCGTCCATCAAGGTCTGCATCGCCTATGAATACCGCGGCAAGCGCCGCGAGCTGGCCCCGCTGGACGCGGACGGTTGGGATGAGTGCAAGCCGGTGTACCTGGAATTCCCGGGTTGGGAAGAATCCACCGCCGGCATCCGCGACTGGAACAAGCTGCCTGCCGCTGCACGCGCTTATCTACGCGCGGTAGAAGAGCTGTCTGGTTGCCGCCTGGCGCTGGTGGCCACCGGCGCGGATCGCGATGACACCATCGTGCTGGACGATCCGTTCGCCTGATTTGGCGAATAGATATCCGGACAACAAAAAGCCCCGCATCGCGGGGCTTTTTGTTGCGCCTCACGGTAGCCCTGTAGGAGCGCACCCTGTGCGCGACCGCCGAGTCGCGTCGTCTTCGCTCCGTCGGGTTGTCGCGCAAAGGGAGCGCTCCTGCTTTTTTTATTTGCGTCGTCGTGAAAGCACTGGATCCCCGCTTTCGCAGGGATGACGGAAGTGAAAGGCAATGTTCGTCATCCCCGCGAAGGCGGGGATCCAGCGTCTTCCGCCCCAAAGGCACCATGACTTCCGGCCATATCGGCCACCGTTCCCATGGCTCACCATCAACCCGTTTTGCGTCTTTTCGGGGTCACGCCTTTGGCCCCACCCAACAGGGATACAACATGCGTACTCGTCTGGTTTCCGCCATTGCGTTGGTTCTTGCCGGCGTCTCCCTCACCGGGGCCGCATGGGCGGCCGCTCCGCTAGCCGCAACGCCGGTCACCACGCAGCTGCCGCGTTCGGTGCGCCCGACGCACTACGCCGTGTCGGTGGTGCCGCATGCAGCCACGCTGAACTTCGATGGCAAGGTCACCGTCGACATCGAGGTGTTGCAGCCTACCGCCAGCATCACGCTCAATGCCATCGACATGGCGTTCTCCTCGGTGCAACTGACGCCGGTGGCGGGCAAGCTTGCCTTCGCCGCGCCCAAGGTGACGGTGGACGACAAGGACCAGACGGCCACCTTCACCTTCAGCCAGCCCATTCCCAAGGGCAAGTACGAGTTGGCGATGAGCTACACCGGCAAGATCGGCACGCAGGCCAACGGCTTGTTCGCCATCGACTACGACAGCAAGGCGGGCAAGCAGCGCGCGCTGTATACGCAGTTCGAGAATTCCGACGCTCGCCGCTTCATTCCGTCGTGGGATGAGCCCAACTACAAGGCCACCTTCGATCTGGAAGTGACCGTGCCCGCCACGCAGATGGCGGTGAGCAACATGCCGGTAGCTTCCAAGAGCGATGCGGGCAACGGACTCTCGCTCGTGAAGTTCCAGACGTCGCCGAAGATGTCCACCTACCTGCTGTTCTTCGGCACGGGCGAGTTCGATCGCGTCACCACCATGGCCGATAGCACCGAGATCGGCGTCATCACCCAGAAGGGTCTGTCCGCGCAGGGCGCGTTCACGCTCGAATCGGGCAAGGCAGTGCTGCAGGAATACAACGACTATTTCGGCGTGCCGTATCCGCTGCCCAAGCTGGATAACGTGGCCTCGCCGGGCAGCAGCCAGTTCTTCTCCGCGATGGAAAACTGGGGAGCCATCTACACGTTCGAGTACGCGCTGCTGTTGGACCCTTCCATTTCCACGCAAACGGACAAGCAGGAAGTGTTCAACACGGCCGCACACGAAATGGCGCACCAGTGGTTCGGCGACCTGGTGACCATGCGCTGGTGGGACGACCTGTGGCTCAACGAAGGCTTCGCCTCGTGGATGGCTGCGCGCACCACCGGCAAGCTGCATCCGGAATGGAACACCCAGCTCGATGCCGTGGGCACGCGCGAAGCGGCGATGTCGCGCGACGCCGTGGTCACCACGCATCCGGTGGTGCAGCATGTGGAAACCGTGGACCAGGCCAGCCAGGCGTTTGACGCGATCACCTATGCCAAGGGTGAGTCGGTCATCCGCATGCTCGAAGGCTACGTGGGCGCGGATGCCTGGCGTGCCGGCGTGCGCAACTACATCAAGGCTCACGCGTACAGCAACACCGTGTCCGATGATCTTTGGCACGCGATGGATGCGGTGGCCCCGGGCAAGCAGGTCACCACCATTGCGCACGATTTCACCTTGCAGCCGGGCATTCCGCTGATCCGCGTGGAAGCGGGCACCTGCAGCAACAACACGACAACGCTCAAGCTTTCGCAGGGCGAGTTCACCAAGGATCGCCCGGACAAGAAGCCGCTGCGCTGGCATGTGCCGGTGATTGCGCAAATCATGGGCGGCAAGCCGGTGACCACCATCGTCGATGGTCAGGCCACGCTTGCAGTGCCAGGTTGCGGATCCGTGCTGGTCAACGCGGGGCAGAGCGGTTACTACCGCACGCTGTATGCGCCGACGCAGTTTGAAGCGCTCAAGGTCGACTTCACCAAGCTCGCACCGATCGACCAGCTCGGCGTGATGAGCGATAGCTGGGCGCTGGGCATGGGCGGCTTGCAGCCGGTGTCAGATTTCCTCGATCTGACCCAGGCCACACCGGTGAATGCCGACCCGCAGATCTGGGATGAAGTCGCCGGCAGTCTTGCTTCACTCAACGATTACTACCGTGGCGACGCTGCGCGGCAGGCGACGTTCCGCACGTTCGCCATCAAGCGCCTGTCGCCGGTGTTTGCGCGTGTGGGTTGGGAAGCGAAGCCCAATGAGAGCGTGCCCACCACGATCCTGCGCAGTCATCTGATCAGCGTGCTGTCCAACCTGGGCGATTCGACCGTCATCGCTGAAGCACGTCGCCGCTATGCCGCACAGTCGACCGACCCGAAGGCCGTGCCTGCCGAGCTGCGCAAAACCATCATGGCCGTGATCGCCACCCACGCCGACGCCGCCACCTGGGATCAGCTGCATGCCGCCGCCAAGACGGAGAAGACGCCGCTGGTGAAGGATCGCCTGTACGCGCAGCTGGCCTCGGTCGAAGACGACGCATTGGCGAAGCGCGCTCTCGATCTCGCGTTGACCGACGAACCGGGTGCCACCAACAGCGCCGGCATGATCCGCATCGTGTCGCGCCTGCATCCCGAACTGGCGTTCGACTTCGCCATGGCGCATCGCGATCAGGTCGACAAGGTGGTCGACGGCAGCTCGCGTAGCCGCTACTACCCGACCCTTGGCACGAGCTCGTTCAATCCCGCCATGATCGACAAGATCAACACCTACGCCACCACTTACCTCGACCCCAGCTCGCGCCGCGACGCCGAAACAGCCGTGGCCAACATCAAGTACCGCATCATGGTCCGCAATCAGCGTCTGCCGGCGGTGGATGCGTGGCTGGCGAAGAACGGCGGCTAAGCGAAGCCTGCAAGAAAGCCCCTCTCCCATCGGGAGAGGGGCTTGGGTGAGGGTGCGAATTAGCCAAGCCCTCCAAAGGGAGCTTGCTTACCTACCCAGATCCTTCAGGAACTCCTTGGTGTACTGCAACGGTGTGCTGGTGCTGACCGAGTTACACGTTGGCGAGGCAGTGCTCTGGCTACACGGGGTGTCGCGATCCAGCGACCAGAAGTGGAGGCCGGCGAGGCCGTTGGCGACGGCGTAGCTGGTGATGGTGTCGACGTTGGCGACGCTGAAGTTCTCAGTCGACACATCGTTGACGCCGATCATCGGGGTCAGCTCGATCTTGCTGGCCGGGATGCCATAGGTGTGTTCCAGGTTGATTACCGCCTGGATGGCCGACTGGCCCATGTCGCACACACTGTTGGAAACTACACACACGCTGCTGCTGGGACCGCCGAAGTCCATCACCATCAGGTTGACGGTGTAGTTGCTGAGAGTGGAAGCCTGGATCGCCTTGATCACTTCATCGCCGAGGCTGTTGACGCCGCCATAGCTGCCGTCCGACGCACCGAGCGTGGCCAGGGTGAACGAGAAGCGCAGGTTGGGATACAAGCTCTGGCCGTAGACGGCTGCGGCAACGAGGGCGCTGATCTGAGCCTGACTTTGACCGCCTTCGATGTCGAAGTCGACACCGACCATCTGTGGCGACATGTAACGTGTGAGGAATGACGCGAAGCCCGCTGTGCTGCCGCAGGTGAATACGCCCGCTTCGCCACCGGTGGAAACCACGTAAGGCAGGCTGGCGCTGGAGAGACCGGGGATATTGGCGCTGGCGAAAGTCGCGCCCGGTACACCACCCCAGTTTTCGCTGCCGCATTCGCCAGTGGCAAAGGCGAGGGTGATCGCGCTCAAATCGGGCACGTTGGTGGACACCAGGCTGCCACTGCCGACTACCGGAATCGCGGTGCCGGTGACGGCGCTTTGCATTACGTTGGTGTTCCAGTTGAGGTTGACCGTCACGTCTTTGTACGGACTGAACAGCAGGCTCGCGCCCGTGCCTGGCGGCGAGGCAGGCGTGCCGCCACCCGAACCGCCGCCGGTGGTTCCGCCACCACCCGAGCTGCCGCCAGTGCTGCCGGTGCAACTGCCTTGCGAGGTCCAGGGTTCGGCCGATCCCGTGGGGCCGCTGTTGGTGGCCGGATCGTTGCCCTGGGTCCACCAGTTGGCCAGATAGTTGATGCCGTTTTCGCTGGCTTCCTGCCCGCCGGTATAAACCTGTGTCGATACCCACGCTGCGGCGCAGGTACCGGACGACGTACCGCCGCCACTTCCGCCGCCGCTGCTGGTGCCGCCACCCGTGCTGCCGCTTCCGCTGCATGCGCCCAGTGAGGTCCAGGGTTCGCCCGTGCCGGTAGCCCCGTTGTTGCTGGCAGGATCATTGCCCTGGGTCCACCAGTTGGCTTGATAATTCACGCCGTTCTCGCTGGCGGTGGCGCCGCCGGAGTAGGCGGCGCTGGCACTCCACGCCGCCGCGCAGGTCTGCACGCTTTGCGCGTGCGCCGTCTGTACCGGAGCCATCGTCATCAGGCTCATTGCCATGGCGCCGCCGGCGGTACTGCCAATGGCGCTGATTGCCGTGCGTAGCCACATCACCGATTGCTTCATACGCATAGGGGTTCTCCTGGTGGTACTGCAACGTCTGGGTTGAAGTTCCGCAGCGACTGGCCAGATCCGGTTGGCCATCAGGGCTGGTCGTTCCGTTGTGTTCCTGCGCACCGCGGCGAGTGCCACGGTTGGAGCGGTGTCGTCTCGAGTCCCTATGACAACGTTGTCGTCAATGACGCGCTTGAACTGTGACGCGTGCCGTGAAAATCGCGGCTCATGACAGGGCTTATATCCGGCGGGTTATGTCCCGCGATGCAGCAAAATTGTTTCGCGTTGCAGCGTTTTGGACAGCTATTTGGCTGGGATCAAGGGCTTTGGCCGTGATGCGTCGCAATGGCTCGAAACATGTTGCGAAAATTGGCTGCGGTGGTCGCCGGCGATGCCTGACAACGTTGTCCGCCAAGTCGCCACGTGACGTCTTTGTGCAGGAGCGCATCCTGTGCGCGACAAACCTACGAGGCGGCGACGGCATGGCGCTGCGGTCGCTCACAGGGTGCGCTCCTACAGGGGATGCGCGCGGGCATAAAAAAAGGGCTCCGCATGCGGAGCCCTTCTGTTTACGGTGGTTCTACTGCATTACGCCACGTTCGGCTCGCTGAAGGCTTCGATTTCGCCCTTGAACGCTTCTACCGGCACGCAGCTGCAGAACACGTTCTTGTCGCCGTAGACGTTGTCCACGCGGGCCACCGGCGACCAGTACTTCTGCAGCTTGAGGCTGGGCAGCGGGAAGGCAGCGAGTTCACGCGTGTAAGCGTGGGTCCACTCCGAAGCCGACACCATGACGGCGGTGTGCGGCGCATGCTTGAGCGGGTTGTCCTCGCGATCGAGCTTGCCTTCGTCCACGGCACGGATTTCGTCGCGGATCTGGATCATGGCGTCGATGAAGCGATCAAGCTCGTACTGGCTTTCGCTCTCGGTCGGCTCGACCATCAACGTGCCGGCCACCGGGAAGCTCAGCGTGGGCGCGTGGAAGCCGAAGTCGATAAGGCGCTTGGCCACGTCTTCCGCACCGATGCCGGTGCTGTCTTTCAGCGGACGCAGGTCGAGGATGCACTCATGCGCCACCAGGCCGTTGCGGCCGGTGTAGAGCGTCTCGTAATGCGACGCCAGACGCTTGGCGACGTAGTTGGCGTTGAGCAACGCCACCTGGGTCGCACGGCGCAGGCCGGAGGCACCCATCATGGTGATGTACATCCAGCTGATCGGCAGGATCGAAGCCGAGCCGAAGCTGGCCGCGCTCACCATGCCAACGCTCTTGTGAGAAGTGCGGCCGTGGATGGCCGCTTCTTGATCTTCGCCGACAGGGATGTCGGCATAAGTACGCGGCAGGAACGGGGCGAGATGCGACTTCACTGCGCACGGGCCCACGCCCGGACCGCCGCCGCCGTGCGGAATGCAGAAGGTCTTGTGCAGGTTGAGGTGCGAGACGTCCGAGCCCCACTTGCCGGGCTTGGCCACACCCACCAGCGCGTTCATGTTGGCGCCGTCGGTGTACACCTGACCGCCGTGCTCATGCACGATCTCGCAGATCTGGACGATGTCTTCCTCGAACACGCCATGCGTAGACGGGTAGGTGATCATCAGTGCAGCAAGGCGGTCGCTGAACTTCTCGGCGGCGCGCTTGATGTCGGCGACATCCACGTTGCCATTGGCATCGCACTTGGTCACCACCACCTGCATGCCGCACATCTGCGCGGAGGCCGGGTTGGTGCCGTGTGCCGATTCGGGAATCAGGCAGATGTCGCGATGGCCTTCGCCGCGCGAGCGGTGATAGGCGCGAATGGCGAGCAGGCCGGCGTATTCGCCCTGCGCACCGGAGTTGGGCTGCAGGCTCACGGCGTCGTAACCGGTGCATTCCACCAGCATCGCTTCCAGCTCGTCGATGAGCTGCTTGTAACCCGTGGTCTGGTCGACCGGAGCCAGCGGGTGGATGTTGCCGAATTCCGGCCACGTCACCGGGATCATCTCGGCGGTGGCGTTGAGCTTCATGGTGCAGCTGCCCAGCGGGATCATGGTGCGATCCATCGCCAGATCCTTGTCGGCCAGCGAACGCATGTAGCGCAGCAGTTCGTGCTCGCTGTGATGCGTGTTGAAAGCCGGATGGGTGAGGAACTTGCTCTTGCGCAGCAGGTTGGCGGGCAGGGCGTCGTGCGTGTCGGCGTCGAGCGCCTCGATGTCGGCGATGGTGGCGCCGAACACGCTGGCCAGCGCAACCACATCAGCGCGCGTGGTGGTTTCGTCCAGGCTGATGCCAACGCTGTTGGCATCGATCGGGCGCAGGTTGATACCGGTGGCGCGTGCCTTGGCATGCAGTGCGGCAGCATCCACACCGGTGACGTGCAGCGTGTCGAAGAAATCAGTGCCGGCGGTCACGCCAGCCTTGCGCAGTGCCACGAACAGGATCGCGGCGAGGCGATGCACGCGACGGGCAATGCGCGTCAGCCCTTCCGGACCGTGGTACACGGCGTACATGCTAGCCATCACCGCCAGCAGCACCTGCGCGGTACAGATGTTGGAAGTCGCCTTCTCGCGGCGGATGTGCTGTTCGCGCGTCTGCAGCGTGAGGCGGTAGGCCGGCTTGCCCTCGGCGTCGATGGACACACCGATCAGGCGGCCCGGCATCGAGCGCTTGTAGGAGTCACGGCAGGCCATGAACGCAGCATGCGGACCGCCGAAACCGAACGGCACGCCAAAGCGCTGCGTGTTGCCCACCACGATGTCGGCACCCCATTCGCCCGGCGAGGCGATGAGCGTGAGCGCGAGCAGGTCGGTGGCCACGCAGACCACGCCGTGGCGCGCGTGCACGCCATCAGCCAGCGCCTTGTAGTCGCTGATCTGGCCGAAGGTGTTGGGGTACTGCAGCAGCACGCCGTAGCACTCGACGCTGCTGGCTTCGCTGTCGGCGCCGATGTGCAGGTCAATGCCCATCGCCTCGGCGCGGGTCTTGAGCACTTCCAGCGTCTGCGGATGCACGCCATGGGAAACGAAGAAGGTGTTGGACTTGGACTTGGCCGAACGCTTGGCCAGCGTCATCGCTTCGGCGGCGGCGGTGCCCTCGTCCAGCAGGGAGGCGTTGGCGATCTCCATGCCGGTGAGGTCGGCGCACATGGTCTGGAAGTTGATCAGCGCTTCCATACGGCCTTGCGAAATCTCGGCCTGGTACGGCGTATAGGCCGTGTACCACGCCGGATTTTCGAGAATGTTGCGCAGGATGACGTTCGGGGTCAGCGTGCCGTAATAGCCCTGACCGATGAAGCTGCGGAACACCTGGTTCTTGTCGGCGATGGCGCGGATCTTGGCCAGCGCTTCCACTTCCGTGATCGGCGAGGGCAGGGCCAGCGGGGCCGGCGACTTGATCTTGCCCGGCACGATGGCGTCGGTCATCGCTTCCAGCGAGTCATAGCCGACCACGCGCAGCATCTGCGCGATCTCGGCGTCGTTGGGGCCGATGTGACGCTCGATGAAAGCGTCGTGGTGTTCGAGGTCACGCAAAGACGGGGTGGCTTTCTGACTCATGACAGGGGCATCCGGAAGTGGCTGATAAAGGCCGGACGTGCAAGCCGCACGTGAAGCGCCCCTCTGTCCTTTTGCCTGAGAGTTTGGAAGCTTGCGCTTCGTGCCCCTTCGGCGCCGGATTGAACCGGTCTCTCCAGAGTGTTGGTGCGGGTGATGGTATGGGGCCTGAGCGATTACGGGCTTTTGCGCCTTCGGCAGCGGCTCTCACCGCTTCTCCCACCACACGCTAAACGACGATTATAGGGCCCCAAGGGTGGGTTTGCCTCCCTGCTCAGCCGGGCACTTATCGGCTCCCTCCCCTGCGGGCAGGGGAGGGTTGGGGAGGGGTAAGGCTCTTGCCTTGGGCGTGTGGGAGAGCACCCCCTCCCAACCTCCCCCTGCAAGCAGGGGGAGGAGGCAGTTCGCTGGTGTCTCAGCGGGCTTAAGATAAGAGGCCCTGCTTGCCGAGTACCGCCATGAAGCCGCCTTTCCAGCTCGCCCAGATCGACCATGTGGTGCTACGGGTACGTGATATGGCCGCCATGCAACGCTTTTACTGTGAGGTGCTGGGCTGCCACGAGGAGCGCCGCCAGGATGAGATCGGCCTGGTGCAGCTGCGCGCAGGTGATTCGTTGATCGACCTGGTCGCGCTGGACAGCAAGCTGGGCCGCACGGGCGGCGCCGGGCCGGGTGCGGAAGGGTACAACATGGATCACCTGTGCCTGCGCCTGGAGAACTACGACGAGGCCGCCATCGTTGCCCACCTTGAAGCCCATCACGTGCGCATGGGCGAGATCGGTTCGCGCTACGGCGCACAGGGCGAGGGCCCCTCGATCTATCTGTACGACCCCCAGGGCAACATGGTGGAGCTGAAGGGGCCACCCGCGGCCTGAGGGCGGCCTTCACCCGACGCCTGCAACCAAGTACCTACCATCGTCAGTCGACTGTTCGAATCGAGCGGACATCAAGGGACCGATCAGGGGCCGCTGCGCAAGCCAAACCGTAGGTCACGCCAGGGGACCGGCGCTGGCTCAGGTGCCGCCCCAAGGTCCCGTCCTGATGTTTGATTCCGTCGAGGAGAGCGAACATGGCGACATACATTTCCCTTACCCATTTCACCGAACAGGGCATCCGTTCGGTCAAGGACACCACCAAGCGCGCCGAAGCGGTGAAGGCGGCGGCGGGCAAGTTCGGCGCGAAGGTCAAGGATATCTACTGGACCCTCGGGCGGTACGATCTGGTGGTGATCATCGAGGCGTCCGATGAAATGACGGCAACGGCCTTTGCGCTCAGCATCGCCTCGGCGGGCAATACCCGCTCGGAAACCTTGCGTGCATTCTCCGGTGAGGAAATGCAGACGGTACTCGGGAAAATGGGCTAAGGCGTTTCGGCCCGATCGGTTATCCGATATGAAAAGCTCGGCTTGTGCCGGGCTTTTCACGCAAACAAGCAGGTGCCAGTACGGAATCGCTGCTCAACTGATATGCGCGGGCGGCGTGTCCAATCCCGCCACGGCATCTTTCGCCAGCGGCACCATGCCTTCGCCACCTTCGTCGAGATGATTCTTCAGCTGGCGGCGCATGACAGGATCCCAGAAACGCTTGATGTGATCGCGCACGCCAAGCACAGCGGTCGCGTGGTCCGGCTCGACGGTGAAATAGGTCGCGATGTCGTTGGCCATGGTGACCAGCCGTTCGATGTTCATGACGATGGCTGCAGCCGGTCAGGGTGGGTGTACACATTGTGGCTGCCAGGGCGCGTAAAGCCCACCAGCGTGATGCCGGCGCTACGCGCCAACTCAATCGCCAATGCTGTGGGTGCAGAAATGGCAGCAAGCACAGCGATACCCGCGCTGGTTGCCTTGGTCACCATTTCGTAGCTTGCGCGGCTGGTAATCAACGCCATGCCTTCGTTCGTGTCGATATCGGCGCGACGCATGGCGCCGATCAGCTTGTCCAGCGCGTTGTGGCGGCCGACATCCTCGCGAACCAGCAGAATCTGTCCGCTGCAGTCGGCCCAGGCTGCCGCATGCACGGCGCCGGTGGCGTGGTTCATCGGCTGGCGTGCCTGCAACTGCTGCAGCGCCAGCTCCACCGCGTCACGCGTGATGCGGTGGCCGGCGCCCACCGGGTCGTGGTGCCGTATCGCGTTTTCCAGATCGCGTGTGCCGCAAATACCGCAACCGCTACGCCCGGGCAGCAGGCGCTCGCGGTCCCGATCAAGGTGTGCGCCGCGAGCGCTTTCGGGCACGCGCATCGCCAGCTCGATGCCCTCGAGCAGCGGGTGAATTTCCAGTTGCAGCAGCTGCGATGGGTCGTTGATCAGTCCTTCGCTGAGCGAGAAGCCCAGCGCGAAGTCGTCCAGGTCATGCGGCGTGGCCATCATCACGGCGAAGCTCGCGTCGTTGTAGACCATCGCGATCGGCACCTCCTCGGCGATGAAGTCATCTTCTTGCGTGATCTGGCCATGGCGCCAACGCTCGACCAGCCGCCTCACATAGCCGTGCTCAGGCGCGGTCAAGCGTGTCCACCGACTGATCTAGCAAGGCTTGCTGTACCTCGGAGAACGCGCGGTGACGCTTCTGCCAATCCGAAGGTTGCGTGACGCGGGTAACCTGCACGGCAGTGACCTTGTATTCGGGGCAGTTGGTGGCCCAGTCCGAGTTCTCCGTGGTGATGACGTTGGCGCCGGAGCCGGGGAAGTGGAAGGTGGTGTAGACCACGCCCGGTTGCATGCGGTCGGAGATCATCGCGCGCAGCACGGTGTCGCCGGCGCGGCTCTGGATGCCTACCCAGTCGCCGGTAGTAATGCCGCGTTCCTCGGCATCGTGTGGATGGATTTCCAGCCGATCCTCGTCATGCCACATGACGTTGGCTGTTCGGCGCGTCTGCGCACCGACGTTGTACTGGCTGAGGATGCGGCCGGTGGTGAGAATCAACGGATGCTCGGCATTGACCTTCTCCGAGGTCGGCACGTATTCGGTGAGCATGAAGCGGCCTTTGCCACGTACGAACTCGTCTACGTGCATCACCGGTGTGCCTAACGGATGTGCCTCGTTGCAGGGCCACTGGATGGAACCGAGCTGGTCGATCTTGTCGAAGCTGACACCGTGAAATGTGGGAGTGAGTCGGGCGATTTCGTCCATGATTTGCGAGGGATGCGTGTAGTGCATCGGGTAGCCCATGGCTTGCGCCAACAGCTGGGTGATCTCCCAGTCGGCATAGCCGCCCTTGGGCTCCATCACCTTGCGCACGCGTGAAATGCGCCGTTCCGCATTGGTGAAGGTGCCGTCCTTTTCCAGGAACGAACTGCCCGGCAGGAATACGTGCGCGAATTTGGCCGTCTCATTGAGAAATAGGTCCTGCACCACGATGCATTCCATCGCCGTCAGTGCGGCGGTGACGTGTTGGGTGTCAGGGTCGGACTGGGCGATATCTTCGCCTTCGATATAGAGCCCGCGGAAGCTGCCATCCAGTGCGGCTTCGAACATGTTGGGAATACGCAGGCCCGGCTCGCCGAGCAGGGGCACGCCCCAGGCTTCTTCAAAGGAGCGACGCACGGCATCGTCACTCACATGGCGATAGCCAGGGAATTCATGTGGAAACGAGCCCATGTCACACGAGCCCTGCACATTGTTCTGTCCACGCAACGGGTTCACGCCCACGCCCTCGCGACCGATATTGCCGGTGGCCATGGCCAGGTTGGCGATGCCCATCACCGAGGTGGAACCCTGCGCGTGTTCGGTAACGCCAAGGCCGTAGTAAATGGCACCGTTGCCTCCAGCGGCGTACAGACGTGCGGCGCCACGCGCCATGGCGGCGGGCACGCCAGTGACGGACTCCATCGCCTCGGGGCTGTACTTTTCCTGTGCGACAAATGCTCGCCATTTGGCGAAGGCTTCGGGCTCGCACCGCGCGGCAACGAACGCCTCGTCGACCAACCCTTCGGTAACGATGACATGAGCCAGCGTGTTGAGCACCGCCACATTGGTGCCCGGGCGCAGCCGCAGGTGGTAGTCCGCCTTGATATGCGGTGTGCGCACCAGGTCGATACGGCGAGGATCGATCACGATCAGCTTCGCGCCCTGACGCAACCGCCGTTTCATCTGTGACCCGAACACAGGGTGCGCATCGGTTGGGTTGGCGCCGATCACCAGTACTACATCGGTGGATTCGATCGAATCGAAATCCTGGGTGCCGGCCGACTCGCCCAGCGTGGCTTTCAAGCCGTAGCCCGTCGGCGAATGACAGACGCGAGCGCAGGTGTCCACGTTGTTGTTGCCGAAGCCGGCGCGCACCAGCTTCTGTACGACGTAGGTTTCCTCGTTGGTGCAGCGGGAGGAGGTGATGCCACCGACGGCGTGCTTGCCGTAGGTCGCCTGCAGGCGCTTGAACTCGCTGGCGACGTGCGCGACGGCTTCTTCCCAGGTGACCACGCACCATGGATCGGAAATCCTCGCGCGAATCATCGGCGTGGTGATGCGGTCAGGGTGGGTGGCGTAGCCAATGGCAAAACGGCCCTTCACGCAGGAGTGGCCGTGGTTCGCATGGCCGTCCTTGTTGGGCACCATGCGCACGATGTCCTGGCCCTTCATTTCGGCGCGGAAGCTGCAGCCCACGCCGCAGTAAGCACACGTGGTGATGACGCTGTGCTCGGCCTGGCCTTTGTCGATCAGGGATTTTTCCGACAGCGTGGCGGTGGGGCAGGACTGCACGCAGGCGCCGCAGGATACGCATTCGGAATCGAGGAAGCGGTTGTCCTGGCTGGCGGCCACCTTGGAGTCGAAGCCGCGACCCTGGATGGTCAGCGCGAACGTACCCTGCACCTCGCCACAGGCGCGCACGCAGCGCGAGCAAGCAATGCACTTGGATGGGTCGAAGGTGAAGTACGGATTGGATTCGTCCTTGGCGACGAACAAGGGATTGGCCGTACCGTCCTGCTGCTTGGCGTGCACATGGTTGGCGCCGTCGTAGCCGTAGCGCACTTCGCGCAGGCCGACCACCCCGGCCATGTCCTGCAGTTCGCAATGACCGTTGGCGGGGCAGGTGAGGCAATCCAGTGGATGATCGGAGATGTACAGCTCCATCACGCCGCGGCGTATGTCGGCCAGCTTGGACGTCTGCGTCTGCACCTTCATACCGGGGCTTACCGGCGTGGTGCAGGATGCGGGGTAGCCCTTGCGGCCCTCGATTTCCACCAGGCATAGCCGGCATGAGCCGAATGCCTCAAGCATGTCGGTTGCGCACAGCTTGGGAATATTGATACCCGACTGGGCGGCTGCTCGCAGCACCGAAGTGCCTTCAGGGACCGATACACTGCGGCCGTCGATTTCCAGTTCGACCATAGTGGTCGACGTGGATTTCGGTGTGCCGTAATCGATCTCGACGATGGACAACATGGCGCGCTATCTCCTCAGGCGACGGTCGTGTCGACAGTGCCTGCGAAATCTTCGTGGAAATGGTCCAGGGCACTGAGTACTGGAAACGGCGCCATGCCGCCCAGGGCACAGAGCGAGCCGGCCACCATGGTCTGACACAGGTCACGCAACAGTGCTTCATTGCGTTCGCGCTCGCTGGCGTTGCCCGCAATGATGCGGTCGATCACTTCGACACCGCGGGTCGAGCCGATGCGACAGGGCGTGCATTTGCCGCATGATTCAATCGCGCAAAACTCCATCGCGTAGCGGGCCTGCGCCGCCATGTCGACCGTATCGTCGAACACCACCACGCCACCGTGGCCGAGCATGCCGCCGATAGCCGCAAAGGCTTCGTAATCCACCACCACGTCGAGTTGCGATGCTGGGATATACGCGCCCAGTGGGCCGCCGACCTGCACCGCGCGTACTGGCCGGCCGCTGGCGGTGCCGCCGCCGTAATCTTCAATGAGTTCGCGCAGGGTGAGGCCAAAGGCGCGTTCCACCAGGCCTGGCCGCTTCAGGTTGCCGGCCAGCTGGATCGGCAGCGTGCCGCGTGACCTGCCGGTGCCGTAGTCGCGGTAATACCCCGCACCACGCTGCAGGATGATCGGCACCGAGGCCAGTGTGACCACGTTGTTGATCACCGTCGGCTTGCCGAACAGGCCCTCTATCGCCGGCAGCGGCGGCTTGAAGCGCACCTGGCCGCGTTTGCCTTCCAGCGATTCGAGCAGCGAGGTTTCCTCGCCGCAGATATAGGCGCCACCGGCCATGCGCACTTCCAGATGGAAGGCCTTGCCGCTGCCGCAGATGTTGTTACCCAAATAGCCGGCGGCTTCAGCAGCAGCGATCGCTGCCTCCATCGCGCGCTGTGCATGCGGATATTCGATACGCAGGTAGATGTAGCCGCGGGTGGCACCCACGGCGAGGCCGGCGATGGTCATGCCCTCGATCAGCACGAACGGATCGCCCTCCATGATCATGCGATCCGCGTAGGTACCCGAGTCGCCTTCGTCGGCGTTGCACACGACGTATTTTTGATCGGCCGGCGCGTCCAGGCAGGTCTTCCATTTGATCCCGGCCGGGAACGCCGCGCCTCCGCGGCCGCGCAGGCCCGAATCGAGCACGCTCTGCACGATGGCGCTTGGGCTCATGCCCAGCGCTGCAGCCAGGCCGAGATAGCCGCTGTGTGCGCGGTAATCATTCAGGCTGCGCGGATCAACGATGCCGACGCGCGCAAAAGTAAGGCGCAGCTGGTTCTTCAGATAGCCGATGGATTCGGTAAGACCCAGCGCTAGTGCATGGAGTCCCCCATGCAGGAAATCAGCATCGAACAGGGCGGGGACATCGCTAGCCTGCACCGGGCCATAGGCAACGCGGCCGTCCGCCGCTTCCACTTCCACCAACGGTTCCAGCCAGTACAGGCCACGCGAGCCGTTGCGTACAAGCTGCACGTCGACACCTCGCCGCGAAGCTTCTGCAGCGATGGCAGTTGCTACCGCTTCGGCGCCCAGTGACAGTGCGCTGGCATCGCGCGGTACATAGACGGTGACGCTCATGTCGCCTCCGCCCGCAGCCAGGCGTCGAAACGTTCCGGTGTCATGCGGCCCTTCAGCTCACCGTCGACCATCATGGCCGGCGAGCACGCGCAGTTGCCGAGGCAATAAACCGGTTCCAGCGTATAGGCGCCGTTGGCCGTGGTCTGATGAAAGTCGATGCCCAGGCGACGCTTGATGTGTTGCTCCAGCGTTGCCGCGCCCATGGCCTGGCAGGATTCCGCGCGGCACAGGTAGATGACATGTTGCCCGGCCGGTTGTCGGCGAAAGAAGTGATAAAAGCTGACGACGCCATGCACGTCGGCGCGGGAGAGATTCATCTCACGCGCAATCAGCGACACCGCCTCTTCCGGCACATAACCCAGTGCGCCCTGAACCCCGTGCAGTACGGGGAGCAGGGCGCCGGGTGTGTCCTTCAACCGGGCAGTGACTTCGAGCACAGCCGAGCGTACGTCCTCAGCCATCTCCGGCAGTGCGTTGTCGTTTACCGCTCGCTTCATGTTTCCACCGTCCGGACGCCTAAAACAGGGCCGCAGCCTTGCTGACAGCTATCCATACACCGATCAGGAACGGAATGCCAACCAGCGCCCAGGCGACGACTCCCACCAGACCAAAGCGACCCCGCGCGGCTTCCTGCGCATGTGCCGACACCACCGCCGCCTCGTGTTGAAGGGAGCGCTCGTGCTCCAGTTCGGCATCGGTCATGAGCACGTTTTCCTTCACCGGGCGGATCAGGAAGTTGCTGAGCATGCCGACCAGCAGCAGCGCGGCGAGGATGTAGAGCGTGCGGTCATACACGAGGTTCTTGGCCACCCCGGCATCGAGTTGTGCCTGGCGCACGGCGGCAATCAGGAACGGCCCGGCCACACCGGCCACCGACCATGCCGTCAACAAGCGTCCGTGGATGGCACCCACCATCTGCGTGCCGAAAATATCCGACAGGTACGCCGGCACCGTGGCGAAGCCGCCGCCGTACATGGTCAGGATGATGCACACCGCCACCACGAACATGGCGGCCAACCCCATATGCCCCAGCGTGGGCAGGCTGCAATAAAGCAGGACGCCCAGGGCGAAGAATATGAAGTAGGTGGTCTTGCGGCCGATGTAATCGGAGGTGGAGGCCCAGAAGATGCGCCCCAGGCTGTTGAACAGGCTGATCAGGCCCACCAGGCCGGCGGCGGATGCGGCAATGGCGGCCTTCTGCGCGGTACTGAGCGTGGTCGCCACATCCAGTCCCAGCAGGCGGCCGCCGAACACATCCTGGAACATCGGGCTGGCCATCGAGATGACACCGATGCCGGCCGTAACGTTCATGCACAGCACCACCCAGATCATCCAGAACTGCGGTGTTTTCCATGCGCGGCTCAGGTGTACATGTCGATGCGTGATCAGCTTGTTGGATGCAGCAGGCGGGGTCCAGCCAAGGGGGCGCCAGCCGCTGGGCGTCACGCGGAAGCCAAACGCGCCCGCTGACATTGCAACGAAATAAAGCACGCCCATGCACATCAGCGTGCTCGCCACACCGGGCACATTGTCCACGGTGAATTTCTGCATCAGCGCGACGGCAATCGGTGCGCCAATCATCGCGCCGCCGCCGTACCCCATGATGGCGAAGCCGGTGGCCAGGCCGCGGCGGTCGGGGAACCATTTGATCAGGGTGGAGACTGGCGAGATATAGCCCAGGCCCTGGCCGATGCCTCCAAGCACACCGCACCCGAGGTAAACCAACCACAGTTGATGCATCGACACGCCGATGCCGCCGATCACCAGGCCGCCTCCCCAACAAAGGGCGGCAATAAAGCCGGCCTTTCGTGGGCCGGCATGCTCCAGCCAACCACCCCAGATCGCCGCGGATATGCCCAGCATGGCGATAAAGGTTTCAAAGATATGGTTGACCGCAGGCACCGTCCAATTGCAGCCGGTGCTGAACAGTTGCGCCCAAAAGCCCAGGTTGGCGCAGCTGGCCGCATCGGCCCCGGCGATCAACTTGGTCATCGGCAGCCAGAACACGGAGAACCCGTAGGCCATGCCGATACTGAGGTGTATCGCAAGCGCCGCAGGCGGCACCAGCCAGCGATTGAAGCGTGGGCCTGCGATAGTGCGTTCCCTGGCCAATGGTCCCGGCGTCTTTCCTTTCGCCGCATTAAGGACATCTGCTTCCGGTACGGCAGCCATGATCATCCCCCCTGGTTGTGACCCAGCCACGCGGCTGGATACGGGCGCAATCCTTGAACGGACCCGCTCGCTGCGCTACCCGACGAAAGTCGAACGCGCCCACGGCATCGTACGATGATTGGGGAGGCCGTGGCTTGTGGCCTGCTTGCTGCTGCACTGCAGCGCGCCGCTAAAGAATTTTGGTGCGCGCCTCTTGCGCCGCGGGCAACTCGCGCCGAGCATGCTGGTTGCCTTGCAACACACGCAGGCGTGACAGGTGACTTCGCCGCATGATCAGTTACGACCAGGCTAGGGATCGACTCCTTGCGCACGCCGCGCGGCTGGCCGACGAATCGTGCTCGCTGGGGGAGTGCCTGGGCCGGGTTCTGGCGCATGACGTGGTCAGCTCCATGGCCTTGCCATCGTTCGACCACGCCGCGATGGATGGCTATGCCTTGCGCGCCACCGAACCGCTCGGCGCAGGATCGGAGCACGCCGTGCTTGGGTCCCAGGCGGCTGGCGATGTCGCGCGCACGTCGGCAGGCATGGCCTGGGAGATCATGACCGGGGCGCAACTGCCTGAAGGTCTGGATGCCGTGGTCGCGGTGGAGCGCACGCAGCTGCTGGCGACTGCGACTGACGGTGCCCCTACGCGAATCCGCCTGCTCGATTCACTCGCGGCGGGAACCAATGTGCGCCATGCGGGCAGCGATGTAGCCACCGGTGCGGCGGTTGTGCGCGCGGGCATCCACATCGGGCCGGCCCAGGTCATGTTGCTGGCTGCGCTGGGCATCACTCAGGTGGATGTCGTGCGCCAGCCTCGGGTGGCGATCATCTGCACGGGCAAAGAGCTGCAGGCGGATCCAACGCGCCCGCTTGCGGCCGAGCAGATCCACAATTCCAATGGCCCATATCTGGTGGCCGCGTTGAGCGCTGCGGGAGCGCGGGTCGTGTCCTGCGACACGGTGGATGACACCGCCGTGACCTACGCACGCGCCGTGGAACGTGCGTGCGATGCCGGCGTCGACCTGATCATCAGCACCGGCGCGGTGTCGATGGGGCGCTACGACTTCGTGCCCGACACGCTGGGCGAGCTCGGTGCCGAGCTGCTGTTCCACAAAGTGGCGATACGACCGGGCAAGCCACTGCTTGCGGCGTCACTGCACGAAGGTCCGTTGGTGCTGGCGTTACCCGGCACCCCGATGGCGGTCGCCGCGGGGTTTCGTTTTTTCGTTGCACCGGTGCTGCGTGCCTGGGCCGGGCAGGGCGATGAGCCCACGCTTCATGCCGTGCTCGATACGCCCCAACAACCCAAGCCCGGCCTGCGCCACTTCCTGCGCGCGAGCCTGCATCACGCGGCGGACGGACGGCTGCATGCCCGCTTGCTGAACCAGCAACAGCCTTTTCGTATCCAGCCATTCGCCGAGGCCGACGCCTGGGTCGTGCTGCCGGAAGACGCCGGCGATTGCGCTGCGGGTATGCTGGTCGAGGTAGCCAACCTGCAGCCGGGCCAATCTTCCCCCATGGCGGCCTACCGCGGTGCGGATCCTCAGGACATGTCGCCATGAAACTGCAGATCGAAGGCCAGAACCTGCGCGTACGCATTGGCGAGGAAGAGCTGGCGCGATTGCTGGCCGGCGATGCCCTTGCCGCCAGCACTACCTTTGCGCGCGCCTTTGCCATCCGTTGCACGCTGCGATTGGGGGCAGGTGATGCGGCGTTGTTCGGTGGTCAGCCGGATGACTGGCAGATCGAAATTCCAGAAGCGGCCGTGCGTGAGCACGTGCAACGCCTGCCTACACGCGAAGGCCTCGGTTTCACCCTGGAAGGACCGCAGGGTGGCGAGGCCCTGGAACTATTGTTCGATGTGGACGTGCGCGACAGTGTCCGTCAACGCCGGCGATCCTGACTTGGGCTACGCTCGTGCCGCTGGCACGGCAAACGTCACCGGAGGATGAACCGTATGAAGCGTTCCTTTTGGCATGCGTTGTTTGCACTCGGTACTGCGCTACTGTCGTGCTCGCTATGGGCGGCCGATGATCACATCACGGTGGCGGCGGCAGCGGATCTGCACCACGCCATGGACAAGATCGTCGAGGCGTATCAACACGACCACCCTGGTCAGAAGATTGACGTGACCTACGGCTCATCGGGCAACCTGCTCACCCAGATCGAGCAGGGCGCGCCGTTCGAATTGTTCTTCTCGGCCGATAGCGACTATCCACAGCAACTGGTGGCGCACGGCAACGCCGGTGGTCCGCCGGTGCCCTATGCCGACGGCCATATCGTGTTGTGGAGCGCCAGCATCGACATGACGGCGGTGCAGGTAGCGGATCTTGCGCAGCCGCGCTTTGGTCGCATCGCCATCGCCAACCCGCAGCACGCGCCCTACGGCAAGCGGGCTGAGCAGGCGCTACGTGCCGCAGGTGTTTGGGATGCGTTGCAGTCGCGGTTGGCATTTGGCGACAACATCGCGCAGGCCGCGCAGTTTGCGCAGAGTGGCAACGCCCAGGTCGGCATCATCGCCGAATCGCTCGCGCTGGATTCGCCGGTAAAGGGTACGTATGTGTTGGTGCCCCCGTCGCTGTATCAGCCCTTGCATCAGAGCTTCGTGCTGACCAAGCGCGGCGCCGGCAACGCGCTGGCCAAGGACTTCGCACAGTACGTGCAGGGCGGGCAGGGCCGCGCCATTCTCGCGCAATACGGCTTCAAGTTGCCCGACGTGGCGAGCCACTGAGCAAGCGCCATGTCCATGTTGTCTGACCAGGATCTGCAGGCGCTTGGACTGACCCTGCGCCTGGCTACGACTGTCACCGTGCTCCTGTTGTTGCTGGGTGCACCGTTGGCATGGTGGCTGGCGCATACGCGTTCGCGCTGGCGTCGTCCGCTGGCCGCTGTCGTTGCGTTGCCTTTGGTGCTGCCGCCGACCGTGCTCGGGTTCTACCTGCTGATGCTGCTCGGCCCGAACGGCTGGGTAGGACGGGCCATGGCGGCCGCCGGGCTGTCTGCGCTGCCGTTTACGTTCCAGGGGCTGGTGGCGGCCTCGATGCTGTATTCGCTGCCGTTCGTGGTGCAGCCACTGCAGAACGCCTTCGAGTCGGTCGGCGCGCGGTCGCTTGAGGTGGCATCTTGCCTGGGTGCGGGGCCGCTGGATCGCTTTTTCTCGGTCGCGTTGCCTATCGCATTGCCGGGCGTGCTCACCGCCACCGTGCTGGGTTTTGCACACACGGTGGGTGAGTTCGGTGTGGTGCTGATGATCGGCGGCAATATTCCCGGGCAGACGCGCGTGTTGTCGATGCGTATCTACGACCACGTGCAGGCTGGCGACTATCATCAGGCCCACGTGCTGTCGCTGTGCCTGTTGCTGGTGTCGTTCGCGGCGCTGCTATGCATGTCGTTGTTGCGACCTGGCAGGCAAGCGCGTGACTGAAGCGCGGCATGGATTGCACGCGAAGCTCGCGTGGCGCCGTGGCGACATGGCGCTCGACGTCGATGTCACGCTGCCACCCGCCGGCATCACCGCGTTGTTTGGTCCCTCCGGTGCGGGCAAGACCAGTTGCCTGCGGGCCATCGCGGGGCTGGAGCGTGGCAGTGAAGGGCGGGTAACGTTTGGCGACCGGGTCTGGCAGGACAACGCGCATCGCGTTTTCGTACCGCCGCATCGACGCCGGCTGGGCTATGTATTCCAGGAGCCGAGCCTGTTCGTCCATCGCTCAGTGGCCGGCAATCTCGACTATGGCTTTCGTCGCGCAGGAAGGCCTGCGCATCTGGATCGCGAAGGGCTGATCGAACGCTTCGGCCTGAACGCATTGCTCGACCGGCGCGTTAGCGCGCTCTCCGGAGGCGAGCGCCAGCGCGTGTCGATGGTGCGTGCGCTGTTGTCTGATCCAGCTTTGCTGCTGTTCGACGAGCCGCTATCGGCGCTTGATGCCGCTGCTCGATCCGACTTGCTGGGCTGCCTGGAAAACCTGCGCACCGCGCTGGACATCCCGATGATTTACGTCAGTCACAACATCGACGAAGTGGCGCGGCTGGCCGACCACATCGTGCTGCTGGACCAGGGCCATGTAGTGGGCCAAGGCGCGCTGCAGGCGACGCTGACGCGGCTCGATTTGCCACCGGCACTGGCCGAGGCTGTAGGCGCGGTGATCGAGGGCACGGTGGTCGATTACGACGCGCACGACCAACTGATCGAGATGGCCTTTGACGGCGGGAGCCTATGGCTTCCGCATCGCCATGAAGTGGTGGGCCAGCGCTTGCGCTGCCGCATCGGCGCGCGCGATGTCGTGCTGACCCAGGCGCCGTTGGCGGGAACCAGCGCGTTGAACCAGATTCGCTGCCGTATCGTTGCGATGGCCGATGCGGATCATCCCTCGCAGTGCCTGGTGCAACTGGACGCTGGCGGCAACACCTTGCTGGCGCGCATCACGCGCCGCTCATGGCATGCACTGGGATGGGCGCCGGGTAGCGAGGCGTGGGCTCAGGTAAAGGCCGTTGCGCTAGGTCTGTGACAAGACAAGCGCTGCAGCAACCTTCAGAAACGACAAAGCCCGCATCGCTGCGGGCTTCGTCTACAATTGGTGCCCAGGAGAGGACTCGAACCTCCACGGTTTTACCCGCTAGTACCTGAAACTAGTGCGTCTACCAATTCCGCCACCTGGGCAGGTGTCCCGCTGCTTTGTGGGCTGCGTGAGCCGCGTAGATTAGGCATGTGTCGGTAGGTTGTCAACTATTCTTTCACTGATTTTTCATCGAACCGCGGCATTCGCGATTCGACATCCGACAAAAGGCAAGGAAGTGACCAGAAAAAAGGAACCGCAGGGCGGCAAGCAGGGAACCCCGAAAGCTCCCTCGACGCCGAAAAAGGCGGCCCCTCGCGCCAAGCGTTCGGCGATTGCCCCGTCCTCGCGCAAGCCCGTGGGCCAGGTGTCCGACCGGCACGCCGAGCGCGAGGCACAGCGCTATGAACGCCCCATTCCCAGCCGCGAGGCGATTCTCGAACTGCTGGAATCGCGCGGCGAACTATTGACCGAAGCGCGCATCGCCGAGGCGCTGTCGCTGAACGACGAATCCGATCTCAACGCATTGCGCAAACGCCTCGGGGCGATGGTGCGCGATGGCCAATTGTTGCTGGGTCGCCGCGGCGGTTACGCGCCCGCGCAGAAACTCGACCTGATTCCCGGCGTGGTGCTGGCCAACGCCGAAGGCTATGGCTTCCTGCGGCCCGATGGCGGCGGCGATGACCTGTACCTGTCGCCGCAGCAGATGCGCACGGTGCTGCATGGCGATCGCGTGCTCGCCAGTGTGGTGGGTATCGACCGCCGTGGCCGCAAGCAGGGCGCCATTGTCGAAGTGCTGCAGCGCCGCTCGCCGCGTCTGGTGGGCCGCGTGGTGATGGATAACGGTGTGACGCTGGTGGCGCCGGATGACCGCCGCCTGCACCAGGACGTGATGATCGCGCCCGGACAGGACATGGGCGCGCGCTCGGGGCAGATCGTGGTGGTGGAGATCACCGATCCACCGACGCCACACCGCGGCCCGCTGGGTGCCATCCGCGCGGTGTTGGGCGAACGCCTGCAGCCGTCGTTGCTGGTGGAAATGGCCATTGCCAGCCACGACCTGCCGCATGACTGGCCGGACGCGGTGATACGCGATGCCGCGCTGGTTGAGCCGGAGGTCACCCCAGCGGAGCGTGAAGGGCGCATGGACCTGCGCAAGCTGCCGCTGGTCACCATCGATGGTGCCGATGCGCGCGACTTCGATGACGCCGTATTTGCCGAGCCGCGTCGCGGCGGTGGCTATCGGCTGGTCGTCGCCATCGCCGATGTCTCGCACTACGTGAAGGTGGGTAATGCTCTCGATCGCGAGGCTTATGAGCGCAGCACCTCAACCTATTTCCCGGGTTTCGTGGTGCCGATGCTGCCGGAAACGCTGTCCAACGGCATCTGCTCGCTCAATCCCAAGGTCGAGCGCCTGTGCATGGTTTGCGACATGCAGGTTGACGCCGACGGCGTGGTGATCCGTTCCAAGTTCTACGACGCGGTGATGCGCTCGCACGCGCGGCTGACTTACGACCGCGTATGGCAGGCCATTGGCCTCAACGATGCCGACGCGCGCCACGAGCTGGCCGATGTGATGCCGCAGCTGGAGCACCTGCACGGGCTCTACAAGCTGATGGCCGCGCAGCGGAAGCGTCGCGGCGCGATCGATTTCGAAACGCCGGAAGTGAAGTTCCGCCTCGACCAGCGCGGCGAAGTAGAGGCCATGGGTGCCACCCAGCGCAACGATGCGCACAAGCTGATCGAGGAATGCATGATTGCCGCCAACGTGCAGGCGGCGCTGTTCCTGGAAAAGAAAAAAATCCCGGCGCTGTTCCGCGCTCACGAGCCGCCGCCGGCCGAAAAGTACGAAGACCTGCAGCAGTTCCTGCGCGAGTTCAAGTTGCGCATGCCGCCGGTGGAGGAAGTGACCCCGGGCGATTTCGCCGATGTGCTGCGCCTGGTGCATGACCGTCCCGAGCGCGAGCTGATCCAGTCGGTGCTGCTGCGCTCGCAGAGCATGGCCGCCTACCAGCCGGACAATCGCGGGCATTTCGGTCTGGCGCTGGAGGCCTACGCGCACTTCACGTCGCCGATCCGCCGCTATCCCGATCTGCTGGTGCATCGTGCCATTCGTTACGCCATCAGCGGCGGCAAGCCCAGTGACTACAGCTATACGCCCAGCGAAATGGCCGCCATGGCGGTGCACTGCTCGCAGCGTGAGCGCCGTGCCGAGGAAGCCGAGCGCGATGTGGACGAGCGCTTCAAGTGCGCGTGGATGTCCAAGCACGTGGGCAGCGAGTTCGAGGGCACCGTCACCGGCGTCACCTCGTTCGGATTGTTCGTGGAGCTGGAAGAGTCGAAAGTCTCTGGGCTGGTGCATATCAGCCAGCTTTCCAACGACTACTACCACTTCGATCCGGTGCGTCACCTGTTGAAGGGCGAGCGCACCGGTGTGCAGTTCCGCCTGGGCGACCACGTGCGTATCCAGGTGCTGCGTGCCAGCCTGGAGGATCGCAAGATCGACTTCCGCCTGGTAGCGCCTCGCACTGCCGCTGCCACGCCGCCCCCTGCGCGCGGCGAACGCCGCTATGACTATGCGTCGGCCGGCGATCGCTATTCGCTGCCCAAGGGCGGTAAGGCGACGGCACGTGGCGGCTCGCGCGATAATGGTGGGGCTGCCGCACCGCGAACGACCGCGGCGGCACTAAGGAAGGATGCGCCTGCCGCCGGTAAGGAACCGGCGAGTGGCAAGAGCATGTTCTCCAAGGCCAAGACGGCCGCGAAGGGCGGGCTCAAGGCGATGAAGGACGCCGCATCCAGGGCAACCTCCAAGGCCCGCGGGGCCAGCAAGAAGAAAGGCAAGCCATGAGTGAGAGCTGGATCGTCGGGATCAATCCCGTCGAAGGTGCACTGAGCAACGACGCCGAGCGCGTGCGTGAACTGCTGGTGGAGCAGGGGCAGCGCAATGCGCGCGTGCAGGAGTTGGCCACGCGCGCCAAGGCACTGAACATTCCAGTGCATCACCGTCCGCGCGAGCAGCTGGACAAGCTGGCCGGCGAGGCCCGGCACCAGGGCGTGGTGGCGCTTTACGAAGCGCCGCCGATGGCCGGCGAGAACGATCTTGCCGACCTGCTGGAAGCGGCTGGGCAGGACGCACTCGTGCTGGTACTGGACGGCATCACCGATCCGCACAATCTGGGCGCGTGCCTACGCAGCGCCGCGGCAGCGCGCGTCACTGCCGTGATCGTGCCGAAGGATCGCGCCGTGGGCCTGACGCCGGTGGTGCGACGTGCCTCAGCAGGCGGTGCCGATCGCGTACCGCTGATTGCTGCCACCAACCTGGCACGCGTACTGCGCACGCTGAAAGATGCCGGCGTGTGGATCACCGGACTGGCCGGTGACACCGATACCTCCCTCTACAGCATCGACATGCGTGGCCCGGTGGCGCTGGTGCTGGGCAGCGAAGGCGAGGGCATGCGCCGCCTCACGCGCGAAACCTGCGACTTCGTGGCGAAGATTCCCATGCCCGGCTCGATGGAGAGCCTGAACGTCTCCGTGGCGACCGGCATTGTTCTGTTCGAAGCGTTGCGTCAAAGGAGTGAGAAGCGATGACGTTCTTATGGCACGACTGGGCAGGTTATATCGGTGTGGTGCTGGTGCTGCTGGCGTTCCTGCTGTTGCAGGCCCACAAGCTGCATGGCAACGGCCTCGCGTACCAGTTGATGAATGTGCTTGGCGCGCTGGGTGTGCTGCTGTCGCTGGTGTTTGGCGTGGCGGAGATGAACTGGCCGGCGTTCCTGATGCAGGTGGCGTGGATCGTCATTGGCGTCTACGGCATCGTGCATTCGGTCAGGGCGCGAAACGAGCTGCGCGAGGCGGGACGCAAGTTCGCACCGTGACAGGGTCATTCAGTCCGGTGGTGTAAAATGGCGTGGCCGGCTCTGCAAGGGAGCCGGTCTGCGGGGACGGCCCCGCCAGCAAGTGTTCATCGCGGGGACGGCCCTGCTCTTCATCCAGAGGAGTCGCGTTATGCCCTGGATCTATCTCGGCCTCGCCGGCCTGTTCGAAGTGGTCTGGGCGATTGGCCTGAAATACACCGACGGGTTCACTCGCCTGTGGCCCAGCGTCGTTACCGCTTCGGCGATGATCGCCAGCATCGTGCTGTTGGCCATGGCGGTGAAACACCTGCCGATAGGTACCGCTTATGCGATCTGGACCGGCATTGGTGCCATCGGCGCAGTCATTTTCGGCATCGTGCTGTTTGGCGATTCGGCATCGCCAGCGCGGTTGGCATGCGTGGCGCTGGTACTGATTGGCATCGTGGGATTGAAGCTCACCAGCGGCGCCTAGTAGTCACGCGCAACGCACGCCAGTGAACCCTTCTCCCTTCGGGAGAAGGTGCCGGTCCCACGGGGATTCCCTTCGATCGCAGCGGATGAGGGTTTGGGCGGAGCGAGGTCGGTGATGTTGCGCAAGCGCCGAACCCTCTCCCCAACCCTTCTCTCCCACAGGGACTACCTTCGGGTCGCCGATGGGAGAGCGGGTTATAGCGTCGGTGGGACTTAGTCCAGCTTGGTACCCAGCTTGGTCAGCTCGGGACTGGAGGTGAAGTCACGCTTTGCGCGTTGCGCCGTGAGCGGTTCGCCATTGACCTGGTACCAGATGCTTTCGGCGATGTTGGTGGCGTGGTCGCCGATGCGCTCGATGTTCTTGGCCATGAACAACAGGTGCGTGCACGGCGTGATGTTGCGCGGGTCTTCCATCATGTAGGTGAGCAGCTGGCGGAAGTAGCCGGTATAGGCTTCGTCCAGCTCGGCATCGTCCTTCCATACCTGGTAGGCGCGCTCGGCATCGCGATCGCGATAGGCGATCAGTACTTCGCGCACTTCCGCGGCGGCCAGCTCGGCCAGATAACCCAGGCCGCTGGTCGGGCTGACCGGGGCCACCATCGACAGTGGAATGGAACGCTTGGCCACGTTGGCGGCGTAGTCGCCAATGCGTTCGATGTCGGCGGCAATGCGCAGCGCGGCGAACACATTGCGCAGGTCGCCGGCGATGGGTGCGCGCAGTGCCAGCAGACGCACCACGTCGTGGCTGATTTCCTGTTCGAGCAGGTCAATGGCATCGTCGTTGTTGACCACGTGCTGCGCGGCACGCTCGTCGCGACGGTCGATCACGTCGATGGCGGCTTCCAGCTGAATCACGGCCAATTCGCCCATGCGCACGATTTCGCCGGTGAGACGGGTCAGCTCGTCGTCGTAGCTCTTGATGATGTGTTCTTTGCTGCTGCCGCTCATGATGAGTTTCCGTATGCGTCCAGTAGGGAGAAGGGTGAGGCAACGTGGCCCCTCACCCCAACCCTCTCCATGGGGGAGAGGGGACCTAGCGTTTAACCGAAGCGACCGGTGATGTAATCCTCGGTCTGCTTCTTGGTGGGTTTGGTGAAGATCTGCTCGGTGCGGTCGAACTCGATCAGCTCGCCCAGGTACATGAACGCAGTGAGGTCGGAGCAACGCGCCGCCTGCTGCATGTTGTGGGTGACGATAACGATGGTGTACTCGTTCTTGAGCTCTTCCACCAGTTGTTCGATACGGCCGGTGGCGATCGGGTCGAGTGCGGAGGTGGGTTCGTCGAGCAACAGCACCTCGGGCTTTAACGCGATGCCACGTGCAATGCACAGGCGCTGCTGCTGGCCACCGGAGAGGCTTAGCGCGCTCTGCTTGAGCTTGTCCTTCACTTCGTCCCACAGTGCAGCGCTGCGCAGCGCCTGCTCCACGCGGATATCCATGTCGGCGCGCGACAGTTTCTCGTGATGACGGATGCCATAGGCCACGTTCTCGAAAATGGTCATCGGGAACGGCACCGGCTTCTGAAACACCATGCCAACCTTGCTGCGCAGGCGGTTCATCGAATAGTTGGGGTCGAGGATGTTCTCGTCGTCGAGCACGATCTCGCCCTTGGCTTCCAGCTTAGGGTAGATCGCATAGATGCGATTGAAGATGCGCAGCAGGGTGGACTTGCCGCAGCCCGAAGGGCCGATGATGGCGGTGACCTTCTTCTCCGGAATATCCATGTTGATGCCTTTCAGCGCATGGAAACCGTTGTAGTAGAAATGCAGGTCGCGCACCTGCAGCTTGGTCGGCGCCAGCGGATTGTGCGTAGCCGCGGACTGCGGATGGATGCCGGCGGCAGCGGACTCAGTCATGAGACACCTTATTGCGTGAAAGGACCAGACGGGAAGCAAGGCTCAGCAGCAGCACGAACATGGTGACCACGAACGCGCCGGCCCAGGCAATGGCGTGCAACGACTCGCCTGGATCGTTGGCGTACTGGTAGATCACCTGGGGCAGGCTGGACATCTTGTCCATCGGGTTGAAGGTCAGGTAGTTGTTGCCGAATGCGGTGAACAGCAGCGGGGCCGTTTCGCCACTGATGCGGGCAAGGGCAAGCAGCACGCCCGTGATGATGCCCGAGCGTGCGGCGCGCATCAGGATCTGGGTGGTGAGCTTCCACTGCGGAATGCCCAGCGACAGCGACGCCTCGCGCAACGTGGAAGGCACCAAGCGCAGCATTTCGTCCGTGGTACGCACGATCACCGGCAGCGCAATCAGCGCCAGCGCCACGCCACCGGCAAGACCCGAGAAGGTGTTGTTGCCATGGGTCAGCGCCGTGCTCGGCAGCACGATGATGGTGTAGACGAACAGGCCCAGCACAATCGACGGCGCCGACAGCAGGATGTCGTTGAGGAAGCGGATGGATTCGCCCAGGCGTGTGCGGTTGGCGTACTCGGCCAGCCAGGCGCCGGCCAGCACGCCGATCGGCGTGGCGATGGCGATGCCGATGAAGTTGATGATCAGGCTGCCGACCATCGCGTTGAGCAGGCCGCCATCTTCACCGTAGGCCGTGATCTTGGTAAACAGCTTCAGGTCCAGCGCGCCGATGCCCTGGCGTAGCGTTTGCCACAGGATCCACGCCAGAAAGACCAGGCCCAGGGCGGTGGCAAACAGGCTCAGCGTCATCGCCACGGCGTTGGTGAAGCGGCGACGCAGGTAAAGGTAGGAGTTGTTGCTCATCAGCGACCCTCCTTGTGGGCCAGCTGGCGCAGCATCCAGCGTGCGATCAGCAAGACGATGAAGGTAACCACGAATAGCAGGAACGCCAACGCCATCAGCGTGGACTTCTGCAAGCCGGCCGCTTCGCTGAACTGGTTGGCGATGGTGGACGCGATCGACGCGCCCGGATCGAGGATGGATGCCGACAACTGCATCGCGTTGCCCAGCACGAAGGTCACCGCCATGGTCTCGCCCAGCGCGCGACCCAGCCCGAGAAAAATGCCACCGATGACCGCCGAGCGGGTATAGGGCAGCACGATGTCCCAGGACACCTCCCAGGTGCTGGAGCCCAGCGCATAGGCCGACTCTTTCAGGCGGGTCGGGACGGTCTGAAACACCTCGCGCATCACCGATGAGATGAACGGAATGATCATCACCGCCAGCACGATGCCGGCCGTGAGTATGCCGGCGCCAAACGGATATTCGCTGCCGAACAGCTTGCCAATGAACGGAACGTGCTGGGCCACCCACGACAGCTTGCCGTCATCGGGTTTGTCGCCCAGGTAATTGGTGAGCCACGGCTTGATGTAGTCGCCAAAGAACGGCGCGAAGATGAAAAGACCCCACATGCCGTAGATGATTGACGGAATGCCGGCGAGCAATTCAATGGCCGAGCCCACGGGTGTACGTAGCCACGGCGGCGCCACCTCGGAAAGAAAGAGGGCGACGCCAAAGCTCACTGGCACGGCAATCAGCAGGGCGATCAGCGAGGTGACGATAGTGCCGAAGACCGGCACCACGGCACCGTAGGTGTCGGTGCTCGGGTCCCAGGCGCTGCTGACCAGGAAGTGCCAGCCGAACGTGGCGAACGCGTGGCGGCCACCCCATAGTGTGGCCGCTGCGGCGCCAAGCAGGCAGGCCAGCACCAACAGGGCACATCCCTTGAGCAACCAGCTGAACAGGCGATCATGCCGCGCGTCGCGATGTGCACGCGCTTCCTGTGCCATGGTCGAGGCGACAACGCCTACATTCGCTTGCATGTGATGACGATCCCTCAGGATTCTGGTCCGGCCGGCGCGAGGGCCTGTCCGGTCGGTGGACGATGCACCAGTGCGTGGTGCCTTTCAACAACAGGCCGCCCGAGATGACTCGGGCGGCCCATGCCGTGCGGTCAAGCGTTCAGGGTAGGGCTCGCCGGTTGCCGTAGCGTGACCGTCGAGACCACGACCTCAGTGCTTGTACTCGGAAGCCCAGTAAGCCTCGATCTTCTTGACGAGGGTATCGGGAAGCGCGACATAGTCGAGTGAAGCCGCGTCCTTCTGGCCGTTTTCCAGCGCCCACTTGAAGAAGTCGAACGCCACCTTGGTGTGCTCGGCATTCTTGGGCTTCTTGTACATCACCACCCAGGTGGTGGCCGTAATCGGCCAGGCCTGCGCACCCGGTGCGTTGGTCATGATCAGGTTGAAGTCCTTGGCGCTGGCCCAATCCGCGGTGGCGGCGGCAGCGGCGAAGCCTTCGGCGCTCGGGGCCACGAACTGGCCGGCGGCGTTCTTCAGGTTGATCCAGCTGATCTTGTTCTTCACCGCATAGGCGTACTCGACGTAGCCGATCGAACCCTTGATCTGCTTGACGTACTGCGACACGCCTTCGTTGCCCTTGCCACCCACGCCGGTCGGCCAATCAACGGCCGTGCCGAACTTGACCTTGGCTGCCCAATCCGGGCTGACCTTGGACAGGTAGTTGGTGAAGTTGAACGAGGTGCCCGAACCGTCCGAGCGATGCACGACGGTGATCTTGCCGGCCGGCAGGTTCAGGCCGGCATTGAGCGCGGCGATCTTCGGGTCGTTCCAGTTGGTGATCTTGCCGAGGAAGATGTCGGCGAGCGTGGCGCCGTCGAGCTTGATCTTGCCGGCGTCGATGCCCGTGATATTGACCACCGGCACGATGCCGCCGACCACGACCGGGAACTGGCCCAGGCCGAACTGGGCGAGGTCTTCAGCCTTCACCGGTGCGTCGGTGGCGCCGAAATCGATGGTGCCTTCCTTGATCTGGGCCACGCCGGCACCCGAGCCGACGGACTGGTAGTTGAGCTTGTTGCCGGTCTTCTCGGCGTATCCAGCGGACCACTTCGAGAGCACCGGGTAGACGAAGCTCGAACCAGCGCCGGTGATATCGGTGGCGTGGGCCGTCATGCCGAACAGCGATGCTGCAGCAAACACTGCAGTCGTGCCGATGCGAGACAAGGATTTGGTTGAGGTCAACACGGTGGCTCCTAAGTGAAGGTATCGGGGGATTCCCGCCCTCCGTTATTTCATGCGCGACGTGTTGCAATGAAATGAGCTAAATGTTTCACCCATATGACAACGGGTCACGAACTGTCATACCGTGCTGATTAAAAAGGAATTAAGAATTTCGGACGGGAAGCGACGCGCGAGCGTTTTTCTTCACAAGGATTCGATGCCGATCTGCTCGCGCTCGAAAGTTTCAAGCCGGCGCCAGCGATTGATGATGGTGCAAAACAGCTCGGCCGTGCGCTCGGCGTCATATATGGCCGAGTGCGCCTCGCGCGTATCGAAAGGAATGCCGGCGGCCTGCACCGCCTTGCTCAGCACCGTTTGCCCGAAGGCGAGGCCGCTCAGCGTGGCGGTATCAAAGCAGCTGAAAGGGTGGAACGGATTGCGCTTGTGGCCCACGCGCCGCACCGCCGCATTGAGAAAGCCCAGGTCGAATGCAGCGTTGTGTCCCACCAGGATGGCGCGCTGGCAGTCCATGTCGCGCATGGCATCGCGGATGGGTTTGAACACGTGATCCAGCGCCAGACGTTCGTCGAGCGCGCCACGCAGTGGGTTGTCGGGATCGATGCCGGTGATTTCCAGCGCACGCGGGTCGATGTTGGCGCCAGGAAACGCGTGCACGTGCGCCGCAACGGCCGGCATGGGTTGCAGGTAGCCTTCGGGTGTCATGCGCAATATGACAGCGGCAATCTCCAGCAGCGCATCGCGCTCGGAGTCAAAGCCGCCGGTTTCCACGTCCACGATCACCGGCAGGAAGCCGCGAAATCGCTCGGCCATGCGGCCAGCCATGCTGTTGCAGAGATTTTCCATCAGCTAAGCATATCAGCCGACATCGCTGGCCCGGGACGACGTTTTCGGAGTGTCTGCGTGAAGACATGCGCAGGCGAATGTCTCCGTTCTGTCACATAACATCCATGTAACGGTAAAGGCACAGACGCATCCTGCGCATCGACTTGGACGGCCGGAGATCGAAGGGGGCGGTCCAGGTGATTCCTACCTACATGCGGAGAATTTCCATGCGTTCCAAGTTGCTCGCGGTAGCTATTGCTGCCGGTTTGGGCGTTACCAGCCTCTATGCCTCTGCCGATCCGGCGCCGGCTTCCTCCACGAAGACCAGCCAGTCGACCCAGTCCGCTGAAATCGAGGCCCTGAAGGCCCAGTTGCAGGCTCTCCAGGCCAAGGTTGTCGAGCTGGAGCAGCGCACGGATGCGCAGTCGGATATCAACGTCTCCACCGGCCAGGCCGTTGAAACCGTCCAGAAGCAGGTTGCTGCCACCGACGCGCAGGTCAAGAAGTCGTCCGACAAGCTTTCCTACAAAGGCGTGAGCATCACGCTCGGTGGCTTCCTCGCCGCCGAATCGATCTACCGCTCGGCTCAGGAAGGCGCGGACATCGCTTCGAACTACAGCGCGATTCCGTACAAGAACGTGCAGACGCAGCACATGAGCGAGTTCCGCTTGTCCGCCCGCCAGAGCCGCCTCTCGGCGCTCGTGCAGGGCGACGTGAGCCCGGATACGCATCTGGCTGGCTACGTCGAGCTGGACTTCCTGGGTGGCGCGCAGACCGCGAACTCGAACGAGAGCAACTCGTTCAACCCGCGTATGCGCAACGTCTACATGACGTCTGACTGGGATACCTCGGGCCTGCACCTGCTGGCCGGCCAGAACTGGTCGCTGCTCACGCTCAACAGCAAGGGCATCACGCCGCGCACCGAGCTGACCCCGCCGCAGATCGACGCACAGTACATCCCGGGCTTCACCTGGGCACGTCAGGCGCAGATCCGCCTGGTCAAGGATTGGGACAAGACCTATTGGCTCGGTATCTCGCTCGAGAACCCGCAGACCACGTTCTACGCCAGCCCGAACCAGGCCAATGCGCCGGTGCAGCAGACGGCTTACAACATCGCCGGTGGTTCGGGCTTCGACTCGGCCAACACCCTGTCGCTCAATCACATCCCTGATGTGATCGTGAAGTTCGCTGCCGATCCGGGCTTTGGTCATTACGAAGTGTTCGGCCTGGGCCGTTCCTTCTACAACCGCTACGCCGTCAACGGCAGCTACCAGAACCACGACACCTATGGTGGCGGTTGGGGTCTGGGCGTGATCCTGCCGCTGATCGACAAGACCCTCGACTGGCAGTTCTCCGGCATGGACGGCAAGGGCATCGGCCGTTACGGCAGCGCCCAGCTTTCCGACGTGACCTTCAGCCCGAACGGCAACATCGCTCCGATCAAGGAGAACATGATGCTGACCGGTCTGACCTGGCACGCCAACTCCGATGTGGACGTCTATCTGTTTGGCGGCCGCGAACAGGCGAGCAAGGAAGATTTCCAGGCCTACAACAAGGGCGTCGTGCAGCTCGGTTACGGCAACCCGGCCTACAACAACAGCGGTTGCGACACGGCCGGCGCTGCCGCAGCGACCTGCGTGGGCAATGCTCGCGAAGTGTGGCAGGGCACGGCGGGCTTCTGGTGGAAGTTCTACCAGGGCAAGTTCGGCAAGATGCAGTTCGGTGCGCAGTACTCCTACACCCAGAAGGAAGCGTTCCCGGGCCAGGGCTTCATCAATGGCGTGAGCGGTCCGGTCGCCAACGGCCTTTCCTCGCCGAAGGCCACGGAGAACATGTTCTTCACGTCCTTCCGTTACTACCCGTTCTAAGCAATTCGTTTATCGGAAGGGAGTTCGACCCAGGGATGGAGAGACGGCGGGCTTAGCCCCGCCGTTTCGTTTTTGCAGGCCGGCATTCATCGCAACGAAGATGAATGCCGGCCTGCCCGCGTTAGGGCACTCGCCTTATTTTTCATCGCAAAGACTTGCGATGGACGTCCATTTTCCGATAGCTTTGACGTCATGTCCCCGCGTCATCGTCTCCACCCTCTGCACGTGATGTTGTCGTGCCTGTTTGGCCTGCTGTTGCTGGCCATGGCATGGCCGCGCGTCGTGCACAGTGCAGATATGTCGCACCTGGCGTCCATGACGCACGCTGCAGTGGCCATGCACGATGACGGTCAGGGCAACGCCCATGACGACGACTGCGCGTCGCTGGTGCTGGAAGACAACTGCGGCATGGATGATCTGCTGCATCTCCCCGCCACCCTCGACTTGGGGCTCGTTCCCGCAGGCTCGGCTGCGCCCGTCGCAGGGCACTACGCCATGCGTCAGCACGACATCGCGCTGCTGCTTCGCCCTCCTGAAGCGGCCTGACGCGGCCGCCGCCCGTTCGCACTTGCCGCATGACCATCGGGTTGTGTTTGCAGTAGCGAATACCGGGCCCTAGAACGCCTGATTCGTTTCACTCGACGGACGCAAGTCCGCCGACGGGTGGCCGTCCAACTCCATTCCCTCTGTTCCTTTCCGAATGACATCGGCGGGCTTGACCCGCTGACGGCCCCGTATACCCCACATTTGAGGTTACCCTCATGAAACATCTGATCCAGGGTTTTGAGCAGTTTCGCAATGAGGTTTTCCCGAGCCAGCGCGCGTTGTTTCGCAAGCTGGCGGAAGGCCAGAGTCCCAGCACGATGTTCATCACGTGCGCCGACTCGCGTGTGATGCCCGAGATGATTTTTTCCACCCAGCCGGGTGAGCTGTTCGTCTATCGCAACATCGGCAACATCGTGCCGCCATACGCGCAGCACGTGAGCGGCGTGGTGGCAGCCATCGAGTACGCGGTGAAGGTGCTCAAGGTTAGCCACATCGTCATCTGTGGGCACTCCGATTGTGGTGCCATGAAAGCTTTGCAGCATCCGGATCGGGTGCAGCACATGCCGTCGGTAGCGGCCTGGATGAAACACGCGGATGTCGCGCGCTACGTGGTTGAGCAGAACGGCCCCGGACTGCATGGCCCCGATAGCCTGCGCCGCCTCACCGAGGAAAACGTGGTGGGTCAGCTGGAACACCTGCGCACGTTGCCGGCCGTGGCGGCCGCCATGTCCTGCGGCGAGCTGAGCATCCATGGCTGGGTGTATGACATCGAACACGCCGAACTCAGGGCGTTCGATGCACTCAAGGGGCGCTTTGTACTGGTCGAGCCCGGCAAGGGCGTTCCTGCTGCCACGCCGCACGCGCGCTTCTCCATGGCTACGGCGTCGGCCGCCTGAGGATTGCTGTCGTGATGAGTCGCTATTTTTCACAAGGACTGTTCGGGCGTGACTTGCTTGGATCCATCGTGGTGTTCCTGGTGGCGTTGCCGCTGTGCATGGGCATCGCCATCGCCTCGGGCATGCCGCCGGCCGCCGGCCTGATCACCGGCATCATCGGTGGCATGGTCGTCGGCGTGTTCGCCGGTTCACCGTTGCAGGTCAGCGGCCCCGCCGCTGGCCTGGCGGTGCTGGTGTTCGAACTGGTGCGTCAGCACGGCGTGATGGCGCTTGGGCCGGTGGTGTTGCTTGCCGGCCTGATCCAGATCGCCGCCGGCTTGTGCAAGGTGGGCGTGTGGTTTCGCATGTGCTCGCCGGCGGTGGTGGCTGGCATGTTGTCGGGCATCGGCGTGTTGATCGTCGCCTCGCAACTGCATGTGTTGATCGATGGCATTCCCAAGGCACGTGGCCTGGAGAATTTCGCCGCGTTGCCGGGTGCGATCATCGATGCGGTGCAGGGCGATAGCGGCAGCCTGGTTGCCATGGCCGTCGGCGTGGGCACCATCGCGATCATGCTCGGTTGGGAAAAGCTGCGTCCGGCCAAATTGCGTTTCGTGCCGGGTGCACTGCTTGCGGTGGTCGCGTTGACGACGATCGTGCAGGTGATGGATCTGTCGGTGAAGAAGGTCGACGTGCCGTCGAATCTGTTCGCGGCGGTGTCCATGCCGACGTGGAGCAGCCTGTCGGGCTTGCTTGAGCCTTCGTTGTTGATCGCCGCGTTGACGTTCGCTTTTATCGCCAGTGCCGAAACGCTGCTTTCGGCAGCCGCAGTGGACCGCATGCACGAAGGCGCACGCACCCAGTACGACCGCGAGCTGACTGCGCAGGGCGTCGGCAACATGTTGTGCGGCCTGCTCGGCGCGTTGCCGATGACCGGTGTGATCGTGCGTAGTGCAGCGAACGTGCAGGCCGGTTCGGCCACGCGCATGGCGACCATCATGCACGGCGCATGGATCCTGGTATTTGCCCTGCTGCTTCCCTGGTTGATGCGCATGACGCCGGTGGCGTGTCTCGCGGGCATCCTGGTGTTCACCGGCGTCAAGATGGTGAACTTCAAGCAGGTGAAGGCGCTGGCGATCTACGGCAAAGGCACCGCGTGGATCTACGTGGCCACCACCGTGGCGATCGTGGCGACGGATCTGCTGGCAGGCGTACTGATCGGCTTCGCGCTATCGCTGTTCCGCCTTGCGCTGCATTCGTCGCGACTGAAGGTCGGGCTCGACCATCACGATGAACCCGGGATGGCGTCGCTTCATCTCGAGGGTTCGGCCACCTTCCTGCGCGTTCCCTCGGTGGCTCGCACGCTTGAGCGCGTACCGCCGAATACGCGCCTGCAGCTGGTGGTGGATCGTCTTCACCACGTCGATCAGGCCTGTCTGGAATTGCTACGCGAATGGAGTCGAAATGCCTCGTCGCGCGGTTGCGAGCTGGTCGTGGACTGGCAGCAGCTCAACCAGCGTGTCGAAGGTGTAGGAAGGGCGGCGTAGACCAGCCCGGCAAGTTGAGCCTGTTCGCGTCCCCCCTCTCCTCGCGAACAGGCTCCAAGGCCCCGGGCGGGCGCAACGGTGGTAGGTCCGTTGCGTCAGCGGGCCCGGGTTGAACTGCCGACCATGGCGGTATCGCTGGTCGGCAGTTGGGTAGCATCCCAGCCGCCACCCAGGGCGCGAATCAGGTCCACGCTGGCCTGCAAACGGCGGGTACGTACCTGTTCGGCACTGCGCTCGGCTTGCAACGTAGCCGTTTGAGCACTGACCACGTCGAGATAATTGACCGCGCCTTCGCGATAGCGATTGGTGGCGATGGTTTGCGAATCGTGCGCTGAGCTGGCGGCGTCATCTTCCTGATGGGCTTCCTTGCCAAGCTGTTGGAGCAGGGTGAGGTTGTCTTCCACCTGTTGGAAGGCGCCCAGCACGATGCCCCGATACTGGCCTGCCGCGGCGTCGAGCTCCGCTTGCGCTTCCTGAACCTTGGAGTGACGCAGTCCGCCATCGAACAGGCTCATGGCCAGTTCCGGCCCCAGCGCCCAATAGCGATTGCCGGCAGAGAGCAGGCTGCCCATACCGGTGTCCTGCCAGCCGAGAGCAGCAGACAAGCTCAGGCGCGGGAAGAACGCTGCGCGCGCCACGCCGATTTGCGCGTTGGCCGCGAATACGCGCCGCTCGGCCGCGGCGATGTCGGGACGACGCTCCAGCAACTGCGAGGGCACGCCCAGCGGAATCGCCGGCACATCCATTGGCGCGTTGTTCGGTGGCAGAGAGAAGGTTGATGCAGGCACGCCGACCAGGCTGGCGATGGCGTGTTGGGTCAGCGCGCGCTGCGCTTCCACTTCAGACACTTGCGCCATGGCGTCGGACAACTGCGTCTTGGCGCGGCTTACATCCAGGCCAGAGGCGACGCCACCTTCAAAGCGCCGCTGGGTGAGATCCAGACCTTGCTGGTAAGCGTCCAGCGTGTCCTTGAGGATGCGGTCCTGCACGTCGTAGCCGCGCAGCTGAATGTAGAGATCGGCCAGCTGGGCTTCCAGGCTTAGCTTGGCAGAAGCGAGGTCGCCCGCCGTCGCAGCGGCATCGGCCTTGCCGGCGGCGACTTCATTGCGTACGCGTCCCCACAGGTCCAGCTCGTATTCGGCGCCGAAGCCCACGGTGTTGGCGCTGTATTCGTTGGGCTGGTCGCTGCCACGCAGCGGGCGATTGTTGGACTGGCGGTTGCGCAGGTCACTCGCCTCAACGCCCAGGTGCGGATAGAGATCCGAGCGCACTTCGCCAACCAGTGCGCGCGCGGCGTCATAGCGGGCCAGTGCCACCGACAGGCTGGGGTTGGCCGCATCGAGCTGCTTTTCCAGCTGACCCAGCTCGGCGTTGTCGTAGACCGACCACCACGGTCCGCGCGTCGCGGTATCGGCCGGACGCGCGGGCGACCAGAGCCCGTCGGTGGTCTGGCCGGCGTAGGCCGTGGGCAGCGTGCCCACATCCGGCTTGTGATAAGTCGGGGCCAGCGAGCAGGCCGGCAAAACTGCGATCCATGCCAAAGGCAGCAGTCGGCGCAAGTGTTTCGAGAGCGGGAGGTGTGTCATGTCGCTACTCCGCCTTGGGGGTGCCCGTTGCCGCGTCGGTGTCTTTCGCCACCTGCACGCGGTCGCCTTGCATCAGCGAATCGGACGGATGATTGACGATGCGATCGCCGGCCTGCAGGCCCTGGTCGATTTGCAGGCGGTCGCCCAGATCCAGCGCGATATGCACGTCGCGCAGCTTCACCTTGCCGTCCTCGCCGAGCACGGCCACCTGTGGACCTTGTGCGCGGAAGATCAGCACGGTGGCCGGCACCGTCATGGTGTGGCTGTGGTTGTCCATCGGCAGATGCACTTCGGCATACGCGCCCGGCAGCAGCTTGCCGTCGGTGTTGTCCACTTCGAACTGCGCCAGCAACGCACCGGAGGCCTGGTTGACCGCGCCGGAATTGCCGATGAGGCGGCCAGTGAAGTGCTCGCCGGGGTGATCGGGCACATCCAGCTGCACGCTCATGCCGGGACGGATCGAATCGGCGTAGCCCTGCGGCACCTCGACATACAGGCGCATGCGACTGGTGTCGGAAATGGTGAACAGGGAAGGGCTGCTCTCGCTGTTGGCGCTGATCAGGTCACCGATATCGGTGTTGCGCGCGGTCACTGTGCCGGCAAACGGCGCGGTGATGTTCTTGAACGATTCCAGCGCGGCAATGCGATCGACGTCGGCTTGCGCCGCGAGCACATTGGCTTGCGCCGCTTCGGCCTCGCCGGCCTTCTCGTCGGCTTCCTGCTTGGATACCGAGTTGGAGGTGAGCAGGTTCTTCCAGCGCTTGTCGGTGAGGTCGGCCAGACGCGCATTGGCCCTGGCACGCGCAAGCCCCGCCTTGGCCTGCTCGAATTGTTGGTCGAGCTCGGGCGTATCGATCACGGCAAGCGTTTCGCCTGCGGTGACCTGGCTGCCGATGTCGCGGTCCCAGCTTTTCAGATAGCCGCCGACGCGCGCGTGGATTGGCGCACTGATCCATGCGTCGAGATGGCCGGGCAGCGTCATCGCCTGCTGGCCGGCGCCGATTTCCGGCGTAATCATCTGCACGCTGGGCACCACCTGTGCATCCGTCCACTTCACGACGCGGTGGTAATCGTAGGCGCGCACCGAGATGCCGGCGATGGTGGCAAGAATGGCCAGGCCCAGCCCGAGACGCAGGGCACGGCCCAGCTTCGGCGGTCGCTGCGGCGTGGCAACGTGGGCGTCATGCGACATGGACAGGTTCTCCAAGAAGGGATTCGGAAGCGGCCTCGCCCTGCTCGCGGCCATGCACGATGCTGAAGATCACCGGCACGAACAGCAGGGTGGCGAAAGTGGCGAACAGCAGGCCGCCGATAACGGCGCGGCCCAGCGGGGAGTTTTGTTCGTGGGTCAATGCCATCGGCAGCATGCCGATGATCATGGCCAGTGCAGTCATGCAGACCGGGCGGAAGCGGGTGAAGCCGGCCTCCAGCGCCGCCTTCACCGCGTCGCCATGCTCGGCCAGCCGTTCGCGGCAGAAGCTCACCACCAGAATCGAGTTGGCGGTGGCCACGCCCATGCACATGATGGCGCCGGTAAGTGCAGGTACCGAGAGCGTGGTGTGGCTGAGAAACAGTATCCAGACGATGCCGGCCAGCGCAGCGGGCAGCGCGGTGATGATCACGAACGGATCAAGCCACGACTGGAAGTTCACCACGATCAGCAGGTAGATCAGCACGATCGCGCCGACCAGACCGAAGATGAGGCCGCCGAATGCTTCGTTCATGGTGTCGACCTGGCCATGCAGACTGACCACCGTGCCCTTCGGACGCGTTGCCGCGAATTGATTGAGCACCTTCTGCACATCGCCGGCGACAGCGCCCAGGTCACGGTCCTGCACGGCGGCGTAGATGTCGAACGAGGGCATGATGTTGTAGTGCGTCACCACCGCAGCACTTGGTACGCGTGTAAACGTCGCCAGGCCGCCAAGGATCTGGCTAGCACCGTTGCCCGCAGGCGTGACCGGCAGGCTGGCGATATCGGCCATGCTGTCCATCTTGTATTGCGGCGTCGCGGCGACGATGGGATACGACACGCCGTTCTTCGGATTGAGCCAGAACGCCGGTGCCACCTGCGAGCTGCCAGCCAGCGAGGCGACCATGCTGTTGGTGACGTCGCGCTCGGTGACGCCCAGCTCATCAGCGCGCGTACGGTTCACCTGCACGTTGAGCTGCGGGTAGCTGGAGCTCTGTTGCAGGCGAACGTCGGCAATGCCGGGCACGTCGCGCAGGCGCTTCATGATGTCCATCGCGTAGGCCTGGTTGGCCGCGAGGTCGCGACCGGCAATGGATACATCCAGCGGTGCAGGGGCGCCGAAGTTGAGAATCTGCGAACTCATGTCGGCCGGCAGAAACGCGAACTGGGTGCCCGGAAACTCGCGTGGCAGGCGCGCACGCAACTGCTTGACGAAGTCCGCCGTGGGCGCGTGGCCTTCCTTCAGCACCACCTGGATGTCGCCATCCTGCGGACCGATGGTGCCGCTGGAGTTGTAGACCATGTTCACGCCGCTCAGCGGCAGGCCGATGTTGTCGATCACCGTATCCAGCTGATCGGGTGGAATCTCGCGGCGAATGGCCGCCTCGATGTGGTCGAACTCCGCGGCGGTTTCCTCCACGCGCGTACCCATGGGCGCACGGACGTGCATGGCGATAGCGCCGGCGTCCACCTCGGGGAAGAAGTCGCGACCCAATAGCGGCACCAACGCGAACGACGCCAGCACAAAGGCCAGGAAACCGATGATGAAGCGGCGGCGATGCGTCAGCGCAATTGTCAGGGTGGCGTGGTAGACGTCGCGAATCTTGGCGAAGCGACGTTCGAAACCCTGTTGGAACGACACCAGCGAGGCCACCAGTGCACTGCGCTTGCGCGGCAGATGCTGGTCGCCCTCGTGATGGTTGATGTACTCGTCTTCCGGATGATCGCCCGGGCCCGGCTCCACGTGATGGGGCTTGAGCAGATACATCGCCATGGTCGGCACCAGCGTGCGCGACAGCAGGAACGAGGAGGCCATGGCAAAGATCACGGCCAGCGCCATCGGCCGGAACAGAAAGCCGGCAATGCCGTTGAGCATGAACATCGGCACGAACACGATGCAGATGCACAGCAGCGACACGAAGGCGGGCGTCACGATCTGCCTGGCGCCATCCATGATCGCACTGTGTACGTCCTTGCCTTGCTCCAGATGCCAGTTGATGTTCTCGATGGTCACCGTGGCGTCGTCCACCAGGATGCCCACGGCCAATGCCAGGCCGCCCAGCGTCATCACATTGAGCGTCTGGCCCGTGGCCGAAAGCAGGGCGATGGCCGAGAGAATGGCCAGCGGAATGGACACCGCAATGATCACGGTGGAACGCCAGCTGCCCAGGAAGATCAGGATCATCACCGAGGTGAGCAACGCGGCGATGATGCCTTCGCGCGCTACCGAGGTAATGGCCGATTTCACGAAGATGGACTGATCACTGAGCAGCGAGATCTTCAGTGACGGCGGCAGCGATTCCTTCAGCAGTGGCAGCAGCTGCTTGATGCCCGCCACCACCGACAAGGTGGACGCATCGCCCACCTTCAGCGCCGGCATAAGCACCGCGCGATGGCCATCCACGCGCACGATATTGGTCTGCGGTGCTGCACCGTCACGCACGTGTGCCACCTCGCCAATGGTGATGGTGGCTCCATGCACCGTCTTCACCGGCAACTGGTTGAGTTCGGCCACAGCCTCCGGGCTGTTATTGAGCTGCACGTGGTACTCATACGTACCAATTTTGGCCGTGCCCACGGGAATGATCTGGTTCTGCGCCGCCAGTGCGTTGCTTACGTCCTGCGCGGACAAGCCTTTCGCGGCAAGCGATTGCGGATCGAGATCCAGCGTCACCTGACGCTGCGCACCACCGTAAGGCGTGGGCACCGCCACGCCCGGCACCGACGTCAACGTGGGGCGCATCAGGTTCAGGCCAAGGTCGAGAATCTTCGCTTCCGACAGCTCCTTGCTCGACAGTGCCATCTGCAGGATGGGCACGGTGGAAGCGTTGTAGTTGAGGATCAGCGGCGGCGTCATGCCAGGCGGCATCTGCTTGAGCACGGTCTGCGAAATCGAGGTGACCTGTGCGGTTGCCGTGCGGATATCCACGCCCGGCTGGAAGAAGATCTTCACGATGCCCATGCCAGGCAGCGACTGCGACTCAATGTGCTCGATGTTGTTGACCGAGGTGCTCAGCTGGCGCTCGTAGTAATAGACCACGCGGCCGGACATCTGATCAGGCGGCAGGCCGTTGTACGACCACACCACGCTGATCACCGGAATGCCGATGTTGGGAAAGATATCGGTGGGCGTGCGAAACGCCGCCAACGGCCCGGCGATCAGGATAAGCACCGCCAGCACGATGAAAGTGAGCGGTCGCGACAGGGCGATTCGGACAAGGCCAAGCATGAGAAAGATTCCGGCTATGCATCGGCGCCATGGCGCCGCGGCGTGACGGTGTAGCCGTCACATCGGTGAAGTACAGGCAGCGGCTGGAATCAGCAGGGCGGGCCGGAACTGTGGAACGGGCAGCGGCAGATCGTCATGGCATGGCTCGATGCGGGGCGTAAGCCCGATGTGGCCATGATGGCAACGCAGTCTTGTGGGAACCTTTTGGATGGCTGAAGGTTGGCTGTGCGGGAACTCACCGCCGTTTCCACTGTCCCGCCATCCCCACCACTCCGTCATCCCCGCTTTCGCGGGGATGACGGTGAGATTGGACCAAGCGGTGCGAGCAAGGCGATCGTGAGCTCAGCCCGGCCCCGCCGCCATGCTTATGCGCACCAACAATCCACGCCCCAGCGGCGACTCCAGCAGCTCGATCGAGGCGTCATGCAGCTCGATCGCACGCTGCACGATACTCAGGCCCAGCCCAAAGCCGCGGGTGGCGCTCTCCACTTCGCGGTGGAAGCGCTGGAATACGGCCTGACGGCGGTCTTCGGGAATGCCGGGGCCGTTGTCGCAGATGTCGATGACTGCCTGGGACCCTTCGCGTCGGATGGCTACCTCGACCTGGCCGGCCACTTCGGTATAGCGCAGCGCGTTCTCGATCAGGTTGCGCAGCATGGCCGTAAGCGCGACTTCATGGCCGAGTACCGTGATGGAGGTGTCGTCGTGGTTGAGACTGAGGGCGATGTCCTTTTCGGCAATCAGTGGCGCTAATTCCTCGATCACCTCGATGGCGATGCGCGTCACGTCCAGTCGCGTGCGCTGCTGCGAGGCGGCGCCGGCCTCGAGGCGGGCCATGGCCAGAATCTGTTCGATGCGACGCCCCAGGCGAGCCATGCTTTGCTGGGCGTGGCGCACGGTGAACTCCACCTCGGCGGGATCGTCGGCGATCATCGCGCTTTCGAGGTGGATCATGGTGGCCGCCAGCGGCGTGCGCAGCTCGTGTGCCACGTCGGTGGCGAAACGATGCTCGCGCTCCAGCGCATCCTCCAGTCGTTCCAACTGCTGGTTCAGCGCCACGATCAGCGGCTTGATCTCCTGCGGGGCGTAGTCCGCCGGCATGGGCTTGCGGCTGCCTGGCGTGCGTCGATCCAGCATCTCGGTAAGCAGGGCTACGGGGCGCAAGCCGCGTTTCACGGCAAGGCTGACCAACAACGCGAGCAAGGGCAGGCCGATCAAAAGCGGCAACGTATGTTCGATGACCAAGCCGCGCGCGATATCGCGGCGATTGTCCGAGCGCTCGGCGATGCGAATGACCAGATTGGCGCGGTTCTGCAGAGTGAAGGTGCGCCACAGGCCACCTCCGTGCTCTATATCGCGAAAGCCGCGTTCATCGCTGGTGGGGGGCGTCAGGTCGGCGAGGTTGGAGGTGGCGGCAATCAGTTCGCCGTGGGGGTCGTAGGCCTGGAAGCCCACTTCGGGCTCGTAGTTGTGCGGATGGACCGACACCACCACGCCCTTGTGCTGGCCGTCAGCGGCCTGCGGGATGCCTGGCAGGTCAGCGTCGCGCAGGGGGATCTGGCCGTGCGCGATCAGCGTACCCAGCGTGCGGCCGGCTTGCGCCAGGCGCCCGTCGAGTAGCTCGTTCATCTCGCGCAGTTCGCGGCGGTAGCTGATCCAGCCGAGCGGAATGAGCACGGCGACCATCACCGCGATGATCAGCCAGGTCAGGCGTGTGCGCAGGCTGGCGGGATGAGAGCTCATTGCGGCTCGCGAGGAATCATGTAGCCGATGCCGCGCACGGTGTGGATCACTTCCGGGCTGAGTTTGCGGCGTAGCCAATGCACCTGCACCTCAATGGCGTTGCGTTCGACGATGGTGTCCAGGCCGTAGACCGAGCTTTCCAGCGTCTCACGTCGCACGATGCGTCCGGCGCGCTCCATCAGTATGCGCAGCAGGGCGAATTCGCGGCGCGTCAGGCTCACCCGTTCGCCGCGAAATTCCACCTCGGCGGTGGCCAGGTTGAGGCTCAGGCCGCCCACTTCGACGAGATTGTCGGCCAACCCCTGGGTACGTCGCGTCAGTGAACGGATTCGCGCGGATAGCTCGCCCAGGTGGAAAGGCTTGACCAGATAGTCGTCCGCGCCCAGGTCGAGTCCGCGAATGCGCATTTCGAGCGCATCCCGGGCGGTCATCACCAGTACCGGCGTCTTCACCCCGGCGCGACGCGCTTCACCAAGCACGTCCAGACCGTCCTTGCCGGGTAGGCCGAGATCCAGCAGTACCAGGTCGACCGGGTCGCCACGCAGGGCCTCGGTTGCTTCGCGGCCGTCGCGCAACCAGGTCACGGCGTAGGACTGGTGCTCCAATGCGTGCTTGATGGCGGCGCCCAGCTCGGCATCGTCCTCAACCAGCAGAATATGCATGCCACATCACCCGTGTCGGTCCTGGGGTTGCGCGGTGGGGAGAGTCCGCCGCACGGCGCCATCATCCATGGCCATCCTTTTGTGGAACTTTTGCCGGTGCAATAGCGGCCATAGTCGTCACGTTGGCGCGTGAGACGCGCCCGCGTCAATGGGTAGTGGCGCATAAAGAAAGACGGCGGACTGTCGGCCGCCGTCTTTCTCCCTGTTTCGCGCCAATGAGGGCGCCCGTGAAGGTGGTGTGCGCGTGGCGGCTCAGGGGCCCTTTGCCAGCGCTGCAGTGAGGATGGCTTTCTTGAGATCTTCGCGGCTCATGGCGACGCCCTGCGATTGATCGATGGCGACCGCTTTGATGGACTGCGGCTTCAGATCAAGCTGACGCTGTGCTTCCCAGCTACTGGCCTGACGCTGGGCGAGAGCAAAATCTTCGGGGGTGGTACCGACAAAACCGATGACGGCATAGCCGTTCATATCGACGGTATAGGTTTCAACGGCGGCGTTGGCCTGACCTACAAAGGCAATGCCGAGCGCGATGACGACGGGGATGATCAAGCGCTTCATGATGCGGACTCCTAACGGGGATGGTCTTCCGGGGGAGGCTTGACCATAGGCTTACCGGTCGCTCAAGACTTGATGAAGTCGCGCGAAACGCTGAGGAAATCATGAGGCTTTGCCGCGCAAATGGCCGGTGCCGTGCCATTCGTCATGCGTTTTGGGCGGTAACCGTCTTGTCCTTGTAACGGCACAGGTCGCGTATGACACATTGCGGACAATCGGGCTTGCGCGCCTTGCACACGTAACGCCCGTGCAGGATGAGCCAATGATGCGCGTCCTGTTTGAATTCGGCCGGTATCACCTTCTCCAATTTGTCCTCTACCGCGCGCACATCTTTTCCAGGCGCAAGGCCGGTGCGATTGGATACGCGGAAGATGTGCGTATCAACGGCAATGGTCGGATGGCCAAACGCGGTGTTGAGTACCACGTTGGCCGTCTTGCGACCCACCCCCGGCAGTGCCTCCAGCGCCTCGCGCGTGCGTGGCACTTCGCCCTGGTACTGCTCAACCAGGATGCGACACAGCGCGATGACGTTCTTCGCCTTGCTGTTGAACAGGCCAATGGTGCTGATGTACTGCTTGAGCTTGTCCTCGCCCAGGTCGAGGATCGACTGGGCGGTGTTAGCAACGGGGTAAAGCTTTTTTGTCGCCTTGTTTACACCAACGTCGGTGGCCTGTGCCGAAAGTACTACCGCGACCAACAGCTCGAACGGCGAGGTGTAGTTGAGCTCGGTGGTGGGATGTGGATCCAGCTCGCGCAGGCGGGTGAACAGCTCGACGACGTCAGCCTTCTTCACGTGGGCTTTCCTTGTTGCTTGGCGCGTGCGCGCGCAAGCGCTGCGAGTACGGGATTGGTTTCAGCGGCAACTTCTGCCTTGCGCGCGGCCAGTGCGGCATCGCGCTGCGCCTCCTCGCGCGCCAGCCGTGTCTCGCGTCGATTGAAATGCGCGCGTGCCGTGTCCGCATGAGCCGGATCGTTCACCTGTGACAACGGCATCGGCTCGAGCACGATGCAATCGACCGGACAGGCTGGCACGCATAGCTCGCAACCGGTGCAATCGTCGGCGATCACGGTATGCATCAGCTTGGCGGCGCCCACAATGGCATCGACCGGGCAGGCCTGGATGCACTTGGTGCAACCGATGCAATCGGCCTCCACGATGCGCGCCAGCGTGCGCGGCTTTTCAACGCCGTGTCCCGGATCGAGTGGCAGGACCGGCGTGTCCAGCAACCCAGCGAGACGGGCGATACCAGCGACACCGCCCGGTGGGCATTGGTTGATGTTTGCTTCGCCGCGCGCAATGGCTTCCGCGTAGGGGCGGCAACCGTGGTAGCCGCATTGTTCGCATTGCGTCTGTGGCAGCAGTGCGTCGATGCGGTCGGCCAGCGTCATGGGCGTCTCAGCGAACGGTGGCGCCCGGCTTCGCGCCCTGGTCCGCGTCCAGCAGGAACAAGTCGCTACCACCGTCGCCAGCCGACAGGATCATGCCTTCGGACAAGCCGAAGCGCATTTTGCGCGGTGCGAGATTGGCGATGAACACCACATTGCGGCCCACCAACTTTTCCGGCTCGCCATACGCGGCGCGGATGCCCGAGAAGATCTGGCGCGTGCCCAGCGGGCCGGCATCCAGTTCGAAGCGCAGCAGCTTGTCCGAGCCGTCCACGAATTCGCACACGGTGACCTTGCCGATGCGCAGGTCGAGCTTGGCGAAGTCGTCGATGCCGATGATGGCGGCGCCGTCGACGGCGGTGTTCGGGGCGGTGCTGGCGTCGCTCATGGTCTTGCTCGGTTCCTTGAATTTCTTGGGGACGGGCTTGGTTTCGGCGGGCGCGAGGGAATCCTTCGACGCTTCCACCATGGCCTCGACATGCTTGGGATCGATGCGGCCGAGCAACGGCTCGAACGCGTTGATGGTGTGGTTGTGCAGCTCCGCGCGCGCGTCATCGAAGCCGGTGATCGGCGCGGCGAGGAAGCGCTCGGCCGCTTCCACCGTGGCCGGCAACACCGGCTTGAGCAGGCCAGCCAGCAGGCGGAACGCAGCCAGTGCGAACGAACACACCTGATGCAATTCCTCGCGGCGCGTTTCGTCCTTGGCGATGGCCCACGGCGCCTTGGCCGCGATATAGCCATTGACCATGTCGGCCATGGTCACGAAGCGGCGGGACACTTCAGCAAACTCGCCGCTGCCATACAATGCGGGCACATCGCCATACAGCGACAGCAATTCGCGCCACAGCTCTTGCTCCTCTGTACTGAAGGCGGGGGCGAGGCGGCCGTCGAAATACTTGTGCACGAAGCCCGCGGTGCGGCTGGCGATGTTTACCCACTTGCCGACCAGGTGCGAGTTGACGCGCTCCTCGAAGGCCTTGAGGTCCAGATCCACGTCCACCGGCGTATCGCTCAACATGCTGGCGAAGTAATAGCGCAGGAATTCCGGATGCAGCCCCGAGTCCAGGTAGGTGCGTGCCTGGATGAAGGTGCCGCGCGACTTGGACATCTTCGCGCCGTTCACCGTCAGGTAGCCGTTGACGTGCAGCGCGGTGGGCGTGCGGAAGTTCGCGCCATGCAGCATCGCCGGCCAGAACAGGCCGTGGAAGTTGATGATGTCCTTGCCGATGAAGTGATGCAGCTCGGCGTGGCTGTCAGCTGCCAGGAAATCCTCGAACTTCAGGTCGGTGCGGTCACACAGCGCCTTGAAGCTGGCCAGGTAGCCCACTGGCGCGTCCAGCCACACATAGAAGTACTTGCCCGGCGCATCCGGAATGGGAAAACCGAAGTAGGGCGCGTCGCGCGAAATGTCCCAATCCTTCAGGCCGCCATCGAGCCACTCGCGCAACTTGGCCACCACGCCACTGTTGGCTACTGGCTGACCGTCGGTGAGCTTGCCTGCGAACCAATCGCGCAGCAGCGGCTCGAACTTGGCCAGCTCGAAGAAGTAATGCTCCGAATCGCGCAGCACGGGCGTGGCGCCGGACATCACCGAATAAGGATTGACCAGGTCGGTGGGCGCATAGGTGGCGCCGCAGTGCTCGCAGTTGTCGCCGTACTGGTCGGGCGTGCCGCAGTTGGGGCAGGTGCCCTTGATGTAGCGGTCCGGCAGGAACATTTCCTTTTCCGGATCGAACAGTTGCTGGATGTCGCGACGCGCGATGAAGCCAGCGTCACGCAGGCGCGTGTAGATCAGCGAAGCGAGCTCACGGTTCTCTTCCGAATGGGTCGAGTGGTAGTGGTCGAAGGCCACGCCGAATGCGGCGAAATCCGCCTCGTGGCCAACGCGAATGCCCTCGATATAGGTTTCCGGCGACATGCCGGCCTTTTCCGCCGCTAGCATGATCGGCGTGCCGTGCGCGTCATCCGCGCAAACGTAGATCGCCTCGTTGCCCTGCATCCGTTGCGCGCGCACCCAGATATCGGCCTGGATGTAGCCCAGCAGATGGCCCATGTGCAGCGGGCCGTTGGCATAGGGCAGGGCGTTGGTAACGAGTAGGCGGCGGCTCATGGGCGGTGACAGCTCCGTGGGGCCGTCCATTATGGCATGCGGCCTATCGACGGCACGCCGCGTTTCGACGGCGATATCCATTGCATGTTGTTGCACGATTAGATACATTATTACGTGTTCCAAATCGTATGGGATCCCCTTGAAACCCAGTCCTGAAATGGTGGTCTCCTCCGGCACCGCGCGGCCGCTCGCGGCTGCGAAGCGGTCCACCAAGTTGATTTTTCTGGTGGCCGGCCTCGGCATGTCGGTATGGGCACCGATGGTGCCCTATGCCAAATCCCGGCTTGGGTTGGATGATGCGCAACTGGGGCTCGCGTTGCTGGCGCTTGGTGGCGGACCCATGCTCTCGATGCCGTTTGTCGGCTGGCTCACCCATCGGATGGGCAATCGCTCGGTAATCGTCAGTGCGGGCTTGTTGATGTGCCTGGCGCTGCCGCTGTTGGCCGAAGTATCGAGCATGGCGGCGTTGGTGGCGGCGCTGTTGTACTTCGGCATCGTGCTGGGTGCTGTCGACGTGGCCATGAACGCGCACGCCGTGGATGTGGAACGGCTGGATGGCGGTCGCCTGATGTCGGGCTTCCATGGATTGTTCAGTGTCGGTGGCCTGAGCGGCGCCGCCTTGATGAGCGGACTGCTGGCTGCGGGCATGTCGCTCTGGTTCGCGGCCGTGGTGATAGCACTGCTGCTTGCGGCCCTCGTGTGGTGGCTGCGTGGCGGCTTGCTGCCAGACGTGCATGAAGCCTCCGCGCCGCGACACGCCGGCTTCCGCTTGCCGCATGGCCTGGTGTGGTTGCTGGGTGCTTTGTGCTTCGTCAGCTTTCTGGCCGAAGGCGCCATGCTCGACTGGAGCGCGGTGTTTCTGCGCGATTTCCGCGGCGTTCCGCCGGCTTCGGCAGGATTTGGCTACGCCTGCTTTTCGATTGCCATGGCGACGGGTCGGTTGGTGGGCGACCGCGTCATTTCGCGTAGCGGGCCGGTATGGGCGGTGCGTGCGGGCGCTGCTTTGGCCGCCGCGGGCTTTCTGTTGTCCGCTTGCGTGCCGGGTATATGGCCGGCATTGTTGGGCTTCGTGCTGATAGGCCTGGGTGCGTCCAATATCGTGCCGGTGCTGTTCAGCGCGGCGGGGCGCCTTCCGGGCACCTCGCCGGCCATTGCCATTGCCACGGCCACGACGCTCGGCTATGCCGGCCTGCTCAGCGGACCGGCCCTGATCGGCTTTCTCTCGCACGTCTGCAGCCTGCCCATCGCGTTTTCCGCGGTGGCGGGACTGCTGTTGTTGGTGATGCTGTCGGCGAGGATCGTGCAGCGATGAGTACGGTTATCGATACGGTGATATTCGACCTGGGTAACGTGCTGATCGCTTGGGATCCGCGCCGGCTTTATCGCCAGTTGATTCACGACGAGGCGCAGCGGGAATGGTTCCTGCGCGAGGTATGCAATAGCGCGTGGAACGAGCAGCAGGATGCCGGTCGACCGTGGGCCGAAGCCACTGCGTTGCTTCGCGCCGACTTTCCGCAACACGCGGAGCTGATCGATGCTTACCACCTGCGCTGGGAGGAAACCCTGGTCGGTCCCATCGAGGAGAGCGTGGCGTTGCTGGCAGAGCTCAAGGCTCGCGGTGTGCGCCTGCTGGCGCTTACCAACTGGTCGCAGGAAACCTTTCCGGTGGCACGCCAGCGCTATCCGTTCCTGCAGTGGTTCGAAGGCATCGTGGTGTCTGGCGAGGAGCGGTTGATCAAGCCTGATCCGCGCATCTATCAGTGCTTGCTCGATCGCTATGCGGTCGATCCGGCGCGTGCGCTCTATATCGACGACTCGGCGCGCAACGTAGCTGCTGCTGAAGCACTAGGTATGCAAGGTTGGTGGTTTCGTGATGCAACCGGCTTGCGTGATCGCCTGGCCGAACTCGCCTTGCTCGAAAGCAATGTGTGCGAGGCGCGGCATGGCTAAGCACGTGTATAGTTACTCCCGATAGCGGGGTTCTGCCGGAGGAACGCCAGCAGCGCATCCTGGCGATGCTGCGCAATGATGGGCGCGTCGTGGCGGCGGAGCTGGCGGCGACGTTTGCCGTGTCGGAAGACTCCATTCGCCGCGATCTGCGTGAGCTGGCGGCACAGGGCCTTTGCAAGCGGGTGTACGGCGGCGCCTTGTTGCCGGCCGCCACGCTGACGCCGCTCAAGCAGCGGCGCAGCGAGCACTCCGCGCGCAAGTTGATGCTGGCACGCAAGGCGGTCAGTCTGGTGCGGCCGGGCCAGACGTTGTTGATCGATGCTGGCACCACCAACGCAGCCATTGCCGCGGCCTTGCCGGTGGATGCGGGGCTCACCGTCATCACCAATGCGCCACATATTGCGCAGCTGTTGCTGGACCGCGAGGGCTTCGCGGTATTGCTGATTGGTGGCCGCGTGGATGCGACGATTGGCGGCACCGTAGGTGCGCAGGCCATGGAGCAAGTGCGTCGCGTGCGTGCCGACCTGTGTTTTCCCGGCGCGTGCGCCATTGATGTTGCGCATGGCCTGTGGGGCTTCGACAGCGAGGAAGCGCTGTTCAAGCGCGCCATGATCGATGCGAGTGACGAGGCGGTGGTGGTTGCCACCGATGACAAGCTGGGTGCGGTCGCCACGCATCAGGTGGCCGAGCTGTCGCGCGTGCAGCATCTGGTGGTGGAGCACTCGGCCGATCGCGCCACGCGCTCGGCGTTTGCCGCGCATGGCGTGGCGGTGCACCGGGCGGACGCTGCTTCGGGCTAGACCCTTCAAATAGTCAGGGAAGGCTAGGCGGCTAAACACACGCGCCATCGCGTCCCGCGTTGTCGGGAAATCGTCGCGAATGCCGGAAAAATGGCGCTTTTATTGACGAATGGCGCCGGCAGGAGCATGCGAAGCACCGCATTTTCATTCGCCCGATCACGCTCCGCCTGTCGCCAGTGGCGCCACGGCGCGGCTCCGGCGGCCATTACGTTTCTTTACATGCGCTGGCCCTGTAGTTGGTCGAGCGATGGTCGACAACTTGCTAGTGGTTGTTTTGCGTACTCCGGCCAGGGCGTTCGCATCACCCGTGCAAGGATGGCTTTCGGTGTGATGCAAGTCGTCGGGCCTGGTGACTTGTCCAACCTTTCTCGGAAACCATCCCATGTCGATCGGCGCCGTTTCGAACAACACCAACAACTACTGGCTCAGTCAGCTCAACCAGTCCACCAGCAGCACTGCGGTCAGCGGCACCACCAGCGCCAGCCCGACCAGCAGCGCTTCGTCCAGCAACGGGCTGTTCGGCTCCATCTTCCAGGCGCTGAGCCAGCTCGGCGTTGGCAGCAGCACGAGCGCGACGAGCAGCGGCGCCAGCACGACTGCCAGCGCCTCCACCGGCGGTACGCAGGATCCCTCGCAGGCGATGTCGGCCTTCATGCAGAGCCTGATGGCGGCATTGCAGGCGCAGAGTGGCCAGGCCGCCAGCACCACGGCAGCCACCGATGCCACCTCGGCAACGGGCGCGGTCGCAAGCACGACCGCCAACGGGGCGAACCCGGCCGACCCGGCCGCCAGCGCAACCACGAGCGGCCAGCCGGCCGGGGTGCACCACGGCGGTGGTCATCACCATCATGGCGGCGGTCATATGCAGAGCGATGTGCAGAGCCTCATCACCCAGCTCTCATCCAGCACTTCGGGTTCGCCGACCGCGACCGCAACCGCGACTTCGACCTCTTCCGGTTCGACGCTCGATTCGTTGCAGCAGAGCTTCCAGAACCTGGTGGGTTCGCTTGGCGGATCGGTGCCCGGCGGCGCAACGCTCACCAGCTTCCTGCAGACGCTTTCCAGCGATCTGGGCGGCGCATCGGCTTCCGGCTCGATCGTCAGCACCCAGGCCTGACGCCCAACGCATGAGGCCTACCGGTCAGGGTAGGCCTCAGCAGGGAATCGGGAGCCGCCCGCGCTTACGGTTGGCGTTGCCACACCTGGCTGCGCCCCATCAGCGAGAAGCCGATGTAGCCGCGCACTTCCAGCTTGGTGCCGCCCTCGACGGTGTGCAGCTTCACCTTGTAGATCTTGCCCGTCTTGGGATCGAGGATCTTGCCGCCATCCCACGTGTCGCCGTCCTGGCGTACACCCCACATGATGTTCATGCCTTCGATGGGCTGGTTCTTGCGGTCGCCATCGCAGTTCTTGCAGACCGGGTGCGGGCCTTCGTCCGACTGCAGCACCTGCAGCACAGTGGCCTTCAGTTCGCCATTGTTATCAGTGATCTGCACGATGGACTTGGGCTTGCCCGTTTCGTCATCGATGGTTTTCCAGGTACCCACTGGGGAACTATCGGCGGCAAACACGGCACCGGTACCGAGCAACAGGCTTGTAGCGATAGCAAGGCGAAGCAGTGACTTCATGGTGGATCCTCCCGTACGAAGCAGTATGGGCCGAGCCTGACCGACGCCCCGCGAGACAGTCAAGCTGCATTGCGAAAGCGGGTGTGTGACGGTCCGGGGTGGCCGGGACTGGCATAATGGGGGACTCCCATGACGGTCCATGATTCGATATGACGCAGGCGAATGAAGCCCTGGTCCGCCAGCTGCTCGGTGCGCTGGAAGATCCCCATACCGGCGCTCCCGTCGCCGATGCCGTGCGCGCCATGGGCGTGGACGGTGATCGTGTTTCGGTGGATATCCAGCTGGGCTACCCCGCCGCAGGGTCCAAGGATGCCCTGGCTGCCCGCGTGAAACAGGCGCTGGAGGCCGATCCGGCCATTGCTTTCGCTTCGGTCTCGGTAGGTACCCGCATCCACTCGCACAAGGTGCAGGGCACGCTGGGCCCGATGCCGGGCGTGAAGAACATCATTGCCGTGGCTTCGGGCAAGGGTGGCGTGGGCAAATCCACGGTATCGGCCAATCTGGCGCTGGCCCTGGCGGCCGAGGGTGCCAAGGTGGGCGTGCTGGACGCGGACATCTACGGCCCCAGCCAGCCACGCATGCTCGGCGCCTCCGGCAAGCCCCAATCGCCGGACGGCAAGACCATCATCCCGCTGGAAGCACACGGCGTGCAGGTCATGTCCATCGGTTTCCTGGTGGACGAGGAAACCCCGATGATCTGGCGCGGCCCCATGGTCACCCAGGCCATGATGCAGCTGCTCAACGACAGCCGTTGGGAGCAGCTCGACTACCTCATCGTCGACCTGCCGCCGGGCACCGGCGATATCCAGCTCACGCTGTCGCAGAAGGTGCCGGTATCGGGCGCGGTGATTGTCACCACGCCGCAGGACATCGCGCTGCTGGATGCGCGCAAGGCACTGAAGATGTTCGAGAAGGTCGAGGTGCCGGTACTGGGCGTGGTGGAGAACATGGCCACCCACGTGTGCTCCAGCTGCGGTCACGAGGAACACATCTTCGGCGAAGGCGGCGGTGCCCGCATGGCCGAGCAGTACCAGGTGGCCTATCTGGGGTCGCTGCCGCTGGATATCCGCATTCGCGAGCAGGCCGACGGCGGCACGCCCACGGTGGCCGCCATGCCCGATTCGGACTTGGCCGCGCGTTACCGTGAAATCGCACGCAACGCGGCCGGCCGCCTGTCGCGGCTGCCGCGCAACAAGTCGCTGGGCCTGGGCAAGATCATGGTGCAGGGCGCGCCGTGATCACCGCGCTGGCGGGCAGGGCGCCGTATCGCGTGCTTTGCCTGTCCGGCAGTCTGCGCCGCCATTCGGCCAACACCGCGCTGTTGCGCGCTGCCATCTGCCTGGCGCCGGCCAGCTTGTCGCTCACCCTGTACGACGGGCTGGCAAAGCTGCCGCTGTTCAATCCGGACGATGAGATCGAGCCGCTGCCGGCGTCCGTGCAGACGCTGCGCCAGGCGATTGCCGATGCCGATGCGCTGCTGATTGCCTGCCCGGAGTACGCCCATGGCGTGCCGGGGGCGTTCAAGAATCTGCTGGACTGGCTGGTCAGCGGCCTGGAGTTTCCGGACAAGCCCGTGGCGCTGCTCAATGCGTCGGCACGCGATTCGGAGCACGCGCAGGCGGCCCTTCGGGAGATCCTGCAGACCATGTCGGCGCGGCTGCTGCCTCCGGCCAGCGCCACCGTGCCGTTGCCGGGAGCTGGGTGTGAGGTTCAGGCGATCCTGGATGACCCTGCCCAGGTGGCCACCGTCTCCGGCGCGCTGGCGGCCCTGAGCGCGGCGCTTGACGGGGCGACTGGCGGGTGAGAGGGCATTTCCGCTATTTTTCGAGTCTTTACCGCCATCTGGCGCCAATGTTTGGCCCTTCGGGAGTCTGAGTGAGCATCAAATCCGACAAGTGGATCCGCCGCATGGCCGAGCAGCAAGGCATGATCGAGCCGTTCGAGCCGGGCCAGGTCAAGGTGCGCGACGGCAACAAGCTCGTCTCTTATGGCACCTCGAGCTACGGCTACGACGTGCGCTGCGCACGCGAGTTCAAGATTTTCACCAACATCAATTCCACCATAGTGGACCCGAAGGCGTTCGACCCGACCAGCTTCGTCGACATCGAGGCGGACGTGTGCATCATTCCGCCCAATTCGTTCGCGCTGGCACGCACGGTCGAGTACTTCCGCATTCCGCGCAAAGTGCTCACCATCTGCCTGGGCAAGAGCACGTACGCGCGTTGCGGCATCATCGTCAACGTGACGCCGCTGGAGCCGGAGTGGGAAGGCCATGTGACGCTGGAGTTCTCCAACACCACGCCGCTGCCCGCGAAAATCTACGCCAACGAAGGCGTGGCGCAGATGCTGTTCCTCGAATCGGACGAGGAATGCGAAACCAGTTACAAGGACCGCGGTGGCAAGTATCAGGGCCAGCAAGGCGTGACGTTGCCGCGCACCTGATCGTTCACATCCGCGAACGCGGTCACCACACAGCTGAATGGATGCCGTCCGGGGCCGAAGCGAAGGCCCGGGGCGGCGCTACACTTCACTATTGTTTACACCAATGCATTGCAGGAGATCCCGCATGACCCGTTTTTCCACGCTGATGACCCGTGCGGCCACAGCCATCCTGCTGGGCAGCATGCTGGTGCTGGCCGGTTGCCATCGCGGCAGCACCAAGGACGAAGTGCGCACCGCTGACATGAAGAGCCAGTTCGACGTGGTGATCCAGGCCTACAAGAGCGGCCAGTTCGTCGTTGATGGCGCCGTGTTGTCGGCGCTCGATACTGGCAGCCATTTCGCCTACCTCAAGGATCAGGGCAAGTTGCCCAAGACCGTGCTGCTTGAGCCCAGCGACGACTCCAAAATCCGCAAGCAGCACCTGCAGTACATGGCGCGCCTGCAGATCGACTACGGCTTTACCGTGTATTACGACGATGGAGGCACCCTGAAGAAGATCAGTGTGGTCGACACCAAGGCGCGTGAGCTCGAGGACTACAAGGCTCCGCCGAAGGCTGCCGACGCGCCGCCGCCGCAGCAGCACTACTGATCGCTGCTCGCTTGATGAAAAGCCCGCGGAGTGATCCGCGGGCTTTTTTGTGGTTGTTCGCAAGGTTGTGGTCGCGCACAGGGTGCGCTCCTACAAGGTTTCGATGACCCTGTAGGAGCGCACCCGTCACCCAACCAGTGCGCTGCGTACCTGCGCAATCAGTATCGTCAACGCCTCGGCGTCGTAAGGCTCCGCGGCTCCAGACCCCCACACCGGCCCAGGCCACGCCGCATCGCCCTCACGCCGACCCACCACGTGAATGTGCAGCTGACGAACGATATTGCCCAGCGCGCCAAGGTTGAGCTTCTCGAAGGAAACGATCGAACGCAGCACGCCTGAGACCTGATTCACTTCCTGCCACAAGACGGCTTGCTCCCCAGCCGGCAGGTTGCAGATTTCCACCATCCCGGCGCGGCGAGGCACCAGCACCAGCCAGGGGAAGCGCGCATCGTTCATCAGTAGCACGTCGCAAAGCGTCAGCGACGCTACGTGTCGCGTATCGGCCTGCAATCGCGAATCAAGCACGAAACTGGCCTCGCTCATGCGCCGTGAGCCAGATGCCTGTCGAAGAACCCCAGCGTCCGCTGATAGGCGAGCTTCGCGCTGGCTTCGTCGTAATGGTCGCCCACGTCGCGATTGAAGGCGTGGCCGGCGGGGTAGGTGAACAATTCCATCTGCGGCAGCATCTCGCGGTGCTTCTGCACCATCTCCGGCGGAATGCTCTTGTCCCGTTCGCCGAAATGGAACATCACCGGGGCCTTCGGCTTTTCACCAAGAAACTGGACGTTGCGCGCGCCGTAGTAACTCACCGATGGCAAGCCCAGGCGCAGCGCCGCGAGCAGCGCGACGGTGCCGCCCCAGCAGTAGCCCACGGTGCCGATGCGCCCTGACGAGGCAATGGCCTCGGCCGCGCTGGCGACGTCTTCCACGGCACGATCCAGACCCAGCTCGGTGACCAGATCCTTGCCACGCTTCATGCCGCCTTCGTCGTAGGCGAGCTCGACGCCGGTCTCAAGGTGGTCGAAGAATGCCGGGGCGATAGCGGTATAACCTGCCTGTGCAAAACCGTCGGCGACGCGGCGGATGTGATCGGTGACGCCGAAAATTTCCTGAATCACCACGATACCGCCCTTGGGCTTGCCGGCCGGCTGGGCCAGGTAAGCGCCGACGCATTGCATGCGGGAGGTGTTGAGGCTGATGGTCTGACCCATGATGGCGGCTCCGGGGTTGGCGATGCCGAATTCTAGCCATTCAGGGATTAGGGTTGCCGTAACGTATAATGGTCCGTTTTCCGCATAGTTACGGTTGCACATCCATGTCGCAGGCCTCACCCAAAGTCGGTTTCGTCAGTCTTGGCTGCCCCAAGGCGCTGGTCGATTCCGAGCGCATCCTCACCCAGCTGAAGGTTGAGGGCTACGAGATCGTGCCCAGCTACGGCGCGGCCGATGCGGTAGTGGTCAACACCTGCGGCTTTATCGATGCCGCCGTGCAGGAGTCGCTGGACGCCATTGGCGAGGCGCTACATGAGAACGGCAAGGTGATCGTCACCGGCTGCCTGGGCAAGCGCGCGGAGCTGATTCGCGAAGCCTATCCGGATGTGCTCGCCATCACCGGCCCGCAAGACTACGCCAGCGTGATGAGCGCCGTGCACAGCGCGCTGCCGCCCCAGCGCAATCCGCTGATCGACATCATTCCCGATACTGGCGTGAAGCTCACGCCCAAGCACTATGCGTATCTGAAGATTTCCGAAGGCTGCAATCACCGCTGCAGCTTCTGCATCATTCCGTCGATGCGTGGCGATCTCGTCTCGCGTCCGGTCGATGAGGTGCTGCTCGAAGCCGAGCGTCTCGTGAAGGGCGGCGTGAAGGAGCTGCTGGTGATCTCGCAGGACACCAGTGCCTACGGCGTGGACGTGAAGTACGCCGAGCGCCAGTGGCGCGACAAGAGCTATCGCACGCGCATGACCGAATTGTGCGAAGGCCTGTCGGAGCTAGGCGTGTGGACGCGCCTGCACTACGTCTATCCGTATCCGCACGTGGACGAAGTGATGTCGTTGATGGCAGACGGCAAGATCCTTCCGTACCTGGACATCCCGTTCCAGCACGCCAGCCCGCGCATCCTCAAGCTGATGAAGCGACCGGGCAACATCGACAAGACGCTCGAGCGTATCCGCAACTGGCGCAAGGCAGTGCCGGATATCACGCATGCGCAGCACCTTCATCGTCGGCTTCCCTGGCGAAACCGATGCGGAGTTCGAAGAGCTGCTCGACTTCCTGCGCGAAGCCGAACTCGACCGCGTGGGCGCGTTTGCCTATTCGCCGGTGGATGGCGCCAAGGCCAACGAGCTGCCCAATCCGGTGTCCGAGGAATTGAAGGAAGACCGCCTGGAGCAGTTCATGGCGGTGCAGGCGGAAATCTCCGCCGCCAAGCTGCAGCGCAAGATCGGCCGCACCATCAAGGTGCTGGTGGATGAGGCCGGTAGCGAAGGTGCCGTGGCGCGCTCTGCTGCCGATGCGCCGGAGATCGATGGCGTGGTGCATATCGCCAACGGCCAATCGCTCAAGCCGGGTCAGTTCGTCGACGTGGTGGTGGAAGACGCCGACGAGCACGACCTGCACGCGCGTCTCGCAGGCTGAGTTCCGCACGAGGGTGGCGTGATGCGTTATGTCGCGCCAGCACGTGGAGCGGTCGAGCCGGAAGTGTTCTCACGGTTGCCGCTGTCTGCCTGGCAGTCGCATGCCGGGTGGCTGCAGGACATCGATTGGCCGTCCATCGATATGCTCAACGCAGCGCGTCCGGCCACCATGGCCGAGCGCTTTGTCGCGCAGACGCTGGCCCTGCTTGGCGATGGCATGCATTACGAACAGCGCATTGCCGAATGTGCGGCCATTGCCACCCGCGAGGCGAACTGGCATGACCTGTTCAATGCGCTGATGTGGCTGCGCTATCCGGCTATCAAGCGGGCACTCAACGCCCAACAAATTGCCGAAATCGCCCAGATGGGCCCGCGGGTACGCTCGCGGGCGCAATACGCCATGACCCATTTCGACGAAGCCGGCGTCATTGTGACCTTGCGTGACGAGGCCCTGCTGTCGCTGTGGGACGCGCATGACTGGCATGGGCTGTTCTGGCGTGAACGCGCCGCGTGGGTCGATGGCCGCGCTTCAATCGACGTATTCGGCCACGCTTTGCTGGAGCACGCGCTCTCGCCAGGCAAGCTGCTGGTGGGCAAGGCGCTGGTCTTTCTTACGGACAGCGCTGATGACGCGGCCGAAAGTGCCTGTACCGCGGCCATTGCCGGTGGAAGCCTGCTGCGCGATCCGCTGGACCTGAGGCCGCTACCGCTGTCGGGGCTGCCCGGTTGGCATCCGGATAGCGAGCAAGAGGCGTTTCATCTGAACGCCCCTTGCTATCAGCCGCGCAGGGAAGGGCGCAGCTACCCAGCTCCGGCACATCTTTGAAACAGCGGGCCTCCGGCTAGGAAACCGGGAAAATTGCGGTGCCGCCGCAATCGCGCTACAACGCCCGTGCAGCGTGGGCGCTGGGAGCGGACCATGGACAAGGCTTGTCGCGGGCGCTTGGGAGAGAGTCGAAGGTGGTTGCTCCAGGTTGGCCTTATGGCCTGCCTGCTGGGGTTTGGCGTGCCGTCGCCGACGAATGACGCGATGGCGGCCGATGATCCGGCCGCCATCCGCTTTGGCATCCTGCCTATCGGCAGTGCGGCCGAGTCGCGCGAGCAATGGCAGCCCCTGCTGCAGGATCTTGAGAAAAAGCTGGGGCACCCGGTGACTGCGGTATCGGTGAGCAGCTATGCGGGCTTGTCCAGTGTCATTGCCGAACAGGGTGTCGATATCGCTTTCCTGTCCGGCCGGCTGGCGATTGAAGCGGTCGAGCACCAGCACATGAGCGTGGTGGCGCAATTCGTGCGCAGCGATGGCGTCAAAGGCAACGTAGCCATGTTGCTGGTGCGTAGCGACAGCCCTATGCACAGCCTCAACGACATGCTCGGCCAGCCGCGCCACTGGCGATATGCACGTGGCGAACCGCTGTCGGTGACGGGCTATGTGATGCCTGAAGCGCAGGTATTCGCCGCGCGGGGGCTCAATTCGGACACGTTCTTTGCCAGCGTGCGCGTGGGCAACCACCAGAACAACGCGCTTGCCGTTGCCAACGGCGAGGTGGACGTGGCTACCGGCAACAACCCGGACCTTGAATTGTTCCAGCGCAATTTCCCCAGCGAAGCCTCGCAGCTGCGGGTGATCTGGCGATCCAGTCTCATCCCTTCCGGCGTGCTGGTGGTGCGCGATGGCCTGGCCGAGCCGCTGCGCAGCCGGCTCATCGCATTCATGCGGGACTACGGGCGCGGCCCTGGTGCAGCGGGGGAGCGTGAACGGGCCAATCTCGCACGTATTCCAGACTTGGCGGGTTTTGCCGCGGCCGACAACAGTGTGCTGAAGCCCTTCGTCGACCTGGAATTTCTGCTGATCCGCGAACAGGTCGATCACGGCCGTTGGGTCAACGATTCGGCCAGGAATGCCAGGCTCAAGCAAGTCGATGCGGACTATCAGAAGTCCCTGCACCAACTGTTGCGGCACTGACCGGCCATTTCGTTGTCCAATACGCTCCTGTCTACTTGCCGGCGTGTCCGGCGCAATGTTTGGAGATATCGATGCCTGCTTTCGATCGTATAGTGCGTGCCTGCTGCCTGGGTGTGCTTGCCTTTGCCGTCGGCGCGGTGACTAGCGTTCACGCGCAGGCTGTCACGGCGGGCTTGCCAGATGCGGACAAGCAGCAGATCAAGAGCTATACGCTCAACGATGACATATTCAATCGGCTGGTCGCCGCCACCGAAGAAGCTCGCGAATCAGGCATTCCGCCGCAGGCACCGCCCGATCCGAGCAAGATTCACAACTTGAACGACTTGGCCAACCAGGCGATGGCTGGCGATCCACGCATCCCGGCGCTGGTGAAGAAATATGGATTCACTCCGCGCGAATTCATGCTGGCCAACATCGCACTGATGAATGCGGCGATGGCCGCGCAGGCGCGCAGCGATCCCACGCTGTCCCATAACCTCAACCAGGTGTGGGTCAACCCCGACAACATCCGCTTTATCGATACGCATCAGGCCCAGGTCGCGGCGTTGATGCAGGGCGGTCACTGATCGCCACCATCTGAGCGGAGCGCAGCGCTCTGCTCAGTAGTTCACCGCCATGATGGCAAAACGCGTTGGCCCACCAGGTAGCTCGGCTTCGAACTCATCGTCGAGTCGCTTCTTCAGCGCGGCGCGCGCCAAGGGCGAGTCGATGCTGATCCAGCCCAGGCGTGCATCGGTTTCGTCCGGGCCGACGATGCGATAGAGCACGCTTTCCCCGGAGTCGACGTTCTCCAGCTCGATGCTTGCACCAAAGAACACCACTTCGCGGTCAGCCGGTGCGCCTTCGGCCACCTTGAGCGAAGGGATGCGCTTGCTGAGGTAACGTACGCGCCGATCGATCTCACCCAGCTGCTTCTTGCGATAGGTGTATTCGGCATTCTCGGAGCGGTCGCCCTCGGCGGCTGCCGCAGCCAAGGCTTTCACTACTTCCGGACGCAGCGTGTGCCACAGGTGATCAAGCTCAGCCTTGAGCTTCTCGAAGCCTTCGCGCGTGATGATGGCAGTGGAATGTGGAGCAGGTGGGCGCCATCGGCTCATGGTGGAAACATCCGTGGTGCTGGGTATCGGTGGACGATTTTATGCGCAATCCACCGCAGCCGTGGGTTCTGTAGGAGCGCACCCTGTGCGCGACCACAAAGCAAGGCGTCACCGCTCCGTCGGTTTGTCGCGCACAGGGTGCGCTCCTACAGGTTCGCGTTGCAGCTCATGGGCGAGAGTTTTCATCTCAGCGTGCAGCGGGTGATCGGGCCACGCGGCCATCAATTTGCCCAACAGCACCATCGCTTCGGTGGTTTGCCCCAACAACCGCACGGCTAGCAGGCCGGCCTGTGGTGCCTGCGGTGAGCGTGGCCAGAGAGTGAGACATCCTTTGGCCAGTTTCAGGCCGAGCCGCGACATGCCTGAGCGAGCGGCCAGTTCGGCCAGCGCCAGCGCGTTGCCTGGATCATCCGGCACAAAGGCCGGATCAATCTCCATGCACTCCTGCACCAGGCCCAATGCGCGGCGCGGCTCGTCATTTGCGAGCAGTGCGGCGATCCATATCTGCCCGTGTTCCAGCAGGCCATCGCGCAAACCTTCCTGTCGAAGCAGCTGGCGATAGGCCAGATGCAATGGCGGCGGTGCGACACGACTTTGCATGCGTGCCACCAGCAGGCCGATGGCCGCACGGCGATCGGTGGCTGCGACCATCTCGACGTGGTGGAGAAGTTGGGTGTCCTCATCCTGACCGTTCTCGCGCACCAGCACTTCGGCTTCCGGCTCGATACCGAAGCTGTCGTGCCGCGCATGAATCATCGCGCCCATCAGGTGCAGGTTGAGAATGATCAGGTAGGTATAGGCAAACGCGAATAGCGGCAGCGAAATCAGTTTGGTCACCATTTCGGTGGCCATGGCCGCGGCGAGAATCAATCCACCGGTGCTGAGGTTGAGCAGCACCGGAATCAGATACGACGCGCCAAACCGCCGTATCACTTCCCACCAATTCACCGGGCTCAGCGCCACTTCCACGCCGCCATCGAATGCCAGCGACATGTCGATGGCCGGCAGCGTGATGGCGAACAGGACGATGAGGGGCCACAGCATGGGCGGATAAAACAGCGTGCTGAGGTAGCACAAGACCACCGCGAACAGGTGGATCATCGTCAGGCTGTTGCCGGCCGCAGGATTCTCCTCCACGCCGATGTCAGGCGGGTTGGCAAAGCCGTTGGCCGTGTGTTGCATGCAAAGCGCGGCGTAGCGCCAGGTGGCCGTCCACAGCGCAAAGCTGACAAACGCACCGATAAAGGTCGGCAGGATAACCAGGTAGTGGGCGAGCGCCAACGCCGTGCACGTAGCCAGGCCGGCGCCACGCAGTGGATAGCCCAGGCCAGTGACGAAACGCTCGCGGAACGGTGTGTCGGGCGAAACCGTTTCGATGCGAATCATGGCGCAGCTTCTAACTTGCTCCCCCTTCCGGTGAGAGGACTGAGGTGAGGGGCGGGTGCTCGCGACATCGTTTCAACAGAGCGCACCCTGATGCAGCGCCATCTCAAGATTGACCCCTCACCCCAGCCCTCTACCCGCAGGGGAGAGGGGGCATGCGGCGCACTCACCGCTTACCACCAAAGATCCCACCCAGCACGCCCCGCACAATCTTCTGCCCCAGCCGCGAACCCACCGCGCGACTCGCCGATTTCGCCATCGCCTCGATCATGCCCTGGCGCCGATTGGTGCCCAGCACCGCATCGCGCACCGCGCCGGTCCAGTCGTGCGCAGCGTCTGCCGGTGCATTTTTCACGGCGACCTGCACAGCAACGGCCTTTTCGCTCGCGCGTGCGGCAAGGATTTCCGCCGCCGATTCGCGGTTGATCGGCGTGTCGTACTTGCCGCCCACAGGCGAGCGCTGGCGCACCGCGGTTCGCTCTGCTTCGGTGATCGCGCCAATGCGCGCCGTCGGTGTCGTCACGAGCACGCGTTCCACCGGCGAAGGCACACCGCCATCGCGCAGCGTCGATGCCAATGCTTCGCCCACGGCCAACTGCGTAATGGCTTCAACCACATTGAGCTGTGGATTGGTCACGAACGTCTCGGCAGCGGCCTTCACAGCTTTCTGGTCGCGCGGGGTGAAGGCACGCAACGCATGCTGCACGCGGTTGCCCAATTGACCCAGGATAGCGCCGGGTACGTCATCCGGATTCTGCGAGCAGAAATACACGCCCACACCCTTGGAGCGAATCAGGCGCACCACTTGTTCCACGCGCTGCCGCAGCGCGGGCGGTGCATCATCGAACAGCAGATGCGCCTCGTCGAAGAAGAACACCAGCTTGGGTTGATCGAGGTCGCCCACTTCCGGCAACTGCTCGAACAGCTCCGACAGCAGCCACAAAAGAAAGGTGGAATAAAGGCGCGGCTTCAGGATCAACTGATCGGCCGCAAGGATGTTGATGACTCCGCGGCCGCTCATGTCCTGGCGCATCAGGTCCGCCAGTTCTAGCGCAGGCTCTCCAAAGAACCGGTCGGCGCCATCCTGTTCCAGCTTGAGCACTGCGCGCTGGATCGCAGCAACGCTCTGCGTGCTGATCAAGCCGTAGTGCGTGGAAATATCCTTGGCATTTTCGCTGGCAAAACCGAGCAGGGCACGCAGGTCGGCCAGGTCCAGCAGCAGCCAGTCCTGGTCATCGGCGACCTTGAAGACCACCTCGAGCACGCCTTCCTGCGTGTCGTTGAGCTCCAGGATGCGGCCCAGCAACGTCGGGCCCATCTCGCTGATGGTCGCGCGCACCGGGTGACCGAGCTTGCCGTAGATGTCCCAGAAGATCACCGGGTTGGCCTGCGGCTTCCAATCGGTGAGGCCGAGCGTCGCCAGGCGCGTCTTCAATTTGTCGCCGGGTTCGCCGGCGGCCATCGACAAGCCGGCCAGATCACCCTTGGCATCGGCCAGGAAGCACGGCACGCCGAGTTTGGAGAAGCCCTCGGCCAGCACCATCAGCGAAACCGATTTGCCGGTACCGGTGGCGCCGGCGATCATGCCGTGACGATTTCCGTAGCGAGGGTCCAGGCGCACGCTGGTGCTGTCGTTGCGGCCGATCAGGATGTCAGTCATGGCGTTCCGTCCGTTGGTTGCGGCTCGATTGTAGCCACGCACGCAGGTATTCACGTTTCCGTCGCGGTCTTGGCCGTCGTTGCGACGCGGTGCATATGTGTTGAGTCGCTGGCCCTGTGCGCAGTAAGGTCGGCCCTTCGATCTGACAATGAAGTCGTCCATGGCTCCCCGTGCACTCCTTAGTTCCCTGCGCCTGGCCCCACTGGCCTGCGCGCTCACCTTGCTTGCGGCGTGTGCCTCATCGGGTGCGGTCAAACCCTCCGCACAGACCAGCCAGCTGTATGCGCAGCTTGATCAGGCCAGCAAGGGCTATGAAACCGCGCTGACGCAGGCGCGCGCCGGCAACACCCAGGCTTCGCAACAAACCCTGGATGCCTCACTGAACCAACTCAAGGATGCCGCGGCGCACTGTCCCAGCACGGCGGGCTGCGACCCGCAGCGTTTCTTCTCGGTGTTCGATCGTCTGCTGCGCCTGAAGGATGGCAACTTCGCGCTGGGCGACGATCTGGGCAGCATGGACGACGAGGTGCCCGAAGGCAGCAGCAGCGGCAAGACGGGCGCGGCGAGCTTGCCGGAGGCACAGCGCAGCGTGACCTTGCTGCGCGGCCAGCAGCTCTCGCAGCTGATCGCCATGAATGGCCCGGTCAAGGCAGCGCTGGAGATGTGGCTTACCCAATGGCGCGGCAACCTCATGGACGCCTACGTCAATTACGAATTCCTGCGTTATCAGATGTGGCCGGAATACCAGAAGCAGGATCTGCCCGAGGCGTTGCTGTTCGGCATCATGGCCAAGGAGTCGGGTGGCAAGGTACACGCGGTGTCGCGTTCGGGTGCCGCCGGCCCGCTGCAATTCATGTATGCCACCGGCCTGCGTTTCGGCTTGAATACCGAGGACGGCTTCGACTCGCGTTTTGATCCGGCCGAGGCGGCTCGCGCCAATGCCGAGTACATGGATGAGCAGCTAAAAGCCTTCAACAACAATCTCGAGCTGACCCTGGCTGCGTATAACGGCGGCGAGGGCCGCATGCGCCGGCTGGTGGGCGACAACACGTCGGTGAGCCTGTACGACCCCACCATCTACAACCAGCTTTCGCAGGAAACCCGCGATTACGTGCCGTCGGTGCTGGCCGCTGCGTGGCTGTTCCTGCATCCGGAGAGCTACAACCTGCGCTTCCCGCACGTGGATGGCGCACCGGGCAGCATCGTGCTCAAGCGGCCGGCTTCGCTCACCGAGCTGACGGTTTGCCTGGGCTCGGTCGGTGGCATGACGGACGGTTGGTTCCGCACCTTGCGCAATCTCAACCCGCGACTGGACCCCCAGGTGTCGCAGCCCACGGGCGTGCGCATCATGGTGCCCAAGATGCTCGAGCGGCCTTACGACGCGCGTTGCACGGATGGTCCGTGGCCGATTCTCGCCAATGACCTGCATACCGCGGTGTTGCCGGTGGTGCCGTCTACGTCGGTGGTGACATCAGCGCCGACACGCTCGTCCAGCGCCAGCAAGACCCGCAGCTACGTGGTGAGGCGCGGCGACACGCTGACCAGCATCGTCAACAAGCTGGGATGTTCCAGCGTGCAGGAAGTGGTGGAGATGAATGACCTCAGTCGCCAGCACATCAAGCCGGGCCAGACGCTGAAATTGCCGACCTGCCGCTAACCCGCTGTTGTAGGAGCGCACCCTGTGCGCGACCAACGGAGTTGCAGCGTGCAGTCCGCGGTCGCGCACAGGGTGCGCTCCTGCATACAAAAACGCTGCCTTGAAGGCGGCGTTTTTATCTCGGATCACGCCGCGGCAGGCGCCCGCATCCATGACTGCATGGGATCCGCGCCGTGCTCTTCCTTCAGTCCGCGCAGCAGTCGCATCAGCTCGCGATGGTGCGGCTGCATGTTCGGGTGCGGGTTGTCCTTGGTCTCGTGATAGGCAGCGGCCAGCCACAGCGCGATGCCACGCATGGCCACCTCGGCGTTGTCCGAGCGGGAGCGGGCAAAACCAATATCGGTGCCCTGGCCCCACGGCAGATACCGCTCGCCCGGCGGGGTGCCATAGAGGTGCGGAAAGTCGCTACGGGAGGCCTGGCCGATTTCCCGCAACGCCATCGTGCCCAGGCGGGCACGGCTGCGCTTGGGCAGACCCTGGATGCTGCGCTCGATCTCGTGCAGCTGGCGGTTGAGCTGGCGTCCGCGATTCATGGCGATAAGACGGGTGACGATGCGCATCGGGTGTCCTCGGTCTGGCCTGGGAATGGCGCTCGCGCACAGCGTCGCCGGGCGAGGAGCATAGCCTCGCCCGACGCGGCGATGCGCCAAAAAGGTCACAAAACGACGAAACGCGTCACCGTGGCGTCAAATAATTGACGCGCGCAGCCTAGCCCTGGTGCTGGATGCCCATCCGCTGGCCCACCTTCACTGCTTCCTGCGAGGGCAGCGCGTCGAGCTCGGCCATGCCTTCGGGGAACAGCATGATCACCGTGGAGCCCATATTGAAGCGGGCCATCTCGGCGAAGCGATCCAGTGTGATGTTCTGTCCGATGAAGGACTTGCGGCGAATCGACGAGGCATACGGCGGAATCACCAGGCCGTCCCACACGGTGGCCACGCTGGACACCAGGATGGCGCCCACCATCACCACCACGAACGGACCATGCTCGCCCTCGAAGTGGCAGACCAGGCGTTCGTTGCGGGCGAACAGGCGGGGAATGGCTTCCACCGCGAACGGCGCCACGCTGAAAATGCGGCCGGGCACATGCACGGTTTCCTTCAACGTACCTTTCAACGGCATGTGCACACGGTGGTAGTCACGCGGCGACAGATAGATCGTGGCGAAGCGACCGTTGCGGTACGGCGCGGCGCTGGGCTCGTCACCCAGCAGCTCGGCCGCGGTGTACTCCTGGCCCTTGGCCTGGAAGATGCGGCCGTCGACGATCTTGCCCAGCTGGCTGATCCGGCCATCGGCAGGCGAGAGCAGGGCGGCTGGGTTGGCGTCGGCAAAGCGCGCATCGGCCCGCAGCTTGCGCGTGAAGAACGCATTGAAGTGCTGGTACGCCAGCGGATCAGGCTGCGCAGCTTCGGCCATGTTCACCTGATAGTTGCGCACGATGGTGCTGATCAGGAAGTTCTTCCACGGCTTGAACGTCCAGCGCGTGGCCCAGTAGACCACCCGCGACAGGGCGCGATGGGGCAGGATGTATTGCAGGAGTACGTTGAAGGTCATCGCGCAAGTATGAACGATGACGGCATCGATTGCGCCCGAGCGGAGCGCATGGCGGAAAGGTCGGCGACCGCGTAGCCGCCGACCGTGCTTCCTTAGTGACCCGAACCTAGCAGCGACCAGCTGGCCGGATAGCTGGCAATCGAACCGAACTGCCACGGATTGCTGAACGGAGTGAAGGCGCCGGCGGTGTTGGTGTACCAGCTCAATTGTCCCGGAGCATGGGGCGTGGTGGCGGCGTTGGCCGTTGCGTTGGCCCATACCAGCACGGCTTCGTTCCCACCGTCCATGTTGCCCATGGCGCCCAGGTAATCCCCTGCGTTGATGGGGAAACTGCGGATGGCGTTGAACGTGGTCTGGCCCACATTGCCCTGCGAATCGAAGTAGCGAACCCACTCGTATTGAGTGAACTGCATCGCCGTGTCGTTCTGTACATACACATTGATGCCGCCGAAGTCGCCGGCGATGGCTGCGCCCACGATATGGCCCTGCGGGTCGTAGTTGCCCAGGAACGTGGAAGTGAAGCCGGTGTCGGAGCCCGCCCAGAGATAAGCGTCATGGGCGTCGCTGGTCCACAGCAGGTCCAGGTGGCTGGTCTGCAGGAAGTGCCCGAACGCCGCCACGTGATAACCGCACGTCGCCTTGATCACCTTCCGTTCCAGCACCGTGGCGCCCTGCATGCGCCAGTAGCCGAACTCGCACTTGCTCTCGTTCCACCACAGCAGGTCGGCATTGTTGTCGCCATCGATGTCGCCAGCGCCAAGCAGCTGCCAGCCTTCCGGGTAGCTGCCGATGCGGGCGGAATCGAAGCCACTGCCATTGGAGGTCCAGAGAAAGAGGTCCCGCGCGGCATTGGTGAGTACGAGGTCAACCTTGCGATCACCGTTGAAATCGCCTGCGGCACCCACGTAGTAGCCCGGTTGAACCTTGAACACCTTTCGCGCGCCGGACGCGTACGTATAGGGATAGGTGTTAGTCGGCGTCGTCAGCCAGTAGCCCACCTCGTTCTTTTCGGCGTTGACCCAGAGCAGATCGCTGATGCCGTCCCCGTCCACGTCGTCAGGCGCGACGTAAGAGTAGTCGGCGCGGAAATATTCGTTGGCTTCTTGCAGGAACGCCGGCCAAGGCGTTGCCGTCGAGCCACCATCGTTGGATTGCGCCATCGCAGGCACAGAAAAACCCGCAGCCAGCGCGGCTGCGATAACCAGCTTCCCTAAGTTCATGATTTCCCCTTGATGAGTGATGTGCGCCCAGCGGACAGGTCCCCTCCGTAGGCTGGTCGCGGGCGAATTCTCACCACGCCGGCACAGGCCGAACAATTAGCCAAACAGCCTGTGAGCGCGTTATTGCGACGCACGGCCCGCTTTTGACGAGCGCGGCCAGCTGGACGGCCGAAATCGGCGTCGGGGCGGCAGCGGCTATACTGTGCGACCCCTCCACGCCCATGTGCCCGCCGTGACCCACGAACTCGCCTCCATCATCGACTTCATCCGTTACGGCGCCAGCCGCTTTTCCGAGGCTGGGCTTACCTTCGGGCATAGCCACGACAACCCGATCGACGAGGCCACCCATCTGGTGCTGGCCAGCCTGCACCTGCCGCCGGATATTCCGCCGGCCTATGGCGCCGGCAGGCTCACCACGGCCGAACGCGAGCGGGTGCTGGCGCTGATCGAGCGCCGCGTCACCGAGCGGTTGCCAGTGGCCTACCTGGTGGGCGAGACCTGGTTCGCCGGCCTCAAGTTCAAGAGCGACCGCCGCGCCCTGGTGCCGCGTTCGCCGATTGCCGAGCTGATCGAGTCGGGCTTCCAGCCGTGGCTCGATCATCGCCACGTAGAGCGCGCGCTCGACTTGTGCACGGGTTCGGGTTGCATCGGCATTGCCATGGCCGAGTACAACCCCGAGTGGCAGGTGGACATCGTCGACATCAGCGACGACGCGCTGTCGCTGGCGCGCGAGAACATCGTGTTTCAGCACGTGGAAGGCCGCGTCGAGGCGGTGAAGTCCGACCTGTTCAACGGGCTCACCGGTCGTCGCTATGACCTCATCGTCTCCAACCCGCCCTACGTCACCGAAGACGAATACGCCGCACTGCCAGGCGAGTACAGCCATGAGCCCAAGCTCGGCCTGACCTCGGGCGAAGACGGCCTGGACATCTGCGTACGCATGCTCCACGAAGCGGCGGACTACCTCACCGAGGAAGGCCTGCTGATCGTGGAAGTGGGCGAGAGCGAGCATGCATTGGCCGAGCTGCTGCCCGAAGTCCCGTTCGTGTGGATCGAGTTCAAGGTGGGCGCGATGGGCGTGTTTGCGCTGGAGCGTCGCGACCTGATCGAGCATGCCGATGCGATTCGCACCGCGGCCGAAGCGCGCCAAGGCCGCTGATCTGACATGGAGCTGGTGACGGATCGCCTCAAGCTCGATGCACTGCAGATGGCCGATGCGCCGGCCTTGTTCGGCTACCGCGCGGATCCCGCGGTATGGCGCTACCAGAACTGGCGGCCGGAGTCGCTGGTTGAAGTTGAGCGTTTCATTCACAAGCAGTCGGCGACAAGTGCGCCGGTTGCGGGCCAGTGGATGCAGCGGGCCATCAGGCTGCGTGCCGACGGCGCGCTTGTGGGCGACCTGGGGTTTTGCCTCTCCGGCGATGGCCAGGCCGAATTTGGCATCAACCTCGCGCCATCACGGCAGGGGCAGGGCATGGCTCGCGAGGCGAGCCGGGCGCTGCTCGATTACCTGTTCGGTACGTTGGGTGTGCATCGCGTGCACGCCTCGGTCGACCCACGCAATATGCCCAGCATGGCCTTGATGCGTTCCTTGCCACTGCGCCAGGAAGCGCACTTGCGCGAAAGCCTGTGGTTTCGCGGCGAATGGGCAGACGACGTCATATTCGCCCTGTTATCCCGCGAATGGCGGCAGACCTCGCCCCTGTAGGAGCGCCCCCTGTGCGCGATCGCCACGTATCGTTACAACTAAAACCATCAGGGAAAACAAGGCCAGAATCCCCCTGGGTCGCTCAACAGGGTTAAGCTGTGCAGCTTCCTTGGCTGCGTCGACGTCCCGTGTCCAGCAACTCCTTCGGCAAACTGTTCACTGTCACCACCTTCGGCGAAAGCCATGGTCCTGCCATTGGCTGCGTGATCGATGGTTGTCCGCCGGGCCTGCCGATTGCGGCAGAAGAGTTCCGTGCTGATCTGGATCGCCGTGCCACCGGCAAGAGTCGTCATACCTCGCAGCGACGCGAGGCGGACGACGTCGAGATTCTTTCCGGCGTCTACGAAGGCAAGACCACCGGCACGCCTATCGCGCTGCTGATCCGCAATACCGATCAGCGCAGCAAGGACTACGGCAACATCGTCGAGACTTTCCGTCCCGGCCACGCCGATTACACCTACTGGCAGAAATACGGCATTCGCGATCCGCGCGGCGGCGGGCGCTCGTCGGCGCGCGAAACCACCATGCGGGTCGCTGCAGGCGTCATCGCCAAGAAGTGGCTGGCCGAACGCTACGGCGTGCGCGTGCGCGGCTACATGGCCCAGATTGGTGAGATCACCCCGGGCTCATTCGACTGGAACGTAGTCGAGCAAAACCCGTTCTTCTGGCCTGATGCCCACGAAGTGCCGGTGCTGGAGTCCTACATGGACGCCCTGCGCAAATCGGGCGACTCGGTCGGTGCGCGTATCAACGTGGTGGCCGATGGTGTGCCGCCCGGGTGGGGCGAGCCGATCTACGGCAAGCTCGATGGCGATCTTGCCGCCGCGCTGATGTCGATCAACGCCGTCAAGGGCGTGGAAATTGGCGATGGTTTCGGGGTCGTCACTCAGCATGGCAGCCAGCATCGGGACGAAATGTCGATGGACGGCTTTGCGTCCAATCACGCGGGCGGCATCCTCGGTGGCATCAGTTCCGGCCAGCCCATCGTGGCCTCGATGGCACTCAAGCCCACTTCCAGCATTCTCATTCCGGGCCAAAGCGTGAACCTGGCCGGTGAAGCCGTCGAAGTGGTCACCAAGGGGCGCCACGACCCCTGCGTCGGCATCCGCGCCACGCCCATCGCCGAGGCGATGATGGCCCTGGTACTGATGGATCACGCCCTGCGCCACCGCGCGCAATGTGGCGACGTGGGCGACGTGGGTCCACGCATTCCCTAGCAGGTGCAGGCTGCGCCGGCAGTAAGAGCAAGAGGATCAATTGATGACTGCGAAGCTCAAGGTATGGGTATCGCGCCCCATTTTTCCCGAAGTACTGGCGCGCCTGGCCGAGTATTTCGACGTGCAGGCCGAGGCATCGGACCGCTCGTACAGTGCCGCCGAGCTCAAGGAAAAGCTGGCCGGCGTCGATGCCGCACTGGTCGGATTGGCCGACCGCGTGGACGCCACGGTGCTGGAGGGCAGCCAGCGCCTGAAAGTCATCGCCAATCTCGGTGTCGGCTACAACAACCTCGACATCGACGCGCTGACGCGGGCGGGCGTGCTGGCCAGCAACACCCCCGACATTCTCAATGAGACCGTGGCCGACTTTGCCTGGGCGCTGATGCTTGCCGCTGCGCGCCGGGTAGGTGCGGCCGAGCGCTGGTTGCGGACGGGACAGTGGGCCGGCAGTCGCCTGCGCTTCGACGACTGGATGGGGCTGGACGTGCACGGCCGCACCCTGGGCATCCTGGGCATGGGGCGTATCGGGCAGGCCATCGCCCGCCGCGGCGCGGGTTTCGATATGCGGGTGATCTATCACAACCGTTCGCGGCTGCCCGAACCGTTGGAGCGTGAATGCCGCGCCAGCCTGGTGAGCAAGCCCGAGCTGCTGCAGCAGGCGGATTTCCTGGTCCTGGTGTTGCCCTTCACGCCAGAAAATCACCATGCCATCGGCGCGCCGGAGCTGGCCCAGATGAAGCGCACGGCCGTGTTGGTAAATATCGCACGTGGTGGCATCGTGGACGATGCGGCGCTGGCCGTGGCGCTGCGCGAGGGGCAAATTGCGGCTGCCGGCCTGGACGTGTTCGAGGGCGAGCCGGCCGTGCATCCGGACCTCATGGTGTTGGACAATGCCGTGCTGAGCCCGCATATCGCCAGCGCAAGCGAAGATACGCGCCGCGGCATGGCCAACATGGCGGCCGATAATGTGATTGCGGCGCTGGGCTACGGTGAGGCGGCTGGAAAACCACCCACGCCGCTCAATCCGGTGGTGATGAACCGCTGGAAGACACTCAAAGCGTGATGACATTCACGCCCATGCGTGTCGCAGGTTGTTTTGCGCGCCGCCCCGGCTAGATTTCCGCAATGCGGAGATCGGTGCCTCAAAAGCGGCTTTCTTTTCCGATTCCTCCTACCTGATACCGGGACATGAGCAAGAAGAGCAGTTACAAGGTGGCAATGGTCGGCGCGACGGGCGCCGTGGGCGAAACCCTGCTGGCCATCCTGGCCGAGCGTGAGTTTCCGGTCAGCGAACTGGTGCCCCTGGCGAGCGAACGCTCGGCGGGCGACAAAATCGAGTTCGGCAGCAAACAGGTCACCGTACGCAATCTTGCCGACTACGACTTCGATGGCGTGGACATCGCGTTCTTCTCGGCCGGCGGTTCAGTGAGTCGCGAGCACGCGGCGCGGGCGGCTGCGGCCGGTGCGGTGGTGATCGATAACACCTCCGAATTCCGCTACCAGGACGATATCCCGCTGGTGATCAGCGAGGTGAATCCGCACGCCATCGCCGAGTACACCACGCGCGGCATCATCGCCAATCCCAACTGCTCGACCATGCAGATGCTGGTGGCGCTGGCGCCGATCCATCGCGCTGCTGGCATCGAACGCATCAACGTGGCCACCTACCAGTCGGTCTCGGGCGCGGGTCGCAGCGGCATGGAAGAGCTCGGTCAGCAGACCGCTGCCATGCTGAGCTTCCAGGAAGCGGAGCCGAAGAAGTTTCCCAAGCAAATCGCCTTCAACGTGATTCCGCACATCGACGACTTCCAGCCCAACGGCTACACCAAGGAAGAAATGAAGATGGTGTGGGAGACACGCAAGATCCTCGAGGACAACACCATCCAGGTGAATCCCACGGCGGTGCGCGTACCGGTGTTCTACGGTCACTCGGAAGCCGTGCACGTGGAGACGCGCGAGAAGATCGGCGCCGACGAAGCGCGCAAGCTGCTGGAACAGGCCGAGGGCGTGGTGGTGATGGACGAGCGCAAGGCCGGCGGTTATCCGACCCCGGTGGGCGACGCTGCCGGCAAGGACGCCGTGTTCGTTGGCCGCATTCGTGAAGACATCTCGCACGAGCGCGGCCTGGACATGTGGATTGTTTCGGACAACATCCGCAAGGGCGCGGCGCTCAACGCCGTGCAGATTGCCGAATTGCTTATCAGGGATTATCTGTAATGAAAGTCGTGCTGTCCGGGCTGGTGTGTGGTGTGCTGGCGTTCGTAGCGCCAGCCTGGGCAGAACAGGTTCCTGCGTCGTCCGCCGGCGCCCCGGTCAGTGGCCAGGCCAAGCAGGTGGATCAGGCGATCACCCAGCAGCAGGTGAAGGTCCGGCAGCTCCAGGACGACGTGGGCAAGGAGGAGTCCAGAACCCACCAGGCCGATGACAAGCTGAAACAGCAGGACAAGGCCATTGCCGACCTGCAGCGCCAGCTCGACGCGCTGAAGGCGACGCCGCAAGGTAGCGGTCACCCCTGAGACGGGGTCATCTCAGGAAGCTTTTTCAGGCAAGAACAAACTGCAGCAAGATGTCGTAAGCATTGGCCGGCGCTATTGTTGATTGGCCTGTACCTAACTAAAGTGACCCCTCGTTCCGGGTGCTGCCGCGTTACTTACGGCAGGCCTACAAGAAACGTCACGGGGTCGTTCGGGGGAATACACGATGAATCGTTCGTTGAAGCTGTCGATGCTGCTGGCGCTTGCCTTGGGCAGCACCCAGGCGGCGGCCATGGAGCTTGGCCAGATCCAGGTCAAATCGGCACTCGGGCAGCCGCTGCTGGCCGAGATCCCCGTCAACCCCGCCAGTCCGGCGGAGCTGCAGAATCTCACTGCGCAGCTGGCCTCTGCTGCTGACGCCGCCCAGGCAGGCGTGGCGGCCGGGCCGACGGTCCCGCTGCAGTTTGCCGTGGTTGATGGCGCCAATGGCCACAAGGTCATCCGCATCACCAGTACGGCCCCGGTCAACGACCCCTACCTCGACCTGCTGGTCGAGGTGAACAACGCCGCCGGCAAGAGCCTGCGCGAATTCACCATCCTGCTCGATCCGCCCAGCAGCCAGGCCGCCAACGTGCCGGCGACGCAGGCGCCCGTGCAGTCCGCCGCCAAGCCCTCGCGCCACGCGGCCGCCCCCGCCAACGCGCCCGCCAGCAGCCAGAGCACGACCGCTGCCGCGCCTGCGCCGGCCCCCGTCGCGAAGCCGGCCAAGCCCGCTGCCGCACCGCGGGTTGCCGCGGGTGGCACGTTCGGCCCGGTCGAGCGAGGCGACACGCTTACCTCCATCGCGCACCAGACCGCGCCCGATGGCGTCGACGTCAACCAGATGCTGGTGGCGCTCAAGCAGGCCAATCCGGACGCGTTCTATCACGACAATATCAATGCGCTGAAGACCGGCGCCGTGCTGCGCGTACCTTCCCGTGAGGACGCCCAGGCGTTGGCGTTGGCCGCTGCCGCCGAAGAAGTGCGCAAGCAGAACAGCGACTGGCGCTCGGGCGCCGCACGCACGCCGACCACGGTCGCCGATGCCGGCACCCGCGCAGCCGCCTCCTCGGCGCCCAGCGCAGCCGCGCCCAGTGGCGACCACCTGGCCCTGGTCCCGGCCAAGGAAGGTTCCGACAACGCGGCAGGTCACGGTGGCAAGGGCGAGAAGGCCGAGAAGGGCATGGCCGCACTCCATCAGGATCTGTTGCGCAGCCAGGAGTCGCTGGCCACCTTGCAGCAGCAGGGCGATGAGTTGAAGTCGCGCCTGAAGGACCTGGAAGACATCAACAGCAAGAACGAGCGCTTGCTGTCGCTCAAGGACAACGAAATCGCCGAGCTGCAGCACAAGCTGGCCGATGCCCGCAAGGCTGCCGGCCTGCCGGCTGATGTCGCCGCGGCCAAGCTCGCCACGGCAGCCAGCACGCCGGCCAAGGCGGAAGACACCGTCGTCAAGGCCAATGCACCTGCCACGGCGCCCGCACCGGCGGCCAGTGCGCCGGCTTCGGCTGCCCCGGCGTCGGCCACCTCGGCTACGGCGGCTACCGCTCCTGCACATGCCAGCACGGCCTCGGCCGTTGCCCAGTCCGCTGCCGCGGCCAAGCCTGTGACCAAGCCGGTCGCCAAGCCGGCGCCGGTGGCCGAGGAAGAGCCCTGGTATATGCAGACCTGGGCGTGGGGTGCGGGTGCCGCCGCTGCCGTGGTGCTGCTTCTGCTGGCCCTGCGTGGCCGCAGCCGCAAGCCGGCTGCCGCAGCAGGCACGGCGTCGCTGGCCGATCGCTTCGGCACGGTGCCCCCGGTGTTGCCGGGCGGCGCGGATCCGGACCAGGACGAGCTGCTCGACCAGCTGGCCGAGCACCCGGACGACATTGGCCTGCACCTTGAACTGGTGAGCCTGTATTACAGCCGCCGCGACGTCGAGCATTTCGAAGCCGCTGCCGAAGCCATGCACGCGCATATCGCCGACCCGCAGCAGCACGAATGGCAGGACGTCGTGCACATGGGTGAGGACCTGGTGCCGGAGCATCCGTTGTTCGCACACAGCGTGCCGCCGGTGCACGGCGAAGACGAGCACCAGGCCCTGCACCAGTTCGACCTGGGCAACTATGCGTCCGAGCACGAGGACAACGACCTCCCGCCGATTCCGGCGCCGCCCGCGCCGCCGAAGGTCAACGAGTACCACTTCGATTTCGACCTGACGCCGCGTCCGACGCAGACCGGTGCTGCCGGTCCGATCCATGGGTCGGTTGGCGACGAGGAAAAGGACATCGAGGACGAAGTCGTCACGCATTCGCCGAGTTGGGAATTTGCGGAACCTTCCGAGGGGCTGCCGGCTTCCGACGACCTGCATCATCACGAGCTCGGCCAGTTCAGCGACGATCCGGTGGACACCAAGCTCGACCTGGCCCGCGCCTATCTGGACATGGGTGATCCGGACGGCGCGCAGGCGATGCTGGAGGAAGTGATGCAGGAAGGCACGCAGATCCAGAAGGATGTGGCCAAGCGCCTGCTCGACAGCATCCACTGAGGCTTTCGACCCAGGCATGACTCAAGGCGGGCCGGCTCTTAGCCGGCCCGCTTCGTTGGTGGCCTGCTAACCTGTGCGCTTCCGTTTCCTGCACCTGTTCCTTCATGCGCATTGCTCTGGGTATTGAATACGACGGCACCGATTTCTCCGGCTGGCAGCGCCTGACCCACGGCGAAACCGTGCAAGGCGCGCTGGAGCGGGCGTTGTCATCGGTGGCTGCACATCCGGTGCAAGTCATCTGCGCCGGACGTACCGACGCCGGTGTGCATGGTCGCTGCCAGGTGGTGCATTTCGACACCGAGGCCCCGCGCGCGATGCGCAGCTGGGTACTTGGCGGCTGCTCCAATTTGCCCGACAGCGTGGCCGTGCTGTGGGCGCAACCGGTGGCTGATGCCTTCCATGCGCGCTTCAGTGCGCGTAGCCGCCGTTATCGCTACCGCATCCTCAACCGTCAGGTGCGTCCGGCACTGGAGGCTCGCTACGTCACCTGGGAGCGCCTGCCGCTGGATGCCGCGCGCATGCATGAGGCTGCGCAGGTGTTGCTGGGCGAGCACGATTTCAGTGCGTTCCGCGCAATCTCCTGCCAAGCCAAGCACGCGCGTCGCGACGTGCTCGCCGTGAGCGTGCGACGTGAGGACGAGCAAGTCATCATCGAGATTGAGGCCAACGCGTTCCTGCATCACATGGTGCGCAACATCGTCGGCTCGCTGCTTCCGATCGGGCGTGGCGAGCAGCCGGTGTCCTGGATGGGCGAGTTGCTGGACGGCCGTAGTCGCGAGGTGGCCGGGCCTACCGCGCTCGCCTCGGGCCTGACCTTTGTCGGTCCGCGCTATGAATCCCACTGGGGCTTGCCCGCGGAGGTGAGTCAATGACCCGAATCAAGTGCTGCGGCATGACCCGTGTCGAAGACGCGGTGCTGGCGGCGGAACTGGGCGCGGATGCGATCGGCCTGGTATTTACGGCCCGCAGTCGACGCCGGGTATCCATCGAGCAGGCGCGCACCATTGTTCGTGCGCTGCCGCCGTTCGTCACTGTCGTTGCGCTGCTGATGGATGATGAAGCCGTGTACGTCCAGGACGTGATCGACACCGTGCAGCCGGACCTGCTGCAGTTCCACGGCAGCGAGCGTGACGACTGGTGCGCACAGTTCGGTCGCCGCTATTTGAAGGCCATTGCGATGGGCGAGGGCGCGGCGGCGCTGCCGCAGTTGCGCCACTATCCGGGCGCTTCGGGTTTGCTGCTGGATGGGCATGGCCTGGGCGAAGCGGGCGGCAGCGGCAAGGCATTCGATTGGTCGCTGATGCCCAAGGATCTCGCGCAACCGTTGGTACTCGCCGGAGGCCTGACCGCCTTGAACGTGGTTGAGGCGATTCGCGTCGCTCGTCCGTGGGCCGTAGACGTGGCCAGTGGCATCGAATCGGCGCCCGGCATCAAGGATCCCCGGAAGATGGCCGATTTCATCCAGGCCGTACGCAACACCCTGTAGGAGCGCACCCTGTGCGCGACCGCGGAGGTTGGGTGACCGCTATGTAGGTTGGTCGCGCACAGGGTGCGCTCCTACACGAGCTGGCAACCGATCGCCTCAGCGCGGGCCTTCCGAAAACGCTGCTTCCAGCCACGCAGCCAACGCCGTCGCGCGCCCGCTCGGTACTCGTGTGGATGTTGCCAACACCCACTGCGCGGCGGTGTCCTCAAAACCCCAGGGCGTGATCAGGCGCCCCGAAGCGAGGTCGTCGGCCACCAGCTGCAGCGGCGCAATGGCCACACCGCGGCCTGCCACGGCCGCTTCGATCAGATGATACAGGTGCGGATAGCCTTGCCCGATCCGCAGTGCATCGGGCGACAGGCCCACGCTTTGTGCCCAGCTGGGCCACGCCTCAGGGCGTGACAGCGTATGCAGTAGCGGCAGTCCCAGCAGGGTTGATGGCTCGACGCCGGTCAGCCCATGCGCCAAGGCGAATGACGGGCTGACCACGGGCCCAACACGCTCGCGCGCCAGCGGATGTACCTGCCAGGCGGCCGGCCACGGTGGCTCTCCGGCCAGCACCGCGGCATCCAGCCCAACCAGGGCGTCGTCGAACGGCGCTTCCTGCGGGCGCAAGTGCAGGTCCAATTCGGGCAGCTCGGCCATCAGTCGTTCCAGTCGCGGGATCATCCAGCGCGCGAGCAGGCTTACCGGGCAACCCAGGACGAAGGGCGCCTGCGTCGCGTCCTGGCGCAGTTCCTCGCATGCCTCTCGTAGCTGCGCGAATGCCGCCGTGCTGGTGTCGCGCAGGCGCTGGCCGGCCGGCGTGAGTGCAAGTCCGCGGCCCTGGCGCTGGAACAGGGGCAGGCCAAGCTCCTCTTCAAGTGAGCGAATGTGTCGACTTACCGCGCCGTGGGTGACATGCAGTTCCGTCGCCGCGCGGTTCACGCTGCCCAGGCGTGCCACGGCCTCGAAGGCATGCAGGGCATTAAGCGAGGGCAGCTGGCGTGGCATCGGATAGGTGATTTTTCCTGACGTATCGAGGCCATCATATCGCTTTTGGCAACTATGGCTTTGGGGTAGGGTGGCGAGTGCGTTCCACGGCCTTTTCCCGAGTGTCCCCCATGAGCAAAATCACCGATTTCAGCGTCTATCCCGACGAGCACGGCCGCTTCGGCGATTACGGCGGCAGCTATGTCGCTGAGACCCTGATGGCGCCTTTGGCTGAATTGACCGAGGCCTATCTGCGCCTGCGCGAAGACCCGGAATTCATCGCCGAGCTGGATCGTGACCTGAAGTACTACGTGGGCCGCCCCAGCCCGGTGTACTACGCCGAGCGGCTGTCGCAGCACGTGGGCGGCGCACGCATCCTGCTCAAGCGCGAGGACCTGAACCACACCGGCGCGCACAAGATCAACAACACCATCGGCCAGGCGCTGGTGGCCAAGCGCATGGGCAAGCCGCGCATCATCGCGGAGACCGGCGCGGGCCAGCATGGCGTAGCCAGTGCCACGGTCGCGGCGCGCTTTGGCCTCAAGTGCGTGGTCTATATGGGCGCGGTGGATATCGAGCGACAGAAGATCAACGTCTACCGCATGAAGCTGCTTGGCGCCGAGGTGGTGCCGGTGACTTCCGGTTCGAAGACGCTGAAGGACGCGCTCAACGAGGCGATGCGCGACTGGGTCACCAACGTGGCCGACACGTTCTACATCATCGGTACCGTTGCCGGCCCGCATCCGTATCCATTGATGGTGCGCGACTTCAACGCCATCGTCGGCCGCGAGGCACGAGAGCAGGTGCTGGAGCAGTTCGGTCGCCTGCCGGATGTACTCACCGCGTGTGTGGGCGGCGGTTCCAACGCCATCGGTTTGTTCCACGCGTTCCTCAACGATGCGGATGTCCGCATCGTCGGCGCCGAGGCGGCGGGTGAGGGCATTGCCACCGGCCATCACGCGGCGTCGCTGGCCGCGGGGCGGCCGGGTGTGCTGCATGGCAATCGCACCTACGTGCTGTGCGACGACAACGGCCAGATCACCGAGACGCATTCGGTATCGGCGGGTCTCGATTATCCGGGCGTGGGTCCCGAGCATGCGTTCCTGAAGGATGCAGGGCGTGCGGAATACGTCGGTGTCACTGACGATGAAGCGCTCGAAGCATTCCACTTGCTGGCCCGCACCGAAGGCATCCTCGCCGCGCTCGAATCCAGCCATGCGGTGGCACAGGCGATCAAGCTGGCGCGCGAATATCCGAAGGACGGTCTGGTGCTGTGCAACCTCTCCGGCCGCGGCGACAAGGACGTACACACCATTGCCGCACGCGAAGGAGTGCGGGTATGAGCCGCATCGACCGTCGTTTTGCCACGCTCAAGGCCGCCGGCCGCACGGGACTGATTCCGTTCGTCACCGCCGGCGATCCTTCACCGCAGCACGCGGTAGCGCTGATGCACGCACTGGTGGATGCCGGCGCCGATGTGATCGAGCTCGGCGTGCCCTTCTCCGACCCGATGGCCGATGGCCCGGTGATCCAGCACGCAAGCGAGCGGGCGATCGAGAAAGGTGTCGGGCTTGCCGACGTGTTGGGCTGGGTCGCCGCGTTCCGCCAGCGCGATGCGGACACGCCAATCGTGCTAATGGGCTACCTCAATCCGATCGAGATTCATGGCTACGCGCGCTTTGCCGCCGAGGCCGTAGAGGCTGGCGTGGATGGCGTGCTGGTGGTCGATTGCCCACTGGAAGAATCGGCCGTCCTGGAGCCGTTGCGGAACGCTGGGCTGCAGCAAATTCTGTTGGCGGCACCCACCACCGCACCCGCGCGTATGGTGCAGTTGTGCGGGTCGGCGCGGGGTTTCCTGTACTATGTCTCGTTCGCCGGTATCACGGGCGCGGCGCGATTGAGCACAGGCGACATCGCCGCACGCGTGGCCGATATCCGGGCGAAGTCGAAAGCCCCGGTGGCCGTCGGCTTTGGCGTGCGCGATGCGCAGTCGGCCAAGGCGATCGCCGGTTTTGCCGACGCGGTAGTGATCGGCAGCGCGCTGGTGGAGCGACTGGCCGGTGCGGACGATGTCGATGACATCACCGCGCGGGCAAGCGCTTTCCTCGCGCCGATCCGCGCCGCGCTGGATGCGCATTGAGGACACGCTGCGTCTGACGCGGCGTCGCGTCATGAACGTTGAGGTGTTGCGATGAACTGGCTGCAGAAAATCATGACTCCGCGTGCTCGCACGCAGGCCACCACCAACGGCGGCAAGGGCAAGGTGCCCGAAGGCGTGTGGGAGAAGTGCGGCGGTTGCGGCACGGTGCTCTATCGGCCGGAGCTCGAGCGCAACCTGATGGTTTGCCCCAAGTGTGGTTATCACCACGCCATCGATGCGCGCGCCCGTCTCGATACGTTCCTGGACCCGGGCTCCACGCAGGAGTTGTGGGCCAGCATGGAGCCGAACGACCCGCTGAAGTTCCGTGACTCCAAGAAGTATCGCGACCGCATCGTCGCCGCGCAGAAGTCCACCGGTGAGAAGGACGCGCTGATGGCGATGAGTGGTCGCCTCAAGGGGCGTCCGTTGATGGCCGTGGCGTTCGAGTTCGCCTACATGGGTGGCTCGATGGGCTCGGTGGTGGGTGAGAAATTCACTCGCGCTGCCGAGCGTGCATTGGCTGATCGCAGCGCCCTGGTGTGCTTCTCGGCAACGGGTGGCGCGCGCATGCAGGAGTCCCTGTTCTCGCTGATGCAGATGGCCAAGACCTCCGCCGCGCTCGCGCGCATGCGTGATGCCGGCGTGCCGTATATCAGCGTGCTGACCAATCCCACCACCGGTGGCGTTTCCGCGAGCCTAGGCATGCTCGGCGACATCAACGTGGCCGAACCGAAGGCCCTGATTGGTTTCGCCGGCCCACGCGTGATTGCGCAAACCGTGCGCGAGACGTTGCCGGAAGGTTTCCAGACGTCGGAGTTCCTGGTTGAGCACGGTGCCGTCGATCTCATCGTCGATCGCCGCGAAATGCGTGACAAGCTGGCCGACCTGCTGGGCATCATGATGAAGGCGCCGCAAGCGGCCTGATCGCGCTCGATCATGTCATCCAACAAGACAGCGCCCTCAGGGCGCTGTTTTTATTTGTGCGCGAGAGTTCTCCACAGCTGTTGTGGACGTGGCCGGGGTAAGCCTGTGGACAAGCCCGAATCGGACCATGGGCAACAGGCACTTGCACCATCGTGATGATGTTTTGACCAGCGCGTCCGTGTGCGAGATGCAGTTGTCCACAGCGACTGTGGATGGTGCCGGCGTAAGCCTGTGGACAAGCCCGCTTGGGCCGTTTGCGAACAGGGACTTGTGACGCCGTGCTTAAGTTTTGACCGGTGCTTCGAAGCGAAAGAGCGATGTTTTCCACAGCTTCTGTGGACGCCGCACGAACAAAGCTGTGGACAAGTACTGCAACTCGTTGGCGCGGCAGCGCATTGCGACGCCGTGGCGAATTTTTGCGCAGCGTTACCGCCTCGCTGTTGCATCGTGTGTATCGAGTTTTCCACAGCGCCTGTGGACGTTGCACGAACAAAGCTGTGGAAAAGTACTGCAACTCACTGGTGCAGCAGTGCATTGGTACGTCGTGGCGAAATCTTGCCCAGCTCGCGTGGTGTCGCTGCGCCATCGCGCGTGGTGTGTTGTCCACAGCAGATGTGGATGCAAGCGGGAAAAGCTTGTGGATAGGTGTGCTATCCGCTTGAACGCAAAGCCCTTGCAACGCGGTGGTTAGAAAGCGCGCAGTGGTTGCGAAGAGGTATTCGTGTGTCGCGCACAGGGTGAGCTCCTACAGGGAAAAGCACGGCATCAGGACGAATGCAGGAACGCACCCTGTTTGCGACCCGGCGGCAACGCAGTCAGTCCGTTACGCCAAACCATCAACGAAACACACGGCGTCAGGGCGAATGTAGGAGCGCACCCTGTGCGCGACCTCACGGCAACGCCGTCATTCCGATACGCCAAACCATCAACGAAAGACACGGCATCAGGGCGAATGCACGAGCGCACCCTGTGCGCGACCCGACGGCAACGCCGTCAATCCGTTAGGTCAAACCATCAGCGAAAGGCACGGCATCAGGGCGAATGTAGGAGCGCACCTTGTGCGCGACCTGACGGCAACGCCGTCAGCCCGGCTACGTCAAACGATCCACGCATGCATTGGCAGCAACCACAACGAAAGCGCGCCCAGCGCACTGCCGATGGCGGTGGCAGCAATCACGTCGCTCGGGTAGTGCAAGCCAAGGATCACCCGTGACGCACCGACGAGCGTGGTGAAGGTAAGCAGCAGCGGTGCCAGCACCGGATACCACGCAAGCGCCACCACGGTGAAGCTCACCGCCTGCAGCGTGTGGCCCGAGGGGAAACTGAACTCATCCAGCGGCGGCACATGGGCGATCACGCCAGGACAGGCGCGGAACGGACGCGGCCGGCGCGTCCAGCGCTTGAGCAGGCGATAGAGCATCAATGCGGCCAGTCCTGTCACCGCCATCTGCGCGGCTGCGTAGCGGCCGCGATGGCCGTCGACTAGCGCCAGCACCAGCATCAGCGAATACCAGAACACGCCATCGCCCAGTCGACTGACGGCACCAAAGAACACACCGACGGCGCGGCGTGTGCCCCAGCGATTGGCTGCGACGCACATGCGGCGGTCAATCGTGAACCTCGGGCCTGCAGGCTCAGAGCCTGCCTCGGCTCCGTACGCGGCCCTCGTTGCCCCTGAGTGGCCTCCAGCTGGTAGTGCGTGGCTGGCCGTCAGGTCAAGCCGCGCGCTGGCGGCTGGGGGCCACTCAGGGGCAACCCTCCGGGCCGGGTCGGTTTGCCCACATGGCTGCGTCATCGTTCGGTTATGTATTGACATACATGCCCTCACTTTTCCTTGCCCTGCGTGCAAACCGATCCCGGCGAGGACTGCGTACGGAGCCGAGGCAGGCTCTTAGGCGTGTGCAGCGGTGGCATGGTGTTCATGCGGGTGCTCCTGGGCCAGTTCACGCAACAGGTTTTCGAATTCGCCGATGACGGCGTCCGGTGAGAGGTTGGCGATGCTGGCGTGGGCGGCGCGGCCCATGTGGCGAATCAGGCTCGCGTTGCCGGCCAGGGTGGTGGTGGCCTCGATGAAGGCCTTCTCGTCGCCTGCAGCGATGCGGTAGCCGTTGTGGCCACTGCGCAGATGCTCGCGTGCGGCGCCTTCTTCGTAGGCCACCACCGGCAGGCCGGAGGCGAGCGCTTCGAGGATGACGTTGCCGAACGTTTCGCTGAGACTGGGGAAGGGAAACAGATCTGCGCTGGCGTAGTGGCGGGAAAGCATTTCTCCGCGCTGCATGCCGGCAAAGATGAAATCCGGATTTGCTTCCTGCAGGGCTGCCCGGGCCGGGCCATCGCCGACCCACACGTAACGCGCGTTGGGCACCTGCTGCTGGATCGCGCGGAAGCTACGCACGGCAAGGTCGAGGTTCTTCTCCGGCGCAATGCGCCCGACATACAACACCACCGGCGTGTTGCCATCAACGCCCCATTGGCTGCGCAATTCGGCATCGCGGTGGCGCGGGTGGAACGCCTGGGTGTCGACGGCGCGGCGCAGCAGGCGAGCGGTGCTGACGCCAAGGGTTTTCAGTTCATCGGCCAGCGCCTCGGTAGGCACCAGCGTTGCCGCCGCGCGGCAGTGGAAGCGGCGCAGATAGCCGCGCACCACCGGGGTAAGGAAGCCCACGCCGTAGTGATCGGCATAGGTATCGAAGCGGGTATGGAAACCGGTGGCAGCAGGAATGCCCAGGCGTTTCGCCGCGCGCACGGCGGACCAACCCAGTGGACCTTCGGTGGCCACGTAGATGGCATCCGGGCGTAGCCGTGTCCAGCGCTCGCGCAGCGTGCCGCCTGCGGGAAGCCCGAAGCGCAAGCCGGGATAGCGGGGGAGTGAGGCGCCGCGAACCTCGAGCGTGACGATGCCCGGTTCGTCCTCGAATGGCTGCTGCTGACGCGGGCGGATCAGATCTACCGTGTGCCCCTGCGACGCCAGACCGGCGGCGAGGCTGTGCACGGTCAGTGCCACGCCGTTGATCTCGGGTGGATACGTTTCGCTGACTATGCCGATGCGCACTTGGTCATACCGTTGGCTGGCCCGGAGCAGGTTCCACCTTTGGCGTTGCGGGGCCATGGCGTATGTATGACGTCCCCGTGACGGAGGGCACGTGGCATGGGCGACGGCTGTGCTTCCGGCGGGTGGTCGCACGAGTACACTGGATGGACTTGTCACCATGGAGACACGCCGATGAAACGCATGTTGCTTGCCCTGGCACTGGCCACCCTGACCGGCGCCGCGTTCGCCGCCGATGCTCCTGGGCTGCCGGTCACGAAGGCTCCAGCAGGCGCCGAGGTCTACATCGTTTCGCCCAAGGACGGCGCTACCGTGGGCCAGGAATTCACCGTGGTGTTTGGCCTCAAGGGTATGGGCGTGGCACCTGCCGGCGTGAAGAAGGAAGGCACCGGGCATCACCACCTGCTGGTGGACGTGACCGACATGCCGGCTGCCGGCCAGCCCATTCCGAAAGACGCGCAACACCTGCACTTCGGCAATGGCCAGACCGAAACCACGCTCAAGCTTGCGCCGGGTAAACACACCCTGCAGCTGGAGCTGGCCGACGAAAACCACATCCCGTTCGACCCGCCGATCGTGTCCAAGTCGATCACCGTCAACGTGAAGTGAAATCCATACCCGGGCGGCGGTCGTTGGCGATCGCCGCCCGTGGGTGCCGGTCAGGGGTGTGGATCGGCTAAAATCGCGCCTTTCGCCTTTCAAGACAGCCGCGTCCATGACCGTCCGCACTCGTTTCGCTCCCAGTCCCACCGGCTTCCTGCACATCGGCGGCGCCCGCACGGCGCTGTACTGCTGGCTGGAGGCTCGCCGCCGCGGCGGTGAATTCGTGCTGCGCATCGAGGACACCGACCGCGAGCGTTCCACCGAGGCGGCCGTGCAGGCCATCCTGGACGGCATGCAGTGGCTGGGCCTCGTCCACGACGACGGTCCGATCTATCAGACCGCGCGCTTGGAACGCTACAAGCAGGTTGCCGACCAGCTGCTGAAGGCTGGCAACGCCTACTACGCCTACGAGAGCAAGGACGAGATCGAGGCCATGCGCAACGAGGCCATGGCCAAGGGCGAGAAGCCTCGCTACAACGGCTACTACCGCGAGCGCAACGAGCCGTATCGCGATGATCCCAATCGTGTCATTCGCTTCAAGAACCCCAGCGAAGGCTCGGTGGTGTTCGACGACAAGGTGAAGGGCCGAGTGGAGTGGAACAACGCCGAGCTGGACGATCTGGTGATCTTCCGCTCCGACGGCTGGCCCACCTACAACTTCGCCGTGGTGGTGGACGATATCGACATGGGCATCACCGAGGTGATCCGTGGCGACGACCACGTCAACAACACGCCGCGCCAGATCAATATCTATCACGCGCTTGGCGCGCCGGTGCCGGAGTTCGCGCATCTGCCGATGATCCTCGGCCCCGATGGCCAGAAGCTCAGCAAGCGCCACGGCGCAGTGAGCGTGATGCAGTACCGCGACGACGGCTTCCTGCCGCACGCGTTGCTCAACTATCTGGTGCGCCTGGGCTGGTCGCATGGTGACCAGGAAATCTTCTCCGAAGAGGAGATGATTCGCCTGTTCGATATCGGCGATGTGAACAAGGCCGCGTCGCGCTTTGACGTCACCAAGCTCTCATGGCTCAACCAGCATTACCTGAAGACCGAAGAGCCGAGCGCCATCGTGCCGGAGTTCGAATGGCACCTGACGCAGGCAGGCATCGACTTCAGCCAGTGGCCCAAGCCTGCCGACGTCATCGTCGCACTGCGCGATCGCGTGCAGACGCTGAAGGAAATGGCCGAGCGCGCCAAGATTTGGTACGGCCCGATCGTCGAGTGGGATGACAAGGCAGTTGCCAAGCATCTGCAGAACGATAGCGCCGTATCGGTGCTGGAAGCAGCCAAGTCGCTGCTGGCCACGTGCGGGTGGGTGCCTGAGGCGATCCATCAGGTGATCGAGCAGGTCGCCGCAAAGCTGGAGCTGGGCATGGGCAAGATCGCCCAGCCGCTGCGCGTGGCGATGACCGGCACGCAGGTGTCGCCGTCGATCGAGCACACGATTTATCTGGCGGGGCGTGAGGAAGCGCTCAAGCGTATTGATGACGCAATCGCCAAGGCAATGGGCTGACGCCTTTCTCCCTCCCCTGCGTGCAGGGGAGGGTCGGGGTGGGGTTGCTCTGTCGCTGCGAGCAAAAGCACCCCCTCCCAACCTCCCCCTGCCAGCAGGGGGAGGGGCCTACGGGTTACCCTGAATTTTAGTCGCTCGCGCCGACGTCTGCGCTCGCCTGCCATCCACCACCCAGCGCCTGTATCAACGCCGCGGTATCACTCAGCCGCAACGCCTGCGCCTGGATGCGCGTGACACGCGCTTGCTCATAGGCCTGCTGCGCATTGATCAGCACCAGCGCGTTCACGTAGCCCAGCTTCTGCTGTTTTTGCGTGAGTTCCAGCGTGCGCGCCGCGGCGCGTTCGGCGTCGTCGGCAGCGGCCAGGGCACGTGCATCACTGTCGATGGCATACAAGCTATCGGCCACATTCTGGAACGCGCTGAGCACCACGCTACGGTACTGCGCAGCCGACTGCTGCAAGGCAGCTTCTGCGGCCCACTGCTTGTGCTTCAGCGCGCCGAAGTCGAACACCGTCTGGCTGACGCTGCCGGCCAGTGCCCAGAACACGTTGTCGTCAGTGAACATGCGGGTGAACGAGGTGGAACTGCCGCCGTAGGCGCCCGACAAGGTGAATTGTGGCAAGCGGTTGGCCAGCGCTACGCCGACCTGGGCGCTTGCTGCATGAACGTTCTCTTCGGCGGCCCGTACATCAGGACGCTGGTTCACCAGTTGCGAGGGCACGCCCTGTGGCAACGTCACCGGCAGCGTGAGGTGTTCAAGATCAAACTGTGGTGCACCGGCCTGATCGGGCGTGTCGCCGCACAGCACGGCCAGCAGGTCGCGGTTCTGTTCCAGCTGCTTCTGTAATCCAGGCAACGCCTGCTTGGCCTGGGCGAGTGCGCTTTCCTGCGCGGCAACATCGAGCCCCGAGGCATAACCCAGCCGCGCCTGGTTGTGCAGGACATCCAACGCCTGCGTTTCCGCGGCAATGACGACCTGGGTCGCGTCGATCTGTGCACGCAGCGACGCTTCCTGGATGGCCGCATTCACCACGTTGGAGACCAGGCTCAGCCGTGCGGCTTCGAGCTGGTAACGCTGGTTCTCAGCCTGCGCCTGCAACGATTCCACTGTGCGTCGGTTGAGGCCAAACACGTCAGGCGCGTAGCTGATATTCAACTGCGCCGTGTGCAACGTGTAGTACGTCGCATTGGATGCAAGCGTGGGAGCGAGTGTACCGACGGCATCGCGTTGACGCGATGGTGTGTAGTTGATCTGCGCCGATGGGAAGTAGGTGGCGCGCTGTGCCGCGACGGTTTCCTGCGCTTGGCGCAGCGCCGCCGTGGCGGCTTCCAAATCAGGATTGCGCGCCAACGCGCGCTGCACCCGATCGTTCAAGGCGTCGGAGCCAAACACCTGCCACCACGTCTGCGCAATGGCTTGCCCGGATACCAGCTGCTGTGGCCTGGCGTTCTCCTCGCCAGCCGTGGCTGGCAGCGATTCGCGTGTGAACTGCAGGGGCGAGGGCGTGGCAGGGCGCTGGTAATTGGGCCCCACGGCGCAACCCGCGCAGCACGTAGCCAGCGCCGTAGCCAGCAATGTATCGCGCCAGGTCTTCACGGAACGGCTCATGGCGCACCTCCGCCCAGTCGACGTTGTTTGCGCTTCTGTGACCACTCCACCACCAGCACCTGTAGTGCCGGCGCGACGATCAGCAGCATCACCGGGCCCAGCAGCATGCCGCCGACCACCACGGTGGCGAGCGGTCGCTGTACCTGGCTGCCGATGCCATGGGACAGGGCGGCCGGCAACAGGCCGATGCAGGCGGACAACGCCGTCATCAGCATCGGACGCATACGTTGCTCGGCCGCCTGCGTCATCGCCTCAAGTGGCGTATGGCCGGCGAATATCAGGTGATTGAAATAGGTGATGACCAGGATGCCGTTCATCACCGACACGCCGAACAGCGACACGAAGCCGATCGCTGCCGAGATGCTGAAATCCAGCCCGGACAGGTAAAGCGCGATGATGCCGCCGGCAATGGAGAACGGAATCGCCGCGAGCGTCAGCAGGCTGTCGCGCCATGAGTTGAACAGTGCGAACAGCAGCGCAAGGATCAGCCCCATCGCAATCGGCAGCACCACGGCCAGTCGTTGCTTGGCCTGCTGCAGGTCGTTGAACTCGCCGGCCCACGCCAAGTGATAGCCCGGCGGCAGCGTCACCTGTTTGGCGATGCGCTGCTGGGCGTCCGCCACGGTGCCACCGAGGTCGCGGCCGCGCACGCTGAACTTCACCGGCACGAAGCGCTCGTTGCGCTCGTGATAGATGTACGAGGCACCGGTGTCCAGCGTGATGTTGGCCACGTCGCGCAGGGGGACATACCCCGTGCCGCCGTTGGGTAGGTTGTAGCCCACCTGGATGTTGCCGACGTCTTCGATGCTCTGGCGATACTTCGGCGCCAGTCGCACCACCAGGTCGAACTGTCGGTCACCTTCAAGCACTGTGGTTGCGGAGGTGCCCCCGGCTGCCGCTTGCACCACCGTATTGATGTCGCCGGTGTTGAGTCCGTAGCGCGCTGCCTTGGCGCGATCGACGGTGATGTTGAGGTTGGGCTGGCCCAGCACGTGGAACACACCCAGATCCTGCACGCCAGGCACCTGCTGCATTACGTGCATGACCTGGTCGGCCAGGCGTTCGAGTTCCGGCAATTCAGGGCCGACGATCTTGACCGAGTTGGCGCCCTTCACGCCGGACAGGCCTTCCTCGATGTTGTCCTGGATATACTGCGAGAAGTTGAACTCGACACCGGGCATGGCGTTCGAAAATTCGCGCTGGAGGTCGGCCACCAATTTTTCCTTGGTGTGGCCACTTGGCCAGTCGTCCTGCGGCTTGAGCGGCACGAACAGCTCTACATTGTAGAAGCCTGAGGCGTCGCTGCCGTCATCGGGGCGGCCATGCTGCGATACCGCGGTGACCACTTCCGGATGCTTGAGCAGGATGCGGCGCAGCTGGCCTACCTTGTCCTCACCCGCTTCCAGCGAGATGGTCGATGGCATCGAGGCACGGATCCACAGGTTGCCTTCTTCCAGCGCGGGCAGGAATTCCGTGCCCACGCGAGTCAGCAGCAGTCCCGATAGCAGAAGAAACGCCACGCCGATACCCACCGTGGTACGCCGGCGCCTCAACGCCCAGCCCAGCACTGGCGTATAGACATGGCGAATCGCGCGCACGAACAGCGTCTCGGTTTCCTTCACATGGTGCGGCAGCAGCAGCGAGGCGAGCACGGGCGAGATGGTGAAGGTGGCAATCAGCGCGCCTGAAAGCGCATACGCATAGGTGCGCGCCATCGGATTGAAGATCTGGCCTTCCACGCCTTGCATGGTGAACAGCGGGATAAACGCGGCCACGGTTATCGCCGAGGAGAACAACACGGCACGGTCCACCTGCATGGTGCTGATGAACAGCAGGCGCAGGCGCTCGGTCCAACCATGGGTGGCGCCGCCGCGCATATAGGTACCCAGGTCACTCTGTGCCGCCTCGTGCAGCATCTCCTGTCGCTCGGCCGCGCTCTTCTGGAAGTTGCGGAAGATGTTCTCGATCAGGATCACCGCCGAGTCGACGATGATGCCGAAGTCAACCGCGCCCAGCGACAGCAGGTTGGCCGAGTCACCCATCAGCACCAGGATGATGACGCTGAAAAACAGTGCCACTGGAATATTCGCGCTGACGATGATGGCGCTGCGCAAGTCACCCAGAAAGATCCACTGGATCAGGAACACCAGCAGGCAGCCGAAGATCAGGTTGTGCAGCACGGTGTGGGTGGTGACCGCCACCAGCGTCGAGCGGTCGTAGAACGGCACCAGCGTTACGCCCGGCGGCAGCGTGCCGTCGCTGTTGAGCTTGGCCGCTTCGTCCTTGACGCGCGCCACCACTTCGTTGGTCTGCAGCGTGCGGTTCATCACCACAATGCCGGTGACCACATCATCCTGGGTGTCGCGGCCCGCGCGGCCCAGACGGGGCACCGAACCCACGTCAATCTTTGCGATATCCTTGACCAACACCGGCGTGCCGTTGGATTGGTTGAGCACGGTGTTGCCGATGTCGTCGACGTCCTTGATCAGGCCCACGCCGCGGATATTCACCGACTGCTGGCCGATGTTGATGGTGCGGCCGCCCACGTTGCTGTTGGCATTGCCAATGGCGGCCACCAGCTGGGGCAGCGTGATGCCGTAGCCCTGCAGTTTGGTGAGATCGGCCTCGACGTCGTATTCCTTGGTGGTGCCGCCCCATGTGACTACTTGCGCCGTACCAGGCACCGACAGCAGACGCCGCGTCACCACCCAATCCTGCAGCGTGCGCAGCTCGGTGAGGCTCATCGATGGCGGCCCGACGAGTTGGTAGCGGAAGATCTCACCGACCAGACTGGAGGCCTGGATCTGCGGTTGCACGTTGTTGGGCAGGCTGACGTTCTGCTGCAGCGCCAGCGCGGCCTGGGTGTAATCGAAGTAGTAGTCGGTGCCGTACTTGAAGGTGACGCGCACAAATGACAAGCCGTAGAACGACGTCGAGCGGATGCTCTCCACGCCAGGTGTAGTCGCCAGGCCCACTTCCATCGGGCGCGTGTAACTGCGCTCCATTTCTTCCGCCGACAAGCCCGGTGCTTGCGCAGTGATCTCAAGGATTACCGGTGCCGGGTTGGGATACGCCTCGATGTTGAGCTTGGCATAAGCAATCAGACCGGCGATGACGAACGCAGCCAGCGCCATCAGCACGATGGCGCGGCGGGTCAGCGCGAACGCGACGAGACCTCTGAACACGATCAGTCCTTATGAAAAACGAGTGGCTTGCGCGCTCACTGCGATTGCAGTGCGAGTGCGTTGCTCAGGAACAGTGCGCCTTGGGCGGCGATTCGCTGATGGGACGGCAAGCCGGCCAGCACCGGGTAGTAGCCGTCCTGCAGTTGGCCCAACTGCACCGGGTGGCGGGTGAAGTGCAGGCCGTCGTTGGTGGTGAACACCACCATGGCGCCGGTGCCTTCGCGCACCACGGCGTCCACTGGCACCGCGTCATGGCGGGTGGGCGCAGCGGTGGTGATGCTGAAATCGGCCAGCATCTGCGGGCGCAGGCCCGCCGGAGGCGTGTGCAGTACCGAGCGTAGCGTGACGCGGTGCGTCGCCGCGTCGGACGTGCTGCCGACATAGTCGACGTGAGCGTCGATGGCGTGCCCAGGCAGCGCGGGCAACGTAGCCGTAAGCAATTCGCCAACGTGTACCAATGGAGCATCCGCTTCGGCGACGTTGGCCACCAGCCACAGGCTGCCAGCATCGGAAATATTGAACGGCACGGGTGTGCCGCCCGGCTGCACCAGGTCGCCCGGTGCCACGTTGCGCGCGGTGACTGTGCCGGCGATGGGGCTGGCGATGTGCCACTCACCATCGACGCGATGCGTCGATGCGATGCGATCGATCTCTGCGTCGCTCTTGTCGAAAATGTGCAGCGCCCGTCGCGCCGCCTGGTAATTGCCTTCGGCCGTCTGCTGATCCGAGATGGCCTGTTCGAGATCGCGTGGCGCATTGGCCTGCACCTGCGCCATGCTCTTGGCACGCTCCAATGCCTGGGTGGTCTGTGCGCGCGCGGCGGCGGCACTCACCAAACTGGCTTCGGCTTGCGCGAGGTCGGGGCTGTCGACCGAAAACAGAACCTGGCCGCGGGTGACGTTGTCCCCGGCCTTTGCAAACACTTCGCGCACTCGCCCCGAGTACGGCGAGCTCACCTGCGCAAAGTGGTCCTGGTCAAAATCCACGTAGCCCACGGCTTCGATGCGCGGCGAAAACTCACGCTGCCCAACGTCGGAGATGCTGACCTGCTTCGCCTGCTGGGCATTGATGGCAACCATTTGCGGGTCGGTGGGTGCGGCTACCTGGGGCGCTGCCTGGGCTGACGCCGGCGAACTCTCGTGCGCGATCACCACCAGCAGGATGGCAGCCAGCATGCAGCAGCCTGCGATAAGTCGTCCTTGGTGCTTTTTCATGTACCTGTTGCCGTTGCTGGTCGGCGCCGGGGATGCGCACGAATACAGCCAGGCGCATGCGCCTGGTCACCGCGACTTCTTGGCGCCGCCAACCGATTGCCGATCAGGGCAGGGGCGCGAAAACGTCCGCGGGAAAGTTAGTCCGGCGCCACCAGCGGTGACAGTTACGGTTTGGAAAGGCTGGCCGCAGGAAGCGTGATGTCGACCTTCAGCCCGGGCGAGGTATTTTCCAGCGTGAGCTGGCCACGGTGCAGCGCCACCACCGCCGCCACGATGCTCAGGCCCAGGCCATTGCCGCGCTGGTGGCGGCTGGCATCCACGCGGAAGAAGCGTTCGGTGGCTCGCGACAACGCCGTCTCGGGAATACCCGGGCCATTGTCCTGCACGCTGACATGCGCCAACGGTCCGTCCTGCGCGGCAAGCACCTCGACGCTGGCGCCTTCGCCGGCGTACTTGAACGCGTTATCGAGCAGGTTGGCCAGCACACCGGCCAGCAGGTGCCGATCGGCCAGCACCCACGGGTCGCCCTGCACCTTGCAACGCAGCGTGATGGACAGGGATTCGGCGGCGGGCTGGTACAACTCCACGATGTCATCGAGCAGGCCGAGCAACGCCAGCGGTTCGAAACTTTGTCTGCGTACCCCCGATTCCGCCTCGGCAATCTGCAGCAGTTTGTCGAGTACGGCGATCAGGCTGTCGATCTCATCGATGGCGTATTGGGCGCCCTGTGGCAGCCGCTCATCGCGTTGCGGCGATCGCAAGGCCTGCTCCAGCGCGCCACGCACGCGACCCAGCGGCGTGCGCAAGTCGTGCGCGATGGCGTTGGAGACGTTGCGCGAGGTATCCATCAGCCGCTCGATCTCATCGAGCATGTCGTTGATGTCGTGCGCCACCACCGCAAATTCGTCTCGTGAACGCCCCACCGCAACGCGTCGATCAAGCCGGCCGGCCGCGATTTCGATGGTAGTGCGGTGAATGGCCTTGAGCTGGTGCTGGAGCTGCGCGCGCACGAGTGCCGCGCCGCCACCAGCCAACATCACCGCCAGTATGCCGCCCAGGCTCAACGCGACCAGGATCATGTGCTCCAGCTCGCGCACGTCGCGCATGTCGCGCCCCACCAGCAGCACGCTGCCATCGGCGAAGCGGTAGGTGAGCACGCGGCTCAGCGAGTGTCGGCCCAGTCGCTGTACGTCCAGCTGGCGCAGGCCATCGGCGGACACGGTCGATGTTGGCCATGCCGTAAGGTTGCCGATCAGTTTGTGTCCACCGGCGTCGAGCAGCAGGTAGATCTCGGTGTCGCTGTCCTGGTTGTCGGTGAGCAGGCCATGCACCTCCAACGCCAACGCGCCGACGCCAAGCTGTTGCTCCACCTGGATCAAATGACGCGACGTGCTGCGCAATTGTTCGTCGACATTGCGACGCAAAAGCCCGGCTGTGGCGACATAGAAAACGGTGGAGATCACGGCGACCGACAGCAGCAACAGCAGGCCGTAGCCCGCGGCCATGCGAAACACCACCGAGTGGCGAAAGCTAGCCATCGGCATCGCTGCCGTCGACCCCGTTGCCACCTATGGTGAAACCCACGCCGCGTACCGTGCGGATCAGCGTTGGGGCGCCGTCCTTGTCGATCTTGTTGCGCAGGCGGCTCATCTGCACGTCGATCACGTTGGTTTCGGGGTCGAAGTGATAACCCCATACCGCGATCAGCAGCATCTTGCGCGTCACCACTTCGCCCTGGTGTCGCATCAGGTATTCCAGCAACTGATATTCGCGCGGCTGCAGCGGGATGGGTCGGCCGCTGCGGAAAACCCGGCGTGTGCGTGGTTCCAGCGTGAGGTCGTCGATACTGAGCAGTTCGGGCTCGATGCGCTGGCCGGCGCGCCGGGCCAGTGCCTCGATGCGCGCGAGCAATTCGTCCAGCGCAAACGGCTTGGTCAGGTAGTCGTCGCCGCCGCTGCGCAAGCCGCGGATGCGTTCGTCCAGGCTGCTCAGCGCGCTGAGCACCAGCACTGGCGTGCGGTCATCGCGCAGGCGCAGTGCGGCAAGGATATCCAGGCCGTCGAGCCCACCCGGCAGCATGCGGTCCAGCAGCACCAGATCCCACAGCTCGCCGGTCGCGCGTGCCAGGCCGCTGGTGCCGTCATGGCAAACCTCCACCTCGTGGCCCGCCTGGCTCAGGCCTTCGCGGATCAATGCGGCGGTGTGGGTGTCATCCTCAATCAACAGGCAACGCATGGATCCGGTCCGGCAAACAAAAGGGAAGGCGAGACGGTGGGTGCAAGCCACGCGCAGACGCCGCATCATGCCCCTATCGTAATGAGTCGGTGGAGCGCCCGTGGAGCAGTGGCTGGATAAAGCGATGCAGGGCGTGGATCCGGACAGCCCCGACGCCTTCCTTCGGATCTTCATCAACCTGATGGCCGCCATGCCGTGGGCCGCCTTGTTCTGGTGGAGCGTGGCGTTTGTGGTGGTGGGCGCGCTGCTGGGCTGGTGGCGCGGCCGGCTGGTGGAGGGCATCGTATGGGCCGCTGCGCTGGGGCCGTTCGGCTGGATCGTGGTGCTGATGCGGCCGCGGCCCAAGCCAAGACCCGAGCCGCCGCCGCTGCCACGTCGGCGCTGAATCGAGGGAACTTGCGCAGGGTGTATGATGAAAGCCGAGGTGAAACCATTGAGCCAGACGCTTTCCAGCAAGCCCCATGCGCATGATCACCATCACGACGATGCCCAGAGCTTCGTGCGTGCGGTAGAGCATGCCAGTGAGCAGAGGGGTCTGCGCCTCACGCCGCTGCGCAAGGAAGTGCTGGAACTGGTCGCCGCCGCCGGCAAGCCGGCAAAGGCCTATGACTTGCTCGACCAGCTGCGCGAACGCCACGGCAACGCGGCGCCGCCCACGGTGTACCGCGCGCTCGACTTCCTGCTCGAGAACGGTTTCATCCACAAGCTCGAATCCATCAACGCGTTCGTCTCCTGCCACCACCCGGCCGAGGCGCACCAGGTGCCGTTCCTCATCTGCGACAACTGCTCCAGCGCGCAGGAAGTGTGCGATGAGCGCGTGGCTGAGCTGATCGAGGCGCAGGCCCAGACCTTCGGCTTCCGGCCGCAGGCGCAGACGCTGGAAGTGCACGGCCTCTGCAAGAACTGTCGCAAGGCCTGATCGTGCAGGGCGCGGCGAAGTACGCCGCGCCCCTCGTCTGATCCCTCAGAAGAACGCCCGCACGCCTACTGACACGCTGCGGCCCGGCTGCAGCAATTCGTCCTTGAATAACGACGTGGCCAAACGCGCCTTGCGGTTGGTCAGATTGCTGCCGTCGACAAAGGCCTCCCACTCACTGTGTCCGTCACTGTGGAACACCCATGCCGCATGGGCGTTGACCAGGGTGTAGCCGGCTGTGCGCGTCTCGTTGGGCGCGGTGTGGTGCTGGGCGAAGTACTGCGTCGCGCCGGCGCTGGCACGCAGGTTGAGGTGACTCCATTTGAGCTGGGTGCCCAGCCGGCCAGCCGGTATGCGTGGCAAGTTACCGGCATGGCCTGTCAGCTGTCCGCGCACCGTATCGCCGAAGGCTCGAAGATCCCATGTGCCCGTGTGATTGCGGGCCAGATGGAAGGTGGCTTCAGCTTCAGCGCCGTCGAAGCGGGCGTCATGCTGCGTCCACTGCCGCACCGTCAGCCCGTGATCGAATTGATCGGTGGTTGCCAGGTAGATGAAGTCGTCATAGCGACTGGCGTAGACCCCCACTTTTGCTTCCACCGCCTCGCCATGGAAGTGTGCGGTCACCTCCGCTTGCCTGGCCGTTTCCGTGCCCAGGTTGGCGTCCCCGATCTCGAAGCTGTTGCTGGCGTGATGGGGGCCGTTGGCAAACAGTTCCTCCTCGTTCGGCGCGCGTTGTGCGCGGTCGAGGTTGAGACTCAGATGCCAGCTTTCGGCGAAACGCCACGAAGCGCCTGCCGACAGGCTGATGGGCGAGAAGTGCCGTTGAGGCAGGCCGTTTGGCGAGGCGGTTTGGCGATCGCTGCGGGCGCCGAGCGATAGCATGATCGGGCCCAAGGGACGCTGCTCGGTAAGGAACACGCCCCAGTTTCTTGTCGTAGTGGCAGGAATGAAGGTTTCATCACCCAACGCGGCAAAACTGCGACGCACGTACTGCACGCCAAAGGCGCCCTCCCAGCCCGCGAGCGGAACATGGGTGAACAGCAGGCGCCCCTCGTTTGCCGGGGTGAGGAAAGTGGTCTCTGGGGCAGCGCCCACGTATTCCGCGTGCTGGTAGTCGGTGTGTCCAAAACTGATGTCGGCTTTGGCGATACCGGGCAGGGGATGACGAAAACTGCCCTTCAGGTCGTAGCGGGTCTGGGCCAGCTTGATGGCTGCGGGGCCGTCCTCGTGGCCGTGCGCGTCCTCGTGTTCATGCTCATGCTCATCGTCATGCTCGGGCCCCTCATCCGTCTCGTTCGGCACCCCGTAGTGGCTCAGGTAGCGAGAAATGGACAGGCCGACATAGCCCCAGTCGCCCAGCAGTGATGCGCCCATCGCGCCGGCAGTGGTCTTCAACTGGCTGTTTGGCTGGGTGCCACCGGGAACGCGGTAGTTGCCGTCGTCTCGGCGCAGCCCATCGGCGTGAAGCACGAAGCGTTCGTTGCCCGCATCAAGCCGGAACAGTCCAGTCTTGCCGTTGTTGACGCCGTCATAGCGGGCCTCGATGCGACTGTTGAAACCACCATGCGGCGCGACGGTGGGAATACGTCCATCAACCACATTCACCACACCGCCGATGGCTCCCGCGCTGTAGAGCAGGGCCGATGGCCCCTTCAGCACTTCGATCTGGTCGGCCAGGAAGGGTTCGACGGAGGTGGCGTGATCCTGGCTGACCCCAGAGGCATCCTGGGCACCCAGCCCGTTGGCCAGAATGGCGACGCGGGTGCCGTCCAGCCCACGGATGACCGGGCGGCCCACCGCCTGGCCCATGGCGGTGGTCTGCACGCCCGGCAAGCCGGAAACGGTTTCGCCCAGGGTGTTGGCCTTGGCGTCGTCCAGAGCGCTGCCGCCGAGTACTTCGACGGGGGCGACAATTTGATCCGTCTCTTGGTCCAAGGGAATGGCATGAACCGTCATCGCCTCCAGGCGGTGGGCCTTGCGGCTGTCCCCGCCCGTGCTGCTTTCGCCAACCGAATCCTCGATCTCGGCGGCCTGCAGCGGTGGCGACACGGCTCCGAAGCCGGCGGCGAGCGAGAGGGCGAACATCGTCTTGCGCATGGGCGGCACTCCTTTGGGTTGTGTTTGGTTACGTTATAATGTAACGTCTCTTGCATCCACCCCTGCAAGCCCCCACGCTTTTGCCTCGAATCGAATCGAACCGATGGACCTAGAGCCCTTGAGCAAAAACCGTTGGTGGCAACTGGCCGATCGCATCGGCGTCAGCGCGTCGTTTCTATGCGCCATTCACTGCGCTGCGTTGCCGTTCGTATTGGCGGTGTTGCCGCTGCTTGGCTTGAGCTTTCTTGCTGACCATCGTTTCGAGCGCGGCTTCGTGCTGTTTGCCAGCGCGCTTGCCTTGATCAGCCTGATCACCGGCTATCGCCGCCACCATCAGCCGATGCCGTTGCTGCTGGCGTTGCCGGGACTGGCGCTGTTGATCACTGGCGTCACCTTCGCCGAAAACTATTCCATCGCGCTGCACAGCGTGCTGGTGACATGCGGTGGCCTGCTGGTTGCTTCGGCGCACTTCGTCAATCTGCGAAAGCATCGTGCGACGCACGTGCATGGCCCCCAGTGTGCCCATTGAGGCCACCGCTCGCGGCCGTCGTGATTGTGTAACGGGGCTTGCGGTTCCTAGCATTCGCGCATGAATTCCGTTCGAACCCACACCCACGACCATCACGCTCATGACCATGCCCACGGTCACGGCCATGCACACGTTCATGATGAAGGCCGCGGCGGTATCAACGGCCGTGAGCGCAAGCTGATCTTCGCGTTCGTACTCACCACGCTGATGATGTTGGTGGAGATGGTGGGCGGCTTCTGGTCGGGTTCGCTGGCCCTTGTGGCCGATGCTGGCCATATGCTGATTGATGCATTGGCGCTGCTGCTGGCCGTGGTTGGCGCGTGGTTTGCCAGGCGGCCGGCGGATGCGCGGCGCAGCTATGGCTACGGGCGTCTCGAAGTGCTGGCCGGGTTCGTCAATGCGCTTACGCAGTTCGTGCTGGTGGCGTTCATTGCGTATGAGGCCATCACGCGCCTGTTCAGTCCATCGCACATCCTGTCCGGGATGATGCTGGTGGTGGCGGTGGCGGGGCTCATCGTGAACCTGCTGGTGCTGCGCACGCTGCACGGCCACGCGCATGACGATGTCAATCTCGCCGGCGCTACCTTGCACGTGCTGGGTGATCTGCTGGGCTCGGTAGCTGCTGTAGTAGCCGCGCTGCTGGTGCGCTGGCTGGATTGGAACTGGGCCGACCCGGTGCTTTCCCTACTGGTGTCGCTGTTGATCCTCAACAGCGCGTGGCGCCTGTTGCGCCGCTCGGCGCATATCCTGCTGGAAGGCGTGCCCGAGGGCATGAATACCGGCGACGTGGCCGATGCACTGCGGCAGGCCGACACTTCGATCCGCGATATTCATCACGTACATGTCTGGCAGCTGGCCTCGGGATCGCGCATGGCCACCCTGCACGCAGAACTGCACGACGAGGCCAGCAGCACCACCGCCATCATCGCCATCAACCAGGTACTGGCTGAACGCTTCGGCATTCAGCATGTGACAGTGCAGATCGATGCAGAGCCGTGTCCGGATCAGGGGCGCGGCTGCGGTGGCCCCGCGCACCACTGACTATTGCGCTTTGAGCGGTCGCTGATACGATGGTTGACTGTTCACCCTAACGAATCAAGGAGTTCCCCTCATGGGCAAGGGCGATCGCAAGACCCGTCGTGGCAAGACCTACCGTGGCAGCTACGGCAACAGCCGCGCGCATTCGTTGCAGCCGGCCGTGGCCGGTGCCAAGGCGACCGTGACCAAGCCGGCCGCTGCCAAGAAGGCTGCTCCCAAGAAGAAGTCGGCCTAAGCCGTCATTACTTCGAAAAAAACCCCGCATAAGCGGGGTTTTTTTATGGGCGATCTCCGAAGCTGTCTCACACCTGGCCGCTACGCCTCCGGCGACAGCTCTTCGCCGCCAAGGAAAACATTGCGCAGCACATGGCTGCCACCGATCCAGTAGCACAGTTCAGCGGGCTCACGAACGTTCCATATCGCCAGATCGGCGCGTTGGCCGATGGCCAGCGTGCCGCGATCGCGCAATCCCAGCGCCTTGGCTGCGTTGACGGTGACGCCGCGCAGCGCCTCTTCCGGCGTGAGACGAAACAGGGTGCAGGCCATGCCTGCGGCGAGGCGCAGCGATAGCAGGGGCGACGTGCCTGGGTTGCAGTCAGTGGCCACGGCCATCGGTACACCCTGTTCGCGCAGGCCGGCGATGGGCGGCAGCTTCGTTTCGCGCAAGGCGTAGAACGCGCCGGGCAGCAGCACGGCGACGGTGCCCGCGGCGGCCATGGCGCGAATGCCACTGTCGCTTAAATGCTCCAGGTGATCGGCAGAGAGGCCACCGAAGGAAGCGACCAGCGCCGCGCCATCGAGATCGGACAACTGCTCGGCATGCAGTTTCACCGGCAGGCCAAGCTGCTGCGCACGCTCGAACACACGACGGGTTTCGGCGTGCGTGAATCCGATGTTCTCGCAGAATGCATCGACCGCATCGACCAGCCCCTCGCCGGCCAGCGCGGGCAGCATGTCGTCGCAAACACGCGCGACGAAGGTGTCGCGATCGTCGCGATATTCCGGCGGCAGTGCATGCAGGCCCAAAAAGGTCGTGCGCACGGTGATGCCCAGTGCCTTGCCGAGGCGACGAGCCACTCGCAGCATGCGTCGCTCGGTATCCAGATCCAGGCCGTAGCCGGATTTGATCTCGAGCGTGGTGACGCCATCGGCCAGCAAGGCTTGCGCGCGAGGCAATGCCTGGGCGAACAACGCGTCTTCCGTGGCCTCGCGCGTGGCTTTCACGGTAGAGACAATGCCACCACCCGAGCGGGCAATTTCTTCATAGCTGGCACCGTTGAGGCGAAGGTCGAACTCGTGCGCGCGATTGCCGCCAAACACCAGATGGGTGTGACAGTCGATCAGGCCCGGCGTGATGAGTGCACCGTCGAGATAATCGACGCGCGCAGACTGGTCCACCGCATTGGCGGGCAACTCGTTCTTCGGGCCGATCCAGGCGATGTGGCCCTGATGCAGCGCGATGGCACCGTTAGTGATCAATCCATAAGGTGCCTCACCGGCAAAAGTCGCCAGCGTGGCATCGAGCAACAGGTGATCCCAGTGTGTCGTCATGGCGTCGCGGACGGTTTCGGTGAGGTGTCGTCGGAAGGCGCGTGCGCGGGTGGAATCGGCGTGGCGGGATCTTCCACCATGGGCCGTATGTCCGCTGCCAGGTCATCGTCCTTCACCGATTCGGGTTGCGCCTCGGCGGCGCGTCGTGCCAGCTCCTGTTCGTAGCCCTCGATCAACTTGTCGGCCAACGCGCGATACACCGGCTTGCGCGAGAGGATGGACGAAGCCGCGCGTGCGAGCAGGCAGGTGGCCATGATCGGCAGCACCATCTGCTGGTTGGCGGTGAGCTCCATCGAGATCACGGTGGCGGTGAGCGGCGCTTGTGTCACGCCCGACAAATAGGCGGCCATTCCCAGCAGCACCACGGCGGATGGATCAACGCCGGGCAGGATGCTGCTGAGGTTGTTGCCCAACCCTGCGCCGACCGCGAGCGCCGGCGAGAAAATGCCGCCAGGGATGCCCGCCCAGTACGAGGCGATGTTGCCGAGGAACTTCAGTGCGCCGAACACCGACACGGTATCGGAATGGCCTTCCAGAATGTCCTTGGCCTGCGCGTAACCCGTGCCGTACAGGCCGGTATGCGTGAGCTGGCTCAGCAATACCAGGGCGAGGCCGCACGCCGCAGCGAACACCACCGGCTGACGTCCACGCAGGCGACCAATGACGCCGCGGAAGCCGTGGTCACTGGGCAGGATCAATCGTGCGAACAGCCCACCCGCCAGGCCACCCACGGTGCCGGTGGCCAGCACCGCCCACCAGGCGTTGCCCAGCGGCAGGCCGATGTCGAAATGGCCGAAGTAGGCATAGTTGCCGAGGATGCCCAGCGACACCACGCCCGACACGATCACGGCGGTGAGCAACGTGCCGCTCATGCGGTGCTCGAACGCGCCGCTCATTTCCTCGATGGCAAATACCACGCCCGCCAGCGGCGTATTGAATGCCGCGGCGAGGCCGGCAGCGGAGCCTGCGAGAATGAAACGGCCCGCCGCCGTGGGGTCGTCAAAGCCGAAGCGCCGTCCCATCGAATAGAGCAGGCCAGCGCCGACGTGGACGGTGGGGCCTTCGCGTCCCACCGAGGCGCCACCGAGCAACGCGGCCAGCGTCAACGCCATCTTGCCAATCGCCACGCGCAGCGAGAGCAGGCTCTGGCGGAAGCCCTCGTCTTCCACTTTCAGCGCCGCCATGGCCTGTGGAATACCCGAGCCACGCGTGGCCTTGAGTGCACCCTGGGTCAACCAGGCCAGCAATGCGAACGTGAAGGGCGTGATCAGGAAGGCCCAGTAGCGGTTGCTCGCCACCACCCCACGGAAAATGCCGAACACATAATCAGCCGCCTGCGCGAAGCCAACGGCCGCCAGGCCCACCAATACGGCGCCCGTCCAGAACAACACGCGGCGACGCCATTGCACCGGGGAAAACAGCTCCGAATCGGTCAACCGCCGCAGTCGGCCGGTCGAGGAGGGCGACCGGTTGCCGTCGTTATCCTCCACGCCGCTCACGACTTCGCCTCGGACTTGCGGGTCCAGCGGGTTTCATACAGATCGAAGCGACGATCTTTGAGGTTTTGCACGGCGCCGGCGTTACGTGCGCGGGCGAGGCTTCCGAGGTGTAGGTCAGCAAATAGCACGGTTTCAATGTTCGGTGTGGAGTCCGCCGCGATGCCATCGCGCGCGAAGGGAAAGTCACTCGGCGTCAGGATGCAGCTCTGGCCGTACTGGATGTCGAAGTTGTTGACGCCGGGCAGGTTGCCTACGTTGCCCGAGAGCACCACGTAGCACTGGTTTTCGATCGCGCGGGCCTGCGAACAGTAGCGCACGCGCAGGTAGCCTTCACGCACATCCGTGCAGAACGGTACGAACAGGATCAGCGCGCCCTGGTCCACCAGGTGGCGTGCCACTTCGGGGAACTCGGAGTCGTAGCAGATCATCACGCCGATGGGGCCGCAATCGGTCGGAATGGTTGCCGCGGTATCACCACCGGTGATGTTCCACACCGTGCGCTCGCTTGGCGTGGGGTGAATTTTTTCCTGCTCATGGATCGAACCGTCGCGCAGGCACACGTAGCAGACATTGTGAATGTCGCCGTTGGCCTGCTCGGTCGGATGCGAACCGGCAATGATGTTGATGTTGTAATGCACGGCCAGGTGACTGAAGAGTTCCTTCACCTGCGGCGTGTATTGGCTGAGCTTGCGGATCGAGTCGACCGGGGACAGCTCCTCGTTCTCGATCGACAGCAGCTGCAGCGTGATGAGTTCGGGGAAGGTGACGAAATCGGCGCTGTAGTCGGCCGCGATGTCGGTGAAGTATTCCACTTGCGTTGCGAATTCTTCGAACGAACGGATGCGCCGCTGCTGGTACTGCACCGAAGCTACGCGCACCATGTCGGGCAAACGCTGGGTCGAGGGAATCGAGGGAATGTCCGGCTGGTTGAGCAGTTCCGGATTGCGCCACACCAGGTGCGCGGCATAGCCCAGCGACTCATAGTCGGAAGGCACATAGCCGCGCAACAGGCCGATCACCTCGAAGTCATTGCTGCGCTGGAAGCTCAGCGTCTGGTCGCGGCGTCGGCCTTCCACCACCGCCTGCACGTAAGCATCGGCGCTGCCGTAGCGGTGCAGGTTGCGCGCCAGGCCGGGAATGCGTCCACCGAACACGATGCCGCGCAGTTTCAGATCCGTGCACAAGCGCTTGCGTGCCTGATACAGGCGCTGGCCAATGCGCATGTTGCGGAAGTCCGGATGCACCACCACTTCCATGCCGTACAGCCAGTTGCCGTCGGCCTTGTGGCGCGAACCCATGCCGCCGCCGGTGATCTGCATCCAGGTATGCGGGGCCAGGGCGGCGGCCTCGTCGATACGAAACGTGGCGCAATAGCCTACGACCCGGCCTTCATACTCGACCACGAACTGGCCTTCCGGGAAATGCGTTTGCTGAGAGCGCAGCATTTCTGCCGAATGTCCCCACTCGGGCGTATAGACGCGAGCGGTGAGGTCGACCAGTGCGGGTACGTCCGCCGGCTTCGCCTGGCGCACGAGCAGTTTGGGAGCGTCTTCTCGGGTCTTCTTGGCCATCGGCACATTATGCCGCAGCGGCCTGAACGACGCGGCGGGGCGGGCCGGTTAAACTCGACCCTCTCCCCAGGAGCAGGCCGATGGGCGCCACGATTCCAACGAAGTACACCGCAGACCGCCTCTGGACCGTGCACGGCTGGACCCGTGACAGCGGCCTGGCCATCGATGACCGTGGGCAGATTGCCGGCCTGTCCGCTGGCGAGGGCGAGCGGTTGGGGCATTGGGTGCTTCCGGGCATGCCGAACCTGCATTCGCATGCCTTCCAGCGCGCCATGGCCGGACTGGCCGAGCGCAAGGGACGCAGCGACGACAGCTTCTGGACGTGGCGCGAGACCATGTATGCATTCGCCGCCGCGATCGGCCCCGACGAGCTGCAGGCAATTGCCGCGCAGCTCTACGTGGAGATGCTAAAGAGCGGCTACACCCAGGTGTGCGAGTTCCACTATCTGCATCATCAGCCCGACGGCACGCCTTACGCGCAACCCGAGGCGATGTCGCTTGCGCTGATCGAGGCCGCGCGCGAAGCAGGCATCACGCTTACCTTGTTGCCGGTGCTGTACGTGAGCGGCGGCTTCGACGGGCGCCCGTTGACGCCCCGTCAACGTCGCTTTGGTCACGACGTGCCCTCCTATCTGCGCCTGCTCGACGCATTGCGTGCGCACGAAAGTGACAGCCTGCGCGTGGGCATGGCACTGCACTCGCTGCGTGCCGTGCCGGAAGAGGCCATGCGCCAGGTATTGGCGGACGACACCACGAAGCATGGGCCTGTCCACATCCATATCGCCGAACAAATTGGCGAAGTGCAGGATTGCCTGGCCACCCGAGGTGCCCGCCCGGTCGAATGGCTGCTGGATCACGCCGATGTCGATGCACGCTGGACCCTGGTGCACGCCACCCACCTGAGCGCGCACGAAACCTCGCGCCTCGCGCGCAGCGGCGCGGTAGCGGGCTTGTGTCCGACTACCGAAGCCAACCTTGGCGATGGCTTGTTTCCGCTGGCCGACTACCTGGATGCGCATGGCACGCTCGGCATCGGTTCGGACTCGCACATCTCCGTGTCGCCGGTGGAAGAGTTGCGCTGGCTCGAATATGGCCAGCGTCTTTCCACGCGGCACCGCAATATCGCTGCCCGGCATCAGGGCGATAGCGTCGGCGAGACCCTGTGGCCTGCCGCCCTGCGTGGTGGTGCGCTGGCCTCGGGACTGCCGGTGGGCGAGCTTCGTGCTGGTGCCCGCGCCGACCTGCTCGTGCTGGACGACCGCGCACCGCTACTGGCCGCACGCGATGAAGCATCGGTGATCGACAGCTTCCTGTTCGCCGGCAATGCGCCATTGGTGCGCGACGTGATGGTTGGCGGCCAATGGATGGTGCGCAACTTTGCCCATCGCGATGAAGACCGCGATCGCAGCGCGCTATCGCTCCACCATGGAGCGGCTGGCGCAACGTTAACGCGCAAGCTTCAAGTCAGCATGAATGGCGGCTGCGATTTGCATGAACCGCAGCCATCGCGTTTTAGCCCCGGCGTCATCGGGCCATCGCGGCTGGCGTTCTCCGCTACAAGTCCATCACACAAAGGAGAGCGTTATGCGTCGACTCATGCTGTTCGGTCTCGGCCTCGCCGTCATGTTCACTGCGATTATGTCGCTGACCGGCTGCGTTGTCGTTGCACCGCGCCCACACTATGCGCGCGTGTGGGTGCCGGCCTAGTGACCATAGTGGTGTGCGGGTATCGGGTCGCTAGCGTGTGTGATGCATGCATATCGGTGCGAGGCGCCATGAGCGAAGCGCGCATTTGAAGTCACCATGGCGCGTGCTCGGTTTTCTGGGTGCGCGCCACTTCGCTACGACACAGGGCCGTTGCGAGCTACTTCAGGGATCCGGCGACCGCTAACGCAGCACGCCCACCTTTTTCAGTAACGCGTAAAGCGCAATAGCCAGCACCAATCCGAGTGCGCCCACCCAGAGCCTGAAGGCTTGGCCATGGCGCAGGAATCCCCAACCCTCCTGATCGGCGCATGCGTTGACGGGCGTTTCCGAATCCATCCACGCGGCAACGTTGTAGAAGGCTGCAAATCCAGCCATCCCGACCACAGCGTTTCGCGCGACAGGTGCTTCACGGAAGGCGTCAAACTGGGCGGCGCCGCGCTCGACGTAGGTGTCGGCAACACCCCACTGTTGCAATCGTGCCTGCACCGTTTCCCTGGCATCGGATTGATTCATCAGCTTCCAAGTCTTGTAGGCGACAACGTCAGTGCTTCCGCTCAGGCCGGTGTCTTTTGCCAGTGCGACATAGGGCGTCCAGCGCTGATCGGCGGGTTTGATGCAGCCAGCGGCAAAGTGGCGTTTCAGCCAGGACTGTAGCGTGGCGATACGGCCCGGCGGTGCCGGTGCTTGCAGGTGTGTCAGCGCATTGTCCATGGGCATGATGGACTCCGCGAACCCGGGACGGCGCAGCACCGGAGCTGGCTGCGGGCGTAGCGCCAACTGCTCCAGAAGAATTCGGTGCACCGAATCGGCCGGTGGTGCGGACATCCGGGTTGTTGCGGGTGGCTCGGGCATCGGCGCCGTCGACCCCGAGGTTGGCGCGTCCACATGCTGATCCGCCGCAAACCCAGGGCAAGCGTTCACGGCCAAACAAGCGATCCAGCCGAGGCTGGGGCGCACGCGACGATGCATGGCACACACCTGCCTGCACGGACTTCGTCCGATCGATTGAGTATACGCGCGCCGCTTTTTGGGGCGAGTAAGCGCGTGGCGCCTGGGGCTGGCCCATTACCGTTGCCCCGGGCCATCGCCTCGCAGCGATATCGGCAGTGCCGTTGCGCCTCCTTGTAAAGCGCCGGGCGCGAGAGGCATAGTCGCCCGTAGCACTTTGATGTTGGGAGAAACCATGCGGGTCCGCCTGGAAGATGTAGCACGTGCGACGGGCGTCTCGCCTAAGACGGTTTCCCGCGTTTTGAACGAAGAGTCGTCGGTCAAGGATTCCACGCGCCAGCGGGTGCTTGCTGCCATGGAATCGATGAACTATCGGCCGAGCCCCTCGGCACGTGGGCTGGCGGGCAGCCGCTCGTTCCTGGTGGCGATGTTGTACGACAACAACAACAACCCCGCCTCGACCTACCTTGCCGAGATCCAGGACGGCGTACTCGACGCCTGCGACGCCCACCGCTACAGCATGATGGCGTGCCCCCTGCGCATGAGGGGACAGGATTTCATTCGTCGCGTCGATGCGCTGGTAGCGGATCACCACATCGACGGCGTCATCGTGACGCCGCCACTCACCGATTACCCGGCGCTCCTGAAGCGTCTGCACGAGCACGGCGTGCCACATGCCAGCATCTCGCCGCTACATCGCGAAGGTTCCATCGGCGTGTGCATGGACGAGCAGCAGGCGGCCAAGGCTTTGGTCAGCCATCTGGTTGAGCTGGGACACCGGCGCATCGCCCACATCGTGGGCATCGCCAACCATGGCGCCAGCCGCTGGCGACTGGCCGGCTACAAGGATGCGATGGCTGCCGCCGGATTGCCCAACGATCCTGCTTTGATCGTGCAGGGCGAATTCAATTTCGGCTCCGGCGTGACGGCGGCCCAGCAGCTTTTTGCACTGTCGGAGCCTCCTACCGCCATCTTCGCCGCGAACGACGATATGGCAGCAGGTGTGATGTGGGCGGCGAACGAGCGCGGCCTGAAGGTACCGCGTGATCTGTCGGTGTGCGGGTTTGACGACACGCCCCTTGCAACGCAGTTGTGGCCGCCGCTGACTACGGTGAGGCAGCCGAGTCGTGAGATGGGGAAGTTGGCGGCGTTGCAGTTGATGGAGAGGCTGCGTGGGCGGGGGGAGGGGCTGCTGGTGCAGGTGCCTTATTCGTTGCAGTTGCGGGAGTCGACGGCCGGGATTCCCTGATTTCGTTTTGCGATGGGTCGTTGTCGCCCGGCTGGCGCTTACGCGGGTTTCGAGGAGTGGGGGACCCTTGTAGGAGCGCACCCTGTGCGCGACCGGCGGCCTCATTTCTGTCTCCAGGCTCGGGCGATAGGTGCTTCACAACAGCAAGGCGGCGATCTAGTGGCTGCATCGCTCGGTTGTGGCGTTAACGCCCGCTGCGTAGGCGGCACCCTGGCGACAGCGCTACAAACTGACGCGCATCCAGTCGCGCACAGGGGGCGCTCCTACAACAAGCGTAGACACCCGGAGAAAAATGACTCAGCGGGGGCAGGCAGCCGAAACGCTCGTTGCGTCGGGAATATCTAGCGATAACGTCGAAACGCTCCCCGGGCCGAAGAATTGGTTAGTCGTCGGCCTGTGGCGATATAACAATTTGATATTGATGGATATAAAACAATTTCGGCGCTTGCTGCATCGCAAATTGACAGCGCTGTCATTTCTGTCAGGCTGCCCGACACGGCTCCGAGGGGGAGCCACCCCTAAAGCCTGATGGAGAGAGCCGTGCTGGCGACCGTTCGCCGTTTGCGTTGTGCCCCGACAGTTCTGGCCGTGGCACTGGCCTGCATGCAAGGCAGTCAGGTGTGGGCCGATGAGGCCGCGACCGTGCATCCCGACCAATGGCCACGCGCCACCTGGCCATTGCCGAAGGACGCGGCGCTCGAGCAGCGCGTCGCCGCATTGATGGCGAAGATGACGGTGGAGGAGAAGGTGGGTCAGTTGATCCAGGCCGATATCCTCAGCGTGACGCCAGATGACGTGCGCAAATACCGTCTCGGCTCGATTCTCGCCGGAGGCAATTCCAAGCCGCATGGTGCGCTGGTCGCCGATGCTGCGCAGTGGAAGGCGTTGGCCGATGCGTTCTATCAGGCTGCCAAGGACACCACGGGCGGCCACGTGGCCATTCCCTTGTTGTTCGGCATCGACGCGGTGCATGGGCACAACAACGTGGTCGGCGCCACTTTGTTTCCGCAGAACTCCGCCTTGGGTTCCGCGCACGATCCAGAGTTGATACGTGAGATCGGTGCTGCGACTGCAGAAGAAGTGCGGGCCACCGGCCTCAACTGGACCTTTGCACCCACCATCGCGGTGCCGCAGGATGTGCGTTGGGGCCGCTCCTACGAAGGCTACTCGCAGGATCCACAGCTGGTCGCGCAGTACGGCGCGGCGATGGTGGAAGGCCTGCAAGGCAAGGTGGGCAGCGCAGCGTTTCTCGACAGCTCGCACGTCATCGCGACGGCCAAGCATTTCGTCGCCGACGGCGGCACGAAGAACGGCAAGGATCAGGGCGATGCGCAGATCAGCGAATCGACTCTGCGCACCGTGCACGCTGCCGGCTATCCGCCCGCGATCGAAGCGGGCGTGCAGACGGTGATGGCGTCGTTTTCCAGTTGGAACGGCGAGAAGTTATCCGCCAACAAAGGCCTGCTGACCGACGTGTTGAAAGGCCGCATGGACTTCCAGGGCATCGTGGTCGGCGACTGGAATGCACACGGTCAGGTTCCGGGTTGCAGCAACGATGATTGCCCGGCGGCAATCAACGCGGGTCTCGACATGTTGATGGGGCCGGACAGCTGGCGCGGGCTCTACGAGCACACGCTTGCCGAGGTGAAGTCGGGCGCCATTTCCAGCGCGCGATTGAACGACGCGGTAGCGCGCATCCTGCGCGTGAAGATTCGCGCGGGTCTGTTCGAGCAGGGTATGCCGTCGACATTGCCGCTTGCGATGACCTCGGCCGAAGTGATCGGAAGCCCCGCGCATCGCGCCATTGCGCGGCGTGCGGTACGCGAAACGCTGGTATTGCTGAAGAACAATGGTGGCGCGCTGCCGATCGATCCGCGCAAGCGCATCCTGGTGGCGGGCGATGGTGCGGACAATATCTCGCGTCAGAGCGGCGGCTGGACCCTGACTTGGCAAGGTGCGGGTTTGAAGAACGAGAACTTCCCGGGCGCGCAGTCGATTGGCGCGGGCCTGGCGGAGCAGGTCAAGGCTGCTGGCGGCACGACGGAGATCGCGACGGATGGCCATTTCACGCACAGGCCCGACGTGGCTGTGGTGGTGTTTGGCGAAGACCCGTACGCCGAGTTTCAGGGCGATATCCCCAACCTGATGTATCGCCCCGGCGACGATCATGACCTCGAACTGATCAAGCAGCTGCACGGCCAAGGCATTCCGGTGGTGGCGGTGTTTCTCAGCGGTCGTCCGCTTTGGGTGAATCGCGAGATCAATGCCGCCGATGCATTCGTCGCGGCGTGGCTTCCGGGCAGCGAAGGTGGTGGCGTAGCTGACGTACTTCTGCGCACGCGCGACGGACGCATCGCCAACGACTTCCACGGCAAGCTGGCCTATGCGTGGCCGCGCTCGGCCGTGCAGGGTGCGGAGCCGCCGCAGTTCCCGTTCGGTTATGGAATGACTTACGCCGATCACGCGAACCTGCCGAAACTGCCGGAGGTATCCGGGATCAGTGGCGTGCAGGTTCCGGTTGGCAATTATCTGGAGCGAGGCAAGGCCGTGCACGGCTACACCTTCACCCTGGTCAATGGCGAAGGCGCTTCCGTGTCGGCGGATGTATCGCCGGCCGATACCACGGACGGCAGCCTGCGCATGACCGCGTTTGACTACAAGGCACAGGAAGACGCGCGTCGCTTCCGTTGGAACAAGGACGGCGCGGAACTTGTGATCCACGCGCAAACGCCCATCGATCTCGATCGGGAAACCAACGGCGACGTGTTGCTGGTGACGACGGTGCGCGTGGACGCGCTACCAGATTCGCGGGTTTGGATAGGGATGGGCTGCGGCAAGGCATGCGAGGGGCGTGTTGCGGTGGGTGCGCAGCTGGCCAAGTTGACGCCGGGTCAGTGGGCGCGCGTTGGCGTACCGCTCAAGTGTTTCCGGGCAGCAGGTGCGGACATGCATCACATCGACCAGCCGTTCGCGATGGGCGCAGGCAAGGGCGATGTGTTGGCGATCTCTCGCATCGCATTGGGCACGGACGTGGATCAGGTCATCGACTGCACCAAGTAACCCGGGTCATGGGAAGCCGGGGAGGGCATCCATGAAGGTCTCAGCGAAAGCCGCACGTTTGTGCAGCTCGTGGGTTGGGGATTTCACTGACGTGGTTATCGGCCTCGGCCATCTGACAGTTCCGCGTCAACCTTGCGGTATTGGACGGCGAGACGGCTATTTGCCCTGCACCATAAACGACTCATGAGGCAGTCGTTATTTCAAGTTAAAAGGATAAATATCAGTAACTTGACTCGATATTATGCATGTGCTGCCACGCGTCAAGCTTCTGTGAGGAAACCGGTCTATCATCCGACATGACAGCGCTGTCATTTCAATGAATGACAGCGCTGTCATTTGGGGGAGTAACGGCAATCGCATCACCGTCGAGGGCGGTGATACACAACAATCCGTACGAATTGGAGGGGAAGGCAAATGAAGTTGCGCTACTCGGCGTTGTATATCGCCATGTCTGTGGTGTTCGCACCGGGCATCGCGCTCGCTGTGGATCAGGATGCGTCACCGCAGAGTTCGTCTTCGCAGAATCCGGCCCCGCCAATCGAGAAGAAGGTCAAGCAGCTCGACGCCATCTCGGTGAGCGCCACCAAACGCGAGACGCCCCTGCAGAAAACGCCGGTGGCGGTAAGCGCCATCTCGGCTGACACGCTCGACAAAGAGCGCGTGATGACGGTGCAGGATCTCACCAAGCTGGTACCGGGCTTGCAGGGCACCAGTGAAGGCGACCATGGCGTGGTCACGCTGACCTTGCGCGGCATCGGCAACGATAGCGCCAAGACCGAATACGCCGACCCCGAGGTCGCCACCTTCGTCGATGGCATCTACGCGCCGCGTGCCGAGGCGGCATCCGGCCTGCTGCTGGACATGGACGGCGTCGAGGTGCTGCGCGGCCCGCAGGGCACGCTGTGGGGTCGCAACTCCACCGCCGGTGCCATCAGCTTCCAGACGGCCAAGCCTGACCTCACTGCCGGCTTCTACGGCAATGGCCAGGTCGAGGCTGGCAACTTCAACCAGACCGGCGAGCGCGTTGCCATCAACCTGCCGATCAGCAGCACGTTCGCGATGCGTGTGGCGGCGGTGCATGAGCAGCACGACGGTTACGTCAACTATCAGAACCCGGCCAGCGAGATTCCGTCGGTGCCGCAGCAGCAGGCGAATTACCTTGCGTCGGGCGGCAACATCGCCAACTTCCAGCCGATCAATCTTAATCAGTACGTGCAAACCGGCAAGAAGTACAACGCGCAGGATCAGTCCGCCGTGCGCGTGAGTGCGCTGTGGCAGCCCTCTGACAACTTCAAGTGGAACCTGTCGTATGAGTACTTCCTGGATCGCGGCACGCCCGACCTGAGCCTGATGCAGAACCCGCGTCCGGGCCAGCAGTTCTGGTCGGCGCTGATCGACACGGCGCCCTACCTGGACCGCACGTCCAAGACGGTGCGCAGCCGCATGGACTGGGATTTCACCGATGGCATGGAGCTGAGCTATATCGCTGGCTACAACCGCTTCTCGGGCAAGGGCGACTTCGATCAGGACGTGGGCGTGGGTGTGCCCACCAGCTTCACGACCGGTGCCGTGTACCAGGAAGATCGCACCAACTATTCGAACTACGAAAGTTACAGCAACGAAGTGGACTTGAAGTCGACCGGCCAGCAGACCATCGACTGGATCGTGGGTGCGTACTACGAGCACGAAGACAACAACATCCGCTTCGATATTCCGATCATGAACGGTACCCAGCAGGGTACGGTCAGCTGGCAGGGCTCTTTCATCCAGCCCGAGGAGACTGTGGCGTCCAAGGCGGTGTTCGGACAAGGCACCTGGCATATGTCCGATAGCTGGCGCTTCACCGCGGGCGCACGCTGGTCGCACGACAACAAGGCCAACGACGGTGGCATCAACTGGGATTGGAACTACGACCCGACCGTGCCGCAGATTCCGATCTCGCCCGGTGTGCTGCCGAGCCCGGCCGTTGGTTTCTCGGCCGGCCAGTACAACACGGCCACCTACAGCAAGAGCAAAGTCACCTGGCTGGCTCGCGTGGACACGGATATCAGCGAGCACGGTTTGGCGTACGCCAGCATATCGACCGGTTACAAGTCCGGCGGTACGCAGGATGGTGGCGCGCTGTACCAGCCCGAAACGCTCACCAACTACGAAATCGGCACGAAGTTCAGCTTCCTTGACGGTCACCTGACCTGGAACAGCGCGGCCTATTACGAGGACTTCAAGAACTTCCAGCTGTCGTCGGCCATTACCTATGCCAACGGCGCACACGGCCTCGGTTTCTCGAACGTGCAGGGCGATACCGAAGTGATCGGTATTGAATCCGAATTGGCTCTGCAGGAGCAGGACGACCGCCTCAACCTGATCTTCTCTTCGATTCCGAAGAAGAAGCTGGGCACGCTGATGTATGCGGGAAGCAACGACTATGCGGGGTTCCCGACGTGCCCGCCGACCGCGCCGCTAGGCGTTGGCACCTGCCTCAACGTCACGGGCAACGACCTTCCGCACGCGCCGAACGTATCGTTGACGGCCATCTACGAGCATGACTTCCACCTCGGTAACGGCGGTCGCCTGACGCCGCGCCTCAGCGCGCAGTATCAAAGTTCGCAATGGCTGAGCTGGTTCAACCTGGGCGCGCCCGACGAGCAGAAGGCCTACGTACGTGGCGACCTGTCGCTGCGCTACACCGAGCCGGGCGACAAGTGGTACGTCAACGCCTATGTGCAGAACGTGTCCGACGACCGTATCAAGACCAGCTCGGGCAGCTGGTTGGTCAATGGCAATCTCATCTACACCGCGCAATACCTGCCGCCGCGTACCTATGGCGTCCAGCTGGGCTTCTGGTTCTAACACCGTAGACGGGCGGCGACCCACCTCGCCTTTGCCGCCTATGGCTTGCCGTTCTGAGGGCGATGATCCCCGAGATATCGCCCTTTCCTCCCCATGAATGGCTTTTGCCGGGTCCCTGTGGGGGGACCCGGCTTTTCTTTGCCCCAGGTTTCGCATGCGCGACACTAGGGCACGTCGATCGGACAGCCCCTAGGAACACCTCATGGCGCGCTTGAAGAAAGTACTCGTGGTTGGCGGTGGCACGGCCGGTTGGCTGACGGCCTGTTACCTCGCCAAAGCCGTCAACGCGATCGATCCGAACAGCGTCCAGGTGCACCTGGTGGAGTCGTCCAGCATCGGGCTGCTCGGTGTGGGCGAGGCGACCTTTCCTTCCATCCGCGGCACGCTGTCGGCCATTGGCCTCGATGAGCGACGCTTCCTGGTCGGCGCCACGGCGACGTACAAACAGGGCATTCACTATCGTCATTGGGTACGGCCGCCCGGTACCGAAGGCCGTGACCATTTCTTTCATCCATTCAGCGCGCCGAGCCAGCGGCCCGGCGGCCCGGAGCTGTTGCCGTACTGGCTGTTGGGTGGCGCACCTGAAGGCGCATCCTTCGCTGATGCCGTCACCATGCAGAGCCTGTTGGTGGACCGTGGTCGCGGCCCCAAGCGCCTGAAGGACCCGGACTATCTGGGTCCGATGAATCACGCCTTCCATTTCGACGCGGCGTGTTTTGCGAAGGTGCTGGCCGAACACGGACAAGAAACGCTGGGCGTGAAGCGGCACGTGGCCACCGTCGAGCGCACCGAGCTGGACGAGCAGGGCGCCATTGCACGCGTCATCACCACCGAACTGGGCGAGCTCACGGCCGATCTCTATGTGGATTGCACTGGCCTGCGCAGTGCGTTGATTGGCGGCGTCATGCAGTCGCCGTTCCGCAGTCGTCGCGACGTGCTGTTTGCCGATCGCGCGGTGGCGATGCAGGTGCCCTACGCGCAACCGGATACGCCGATTCCCTCCTACACCATTTCCACCGCGCAGGAGGCTGGCTGGATCTGGGACATTGGCCTGCAGAAGCGGCGTGGCGTGGGTTACGTGTACTCCTCGCGGCATACCGACGATGAGCGCGCCGAAGAGGTGTTCCGCCGCTACCTGGGCACCGCGGCGGAAGGCCTCAAGGCCATCCATATCAAGTTCGAGACCGGCTATCGGCCCGAGCACTGGCGCAAGAACTGCGTGGCGGTGGGCTTGGCCGGTGGCTTTGTGGAACCGCTGGAATCCACCGGCATCGCACTGATCGAGTTGGCCACCTATCTGCTGACGCATCTGTTGCCGGGCGACACCGACGACATGGAGCGCGCCGCCAGACACTTCAACGACATGGTGGTGGCGCGCTACGACCGCATCATCGATTTCATCAAGATGCACTACTGCCTGAGCCAGCGCCGCGACTCGCAGTTCTGGATCGACAACGCCGATGCAGCCGGCATCCCGCAGACGCTGCAGGACAAGCTCGCGCAATGGAAGCTGCGGCCACCGCATCGACTCGACTTCGTCAGCGACCTTGAGATGTTCCAGACGTCGAGCTGGCAGTACGTGCTCTATGGCATGGAGTTCAAGACGAATCTCGAGCCCATGCGCCATATTTATCCGCGCATGGACGAAGCCCGCCAGGAGTTCGCGATGATCCAGCGTGCTGCGTCACAGGCATTGGCCGATCTGCCCGACCACCGGGCGCTGGTCGAGCAGATGTGCAACGAGTATCACCAGCGTGCCGGTACCGAAGGCCTGGTGACGTGACGAAGCCCGTTGCGGTCTGCTAAGCCAAGGTGGCGCGGCGAAAATCGGTAGGCGAGCGGTGGAACGCTTGCCGGAAGGCGCTGGTGAAGTGGCTGTGGCTGGAGAAACCCAACTCGGCGGCCAGCGCTGACAAATCGTCGTATTGATCCATGAGATCAAGTGCACGCGCCAGCCGCAGCTGCAGCTGATAGCGATAGAGCGGCATGCCTTCGACCTGCCGGAACACCTGGGTGAGATAGACCGGCGAGTTGCCGATTTCTTGGCCGATGTCCGCCAGTGTCCAGCGCCGCGAGAGGTCGCTGGCCAGTAGCACCTTCACGCGATCCGCCAGCCGGCGTCGTGCATGCGTGGAGGTGGGCTGTCGCGAGGTGCGCGGTCCGAGACTTTGACCTACCAGACTCAGCAGCAGGGCTTCGGCTTCCAGCGGTTCGACGGTTCCGCGATCGAGGCTGTGGCGCAACAGCGCCACGAGGGCCTGCGTGCCTGCGTCGATGCGCTGGGACTGCGTGCGGAACGCCAACGATCGATCCGTCTGTAGCAGCGGACGCGGCGTCAATTCCTCAAGCACGGCCTCGTCCAGCTTCAAGGACAGGCAGGCGTCGCCGCCATCCAGTGGATGACTGACCTGGTAACCCTCGTGTGCGTTGAAGAACAGCACATGGTTCGCATCGGCCACGGCCTGGTCCGAACCCAGGTGTCTGAGGTAAATGCCGCGGTAGGGAAACACCAGTTGCACCGACGAGGCGCATTCTTCATCGCCGCGATGGCGACAGGCGCCATCGCAGTGAACGTGTCGCAGCGTGAGCGAGTCCGTGGACAGCAGTACTCGTGAAGTGAGGCTCGACATGGTCTCCAGGCCGGCAGTCGCCTTGGCGGGCAGCGGGGCCGAGCTTATCAACCCACATCCCAGCCTGCCTGTGCCCCCCCGTGCGATGACTAAAGATTCTGACAGCGGCGCGGTGCTACGGATGGTCTCCTAGCGGTGCCCGGTTGGCGGGCGCAGAGGGATCGTGGTCATGAATCGTGAACAGAGGAACCGTGCGGAATACCTGCATCAGTTGCATGTCGGGCCAGAGCCCCTGGTATTGCCTAATGTCTGGGATCTCGCCAGCGCGCGGATCGTCGAGCAGGCCGGTGCCAAGGTCATTGCGACCACCAGCGCCGGCATGGCATGGGCGCTGGGTTACGCCGATGGGGAGCAGATGCCCGCGCAGGAGCTGCTGTCGACCTGCCGCCGTATCTGCCGCGCCGTGAAGGCGCCAGTCACTGTGGATATCGAGCGCGGTTTTGGAGCGAGTGCCCAGGACACGGCGGTGCTGGTGACCGCCCTGATCGAGATGGGCGTGGTCGGCATCAATATCGAAGATGGCACGGACCCGCTGACCCAGGCGCTGGCCGATGCTGCCGTACTCAGGGAGCGTATTGCCTGTGTACGCGAAGTCGCGCGGCAACAAGGCCTGCCTCTTTTCATCAATGCGCGCATCGATACCTATTGTGCTGCCGGGGTGCCGGCACAGGCGAGGCTCGAGGAGACGCTGCGACGCGCGCTTGGCTATATCGATGCCGGGGCCGATGGCATCTTCGTTCCGGGCTTGGCCGATCCCGATGAAATCAGCTATCTGGTCAGCCGACTTTCGGTGCCGCTGAATATCTATGCCGGCTATGCCGGAGCGCCCGCCGTCGCTGATCTCCAGCGGCTGGGCGTGCGGCGGGTGAGTCTCGGCTGCGGCGCCATCCAGGCTGTGCTGGCGCATCTGGCCAACATCGCCACGGAAGCGCTGGTTGAAGGTCGCTACGACACCATGGCGAGCCACATGTTGAGCACAGGGCAGATCAACGGTCTGTTCGCACCAGTTCGCACCGGAGAAGAAGCAAGCGATGTTCGGCTTGCCGCGGCTGGGCGAGCCTGATCTGGAAGCCCCAAAAAAGAACGGCGCCAGCATGCAGACTGGCGCCGAGGGGTTTTGCCGACGCGGGGAGATGCGTCGCTATGACTTTTCTTGTTATGCCGTCGACAGAATTACTGAGCCGAGGTCGAGCCAGACACCGGATGCTGAGCCTTGAACTGCTCCCACTGCTGGTGACGTGCCTGGTCGGCGGCCTTGATCGAGGCCAGCTGGGTCTGCTGGGCCGGGGTCAGCACGGCGTAGATCTGGGCACGGATCGCAGCACGCTGCTGCACGCGAGCCACGGCGGCGGCGCCTTCAGCCTGGGCGAGGCTGCTAGCAGCAGCCTGGTAGCCGGAGGAGTTCGGAGCCATCGCTTCAAACGCTTCGCGCTGCTGGTGCAGGGCCTGGCGCTGCGGCTTGTTCTGGGCGAAGGCGGTCTGCATGATCTGCTTGATGCTGGCCTTCTGGGCGTCGCTCAGGTTGAGCTTGCTCATGGCAGCGAAAGCGGCACCGTGATGACCATGACCGCCGTGCGGGCCACCATCCTGCGCAGCAGCGATGGCGAAGGGAGCGAGAGCCATGGCCGATGCGAGCGCCAGGGCGAGAGTGATGTTCTTGCGCATGGGGGAATACCTTTTCGTTGGAGGTGGACTTGCTGGTGTCCATTTGACGACAAGGCTATGTGTCTGTTCTTTGCCGAAGCGTAAAGAAGGGTAAAGCCGGTAGAGTTCTCGCCGTGGCGCCGCTTGAATCCGGCCAGGAGACACGAACCCGATGCCCAGAATCCTTATTGTCGACGACGACCGCGCCCTGGCGGGCTTGCTGGCCGAGTACCTCCAGCGTGAGGGCTTTGTGGTGGATGTCGCTCACGACAGTGAGACGGGCCTGGCGCAGCTGCACAATCAGACCTCGCGGCCCGATCTGCTCATTCTCGACGTGATGATGCCCGGACGCGATGGCCTGGAAACGCTGCGCGAGCTGCGCATGAAGCACCGGCTGCCGGTGATCATGCTGTCCGCGCGCGGCGAGCCGGTGGACCGGGTCATTGGCCTGGAACTGGGCGCCGACGACTACCTCACCAAACCCTGCCTGCCGCGCGAGCTGCTGGCCCGCGTGCGTGCGCAACTGCGTCGCAATACACCTGCCACCGCAGGCAGCCTGCAGATCGGCACGCTGCGATTGGAGCCGGGCGAGCGCCGCGCCTATGTGGGCGAACAGGAGTTGTCGCTGACCGGGGCCGAGTTCCAGTTGCTGTTGGCGCTGGCGCAACGTACGGGCGAGCTGGTCGACAAGGCGACGCTTACGCGTATGGCACTCGGACGCGAGCTGGAGCGTTTTGACCGCAGCATCGATGTGCATGTGAGCCGCCTGCGCCACAAGCTCACCGAAGCGTCGCCGCAATCCCCGCGCATCGAGTCGGTGCGTGGCGCCGGCTACAGCCTGGTGGCGGGGGCGGCGTGAGTCCATTCAAAAGTTCGCTTTACTGGCGCCTGCTGATCTTCTTCTGCGCGGCGAACCTGCTGGCGCTGGGTGTTGGCGGTTTGCTGACCCAGCGTTTCATCGAATACACCACGGCGGTGGAGATCAACTGGGGTGCGGTGGCGCAGGGCGCCGACCAGGCCTATGAGAGCGGCGGCACGGCCGCACTTGCCGAGTGGTCGGCACAGCAACGTCACGAAGGCATCGAAGCCACGCTGTTCGAGCAGGGGCAGGCCTTGGTGCCGATCCGCCTGCCGTCATCCGTACAGGGCTCGCTGCAAACCTGGCTGGATGAGAAGCGCGACGTGGTGTTGCAGCCGTGGCCGAACCTCTATCTGGCGATCCAGCAGGTGCAGGGGCAGGACGGCCAGACCCGGCAGCTGGTTGCGGTCAGTCGCGTGCATTCACGCGTGCGGCAGCAGACGCGCCAGACTATTTTCCTGGCGATCCAGGGCGTGTTGTCGCTGTTGTTCATCGGCATCATCGGCTGGTGGGTGGCGCGCAGCGTGGCCCGGCCCGTGGAAGCCATCAGCAAGGCGACGCGGCGTATGGCATCCGGCGAATTGTCTGCGCGTGTGGGCCATCAGGATGATCGTGCCCATGACGAGCTGGCCGCACTCGCTCGCGACTTCGATGCCATGGCCGAGCGCATCGAAGCGCTGGTGGCGCACGATCGCAGCGTGCTGCAGGACCTTTCGCATGAACTGCGTTCGCCGCTGGCGCGGCTACACCTGATTCTTGACCTTGCCCGACGCAGCACCGACGCCAACGAAGCAACAGGTTACTTCCAGCAGGCCGAGGACGAGATCACCCGACTCGATAACATGACCGGCGAAATGCTCGCACTCTCGCGCCTGGAAGGCGGCATCCCAGGCGTCAACCGCGAGCCCGTCGATGTGGCCGCGCTGTTGCGCGAAAGCGTGCGGCGGGCAGAGCTGGAAGCGCAGGCGCGCCGTATCACCATGACGCTCAGCGCGGCGGGTTCGATTACGGTGTCGGGTAGCGAGCTGCTGCTCGAGCGCGCGTTCGACAACCTCATCGCCAACGCCATCAAGTTCAGCCCCCCGGGCGGACAGGTGGAGCTGTCCATGCAGGCGGTCGGCAAGCAGGCGGAGCTGGCCATCCGCGATCATGGGCCGGGTGTGCCGGCGGCGGAACTGAAATCGCTGTTTCGGCCGCTGTTTCGTGGGAGTAATGCGGTGCGGGCCGATGGGCATGGGTTGGGGCTTGCCATTGTGGAGCGGGTGGTGCGGGCGCATGGGGGGGATATTCATGCGGATAACGCTGAGGGTGGGGGGTTGATCGTGCGGCTGCAGTTGCCGTTGGGGACGGATTTCGCTGGTTGATGTGTTGGCCTAGTAAGGCCTTGTTCTTTTGCGGGTTATCCCTGCGAAGCACGCAACTCGTCATCCCTGCGAAAGCAGGGACCCAGTGCCTGTGCTCTCGGTTGTGGCGTTAACGCCCGCTGCGTAAGCGGCACCCTGGCGATAAGGCTCCAACTGAAACCCGCTGCAAAAGCGGCACCTTGGCGACAACACTACAAACTGAGGCACGCCCGGTCGCGCAAAGGGTGCGCTCCTACAACAGCCGTAGATGCCCAAAAAACGCGGTCCGAGTGACGGCAATCGATCGAAACGCCCGCTGCGTAACCGGTACCCTGGCGATAGCGCGGCAACCAGGACGAAAGTCACTGGATGACCAGCTTCGCTGTTGTAACGCGCCTCCTGCTTTCGCAGGGATGACGAAGAACGGGGACTTACGATAAGACGTCTCCAACTGCCAAACTCAACCTTTTACAGCGGAATCTCCATGCGCTCGAACGCTTTCGCCGCGGTGGGCCTGGCGCTGTGCGCAGCGCTGTTCTTCACCATGACCTACGTACTCAACCGCAGCCTCGTGGCAGGCGGTGGTCACTGGGCGTGGGCGGTGATCCTGCGTTATCTGATCACGCTGCCGCTGTTGGCGCTGGCATTGCCATGGCAGGGCGGGCTGGGTGCTCTGCCCAAGGAGTTGCGGCAGTACCCGCGTACCTGGTTGCGCTGGAGCGCGGTGGGTTTCGTGCTGTTTGGCTTGCCGCTTACGTGGGCAGCAAACAGCGGGCCGTCATGGCTGGTGGCTGGTAGTTTTCAGACCACGGTGCTGGCGGGCCCGTTGCTGGCACCTTTCATCTATCGCGATCAGCGACGCCATCTGGCCTGGCGCAGCGTAGCGATTGGCATGCTGATCGTGGCTGGCGTGTTCGCGTTGCAGTGGGGGCATGCACAAGGACAACTGCGTGCCAGCGACTGGCTGGCGATGGCGGCGGTGGTGTTTTCGGCGTTTGCCTATCCATTGGGCAACCGCATGTTGTTGTTGCATCTTGAGCACAGCGGCACACGCATCGGTGCGACGCAGCGCGTGTTCGGCATGACCTTGTGCAGCTGGCCGTTCTGGTGGGTGCTGGCGGTGGTGGCCTGGTTCACCATCGGGCCGCCTGGATGGCGCGAGATACTGCTGGCGGGTGGCGTGGCACTGTCTTCGGGTGTGATTGCCACGGTGTTGTTTTTCCGCGCCACCGACATGGTGCGCAGTGAACCCACCGCGCTCGCCGCGGTGGAGGCGATGCAGGCGGCGGAGTTGTTGTTCGCCACCGTCATTGGCGCGAGCTTTCTGGGAGAGAGTTGGCCGCGTGGCTTCTCCGCCGTGGGCGCACTGATGATCGTCGCGGGCATCGCACTGTTTGGCTGGGTGAGTGGTCGATCGGCGGCCGGTCACGATGAGGCAGTGCGCACATTGCGCAGTGATCGGGGCGCCTGACCGGCACCTCTGGAACTTGCCCCCATCCGTCTTCTCGGGTTAAACACGCCAGTCTGGTCATGAAAAGCGTGACCGGTTGTCATGGGTCACTCGGAGTAATGATGGGATATCGGCGTAGTGCATGGATCGTGGCGGGCGTGTTGCTGATGGCAACGTCCTGGGCAAATGCCGAGACTCCCGTGTCGCAACAGACCTTGCGCTGGGACGCGGATACGCTGGGCAATCATCGTTACCTCGTGCAGGTGGATGCGCCGGCTGCCGCGGTGCGCGTGGTGATTCCGTGGCGCCGTCGCGATGCCCATCCCGAGCAGGTGGCGGTGATTGTCACCGATCCGACGGGCAAGCCGGTCGCCAATGTCTTGCGCGGGGCTATCGATCGCGCCAGCGGCGAACTGGTGTTTCAGGCCGCGCAGCCCGGTGTTTTCGCTGTCTACTATCAGCCATACGTCAGCAGCGGGCGCAGCAACTATCCCACGGTGACGTATGCCGCGCCCAAGGACACGGCGGACGTGTCGTGGTCGCGCAAGGTGGGTCACGCGTGGCAGCGCCTGCCGCAAGCGCATGTGTTGCGCTACGAGGCGGTGGATGACTTCGATGCCTATGCATCGATGGAGCGTACGGCCGCGCCGCAGGAACTTCGGGCGTTGCTGGCAGCGCATCCGAACGATGCACTGCTGCTGTTTCCCGAAACGCGAGCCAATCCGGTACGCATGTTCGATACGTTGCCGGAAAGCTGGGCGCAGCGAGGTCCGGGCGGCACGCTGAGTGATGGTGCGCTGCGCGGCGAATACCTGAGTTTTCAGGTGGGCCTGTGGGCACCGCGTGTTCATGTCGACGACGTGCGCGTTACGTTCAGCGATCTGCGTAGTGAGGACGGCGCGAGCATCCCAGCCAGCGCATTGACCTGTTTCAATCTCGGCGGCACCGATTTCACCGGCAAGCCGTTCACGCTGCGCGTCGACGTGGCGCAAGGACGCGTACAGCCCTTGTGGATGGGCCTGGATGTGCCGACCGCCGCAAAACCCGGTGTCTATCGCGGCGAGGTGACCATCGCCGCCGATGGCATGGCACCGCAGAACGTACCGCTGGTCATCACCGTCGGTGAAGGGCAGGCCGTTGCGCATGGCGATGACGATCCCTCCAAGCTGACCCGTCTGCGCTGGCTCAATTCCACCCTGGCGCAAGACGATTCGCTGGTGAAGCCGTTTACGGCAGTCACTGTACAAGGGCGGACGCTGGGCATACTCGGTCGCGATGTGACACTGGATACGAACGGGCTGCCCAAGCAGATCGCCAGCCACTTCGACGAGCGCATGACCGGCTTTGCCAGGCAGCCGACGAACGTGCTGGCGGCGCCGATGCAACTGATCGTTGAGGACGATGCCGGCGCGCACGCTCTTAATGGGGGCAGTGTCTTCGGCGTGCAGGCCGATGGCCCGGCCAAGGTACATTGGCAAGTGGCCGCACAGGGCGGGCCGTTGCAGGGTGAAGTGAAAGGTAGTCTCGAAGCAGATGGCACACTGGTCTATGCGATCGCCTTGACCGCCACGCGAACCATCACGCTGCGCGATATCCGCCTGGAGATGCCGCTGACTCGCGATGTAGCGCAGTACCAGCTGGGTTTGGGTCGACAGGGCGATCACGCACCTGCCGATTTCAGCTGGAAGTGGAACATGCAGAACAACCAGGACGGTGCGTGGATCGGCTCGGTGAACGCGGGTCTTGAATTCCATCTGCGTGACGAACACTACCTGCGCCCGCTAAACACCAATTTCTATCACCAGCAGCCTCTGCGCATGCCGTTGTCCTGGGACAATGGCGGGCAGGGTGGCGTGCGCTTGCACAGCGGGCAGGTCAACTACCTGGTCGAGGCGTTCAGCGGCCCGCGCACCATGCAAGCCGGTGAAACACTGCGCTACGACATCGTCATGCGAGTGACACCGTTCAAGACGATCAATCCTTCAGAGCATTTCGCCGAGCGCTTCTTCCACAAATACGGCGATCTCGACGCCATCAAGGCGGACGGCGCGAACGTGGTCAACATCCATCACGCGACGCCAATCAATCCGTGGATCAACTATCCGTTCCTTGAGCCTGATGCCATGCGCGCCTATATCGACGCGGCGCATCAGCGTGGCATGCGCGTGAAGATCTACGACACTGTGCGCGAGCTTTCCGATCGTGCGCCGGAGTTGCCGATGCTGGAAAGCCTTGGGCACGAAGTGATCAGCAGCGGCAAGGGTGGTGGTTTCTCCTGGCTGCAGGAGCATCTGGATGGCGACTACATTGCAGCCTGGCATGTGCCGGAGAACCGCGACGCTGCCGTGATCAACGCGGGGCAGAGCCGCTGGCACAACTACTACATCGAGGGGCTGGACTGGCTGGCGCGCAATATGGGCATCGATGGCCTGTACCTCGATGACGTGGCCTATGACCGCACCACCATGAAGCGCGTGCGCAAGGTGATGCAGGCGCGCCGGCCGCATCCGCTCATCGACCTGCATTCGGCCAGCCAGTACAACCCGCGCGATGGCTATATCAACAGCGCGTTGCTCTATATGGAGCTGTTTCCGTACATCGATCGGCTGTGGTTTGGCGAGGAATTCGATTACGAAAAAACCTCACCGTCGTACTGGCTCACCGAGATCTCCGGCATTCCCTATGGCCTGATGGGCGAGATGCTGCAGAACGACGGCAACCCATGGCGTGGCATGTTGTTCGGCATGACCAACCGTCTGGGCTGGTCGCCGGGCAGCGATCCACGCGGGCTGTGGAAGCTATGGGATGAGTTCGGTATCGAACAGGCGGAAATGATCGGCTGGTGGGTGCACGACACGCCGGTGAAAACGAATCGCGACGACATACTCGTCACCAGTTACGTGCGCAAGGGCAACAAGGCGCTGATTGCGCTGGCGTCATGGGCGCCGGAGAAAGTGGCGGTGAAGCTCACCATTGACTGGAAAGCGCTGGGCTTGTCGCCGCGCAAGGTGATGCTGGTGGCGCCCGAAGTGACTGGCTTCCAGCCGCAAGCCAGCTTCAGGCCGGGTGATGTCATCACGGTAGAGCCGGGCAAGGGCTGGCTTATCGTGGTGCAATGAAGATGCACACTGAGGGAAATCGCATGGTGGGTAAATCGTGGCAGCGCACTGCGCTGGCGTTGCTGTTGATGCTTGGCGCAGCAGGAGCGGCGGTGGCTTCGCCGGCTGCCGACGATGGCATCGAGGTAACGGGGCTGGCGCTGGATGCAAAGGCTTTCGCGCCGGAGCAGATCAAGCTGACCGTGTACTTGCCACCGGGCTACGCAGCTACCGGCAAGCATTACCCGGTGCTCTACGCGAACGATGGCCAGGACATGGCGGCGGTGGGTTTGCGCGAGACGTTGGACAAGCTCTACGCCGATCACGCCATTGAGCCGGTGATCGTGGTGGCTATCGACATGCTCGCCGACCGTGCGTCGGGTTACGGGCTATCGGACCGCAAGACGAAGAAGAGCGTGGTGGGCGATTCGCGTATTGGTCCCATCGGCAGCCGTGCCTACGAGTACTCCAACTGGCTAGCCACGCAACTCGTGCCGTACATCGATGCGCACTACCGCACCGAGGCATCCGTGCGCGGGCGCACCATATTGGGCTGGTCGCTCGGCGGCCTCAACGCGTTCAATCTGGGCTGGCAGTATCCCGGAGGTGTTTGGTCGCGTGGGTGCGTTCTCTCCATCGTTCTGGCTCGCGGCGGACCGCAGTAGCGCGCAAGCCGTCGAAGCGTCGAGGCTGGCGCAGGCCATGGTGAATGGCTCGCAGCGACGCGTCGGCATGCGTTGGTGGTTCTCGGTTGGCGCGCGCGAGGAAACGAACGACCGCAACGGCAACGGCGTCATCGATGCCGTCGAGGACGTGCAGGATCTGATCAACGGCTACCACGCCACCAGCGGCAGCTATCAGCGCGGGTTGCGCGACCTCGGCTATAGCGTGGACATGGACTATATCCATCACCCGACGCACAGCACCGACGTAGCGTTCTATCTGCTACCGGACGGCGAGCACAATCAGGCCACCTGGAAGCGGATGTTGCCGCTGTTCCTGCAGTGGGCCTACGGAACCAACCGCAGGTAGGTCCCTCAGGTGCCCGTGGCGGCAAGCGGCGCTTCGTGGGCGACGATGCGGTTTCGCCCATCGGTCTTGGCGCAATAGAGCGCGGCATCGGCCCGCGCGATGAGTTCGTCGGCGGTATCGCCGTAACCATCGAGGCTGGCCACGCCGATGCTTACGGTGGTCTGCAGCGTGCAGCCACGCGAATGGACATGCAGCTTCTCGATGCGTTGGCGGATGCGTTCGCCGATGGCCATCGCATGGTCATGCGTGGCGCCCGGCAGACCAACCACGAATTCTTCGCCGCCGTAGCGACCCAGCCAGTCGGATGGCCGCAGTTCGTCGGCAATCGCTTCGACCACGGCGCGAAGGCAGGCGTCTCCTGCCGGGTGACCGTAGCGGTCGTTGATGGACTTGAAGTGGTCCATGTCCAGAAACAGCAATGCCAGCGGCGCCTTCTGCAGCCGCGCATCGGCGATGCATGCATGCAGCCTGCGCACCAGCGCCCGGCGATTGAGCACGCCGGTCAGCGCGTCGTGATCGGCCAGGTGGTGCGCCATATCGCGTTCGCGTCGGGCGCGTAGAGACATGTCGGCCAGGCCGATGGTAAGCACGACGCTCGACAGTGCCATGGTGAAGGGGAAGCCGTATTCGACCCAGCGTGGTTGATCCAGGCTGAGCAGCACCTGGCCAAGGCGCAGGAAGGTAAACAGCACCTGCGGCATCCATGCCATCAGGAAAAATTTCGCCTGCCGGCCATGACGCGCCACCGCAAGGATTACCGCGCCCAGCGACCATGCCGAGGTCGTCATGAACCACAGGTTGTACGAACTGGCCAATGCGTGCGTCCGCTCGGCGAATGGCAGACAAAGCAGCAGCGCTGCAACCAGAAACGGCCAGCGCATCCAGCCCAGGATCTTGGCCGCCGTCGGGGTGATCTGGCGAAGATTGCAAAATTCAAGAATGAATGAGATGGACAACGGCGCGCTCATCGCCGCGAACAGCCACGGCGCATGCGTGCCCAGTGGCACCAATAACTTGCCGCCCGGCAGCTCGTAGATCTCGCCACTCGTGAGCATTTCATAGATGAGATGGAACGTCGCATAGCCGATGAAGTACACCAGCACGCGATCGCGCAATACCAGCCACAGGCACAAAGCCGCCAGCATCATGGTGAATTGCACGCTTGAGAACAGCGTGGTTAGCCGGACATGTTTCAGGTCGTCGGCCTGATAGGTGGCCATGTCGGTGAGAACGGGCTTGATCTGCCGCGTGAAACTGTCTGCGGCAATTTCGAGATAGATCGACTGTCCGGCGTGAAGGTCGCGTGGCAGTTCCGTGGCGAGGTGGTGGCGCGAGAAGCGAGGCGCGTCCTCGGTCTTTGCAAACCAGAGTTCATGCGGCCGGTAATCGGGCGGAGCATAGACAGTGATACGGATATACATGGCGCCGGTGAAGTTCAGCACCGGTGAGGTCGCCCCGTTCCAATCGATGTCGGTAGTCAGCCGATACCAGCGCTTGGTCTCGATGGCGTTGGGTGTGTAGGGGGACGACGAGGGAACAAACGATGCATCCATGCCACCCTGCACGACCTGGGCCGGCGGAGGCGCAGGCGTGGTGGCGGGCAGCGCTGCAATCTGCAGCATGGGTGCCTGCGTGGCCATCGGCGAGGCATGCGCAACCAGCGCAAAAAGCGCTGCAAACAAACACGCGACAAAGATCACGATGGGCTCGCGAATCATTGATCCCCCTTTTCCGGCCCCCTGTAGCCGGTTCATGAGCTCAACCGATCCTTCGGATGAGGTCTCAATGTGCACTATGTATCACGTTTTCCCGAGCGGAATGCAGTGGTCTACCGCATCGGCATTCCGCAAGGAAACGCTTTCCAAACAGATGTTTGAACGATGGGTCGATCGCTGTAACCGCAGGTCCTATGCTGTGCGCTGTTGACGTTGGCAAGGCAGTTCACGCATGGCAAGGCAGGAAGATGTGGAACCAGTGTCTCGTCAGGGGCATCGGCCGCGCGCGCAGGAACTTGAGCCCCATGGCTTCATCCGGCACGGCACGCCGGTGTTTCGCCAGACCAACCTGGCATTGTTTGCCGCCGGCGTAGCGACCTTCGGCCTGCTGTATTGCACGCAGCCGTTGATGCCGGAGTTCAGCAAGGACTATGGCGTGAGCGCGGCCACCGCGGCGTTGTCGCTTTCGCTTACCACCGGCGTGCTGGCGTTTGCCATGTTGTTTGCCGGTGGCGTCTCCGATGCGTGGGGACGCAAGTCGGTGATGACGGTGTCGCTGCTTTCTTCGGCGGTGTTGGTGCTGCTTACGGCGCTGGTACCGGACTGGCACATGCTGTTGATCCTGCGCGCGCTGCTTGGCCTCACGCTTAGCGGATTGCCCGCGGTGGCGATGACCTACCTCAGTGAGGAGATGCACCCCGAATCGATCGGGCTGGGCATGGGTCTCTATATCAGCGGCAACGCTATCGGCGGCATGGCAGGGCGCTTGATCGCCGGCGTGCTGGCCGAGTTCGTGGGCTGGCGCGGGGGCGTAGCTGCGGTGGGTGCGATCGGCCTGGTGGCTGGCTTGATCTTCTGGCGCAGCCTGCCGCCATCTCGGCATCACGTGCGCCACCCCCTGCAGCTGAGCGCGCTGGTGGGGCGGTTTGCGCTGGCCTTTCGCGATGCGGGGCTGCCCTGGCTGTTCGCCGAAGGCTTCCTGCTGCTGGGCGCATTTGTCACCATCTACAACTACATTGGCTACCGCCTGCTGGCGCCGCCGTATGGGCTCGGCCAGGCAGTGGTCGGCGCCATTTTCAGCGTGTACCTTATCGGCACCTTCAGTTCGGCGTGGATGGGCCATCTGGCCGGCCGGCTGGGGCGCCGCAAGGTGCTGTGGACTGCCTTTGCACTGATGCTGTTGGGCGTGGGCCTGACCATGATGCGGCCGCTGGTGCTGATCGTGCTGGGCATTGTGGCGATCACGTTTGGCTTCTTCGGCGGGCACTCCATCGCCAGCAGCTGGGTGGGGCGGCGTGCCGGCAGCGCCAAGGCGCAGGCCTCATCGATGTACCTGTTTTCGTATTACATGGGTTCAAGCCTGGCAGGTGCCGGCGGTGGCCTGTTCTATGCCTGGCACGGCTGGAACGGGGTGGCGCTGTTTGTCGCTACGCTTGTGCTGGCCGGGCTGCTGGTCGCCTGGCGCCTGTATCGTTTGCCACCCTTGCCCGGGCCGCCATCGCCCGGCACCGAACCACCACTACCGCAATAGAGCGTATAGCGTGAAGATCGAGGCTCTTGATCACCTGGTGCTGACGGTTGCCAATGTCGCGGCAAGCTGCGCGTTTTACACGCGCGTGCTGGGCATGCAGGAAGTGACCTTCGGCAACGGCCGCAAGGCGCTGGCATTTGGTGCACAGAAGATCAACCTCCATCCGCACGGGCACGAGTTCGAGCCCAAGGCACGACGACCCACGCCCGGCTCGGCCGATATCTGCCTGCTGACCGCCGATTCCATCGCCCACGTGATGGACCACCTGCATCGCCACGACGTGGTGATCGAGGAAGGCCCGGTGGCGCGCACCGGCGCGTGTGGGCCCATCGAATCGGTGTACTTCCGCGACCCCGACGGCAACCTGATCGAAGTGAGCCGCTACTCGCCGTAGCTCCCTGCAGCAGCGCACCCTGTGCGCGACAATCGCCGCGGTGTCACCGCCGACTTGTCGCGCACAGGGTGCGCTGCTGCAGGTGTGAGGTTTACTGCGCGTCGGGCTTGAGCATGTCCTTCACGGCCTGATAGTCGCCATCGTTCGCAGCGGGGGGCAGGTCGAGCAGGTGGGCCATCAGCGGATAGACGTCCACATTCGGGAACGACGGCACCGTGGCACCCTGGCGGAACGCCGGGCCGTGCGCCACGAACAGTGCCTGCATCTGCGGCGCCTCGTTATCGTAACCGTGTTCGCCCAGGCTGAGCTTGCCCTTCTTCTTGCTGGTGTACTCGGTGGTAGTGATACGCCAGCCCACATCGGCCAGGCACAGCAGCTGCGGCACGCGCGGGTTGCTGCCGTAGGCCAGGCGTGCAGGCACGCGCGACTTATCCCAGCACGTCATGTGCTTCTGCGGTTTCTCAAGCTGCGCTTCGATTTTCGCGAAGTCGTGGCCCGGGGTAGGATTGAGGCCGGCGAGTATGCCCACGCTTACCACGTCCACGCGAGTCAGCGGAATAAGCTTGTCCAGCATCACGCTGTTCTTCGCCGGCACGCTGGCCATGCCATGGTCAGCCACCACGATGATGTTCATGCGATCCAGCAGGCCGCGTTGCCTCAAGCCTTGCACCAGTCGAGCAAGCGCAGCGTCGGTTTCGCGAAGGGCCTGGTCGACCTCCGGTGTATCCGGGCCGTAGGTGTGGCCCTGATGGTCCACGTCATCGAAATAAAGCGTAAGGAAAGTGGGGCGTTCGCCCGCCGGCAGGTCCAGCCATGCCAGCACCTGGTCCACGCGTTGGTCGGGCGTCACCTTGCCGTCGTACGGCTTCCAGAAATCCGGATGCTTGCCATGGATGTCGGCCTCGGAGCCCGGCCAGAACATCGTGGCGCTCCTGAGACCGTGCTCGCTGGCGGTTTCCCACAGCGGCGTGCCGCCGTTCCACCACTGGCCGTTGCTCACCGCATCGCGGTTGCCGAGCGAGAACTTGCCGAGCACGGGATCGACCATGGTGTTGTTGACGATGCCATGGTGATCAGGACGCAGGCCGGTGACGAGCGTGTAGTGGTTCGGAAACGTCAGCGACGGAAACGATGGTTGCATGCCGGTAGCATGCACGCCGTTTTTCGCAAGTTCTGCCAAGGTCGGGCTGAGCCCGCGTTCGATGTAGTCAGCGCGGTAACCGTCGATCGAAATCAGCAGCAGCGGTGCGGGCGCTGTTTTGACCACGGGAGCGGTAGGCGTGGTGGGCGACGGCGTGGGCTGCGTGGCGCAACCTGCACTGAACGCAATCAGCGAACAGAGCAACAGGCGAAACGGTATTTTCATGCGTGAGTCCGTACGATAGGCAGATGCAAACCCCGTATGATCGCCTAGTCATATGACCATTACACGTCCTTTCTCACAGCTTGCCCTGCTTGTATTGCTGGGCGTGTTGGGTTGGGCAGGTGTAGCCGAGGCTCAGCTGCCGCTCGCCGCCGCGCCGGCGACGGTAGCATCCACGGCAAAGGCGGGTTCATCCGTGGCGAAGCCGGTGCCGCATGTACAGGTGTCCAGCCGCCGCGTGCAGCCGAAGAGTGCAACGAGCACGGCCGAGGTGAACAAGAACCACCTGGGCGATCGCTACGCGTCGCCACAGCGCGGCGTTATCGATCAATACCAGAATGCGGTGACGCCACCGCCGATGGATATCGGGCGCTAGTTTTCCCGTCGCGTTTGCAGCGCTGCCCCGAACAGGTCGCCATGGGCGACGCGATGTTCCATCGACAATAGATAGCGCTTGGTCGACAGCCCGCCCCCGAAACCGATGAGGCTGCCATTGCTGCCAATCACGCGATGGCATGGCAGCACAATGGGTAGCGGGTTACGTCCGTTCGCGGCGCCCACTGCGCGCATGGCCAGCGGCTGGCCGATACGACGTGCCAGCTCGCCGTAGCTGATGGTGGTGCCATAAGGAATACGCGTCAGCTCCCACCACACCTCCTGCTGGAACGGTGTGCCGCGTGGATACAACGACACGTCGAACTGCTGGCGTGCGCCGGCGAAATATTCCTCCAGCTGTTGCCTCGCCAAGGCCAGTGGCTCGGCGGCACGACGCCAGCCGGGCAGCGGTGCTTTTTGGTGGCGTCCCCGTTCAAACCAGATTTCGCGCAGCCCGTTGTCGTCGGCGACCAATCGCAGCACGCCGATGGGGCTGGGCAGTTCGTCGTACCAGAGCACGGTGTCGCGTGACATCAGGGCACCTTTTTTATTGCGTTGAGTGCGTCGGTGGCGCTGCGCCAGAGATGCATCACTGTATACGCACGCCATGGGCGCCACGCCTCTGCCAGCGAGGTGAGTGCTTTTGTACTGAGTTCAGGGCCATCGCCCGCCGCGGCCCGACGAAGAATCAGGTCGGCGGCGGGAAAAGCATCCGGATGACTGAGCGCGCGCATCGCCATGTAGTGCGCGGTCCATTCGCCAATGCCCGGTAACGCCACCCAACGCTCGACGAATTCGTCCAGCGGCTGCTCGCTACGGAAATCGATGCGACCGTCCAGCAACGCCTGCGCCACGCCGCGAACGGTGGCGGCGCGTGCCGTTGTCAGGCCGATCTCGCGCAGGTCGGCATCGGCAAGTGCCTCCGGTCCGGGGAATAGCCGTTCGAGACCCGGCAGCGCCGATTCAACCGGCGTGCCATAACGATGCACGATGCGCGTTGCGAGCGTTCGCGCTGCGGCGACGCTCACCTGTTGTCCCAGGATGGCGCGCACGGCAATTTCGAAACCATCCCAGCCGCCCGGCAGGCGCAGGCCGGGCCGCTTGCGCAACAGCGGCTTCAGTACCGGGCTTTGCTTCAGCGCGTCGCTGATGGATTGTGGATTCGCATCGAGGTCGAACATGCGTCGCAGCTTCGTCACCACACCGAGCAGCTGCGTTGGCTGGGGGCAATGCAACTGCAACTGCAAGGCGTGCTCAGCGCCGGGCCACGCGCTCAGGCGTAGCCAGCCGGGCGCATCCGCGGGGCCGAATACGCGCGCATAACTGTGTTCATCGACCAGCTCGACCCCTGGCAATGCGCGTCCGCGCAGGAACGCAAGCATCGCTTCGAAGTCATACGGCGGCCGATAGCCAAGCCGCAGCGTGATCGCATCGCCGCTGGAAACGCTCGGATGTCGTCGCAACTCACGCGGTGGTACTCGGTTCGCCTGCAAGAACGCCGCATTGAAACGCCGCAGGCTACGGAAGCCCGATGCCAGCGCTACTTCGGTGACAGGCAGCGACGTCTCGGTGAGCAGTTGCTTGGCGAACAGCAGGCGGTGCGTCGTGTGCACGCTGATCGGCGGTGCGCCGAGCCGATCCACGAACAGTCGGCGCAGCTGCCGCGAGCCCAGGCCCACGCGTTCGGCCATGGCCTCCATCGACAGCTCATCCAGTGCGCCGTTCTCCATCAGCTTCAACGTGCGTGCGATGACGTGATCACCGCTTTGCCACGCATCGTTGCCTGGCGCCAGTTCCGGTCGGCAACGCAGGCACGGGCGAAAGCCGGCCGCTTCGGCCGCCGCCGCGCTCGCGTAATAGCGCACGTTTTGTGGCTTGGGCGAGGGTGCCGGACACACCGGCCGGCAGTAGATGCGTGTGCTGGTGACGGCGGTGAAGAACAAGCCGTCGAAACGGGCATCGCGACTCAGGCGCGCCTGCTCGCAGGCGCGCACATCGGGTAGCGGATGGTCGGGGGCGGATGGCATGGCTAAAGGCTAGCACCGCCGCCGCCGCTCGACTCGCCGTTTTCGGACATCAATACCCTGACTGTTTCGGTACTTCCTGCACGCGCGGCACGGGTGGCGATGGGCGGTATCCGGTCATGCTCGACAGCACGCCGTCACGGCGTATCAGCCCGTGATAAAGCGCGGCCGACATGTGTCCCAGGAACGTCAGGAACAACAACATCGCCAACCACGCGTGCGCATGGCGCAATACCGCAAATGCGGACGGGCTCACCGGAAAAATCGCCGGCAGGCGAATCGATTCGCTCATCGTCACCGGGTAACCGCCCGCCGACAGCATGGCCCAGCCCACCAACGGCATCAGGATCATCAGCGTGTAAAGCAGCCAGTGCGACGCAAGCGCGGCCAGCTTTTGCAGCGGCGGGAGATCCGCCGGCAGCGGCGGCGGCGGATTACGCAGGCGCACGATGAGCCGTATCACGGCCAGCACGAGTATCGCGATGCCCAAAGGCTTGTGGATACGTATCAGCGCGTCATGCAGTGGTGATACCGACGCGACCATGCCGACACCGATGAACAGCATCGACAGGATCAGGATCGCCATCAGCCAGTGCAGCGCGCGGGCAGCGGGTACGAAAGTCGGGTTGTTCGAGCTCATGGCTGGGCCTCCGCTTGCGGGCGCGCGGCGGCGGTGCCGGGCAGGTGGGCTTCCTCACTCGTGCGGCGCAGATACGACGTTGCGTAAGCGGCCGAACGTGCGGGTAGCAGCGGATCGTCCGATACCTCGATACCGGCCGGCAGCACTGTTGGGTCGTAGTTGATGTCGCGGCACGGGCCGCTTTCTTGCGCTTGGGCATGTTCGAGGACCAACGTGCCGGCATCGATCGTGCGGCGGTTGTCTGGCCATGCTTTCGTCGCATCGTTTGTCGGGTCGCCCGGTTCGGCAAGCGTCACCATCAGGTGCCAGCGCAGTGGGCCTTGCGATATGTGCTGCTCCAGGTCCGCAGCCAGGTAGTTGGGGTCGGCAGCGTTCCCAGGCTCGCTGCCGGCACCCGCTGTCTCAGGCACCATCCGCCAGCGCACCGGATGGCGCACGCCGTCGGGACCGACGAATACGAACGCATTGAGGCTTTCGTACGTTTCGGTGACATAGCTCGCCGACGGTTTGGCAGTTTTGACCCAGGCCAGGAACGGACCGGTTTCCGGATGGGAGCCAAAGAACGCCCCGAGCTTTGCCGGGTCCGGCTTGCCAGTGTTCGGATCAGGCTGCTGCGCCTGAAGCAGCTCATAGAACGATTGCGGCGTGGTCACCGGGAACACGGGCATGTCGTTCATGCCGGTACGCCATTGCTGCCCGTTCGCCTGCATGAAACGCAACGCCATGCTGCGGATCGGCACGCTGCTATCAGGCGCAAACGGGTTGCCGCTGGGAAGCGCGAAGCGGCCCACCACCGGCGTACGTCCGGGCGCAAAAACTTGCGCGCTTGAAAACGGCTGGGCCTGCGTGTTGCTCTGGAAATAGCCGGTGACGCAGATGCCTTTGCCGTGGTTGCGGCGATAGCCCGGGAACGTGCCGTTGTCGGCCTGCAGTTGGTTGACCATCTTCGCCGGGGTCAGCCGGCTGGGGGCGAGCCAACCACCGACATAGCCAAAGGCAAGCACGATGACTGCCGCGATGGCGACAATCAGCGCCCAGGCACCGAGGTTGTTACGGTTGGGATGAGACGACGGGTCGTGCATGAGCGACTCCTTTGCCAGATCAGGCGTGGTGCTGCGCGGTACGACGGGCCATGCAGGGCTCTATACCCGGCGGTGAATAATCGCCCCGTTGAGGCGTCTTTCGCGTGAAGCCCTTCCGTGGAGAAAGAAAGCCGGGCGTTGGTAATCACGGGCCGCGCAAGATCCGCCCATTGGAGGCCCCTCGGGGACAGTTCTGGTACTGGCGAAGGTGGAATGCTACGGTCTTGCGCAATCACTGGGGGGCCAGGGAATGAATGTCCAGAAGCATGGGTGGCTGATTGCGGCCGCGGGCGTGGTTGCGTTCTTCGGTCTGGGTGCGCTGCTTATGCAAATGGGCCTGCGTACAGCAGCGCCAGCGACAGCATCCCGTCCCCCAGCAGCCGCCGTCCAGGCTGATGATCACCAGCTCGGTGACGCAAAGGGCCATCTGTTTGATCGAAAGAGCGTGTATGCATTTCTGACGGCGGCGAAGCACGCCGAAGCCATCGCCGATCCCATGCAGCGTTGCCTGGCCTATCCCAACCCACCCGACAGCCACTGGTCGGCCGCCACCGTCCGGGCGTATTGCAGGTATCGCACGTATCCGGTGATGTCCTATGACGAGGTGAGCGGACTGCTTCAGCGAGGCGAGTTTGCGGAGCTGGATCAGCGCCTGGCGGTGATGCTCCAGGACAAGTTGACCAAGCCGGACATGGCCGGCGTGATGGATCGCGCGTACGACACCTGGTTCGATCGCGGCGATCTGGCGCTGCGACCGTTACTCGAAAACTGGAAACGCGCATCGCCGCGCAGCGCGTTTGCGTATACCGCCAGTGGCATTTCCTATCTCGCCATGGGCATGAAAGCACGCGGCACCGCTTACATGGCAGATACGCCGGCCAGCAACGTCGAGGCCATGGATCGATTGGTCGAACGGGCGGGTGAGGACTTGCGTCGCGCTGTCCAGCTGGACGTCAGGATGACCCCAGCTTATGCGGCCATGGTCCACGCAAGCCGATATGGCCTTGGCGACGCATGGCTCCAGCAGGTCCGGGAAGAAGGGTTGCGTGTTGATCCGGCGAATTTTGATATCTACAACGAACTGATGTTTGTGCTTCAGCCGAAATGGGGCGGGTCGCTCGCGGAAATGACGCGCGCCGCGCGAGAGGCCGGGAAACATGCATCTGAAAATCCGCTGCTGCTTCTTCTGGCCGAGAAAGAGCTTGCCTATGAAGCCAACATGGACGATGACGACTGCAATGGGCCCGGCAAGTTCGCGCTGTACAGCGTGGTGTTCGACCAGGTCAAGGTCTCCCAGCAGTTGCTCAAGGCCGGCTACCAAGCCGAATCGTGCGGCCATCTCGAACTGTCGACCGTGTATTTCTCAGAAGCCTTGCGCTTCTATCCGGAAGAGGACGATGTGCGTCTCCACCGGTCCTACAACCTCAACGAATTTGACGAGTCGGCCTGGGCAGCCGACGAGGCGAACCGGTTGATCAGCCAGGAGCCACGCAATGTCCGCTATATCGTGGCACGAGGCTACGCCTATCAATCGCAGAATGATTATCCGCACGCGGAGAAAGACTTTCTTGCTGCACTCGCCATATCGCCGGATGACAATGAAGCCATCGGCAAGCTCGCCAGCCTTTACATGAACGACACGCACGAATGGGACAAGGCGTGGTCACTCGACGAGCATGTCATCAAGGCGTTTCCGAACAGCCCCTACGGTTGGTGGATGCGCGGGCAGATCCAGCGAAGGCAGCCGCGGAAAGGCCTGAAAGAAACGGCCGATTATTTCCAGGCGCATTTCGATACGAGCCCTGACATGCATCAGGAGCTGTTGCGGATGCGCGCCGCGCAAGCCTTGCAGGAGACTGCCGCACACGTCCCGGCAAAGGCATCGGCCGGGTAGGGCATTTGTCGCAGTGCAAGGCGTTGGTCTCCAGGGCCTGGCCTATACTCGGCGTTCGATTTGCCGGAGCCCTAGTCCATGAATGCCCCCACCCGTATCGACACCACCCGCACCATCCGCGCGCCGCGCGGCACCACGCTGAGCTGCAAAAGCTGGCTCACCGAGGCGCCGTTCCGCATGCTGCAGAACAATCTCGATCCCGAGGTGGCGGAGAATCCGGCCGAGCTGGTCGTGTATGGCGGTATCGGTCGTGCCGCGCGCAACTGGGAGTGCTTCGACGCGATCCTGCGCGCTCTGCGCGAGCTCAACGACAACGAGACGCTGTTGATCCAGTCGGGCAAGCCGGTGGGCGTGTTTCCGACCCATGCGGATGCGCCGCGCGTGCTGCTGGCCAATTCCAATCTGGTGCCGGCGTGGGCGAACTGGGAGCACTTCAACGAGCTCGATAAGAAGGGCTTGATGATGTACGGCCAGATGACGGCCGGCTCGTGGATCTATATCGGCTCGCAGGGCATCGTGCAGGGCACCTACGAAACCTTCGTGGAAATGGGCCGCCAGCATTACAACGGCAGCCTCAAGGGCAAGTGGATTCTCACCGCGGGTCTGGGCGGCATGGGCGGCGCGCAGCCGCTGGCCGCGACGCTGGCGGGCGCGTGCTCGCTCAATATCGAATGCCAGCAGAAAGGCATCGATTTCCGCCTGAAGACGCGCTATGTCGACGAGCAGGCCACCGACCTCGACGACGCGCTGGCACGTATCGCCAAGTACACCGCCGCTGGCGAGGCGAAGTCGATAGCTTTGCTCGGCAATGCGGCGGACGTGCTGCCCGAACTGGTGCGTCGCGGCGTGCGTCCGGATGCGGTTACCGACCAGACCAGCGCGCACGATCCGGTGAACGGTTATCTGCCCATCGGCTGGACGGTGGAGCAGTGGTTCGAGCGTCGCAAGAGCGACCCGGCCGGTACTGCCAAGGCTGCCAAGCAGTCCATGCGCACGCACGTGGAAGCGATGCTCGCGTTCCATGCGCAAGGCATTCCCACCTTCGACTACGGCAACAACATCCGCCAGATGGCGAAGGATGAAGGGCTGGCCAATGCGTTTGCGTTCCCGGGCTTTGTGCCGGCGTTCGTGCGTCCGCTGTTCTGTCGTGGCGTGGGTCCGTTCCGCTGGGTGGCGCTGTCGGGTGATCCTGAAGACATCTACAAGACCGATCAGAAGGTGAAGGAGTTGATCCCCGACGATCCGCACCTGCACCGCTGGCTCGACATGGCCAGGGAGCGCATCACCTTCCAGGGCCTGCCGGCGCGCATCTGCTGGGTGGGCCTGGGCCTGCGCCACAAGCTTGGTCTCGCGTTCAACGAAATGGTGCGCAACGGCGAGTTGAAGGCGCCGGTGGTGATCGGTCGCGATCACCTGGACTCCGGTTCCGTCGCCAGCCCCAATCGCGAAACCGAAGCGATGCGCGATGGCTCCGATGCCGTCAGCGACTGGCCGCTGCTCAATGCCATGCTCAATGTCGCGGGCGGTGCCACCTGGGTGTCGCTGCACCACGGTGGTGGCGTGGGCATGGGTTACTCGCAGCATTCAGGCGTGGTAATTGTTTGTGACGGCAGCGAAGCGGCCGACAAGCGCATTGCGCGCGTGCTGTGGAACGACCCGGCGAGTGGCGTGATGCGTCATGCAGATGCCGGCTATGAGATCGCCATCGAGTGCGCGAAAGAGCAGGGCCTGAATCTGCCGATGCTCTAAGGGAAGAGGCGTCCGGTGTCAGCTGGTACCGGGCGCGGCCCGCCTAGCGATGGCCCCTGATGGGCCACGACTTCGCCACAACCGTATGCAAGATTGCCCGCGGTCCCTCTTCGACAAGGAAGCACCCCATGAATCTCTCACGCACCCGTCGCGCCGCCCTGGCGGCGATGCTCATGCTTTCGTTCGCCTGCATGGCGCCTCTCGCAAATGCGCTCGATGCCCCGGCGGCACAAGCGACGGATGCGCGGCTTCAACAGGCACTCGCCGCACTGGCGCAACGTGCGCAACCCGGCATGCTCGGCGTTGCGGTGCTCGATCTGAAAACGGGAGCCGCAGCGCGCGTCAATGCCGACCAGGCGTTTCCGATGATGAGCGTGTTCAAGGCGCCGGTGGCGGCGGCCGTGCTTGCGGGCATCGACCAGGGCAAGCTCTCGCTGCAGCAACAAGTAACCGTGAATCGCGCGGACGTACTCGCGGGTTCGGCCGTGCCGTCCGTCGGCGCGCACTTCCGCGGTGAGCAGATGACGTTCACCATCGAGCAACTGCTGAAGGCCGCGGTATCCGAAAGCGACAACACCGCCGTGGATGCCCTGGTGAAAGTGGTTGGCGGGCCGCAGGTGGTCACTGCATTCCTGCACACCCATGGTATCGACGGCATGCGCGTGGATACGGATGAGGCTGGCGTGCACTGGGTGTTCCAGCAACTTCAGCCCGGGCAGGAGCCACCAGCCCATGAAAGCGAGCAAGCCGCCGACGAACGTTTCCGTCGCGGCTACCAGGCCTTCCTTGCTGATCCACGCAATCGCAGCACGCCCGACGCAGCGGTGTCGTTCCTGCGCAAGCTCGTGGGCCAGGAACTGCTTACGCCATCCTCCACGAAGCACCTGCTCGACCTGATGGCCGCGCAAACCATTCCCAACCGCTTGAGGGCAGGTTTGCCCAAGGGCGTGCAACTGGCTGACAAGACCGGGTCGTCGGGCACGTTGAAAGGCAAGACGGCGGCGTACAACGACATCGGCATACTCACCTGGCCCAACGGCCACACCGTGATTGTCGCCGCCTTCCTCACCCATTCGTCCGCTTCGACGGCGCAGCGTGATGCGTTGTTTGCGGATATTGCCCGAGCGGTCGTTACGGGAACGCATCCTTAAACATACGCTGGTAACCGACTGGCTTTCTGCGCGCGCTGCCAATACGCCGTCATTCCCGCGAACGCGGGAATCCAGTGTCTTTCGTCCCGCGCAGCGGCGCTGGATCCCCGCGTTCGCGGGGATGACGATCGAGAGGCACATGTCGTCGCGGCATGTGCCCAAGACGCGCGTTCAAGCAATCAGCGCAAGCCACCACCAGCAAACAAGTGCTCGCCGGTCAGCCAGTACGAATCGTCCGACGCAAGGAACGTGACAATCGACGCGATGTCATTGGGCTGACCAATGCGGCCCAACGGCGTGGTCGACACGGCGTGTTTCTCGAAATCGGAACCGATGAAGCCGGCCGTGTGGGTGCCCTCGGTCTCGACCATGCCCGGATTCACCGCATTGACGCGGATCTTGCGCGGGCCAAGCTCCTGTGAGAGCACGCCGGTGATGGCATCCACCGCGCCCTTGGTACCCGTATATACCGAGCTGGCAGCCGGCACGATGCGCGTGACGAGGGAGCCGATGTTGATGATGCTGCCGCCTTCGCCGAGATGGCGCGCGGCCGCCTGCGTGGTCAGCAGCAGTCCGAGCACATTCACGTTGAACTGCTTGTGGAAGTGCTCTTCGGTGATGTCGTCCAGCGCGCCGAACTCATACACGCCGGAGTTGTTCACAAGAATATCCAGCTTGCCGAAATGCTCGATGGCGCCATCGACAATGGCCTTGGCGTCGGCGGCCTTGGAGACATCGCCGCGCACGGCCACCGCCTTGCCTCCGGCCTTCTCGATCTCGCTGACGACGACTTCCGCACCCGCTTTGCTGGACGCGTAGTTCACCACCACGGACGCGCCTTCGGCGGCCAGCGACTTGGCGATGGCGGCGCCGATGCCCTTGGAGGCACCGGTGACGATGGCGACTTTACCTTTGAGTTTGCTCATGACGGGATCTGCCTGGGTTGGATGAATGGGTACTTAAGTGCCGTAGTTCGTAACATACGAACTTTAGAACTAGTTTTCAAGAGCTGCTAAAATGGCGCCATGAGGCCGTTGACCCATCCTTCAATTGAAGACATCACGGTGGAGGGCATCCTCCATGCACTGTCCGATCCTGTGCGCGCGGCGATCTATGTCGAGCTGGCCGGCTCGGGTGGCGCACAGACCTGTTCGAACTTCCTGCAGGTCAGCGACCGTTGCATCCCCAAATCCACCTTGTCCCAGCATTTCCGGGCGCTTCGCGAGGCGGGCCTCATCCGCAGTGAGCGGCAGGGCGTGGAGATGCACAACACCTCTCGCTGCCCGGAAATCGAGCAACGTTTTCCCGGCTTGATTGGCGCCATCATCAACGCGCACGGCGTGCAGCTGGCGGACAAGGCTCGCGCGGCCAAGCGAAAGCAGGCAAGCGCCAGGACGAAAGCCGGCTGACGCTGGCGGTTCCCCGAGCCTGGGCGCATGATCGCGCCACATCACAACGGGGAGCTGTGGCATGCCGGTCGAGTTGACGTTGCTGGGGTGGTCGATCGTTCTGGGTCTGGTGTACGTGATGTTTGCCGTCACGCTGGCCACGCAACAGCGGGGCGCGAAGTGGAACGCGAGCAATCGTGAGGGCGATTTCAAGCCACTTACCGGCATGGCCGCGCGTGCCAGCCGCGCGAGCCAAAATTTCCTGGAAACATTCGTGTTCTTCGTCGCCGCCGTGCTGGCCGTGGTCGTCGCCCAGCGCACCAATGCCTCCACGGCACTGGGCGTGCAGTTGTACTTCTGGGCACGCGTGATTTACCTGCCGGTGTATGCGATTGGCATTACCTACCTGCGCACGCTGGTTTGGGTGGTGTCTCTGGTCGGCATCGTGATGGTGCTCTCCGCCCTGTTCTGATCCTGCCCGGCGCCGTCGCAATGAGGGCGTCTTTGCTTCGCATAACCTCCCCGTGACCTCGGGTCGTCACGCGGGCGCGTGCGTCATTTATTTGACCGTCGTCAGCTTTTTGGCGTCAGTGGCTTGACATGGTAGGCCTCACAAGGTCGAGTCAGCTCGACCGTTACGATAGATTTATTAATAATTTTCATACGGTTAGATATTTTTCCTGATATTCACGATCAAGCGGGGTGTTCGCAAGACATCGGGTGGATGACCACTATGCGGTTCCGGCGCCTCGAGGCGCCGGGTCGCCGGCCAGGGGCTGGCGGCATTCCTCACTGATGAATTGGAGAACCGCATGAAAGTTGACTTTGAACTCACCGGCCCGCTGAGCGAACTGACCAGCTACCCGCAGTGGGCGCAAGACATGATCGCCGCCTGCGAACCCGCCCGTCGGAGCGTGCGCGACCATGTGATGTGGGACCTGATGAGCGAAGGCCGTATGGATCCGCAGATCATGCGCAACTTTATGGTGGGCACCTGGTCGCTGATCGAACGCTTCCCGTCGTTCATGGCGCAGAACCTGCTCAAGACCCAGTACGGCCGCAGCCCGGGCGACAACCTCGCCCGCCGTTGGCTGGTGCGCAATATCCGCGTGGAGCAAAACCATGCCGAATATTGGCTCGACTGGGCCGAAGGTGCCGGCGTGGCACGCGAGGAAGTATTGGACGGCCGCCCGCCACTGGGTACCCAGGCCGCCGCCGACTGGTGCCATGAGGTGTGCGGTCGCGACACGCTGGCCGCCGGCATTGCTGCCACCAACTACGCCATCGAGGGGGTGACCGGCGAATGGTCCCAGAAGGTGTTCGACAGCGCGGCCTATGCGCAGAGCCTTTCCGCCACGGGCCGCAAGGCCACGCTACGCTGGCTACAGTTGCACGCCGCCTATGACGATACCCATCCATGGGAGGCGCTTGAGATTGTCTGTACCCTGATGGGTAACCGTCCTGCCCCCGAGGAAGTGGAACACCTGCGAGAATGCATCGTGCGCAGCTACGTCAGCCTGCATTACGGACTTGAGCGCTGTCTGGCTTATCAGTACGCGAGCGAAGTGGAAGAGCAGGCGGCATAACAGGGCGATCTCGCCGCGACAGTGAGACCAGGCGAGATTCTGCTTTATGAAGTGGTCGTGTAAAAGGGACGCCATGGATTCAATCCGTAGCACCTCTCAAAGGCCGCTGTCGCGACGCTTGAGGCCACTGGCCTACGGGCTGGTGGCCGTTATTGGTCTGATCCTCGTATTGACCTGGGGCACGCTCCAGGTCCAGGTCACTCTCGCCGGTTTTCTCAACGGCGAGAGTGTTTGGAGCAAGGCGCAGAAGCAGGCGGTCATCGATCTTGCCACGTACGCCGAAACCGGCGACACCACGCGCCTGGCGCGCTTCGAAGACAACTATGGCTTGCTGATGTCCGATCGCTGGGCCCGCGACGCCATTGCGTCGGGCCGTTTCGACCGTGCGGCTGTGGATAACGCCTTTACACGCGGCAAGATCTTGCCGGCGGCCGAGCCGGGCATGATTTTCATGCTGCGTTGCTGCACCCGCGCGCCGCATATGGGCGAGGCGGTTGCTGCGTGGCGCGCGGCCGACCAGCCGCTGCTGAAGCTTGGCGATGTCGCCGAGCAACTGAAGCAGACCTACGCGCAGGGCCAGCCCGACAGCGCACAGATCAAGCAACAACTGGTGCGTATCAATGCACTCAACGATCAATTGGAACCGCTGACCAAGCGTTTTTCGCTCGAGGTGGCGCAGGGCGCCATCTGGCTTGGCGGTGTGCTGTTTCTTGGCGTATTTGTCACTGCCTGCGTGGCCTCGCTACTGTGGTTACGCATGGCCAATCGCATCCTGACGCGCATTCGCGGCACCGAGGAACGCTACAGCCTGCTGTTCGACAGCGCCGCCGACGCCATTGTGATGGTGGACGAAGCCACCGGCCGCATCCTTGGCGTGAACCGCACCACCATGGCCTGGACCGGCTTGGAGATGGAGGGCTTGCTGGGCCGGGACCTGGCCAGCCTGTTCATGCCGCTGCTGCATCGCGCCGATGGTGCGGTCACCGGCGAGCTGCTCGGCCCTGGCGGGCAGCTGCGTCCGGTGGAAATGCGCAGCAGCACGGCGCACTGGGGAACGCGCAGCGTGCGCCAGTCGATCATGCGCGACATCACCGAACGGGTGAACATGGAGCAGCAGCGGCGCATCGCTTCCGAAGCGCTGGCTGGCATTGCCGAGGGCGTGATCATTGCCGACGCCGACCGGCGGGTGACCCGGGTGAATGCGGCGCATATCCGCATGACGGGGTTTACCGCCCAGGCGCTACAGGACGTGCGCTTTGACGACCTGCGCTCGCTGCCCGATGGCTCGCCGCTGCCCGAATCGGTGTGGCGAACCATCGACATCGACGGCAACTGGGTCGGCGAGGTACGCAGCCGCCGGTTCGATGCGTCGTCGTATCCCGAGCTGCTGAGCATCAGTGCCATCCGCGATCCGGAAGGGCTGGTCCAGCACTACGTGGCCGTCATCAACAACATCAGTGCAGCCAAGGCCAACGAGCAGCGCCTGCAGTACATGGCCGCGCATGATCCGCTGACCGGGCTGGCTAACCGCGCCGAATTCGAGCGGCGTTGCGTGCACTCGGTGACACAGGCCGAGCGTGAGCGCGGCATGATGGCCGTGCTGTTCATCGACCTCGACGCGTTCAAGGCCGTCAACGACAGCTACACCCATGCCATCGGCGATCACCTGCTGGTGAAGGTGGCCGAACGCATCGTGTACGAGCTGGGCGATGCCGGCCTGGCCGGGCGCATCGGCGGCGACGAATTCACCGTGCTGATGGACAGCCTGCATTCGCGCGAGCAGGCCAGTGCCCTGGCCGGCCGCCTGCTTACGGCGCTGGCCGCGCCGGTCATGGTGGGTGATTACGAAGTGGCGCTCAGCGCCAGTATCGGCATTGCCTGCTATCCGCTGGACGGCGTGGACGTACCCACGCTGATCACCAGCGCCGATGCCGCCATGTACGCCGCCAAGACCGAAGAGCGCAACGCGTTCCGTTTCTACTCGCCACGCATGCAGGCCGATGCACGGCGACGTATCGCGCTGGCTTCTGAGCTACGCAAGGCGCTCGCGGAAAACGAGTTCCGTCTGGTCTACCAGCCCACGGTGGAATTGCGCAGCGGTCGCATCGTGGCGGTGGAGGCGTTGCTGCGCTGGCACCATCCGGTGCGTGGCCAGATCCAGCCGGGTGAGTTCATCCCGATGGCCGAGAAACTGGGCCTGATCCGTCGCATCGACCAATGGGTACTGCAAGCCGCCTGCACGCAGATGTACCTGTGGGACAAGGCCAACGTGCCGCCGCTGCGCATGGCGGTGAACGTTTCCGCGCACTGGTTTGGCCAGGCCAATTTCGTCGATGACATCCGCGCCTTGCTGGAGTCGCGCCGGCTCGCGCCGGAGCGGTTGATGCTGGAGATCACCGAGGGCGCAATCTTGCGCCTGGGCGAGGAGATGGAACGCACGCTGCATGCGCTGCATGCGCTGGGCGTGGGCGTGGCCATCGACGATTTCGGCACCGGCTACTCATCGATGAGCTATTTGAAGCTGCGCGCGATTGCCTATCTGAAGATCGATCGCAGCTTTGTCAGCGGCCTGCCCGACGACGGCAGCGATGGCGCCATTGTCGAGGCCATGCTCACGTTGTGTCGCAACCTCGGTATCAGTCCGATTGCCGAGGGCATCGAAACCGAGGAGCAGCATCGCTTCCTGTTGCGCGCCGGTTGCGCCGAAGGGCAGGGCTTTCTCTATTCCAAGCCGGTGGTACCGGAAGAGATCGTGCAACTGCTCAGCCCGGGACGGCGCCAGGCCAGTTCGCATTTGAGACTGGTGCCGCCCGAGTCGCTTTGATCCGCTTCAGTGCAACTGCACATCCACCACGGTCCGTTCCGGCTGGTATAGCGCGGGGAACAGCTGCTTGAGATGCCTCACCTTGGGCGCATCGTTGAACACGATGTACGGATCATCTGGATGGCGCTCCGCATAATCCTGGTGATAGGCCTCCGCCACATAGAAACCTGTAAGCGGCACCACCTGGGTGACGATGCGGTCATCGAATGCGTGCGCCGCCGTGAGCTGCGCGATATAGGCGACGGCGACGCGCTTCTGCTCGTCGTTGCCGTAGAAGATGACCGAGCGGTACTGCGTGCCGACGTCCGGGCCCTGGCGATTGAGTTGCGTGGGGTCGGTGGCCACCGAGAAGTACACCTTCAACAATTGGCCGTAGCTGACCTTGGCCGGGTCGTAAAGAATCTTCACCGACTCGGCGTGGCCGGTGTCGCCGTCGCTTACCCGATCGTAGTCGGCGGTATTGGCGCCGCCGCCTGAATAACCCGCCCAGACCTTGCTGACACCCTTTACATGTTCAAACACGGACTGCAGGCCCCAGAAACAGCCTCCAGCCAACACGGCAACCTGCTTGCCCTGTGCTTGCGCGGCATCCAGCGCGGGATCAGGCAAGGCGGTGGTATCGCTGCTCGCCGTGGCCAGGCTGCAAGCGCCAAGGCCCGCCATGACCGTCAAAAAGGCCAGGGTGGGGAATAGCTTGAAGCGACGAAAACTCATGGGGAAACGCTCCATCGGTGGATGAGACGCTTGACGTGGCGTGATTGCCTCGTGGTTACCCGACTATTCGTTACCCGACGCGGCCCGGTTACCTCCGGCCACTGGCCTGCGCCATGTCACCCGGGCGATCATGCGCCGACTGGATTCCGAAGGGTGACTTCATGAGTCATGCGATTGACCTGAACGGCTATCTGCACCGCGTCGGTTACCACGGACCACGGGCGGCCAGTATCACCACCCTGCGGGCCATCGCCACCGCGCACGTCGCCGCCATCCCGTTCGAGAATCTTGACCCCTTGCTGGGCGTGCCGGTGTCGCTGGAGCTGGATGCAGTGGAGCGCAAGCTGGTGGAGCAAGGGCGAGGCGGGTATTGCTTCGAGCAGAATCACCTGCTGCTGGCCGCGTTGCGCGCGATGGGTTTTGAAGTGTCCTGCTTGATCGCCCGCGTGGTGTGGATGCAGCCCGAGGATACCGTTGCCCCGCAAACTCACATGCTGCTCCGGGTGGAGCTGGACGGCGAAAGCTGGCTGGCTGACGTGGGCTTCGGCAGCATGGCGTTGAGCGGCGCGCTGCGCCTGCAGCCGCAGCTGGAGCAGGCCACCGCGCACGAGCCGTTTCGGTTGCTCAGTGATGGATCTAACTGGCGCATGCAATCGCACGTGCGTGGCGAGTGGCGCACGCTCTATCACTTCGACCTGCAGCCACGGCCGTTCATCGATTACCAGGTGGCCAACCATTACACGTCGACGTATCCCGGTTCGCATTTCACGCAGGGATTGATCGTCGCGCGAACGCTGCCCGGACGTCGCATCGGCCTGCGCAATCGGGAGTTCGCTGTGCATCCGCTGGGAGGTGAATCGGTGCGACGCACGCTTACCGACGTGGCAGAGATCCGCCATGTGTTGGAGCATGAATTCGGGCTGCGGCTGCCAGAACATGCGGACCTGGACCGCAAACTCGAAGCGTTGCCACTGCCGGAGTAATCCACGCGCGTGAGCCGCTCCGCTCGGCATCACATGCCAATCACTGCGCTTTTCATAGATAGGTAACGAAGCACTGATTTGCCGTTTATGGCGTTTTGACGCAGCCAAGGTCGTCCATTCGCTATTCGGGTAGCGTATGACGACGGTGCTTGCAGAATGGAGGCAAGGTGCGCGTCAAGCTGATGACGTTGTCATCGACGATGGCTTTGGCGGCGCTGTCGCTGCTAGGCCCCGTGAATCGTCGTGCTTACGCGCAGCAGGTCATCGCTGACGGCACCACGCAGGTCGCCAGCGGCACGATCAATACCGGCACCATGACGCCTCCTGCTGGCTACGCGCTCTACGCCCTCAACGGCGGCACCATTCAAAGCTTTTCTCCACTTACCGTAGTGACGGGCGGCCTCAGTTCGGATGGCGTCGTGGCCATGAGCGGTGGCTCGATCACGTTGTTCAATGGCTCGTCGGTGCGGACCACGCAACAGGATGCCATCGGCTTGATTGCCACCGGCACCGATTCCAGCATCACCGCCGACAACGTGACAATTCTGGCAACGAATTTCGGCGGCTATGGTGCAGCAGCGGACAACGGCGCAAGCGTGACGTTGAATGGCGGCAATATCACCAGCGTCAACAGTGCCCTGCGTGTTCGTGCAGGAGGGACCATCCGTGCCACCGATGTCGATGCGACGGCCACGGCCAGCAATGCGAGCGGGGTACTGGCTGACAATGGCACGATCTATCTGACCGGGGGCTCGGTCACCTCCACGATCGGCGCGTCCGATCATGGTCTGGTGGCGAGCAATGGTGCTGCCATTCATGCCGATGGCGTGAGCATCGAAGCCACCGGCAATGGCCTCAACGTGGGTAGCTCCAGCCTCATCACTTTCCAGAACGGCACGATCAACAGTGCTGGATTTGGCGTGCGCGCTTTCTCGGGCGGTGCGGCGACGTTGAGTAACAGTTCCATCGATGCACAATCAGCGGGCATGTCCGTCGATGGCCCGGGTTCGGGCAGCATGGTTCCCATGGCGTCTGTCGTTGCCAGCGGCATGAACGTGCACACCACGGGTGACGCTGCCTATGGCGCCTTCGCCAACAGTGGCGGACTGATCAGCAGCAGCGCTTCATCCATCGCCACGTTTGGCAATGGCGCATTTGGCTTGTACGCGACCGATGCGGGTTCGCAAATTACGTCGACCGGCGATCAGATCCAGACGGGCGGTTCGTCGGTCAATCAGGGATCACATGGCGCCTACGCCGCCAATGGCGGCCAGATCTGGCTCAACGTCGATCCGGCCAGTCGCATGGCGACGGGTGACAGTGGCGCAATCCTCACGTTGGATGCGCAGAGCAATGGCTTGCAGGCGTTTGGTCAGGGCTCAAGTGTCGGGGCCGCGAACGAAACCGTGACCACCCGCGGCCTCCAGTCCATCGGCGCCGTCGCACTCTCTGGCGGTGAAATTGCACTGGATGCGGGGGCGATATCGACCACTGGACAGAGCGCCGCGGGCGTTGCGGCAGTCGACGGGGGCGTCGTAACGATGTCGGGGCCCGTCACGTTGCACATCGAAGGTGCGGGGAGCGATGGCATGGTTGCCATGGGCAACGGATCTACCGTCCAGGGCCCGGCGCTCGTATCTACCTCCGGCGCGACCGCCGAGGGTGTGGTCGCCGGCAATGGCGGTTCGATCAGCCTGACCAGTGGTTCGAGTGTGATGACGACGGGGGCGGGCTCGCACGCTCTCGTTGTGGGCAACGGCGGCACACTTTCCATGACAAGCAGTTCGGCGACTGCAACCGGCGCAGATGCCAGCGCGCTGTTTCTTACCGGCCCGGCGGGCTCACGGCAAGCCGTGAATATCGCGGACGGCACGCTGAGTAGCGCGGGCGCTGCGGCGATCAGCATTCCCGGTGGCACGGCCGATGTCTCATTGGTTCGCACGTCGGTGGTTGGTAATGGCACTTGGTTGAATGTCGACGACGCGGCTGATAATCCCGGTGTCCTCCACCTGATAGCGGATTCGTCTCAACTGACCGGTGCGGCGACGGAGGACAGCACGTCCGATGTCGTGTTGCAAAACGGCACGACGTGGAATCTGACCGGCAACTCGCAAGTAACCAACCTCGCCAACAGCGCCAGTTCGATCCTGTTTTCGCCGCCGACCGCCGGGGCATTCAGGACGCTGACCGTCACCAACTACATCGGCGCGAACGGCGTATTGGGTTTGAACGCGACATTGGGCGCGGACCAGTCGCCAGCGGACAAAATGGTGGTCGATGGCGGTACGGCAATCGGCGGCAGCCGGATTCAGATCACCAACGCCGGCGGCCAGGGCGCGCTGACAACCGCCAATGGCATTGCTGTCGTGCAAGCCGTCAACGGTGGCACCACGACGTCGGGCGCATTTGCCTTGAGCGGCGTGGTTGCCGCCGGCCCGTATCAGTATCAATTGGTTCGTGGAGGCGTCACACCTGGCACCGAGAACGATTGGTTCTTGCGCTCAAACATCGACTGTTCCTCGCCCGGTGCTCCGTCGCCACCTTGCCCGCCGCCATCGCCGCCGAATCCACCCACACCGCCGGGCCCGCCGTCACCCAATCCGCCAACGCCACCGAATCCACCATCTCCCCCGGTGCCCCATTACCGCCCCGAGGTGTCGCTCTATACGGCGTTGCCCGCGCTCGCCTTGCGCTATGGTCTGGCCACTCTGGACAACCTGCACGAACGAGTAGGCGACGAAGAGCAATTGCGCGATCGCAGCGACCTGCAGTCGGGCGACCTGTTCAATGGCGCGTGGGTGCGGGTCATGGGTGAATCGGGCGACGTTGATGGCGATCGCCGCGGCATCTATGGCGACGGTCCGCACTATGACTACAGCCTGCTTGCCTTTCAGTTTGGGCTGGATGTCTACGCGCAGGAGCACGAGAGTGGACAGCGCGACCATGTCGGGCTGTACGTGGGTGACGGACGCATCGTCAGCGACGTGACCCACTTCAACGACCAGGCCGCCGGACACGATGAAGTGAGGGGCCCATCACTTGGTCTGTATTGGACGCACTTCTGGCAGAACGGTGCGTATCTGGACGCGGTGTTCCAGGGCACATGGGCCAAGGCCACGGCGCATTCCGTCGATGCCCTGGAGCTTGATCGCGACGGATTCATCAGGGCCGCATCCCTGGAAGGTGGCTTTCCCTTCCACTACGGCACGCAGGTATTTGAACCACAGGCACAGTGGGTCTACCAGACGATCAACAGCGTTCAGGGCAGCGATGTCGATGCCACCGTGCGTTTTCGTGACATGGATTCGCTGGCCGCGCGGGCCGGCCTTCGGTGGGCCAATACGTGGACGCTGGAGCCTGACAGCAGGGGCATTCCCCGTCTGTTCACCGGCTGGCTACGCCTGAGCCTGTGGCACGAATTCGAGGGACAGCCAATCACCGAGTTTTCGTCAGCGGAAGGCTATGTTCCGTTCCGCGCCGACATGCAGGGGTCGTGGTGGCAACTCAACGCGGGCGTTACATGGCAGCTCAGCCGGACCACCTCGTTCTATGCGAATGTCGGTTATCAGCAAGGCTTTGGCCGAAGCTTTGACGCATGGGACGGCAAGCTGGGCTTGCGCTGGAACTGGTGACAAGCCTTCATTCGGCCGCGTGCACGTGGATCACCACATCCTCGATCTGCACCACCTGGCCTGCGTGAATCTTGCAGGTCTTGCGCAGCTCCTGTGCGCCATCCACGGATACGGCGCCCGTGGCCACGATGGCCTTGCCGGCGCCGCCGCTGTCGCATAGGCCAACCAGCTTGAGCAGCTGATTGAGTTCGACGTAGTCGCCTTCCAATTCAAAATCGAGTTCGTGCATGGGTCAGTCGTCGGTATCGTCAAAGGCGCTTTCAGGCAGCGCGAAAAAAACAAAGAAAGGCGAGCCGGCTTCCTGCCAGTAGTCCACCGCTTCCTCAAGAATATCCAGCAGGGTGTCGAAGTCTTCCTCGTCCGCTTGCTGCATGGCGTCGGCGTGGTCGAACAACAGGATGACGCCGGGCGCCTTCAGCCAGGAAAAATCTCGCACGCTGTCGGCCAGCGCGTCCCAGTTCCGTCCGAAGTCGGCCGGCAGGCGCAGCGCCACGGCGAGGCGATCGAACAGGCCGTCGCTGTCGGTGTAATCGCCGAGATTGATGCGGCAGACAGACAAGCCCTGCATGCCGGCGCCATCGGCGAGCGGATCGAGGTCTTCAGAGGTGACGAAGAAAATGCCGCCGTGCGAGGCATCGGCAAAATCGAGATCAAATTGTGCATTCATCGTGATACCTCGAACTGGCGGAACGTGCGGTAGTGGTCGTCGGTGTAGTAGTAGGCACGCGGTGGCGTGCCGCCGGTGATGATGCGCCGCGCACCCCGGTAATCCAGCCCCGGCGTGTCCACGGTGTACTCGTGGTAATAGCCGTCGGGCATGGCCGGCAGGCGGCCCTCACGGTTATTGAACACGATGCCATCCTGGCGATGCTCGAACGGGCCGCCATGGGCGATCCGTGCAAGCGTGTCGGCCGCCTCCGGTGGCAGGAACGGCGGCAGCGGAATGCTGGCGGCAGGCAACGTTGCATGCGGCGTGGTAGCTGCATCCGGCGGCGGCACCGTCGCCTGTCGGTTCCACAGCAGCGCGGCGATCGCCAAGGCGACCAGCAGAAGCAGTGGTTTGAGTAGACGCATGTCGCACGCACCGAAGGAGTGGCGCGAGTGTAGAGCTTCCGCCGCGATCAGGCACCCATGGCCCGATCCACCCGTTGCTGCAGCGCCATCGCCGCAGCCGGGTTGCGTTCCTTGGCGCTGCTGATGAAATTGATGAATACGTCGCGTGGCTCTGGTTTCGCCTGCGATGGCGCAACATGCGGCAAATCCGTCGGATCGCCACCCTTTGCCCAAGCGATCGCCCGCTTGGCCCAGGCATCCAGATCCGCCGGCGCGTAGCCCGTCTCGATATGCGATTCGCTGCGCATCAGTCGGGCGTAGGCAAAGTCACCAGTAAGATCGGCCAGCGACGGGTGCTGCGGTGAATCGGTGAAGACGGTCGGGATGCGATGCTCGCGCGCCAACGCCACATAGCTTTCGTCGAGAAAGCTGCGATGGCGCACTTCCAGCACATGTCGAAGCGTGCGGCCGCCAAGCTCCCGCGGCAGCAGGTCGAGAAAGGCCGCCAGATCATCCGCATCGAACGGCCGTGACGGCGGCAACTGCCACAGCACCGGCCCCAGCCGCTCGCCAAACTCTTCCAGCCCACCAAAGACAAAGCCGTCGATGCCGCGGGCGGTGTCGGCCAGGCGCTTGCCTTCAGTGACATAACGCGGCGCCTTCAACGAGAAAACAAAACCCTCCGGCGTTTCCGCCGCCCACTTGGCATACGTCGCCGGCTTCTGCGCGCCGTAGAACGTCCCGTTGATCTCGATAGCCCGCAACTGCCTGCTCGCAAACTCCAGCTCGCGGCGCTGTACAAGGCCGGTCGGGTAGAAGTTGTTGCGCCACGGCGCGAAGTTCCAGCCGCCGATGCCCACGCGGATGTGCGAGGCGCCTTTGGTCGGGATGTGGGAGAACAGATCGTGGGAGGGGGCGGGCTTGGGCATCGGAGAGGATTCCCTTGGGGGCGGGGAATGATGCCATGAGGAGGGGTGGAGACTGTGTTGGGATTTGGTTTGTTGGGGGCTTTCTTGATGGGCTTCCCGTGGAGGGAGGGGTAAGCGCAAGGGGCTTTTGGTGGACGTTCGGGTGGGTCGGACAAGCGCGAAACGCGCCCCAGCTCGTCATCCCTGCGAAAGCAGGGACCCAGTGCCTTTGCGCTCGGTTGTGGCGTTATGGCCATAACGCTGCAACCTGAGGCACACCCGGTCGCGCACAGGGTGCGCTCCTACAACAACCGTAGATACCCAAAGAAAAGTGACCCGAGCGACGGCAGTCGATCGAAACGCCGCTGCGTAAGCGGCACCCTGGCGATAGCGCTACAACCGAAACCCGCTGCGTAAGGGGCACGCTGGCGACAGCGCCACAACTGGAATCCACTGCGTACGCGACGAAAACGCGTCCCCCTCACTCCAACGGCAAATGATTCATATACGTCCCCCGCGCCGCCATAAACCCCGTCGGCGTCACCCCCGCGAAATCCCTGAACTCGCGCACCAGATGCGCCTGATCGCCATACCCACCATCAGCGGCCACGCCACTCCAATCCACCTGCGCGCGTCCATGCACCGCCTCCACCACGCCACGAAACCGGATTAGCCGCGCGTAACGCTTGGGCCCCATGCCAACCTGTCGACGAAATAGCCGTCCAAATCGATACTCGGACAACCCCGTGTCGCGGACCAGTGCGCCGATACGCGCAACCTGCGGCAAGCGACCCATCGAATGAAGCGCAAATGCCACCTCGGGAGCCAGTCGCGGCATACGCATATGCACGCGTAACCAGCATTCCAAAATGCCCAGCCGTTGAGTCGCATCAGGCGTATTCAGCAGTTGCTCGCGCAAGGCATGGGCGCTGGCGCCGAAGATGTCCTCCAGGCCGATGTCCTTCTGCACCAAGGCTTCATGATCTTCGCCGGTAAGCGCGTGCGCGCCGCCGGGGCGAAATACCACGCCCATCACGCGCACTTGCTCGGCGGTATCGATGATCTGGCTGCGCAGGCAGGGGCCGCCGATTACTGCGGCAGGCGCGCGCAGGCAGTGGCGGTCGGCATCGTCGGTGTAGACGCGCGTTTCGTTCTCTTGGAGGTTGATGATCAGGGCAGCGCCAGGTGTCGGCAGCACGCGCTCGTAGTGGTGCGCGGCGGGCGGCATCTGCCAGTCCCACAGGCGGGAAATCAGCGCGTCGAGCGGTGGCGCGGGCGTGACAACGTGGTGTCCCATCGGCAGGCTCCTGCGGATGGGGCGAGTGTAGGCCGATGGGGAGGCGGTGTCAGGTCTTGTTGCCTGGCATCACCGTGGTGGTGAAGGGATTGGTCGCCGCGGGGTTGTTTTCCTGTTGCATGGTGCGCACCACCATGTCCTGTGGCGTCGTCAGCGGCAGGTTGGCCTGGCCCAGGCGGTCGATGATTTCGAACAACAGGTCGCTTTTTACGTTGCCGGCATCGCGTGGGTTGTTCACATAAGCGGTGCAGACGAACATCAGCGAACCGGCGTCGATGTTGTCCAGCTGCACGCTGGGCGCGGGCGTCGTGAGCGTGCCCGGGTGATTGCGCAGGATGTCGAACACCAGCTGGCGCACCTTGGATGCGTCCGATCCCATCGGCATCGGCAGGCGGATCTGCACGCGCCCCAGTGCGTTGGCCAGAGTCACGTTGCGCACGTTTTGCGTGATCAGCTGCGAGTTGGGCACGATCATGGTGGAGCGGTCGCCAAGCTGGATCTCGGTGGCGCGCACATTGATGCGGCGGATGTCGCCTTCCACGCCGCTGATGCTCACCCAGTCGCCGACTTTCACCGGCCGCTCGGCCAACAGGATCAAGCCGGAGATGAAGTTCTGCACGATGGCCTGCAGGCCAAAGCCGATACCGACAGACAGTGCGCTGGCCACCCAGGCGATGCTTTGCACATCCACCTTCAGCGCGCCCAGCACCAGCACGAAAACCAGAATGCCGCCGACATAGCCGAGCAGGGTGACGATGGACGTCTGCATGCCCACGTCCAGCGAGGTCTTGGGCAGCAGCTGCTTGCCCAGCCAGCGCTTGATGATGCGCAGCACGACAAAGCCAATGGCCAGCACCAGCATGGCGTTGAAAATATTGGAGGGGCTGATGGTCAACGAGCCGAGGGAGCGGCCGGCGAACAGATGTGCGCCGCGGTCCATCAGCGCGGAGGGACCGGCGCCGTATGGCGACAGCACCAACGGCAACGCCAACAGTCAGCAGAAACATCCGGCTCACACCTGATAGCACCGTAGCGGATTGCTCCAGGCGTGCCGGCGCGATGCCGAAGTTTTCCTGCATGCGTGCGCCGGTGCGTGAATCAGGCGAGAGCAGCGATTCACACAGGTCGTTGATCAGGTGCATCAGCACGTACAGCGCAGCGATCAGGAACCCGGCACGCAACATTTGTCGGGCCACGAAGAAGGCCAGAGCGATGTAGCCGGTCAGCACGCCCAGCAAGGTCAGCGCGACGCCTATGAACGCACCACCCACCAGCACGCCCACCCACAGAGGCCGCTCGATGGGCGTCTCGCCTTTGGCGAGCAGTGCACGACGCGCACGCCCCATGCGGATCAATGCCGCGCCCACGAGGCCACCGATCAGGGTCGACGTCAGCGCGTTGGCAGCCATCGCCGTGGCGAGGCTGGCACCGATGTCGTTGTTGATGCGCTCGATGACGCTAAGCAACAGCGCGCTGTAGGCCAGCATGGTAGGGAAGGGCCACAGGCGGTTGGCCAAATCGTCAGAGACGGGCGGCAATCGCCACGAGGGATGCTTCACGCTGAGCATCGCGCGCCCCAGGCCGGCCAGTGTCGCGGCGAAGAACATCAGCGTGACGATCGGCCGGAGAAGGTCGTCCAGATCCTGGTCGAAGACACCTCCCCAGTTCAGCCCCGTATAGACCAGCCAAGCGGCAAGGCCATAGGTCAGCGTGGTGCACAGGGTGAACAGCAGCGCCATCACGCTCCGGCGCAGGTGGCCCGATGGCAGGTGCTTGCTCGCCATGCCCAGCAACTGGCGCTCCAACAGACGTCGACCGCCAGCCATCAGGGCCAGTGCAGCCACCAGGCAGGCGATGAACGGTATGCGATTGGCCGGTTGCCAGGCCTGTGCAAGCGCGCCGGTGAATGTCTTGCCGAGCATGGCGAGGTTGGCGCGATCATCCGGGCCGCCCTGTGCCAGCCGTTTCCAGAAGGCCACGCTCAGCGGCGAGGCGGTGCGCTGGCTGATCTGCGCCTGGAACAAATCGCGGCGCAGTGCAGCGATCTGCGTGATCAGTTGCTGGCTTTCGAGGCTCAGCGTCTTCGCCTGGGTGATCTGCCCCGTCAGGTCGCTCTTGTCCTTGTTGAGTTGCTTGCGCTGTGCCGCTACTTCAGGCGTTTCCGCCGGCGCTCCCTTCTCCGGCGCCGGCCCCAGCACGTCGAGCTTCGCTTGCAATGAATCGGCTTGTGGCGTGAGGCTGGCGGTCAGCTGATCGGCTTGTTGCTGTACCGCGGTGGCTCGGGTGCGCGCATCGGAAAGCAGGGTATCGGTGAGCTTGCCCTTGTCAGTAATGGCTTGCTTGATCTGATCGAGCTGGGCACTCAGTTGGTCCGGGCTGGCGAGCTTCGACTGCGGAATCTGCGCCGCGTTCTGCGCGTTTTGCGCATACAGAGGAGTGGCGCCACCGACGGCGACGAGAAGGATCAGCAGCAAGCGAAGCAGGGTAGGCATGGCGGCATGATCCGGACCTGTTACGGAGCGGTCAATGAATAAATGCCTTGACGGTTTGTTCAGACCATCTGTTTCACGCTCTCGTCATGAGTCAGGCGCGTTCGAATTTCACGATGCCATCATGGAACGGCAATATCGCTGCGGCGCGCGCGCTGCAAATTGAATTGGCCGGTCAGGTCCGTCTGGTGGATGATCACTCGCCGTTGCGGGTGGTGGCCGGTTTGGATGTCGGGTTTGAGGAGAGCGGAGCAGTGACGCGCGCGGCAGCGGTACTGCTCGATGCGCTTACGCTGCAGCCGCTGGCGGAAGTGGTTGCCCGGTTGCCGACCCGCATGCCGTACATCCCCGGGCTGCTGTCCTTTCGGGAATTGCCCGCGCTGTTGCAGGCGCTGGACCAGTTGCCCGAGGTACCGGATCTGGTTTTTGTCGATGGCTTGGGCGTGGCTCATCCACGCGGGTTGGGCATTGCCGCGCATCTGGGCGTCATCACCGGCCTGCCGGCCATTGGTGTGGCCAAGTCGATTCTGGTGGGCGTGCATGACGAGCTTGGCCTGCTACGGGGCGAGCGTGCACCGCTGCGCTATCAGGGAAAAATCATCGGCTACGCGTTACGCAGCAAGGACAAGGTGAAGCCGCTGATCGTTTCGCCCGGTCATCGGGTGAGCATGGAAGCGACTCCGGAGCTCGTGCTGGCGTACTGCACGAAGTACCGCTTGCCGGAGCCCACGCGGTTGGCCGATCGGTTGGCCTCGCGAAGGGATCGGTCTGCCCACGCCCAAGGCCGCCTGATCTGACAGGCGCCGTTATTCGCGCGCAGGTGTCGCGTTGACCACCGGCACAAGCCGATAGCCGAAGGCCGCCGCCAATCGCGCCACCGCGGCAACCGCTTCGGGGTCGCGCGGTGTGGCAGCCGTATCGGCAGGGCCCAGGTACCAGCGCGCACGCTGATGAGCGATGGGGCGTGAGGCGGCGAGGCCTCGCTGTTCCAATTCGCGCAAAAAGCGATACACCGTGCCCAGGCTCGTGCGGGGCTCGATGGCGGTGGCCCGGCGCAGCAACTGAACTGCGTCGGGTTCGTCATCGGCCGCGCACAAGCTTTGCCAGATTGCCAGTCGCGGCAGCGTGGCCCGCAACCCGGCGCGCACCAGCACCTCGGTACCGTCGTGCGCCATCGTGCGGACGGGCTCAGCCATCCTGGCTGCCCTTGGCGATCTCATCGGCCGCCTTCTTGATGATGTCGCGCACGCGCTTGATCTCACCCGTATTCCACGGCCCGCCGTGCATGAACAGCGCACGCTTGAGCTCGTGCATGGCCTCGCGCAATGCCATCGGTGCGGCCGCCCGCGCAAACATCTTGGCGGTGCTTTCCATGCGCGCCATTACCGCGTCCACCGCCTCCTTGTTGGCGGCCAGGAACGCATTGCCTTCTGCGGTGATGGTGTAGAGCTTCTTGCCGTCGCCGGACGCGACGCTGGCGTGACCCAGTTCTTCCAGCAGGGTGAGGGTGGGGTACACCGCGCCTGGGCTGGGAGCATAGGCGCCATCGAACATTTCCTCGATGGTGCGGATCAGCTCGTAGCCGTGACGCGGCTGCTCGGCGATCAACGCGAGCAGGATCAGCTTGAGATCACCGTGGCCAAACACGCGACCGCCGCGAAAGCGGCCGCCCATGCCATCGCCGTGGCCCTCGTCGTCGCCGAAGCCGCGGCCAAAGCCCCGGCCGAAGCCACGTTCGGAACCGCGTCGGCCGATGGCCTCGCGGATAAAGGCCTCGTGGCCCTCGTGGTGGTGATGATGGTGGTGACGGTCGAACAAATGACGAAATCCCATGACTAACTCCGATATATCTTAAGTAACGGTCTTAAGATATATCGAAATATTCTCGGGGCGCAAGGGGGCATCGGTTTGTCATCGCCACGAGAGGGGTGCGCGCCACAAGAGGGGGAGGGTCATCCCGTGCCTTCCGCTTTGGTCCGAGGCCAGTCAGAGGCACTGGATTCCCGCTTTCGCGGGAATGACGGATCGGGAGCCGGCAGCTTGAAACACCGCGCCAGCGCCTTCACCCACTAGCTACCCGCCCGCCGTTTCCCCCAAGGACGATTCGCTCATGGTGTTCCGCTGGTTCGAATCGTTGATCGACGCCTTCAAGGAGCCGGTCGACGGCATGCCACCGCAGTCCGTGTGGCGGTTTTATGTGTTCTATCTGCGCCAGGTATGGCCGGTGTTTGCCGCGGCGATCGTAGTGGGCTTTGGCGTGGCCATCGTCGAGGTGTCGCTGTTTGGCTTTATCGGTCGCATTGTGGATATGGCCAAGGGAGCGCCGGCGGCGAATTTCTTCCAGTTGCACGGTCGCGAGCTGCTGTGGATGGGCCTTGTCGCGCTCATCGCACGCCCGGTGTTGATCGGCCTGCACGACCTGCTGGTGAACCAGGCCATCGTGCCCAATCTCACCAACCGCATCCGCTGGCAGAACCATCGCTACGTCATTCGCCAGAGCCTGGGCTTTTTCCAGAACGACTACGCCGGCCGCATTGCCAACCGCATCATGCAGACCTCGGGCGCGCTGCGTGAATCGGCGGTGCAGATCGTCGACGCCATCTGGTACGTGGCCATCTATACCGGCAGCGCCATCGTGATGTTTGCCCATGCGGATTACTGGCTGGCCTTGCCGCTGGTGCTGTGGCTGGTGGCGTATACGGCGACCCTGATGTACTTCGTGCCGCGCACCAAGGAGCGTTCGTGGCGGCAGTCCGAAGCGCGTTCGCGCCTGATGGGGCGCATTGTCGACGGCTACAGCAATATCCTCACGCTGAAGCTGTTTGCGCACACCCAGCGCGAAGAGGCCTATGTGGCCGAGGCGATGGGCGAGCAGATCAAGCGCATGCGCGCGATGACGCGACTGACCACCGCGATGGACGCCAGCATCACTACGCTCAACGGCTTCCTGATTGTCGGCACCACCGCGTTGGCGGTGTGGTTGTGGAGCGAGGGCAAGGTCACCGTGGGCGCCATTGCGTTGTGTACCGGCCTGGTCATCCGCATCAACAACATGTCGGGCTGGATCATGTGGGTGATCAACGGCATCTTCGAAAACGTAGGCACGGTGCAGGACGGCATCGAGACCATTTCGCGGCCGCGCACCGTGCAGGATCGTGAAGGCGCGATGCCGCTGGAAGTCACCAACGGCGCGGTGCGCTTTGAGGATATTCACTTCCACTATGGCAAGGAGGGCGGCGTCATCTCCGGGCTCAACCTGACCGTACGCGCCGGCGAAAAGATTGGCCTGGTGGGCCCGTCGGGTGCGGGCAAGACCACACTCGTGAATGTGCTGCTGCGGCTGTATGACCTCGAAGGCGGGCATATCCGCATCGATGGCCAGGACATCTCGCAAGTCACGCAGGAAAGCCTGCGAGCGCAGATCGGCGTGGTGACGCAGGACACCTCGCTGCTGCATCGCTCCGTCCGCGACAACCTGTTGTACGGTCGGCCCGATGCCACCGACGCGCAGGTGCACGAGGCCGTGCGCAAGGCCAGGGCGGAGGAGTTCATTCCGGACCTGGTGGATGGCGAAGGCCGCTCCGGTTACGACGCCTTGGTGGGCGAGCGCGGCGTCAAGCTGAGCGGCGGCCAGCGCCAGCGCATCGCCATTGCGCGCGTGCTGTTGAAGGACGCGCCCATCCTGGTGATGGACGAGGCGACCTCCGCGCTCGATTCAGAAGCCGAGGCGGCGATCCAGGACAGCCTGGACATTCTCATGCGTGGCAAGACTGTCATCGCCATTGCGCACCGGCTTTCCACCATCGCCCGTATGGATCGCCTGGTGGTGATGGACAAGGGACTGATCGTGGAAAGCGGCACGCATGCGGAATTACTCGCCCATGGCGGCCTCTATGCACGCCTCTGGCAGCGCCAGACCGGCGGCTTCGTGGCCGCGGAAGATCCCGCCGAGGACAACGCCGTCACCCTGTAGGAGCGCACCCCGTGCGCGACCGCGGGGGCGTCGTTGCCGCTGCGTAGGCTTGTCGCGCACAGGGTGCGCTCCTACAAGGAACGGCGGGGGCGGCGTGCGGGTCGAGTGTTCACCCGTGGGCGACCGCGGGGTGGTTTCGTTGCCGCTGCGTAGGTGTCGCGCACAGGATGCGCTCCTACAAGGAACGGCGGGGCGGCGTGCGCGCGGGAACGTTCACCCTGTAGGAGCGCACCCTGTGCGCGACCGCAGCGTAACGTTGTGGCGGCTCCATTCGGTTATCGCGTGCGGCACGAAACGCGCTGGCCCGAATATCGGGGACATCTTCAGCTTTCCTTGCCTCACGCTTCACGGCCGTGCCCGCAGCATCACTCCCATCTTCCGTCATCGGAGCAGCGTGATGCCAACTGAAAAAGCCCTGGCACGTGCGCGCAAGGACAAGCGTGAAGGCAAGTCGCCGAGCACCCAGGCCGGCGAATTCGTGCGCGAGGAAATCGATCGTATCCGCGAAGGCAAGCACGGGGCGCGTTCATCCGCGCAGGCCATTGCCATTGGCCTTTCCGAAGCGCGCCGGGCCGGTATCGACGTGCCTGCCAAGAAAGGTGCGGCGGCCAAGAAGAGCACGCGCAAGAAGCCAGTAGCCAGGAAAGCGGCGGAGACCATCTCTGCCAAACGCAGCCGCGCCGCGACCAACGCGCTCAAGCGCGAAAGCACAGCAGCGGCATCAAAGACCGCATTGTCGCGACACGCCCGCAAGGCGGCTTCCGAGCGCACCCCTGCCGAGCGCTCGGCCTCGGCCAAAAAAGCAGTTCGCACCAAGGGGCCAGCCGTTCGCAAGGCCGCCGCGAAAAAAGCCGCGCGCACGCGGAATGCTGGTGGCCGCGCCGCAGGCGCTACCCGCGCCACACGCGCCCGAACCATGCGGGCGCGCGAGCGCTGAGATACTCAGCTGACGGCTTCCGAATCGCAGCCATGCCCTGTCTGCCAGCACTGCTGGTGGCATGGCATGGCGTCCGTTTATAGCGAAGTATCTGCACATGCGCCGGAAGCCACGGCGCGAACCAAGCGCCGCCAAAGTCTCCGTCGTCAGGCGCGGCGGTTTTCTATCGCTCAAACACCAGCAGCGTGGACGTGGCCGTGGCGTACAGCCGGCCCTGCGCATCGAGCAGGCTGGCTTCGGCAAACGCCACGCGCCGGCCGATGGTGAGTACGCGACCTTCCGCGCGCACACGGCCGGTTTCGCCCGTCATGGCCTTGTGGAAAGCGGTCTTCAGTTCCAGCGAGGTATAACCTTGTTGAGCGGAGAGGCGCGTATGCACGGCACAGCCGCAGGCGGAATCGAGCAGGGTGGCGAAGTAGCCACCGTGCACGATGCCCATTGGGTTATAGGCATGCGGCCCCGGCACGCCCTCAAACGCGGCGAAGCCTTCGCCCACATCGACCAGATCGAAATCCAGCGAGTCACCGATGCCTGGGCGTTTTCCCGACGCCATGAAGGCGCGTAGCTGCTCCAGGCCACTCAGGCCGTGGCCGATCTCGGTGACCATGCTCATGCCTTGGCCCCCAGGTTCAGGCGCTGCTTAAGCAACTGGCGTGAGTCGGCGAGGATGGCATCGGAGCGCGCAGCATTCAGTTCGATGCGCGCGAGCGTGAGGGCGCCGATCAATTCCGACACCACCGAGTGCGCCAGTACCGGCGCATCGGCGAGCCCAAGCGCCGCCAGCTTTTCGCCGATGGTCTCGGTGAAACGCTGCACGCCCGCGGCGAACTGTTCGCGCGTTGCTTCTGACAGTCGCGGCAGATCCGACGCCAGTGCTGCCATGGGGCAGCCGGCCGAGCGCATGTCGCGATGCTTCTTCGACAGATAGAAATCGATATAGGCGGTAAGCCCTTCGCCAGCGCCGACGCCGTCCATCGCATGTTGAATTCGCGCGCGGGACTCTTCGAACATCTGCTCGATGGCGGCGGTTACCAATTCGTCCTTGGAACGGAAATGGGCGTAGAAGCCTCCATGGGTCAGCCCGGCCTCGGCCATCACGCCAGCTACGCCGATGCGGTCGGGGCCTTCGGCACGGATGGCCTTGGCCGCCACCTGCAACACCTTGGCGCGGGTCTTTTGCTTATGTTCGGCGTCGTAGCGCATAGGAGCCTCGCTTTATTTGTATGACAGTAATCATACTATTGCGGCGTGGCGCCGCAAGTGCTATGGCGTTAAGTCGCCGTGTTCATTGAGGTAGGCGCGTTGCCTGTCGGAAAGCGTCGCGGCGTTGTATGCCGCCTGCTCCTTGCAGTCGGATGGGGTGCAGGGCAAGCTAATCCGTTTAGCCAAAACGGAGATGTCATGTCCAGCCAAGAAACCATCATCCAGATCATGCCTGCGACCGGTTGGGTCGCTGTTTACGATGAGGACGGCGATGAAAGCGCCGAGGCACTCGTCTGTTTCGCCCTGGTCGAATCGGTCAGCAACGGCGTGAATCGCCGCGACGTTCGCCCGATGCGCGTCGAGGGCAAGAGCATCGGTTTTGCCGATCTTGATAGCAACTTCCTGCGCGTCGAAGAACTGGCCGAGTTCGAGGACGAGGAAGAAGAGGAAGAAGAAGAGGAAGACGACGTCGAGGAGTGATGCTCGAGTTTTTCTCGGAACGCATCGCCATCACCCAGGCGATGCGTTTTCCCGAGTCGTTCATGGCCTCAGGAAAAGAACGTCTTGGTAAAGATGGCGCTCAGCATCTTTTGTGCTGCCGCGTCGGACAGTTCGTTGGGCATCGACTCGTGGAAGAAGCGCACGCCATCGATCATCGCCATGGTGCCCAGCGCCAGGTCGGCGGCGGGGGCGGGTAGCGTGGTGCCCATCAGCGCGGAAAATTTCTCGATGAAGTAGGCGATCACATCGCGCTTTTCCATCGTCAATGCATTGAGACGCGTGCGGAAGCGGGCATCCCGCAACGCCAGCAGCCGCGCCTCGGCCCACAGGGTGAAGCTGTTCTCACCGCAATAGGACTGCACGTAGAACAGTTCGAGCTGTTTCTGTAAATCCGTGATCGAGAGGCCGGCATCCAGGATTTCCTGCAGGCCCTGCTGGATGTCCGCGTGATCGAGCTTGAGCAGCTCGATGAACAGATCGTTCTTGCTCTTGAAGTTCGAGTAGAACGCGCCGCGGGTGTACCCGGCGTGCGCGGCGACGTCTTCCACGCTGCTGGCCGCCAGGCCCTTTTTCGCAATGATGACAGCCGCCGACTCGAGCAGGCGCTGACGGGTCTGATCGCGGCTTTCTTCCCGGGTTAATCGCTTACGTGCCATAGGGCCGATGGTAGCACGCACATTGCGGCGCGAATCTGGTGCACTTGTGAATTCAAATACAAGAGTGTATTTGTATGCGAAATTGAATTTGAGTCGACGAATCGTTGGTCCCCCGCAGTTCCCGGCGTACGTCCCCGTGCTCAGGAGTGGCTCGTGACTTACTTTGAATTCCACGCGTCGGCCCGTGTGCCGACGCGGCGTCGATGGCTGCCCATTGCCATCGCGGCGCTGGCTTTGTTGTCTGGCTGCGGCAAGAGCGCGCCACCCCAAGAGGCTGCGCGTCCGGTGATCGCCTCGCCGGTGCAGCTCGCCGATGGTTCTGCCCGTCAGCCGTTCCCGGGTGAGGTGCATGCCCGTTACGAAATGCCGCTGTCGTTCCGTGTCGGCGGTCAGTTGATCGCACGTCAGGCACATCTGGGCGACACGGTGAAGAAAGGTCAGGTGTTGGCTCAGCTGGATGACGCCGACGCCAATCGTTCGCAGGCCTCCGCGCAGGCCGCGCTGGAGGCGGCCGAGCACCGGCTGGCGTTTGCCACGCAACAGCGCGACCGCGACGACGCACAGGCCACGCAGAACCTGATCAGCCAGCTTCAGCTGGAACAAACCCACGACGCGTACGCCTCGGCGCTGGCTTCGCGCGATCAGGCGAAACAGCAACTGGCACTTGCGCAGAACCAGTCGCGCTACACCACCTTGGTTGCGGACCGCGATGGCAGCATCACCAGCGAGCAGGCTGATGTCGGGCAGGTGGTGGCGGCGGGTCAGGCGGTATTCGGTTTCGCCTGGTCCGGCGATCGGGATGTGTTCGTGGATGTATCCGAGGATCGCCTCGCCGGTATCGCGGTGGGGCAGGCGGCTACGGTGACGTTGTTCGCACTCCCGGGTGAAACGCTCACCGCTCATGTGCGCGATATCGCGCCCGCGGCGGATCCGCAGTCGCGCACCTATCGCATCAAGCTGGCGCTCGATCAGCCCGGCCCGCAGGTGCGCCTTGGCATGACCGCGCAGGTGAGCCTTGCTGCCTCGTCAAAAGTTGGCCTTGGCGTTCGCATCCCCGCGACAGCGCTGTTTCATCAGGGTGAGACGCCGGCTGTGTGGGTGGTGCGGCCCAGCGATTCCACGCTGGAACTTCGCCCGGTCATTGTGGTGCGCTATGGCGAGCGTGATGTGTTGGTGGGCACTGGCCTGCATGCCGGTGAGCGCGTGGTGACGCAGGGTGTGCATACCGTGTCCGCGGGCGAGAAGGTGATGCCGATCGCCCCGCCGCATCCGGAGGATGCGCCGCTATGAATCAGGAGGGGCGATTCAATCTTTCGGCCTGGACGCTGCGGCACCAGTCGCTGGTGTTTTTCATCATGGTGATGGTGGCGCTGTTCGGCATGTTGTCGTACAGCCGCCTGTCGCAATCGGAAGATCCGCCGTTCACCTTCAAGGTGATGGTGGTGCAGACGTTCTGGCCGGGTGCCGACGCCAAGCAGGTGCAGGAACAGGTCACCGACCGTATTTCACGCAAGCTGCAGGAGACGCCGTCGATCGACTTTCTGCGCAGCTATTCGCGGCCGGGTGAGTCGCTGATCTTCTTCAACATCAAGGATTCCGCGCCCGCCTCCAGCGTGCCCGATACCTGGTATCAGGTGCGCAAGAAGGTGGGTGACATCGCAGCCACGTTGCCGCCGGGCGTGCAGGGTCCGTTCTTCAACGACGAATTCGGCGACGTCTACACCAATATCTACGCACTCGAAGGTGACGGTTTCACGCCAGCGCAGTTGCATGACTATGCCGACCAGCTGCGCGCCGAGTTGCTCCACGTGCCGGGAGTAGCCAAGGTCGACTTCCTTGGCGATCAGAACCAGCATGTCTACATCGAGATGACCAACGCGCGGCTGGCCAAGCTCGGCATCAGCCCGCAGCAACTGGCGCAGGCCATCAATCAGCAGAACGCGGTGGCCGCGGCGGGCGTGCTGACCACCGGAGATGACCGCGTCTTCGTGCGCCCGACCGGGCAGTTCGAAAATGTCGATGCGCTGCAAAACCTGTTGTTGCGCATCAACAACCAGAGCTTCCGGCTCGGCGACATCGCCACCATCCATAAGGGTTACGACGACCCGCCTAGCCAGCAGATGCGTTTCATGGCGCAGCCGGTGCTGGGGATCGGCATCACCATGCAGCCAGGTGGCGATGTGATCCACCTCGGCAAGGCGCTGGATGCCACGACGGCATCGTTGCAGAAGCGACTGCCGGCGGGGCTCAAATTGTCCGAAGTCACCAGCATGCCGCATGCGGTGTCACGTTCGGTGGACGACTTCCTGGAATCGGTGGCCGAGGCCGTGACCATCGTGTTGCTGGTGAGCCTGCTTAGCCTGGGCTTCCGCACGGGCATGGTGGTGGTGATATCCATTCCATTCGTGCTGGCAGCCACCGCGCTGTGCATGGAACTGCTCGGTATCGGCCTGCACAAGGTATCGCTCGGTACACTGGTGCTCGCACTGGGCCTATTGGTGGACGACGCGATCATCGCGGTCGAGATGATGTCGGTGAAACTGGAGCAAGGCTGGAGTCGCGTGCGTGCCGCCGCGTTTGCCTACACCAGCACCGCGTTCCCGATGCTTACCGGCACGCTGGTCACCGTCTCGGGCTTCCTGCCGATTGCACTGGCCAAGTCGGGTACCGGCGAGTACACGCGATCGATCTTCGAAGTGTCGGCCATTGCCTTGCTGGTGTCGTGGCTGGCGGCGGTGATCGTGATTCCGCTGCTGGGTTATCACATGCTGCCCGAGCACCATCAGCGCGCCAAGGCGGGCGAGGAGTGGTGGGCACGCCTGTTGCCGCAGCGCTGGAACGAAACGCGCAAGGCGAAAGCCGCGGCCATCGTGCACAAGGAAGGCGATATCGAGATTTACGACACAGCGTTCTATCGCCGATTCCGCGGTTGGCTCGACTTCTGCCTCAAGCGCCGCTTCCTCGTGCTGGGCGCGACGGTGGCGATGTTTGTCGTCGCGCTGCTTGGCTTTGGACTGGTGCCCAAGCAGTTCTTCCCCAGCTCCGATCGTCCCGAGCTGCTGGTCGACCTGCGACTGCCGGAAGGTGCCTCGTTCGATGCGACGTTGAGCCAGGTGAAGCGCTTTGAGGCGGCTATCAAGGGCCGCAAGGAGATCGCCAACGTCGTCAGCTTCGTGGGTAGTGGTGCGCCGCGCTTCTATCTGCCGTTGGATCAGCAACTGGCGCAGCCGAACTTCGCGCAGTTTGTGATTACCGCCAAAAGCGTCGCGCAGCGCGAGCAACTGGCCAGTTATCTCGATAGCCTTTTGCAGCATGATTTTGCTGCCGTGCGTACGCGAGTGAGCCGGCTGGAGAATGGTCCTCCCGTGGGTTTTCCGGTGCAGTTTCGTGTGCAGGGCGACGACATTGCGACCGTACGCGGCATCGCCGAACAGGTCGCTGGCGTGATGCGTGCGGACACGGGAGCCCGCAACGTGCAGTTCGATTGGGACGAGCCGGCAGAGCGCTCGGTGCGCTTCGAGATCGATCAGATCAAAGCACGCCAGCTGGGCATCACCTCGCAAGACGTCGCTGGCTTCCTTGCCATGACACTGTCGGGCACCACCGTGACGCAGTATCGCGAACGCGACAAGCTGATTGCGGTGGATCTGCGCGCGCCGCGTGTCGACCGCATTCATCCCGACCAGATCGAACGACTGGCTGTTCCCACCCCCAGCGGCACGGCCATTCCGCTATCGCAATTGGGGCGCGTCACTTACGGCCTGGAGTACGGCGTGATCTGGGAGCGCGACCGCCAGCCGACCATCACAGTACAGGCCGACACACGCAACGGCGCGCAAGGTCTGGATGTCACCAACGCCATCGACAAGCGGCTCGATGGCATCCGCAGTCATCTGCCGGTCGGCTATCGCATCGAAGTCGGCGGCTCGGTGGAGCAGAACGAGAAGGCGCAAGGATCGATCAACGCGCAGATGCCCCTGATGGTGATTGCCGTGCTGACCTTGCTGATGATCCAGCTGCAAAGCATTGGCCGCACCTTCATGGTGGTGCTGACCGCGCCGCTGGGATTGATCGGCGTGATCGCTTCGCTGTTGTTGTTTCACCAGCCGTTCGGCTTCGTGGCGATGCTGGGCACCATCGCCATGCTTGGCATCATCATGCGCAACTCGGTGATTCTGGTGGATCAGATCGAGCAGGATATCCAGGCCGGGCATCCGCGTTGGGAGGCCATCATTGGCGCCACCGTGCGGCGCTTCCGGCCGATTACGTTGACCGCCGCAGCGGCGGTGCTGGCGCTTATTCCGCTGTTGCGAAGCAACTTCTTCGGGCCGATGGCCACCGCGTTGATGGGCGGCATCACCGTCGCCACGGTGCTCACCTTGTTCTATTTGCCGGCGTTGTATGCCGCCTGGTTCCGCGTGCGGGCGGATGAGCCGGCGCAGGAGGTTGCACCATGAAACGCGTGAACATGCTTCGGCTGTCTTCGCTGACGACTGCCGTGTGGCTTGCCGGCTGCTCCTTCGCACCGCCGGCCAAGCCACCGGCCGCACCCTCGCCGGAAAGCTACACGGTGGCGCCGGTGACGGCCGTTGGCGCTGAAGCGGGCGGCGTGGCGCAGCATTTCAACAAGGGCGAAGGTCCCGTGCCTGACTGGTGGCGACAGTATGGCTCGGACACGCTCGATGCCTGGGTGGACGAAGGGCTACGCAGCAACGCGTCGCTCGAGGCGACCCGGCATACGCTGGAAGCGGTGCACCAGCAGTTCCGTGCACAGGTGGGCGCCACGCAGTTGCCATCGCTCGATGCGCAGGGTCAAACCAGTCGGCAACGCGCACTGGGCCTGCCTGACTTTGGCCCGCCGACGAGTCTCTACAACGTTTATGCGGGCCAGCTGAGCCTGGGTTACACGTTCGATCTGTTCGGTGCGACGCGCTACGGCATCAAGCAGGCGGCGGCGCAGGTGGATCAGCAGGCCTTCCAGTTGGATGGTGCGCGGCGAGCATTGGCAGCAAATATCGTGATCACCGCGATCAACGCCTCATCGCTGGCCGAGCAACTTGCGATCAGCGAGCGTCTCGCCGTGTTGGCACACGAGCAGGCGGACCTCACTGCCAAGGCGTATCGACTTGGCGCAGCGTCCAGCGATGACGTACTCATCGCGCAGCAGAACGCCGCGGCGTGGGATGCATCATTGCCGCCGTTACGCTTCCAGTCTCAGCGCGCCCGGCATACGCTGGCCGTATTTATGGGACGCACGCCGGATCAGGCACCCGAGGCGCTGCCGTTGGCGCAGTTCTCTTTGCCAGTCGATGTACCCGTCAGCGTGCCGTCCGATCTGTTGCGGCAACGGCCTGACGTGCTCGCCGCCGAGGCGGCAGTGCAGGCGGCCTCCGCGCAGGTCGGTGTGGCCACGGCCAATCTGTTCCCACGCATTTCGCTTTCGGCCACGTTGGGTTCCGCCGCATTCAAGGAGGCGGCGTTGTTCACAGGTGCGGGTTCCATATGGAGCGCCGGCGTCTCACTGGCCCAGCCGATTTTTCACGGCGGCGCGTTGATGGCTCAACGCAAAGCAGCCATCGCGGACTATCAGGCCAGCCTGGCGCAATACCGGCAAACCGTGCTCAATGCTTTCCAGAACGTCGCCGATTCGCTGGCTGCCTTGCAGCAGGATGCCTTGACCTTGCAGGCCTCGCAAGCGGGCTCCATGGCGGCGGGGCAGTCGTTCAACGATGCCAAATCGCGTTATCAGCTGGGCGCGGTCGCTTACCCGACGACGCTTGCCAGCGAACAGCGCTGGCAGAACGCGAAGCTGTCCGACGTGCAGGCCACGGCCAGCAGATTGGTCGACACGGCGGCGTTGTACCAGGCGATGGGGACGTCACCGGAAACCAGTGGCGGCGCATTGGGTTACCAGTCGGCTCGATGATCAGGCCCAGGCGTCGTCACTTGCGTGCGGGGCGAATGGTCACCGTGCACGTCATGCCGGCGGCCAGGTGCGTGCCCTCGGGGATGTGATCAAGCGCGACGCGCACCGGTACGCGTTGCGCCAGTCGCACCCAGGTGAATACGGGATTGACGTCGGCAAGCAGGTTGGCGCTGGTGGGGTTGTCGCGGTCGGCGATGCCACTGGCGATGCTCTCGACGTGTCCTTGCAGCACGATATTCCCGGACAGCAGACGCACCTCGACACGTTCGCCGACATGCACGCCGGGTATCTTGGTTTCTTCGAAGTAGCCATAGACCCAGAAGGAGTGCGCATCCACGAGCGCCATGCGCGCGCTGCCGGCCGTGGCGTAGTCGCCTGGGTAAAGATCCAGGTTGGCGATGTAGCCATCGACCGGTGCGCGGATAACGCTGCGTTGCAGGTTGAGTTGCGCCGTGGTTTGGGCCGCAAGCGCAGCCTGGTAACCCGCATCAGCAGCCTTGGATGCAGCTTGTGCGGCCTTGTATGCCGACTGGGCCTGGCGCGCTTCCTCGCTATAGTCCGCTTGGTTTTCCGCCGTTATGACGTCGCCGGAAAGGTGCGCCCGGCGGCCGGCTTCCTGTCGTCGCATGGTCCATTCCGATTCACGCTGCGCTACCTGCGCCTCTGCCAGCCCCACTTGTGCCTGGGCCCGCGCGACCTCGGCGTCCGCCTGCGCAAGGGCATCACGGAATCGGACGGGATCGATCACGAACAGCACATCGCCCCGGCGGACGAGCTGGTTGTCGATGACATGCACTTCGGCAACGAGACCGGATACGTCCGGAGCGATGTTGATGACCTGGGCTCGCACGCGTCCGTCGCGGGTCCATGGCGAGTACATGTAGTCGCGCCACAAGACGTGGGCGAGCACTACCGCAATGATCAGTATTCCCAGGGTGGCTGCCACACGCAGCAGCGGTTGCAGTTTCATGGTGACGATCCGTATTTCCAGAATGGCGACTCAGGGGCGGAGCAATAGACCCGCCGTGCAAAACAACGCGGTGAACAATGACGCGCGGAACAGCGCCGGATGCCAGATGTGCCGGTACCAGCCCATTCGTGACACCCATAGATCCAGCGCGATGAATAGCAGGACGCTGCCAATGAGGATGGGCAGCAGCGTCGGCACGAATAGCGAGAAGAACGAGATGTCACGAGGCATGTCCGTCACCTCCGTTAGGCGGCGCTGGCGCCGACGATGGGGATTCAAGCCCGCCACCGAGTGCCTGCATCAGCAGTGTCCAGGCATCGAGGCGCTTGGCTTGTATGGCCGCCAGTTGCTGCCGTTGCCTTAGCAAGGTGGCTTGGGTCGCAAGCACGTTGAGGAATTCGGTAATGCCGTTGCGATAGCCCAGCAGGGCCAGTTGGTAAGCCGTGTCTGCTTCCTTCACGGCTTGCTCGACATGTTGTTGCTCGACGGCCAGTGATTGCAGCGACACCACCTGGTCTGCCACTTGCTGCATCGCCAGGATCACGTTCTGGTTATAGGCCTCCACCGCCTCGTCGTAATCGGCAACTGCGGCGCCGTACTGGCCACGCAAGCGGCCACCTTCAAAAATAGGCAGGGAGATTGCCGCGCCGACACGATGCCCGACGGCGTCGCTGTTGATGAAGTTGAAGAAGCCACCAAAGGGCGTGGTGGACGCAAGGCCTGCCATGGCCACCAGGTCGACGTTGGGATAGAACGCGGCGTGCGCCACGGTGATGTTCTTCGACGCAGCCTCCACTCGCCAGCGCTGGGCAACCACATCCGGGCGATGTCCCACCAGCTCGGCGGGCAGCGAGGCAGGTAGCGCGACCGGAAGATCGAGTGACAAATGCGGGCGTCCGATGGATTCGCCTGCGCCCGGCCCCTGGCCCACGAGGGCCGACAGTTGGTTGCGCATGATCGCAATCTGCCGGTTGGTCTGCTCAAGCTGGCTTGCCTCGACGGCGACCTGGGCTTCCGCCTGGCTCAGTTCAAGGTGGCTGCCAAGGCCTGCATTGAGTCGTTGCGCGACGATGTCGCGGGTTCTCGATGCCTGGTCGAGAATGGCCTGGTCGACGTCCTGCAGCTCATACTGCAATGACAGTTCGACGTACGCGCGCACCACTGCTGTCTCCAGCGCCAGTTGCACACCATGTAGTTCAGCGCCGCTGGCATGCACGACGTCCAACGCGCCTTCCAGGGTGGCGCGGTTCTTTCCCCAGAGATCGAGCTCGTAGGAAAGCGTGGCGCCGACATCATTGCTCCACACCGTGTAGCCGCCAGGTGGCACCGGGGTGGCGTAACTGGGGTAGCGTTCGCGGCCAAAATCACCGACGGCGTTGAGCTGCGGAAACGTATTGGCACCGGCCACCTTCGCCTGCGCCTGCGCAAGCTCGACACGAGCCATGGCGGCGCGCAGGCCGGGTTGTCCAGCAAGCGCTTGCGTGACCAGTGCGTTCAACTGCGCGTCGTTCCAATGTGTCCACCAGTCGACGTTTGGCCACGTGCCGTGGTCTGCGGCTAGCGCGGCTCCAGCGTCGAGCGTGGAGGCGTCCACCAACTTCGAGTGCGGCTTGATGCCGCCGCCGTCAATGCAGCCGCCGAGCAGGATCGCGCCGATGGCGGCGAGCAGACCAGGCCAGAAGGAACCCGCGCGATGCCTCATGGTGTGGCCTCGGGCGTCGGGTGCAGTGGCAGCGTTTCATCCAGCAACGTCAGTTCGGTCGCGTGTAGCAGCGCACGCATGCGGTAGCGGACGGTGACTACTCCCGAGGTGGTGAATGCAGGGGGCACCGGCAGTGCTTGCAGCGCGTGCAAGGTGGCGGCCAGCGCTCGGGCGTGTCGTTCTGGCGTGACTTGCTCGAACAGTCTGGCGATGGCCCCTTGCCACTCGTGCAGCAGGGGCGGCCAGGACGGCGGCAGGTCAGCCTCTGGGTTCATCGCATCCTGGCGCAACTGGATAACGGCACGACCGACTTCCAGCGCAGTGAAGGCCCAGCCCAGCAGTTGATCCCGGCCGGCCTTGTCGCTGACCGGACGACCCGCGATCTGGATGATGAAGTCGCGCATGCTGCTTTCGAATCGCAGCAGCTGATCTGCCTGGATGGAAGAGCCACACGCACTGCGCGAAACCAGTCGGCGTATTTGCCACACGTAGCTGGCGGTTGCCCATGCGCTTCCATAAGGCACGATGACGGAGAAGGCCAGCGCTGCCGAGCCGATGCCGGTCAACAAGGCGAAGCCGGTATCCAGCAGCGCCGTAGGGTCGAAGATGCTTGGGTTGGTGATGTTGCTGGTGAAGAAGAAATAGATGTTGAAGCCGAGGCCGAGCACAGCCGTGCGAGGGAACGAGTTGACGTAGCTGCCGACCATGACGAACGGTGCCAGGCAGGCTGCCAGCAGTACGAACCCATCCAGGCGCGGCAGCACGAAGAAGGTGAATGCGAAGGATGCCAACCAGCCCGCCATACAGCCGAGGAAAGCCTGTCGGGCGGCAACGGCCGGTTGCGGTGCCACCGCAAACAGCCCGCTGGTAATGGCCGCGCCCACCACCGCGCTGTAGCCGCCCGTCCAGCCCGAAGCAACCCACAGGCTGGCGACGATCAATACGGCCACCATGGCGCGTATGCCGGCCGCAGTCGCCGCCATGCCATTGGCCGTGCTGACGATGCGTTCGGGGCGGGCATATTTGCCTGGGTGCCGCAGGCGTTCGGCCACCGATTCGCGGATGGCGATGTAGTCGGTGAGATAGGTGTTGAGATCCGTCACCGCGAAATAGAGTGACGCCGCGCTGGTGGCGAAATTCTGCTGCGATTCCGCTGGCGCGTTGACGAGGGTGGATCGGTAGTGTTCGACGCGCGCAGGCATGGCATCCACAAACGCCTGCAGTCGTTGGCGCAGTGCACGCACCTCGGACAGATTCGACGGCCCTTGCTCGGCCGCGTCGGGCAGCAGCGACAGGAACTCATGGAAGAACGGATCGATTGCGGCCAGTGCCTTGTCATCGCCTTCGTGGGCAGCATGAGTGCGGATTTGCCGCATCGTGTGAAAGCCTGCGCTTGCATCCAGAAAGGCATGGTTGAGGCGCACCATGATGGGATTGTTCAAGCGCAGCTCGGGATCTTCGAACACCGCCGCCGCACGGAGGCTATCCACCAGGGCTCGCTCGGAAACCAGGGCAACGTGGGCGGCATTGATCTCGTCGGGATCAAGCTTGCCGAGCATCGCGTGTCGCACGAAGGCAAGGAAGTTGCCCAGATGTCGTTGCCCCGTTTGCAGCAGCGCCGTTGCAACCTGCTGCGGCCATAGCAATGCACTGACCAGGCTCGCGCAGACGACACCGATAGCCACCTCGCTCAGCGTGTATACGACGCTGTCGAAAATGCCATAGGGATTGCTCCACGAGGGCACCGCCGTGATGGCGGTGGCGTAGCCGGCGAGGGAGAAGCCATACGACTGGTAGTTGCGATAGTAGGAGGCGCCCCACACGCAAAACCCGATCCATGCAGCGAGCACCAGGAAGAAGGGCAGCGGCTGTTGCGGAAACAACGCAATCAACACCAGGCCGAACAGACCGCCAGCCAGCATGCCAATCGCTCGGTAGAAGCCACGGGCAATGACCATGCCGGCCTGCTGATGCATCATCAGGATGACGATGGAGATCAGCGTATTGCGCGGCGTGGCCAGCTCCAGACGCATGGCGACCCACAGGCCGACCCATACCGCTACCACCGTCTTGGCCGCATGGATGAGACGGCCGCCGTCGGTCTTCCAGTACAGCGCCAGCTCGCTGCGCAAACGCCGGGTGACGGGGACGGCCATCTGTACGCTCATGGCGACGACTCGCAGTGAAGGACATCGGCCGGCCAGTCAGGCAGTGGGCTGATGCCGGTCGCCGGTGGGAGGCACGTTTCCCCGTCGTCGTCCTATATACGGAGCGATGTGTTCCCCGAGTCAAAGCTCGGTCCTCGCCGATCGCGCGGCCCTGTGACTTGCTTAGGCTTTGGTCATCGCGCCATTGCTATGCGCCCCAGTTCCATGGGCGCGGCTGTACATGCCCTGTCGGCCATTCGCGGTAGGCAAGCTCGTTGTCGATCAGGGGTGGTGTTGCGGATGGCTGCCGCAGCAGCGGACAAGCGCAGGGTGGCTCGTCGATCGAGGATTCAAACGGCAGTGCGCTCTTCCGCTGGATGAGCGACGCCCGTCACGGCCTCCCTGCGACCAAGCGCAGGGAGGCCATGGTCACGAGGCCTTACAGGCCGATTGCGGTTTCTGCCTTTACGTACGGCAGGTTGTGCGCCTGGGCTACCGGCTCACAGGTCACCTGGCCTTCGGACACATTCAGGCCGTTGCGCAGATGCACGTCCTGCGCCAACGCCTTCTTCCAGCCGTTGTTGGCCAAGGCCAGGGTGAAGGGCAGGGTCACGCTGTTGAGCGCGAACGTCGAGGTGCGGGCCACTGCGCCCGGCATGTTGGCGACGCAGTAATGCACCACGCCGTCGACCACGTAGGTGGGGTCGGAATGGGTAGTGGCGTGCGAGGTTTCCACGCAACCGCCCTGGTCGATGGCGACGTCCACGATCACCGAGCCCGCCTTCATGGTGCGCACCATGTCATGCGTCACCAGCTTGGGAGCGGCAGCACCCGGCACCAGCACGGTGCCGATCAGCAGGTCGGCGCGACGCACCAGCTCTTCGATGGCGGCGCGGGTGGAGAACACGGTGGAGATCGAGGTGCCGAACTGCGCGGCGAGACGCTTCAGCGCGTCGGCCGAACGGTCGACCACGGTGACCTTGGCGCCCATGCCCACGGCAATGGTCGCCGCGTGGGTGCCGGATACGCCGCCACCCAGGATGACCACTTCAGCCGCCGGCACGCCCGGCACGCCGCCGAGCAGCACGCCGCGGCCGCCCTGGGCCTTCTCCAGCGAATGCGCGCCGACCTGCGGCGCCAGACGACCGGCAACCTCGGACATCGGGGTCAGCAGCGGCAGCGAACCATTGGCAGCCGTCACCGTTTCGTACGCGATGCAGATGGCGCCGGAGGCGATCAGGTCCTGGGTCTGCTCTGCGTCGGGGGCGAGATGCAGGTAGGTGAAGAGAATCTGGCCCTTGCGGAGCTTCTTGCGCTCCACAGCGAGCGGCTCCTTCACCTTCACGATCATGTCGGCTTCGGCAAAGATCTGGTCGGCACTGTCCACGATGGTGGCGCCGGCGGCGGTGTAGTCAGCGTCGGTGATGCCGGCGCCGATACCGGCACTGGCCTGCACCAGAACCTGGTGGCCGTTATGTACCAGTTCCTGCACGGACGACGGCACGAGACCTACGCGGTACTCGTGGTTCTTGATTTCTTTGGGCACACCGATGCGCATGGCTGGATCTCTCTTGCTAGTGGGAGGTTGCAGGACCGGCGCTGATGGGGTGCCGGAGACGCAGCAGTATGCGCGGTGTATTGAGCAATTTCTCGCTAATTTTGCGTGAGCAAGGCCTGTCGTGTAGCATTTTTAATCGAGAAAATGCCAAGTATTGGAATTTTATGTCACACGTGGGTTTGGCCCTGGACGAGCGGGATCGCGCGATCCTCCAACTGCTGCAGCAGGACGGGCGACTGACCAATATGGAGTTGGCCCTGCAGATCAACTTGTCACCCTCCGCCTGTTTGCGCCGGGTGAAGTTGCTGGAGGAGCGCGGCCTGATTTCGCGTTACGTCATGCTGCTCGACGAGAAGGCCGCGGGCTTGCCCGGCACGGCCTTCGTACTGGTCACGCTCGATCAACAAGGCCGCGCCGCGCTGGACGCCTTCGAGGCTGCCATCCAGCGCCACGCCGAAGTCACCGAGTGCTGCCTGCTCGCTGGCGCGGCCGACTACATGGTGCGCGTGGTCTACGCCGATTCCGCCGACTTCGAACGCATCCACACCGACATCCTCACCCAGCTTCCCGGCGTGGTTCGGGTGCAGTCAACGTTGGCGCTGCGCACCGTGAAGCGAACCACGGCGTTGCCGGTGTAAGGGCCTTCCCTGTAGGAGCGCACCCTGTGCGCGACAAACCTACGTAGCGGCGAAGTCGTGGTCGCGCACAGGGTGCGCTCCTACAGGGAGGTGTCGTAGTGACTTAAACCTGTCACTGGGTCCAAGTCAATGTCAAGAAAGGAAATTTTGGTTCGCTGGACGTCCACTTCGAACCGTCACTGCCATGGCCAAGAGCCATATGCGGCCCAATGACAGCGTTACTGTCCATCCTGGATTTGGGCTGGGCTGGGCAGCGGTGCGGCTGTGCACTTTGGTGCTCCCTCTCACAGGCAAAGCAAGCCCGTGAGTAACCGAATGAGCGGCGTTGCCAGGCAGCGAGATGTCCTTAGTTTTTCGCTTGCTAGATAGACAGAGCCGCGACGTCGCTCGCGCTCGATGAGAACCGGTGGGTCAATGAAACGTCGTAGCTTTTTGGTGGTAAGTGTGGCCACCGTTACCGCTGGCATGCTGATAAAAGACGCACTTGCGGAGCCGCTAGATCGCCTCTTTCCACCCATGGACGAGGATCCCATCCTTCCGGAGGACTTGCTTAATCCGAGTGGCGTCCGAACGGCGGGCATTCGGATGCTGCCCGTCGCAAACGGAAAGTACAAAGTATGGACGAAGCGCTTAGGCAGCGGTCCTGTGAAAGTGCTCTTGCTTCACGGCGGCCCAGGTTTCAGTCATGAATATCTGGAAGCCTTCGAGTCCTTCCTGCCTGAGGCAGGGATCGAGATGTATTACTACGATCAGCTTGGCTGCAATAACTCGGATCAGCCAGAGGATGCTTCGCTGTGGACGCTTCCACGCTATCTCGACGAAGTCGAGGAGGTTCGGCGCCTGCATCACCTTGGTATTGATCGCCCGTATCGCCTGGCGCTGGTCGCGAGGCAGACGACTTTCGGACAAAGGCACACCCGTCGAACGTGTCGCTGCCAGCACCGTGCATATCGCCCTGTATGTTGTGCTCGCCATCGTCGTCGTCCTCGGCTTCGCCAACACTTATGTGCACGGCTTCCCGTTATTCAACATGTTGACGCGGACGGGAAATCGACGAAGGTGTGGGATAGCGCGAAGTCTTGAGCGAGCAAGCTAGATGAGCGGCATTCCGGAGGGTGTCCCGACGGTTCTTGAAAAAGGTGGCGTTCGGTTATGCCCTGTTCTGGCTGGCCAGTGCCATCGTTAAGGGCCAGCGCCAAAGTAAGGGGCTTCAGTGCCAAGGTTAAGGACTCTCGACAGGAGCGGTTTCGGCGTCGCTCCGCTTGACTCTGGACCTAGATCAATAGTCTAGACTTTCGCCATGAACGCTACCCACACTCCCATGACCATCGGTGCCGTCGCCAAGCGCGTCGGTGTGGCGATTGACACGATTCGGTACTACGAGCGCGAAGGGCTTCTGCCGGAGCCGCTGCGGCGCGCGTCGGGTTATCGCAGTTACGACGAGGGCGTGGTGCGGCAATTGCGCTTTATCCGGCGTGCCAAGGATCTTGGTTTCACGTTGGAAGAAATTCGCGATTTGCTGGCGCTTTCTGCCGATCGCACGCGTGGCGTCAAGGCAGTGAAGCAGCGGGCACAGGAACGCCTTGCGGCCATCGACGAGCGCATTGCCGAATTGACGCGTGTGCGCAACGGGCTGGAGCAGCTGATCGATGCCTGCCCCGGACATGGTTCGCCGGATCAATGCCCCATTTTGCGTGCCCTGGCTGACAAGGAAGACGAGGTATGAACATGGAGAAGCAGGCGTGCTGCGGCACAAAGCAGGCGGCGCCGGAACCGGTGGCGGCATCGTGTTGCGGTGGCGGCCATGGTGCGCAGCCGATGGAACATCATCACGAGCATGCCGCGCCGTCGGTGAAGGATCCGGTCTGCGGCATGAGCGTGAACCCGGCAACAGCGGCGCACCACGCCGAGCATGGCGGCGAGGCCTATTACTTCTGCGCGCAGCGCTGCAAGGAGAAGTTTGTCGCCGATCCCGCACGTTATCTGCAGCCGCCGGCGGCGCCTGCGCCGGCGCTGGCAGCTGCGATCTATACCTGTCCCATGCATCCGGAGGTGCAGCAGGTCGGTCCCGGCCATTGCCCCAAGTGCGGCATGGCGCTGGAACCGATGATGCCGAGTCTGGAAGCGGATGACGGGCACGAGCTTCGCGCGATGTCTCGGCGCTTGTGGACGTTGGTGGCGCTTACGCTGCCGGTGTTTGTGTTGGCCATGGGGCCGCATCTGTTTGGCTGGCACTGGCCTGACGCCTTTGCGGGTGCGGCGGGATGGGTGGAGGCCATGTTGGCGACCATTGTGGTGCTGTGGGGTGGGGCGCCGTTCTTCGCGCGCGGCTGGCATTCGCTCAAGCCGTGGTCGCCCAATATGTATACGTTGATTGCGCTGGGCACGGGCGTGGCCTGGGTGTACAGCGCGGTGGCGTTTCTGGCGCCGACGCTGTTCCCCGATGGCTTCCGCGATATGCACGGCCGGGTGGGCGTCTATTTCGAATCGGCAGCAGTGATTGTCACGCTGGTGACGCTGGGTGATTTTCTCGAACTGCGGGCACGCCGTCGCACCGGCGCAGCCTTGAAGGGACTGCTTGGGCTCGCCCCGAAAACCGCGCATCGCATTGGCACGGACGGCAACGAGCTCGATGTGCCGCTGGACGAAGTGCATCTTGGCGACACCTTGCGCGTGCGTCCCGGCGAGAAGGTGCCGGTCGATGGCGTGGTGCTCGAAGGCAGCAGCCATGTCGACGAATCCATGCTGACCGGCGAACCGTCGCCGGTCAGCAAGCTGGCCGGCGAGCCTGTCACCGGCGGCACCGTGAATCAGGACGGTGCCTTGCTGATGCGTGCCGAGAAGGTCGGCGCCGACACCATGCTGGCGCAAATCGTTGCGCTGGTAGCGCAGGCCCAGCGCAGCAAGGCGCCGTTGCAGCGTGTAGCCGATCGCGTGGCGGCTTGGTTTGTACCGGGCGTGGCTGCAGTGGCTGTGCTGGCGTTTGCGTTATGGGCATGGCTGGGACCGGATCCGCGCCTGGCTTATGCGTTGATCGCGGCCGTATCGGTGCTGATCATCGCCTGTCCCTGTGCGCTGGGTTTGGCCACGCCGATTTCCATCATGGTGGCCAGCGGTCGGGCAGCGCAGGGCGGTGTGTTGTTCCGCGATGCGGCGGCCATCGAGTCGCTACGCAGCATCGATACGCTGGTACTGGACAAAACCGGCACGCTTACCGAGGGCAAGCCGTCGCTGCAGGATGTAGTGAGCCTCAGCGAGCGCCCGTTCGATCAATTGCTGGCCATGGCCGCAGCGCTGGAGCAGCCAAGCGAGCATCCGCTGGCGCGAGCCATTGTCGATGGGGCGAAAGGGCGGGGCATACCGGTAGCGTTGGTCGAAGATTTTCGCTCGGTGACCGGCGCCGGTGTCGAAGGCTCGGTAGCCGGGCATGCGGTGGCGCTTGGCAATCGACAATTGCTGTCGAACATTGGCGTTGCAGCGGACAAGGTTGCGCTCGATCGTGCGGATGCCATGCGCGCCGATGGGGCGACGGTGATGTTTCTCGCCGTCGACGGTGTATTGGCGGGCCTGATCGCAGTAGCCGATCGCATCAAGGCCAGCACGCCGCAGGCGATCCGTGATCTGCATGACGCCGGGCTGCGCATCGTCATGCTTACCGGTGATAACGTGACCACGGCCAGCGCGGTGGCGAGCTCGCTCGGCATCGACGAAGTGCATGCGGATGTCTCGCCAGCTGACAAGGCCGCCGTGATCCGCTCGCTGCGCGCACAAGGGCTTCGGGTGGCCATGGCCGGTGATGGCATCAACGATGCGCCCGCGCTTGCCGCGGCCGATATCGGCATCGCCATGGGCACGGGTACCGACATCGCGATGGAGAGCGCCCAGGTGACGCTGGTGAAGGGCGAGCTCACGGCCATCGTGCGAGCCCGTGCCTTGTCGCAGGCCACCGTGCGCAATATCCGCCAGAACCTGTTCTTTGCCTTCGTCTACAACGCGGTGGGCGTGCCATTGGCGGCGGGTCTGCTGTATCCGCTGCTGGGCGTGATGCTGTCGCCGATGGTGGCGGCGTTGGCGATGAGCCTGTCGTCGGTTTCGGTGGTGGGCAACGCCTTGCGCCTGCGCCGCGCGCCCTTGTGATGCTTGTCACCTGCGACGGCTGACGAGGCACCCTGTCGGCAGATCCCGTCGCATCGGATGATTCCTTCCGCACCAACGGGGTGCGGGAGGGCATCGCATGAACATCATCAATGACACGCGCAGCACGCTGGAAAAGCACATGCCGCTGCTGTTGGGTCTGCTGGTGGCGCTACTGGCCGGCAAGGCGTTGAAGAAAATGTTCTGGACCGGGTTCGGCATGTATTGGGCGTTGCGGGCCAGTGGCGTGCATTTCTAAAGCGAGGCCGAATGCCCGGCATGCTTTAAACTGCCGGGCCTGACTCCCGCAGGAAGCAAGCCGATGTCCGCCAGTCGGGCCTTGATCGAACGCTACTATGACGCTTTCAACCGCGCCGACTGGCAGGCGATGCTCGCCTGCCTGACCGACGATGTGGCGCACGACGTCAACCAGGGTCATCGCGAAACCGGTCTGGACACCTTTCGTGATTTTCTGGCGCGGATGCAGCGCAGCTACCGCGAGCAACTGCGCGACATCGTGGTGATGACCAGCGCGGACGACGGCCGCGCTGCCGCCGAGTATGTGGTGCACGGCGAGTACCTGGCCGACGACCCGGGGTTGCCGCCCGCATATGGCCAGCGTTACGTGCTGCCGGGCGGGGCGTTCTTCGATATTCGCGATGGTCGCATTGCGCGGGTCAGCAATTACTACAACCTGCAGGACTGGATCGCCCAGGTCGAGGGCCGCTGAGTCATGGACGTCCGTATCATCACCAGCGTGGGCGACGCGGTGAACCCACATCTGGAGGCGCTGGCTCGCCTGCGCATTGCGGTGTTTCGTGATTACCCTTATCTATATGAAGGGGACATGGCCTACGAGCGCGATTACCTGGCCGCTTATGCGCGTTCCAAACGCAGCGTGTTTGTGCTGGCAATGGATGGCGACGAGGTGGTGGGTTGCTCCACCGGCATGCCGCTGGTCGACGAAGTGCCGGCGATCCAGCAACCCTTCGTCAAGCATGGGCTGCTATTGGGCGACGTGTTCTATTTCGGCGAGTCGGCGTTGCTACCGGCGTACCGCGGGCAGGGCATCGGTCATCGTTTCCTGACATCGCGCGAGAACCATGCGCGGCAATTGCCGGGTTTCCGCTGGACGGCCTTTTGCGCGGTGGAACGCGATGAGCACGATCCGCGCCGCCCGGAAGGGTATCGTCCCAACAATGAGTTCTGGCGCAAGCGTGGTTACGAGCGTCAGGAAGACATGTTCTGCATACTGGATTGGAAGGAAATCGGCCAGGCTGCGCCGAACGCTCACCGCCTGCGTTTTTGGACGCGTCCCCTGAACGTCTGACTGGCTTATCGCATGACCCGAACGCTCGACGAATGGCTGGCCTACCAGGAACGCGTCAACGTGCGCAGCATCGAGCTGGGCCTCGATCGCGTGCGTGCGGTATGGCAGCGCATGGGCGCACCCGCGCCGGCGCGACGAGTGATCACCGTCGGCGGCACCAACGGCAAGGGCTCCACGGTCGCCATGCTGGAAGCGATGCTGGCTGCCGCCGGCCAGCGCGTGGGCTGCTACACCTCGCCGCATCTGCTGCATTACCGCGAGCGCGTGCGTCTTGAGGGCGTGGATGCCGACGATGAAGCGCTGATCGGAAGCTTCGAGCGCATCGAGGCGGCGCGGGGCGATATTCCGCTGACCTATTTCGAATTCGGCACGCTGGCTGCGCTCGACCTGTTTGCCCGCGCCGATCTGGATGTTGCCGTGCTGGAAGTCGGTCTGGGCGGTCGGCTGGATGCCATCAATATCGTCGATGCCGACATAGCCATCATCACCACGGTCGATCTCGACCATATGGATTGGCTGGGCCCCGACCGCGACAGCATTGGCGTCGAGAAGGCGGGCATAGCTCGACAGGGGCGGCCGGCGATCGTCGGCGAGCTCGATCCGCCGGTAGGGCTGCTCGAAGCGTTGCTGCGCATCGGGGCAAACGTGCAGCGGGCCGGCGTGGATTTCACCGTCGACAGGCGAGTCGAAGGCGGTTGGTGCTGGCGCCACTGCGACGGCACCGTGCTGACCCTGCCTGACCCAGCCCTCGCCGCGCCGGTGCAATACGCCAATGCCGCCTCGGCCATCGCTGCCTTGCACGTTCTGGACATGGGTATCGATCTCAAAGCCGCGGCCGCGGCCGGCCTGCGCACCGCGCACGTGGCCGCGCGACTGCAGTCGCTCGGTGGCGACCCGGCGTTGGTAGTGGATGTGGGTCACAACCCGCAAGCGGCCCGTGCACTGGCCGAATGGCTCGACGCGCAACCCGTCGGGCGCGTGCACGCCGTCTATGGCGCACTGTCCGACAAGGATGTGGGCGGGGTGATCCGCGCGCTGGGTTCGCGCATCGCTCACTGGCACCTGGCAGGGCTGGAACGCGATACGCCACGTGGCTTGCCTGCCCAGGTGTTGGCGGAGCAGCTGGTGCTGGCCTTGCCGCAGGCACGCTACGACGTTCATGGGAGCGTGGGCTCGGCCCTCGCCGCGGCGCGCAGCATGGCCTTGCCAGGAGAGCGCGTGCTCGCTTTTGGCTCGTTTTTCGTCGCCGCCGCCGTGCTTGCTGAATCAGCAGGACACGTATCGGCCTGAGTGACGACGCGGACAGGTATAATCGCGCCGTTCTCGCACCCCGCCGTTTGGAGCCAGTCTTGAAAACACGTCTGCTGGGAGCTGCCGTTCTCTTCGCCCTCGCGGTCATCTTCGTCCCTATGTTCTTCTCCAGCAGCCCCACGAGCAGTGCTGGCGATGAAACGGTAAGCCTGGCCATCCCGCCGGCCCCGGATCGCGACCTACAGACCAAGACCATGAGCCTCACCCCGGGGGCCGCCACCAGCTCCACCGTGGCGCCCGCGCCCAAGCCGGCTGTAGCCGTGCCGCCGGCCAGCTCCGCGGCAACGCCGGTCGGCGGTAACCAGCTGGCGACGGTGAACATCGGCTCCAGCCGTCCGCGCGACGTGGAAACCGATCCCACCGCCGGCCAGAAGCCCGAGCCCACGACAGTTACCCAGCCCGGCTCCAGCGCCGCGCAGCCGGTGATTCCGGCACAGGTGAAGGGTTCCTCCAGCACCTCGGCCACCAAGCCGGGCGCGAGCGCCGCCGCCGCGCCGGCGCAGACGTCGTCGCAGCCGGCGATTCCTGCGGCCACCGGCGCGCATGGCCAGTACTCGATCAATCTCAGCGCTTATGCGTCCACCGCCAGCGCACAGAGCCTGATCCAGCGGGTACGTGCGCTGGGCTACCCGGCTGCCGGCCGCACCATCAACCAGGGTGGCAAGCAGCTGACGCTGGTTACCGCCGGCCCGTTTGATTCCCGTACCGCGGCCGAATCGGCCCGCCTGAAGATCACCCAGACCATTCCGGGGGCGCCAGCGCGCCTGGAGGGCGGCGCCACCACGCCGACGCAGGACGATCCGCCGACCGTCGCGCCAGCCAGCGCAACGGCCGGTGCGACAGCGCCGTCGCGGGCCGGCGGCTGGGCCGTGCAGGTAGCGGCCGTGGGCAGCCAGGCCGATGCCAATGCGCTGCGCGACAAGCTGCGCGCCAACGGTTTCGACGGCTACGTGGATACCGTGAACGCCAGCGGCAAGCAGCTGTGGCGCGTGCGCGCCGGGCCGCAGACGCAAAGGGCGGATGCGGTGCGGGTCCGCGACCAGATCAAAACCAAGCTTGGTGTCGACGGCAACGTCGTCAGCGCACCCTGAACCTTTGAACAGTCTCTCAGGACGGTGACCCGGTGAACTGGGCCGACTACATCATCATTGCCGTTCTGGCCCTGTCGGTCTTGATAGGTCTGTGGCGTGGCCTCATTTCAGAGGTCTTGGCGCTGGCGATATGGATTGCGGCGTTCTGGGTGGCCTGGACCTTTGGTCCCAGCGTGGCGGGCTACTTCGAACACAGTATCCAGCTGCCGTCGGCGCGGATCATCGTGGGTTACGGCATCTGTTTTCTTGCGGTACTGATCGTCGGGGCGCTATTGCGCTTCCTGGTCAGCAAGCTGGTGGAGGGTACCGGGTTGTCCGGCACCGACCGTTTGCTTGGCATGGTGTTTGGCTTTGCCCGCGGCGTGTTGCTGGTGACGCTGGCTGTTTTCCTGCTCGGGTTTACCGCGTTCATACGCGACCCGTGGTGGCGTGATTCGGTGTTATTGCCGCAGTTCAAGGGAGTGGCTGCGTGGCTGGGCGAGCGCGTGCCGGACAATGTCCGGCACTACCTCAATGAGGCCCCAGCAGTGCTTGACCATCTTCCCGCCTTGCCGGCGGCTGTGCCGGGCGCTTCGCCAGCGACTGGACACAGTACCCATCCTGCAGCCGCCTCGACGGCCGCTCCGGCCACGACTTACTAAATACAGGTTTTCAACCATGTGCGGAATCATCGGCATCGTCGGCACCACTGAGGTCGCCGCGTCACTCTATGACGGCTTGACCGTGTTGCAGCACCGCGGCCAGGACGCAGCCGGCATTGCTACGGTGGATGGCGCCAAACTGCGGCTGCACAAGGGTAACGGCCTGGTGCGCGACGTGTTCAACCAGACCGCCATGAGCGGCCTGCGCGGGCGCATCGGCATCGGTCACTGCCGCTACCCCACGGCGGGTTCGGAAGGCTCCGCCGAGGCGCAGCCGTTCTACGTGAACTCGCCCTACGGCATCGCTTTCGCGCACAACGGCAACCTGGTGAACACCGAGACGCTGCGTCGCGAGATGTTCGAGGACGACCGTCGCCACATCAACACCGATTCGGATTCCGAAGTGCTGCTCAACGTGCTGGCGCACGAGCTGCAGATCCAGGGCCGCATGGCGTTGACGCCTGATCACATCTTCAAGGCCGTCGCCGGCGTGCACGCGCGTGCGCGTGGCGGGTATGCCTGCATTGCCATGATCCAGGGCTACGGCCTGCTGGCCTTCCGCGACCCCAATGGCATCCGTCCGCTGGTGCTGGGCGAGCGCATCACCGGCGAAGGCCGCGAGTACGCCGTGGCTTCCGAGTCGGTGGCGCTGGACATTCTCGGCTTCAAGCGCCTGCGTGACGTGGCGCCGGGCGAGGCGGTGTTCATCACCAATGACGGCCAGCTGCATGCCCGCCATTGTGCGGAAGGCGCGACGCACGCACCGTGCATTTTCGAATACGTCTACCTGGCTCGTCCGGACTCGATGATCGAGAACGTGTCGGTGTACAAGGCGCGCCTGCGCATGGGCCAGAAGCTGGCCGAGAAGATCCTGCGCGAGCGTCCGGACCACGGCATCGACGCGGTGATTCCCATTCCCGATACCGCGCGCACGGCGGCTTCCGCATTGGCTGAAGCGCTGGGTGTGCCGTTCCGCGAAGGCTTCGTCAAGAATCGCTACATCGGCCGTACCTTCATCATGCCGGGGCAGGGCGAACGCGTGAAATCGGTGCGCCGCAAGCTCAATCCGGTGGAGCTGGAATTCCGCAAGAAGAACGTGCTGCTGGTGGATGACTCCATCGTGCGTGGCACCACCTCGCGCCAGATCATCCAGATGGCGCGCGAAGCCGGTGCCAAGAACGTGTTCTTCGCCTCTGCTGCGCCGCCGGTGCGCTACCCGAACGTGTACGGCATCGATATGCCGGCCGCTTCGGAGCTGGTTGCCGCCGGTCACACGGTGAAGGAAGTGGAGCAGCAGCTTGGCGCCGACTGGCTGATCTACCAGGATCTGCCGGACCTGATCTGGGCCGTGCAGGACGGCAACGAAGCGCTGCAGCAGTTCGATACCTCGTGCTTCTCCGGCGAGTACGTCACCGGCCTGGACAAGCAGTATCTCGAGCAGATCGAAATGCTGCGCTCCGACGACGCCAAGGCCTCGCGCCGCACGGCGTAAGGCCTTCGACTCCCTCTCCCCAGCGGGGAGAGGATTGGGGTGAGGGGCGGGTGCTCGCGTAAACCTTGATGAAGAACGACCTCCACGCCGCCGCCAAGCGTTGCCTCGACGCCACCGATCCGGTCGAAAAACTGCGGCTCACTCATGCCACCTGGGAAGCCTTCCAGTCCGGTGAGTTGCGTCCTGACCCGTTCTCTCCACCGCCCGAACCGATCGGTGCGCCCGGTCGTCCGCAGAAGCCGCAACTGGTACCGCAGCGGCAGGTGCCGCATCGCGGCCTCGGCACGCAGGAAGGTCGCGTCGCGCTGATCCACGCTGTGGCACACATCGAATTCAACGCCATCAATCTTGCCTGGGACGCGGTATATCGCTTCCGCGGCAAACCCGACGCGTACTACCGCGACTGGGCCAGCTGCGCCCACGACGAAGCGCGCCACTTTGCCATGCTGTCAGGCCGGCTTGCCGAGCTCGGCCATGCCTATGGCGATTTCGACGCGCACAACGGCCTGTGGGAAATGGCCGAGAAAACCGCGCATCACGACACCGCACGCATGGCCCTGGTGCCGCGCGTGCTCGAGGCACGCGGACTGGATGTCACTCCCGGCATGATCGAGCGCCTGCGTGCCGTCGGCGATACGCGCACCATTGCCATACTCGAAGTGATCCTGCGCGAGGAAGTGGCGCACGTGGCTGCCGGCACGCGCTGGTTTCACCATTGCTGCGAACGTGACGGTGTTGATCCGCGTGAAACGTTCCTGGATCTGCTGCGCGATTACATGGGCCGCCAGCTGCGCGGCCCGTTCAACCGTCCCGCACGGCTTGAAGCGGGCTTCGATGAGGAAGAACTCGACCGGCTGACGGCATTGGCGCTCGAAACCTGAGGTCAAGCGTCGCCGGGCGTGTGCTCTTCACCACCGTGTCGTCATCTTTTGGCTGCTAGGCTCGACGTTTATGCATGGCCCCCTTTCATTAGTGAAGGAGTCAAAGCGATGAATGCCTTGCCTGGAAAGCTCGTCTGGGTGGAACACGCCAGCGCCGATCCGGCCAGGGCGAGCCAGTTCTACGAAACGCTGTTCGGGTGGACAGAGTCGCCGATGGATGTCGCGGGCGAGCCCTATCGCGTCATCATGAATGCGGGTCAGGGCATAGGCGGCTACCGCACAGCGCAGGAAGGTGAACCTGGTCACTGGGGTGTCTACCTCAGCGTGGCGGACGTCGATGCGACTTTTGCCATGGCGCTCGTTGCCGGTGCCACACCATGGATGCCCCCGACTGATTTCCCGCCGGTGGGGCGCGGCGCCAGCTTGATCGATCCGGTGGGCGCACTGTTTTCTATCTGGCGCGGAGCCGGCGACGACACGCCCGATGCCGAGGTCCCGCCAGGTCACTGGGTCTGGCATGAGTTGCATGCCACGGATGCAGAGAAAGCGTTGGCCTTCTACGAGCAGCTGTTTGGGCTATCGCACGACGCCGTGCCGGCGGGAGACGGTACGTATTACGTACTCAAGGCGGGCGACATGGGGCGGGGCGGCATCATGAAGACGCCGGGCGCCAGCGGCAAGTCGCTTTGGTTGCCCTATGTGCTGGTTCCCGATGTGGATGCGGCGACAGCAAAGGCGGCCCTGCTGCATGCCGAGGTGTGCGCGCATCCGTCGGATATTCCGGGCATCGGTCGCTTCGCCACGTTGCGCGATCCGCTGGGCGCGGTGTTTGCGGTATTCCTGCCGCACCGCCGCCAATAATCCGAATCTCACCTGTAGGAGCGCACCCTGTGCGCGACAAGCCAACGGAGCGGTGACGCTGTGAGTCCGCAGTCGCGCACAGGATGCGCTCCTACAGGGCCTCGCTTATGAGCCAGATCGGCAAACCTCCCTGCGATAACGGCGTCATCCTGCATGGGGCATTGGCGGCGCCGTGCTCATCCCCGTCGCGACACTGGACGCTGGTGGCTGCCATTCTTGGCTCTAGCCTGGCGTTCATTGACGGAACGGTGGTCAATGTCGCGTTGCCGGCGCTTCAACGGGCACTGAGTGCGACGGCCGCGGACGCGCAGTGGGTCATGGAATCGTACGCGTTGTTTCTGGGTTCGCTGTTGCTGGTGGGCGGTGCACTTGGCGATCGGTTCGGACGGCGACGCATCTTCATGCTTGGCATCGGGTTGTTCACGCTTGCCTCCATCGGCTGCGCGTTCTCGCGCACGGTAGAGCTATTGATCGCGATGAGGGCGGTCCAGGGCGTGGGTGCCGCATTGCTGGTGCCGGGCAGCCTTGCATTGATCAGCGCGACATTTCCGCAGTCGGAGCGTGGTGCGGCCATTGGCACGTGGTCCGCGTTCACGGGTATCACGGCGGCGATCGGGCCAGTCATCGGTGGCTTCTTGATCGAACATTTTTCGTGGATGTGGGCTTTCCTGGTCAATGCGCCCATCGGTGTGGTGCTGCTGTTGCTGTGCGCGGCGAAGGTGCCGGAAAGCCGTGGCAGTGACGACCATGCTGCCATTGATGTGCTGGGCCCGTGTCTGGTGACCATCGGTTTGGCGGGTGTGGTGTTTGCGTTTATCGAGGCACCGGTTCGCGGCTGGGCAAACACACCCGTCTGGCTGGCGGCCGCGATCGGTGTCGTCGCGTTGCTGGCATTTGTCTGGGTCGAGGCACGCAGCCTTGCGCCCATGTTGCCGCTGCGGCTGTTCCGCGAACGCAATTTCGCCGGAGCCAACGTGCTGACCCTGCTGCTTTACGGGGCGCTGGGCGGCAGCCTGTACTTCTTGCCGCTCGACCTGATCCAGGTGCAGGGCTACGGTGCGACAGCGGCGGGGGCGGCGCTGCTGCCGTTTATCGTCATCATCTTCGTGTTGTCTCGCTGGGCCGGCAGTCTGGTCGACAGGTTCGGCTCCAAGTTGCCGCTGATGGTGGGGCCGGCCATTGCTGCTGCCGGGTTTGCCATGTTCGCGTTGCCTTCTACCAGCGGGGATTACTGGACAGCGTTTTTTCCGGCCATTTGCATACTCGGGCTTGGCATGAGTATCACCGTGGCACCACTGACCACCACTGTGATGAATGCCGTGAGTCAGCAGCTGGCGGGAACCGCTTCGGGTATCAACAACGCGGTATCACGCGTGGCGGCGCTGCTGGCGGTGGCGCTGTTTGGCATCGTGCTGACGCTGGTTTTCAACGCACGATTGGACGGCCAATTGGCAACACTGCATGCGCCCGCCGATCTCGTTGCCGCCATTGTGGCGCAGCGCCAAAAGCTGGGTGGCATCGTGATTCCCGACAGTTATCCGGGCGCAACGAGGGACGCTGTGAAACACGTCATCGGTGTGTCGTTTGTGGCCGGCTTTCGCTGGGTAATGCTGATATCGGCCGCGATGGCATTGCTCAGTGCGTTCAGCGCGTGGCTCTTCATCCAGGGAAGGAAGCCTGTGCACGTCGTAGCGAAGCCTGGCTAATGAGTAGTCGGCCTCGACCGGCGGGTTGCCTATTGCCTCGCCTCGATCCGCAAGCCACGGGGCGTGAGCCAGCGCTCGATGCCTTCAAACATGGCCTGTACCAGCAAGGCCAGCAGCGCCGAAGGCACCGCGCCTTCGAGAATCAGGCCGATGTTGTCCAGGCGGATGCCGGTAAGAATGGGTTGACCGTAGCCGCCCGCGCCAATCAAGGCGGCAAGCGTGGCTGTGCCCACGTTGATGACTGCTGCCGTCTTGATGCCGGCAAGGATCGATCGCGTGGCCATCGGCAATTCCACCCGGCGCAAACGAACGCGTTCCGGCAGCCCCAGCGCCGCCGCCGATTCGCGCAGCTCGATGGGAATGCCGACCAGGCCGGCGTGCGTGTTGCGCACGATGGGCAGCAGGCTGTACAGGAACAGCGCCGCCATGGCGGGCCAGGTGCCAATGCCGAGCAACGGAATCATGAAAACGAACATCGCCAGCGACGGCACCGTTTGCAAGATACCCGTGATGCCAATGATCAGCTGGCCCGCGCGTTTCCAGCGTGCAGCCAGAATGCCCAGCGGAACGGCCAGCAGTACCGCAAGCCCCAGCGAAAGCGCCACCAGTTTGACGTGCTCAATGGTTCGTTGCAGCAGGCGGCCCCAGAAGCCGATGCCGTCGGTGGGCAACGGCACGTCGAGGAAGCGCGCGGCGACGTCGCTGTCCTTCATGCCGTTGAGCTTCACCTCGGCATTCATGCGCTGCATGGCTGCCACATCGATGCGCCCGCACAGTTTGTGCAAGGAGGCGACAAAATCCGGCGCGCTGTGCTCCAGCGGCAGGCGATAGAGGTACACCGCTTCGTAGCGCGGAAAGTAATGACGATCGTCGGTGAGCGTACGCAAGTGGTAGTAGGGAATTTCAGCGTCAGTGCTGTAAAGGTCGATGGCATCGACCGCGCCGCTGGCTACGGCACGATACGAGAGGGTGTGGTCCAGCCCCCGCACTTGCGTCTGCTCTAGCCCATAACGCTGCCGGATGCCGGGCCAGCCGTCCGTGCGATCCATGAATTCATTGGAGAAGCCGAAGCGAAGATCCGGATGAAGCGCCAGATCGGACATCCGCGTGATGCTGAGCTGGGCGGCGCGTTCCTCGCGCATGCCGATGGCGTAGCTGTCACTGAAGCCGAGTGAGTCGGTAATGCCAATGCCCAGCGGCTTGAGCTTTGCGCGAAGGGTGCTGATGTCGGCGTCCGGCGCAACGTCTTTCAGCAACTCATGCGTAATGGTGCCGGTGTATTCGGGATAAACATCGATATCGCCATGCTGCAGGGCGCTCCACAGAATGCTGGTGCCACCCAGCTCGCGCTGATGCGTGGCATTGATGCCGGCCTCGCGCGCATTGAGTCGCGCCAATTCGCTCAGGATCACCGACTCGGTGAATTGCTTGGAACCGATGCGAACCGGCGAGGCCAAGGCGACCATCGGCAGCAGGGCGAGCACGCATAGCAGCGCGCGCCTCATGCCAACGACTCCGGCAAGTGCCGCTGCGCGCGCAGGAAGTGGGTGACGAACGTATCGGCCGGCCGGCTGCGGAAATCGTCGAGGCTGCCATCCTGTACTACGTTGCCTTCGCGCAGAAGCACCAGCCGATCGGCAAACCACGCGGCCTCAGCGACGTCATGGGTGACCACGATGACGGTCTTTCCCAGCTGCGCGAAGATGCGCTTGAGTTCATCCTGCAACTCGTGGCGCACCAGTGGATCCAATGCGCCCAGCGGCTCATCCATAAGTAGCGCATCCGGGTTCATCATCAATCCGCGCATCAAGGCGACGCGCTGGCGTTGACCGCCCGACAGTTCGGCCGGATAGCGTTCCAGCAAGTCGGGCGAAAGATGTGTCAGCTCGGCCAGCTCGATGGCCCGCGCGTGAATCTGCTCGCTGCTCCAACCCAAATAGCGCGGCAGCAGGGCGAGGTTGCCCTGAACGGTGAGGTGCGGAAACAAGCCGCCGTCCTGGATCACATAGCCGACCCTGCGCCGCAACGCGAGGACATCGGCGTGCTGCAAAACCTGGCCGGCCACCCTGACCACACCGCTGTCTGGCCAGTCGAGCCCGAGCAACACGCGCAGCACAGTCGACTTGCCCGCCCCGCTGGTGCCAATCAACGCCGTGGTGCTGCCCGATGCAAAATCGAGGCTTACCTCGTCCAGTGCCACGAAAGAACCGTAGCGCTTGCACACACGCTCAAGGGCGAATGCGGCGGCCGGTGTCGCCTCAACGCCGGGCAAAAGCGGCTCCCGCTGCGTGAGGGAGCAACGCGATGGACCGCATCCGGATCGATAGCCCGGCAGCTCGTGAGGCCAATATCGATTGTTCGCGTGCCTGCGACATGGACAAAGACTCTACCTCAAGGGCTTGCCGGCAACCACGCCATGCGAATGGGCGGTGAGAGCGTATGAGGGCTTAGGCAGGCACGGGCGTATCGACCGGTCTCCCCGCGAGCCACAGGGCGAGATTTCGCACATAACGCTCGACCGAACGTTGCGCCTCCGGGGAATGGGCCAGGGCGTCACCGGGTGGCTCGGTGACGAAACTTGGTGCGCCCCTGGCGGGATCCCAGTTGTAGTCGGCGAAGTGATGGAAGGTGGATTGGGCGATGGCGGGGCCACCGGCACCGGAAGGCTCGAAGGCCACCGCAATATTGAAGTCCGTGCCCGTCACTTGGCTGCAACCCGTGGCGATCACACGAGCGGTTGGATCGGTGGCCGGCTTGCCGACGGCGCCCTCGTGCGGATGCGCTGGCAGCGAATGCAGTGCGCCATCGGGCGAGTTGGGATCGGTGAGCACGGGATGCAACGATCCGCTGATGCTGATGTGCTGGAAATCGCCATTGCGACCGGAGTGATAATTGGGCCACAGGATTGCGGCCGTGTCGGTGTCGTCCACATGATGGTGAGACACGTCGGGGTCCGGCTGCCTGCTATGGAAGAAATGCGCGGCGCCCACACCACCCAGCGCGCAGACCGAGCAGCCAAGATCCATGTGATCGCGCGTCACCATCAGGCCACCGCCGCGTTGTCGAAATCGCGTGATGCCTTCACCGTCCTGCGGCGTGATGCCGTCGCCGGTGTCGACGGCAAACAACCACACTTCATCGAACGGCAAGGCATCCAGTTGCGACAGCACGCTATCGGGGGCGCCGAACGGCTCGCGGTCGCGGGCCACCACGTCGAACAGTGCCTCGCCATTGGCATCGCGCTGATCGGCGAGATAGTCGCGCAGCAGGCTGAAGCGGCCGATATGCCAGTCATCGAGCACAGTAGGTATGGTGGTCTGCAACAGAACCCGGCTTGGTGTGGTCATGGCAATGACCCTCGCATCAGTAGTAGCGCGGAATAGGGCCGAGCTGGGGCGTCATGCGATCGCGCAGGTCGAACATGACTTCATCCACGTAACACCAGCCCCAACCCTCCGGTGGATCGTAGCCTTCGATGATCGGATGTTGCGTGTGATGAAAATGCTTGGTCGCGTGACGGTTGGGCGAATCGTCACAACAACCCACGTGCCCGCAGGTGCGACAAATTCGTAGGTGTAGCCATTCGTCGCCGGACTTGAGGCATTCCTCGCAACCGCGTGCGCTGGGCGTGACGTCCTGGATGGTGGCGAGATGGCTGCAATGAAGGGTCATCGGAAGCTCCTGCGATAGCGGAAGAAACCAGCGCCTGTCTTGGTGTGCACGGCCAACGTGCACGCCCCGGTGGTGGGGTGCGACCCGAACGGATCGGCGATTCAGGTTACTCCGGAGAAGCGGGGATGGCTCGCACTCGACGTCGCTGCGGCAGCAGGCGCTCAACGGCCGCCCATGCATGGAGCGAGATGTCTCATCGACGGCGTTGGGTGCGTGGCACCGGGTATCGAATCCGGCGACTGCAACGATTGCGGCGCCGGAAAAGAAGAAGGCCCTGAAAGCACGCTGTTAAGCGGATTTCAGAGCCTTGACTACTTCGAATTTTGGTCGGGGAGACAGGATTCGAACCTGCGACTTCTACGTCCCGAACGTAGCGCTCTACCAGGCTGAGCTACACCCCGTGGGAGCCGCGTATCTTAATGGCCCGTCAGAGGCTTGGCAACAGGTCGGTCACAAATTTTTCATCGCCGGTTTCTGCGTGGGCCGCAACGCAGCCACAGCAAGGGCTCGGCGCCATTCTGCTAAACTATTCGGCTCCGTCCAGCGGTATGTCGCGCGGGCGGTGAACCGACGTTTTCACACCGCTAAGCAGAGGATTTCATGGCGCTTACCCCGGCCCGCACCATGCCCGGCGTGCTCGAGCTGCTGCCGCTCGACCAGATCGCGTTTCAGCGCATGCTCGACGTCATCCGCCGCAACTACGAGCGCTTTGGCTTCCTGCCGATCGAAACGCCGGTGATCGAACATGCCGACGTGCTGCTGACCAAGACCGGCGGCGAAACCGAGCGCCAGGTGTATTTCGTGCAGTCCACCGGCGCGCTGGAGCAGGGCGAGAAGCCCGACCTGGCGCTGCGCTTCGATCTCACCGTGCCGCTGGCGCGTTATGTGGCCGAGCATGAGCACGATCTGTCGTTTCCGTTCCGTCGTTACCAGATGCAGCGCGTGTATCGCGGCGAGCGTGCCCAGCGTGGCCGTTTTCGCGAGTTCTACCAGTGCGACATCGATGTGATCGGCAAGGACAGCCTGTCGGTACGCTACGACGCCGAAGTGCCGGCGGTGATCTATAGCGTGTTCCGCGAGTTGAACATCGGCGCGTTCACCATCCAGCTCAACAACCGCAAGCTGATGCGCGGTTACTTCGAAAGCCTGGGCGTCACCGACAGCGAGCAGCAGACCCTGGTGCTGCGCGAGGTGGACAAGCTGGACAAGCGCGGCGCCGATTATGTGCGCGAAACGCTCACTGGCGAGCAGTTCGGGCTCAATACCGACACGGCGCAGAAGATCCTCGATTTCGTGCAGGTGCGTTCAACCTCGCTGCAGGACGCGTTCGACAAGCTCGATGCGCTGGGCGCGGGTCCGGAGAACATGGAGCAGGGGCGTGCCGAGCTGAAGGAAGTGCTGGGCATGATCCGCGACTTCGGTGTGCCCGAATCGCACTACATGCTCAACCTCTCCATCGCTCGCGGCCTGGACTACTACACCGGCACCGTCTACGAGACCACGCTCAACGATCATCCGCAAATCGGTTCGATCTGTTCGGGTGGTCGCTACGAGAACCTGGCCAGCCAGTACACCAAGTCCAAGCTGCCGGGCGTGGGTATTTCCATCGGCCTCACGCGCCTTTATTGGCAGCTGCGCGAAGCAGGTCTGGTAGCCAGCGGGCAGAGCACGGTCGATGTGCTGGTGACGCAGATGGATGCGGCGCAGCTGCCGGCCTATCTGGCGATAGCCAGCGAACTGCGCGGCGCCGGCATTGCCACTGAAGTGGTGCTGGAAGGCGGCAAGCTCGGCAAGCAGTTCAAGTACGCCGATCGCGCGGGCATCCGTTTTGTGATCGTGCTGGGCGAAGACGAGCTGGCCAAGGGCGTGGTCACCGTGAAGGACCTGCGTCGCGAGGATCAGTTCGAAGTGCAGCGCACCGAGCTGATCAAGACCTTGCGCGTCGAGCTGGCGCAGGCCGAAATCGGCGCCTGATCGCACTGTATGAAGAACGGCCGTAGCGTTCCCCGGCGCGGCGGCCGTGACCTAAAACTCAAACGAAAGCCCGTCCGGGCTGGAGCCAAGCATGACTGCAAAGACCATTCTCCTGGACGGCAACAGCCTCACCCGCGAACAGCTGGTGGCGGTGGCCCGCCAGGGCCTGCGAGTGGAACTGGACGACAAGCAGCTGCTGTGCGTGCAGCGTGCGGCTGATTTCCTGGCCGACAAGGTCAGCTGCGGCGAACCCACCTATGGCGTTACTACTGGTTTTGGCAGCAACGCCGACAAGCTGCTGGGCGCGCATCGCCTGCGCGACGAGCTGCCGGGGGGCAACCCTGACAAGCCCGAAGGCACGCTGCTGGAAGAACTGCAGCACAACCTGATTACCACCCATGCGGTTTGCGTGGGCAAGCCGTTCGCACCTGACGTCGTGCGCGCCATGCTGGTAATCCGCATCAATACGCTGATGCGCGGCCATTCGGGCATTCGCGTGGAGACGCTCAAGGCGCTCACCGCGATGCTCAATGCCGACATCGTGCCGGTGGTGCCGGAAAAGGGCTCGGTGGGCGCCAGTGGCGACCTTGCGCCGCTTTCGCACCTGGCCATCGTGCTGCTGGGTGGCGGCGAAGCGTTCTACAAAGGTGAACGCATCCCGGGTGCCGAAGCGCTCAAGCGTGCAGGGCTTACGCCGATTCGCCTGTCCTTCAAGGAGGGCCTGGCGCTCAACAACGGCACCGCGCAGATGCTGGCCACCGCAACGCTGGCGCTGGACGAACTGGAACATCTGCTCGATCTGGCTGACCTAACGGCGGCGATGACGCTCGATGCGTTTGCCGGTCGTAGCGGTGCGCTTGCGTCCCGAAGTGCATGCGTTGCGTCCGCATCCGGGTCAGGTCGAAGCTGCCGCGCACGTGCGTGGCCTGCTCGAAGGCAGCACGCTGGTCGACATTCCTTACCACCTGGTGCCGCGCTTCAAGCAGTGGTCGGCGGAGGCCTGGGCCGATCCGACGGATCAGGCGTTGACCTTCGATATCAGCTGGGACTGGGTGCCGGCGAACCAGCGCCATGGTCGCGAGGCGTTCTATGCGCGTTTCCTGCCGTTCAAGGGCGGCAAGAAGCACCAGCCGCAGGACGCCTACTGCCTGCGCTGCATGCCGCAGGTGCACGGCGCGGTGCGCGATGCGTGGGCGCAGGCTTGCCGCGTGATCGATATCGAACTGAACTCGGTCACCGACAACCCGCTGATTTTTCCCGGATGCGGAAGATGCGCAGTTCATTGAGGATCAGGTGATTTCCGCCGGCCATTTCCATGGCATGCCGCTGGCGCTGGCCATGAGCTACGTGAAGGCTGCCATTCCGGTGCTGGCTTCCATTGCCGAGCGTCGCCTCAACAAGCTGGTCGACCCGGCCACCAACGACGGCCTGCCGGCTTTCCTCACCGGCAACGAAGACGGCACCGATTCCGGTTTCATGATTGTGCAGTACACCGCCGCAGCGCTGGTCAATGACTTGGCCACGCGCGCGCATCCGGCCAGCGTGTACTCCGTGCCCACCAGCGCGAACGCGGAAGACCATGTCTCGATGGGCGCCAATGAGGCGCGTCACGTGCTGGAGATGATGGAAGACCTCGGCTATGTGATTGCGCTGGAGCTGTACACCGCCGCGCAGGCGCTGGACTTCCGTCAATCCATGCTCAACGCGGCGTGCCGCCTCGCCGCGCGTGGCGACTGGCAGACGCTGGCCGGCAAGGTGGCCAATGCACCGCGTGAGGGGCATCCCCATTACGCGCAGTTCGTCCAGGAGGTGCAGCAGCTCACCACGGCGCTGGCCAGCGTGGGTGATTTCCATGCCGGCGCAGCGGTGCGCAAAGCACACGACGCCCTGCGTCAGCACATTGGCTTCATGGCGCGGGATCGTGCGATGGATGGTGATGTGCGCAAGGTGTGCGAGCTGGTGCGAGAGCGGGTATTCGCGCCGGCGTAAGAGCCGCCCCGATCGTCATCCCCGCCTTCGCGGGGATGACGAGAAACCGCGCGCACAGCGAGACGTGTCTAATCCACGCCCCCCGCGTCACGCCGGGCCGCCGCATTCAACTGCTGCGATGCCCAGCCCAGCCACAGCAGGATCAAAGCGATCAGCAGCTTCTGGGTCACGCCCTGCGGCATCGTCTTGCAGAACGCCAGTATCAGCAGCTGCACGAAGGCCAGGCAGGCCACCGTAAGCCCGACATAGGCGTCGCCGCGCATGCGCGGATCGCGCAGCCAGCGCGATGACAGCAACATCATGCCTACCGTCAGGCACAGGAAGGTGGTTTGCGCCATCTGGCCGTGGATGATGCGCGCGAGATCACCCTGAGGGCCGCGCATGTAGAGTTCGGTCATCGCCACCACCGGCAACGCTAGCGCGGCAACCAAGAACAGCGCGCTGGCCAGCCCGCTGCGCAAGTCCGGGCGCGTAGCCCGGAAGCTGGCCCACGCCAGCACGGCGAGGGCGCAGGCCATCAGGTAATACGCCTCCCGTAGCCACGCACTGCCTTCACCTCTGAGGTAGGCACTGAGCGGCATGGCAATGGGATTGAGATCAGTGCGGGTCACCTGCAACACCAGCGCGGTCGCGGTGAAATTGATGACCGCGACGAGCAGCACGATGGCGCAAATGCGCAGGGAAAAGCTCGAGCCCACTCGGCGCACGACAGTGCCTCCCGATGCAACATGCCTAACAGCAACGCGAACCCGAGGCAGGACGTGGACAGGCGCTAGTCGGCGGCGGCAGCTGGCGCGTGATGATGGTCGCGCAACGGCAGTTCCGGCAGCAGCAGGATCACCAGAAAGGCGCAGGCGACAATGCACGTGCCCAGCAGGAAGGTGGATGAGATGGCGTGTCGATAGAGCGCCATGGTGGCGTCTTGTACATGCACCTGCATCCCACTGGCTCCGCCCTCAGTGAGCATCACCGGCATCTGGCCACCGTTTTGCTGGCGCAACCGCCAGGACAGGATGGCGCCGGAGCCGGCGACACCGATCAATCCGCCCAATGAGCGAAAGAACGCCAGCGTTGCCGTGCCCACACCGCGATGGCTGGGCGACAACGCGTTCTGCACGGCGATGGTCATGTTCGGCATCACCAGTCCAAGGCCCAGCCCCAGCGACAGCATGCAGGGTTCGATGATGCCAAACCCCTGTGCGGTCGACGCGCTCCAGGCCAGCACCGCGAAGGCCAGGGTCGCGATGCCAAGCCCCAGAACCTGGGCTGGCTTGTAGCGACCCGTGCGCATCAGCACGCGCCCATTGAGCAGCGATGCGGTGGCGATACCCGCCATCAGTGGCGCGGTGAGCAGGCCAGAGCGTGCCGGGCTGACGCCCATCACCAACTGGAAGAACAGCGGAAAGAACAGGCTGGCGCCAAGCAGGCCCATGAAGGTCAGTGCCAGCACCACGCAGGCGATGACGAACAGGCGGTTGTGGAACAGGTCCAGTGGCAACACCGGTTCCGGCTCGTGCTTCACATGACGCACGAACAGCACGCCGGTCAGTGCGGCACACAGGGCCAGGCCGGCAATCGGCGAGGAGTTCCACGGCCATTCGGAACCACCCAGCGTAAGCACCAGCAACAGCGATACGGTGCAGGTGGTCATCAGCGCCGAACCAAGGTAGTCAATGCGCCGCGCATGCAGTGGCGTGTACTGGCGCAGCGTCTTGCCGATCATCACCAACGCCACTGCGCCGATCGGCAGGTTGACGAAGAAAATCCAATGCCACGACAGCATGTCGGTAATGACGCCGCCGAGCACCGGACCTACGACACTGCAGATAGCGAAGATCGCAGCGATCACACCTTGTCGGCGGCCGCGCTGCGTCGGCGGCACCATGTCGCCGATGATGATCTGGGCAAGCGGCAGCAGGCCGCCCGCGCCCACGCCCTGTATCGCGCGGAAGATGATCAGCTCCATCATGTTCTGCGCGGCGCCACTCAACATCGAGCCGAGCAGGAAGGTGACGATGGCGACGAAGATCATCGGCTTGCGGCCGTACTGGTCGCTGAGCTTTCCGTACAGCGGCATGGTGGCCGTCGAGGCAAGTACGTAGGCCGTCACCACCCACGAGAGGTGGTTGAAGCCGCCAAGGTCGCTGACGATGCGGGGCAGGGCGGTAGCTACGATGCTTTGGTCGATAGCACCGAGCGCCAGCACGATCACCAGGCCGATAAAGACCCGACTGATCTCCTGTGCGGAAGGCAGGCTTGCCGTAGCCGTGCCCGCATGGGGCGCGGCGGCGGTTGCGTAGCTTGGTTCAGTCATGCACCGATCTCGTTCAAGGCAGTAATGGCGTGGCCGATCGCCTGGCGTGATTCGGGAGACAACCTGGCCAGGGCCTGGGCGAGGCTGTCGGTACGTTGCTTGCGCATGGTTTCGATCATCGAGCGGCCCGCAGGAGTGACCACCAGGCCCACACGTCGTTTGTCGCCGGAGGCCGCAGTAGTGCGCTTCACCAGGCCGGCGCTGGCCAGGGCTTTGATATGGCCACTGATGGTGGGGCTGCGCAGGCGTTCCATCTGGGCGAGTTGCCCCACGCCGATGCCGGGATGATCAAGGATGGCCACCAACAGCAGCTTGTTCAGCGGGGAAATGCCCATGTCTTCGCTGTCGCGCCGCAGTTGGCGATAAAGGCGATGCAGCGCTGGGCGCAGCTGCTCGGCGAGCGCCAGCGCGTCACTTGAAGACGGGGAAGTAGTGGTCATGCCTTCACTGGCCGAATAAATAGGTAGGTTACCTATCTAATATAACCCGGCACGGAGCACCTGGCGAGGCCTGGCGACCAAGGTGCATGAGCTACAGGCCGTGCCATTGCAGGGCAGGCGAGCGGTGCAGTTCCTCGGGAGGCGCCGAAAAGGTGGCGGCGGCGGCATCGAGCAGCCGCACATCCACGTCGTGGAACGAATAGGCGGACGCACTTCTGGCGATCTCGTCGAGGATCATGCCGAGCGCCAGGAAATACACGCGCTGCATGGTGTCATTCTGCCGATGGGCTTGATGGATTACAGCCAGCGCCAGCGCTATGGCGGCGATCGCAATTTCGTGGGGCTTTGGGCCTGATGTGCCTTCCAGCAGGTCGGAATGCCAGCGCCACGCCCGGTCCAAAACCTGTTTGGCCAAGACGGCCGGCTCGCCTTGCACTACGCCGACACGGGCCAACTCGGCGAGTAGCCGGCTGATGATGGCGGCCGCCTCGGTCGTATCGAGGTCGATTCGCGTGGCTTCATAAGGCGTCATCGCCGGGTCCTTCTTGGCTGAAATCTTGCGGCCGTCGTGACGATGGTCGCAAGAAATTGCCGTGAGACGAATATCTCGAAGGATGGATAGGCCGCACGCGGCCTAGTGCCAAAGGCTTAACGGCTTCCAGGCCGGTCGCGGTGACGGCTTGCTGCAGCGCGGCACGTTGCGTATGATGCGATCCACTGTATTAACGCGTTAGTACATTATGAAGCGTAGATCGATCGACCCCGAAACCCCCGCCGAGTCCGCCGAGCTCAGTCTTTGCGAAGCGCTGTTGTCGTTGAGGAACGCTGATGAGATGTCGGCCTTCCTGCACGACCTGTGCACGCCCGCCGAGCTGGAGGTCATGATTGACCGCTGGCGGGTGGTGCCGTACCTGCTCGACGGCGTGGCCTATCGAGAGATCCACGAGCGCACGGCCGTGAGCATCACCACCATCGGCCGCGTGGCGCGCTACATCAACCAGGGCAGCGGTGGTTATCTCGCCGCCGCCGCCCGCGCCGCCCGTCGCCGGTCGGCGAGCAAAAAGGCAAAGGCATGAAACCGCGTGATCGATTGCGTATCGCGATGCAGAAATCCGGCCGGCTCACCGAGCCGGCACTTGAGCTGCTCAATCGTTGTGGGCTTACGTTTCGCCAGAGCCGCGACAAATTGTTCTGCTTCGGCGAGGGCGAGCCGGTCGACCTGCTGCTGGTGCGCGACGACGATATTCCCGGGCTTATCGCCCAGGGCGTGTGCGATTTGGGCATAGTTGGCCGCAATGTGCTCAGCGAATACCAGCTCACCACCGGTCGCGAAGGGCCCGAGCTGGCCGAGTGGCGTCCGCTGGGTTTCGGCCGCTGTCGCCTTTCCATTGCCGTTCCGCAGGAGCTGGACTACCAGACTCCCGCGCAACTGCAGGGGCAACGCATTGCCACGTCCTATCCCGGTCTGCTCGGCGAATGGCTGCGTACGCGCGGTATCGATGCAGGCGTGGTGATGCTCGCCGGCTCGGTGGAAATCGCTCCGCGATTGGGTACCGCTGATGCCATCTGCGATCTCGTGCAGAGCGGCGGCACGCTGGTGGCCAATCAGCTGCGCGAAGCCGAAGTACTGCTGGAAAGCGAGGCCGTGCTGACTGGTCCCCAGGTACTTCCGACCGATGAGCGCGGCGACATGATCGAGTTGCTGCTCAAGCGACTCGACGGCGTGATCCAGGTACGCGAGTCGCGCCTGCTGTTGCTGCAAACATCGCGTGGCGCACTCGACGCCGTGATTCGTCTGTTGCCCGGTGGCCCGCAACCGACCTTGTTGCCTTTGGCTGGCCAACCCGATCAGCTCATGCTGCAGGCGCTATGCGCCGGCGAGGTGAGCTGGCGTCAGCTGGAAGAGATCAAGAAGGCCGGTGCGCGCGAGATGTTCGTGCTGCCGGTCGAAAAAATGCTCGCGTGATGCAGGCAGGAATAAAGGAAACATCCGCATGAATCGTCTTGATTGGAATGCACTCGATACCGCAGGGCGCCGCGCCGCGCTGGCGCGCCCAGCGCAGTCCCGCGCCGAAAGCCTGCGCAGCGGCGTGGAGCAGATCATCGCTCGCGTGCGCGCCGATGGTGATGTGGCATTGCGCGAGCTGAGTGCGCGTTTCGACCGCTGCACGATCGACGTCATCGAGGTGACCGAGCGCGAGTTTCGTGACGCCGAAGCCAAACTGGCACCCGAACTGAAAGCCGCCATCAACGACGCTGCTGCCCGCATCGAGGCGTTCCACCGCGCCGCTGCGCCGCAGGCCGTCACGTTGGATACGGCCGAGGGCGTGCGCGTGGAGCGCGTATTGCGTCCGATCAATCGGGTCGGGCTGTATGTGCCGGCCGGTACCGCACCGTTGCCTTCCACCGCGCTGATGCTCGGCGTGCCCGCGCGCATCGCCGGCTGCACGGAAGTCGTGCTGTGTTCGCCCGCCCGTGCCGACGGGCGTTGCGACGAAGCCGTGCTGTACGCCGCGCGCCTCACTGGCGTGAACAAAGTATTCAAGTTGGGCGGCGCGCAGGCCATTGCCGCCATGGCCTACGGCACCGAGTCGGTGCCCAAATGCGACAAGCTGTTTGGCCCGGGCAACGCATGGGTAACCGAGGCAAAGTTGCAGGTGTCGTCCGATCCGGAAGGCGCTGCGATCGACATGCCGGCAGGCCCGTCCGAAGTGCTGGTGGTCGCCGACGCGGATGCCAACCCGGTATTTGTCGCCGCTGACCTGTTGTCGCAAGCCGAGCATGGCCCGGACTCGCAGGTCATCCTGCTCAGCCCTTCCGCCGCATTGCTTGACGCCGTCGAAATCGAGGTGACACGTCAGTGCGCTGCGCTGCCACGCGCGGAGATTGCGGAAAAGGCGCTCTCGCAGAGTCGTCTCATTGCAGTGTCATCGCTGGCGCAGGCCATCGAGGTGAGCAATCGCTATGCGCCAGAGCACTTGATCTTGCAGGTGGAAAACCCGCGTAACCTGCTTGCCGACATCGAAAGCGCGGGCTCCGTATTCCTTGGCGCGTGGACGCCCGAATCCGTCGGTGACTACTGCAGCGGCAGCAATCACGTGCTGCCGACTTACGGCTATGCGCGCAGCTACAGCGGCGTCTCTGTCGCCAGTTTCCAGAAGCAGATCACCGTACAGGAGCTGACGCCCGAGGGCTTGCGCGGCATTGGCCCGTGCACCGCGACGCTGGCCGCGGCCGAGCAGCTGGAGGCGCATCGCCGTGCGGTGACGCTGCGACTGGAAGCACTGGAGACTGCAGCATGAGCGTGCTTGACCTCGCACGTCCCGAGATCCGCGCTTTGCAACCCTATTCATCGGCGCGCATGGAGGCCAGCGGCGGCAAGATCATGCTCAATGCCAACGAGTCGGCGTGGGCGCCGCCGGGCGATCACGAGCTGGGCTGCAACCGCTATCCCGATCCGCAGCCGCAGGCGCTGCTCGACGCGCTGGCTACGCTGTACGGTGTGCGGCCGGCGCAGGTATTGGTGGGGCGGGGCAGTGACGAGGCGATCGACCTGCTGGTGCGTGCGTTCTGCCGCGCCGGCAAGGATGCCATCGCCATCCAGCCGCCGACCTTTGGCATGTACGCCGTGAGTGCGCACGTGCAGAACGCTGGCGTCGTGGAGGTTCCCCTTGACGCCAACTTCTCGCTCGACGTGGATGCCGTGCTCGCCGCGCTGACGCCAGCCGTGAAGCTGGTGTTCGTATGCACGCCCAACAACCCGACTGGCCAGTTGGTAAGCCGGGCGGCGGTGGAGCGCCTTGCGACGGCGCTTGTCGGTCGCGCATTGTTGGTGGTGGACGAGGCGTATATCGAATTCGCCGATGCGCCGAGTGTGGCTTCGCTGATTGATCGTTACGACAACCTCGCCGTGCTGCGCACGCTGTCCAAGGCCTGGGCGCTGGCCGGCGCACGCGTCGGAACGTTGCTGGCGAATGAAGAGGTCATTGGACTGCTTCGCCGCATCATGACGCCGTACCCGCTGCCACGTCCTTGCGCGGCGCTGGCGCTCCAGGCGCTTTCCGAGCAGGGGCAAGCAGAGGCCCGCATGCATCTCGACGTCGTGCGCGGGGAACGTCAACGCATGGCCGGCGCACTGGCTCAGCTTACGGTTGTGCGTCAGGTGTTGCCATCACAGGCCAATTTTCTCGCTGTGCGTTTCGATGATGCGGCTACGGTCTATCAGGGGCTGCTGGATGCCGGCATCGTGGTACGCGACGTGCGCCGCTATCCGCAGCTTGACGATGCGTTGCGCATCACCATCGGTGCGCCGGTGGAGAACGATCGCGTGCTGGCGCTGTTGAACAGTCTGGCCGTTGGGCTTGTCGTAGGTACACAGCCATGAGCCGCAAGATACTTTTCATTGATCGCGATGGTTGCCTGATCGAGGAACCGGACGATTTCCAGATTGACAGCTACGAGAAGTTTGCGCTGTTGCCCGGTGTCATTGCCGCTTTGCAGCGTTTCGTCGCGGGCGGTTATGAACTGGTGATGGTGACCAATCAGGACGGCCTGGGCACGTCCAGCTTTCCCGAGGCCGATTTCATCGGACCGCATGATTTGCTCATGCGCATCCTCGAGTCGCAGGGTGTCCGCATCGGCGAGGTACTGATCGATCGCAGCTTCCTGCATGAGCGCAAGGACACCCGCAAGCCCGGCATCGGCATGTTGCGCCACTACCTGGCCGACGATGGCTGGAGCCGTGCGGCGTCGGCCATGGTGGGGGACCGCGAGACCGATCTGCAATTCGCCGCCAACATGGGCGTGCGCGGTTTTCGGGTCGGGCCACACGGTCTGAGCTGGGATGACATAGCGCACCAACTTCTCGACGCACCGCGCATGGCTACAGTAGAGCGCAATACGCGCGAAACCCGCATCACCGTCAGCGTGAATCTGGACAAGACCGCGGAACCGCAGATCCACACCGGGCTGGGTTTCTTCGACCACATGCTGGAGCAGATCGGCAAGCACGGGGGCTTTGCGCTGGCGCTGCGTTGCGATGGCGATACCCATATCGACGAGCACCACACCATCGAGGACTGCGCGCTGGCCCTGGGGCAGGCGCTGCGCGCAGGCGCTGGGCGACAAACGCGGCATCGGCCGCTACGGCTTCACTCTGCCAATGGACGAATCGCAGGCAAGCGCCGCGCTCGATTTGTCCGGCCGTCCATACTTTGTGTTCGAGGGACAGTTTCCGCGCGAGCGCGTAGGTGACATACCTACCGAGTTGGTACCGCATTTCTTCCGTTCGCTATGCGAAACGCTGGGCGCGAACCTGCACCTGAGCGTGCGCGGCGACAACGCGCACCACATGGTGGAAGCCTGTTTCAAGGTGGTAGCGCGCACGCTGCGCCAGGCTATCCGGCGTGAAGGCAGCGAGCTGCCCAGCACCAAGGGAGCGTTGTAATGAGTGTGGTACTTGTCGATGCGGGCGGTACCAACATCGGCTCGGTGCGTTATGCCTTGCAGCGCCTGGGTGTGGACGCTTCGCTCACTGCCGATGCCGCGACCATTCGCGCGGCAGACAAGGTGATCCTGCCCGGGGTCGGCGCTGCTGGCCCGGGCATGGCGCGGTTGCGGGAGCTTGGCCTGGTAGAGCTGATGCGCTCACTCACCCAGCCGGTGCTGGGCGTATGCCTGGGCATGCAGCTGTTGTGCGAACGTTCGGAAGAGGCCGACGTGGCTTGCCTCGGCGTGGTGCCTGCGACGGTTCACCGTTTTCGCGAGCAGCCCGGTTTGCGTGTGCCGCACATGGGCTGGAACCGCTTGAACAAGCGCAAGCAACACCCGTTGGTGGCTGGCCTGGGCGAACAGGATTGGGCCTATTTCGTGCACAGCTACGCGGTACCCATCGGTGACTACGCGCTAGCCACCTCCGAGTACGGTGGCGAGTTCGCCACGGTGATCGCACGCGGCAATTTCCACGGCATGCAATTTCATCCGGAACGCTCGGCCAGCGTCGGCGCCCGTTTGCTGAAGAATTTTCTCGAGCTATGACGACGTTTACGGTTCTTCCCGCCATCGATCTGCGCGCTGGCCGTGTGGTACGCCTCAAGCAGGGCGACTACGCGCAGCAAACCACCTATGACGTCGATCCGCGCGCACAGGCGCTTGGTTACGCGCAGGCGGGTGCGCAGTGGCTGCATCTGGTCGATCTGGATGGCGCGCGCGGCGGCAGCCTGGAGAACCTCGCGGTGATCGAGGCGATTGCCCGCGATGGCATGCATATCCAGGCCGGTGGCGGCGTGCGCGGCGAGGCGGACGTCCAGCGCTTGTTTGATGCAGGCGTGTCGCGCGTCGTGCTCGGCAGCCTCGCCATTCGCGAGCCGGAAACGGTAGCCGGGTGGCTGGCCAGCCATGGCGCGGCGCGGTTCACGCTGGCGTTGGATACGCGGTCCCTGCACGGGGTGTGGGCGCTACCCAGCGATGGCTGGACCGCCGTGGAGGCCCGCACGCTGGACGAACTCGCGCCGTGGTATGCCGCACGCGGCGCGAAACACCTGCTATGCACTGACATCGATCGCGATGGCATGTTGGCTGGTTTCAATCTGGACCTGTATCGACACCTGGCTGAGACAGTGCCTTCGTTGGCGGTGCAGGCGTCGGGCGGCGTGCGCTCGCTGGACGACATATGCGCCGCGCGCGAAGCGGGAGCCGCTGGCGTCATCCTGGGGCGCGCGCTGCTGGAAGGACGCTTCACTGTGGCGGAGGCCCTCGCATGCTGAGTCGTCGCATCATTCCCTGCCTGGACGTACGCGAGGGCAAGGTGGTCAAGGGCGTGCGCTTTCGCGATCACGTGGTGATGGGCGAAATCGTCGAGCTGGCCTTGCGCTACCGCGATGAAGGCGCCGATGAACTGGTGTTCTACGACATCACCGCCAGCCCCGAAGGGCGCAGCGTCGATCGTGGCTGGGTGGAACGCGTAGCGCGCGTGATCGATATTCCGTTTTGCGTGGCCGGCGGCATTCGCAGCGTGGAAGAGGCGCGTGCCGTGCTGTATGCGGGTGCCGACAAAATCTCGGTGAACTCGCCAGCGCTCGAGCGGCCCGCGCTGATCAGCGAACTGGCCTGCGCCTTTGGTGTGCAATGCGTGGTGGTTGGCGTCGACAGCTTGCGCGATGCCGACGGCGAATGGCGCGTACGCCAGTACACCGGGGACCCCTCCAGAACGCAGGCGTTGCCCCGGCGTACGCTTGACTGGGTGGTCGAGGCGCAGCAGTTGGGTGCTGGCGAAATCGTGCTCAATTGCATGGGCAGTGATGGCGTGCGGCAAGGCTACGATCTTGAGCAATTGCAGGCGGCGCGTACGATTTGCCAGGTGCCCCTGATTGCTTCCGGCGGCGCTGGCATACCGGAGCATTTTCGCGATGCTTTCGTGCGGGCCGATGTGGACGGCGCGCTGGCGGCCAGCGTGTTTCACTCAGGTGCCATTGCCATTCCGACACTCAAGCAATGGTTGGGCGGGCAGGGCGTCGTGGTGCGGCCCGCAGCAACGATGGATGACAGCAATGACTGAATTGCCCCATGATCTTGCCGGCCTCGACTGGGCCAAAGGCGACGGCCTGCTTCCCGTCATCGTGCAGCACTGGCTGACCGGCGAAGTGTTGATGCTGGGCTATATGAATGCCGAAGCATTGGCGAAAACGCAGGCTACCGAACAGGTGACCTTTTTCAGTCGCAGCAAACAGCGACTGTGGACCAAGGGTGAAAGCTCGGGCCATGTGCTCGCACTGAAATCACTGCGCGTGGATTGCGACGCCGACACCTTGCTGGTGCGCGCCGAGCCTCACGGGCCGACCTGCCACAAGGGCACCAGCAGTTGCTTTGGCGACGAGGTGCAACCACCGTTGGGTTTTCTCGCCGAGCTGGATGCCCTGGTGGCACAGCGTTACATCGATCGCCCCACAGGTAGTTACACCACGCATCTGTTTGAAGGCGGCATTCGTCGCATGGCGCAAAAAGTGGGTGAAGAAGGGGTGGAAACGGCACTCGCCGCCGTCGCGCAGGACGATGACGCGCTGCTGGGCGAAGCGGCCGATCTCATCTATCACCTGCTGGTGACACTGCGCGCACGCGGCCTAGGCTTATCCGACGTCGCCGCTTTGCTGGCCAAACGGCACGCCGACCATTGATGCCAATCCGCGCCGGCACTGCGTCATAACCAGTTGGGCATGACGCTCTACTGCACGGCGACGGATGGCTAGCGCCGCCTTAACGGCAACTGTGTTTGATTCTGTCCTGGGCGCATTGACGGTTGGGGAGCGCACGTTTTTGCTGGCGATGCCCTCGCGATGTCGTGTGATGTGAAAGTCGTTTTCACCTGGGTTTCCCTGTAAGGGCGATGGATGGGTGGCCTGCTGCGGCAGATCGCTCGGGTTCTGTGCCCTCGATACTAGGAGCGTGCAATGGCTGATATCGCAGTGATCGGTGGTGGCGCAGCGGGTGCGGCCGCCTTCGGCGAGTTGCTGGCGCGCTTTGATGCGGGCACGGTCCATTGGATCGTCGGCCAGCAAGCGCCTGGCCGTGGCGTTGCCTATGCCACGCGTGATGACCGGCATCTACTCAACGTGCGTGCTTCCGCCATGGGCGTGTTTCAGGAGCAGGGCGAGGATTTCATCCAGCATGCTTCGCGCCAGTTGGGCCAGGTCAAGGGCACCGACTTTCTACCGCGTCGGGTCTTTGGTGATTTCATCCAGGCGCAAATCGGTGCACGCATCGATGCCGCGCGTCGCTCCGGCCGCAGCTTCAGGATCCATCCGGAAAATGCCCGGGAAGTCATGCGCCGTGTTGAGGGCGGCTATGCGGTGCGCACGGGCGATGGCCGCTGGCTGGACGTCGAACATGTGGTGCTTGCCGTTGGCGCTTTGGCGCAACGACCGTTGCGTGCGGTGTCGGCGGGCGCGCTCGCCAGCGGTGCGTATGAGCTGGATCCGTGGCGACTGGGTCAGCGCGCGAAGGTGCCACGCCGTGTACTGGTCATCGGCACCGGGCTCACCGCAGTGGACACGCTTTTGTCCGCATCGGTGCAATGGCCGCACGCCGAGTTGGTCGCGGTATCGCGGCACGGGCTGTGGCCGTTCACGCATTCGGCGCTGCCGCTTTCGCCCTATCCGCGCCAGGACGCACTCAATCACGCATTGCTGGGTTGTTCCGGTGCGGCAGCCATGTTGCGCAAGGTGCGCGAGGCGTTCGACGATGCCCCGGAGATCGACTGGCGCAGCATTATCGACGGCATGCGTCCCATCAACGCCGTGTTATGGCAGCGCCTGAGTCATCCAGCGCGACGCCAGTTCCTGCGTCATGCGCGCTGGATCTGGGAGGCTTCGCGGCATCGCATGGCACCGGCATCGGGCCAGGCCATTCATCAGTTGCAGGAAGAGGGCCGCTTGCAGGTGCACGCCGCCCGCGTGCTTGAGGTCGACGGTGCAATGCCCTTGCAAGTGACGCTGCGCGAGCGCGCCACTCAGTTGGTCAGCACGCTGGAGGCCGATCTGGTGGTGCAGGCCACGGGTTTGGACACGGCGGTTGCCTACGGTGCGCATGACCTGCTGTCGCAGTTGTTGCGCGATGGCCTGGCAGTGGCCGATCCCCTGCAGCTTGGTGTGCTGGCGCAGCCTAATGGCGAGTTGCTTGATGCGATGGGTACGCCGCAACGCGGGCTTCACGCGATCGGGTCATTGTTGCGTGGCAATCTCTGGGAATGTACCGCGATGCCCGAGATACGCGCCGCTGCTCATCGCCTGGCTGTGCAGCTCTCGGAGAGCCTTGTGCAGGCTGCGCAGGAAAGCGCCGGTGAGGGGCCGCGAAGCTGATCTTCACGAACAGTGCGCTGATATTGCGCATGGCTCGCGCATGAGGTTATGCGATATTGCGATTTCGCTGCTTGTGCCGGGCCATTTAGTCTGCTCATTCGTTTACCCGCAGGAGGCGCCATGAACAAGTTCATCTCCGTGTTGCTCGTGGTCGCGGGCCTGTCGTTGGCCGTGGCCGCGGTGGCCAAGGATGTCACCCTGCTCAATGCGTCCTATGACCCCACGCGCGAGCTCTATCGCCAGGTGAATAGCGCCTTCGGCGCGCAGTGGAAAGCCCAGCACGGCGACAACGTCACGGTACAGATGTCGCACGGCGGCTCGGGCAAGCAGGCGCGCTCCGTGGTGGATGGCTTGCCGGCGGATGTGGTGACGCTGGCGCTGGCCTATGACATCGACGCCATTGCCGATCATGGCCTGCTGGGCAAGGACTGGCAGAAACGACTGCCCAACAACGCCTCGCCATACACCTCCACCATCGTGTTCCTGGTGCGCAAGGGCAATCCGAAAGGCATTCGCGACTGGGCCGATCTGATCAAGCCAGGCGTGCAGGTGATTACGCCGAATCCGAAATCCTCCGGCGGTGCCCGCTGGAATTTCCTCGCCGCCTGGGGCTACGCGTTGAAACAGCCCGGCGGTAGCGAGGCCACCGCCAAGGCCTTCGTGCAAGCGCTCTACAAGCACGTGCCGGTGCTCGATACCGGCGCGCGTGGCGCCACCAACACCTTCGTGCAGCGTCGTATCGGCGATGTACTCATCGCCTGGGAAGACGAGGCATTGTTGGCGCGGCAACAGTTAGGCAACGACACGTTCCAGATCGTGGTGCCGTCGATCACCATCCTGGCCGAGCCGCCGGTGGCCGTGGTTGACAGCAATGTAGACAAGCACGGTACACGCGCCGTCGCGGAAGCTTATGTGCAGTTTCTCTACTCGCCGCAGGGGCAGGAGATTGCGGCGAAGAACTTTTACCGCCCGCGTTCGCCGGATATCGAAAAGCGCTTTGCCAGCCAGTTCCCTGCCACCCACACGTTCACCATCAACGAGCTGTTCGGTGACTGGCGCCAGGCACAGGCCAAGTTCTTCAACGACGGCGCCATCTTCGACCAGATAGGCACGGGAAACTGACCGGCATGCGGCGCCGGGTGCTTCCAGGTTTTGGTCTGAGCCTCGGCTACGCACTGGTGTACCTGGGGCTGATTGTCCTGCTGCCGCTCGCGGCACTGGCCTGGAAGGCGTCGGGCATTGGCTTCGAAGGCCTGGTGCGCCTGCTGAGTGCGCCACGGACTTTGGCGGCGCTTCGATTGAGCCTGGGCGGTGCGGTGTTGGCGGCCTTGCTCAATGCCGTGATTGGCCTGCTGGTGGGCTGGGTGCTGGTGCGTTATCGCTTTCCCGGGCGGCGCCTGTTCGACGCACTGGTGGATCTCCCGTTCGCCTTGCCGACGGCGGTGGCCGGTATCGCGCTGACTACCTTGTATGCGCCCAATGGTTGGCTCGGGGAATGGCTTGAGCCGTTGGGCATCAAGGTGGCCTACACACCCCTGGGCGTGTTCGTGGCCATGGTGTTCGTGGGCTTTCCGTTCGTGGTGCGCACGCTGCAGCCGGTGCTGGCATCGCTTGAGCGCGATGTGGAAGAGGCCGCCGAAAGCCTGGGCGCGCGTCGCTGGCAAACCTTCTTCCGGGTGATCCTGCCGGTACTGGCGCCCACCTTGCTCACCGGTTTCGCGCTGGCATTGGCGCGGGCGGTGGGGGAATACGGCTCGGTGATTTTCATCGCCGGCAATATCCCGATGCATTCGGAGATTGCTCCGCTGCTCATCGTGCAGAAACTGGAACAGTTCGACTATGCCGGTGCCGCAGCGCTGGGCGCCGTCATGTTGCTGTTGTCGTTCGCGTTGCTACTGCTCGTGGCGCTGTTGCAGCGCTGGAGCGGTCGTTGGGCGGAGCGCACGTCGTGAGTGGGCATCTCCGCTCACGGCCCATCGGCTGGCCGCGTCGACTTGGCCACGTGGCGCTCATCCTGGTTGCGGTGGCTTTCCTGATGCTGTTCCTGGTGCTTCCGCTGGCGACGGTTTTCGTCGAGGCATTTCGTCAGGGCTTCGCCGCTTATGCTGCCACCATCAAACAGCCCGAAGCCATTTCCGCCATCCGCCTGACCATCATCGTCGCCGCCATCGCGGTGCCGTTGAATCTGGTGTTCGGCGTCGCGGCGGCGTGGGCCATGACCCGCTTCGAATTTCGCGGCAAGGCCATGCTCGGCGCACTCATCGATCTGCCGTTTTCGGTATCGCCGGTGGTATCGGGCCTGGTCTATGTGTTGTTGTTTGGCGCGCAGGGTTGGTTTGGTCCGTGGCTGGATGCGCATGGGGTGAAGATCATTTTCGCCGTGCCGGGTCTGGTGTTGGCAACGGTATTCATCACGCTGCCATTTGTCGCCCGCGAGCTGATACCGCTGATGCAATCGCAGGGCAGTGAAGAGGAAGAAGCGGCGCGCATCCTCGGTGCCAGTGGCTGGCAGATGTTCTTCCGCGTTACCTTGCCCAACATCCGCTGGGCGCTCCTTTACGGTGTGTTGCTGTGCAATGCGCGCGCAATGGGCGAGTTCGGCGCGGTATCGGTGGTCTCAGGTCATATCCGTGGTCTCACCACCACCATGCCGCTGGAAGTGGAGATGCGTTACAACGAATACGACTACGTGGGCGCCTTTGCCGTGGCCTCGCTGCTGGCCATGCTCGCGCTGGTCACGCTGGCGGTGAAAACACTGCTGGAATGGCGCTATGGCGATGAGATCGCCGCGCATGCACCGGGCGGTCACTGATGAAGCTCGAACTGTCCCATCTGAATCGCCGCTTCGCCGAATTCCGCGCGCTGGACGATGTCAGCTTGACCATCGCTCCGGGCGAGTTCCTTGCGTTGCTTGGTCCGTCGGGCTCTGGCAAGACCACCTTGCTGCGTATTCTTGCGGGTCTGGATTACCCCGATAGCGGCAGCGTATCCAAGGACGGCGAGGACTTCCTGGCCACGACGGCGCGCGAACGGCGCATTGGCATGGTGTTCCAGCACTATGCGCTGTTCCGGCACCTGACCGTGATCGAGAACATCGCGTTCGGTCTGCGTGTACGCAAGTGGCGCCTGCGGCCGTCCCGTGCAGAAATCGGTGCGCGCGTGGATCGGCTGCTGCAGCGCGTGCAACTCGAAGGCCTGGGCAACCGCTATCCGTCGCAATTGTCGGGTGGCCAACGCCAGCGCGTGGCACTGGCTCGCGCGCTGGCGGTCGAGCCCGACCTGCTGCTGCTGGATGAGCCCTTTGGCGCGCTCGATGCGCTGGTACGTGTCGCTTTGCGGCGCTGGTTGCGCGAGTTGCACGAGGAACTGGAGCTCACCACGGTTTTCGTCACCCACGATCAGGAAGAAGCCCTGGAGCTGGCCGATCGCGTCGCGGTGATGAACAACGGCCGCATTGAGCAGGTGGGTTCGCCCGAAGTCATCTACCAGCAGCCGGCGACGCCCTTCGTGTGCGAGTTCATCGGCAAGGTCAACCGGTTTACCGTCAGGCGCAACGGCGCAGGGTTTGGCGCCGGTGGCTGGATGCCCGATGGCGACCCCTGGCAAGGGCAGTTCGACACGGCGACGGCGTACGTGCGGCCCGAGCAGTTGAAGCTGGCGGTGCCGTTGGCATTACCCGCCTGGGAAGCCCGGCTGCGGCATATCTACCTTGCGGGCAGCGTGGCCCATATCGAGCTCTATGTCGCGTCCATCGACCAGACCCTGGAAGCCGATATTGCCAGCGAGGATCTGTCGCGCCTGGGCCTGCAGGCCGGCATGGAGTTGCGCGTAGCGCCCCGAAGTGCAGTGCTGTTTCCGCAGGATGGCAGCGGCGCCACCATCAATCCGGAACGCTGGATCTGGCACGCGAGAAGCTCCGTTCACGCCTGAGCGGCTGAGCGATTACGGCGATGAAACCGGGTGGTCGGCAACGGGCGAGGGCGGGGCGGGCTTGAATGCGACGACCGGCCCAGGCACGACATGCCGGCGCCACAGCGCAAGCTGATCGGCAATGCCGCTACCCACATCCATTTGCGGCTCGGACGGAGTGAGCTTGTCCTTCTGTTCCCATTGCGCGATTTCGCCGGAGGCCTGCTTGAACGCGATCATGAAATCGGGCGTGCGATTGAGTGCATCGACCAGCCACGCGCGTCCAAAGTAGGTGATGTCGGAGTCGCTGCCACAGCCGAACGAGCTGCGATCCGCGCGGGCGGCCGTAAGCACGAGCGTGCCCGGGCCATGCAAGGCCGGTACGAAGCCGCCGGAATAACAGGCGTTCACCACCACTACTTTCCACTTGAACGGACGCTTGGCCAGGATATCGGCAAGGTCCTGTGCGCCGATCTGATCCAGCGGCAGTGGATCCATGTCGACCAGCAAATTGTGGTCTTCGTCGCCGTGGGTGGTCAGGTATACCAGCAGGATGTCTTCATCCGGCTTCATCACGTTGGCGAGACCGTCCAGCGTGTCTTCAAGATTGCTCCAGGTCGCAAGCGGGTACTTTTCCAGCGTGCCGGGATTGTTCTCCAGTACCAGCGCGTGCGTTCCTGTGCCGAAGCGAGTGGGGAACAGTTTGGCGGCGTATTCGGCTTCATTGCGGAAGACGTCTTCGCCACCATCGCCGCCGAAGGCCAGCACATAGAGATTGGGTCGCCCGGCTACACGCGGCGTCAGCTCGGCCAGCGCCTTGCGCACCATGCCGCGCTGTGCATACAGCACCTGCTCGGGTGAAGGTGCCTGGTCGGGCCAGTTGTCCGTAGCCGCACTGTCGTCGGTGGTGCCGGCGGTGGTTTCCGCCGGCGCCGGTGCAGTTGATGGCGTGCTGACATGGCTGACCGCTGGCGGCGCTACGGGTGCCTGCGGCGCATGGTGCGAGAGGCCGAGCATGAGCAATACACCCGCCGCGAAGGCGAGCAGAGCGGTCAGTGCAATGCGCATGGCGAAAGCTCGCGGGGTCAGAGGACGACGGCGTCGAAATCGCGATACGCGGGATGGCGCGGCGCGTCTGGCATGTCCAGCGGCGCGCGCAGCAGCCACCCGGTGTGTAGCCCGGCGGCGCGGGCGGCGTCCAGTTCTTCCACGATGTCGGAGAGAAACAGGATATGTCCCGGCTGTTCGCCAATCGCCTCGGCGATTTTCTCGTAGGAAGCCTGTTCGCGCTTGGGGCCCGTCTCGGTATCGAAATAGCCGGCAAACAGTGGCGTCAGATCGCCCGCTTCGCTATAGCGGAAGAACAACTTCTGCGCCGGCACCGAGCCGGAGGAGTAAACGTAGAGATGAAGACCTTCGGCACGCCACGCATGGAGCCTGGCGGACACTTCCGGATACATGTGCGCCTGGAAGTCGCCGCTTTCATAGCCTTCCTGCCAGATCATGCCTTCCAGCGCCTTCAATGCGGTGGACTTGCGATCCTCGTCGATCCAGAGCAGTAGCAGCTCGATCACTTCCTGTCGCGGTGCCTCGACGATGCCGGCTTCCTTGGCGGCCTCATGCAGCCAATGCTGAACCTCGGGCTTGTCGCCGTGCGTTTCGATAAAGGCGGGCAGGCGCTTGTAGGCGTACGGAAACAGCACGTCCTTGACGAAGCTGATCGAGCTGGTGGTGCCCTCGATATCGGTGACGATGGCGCGGATGACGGTCATGCGAAAAAGCCGGGGAGCAGGGGACACAAGCTTACCCGTGGAAGCCACCCGCCGCGAGAGCCTCAAGCCCCTGTAGGAGCGCACCCTGTGCGCGACCGCACGGCAGCCTCTACCTAGTCGCCCGCAGGTCGCGCACAGGGTGCGCTCCTACAAGGGCATCCCTGCAACTACGCCGCTGATGTATGCGGTGCCATGCGGGGAAAGCGCTGGGCAATATCCTCACCCGTGAACTCGGCCACCCAGCCTTCCTTGTTGGTGAACAGGCGAATCGCCACGAAATACGGCGATTCGCTCATGTCGAACCAGTGGCGGGTGCCGTCTGGCACGCCGATCAGGTCGCCCTGTTCACACAACACGTCGTAAACCTTGTCACCCAGGTGCAGGGTGAACTGGCCGGCGCCGGCGACGAAGAAGCGCACCTCGTCCTCGCTGTGGGTGTGCTCGCTCAGGAACTTCTGGCGCAGCGTGGCGCGATCCGGGTGATGAGGCGTGAGGCTGATGACGTCGACCGCCTGATAGCCTTCCTCTGCCATCAGCCGGTCGATATCCGCGCGATAAGCGGCAATCACTTCGTCCTGGCTGGCGCCCGGCGCGATGGGTTGGCTAGCTTCCCATTGCTCGAAACGCACGCCGACGTTCGCCAGCTCGCGGGCGATGTCGGCATGATCGTGATGTACGGAGGCCGGCGTTTGCGGCTGGGTCTCCGAAAAAATGCGCAGGCGGCTCATGCGGAAAGCTTCCTAAGGTCCAGTTCGCAGCCGAGCAGGAATTCCAGCGCCTCCAGGTGGCGGCGCGTCTCGGCCATGTCGCGGCCCCAGGTATAGATACCGTGGCCGTTGATCAGGTAAGCGTGCAGCGGACGCCCGCTATCGAGCCATGCATCCACCTGCGCCACCAGCTCGGGCATGTGCTGCGTGTTGGGAAACACCGGAATCGCCAGCTCGCTGTCGTGCGTGGTTTGACCGGCGATGGCTTTTTGCAGTTCCCAGCCTTGCAGCTTCACCACACCGTCACGGGCGAATAGGCGCGATGCCACGCTTTGCGTGCGCGAATGCGTGTGCAGCACCACGTTCATTTCGGGATAGCGGCGATAGATCTGCGTGTGCAGCTCGGTTTCCGCGCTGGGGCGTGCTGATGTGCCCACCGCCTTGCCCTGCATATCGATCAGCATGATGTCGTCGCGACCGAGCTTGCCCTTGTCACCGCCGGAGATGGTGATGGCTGCGTGATCATGGTCGAGGCGCATGGAGAAGTTGCTGCTGGTTGCAGGCGTCCAGCCAGCCGCGGCAAGCTCACGCGCAGCATCGGCGATGGCGTCGGCGCGTTGCGCGAACAACTCGGGAGAAATGGTGGCGGGAAGTTGTTGGCTCATGAGGTATGGACGTCCAAATCAATAGTCACTATATCACGGCTGTTTGGTGCTAGTCGGCGAAAATGCGATCCATTCTCATGACTTATCCATCGGGCGAGTAGCATTCCTGAAAGGTCTGCTACGGGCGTGGCGGACGAGGACGTTCCAAAGATGGAGGTTGGACCCATGTCGCACGAAAAAGATATCGAATCGCGTCGTCGCTTTCTCAAGGCCGCAGCTGGCACGGCTGCCGCTGCCGTCGTGATCGGCGGCTTGCCGCGCCTTGCGCGCGCTGCCGACCTGCCGCACCTGGCTGACACCGATCCCACCGCCAAGGCGCTGGGTTATGTGGAAGACGCCAGCAAGACGACCGATGCGAAGCACAAGGCCGGCGACGATTGTGCCAACTGTCAGTTCTACTCGGGCGCCTCGACCGGTTATGGTCCGTGCCAGCTGTTCCCAGGCAAGGCTGTGAATGCGAAGGGTTGGTGCGTTTCGCATTCCGCCAAGAAAGCCTGACCGCTCGCTGCGATGTGCTTTGCAAGGCCGGCCGTTGTGCCGGCCTTTATTTTTTGGCGATGGCGGTCGACATGCACGATGCATCCGCGCGAATGCGCGAGACCAATATGACGATCACCAAGAGCTGACTCGAACCGAAGAACTCGGTGAGTAGAAGATGCTGCCCAGACGCGTCAGGCCGAGGAGCTGACCCGCCTGACGCGCCGGGCGGCAATCCGGGGCCCACTGCCAAGTGATATACCCACGGAGCACAGATGATACTCCGGGCAGGGTGTTTTGGGGCTGGCCACGCCAAAAATTTTATCGAAAAAGTCTCGTTAAGTCTTTTAAAAACAATGACTTGGTGGATAATTCAAGACCGTGCCTCATGAATGAGCGCCAAGCTATGCCCATTCAGCATCTACGATTCGGACTGCCCGATTTCCGACGTTCGCCGGAATTGCCCGCCATTGGCGGGCAATCCGTGACGGTTATCGGCTAGCGCCGGTCCGCAGCCGGCTGTGACGCATGCCATAGCCGAAATAGATCCCCAGCCCGACGACGGTCCAGATGATCATCAGCAGCCAGTTGAACCAGGCCATGGCGCCCAGCAGGGCCAGGCAACTGAGCACGCCGGCGGGGCAGATCACCCAGGCCCAGGGCACCCGGAAGCCGCGATGCAGGTCCGGCGCCGTGTAACGCAGGATCAGCACGCCCGCGCAAACCGCGACGAAGGCAATCAGTGTGCCCATCGAGGTGAGGTCGGCCAGCAGGTCCAGCGGGAATATCGCAGCCAGCACGGCGATGCCAATACCGGTAATCACCGTATTGATATGCGGCGTGCGGTACTTCGGATGGATGCGGTTGAACACCGGCGGCAGCAGGCCGTCGCGCGACATGATCATGAAGATGCGCGGCTGCGCGATGATCATCACCAGGATTACCGAGGACAGGCCGATCATGGCGCCGATCTCGACCACCAGGCGCAGCCAGTTCAGTTCGGGATGGTTCTTGATCGCCGTCACCACCGGCTCGGGAGTGCCAAGCTCGGTGTAGGAGATCAGTCCGGTCAGCACCGCCGCCATCGCCAGGTAGAGGATGGTGCAGATCACCAGCGACACCAGTGTGCCGAACGGTAGATCCTTCTGCGGGTTCTTGCATTCCTGCGCCGCGGTGGAAGTCGCCTCAAAGCCGATGTAGGCAAAAAACACCATCGCCGCGCCGCGCATGATGCCCGACCAGCCGTACTTGCCGGGTGCCTCGTTGGCGGGAATGAACGGGTGCCAGTTGGCCGGGTCGATATAGCGATAGCCAGCGACCACCACGATGATGATCAGGCCGACCTTGAGTGCCACCATCAGCACGTTGAGGCCCGCCGACTCGCGAATGCCCACGTAGCACAGCCAGGTGAGCGCCAGCACAATCGCTACCGCGGGCAGGTTCATGATGTGACCGGTGGTGACCAGGTGCCCATCGGTGAAGGCCAGCGGCGCCTCGGTCAGCGCCTTGGGCAGGTGAATGCCCACGTGATCGAGCAGGCTGGTGAAATAACCCGTCCAGCTCGCCGCCACGGCCGAGGCGGAGATGCCGTATTCCAGCACCATGTTCCAGCCGATGAACCAGGCGACCATCTCGCCCAGGGTGGCGTAGGCGTAGGAATAAGAGCTGCCCGAGATCGGTATCAGCGTGGCGAACTCGGCGTAGCACAGCGCGGTGAAGCCGCTGCAGACCGCCGCGAGCATGAACGAGATCAGCACCGCCGGGCCGGCATGTTCGGCGGCGGCCTGGCCGGTGACCACGAAAATGCCGGTGCCAATGACGGCACCGATACCCAATGCGGTAATGCCCCACTTGCCCAGCGTGCGTCGAAGCGCGGGGCCGCCATGTGCGTCGTCGGAATCGGAGAAGTCGGTCTTGCGGGCGAGTAGCTGTTTGAGCATGCGTCAACCTGGTGGAGCTGAAGGCGGCATGTGGCCGCTGGTCAAAACGAGAGGGCCGGCACTTGGCCGGCCCTTCGAGTCGGATCAGGAGTTTTGCTTGCGGAGTTTGCTATGGGAATAGCCGTAGATGGCGTAAATCGTCATGCCGATCGCGGTCCAGCCCACCATCAGCGGCCAGTTGGCGCGGAACGACTGCCAGAACAGGTACAGGCAGATCACCGACCCCAGCACGCTCACTACCCAGATGCCCGGCACGCGGAAGGTGCGCGGCAGGTCCGGGCGGGTGTAACGCAAAATCAGCACGCCGATGCACACCGTGGTGAACGCCAGCAGGGTACCCATCGAAACCAGCTCACCCAGAATACTCACGGGAAACAGGCCGGCGAGTACGAGTGCGGCTGCGCCGCCGATGATGGTGGCAATGTGCGGCGTACGGTGCTTGGCATGCACGCGCGAAATGGTCGGCGGCAGCAGGCCATCTTTCGCCATGCTGAAGAAAATGCGCGACGTGCCAAGCAACATCACCAGGATCACCGAGCTCAGGCCAGCCAGCGCGCCGAACGAGACAATCGCCTTCAGCCAGTTCAGCTCCGGATGGAAGCTCAGTGCCGTGGCCACCGGTTCAGGTGTGCCCAGCATCTGGTACGGGGCAATGCCGGTAAGGGTCAGCGCCATGGCGATATACAACACGGTGCAGATCAGCAGCGAACCCAAAATACCGATGGGCATGTCGCGCTGTGGGTTCTTGGCTTCACCGGCCGCGGTGGACACCGCATCGAAGCCCACGTACGAGAAGAACACCAGCACTGCCGCCCGGAAGATGCCGCTGGTACCGAAGCGACCCGGGCCTTCCTCCGGCGGAATGAACGGATGCCAATTGGAAGGATTGATGAAACGGAAGGCGAACGCCAGGAACAGCAGAATCACGGTGACCTTGATGGCCACGATGATCGAATTGACGAAGGTCGACTGCGTGATGCCGCGATAGCACAGCATGGTCAGCGCGGTCACAATCAGGATGGCCGGCAGGTTGATGATGGTGTTGGTACTGACCAGGAAGAAATGTTCGGAAAACTTCGCGATGACGTGTTGGCCGGCTTTCAGGTGCTCGATCTGGCTGCCATCCATGAATGCCAGCGGTGCCGAAGCCAGGTTGTCGGGCAGCGACAACGGCAGGCCGGTCCAATGACTGAGAATGGATAGACACTCGTTGAAATAGCCCGACCAGCCCGCCGCCACGGTGGCGACCGCGAACAGATATTCGAGAACGAGATTCCAGCCGATAAACCAGGCGACAATTTCGCCGAGGGTGGCGTAGGAGTAGGCGTAGGCGCTGCCCGAGACCGGGATCATCGCCGCGAATTCGGCGTAGCACAGGCCTGCGAACGCACAGGCAATGCCTGCCACGATAAAGCTGATGACCAGCGCCGGGCCAGCGTGTTCGGCAGCAGCCTGGCCGGTGATGACGAAAATGCCGGCGCCGATAACCGCGCCAATGCCCAGCATGATCAGGTGACGTGCTGTCAGCACGCGCTTGAGACTGGCTTCGCCTTGCAGGCTGTCGTGCGGCAACTCGCCGGCATCGACGTGCGGCGACGCTTGAATCGGATGCGTCGCGAACAGGTTCTTCAGCATGTTTCTCCCCTACAGCCTGTCTTGGTTTTTACGTTTTGAAACCGAAATAGTGACTCTCGCCACCCTATGCGTGTCGCTACCCCGGCGACGACGGGCCACCATAGCCTAGCGAGGCGCGGCCGTACAAGTTGCACTGCGGCTGGGAACCTCGGCCGCAGGCCACTCGTTGACGCGCGGTGTGGTAGCACGGCCGTGGGGCTCAAAACGCCACACTCAGGGCTGCTTGCGGCACCCAGTCAGCCGTGCTGTTGTGCCCGGCGAAACTGATTTGTACGCCGACGATCAGACCCACTGACGCGTTGAAGTTGTATTCCACCGCAGGCGAAATGCTGTAGTTCCAACGGGTGGGTTGGGTGCCGGCCAAGGGAAAGCATGTCGTTGCGGAAGCGCACTGGGTGCCTTCCAGGCGTGTGCCACTCTGATATTCCCAGATCAGATCCGCGGCGATCGCCCAATGTTGGTTCAGGCCGTATTCGAAAGCGACCGTCGCTCCCGTCAAGGCGCCCACTCGCGTCGACCCATTGAATCCGGCGGTGGTGCCATACGTGCTGGCGCCGTCGAGACGGATGCGTGACGGCGAGGGGCCCCAGAGCACTTGCGCACGCAGGCGTAGCGGGTGGCCATTGGGGAGCCAGAACAATTGCTGGGCGAATATCGAAAGCCGCTGCATCCATGCCCCCGAGCCGGTGCCATTGAGCGGGTTGCTGTCGAGGTTGCGATAAGGGCCGGTGGGAAATACGTGGGTATATGCCAGCGAAACAGCCGGCCCGCCGCCATCGCCGCGTGGCGCGATGAACATGTACTGCAACATTGCTGAGGTATCGGTGAGACGCGGGCCGTCACTGCGTTGCCGGCCGGCCATGTTGTAGGCAGTGCCCGCGGTGAGCTGAACATTCCAGCGGTGGCCGAGGCCAATCGTGGTCGGCACGATCAGCAGCCATTGGCGGGAGCGCGGATGATCAGCACGCCTATCGCCGTGAGCGTCGTAGCTTGCGCGCGTGTCCGAGAACATGAGGTATGGCTGGATGTTGATCATACCTGCGGGAAAGGCCGAGGCGTTCGGCGTCACCAATGGTCCGGTGAAAAGCGGCTCGCGCGTTTCGCCGAAGGCCTCGGAGGCGAGGCCAAAGGTGAGCAAGCAGGCGATTCTGCGCCGTGAGCATGGGCCCAGGTGGAGTGGGGTGCGCAACGCCCCGAGAGGTCGGCGATGAATTCCCCTGCTTGATCGAGCTCGCCCGGACGGACCCGGGTGTACGCGGCAAGCGTCCAACTTACCCAGCCGCGCGCGGCGGCGCGCTCGAGCAGCGGAAGTTTGCGCAAGCCGTCGACGTTCATGATCCGAGCGATGCTCTGCTCGAAACACGAAGCGCTCATCTGGCTGAGCGGAAAAGACCATGTCGGACGCCCCGCGCGGTTCGGCGTATTTGATGAACTCGGCGTTGGGCCTCTGGCTTGCAGCGAATTTTCGAAGCAGCGTGTGTGAGCTCAGGAATACCTCATTGCGGAACTGCTCGAAACCCTGGATCAGACGGATCATGGGATAGCCTCAAATGCGGGGCGTAGGGGGTCGTCAGCGGATCAATGCCGCCGATGTGATTCGGAGAAGAGCGCGGGAATGGAAGTGGGCGGCCACCCGTCGGCGGATGTTGTTCGTCGAGTGAAACAAATCAGGTGTTGAGCAGCCCGGTAGTCGCTACTGCAAACACGGCCTGGCGGTCATGAAGCCAGCGGCGAATCGGCGGCCGCCGCGTCAGACGGCCTCAGGAGGGCGCGGCTGTAGCGCGATGTCGCGCCGGCGCACAGCGTAGGGTCCAGCAGCAGGCGCTGCAGAACCTGACGAAACGAGGTTCATGTCGAGCGACGTAGGGAGGTACAGCGTATCGTCCAGACCGCTGTCTTCAAGCAGCAGCGACGCGCGATAGTCTTCTGCGGCATTGCTCGGGTTGTCCTCGTGCACGACAACATCAGCGTGCGCTGCCGGTGCCTCGTTCGCAAGTTCCGCATGGTGGATGGTGCGCGTCCATGTTATGGCCAACAACAGCAGGCCAAACAGGCAGGACAACATCACGTGCAGCGACTGGCGATGACGACTCGGAGGCATGTGTCGAACCTATCGGAAAAAGGACGTCCATCGCAAGTGCTTGCGATGGACGTCCGCAGGCTCAGGATCAGTCGGGACGTTGAAGATTTCCAACCGATGTGGATTCAGTCCCAACCGATACGACGGACGACTGGCAGCGTTCGGAGGAGCGATAGTGACGCAATCACAAAAGGCATTGCGAGCTGCGGGTTAGCGAGTCGCTACCGGTCAGAATACGATGCCTATAACCGCTAGTGGACTCATGGAGCGTCGCTGCGATGACCGGTGGCATGAAGCCGTGAGCCAACGATCACACCCGACGCGTCGTTGATGTTGTGTTCGAGGGCCGGCGCGATGCCGGGCCGCTTCCTTGCCTGAAGCGGTTACTATGCGTGCCGGTCATTTGTTGATAAGCGTCATCTGACATGGTTCGTCAAAACATGGGTTCACTCGGTGAACAATTCCTGCGCTATGGCCAGCAATGGCCACAGGAGGATGGCACGCCGCATTTCCTTGAACTGCTTGCCGCCGGCGAGCACAGCTTCCTGCGGGAGGCGCGCGAGGCGCACTTCACCGGCTCGGCGTGGCTGGTCAGCGCCGATGGCGAGCGCGTGCTGTTGACCCATCACCGCAAGCTTGGTCGCTGGCTGCAGCTCGGAGGCCACGCCGATGGCGACACCGATCTCGCCCGCGTGGCCTTGCGCGAAGCGGAGGAGGAGTCGGGGCTCGGTGGCCTGGATGTGCTGCCGGCGTTGTTTGATCTGGATCGACACCGGATTCCGGCGCGCGGCGACGAGCCGGAGCATTGGCATTACGACGTGCGCTACGTGGTGCGATGTGGCGCAAACGAAGACTTTGTGGTGAGCGAGGAGTCGCATGCACTGGCATGGCGCAACATTCGCGAGATCGCCGATGATTCCGGCAGCGACACATCATTGCGGCGCATGGCCCGGAAGTGGCTGCGGAATTCCCCGTAGGAGCGCACCCTGTGCGCGACCGGTGACGCGACTCCCTTTCGGGTGATGCAGGCGTCGTTCGTGTTGCTCGTCGCTTTGCCCTCGTTCCCCCTAACGCAGCCGCGTCACCGGTCGCGCACAGGGTGCGCTCCTACAGGGCAGCAAAGGGTCAGGCGTATTTGGCGGGTGCGGGATTGAGAAACCCGCACTTCTCGCAGGTGCGCGCATCGATCGAGCGATAGAACCGTTCGAACACTGGCGGGAAATCTCGCTCGATGCTGTCGAGCGTGAAGTACTCCTCATACAGCTTGTGGTTGCAGCGTTCGCAGAACCACATCAGGCCGTCTTTCTCGCCGGCCAGGCGCCGACGCTCGATAACCAGTCCGATCGAATCGGGCATGCGTTGCGGCGAGTGCGGCACGCACGGCGGCAGATAGAACATTTCGCCCGCCCGGATCGGGATATCCAGGGCCACGCTCTCGTCCTGCACCTTCAATACCATCTCACCCTCGAGCTGGTAGAAGAATTCCGGACCTTCGTCGTAGTGATAGTCGGTGCGCGCGTTGGGGCCGCCGACAATCATCACGATGAAGTCGCCATCGACGATGCACTTGTTGCCCACCGGTGGTTTGAGCAAGTGCCGGTGCTCGTCGATCCAGCGTTTCATGTCGATGGGGGGAGACAGTGACATGGTGGGGTCCGTCGATGGCGTCACGTCTAAAGATAACGTCAGAACGGGGCGTGGGGAATGCCGGCTCAGTCGATCCAGCGGCCGTCTCGGACGATAGCTTCCAGGCGAGCGTGCTGGGAATCCACGTCCAGGCCTTCGGCGGTGATCCAGGCAGCGTTGTAGCAGGTGCCGCTGTAGCGGTCGCCGCCGTCGCAGATCAGGGTGACCACGGGGCCACGCTCACCGCTGGCACTCAGCTCCGCCATCAGTTGCAGCGCCCCGACCAGGTTGGTGCCGGTGGAACCGCCGCAGCGGCGGCCGAGCAGCGTCTCCAGCAACCGTAGGGCGGCTATGGATGCCGCATCGGGCACGCGCAGCATGCGATCGATGACGCCGGGCAGGAAGGAAGGTTCCACCCGCGGCCGGCCGATGCCCTCGATGCGGGACCCACGCGTCAGCTGCAGGGTCCTGTCGCCGCTGCTGTAGTAGTCGTAGAACACCGAATGCTCGGGGTCGACCACGGCCAGCCGGGCCGGCGTGTGCATCGCCGAGCGGTAACGAATGTAGCGGCCAATGGTCGCCGAGGTGCCTCCGGTGCCGGCTGGCGCCACGATCCAGCGCGGGTCCGGGTCGGGTTCGCGCTGCATCTGGCGGAAGATCGATTCGGCGATGTTGTTGTTGCCCCGCCAGTCGGTGGCGCGTTCGGCGTAGGTGAACTGGTCCATATAGTGGCCGCCAAGCTCGGTGGCCAGATGTTGGGCCGCGCCGTACACATCGGTGTCGTCGATGAAGTAACAGTGGCCACCGAAGAATTCAATTTGCGCGACCTTGTCGCGCGAGGTGCTACGCGGCATCACGGCGAAGAACGGCAGGCCGAGCAGGCGCGCGAAGTAGGCTTCGGAAATGGCTGTGCTGCCGCTGGAAGCCTCGATGACGGGGCGACCTTCATCCAGCCAGCCGTTGCATATGGCGTAGAGGAATAGCGAGCGTGCCAGCCGATGCTTGAGGCTGCCGGTCGGGTGGACGGATTCGTCCTTGAGATAGAGCGGAATGCCGGGGAAGGCGGGCAGATCCAGCCGGATCAGATGGGTGTCGGCAGAGCGGTGCGCCTCGGACTCGAAGGTCTCGACGGCTCGGCGGGTCCAGGTGGCATGCATCCCATCAGCTTAGCGTTGGGTCACGCCAGCGCCTTGACACGTATCAGTGACATTGTGGCTTTCTTGTAGGAGCGCAGCTTGTGCGCGACAACCGGACCGAGTCTTGATGCCGGTGTTCGGCGGTCGCGCACAGGGTGCGCTCTTACACTGTAGGCAGCGCCTAGACTTCCAGTGTCGCCAAATCGCCCTTTTCTTCCAGCCACGCCTTGCGATCGCTCGCACGCTTCTTGGCCAGCAGCATATCCATCAGCTTGATGGTGCCGTCGTCGCCAGCGGCGTCGACGGTGAGCTGCACCAGGCGGCGGGTGTCGGGATGGATGGTCGATTCGCGCAACTGCGGCGGATTCATCTCGCCCAGGCCCTTGAACCGGGTGGTATGGACCTGGCCTTTCATCTTTTCGCGCTGGATGCGTTCGAGCATGGCGTTCTTCTCGTTCTCGTCCAGGCAGTAGAACACCTGCTTGCCCACGTCCACGCGGAACAGCGGTGGCATCGCCACGAACACGTGACCATCGCGCACCAGCGACGGGAAGTGGCGAAGGAACAAGGCGCTCAGCAAGGTGGCAATGTGCAGGCCGTCGGAATCGGCATCCGCGAGGATGATGACCTTGCCGTAACGCAGGCCGGAGAGATCGTCCTTGCCCGGATCGCAGCCGATAGCTATCGCGAGGTTGTGTACTTCTTCTGAAGCGAGCACCGAACCCGATTCCACTTCCCAGGTGTTGAGGATCTTGCCGCGCAGCGGAAGGATTGCCTGGAATTCCTTGTCGCGTGCCTGCTTGGCGCTGCCGCCGGCCGAATCACCCTCCACCAGAAACAGCTCGGTGCGGGTGAGGTCGGTGGCGGTGCAGTCGGCCAGCTTGCCGGGCAGGGCCGGGCCCTGGGTGATCTTCTTGCGCACCACCTGCTTGGCGGCTTTCAGGCGCGCACTCGCACGCTCGATGGCGAGCTGGGCAATGCGCTCACCCAGGTCCACGTGCTGGTTGAGCCACAGGCTGAAGGCGTCGTGGATGACATTTTCGACCATGCCGGCGGCCTGGCGCGAGGACAAACGCTCCTTGGTCTGGCCGGCGAACTGCGGGTCCTGCAGTTTGGTTGACAGTACGAAGGCGAGGCGTTCCCACACATCTTCCGGCGCCAGCTTCACGCCGCGCGGCAGCAGATTGCGGATATCGCAGAACTCGCGGATGGCATTGGTAAGGCCCGAGCGCAGGCCGTTCACATGCGTGCCCCCCTGCGCGGTGGGAATCAGGTTGACGTAGCTTTCCTGCACCAGTTCGCCCTCGGGCAGCCAGGCGAGTGCTACGTCCAGACCATCGGCCTCGCGCTGCACGTGGTGCACGAACAGCTCGGCGGGGACCGCCTCGGCGCCGTCCAGCTCGTCGCGCAGGTAGTCGCGCAGGCCGTCTTCGTAGTACCACTCGTTGACTTCGCCGGTGGCTTCGTCGGTGAGCTTGACGCTCAGGCCGGCGCACAGCACTGCCTTGGCGCGCAGCAGGTGGCGCAGCTTGGACAGCGAGATCTTCGGCGAGTCGAAATACTTCGGGTCGGACCAGAAGCGCACCGTGGTGCCGGTTTTCTTCTTGGGTACGCTGCCGATGATGTCGAGATCGCTGACGCGATCGCCGTGCTCGAAGGCCATGCGGTATTCGTTGCCATCGCGGCGGATGGTGACTTCCACCCGGATGGACAGTGCATTGACCACCGACACGCCCACGCCGTGCAGGCCGCCGGAGAAGTTGTAGTTCTTGCCGCTGAACTTGCCGCCCGCGTGCAGTCGCGTGAGGATCAGCTCGACGCCGGGAACGCCTTCTTCCGGGTGGATGTCCACCGGCATGCCGCGGCCGTCGTCGGTGACTTCCACCGAGCCGTCGGTATGAACGATCACCTCCAGCGTCTTGGCATAGCCAGAGATGGCCTCGTCCACCGAGTTGTCGATCACCTCCTGCGCCAGATGGTTCGGGCGGGTGGTGTCCGTATACATGCCGGGACGGCGCTTGACCGGGTCAAGACCGGAGAGGACTTCAATGTCGGCGGCGTTGTAGCGACTGCTCATGGGGGAGTTTCGGCGGAGTTGAACGGAGGAGGATGGGTTGCGGGGACAGGCAGGTCAAGGGTGTTCGCAAGGCGTGTCTGCATTTGTAGGAGCGCACCCTGTGCGCGACCACCCTACGGAGCGGTGACGTCGTTGCTCCACGGTCGCGCACAGGGTGCGCTCCTACAGGAATAAGGTCACAGGGGCGCGCAGTGCCGCTCCAGCCAAGCCAGGTCGGCGTCTTCCAGCAGCGGCGCCAGGGCGGCACGTACGGTAGCGTGGTAGTCGTCCAGCCAGGCGCGTTCCTCCGGATTGAGCAGGCTCGGCTCCAGCGCGCGGCGGTCGAACGGGCACAGGGTAAGGGTTTCGAACGCGTAGAAATCGCCGAATTCGGTGCTGTCGGCCTCGATCACCACCGCCAGGTTCTCGTGGCGGATGCCGTGGCGGCCGGGTTTGTACAGGCCCGGTTCGATCGAACTGATCATGCCGGGCTCCAGTGCCACCAGCGTGGCGCCCGATACCGGCGGCCGGATGCCATGCGGCCCCTCGTGCACATTAAGGAAGTAGCCCACCCCGTGGCCGGTGCCGTGGCCGTAGTCCATGCCGCTGGCCCAAAGTGGGGCGCGGGCCAGCGCATCCAGCTGCGGGCCGCTGGCGCCCTTGGGAAAGCGGGCGCGACTGAGCGCGATCATGCCCTTCATGACCAAGGTGGCGTCGCGGCGTTGCTCGACCGTGGTCTCGCCCAGCGCCAGCACGCGGGTGATGTCGGTGGTTCCGCCCAGGTACTGCCCGCCCGAGTCGACCAGCAGCAGGCCGTGCGGCTTGAGCGTGCTGTGGGCTTCCGGCGTGGCGCGATAGTGCGGCAGCGCGCCGTTGGCCTGGTAGCCGGCAATGGTGGAAAAGCTCTCACCCACGAAATTCGGCTGGGCAGAGCGCTCCTCACGTAGGAGTGCGTCCATATCCAGCTCGGTCTGGGTCATGCCGGCAGTGACGCGTTCTTCCAGGCGACGAAACGCCCGGGCCAGCGCCGTACCGTCGCGACGCATCACCTCGCGGATGTGATCCAGCTCGGCTTCGTTCTTGCGCGCCTTGAACAAGGTGCTGGGATTAGGCGCGTCGAAAGCCTGGGCGGCCGGCGCAATAGCTGCCGCCACGGCGATGACGACGCGGCCGCTGTCGAGCAGCAGGCGGTCCCTGGGGCCCAGCTCAGCGAGCGCGTCGGTGACGGTCGCGTAGTCGGCAATGTGCACATTATCGGCAGCCAAACCAGCAACCAGCGTGTCGCTGAGCTTGCCGCGCCCCACGAACAAGGTGGCGTAGCCCTCTGCCTGCACCAGCAGATGGGCGAGAAATACCGGATTGCACTCTACGTCGCTGCCACGCAGGTTGGTCAGCCAGGCGACGTCGTCGAGGCTGGAGACAAGGTGATGCGTTACCTCCAGCTTGCGCATGGCCGTACGCAGGCGGCCGAGCTTGTCGGCGCGCGGAGTGACGGCGTAGCGCGGCGGATGCTCCACGACCGGATCGGCGGGCAGGGCTGGTCGGTCGGGCCAGATCAGGCCGGGCAAGTCCAGGTCCACACGCAGCTTGGCGCCGACACCTTCGAGGCGATGCTCCAGCTGACGCGCGGTGGCCAGCGACACGCTGTCACCGGCGACGGCGAGGGTCTGACCCGGCTGCAGGCGCTGTTGCAGCCATTCGATATGTTCGGGCGCATGCGCAACGCGCTGCTTCATCAACTCCACGCTGCTGCCAGCCAGTTGTTGCGTGGCCTGGGCGAAGTAGCGTGAGTCGGTCCATAACCCCGCATGGTCGGCGGTAACCACCAGCGTACCGGCCGAGCCGGTGAAGCCGCTGAGCCAGGCGCGTGCCTGCCAGTGCTCGGGAAGGTATTCGGACAGATGCGGATCCGCGCTGGGAATCAGGCAGGCGGCGATGCCGTGTTGCTGCATGGTTTGCCGCAGGGCGGCGAGCTTGGCGGGCGTGGCTTGGTCCATCACTGCATGTTAGCAGGGCGTCGCGCAGTCGCTTTCGATGTCATCGAATTGCGTTTTTTACCGAGAAAGCGGGTACGTGGCCTTGCATTTTTATGTCAAGTCGCCGCAGTGCCGTGCGCAAGAATTTACCACTGCGGCATTGTGTCTCAAGCACGAACAAACGCGTTTGCAGATCGTTAGGATGCCGCCCGTCCCCACGCCGTACCCCTCAGGTTGTCCGTGAAAATGCATGCTCTTCTCTCCCGCCTGCGTTATGCAGGCGTAGGCGCAGCCGTGTTCCTCAGCGGTTGCAACATGGAAGTTCTCAATCCCAAGGGCGATATCGGCGCCGATGAGAAGTCCCTCATTCTGATCGCACTGGGCCTGATGGCCATTGTGGCGATCCCGGTCATCGCGATGACGCTGTGGTTCCCGCTGCGCTACCGCTCGTCCAACAAGAAGGCCACCTACGCGCCGACCTGGTCGCACTCGACCAAGATCGAAGTGGTGGTGTGGACCATTCCCGCGATCATCGTGGCCATTCTCGCGGTGATCACCTGGCGTACGTCGCACACGCTCGATCCGTACAAGCCGCTGGTGTCCGAGGCCAAGCCGGTGACCATCCAGGTCGTCGCGATGGACTGGAAGTGGCTGTTCGTTTACCCGGACTACGGCGTGGCAACGGTCAACGAAATCGCCTTCCCGACCGACGTGCCGGTGAATTTCGAGATCACCTCTGATTCGGTGATGAATGCGTTCTTCATTCCGCAGCTAGGCAGCCAGATCTACGCCATGGCCGGCATGGAGACGAAGCTGCACCTGATCGCGCGCGAGCCGGGCACATACGCGGGCCTGTCGTCCAACTACAGTGGCGAAGGTTTCTCGGATATGACCTTCAAGGCCATCGCCACCAGCGAGGATGGCTTCAAGGACTGGATCGCCAAGGCCAAGGCCACTCAGGCCGCACTCAATGACGATACCTACAAGACGCTGGCCATGCCGAGCATGAAGGTACCGGTGGCTTATTACGGCAGCGTCACGCCGGGCCTGTTCACCCACGTCATCAACAAATACATGGATGGCATGCCGCACGGCGACATGCACATGCCTGCACATGAAGGCGCACAGGCCAAGGCTGGCGGCGACATGCATATGCAGATGGACACCCATGAGGGCGAGGAAGCCATGTCCTCGTCCATCACCCCGGTCAAGGCAGAGAAGTAAACCATGTTTGGAAAGCTCACCCTCGACGCGATCCCGTATCACGAGCCGATCGTGATGGTCACCCTCGCTGCCGTGCTGCTTGGCGGCCTGGCGTTGCTCGCCCTCATTACCCGCATGCGTGCGTGGGGTTATCTGTGGTCGGAGTGGTTCACTTCGGTGGATCACAAAAAGATTGGCGTCATGTACATCATCGTGGCGCTGGTCATGCTGCTGCGCGGCTTTGCCGATGCCCTCATGATGCGCGGGCAGCAGGCCCTCGCCTCGGCTGATTCGGCCGGCTACCTGCCGCCACACCACTACGATCAGGTGTTCACCGCGCACGGTGTCATCATGATTTTCTTCGTGGCGATGCCGCTCATTACGGGCTTGATGAACCTGGTGGTGCCGCTGCAGATCGGCGCGCGCGACGTCGCCTATCCGTTCCTGAACTCGCTGAGCTTCTGGCTGTTCGTGTCGGGCATCGTGCTGGTGATGGTGTCGCTGTTTGTCGGCGACTTCGCCGCTACCGGCTGGCTGGCTTATCCGCCACTGTCAGGGCTTGAATACAGTCCAACGGTAGGTGTGGATTACTACATCTGGGCGCTGCAGTTGTCGGGCCTCGGTACCACGCTGAGCGGTATCAACTTCATCGTCACCATCATGAAGATGCGCACGCCCGGCATGACCATGATGAAGATGCCGGTGTTCACCTGGACCGCGCTGATCACCAACATCCTGATCGTGGCCGCGTTCCCGGTGCTGACCGTGACGCTGGCGCTGCTGACCGCTGACCGTTACCTGGACATGCACTTCTTCACGAACACCCTGGGTGGCAACCCCATGATGTACGTGAACCTGATCTGGATCTGGGGCCACCCGGAGGTCTACATCCTGGTGCTGCCGTGCTTCGGTGCGTATTCGGAAATCGTCGCCACGTTCTCCAAGAAGCCGCTGTTCGGCTACACCTCGATGGTCTATGCCACCGCAGCGATCGGCGTGCTGTCGTTCCTGGTGTGGCTGCACCACTTCTTCACCATGGGCTCGGGTGCCAGCGTCAATGCCTTCTTCGGCATCATGACGATGATCATCTCGGTGCCCACCGGCGTGAAATTGTTCAACTGGCTGTTCACCATGTATCGCGGTCGCGTGGAAATGACCGTGCCGATGCTGTGGACGATCGGCTTCATGATCACCTTCGTGGTGGGTGGCGTCACCGGTGTGCTGATGGCAGTGCCGGCAGCGGACTTCGTGCTGCACAACAGCCTGTTCCTGATCGCGCACTTCCATAACGTCATCATCGGCGGCGTGGTGTTCGGCTGCATGGCCGCCATCAACTACTGGTTCCCGAAGGCCTTCGGTTTCCGCCTCAACGAGCGCTGGGGCAAGGCATCGTTCTGGTGCTGGCTGATTGGCTTCTACGTGGCTTTCGTGCCGCTGTACATCCTTGGCCTCAAGGGCATGACGCGCCGCATGAACCACTACGCCAACCCGGAGTGGCAGCCGTACCTGATCGTGGCCCTGGTTGGCGCCGTGATCATCGCGATGGGCATCTTCTTCACCGTGCTGCAGTTCTACGTCAGCGTGCGCGACCGCAAGAAGCTCACCGATCCCAGCGGCGACCCGTGGGGTGGCCGCACCCTGGAATGGTCCATCAGCTCCCCGGCACCGTTCTACAACTTCGCCCTGCTGCCGCAGGTGCAGGACCTGGACCAGTTCTGGGAAGACAAACAAAACGGAGTCGCCTACGTGCAGCCTGCCAAGTACGAAGACATTCACATGCCCCGCAACACCGGTGTCGGTGTGTTCATGGGTGCGTTCGGTACGGCCCTGGGCTTCGCGCTCGTGTGGCACATCTGGTGGCTGGCGGGCCTTGGCCTGCTGGGCATGATCGCCTCGTTCATCGTTCGCGCCTACGACCGCGACATCGATTACTGGGTACCGGCGGCCGAGGTCGAGCGCATCGAGCGTTCTCGCCACGCGCAGTTGCAGCAGTTCCAGACCACGCAGGTGGCCCCGGCGGCGGCTCCCTCGCGTCAAAAGGTGGCTTAACCCATGAGCAGTACCGCACTAAGCGCCCATCACGGCGCGCTCGATGGTGTCTCCCACGGTGGAGACGCCCACCATCACGACGACGGATCCAAGACCCTGTTGGGCTTCTGGATCTACCTGATGAGCGACTGCCTGATCTTCTCGGGCCTGTTCGCCACCTTCGCCGTGCTGGCCAACGCCACCGCAGGCGGCCCGACCGGCAAGGAGCTGTTCGAGCTACCGTACGTGCTCGGCGAGACCATGCTGCTGCTGATCTCGTCGGTCACCTTCGGCATGGCCATGCTGAACATGCATGCCGGCCACCGGGGCAAGGTGATTGCCTGGCTGGCGGTGACGTTCCTGTTCGGTGCCGGCTTCATCGGCATGGAAGTCTACGAGTTTGCCCACCTCATCCATGAGGGGGCGGGCCCGAGTCGCAGCGCGTTCCTGTCGTCGTACTTCACCCTGGTCGGCACTCATGGTCTGCACGTGACTTGCGGCTTGATCTGGCTGGTGGTGATGATGGATCAGATGCGCCGCTACGGCCTCACTGACGCCACTCGTCGCCGCCTGTCGTGCCTGAGCCTTTTCTGGCACTTCCTGGATATCGTCTGGATCTGCGTGTTCACCTTTGTTTACCTGCGGGGGGCCATCTGATGTCCGGCGCGCACCATTCCCACGACGCGGCCCATCCCGAGGCCGCCCATGCCGACCACGGCAGCACCAAGTCTTACCTGATTGGTTTTGCCCTGTCTGTGGTGCTTACCCTCGCCTCGTTCGGCGTGGTCATGAGCGGCGCCGTGCCGCATGACCTGATGATGCCGGGCATTGTGGTGTTCGGCGTGGTCCAGCTGCTGGTGCAGCTGGTGTGCTTCCTGCACATGGGCACCTCGCCCAGCCAGCGCGGCAACCTGGCCATCATGCTGTTCACCGTGCTGATCCTGGCCATTGTGGTGGTCGGCTCGCTATGGGTGCTCCACAACATGAACGAGAACATGATGCATCCGCTGCCGCGCATGATGCCGGTGGAGTAAGCGGCCTCAAGGGCTCGGTTCTGATGCAGAGGCGCCTTCGGGCGCCTTTGTTTTTGCTGATGCGCCGCGAGTTTGGCGCCGTGCCGCGGGCTCCAGACCCGTCATTCCGGCTTTCGCCGGAATGACGGGGAGAGATTGGGGGCGGTCTGGCAGGGCGGGGCGCAGGCAAAATATTGAACAAGTCAGTCATCTGGGCATTTCAAGTCCTCGCCCCCAGAGCGTTCTTCGTCTAAAATGCCAATTTCCAGCACGGCTGCATCCCATGACCCCCCTGATTTTCGTCACCGGCGGTGTGGTGTCCTCGCTTGGCAAGGGCATCGCCGCGGCGTCGCTGGCTTCCATTCTGGAAGCGCGTGGCCTCACGGTCACCATGATGAAGCTGGATCCCTACATCAATGTAGATCCAGGCACCATGAGTCCCTTCCAGCACGGCGAGGTCTATGTGACCGACGACGGCGCCGAGACCGACCTCGACCTGGGTCACTACGAGCGCTTCGTCAACACCCGCCTGACCGGCAAGAACTCCATCACCACCGGCAAGATCTACGAATCGGTGATCCGCAAGGAGCGCCGCGGCGATTACCTGGGCGCCACCGTGCAGGTGATTCCGCACATCACCGACGAGATCAAGCACTGCATCCATGAGGCCACCCGTGGCTTCGACGTGGCGCTGGTGGAAATCGGCGGCACCGTGGGCGATATCGAATCGCTGCCGTTCCTCGAGGCCATTCGCCAGCTGCGCATCGAGCATGGTCCGGAGAAGGTGATGTTCATGCACCTGACCCTGGTGCCGTACATCAAGGCCGCCGGCGAGATCAAAACCAAGCCCACCCAGCATTCGGTGAAGGAGCTGCGCTCCATCGGCATCCAGCCGGACGTGCTGCTGTGCCGTTGCGAGCAGCCGCTGCCCGAAGGCGAGCGCCGCAAGATCGCGCTGTTCACCAATGTGCCCGAGAACGCCGTCATCAGCGCGGCCGACGTGGACATCATCTACAAGCAGCCGTTGTGGCTGCACAAGCAGGGCCTGGACGAGATCGTGGTAAAGCGCCTCGGCCTGGATGCCGGTCCGGCGGATTTGTCCGGCTGGCAGCGCACCGTGGAAGCGGTGGAGCATCCGAAGGAAGAGATCACCGTCGCCATCGTCGGCAAGTACGTCGAGCACAAGGACGCCTACAAGTCCCTGGGTGAGGCGCTGCGCCATGGCGGCATCAAGCAGCTCACCCGCGTCAATCTCAACTGGGTGGATTCCGAGCAGGTCGAGGCCGAAGGCGCCGCCAAGGTGCTGGGCAACGCCGACGCCATCCTGGTGCCGGGCGGCTTCGGCAAGCGCGGCTTCGAGGGCAAGGTGCTGACCGCCAAGTACGCCCGCGAGCACGGCGTGCCGTATTTCGGCATCTGCTACGGCATGCATGCCGCGGTGGTGGACTTCGCCCGCAACGTGGCGGGTCTCACGGAGGCCGACTCCAGCGAGAACGACCGCAACACGCCCGATCCGGTGATCGCGCTTGATCACCGAGTGGACCACCGCAACCGGCGAAGTGGAACAGCGCAGCGAACGCTCGGACCTGGGCGGCACCATGCGTCTGGGCTCGCAGGAATGCCGCCTCAAGGCGGGCACGCTGGCCCGCGAGATGTACGGCCAGGACGTGGTGCGCGAGCGCCATCGTCATCGCTACGAGTTCAACAACCGCTACCGCCAGCCGTTCGAAGACCTGGGCCTGGTGATCTCGGGCAAGTCGATGGACGACTTGCTGGTGGAGATCGTCGAGCTGTCGGCGCAGAAGCACCCATGGTTCCTTGGGCTGCCAGGCGCATCCGGAGTTCACCTCCACGCCGCGCGACGGCCACCCGCTGTTTATTGGTTTCGTCCACGCTGCTCGCGAGTTCAAGGCGGTGCGCGAGGGCGAACGTCTGGCCAAGGAGTCCGTCGCATGAAGTTGTGCGGTTTCGAGGTCGGCCTGGACCAGCCGCTGTTCCTGATCGCCGGCCCCTGCGTGGTCGAGTCCGAGCAGCTGCAGATGGACACCGCCGGCAAGCTCAAGGAAATCACCGGCAAGCTCGGCATCCACTTCATCTTCAAGTCCAGCTTCGACAAGGCCAATCGTTCGTCGAGCAACAGCTTTCGCGGCCCCGGCATGGAAGCGGGCCTGAAGATCCTGGCCGAAGTGAAGCGCCAGCTCGGCGTGCCCGTGCTCACCGACGTGCACGAATACACGCCCGATGAACGAAGTGGCCGCCGTGGTGGACGTGCTGCAGACGCCGGCCTTCCTGTGCCGCCAGACCGATTTCATCCAGAACGTCGCGCGCGCCGGCAAGCCGGTGAACATCAAGAAGGGCCAGTTCCTCGCGCCGTGGGACATGAAGAACGTGGTCGACAAGGCCAAGGCCGTCGGCAACGACGACATCATGGTCTGCGAGCGTGGCGCCAGCTTTGGCTACAACAACCTGGTGTCGGACATGCGCTCGTTGAGCGTGATGCGCGACACCGGCTGCCCGGTGGTGTTCGACGCCACCCACTCGGTGCAGTTGCCGGGCGGGCAGGGCACCAGCTCGGGCGGCCAGCGCGAATTCGTGCCGGTGTTGGCTCGTGCCGCCGTGGCAGTCGGTATCGCCGGCCTTTTCGCCGAGACGCATCCGGACCCGTCCAAGGCGCTCAGCGACGGCCCCAATGCCTGGCCGCTGGACAAGATGGAAGCGCTGCTGGAAACCTTGCTCGAACTGGACCAGGTCACCAAGCGCCACAGATTCCTGGAACATACGCTCTGAGCCGCCGTGGGGGAGGCGAATGAAGCGAATCCCCCGCGCATCAGGCAGGATGTTCTCCCCCGCTTCAGTCACCTCATCAAGCTACGGAAACCATGAGCACCGACATCACCCGCATCCACGCCCGTGAAATCCTCGATTCCCGCGGTAATCCCACGCTCGAAGCAGAAGTGACCCTGGCCGGCGGTGGCTTCGGTCGCGCAGCCGTGCCGAGCGGCGCTTCCACCGGTTCGCGCGAAGCAGTTGAGCTGCGTGACGGCGACAAGTCGCGTTACCTGGGCAAGGGCGTGAAGAACGCGGTGGGCAACGTCAACGGTGCCATCGCCTCCGCGCTCAAGGGTTTTGATGCTGCCAACCAGGGTGGCCTCGACGCCAAGCTGATCAACCTCGACGGCACCCCGAACAAGGGCAAGCTGGGCGCCAACGCCATCCTTGGTGTGTCGATGGCCGCTGCGCACGCCGTGGCCGCGCAGAACCGCCAGCCGCTGTGGCAGTACCTGTCCAGCATCAATGGCACCACCGGCAAGCCGGGCGCGTTGCCGGTGCCGATGATGAACATCATCAACGGCGGTGCCCATGCCGACAACAACGTCGATGTGCAGGAGTTCATGGTGCTGCCGGTCGGCCTGCCGACCTTCGCCGAGTCCCTGCGTGCCGGTACCGAGATCTTCCACGCGCTCAAGAGCGTGCTGAAGGGCAAGGGCCTCAATACCGCGGTGGGCGATGAGGGCGGCTTCGCGCCGAACCTGCGCTCCAACATCGAGGCGCTGGACACCATCCTCGAGGCCGTCAACAAGACCGGATTCAAGATCGGCAGCGAGATCCTGCTGGGCCTGGATGTGGCCAGCTCGGAGTTCTTCAAGGACGGCAAGTACGACCTGGAAGGCGAGGGCAAGATCTACACGCCGGCGCAGTTCGTCGACCTGCTGGCGAGCTGGTCCAAGCAGTACCCCATCGTCACCATCGAAGATGGCATGGCCGAAGGCGACTGGGACGGCTGGAAGCTGCTCACCGAAGCCATCGGCAAGAACGTGCAGCTGGTCGGCGACGACCTGTTCGTCACCAACCCGAGCATCTTCAAGGAAGGCATCGACAAGCACATCGCCAATGCCATCCTGATCAAGGTGAACCAGATCGGCACGTTGTCGGAGACGCTGGAAGCCATCGCCATGGCGGACGCCGCCAAGTACGCGGCCATCGTGTCGCACCGCTCGGGCGAGACGGAAGACACCACCATCGCCGATATCGCCGTGGCGACCACCGCGACCCAGATCAAGACCGGTTCGCTGTGCCGCACCGACCGCGTGGCCAAGTACAACCAGCTGCTGCGCATCGAGGAGGCGCTGGGTGCCCAGGCGCGCTACGCCGGTCGCGATGCGTTCCCCAACCTGGCCAGCCTGCCGGGCTGAGACGGAGCGGGTCGCACATGTTGCGTTGGGTCGCCCTGATTCTGGTGCTGGTATTGATCGCTCTGCAGATGAAACTGTGGAACGGCAACGGTGGCGTGCACGAGGTGGAAACCCTGCGTGCCGCGGTAAAGAAGCAGGGTGAGGACAACGACAAGCTGCTCCAGCGCAATCAGGCGCTGGGTGCGGACGTGGACGACCTCAAGCACGGTGAGCAGGCCGTCGAGGCGCGTGCGCGCGCCGAACTGGGCCTGATCAAGCCGGGTGAAACGTTCTACCAGGTGGTCGAAAAGCCGGGTGCGAGCCAGGCACCCGCGGCGGCTGCATCCACGGGCGGCCAATAACCATGGCGGCCCTGTGGTGTGTGGTGCCGGCGGCGGGTCGCGGCACCCGGGTCGGGGGCGATCTTCCCAAGCAATACCTTCCGTTGGCGGGACGTCCACTGATCCTGCATACGTTGGAACGGTTGGCGGCGCATCCGATGATCGCCGGACTGATGGTTGCGTTGAGCAGCAAGGACGAGCACTGGCCCGCGATGACGCAACTCGCGGGCAAGCCGGTCCTCACTACCATCGGCGGCGCCGAGCGCTGCGATTCCGTACTCGCTGGTCTGCGCGCCCTGCCTGCCGAGGTCACGGATGAGGCGTTCGTGCTGGTGCACGATGCGGCGCGGCCCTGCGTGCGCGAAGCGGATATCGCCCGTTTGATCGAACTGGCCATACCGGCCGGTGGTGGCTTGCTGGGTGCGCCGTTGCGCGACACGCTCAAGCGTGCCGGCGCCGACGGTCGAAGCCATGCCACCGAGCCGCGCGATCATCGCTGGCGTGCCTTCACGCCACAGATGTTCCGCCGTGGTGAGCTGTCGGCAGCGCTGTTGGCTGCTTCTGTCGCCGGCGTAATGGTGAGCGATGAAGCGATGGCGATGGAACACGCCGGCTTTGCACCGTTGCTGGTCGAAGGCGCCGAAGACAATATCAAGGTGACAACAGCGGCTGACTTCGCGTTGGCCGAATTCCTGTTGCCAAGAACCCTATAAGGAACACCGGCATGATGCGGATCGGGCAGGGATTTGACGTCCATACGTTCGGCGATGGCGACCACGTGATGCTCGGTGGCGTGCGCGTGCCGCATAGCCGCGGGCTGGTTGCCCATTCGGACGGCGATGTGGTGATCCACGCCTTGTGCGATGCCATCTTCGGTGCGCTGGCACTCGGGGATATTGGTCGTCACTTCCCGCCCAGCCAGGAGCAATGGCGTAATGCCAACAGCCGTATCTTCCTGCAGCATGCGGCCAGGCTGATGCGTGAGCACGGCTATGCGCTGGGCAACGCCGACGTCACCGTGATATGCGAGGCGCCCAAGGTGGGTCCGCACGCGCAGGCCATGCGTGAAGCGGTTGCCGATGCGTTGGGCTGTGAAATCGGTCGCATCAGCATCAAGGCCACCACCACCGAAAAGTTGGGTTTCACCGGTCGGGGCGAAGGTATAGCTGCGCAGGCCTGCGTGTTGCTCGTGCTGGCCTGATCCAGGTTTTCTCGGCATCGCTACGCTGCCCCTGATGTAATGCGTCAGAAAGGGCAGATCGCGCTGCCGCTATCCGTTTTCTTCAAGCCGGTCACGCCGGTGGAGTCTCATGTCCGACATCGAACTGCCCTACGCCTATGGCAATCCTCCCCTCACCGGCGTGCTGCGCAGCGCGCCGGAAGACTTCCAGGTAGAGGAAATTCTCGGTTACGACGCGGACGGCGAGGGCGAGCACGCACTGTTGTGGGTGGAGAAGCGTGGCTCCAATACCGACTGGGTAGCCAAGGAACTGGCGCGTTTCGCCGAAGTGCCGCCGTTGAACGTGGGCTATGCCGGCCTGAAAGATCGCCACGCGGTGACCCGCCAGACCTTTTCCGTGCAGCTGGCAGGCAAGCCTGATCCGGACTGGTCGACGTTTCCGCATGCGGAAGTGAAAGTGCTCGCGGCTACACGCCACAAGCGCAAGCTCAAGCGTGGCGCGCTGCGCGGCAATCGCTTCGTGCTGGTGTTGCGCCAGGTGCAGGGCGATCGCGCGGTGGCCGAACAGGTGCTGCAGCAGATCGCCCAGCGTGGCGTACCCAACTACTTCGGCGAACAGCGTTTCGGTCGCGAAGGTGGCAACGTGGCGCAAGCGCGCGCGATGTTTGCGGGCCGACGCGTGGATCGCGACAAGCGTCATTTCCTGCTCTCCGCTGCGCGTTCGCATATCTTCAATGCCGTGCTTGCCGCACGCGTGGAGCAGGGTGAGTGGGACAGCCCGATGGAAGGCGAGATCTGGTCGCTGGCTGGCTCGCGCTCCTGGTTCGGTCCGGAGCCGTTCGATGCCACGCTCTCTGAGCGACTTGCGCGTGGGGATATTCATCCTTCCGGTCCGCTGTGGGGGCGAGGCGAGACGCCAGCCCAGGCCGATGTTCGCGCACTGGAAGAGGCCATGGCGGCGGCCAACGCCGATCTGTCTGAGGGCTTGGTCGCTGCGAAGATGGATCAGGAGCGACGCCCGCTGCGCATGATTCCGCAGAACCTGGCGTGGCGCTGGCTCGACGATGACGCGCTGGAGTTGAGCTTTGAGCTGCAAGCTGGCGCGTATGCGACGACTGTGGTGCGTGAGTTGGCCACCACGGCCTAGCACCCAGCTTCCTCTCCCCGTCGGGGAGAGGATTGAGGTGAGGGGCGGGTGCTCGCGGGAAAGTTAATCAAGCGAGCTTTTAGAAGCTCGCAGGGAAAGCGTACTGAGGCCAGCGTGACCGCTCACCCCAGCCCTCTCCCCAGTGGGGAGAGGGAGAAAGGGAAGCTAACCTTTCAGCAGCACCACAACTGCCCCCGTCCCGCCCTGCATCGGCCTTGCCGACGCAAACGCCACCACATCATCGCGCCTGCGCAACATCCGATCGGTAAGCGCCTTCAACACCGGCCCGGCAGCGCGGGAGCGCAGCCCCTTCCCATGCACGATGCGCACGCAGCGAAAGCCGCGCCGCTTTGCCTCGGCCAGGAACTCGATGATGGTGGCTTGCGCCGCCGCGGCATTCATCTGGTGAAGGTCGATATCGTCCTGGATGCTGAACTGGCCGCGCTTGAGCTGTCGTAGCAGCTTGGGTGGATAGCCGTCGCGCAGATAGCTCAGTTCCTCACCGACCTCGATCAGCCCGGGGTCGAAGGCCATGTCGAGCAGTTCGCCGGGCACGGCAGCCTCGTCAGCCTCGAACATGCGCGGCTCAGGTTCGGGCTTGGGCGTGGCGGGAGCCGGCTCCACCGGATCGAACAGACGAACGTCACCGATGGCCTCGCGAAACAGCCGGGCGTCGTCGTCGGTGACCTGGGCGGGAGTACGGTGTTTCATGCTTGCATCGTAATGCAGCGCAACGGGGTTGGCGCCTTGCCAAGCGTGGCGTCGCACGAGTGTTTGCGCCAGCCAGACAGTCCATGCACTGGATGTGAAACCGGCCGCCCGCTCCGGTAGACTTCAGGCTTCATACGATGCGCTGCGGCTCTTGCGGAGCCGTCGCCGCCATTAGCTTTGAACGGATCATCATGCGAGTTTTGGTAAGCAACGACGACGGCGTGGATGCACCGGGCATCCGCGTGCTCGCCGAGCGCCTTGGCGCGGTCGGCCAGGTAACGGTGGTGGCGCCCGATCGCGACCGTTCCGGCGCCAGCAACTCGCTGACCCTGGATGCACCGATCCGCGCGTTGCGCATGGACAACGGCTACTACCGCGTCGCCGGCACGCCTACCGACTGCGTGCACCTGGCCTTGGCCGGCATGCTCGATTACGAGCCGGACATCGTGGTGTCGGGCATCAACAACTCGGCCAACCTTGGCGACGATGTGATCTATTCCGGCACCGTGTCGGCGGCGATGGAAGGGCGCTTTCTAGGCTTGCCCGCCATCGCGGTGTCGCTGGTCAGCAAGGACCACCACGGCGTGCACTACGACTCGGCCGCTAACGCCGTCGTCTTGTTGATGCAGCGCCTGCTGGTCGATCCGCTGCCGGCCGATACCATTCTCAACGTCAACGTGCCCGATCTTCCTTGGGAAGAAATCCGCGGTTTCGAGGTCACCCGCCTGGGCAAGCGTCATCGTTCGGCGCCCTGCATCAAGCAGACCGACCCGCGCGGCAAAACCATCTGGTGGATCGGCCCCGCAGGCGACGTGGACGATGCCGGCCCGGGCACCGACTTCAATGCCGTGCGTCGTGGCTATGTATCGGTGACGCCGATCCATGTGGACCTGACGCGCTTCCAGGCGCTGGAAAAGGTCAGCAGTTGGGTGGGTGCGTTGAACGAAGGCGTGTCCGGCCACAAGCCGGCCGGCGAGGCCGCATAAGATGAACGTGCATCCACTGCCGCCATCGGCACTGAAAGGCGAGGGCATGACATCGCAGCGCGCACGCGATCGCCTTGCCACCAAGCTCAAGGAAGAAGGCATCCGCGACCAGCGCGTGATCGACGTGATCCGCAACACGCCTCGCCACCATTTCATCGATCAGGCGCTGCATTCGCGCGCTTACGAAAACACCGCGCTGCCTATTGGCCACGGCCAGACCATTTCGCAACCGTGGGTAGTGGCGCGCATGACCGAAGCGCTGCTGGAATTCGGCGTGCCGCAGAAGGTGTTGGAGATTGGTACGGGCTCGGGCTACCAGGCGGTCGTGCTGGCGCAGGTAGTGCCGCAGGTTTACACCGTCGAGCGCATCGAGGAGCTGCTGCGCCAGGCGCGTCGTCGCTTCCGTCAGCTGGGTCTTTCAAACATTCGTTCGCGTCATGACGACGGCAAGCTCGGCTGGCCTGATGAAGCGCCGTTCGACGCCATCATTCTGACGGCGGCAGGCGATGCGATTCCGCACGCCGTGCTCGACCAGCTCAGTCCCACCGGCGTGCTGGTGGCGCCGGTCGGTTCGCCGAGCAACCAGATGCTTATCCGCATGCGCGGCGACGGGCAGGGTGATTTTATTCAGGAGGAGCTGGCCGCGGTCAGTTTCGTACCGCTGCTGGGTGGCATTGGCTGATGCCACAGGGAAATTGCTGAATGCGTCTTTTCGGATCGTTGTACGCGCGGGCACTTACGTGGGCGCGCGACCCCCGGGCTGTGTATTACCTGTGCGGGCTGAGCTTCGTCGAGGCTTTCATTTTTCCCATCATGCCGGAAGTGATGCTGGCGCCGATGATGCTCGGCAAGCGTCACAAGGCGTTCTTCTACGCCAATATCAGCCTGCTGTTCTCGTTGCTGGGTTCGCTGGTGGGTTACGCGCTGGGTCATTGGGCGTTCCACGCGCTGTCGCCACTGCTCGAAAGCCTGCACCTGCTGGCGCCGATCGAAACCGGCGTGGAAAACCTGCGTCAGCAGATGAACCAGCATTGGCTGGGTCTGATGGTAGTGCTGGCGCTGGCGGCGTTGCAGCCGGTGGTGCCGATGAAGTTCGTCACCTGGGCGGCGGGTATCGTTGGCGTGCCGGTGATTCCGTTCCTGGTTTGCATGGCGGTGGGACGCGGCAAGCGCGTATGGCTGCTGGCCTTGCTGATCCGGTTGTTCGGCGAGCGCGCAGAGCGCCTTCTGCACAAGCATATCGAGCGAATCGGCTGGGCTGCCCTGGTGATATTGGCGGCGTTATTGGTGTGGTGGATCTGGCTGCACTGAACGCTGGCCGGTGCACTGACCGGTTCGCTGGGATGGATCGCATGAAAAACCCGCTACGCCTCGTTATGCTGGCGCCCATGAATGGATATCTCCGGTCATTCGCGCTGACCTTCGTCATCCTCGTTCTGGCCGCCTGCGCCACGAGCCGTCGCACCGTGGTCGTGGAGCCTGCGGGTGGCACAACGACGCGCACCGTGGCGCCGACCCGTGTTCCTCCGGGTGGCACTTATCGGGTCAACAAGGGCGACACGCTGTATTCCATCGCGTTCCGCAACGGTGTCGATTTCCGCGACCTGGCCAACTGGAACAACATCGCCTCGCCGTACACCATCTGGCCGGGCCAGGAGCTGAAGCTGGCGCCTGCCAACGGCAATGCCGCGCCGTCCGCCCCGACGCATATCACGGGCGTGGTGGTATCGGCTCCGCCGAAGCCGGTCACCCCGCCACCACCTCACGCGCCACCGCCCAGCCAGCCTGAGCCGGGTTTTGAGCCGGTCACTTCTGCAACCGCGGCGGCAGTTGCCACTGCTGCGACGGCCACGTCGACGCAGGCGCCCGCCGCCAGTACGACCCCCGTGGTACCCGTGGCCGGTGCGCCCGCTGCCACGGCCAGCAATACGCCACCGCCGGCTCCGGTTGCTCCGGCAGCGCCAGGTGCGACGCGCAGCAACGGTGGCATCACCTGGCGCTGGCCAGCTGACGGCTCGCTGATCAAGCGTTTCCAGTCGGGTGATGCCATTCCGGGCATCGAAATTGCCGGCAAGACGGGCGATCCGGTACGTGCCGCTGCCGATGGCGTGGTTGTGTACAGCGGCAACGGCCTGGTCGGCTATGGCGAGCTGGTCATCGTCAAGCACAACGACAGCTTCCTGTCGGCCTATGGGCACAACAGCAAGCGGCTGGTGAAGGAAGGCCAGCGCGTCAGCGCGGGCCAGCAGATCGCCGAAATGGGTGCCACCGGCGCTTCACGTGACGAGCTGCAGTTCCAGATCCGCAAGGACGGCAATCCGGTCGACCCGATGGGTTATCTGCCGTCGCGTTGACGATCCGGGTTGTGTGGGTGCGCACCCTGTGCGCGACCGCGGCGTGATGTTGTAACCGCTTCGTAGGATTGTCGCGCACAAGGTGCGCTCCTACAGGCGTGTCCTTAGGCCGGCAAGATAAACGCCGCCACCACGCGCCGATTCTCGGCCGCCAGCAAATCGTAGGTGCGCGCCGCCGCGCCGTTGTCCATCACTTCGATGCCGATACCCTTGCGCAGCAGGCCGGCCATGAAGGCGGGATCGGGGAACACCTGGCGCTCGCCGGTGCCCAGAATGACCAGTTCCGGCTTCAGCTCGAGAATGGCATCGACGTGCCCGACATTCAGCTCGCTGGATGCGCTGACCGGCCAATTTTCCACGGCACGATCCGGCGCCAGCAGAAAGCTCTGGGTGAATTCGCGATCCACCACGGTAACGCTGCGGGCACCCACGCGGCGCACGAACAGATAGTTATCCGGGCGGTCGAGCGAAAGGTCCATCAGCGTGTGCCTTAGCGGGGCAGGGCGAGCTTGGGCTCGTCTTCGTTACGGCGGAACAGCACCACGATATGGCCGATTTCATGCACGTTTTCCGACCGGGTGCCGCCAGCAAGGAAGTCGATCTGCGTCTGGCGCTCTTCCTTGTCGCCACCGGAAAGCTTCACTTTCACCAGTTCGTGATGGGTGAGGGCGAGGTCGAGCTCTTTGAGCACGGCGTCGGTCGCACCCTTGGCACCCAGCATGATCACCGGGTGAAGGTCGTGGGCGAGGCTGCGCAAGTAACGGCGCTGCGAGGGGGAAAGAGCCATGCGTTCAGCCTCGGATTCGCGGCAATGAGACTGCTAAGGGTATCATGCAGGCCACTTCCCCCGTATCCATGGCTGTTGCCGATCATGCCCCGCAGCAAAAGTAGTTCCCGCTGGCTGCGAGAACACTTCGATGATGTTTATGTGAAGAGGGCCCAAGCCGAGGGCCTGCGTTCCCGTGCCGTGTTCAAGCTGGAGGAGCTGGTTGACCGCGATCGCCTGCTAAAGCCGGGCATGCGGGTGGTCGATCTGGGCGCGGCTCCGGGCGGTTGGTCGCAGCTGGTACGTCAGCGCCTGGGAGATACTGGTACCGTGGTGGCGTTGGACATCCTGCCGATGCAGGGCATTGGCGGGGTGGACTTCCTGCAGGGCGATTTCCGCGAGGAATCGGTGCTGCGCGAGCTGGAAGGCATGCTGGAGGGCAACAAGGTCGATCTTGTGCTGTCCGATATGGCCCCCAATATGAGTGGCGTGGCCCTGGCCGATCAGATCCGCGCGATGGATCTGGCCGATCTGGCACTGGATTTCAGTCGCCAATGGCTTAAGCCGGGCGGGTCGTTCCTGATCAAGCTGTTTCAGGGGACCGGCTTTGACGAATACATTCGCAGGTTGCGCGGAGACTTCACCCGCGTGACCATGCGTAAACCTAAGGCCTCACGCGCACGTTCGCGTGAGGTGTATGCATTGGCCGTGGGTCGCAAGGCCAACGGCGGGCAATCGGGCGAGAACCGTGCATGAATGAAATGGCGAAAAACCTGCTGCTCTGGCTGATCATCGCAGTCGTATTGCTGACGGTGTTCCAGAGCTTCAATCCGCATGGCGCATCCTCCTCGGATCTGCCCTACAGCACCTTTGTGCAGAGCGTGGACAACGGCAATGTGGCCTCGGCCAACATCAGCGCCGACCAGCCCGCCACCATCAGCGGCAAGCTGAAGGACGGCAGCGCCTTCCGCACCGTCGCCCCCGTCCTGGGCTGGTCCACCAACTCGGTGGTCAAGCAGATGCAGGACAAGGGCGTGGAAGTGCGCCAGGAGCCCTCCAATAACGGCTTCTCGCTGCTGGGCCTGCTGCTCAACTGGCTGCCCATCATCCTGATCGTTGGCGTGTTCATCTGGTTCATGCGCCAGATGCAGGCCGGTGCCGGTGGCCGTGGCGCCATGAGCTTCGGGCGCTCGCGCGCCAAGCTGCAGGGTGAGGACCAGATCAAGGTCAACTTCACCGACGTGGCAGGGTGCGACGAGGCGAAGGAAGAGGTCGGTGAGCTGGTCGAGTTCCTGCGTGACCCGGGCAAATTCCAGAAGCTGGGCGGCAAGATTCCCCGCGGCGTGCTGATGGTGGGCCCACCGGGTACCGGCAAGACCCTGCTGGCCAAGGCCATTGCGGGCGAGGCCAAGGTGCCGTTCTTCTCGATCTCGGGCTCTGATTTCGTTGAAATGTTCGTGGGCGTCGGCGCCAGCCGCGTGCGCGACATGTTCGAGCAAGCCAAGAAGCACGCGCCGTGCATCATCTTCATCGACGAAATCGACGCCGTCGGCCGCCATCGCGGTGCCGGCCTGGGCGGTGGTCATGATGAGCGCGAGCAGACGCTGAACCAGTTGCTGGTCGAGATGGACGGTTTTGAGGGCACCGAGGGTGTCATCGTAATCGCCGCGACCAACCGCCCCGACGTGCTCGATCCGGCGCTGCTGCGTCCGGGCCGCTTCGACCGCCAGGTGGTGGTGGGCCTGCCGGACGTGAAGGGCCGCGAGCAGATTCTCAAGGTGCATCTGCGCAAGGTGCCGACCGCGGCCGACGTGGATCCCATGACCATTGCGCGCGGCACGCCGGGCTTCTCCGGTGCCGACCTCGCCAACCTGGTCAACGAGGCGGCGCTGTTCGCTGCGCGCGAGAACGCGCGCGACGTGCGCATGGTTCATCTCGACAAGGCGCGCGACAAGATCCTGATGGGCACCGAGCGTCGCTCGATGGCCATGAGCGAGGACGAGAAGAAGCTCACCGCGTATCACGAGGCCGGTCATGCCATCGTGGGTCGCCTGGTGCCGGAGCACGATCCGGTCTACAAGGTCACCATCATTCCGCGTGGCCGCGCGCTGGGCGTCACCATGTACCTGCCGGAAGGCGACAAGTACAGCATCAACCGCGTGGCGATCCAGTCGCAGCTGTGCTCGTTGTACGGTGGCCGTGTGGCCGAAGAGTTGATCTTCGGCGAAGACAAGGTCACCACCGGCGCCTCCAACGACATCGAGCGCGCCACCAAGATGGCTCGCAACATGGCCACCAAGTGGGGTCTGTCCGACAAGCTCGGCCCGGTCACTTATGGCGAGGAAGAGGACGAGGTATTCCTTGGCCGCGCCGTGACGCAGCACAAGAACGTCTCCAATGAGACCGCGCGCAAGATCGACGAAGAAGTGCGTGCCATCCTGGATCGCGCTTACGCGCGCACCAAGCAGCTGCTGACCGAGAACATCGACAAGCTGCACGTGATGGCCGATGCGCTGCTGCAGTACGAAACCATCGATGCGCACCAGATCGACGACATCATGAATGATCGTGTTCCAGGTCCGCCGGCCGATTGGTCCAAGACGTCCAGCACGAGCTCCACGCCTCCGCCGCCTCCGCCGCCGCGTGGCGATGCAGGTGCGAAAGTGGGCGATCCGGCGATTCAGAGTCGCATGGCCGATCGCTGATCGAGCTCGATGCATGATGGAAAGGGCGGCCATGTGCCGCCTTTTTTCTTCGGTCCATGCGAACATTTTTGTAGGAGCGCACGCTCTGCGCGACCAACCTATCGAGCGATAACGACCGGGCGTTGCGGTCGCGCACAGGGTGCGCTCCTACACGTCTGTGTGCGGAATTTCTTTGTGCGAAGGTATGGCCGAAAGCGGAGCAGACGGCTAAAATAGCTGGCTTGAGCGGCGCGTTTTCATCGTTGAATGTGAAGATTCCTCAACGACAATGAAAAAAAACTGAAAAAAAGAGTTGACGCACCGGCCTCGAATCTGAATAATTCCGCTTCTCGCTTCGGCGCTTTCCACTTCGGCGGTTAAGCGACAAGGCAAAGGTTAAAAACGCGCCCGTAGCTCAGTTGGATAGAGTACCAGGCTACGAACTTGGTGGTCGGGAGTTCGAATCTCTCCGGGCGCGCCATTTGAAACAGGTTGTGATGTTCGCATCATGATTTGCGCCGCAAAGCAGTGCATCGCCAAGCGGACCGGACAAGAGTTGCAGTTCGGTGTGCTTTGATACGGATTGACTAGACTGGTTGTCACCCGTAGCATTTCCAAGCTTCAGTTCGCTTCGGCGGTTGAGGGTTCGAAATCGGGGTATAGCTCAGCCTGGTAGAGCGCCAGCTTTGGGAGCTGGATGTCGTGGGTTCGAATCCCTCTGCCCCGACCAGCAGGTGCTCGTCACGTAGTGCGATGCGCCTGTAGCTCAACCGGATAGAGCATCGGCCTTCTAAGCCGACGGTTGCAGGTTCGATTCCTGTCGGGCGCGCCAATTCAAGATTTGCGGTGGATGTAGCTCAGCTGGTTAGAGCATCGGATTGTGATTCCGAGGGTCGTGGGTTCGAGTCCCATCTTCCACCCCAGTTGAACGAGTAAGTTGAACAAAGTTTTATGGGCCGTTAGCTCAGTTGGTAGAGCAGTTGACTCTTAATCAATTGGTCGAAAGTTCGAATCTTTCACGGCCCACCAATTGGAACAGGCACTTAGGGAAACCTAAGTGTCTTTTCTTTTGGCTACCGGAAAAATGCCCGGAAAAATAGTGAGCTTTCCCAATACGAAAAAGGCGCCGGCAGGCGCCTCTCACGTCATGTTGCACGGTTGATTCGCGCCTACTGATGGTCACGCCGAGGGGGCGTCTACCGTTAGGCGCTCGCGGTTTTGACCTTCTGAGCCAAGCTGAGCAAATGGGCGTGGACGTCATCTACTCTCTTGCGGTATCCCTCGATTTCGTGACGCTGGCGTGCGTACGTATCAAGGGCGCTTTCGGGCTTCACCCGTTCCAATGTGTCATGGACATCGCCGAAATGCTCGGCGATCGAGTCGATAGAGTGGCTCAGCTCTTCCGCCATCTTGTAGAGCTCCAAATCACCCTTTGACTCGGCCAAGACGCGAACGTTGGCGGCTATATTCTTGCACTGGCTCATCTTGAAGGTCATATCGACCATGACGAGGAGCAGCTCTGCTCGCAGTTCGGTGCCCTTGATTCGGGTCGTCTGGTTGAACGCGCGCCTAGCGTAGTACAAACTCCCAAGACTGATGGCGGCCGCGCCAATCGAGATCCAGTCACTGGTGTTCATTGCCTCACCGTTATCCCCAGTCGAGGCATGAGAATGCTTGTCGCCGGGGTGCGAAGCAACAGCCGATAGTGCCTATTTCTTCCGCCGTTGAGCGGGCTGCACGACCGGAACATTGTGGTCATACAGCTGCGCCATGGCGTCCGTCTTGTGGCCGCTCGCCTCCTTGCGCTCCGCCTTTCCGCCCTCGGTGTCAGTTACCCCACGGTGCTTTAGACCGTGCAGCGTGAAGCGCTGCTCCTTGGTCAGCACGCCGTCTTTGATCGCCAGCCGCATGAAGCGCTGCCAGGCGCTGTCCAGGGTGGTGCGATCCTCCGGGTTGCCCTCGGCGTCGAGCTTCACCAGAGGCGTGCCTTTCTCGCTGACGAGAAGCGGCCGGTCCTTCGCGAGGAGGGGAACGACATAGCCTTTCTTGGCGGACAGCTTCTCGAATACGCGCTTGCGCGCCGCAACAGCCGCGTCCCACGCGTCCACCAGCTCCGGCGACCAGGCCGTGATGGTGTCGAGCGAGCCCTTGCGGCGCAGGCCGAGCACGCCCTCATCTAACTTGTTCGCGTCGGTCAGCATCATCACCTCAGCGCCACGCAGGCGGCATCTATAGGCTATGGCCATGACGATCCAGATATACGGCGGGCATGAGCCTTCGGTGCGCGCCTGGCGTGCGCCGCGTTCCCGCGCGTAGGCGATCACGTTGTCCATCACCTCATGCATCGGCATGCTTTGCTTGCCTGTCAGGCTGGGCGCTGGACGGCACTGTTACTGACCAAGGGAGCGCCAAGCTCGCCCAGGACCAGCTGGCGGCCATGCAGCAGGAGATGGCCCTGCGCCAAGATCCTGCCAATTCAGGCGATTGGGGGCGCGCTGGCGGCAGTCCGGGAGCGTTGTCAAAAACGCTCAACAGTCAGGACAGCCTCTCGTCGCTCTTCATGAGCGACGATGACCTGAAAAAGTACATCGACCGCGACCAGCAGAACCTGCAGGCCTATTACCGCAGCCTCATGACGCCTAACGGCCAGCCTCCGTCGCCGGATGCGGGCAACGTTGCCTCAGCCAAGGTCAACGCTCCTGTCATCGGTAGCCCAGGCGATGAGGCCGCGGCGAAGGCCGCCCAGAAGGCGCAAGAGAACCTCCTGCAGCTCACCAATACGCTCAATGGCAAGGACGCGGGTCGCAAATGGTGCGGGTTTGATGGGGGAGGATGGCCCGGAAGCAATCATTCCTCTGACGCGAGGATCGGACGGCAATCTAGGCGTTCGCAGTATCGGGAGCGGCGGGATGGCGGTCGAGGTGAACATCACCAATAGCGGCCAACCGGTGCAGGCCCAACAGACGGGTACGCGCAGCGACGGTCAAAAGGTGATCGTTGATAAGGGAATCGCCCCGTTCGTCATCGCGGCCGAACCCTTCGGCCCGTCCGACGGTAAGTCTTTCACCTATCCGCTGCGCGTCGCTGGCGCGGTTGCGTCGAAGGTGAACCGCGTCAACGCGATCTATCGCTATGACTGGCAGGGCCGGCAAAAGCTTTACCTGTACCCGCGCACGAACATCGTTTATCCGCGCACGGGCCGCGCCGTACGACAAAAGCCCGGCCGGCAAGCAGGACATGCAGACGCAAAAGACGCGCAGCTGGCCGAAGGGTACGACGCTGGGCGCCATGATTGCGCGCGTTGCTGGCGAGCACGGGCTAAAGCCTGCTGTGTCGTCTGAGCTGGCCGCGATCAAGCTGCCGCACACGGACCAGTCGCACGAGTCCGATATGAACTTGTTGTTGCGCATGGCGAAGCGTTACGACGCGGTTGCCAAGCCAGCCGGCGGCGGGCTGGTCTTCGTTCGTCGCGGCGACTCAAAGTCGGCGAGCGGTGCAGCCTTGCCGCGCGTCACGTTGACGCCAGCCGACGGCAACGATTTCCGCGTCGTGATCGCCAGCCGTGGCGAGGCCGCTTCGGTCGTGGCGTACTATCGCGACAAGCGCGGGGCATCCCGTCGCGAAGTAGCTATCGGCAACGGCGAACCCGTGATCCGTCTGCGCATGTCCTACGCCGACCGCGTGTCGGCCGAGGAAGCGGCGAAGTCCGAGCACCGCAAGCGCCAGCGCGAGACGAAAACGCTGACCTACACGTTCCCGGGTCGCCCTGAGCTTGGCGCGGAGTGCATCGCGGTCATGTCCGGTTTTCATCCCGACGTCGACGGCGATTGGCTTGTGAAGCGCTGCGAACACTACATCGGGACGCAGGGTTACAAGACGATGATTGAATGCGAGCTGGGGAACGATGGCGAGGCGGTGCAGCAGTCCGATGTTAACCAGGTAACGGATACCGAGCAGGAGGCCGAGGAAGTCGAATAGGTACGTTATTGGTGTTCGCCGCTGGCTTCATCAGACGACCTAAAGCTAGGATTTGTCTGATTGCCAATTGGTCTCGGAAAGTATTATTCCGTAGGGACCGTTCAGACAGGGAAGCTCAGCAGTGTCCGATAAGCGATACCCAAAGCGCATTCTCCCATTCGCCGTCGTTGGCGCTCGCACTAGCCGGGGCGCAATATTTCAAAAGGGAAGTGCGGGGCAGCAGATTCATGGCAGAAATGTCCTCCGCGTCGGGGACAAGGTGATTGACCCCGCGGACGGCGAGGTTGTCATCATCTCCGGGCTCGATAATTGCCTTGATGGTCAGCAGCTGGTGGCCGGGTTCGGCAGCGTCCTGAGTAACGGCACCTGTATCGTCGATGCCGGTCAGAGCTACGTCTATTGGGCTGAGGACGATCAAGGGAACGTCGGGGTCTTTGTTGCGGAAGAATCGCATGTCGCATGAGGGAGGCCTGAACCGCCTGGGTGATCAGACCTCGGGCGGGGGAACCGTCATCATGGCAAGCGGCACGGACTTTATCGTCGAGGGAAAGCCCATCGTGCTACTTGGAGACAAGGCGACCTGTGAGAAGCACGGGGGCGTACAAACCTTTGTCGAGTGCTGCCAAGGGAACACCTATCACAATGGTAAGGGCTGGGTGATCGAAGGCTGCAAGCTCAGTTGTGGATGCTTCGCCTATAGCTCTTGCGCGGATTCGTTCTGGGTGCATGACACCATCGGGACCGGATATCCAGCCTCTGCACTGACTCAAATGAGTCCGTGGCTCTCGACACCAGCCGATGCCAATTCCACCGCCTACGACCAGCAGTTTCAGCTGGTCGATGAAGGCGGCAAGCCAGTGCCAAACGCAAAGTACAAGATCGTTTCAGCTACAGGAAAGCTCAAATCCGGCGTCACCGATGGAGACGGCAAGACCATGCGCGTTTTCGCCACCGTAGAGGAAGACCTTCACGTTCATTGGATGAATCCAAATGGTTGATGCACAGACCGCCGCAGTTGCCTCGGGTGATATTCATATCGGCTCGGGCACAACGAATACAACACCGGGGTCAGTGGTGCAGGTAACGGTGCCCTCGCTCACGGAAGCCGCGACCGTATTCTTCATCGGCGGTGCTGGCGACAAGACGTCCTACTACTTCTCTGGTCCGAACCACAACGTCGTAGATGCGGAAAAGATTCTGGACAAGCGCATCAAGGACCTGCTTGAGAAACGCCTCTACAACCCCGTGTATCTTGGCTACTACGAGGTGCACAGTAAGTCTGACATTAAGAAGTATGTCACCGACGTCATCCCGAGTAAGACCGCGCCGGTGTACATCGTCGGCCATAGTCTTGGCGGCTGGAACGGTGCTCATCTGTCACGACTATTGACCGATGCAGGCTACAACGTCGTCATGCTGGTGACACTCGATCCCGTCGGGGGCGGCACACTTGTTGCGCTTGGTTCCGCTATTTGGTTTCATCCCGAGCCAAAGCCAAACGCCAAGGTCTGGATCAACATACACGGAGCACCGAAGCGTCCTGACCAAACTGACGCGGTAGCGAATTTTGGTGATCGATGGGTTATCAAGTCCGGCCCTAATGTCAATCTGGACGTGGACGTCAATCATGCAGACGCCGGGGCAATGTTTGCGACCAGGTTGGCAAACGGCATGACGGTGCCAGACATTATGGAAAGCTCAATCCGCTCCTGGACAAAGAACGCGGCCTCTCAGGCGTCCAAGTAACACACAAATTAGCCTTTAAGGGCAGTGATACGTCAATGAAGACTCGAAATCGCTTGGCACTTCCGGCGCTTCTATCACTAGCTTGTTGCGCATGCTTCAGGCCGCCCGAGCCACCTGCTAATTTGCACTTTGAGCGTTTTGAGAAGAGCGGCAATGCTTATGCGCTGACATTTCAGTCCAGCGTCGATTTTGAGAATCCGAGATGGAAAGAAGGAGGTAGAGGAGCGATGCCGCCTAGAGTTATCTGCTCGCTGGACGACGATATCAATTTCTCAAACGACCATGTCCAGCCGCGCACGTTGTATGGGAGCATCGGACCGGATACGGTGAGAGTTGCCAGCGATCCACAAAAGGGCCAGTCGATCTCCATCTCTTACACCGTCGATGTAGATTTTCAAGAAACCAAAGACAACGGCACGTCCACCCGTTATTTGACGCCAGCTGAAATAGACAAACTACTAGCGAATCGCACGGGCATCCCCTGCAAGATCGTCAGGACGTTTTACTTCTCAACCACTCGGACCTACTACTCAAAGACTATGCAGGTTCCAGTCAAGGCGCTTCTTGACGAGGTGAACAAGTAGCCGCATACGTGCGATGCCAGTGCGGCCCGACTCATCTGAAAGCGTGTCCGCCATCAAACATGCATTTCTAAGTCGAAGATGAAAGGTGGCAGTGCAATGATTGATTCTGTCACCTGCCATCTACGCCGAATCGCTGCACATAGAACTTTTCGGCCCTTGCGAAATCATACACTTATGTAATTCCTGGGCACACAATGATTTATGCCAAGTTATTGAGTTTACTAAATAAAGATAATTGACTCTTAATCAATTGGTCGAAAGTTCGAATCTTTCACGGCCCACCAACAAAGGAAAGGCGCCTAGGGAAACCTGGGCGCCTTTTTCTTTTGGGCGCATTCAACCAACAGGCGGCTGGCGCGTTGTCGTTGTGAAGCTGCCGATCTTCGCCGTGAGCATCGCAAGATCTGGCGCTGGAGCGTCGCGTCCATGGCCCGATGGCCATGATGCCTCGGGATGTTGGCGAAGGGGGATCGTTCGCCGGTTTTCGTCTCGATGAGTAAGACAGGACGTTGTGTGGTTTTCCGCACGAGGTACCGCGTCCATGGACAAGCATCCAACTTTGCGCTCGTTGGCCGAACAGGCCTCGCATTGGCCTGGTGTCGGCGGCATGTTGCGTGCGAACTACGAGCACAGGTTTCTCGCGCACGACTCGACTTTGCAGAACCTGTATCGCGGCGTCTTTTCCAGCTACGCCGACGCGCAGGCCAGCATTCCGCCGAGGGTTGCGCAGGGCTATGACAATGCGGCATCGGCTGCGTTCTATCGCGAGCGTACGCGCCGGGTTTTTCTCAATGACTATCCGATGATGTGGTGGCTCTCCTGGTTGTTTTCGGAGGGCAATGCCTCGGTGTTCGACCTGGGTGGTCATATCGGTATCGCTTACTACGCCTATCAGCGCTATTTCCACTTTCCCGATGCCACGCGTTGGCTGGTGATGGATGTGCCGGCGGTCAATGCCGCCGGTGAGGAATGGGCGGCGAAGAATGATCCGGCCGGACGTCTGCGCTTCACGCTGCGGCGTGAGGATGCCAGCGGCATGGATGTGCTGTTTGCCGCGGGCTCGCTGCAATATCTGGATTACACACTGGCCGAGCTGCTCGCCAGTCTCGAAAGACCGCCCGCGCATCTGCTACTCAATTCGATGCCGATCCACTTGAGCGCGTCGTACTTCACGGTGCAGAACACGGGAGTGTCTTGCTGCCCGTATCGCGTGTCGGCCGAGCGTGAATTCGTCGATGGGTTGACTGCCTCGGGCTATACGCTGCGCGATCGCTGGGAGAACACCGATCGCCGGTGCGATATACCGTTCTACCCGGCGCACTCGTTGGATCGCTACTTCGGTTTCTACCTCAGTCGCACCGGCTGAGGCCGCGCTGCCCATTCGGGTCTTGGTGGCGGCTAGAGCTATCGGCCAAATGGTCTAAAACGCCGGTCACGGCCTGGCCGTTGCGTCATCCGGGCGTTTCGCCCCGAAGCGTCGCCCTGTCTGCCCATCGTGCTGGCTAGGCCCTTTGGCCGCTGGTGCGAGTTTTCCTGCGCGAAGTCTCGTTTGTCGGCCGGCGTTGTCATCCCGATTTCGAAACGCATGTGCGGCAAGTTCTATTCCCAATGGCTTTGTCAAGCCAGTTTTGGGATTGGATATACTCGATCGTGACGTAGCTCACAGTTTTCAATCAGGGGAACCACCATGAAGAGCCTCCGTTTTCTTCTCGTGCTGGGCGTTGCTCTGCTATTGGCGGGGTGCGCCACCGGTCGCGGTTCCACTGAAGCGCCCAAAGTTGATCCCAACGCCCAGGCCATCACCGTCTACCGCATCGGCGTCGACGACCAGCTGCAGATCACGGTGTGGCACAACCCGGATTTGAGCGTGAGTGTGCCGGTACGGCCCGACGGCAAGATTACGGTGCCGCTGATTGGCGACGTCGTGGCGGGTGGCAAGACGCCGGAAGAAGTGGCCGGAGAGATCAAGGACAAGCTGCAGTCGTACGTGCGTGATCCGCAGGTGGCCGTGATCCTTACCGAACTGCGCAGCCATGAGTACCTGTCGCGGGTTCGCGTGACCGGTGCGGTACGTACGCCGATATCCATTCCTTATCGCCAGGGCATGACCGTGTTGGATGCGGTGCTGGCGGCGGGTGGCACCACGGAGTTTGCGGCGCCCGATCGCACCGAGCTCTATCGCAAAGGCAGCGATGGATCCACCACGCCTTATTCGGTGCGGCTGGACAAGGTGCTGCAACAAGGGGATCTGGCGACCAATTACCCGGTGCAGCCGGGCGATGTGGTTACCGTGCCGCTACGGGTTTTCTGATACCCGACATGGTCCAGGGAGATGGGACGAGGGGAAGGCTATGAATGGGGAACTTGCACCTTTTGCCAGCCTGCTGCCCGCTTTGGTGAGCGAGGCTCGTCGACGCCGCCTGACGATGGGGATCATCTTTGCCTTCATCGCGCTTGCTGCGCTGGTAACCGGCCTGTTGTGGCCGAAGAAGTATGAGGCTTCGACCACCATCCTTGCGCAGGAGAGCAGCATCATCTCCCCCTTGATGGAGGGTGCTGCGACGGCGACGGCCAACAAGAATCGCGCGAGCATCGCGCGTGATGTGATCTTCAGCCGCAAGGTGATGAGCGAGATTCTGACAACGGGCGGGTGGATGGCGACACATCCCTCGCCGGTGGAGCAGGACCGCCTCATCGAAGGCATCAAGTCGCGCACCAAAGTGCTGACCGAGCACGACAACCTCATCACGATCAGCTACTTCGACACCGAGCCGAAACGGGCCTATGAGGTGACGCGTCAGTTCGCTCAGCTGTTCATCAGCGAGAGCCTGGCCTCCAAGCAGCGCGAGAGCCGCGAGGCTTACGAATTCATCAATAGCCAGGTCGAGGCCTATCGCACCAAGCTCACCGACGCGGAGGGCAAGCTCAAGGCCTATCGTGACGCCAATGACGACGCGCGTCCGGGCAGCGAAGCCGATACAAATGCACGCATCAGCCAGTTGCGCAGCCAGATCGAAACGGCACGCATGGACATGATGGAGCGCCGCTCGCAGGAAGGCTCGCTGGCTTCGCAATTGACCGGTGAAACGGAAGTGAGCACCGTGCAGACTGCAACCGGTGTCTACCAGAGCCAGCTGGCTGACCTGCAGTCGCAGCTGGACAAGCTGTTGCTCACCTATACCGACGAATACCCGGACGTGGTGCGCGTGCGGCACCAGATGCAGGATGTGCGGCAGCAGATGGCGCAGGCCGATCAGCGCAAGGACACGGCGCAGGCGACGGGATCGCCGACGGTGCTCGACGGTGCCGTACGCTTCAACCCGGCTTATGAGCAGATCAAGACCCAGCTTTCCGAATCTCGGGCAGGTAGCGCTGCTGCCGCTGCGCGCCTGGGTGCAAGCGAATCCATGCTGCAGACGGAATTGCAGCGCAGCGCACGCATTGCCAACTCGGAGAACGTCACGGCTGAGTTGACGCGTGACTACAACGTCAATCGCGATGTTTATCAGGATCTGCTCAAGCGCCGCGAGAACGCACGCGTCTCCATGAACCTGGATGCCGAGCAACGAGGCCTTACCTTCCTGGTGCAGAACCCCGCGGTGATGCCACTGGCGCCTTCGGGACTGCGGTTTACGCACTTCAGCCTGGCCGGCATCGCGCTTGCGCTGGCGATACCCATCGGGCTGCTGTTTGGCCTGGTGAAGCTTGATCCGCGCGTGCGTTCGGTGGAGCGGCTGGAGCAGGCCACCGGCCTGGCTGTGCTGGCCGCCATACCGTTCTACCCAACGCCGAACGATCGCCGTCGCGAGCGGCTGCACAACATGTTCCTGTTGATCACGGTGGCGGGTATCGCCGCGGTCTATCTGGCCATGTTCTGGCTGAGGTTGAAGCAATGAACATGAAAGACGATAACGACACCGAGCTGCAGGGCCGCATCGACGACGTGCTGGAAGAGGCCGCCAGGAATCTGCAGCGGCACGGCGCGCCCGGCCACTCCATTGCGCGCATGAACGACGGCGCTGGGGAGCTGGTGCCGCTGCAGCTGGAAGAGCGCCGGCTGATCCATCGCGAGGAGTCGGTGCGTCGACAATCGGACGCGTTCCGCGAGATCCGTACGCGTTTGCTCGGCATCGCCGGGCAGCAGAATTTCATCACCCTCGTCGTATCGGTGAGCCCTCGTTCTGGCGGCAGTTTCGTCTCGCGTAACCTCGCGGCGGCGTTTGCTTTCGATGAGGCCAAGACCAGCCTGCTGATCGACTGCAACCTGCGATATCCGAGCCAGCACAAGGCGCTTAGCGTCGAACCGCTGGCGGGTGGATTGATCGATTTCCTCGAGCAGCCGGCGCTCGGCATCGAGCCGGTGCTCTATCGCACAGGCATTGCGCGCCTGCGGTTGATTCCGGCGGGCAGGGCTCGCGAGAACAGCGGCGAATATTTTTCTTCGTTCCGCATGAGCACGATGCTCGACTCGCTGCGTTGCCGTTATCCCGATCGCTATCTGTTCCTGGATGGACCCGCGATCAAGGGTTCGCCGGACGCGCGCATCCTGTCCGACCTCGCCGACTTCGTGGTGGTCGTGGCGGGCTATGGGCGCGACACGCCGGCCGCGATCAATCAGGCGGTCACGAATTTCGATCCGGAGAAGATGGCCGGGGTGGTTTTCAATCATCTGCCCTGAGGGGCTGCACTGCGCTTGCGTGGAGCGATTTCAGTTGCGTCCACTCCATCGGGGGAAGGAACATGGCGGTACGCACGACACTCGCTCGCTCGATTGCCCTTGCGCTGGCCGCCGTCTCGGGGAGCGCATGGGCGGGACAGTTCGACTACTCGCTTTACACCACGGTCGAACACAGCGACAACACGGAGCTCACCACGACCAATCCGATCAGCACGAACGTGCTGGAGCCGGGAGTGAACTTTGCCTATACGCAGCAGGGTTCCACGCTGCAGGCCAACGCCACGGGCAACATCGAATACCGCGACTATTCCGGCAGCACTTTCGACAACCAGACGCTCGCCGAACTGTCCGGCCAGATGAACTGGTCGATGATTCCGAAACGGCTCGATTTCACCGTGCAGGACTATGCGGGCGTGGAGCCGGTCAACTCGCTGGCCGCAAACGCGCCCGACAACCAGCAGCAGACCAACGTAATCGCGCTCGGGCCTTCGCTGCACTTTCGCGTCGGCGAAGGGATGACGGGCGAGGTGGATCTGCATTACATCAACAGCTACGCGTCCAAGGTGACGGAGTTCAATTCGTCACGTGGCGATGGCGCGTTTCGCGTATTCCGCGACCTCAGCCCGACCGACCAGTTGTCTGGAAATTTCGAGGTCGAACATGTCGACTTCAACAACACCTCGGTCGCGGGGTCCAACTACACCAGCTATAACGGCTACGCCCGCTATACCAGTCGACTCGAGCAGATCGATATCGATGCTGCATTGGGCTGGACTGACATCGATTTCACCCAGGGCGCTTCGCAGTCCGCCCCACTGGCGCGACTGACGGTTGGCTGGCGTCTCTCGCCCAACAACACCATTACCGTGAACGGCGCCTACCAGTACGCCGACGCGGCGCAGGACATGCTGGCACCCACCAACGTTACCGTCGGTGGCGAACTTGTGCCGCTGCAGCCACTGACCGAGGCCATCGACACGACGCGCGGCGGCATCAGCGTCGGCAGCGTGATCATCAGCTCCGACATCTACAAAGAACGGCAGATGGAGCTGACCTACAGCTACCGTGACGAGCGGTTCAGTTTTTCGGTGGCACCTTCATACAGCAAGCTCGACTACGTCAACCAAACCCAGTTCGACCAGACCGGCAAGGGCGCGGGCATGACGGTCGACTACAAGCTGACTCCCGAGATGTCCGTATCCGCATTTGCTTCGGGCGGGCGGTTGGACTACGAGACGATCGATCGTCACGACAAAACCTATCGCTACGGCACGGCGTTCTCCCAGCAACTGACGAAGCACTGGAGCTGGAGCACGTCCTTCATACGTCAGGTCCAGAGCAGCAACGCGACGGGGCAGTCCTATCACGAGAACGAAATTCTCCTGACCCTGGTATACAAACGATGACACGGGTCGAAAGCGAGCTTCCCTTCTTCTTTGGACCAGGCGGCGCGCTGTTTGGTATCTATCACGCGGCGGTCGCCACTGCCGGCAAGGCAGTACTGCTGTGTGCACCATTGGGCCAGGATTACATTCGATGCCACCGGCTCTATCGGCAGCTGGCCAGTGCGTTGGTCGCCGAAGGCATACCGGTGTTGCGCTTCGACTATTACGGCTGCGGCGACTCCGCGGGTACGAGCAGCGAGGTGGACTGGAATCGGTGCCTTGGCGATATCGCCACCGCGGCCAATGAACTACGCGCGCGTAGCGGCGTTGATCGGTTGGTTGCGTTCGGTGCACGCCTGGGCGGAAGCCTGGCGCTGGAAGCGGCGCCGGCAGCCGGCATCGCCGACGTGCTGGCGTGGGACCCAGTCATCGATGGCAATGCCTACGTCGCGACGCTCGATGCGCTGCAGGACGCCATGCGTCGCGATACGCATCGCTTCATTCGTTCACGTCCTTCGTCGGATGCAAGCGGCCAGTGGCTTGGCTTTGCGGTGAGCCCGGCATTGCGCGGGCAAATTTCGCGCTTGCGCGCGGATTACCCAACGGTTCCTTCATTGGTGCTCGACTCGCTGGCCGAGTCGTCGTCGGGTGGCTGGCAGGCGCTTGTGAACGACCGCGCCACGGTGCATACCTTGCAGCCGGCCACGCCGTGGGACGAACTGGCGCGGCTCGAATCGGCCATTCTTTCGCACCCGCTGGTGCAGGCAGTGGTTACCCATCTGCGGGAGCGTGCTTATGCGTGAGCAGGCTTTTCGCTTCGGTCGGGCACGGCACCTGGTCGGCGTGGCTGGCTTGCCGCCCGCCGCGCCGGGGACAACCGGTGTCATCGTGCTCAACGCCGGAATGGTCCATCGGGTGGGGCCTTTCCGCTTGCACGTGGACATGACCCGGCGGCTCAACGAGCTGGGTTATCCGACGCTGCGTTTCGATCTATCCACCATCGGTGACAGCGGCTCCAGTGGCGAGTCGCAAACACGCAAGCAGCAGGTCTGTGCCGACGTGGACGATGCAATGGCCCTGTTGCAACAGCACGGCGGCTGTTCGCGCTTCGTGCTGGTGGGCCTGTGCTCGGGCGCGCAGAACGCGCACACCGTTGCCTGCGGCAAGAACAGTCACGAGAAGCTTGATGGCGTGGTGTTTCTCGACGGTTATGCGTATCGCACGATCGGGTTCAGGCTGCGTCATTACCTGCCGCGCATGTTCGATGCGAAGCGCTGGTGGCGCTGGTTGGCGCGCAAGTCGCGCGAGGTCGCCGGTGTTCGTGATGAGCCGGTGTTCGGCGTTTCGCCACTGCCGCAGGATGTCGTTCGCGCCGATCTTGCAGGGATGCTCGATCGTGGCCTGAAGCTGTCCTTGATCTACAGCGGCGGCATCAATATGGACTTCAATCATTCGCGACAGTTTCGCGAGTGTTTCGGCGCCATCATGAACCGGGCTGCCGTAAGCACGCGCTATATCGAGGAAGCAGACCACACCTATGTATTAGCGGACGACCGCCAGCATCTGATCGTTCACATCGAGGAGTGGCTACAGCACAACTTTCCCATTGCCCAAGCAGGTGTGCCGTCATGAAGGGTGTTCTCGTCACCGGCGGAGCCGGGTACATAGGTAGCCATGTCGTGCAGCAGCTGGTCGCCCGCGGCGAGCGCGTGGTAGTCATCGATAACCTGTCCTCCGGATTTACCGAGGCAGTACACGACGCGGAGCTGGTCATCGGCAACGTCGGTGACCGCGAGCTGGTGGCGCGTGTGCTCGCCCATCATCAGATCGATACGGTGCTGCATTTCGCTGCGCATACCGTCGTTCCCGAGTCGGTGAGCGACCCGGTGAAGTACTACGGTAACAACACCTGCAATACGTGCAACCTGCTGGCGTGCTGTGCCGAGGCCGGCGTCGCCCATTTCATTTTCTCTTCAACGGCTGCGGTCTATGGCATGACCGATGGCGGCATCGCCGACGAAGATACGCCGACGCGCCCGATCAACCCCTACGGCATGTCCAAGCTGATGTCCGAAACCATGTTGCGCGATGTCAGCGCCGCCAGCGGGCTACGCCACGTGATCCTGCGCTATTTCAACGTGGCAGGTTGCGATCCGGCAGGACGCATTGGCCATTCGGCCCCGCATGCCACGTTGCTGATCAAGGTGGCGTGCGAGCATGCGGTGGGCAAGTGCGAGAGTCTTTGCATCTACGGTACCGATTACGACACGCCGGACGGTACGGGCATTCGCGATTACATTCATGTGGAAGATCTGGCCGCCGCGCATCTGCGCGCACTGGACCATTTGCGCCGGGGCGGTTCGTCGCTGACGCTCAATTGTGGGTACGGCCATGGCTACAGCGTGCGCGAGGTCATCGATGCGGTGACACGGGTCAGTGGCAAGCCGCTGAATGTGATCGAGCGGCCACGACGGGTGGGCGACCTGCCCATGCTGATCGCTCGCAGTGCGAAGTTGCAGGATGTGCTCGATTGGCATCCTCGATACGACGATCTCGACTTCATCGTCCGCACCGCCTTCCACTGGGAGCAGAAGCTCGCGCGGCAGCTTGCACATGTCAGTTAAGTTTCAACGCACTTGGCTACTGGGTCTCCTCACGCTGCTGTGTATCGCGTTGTCAGGGGCAGCGATGGCTGCCAAGCATCAGGCCGGTGCCGCCGCTGCGCCCGCAGGCAGCGTTAATGCTTCCGCTAAACATGTTGCGGACGGAGGGGCGGCCGCACCGGATGTCGTGCCCGATCAACGCATCATTGTTCATCGCAACGCGGGCAGTGGGTCGCCGGTGTTGGCGTCGGTTGGCATACCGTTTCCGCCGGGTGCGCTGACGGATGTCCAGTTGCTGCGCATTCTCGATGCGAAGGGCAATGAAGTGCCCTCCGTGGCCACGGTGACCTTGCGCTGGTACGCCAAGGACAAGAGCATCCGGGCCGTGCGCGTGCAGTTTCGCGCGACCCTGGCGACGGATCAGGAAACCTTCTACTTCGCCATCGGAAAACCACGACAGCAGGAAATCGCTGGATGGCCGTATGAGACGGGCCTCGTTGATGGCCCGGAAGGCCTGTCCGTGCCGACTGCGCTGGGCACATTGACGCCGGCCTGGCTGTGCGCATCGCTGATTGCCGGACCGCAGCAGCCTGCCAGTCCTAACGAAGCCTACGCAAAGTTTGTATCCCGCCAGTTCGAATGGGCCAGCAAGCTGCCGGTGGATGATTACTCGGCGTGGTTGTTTGATCGCCCAAGCACGCTGTTCAAGGCATACGTGCGTACCGGGCGCTTTGATTACCTGCAGGCGGCGGACCTCAGCTATCGGTTCTACATGAAGCACGTCAAGCGCGATGGCCTGCCGATGGATCCATTCTGCGGCGGCGGCTGGGCTTTCAGCGGCAAGCCATGCGATACCAAATACGTGTATATCGAACCGATCCTGCTCGCGGTGGCGTTGACCGGCAACGACAAGAGCCATGACGCCGCCACCGTCGGCAAAATGGTAACGCTGTGGGAAAACGGCGGATGGAGCGGTCGACCCGGGCCCTATGCCAATCCCGCGGAATTCTTCACCGAGCGTCAGGCCGGCCTGGGCCTGCTGGAGACGGTGAGTGCCTACGAGCTCACCGGCCAGCCGCACTACCTCACCCTGATCGATCAGCGCGTGGGTTGGCTCTACGATCACCAGCGCAAGAATCCTGACGGGCTGGGTGACGATGGCTCGTGGCGCAATAGCTGGCAAAAGCACGAGGGGGATACCTGGAACCCGGCCACCGATGTGCGCGGCAACTCGCCGTGGATGAGCGAGAACATTGTCGACGGCCTCTGGCACGCCTGGCTGGTGACGGGCGACAAACGTATCCCGGAGATGATCACCTCCTATGGCCGTTACCTCGAGAGCCATGGGTGGATCGAGCCCAAGGTGATCGTCGCGTATCACGACTGGCGCTTCCCTTGCTCGGGCCCCGACGGGCTGATCGCGTGGTACTGGTCGTCTGCGCATGCGACGACCAAAGCACTTGCCGACATCGAGGATTCCGAGGGCTGGTACAGCGATGCGCACAACATCGAGCTGGGGTTGCCCGTCGCGGCTGCCTATTACTTTGAGCAGGACCCGGTGCAGAGCGTCGCGCTCAAGCGTCGGTTGGAAGCGTTGACGCCTTCCTACAACACCGAGTGCGCGGCCGAGGGCGGAACGATCCGACGATTCAACTGGAACAACCGCGGCAGCGGCGTGGTGCAATGGTTTATTCACCAGCCGCCGGGCAGTGGCTCCGCCACATCGACGACTGCGCAGGCCAAGCCGTGACATTTCTGACGCCAACCCTTCAGGTCAATCGCATGCCGCTGGTGGTCGGGTGATGAACCAGCGACTTGCCGTACTGCGTAGCGTCACCATCGTTTCGGTCGCTACCTATATCGAATACGCGTTGGGGCTGGTACTCAGCGTGTGGATTGCACGTGCCCTTGGCCCAGCGGATTTCGGTCGTTACGCCTTCACCGTGTGGCTGTGTCGCTGGCTGATCATATGCAGCAATCATGCATTGACCACGTCGTCGATGAAATTCATCGCCGAGGCCGATGGAGCGGGCAGGGAAGATGTCGCCTCGCACATCTCCGCCCGGCTCAACCGGGTCCAGCACATCAGCGTGGCTATCGTGGTGGGCGTCTTCGGGCTGACCGCGCTGATCATGCAGCCCACCGAGTGGCGCATGTTCCTCGGCCCGATCATCGTGTTGTCCATTCTTGCAGTGGCCGCCCGGGCGAACTACGCGATGTTGGTTGCCATCGCCAAGGGGCAGGAGCACTTTGAGCCCGAGGCCATCGCCACCGTGCTGACCGGGGTGCTGAGTGTGGGCCTGGTGATCGCCGCCACGCTCGCGCATGCGGACCTGTTGGCATTCATCGCGATCTACACGGTCTCTTCGCTGACACTGAATCTGATCAGCCGTGTCGCCTATCGCCGGTACTGCCGTCCCTTCGTCAAAGGCGCCATACCCGCGGACATCATGCAGCGCCTGCGTCGGCACCTGTGGCTGACCGCCGGCCTGGTGCTGCTGCTCTCGCTCAAGAGCGGAGCGGTGGAAATGTTCCTGCTCAACAGCTTCTCCACCTCGACCGCAGTCGGCTTCTTCTCCATTGCGTCCACCCTCACCCGAGGCGCCGTGGAATTATTCTCGGTAGGGCTGACCGCGACGTTGCTGCCCTATATGGCCAAGGCCTATGGGCAGCGCGGCCAGGCGCACGCGGCGCGCTTCCTTGCAGAAGCGACGCGCTTCTATTGGGCAGCGGGCGTTGCCATTGCCGGCATCGGCCTGGTGACCACGCCGGACATCGTCACCCTGATGTATGGCAACCGCTATACCGATGCCATTCCCGCCATCGAGGTCACCCTGGTACTGGCCGGCCTGTTGTTGATCGGTAACGGCATCGTGGCATTCCAGACCGTCGTCGATCGCCAGGACGACCGCATCCGCATCGGCGTCTATTCGTTGATTGCCAACGTGGTGGTAGGCGTCTGCCTGATTCCGCACTACGGTCTTCTGGGTGCGGTCATTACGTATGGTTGCACGCGCGTCTTCGAGTGGATGATTGCGGTGTACTTGCTGCGTCGAATCACCAAGGACGGCATTCCCTGGTCACCGATGCTGCGCCTGTTCATCGTTGGCGTTATCGCCACCGCCGTTTCCTGGCTGGTGCTTGAGGTGGTACCGGGACGCTATGCGTTTATCCCCAGTGCCATCGCCTTCCTCGCGGTATATGTGCCGGCGGGTGTGCTGGTGCGTTATTGGACGGATGATGATTTCGCGCTGTTGAATGCGATTGCGGGGAGGTTGGGGGCGCCGGGACGCTTGATGATTCGGGGGTTGCGGATGTTGAGGGTGATGGCGGCGGCGTGAGTGGGGGGCTCGGCATCCTTGCGCAGGCCGGTCAAGCGCGAAGCGCGCTTAGGCTCGTCATCCCTGCGAAAGCAGGGACCCAGCGGCTTTGCTCTCGGTTGTGGCGTTATCGCCAGGGTGCCGCTTACGCGACAAAGCAAACAGAGGCAAGACCCTGTCGCGCACAGGGTGCGCTCCTACAGAAGGGTCGAGGAACGAAACGCTCGCTGCGTAAGCGGCACCCTGGCGACAACGCCACAACCAAGCGCACAGTCGCGAGCAAGGCACACCGGAAACGGCAACCAGAAGCGAGGCGCCTAGTGCCGCTTCCGCACCGCCTCCCAGGCGTAATGACACATATACCGCGACGCCGCGATCCGTCCCAACTGCTCGATATCGCGATAAATCCGCCACTGCCAACGCGCCGCACGCAATTTGTCCGAAGAAAGCGAGCCGCTGCGCGTCAGGTACCAAGCCAACGCACTCTCGTGCGGTACGCAGGCGGCGGTGCCGGCGCGACGCAGCATCTCCAGCCAGAACACATAATCCTCGTGTCCCACGGCGCGAAAGCGCCCATCGCCCAGGCTGCGGTGGTAGATGCCGGTAAGGTTGCCGATGTGGTTGCTCTTGAGCAGTTGTTCGTGCGACACCATCGCCGGCGGACGCACATGCGATAACACGTGGCCCGTTTCATCCACGCGGTCGTAGGGGGCGTAACTGATGCAGGCGCCGGTCTGTTGCATATGGGCGAGCTGCAACTCCAGTTTGCGCGGATGCCACCAGTCGTCGCTGTCGAGGAAGGCAATGTGGGTGCCACGCGCGGCGTCGATGCCCGTGTTGCGGGCGTTGGCTACGCCGGCGTTGGCACCCAGGCGGATCACCCGCAAGCGTCCATCTACCTTTGCCAGTGAGTCGAGCAAAAGTGGCGTGTCGTCGCCGGATCCATCGTCCACCACGATAAGTTCCAGGCGAAAGTGGCTTTGCGTCAATACCGACGCAATGGAATGACCCACGGTCGCGGCCGCGTTATAGGCGGGCATGATCACGCTGATCAGCGCATCTCTCATCCGAGCGACCCGGCATCGCGCTTGCGCGCAATGAAGTCGATGGAGGTCACGCACAGGCGTTCCGGCGGAATATGCGAGAACTGCGGGTGTACGCGTAGCGCGGCCAGTTGCTGCAGGCGCGTCTCACGCGGGCACTCGGTGCTCATCACAACCTCAAACCCGGCAGTCCGGGCGCGCTCGGTGAACTCGAACGCGCGCAGGCGATTCTGGTAAAGGAAGGCGTTGTCCCAGCGGCGCCATTGCGTATCCGAATACTGCAGATAGTTGAGCTGGTTGATGCGCGGGTCGATATAGGCGTAGTGGTCGCCGCAATTGACCGAGTGAAACATGATGCCGTCGGGCGCGAGTATGCGCATGGCTTCGTCGAAGATGCCGTCCACGGCATCGGGGTGGACGTGTTCGAGCACACTGTTGGAGAACACGCAGTCGATCTGTCGCGGACCCAACGGCGTTTGCGTAGCGTCGACCGGGGCATCATAGGTGACCACGCCATCGGTGGCGGCATGTACGTCGATATGTCCGACCAGGCCTTCCACCAGTTTGCGCTGACGCTCGCGTACGTCCTCTTCGTTCACGCCGCAGGCCTGGGCGATCATGGTAATGAAGCGACCGAGGCTGGCAGCGCACGCGCGCGCAAGTTCGGGCTTGAGATGGCGGTTGAGGTCCACCGTGATCACGCTTCGTGCGCCACCCAGGTAGCAAGCGAACGGAAAGGTGGGATACCAGCCGCTGCCGATCTCGAACAGGCGCGCATCGGCAATGGGGCGGCCGGCATCGCGCAGGTGTCCGGCCATCAGCCGCCAGTCGTCCATCTTGATGTCGAACTCGCGCTCGAAATTGCGCAGCCCACCAAAGCGGCGCTGCAGCAGGTAATGCGCATGCTCGCCGCCGGGGACTTGCCCCAGGACTTTTTGCAGCATGCCTTTGGCGCGCCAATGCATGGCTTATCCTTCCACGCCGGCGTGGCGTTCGGCCGGATGGGACGGCACCGCCTGGCCATGTGAAGCAGCGCGCCAAGGCGCCTGCGCAAGCCCGGGCGGAGGCGGCAGTTCGTAGTCGCGGAAGCGTGAAGGGTCGCCACGGTGTCCGGCCTCAGCCGCCTTGACGATGTTGTACAGCTCGCGGGCGGTTACGTAATGCAGCACATGGCTGCCGCCGTCGTTATAGCGTTGTTCCAGGTATTCATACAGCTCATGGGCCGGGGCGCCGAGCAGCGTGTCCATGTCGCGCTCCTGCGTGCCGTGGGTGTGGATCTTGATGAATACCCAGTCAGGCCGGCCTTCGACATGCACGGCCGTGCGCACCCATGCATCGACGCGGTCGCGCGTGGGCGGGCAGGAGCGCCGCACATCGGCATTTTCGATGCGCGGTATCAGCCCGTAGCGGCGGCTGCGCCAGTTCAACCCGAGCGGACCCTGCACGATCATCAGGTCGCCACTGGCCTGGCCGCCGGCCCGAACCGGCACGCCGGTGTTGTGCGACTTGGGGCGAAGCGGGTCGTCGGTGGCGTAGTAGATGGCGTTGATCATGCGTGTCTGCGTGTCGCTGGGCGCGGAGGGCAGGGTGAAGTCGGCGTAGCAGCCAAGTTCGCGCAGCAGGATCAATTCGTTGTTGAGGCCGCACCAGCGACCATCGGCGCGTGAGTTGTCCAGGCTCCAGTTGCCGTGGATGAAGCCGAAACGCAACTGGCCGGTTTGCGGGTCACGCGACAGCGCGCCATGGCGTTCATGCAGCAGGTCGTTGAAACGGGTGATGGTGGTGCGGAAATTCGCTTCGGTGTCGTCGTCATGGTGCAGGTGGATCTCGATTTCGCCGTAGCCCTCGGCGCAGAGCGCGGCCAGCTTTTCCAGGTGCTCTTCGAGGTATTCCTCCTCGGGATAGAAGAAGCTGTGCTGCGGCGGCCGTCCATCCGCATCGCGATGGGCGCCGGCAAGAATGCGGTAATCCTGGCACCAGCGGTCCACCCGCTTGCGTTGCGTGTCCAGGTCAACGCGGCCCCAGGCGGGTTCGAAATGATCGACAAAGCAGAACATCACGTGCACGGGGCCCGCGCCCTGTACCGGGCGTTTGCGCCGCAGGTAGCTAACCAGCCAGGTCTGCATGTTGCGGGCACGAATCGCCAAGCCGATGCCGACGGCGGCCAGCACGATGATCGCAGCCAGAATCAGCAGGGCAAAGACGATAGGGCTGGTCATGAGTACGCTCGTGGCAATCGGTATAGCCTGCGACCGTCAATGGGCGGGCAGGACGGGAAAGGTGAAGCCTTGCGCGCGCCACTCGGGCAGCAGCGCCTCGAGCATGCGGCGGGAGCATTCGCTGTCGTCATGCATCAGCAGCACTTCGCCGGCGACAGGCGGGCGTTGGCGCAACTTCGCGGCGAGTTCGTCGGGCGCCCGCCCCTGATAGTCCAGGCTGTCGTACGACCAGTAAGCGAGGTTGCGGCGGCTCCATGCAAAGCGCAGCGCCAGTGCGGGCGAGAAGACGCCGCGCGGCGGGCGAAAGCGATGGTGCGTGCGGCCGTCAAATGCCGCCAGCACGCGCTCGGTGCGTACGATCTCCGCCCATTGCTCGGCATGCGACAGCGCATTGAACATCGGATGGTTGTAGGAGTGGTTACCGAGCTGATGGCCTTCGGCCACGATGCGCTCGACCAGTTGCGGATAGAGCTCGGCTTCGCGCCCGATAAGGAAAAAGCTGGCGCGCGCATCGTGCTCACTCAACAGATCGAGCAAGGCGGGCGTGTGCTGCGGATGCGGGCCGTCATCGAAGGTGAGATAGATCGCCTTGTCGCGACTGGGCCCATGGGTCAGCACGATGGTCTTTGGCAGCCATCGCAACAGATCCATTTTCCTGGGTCGGAGAGTCATGACGATTCGGTCCGAAGAAGTTGTGGCATCACCCGCAAACGATGCGCTTCGCTGTGGCTTGACGCAGCGATAGTCCCCGCCATCCAAGCTTGAGTATGGGCCAAAGCGGTTGCCGAGACCCGCTGGCTGCAAGGCATGGGCAGCTTGTGACGATGTCACCAACGGACTATGACTAACGGCTGGGTCGACGCATTGAGTGGGCCTATGACCGTGTCGCGATGCGCGCGAAAACGATAACTGCGTCGCGCGCAACGGCGCGCATAGCCCATATGCCCAAGGCTGCTACGGCCACTGACTTATTCCACGCCGCAAGCTGATCGGCTACCGTTTTTCCAAGGCGTGCGGAGCATCGGAAACATGCGCGCCGCGATCAGGGGAGGGTACGTGCCAGCGCAGCATGGGGTTATTTATTTCGGCAACGACTGGCATGCGGAAAACCGCACCAGTAGTCATCACGTGGCCGCTCGCCTGGCCGCGAAGCTTCCTGTGCTGTATGTCGATTCGCCGGGTATGCGCGCGCCCAATGCCAGTGGGCGCGACATCCGGCGCGCCTGGCGGAAGATCCGCGAGGCCTTGCGCCGGCCGCGCCCCATTGGTAACAACCTGTGGCATTGCACGGTGCCGCAACTGCCGTTTCGCCGTGTGCCCGGAGTGAATGCATTCAACTATGCGTTCAGCCGCTGGGCGGTGCGGCGTGCGATGCGTGTGCTCGGTACGCCCAGGTATATCTCGTGGTTTGTCGCGCCGCATCCGGGGTTTCTGGCGCATCGGTTGGGCGAGGCGTTCTGTGTGTACTACTGCATCGACGACTACGCGGCGCATCCGGGCGTGGATGCCACGACTATTGCGGCGCGCGACATGGACCTGTCCCGTCGTGCCGATTTGCTGTTCGTCGCGCCACCCGCATTGGTAGCCAGCAAGCAGGCGATCAATGTGAACACGCGTTACTCGCCACACGGCGTGGATGCGGCACTGTTTGCACGCGCGATGGATCCGGCCACCGAGGTACCTGCAGCGGCGCGTGGCCTGGCCAAGCCCGTGGTGGGCTATTTCGGATCGATCCACGAGTGGATCGATGTGGAGCTGATCGAGTGGCTTGCGCGCGAACGGCCGCAGTGGACGTTCCTGCTGGTGGGGCACGCTGCCATCAAGGTGCCGGGGCTGAGCGCGCTGCCCAATGTCAGGCTGGTGGGTGCGCAACCCTATGCCGATCTGCCTGCCTGGGCCAAGGCATTCGATGTGGCCATCATTCCTTACCGGCGCAACCGTCAGGTCGAGAACGCCAATCCTTTGAAGCTGCGTGAATACCTCGCCACCGGCAAGCCGATAGTGGCGGTGAGCAATCCTGAAATTGCCAAGTTCGCGCAGTGGGTTCGTATCGCCGAGGGCCGCGAGGCGTTCCTGACGGAGATAGAAAACGCCTTGGGCGAAGACTCGCCCGCTGCCGCTGCGGCCCGTATGGCGGCAGTGGCCGACCAGACCTGGGATCGCCGGGTGGCTGAAGTGCTCGATGAAGTGAATTCGTCGATGGCGGTTGTCGACATGGAACACCTTGCCAGAGAAGCACAGGAATGAGCGGGCAAACCCGAGACACATTGCGAATTGGCGTGATCGGCGCGGGCTACGTCGCGCGTTACCATCTTGCCGCGCTGAAGCGACTGGACTTCGTCGAGATCGTGGGCATCTGCGATCTTGATCTCGACGCGGCGCGCCGCCTGGCCAAGGATTTCAGCCTTGACCTGGCTACCGCGAATCTCGCCGAACTCGGTGCAAGAAATCCGCACGCCATGTATGTGCTCACGCCACCATCGAGCCACTGCGCGTTGACGCTTCGTGCGCTGGACATGGGTTGCCACGTGTTTGTCGAAAAGCCCATGGCCGAATCGGTGGCGCAATGCGACGCCATGATCGCGCACGCCCGCGAGAAGGGATTGGTGCTGTCGGTGGACCATTCGGACCTGTTCGATCCGGTGGTGAAGCAGGCGTTGGAGCTGGTGCGCGCGGGCGCCTGTGGCGATCTGGTAGCCGTGGATGTGCTGCGCAGTTCGGACTACGCGCCTTACGCGGGTGGTCCGCTGCCCGACCAGGCAAGGCAGGGCTCCTACCCGTTCCGCGACCTCGGTGTGCATGGGCTGTACACGCTTGAGGCCTTCCTTGGCGCGATCGATCACGTCGATATCGGCTACCGCAGCAGTGGCCGCTCGGCACAGCTGAAGTTTGATGAGTGGCGTGCCAGCGCCGAGTGTGCGCACGGCAGCGGACGCCTGCTGATGTCGTGGAACGTGCGGCCGATGCAGAACCGGCTGATCGTGCAGGGCACGCGCGGCATCATCGAAGTGGATCGCTTCCTGCAATTGTGTCGGGTGCGGAGCCTGCTGCCAGGGCCGAAATTCGTCGGCATGGTGCTCGCCTCGTTTGCCGGTGCCGTGCGCGACAGCGTGCGCATTCCGTGGAATGTGCTGCGCTTTGCCACCAAACGGCTGCTGCCATCGCCCGGCATCCAGGCCAGCGCGCAGGCGTTTGCACGTGCGCTGCATGAAGGCAAGGCTCCGCCGATAAGCGCCGAGGACGGCAGGCGCCCCATCGCCTTGATGGAAGCCATTTGCCGCCAGGCGGATGCGGAGCGCGAGCGTGAGCTTGAAAGTCGCCTGATGGCATTGCCGCCCGCCGATGCACTGGTAACCGGCGCAGCGGGCTTTCTCGGTCGTGCCCTGGTAGCTGCGCTGCGCAAGCGCGGGCAGACAGTGCGCGTGCTGGTCAGGCGTCCCGATACCGATCTGGCTCAGCTCGCCGGTGTGCAGGTAGTGGTGGGTGACCTGGGTGATCCGCGCACGGTCGAACATGCCGTCAAGGGCGTGACTACCGTCTATCACGTAGGCGCCGCCATGAGCGGAACACCGCGCGATTTCGAAGCGGGCACGGTGTGGGGTACGCGCAACGTGGTGCAGTCGTGCCTGAGGCACGATACCCAGCGACTGGTACACGTCAGCTCATTGAGCGTGCTGGATCACGCCGGGCGCGATCCGATGGTGGTCGTCACGGAGATATCCCCGTTCGAACCGTATCCGGAACGCCGCGGCGCATACACGCAGTCAAAGCTGGCGGCCGAACATCTGGTGTCCGACGCCATCGTCGAACACGGTCTGCGCGCGGTTATCGTGCGCCCCGGGCAGATCGTGGGGCCAGGGGCAGAGCACGTCACGCCCAATGGTGCGTTGGCAATTGCCGGTCGCTGGATTGCGGTGGGGTCGCCCAGCCAGACGTTGCCGCTGGTCTATCTGGACGATGTGGTCGATGCGCTGCTGCTGGCAGCGGAATCGGCGGCCGCGCAATGGCGCGTGGTACACATCGTCGACCCGCAGGAGATCACCCAGGGCGAGTATCTCGCGCGGGTGAAACGCAAGCGCGGTGCCGGGCTGAAACTGATGCGCCTGCCCACCAGCGTGCTCATGCTGCTCGCCAGCGGCGTGGAGCTGCTTGGCAAGGTGCTGGGGCGCAGTGTTCCGCTGACCCGCTATCGCGTGCGTTCGCTGCGACCGCTGGCCAACCTCGATCCGGAGATTGCGCGCAGCCTGCTGGGCTGGGTGCCACGGGTGGGCCTGCATCGTGGCATGGACATCATGTTCGCCGATGAGCCAAGCGGCATGGTGGAGAATCTCGTCGGAGTCGCCGACAAACGCTCCTAGGTGACCGACACATCCGCCGCGGCGTCGCCGAACGTCGCGGTCCGCAGGATCTGCCCCAGCCGATCGATGTTGTCGCCCCAACGGAAGCGGCTGGTGTATTCAACAATGGCCTGGCTATCCCATTCGCGATGGCTTGCCTCGATCAGCGCGGTGGCGAGGGCCGCGCGGTCATGCGGCGGTACCAGCATGCCGGCCTGTGGCGGCAATACCTCCGGAATGCCGCCCACCCGCGTGGCCACCACCGGAATGCCGCAGGCCATCGCCTCCAGCACGACGTTGGGCACGCCCTCATTGTGGCTGGGCAGGCACAGCAGGTCGGCGGCACGAAACCAGTCAGCGAGCACGTGATGGACGACGGGGCCGGCCAACAGCACGCGCTCTTCGCAGCCCAGCGCCTTGGCGCGTTCCAGCAGCGATGCCTGGCAGGCGCCTTCGCCGACATAGACCAGGCGCGCATTGGGATGCGCGGCAAGCAACGCGGGAAACGCTTCGAGCAGGTCAAGACAACCCTTGTTGGCCTTGAGGTTGCCCACGTAGAGCACCAGCGGGGCATCGGGCAGCAGCTTCAATTGCCAGCGAGCCTTGTCACGCGAGCCCGGTGAGAACAGGGCCGGGTCCACGCCGTTGTAGATCGCATGCACATGCGCGGGGTCGGCGCCCAGCGTCACGGCCTTGTCGGCGAGTGCCTGGCTCACCGCCACCACGGCGCTGGCTCCGCGCAACGCGGCGCGCACTTGCGGGCGCACCAGCGTCTGCAAGGCATGCACGTTGAGGTCGCTGCCGTGCACCTTCACCACATAGGGAATACCCAGGCGACGGGCCAGCCAGCGTACCGCTGCCGCATCGGGATAGGCCCAGCTGACCAGCAGGCAATCGTAGCCGGCGGCGCGCAGCTTGCGTCCGCGTTGCCACCACAGCGACGCCAGCCAGCATACGGCATGCAGCGAGCGCCCAATGCGTGGCGGATAGTAGAAAACGAAGTGATCGGTATGCACATGATTGACCTGTACCTCGCCCTTCACGCCGGCCATGCGCTCGGTGAAGCTCACCGCGGTAAGCACGTCCACATCGTGATGCTGGCCAAGCCGCTCGAACTGCTGGCGATTGAAGGCGCCACGCAGCGGATCCCACGGCGTGGGAAACAGGTTGGTGAGAATCAGCACACGCAATCGCATAAGAGTCAGCCTATGGCGCCACGGTAGAGCAGGGCATAACGCCCGGCCATGGTTTCCAGCGAACCGTACGTTTCCACCCACTGGCGTGCGGCCCGGCCACAGGCGCTGGCCTGCTGCGGCTCGCGCAACAGCGCCAGCATGGCGTCGGCAAGCACCAGGGGATCGCCCGGTGGTACCAGCCGTCCGGTGTGTCCGTCATGCACGATCTCGCCATTGCCGCCGACATCCGTGGCGACAATGGGCAACGCCACGGCGCAGGCTTCCAGCAGCGCCATGGAGTAACCCTCGCTCAGCGAGGACAGCACGAACAGGTCCAGTCCCTGCAGCAGTTCGTGTACGTCGGTGCGGTCGCCGAGGAAATACACGCTGTCGTGCACGCTCTCCTGCGTGGCACATTGCTGCAGTTCGGCGCGCAGTTCGCCATCGCCGATCAGCACCAGCGCGGTATCGGCGCGCTGTGCATGCAGGTGGCGGAACGCACGGATCAGTCCCACCTGATCCTTGGCCCAGTTGAGCCGGCCGACGTTGCCGATGAGTGTGTGTGCGTCGGGCAGGCCAAGCAGTCGATGCAGGCGCTGACGCATGGCCGGGCAGGCCAGCGCGAAACCTTCCAGCGCAATCCCGTTGGGCACCACGGCGGCCATGGGGCGGGGCACGATGCCCTGCATCACGGCATCGCGTCGCGCTGCCTCGCATACGGTAACCACCGTATCGGTACGCGTCAGCGCGCGACGATAAAGCCATTCGCGCCGGCCGGTGCGTTGGTTCATGCCCATGCCGTGGCGTGTGTTTATCACGCGACGCACACCCAGCCGAAAGCTGGCCAGAACCGCCAGGTAATGCGCCACCGCGTTGTGCGTGTGCAGTACTTCGGTGTCGTGTCGTTGAATCAGTCGACGTGCCTGTGCCAGTGCGCGCATGTCCAACCCGCGTCGCTTGTGGCAGCCGGTGACCGGTATCCCCAGCGCATCCAGTTCGTGCGCCTGGGTGCCGGGCTCGAACAGGCAGATCACCTGACAGCGATGGCCTTGCCGCTGTTGCAGTTTCACCAGCTCCAGCACCATGCGCTCGAGTCCACCTCGGTTGAGGTTTTCGACGACGTGGGTGATGTTCACGACGCAAGTTCCGAAATGGTGAGGCGTGTCTTGCCACTGCGGGTGAGTGGAATTTCGTCCACCAGTTGGCAATTCAGCTCGATGCCATCGCCAAGTATCTTGTGGATTTCGCGGTGAATGCGCGCCAGCGAGTCATCGTTGAAGCCTTCACCGCGCGCCACCATGAGATCAAGCCGGTCGAGTCGCCGCTGTACCAGCTGGAAACCGGTAACACCTTTGGTGGTGCACAGCAGGGCCGGGAAGAATTCTCCCGGCAACGCGCGGCCGTCGGGCGTGCGAATGATGTCGAGCACGCGGCCATCGATGCGGCCCAGCAACGGAAGCCCGCGTCCGCAGGGGCAGGTGTGGCTGGCAGCCGTTGCCATGTCGCCGTTCGCGTAGCGCAGCAGTGGCATGCCATAGTTGGACAGGTCGGTGATGACCATCTCACCAGTCAGCGGGTCGGCTACGTGATGCTCCGGCTTTGCCAGTTCGATCACGAGGTGGTCGACGTTCATGTGCAGGCCGTGGCGATGTTCGCATTCGGCGGCAATCAGCATCACTTCGCGGCAGCCATAGGTGTTGTATGCAGGACAGCCGAAGGCCTGCTCGATCAGTTCGCGCTGCACCTCATGCAGCGTCTCGGCACAGCACAACACAGCCTGCGGTCGATGCACACGGCGGCCCGTAGCAACCAGCCACTCGGCAAGCCGTACCAGCGCCCCTACATAGCCGACCACGATTTCTGGGCGATAGTCGTCGACGGCGTTCGCATACTCGGCCATGTTCGCTTCGCTCATATGGAAGCTGTTGAGCGTGCGGCGGGCGAACGCGGCGGTATAGATCCGATCCTTGAGGCGTTCAGTCATTTGGTGCTGACCTAACGCACCCCACAGGTACAGCGTGCGACGACCCATGCGCGACCCGGCCCAGCCATAGCCACGCCACATCACGGCCTGGCGGCGCTCGTTGCTTTCGCGCGTATAGCCCAGCCGCACCGGCTCACCGGTGGTGCCCCCGGTATCCTTGTAAAGCAGACGGTCACGCCAGGAGTCGGCTTTGAGGGCGTCGTAGTGTTCGCGCATGTCGGTGCGCGTCAGCAGCGGTAGCCGTGCATAGTCATCGAGGTTGCGAATGTCGTTGGGTGTTACGCCCAGCGCGCGCCACTGCGTCTGGTAGTAAGGCACTTCGCGATAGCAGTGCTCCAGCAGTCGCTTGAGTTGCGTCCACTGCAGGGCGGCAAGCTGCTCGGGCGACAGCCACTGATTGCGCTCGTAATCGGCCAGCCAGGACAGCGTGCGTCGCCGACGAATCCCGCTTTCATAGGCGGGATACAGCACGCGGCGAAACGCTTGTTCGTACCAATGACTCATGGCGTTAATCTCCCCGGGCACGAAGGCGTGCCCGCATGGGACGATCGATGATGACGCGTGCCTTGTTCATCCGACCGTCCTCAACAGCACGGCCACCAGCACGTACAGTCCGGCAATGCTGCCTATGGCGCCCGGCACCCAGCGCCAGCCGCCGTTGCTCAGGCTGAAACCCGGCAGCCAGGTCAACCGCTGCCGCAGGCCAAGGTAGTAGCCCACCACCATGGCCAGGATCAGGTAAAGCACCACGATATAGCTGCGGCTGAGGAAGAAGGCGCAGGCGAACATGCCGCACATCGACAGCAACAGGGTAAGCGTCAAGGGACGCTCGGCCTGCCATAGCGCAAATTGCTCAGGCTCGGCGGTGGCATCGGGCTTGCGCCGCAGCACCACGATCATCATCCACAGGCTGTAGCCAACGAAGGCCAGCCACAACACATAACCGACGAAGCCGGTTTCGGCCAGCACCAGCACCAGCGAGTTGTGTGCAGTGAGGGCGTTGTAGTCGGTGAAGTTGCCGGCGCCAACACCGAATACCGGGTGCTCCTTGAACAGGTCCAGGCCCGTGTACCAGGCATCGACACGGCCATTGGCCGACTCCTCGCCCGCGTCCAGCTCCTGCATGCGCGAGGACAACAGCTTCATGAAGGTCAGGCCGATCGCGCCGAGTGTGGCGGCGGTGACCAGGCCGCGGCGGTGCCACACGTAGATACCCACCACCACCAGCACGGCAAGCAGGGCGCCGCGGGAATTGGTCAGGTAAATGCCGTACAGCAGGAGCAAGGCGCACGCAGGCCAGAACAGACGGCCAAACACGCTGCCATACCGGCTCAGGAACAGCGCCATGGGCATGGTCGCCACGAACAGCATGCCCAGGTCGTTGGGGTCGTTGAAAATGCCGATGTACTGGATACGTCCGTCTTCACCCAACAGTATGCCGGTCCAGCCAATGCCGTTCCTGGCCTGTTGAATGCCATGCAAGGCCAGCACGCAGGCACATAGCACCATCACCGCCATGGTGATGATGACGCGGCGACGGTTGGTGCAAGCGGTTGCCAACACGAAGAACGCGGCCACCGTGGGGCCGAATTTCTCAAGCTGCGCCACCGCGCCACCAGCCCAGCCGTTGACCACCTGCGAGATCATCACCACCAGCAGGAACACCGGCAGAATGGCGAACTGAGGCGCGGCAAACGTCCTTTCGCGCGAAAATATCCAGCAGACGAACGCGAGCCCAAGCGTCACCGGAAGCACGGGCACGCCGAGCAGCGAAGGCATGTATTCCTGCGGCCTCACAATGGTAAGCACCACATAGATCAGGATCAGTGGGAACATGCCGGCGATTCGCTCTGTCCGTTGAAGTGCTCGGGCGTGGGATAGCTCATCAGGTTCGGCATGGTGAGCATGGCATCGAACCAGCCCTTGCCCATGTTGCGCTCCACCGCCAGGCGGTACAGCGAATAACGATTCGATGCGGGCTGCGGGTTGGTGCCGCTGATGTAGCTGCAGGCCAGTGCATAGCCCGCATCGCGGGTGGTTTCGATGACACGACGGTCGAACGCGCGCCCGCTGCCCACCGGGTAGGACATAAGCAGCGGAGCCACGCCCAGCTCCCGTTCCAGTGCTTCCTTCGACTGGCGCACTTCCGCTTCCAGTTCCGCCTGCGGCAGCTTGGACAGCATCCAGTGATGCACGCCGTGCGAACCAATTTCCAGGCCGGCCGCATGCATCTCGCGCAACTGGTCCCAGGTCATCGGGCGGCAGTCGGCCGGCGCCACGTCAGACGGCATGTTCCACTCGTTTTCTAGCCGCTGGATCATCGCGGCCTGATCCAGCGCGCCGATCTCCTTCATGCGAAACAGCACGTCTACCGCGATCGCGCGGCGACCGGTGCGATCGGCGGGCAGCGCCACGTCCAGGCCCAGCTCTGGCAGTACCAGGCGGGTGGCCGGGGTCAGCAAAATCATGTGTACCAGCCAGTCGTAGGCATACGGACGGCCGCTATCGATATGCCCGGTGGAGACGAAGAACGTGGCCGGTACGCCCAGCTCGCGCAGGATCGGAAACACCACGTGATAGTTATCGTTATAGCCGTCGTCGAAGGTCACCACCACGGCGTCGGCCGGCAGATCGCGGCCCTCATCCATTGCGGCCGCCACATCGCTCAAGCGCATCGGATGGAAACGCTGCTTGAGCAACAGCATCTGTTCGCGGAACTGGTCTGGCGGAGTGCTGATCAACCCAAGGTCGAACTCATAGGTGGCTGCATCCGGTAGCGGCAACACACGGTGGTACGCCAGTACACGCAAGTCCCTGCGCCACCATGAGCGCACGCGCTGCAGCGAATGCAGCAAGCCGCTGCTGTAGCACAGTTGACCGAGCCGGCCACGCAGGCCCACGGCACTGCCACTGTCTTCCACGTCGGTCACCATGGAGGCGTTCCCTGTTTGCGGGCGTAGGTCACCAGGGCCTGCGCGGAAAAGAGATTGAGGTAATAGAAGGTCAGCGCCAATCGCACCGGCAGCCAGCGCGAGAACAGCGGTTGCACGGATCCCGCCGCCACCAGCGCAAGCAGCGTGACCAGCAGCGCGAAGGTAAGCAGGCAATCGAGGTGGTACCGGGCCAATACCGCGGCGGTGAGGGCCAGCACCAGCAGCAGCCAGGGCGCGGCCAGGCGTAGCAGCTTGTGGCTCACGAAACGCAGCCACAGCGGATTGCTGCGGGGTGACAGCAGCCACGGCGCCAGCTGGATCAGCTGGCAATACCCGAGCAGCGTCTGCATGCGTCGTTCGCGATCCTGCTCGGGGTGCTGCACCAGGCGATCCCAGGCGAGCGAGCGTGGTTCGAAGATCACCCGCCGCCCGGCGGCGGTCACGCGCATCGGAATCAGCACGTCATCCAGCACGGTGTCGGTGGGAAGCGGCTCGAACAGCTCGCGCCGCATGGCATACAGCGCGCTGCTGACACTGATGGTCGAGCCGGATTGGCTCTCGGCCAGACGCAACGCCTTTTCATAGCGCCAATAGGTGTCGATGCCCTGGGCGAAGCTGGATTGGTTGTCGGTAAACAACAGCTCGCCGCAGGCAATGCCCACGCTCGGGTCGGCCAGATTGGCCACCAGTTCGCGTAACGCGATGGGAGCCAGGGTCTGGCGTGCGTCGGTAAACAACAGCACGTCGCCACGCGCGTCGGCAACGGCACCATTGATGCAGGCGGATTTGCCCCGTGCTACGGGATATTCCAGCACGCGTACGCGGCGGTCATGGAAGCGGCGGGCCAGCCGCGGTGTGCCGTCGCGACAACCATCGCAGGCAATGATTATTTCCATGCGCTCGCGCGGGTAGTTGAGCGTACTGAGGTTGGTCAGTTTGGCCTGGATGTGCATCGCGTTGTCACGCACCACCATGATCACGCTTACCGTCGGTGTCACGTTCTGCTTGTCGATGCGACGTGGCCGCCAGCGTGCCAGCAGCCATACCCCGGCCGGGTAGCCGGCAAAGGTGTAGACCAGCAGCCACCCCGACGCCAGAAACGCGGCGTAGACCAGTGAGCTCATATCGGCTTCCCCCAAACCGATGCGTTCATGTCAGCGTCGTCCGAACAGGTTGCGCAGGCGTTGCCCCAGGGGTGCGGGTCGTTCGTTCTGCGTCGGCTGGCTGGGCAGTTCCGCGGCCAGCGTGCCGAGCGTGCCGTTGGCGATGTCCAGCAGGTTCAGCCGCACGCCGGTTTCACGTTGCACGCGCGCGGCCATTTCAACCGCCAGCAGCGAGTGGCCGCCGATGTCGAAGAAATTGTCGCTAGTGCGCACCAGGGTGAGATGCAGTAGTTCACGCCATAGCGCAGCGAGCTGTTGCTCGCCCGGTGTCTTCGGTTGTACGGCCAGTGCGGCGAGATCATCGGTGTGCGCACCCGGCAGCGGCAGTGCGGCAACATCGACGTTGCCGTCGGCCAGCATCGGCAGCGACTCCAGCAGCACCAGGTGCCGAGGCATTTCGTGCGCGGCCAGGGTCCTGCCCAGTGCGATGCGAAGTTGATCGCGGTCGAGTACCGCGCCAGGCGCCGCCACCACATACGCATCCATCTGCGCGTCACCGGCCGCATCCGTACGCGACATGGTGATGACCTGGGCGATGCCCGGCTGGCTGCGCAACGGTGCTTCCACCGCAGCAGGATTGACCTCATGCCCATGCACGCGCAGGCGGCGATCGAGGCGGCCCAAGGCCTGCACCTGGCCATTGGCGAGCCAGCGGCCGCGGTAGCCCGTAGGGCGCAAGGCCGGTGCGTCGGCGAGAGACACCGTGCAGGCCGGTGTCGCCGTCGCACGCTGGCCAAACGGCGTGCTGAGTGTTTGGCCGGCCAAATGAATTTCGCCGATGGCACCGATGGGGCACGGCCGCTGCTGGGCATCGAGAATCCACGCCGTGGTGGATGCAAGCGGACCACCATGATGCAGGCCATCGGCCGGGCGTTCGACCCGGCCGATGGTGGCGATAAAGGCGCTGTCGTCCGCACCGAACAGATTCCACAGTCCGGCGCAGCGGGAGGCCAGTTGCGCAGCCAGTTCGGGCGTGGGGGCGTCGCCGGCACAGATCGCCTTGAGCTGCGGATCGGCGGGCCAGCTGGTGGCCAGCAGCGTGCGCCATGCGGCGGGCGGGGCAAACATTACGTTGGTGTGGGTGGCCTGCATCAGGCTGGCGAGCAGTTCACCGTCGCTGGCGTGATGCAGGCTGGCGAGCACGAATGTGGCACCGGTACAAAGCGGTAACAGGTGTTCGACGATGGCGATGCCGGTATCGGCCGGCGCCATGCCGAGCACGCGGTCGCCCGGCGATAGGGTCAGCGCGGCGCGTACATCGTTCAACAGTTGGACCAGCGCGCCATGAGTCATGGCTGAGCCTTGCGGCCGGCCGTCCCTATCGGGCAGGTACACGACCAGTGCAGGGCCGTCGGGCAAACGCTGCGCTGCCGCCGTGCGCTGACTGGAGGCGGCGATGATCTCGGTGGTATCGGCATCGAGCCACAGCGCTTTCGCACGCGGCCAACCCAGCGATGCCTCCAACGCCGCGTCACCTACCAGCACGCTGACGCCGGCATCGGCAATCAGGTCTTGCAAGCGTGCCGGCGGGTCTTCGGGATCGAGCAACACCACGGTGCCGCCGGCCTTGAGCGCGCCCAGCATCGCCGCGAGGCGGCCAATGCCCGGCGCTGTGCAAAGCCCCAGCACGCTGCCCTGGCTCACGCCACGCTGGCGCAGGCAGGCGGCCATACGGTTGCTGCGGGCGTCCAGATCGGCATAGGTGGTGTTCCAGCCGCCGACGGCGAGCGCCGCCTGCGTGGGCGCGAGATCGACCTGCGCCTCGAATTGCGACACCGCGTCGCCTGGCGTGGCAACGGCCGAGGACTTTGCCGTGTTCCAGCGCGCGATTTGTGCCAGTTCGTCGGCGCCGGCGGAGTTCAGGGTCTCGATCGACTGAGTCGGGTCGGCGCAAACGCGCGTCATCAATGCGAGATAACGGTCACGCTGCAAGCGCGCGGTATCGGCTTGCAGGATGTCGGCATTGTAGGTGACACCGCCGAGCATGCCTTTGGTGTTCTCCAGGAACCACAGCCCGAGATCTTCGGTGGCGCCGCTCTGGAACAGCAGGATCTGCTCGTGGCTGAGACCACCCCAGTCCACCATGCGCTGACGCGCATCCTGGAAGGAGAACAATGCCTGATAGAGCACCGCACCATTGCCGTGGCCGCTACGCAGTTCGCGCAGCAGGTATTCCAGCGGCACGTCCGGATGTCCAAAACTCTCGATGGCGGCGTCCTTCACCTGGCGCACGAAATCGATGAAGCGCAGCGTGGGTTCGACCGTTACATGCAGCGGCAGCAGGTTATTGAAATAGCCCATCACCGATTCGACTTCGGTCTGATTGCGTGCGCGTACCGGTGTACCCACCACCAGGTGACGCTGGCCAGACATGCCGCTGAGCAGCACGTAGTAGAGCGCCAGCAACGCCATGTTAAGCGTGGCATCGGCTTGGCGCGCCACGTCGTGCATGGCGTCAGTGGTTTCCCGCGACACGTGGATCCATTCGGTACGACCCACGCCCGACATGCCCGGGCGGCGCGGATAATCGGTGGGCAGCGCATCGGTGTCCTGCGCGCGCGCCAACCGCTCGCGCCAATAGCCCAGCTGGGCCTGGAACGGTTCGCTCTCCAGCCATTGCGCATGCCACGCGGCAAAGTCGCCATAGCTCACCGGCAGCGCGGCCAGCGGTGAAGGCTTGCCTTCGGCAAACGCCTTGTAGAGCTGCGAAAGCTCGGCATACAGAATGTCGAACGACCAGCCGTCCCAGATGATGTGGTGCGGCATGAAGAAGAACACATGTTCGTCATCGGCCAGCCGGAACATGCGCGCACTGAACAGCGGTGCACGGGTAAGCTCGAACGGCGTGTCGGTCAGCTCCTGCAGGCGCTGCATCAACACCTGTTCGCGTTGATCGGTCGGCAGGGCGGAAAGATCCTCAGCCGGGAACAACTTCAGCGTGACATCCTCCACGATCTGTTCCACATCGTTGCCGTTGTGGCGGAACGCGGTGCGCAGGATCGGCTGGCGCCGCATGAGTTCCTGCATCGCCTGCTCGAACGCGGCCTCATGCAGCGGGCCGCGCAGGCGATGGGCGGATGGGGCGTTGTAGGTGACGCGTCCGGGCTGCAGCTCATCCAGCGACCACAAGCGACGCTGCATCAACGAGAGGGGTGCTCGGCCCTGTTCCGCCCGCGGCAGGATCGGCGGCGCCGCGACGGCCTTGCCGCTGGCTTGCAGCTCGTCGACTGTGGCGGCCAGGCTGGCAATGGTGGGCGCGTCGAACAGCGTGCGGAACGACAAGGTGATGTCGAATTCGCGATTGAGGCGTGCGGTGAGTTGCGCCGCCAGCAGCGAGTGGCCACCCAGCGCGAAGAAGTTGTCGCGTACGTCCAGGTCAGGCAGTGCCAGCACGGTTTCCATCGCGGCGGCGACGCGGCGCTCGGTATCGGTTTGCGGGGCCTGTCGCTCGCGGTTCGCCGTCGCCGACTGCACCGACGGCGGGGGCAGCGACTTGCGGTCGATCTTGCCATTGGGCAGCAGTGGAATCGCGTCCAGCGCCATCATGTGCTGCGGCAGCATGTAGTCCGGTAGCCGCTGACGCAGGCGTGGGCACAGTTCGGTCTCTTCGATGGCTGCGCCCTCGGTGGGCACCACATAGGCCACCAGGCGCACGTCGCCGGGACGATCCTCGCGAGCAACCACGACGGCCCGCGCCACTTCGGGCAGATCAGCCAGAGCGGTTTCTATCTCGCCCAGTTCAATGCGGTAGCCGCGGATCTTGACCTGGAAGTCGAGACGGCCGCGATGTTCGAGCAGACCGCTAGCCAGCCAGCGTCCACGATCACCCGTGCGATACATGCGCGCTTGTGCATCACCGGCAAAGGGATCGGGCAGGAAGCGCTCGGCATTGAGCTCAGGCCGATGGAGATAACCCAGCGTTACGCCGTCGCCACCGATATAGATTTCGCCGGGCATGCCCAACGGGCAGGGCGTGGCATGCTCGTCGAGAATTTGGACGGTGGTGTTGGCGATGGGACGGCCAATGGAAATGCCCGCGCGGGGATCGCTCACGCGCCAAAGCGTCGACCACACGGTGGTCTCGGTGGGGCCGTAGGCGTTCCACAGTTCGCCGCAACGTTCGAGCAGCGTCTCGGCCAGATCCAGCGGCAACGGTTCGCCACCGGCAATCGCCTTGAAACCGGCGCGGCCGGGCCAGCCCGATTCCAGCAGAATGCGCCAGCCGGCCGGGGTGGCCTGCATCATGGTGGCGCCACTTTGTTCCACCAGCCGCCGCATGGCAGCGCCATCGCGCACGTCGTCGTAGCTGGCGATGGCCATGGCGGCGCCCACGCTGAGCGGCAGCATCAGTTCGAGAAAGGCGATGTCGAAGGAGAGCGTGGTCACGGCGACCAGGCGATCGTCCTCAGTAACGCCCGGTTCCCGCTGCATGCTGCTGATGAAATTGGCGGTGGCGCGATGCGGCACCCGCACGCCCTTGGGTTTGCCGGTGGAGCCGGAGGTGTAGATGAGATAGGCGACGGATTCGGGCGTCGCCGCGTGTTCATCGCGCGGCAGCCGCGCGGGGCTGGCCGCGTCAATCGCCTGGGCGTCGCGCGTGAGCGATAACACCTGTTCGGCGGGAAATTCGAACGCAGTGGATGCGGCATCGTCCACGATCAAGGCGGCAAGCGACGCATCCTCAGCCATGAAGGCGAGCCGCTCGGCTGGAAAGCTGGGATCGAGTGGAACGTACCCGGCGCCCGTCTTCAGCACCGCGAGCAGCGAGGCCACCATGTCGGCGCTGCGCGCGAGCGACAACCCCACCAGGCTGCCGTGACCCACGCCGCGCCCGCGAAGCACATGGGCGATACGGTTGGCTCGTGCCTCCAGTTGGGCATAGCTCAACGGTGCGGCGCCGGTGCTGATGGCCGTACGCGAGGGCGCGCGATCCACCTGCACTTCAAAGTATTCGTGGGCAAGTTGTTGCGCCGGATAACCCGTGCGCGGCGGCTGCAGTGCCCGCAAGGTTTGCAGCGCCGCACCGGAAACCAACCCCAGCGCGCCACCGGCAAGCTCGGGCGTGGCGGCGGCATGGCGCAGTAGCGTGGCGTACGCATCGAGCCACGCTGCCATGGTCGCCTGATCGAACAGGTCGCTGTTGTACTGGCATTCCAGGCGTACGCCGCCGTCGACCTGCACGGCGTTGACGAACAGTTCGAAGTTTTCGAACACGCGCGGGTTGCCGGCGAACTCGAACGCCAGCCCCGGGAAACTGACGGTGCGCTCATCCAGCGCCTGATCGAGATTGAACAGCACGCTGACCAGCGGCAGCCGGCCGGGATCGCGTGGCAGCGCCAGGCGTGCCAACAGGCTGCCCAGCGTGTACTGCTGATGATCGAAGGCATCGAGCAGGTCGCCACGAACCTGTTTGAGGCTGTCCGAGAAACTGGCGGCCGGATCCATCGCCACGCGCAGCGGCAGCACGTTCACGCAATGGCCTACCAGCGTGTCGAGTCCGCCCGCCGCCTGGCCGGCGGAAGGAATGCCGATGACTACATCGTCCTGTCCGCTCAACCGTTGCAGCAGCAAGCCGAACGCGCTTAGCAACGTGGCATACAGGCTGGCGCCGCGTTGGGCGCCCATGCGCTTGATGTCGGCGATCAACGTGGCATCGAGCATCAGGTCTTCGCGCTTGGAGGTGAAGCTGCGCTGGCGCGGGCGCGGGTGATCGGTGGGCAGATCGAGTGAAGGTGTGGCATCGCCGAAGCGCTTGAGCCAATAGGCTTCCGCGTCGCGACCTTCATGGCTTTGCGCATGCGCGGCTTCGGCCAGCGCGTAGTCGCCAAACAGGCTGGCCGGTGCCGGTTCGCTACCCATGCCGAGCGCACTGGCGTAAAGCGCGGCCAGGTCGCGCACGATGACGCCAAACGACCAGCCGTCGCAGACGATGTGATGCGCCGTGAATACCAGCAGGTGATCCTGTGCGCCCAGGCGCAACAGTTCGGCCCGCACCAGCGGGCCGTTGTCCAGGTCAAATGGGGTGGTCACCGCGCGCTGCAGGGTGGCGGCGATTTCCGTTTCCTGTTCGGGTGCACCGAAAGTCGAAAGGTCACGCACGGGGCAGGGCAATTCCTGCTGAGCGGCGATATACAACTCTTCACCGTCATTGCCGAGCGTGGCGCGTAACGCCTCGTGGCGATCCAGCAATTGCTGCAGCGCCGTTTGCAGCGCGGGAATGTTCAGAGTGCCCTTGAGGCGCAACGAAATCGATTCGTTATAAGCCAGCGAGGCGGCTGGCTCCAACGTCGAGGCAAGCCATACCTCCCGCTGCGGCGCCGTTGCCGGCACCACGCGCGCAAGCGCTGCGCCAGCAAACGGATCGTAGTCGACGGCGACCGGGGCGGTGGTCGAAAGCGGCGTCGTGTTGTTGGGACTCATGCGTTGACCCTCATGAACTTGCCGGGCGCATCAGGATTGGGTACGAACCACGCAGGGTTGCCGTCCTGGTCCTTGCCCAGGCGCGCGCCCATCACCGGCGGGCGGCTGGCATCGAGTACCAGCGCTTCGACGTTCTTGTGGCGGGGCAGGAATTCGGCTTCCTGCATTTCCAGTACGGATTCCTTGAAGGCCTTGGCGATGGCCACGAAATCCTGTTCGCTGTGCGCGGTGGTGAAGAAACAGGGGAAATTGTCCAGCACATGGATCCCGCGGCTGCGCATCATGGCAAACAACAGATCCTGCAGCGGGTGGTCCTCGGTGAAGTTGGTTTTCCACACCGACGAGAAGTGAGTCAGCTTGATCGGCGCACCGACACCGGCGCAGAACGCGTTGAGTTCGTCCATCAGTAGGCCGGTGCGTGCATTGAGGCGTTCCTGCAGCGCCGCGCCGTTGCTCTTGAGATGGTCGAGCACCGCATGTGCGGCGGCCAGGGCCAGCGGATGCCGCACAAAGGTGCCGGCGAAATAGGTGACGCCGACCGTCGGAATCGAGGCATCACCGTACTGCCAGCCACCACCATCGAGCGCATCCATGTAGCGACGCTTGCCCGCGATGACGCCAATCGGGAAGCCGCCGCCGACCACCTTGCCGTACGAGGCAAGGTCTGCATCGATACCGAGCACGGCCTGCGCGCCACGTGGATGCGAGCGGAAACCGGTGACCACTTCGTCGAAAATGAGCAACGCGCCGGCATCGGCGGTAATCGCGCGCAGCTCCTTGAGGAAATCGCGCGGCTGGAAGTCGGGGCGACGACTTTGTACCGGTTCCACCAGCACCGCAGCGATGCTCGAAGCACGCTCGCGGATGATCGCCAGCGATTCGGGCGTACCGTAGTCGAGCACCAGCACATTCTCGGAGGTGTTGCGCAGGATGCCCGGCGCGGCTGGCACTGAACGCAGCTTCTTGGTGCCGCGCACGATCACTTCGTCGAAGATGCCGTGATAGGAGCCGGTAAAGATCACCAGCGTGTCGCGCCCCGTCACCGTGCGCGCAATGCGCACCGTTCCCATCACCGCTTCGGAGCCGGTATTGCACAGCGCGGCGCGGTCAAAGCCGGTGAGCTCGCACACTTGCTCGGCCACTTCGCCGGCCAGTGGATGCTGCGGGCCGATCTCATAACCGGAGTCGAGCTGGCGGCGCACGGCATCGAGCACGAAATCCGGCTGCCAGCCGAACAGGTTCATGCCGAAGCCGTTGAGTGCATCGATATATTCGTTGCCGTCCAGGTCCCACACCTTCGAACCCTTCGAACGGTTCACCACGATCTGGTAGATCATTTCCTTGAGCAGTGGACGGAAGCCATTGACCACGCGTGGATCGGCGAGGTGGTTGCGGTGGCGTTGGGTGTACTCCTTGGAAGCACGCGTGCGGTCGATGTAGCGGCGCATGAATGCTTCAAGACGGCCGCGTTGGCGTTCGGTCAGATCGGTCTGCGTGGAGTGGATGCGCGCGATGGCGCCGAAGGCTTTCTTCACATCGTAGGTGGTGTGCGCAAGCGTGGATTCTTCGTCCTGCGTGGCCGGCTGACTGGCTGCAACCGGAGCCGTGGCGGCGGGTGCTGCGATGGGCGCGCTAGGCTGGACGGGGACCGGCGCGGCCATCGGCGCAACCGTGGTGGCGCCTGCCAGCAAGGCCAACTGCTGCTGCATTATCAGCATCTGCTGCTGGATCACGTCCTGCACCAGGTTGCCGGTGGCACTGGCCTGGATGCCGGCAGCAGCGGGCATCGCAAAGGTGGGTGCGACCGCGGCGACGGGAGCCGGGGTGGCCGGTGCCGCGGCTTCCGGCGGCAGAAGCTGATCGATGTGCATGGCGAGACGCTCGAACGTGGAAAACGACTCCATCAGCTCGCGGAAGGTGATCTTCAGCGCGAAGGTTTTCTGCAATTGCAGCGCGACCTGGGTAAGCGCGAGCGAATCGAGGCCGAGTTCAACAAAACCCGCCGCAGGGTCGGCGCCTAGCAGCTCCGTGCCGGCCACGTCCTCGAACAGCTCGGTGAGCTGGGCCAGCAGTCGGGTAGAACGCGCCGAGCCGGCAGGTGCGCCGGGGAGATTGGCATCCATGGAACTCTCCACAAGAGGGGCAGACGATGTGTTGAAAAGCGGAATGACATTCGTGGTCGCAGGGGCCACGACGGGCGCCATAGCCACCGCGGGTTGCGGCAGGGCGGCATCGACCCAGTGACGCTTGCGTTCGAACGGATAGGTCGGCAAGCGCACGCGAAGGCGACGCTGGCGATGATCGAGCGCGTCCACGGCGACCGCCGCACCGGCACACCACAGCTGGCCCACCGCATCGAGCCAGGCCGCTTGCTCGTTGTCCGGGGCATCGGAGAGCGACGGCACCACGACCCGGCCACGGCACTGCGGATGCTGCCGGGCAAGCGTGGCAAGCGCGCTGCGCGGCCCCACTTCCAGCAGCACCGCGTTGGTGTTTTCGAGCTGGCTGAGTAGCGCCGTGGAGAAACGCACGGTGCCGCGCAGATGCCTGGTCCAGTAATCCATCGAGCGCGCGTCTTCATCAGCCAGCAATGCGCCGGTAAGCGTCGATACGATGGGAATAGCCGGCGTCGACAGTGCGATGCGCGCCACTTCCTCACGGAAGGGCCCGAGCACGGGATCCATCATGGCGGAGTGGAACGCGTGCGACGTCTGCAGCAGGCGACAGGCGATGCCATCGTTCTCAAGCGCGGCGCGAAACGCTTCCACATCAGCGCCTGCACCACTCACCACGCATGCGTTGGGCGAATTTTCGGCGGCCAGCTGCAGGGTGGTGGGCAGGCGTGCGGCGAGCGAGGCAGCGTCCAGGCGAACCGACAGCATGGCCCCGGCCGGCATCGCTTGCATCAGGCGGCCCCGTCGTGCCACCAGCCGCGCGCCATCGGCAACGCCCATGACCCCGGCCAGCACCGCCGCCACGAACTCGCCCACGCTGTGGCCAATCATGGCCTGGGGCTGGATGCCCATGGCCATCCACAGCTTCGCCAGCGCGTATTCGATGGCGAAGGTGGCGGGCTGGGTGAGCGAGGTTTCGCGCAGCGCGTCCGCATCGTCCGCGAACAGTCGTTCACGCAGATCGAAACCGAGTTCGTCGCGAAGAATCTCTGTGCATTCGTCGATGGCGCCGCGAAAGGCCGGCTCGCTCGCGTACAGCGCGCGACCCATGCCCGCGTATTGCGAGCCTTGGCCCGGAAACAGGAAGACGACGGCGGGTGCCGGGTTTGCTGCGGCGCGCGCGTTGGTTGCGCTGATCGCACGTAACCGTTCGATGGCGTCCTCGGCGTTGGCGGCCACCACGCACACGCGCTGTGCGAACGCCTTGCGCCCGGTTGCGAGGGTCCGTGCAACGTCGGCCAGATTCTGCTTCGGATGTTCGGCCAGGTGGGCGCCGAGTCGCGAAGCTGCCGCGCCCACGGCATTCGCCGAACGCGCGGAGAGCAGCAACAACTGCGGGCCGCCGGCCGCGTCGGAAGGCTCGCAGGCCGGCGCTTCTTCCAGAATCACATGCGCATTGGTGCCGCCCACGCCAAACGAGCTCACGCCGGCACGCAGCGGACCGCCCTCGGCGTGCCAGCTGCGCAGCGTGTCGTTGACCACGAACGGTGAGTTGGCGAAATCGATCTTGGGATTGGTCGAGCGAAGATGCAGTGTCGGCGGCAAGGTGCGCTCGCTGAGGGAGAGCGCTGTCTTGATCACGCCAGTGGCGCCGGCCGCCATCACCAGATGGCCCACGTTGCTCTTGACCGAACCGATGGCGCAGAACGCCCGTTCGTCGGTGCTCTGGCGGAAGGCGGCGGTGAGGCCTTCGATCTCGATGGGATCGCCCAGCGGTGTGGCGGTGCCGTGCGCTTCCACATACGAAATCGAGCGAGCGTCCACGCCGGCATCGGCCAGCGCCATGGCGATGACCGCGGCCTGGCCGGCGCTGCTGGGTGCGGTGAAGCTGGCCTTGATGCCGCCATCGTTGTTCACGGCGGCGCCACGAACCACAGCATGAATGATGTCGCCGTCGCGCTGCGCATCGGAGAGTCGCTTGAGCAGCACCACGGCCGCGCCGTCACTGAACACCGTGCCTTGCGCATTCGCGTCGAAGGTTCGCGTATGGCCATCCGGCGACAGCATCGAGCCTTCTTGTGAGAGATAGCCGCTGCGTGGCGGGCAGGTAATGGACGAGCCGCCGGCCAGCGCCATATCGCATTGACCCGCGCGCAACGCGGCCACGGCCTGGCAAATGGCCACCAGCGAGGTGGAGCAGGCCGTATTCATGCTGATTGCCGGCCCGGTGAGGTTGAGCTTGTGCGCGATGCGAGTGGTGAGGTAATCCTTCTCGTTGGCCAGCATCACCTGGAACGCACCGAGCTTGTCGATGAGGTCCGGGCGCGTGCTGAGCTGGCGCTGGAAGTAGGTGGCGTTGTGCATGCCGCCAAACACGCCAACCGGCCCTTCATGCGCATCCGGCACATAGCCGCCGCGCTCCATGCATTCCCAGCAAAGCTCGAGGAAAATGCGTTGCTGCGGATCGGTGAGCTCCGCCTCGCGTGGCGTCATGCCAAAGAAGGCGGCGTCGAAATCTTCCACGCCGTCGACGACGCCACGTGCGGCGACATAGGCGGGGTCATCGCGCTCGGCCGCAGGCACGGCGGGGTCGAGCTGATCGGCGCCGAAATAAGTGATCGACTCGCGGCCCGCGCAGAGATTGTTCCAGAACGTCTCCACGTCGCCGGCCCCGGGAAAACGTCCTGCCATGCCGATGATCGCGACCGATTCGCCGTGGTCGCCCTGGCGACCGCGCGCGATGCGCGAAGCGAGGGCCGAGCGGGTGCTGCGCCCTTCGACCAGCGCTGCCAGCGCGGCGGGCGTCGGATCGCCGAAGAAAGCGGGAATGGTCGGTGTGGTCGACAGCTCGGCGTGGATGCGTGCGACGGTGCGAACGGCCAGTAGCGAGTTGCCGCCAAGGTCAAAGAAATTGTCCAGGCGACCGACCTGGTCGAGGCCGAGTATCGCTTCAAACAGCTCGCACAGCTTTTGCTCCAGCGGCCCCGCGGCAGGCGCGTAGACATCGACCAGTTCGGGTCGGCGCCCATCGGGCGCGGGCAGGGCGCGACGGTCGAGCTTGCCGTTTGGCGTCACCGGCAATGCATCGAGGCGCAGGTAGATCGCCGGCACCATGAATTCCGGTAGCGCCTGTGCCAATTGTTCGCGCAACTGGCGCGCCGTGAGAGACGCGTCGTCCGCGACGTAGTAGGCAACGAGCCGCTTCTGTCCCGGCTGATCCTCGCGCGCGAGCACCGCGCCGGCACGTATGCCGGGCACGCGCTGCAGCGCCGCTTCGATTTCACCCAGCTCGATGCGAAAGCCACGAATCTTCACCTGGTGATCGGTGCGGCCGATGAATTCGACGACACCTTCGGGCAGCCAGCGCACCAGGTCGCCCGTTCGATACAGGCGGTCACCGGGGGCGCCGAACGGATCGGTCACGAACCGCTCGGCCGTCAATACCGGCTGCCCGAGATAACCGCGCGCCAGGCCTTCACCACCGATAAAGAGCTCGCCGGCCACGCCCACCGGAACGTGTTCGCCGCACGCATTTAGCACATGCAGCGTGGTGTTGGGGATGGGGCGACCGATGGGTACCGAGTGTGCCTGCGCGTCGAGCGTGCGCGGAATGGCATGGGTGGCCGAGAAGGTGGTGCACTCGGTGGGGCCATAGCCGTTGATGATGGTGACATCGGGCAGCGCGGCATACGCTTTGCGCACATGCGCCACGGACAGGGCCTCACCGCCGATCAGCAACTGGCGCAAGCCCTCCAGCCGCGAGGCATCGTCGTCGACGATGGCGTTGAACAGCGCAGCGGTGAGCCAGGCGATACGTGCGTCGTAGCGCTGGATGGTGCGCGACAGGCCACAACCGGTGGGAATGTGTTCGCCATGGATGATGCAGGTGCCACCATTCAACAGGGCGCCCCATATTTCCAGCGTGGATGCATCGAAACCGAGCGGCGCGGCGTGCAACACACGCGGCGCATCGCCGAAACTCACATAGTCCACATCGCGCACCAGCCGGATGATCGCGCGATGCATGATCTGCGCGCCCTTGGGTGTGCCGGTGGAACCAGAGGTGTACATCACGTACGCCAGCGCGCAGCCGTCCAATGAGGGCAGGGAGGCCAGCGGGGCCGCGGCTTGCAGTTGTTCGAGCGCGAGCATGGGCATGTGGATGCCGGGCAGCGCAGCCGCCTGTGCCGGCGCGATCACCAGCGCGGCGCGCGCATCGTTGAGGGTGAAGGCGAGCCGTTCCGCCGGATGGCTCGCGTCGAGCGGGAGATAGGCCGCGCCAACCTTCAGAATACCCAGCATGGCGACGATGGCAGTGGCCGAACGATCCAGCAGCAGGCCGACGGTGTTCCCGGCTTTCACGCCTGCGGCGGCGAGCCCCGCTGCGACGTGGTCGGCACGTGCATCCAGTTCGTCATAGCGCAGGGAGACCTCGCTGGAGGCCACCGCGATGCGCGAGGCGTAGCGCCTGGCCGTGGAAGCAAACAGGCTGTGCACGGTGTCGCCTGCGTGGCGCGGCACGGCGGTATTGTTCCAGGTGTGCAGCAGTTGCCGGCGTTCGGTCGCATCGATGATGTCGATTTCGGCCAGCGGCAGGTCTTCGGCAGAAGAGAGCGCAACCAGCGCATGCTGCACGCAGCGGGCAAACAGCGTTGCGCTATCGTCATGGAACGGAGGCTGCAACGATCCCTGCAGGCGTGATGTCGCCCGGTCGAGGTACCAATGGCTGACGGCGACGGCGTCGGTGGTGGCAAGCGCCTCGGTATCGATAGCGCTCCATGCGGCATGGCCGGTTGGCGCGTCCGCGCATGCCAGTGCGAGTGCCAGCGCTTCCAGCCACGCGTGGTGGCCGAGCTCGCGAGGTACGTCGATTCGAGCCTGACGGGCGATGCCTTGCATCGTCACCGTAGCCGTGACGCTATCGGCGCCGGTCAAGCGAGCCTCGGCCAGCGCAAGCGCACCGCACAACAGCACCACCGGAGACACGCTCGCTACGCCGAGTGCGACGACGATCTCACAGGCCACCTTGCTGCCTGCGCCCACTGCGCCAGAATGACGTGGCAAGACGTCGAACAGGCCCGTGGCGGTCGATTCGGCATTCCCGGTTTCGGTACTGTTCGCATTCATGGCGTTCACTGCATAGGGTTCGGCCGCATCCACGAGCCGGGAAACTCGCGGCGTCAATCCGCCACGGCGTAGGTGTGGCGACGTGCCAGCGAAGGGCAGGCGGGCGGGCGACTACCCGTTCCACGCAGCGCAATCAATGTGGCGGCGCCTGCATAGCTCAAACCATCCAGCAGCGGATGGCTGCCCACTGCCGGCGGCGTAATGCCTTTGCGGCGCAGCAGGTCGTGCACCACATGCTCCATGGCGTTGCGGCGCGTGGCTTCCGTGCTGTAGGTGAGGCTGATGGTGATGGAAGGCTCATCGCCGGTCTCGACCATATGCGGGCAGGTAATGGGCATGTACACGCCCATGCCCGGGCCAACCTCGAAAACGTGGGCGCGCTCGCGAAACGCTTCGTTCCACTTCACCCGGTCCAGCTCATGGCGCGAGTGGAAGCATTCGCGCGCTTCCTCGCTGCATACATCGACATCTTCGGCATCCCAGACATAGACTTTCTTGGTGCCATGGATCTGCAGCAGGATGCCGTTGTTGCGGTCGATGTGGAACGGCGTGATGGTGTTAGGCGAGGCGATGAAGATCCAGCCGGCGCGGTAGTACATGCCAGGGTCCTTGCGCTCGATATGCGGCTTGATCGGGTCGAGTGCGAGATCGATCAGCGCGCGATACGTCGGGTCGGCCTGCACATGGCGCAACAGCATCCACGCATTGGCATCGGTGATGCCCTGCAAGGTGTCAGTGACCGAGCGCCGATTCGGGTACAGGCGCGCGACGTCATCGAAGTTCGCGTCCGCGCCGGCGTTGTTGTTGAACGTGAAGAGGTGGCTGCTGCCCTGGAAGCGTTTGCCCAGGGCGACCAGCTGGTCGGGTTGCAGCAAGGGATGATCGGCCAACGAGTGGCGCACAGCTTGAATGCGCTGTGGGTCGAAGGCGTCCCAATCCATTTCAATCAAATTGGCCGTGCCAGCATGCATGGCTACACCCTCCCCCGCGTGGTGCGGTACTGAACCGTCGAAACAGACCCCTCAGGTACCGATCTGACCCGCTAGCGGCTCGTATGGTTGGGCGATGCACGCGGGCCGGCGCTACAAGAATTACGAGGGATTGTCGGCCGTTCGTCCCGTTTTTTCCCTAGACCATCCCGGCTATTCCTGACCCTATCCCTTACTGCCTATACCTGGTTTTCATCGCGGGATAACGGCTGAACGTGGCGCGGGGCGCAGCGTCATTCCTTGCGGGAAGGGCACTCGGCCAACGGCTGCGCAGGGCCTATTTCGACTGGAACGCGAACAGCCACAGAATGGCGCCCTGAATGGGCGAGCCCACCCAGCTCACGTCATAGGTTCCCGCCTGGGTTACCTGTTTGAACGCCACGGCGCATTGCACGCCGCTGTTGTCCGGCAGCAACAAATAGCTGTCGATGACCGTAAAGCCGTTGTTGGGGCGCGCGGACATGCGCTTGACCCCGGCGTCGCCCCACCACACCGCGATCAAGGTGGCCGGACCGGTGGTGGTGACGCTACCGCTGGTGAGCACCAGCCCTGGCGACGGGTAATTTTGCGCCATATCCTTGAGCACGCCCGCGTGGGTGACTTCGATAAAGGGAAGGGAGATCTCGCCTTCCGGATAACCCGACTTGTCGATGCGTACCGTGTGCCCTGGGCCGCCCTTGCCGGTCAACGCGACATAGGCCGTCACGTCGAAGGCGCCGTCATAGCCGTGAAACACCACATCATCGCCAATACGCTTCCAGTGATTGGCATAGCTGTCCACCGGTGCGGACGCGTTCTTGACGTAGCCGCCATTGAGCACGATGAACGAGCTGCCTTCGGGCCGGGTGTCGATGGGCGCCGTCACCGCTGGCGCCACCCCCATGCCTTCGGAGTGATTGAGCATGGTATGGGCGCCAAGGGCGGGGAAGGTCTGTGCCATGGCACCGTCTCCGGCAGCTGTGTCGGCGAGCGCATCGTGAAGGGGCGCGATGGCCACGGCCGCGACCAGCACCGCGATGTGGATGACGCGTTGGTGACAGCTCAGCATGACGTCGCTCCCGCCCTCGGAAAGATGGATATTGCGAAGCGCGCCACACTATGCCAAGAATGAAGCGATCCTGGTGCGGCGACCCGCGGGCGTTGCGCGACAGGCTTCGTGGAAACGCCGAGTGGGGATCCAGCTTGGCCAGTGAAACCGATTTTCTCGACATGTATCGGACGCTGGGTCTGCGTCCGGGCTGTGCGTTGCCCGATCTCAAGCAGGCCTATCGGCGTCATGTGTCCCGGTTGCATCCCGATCGCAAAGGTGGAGTAACCACCGATCCGGTGGCTACCGCGAGCCTGCAGCGCCTCATTGCACAATACGACGCCGCCATGGCCTTTCAGCGTGAGCATGGCCGTCTCCCTGGCGTAACGCCGCGTGTGCGTTTCAGTGTGCCTGACGCCCATGTGGCACCCGTGCGTATGCGCGCGGCCAGGCGCCCTGCATGGCGGCATCCTGCGTTGGCGTTGCTGCTGCCGGCGGTTGCGATAGTCGTGCTGGGATGGGACATCGCCAGTCGTCCGGAAGCGCCCGGTGAACAAGTCGCGCCTGCGGATACCGCCGAGCCCGCTGCTGTGTCGACGAAATCGACCAAGGCGCCGATTCTCACTCTGGGCATGTCGCCCAGCGAAGTGCGGGACATCGAAGGCCTGCCGGTCAGCGTCCGTGGCGACCGTTGGGAATACGGGCCGTCGTGGGTGTTGTTTGAAGATGGCCGTGTGGTCGACTGGTACAACTCACCCTTGCGCTCGCTGGGCGAAGTGCCACGCACTGCCGACACGCCGCCTAACATACCGCCAGCATCCGGCGATTAGCGCGCGCCGCGCCCAAACAATACGACCTCCACTGTCTGGATCAGGATCAGCAGATCCAGCAGCAGGTTGTGGTTCTTTACATAGAACAGGTCGTACTTGAGCTTCTCCGCGGCTTCCTCGACGGTGGCGCCATAGGGATAGCTCAGCTGGGCCCAGCCGGCGAGGCCGGGCTTCAGGCAATGGCGCAGGCTGTAGTAACGAATCTGCGCGGCGAGGTCGGCCACGAACTGCGGTCGTTCCGGGCGCGGCCCCACGATGCTCATGTCGCCTTTCAGCACATTCCACAGCTGCGGCAGCTCATCCACCCGCAGCTTGCGGCTGATGCGGCCCACGCGCGTCACGCGGTCATCGTTCTTGGCGGCCCAGCGCGCCACGCCGTCACGCTCGGCATCGGTACGCATGCTGCGAAACTTCAGTAGCAGGAAGGTGCAACCGTGTGCGCCCACGCGTTCCTGCCGGTACAGGATCGGTTGGCCCGGACCGGACTCAAGACGTATTGCCAGCGCTTCCAGCAACATCAGCGGCCAGCACAGCAGCAGCAGCAGACTGGCGGCAGCCAGGTCGAAACACCGCTTGCTGAGCTGACGCAGCGGTGTCGCATTGAAGCCACCGGAGAACACCAACCACGACGGATCGAGCACGGTCAGCTGCAGGCGTCCGGATTCGCGCTCGAAGAAGGACGTGAGGTCAGTGATGGTGACGCCCATCTGGCGGCATTCGAGCAGCTCGTCCATGGGCAGGTGGCCACGGCGGTCATCGAAGCCAACTACTACCTCATCGATTTGTTCGCGCAGCACGATCGTCTGCAGCGGCAGGTTTCGATGTATCAGGTGCTCAGCGGGGATCGCGATGGTTTCGTCGGCATGTGGCATGTAACCCATCACGGAAAAGCCGCGGCGATCGGTGCGACGGCGCATCTGGTTATGGATTTGCGCCGCACGCGTGCCGGCGCCAAGAATCAGTACGCGACGCTTGAGCGCTTCCACCTCTACCAATTGAAGGAACAACATGCGGCTGCCCAGCACCAGCGCAAAGCCGAGCGACAGTGCAATGGCCAGCACACCACGGCCAACATAGGCCTGGGGCACCACGTAGTAACCCACCACCAGCAGCACGCCACCCAGCACGAAAGCCACGGCCTGGCGGGCCAGCAAGCCAAAGCGGGTCGTGCGCATGTGCGCCTGGTATTGGCCCATCGCCACCATGCCAATGACGATGACGGTGGCAAATACCAACGAGCGCTCCGGCAGGTGCACGGTGAACTCAGCCAGCTCATCGGCATTGCGGAAATAGCGCAGGTAAGTCGCCAGGCATAACGACGCGGCAAGCAGCAACAACTCGCAAAAGCCGAGCAGCATCAGCCAGCGTACGGATTGCCGACGTAGGAAACGAAGCATCCGATCCCCCTATCCCCCAAGTTACGGCCGTGTCCCTTTAGCAGGATTTCAGACTAGCTCCGGGGTGTCGAAAGTGTCGATGTAACTTACGTAGGAGCGCAGGCCTCATGAAGGCATACACCGGCCTGTTTCAGGGGTGAAACAGTGGCTCAGGCGGTGATGTCGCGGCTGTGAACGCCGCCATCGGAGAGACCTAGCCAGTGCACCGAATATCGCGTTATGGAAGTGGGTAGCAGCAAGCGCGCCTGCCAGATGCGACGGCAGTTCGAGCTGATACACGCAGCAGGCCGATGCGCCTGCGGCAGACGCCGGTGGTTCCACCACGCGATCGAGATCGGCCACGACGGCTGCCGGTGCTTCGCGCAGGCCTACGCCAAATGCCTTGAGCAGCGCCTCCTTGCGCGTCCACAGTTGCAACAGCGACAGCGTTTGCGCCGCCGCAGGCAGTGCCAGCAGTGCCGCGGCTTCGACGGGGGCGCAAAGCACATCCATGAGGCCGTGCAAGCTATGGCGGGGCGGGTATCGCTCGATGTCCACGCCCACGGCGTTCGCCTTGGCGATGGCCATGGCCACATGGCTATCGCTGTGACTCAGGCTGGTGGCATAGGCCGTATCGGGCAGCAGCGGCTGCCCACTTGTCGTACTGGCCAGGGGCACGTCTGCAGCGTCCATACCCAACGTGATGCCGAGCGCCGCACGCCAGCCTGCGTGGGCCAGTACGTAGGTGTCGTGGTCGCGCACATGGCGGAAGCGCTGGGCGCGTGCGCGTTCGCGAGCGTCGAGCAAGGCCTCGGCATCGGCGCACAGACCTATCCACGGCGCGCTATCAAACAGCACGATGCGCGCCTCGCCTTCGCCCGGCGGCGTAAAGCCGCTGCGTTCCAGCGCCAACGTCAATTCGTGAAGAAAGGTTCGGGCCATGACCTCGGGAATCATGGCACGTGCGCCAGGCACGCGGTGTGGCTACGGCAGCCCCGACGTGGCATAGGTGATCAGCATGGCACGCAGTTCGTCGGCGAGGCGCAGGCTCAGCGCCACGATGGTAAATGTGGGAAACGCCCAGCCGCCGGTCGGGAACACCGAGCTGCCGGCCACGTGCAGATTGTCGATCCCGTGCACCTTGCCGTCGCGATCGACCACGCCTTGGCGGGGATCATCGGACATGCGCGTCGTACCCAGATGATGGGCTGTGCCATGAACTTGGGGAATCTCCGCACTGTCGTCGTCCAGCCAGGGCTCCAGTTGGAAATGGGCCTCGCCCGCGCGAGCAATTTCGCTGCCAAACAGCCTGGCGGCGGTGCGGTAGGTATGCCGATCCAGCGGCGTGAGTCGCCAATCCACACTTACCTTGCGCTGTCCCAGCGCGTCGATGTCGTGGCCCAGCATGACGCGGCTGTCAGGATTGGGTGCCTGCTCGAAGTAGCCGACCAGGTCGATGTGATTGCTCGCCACCGAGGGGCGATCGGCCAGCTTGTGCATGAAGGCCTTGGCGATGTCGCCGATACCAAGACCAAGCCGCAGTGCGGTGAGCGCCACGCTGTCGGGCACGGCCACCGCCTCGGTGGCCGGCGCGTTGCGCAGTGCTTCGCTCATGCGCGCTTCCAGACGGGCGCTTTCGTCCTGCACTGAGCGCCGCAGCGCCAGTCGCAGTTCACGCAGCGCGCGGATGCCTCTGGGCAGCGGGCCCTCCACACTGAAGGGGTGGACGCGGCCATTGAGCAATTGATGCCGCCGCTGGGCCCGGTGCGATAGCCCGATTTCCGGGAACGAAGGCACCGCGCCCTTGCTACGACGACGGTCGTACGGGCGTGTGATGCGGTGCGGTGTATCGGTGGTGAGCGTACCCAGTTTGCCGCTGGGGTGGTCCATGAAATAGCGACCCACCACATCGTGTTGATTGCCGAGGCCTTGTCCCATCACCGAATCGGACAACAGCAGCAGGCGCGCATTTTCGATACCGCCGCACGCGAGTACATAGTGCCGCGCACGCACGGTGCCACGACGCCCAGCCAGCGAGCCGATGCGTGCTTCGCGCACATGGGCGCCGTCGGGTGATGCCACTAGCTCGAGCAGATTGGCGTGCAGCATCACCGTGACATTGGGCGCTTGTTCCAGTTCATCGCGATAGGCCTCGCCAAACAAAATGGGGCTATGCGCGAAGATCTGATTGACCAGCTTCTCGTCGTCGAAGTGAAGCGGCGGGTGCAGCGTGGGGGCGGCAAACGAGCCGTTGTCGAACTCGAGTGGGTCGAGCCGACAGTAAGCGCGAGCCCTTGTGTAATAGGGCTCCAGCTCGGCATAACTGATCGGCCAGCCGCTATGCGGCACCCAGTCGCGCGTGTCCATGTCGTGCCGGCTAAGCGGTATGCATCCACCGCCCCACAGATTGCAGCTGCCACCGAACACGCGCATGCGCGACGTGCTCGGGTCGAACGGGACATCTCCCAGCGAGCTACCTTCGTATAGCGCCTGGCTGCGCTGTTCGGTGGAAGCACCACCGCTTTCCAGCAGGCAGACGCGAACCGACGTGCCAATGAATGAATGGGCAATCGCAATGCCGGCAGCACCGGCACCGATGACACATAAGTCCGTTTCCACATCCTGAGGATGCGCCGCGCCCATGTAGTCGACGATCACACCAGCCCCCTAGAGGATCCACGTTATCGAACGTAAAACTTCGCGGATCTGTCCGTGGCGTAATGATCAGCCGGCGCAGTCACACGTGGTAGTACTCACGATACCAGCGTACAAAATTGCTGACACCGGTTTCTACCGAAACTTGCGGCCTATAGCCAACGGTCTGTATCAGGTCCGTTACATCCGCTTCGGTGTCAGGCACATCGCCTGCTTGCAGCGGAAGCATCTCCATCGTGGCCTTGCGGCCCAGGCAGTCTTGAAGCACTTCGATGTAGTGCATCAATTCCACCGGCCGTTCGTTACCGATATTGAAGATGCGATACGGCGCCACACCACTGGTGGCAGGATCTGGAGCGTTGCTGTCCCAGTGCGCATTGATGCCAGGCGCCATGTCGAGCGTGCGAATCACCCCTTCGACGATGTCGTCCACATAGGTGAAGCTGCGCTTGTGCTTGCCATGGTTGAACACGCGAATCGGCTCGCCGGCAAGAATGGCGCGAGTAAACAGGAACAGCGCCATATCGGGCCGCCCCCACGGGCCGTACACGGTGAAGAAGCGCAGGCCGGTGCTGGGGATGCCGTAGAGATGCGCATAGCTGTGCGCCATCTGCTCGTTGGCTTTCTTGGTGGCGGCGTACAGCGTGAGCGGATGCTCGGTCGACTTGTGTTCGGAGAACGGCATCGCGGTGTTCGCGCCGTAGACCGAACTGGTCGACGCGAATACCAGGTGCTCCACACCGTGTTGGCGACAGCCCTCAAGCACATGCAGAAAGCCGATGACATTGCTGCTCGCGTACACATGCGGATTCTCCGCTGCATAGCGCACGCCCGCCTGCGCGGCCAGGTGCACCACGCGCTGCGGCTTGTGTTCGGCAAACGTGCGTTCCATCGCGGCGCGATCGGCCAGGTCGGCGTGCACGTGCGTGTAGCGCGGGTGATCCTTGAAGCGCGCAAGGCGCGCCTTCTTCAGCGTGACGTCGTAATAGTCATTGAGGTTGTCGAAGCCGATCACTTCGTCGCCGCGTGCGAGCAGTCGTTCGGCCACGTAGGAGCCAATGAATCCGGCGGTACCGGTAACCAACACTTTCATGATGCGATTCCCAAGTCTTAGAGGCGGCCGTCCACATCGGCACGCGGCAACACATACTTCACGTCATACACCACCGACTCCGGCTTGCAGAAGGCGCGGATGCCGGCAGTGCCCAACGCAACAAACTGGCGATGTCCCACCGCAATGATCACGGCGTCGTAGCTGCCCGCCTGCGGATCGACCAGCGGTGTGAGCGCATATTCGTGCTCGGCTTCGGCGGGATTGATCCATGGGTCGTGCACGTCGACCTGGGCGTTGTAGCCGCGCAGTGCCTGCACGATGTCCACCACGCGCGTGTTGCGAAGGTCCGGGCAATTTTCCTTGAAGGCCAGGCCCAACACCAGCACGCGGGCGCGCACCGGATTGATGCCCTTGCGCACCATCAGGCGAATGACCTCGCTGGCGACATACGGCCCCATGCTGTCGTTGGTACGCCTTCCGGCCAGGATCACGTCCGGGTGATGGCCAACTTCCTGCGCCTTGTGCGTAAGGTAGTACGGATCGACGCTGATGCAGTGGCCGCCCACCAGACCCGGGCGGAACGGCAAGAAATTCCATTTGGTCCCCGCCGCCTGCAGCACTTCCAGTGTATCGATGCCGAGCTTGTTGAACAGGATGGACAGGTCGTTGACCAGCGCGATATTGAGATCGCGCTGGGTGTTCTCGATGACCTTGGCCGCCTCGGCCACCTTCAACGAGCTGGCCTTGTGCGTGCCGGCGGTGATGATGGAGCCGTACAGGCGGTCCACGAAATCGGCCGTATCGGGCGTCGAGCCGGAGGTGACCTTGAGGATGCTGGTGACACGATGCTGCTTGTCGCCCGGATTGATACGCTCGGGGCTGTAACCGGCAAAGAAATCTCGGTTGAACACCAGGCCCGAGCCCTTGGCCAGAATCGGCACGCACACTTCTTCGGTGCAACCCGGATACACGGTGGATTCGTACACCACCACGTCGCCACGCTTGAGCACCTTCGACAGCGTTTCGCTGGCGCGAATCAAGGGGGTCAGGTCGGGGCGCTTGGCCGAGTCGATCGGCGTGGGTACGGTCACGATATAGACGTTGCGATCGGCCAGGTCCGCCGGCTCGGCGCTGAAGCGCAGATGTTCCGATTCAGCCAGCTCAGCGGTGTTGACCTCCAGCGTGTTGTCGTCGCCGGCGCGCAATTCGGCGATGCGCCGCTGATTGATATCGAAACCGACCGTGTCGTAGCGCTTGCCAAATTCCACCGCTAGCGGCAGGCCGACGTAGCCGAGTCCGATGATGGCGAGCTTGGTGTTTTCCAGATTCTGCATGCCGGGCTTCCGCTGTCTGATTTGAAGGGACACGGGTTCGGCCAGCAGGTTATCCGATGGATCACCTGGGTGGCTCTGCGCAGCACGGTGCCCCTGTTGTTCGCAGGCGAGTTGCCTGGCGAAGCTGCCAACGCGATGAGCGCCGGCGGCGCAAGGCTAACAGGGTCTGCCGGGTTTTCCGCTAGGCCAGAGGATGCTTGCCGGATGGCGGATGCAAGGCCTGTGATAGCAGTGCTGATTTCCCCCGATGCTTGCGCCAGTGGTAGATGACGCGACGGATCTGCGTTTCCTTCCGCGCGTAGGCCACGACGCGCGGTGATGGGGCAGGGAACGGCTCGGCCTGCGACATCCTGGCGTGCGCGTAAGATATTGCGAATCATTCTCAATCCGGTTATCGTGAGCTCCGTGCCGCTAGCTGGAGACGTATGTCTCGCCAGGCGCGCCCGTTTCCTAACCCCGTAAACCAGCAGCGAAGAGGCTCCCGTGCCAGGGCCGGCCTGCGTTCGCCTGCGCGAAGGATCGATCATGACCTCCAAAGCGTTTGTGTCTTCTGCGGCGAACCCGCCCATCCGGCTTGCCGTCAGCGCCCTGGGCATGGCCCTCGCGTCCACCTCGGCCATGGCAGGTGGCGATCTGGCCGGCGATGCCGCTGCCGATCCGCAGGACGCGCAGAACCTCGATGGCGTGAAAGTCCGTTCCACCGTCGTCAACACGGCCTCGCCGAAATTCACCGCACCGCTGTTGGATACGCCGCGTTCGGTCACCGTGATTCCCCAGGCGATCATTCAGGAGACAGCAGCGACCTCGCTGCTCGATGTATTGCGCCAGGTGCCGGGTATCACCTTTGGTGCAGGCGAGGGCGGCAACCCCAATGGCGATCGCCCGATCATCCGCGGCTTCAACTCCGAGAGCTCAATCTTCATTGATGGCGTGCGCAGTTCCGGTTCGCAGTCGCGCGAAATCTTCGACATCGATCAGGTCGAGGTGATAAAGGGCCCCAGTTCGGCCTATACCGGCCGAGGCGGCGTGGGTGGCAGCATCAACCTGGTGACCAAGGCGCCCACGGCGGAGAACTTCGTACGCGGCACGGCCGGCATGGGCACCGATAGCTACTATCGCGGCACGGCCGACTGGAACCAGTTGGTGGGTGCCGATTCGGCAGTGCGCTTGAACGTGATGGGCCACAGCAACGATGTGCCGGGCCGACACGGGCCGGACATGTCGCGCTGGGGTATCGCGCCGTCGGTCACGTTCGGCCTGCATGCGCCGACCAGTGTGACGCTCAGCTACTACCACCTGCAGAGTGACGACACGCCCGATAGCGGCATTCCGTATAACAACCCGTTTGCGGCCACCAACGCGAACGCGCGCCTCAACGGTGACGGTCGCCCGTACTCGGTGCCTCGCGGCACGTATTACGGCTGGCTCGATCGCGACTATCAGAAGCAAAGCAACGACATCGGCACGATTCTGCTCAAGCACGATTTCGGCGCGGGCTGGCTGCTGCGAAACACGACGGTTTATGCGCGTTCCACCAACGACTACATCTGGACGCAGCCGGACGACAGCCAGGGGAATTTCCTGGTCAATGGCGGCATCTGGCGCCGCAACAACAATCGCGACAGCAACACCACCGCCATCACCAACCAGACCGATCTCACCGGTGAATTCGAGACGGGCGCGCTCAAGCACAGCATCGCTGCAGGTCTGGAACTCAGCAACGAGAAGACCCAGCGCACCAGCTACCTGGTCGATCCGGCGAAGAATGCGGCCGACACCCACAACGCCGGCTCCATCGTCAACGGTGCCTGCAGCAAGAAGTACGGCATCGGTGCACCATCCAACTATTGGTGCACGGATGTGCGCAATCCAACGCCGAACGATCCGTTCAACGGCGCGATCATAGGTGGTCAGAACCCGGTTCGTGTCGTCACCGATACGCGTTCGGCCTGGGCCTTCGACACCGTCACGTTCGATCCGCAGTGGTCGGTGAATGCCGGCGTGCGCTTCGATAGCTACAGCACCCGATCCACAGCAACCACCACGACCACCGGGGCGGTGGCACGTCTCAGCAATGACTCCAGCTTCTGGAACTACCAGGTCGGTGTGGTTTACAAGCCGGCGCCGGACGGCAGCGTCTACCTGTCCTACGGCACGGCATCCAACCCGCCAGGCGTGGATGCCGGCGATGGTGCCGATGGCATCTCGGTGACCAATGCCGACCTCAAGCCGGAAAACAGCCGCAACTTGGAATTGGGTACCAAGTGGGATGTGCTGGACCAGCGCCTGGCTCTGACCGCTGCCGTATTCCGCAGCGAAAAGACCAATGCGCGCATCGCTACCGGCGGCAGCGGCAGCCCACAAATCAATGCCGGCGAACAGCGCGTGGACGGCGTCGAGCTGGGCTTCAATGGCCAGATCACCGAACGTTGGAACGTGTTCGGCGGCTACACCTATCTCGACAGCGATCTGGTCAAGACGTCCAAGGCCGATGCGGCGAACCAGGGCAACCAGTTCCCCAACACGCCCAGGAACAGCTTCACGCTGTGGACCAACGTCGCCCTTACCGAGCGCTGGACCGTCGGTGGCGGCGCGTATTACCAGGACAAGGTGTTCGGCAATGCGGCGAACACCAAATGGGTGCCGTCCTACACGCGTTTCGATGCCATGGCGTCCTACGAGGTCAACAAGCACCTGACGCTGCAGCTGAACGTGCAGAACCTGACCAACAAGTATTACTTCGACAAGGCTTATGCCTCGCACTACGCCTCGGTCGCCCCGGGCCGGGCCGGCATCATCACCGCCAACTTCCGTTTCTGATATAGGTAAACGTCTTATCGATGACGCCTCCCTGCGGAGGCGTCATCGCGTTGATGAAGAGGTAACGCCATGTTGCTGCAAGTGCCTGAGGTTCTCTCTGCCGCCGAGCTGGCGCATAGCCGCCAACGTTTGCAGGACGCGCCCTGGGCCGATGGCCGCATAACGGCCGGCCACCAGTCGGCCTTGGCCAAGCACAACCTGCAATTGCCGGAAGACTCGGCACAGGCGCAGGAATTGGGCACGCTGGTGCTCGACGCGTTGGGTCGCAACACCACGTTCTTTGCCGGCGCATTGCCGCGTCATATTTTTCCGCCGTTGTTCAACTGTTATCGCGGCGGTGGTTCGTTCGACTTCCATGTCGACAATGCCATTCGCTATGACCGGCGTTCCGCATCGGCCGTACCTATCCGTACGGATCTTTCGGCCACGCTGTTTCTCAACGAGCCTGATGACTATGACGGCGGCGAACTCATCATCGAAGACACCTACGGCACGCATGCGGTAAAGCTCGCTGCGGGCGACATGCTGCTGTATCCGGCCAGCAGCCTGCATCGCGTGGCGCCGGTGACTCGCGGCGAGCGGGTGGCATCGTTCTTCTGGATCCAGAGCCTCGTGCGCGACGAGCAACAGCGGCGTATGCTCCTCGAACTCGACGTTTCCATTCAGGGCCTGACCCAGGCCAACGCTCCCCATGCTGACGTGCTGCGCTTGACCGGTATCTATCACAACCTGCTGCGTACCTGGTCTGAGGCATGAGCACGAAGCAGGCCGCCACGCCTGACGAGTTTTCCCTGCTGTTGAGGGCGACTCCGGCAAAAGCGCACGCGTTGCTGCTTACCCAGGCGCTTGTCGGCGACCGTGCCTCGCAGTTGGCTGTCGCCCAAACCTATCTGGAAGGCATTGGCTGCCCGCGCGATCCGGCAGAGGCGATGTATTGGTTTCAGCTGGCCGCGCATCAGGGCGAACCGATGGCGATGAACATGCTTGGTCGTTGCTATGAGAACGGCTGGGACATGTCGGTAAATTACGAACTGGCCGCCGTGTGGTACCGCGAAGCCGCCGAGCATGGTTCGGACTGGGGTATGTACAACTACGCCCATGTGCTGGCCAATGGACGTGGCATCGCACCGAGCCGTGCGCAGGCGTTCCACTGGTTTGCACGCGCCGCCGAGGCAGGGCACAGCCGCGCCATGCATTTCCTGGGGCAGTACTACGAACACGGTTGGGAAACCGCGGTGGATACGGAGAAGGCTCGCGAGCTCTATCGCCGCTCGGCCGAAAAGGGCGACTACCGCGGCAAATGCAGCTGGGCCTCGGTACTCACCGAGCAAGGCCGCATCGAAGAAGCCTGCGCACTGCTGCGCTCGGCCATCAGCATGGCTCCCGCGTATTTCGTCGAAGCCTTGCGCACCGACCTGGCCCAATCAGAGCATCCCGAACTACGCATGCTTGCGGCGCCGGCTTCGCTGTAGGAGCGCACCCTGTGCGCGCCCGACCTGCCTCATTCCCTCAACCCGCGCACGCAACGCGTGCGCGGGCGATACCTCACGACCAGCTGCTGTCGTCAAAACCACCGTCATTGCTGTCATCAAAATCCGATGACGCAAAATTCTGGTCGCTGTTGTCGCCGCGCGAGCGATCGTCGTTGTCGTTGTAATTGTTTTCGGTGACATTCTCGATCACCGACGGCTGGCCGCCGAAGCCGCCACCAAACAAGCCACCACCGTGGTGACCGCCCATCAGGCTCTCGATACCGTCGAACAAAAACATGCCGCCAGCCACACCGGCCGCCGTGGTGGCTGCCTGCGAAAGAAAACTCGGCGCGCTCGGCTGTGGCGCCGGCGTGCCACCAAACAAACGCTCCCGCCAACCCGGCGCCGCTGCCTGCTGTGGCTGAGCCTGCTGCGGAATCGGCGGAGGCGATGCGCCCCACGCCGACGGCTGCTGCCCACCAAGAAAACTGCCGCCGCCTTGCTGTGAAGCGACCTGCGCCTGCAGCTGCGCGATCTGTGCCTTGGCGCCTTCCAGCGCGTGCTGCTGCAACAGGCTGCGTTGCACCAGCAGATACAACGCATCCGGCTGGCCGACCAGGCGTTGGCGGATCAGCGCATCGGCCTGCGCATCCTTCGCCACGCTGCCGGCAGCAGCGAGGCGCTGGAGAAAATCTTCGAGTAGCTGTTCTTCCTGCGGTGTCATGACGAGCGCATCTCCGTGGACTTCTATGGGCAACACTGTTGTCGGGCAACATACCCGACAGTCAGTGCCCGAAGTGTGCCCGATGCGCGTGACATCAAGGGCCATGTGCCATTCGTCTGCCTCGCAGTCATCCGTTTCGCAGGGTCTTTCGAACGCCGCCGCCGCGCGCATACGAAAAAGCCCCGAGAGCGTGAACCCTCGAGGCTTTCTGTCTGGAATGGATTGGTGGAGCCAGGGAGGATCGAACTCCCGACCTCGTCATTGCGAACGACGCGCTCTCCCAGCTGAGCTATGGCCCCACACGAGCGAAACATGTTACCAGCGAGATTCGGGCTTCGCCAAGCCCCCGGGTGTTGTTCAGGGCAGCAGCCGGGCCAGCTCGTCGTGCAGCACGTCGCGGCGCCATCCTTCCAGGAATTCGGGCCACTGTGCGGTCACCACGTACTCTTCCAGCGCCTTGCGGGGGCACAACAGGCCCGGTGGCAGCTCCAGCGCGGTGGCGCGCGTATCGACGCAGTCCTTCATGGCCACAAACGCCTTCTTGGCTTCGCCTTGCGGTGTTTCGAGAATCGCGGCGGTGGCCGCCACTTCGTCCGTGTCGACAGGGCGACGCAAAACCTCCAGCAGTTCGACGCGCTGAGGCGAGCGAAGCGCGCGCTGTCCGCGCGTGCGCTGCTCCAGCTCGCTGGCGGAGGCGGGCGGCTGTTGCGCCAGGTTCATCACCGCGGCGTCTTCGAGCAGCCAGGGGCGGGGGCGGTCGAGCGTGCGGGCGGCATGATCGCGCCACAGCAATACGCGACGAAGCAGCGCGCGTTGTTCCGGACGCCAATCAAAGGCGCTGCGGAACGTACGCTGGGGCTGCGGGTCGCCCTCGCGATAGCAGGCGCGTTGCTTCAGACGCTCGCAATCCTCCGCGTGCCACGCGGCGCGGTCGCGCTGGGCCAATCGTTCGGCCAGCTGCTCATGGACAGTCTTCAGATAGACGACGTCGAGCGTTGCATAGGCGAGCTGCGACTCGGTCAGCGGGCGTTGCAGCCAGTCCGAGCGTGTCTCGCCCTTGTCCAGTTCGGCGCCGGCAAGTTCGGCCACCAGTGCCCGATAACTCAGGCCCAGCCCCATGCCGACAAAGGCCGCCGCAATCTGGGTATCGAACAGCTGACGCGGACCGTGCGGCAGCAACGGCGAAAGCGCTTCGAGATCCTCGCTGGCGCTATGCATGACGGTGACGATGCCGCCGTTGCCGATCTGCGGCTGCAGCGCTTCGTCGATCTCAAAGGCGATAGGGTCGACCAACGCGTAACGGCCATTCCATCCCAGTTGGATCAACGCCAGCTGCGGGTAGAACGTGTTTCGACGCATGAATTCGGTATCGAAGCCCAGCGCTGCATCAGCGGGTAGTGCCGCCAGCCATTCCTGCAAGGCGTCGCCGTCATCGATCCATGCGGCGTCGGGGGCAAGGGCGGAGTTTGGGTGCATGCGTCATCCTAAGGATGCAGGTTGCGCGATCGCGCATTGTCCTGACATCGGTTTGTGCCTATGGTTATCAGCGCACCATAACAGGCCGCCCAAGGACGCCCAACATGCCGAGCAAGGAAACCGTAAGTCGCCAGCGTGCCATGGGTGGAGCTGTCGGCGTGGCCGTGCTTGGGCTGGCGCTGGTTTATCACTTCTTTCCGCGCGTGTTTCACGTCGAGCCGTCGGCGGTGACCTCGCGTCCGGCGATGAATCTTGGTCCGGTCACGGCGGTCTCGCCGGGCGCGCGGGCGAACGCGTCGGTCGGGCCCACCGAAATCGATGCCGGTCCGCCGCTGACGCTGGCGCCCACCGATGTCATCGTGTCGCGGTTGAGCAAGAAAGACACCAGCCTGCCGGAGCAGTTGAGCGCCGATACGCCCGAGGTCGACGCCTTGATCGCACGCGCTGGCAAGGCGTTGCGCGCCGGTCAGTTGGCGGGCGACGAGAACAGCGCCGCCGCGCTTTACCAGCAGGCGATGAAGGATAAACCCGATAGCCGTCGCGCCGCCCAGGGGCTGTTCGAAGTGCGCGCGAGGCTGGTCGCCGAAGTCAACCAGGACATCGCGGTGGGCGATGCCGATTCCGCCAATGGCTTGATGGAAGCGCTCAAGACCATTCCTGATTCCAATGACGATGTCGCCCAACTGCAGACCAAGCTGAAGACGCTTGCACAGGTGCGGCCGCTGCTGGCCAAGGCAGCTGCCCTGTTGCAGCAAGGCAATGTGGATCAGCCCGCCGGCAACAACGCGTTGGAGCTCTACCATCAGGTGCAGGCGCTGGATCCGGACAACGCCGTGGCGCAGCAGGGCGTGTTGCAGGTACAGCGCGCCGTGCTTGATCGGGCGCTGGCCGCGGTGGCACAAAACGATTTCAAGGGCGCCGATGCGGCGCTGGCCGAAGCGGCCACCGTGCTCAGCGATTCGCAGGCGCTGCAGGACGTGCGTACGCGTGTGGATGGCATGCGGCAGGCACGTGCAGCAGGCATCCTGACGCAAGCGCGTTCGGCACTCGATGCCGGCAATCTCGCCCTGGCGCAGCAACTGGCGGAGCAGGCCAAGGGCATCAGCCCGGATCTCGCAGGCCTCACCGATTTTGGCGAGCGCCTGACGAACGCCCGCCTGTATTCGAGCTATAAGCCGGGGCAGGTGTTCTCCGATCGTTTCGTGGACATGCCGGGGCAAACGCCGTCGATGGTGGTGGTGCCTACTGGCAGCTTCCAGATGGGCGCGCCTGATGGCGAGGCGGGCCGCCAGGATGCCGAAACACCCCAACATGACGTGACCATCGCCAAGGGCTTTGCGCTGGCGCGAACGTCGGTCACGGTGGGCCAGTTCCGTGAGTTCGTCCGCGCCAGCGGCTACCAGCCAGACTCGGTGAAGCTCGGCGGCGCCAGCATCTACGATGAGGGCACGGGCGCCATGCGCGACGATGGCAACGCCGGCTGGCAAACCGACTACGCCGGCCGACCTGCCGATGACCGCTTGCCGGTGGTGAATATCTCCTGGAATGACGCCAAGGCCTATACGGAGTGGCTTAGCCAGCACACCGGCAAGACCTACCGCCTGCCCAGCGAGGCCGAATTCGAATACGCCCTGCGCGGCGGCACCAACACACGTTACTGGTGGGGTGATGGCGCGCCCACGTCCAAGTTGGAAAACCTCACCGGCAGCGGCGATCGCTCACCCAGCGGCCGTCGCTGGAGCAACGCCTTCGCGGGCTACCGCGACGGCTATTGGGGGCCGGCACCGGCGATGAGCTTCGCGCCTAACCCGTTTGGGCTCTATGACATCGATGGCAATGTCTCCGAATGGGTGCAGGACTGCTGGCACGACAGCTACCTGCGCGCGCCTCGTGACGGCAGTGCCTGGGTGAACCCGGGTTGCGGCGTGCGCGTGGTTCGCGGCGGATCCTGGGGCAGCTCACCTGAGCAGGTGCGCTCGGCCTACCGCCAGGGCGCTGATGCCAGCGTTCGCAGCGGCCGAGTGGGCTTCCGCGTCCTGCGTGACCTTTAACCCGTGCCCGATCGCACCACCGGCGCCCATACGCTTCTGGCGAAAGACCAACGCAAACGCGATCCAGCGTCCCAGAGGTCCCGGAGACTCCCCGCGCCCGCTTGTGTTGTTACCAGCACGAACCGTAAAATGACCCGCTTTCGTGTAAGGGAATCATCGACTTAGGGCGGAGTGCCCGGAAGCTGGCGGGGGAGGGGTTATTGATGGTGCGTATTGCCCGTCCGTTCCCTTGCAAATCCGGTGCTTACGGGAATTCCTCAGAGTTGTTCTGATGCGAAAGTGGCGGAATTGGTAGACGCACTGGATTTAGGTTCCAGCGGGGGTAACCCCGTGGGGGTTCGAGTCCCCCCTTTCGCACCATCTAAGTTGTTGATTCTACTTACAGATCAATTAGTTATATGTGGGTATTACCCTGTCTCGGGTAAGTAACTGTCTCGGTTTTCACTCGTTTCGGGGACTGACGACGTTCCGGTCCAATCGGCCTCAAATGCTTTGAGAGCCTCGACCTTGTGACCGATCAACACCTTCGCGTAAATATCCGAAGTGGTTTGAATCGCCGAGTGGCCTAGCCACTCCTGGACGAGCTTGATGTCGCCAGTAGCGCGAAGCATCCGCGTTGCGCAGGTGTGCCGTAATGCGTGAATAACTGCCTCCGTCTCGTTAGCGAGTGACGTCCTGTTCTTGGCAGACGTCCAGAGGTGCTGCGCACGGCGCTTGTTGAGGCCGGAGAAGGGGCCAGTACCGCCGAGCTTGCGGCGCCGCTCAATGACCTCACGGGCGCGCAGGGAGAGGGGCGTGGTGCGTGCCTTGCCGCCTTTCAGGTCCTTCTTGCGGAAGAACTGCACGAACGGGACGCCGTTGTGCTGCGAGATGTCCTTCCAGCTCACGTTGAGGCCCGCCGTGAGGCGACAGCCTACGTCAGCGAGGAAAACGAACAGGTCGCGGTACTCGTGGGCGTCACGCTTGCGCGGGTGGCCGCCTTCATTGCCATCGGGGAGCGTGTCGAGGACCAGCAGCGCTTCGTGCAGCTCCTTCTCCTGTTCGTGCGTGAAAACGAACTGGCGGGCGTTGTCCGACTCGTCGAAGCGTGCGTAGTAGGGAAGGTGAGGGGCGGGCAGGCCGCGCGCCTGGAGGCGTCGGATGACGCTGTAGAGGGTGAACATCTTACGGTTGATGGTGGTGCCACAGTTGGCAGCCTTGCTGCGTCCGGGCGTGTCGGCGTCCTCGTCAGCTTCTTCCTGGAGGTCCTGAACGATCTGGTCCACGGACTCCTTATCGAACCTGAGGATGGGCATGTCGGCCCCGAGGATGCGCTGCATGTCGCGGAGGTGGCCGGCGTAGGTACTGGCCGTGGCGCAGTCGGCCCAGCCTTTCTTGCTGCGACCCCACGGCTGCCGATCACTGAGCGCGTCGTCGCAGGCGTCCTTGAGGGTCATACCCTTCGGCGGGCGCTGGATGGACAGCTGGGCGGCGCGGACGTTGCCTCGGACGAGGGCCTGGAGTTCCTCGTGGGGAATCTCGATGTCGTGGCGGAGCGCGTCGAGGACGGCCTGTTCTTTCTGCTCGGCCAGCGCTTTGTTGCGGGTTCCAGAGGACAGGCGTACTCGCCGGAGACCCTCTTGGACGTCGATCATGTAGTAGCGACGGTCAGGCTCGCCGGATTGCGGCGCCGTGCCCTTGAGTCGGAGAGGCATGCTTGTGCTCCTTGCACAGCCGCGCCCCTCCGATCTGGCGGAGGGCTACGCGGATAGGTTGGGCGGCACGGCCCGGATCATTCCGAGTCGGCGCGTTTGCGGCCGAGGGAGGCGCTGACGGTGTTGGTCAAGCGCTTCACGAACTCGTGGCCCTTGCTCGTGGGGTAGAGCAGGTTGCGCTTGCGGAACATCGGGTCGGTGCGCTGCTCGACAAAGCCGGGGCCTGCCTTGCGTGCGCTGTTGACGTCGCTCCAGTCGAGGATGTTGCGGGACGCTGCCGACTGGGACAGCCCCTTCACGAAGGTCGTGAGGTCCCGCTGCTGCATGCCGGGGTGCTGCACGATGGACAGGAGGGTCAGGATGCGCGCCGCCGTGATGTCGGAGTCGAACTCCTCGCGAAAGGCGCCCAGTGCGGACTGGAGGATGGCTATGAGCTGTTCCTGAGTGATTTCCATGTATGCAGTCTCTTGCGGCATGAAGTGGATAGCGGGTTTATCCCGGTTGCGGGCGGGAAACCGTTGTAGGGTGACGTTCAATGTTGAGGATTGCAATACCCAGCCCTACGGCCAGGTACGTCGCAGAATGTCTGTCGAGCCAGAAACCACGCTGCCAAGCGGTCGGGCGTGAGAGGCCAATTTCATATTTCCCAAGGCGCACTTCCAAGTCCCTCTTATCGTTTTGTTTCCCGTTACCGGGTGAATCGTGTGGAGGAGGCCGCATCATAGCGGCCACGAATTCCAGCGCAAGAACCTACGAAATTGGGTCACTTACCTGACGAAGGGCAGGACCAACATGACCCCCAGCGTCAGAAAAGAGCCGATCACTGACAGGATGAATAGGCATTGCCCTACAAAGATCACGGCCGAGTGGACCGGGTGCGTCACCTGAGGATTTCGATTTCCGCGATGCACAAAGAATCTCCTGTCAAATGAGACGTGACTCGGGTCACAGTTTCGATAATCAGCAGGTCAGCGAAGGCGACGGCGGTGATTTCGGTGCTGATGGTGAAGGGCATTGCGTCAGTCCTCGAAGTCGTCGGGAGGGATGGTTGAGAGGTGCTCGCCGTCGTCGAGGGTGACGACAGGTCTGCCATAGGGGTTGAGAATCAGCGGCATGGTTGAAGTAGTCGTTGTGTGGGAGCCGGCGTTGCCGAACGATCCCGAAGGTGTGTGGCTTGCCCGCCTGGAGCAGCCGTATAGGTCGCGAACTTTCGCGTCGTTGTGCCCGTGCCGTGGCGATGAGTCGCCGTGGCGACTGGTGATGTATCCGTGGGGTACGTCGAACACGACGGTAGGTGCGCCCTACATGTCACGAGAGAAGGCGATGGCCCACGTTGAGCGTTGGGCCTCGCATCACTGGCGGAAGTGCCAGCCGAAGGACTAGGTCAGCCCTAGGTGCTTTGCGTGGACGCTCATAGGCACCTTGCGGTACGTGTAGAGGCCGCCCCGGCGATTGCCCTCCACGATGGCGTCGCGGAGCGTGTCGCAGCGGACACCCTCGGCGCCGGCCCCTACCGGCGCGATGAATATCCACTCGCTGCCCCGGTCGTGAATCTGCGTGGTCTTGTCGCCGAACGTGAGGTGATGGGTGATGACCATCTGCTCGCGCTGCACGTTAGACCCCCACAATTGAGAGCAGGGTGTTGTAGTCCTCGCCCGTGGGGGACCGCTCCATGTCGTTCATCCCGCTGTTGTAGCGACGGATGCGCTCGACGTCGGCAACCATGCTGGCAAAGGTCCGGGCACTGTCTTCATCCGACGCATCGCCGACGCACTCAGCCCGGCCGCTTCGGCCGTGACGGTATACGCCCCAAAACTCGGCGGAGCCAGGCTCGACCTCCTCGATTCCCGTGCCGGTGTCCTTTCGCGGGCCGTAGGAGGCGAGAAGCGTTCCCTTCGAGGTCTTGATGTACTGATCGTGCTGCACGGGCTGTCCTTTTTGATGAGGCTGCCGCATCGGTGTAACGATGGGCCGGGCCGATGGGTCTTTGCGGCCGATGCTGCCGCCGTGCTCCTTGGTCCACTTCTCCACTTCCGCGCGGAGCCATATAGGACGACGGGGTGACAGGTATCGCGCCCTCGGGAATGTTCCTGACCGGTGCAGACGGTCAAACGTGGAGTGGCTCCCGCCGAGGAACTGCACGACTTCCTGGCGACCCATGACGTCGGCGGGGGTGGCCATGTCAGCTCCTCCAGAAAGCGTAGGTGGTGCCGGCGTGCTCCACGAAGTCCACGTCGCCGTTGAGCTTCATGTCCCGCAGATACTTCTCGGTGTCGAAGTAGCTCCGCAGGTTCTCCGGCACTTCGCTCAGGACACCCGTGTCGTCGAGGAACTGCTCGACCCACTCCAGCTCGGAATCCGCCTCGCCAGCGCGGCAGTCTTCAAAGTGACGGGCTTCGGGGTCGCCGCCAATGTCGTGGCAGTGCTCCACGTAGGCGGCCCAGGCGTCGCCGTGCTCGTCAATCATCTCGGCGTACTCGACGACTTCCGCGAGGTTTGGGTACTCGCCAAAGCCGGACGGCAGCTCGTCGTAGTCATGCACCGCGTACTCTTCGGCGCTCGGCACACGGCCCAGTCCCTCGCAGGAGGGGCACACCCACGCACCAACGTCCTCCTTGTGTGCAGGATCGGCGGGGCCATCGCACTCGGGGCAGGCAACCATCACGTTCGGGTACTTTGACTCGCGCAGCATTTCCGCGATTTCGTCCTGCACGCCGTCAACGTCGAGGCCGGCGAGGTCGATCCAGCGACCATGTAGGACGCTGTTGTTATAGGAGGCGAGGCAGGCGACATAGATGCGGGGCATATCAGTTCCTTTGGGCAACAAAAAACCCGGCGCAGTGGCCGGGTTCGTGTGTGTGTGTGTTGCGGGTTACGCGGCTGCCGCTAGGGGCGCTGCGGGGTACTCAGTGGCCCACTCGACCTCGGCCGCTACGCGGTTCGTCTGTCGAATCGGCATGATGACGCCGACGAACTCATTGCAGCCGTCAAGCGTGACCAGTGCGCCGCTGTCGCCGTTGTGGTCGATGTGGACAGGCGCCTTCGTGCCCAGCGCCTTGCCGGCCTTGCAGAACATAGCGAGAAGCTCCGGGTTGAACTGGCCGATCTGACCACTCGGCTCCGAGGGGATCACGCGTCGCCACTCAGGGAAGCGACCGTCGATAGGGGTAAACCCGTAGGTGCCGCAGAGGGTGACAATCTCCCACTTGCCGCCCGTGTGGCAGATGTTGACGCCGCCTTTTCCCTTGTTCGCCTTCACAGCAATCTCCAGCACATCGCGGGGAATCAGGACCGAGAGGAGCGGGGCGCCGCCCATGCCGTTGACGGCGTCGGCTCGCGTGGCTCCGAGGACGTGTCCATCGGTGGCGATGCAGCGCGTCTCACTTTCGCCCGCTTCAACTTGCACCCCGTTGAGGTAGTAGCGGATGTCCTTTTTGGCTGCGAGATTCAGCACGGCGGCGAGATGTTCCAGCGAGGCGGCGATGGTGCAGTTGTTCATGGGTGACTCCAAAAGTAGGCAATAAAAAACCCGGCGCAGTGGCCGGGTTCTTGTGATGTTTGGGTTGTGCGCTGCGCTAGATGTTGAGCAGCTTGAGCAGGCCGAGCGCAGCGGCGAAGACACCCGCAGCGGCGACGAAGGGATACCAGCGAGCTTCCGCGTTGATCTTCGCGGTCTCAGCCATAAGCTTGCCGATTTCGGCGCGTACCTTCTCGCGGTCGTCTGCGTTCATGGGCTTCTCCGCCACGTTGTTTCCTTTGCGCATCATAGCGCGCCACTGCGTTTGTGGATGGACCAGCCCGCAGGCAGCCCCTTACGTGTCCCGATGTAGTCCAGGTGCTCCAGCCAGCCGTCCGCAATGCGGACCAAGGTAAAACGATGGATAGGCATTGCGTTTCCTCAGTAGGTGAAGCCAGCGAACAGCAGCGTTCCCGGCTTGACGTAAATGCAGCGGTTGACGTCGTCGCAGTCCACCAGCTCCCAGCGGCGAGACGTGCGGCAGTAGCCCTCGACGCGGTAGACCTTCTTGGCCTCCGGTTTCCGCTTGACGAACTCGCCCCGCAGTTCTTGCACGGGCTTGGTTGCTTCGTGGTTCAGCACGGTTCTCTCCTTGGTTGCCCCACTGCGCGGAATTCCCGGCCGGTCGCTATGTCTCCCCGGCCGCGCATTGGCTCCCACGGCGACCGCGTGGGCTTGTCTTCTTCTTTTGGTCACTGCCCCTCCGTGGGCTTCCATCTCAGACTCCCAGCGCCGCAGCGATGCGACGGCCCAGCGTGTAGCCGGTGAGTACGATCACAGTCCAAAGCAATGCGGTCATGGGTTATTCCCTGTCGTGCGTATTACCCGTTGTCGGGATGCACTGGGCGCAATAAGGCCCTCGTGAGTTCAATGGCTCCACATAAGAGGCTCCGCAGAGCGCCTTGTGTCGTGTCACTGTCGGGGCAGCGTCGATGCCGCCCCTCATTCCGTCCTGTGCGCCCGGCCCTTGCCAAAGCGGAGCGCACCTCCTGAGTTGTAAAAGATCGCCTTGATGGCCGCCGTTTCGGTCGGCCCGTGTTGCTGCGATGTGGTGAATCCTACTCGTATCGCTTTCGGGTGTCAACCCGTTAGCGGGTAATGCTCAGGTTCGCCGGTATTCCCTTTACCCGTGTAGTCACTGCGACCCTTGCGGGTGGCTCCCATGTGACAGGGCAGCATCCTTGCCCGGTGAACCTCATAGGCTGGCACCCTTGCCGGCCCGGATCGCGGCGGTGTGTTGCTGCGATGTGGACTAGATTAACCATCTCGATAGCGGGATGCACCCCCTGTCGGGTAGACAATGACAGATTGTCGATAAGTGATTGATCGGCCGTCGAATAAACTTGCGGATGCCAGGGACATACACTGGCGGGACATGGGGAGGGACTGAGGATGACCAAGGAAAAGAGCCCGGAATACTTTGTGGGGCTGTGCGTCGCGCTTATCGTGGGCTGCGGGCTGCTGACGTTCTACCCGTGGTGGGTGCTTGTGCCTGCTTGGTTGCTCATAGGGGCGTATGCCGGCAAGCGGCTATGCGTCGGGGAGCATAAGAACGTCGCGGCTATGGCGGCGGTGGTTGCCGGCGTGGGGACGATGTTCTTATGGCGTGACCCGTTATGGTTGCTCGTCTCCCAGCCCTCGCTAGATCACCTTTTTGCCTTCCTGTGGAACAAGGGAACGCTACTCGTCGTGGTGGCGTACTCGGTCACTCTATGCGTCTATCTGCGCGGTGAGGTGGATAGCTGGGTGAGGGCCGATGAGCGCTCAAGGACTGGTGATCGCCTCTTTGGCGTGCCTGACCAAAAAGACAGATAGGCACAGACAGACGAGGAAAACCAAAGAGGCAGGCGGATGCCCTTGGATGACCCAAGACGTCGTGTGGTGGTCACCCCACCTATAGGCTGGATTTCATATCCAACGGAGTGCCAATGGAATCATGCACTTAGGCGAGAGGTG
>CAWAMF010000003.1:0-1154052 GCA_963783075.1 uncultured Gammaproteobacteria bacterium | reverse complement strand
AGGCGCCCCATGCGCTGTCAGCAACACGCCAACCGTACGCGTTACATACAGATTGCTCTGGTGCATCCCATTGGTACGCGCCCTCCTCCGTCAGCTTCTTGAGCGCCTTGAAATAAGGAGGCAGCAGACCGCTGTGGTAGTCGTCAATGGCGAACTGCAGACGCCGCGCAAAGAACTCCGGTGTCTCGCTGCCAATGTTCACGTACTCGCGCACTTCCTCGACCAGGCTCATCGGCACGTCGGGTGTCTGGATGCTCTTGGTGAGCAGGAAAATCGGCACCCGCAGTGACTTTTCGCGCACCGCGCGAACAATCTGCATGACCGGCTTTTCGGACATGGATCCTGTTTCGCCCAGGTCCCAGTCAATCGCCACCGCCGAGTACGACGGCTTGCCACGTGCGATCGCCAAGCCATCCTCGTTGTTGAGCGCCAATACGACCTCGATGCCGCGCTCTTCGATTGCCTTGCGAAGACGGGCCAGCGCCAGCCGAAACACCGACCCTTCATCCGGCAAATCGCTGGTGACACAAAGAATCCACGGATGATTCATCGACATGAGTTGCAGTCTCCAACGGTGCCCAGCTTTGCCGATGCGCCGGATCTCCCGGCACAGTCGGCAGGCGTCAGGGATTCAAGTCATAGCGCAAGGTCGTCTGCAGACGCTGCCCCTGCCCTCGCAAATCGTTGAGGGCAATGTTCTGCCCCCACAGGTATTCCACGCCCACCATGGCTCGCTCGCTGAACTGCCAGGCGAGGTTGATGGAAGCAAACTTGGTGCTTTTCGGCAGGTCCTGACTGAGCAGGAAATTGGCATCAGGACTGATCCTGAGATAGCCATACGAAAGACTGGAGGTCAGCGTGTCGAGCCATGCGTGCGTGTAACCTGCGCCGTATCCGCGCGCGCGGATCGCTCGCAAGTCGCCATTCGTCGTAAACGCAGCATCTAGCCCAAGGCCGGAAATGTCCTGCAGGAAATTGGCATAGCCTTTGCCATAGCTGGCCCACCCCTGGATGCTGTCGTGCTCGAACAGCCCCGTGGTGGCGGTAAGCTGGCTGGCATAGCCGGTTGTGCCACGGGTGTTGCCCAGATCGTTCTCGACACGAAGGTCACGGAAGAGATTGGCCCATTGCACATGCCAGTCGGGCGCCTGCCATCTCAATCCAAGCGTGATATCCGGGCGACGCGAATAAGTGTTGAAGCCGTTGACCACGGGCACGTCGGGCACCCCGATGTCGGCGTTGGGTTTCTCCAACGACATCGGCAAGGTCAGCGTGCTCTCGCCACTACGGAACAACACAGGCGAGAAGCGAATCTGCGGCCCGTACTTGAACGTAAACGAGTTGGGTCCTTCGTAATCGAGCGTGTTGGGGAATACGTCGATGTCGGTGAACGCGGAGATGTTATAGCCGGCCAACAACGTATAGTTCTTGTTGTCCAACTCGCCATAGAAGGCTTGCAGGTTGTACGGCATGTCGCCGGTACCGCTACCGAAGAAGTTGTTCTTGTAGACGACCTTGAGCGTTCCGTAGTCGGTTTCGCGCTGGAAATCCATACGGAATATGCTTTGCTTCGCACTCATGTTGGAGCGCCACCCGGTGTCATACAGGGGCTGCCCGCGCACCGGAATCGACGATGGAACGAACAGGTCCGGCGCGCCCATGTAGGTGCTGTCGGCCATGGCATCGAGCTGGGCCACCAGGTCCACCTTGAGCAGGTTTCCCGTATTGCCGAGACGAATGTAGCCTTCAGGCAGTGGTTCGTAGGTGCCCGCGACAGCGGAAGGCGGGCGGTACGGCGGTGGCGTTGCAGGCGCAGGGGCTGTCGCCGGGCTCACCAGTGGTGCTGCCTCCTGGGCCTGCGCGGTATTCGCCTGCTGCGTGCGCTCCTTCGCCTCGAGTTCTTCAAGGCGCGACTGCATCTTCTGCATCACTTGCTGCTGCGCTTGCATCTGCGCCTTGACTTGCTCCAGCTGTGCCTTCAGTTCGTCCGTCTCGGAAGACTGCGCCATGACCGCCGGACTGAAGGCTCCCATGCCGCACAGCACCAGCGGTGCGCAGATGAGTGTTTGCTGGCTCATGAAACCGAGGGATGGCCAACGCATGGTGTCACCTCCAGTCGATCCGAAAGGGCTGAATAGGAAGCGGACGGCAGATTCCTGCCCGCCTCCCGAGTCCTCGCATCTCACGGATATGTGCACGACGCAGGACATGATGGGTAGCTGTAAAGGTTCAAAAGGCCAAGCAGACGTACCCCTCAAATGGAACCCGCATTTGCATTGACTCCGACAACCCACTGGCGACGCGGCGACGCCTTACTCAGGCAGCGCCGTCGTGCGAAACCAGTTCTGGGTCGCCGAGTCCGGCTTGCCCATGTATTGCTCGTAGATCGCGTCGATCTTTCCCGAGCGATAGAGTCGACTCAGCACCTGATCCACCAGCAGGCGAAAATCAGGGTCGCCACGACTCAACGCCAGCGACAGCGGCTCGTTGTCGAACGTGCGGTTCAGCACAATGGTCTGACCCGACGTATCGTTTTTGGCGAGGTCGAGAAGCACATTGCGCTCGGCAAAAAATCCATCGACCTTGCCGTCGAGAAGTTCCTTGAGACCAGTATTGAGGTCGGGAACCGATGAAATAACGCTGTTCACCTTGAGTTCGTCACGGCGCTCCTTCAGCAGCTTTTCGGACAGCGAGCCGGAAATGACTGCGAAGTTGCGCTGTTGCAGCACGGCAAGCATGGGCGAGCCTCGCCATACCGGCCCTCCGCCAGCCTGGCCTGTTTCGAGAAGGTCGCGCAGCGCCGCCGGTGCATCCTTGCGCAGCATGACGCCCGTGCCGCTGGTAAGGATCGGCAGGGAGAAACTCACCTCGGCACGGCCGCTCAGTGACGGCACGGACGGACCGCACAGAAGATCGATGCGCCCTTCCTTTATCGCCTTGAAGCGATCGACCGCGTCGACCGCCACAAATTCCGCGGAAATGCCGGGCGAATGCAACAGCTCCTGGGTCGCGCTGACGATCTGGCGGCACACGGCGATCGCGTAGCCGTCAACAGCGCTGGATTTGTCCTGAAAGGTATACGGGCGGGCTTCGGCGTAATAGCCAATCGTCAACTTGCCGCTCGCACGCACGCGCTCCAGCGTGCCAGTCCCGGTACCTGCGGTCTGCGCGAACAGCTGCGTCGCCGGCACCTGAAGCAGGAATAACCCTAGCAACACCCAACGCAACAGGCTGCTACGCACAACAACACTATTCATGCGCGACATATCTTCTCTCCTGGAAAGCCTATTCGCCATTGCGAGTTATTCCCGCGGGGGTACCGCGGCAAGTTGGGTGAGAAAAGCGAGGTGCCAGGAAGCCGTAGATCAAGAAAGTAAGCGCCATGACGATGGTCGCTCCAAGCACGGCTTCCTTGCCGGACGCGTAGATGGCATACGTGCTGTACAGCATCGCCACGACCGCCACGAACGTGTTGAGTCGATAGGTAGACAGGGGTACGCCTGCCTTGCGCATCATGATCATCAGTGCCGACAGCGCCAAAATATACGGAATGACGTTGGTCACCACCGCGAGATTGACGAGTATCGAGAATTGCTCACCAAGGCTCGGCGAGGCCGTGGACAACGCCATCAGGCTCTGGACCACACCCATGACAATCATGCCGACAACCGGCGCGGTCATCTTGTTTGTCTTGGCGAAGAAGGTCGGGAAGAAGCGCTCCTCGGCGGCTGTCTTCGCTGTCTGCGCAATAGTGAATTGCCAACCAAGCAACGAGCCAAGGCAAGCGAGAATGGCCAGCGCGCGGATGATCGAGCCCACTGTCGGGTTGAACATCTGCGAATAAGCAAGGGCAAACGGACCGGTCGATTTGGCCAGCTCCGCATTGGGCACAATGCCCTGAATCACGGTAGTGGACAGAACATAAATGACGGCGGCGCCGAGCGTGCCGAGCAAGCAGGCCATGGGTACGTCCCGCTTGGGATTTTCAACGGCGTCCGAGTTTTGTGCCGCGGACTCCATGCCAAGAAACGCCCATAGCGTCAGTGCAATGCTGGAGTCCATGCCCTTGAGCAGGCTCAGGCCATGGGGATTCCAGGCGGCAGAAAACGTTGAACTCTTGAACCAGATCCAGCCAATGATGGAAAGCCCGGCCACCGGTATGATCACTCCCCACACCGTGATTGCCCCGATCCGACCGGTAATGCGCGGCCCGCCGAAGTTCGCGAGCGTCGTTATCCAGATCAGCAGTATCACGCCGATGCAGGTGGCGCCTGGTCCCGAGGATAGCCACGGGAAGAAAGCGGCGAGGTATCCCACCGCAGAAATGGCGATGGCCACATTGCCGATGGCCAGCGACAGAAAATAGAGAAAGAAAGTGAGGAAGTAGCCGCTCTTTCCGTATGCCTCTTCCGCGTATGCCGCCATGCCGCCGGCGCGCTGGCTGAGTAAGCCAGCCTGGGCGAAGCCGTAGGCGATGGTCATGGAACCCACCGCCGTGACAATCCATGACAGCAGGGAAATGGCACCCACCTGCGCCATGTTCGCAGGCAGCATGATGATGCCTGAACCCATCATGTTGACCGCCACAAGAACGGTCAGCTGCATCATGCTCATTTTCTTCGTGCCGTCCATCATCGCCTCCCGATTTCGAATTCCGGAGTTCGCACGATCTGCCGCTCAAGCGCGCCAACGCGACCGGAGTGACTGACAGTCAAAAAACCTACACTTCACCCCTACGCACCGTCGGTTCGCTCTGTTGCTGCAACGCTTGAAGTCCCCAATGACTGCCTCTTCCCGCGGCAATTCACTGGCACTCGTCGACGTTGCCTTAACGGATATCTGGACGGCTATTGCTTTACCCGAGTGTCCGATCGCGCCCTTGCGGCGCGCAACGTAATTTCGGCAAATTTGAGCGCCGAGCAACGTGCGAAACGGGACCGGTTGTTAAGGCGTTCGACTGTGACAATTTGAAAACAACGCGGACACGCGCGGCGGCGCTGCGGGGTCGTTGAGCGCAATGAACGCGCGCACGCCGCTCACGGTCGAGCGCGACTTCCCGATCGCAGAATTTCCAGGTTACTGACAGTAATGCGCAGCGCGATCGGCCCAGATTGTTACCCTGGCAAGGGGTCGACGAACGCGGGCATGGCATCGTGGATAGTCAGGCCAAGCGATTTTAGGTCGCCGCTTTTCGAGTCGTGGAAACCCGTCGATCGTCACTCGCCTATCAGTACGACATCCATGCCTCGATCTGGCAGGACCCTTGTCTCACGGCCCCGCTTCATCCGTATCGTGTTTCTTCAGCGCATTGGTGGCGTATTTGAGGATATCCATGATCGCAGCGGTCATTACCGATGTCGAAACGCCAAACATCAGAATGCCGTTGGCTGCCTCGAGCGGACCGAGCAAGCGCCATCGTGGCGACATGACGATATCGCCATAGCCGAGCGTGACGAAATTGACGCCCGAGTGGTACAGCGCGGTAGTGAGGTCGTCGAATTCCCCGATGGCCAGGAACAACACTGCCCAAATCACCATCTGCGCAAAATTACTGAGCAGCATCAGCAGCATCACGGTCGACAGCAACACAATATTTACCCACGTCGTGTCGAGCCCCACCCGGTTGAGCCTGAGCCGAGCGTACGCGCGAAGCGTGGTGCTAAGGAAAACTGCCTGCAGCACAAGGCAGAGCAAGATCACAGGCAAGCCCGTCAGGAGATTGCGTAACATGTGCTCCCTCCTTGGCCGGGAGATTGCCTTGGCCGGTCGGCGCGACACGCCAACGAGTTAGGCATCAAGGTTGCTGCTGTTCTTCTTGCACAACAACCGCCGGCCGGCCAATGACCCATTGCCAGAACAGCTGGTAGCTCACTGCAAGAACCACCGGCCCGATGAACAGGCCAATGATGCCGCCCGTGACCATGCCGCCAAGTGCGCCTATGAGCACCACGGGCATGGGCACATCGACACCTCGACCCAGCAGCAGCGGCTTGAGCACGTTGTCAGCCAGTCCGGCGATGAAGATGTAGACGGCGAAAACGATGGTTCCCACGCTGGCACCTTCGGTGGCGAAGACGAAGGCTATGACAGGGACCGTAATCAAGGTGGCGGGTAACTGCATGATCCCTAGCAACAGCACGCCAAGCGCCAGAAGGCCGGCGCCAGGAATGCCCATGAGCACGAGCGCGACCCCGATCAGCAGCATCTGGATAAAGGCGATGCCGATCACGCCCTGCGCCACGGCCCGAACGGTCGCGGCGCACAGTTGAATGGTAGAGGCGCCCCTGTCAGGACTGATGACGCGCGAGGCAATCTGTATGGAGCTGCGATTACCCTCTTCACCGTAGGCCATGATAATGCCGGCAATGATGAGAGCCGCGATGAACATCAGCAGCCCCATGCCGGCACCAAGCAATTTCCCCAGCAAGACGAGCGTGCCATCCTTGATTTGAGGAGCGAATTTCTGCGCAAGGCCGGTGAGATCGGTCGAGGCCTGTAGCCAGAAGCCATACAGAGGCTTCCCGATCATGGGCCAGTTGGCCACCGACTCCGTGGGCGGCGGAATATGGAAACTCCCACCGTTGACGACAACGACAGCGTGCTCCACGGATTCAGTCATCGATGTGGCGAGAAGATAGATCGGAACTGCGAGAATGAGGATGGTAATTACCACGATGAGCGTCGCCGTACGACCGTCACGGTTACCCAGCATGGGCCTGAACTTGCGTTGCAGCGGGTAAAGCGTGATGGCCAGAATCACGGACCAAAGCATCAAGTGAAGGAACGGACTGAATATCTGGAAGCAGAAGATCACTAGTGTGGCGATCAATCCTGCCCGAATCAGTACGTCAAGCAGCCCGGCACTCAGGGCTTTCTCGGAAGTCGGCGTGATCAACATCGAAGAGCCCCTTGCGTTGAGGGTCCGGCCCCTTCTGTGCAACTTTTAGCGTGACCAAAACGTGAACGACGGTCGCTTTCAATAACGCCAGGCGATTGAAGACTATGGACGGCTAGAAGCTCAAAGGCACATGGCTTCACAGGGTGCCAACGACCCCTTTCTGTCCCGTCGAAGCTGCCTCATCGCTTCAGTCACCAAGCTTTCGGTAGATGCGAACAATGATCTCTTCAGCAACAAGCATGACGACCACGACGACGATGAGGGTGATGATGCCGTGGAACCTGCCGTAGAACCTCACGTCATTGCCAAAGAGCTGGGCAATCGCCTCAAGAATCACGAACTTCGATCCAAACAACACCAGCCAGGCAAAGAAGAACCTGAGGAATTTCATGAGCGCGCCGGGCTTGTCCTTGAAGAAACCCGCCACCCAGTGTTCCACGGCAATGGTTATCTTAAGCAGCACCTGCAGCACGATGGCGGCCAACAACGACGTCGTGAATGTGTCGACGAACACCTTCTCCGAATACTCGGCAAACAGGCTGAGCACGACCAGGTCGATCAAGATACCGGAGAAGTAACGAACAAACAGTCGCTGCTTGGTCGATGGTGCCTCAGCGCTGACTGGAAGAAGTGCTCCGCTGCTCATGGCCAGGATTCCTTCGTTATCGAAACCAAGGGGTAAGAACACTCAAGGGGTGCCGCGCAGACGTGCCAAAGATAGCTCAGACTTTGCCGTCGCGGTGGTTTGGCTATTCGAATTTTTACCAGGCAACGCATCCTAAACGACATCCGCTCTCCTTCAATCGGGCATGAGTGTCGGTAAATTTACTTAATGCCAGTAGATCTACTTAGCCACTACGTCGTTGCTATCCATGCCCTTATTATCTCGGTGTAATGCCGTGGTCCTGGCTCATTCTTTCGACCGGCAAATTCACGCGAATGCTACGTGAAGGGATCCATGATCCGATTGGGGTTGCAGGCTGTCGCGGTGTTGCGTAGATCATCCGAGCGTGGCGGCGTTTTGCGTCATCGCCCATAACGATGGTGATTCAACGAAGGGGCTGTGATTCGGCATTCACTAGTGGTTCTTGTGCTGTCATCGCGGCCACTTGTTGGCGTAACGATTTTGGCCACGACCGATCTTGTCCTGCTCGCCCGCGGCGCCAACCCGTGCCGATATAGAAAGGACGGCTTATCGGGGCGTGCGAACCATCCATTCAATGGATTAAGATTTTTTTGAAAGTGCGTTGCAAGAGGTGTAAAGATGCGCCTGTCGCGCTTGATCGAGCGCAAAGTTGCATCAGCGCATTTTCGGTCGAGGCACGCCGAGTTGTCCCTGCTTACCGCGTACGTGCACTCGAAAGGGGGTGGGCGTGAGTCGAGTACCGCGAATCGACCGGTTTCCGCTACCCATCGCGTTGGCCCTGGTCGCGTTCGCGTGCGTCGATGCCGGTTGCACGCTCGGTCCTGATTACGTGCGGCCAGAGGTCAACGTGCCGCAGACCTATCGCTTTGCCGATCAAGTACAGCCCGATTCCGGAACGGCCTCCGCATTACAGGAGGTGCCTGCCTGGTGGCGCAGTTTTGGCGATACCGAGCTTGACGCCCTGGTAGAGGAAGGGCTGGCCGCCAATCACGATCTTCGTATCGCGACCGCGCGGGTTGACGAGTTTGCCGCGCTGGTGGCCGCTTCGCGAGCGGAGGGTCTTCCGCAGCTTGGTTACGGCCTGGGGGGCGCCAGGCAACGCGTGAGCCAGAACGTGGCAACCCTGCCGCCAGGCATCAATCCCATCAGCGGAAGTTTCTCAGCATTGTTGACTGCAAGCTGGGAGCTGGATCTTTGGGGCCGCATTCGCCGCGAGAACGAAGCCGCGCAAGCCAACCTCTTTGCCACGGAACAGGCCCGACTCGGCGTCGCCCTGACGTTGGTATCCACGATCGTTTCCAGCTACATCACGCTGCTCGACCTGGACAGCCAGATGGAGATCTCCCAGGCAACGCTGGAAGGTCGCAGGCGCAACGTCGAGGTGTTTCAGCAGCGCCTGGATGGCGGCGCGGTGTCCGAATTCGAGATGATGCAGGTGACCGCGGAATATGAAACCGCCGCTTCGTCGATCCCGGTGTTGCAGCAGGCGATCGACCAGCAGGAGCATGCCTTGTCGGTGCTTATCGGTCGTAACCCCGGACCCATCCGTCGCGGCCTGACCTTGCAGCAACTGAAGGTTCCACCGGTACCGGGTGGTTTACCTTCCGACCTGTTGGCCAGACGCCCGGACATTCTGCAGACCGAACAGCAACTGGTCGCCGCCAATGCCTTGGTTGGCGCGGCGCGAGCGCTCTACTTTCCCACGATTTCGCTTACGGCCTCCGGTGGCGGCGCCAGCCGGGAGCTCGACAGCTTGTTTTCCGGGTCGTCGCGTACCTGGTCGTTCGCCGGGCAACTTCTCGGCCCCATTTTTTCGGGCGGCGCGATCGACGCGGCCAATCGCCAGGCCAAGGCGCGGCGCGACCAGGCCGTCGATGCTTATCAGGAAGCCATCCAGAATGCCTTTCGCGATGTGGACGATGCCTTGGCAGCGATCCAGTCCAAGCGTGTGCTCATCGCTTCGCTTGAGCGCCAGGTCAAGGCGTTGACGCGGGCAGTCGAGCTGACGCGCGAGCGCTATGACAATGGCTACACCGACTACCTCGAAGTTCTCGACACGGAACGCAGTCTGTTTTCGGCACAGTTGTCGCTTAGCTCGGCGCGCGGTGATGGATATGTGGCTCTAGTGGGTTTGTATCGTGCGCTGGGTGGTGACTGGATCCCTCAGGTGGCACCACTGCCGGTGGCGCAGAAGTCGGCGACGCAAGGGCACGGTGCAGGCGCTGAGCAACCCCTACGATGAGTTCGACGAGCCCACCCATGTCAACAGAGCCATCCAAAGCTACCGCTACCGTGCCCGCCGGCAACGCGGCAACGACGCCCCCAGCGGCTGCGCCACCCGACGCGGGTGCAGCGAGCGCGCTGCGGGTGCGTCGCATCGCGAAAGTGACGTTGCTGGTGCTGTTGTTGATGCTTGTCTATCACGTGATCGCGGATCGCATCACGCCCTACACCTCGCAGGCAGTGGTCGATACGTTTCTGGTGCAGATTGCGCCAGAAGTGACCGGGCCGGTCATATCGGTCGACGTGTCCGACAACCGGGCCGTAAAGAAAGGGCAGTTATTGTTCCGGATCGACCCGAAACCGTTTGAAATCGCCCTGCGCGCGGCGCAGGCGAATGTGGCGGTGGCGACACAATCGGCCGAGGCATCGGCTGCCGATGTGCAAGTGGCCGAGGCGCAGTTGAGCCGGCAGCGGGTTGATCTTGCGGCGTCCCAGCAATTGGGCAAGATCGTGCTCGACTTGTCGGCTAAACGCGCGCTGTCGGAAGCTTCGGCCATCCGTGCGCGTGCCGACATTGCCAAGACCCAGGCCGACATCACCCGCGGCGAAGCCGAAAAGGAACGCGCCCGCATAAAGATGGGCGAATCAGGCCACGACAACGCGCAGATCCGCCAGGCACTCGCCGCCCTGGATCAGGCCGAGCTTGACCTGCTGAATACCGCAGTCGTCGCGCCGAGCGATGGCGTCGTAACCAATTTGCGCTTGTCATCGGGGCAATTTGCCAATCGCGGGCAGCCCGTGCTCAGTTTCGTTGCCGCCGGTCCGCGCTGGGTCAGCGCGGCAATGCGTGAGAACCAGCTTGGCCATATTGCAACGGGCAACCGCGCCTATGTCGTATTCGACGATCGGCCGGGCAAGGTGTACTCCGCGCGCGTCGACAGCATTGGCTGGGGCGTCGCGCAAGGCGGCAGCGGAGAATCGCCTAGTGGGCAGCTTCCCACGGTTAATACACCCACTGGCTGGCTACGCGAGCCGCAGCGCTTTCCGGTTCGAATCGTCATGGACCAGCCCACCGATCCTGCCGATAACCTGCCGCCCAGCCGCAGCGGCTCCCAGGCAAACGTTGTGATACTCACGCGTGAACACTCACTGTGGAACCCGCTGTCACGTCTGTGGATCTGGGTCGTCGCCATGTTCAGTTACCTGCGATGAGCGCAGTCAGTCCAGATGTGGGCGCACGTGGTGACGTGAAGCTGCAGGCAACGCTGCGCTTTGCCGTAGGCATCACGGCGGCATTTGTCGTCAGCGAAATGATGCAGTGGTCGCCCAGCTTTATCGCGCCCATGCTTACGACGGTGCTGTTGACGAACATACCGATACGGCCGCCATTGAAGATGGCGCTGGGCCTGGTGATCGTGATGACGGTAACGTCGGTGTTCGCGTTCGTCATCGCATCACTCCTGCGCGATACGCCGACCATACTTTTCGGACTGATCGGACTGTGCGTGTTTCTCGCGTTCTACGTCATGCTCAGCGGAAAACCGGCGCTGCCTCCATTGCTGCTGCTGATCTGCCTGGCAACCATTCCTGTACTCGTCATGGTTGCGCCCGATCAGGCCGGCGCCATGCCGCTGGCCTTGGTTCGAGGCATGGCGGTTGCGCTGGTGACGATCTGGTTGGTGTACCTGCCCTGGCCGCTCACGGCGCCGCCGAAACCTGCCCCTGCGGCGACGCCCATCAACGACGCGCGCGTGGCCATGGCAGTGGCAGGCGTGGCTGTCGTGATGCCGTTGATGCTGGTCTATCTACTCTTTGGCTTGGCGGATGTGCTGCCGGTCATGATCGCAACGGTCATGCTGGTGGCCAATTTCGATCTGCATCGGGGCCGCGCGCAGGCGATGGGCATGATTGTCGGAAACTTTGCCGGCGGCCTATTCGGGTTGCTGTTGCACACCCTGCTGCTGGCCCTGCCGACCCTGCCTTTTCTTGCCGGCATGTTGTTTGTGGTGATGCTGGGGTTCGGGCAGCGCATCATCGCCGGCGGACCTTCGGCAGGCGTGGCGGTGCTGACCTGCAATGCGACATTGTTCATATTGAGTTCGGCGATTTCTTCCGACTCGGCCTCGCTCTCTCTGTGGCTTGTGCGCGTGCTTCAGTTTTCCCTCGCTGGCGCTTTTTCCGTCGGCATGATGAGCCTCGTGTGGTATCGCGCCACGCATAGGCCTCCCGCAAATCACCCTACCGTCAGTCCCTGAGCCGTCGAGCCCTCACTCGGTGTCGCCCCTATGCTTCTCCAGCGACATCAGGCATGACCTGGCCCATTTCCATGGCTTGACTGGGCGACACTTCCTGGATGCCGATGACGATCTGATCATCGGGCGCGCCGGTGGCGGACTGGAACAGCGACCATAACTGGGTCAGCAAGCCCTTCTTGTATTCGTTCGATCGTCCCGTGCGGATCAGCAACGTGAGTGCAGCGGTAGGCGCCCGTTCGCCAGCGGTGAATCCATCGCCCGGCTGAAAATCATGGAACACCGTGCACCCAGTTCTTGGGTACGCCGGCGTACTCGGAGTGAAACGATGTCAACTGCCCGGCCAACGTTGCCTTGGCCTGGTGGTCAAGCGTGCCTTTCTGGGTGACCAGCGTGTAAAGAGGCATGCGTCACCGGCGGCTCACGTCGGCTTTCCCGTCTCGCGCAACGCGAGCGATACCAGCAGGGCCAACACAATGACCGCGACCCAGAACAATCCTGATTCGAAGAAGTGGTGCTGCAGATCGATGCTGGGGGCTCCAATGGTTTTGCCGATGTGCTTGGAAAAAATCGGGCCAAGCAGGGCCGTAATACTGAACGTGATGAAATTGATCGCGCCCGTGGCACTGCCCTTTACGTAGTCCGGATTGGCTTCCTTGATGATCGTGTAGGGAATCATCGCCGCGCCGGAGGACACGCCGAACAGAAACAGCGTCATCCAACAGGGTAACAGCGTCGGGAGAAAGGTCAGCTGCAAGGCAAAGACCAGCATCGCTGCGGCGCCGATAACGAGCGCGACCTTCCTACGGTGCAAGGCGTCGGCCAGCCAGCCGAAGAGCGGGCAACCGAAGACCCAGCCAAAAGGCACCATGGAGATGGCGAAGACGGCGTCGTGGTAGCTGAAAAGGCGGTCTTCCTGAAACAGGCGGACGCCCCACACCATGTCGCCGATGGTCGTCGGGGCAAACAGGAGGCCCGAAACGATGCCGCACAGGTACGACTGAGGGTTGCTGAGCACCACTTTGTAAGGCGTGAGGAAATTGCGCTTTTCACCTGCTGCGGCCACATGCTGTTCGCGTGGCGTCACCAGTAACAAGCCCACCGCCACCACCACCACAATGAGGCCAAGCGCCATCCAGAATTCGTGAATGGTGGCGTGGCCGTGAATGAGTGGCCCGACAGCGATCTGGCCCATGGACCCGCCCAGCATGCCGAAGCACTGGGTAAATCCGATGGCCGTCGCCAGGCTCTTCGCGGAGAAACCGTGCGATGCGAGGTACACCGCGCCGGTAAAGGCGAATGCCGAGCCAGCGCCTTGCAGGAGACGCCCGCTACTACCCACCGAAGCCTGGGGAACGGCAAATAGCACGCAGCCTATGGCGAGCAGCACCATGCCGCTGGGCACGACGTACTTGGCGCCAAAGCGATCGAGCAGAACGCCGGCGACCAGGCTGGTGGCCGAGTACGTGTAGTAATACAGCCCCAGGATGCCGCTGACGCCCAATGCCGTGACGCCAAACGATTGGGCCAGCTCGGGAATCATTACTGCCGGCGCCGAGCGCGAGGCGTACTCCAGAAAGTAGAAGACGGCCGCGAATCCCCAGGCGATGGCGTAGGCCGTTTCCAATCTTCGGGTTCCCTGCACGACGGAGGAACTGGCGCTCATGGGCTACCTCGGCTGTTACCCGTTACTTTCGACGGCCCTGCCCCCTTTCCCTGCTCGCCTGATGCGGCTGGCCAAGAGAGGATCGCAACGCGCCATGGTGATAAACAAACCCACCATAAGGAACCGCGCGCAACCGGTCTTGGACGAAAATGCTCGGCAAGGAACGGATGCGACACCAGGGCCCCGGCCTTTCCACGCGAACCGGTGATTCGATAACACCCTGGCCGCAACGGGAAGACATGAATTTTGTTCATGCCCCGTCAGACACGTACAAGCCGATGGACTGCCTTGGCGCTAACGTCCCAACTCGCGGGCATGCCGGCAACAGCGAAACGCTACATGCCCAGCCGTGACGGTCCTTCGCCGGCCGCGTCATCACACTTGATCATCCCGGGAGATCCTTGCCATGGCCATGTCCTCCGCCGAATACGTCGCTAAAGTTCTTGAGAAGGCGGGCGTCAAACACGTTTATGGCGTCGTGGGCGATTCGTTGAACGGCCTTACCGATGCCTTTCGTCGCAGCTCAATCGAATGGCTGCACATGCGACACGAGGAAGCAGCCGCTTTTGCGGCCGGCGCCGAAGCGCACCTGACCGGCGAGCTTGCCGTGTGCGCCGGCAGTTGTGGTCCCGGCAATCTGCACCTCATCAACGGCCTGTTCGATTGCCAGCGCAGCGGCGTGCCGGTACTGGCCATTGCATCGCACATTCCAAGCAGCGAGATCGGCATCGATTATTTCCAGGCCACTCATCCGGAAATTCTCTTCAGGGAGTGCAGCCATTACGTGGAGCTCGTCTCCAATCCAAACCAGCTTCCCCAGGTACTTGGACGCGCCATGCGCGCGGCTGTCGCGAGGCGTGGCGTGGGTGTGGTGGTTCTTCCGGGAGATGTTTCGCTCAAGGACGCTGTTGCAGATGTTCCGCGCTGGGTGATACCGACAAGACCGGTGCTGCACCCCGCCCAGGACGATGTGGACCGGCTCGCCAAGCTTCTCAACAGCGGCACGCGCGTCACCATGTTTTGTGGCGCCGGTTGCGCCGGTGCCCACGAAGAAGTTGTCGAATTGGCGCGCCGCCTGAAGGCACCGATCGTGCACACGCTGCGCGGCAAGGAACACATGGAATACGACAACCCATACGACGTAGGCATGACCGGGCTGGTCGGCTTTTCCTCCGGCTATGCCGCCATGAAAGACTGCGACACCCTGCTGTTGCTTGGCGTCGACTTTCCCTATCGCCAGTTCTTTCCAAAGCACGCCAAGGTTGCGCAGGTCGATGTGCGCCCCGAGGCGCTCGGCAACCGCTGCCCACTCGACCTTGGTCTGCTTGGCGACATCCGGAAAACGCTGGAGATGCTCCTGTCATCCATTCCGGAGAAAACAGATTCGAGCCATCTCAATGCGGCACTCGCCCATTACAAAGACGCGCGCAAGGGGCTGGATGACCTGGCCACACCACGACATGGAAGCGACCTCATTCACCCACAGTACGTGACTGCGCTGGCCAGCGAACTGGCCAAGGACGACGCTATCTTTACCTGCGACGTTGGCTCCCCGATCTTGTGGACAGCGCGCTATCTGAAGGTCAACGGCAAGCGCCGCATCGTCGGCTCGTTCAATCACGGCTCCATGGCCAATGCCATGTTGCATGCCATCGGCGCCCAGGTGGCCTGCCCCGACCGCCAGGTCATTTCGATGTCCGGCGATGGCGGCTTCGCGATGATGATGGGTGATTTCCTTTCGCTGGTACAGCTGGATCTTCCCGTGAAGATCGTATTGCTCAACAACGGCACGCTGGGTTTTGTCGAAATGGAGATGAAGGCCAATGGCTTTATCGATTCAGGCTGCGACCTGATCAATCCGAACTTTGCGCAGATGGCCAATGCGGTAGGAATCAAGGGCATTCGCGTCGAAAAAGCCGGGGATCTTCGCCAAGCCCTGACGGAAGCCTTTGCCCATGATGGACCAGCGCTGGTCGACGTGGTGAGCGTCAGGCAGGAGTTGGCGATGCCGCCCAAGACCACGTTCGACGAGGCCTACAAGTTCAGTCTTTTCATGCTCAAGGCGGTTCTCGATGGACGCGGCGGCGAGCTTGTGGATCTAGCCAAGGTCAATCTGCTTCGCTGATTTCGGGCATGGGCAAGCACTGCCTTGGCGCAGTGCTTGCCACACAGACTACGTGCAACGGTTATCTGGCCGAATGATCGACCAGCGTCTTCAAATCGGTCACGTCATACGACACCGACATGCGATAGCCGTTACCGCATCGTGTGGGCGCAAGCTCGGACAGCTCCTCGTTCTCGCATTCGGGCAAGGTCAACTCTCCGTTGCCCATCCACGCATCGGCCACCTGAAAGTGGTCCATGACGGATTCGACCAGCTCATGTACGGCCGGTCGCTCCCATTGCCCTGCGGCCAGTCGCGGAAAGTGCCGAAGATTGATGGTGGGACGTGAGCCCAGCGCGGCGGGATCGGTCACGGCTTTTTCGAGCGTGACGAGACCTCGTGCGATGCGCTGACCACAGGCCGAAGCACTCGCCCCGAATTGTCCGCCGGCGGCAAGTTTGGGAGAGGCAGGGCTACTTGCGGCAAACGTGCGCGTCTGGAAAACCGAGCCAAGACGCTTCGGAAAGCCTTGCGCCCATCCGCGCGCCATCGCTGCATCGTTATCGACAAAGATGTAGGGACAGAACGCGACCGGCCTGTCATTGAACAAGGCGTCCACGAGTACAAAGAACTCTCGGTATTGGTATCGAGCTGGGTTCAGAAGCTCGTCATGCTCCCCGGTGAACTGCCAGTCGATGAAGTACGCCTGGGCATGCCCTTCCGCCTTGGTGTCTGGCTTCAGCTCCGCGGGCAGCAGGGAGGTGACGGCTTGCGGCCTGGCCCAGAAGTCGATCACGAGAAAGTCGCCGGCATAGTGCCATGGGGGCGGCGGCGAGATATTGGACAGGCCGCGCGGCGTTAGCGGTACAAAGAAATTGCGGTTCATTTGACTGCTCCCGGATGGATGACGGACACGTTGTGACGCACGCGGCGCGTTCTTCAGCCACGCTCGCCACATCGGATCGAGCGCAAGAACTTGATGACCAGCGTCGCATCGCCTCGCTGGACGAGATCACTGGCGGTCAATTCGCCGAGTTCGCGAATCCGCACGAAGCGATACCAATCTTCGACCCGTACCGGATCGCTCTCGATAAGCGAGGCCAGTTTTGCGATGTGAACGAAAGCGACGTTGGTCCACATGGCGAAAGGGCCCACCTGCCTCCTCCGCGGCGAGCACAGCGTCACCCTGCCCCTCATCGTCATGGACCCATTCCCGTCACGAAGGCGACAGTAACGTTACGCCGTTTGAGGGCCGGCTCGCTTGCACGTTCTTGCGCGTGGATGTGCGTTCTTCGCATGAGACCACGGGCATGCCAACGGTGACGAACTCATCGATGCCAGCGCCAGACACCCTCTCTCTCGGCCGGGCATTCACCCAAAAACCGAAACAGGACCAAGTCAGAACCTGGATTTCACGACAGAAGTCGTTATCTCTTCTAATGTCCCAGCCCAAGGGACGAATCACACGTTGAAGGCGCCAACGGTCAACTGAGTGGATGGAGTGACACGTATTTTTGCGTGTACCCGGAGCTACCCGAACAGCGTACGTGACTGACGCAGCATTGGCCCGCCTCAGCGCGCTTGATGTCGGCCGGAGGTGGATCGATGAATCTCATATCCGCTTCGCACAGTGCGACGCCCCCCGGTCGGCCGGGATGGATGCTGCGCTGGCGCGATCTCGATGATCCCGAAGGGGCCTTCAGGGCCCTGCTGGATTCGGCGTGGCGGGCAGCCAGCGCGATGAACGGGGCCGACGTCGTAGCGATGGCGGCCGCGTTGCGACAGGCCTGCGTGCAGACCGATCGCATCAGCGACGAGCTTCCCCGCGACGAGGTCGAAACGCTGCTGGCCCTGGGCAGCCTGTGGGAAGACGATATCGACGAAGCGGTACGCCTTGCCCAAGTCGTATACGCGCGAGGCACCGGGGTGCGATATCGACCGGTGCTTGCCACCATCATGAAACTGGGCTTCTGGCGTACACGCGACTTCATGCCTTTCTATGAGTTGTCACGCGGAAGAGCACCTCATGGCAACACCATGTCGTTGCTGACGGCCGTTGTTGAGCTCTCCATCGAGGCTGCGGCAGAGGCGGAGCAATTGCGCTTCAAACTGGCCGAGCACCTGGCCAGGGATGCGTTGCGTCTATGCAGCGCGCCACTGGATGGGCAAGCCTATGCGTCGCTGCTGCCTACCTGCGTGCTTGCTCAATTGCATTACGAAGCCGGGGCCGTGGACGAAGCCGATACCCTGCTGCGGGGTCGCCTCAAGGCCGTCGAAGCAAGCGGCGCGATCGAAAGTGCGCTGATCGCCTATGTGTTGTCGGCCAGAATTGCCGCGGCAAGAGGAAACCAGAACATCGCGCTGCTGCTGCTGCATCGCGGCCAGGAAGTGGGTACACAGCGGCGCTGGCATCGACTGGTTCTTCACTGCATGGCCGAAGAAGTCGCCTTGCGCATTCAAGAGGAGCGTATCGACCTTGCCGAGCATCGCCTGGATCAACTGAAGAAATTCCTGAGCGATCCGGACGTGGCTGGCCGCTGCAAGGATGTCGATGCGTGGCCAGTACACGTGGCCGATCTTCGGCTGCAGATGGCAAAGGGTCCGCATGCCGGCACGGTCCAGTCGCTGGAGGACCTGCGCAGCGATGCCCAGCGCCGCAACCACCCGGCGCTGGTCGTCAAGCTGACCATTCTCCTGTCGAGTGCGTTGTACTCCCTGGGCCAGGTCACGCGAGCGCAGGATGAGTTATTGGCCGCCCTGCTCCAGGGGGCCAATGCCGGGCTGTTTCGAAGCTTCGTGGATGAGATGCCCATGATCGAGAGCTGCCTTCGGTGGCTTTGGCGATCATCCGAAGCGCCGGCCCTGGGCCACCTGGGCCCCTACGTTGGCCGCCTGTTGACGACGCCCTTCGCGAGCCCGCCCGCTCGAAAGAAATTTCGGACCAATCATCGACTCGTCGAATCGTTGAGCACGCGAGAGGCGATTATTTTACGCTTGATGAGCCTGGGACTCTCCAATAAATCCATCGCTCGCGAGCTGCAGGTGACGCCGGAGACCGTGAAGTCGCATGCCAAGCACATCTTCATCAAACTGGCTTCAAAGAATCGCGCTGAAGCGGTGTCCCGGGCGACGGAGTTGGGGCTCATCTGAGCGTACGCAAACGATGCCCATGCCAGCGGTGATTGCATGAAGGAGTTCAGCCCGTTTCGGCTCGATGCGGCCAATCACCGTCTTTGGCGTGTATCCGACGAAGGCGAAACGACGCCCGTCGCCATCACCGCAAAAGCGTTCGATGTGCTTCGCTATCTGGTCGACCATCCCGGGCGACTGATTGCGCATGAAGAGCTACTCGAAGCGATATGGTCCGGCGTGGCCGTTCAACCGGAGGTGTTGAAGGGATACGTGCTGGCAATACGTCATGCGCTGGGTGACGATGTGCAGCGCCCGCATTACATCGAGACACATCGAGGTCGCGGCTATCGCTTTATTGCCGACGTAACCACCTCGCAAAAGGCTGACAACCGTCTTTCTCGCATGCTCGCGCCCGCCTTGATTGGCAGGGACAGGCCATTGGCTGCTCTGCGCGACGCGTTGCTTGATGCGCGCAAGGGTCAGCCAAAAATCGTGTTCGTCCACGGCGATGCAGGTATCGGGAAAACTTCGCTGGTCGAGAGCTTTTGCCGTGACGTGCCCAGCCAGCACACATCGCTTTCGTTTGGGCGTTGCATTGAAGGCTTTAGCGGCGCCGAACCGTTCTATCCCATCATCGAGGCACTGTCACGGCTGATAAAGGGCCCAAACGGCAGCGAGGTGCAGGAGGCCTTGATCACCGTTGCGCCTTCGTGGGCGTACCAGCTGGCCGGCATCCTTTCCCGTGAGCACCGCGCCTTGCTGCAGAAAGTGGCGCACGTGTCCGCACGCAGTCGCATGCTGGGTGAATTCTGCGACCTGCTGGAAGTGATTGCCGAAGACGAAGCCTTCGTGCTGTTGCTGGAGGATCTGCACTGGAGCGACTTTTCCACGCTGGACCTTATCTCGGCGTTTGCCAGGCGAAAGTCGTCCGTCAAGCTGCTGTTGATTGCCACCTATCGTTCCGATGAATGGACGGCACGCGGGCCCGCGCTCAAGCAGCTCGTCAACGAATTACTGCTGCACAAGCTGTGCGACGCCATTCATTTGACCGGCCTGGATCAAGGTGACGTTGCAGCATACGTTCGTGCCGATGATTCCGAAGACGAACGATTGTTTGTGCAGCTGCTGCTGCACCGATCGAGCGGAAACCCGCTATTCCTCAGTACGATCCTTGACCATTTGCAACGTGCCCACTTGGTGTCAAACGATCAGGGCCGGTGGAAAAACAACGTACCGCTCGCGCAGATCCATTTCGAAATACCGCAGACGATCGGTCACGTCGTCGAAACCAAGATTTCCGGCCTCGACGAGGAAGCGCAGCGCGTGCTGGAGGCGGCCAGCGCCGTGGGAGATGTCTTCAATCCGGTCGCGCCCGCTTCCGCTGCGGGCCTTAGCGCGCGCCGGTTCGAAGAAGTGTGCGAAACGCTATGCCGGGGCAGCAGCTTTATCCATCGTCACGACATGGACAGATTGGAAGGCGGCGAGCTGGTCAGGCTTTATCGATTCAATCATTCCCTGCTACGGGAGGTTCTACTCAATCGGCAAGGGCCGCTACGACTGGCGCAAAGCCATGCATTGATCGGCAAAGAGATGGAGAAGTCCTACCCCAGCGAGCTGACGGCGCATGCGGCTTTCGAACTGGCCGAACAGTTTTCCGGCGCCCACGAATGGTCCAAGGGGCTTGCTTACCTGAAGATCGCCCTGCAAACGGCCAAGCGCCGCTTTGCCCATCAGGATGCGCTTGCCATTCTCGACAAGGCCGATGAGATCGCCCTGCATCTTTCGGAGGGAGAGTGCAAGCAGATGCAAGCGGCGCTGCTGGAGGATCGGGCCTCCATCTACGCAGCCAATCACGATACCCGCGCACTGCAGGCGTTTTCCGGCCTGGCCGATATGGCCGAGCGGTTGCGCCTGCCGGATGTCCAGGCACGCGCGGAACTGGGCCTGGCCTTTACCCTTAGTTGGCGGGATGCTGCTGCATGCGTCTCGCACCTTGAGAACGCCGCCCGCTTGAGTGACGCGCTGCCCGAACCGCAACTGAGGGCGCGGGTCAGATTGAGTAGCGCCATCTGGCGAATCTGGATCGGCGGCTGGAATGCCGAGCTGGCCAGGGTCTGTGAGGAAAACCTGGTGCCCCTGAGGAATGGCCAGGATCGCCAGATCACAGCCTGGGGTTTGATCGAATACAGCATGATTTGCCTCACCTCCAGCCGTTATCGCGAATGCCTGGAAACCGTCGACACCAATCTGGAAATCCTGGTACGGCACGCGGCTGATCGGCCCGAGTTCAATATCTTTCGCGCCATTTGGATGGCGCACCTCGGAAGGCCGTGGGCGTACACGCTGTTGGGCGAATGGGGCCGCGCCCTGAAGGAGTTCGACGCCAGCGAAGCACTGTTTGTCGGCAACGCCAATCGCTATAGCAGTTGCACACTGGAAACACTGCGCGGGTTTCTCTACGTGATGGCCGGCGACTTTGAGGCCATCAGGGATATCTGCAACAAGCTGGGCTTCTATAAAGACCGGACGGGGCACCAACCGGCGCCGCTCTATACCCTGGTATTGCCCAATGAAATTCGGCATTGCGCGCTGCTTGCCGGGGCGGCCGAAGCTGGGCTCGGCAACCTCGATGAGGGCATCGACATCCTCAAGAAGCTCGAGCACGAGGTACTTGAGCAGCCAGTCGTCACCGACTGGTATTGGTTGTTCGTACTGGAATGGTCGCTTGCCAATGCCCTGCTCCGTTCGGGCGACATCACGCAGGCGCGCCTGCATGGCGACCGCATGCTCGATCGGGCCGAACGGACGGTCGAGGTCACCTGGCGCGCCATGGCACGGGAGCTGCTGTGCCGCATTGCCATGGAAGAGAACGACCTCGAACGCGCATCGTTCCTGATCCACGACGCCTTGCGCCTGATCGAGGTGATGGGTGCCCCCATGGCCGAGTGGCGAGTCCACCGCACGGCTGCCCAGGTGTTGCGCTTGCAAGGCGATACCACGGGTGCGCTCGTCCACGATCAGCTCTTCAGCAAGAAGGCGCAGCGCCTGCTCGACAGCCTGCCCTCTGGTCATCGCCTGCGGGAAACGTTTGCGCGCCTGCTGGCATAAACAGGGCCGCAGCCCGCTCTCTCGCACGCCGTCCCCCGAGCGGGGGATAGGCATCCGGGCCTGATCCCTCCAAAATTACATGGCGCCACGCGCTGGCGACGCGAGGCCTGAAACGGATCCATCTTGGAGCAGCGAAGAGCGCGCACGTTTCGTGTGTTGTCGCCGCCCGGAGAGGCTTTGCCGTGCAGACCACCTTCCCGAAGGGACGAATTACCCATTTGGGTCATTCGACGGGTTCCTTTCGTGTCAGCAAGTGCACCCCAACGAAGGCTTCAGCCAGGAACGTATGCGCGTACTTTCCCCTCAAGGACGACGTTCCATCAAGGATGATCGACGGCTACCAGGCTCGGAGAGACGCACATGTATCACGGTGCCTACGGCGATCGGCTTGGTCATTCGTTTCACCTGAGCGCGCCACCGGTTCTTCATGGCCGCACCCGGCGTGGCGTGCGGCTTGCCGTAACCGAGTTGCGTATCGACCGGGCCGGCTATGGCATGACCTCCCCCATGGGCAGCGAGGACGCTTATCTGGTCTGCCTCAACTTGCGAAAGCAGCGCACGCACGAGCTTTGGTGTGACGGCCACTCGGTGTGCTCCACTTGCTATGAAGACGGCACGAGCTATGTCCTGGACTTGCGGCGCGACCCCATCGCATACATCGGCGATCCACTGCACTCGCTGTGCTTTTATATGCCGCGCAAGGCCATCGTCGAGGCCAGTGAAGAGCTTGGAAACAGGAACATTGGCGGTCTCGCCGTGCCGCCCGGCGAATGCTTCTTGGACACCATCATAGGCAGCATCGGGCAGACGCTGCTGCCGCTTTTTGACAAAGCCGCACCCGCCAATCAACCGCTTATCGATCACTTATTGCAGGGCATGTGCGCGTATATGGCGTCTACGTACAGTGGATCTTCGGTACGACCCGATATCGTCAAGGGCGCGCTGGCTCCCTGGCAGCAACGGCTTGTCACGCAAATGATGCGCGACCGAATATTCGAAGGCATTTCCATCAACGAAATGGCAGAAGCCTGCGGGATATCGGCGGGTGCGCTGGCGCGTGGTTTCAAGAAAAGCATCGGCCTGTCGCCACATCAATGGCTGCTGTCGCGCCGTGTCGACCTGGCGCTGGAACTCATGGCCGATCCGTACATTTCCCTCGCCGACATTGCGTTCAGCGCGGGCTTCTCCGATCAAAGTCATTTCAGTTGCGTCTTTACGCACAAGATGGGGGTGGCCCCCGGCGCGTGGCGAAAGTCGTTGACGAACACCAAGCGCGTGGAGGCGGCTTGATGGACACACCACGTCGACCGTCGTGCACCCGTGCGGCATGGATGGCGCTCATGGCGATGACCATGACCGCGTGCAGCGCCTCGCCGTCGCGAAACATTCTTGGCTCCTACTTTCCTACCTGGATGGTATGTGCGCTGCTCGCCATCGTCATCGTCATCGTCATCCGCATTGCGCTGGTGAAGACGGGTGTGGACGCCGTCATGCCCGCGCCCGTAGTCGTCTACCTGTGTATGTGGACGGCGGCCACACTCGCCATCTGGCTCGTGTGGCTGGGCTGAGGGGAGATCGCGTCCATGCAAGCCAAAGCCGCACTGGGCCGTGTCATCGCCATCATCGCCGTTGCTGCGGCGCTGATCCTCATCGTCGTCGCGATGATCGTGGTGGACAGGCGTCCAAGAACACACGACGCCTATATCTTTGCCTATAGCGCGGGCATCACGCCTGAAATCAGCGGACGCATCGTGGAGATTCATATCCGCAATGATCAGGCGGTCCATAAAGGCGACGTGCTGCTGAAGGTCGATCCGGAACCCTTCGAACTGAAGCTTCGGCAGGCCGACGCGCAAGTCGCGGCGCTGCAGGCAGACATCGATCTCACCGGCCGGCAAGTGACATCGCAGGGCTCGGGCGCGCAAGCGGCAGCTCACCAAGTCGACCGCGCGCGGCAACAATTGGCGTTGGCCCACGACACCGCCGCGCGTTTGGAGCCTTTGCTGCCCAAGGGCTTTACCACCGCACAGCAAGTCGATGAGGCGCGCACCAACGAGCGCACGGCCGCGTCGCAGCTGGCTGCGGCCACGCAGCAGGCGGCGCAGGCCAAGGAGGCCGTCGGCGACGTGGAAAGCCTCAAGGCGCAACTGCTTGGCGCGCAGGCCGCCCAGGCGTTGGCGGCGCGCGACCTTCGCGAAACCACCATTCGTGCCTCGGTGGACGGCAAGGTAGTCGGATTCAATCTCGCGCTGGGATCGTTTGCCGTCGCAGGGCATCCTCTTTTTACGTTGATCGACGACAACAGCTGGTACGCCATCGCCAATTTCCGCGAGACCGATCTACGCGAGTTGCGTGCCGGCAGCGGCGCCACGGTATGGGTCATGGGACACGAAGGCGTTCCGCTGCACGGTGTGGTGGAAAGCCTCGGCGCCGGCGTTGCGCCGGAGGGGATGGCGGGGCCTGGCCTGCCGCAAGTCGATCGAAACCTCAACTGGGTGGTGGTGGCGCAACGCTTTCCGGTATGGGTGCGCCTGAATGAGCCGCCCCAACCGTTCTTGCGTATCGGTGCAACCGCGTCGGTGCGGGTGAGTCATGCAAGCGCCGATTGAGCTCACCTACCGGAGCGGTCTCACCGGGGTATTGCAGCGCGAGCTGGCGCTGAACGATACCCGCGTGCGCACCATGGCGCGCATTACGGTGTGTACGGTCATCGTCGTTGCGCTGGCCATGGTCTTTCAGATCCCGTTGCCCGCCTATGTCGCCTATCTGGTTTTCCTGGTCAGTCAGGAAGATGCCGCGTCCACCCTGGTGACATCTCTCGGAGGATTCGTTGCGGCGACCCTGGCCGTTGCTGTCTCCTTGCTGCTCTACGTGTTCGATGCCTCCGAGCCTGCGTTGAGAATTCCACTGCTGGCGCTCAGCACCGTGGCTGGGACCTTTCTCGCGCGCGCCAGCCCCGTGGGCCCCATCGCGTTTCTGGCAGGGTATGTCCTGGTGCTATCGCAGACCCTGCTCGACGATGTGCCGACCGCCGAATTCGTGACGCATGCGGTGTTATGGCTATGGGTAGTGGTCGCCTTGCCCGTGGGCGTTACCGTGCTGGTCAACCTGCTGGCAGGTGACAGCCCGGTCACGCTCGCACGAAAGCGGGCGGCGCAACTGATCGAAGCCGTCGCTTCCTATGTGGAAGAGCCTGACTCCGCCGACCCGTCGCGATTGCGCGATGGACTGCTGGCATTGGGTCAGCTCAAGGACAAGGCCTTCCGTTGGAACAAACGGATGAAGGCGTTTGCGTCGGAAGACAACCGCATGTTTGGCACGCTGCTGGAGGTGTTGCAAATAGCGCGATGCTTGCCGGCAAGCACGTCGCCTGATGCACGACAGTCCCTCGCGAGCATGCTACGAGAGGCTCGTCGGCGTTTCCTGGCGCGCCGCGGCCTTCCATTGGATGCAACCGAAAGCACGTTCGCGCCCACGCCGCCCGCTGCAGACCCAAGCCAGGCCGCGCTTCGCGACGCGATTGGCCAGCTGATCGACGAGGCGTCCGGAAACGTCTCCGCGACCGTGGCGGAGCAAGCGCCGGCCCGCCCGAACGAGCACGCCGCCGCACGAGCCATAGCCAACCGGGCGCACGCGCGGTTCGCGGTCAAGGTGATGTGCGCGGTTCTGGCCTCCTATGCCACGTATTCGTTGCTTGACTGGCCTGGCATTCGTACCGCCGTCACTACCTGCTTCTTCGTTTCATTGACCACGGTCGGGGAAAGCGTCCACAAGTTCACCCTGCGGTTATCCGGTGCACTCATCGGTGGCCTGATCGCAGGTCTTTGCATCGTGTTTATCCTCCCGTCGCTCACCGACATCGGCCAACTCTGCCTGCTGGTGGCCGTTGTATCGGCGTTCTGCGCATGGGTGTCCACCAGCAGCGAGACGATTGCCTATGCAGGCATGCAGATTGCGTTCGCGTTCTTCCTGGGAGTGCTGCAGGGATATGGCCCCGCAAGCGACCTCACCGTGCTGCGGGACCGCCTGGTCGGAATTGTCGTTGGCAACATCTGGATCACGATTATCTTTACGACCCTGTGGCCGGTCAGCGCCATGGATCAGACGCGCGACAAATGGGCGTCGACAATCAAGCAGCTTGGTGAACTGCTCACCGCCAAGGACGCCACATCGGTCGCCTTCATAAGAATGGAGGTTTGCAAGAAGGCGTCCCAGGCAGCCTTGTTGAACGCACGCAGCGTGTTCGAGAGTAGCTTTTTTTCGCTCAGGACACGGGGAGACCGCAGCTCTCCCAAGGGTGATTACGTTGAACGACTCGCCTCGGCCGCCTTTGTCGTCGTTCGGCTGAAGGAAAGCGCTGTGTCGCTTTCACTCGACGAGCCGGCTGATGCGTTTTCTGCGCAGCGTTTGCGGGCGCTCTCGGAAGGCGATGATGTATCACGCGCCCGTCCCGCCCCTGCCCTGCCCACGCTTCTTGATCAAGCCAGGCGGAAGCTCGATGAGGAGATCGATCATGCATCGCGCACGATCTGAATCTCTGTTGTGTTCGTGCGCACTGGTGATACTGGCGACCGCAGGGTTAGCGCACGCCGGCCTGGCCGCCGCGCAATCGACCTCTGGGCCAAGGACTTGCCGCGCGACACGCCTGATGTCACCCGTCGTGCGGGCGGGCCGGCGCTTGCGGACCGCATCTACACGCTGCCTGAGCTTCTGGCGATCGCCCTGGATATCAGCCCGAGAACGCGCCAGGTCGAGCAGGAAGCCGTTCAAGCCAACCTGGCCGTTAAGCTCGCGAAGACCCAGTATTCGCCGCACCTCGATGTCGAAGCGCTGGGCGGCATCCAGCGCACACCATTGGCTATTCCACCCACCGTCTCGCCCAAAGGCTACTTCGTTTCCTCCACGAGGGAAATTTTTCCGACGCTGGATTTGAAGTGGCTGGTGTTCGACTTCGGGCGCCGCAAGGGGCAAGTCGAGGAAGCCCGGCACAACGCATCTGCCGCGGAGTCCGGTTTGCTCGGTGCTCAGGAAAAGCTGGTGTTCGAGGTGACGCAGGCCTATTTCGAGGCGATATCCGCCCAGGGTCAGGTACGTGCTGCGCAAAAGGCGCTGGACGCGGCCAAGCTCACCGAACAAGCCATCGCCGAGCAAAAGAATCACGGCCGCGCCACGGTGGTGCAGCTGGCAGAAGCCCAACGGCAGAGCGCGGCCATGCATTTGGCACTGACGAAAGCCACCGGCACGGCAGACACGGCGTTTGCTTCGCTGGTCGCAACCATCGGGCTGCCACCTGAAACACGTTTTCAGGTGGCGCTTTCGTCGGAGACACCGGCCGCCGGCGCTCTTGCACCACTTCGGAAGCTGGTCGATGAAGCGATGGCATCGCGCCCGGATGTACAAGCGGCGACCGACAAGGTGGCCGCATCCGACGCCAAAATCGATACCGCACGGGCCGCTTATCGGCCAACTATCAGCCTTTCCGCGCAGGTGCTGCAGAACATCGGCGAAATCAGCAGTGACGGCAGCCCCTACTCGTCGATCAATCGGACAGGTACGGCATTGTTCGTATCGTTCGAGTGGCCGCTGTTTGATGGCGGCGCACGAGCCACCAACGTTTCGTTGGCTGTCTCGCAAAAGACCGCCGCTGAAGATGCGCTGGACGAGGCCAAGGACTCCGCTTCCCAGCAGGTCGTGCAGGCCTATAACAATCTGAAGACCAGCCTGGATAGCCGCAATGAGGCGCTTGCGTATACGCAGGCCTCCGAAGTTGCCTACCAGGCCGCGCTCGACTCCTACCGGCGAGGCCTCGCCAGCATCACAGAGCTAACCAGCAACGAAGCCGTGCTCGCCCAGGCCGAGGCCAGCCAGGAAGATGCCGACGCAACCGTAGGTATCGCACAGGCAGCGCTTGATCTGGCCATCGGAAGACGCCCCGTCTCGCATTAACCCCACCGCCCTCGATAGGGGCGCTCCACCCACGTCATCATGCGGAGCAAGCCATGAGTAAAAAGGTTGCCGAAATCCTCGTCGAGGTTCTTGAGCAGGTCGGTGTAAAGCGTTGCTACGGCATCGTAGGCGACACACTCAATCTTTTCGCGGAGCACCTGGAGCGCAGCTCGATCGACTGGGTGCACATGCGTCACGAAGAAGCCGGCGCCTTCGCCGCTGGCGCCGAAGCGCAGCTCACCCAGAACCTGACGGCATGTGCGGGGAGCTGCGGACCCGGCAGCCTGCATTTCATCAACGGCCTGTATGAGGCCAACCGCAATCGCTCGCCGGTGGTTCTGATTGCCAGCCAGATCCTGATGAGCGACCTGGGGTTCGAGTCCATCCAGGAGGTGGATTTCAAGTCGGTCTTCAAGGACTGCACTGTATTTTGCGACATGATCCTCACTCCCGATCAGGCGCGAAAGAAAGCCGTGATGGCGTGCCAGGCCGCCCTCACGAAACGGGGCGTGGCTGTTCTTATCGTCCCGGTGGATATTTCCCATAGCGAAGTCCACGAGGATTTCCCGTACCGGGTTCACCACAGCAAGCCCGTCACGATTCCCAATGACGCGGAGCTCGACGAGATCGTAAAGATTCTCGATGCCGGCAAGAAAATCACCATCTACGCAGGTTCCGGCTGCGAGGACGCGCTGGAAGAAATCAAGTTGGTCGCGCAAAAACTCGGCGCGCCTGTCGCGCACACGTCACGCGCCAAAAGCTTTCTTGAACACGACAACCCTTACAACGTGGGAATGACCGGCATCCTTGGCAGCGAAGCCGGCTACAAGGCCATCCTCGATTGCGACACTTTGTTGCTGCTCGGCGCGGACTTTGCGTGGCGCCAGTTCTATCCCGACAAAGCGCAAATCGTTCAGGTCGACCTTGATCCCACGCATATTGGTCGACGCCATCACGTCGCGTTCGGCGCGACAGGTGATATCAAGCCGACACTGCGCGCGCTGTTGCCACGCCTGAAGCAACATGACGACACGTCGTTTCAGCAAGATTATGTCGAGCGCTTCAGCAAGGCCATGGCGTCATGGAAGAGCCATTTGGTTCCCGGCCACAACGACAGTATTCCCGGCTCGTACCTCACCTCCGTGATCGACCGGTACGCTGACGGCGATGCGTTGTTCTGCGGCGATGACGGCACCCCTATCGTATGGGCGGTGCGGCACACCACTGCAAACGGCAAGCGTCGCGTGTTCGGAAGCCTTCTGCATGGAACCATGGCGACCGCACTGCCTAGCGCCATCGGATTGAAGAAGGCAGCACCGCAGCGACAGGCGATCGCCATGTGTGGTGATGGCGGGCTGGCCATGCTCCTGGGCGAATTGCTGACCGTTATCCAGGAAGAGGTTCCGATCAAGATCGTTGTGTTCGACAACAGCAAACTGGGCTTCGTCGAAATCGAGCAAAAGGCGGAAGGCATGCTCGATACGTTTACCCGGCTGAAGAACCCCGACTTCGCCAAGGTGGCCGAGGCCGTTGGCCTATGGGTAAAACCGTGAGCAAGGCTTCCGAAATCGAGGCCGCCGTGCAGGAGTGGCTGGCCCAGCCGGGGCCGGCACTGCTCAATGTGCTGGTAAGCCCGCTGGAGCTGGTCAAGCCGCCGTTTATCGAGGTGAAGCCAGTGATGGGCATGGCGTTGTACACGACGCGGGCGATTCTGCATGGGCGAGGTGCCGAGGTGCTGGAATTGGTGCGAGAGAATCTTTGACCGTGGCGTGAACTGAGAAGGCTTGGCCCCTCTCTTGCAGCGACCGCAGGAAATCCCTGTGGGAGAGAGCGACTGGGGAATGGCTTCGGGCCCGCGCAGTACTCACCCATGCGCTTGGGCCGCACCGCCTTCTCCCCAAGGGGCGAAATCTACGAAGACTCCGTCGACTCCAGCAGACCCAGTTGCACTGCCTTTAACGTCGCTGCGGCACGGGTGGTGCAGTTGAGTTTTCTGAAGACGCTTTCGATATGGCTACGCACCGCGTCACATGAGCGATGCAGGCCGCCCTCGTGTTTCCTTTTGGTCAGCACCGCAGCCCGCAAGCTACCTTGGACCTGCTTTATTCAGACGAGACGGCCTGCAACAACTGTTGCCGCACGTCTTCCAATATCTCCTGCGCGAGGACAGGATCGGTATCGACGACCGCGCGCGAAAGCAACAACGAGCCCACCATCTGACTGAAGAGCGCGATCGCCTTTTTTTTCTTCTCCTGCAAATTTTCGCCGTCGACCACGCTCGCCAGCAGATCAAAATTCCACGCAAGTCCGCGCGCATAGGATTGCCGCGCCTCCTTGCCGAGTCGTCGCACGTCGCCAGCGAAAGCCGTCAACGGACAACCCGCCTCGATATTGGCCAGGTGGCCGGGGGACAGGTACCAATCGATGTGCTGCTTCATGGGGTCGGCCGCCTTCGCCTTCGACGCCTGGATACCGGCGATGAGTTCGGCCGCGCCGTCCTCCATTGCCTTCTCCATGACGGCCGCAACCAGGGCGTCCTTCGATTTGAAGTGGTTGTAGAAACCGCCCTGGGTGAATCCCGCGGCCTTGGTCAGCTCTGCCAACCCCACGGCGGCCACCCCCCGTTCGCGAAAGAGCTTTTCGGATGCGGCGACAATAGCGGCTTTATTTTCAATAGCTTGCTGTTTTGAGACACCCATAGGTTTACTCCTGTCCGGCGACCCCGCTGGGTACGCTCTTAATTACAATGGCGATCACCATTGACAATGAATCGGCACAGGCGCAGTCTACACCCACATCAATGGTGATCACCATTGTCAGCCCTCCCCGGCGGCACTCCGCCACCTGCCGCCGAGGGCTACATCGACGAGTTCGCGCTTGAGCGCGCCGTCATTTGAATCATCAGCATCGAAGAGGAAACCACCATGTCAAAGACTTCGCCCGAACAGAACAAGGCCCTTGTCATCGAGGCTTTCGACACGCTGTTCAACAAGCGCGACTACGAAACCGCCGAGCGTTTTTGGTCCGACAAGTACATCCAGCACAGTGCGCACATCGGGCCAGGTCGCGAAGGCCTGTTTAGCTTGATTCGCAGCATTCCCAGCACGTTGCGCTATGAGCATGGACTGATCCTGGCCGAGGGTGATTACGTCATCGTGCATGGACGTTTCTCCGGCCACGGCCGCGCGGCGGCATGGATCGCGGCAGATGTTCTCCGCATCGAAGACGGCAAGCTCGCCGAGCACTGGGATGTATTGCAAGACGAAGCAACGCAAGCCGAATCCAAGAGCGGGCTGCCCATGTTCGGCAACCGCTTCCCTGCCTGATTCCATCCAACGAGAACCCTCATGAAACTCACTGACAACACTATCTTCATCACCGGCGGCGGCTCGGGTATCGGCCGCGGACTGGCCGAAGCGCTGCATAAGCTCGGCAACAAGGTCATCATTGCCGGCCGGCGGCGCAGCCACCTCAACGCCGTCATCGCGGCCAATCCGGGCATGGAAGCCATCGAACTGGACATCGCCGATACGACCGGCATCGAACGTGTGGCGGCAAAGTTGATCGCCGATCACCCCGAACTGAATGTGCTCATCAACAATGCCGGCATCATGCAACCCGATACGGTTGCGGGAAAGATTGACGACGCGCTGTTGACCTCGACCATCTCAACGAACCTGCTGGGGCCGATCCGCATGACATCAGCGTTGATCGAGCATCTGAAGGGCAAGAACAACGCTGTCGTGGCGTATACAAGTTCCGTGCTTGCCTTTGTACCGTTGGCGGTTACCGGTATCTATTCGTCGACCAAGGCGGCGCTTCATTCTTACGTGCTGTCGCAACGCTTCATGCTCCGCAATACGGGAGTTCGCGTCATTGAGATTGCGCCACCGTGGGTGCGCACCGAACTCATGAACAGCCAGGAAGCCGAGCAAGCCATGCCGCTGGACCAGTTCATTGCCGAAACCATGGCGATGCTTGGCACGGATGCCGATGAGATCGTGGTCGACGCGGCCAAGCAGTTTCGTTCGAATGTCGGACCGAACGAGCATGACCTCGTCAATGGTTTCAATGAAGGGGCGCTTGCGCTCTTTGGTGGTGGCTAAGCCGGTAGCCACCGGCATTCAGGTGTGTGCTGCGCCATGGACGGCGCTCCATCGCCGGCGTTCCTCTCTCAGTGGTTAGGTCATGAACGATTTGCTTGAATGTGCCGTCGAGGCTCACGGAGGTTTGGCGCGTTGGCGTGAGCTTCGCCAAGTGGCCGTCAAACTTTCTGTTGGCTGCCTGATCTGGCAGCTCAAAGGGTAGCCCGGGATCTTTTCCGACATCAGCTATCGCGCGGATGTCCAAGTCCAGCGCGCGACACTGGGCGGCGTTGGAAGCCCCGACCGAATTGTCCGGTTCTCCCCCGACAGGCTCGTCTCCCGGCCTGCGCTGGAAACGGTGTCGACCTTGCGCCCTGTTTCATGCGTCGCGCGTCGACTGAATGTGTCCAGGACGTGAGTGCGCGCGATGATGCCTCGAGTGCTTCACTGGCAGCTTCCACGAACTCGACAGGTCATTCACTGTTGGCGCCGCAGCATGGTTCTATCGGCAGCACGGAGTGATCCCATGAGTACGCGATATCTACTTCCCCTGGCGGCATTCGCCTTGGCGGTCGCAGCTGGCAGTCCACTGCATGCGCAAAGCAGCGCCAACGTGAGCAGCGCGGATCAGAGTTTCCTGCAGAAGGCATCCACCGACGGCGCCACCGAAGTGGCTTTGGGCCAGCAAGCCATGCAGCGTTCCCAGTCGGCCCCCACCAAGGAAATGGCGCAGCAATTGGTTACCGACCACACCAAGGCCAACCAGGAGCTTGCCGATATCGCCATGCGTAAGCACGTCGACGTGTCCACCCAGCCTGATTCCGCGGCGCTGGCCAAGGAGAAATCGTGGAGCAGCGGCGCCTACGATCATGCCTACGCGGACACCATGGTGAAGGATCATCACAAGGCAATCGCGTTGTTCACCCAGGCGTCCAAGAGCAACGATGCCGACATACGCCAATTTGCGCAGACGACGCTGCCGGTACTCAAGCAGCACCTGTCGATGGCCGAATCGCTGGACAAGAACCCGTAACGTACAGGCGCAGAGCGGTGCCCCGCAAATCGCTGTCGACTGCGCTTGCGAAGCCGGTGAATTCGATACCAGAAGGAAGCCTGCGCCAACTCAGGGCGCAGGCAAAGGCGTGCCATGCCTGCCCGCTGTGGCGGCCAGCCACCCAAACGGTATTTGGCGAAGGTAGTGCCCGCGCCAACGTGATGTTGATCGGTGAACAGCCGGGCTCCCAGGAAGACCTGGAGGGTCGCCCTTTCGTTGGCCCGGCAGGCCATTTGCTCGACCGGGCACTGGTCGAGGCAGGCTTGTCGCGTGAACACGTGTATGTGACCAACACGGTCAAACACTTCAAGTTCGAGCCGCGCGGAAAAGCCCGCCTGCACAAGCGGGCCAATGCCGCAGAACAGACCGCATGCCGACCATGGCTTGCGGCCGAATTGGCCAGGGTCAAGCCAAAACGGATCGTTGCCCTTGGCCTGATGGCGGCGCAAACCCTGTTTGGCAACGCGTTTCGCATGAACCGTGATCGTGGTCGCTGGCATCCCCTGGCTACCGGGGTGATGGCGATGGCGACTTGGCATCCGGCGGGCATTCTTCGCCTGCGTGAGGCGACGCTCCGCGAGCAGGCCTTTAATCAACTCGTCGCTGACCTGCGGGCCGCTGCCCGCGCCATCGAAATTGATGACGCGTGATCGGCGCAACCTTTCGGGGATCGCACGGCACCTACGCGGAGGAAGTCCTTCGAGCCCGAACGCGACGACATGCATACCGGCGAGCAATATCACAAGTTCATGTTGAGCTCGCCACGGGACCGATGGGTGCGCGAGAGGTTTCAGAAAATGGTGCTGGATCTCCTGCCCAAGGCGGCGGACGTTCTCGATTTCGGTGCCGGAACCGGCATCGACGCCAAGGACTACGCCGCCCGCGGACACCAGACGTTCGTGTACGAGCCCTCAGCGGCCATGCGCGATTCCCTCGCACAGCACTGCCGCGACGAACTTGCCCAGAAATCCATCGTTAGCGTGTCGTCGCCACTCGCCTGCAAGGTGCAGGCGGTGACCGCCAACTTTGCCGTACTCAACCATTTCCCGGACCATCGCCTGCTTTTTGAAGAGCTGTCGCAAGTGGTCCTCCCGGGCGGCTTTGTACTGGCGAGCATGCTCAACCCCTATTACCTCGGTGATGCGCGTTACGGTTGGTGGCGGTCGAACATCGTGAATCTCGTGCGAAGCGGCCACTACGCCATTGCGAGTGAAAGTCGCATCCATCGTTTTGCACCGCGCGTCGTAGCGCGCGCTGCCGCGCCGTATTTCCGGCTTGAGCGATTGCTTCCGAGGGGGCTTGGCATGGTGACCCAGCTCTACATGTTCCTGCTGCTGCGGCGGATCTGAGATGCTCAAGGAAAGGATAAGGCCGCTCGTGCGGCCACTGCCGCAATGGTCGACCATTGCCGTAGCGCCTCCGCAACGGATCATTACCACGACTCTGCGGTGGAGCGGTAAAGCCGTCGACGTGACGACGGATCATACGGTGGCGTCACTCAACCCACTAGTGATCGCAACCAGCCTTGATGCTGGCGAACATCCGGTACTTGAGTACAGCGACAATGCCACGGGAAAACTTCTTGGCGCTTTGCAGCTTGCGCAAATGATGTCGATTGCTGCCGGAGAGACCTCGCTGACGCTCTACCACGTCACCTCCGGCGAGCACCATTGCCTTGGCTGGCCACGGCGCCCGTGGAATGCCTGGCTTCAGAATCGGCTCATGCTGAAACAGCAGTCATCGCACCCGTTCGCACTGAAGCCGGCGGTGGTTCAGCAATTGATGGTTGCCTATCTGTGTCCGCGCCCCGTCATTCTTGTCTCGGTCGATGCACCAGGACACCAGAATATCTTCCCGATGGACCTGATCGGGCCGCTCAAGCGAAGCGGGCTGTTTTCGCTGGCGCTGCGCAGCACCAACGTTTCCGTACCGTTTATGCGCGAGGTGCGTAGGGTCGCGCTATCCCATGTCCCGGCAGCGATGAAGCCGATGGTCTACAAGCTGAGCGAGCATCACAAGCAGCCGCCACCGGATTTCAGCGCGCTGCCTTTTCCTGTTCGGCTGTCACAGGAATTCGCCATCCCTTCGGTGGCTGCGGCGCTGCATGTGCAGGAGCTGGCCATTGTGCATAGCCAGGAGATCGGTTCGCACACGCTTTTTCTCGGCCGCATGGTCTCCGACGAATATCTCGCGGATGGGGTCCAGCTGCATCACACGGCAGGCTTTCATCAAGCACGCCGGCGCCGCCAGGGCATGCCGTTTGCCGAGGTCTAGCGGTTCCAGCCGCAGCGGCCTTATATCCGAATATTCGGAACCGCTTGCCGCCGCTCGGCTCGCTCGGTGACGGTCGCAACGAGATCGTTGCCGATGGTCAGGCATTGATCTGCCATCGACGCCACGCTGGCGCGATGCGACACGACGATAAGAATGGTCTGTGGCAAGCGCTGCTTCATCGTCAGGAGGACGTCCATTTCGGAGGCGGCGTCGAGCGCGCTGGTGGCTTCGTCCAATACCGCGAGAAAGGGGCGACGCAGGATGACCTGGGCCAGCAGCAATCGCTGCAACTCGCCACCGGAGAGTCGGCTCGATGAGCTGTGCAGCGTCGTGTCCAGCCCATGACGCGATCCAGCGAGGCGTTTCTCCAGGCCCACGTCCACCAACACGCCGCGCAGCATCTCCTCGGTGGCTGCTGGCGCAGCCCACAGCAGGCATTCGCGGACTGAATGTTGCCACGGGCGCACGCCCTGGCTGACATACGCCCCCTCCCGCACCAGTTCGCGGTATTCATCAAAGCCCAGACGTTGTTCGCCAATGCGGGCCGAGAACGCTTGTGGCGTCATCATGCCGGCCAGGGCGTCGACCAGGCTGCTTTTGCCGATGCCGGAATCCCCGGCGATCAGGGTCAGCGTGCCGGGCACCAGCACCAGATGATGGATATCGAGGCCGTTCGACGGCGGCGTCAGTCGCATTCGCTCGATATGCAACGCACTCACCCAGGCTGTGCTGTATGCCGGCATGCCGGTCGACCGCGACGACTCAAGGCTCATGTATCGCTGCCAGAGTTCGAACGCGGGCGCGGCCGAGCACAGCTGATGAAAGCTCTGCCGTGTCGTTACCAGGTACGGCAGCAGGCGTCCAAGCAACAGGCACACCGCGATGAGTGATGCCTGGTCGATGCCGTGCCAGCGCTGCGCGAGCACGAAGGCGGCCGCAATGCCGATGGCGGCAGCCAGTTCCAGCACCAGTCGCCCGGATGCGACCAGTTCCAGCTGGCGTCGATAGCCGTCGCTCAGCCGCGCGGAAACCGCCGCATAACTTGCCCTCTCCGCGTCCTCCCGCTCAAACGATCGAACGTGACGCAGGCGCCGCGTGAAATCTTCGCTGTGCCAGAACAGGCGCGTCATGTCGGCCACGTATTGGCGGCTGACCAGCGATTGCTCGCGACCGAAGGAGCGCGATGCCAGCAATCCCAACCCCACCAGCACCGGCACCGCAAGCACCAGCGCGGGCGACAGGTAAAACGCAAAGACCAGGCTGACAGCCGATGTGACTCCGGCGATCAATAGTTGTTGGAGCGCACTGAAACCCTGGACGATGATCTCGACGTTGTGGGTGAGGACGTTGGCGATTTCCGCCGATGTGGAATCGGCCAGGGAAACCAGCGGCGCGTCGATCAGTCGTGCGTGGACCCTGCGCCGCAGGGTGGCGCCGTATCGGCCGGTGAGTCGGGCGCCAAGCCGCGCCGCCTGCCAGCGCAACAACGCGAAGGCGATGGTGGCGGCGGCGAAGCTGATCGCCTGCATCTCGACGCTGCCACGCACATCGAGCAAGCCGCCGCCGAACAGCGGAGCGTGTCCCGGCTGCACCAGTGGCACCAGAAAAATAGCCGCGAGACTTCCGGCCAATGCCGCGCCCAGCGACAACGCGACGTACGCGACCATGTCCGCGATATCGGCGCGCGTGAGCGAATGCGCAAGTACACGCAACAGATCAGGTACGCGAGCCGGCTTGCCGGTCATGGCGACAAGCTCGCGCGGACTAGCGGCGTCGGCGACGGGTAATCATGGCGATTCAGAACGGCGTGTCTCCCAGGTCCAGTGGCATAGGCATCAGTCGAGAAGCAGGCGCAACGCATCGACCGAGGCTCGCGGATGGCGGCCCCGCCGCAATTCATAGGTACCCGTTTGCATCAGCTGTTGCTGGAATCGATGCCAGCCGGCCTGCCCCGCCGCATAGGGCTGGTCCACGGCAAGCCGCGTGACTACTTCGTGGCTGGGAATGGGCCGCAGCAGGACATCGGCGTTGTTCGCCGACTGACTGGATACGAACACGGCGCCGACCAGCTCCAGCGGATCCGTGGCCAACCGGCCATGGCCTCGCCTCAGGTCGGCCTCGAACTTCTCCACGCCACTGCGGCGGCGAATGACGGGCGCGTCGGTGATCCAGCGAAGCACATCGCGGTCATCGATGAAACGCAGCGCATCGGCTTGCACATGCAGGTAGTTGGCCACGCCCGTGGCGACGAGACTGTCCGGCTGCACAAAGACGGCGTCCTCAGAGAGAAACTCAAAGCCCTGCAGCAGGCTGTGCAGGGCCAGCGTCGATTTACCCGAGCCACTGGCACCCAGCAGCAGCACGCCACGCCCATGGCGCCCGACACAGGCCCCATGCAGGGGAATCAGCCCCAGTCCACGCGTCGCCAACGTGAAAACAGCGAACTCGATCAGCTCGTAGCGCAGGTGATAGGGGTGGCGCAGCATGTCACTGGATGCCACGACCAGCGCACGACGCTGCTCGGGCGCGAGCACGGTGTAGTTGTACGCGTCCATGACGCCGCAGAGCATGCCTGCACCTGACTGGGTCTGCACGGCCGGAGGCTCGGCATGGCTCGACGCCGTCTTGCGTTGCGACAGGCGCAGCTCGATGTGGAACTCCGGTGCCGCCATCACCAGCTGATGTTGCGGCAGCTCGCCGTAGGCGATTTCGACCAGGTCCAATAGCGACTGGCTGGTGCTTTCGAAACGGAAGCGGCCACCGAGTATCTGCTTGTACACGAAGTAGCGATGGCCGGACTCCTCACAGAAAGGGTCGGCGCTGCCGTGGCGGGCGTCGTGCTGGGGATTGGAGGCCATCGTCATCGGTTGAGGGTTTCAGTCGGTGGTGTTGCGCAACGTCGCCGCGCGCGGGGCCACATACGGGCTATTTGTCGGTGGGTGCGGCATCGACTTGAAAAGGTTGCGCCAACGCTGCCGTGATGCAGTCGACGCAGGCACCCGCATGATTTTCTTTCCACGGGGCAACCGAAGCCTGCTGGCGAAGCACTCACGCCCAAACACGGCGTTGAAGGATGGGGTCGGCATGCCGGCACCGAGGCCGACGCGCTGCCGCAGCTTATGCCCACGGCCACGATTGAGGCTCCCTCAAGATGCTAACGATTCAGGTCGGCCACTCCTACTTCCTCAAGTACGACCGGAAGCAGTGGGAGCGCGCCAAGCCTTATCCCCCGCTGGCCACGATCCAGATCGCCGCGATGCTCAGGCAGATGGGGCACGAGGTCACGCTGTTCGACGCCATGCTCGCCGAAGGCGTTGAGGAATACGAAGGTTCGCTGCGTGCCACGCACCCGGATGTGGTGGTGCTTTACGAAGACAACTTCAACTACCTGACCAAGATGTGCCTTGGCCGCATGCGCGAGGCCGCCTGCCAGATGATCGCCGAAGCGCGCGCCGGCGGTGCCCGGGTGATCGTGGCCGGTTCCGATGCGTCCGACCAACCGGAAGCGTTTCTCGCCGCGGGTGCCCACGCGGTACTTATCGGCGAAGGTATTGCGCCTCTGGTCGAATTGATCGGGCGACTCCAAAAGAACCGCGACATCGATGATCAGGAGTGGGTTTCGGGCATCACCAGCGCGGCTTCGCGGGTAAGCGGCGAAACAACGCTGGCGCGCGTGGGCGTGCTTCCGCCTGATCCGCGCGTCGTGGGCCATCCGGCCTGGGATCTGGTGGACATGGATCGCTATCGGGCGATGTGGCGCGAACATCATGGCTACTTCAGCCTCAACATGGCGGCATCGCGAGGCTGCCCCTTCCGTTGCAACTGGTGCGCCAAACCCATCTGGGGAAACCACTACCGGCAGCGAAGCGCCCGGGACGTGGCGGAGGAAATGAGTTACCTGAAGCACACGTTTCAGCCCGATCACATCTGGCTCGCCGACGACATCTTCGGCTTCCATGTCGATTGGGTGACCGAATTCGGGGAGCACTTGCGCGCGCTTGATGGCTCGGTTCCCTTCACCATTCAGACCCGTGCCGACCTGACCAGCGAGCGCATGGCGACCGCGCTGGCACAGGCCGGCTGCGCAGAGGCATGGATAGGTGCCGAAAGCGGCAGTCAGCGCGTGCTCGATGCGATGACCAAGGGCACCAAGGTGCCGGAACTGATCGCGGCCCGGGAACGGCTCGGCCAGCATGGCATCCGGGTCGGCTTCTTCGTCCAGCTGGGATATCTGGGCGAGCAGTTGCCCGATATCCTGGCCACCCGCGAGTTGATCGCACAGGCAGCGCCCGACGACATTGGCGTGAGCGTTTCCTATCCGTTGCCGGGGACAAAATTCTACGAGATGGTGAAAGCCCAGCTCGGCGAGAAAACGCATTGGCAGGACAGCGATGACCTGGCCATGATGTTTCGAGGCGCCTATGACTCGGAGTTTTACCGTCGCGTGCGCGACTTGCTGCATACGCAGGTCACGCTTCAACAGTCGAAGCAGAACGAATCGCCCGAGCGCCACCACCAGGCCATCGCTGCACTCGATGCGCAATGGAAAGCGCTGATCGCCAGTGAAAGTGCGCACCGTAATCAAGACGCCACGCCGCCGCCTGCGATAGCACCTACCCAGCGGGAACCCTTGCGTCATGTTGCCGCCACTCAGAACCGTTAAGGCGGGTTTGCGCCGCACTACTGAAGCGCTCGCCGCGGAGTTGGCGCTGAGCGGCCCGCGCGGCGTGACGCCGCAGTGGAACGATCTCGAATGGCGGCTGGCCTCGGCGGTGGCCGCCGCCCACGGCATATCGCCACTGCTGCACGGCTTTTCGCATTGGCAAAACCCGGCGTGGCGACAATTTCTGCAGAGCCAGCGCGAACACGTCGAGCAGCGTCATGCGCGCATCGCCAGCTTGCTGAGGCAAATTCATGCCCATGCGCGCACGGCTGGGCTAGCGATCGTGCCGCTCAAGGGTTCCGCACTGCACGCCCTGGGGCTCTATGTGGCCGGTGAGCGCCCCATGGCCGATATCGACCTGCTGGTGCGCGAAGAGGATGCCGAGGCGGCGACCCGGCTGCTGCAAGGCATGGGCTATGTGGATTCCTTCACACAGTGGAAGCACCGCGCGTTCAAGCCAGCCGTTGGCGCCGCCGTCGTAGGACTGGGCGAGCATCGGGATACACCGATCAACATCGAGCTGCATACGCATATCCAGGAACGGCTGCCGTTGACCACGGTCGACATCACCGCGCGCATCTATCCGCACCAGCCGCGGCCGGGGCTGAATCCCTATCCGTCTTACGGCGCATTGATGAGCCACCTGTTGTTGCATGCCGCCGGCAACATTTGCAGTCGCACCGTTCGCTTGCTGCATTTGAACGACATCTCCCTGCTGGCAGCGCGCATGGTGGCCAGCGACTGGGAAACCTTGTGGGATGGACCGGAATCTCCCTGGTGGGCGTTGCCACCGCTGCGGCTGGTAGCGCGCTATTACCGACATGCCATTCCTGACACCGTGCTGGCACGGGTCAAACGCGAATGTCCGTTGCCGCTGCGAGCGGTATCACGTCACCACACTCTTACGCAGCTGTCCTGCTCGGAGCTGTGGTTGCATGCGCTTCCCGGCATCGAATGGTCGCGATCCGTGCGTGAGGCCGGGCGTTGCATCAGCAATCGCATCAGGCCACCCGAAGAGAACATCAAGGAACGCGCCGACATGATCCGGACCCAGCTCTGGCTACAGGAGCAGCCATGGGTCAGGTCGACGCAGGGCCGACGCATCCTTGCCTGGCTTACCCAGCCCGTACCGCGCATGGATACCTTGTACGTGGTGCGCGCGGCATTGGAGCACGCTGCGCCGTTGGCTTAGCGGTTCGGGTGCTGCAGGCGCAGATACAAGGTTTCGAACATGCGCGCGGTGTAGTCCGCGTCCTCGAGCATGGCCTGTCGTTGGGCGGCCCAGGCGAGGCGTAGACGGCGCTCCTCGTCGTCCAGCAGCAGGCCGACAGCGTTTGCCAATGCCACCCAATCACCGACAGGCACCGCCATCGCTGCCGCAGGCGCCCACTCCGCGATGTGCCCCACGCCTGTTCCCGCCGTAGGTACGCCCATCACCGCTGCCTCCAGCGCAACCAATGGCCCGGCTTCGTGCAGCGAGGACATCACCAGCACGTCGGCCGCTTCCATGATCGGGCGCAGCTCCTGCTGCGTCTTGAACCCGAGGAAGCACACGTGTCGCTGCAGGCCCAGTTCGCGCGCGAGCTGCTCCATCTCGCCATGCAGGGTGTCGACGCCGACGATATCCATGTGGAACGATCGCCCCGACGCAACCAGCGCTGCCAACGCCCGCAACAGAGTGGTCTGATCCTTTACGCGATTGAGGCTGGCCACGTGGATCAGTCGCGCCGGCTTGCCGTGGCGCTCGCGCGGAGCCAACGGTGACCACGCCCGCAGGTCGACCCCAAGCGGTACGCGCTGCGCGCCGACACCGAGCGCGCGCAGTGAATCAAGAATCGGTGCGCTGGCCGCGGTGACGGCATCGGCTGCGCGCAGCACGACCGCCTCGCGCAAACGTCCTTTCCATTTTTGGCGCCCGCCATAGTCGATCTGGTGTAACGCGACGAGTTCGCCTCCGGCGATGTGCACCACGCTGGGCAACCTCAGGTATTTTGCCGCCGCCACAGCCACCATGCCGCAGGAGCCGGAGAAGATCGCGTGCACCAGGTCGAAGGGTGCGCGGCGGTGCTCATCGCAAATGGCCGCCATGGCGCGAAATCGCGTCCAACCGTCGCCCACGTTATGAATCGTGGCGCCGGCCAGCTTCCACTTCCCAGGCGCCGCTTCCTGCCGCAAGGCAAAGACATGTACCTCATGCACGCGCGCCAGTCGACCGATCAGGCTCAACAACGCAGGGATGATGCGAAGTTCGCCGCTACGATCCACACCGCCGGGCACAACCAGTGCAAGCTTCACCCTGCCCTCCGCCACCAGCGCTCCAACGTTTGGGCATACGCCTCCGCCCATTGCCGTCCGACTGCAGTAAACGACAAGGTGGCATCGAAGTACGCGCGCACGCCGCCCGTCGACAACGGCGAGGTTGCGGCCGAGACCAGGGCGGCACACAGGCTCTGAGCGTCGCCACTGCGCCACAGCTGGCCGACATGCCCGCCACGAGTCAGTGCACGGAAGGATGGAATATCCGTAAGCACCGGTGTCACGCCACATGCCATCGCTTCCAGCGCTGCGTAGCCGCAACTCTCCGCGAGGCTGCCCGAGACAAACAGATCCGCAGCGCGCATCAGCGGTTCAATCTGCGCGTGTGGCAATCTGCCAAGCAGATGCACGCGGCCAGCCAACCGCGGATCGCCTTCGATGCGCGCCCGCACTTCGGCAAGCAGCGGCGCCGTGGCAAACGCACACCACAGCTGCAAGCCAGGCAAGTGCCTGGTCGCCAGGGCCACACCGTCAAGTACGGTCAGCGGGTCCTTGCCCGGGCTCAAATGCCCTACCCATAGCACGCAAGGCGCGCCACGCAGACCCGTTTGCGCACGTGCATCGATGTTGCTGCCAGGCGTGAAGCGACTGCTCGATTCGGGAATGGCAAGCAGGTGTGTCAGTGGGCCGAAGACGCCCGCGGCGGTGAAAGGCGCTGCCAATTCGGGCGAGGTGAACACCACGCCCGATGCCACCGCGTACCAGCGGCGCCATGGTGCGCGCCGCCACCAGCGGGGCGGCCGATCGGCGTGATCCTGAATCAGGATCGGCAATGGCGGCAGACGTTGCGAGAGGGCAAACATTTCTTGCGCAAAGCCCAGGCCGTGCACGTGCAACACATTGGCCCCGATATCACAAATCACCTCGGCGAGGCGCTCGCTCCGTACCGCCAGGTTATCGGCGCCGCGCATATCGACGAAGTAATAGTCGACGCCGTCGCGCGCCAGGTGCTGCGTATGCCATGCCAGCTGAATCACCGACACCCGCGTCCCGGCACTGGCTGCGGCCTCGGCAATGTCGACCAGCGAGCGCCACTGTTCCAGCACGTCGTCGGCGGCAAGGTCTGCCGGCGCGGGCAGGAAATTGATCTGCGCGACATGCAAGGCAGGCATCGTGCTAGAGACCCGACACTTGCGGCATGCGCAGGCGCACCAATTGATTGGCCAGGTTCAATTCCCACGGCCGATCGTATTTTCGGTAGCGGTAGCGCCACGAGGCCATGGTGCTCAAGCTGCGCTTGGCCCAGCTTGGCGAGCGCAGATCCTGCACGGTTGGGTAGCGACAGCGCAGCACCGTCACGAAATCATGGATGCGGCGACGCAGCTTGTCGGAGACCCAGGGCGCGTCTGCATGGCAGGCGTAGTCCACCCAGCGCTGCTGCGTCCATTCTTCGGGCGTGCCTGGAAAGACCACCGGTTCGCCGTTGAGGTCGAGCAAGGGCATGGAGGGCCGCTTGCCGCGATCGGATTCGTGACGACTGCCTTCCGGCAACGGCGTATAGACGTACACGATGATTTCGGACTGCGGGTTGATTCGCTTCAGTTCGCGAATGAACTCGAATGTGTGCTCGGTCTCGTCCTCGGTGTTCTGCGGCGGCGCCACCATGAAAGACAGCTCGGGAATGACGCCATTTCGCCGGCACAGCTCAGCGACCTCCAGGGTTTGGTCAGGCCGCGTGCCCTTGCGGATTTCCTTGAGCATCTGGCCGCTGGGCGATTCGGCCCCGATATAGGCCATGCGCAACCGACTCTTGCGCACCAGCTTCCAGGTGCTCTCGGACAGATTGAGCAGCGCATCCGAGCGGGCGTAGCACCACCAGGGCATCTCCAGGCGCGCCATGACTTCGAGCAAGGGAATCATGTCCGCCTCGCGATCGAAGAAGTTGTGGTCGAAGAACTGGATCGAATCGGCGCCCAGTTCGTACTTCAGGTAACGAAGCTCACGTTCTAGACGCGATACCGTGGGAAGTGCCGTGGCGCCGCCGAACATCGCGGCCACACCGCAGAAGGTGCAACGAAAACGGCAGCCCAGCGCCGCCTGATGTGCGGCGGTGCGGCGGCCGAGGAACGTTCGCGCGAGGTAGCGCCGAGGGTCACCCAGCTTGTCGTACGGCAACACCAGCGAACTATCGCTGCGGGAGAAGCGGCGATTGGGGTTGTGCACCAGCTGCCCGGCGTTCTTCCAGGACAGCCCTCCGATATTTTCCACCGACGTTCCGTGCCCGCTCAGTACGGCCAGCAGCTCCGGCAGGCTCTCTTCCGCTTGTCCGCGGATCGCGTAATCGACATACGGCGCGCCTAGCGCGGTATCCGTATAGAGCGTTGGAAAGTAGCCGCCCCAGATGATAGGCACGGCCGGAAAGCGCTCACGGATTGCCTTCGACACGGCGATCGACGGTTCGATCTGCGGCCCACCCATGACACTGATGCCGACGGCGTCGAAGCGACGTTGCTCCAGCGCACGCAATGTCACCTCGACGACATCGCGGTCGACGTTGCCGTCGATGATCTGGCTAACGCCCGTCCTGTCCACGGCCGCCGCCAGATTCAACAGCGACAGCGGGAATCGCGCACTGGCACGCGACGTGATGGTCGGGTTCACCAGCAGCGTGTGCGGAGAATGGCTCATGAGAAAGGTTTGGCACCGAGCAGGATCAAGGTAGTCGCCTCAACTGGAATACAAGCGCGACGGGAACGTCCAGCGCCACACGATCGAAATGCGCGCCTTCGGGTATATCGGCGGGAGCCAGCATGGGTTCGCGCACCCATTCGATGCTCAGCCCCTGGACCTCGCACGCCGCGTGCCAGTGGCTATAGAGATGGGGCGTATGCCGCACCGCGTATCGCTGCCCGCCGGCGCGGAAATCACGCTGCCAGCCAAGTGCATGGCCGGTCGGGTGCACGTCGCTGCACAACACCATGCCGTCTGGCCGGGTCACGCGGCGAAGCTCGGCCAATGCGGGTTCAAGCTGTTCGACATGGCCGATGGCGAGGCCACATATCGTCAGGTCGGCCGTGGCATTGGGCACGGGAAGCGTCAGCAGGTTGCCTTGCACCAGTTCGATCTCGGCATCGTAGCGATGCGCGCCCAGCGCCAGATCGGCACACTCGAGCATCGCTGGCGATAGATCCACCCCAATGACGTGCGCCGCGCCACGCTGCAATGCATGCAGCATGTAGCGCCCACTGCCGCAGCCGGCATCGAGCACAGTCTGTGTGCGCAAGTCGCCAGGCATTAGCGCGAGCATGGCGCGCTCCTCCGCTTGCATCACGGGGTTATGCGCACGCGCCGGATAGTGCAGTGCCCACAGCGCATAGGCCTCGGCGGGTTCGAGTGTCGGCAGACGAGACATCAGTAACAGCGAGCCTCCAGAGTCGGGAGATGAGTGGCTTGCGGGTGGCCGGCAAGCGGTTGAAGCCCCGGCTCCATGGCCATCAGTGTCGGCCCCGCCAGGTCCCTGGCGAGCAGCTTCGGTTTGCCATCGAGCATGACGGACACGGTTTCAACGCCGGCGGCGGCAAACCAGTCGGCGAAATCGGGGTCGGCGATTCGCGGCACGCCATCGCGTACCACCGCGCGTATCTGGTTGCGCTCGATACCTACCAGGCTGTGTGCTTCATCAGCACCGCGATCTTCCACAATCACCAGGTTCGCGTGCGAGCCCGGCGCGAGGTTGCCATGCAACGGCAGGCGCAGGATGCGCGATGCCGCCGAGGTCACCAGCCCCAACAGCTGCCTGGGGCTCAGCTCGTCACGCAGGGCAACGCCACGCAGCTCCGCAAGCAGGTCACGTTCACCACTGAGCCGCGAGTCGCTACCAAGCGCCAGGCGGCCGGCGACGCACAAGCGCCGCGGGTCGATGGTTCGTCCAAGCAGGGCGAGGTTGCTGGCAGGACACCACACCACCGCGGCGCCGGCAGCGATCACGCAGTCGACATCGTGCTTGCTCAAGCCCACGCCGTGGATCAGCACACTGTTGGCCGCCAGGCACCCCAGACGATCCAGCTCGGCCAGCTCCGCCTGCGCGATCGCGTCGGTGCCTTCGGCCAAGTGGATCAGCCATGGTTGGTCGGGCGGGGTGGCCGCAAAGCTCTGCTGCACTGGCGGCCCGTAGTCGGGTCCGTCGAGCGTATAGCTCCAGCCGAAATTGCGCAGCAAGGCAACGGGAAAGTCCGCGGCATCGAGTTCCGCATGCCATGGGTCGTGATGTGCAACGCAGGTGATGCCGGCCAACAGGTTCTTCAGCGCGCCGTGCCGCAGTCGCTGCGCCTTGGGAACCCCAAGCGCGGCAATCACGTCAGGTTCGGAAAAATGCGCCTGAAATGCCTCTATCCAGGCATAGCTGTTGGGAAACGGCGAGCCCGCCCGCAGCGGGGGGATGGCATTGACGTGCAGGTGCTCATGCGCGTTGATCAGTCCCGGAAAGACCAGGTGGTCCCGCAGATCCATGCGATAGGCACCCTTCACCGTCGATGCACCTATCCGCCCCGCTCCAATGGAAAGCGGTGCGCGCGATACGCCTGTGGGAGTCATCCAGGCGACATCGCACAAGCTGACGTTCATGCTCCTGGCCGGCGCATTCATGGGCTCAGCGCCGTTGCATGACGATCAGGAAATGGTCGCCCATGTCGCGCAGCAACGGCAGCGCACCGAGGCGGTCGTCGAGGCGTCCAAGGCGTTCGCACCAGCGCTGACGGCGGCGGTAATAGTCCACCAGGTAGGGCGGCGGCATGAACAGGCTCAGGGCCCGGTAGCTCTCGAGCGAGAAGCGCTCCGAAAAAGCACGGTAGAACTCACGCGGCAAGTAGTAGTAAGTCCAGATCCTATGGCGATTCATGCCCACCGCAGTCGCGCCGCGGGCGGCCCGCACGCCCGCGCGTCTAAAACGACCGCGCAGCGCATAGTGACCCACTTCCCACGGGCAGATCCGGCCGATGACTGAGAACACCAGTTTGCCGCCGGGCCGCAGCAGGCGCGCGCATTCGGCAGCAACGGCGCCGAGGTCGGGCGCACAATTGAGCGGGCCAAAGTTGGAATAGATGCCATCGAACTCGCCGTCGAGACGATCGAGCTCATGAATGCCGACGTGCGCTGCCGTGAGGCTTGCTGTCACGCCATTGATGACAGCACGAGTGTGTGTGCGCGCCACCATCTGTGGCGACCAGTCCGTGGCAACCACCTGGTAACCACGGCACGCAAATTCCAGTGCGTCAATGCCCGTGCCGCAACCCAGGTCAAGCAGGTGCCCACCCGCAGGCGTCTCGCGGAGCACCGTGTCCCATAGGGTTTGCCGCATTCGCTGGATCAATTCGTTGTTGCCACGCGGGCCGTCATAGTCCGCAGCGACGCTGTCGAAAGCGCGCTGCGTTTCAAGCAGCTGCGCCTCTCCCAGCTGTGCGCCCTGCCCGTGCGTGCTTTCGCGTCGGGCGCGCACGGCCTCCTCGTTTCGTTCTGTGCAGTGTTGCCCGCTCATCTCGATATCTGTTCCACGGTCTGACAGGTGAGTGCCGTTATTCGCGGCTTTGGTTGAACGCAGCGCACCCGTGCGGCGCGCGTGACACTAGACTTTGCGTCGCGCGGCATTTCTCGCCACGGCGGCGAACACGCCGAGCGAGATCCCCACCAACAGGCCAAGCCCCAACGTCAATGCAGGATTAGGAAAGGCCTGGTTCTGGGGGACGTAGATGGGCCACATCGCCGATGTCTCATAGGTATACGTGGTGCTCAGGCGGGCCGCGAGATCGCTTTGGGTTTGTCGCAGGTCGCGAATCTCCTGATTCTTGCTGGCGAGCAACGCCGTGGCGACCAACGAGTCGGTGCCATTTGCTGTCTCTTTCCCTGGTTCGGACGAGGCGGCTTGCTGCAATCGATCGCGCTCCGCCAGTGCAACCTTCAGGTCGCACTGCACCTGATCCAGACGCGCGGTGGCCATCGTCAGTGACGTCGCCTGCATCTGATGGTGGATGGCGTGAAGGCGAGCAACCGTGCCCTCAGCCAATCGGCGAGCGAGTTCCGGCGAATTCGCGCGAATGCTGAGACGGACCAGTGGGCCGGCGTAAGGCAGCGGTTCCAGCTTCAGGCTCTTGCGGTAGAGCCGCGCCTCCGGCGTATCTGGCGCGAAGCCCAGACTCTTCAGCACATCATTTTCAAAGGGCACCAATTGGAGGCGCTCCATCACCCGGGCGAGCGGCTCGACCTTCGGATCCTGGCCTTGCGGGGCCGCGCCAACCTGGCCGATCTGGATCCAGGCACTGGCCTCCCACTGGCGCTTGGCGAAATGCTCGAAAGCAAACGTTATGGCCAGCACGATCACCAGCGCGCAAGTGAACCAACGCCACTCGCGAAGGAAAATCCGCCACATGTCGACCAGGTAGATCTCGTCTCGTTGCATGGTTTTTTGACTCATGGAGTGGATGGTTAAGACGTGGCTTGTCCGGCGGCCACCGTCGCGGACGACGAAGTCGTTCTACTGGGCAACCACGCTGCGAAAACCTGCAGGACCAGGCAGACGCCGATAAATCCCGCATTGGTCCAGGTGAAAGCTTGTGGCGCGAACGGCGCCATGACGCACACATACGACATGCGCAAAAAGATCAGCAGCGGGAACAACGGCACCGCCGGACGCAGCCGCCGCACGCTCCATAACATCAGGGCGTACAGCGCGACGATGGATGCAACCGCACCCAGCGGGCCGAACGCCATCAGAAACGGCAGGAATTCCGTGCCGACGTTGATGTTGGATGCATCCAGCGGAATATCGGTGCCCGCCGTGGCAATCGAACCGCTCATCGGTACCAGCTGGTGGATCAGAAAGCTCGCGTTGCTGTAATGCTTGGCCAGCATCGCGCCGAAGTTGTATGGGCCCGCGCTGGCATACAGCAGTAGCCACTGGATACCCACGGGCGACGCGCGGTACATGGCGCTGAATGGCAGCGCCACCGTGTCCAGCGACCCTGAACGCAGAATGCCCAGCGCGGAAAAAACGCCGCAGCCGACCAGCGTCAGAAGGCCCACGCTTTTCCATGGCCACGGCTTCGCCTCGTCCCTGCGCAGCGCAACGACGAGGGCGGTCGAGAACAGCGACGCAAACAGGCGATTGCGATCGATCACCAGCACGGGAAACGCGAGGCCGGCAACCACCAGGAGGTTGCGCAGCCACTTGTTACGGGTGCAGAGCAAACCGATCGGCGGCAGCACCCAACAGATGTCGGAGATGTGTCGTATGTGTTCGCGCCCACCCTCCATGTTGGCGTAGGCAGACGGGCCCGCCACCAGCGGAATGGGAAACAGCGTGAGGTCAAGCAGGCAGAAAAACATGATCGTACCGGCAAGCGCCAAGGCGACGAACGAATCACGTGTTCCCACATAGTTGCGTGCGCGAAATACGGCGACGGGTGGAAGTCGGCTGCTAACGACGAGCAGGTCGAACAACAGAATGGACAGCGCCGTTACCGCAAGCAGCAGCATGCCCTCCAGGTACCCAGGCGGAAGGTCGTAGGTAAGCAAAGTCAGTCCGCACGCGAGCAGGATCGGAAGCGTGAGATAGGCCGAAGGAAGTCGCATCACCTGCTTCATGCCTGCTCCATCGCGCGGCGAGCGGATCGCGCCCTGCCCTTGGACACCATGCGCAGCGACAGATAGGCGAGCATATGCAGCGCAAGCGGCCAGCCCCGTCGTTGCAGCACGGCGATCTTGGCGCCGATGAAGTGCGACTGCGCCATCAGCAGCGTCCTGTAGGGCTCGTCGAAAAGTGCTGCCCGGCGCACGGCGACCTTGTGCGACTCGGTAAGGTTGAGGATGCGCGTACGGGTATCGCGGGTTCGGCTCATGTTCGAGTCGTGGATGCGATAGGCGCAGACGCGAACATCAATGAAGCCAATCGCATCGTGTGCCGCCAGGCGTAGAAAGAAATCCCAGTCGTCAATGCACAGGAAATCGCTCCACCCGGCGATGGTTTCCAGCGCCCGCTTGCGGATCAGTGCCACCGGGCCGCCAATCGCCCACTGGCTGATGACGGCCTGTCGAATGCCGTCCTCAGAGTTATACAGCCGCTTGTTGGCACCGTGCAGGTCACGCATGCCGCTGCGATGTGTTTGGGCGCCATCCTGGTCGACCACGACAGAATCGCCGATCACGGCCCATTTGCTGGTGTGCGTGAGCAGGTAGTGCACCTGCGCTTCCAACCCGCCAGGCAGCAGGTAATCGTCGCTGGCGCCCAGCCTGAGAAAGTCGCCGCGCGCACGAGCTGCCAGCTCATTCAAGGTGGCCGCAACGCCCTTGTTGGGTCGGCAGATGTATTCGACGGGAACTTCCCCGCCATGCTCCGCCACCCACTCTTCGATGCGCTGACCGGTGCTGTCGGTCGAGCCATCGTCAATGATGACAATTTCCTTCGCCGGATAGGGATCCTCCAGCACGCTGTCCAGGCAGCGCCTGATAAACCGCTCATGGTTGTAAGCAGGAATGAGCACCGACACCAGGGGCGTGACCATTGTCGTGGTGGCGTCTTTGGCGGCCATCGTCAAACCTCCGCCAGGTAGCGGCGCGCCACCCACACGTTGAACACGAGATAGAGCAGATAGTTGGCCGCAAATGCGTACACGGCGCCGACCAGCCCAAAGCGCGCGGTGAACACATAGACCAGCAACAGGTAGGTAACCGCGAACACGCATTCGGATATCACGAACAGGCGCGTCATGGCCTTGGCCAACATGATGTAGGAAAGCACGAACGATGCGATCTTGATGACGTCGCCCAGCAGCTGCGGTCCGTACAGCGCGTTGGCGGAGGCAAAGTCGGCGCTGAACAACAACCGCGTCACCCAGTCGCGCATGACGTAGACCGCGACGGCCAGCACCATCACTACCGGCAGCAGGTAGCGGTATGCGTGACGCAGCTCAAGCATCAGTGCAGCACGCCCGTGCGTTGATGCAAGCTTTGGCAGGTAGTAGATGTTGATCGCCGTGGTGAGGAACAACAGATAGGCGTCCGACACTTTGCTCACCGCCTGCCAGTAGCCGACCTGCTCCCAACCAAACCGGGACGCAAGATGATCGCGTACGGCGATATTGACCAAGGGCGCAAGCACGGCCGAGGTAAGCGTCATCAGGGAGAATGCCGCCAGGCGCAAGGTCATCTCGCGATCGAAGCGGAACCGCAGCATGCTGCGGCGGAAGTACGGGCTACGCCACCACGCGGGCAACCCGATCACAAGCCACAACACCTGGCCGGTCACCAGCGCCAACAGCGCGCCATACAACTGCAGCCAGTGCGCCAACCACGCCGCCACGGCGATACTCAGTAGCGAACCGAGCACCTGAATGAAAGCCAGCCGCCGCACGTCCATGAAGCCGTTGATGACGGCGAGGATGTAGTTGCCCAGGCCGATGCCCAACTGGGCCACCGCAAGGATGCAGATAAGCGTGCCGTAACGGGCGTCACCAAATAACCAGATGGCGATCTCTCGGCTGAAAATCAGCGCGAAGGCGCCCATGGCGCAGGCGGTGCATAGCGCATAGCAAAGTGCCGCACCAAGAAGGCGATGCAGGCGCTGCGGATCGTCACGGTACTCGGCAACATACTTGACGATGCCGCTGCTGATGCCGCCGCCGGCCAGCACGGCCAGCAGCGATATGAGGCTGAGAAACTGGCCCAACCGACCCACGCCGACGGGGCCAGCAAACCAGGCCACCAGTTTCACGATCACCAGACCCGCCACCAACCGGGCAGCGGTGGCGGCGGCACTGTAGGCGCTGGCGCGAGCGATATTCATGCCGGGCACTCGAACGCCTGGCAGGCTGCAATGACACGATCGACCGCCGCGTCGCTCAGCGTTGGGCCGATCGGCAGGCTAAGCACTTCGTCATGCAAGCGCTCGGTCAAGGGCAGGCGGACATCCCACAACGACGGGTAGGCCGGCTGCCGATGCGGGGGCACCGGATAGTGCACCTGACTCTGGATGCCGCATGACGCCAGATGGCGCTGCAAGGCATCGCGTTGCCGACAGCGAACCACGAACAGGTGCCAGGCGTGCCCCTCCTCCCGCTTCACCGCCGGCAACTGGATAAGCGGATGACGGATGCCGTCGCGATAGCGCTGGGCCACCTGCTGGCGCCGTACAGTATCCGCGTCCAGATACTTCAGCTTGATCCGCAGCATGGCCGCCTGCATCTCATCGAGCCGCGAATTCATGCCCTGGTAGAGATGGTGATACTTGACCTCCGAGCCGTAGTTGCGCAGCGCGGCGATACGTCCCGCCAATGCCGTGTCGTTGGTCACGACGGCACCGCCGTCGCCGAGCGCACCGAGATTCTTGGCGGGAAAGAAGCTGAAGCCCGCCGCGTCACCGAGCGCCCCTGCCCGACGCCCTTGGTCGCTTGCGCCGTGAGCCTGGGCCGCGTCCTCGATCAGCAATAGTCGATGCCGCGCAGCCAGCGCGGACAGTGCGTGCATGTCGGCCAGCTGGCCATACAAGTGCACCGCCATGATCGCTCGCGTGCGCGGCCCGATGGCGGCCTCCACGCGTGCGGGATCAAGGTTGAAGCTCGTCTCGTCGGGTTCCACCGGAACAGGTACGAGCCCACTCGCCGTGATCGCCAGCAGGCTGGCAATAAAGGTATTGCCGGGCACGATGACCTCGTCGCCCGCGGCCAGCCTGCCCAGCTCACGCTGGCCACGAAGAATCAGCGCGAGCGCATCCAGGCCATTGCCCACGCCAATGGCGTGACGCACGCCACAATGCGCGGCGAACTCGTGTTCGAACGCAGCCAGTTCTTCACCCAGCACATACCAGCCCGAATCGATGACTCGAGCCGCCGCTGCCTTCAGCTCGTTGGCATAGCGCGCGTTGATCTCCGCCACGTTGAGGAATGGGATATCCATCAGAGCTCCCACTCGTAGAAATCGTGCACGATCGAACGGGCGCCGAAGCGCTCCTTTTGCGCGACCAGACCGTTATTGAGCACCCGCCCTTCCTGCTCGGTGGAGATGCCGAAACTGAAATGCCCGCGTGCCGCGTAGACGTTTTCGATCAGGTCGGACAGCAGAAGACTTAGCGCATCGAGACGGCGCCCGCGCTCCGATACCGCCAGATATTGGGTATGCACCACCCTGCCAAGGTCGTAGACAAGCACCCCGGCCAGCAATTCGCCTTCGAGACGAGCTTCGTGCAGCACGATGTGTTTTGGAAAGCGTCCCTGCAACAGACGCAGCTCATCCAGGCTATGTGTCGGCACCGCATCATGCTTGCCCAGCACAGCCGAAAGCAGCGCGTGAAAACCTGCTGGATCGTTGCCGGCGGCAAGCGTGATGCCCGCGTTGCGCGCCTTGTCTATCGAGCGTCGGCGTTCCGCGGAAAAGCGGAATGGCTCCTGCAAGGCGATGACCGAGGACGTATCGCGGCGAATCAAACGCGCGCCCAGCCGGTGCAACGCATACAAGTCTTCTTCCGCCGGATAGGCGTGAAACACGTGCGGCACGGCCTTGTAGAGCACGCGCGCCACACCAAGCGCGCGATAGTGCGCGCCGATCTGATCGAATACAGCGAGCGTCCCCTCGGCACGGAGCTCATGGGTCGTGATCAGGCCGGCATAGGTAAGCCCGCCGTGGCTCGCGACGGTTCGGCCACTGAGGCTCGCGGGAAACACCGCCACCATCTGTCCGCCGCGCTCGGCCACCAGCGAACGGTCGACGAAGCGTTCAGCGTGGTAGTCCATATAGCCGCGTCGATGCAGCAGGTTGCCGTTGCGCGAGCGCTCTACCACCGCATCCCACGCGCTGGCGTCCGCTGACACGTAGCGCCTAACCGTGAACATGTGCGCCGCCATCGAGCGGCGAGGCGTCGGCTTCAGCCACGCCAAAGCCATCCACGCCCATATCGTTGCCGTTGTAGAACATCAACAGCTTGTTGCGATGGCGAATCAGGGCGGGATAGCAGAGCGTTCGCGAATCCCAACCGCCGGCGGATAGCGTGATGCCAAGCTCGTCATCGCACCGCTTCCACGCGATGCCGTCATTGCTATAGGCGACGCCCGGGAAATATTCGCCACTGACATTGCCGCGGGTGAAATACATGGCATACCGTTCGCCCAGCCGGTACACGCGGGGGCGGCCGATGCGATATTCGGTGCCCGCAGGCGTCAGGCAGGGTCTGTCCTTTCGAGGTATCGCATGGAGATCGTCGGTCTCGACATAGTGGATGTGGTAGCGCGGAAAGGGCTGTCCACCGATGGTCTCCCAGTCGTCGCCCACGGCATACCACAAGCGCCAACGCCCGTTCTCATACATGGCCGAATGCACCGCCGCGATGGTGCTGCGACCAGGCGCGCGATCCAGCACGGGGGTTTCCTGCGTGCGCTCGAAATGTTCGCCGCCGTCACGTGAAACGGCCAAACCGGTAAACGCCAGGAACTTTGCCCTGGCCACCCGTTGAAACCCGACGTAAAACAGGTGCAGGCCACCTGGCGCGTCCACGATGTCGCCCATGATCATGCCGTTGTCATCAAAGCAACCGCCTCGCCCACGTTCAAGCACGGGCTCGCTGCTGATCTTCACAATCACCGACGGATCATCCGCGAGCACGTCGACATAACCGATGCGGCTCACCCCATCGATATCGCGAAAGCCCGCGTAGACGCGAATGGTGTTGTCATCCAGGCGATGTGGCGTCGGTGTCAGCGCCGAGTGACGCATCCACCCACCGACTCCTTGGCGCCTGGTTTCGAACACCAGACCTTTTTTCGCCCAGGCCAACATGCGTCCTTCAAAGCCTCACATCGAGGCTGGAGCGATCGGGCAGCGCGCTTGCCGGCGACCCGACATAGACGCGGCCAGGCTCGGTATTGCGCGTAACCAGTGCGCCGGCACCGATGACATTGTCGAAGGCGACCGTGATGCCGTCGTTGAACGTCGCATTCACGCCGATAAAGCTGCTCGACCCGATGTCGCAGTAGCCGGAGATCACCGCATGCGAGGCGACAAAAACATGGTCGTGCACCACGGTGCGATGCCCAACATGGTTGCCGCTCCACAGGATGCAGTTATTGCCTATGCGCACGAAAGGCTGAATCACATTGCCTTCGAAAATGAAACTGTTTTCGCCGATCGTGGCATTGCGCCATACGAACGCCCGTGAACTCACGTAGGTGGCAAGCGTGTAGCCACGGTGCTTCAGGTCCTGATAGAAACGGGTACGCAGCCGGTTAAGCCCGCTTGCCGGGATAGCCACGAAGACATCCACGTCCGATGGCGGATAGACCTTCTCGAGGGATTCGTAGGCGACCACGGGACGACCGGCCAACTGCTGATCCTTGAGATATTCGTGCTCGACGCTGAAGGCGACCACGTTGTAGTCGCTGTCATGCTCGAAATATTCGCAGGCGATCTGCGCAAACTCGCCTGCCCCGACGAGCACTAACGGGCGTGCCATGCCGCTATCTCCACAGGAACCACGTTGGCGCGTATCTCGCGCAGGAATATGGCGTAGTCGGTGATGTAGTCGGCCGGGTCATACAGCTGATCGGCCAGCACCATCAGCACGCAGTCGTCGCTGAAGTCGTACATCTCCCGCCACACCATGCTGCCAAGCAACAAGCCCTGCGAGGGATCGTTCATGACGACTTCTACCGGGCCGCTGCCATCATCCAGCAGAAAAGTGACCGATCCACGCACGGTGACCGCCAACTGATTGAGATGCCGGTGTGCATGCTGGCCGCGATGCACGCCCGAAGTCGTGGCAAACAGGAAGTACACCCGCCGTATCTCGAACGGCACGTTTCGATCGTGCTCCAACGCCACGAGCATGCCCCGGCTGTCGCCATGCTTCTGCAACTGGATGCGTTCGATTTCCATGGCGGGACCGTGGTTGCACAGGTGGATGACGACCTACCCACTTGAGTGCCGACCCAACGACCAAAGGTTGCGCCGCCCTACGTCACGCCAATGTCGCATTCATTTCGACGGCCTGACTCGACGGCCCACGCAACCTTTCTGAGCCCTCGCGGCACTCATGCGCATTGAGTTGGTGTTGGTCCTCGCACCGCTTGTTCTCGTCATGGGCACGGCCCGATGGATGACGGTGACGATGCGCAGGTCCATCTCGGGCATGGGAAGACAGAGAAGATGATTCCAGCACAGCAGCAGGATGTTCCGGCGCCGACGACGGGTGCGGAGCATCGCTTGCACCGGCAGCCGGTCAGCGACGTGGCGATCACGCGTCCCAGGAAGCTGGTGGTCCTGCATTGGCTCACTGTGCTCTGCCTGGTGCTGGTGGCGGTATTCATCCTGACTCGGGATGAGGTCGACGGGCGCGCCCCACGCATGTGGCTGCTTGAAGGACATCGACACTTCGGTTTGTTCGTGCTGCTGCTTTTCTTCGTGCGCGTCGCGTTCCGTCTTCGTGCCGGCAAGCTGCCGCATGAAGAAGGTCCGGGCCGGCTCATGCGCTGGCTGGCCACCTCAACGCATATGGCGTTGTACGCCCTTCTGCTCGTGCAGCCCCTGCTTGGCTGGTCGCTGAGCAACGCCGAAGGCAAGCCGGTCCACTTTTTTGGCGTGACGCTGCCTGCCCTGGTCAGGCCGGACGAGGATCTCGCCGACTCACTGCACGCATGGCACCAGGACACTGCGTGGCTATTGCTCGCACTGATTTCATTGCATGTTGCCGGCGCCCTGTACCACCACTTCATTCTTCGCGATGGGGTGCTTCGCCTGATGTTGCCCAAACGCCGTCATTGATGGGGCCGTATGAACGCCCCCTCGCACCCGAACGTCACCCGGAGATTTCATGGTATTCCCACTGAAGCGACGCGCTGAGCGTCGAGCCAGGCATAGATATCTATGGTGCGCACTTGCCCTGTGGCTGCTGCTGGTCAGTACCGGCGCGCAGGCGACGCCCGCGTACGCTCGGCAGACAGGCTCTGCTTGCGCCGACTGTCATGCCGGCGCCTACGGCCCTGCGCTGACGCCTTACGGCATGCGCTTCAAGCTCAATGGGTATACCGATACCGACGGCAATGGCGTCAAGATACCGGTCGCTGGCCAGCTGACAGAAACGCACAACGACCCGGCGCGAGGCAAAGGATCGTCGGCACTGACCGAGGCCGACCTCTATCTGGCGGGCCGGCTTTCCGATCAGATCGGTGGCTACGTGAAAATCGAGGCCGACCATACCGGCCCAAACACCTACAACACCAAGTTGAGCAACATCGACCTGCGCTTTGTTGCCAAGGAGCTCAAGCTCGGCGGCAAGGACATGGTGCTTGGCGTAAGCGTGAACAACAGCCCTGGCTTCGAGGACCCGATTGCCGCCCTGCCCAATGCGTCGCTACTGGGTCCGCCAGGCGTTACCGGTACCTTGCTCAATCCTTCGAGCCCTGACGCGCCGGCCAATCGCGTGATTGGCGCCACCATGTACGGCCTGTATGACAACGACTGGTACGGCGAGATAGGCACGTACAATTCGCTGCCAACTTCAACCCAGGATCACCTGGGCTACGCCACCTCGGGCGATCCGGGCAAGTTGAGCGACACCGGCTATTTCCGCTTCGCGTACATGAAGGACCTGAAGCGCCAGTTCTTTTCGGCGGGTGTGGTCGCGCTGACCACGAAACGCGAGCTTCCGCGCGGCGGCCCCGCGGACGACCTCACCGATCTCGGATACGACCTGACCTACCAGTTCCTGGGCAATCGCAAGCACATCGTGCAGGTCAGCTACGTCAACATTCTCGAGCAGCGACATTACGGCACTGTTCTGGTCAGCCCCACCGTGCCCGGATTGACGTCGCAAGACCGCGGCAATGCCCGCGATCAAACGTTGAGTATTACCTACACCTTCCTGCAGTCCTATGGCGTCACCTTCTCGCACCTGCAGAGCACCGGCTCACACGATGTTGTTCGCTACGTGCCCTACGGTAGCCCGGACACCATCGCCAACCTCATAAGCGTGTACTGGGCGCCATTCGGCAAGGACGACTCCTGGATTACCGTAGCGAACCTCAAGCTCGCCGCCACCTGGTTCCGCTTCAATCGCTTCAACGGCAGTGACGCCAACATCTTCGGCGCGCCTCCCGGCGCACCGGTCACCAATGCGGGCGATCTGAACGCATTTTCCATTTCCGCGAGCGTCGCCTTCTAGAACCTCAAGTACAGGAGTCAGCGTGTGGCAAAGGTACATTTGCAGCCGGCCTTGCGAGGCGTGGCCGCCCTGGGGCTCTTCGTCGGCTGGATGCTCAGCTCACCGGTATCCATGGCGGGTGACGCAGCCGCCGGATCGGATGTGTTCAAGACCGAATGCTCCGAATGCCATAGCGTCAAGCAAGGGCGCAACAAGAAAGGTCCAAGCTTGTTTGGCATCGTGGGACGGCAGGCAGCCACCATTTCGGATTACCAGTATTCCGACGCCTTGAAGCAAGCCCAGTGGACCTGGAGCGCGGACAAGTTGCATGGCTATCTTTCCCAGCCCGCCAAGCAGGCCAACCCCGGCACCAAGATGAAGTACAGCGGGCTCAATGACGCCAAGCAACTGGATGACCTCATCACCTACCTGGATACTCTTCACTGATGACATTAACTTTTTCCCGAAAAATCGCTTATAAGCCATGAAGTCTTTTGACAGGTGGACATGGGCGCAAGCGCCGATGAAACCGGTCGTTCACATGGTGGAGTGACGTTGCACAACGGTTCCCAAGCCAACGCGCAGGGGACATCTCGCGCCGCGGGCGGCTTGTTGCCGCGGTGCGTTTTTCGCGTGCCCGCGCTGGGGCTAACCGCCGCCCTTTGCATGGGCGTGCCATTGCATGCGCACGCGTCGGACTGGACTGGCGAGGTGGCGCTGACTTCGCAATTGGTCGACCGCGGCCTCGCGCTCACGCCCCCGACGCCCACCGTACAAGGTGCCCTCTCGCTGGCGCTGCCCGACGGCTGGTCGCTGGGTGTATCAGCTGGCGCCGAGATACGTTCGCCCGGGCATATTCCCGAGTCGCTGGCGCAACTATCGCGCGCGGTAACGCTTTCCAACGACTGGCAAATGCAGGCAAGCCTGCTGTATTACCACTATGCCGACGTCGCCCAGGCGCGCATCTACGACCGTACCGAGGCCGGGCTCGGCTGGACCTACCGGGACATCCTGTCCTTCAATCTGTCGGCGGACTACGCCATCGGTGCCAACGAAAGCCGGGTGCGCCCGGCGGCCGACCTCAACCTGCGCTGGCCCCTGCCCTGGCACCTCTCGCTCTCCGCCGGCGCAGGCGTCGCCCAGTACGTGATTGCGCCCTATCAGCGTTCCTCCGGATACGATTACACCGGCACCTACCGCTACGGCCATGCCGGACTACTATGGAGCCAGGGCGCCTGGCGGGTGGAGCTGGATCGGGTGTTTACCGACCCGACCATACGGCAGCACTGGAACAGTCTGGCCGCCTCACCCTGGCTGGGGACGATTTCCTGGTCCTTTTGAACCGGCGGCAACCTTTTTGCGGCGACCGGGCACTCACTTGGCAAACTGGTCGCCCTGCCGAACCCATGAACGAAGCCGACGCCAACGCAGACAGTTCCGACCGCATGCTGCTGCAACGCATGGCGACGGGCGACCGTGCCGCGCTGGCGGTGCTGTATCGCAGCTATCACGGCCGGCTATGCCGGTTTCTTTCCCGGCTGACGCGGCGCCCCGACGTGATCGAGGAAGTCATCAACGACTGCTTCTGGATCGCCTGGCAAAAAGCCGGCAGCTTTCATGGGGACTCACGCGTTTCCACCTGGATCATGGGCATTGCCTACCGCTGCGGACTCAAGGCGCTCAGGCAGCACGGCGACGAGCCGGTGGATGACGATGCCGTACCGGAAGACCGGGTTCCCTCGCATGATCCAGAAGAGGATCGCGAACTGCGCGACTGGCTGGGCAAGGGGCTCGATCGATTGTCCGTGGATCAACGAGTGGTGATTGAACTGGTGTATGGAGTGGGCCACAGCCTGGACGATGTCGCCGTGATCATGCAATGCCCCGTTGGCACCGTAAAAGCGCGCCTGTTTCACGCGCGCGTGAAGTTGCGCAACGTGCTTCCGACTCTGGCTGGCGACTCGCCCACGCAGAAGGAGGGCGTGTCATGACGTTCCCGAAAAACTCCGGCAGCGACTGCTCAAGCGCCTGGGATGCGATGCCCTGGGTATTGCAGGAAAGCGCCTCGCAAGAACAAAACGATTGGCTGATGGAACATCTCGCACAGTGCGCCGCGTGCAGCGCCGAGTTCGAACAGCAACGGCGCCTTCGCCTGGCCCTGTCGCTGCCCTCGGACATCCCCGTCGATGCGAACGCCGGACTGGCCCGCCTGTTGAACCGCCTGGATTCGCCAGAGGTGGAAACACCGCTCGCGCGACCACGTGCAAGCGGCTGGTTGATGCGCGCACTGGTGGCTGCCGTGCTGGTGCAGGCGCTAGGCATCGGCATGCTTGGGGCCAAGTTGTGGTCCGAAGGTGCAAACCCGTCCTACCGCACCTTGAGCCAGGCATCGCTACCTGTACCTGCGGGCGCGATCCACGTCGTACCCGAAGCAAGCATGAAGCTTGCCGACTGGGATGCGTTGTTGCGCACGCTGCGGTTGCAGGTGGTCGGCGGCCCCAACGATGTCGGCGCCTATACGGTGGTATCGACAGGTTCGGTGGCGGCGCAAGGACAAACCCTGCAGCAGCTTCGCGCCTCGCGAGGCATCCGCCTGGCGGAGCCCGTCAACGACACGCCATGAAATGCGGCGTCCTTCTTCTGGTGGCTGCGGCGATCCTGCTGGGAGGCTGCGCCCAGCCGCGACCCTCTGCTCCGGCAGACCGTGGACAAGCCAGCACGCTGCCCGCCCCTGCGGGCGGTGCTGCCACGATGGATAGCCAACGTGACATCGTGCTGGCCGTCGCCAACCCGTTGGCGCCTCCCATCACGCATGCCGGCTCCAACCTGCTCGGCTATGCCTCCAACGGCAACTACGGAACCGGCCAACGGGCCGCGTCCGTACTTGCGGATTTGAAGCAGCGCTATGGCTGGCACGAAGTAACCGGCTGGCCCATCAAGTCGCTGGATCTTTACTGCATCGTGCTGGAACCACCTGTCGGCATGAGCCGCGACGCATTGCTGCAGGCGCTGGCCAAGGACGATCGCGTACAACTTGCCCAGCCGTTGCAGGATTACAGCGTCTACGCCCAGCCGCCGCAGGAACACCGCTACAACGACCCCTACGCCGATCTGCAACATGGTTTCGTCGAAACCGATGCCGCCACGGCGCATGAGCTTAGCCAGGGTGACGGCGTACAGGTGGCTATCGTCGATACGGGCGTGGATACCACGCATCCGGATCTGCAGGGACGCATCCACGACACACGCAACGAGGTCGATGACGATGCGTCCACGTTCAAGCGCGATCACCACGGCACCGAGGTGGCAGGCATCATCGCGGCCGTTGGCGATAATCACCAGGGCATCGTCGGCATTGCGCCCAAGGCCGAACTGAGCATCTACAAGGCGTGCTGGTATCCCTCCGACACCGACACCGGCGCACGCTGCAATTCGTTCACGCTAGCCAAGGCGCTGGCTGCCGTGATGGACACGGATGCCCGCATCGTCAATCTCAGCCTCGGTGGCCCGGCAGACCCGCTGCTTGGCAAGCTGCTGGCGCAAATGCTGAGCCACGGGCGCATTGTCATCGCCGCGTTGCCACCGGACGGCCGCACCGACGGCTTTCCCGATAGCGCGCCTGGCGTCATTGTCGTGCGGGCGAGCACGACGTCGGTGGCACCGCCCGGCATTGTGAGCGCGCCAGGACACGACATCCTGACCACGCAGCCCAATGGCGGCTACGACTTTACCTCGGGGTCATCCATGGCCGCGGCGCACGTGAGCGGCATTGCCGCGCTATTGCTTTCGCTATCGCCAAAGATGGAAGCAGACACGCTGCACAGCCTTTTGCTGAGCAGCAGCAAGGTGACCGACGGCACGCTTGAAGTGAATGCGGCATCGGCGGTGACGGCATTGCGCAGAAGCCAGAACGCAACGCACTGAGGGCTTGAATCGTGCGTGCAATCGTGACGTTGCCCTCCGTGGACCCTCGTTCCATTGCCTGCCACTGAACCACCGACTGAAACGGAGGCGCCGTGAAGTTTGCTTTCTATCTCGTGGCGTCAGTCATGATCGTCACGGCACTGCTCACGGTCATTCGCCCGCTATTGCGAACCCCTCGCCATCAGCGCTCGCCGCAGCTTCGCAGCATCGTGCTAGCCATCGCCGTGCTGCTGCCGACCATGGCGGTGGTTCTGTACAGCCGGGTGGGAACGCCGTCAGCCCTGGAGGCCCATGCCATCAGCCCGGCACGTAGCCAAGCGGTGCGCGATGCCACCGCCGAGGCGGACAATGCAGCAGGCCGCCACGCCGCCCAGGCATGGCTGGATCGGGCGCGGGCGCTCGATGCTAAGCAGCGCCCTGGCGAGGCTCGCGAGGCCTACGGCAAGGCGCTGGAACTGGATCCCACCGACACTACCGCCATGGTCGGCTGGGTCGAGGCAGACACGACACAACATGCCAACTACGCCATTGGCGACGCCGCGCGGCAACTGCTGAAGCGGGCCACCGCGCTTGATCCTGTCAACCAGCGCGCCCTTTGGCTTTTCGGAATCAGCCAATTCCAACGAGGCGACTACGCCGATGCTTCGGCCACGTGGAGGCGCCTGCAGCAGCAACTTGATGCGGGATCGGCCATGGCGCAGGCCGTCGCGCAACAGATCGCCAAGGCCGATGCGATGACAGGTTCTGCGCCGGCTACGCATCCGCACTGAAATGCCGCGCCTGTGATCGACAGGTCGAAGCGTCCACCCCTTCCATGCAGAGCGTCAACGTGAAAAATATCAGCGACACCGCCTACCCCATGCCAGATGTTGCCTTGCAGGTTGCCCCGAAGCACGGCTGCGAGCTTGACTGGGTTGGCATGGAAGGCATCGACCTACCCATCTGTTTTGACGGTGGTGATGGCGACGTCCAGCGCGTCCCGGCCTCGGTAGCCGCTTACGTCAACCTGAGTCGCCCCGACCTGCGCGGCATCCATATGTCGCGGCTCTATTTGCTGCTGAGCGAACATCTCGGCGCAAAGCGTATCGACACGTCGGCCATCCAATCGCTGCTGCATGCCATGCTGCAATCGCATCAGGGTCTTTCGGACAGCGCGCGCGTATGCGTTCGGTTCGAGCAACTGGTGCGCCGAACCGCACTGCGCAGCGATCATCGTGGCTGGCGCGCTTATCCCGTGTCGATTGAAGCACAGTTGAACAACGCCGGCTTCCAGCTGGAGCTGGGCGTGGATGTCGTCTACTCCTCGACCTGCCCGGCGTCAGCAGCGTTGTCGCGGCAACTTATCCAGCAGCAGTTTCTCCAGCATTTTGCGGCGAGTGCGCCGCTGGATCATGCTAACGTACTGGCGTGGCTTGGCACCGAGCAAGGCATCGTGGCGACGCCGCATGCGCAACGCAGCATTGCCAGCGTGCGGGTACGTTTTGCCGAGGGCGCTTCCCTGCGGCTCATTGGGCTTGTCGACCGAATCGAACAATGCCTTGGCACGCCTGTGCAAACGGCCGTCAAGCGCGAAGACGAACAGGCTTTCGCACTTGCCAATGGCCGCAACCTGATGTTCTGCGAAGACGCGGCCCGGCGCATCCATGCTGCCCTCGACGCCGACGAGAGCATCGATGGCTTCTGCATCCGCGTCAGGCACCAGGAGAGCCTGCATCCCCACGACGCCGTCGCCGAAGTTCGCAGGCCGACCACTGCCGCGCGATCAGCGCGATTTGCCACCGAGGCTTGCGAGTAGCCTGATCGTTGCATCCCGCTCGACGTTGGGGCCGACACCGATTCCGCCGAGCGACGATGCCACTTCGGTGCGAAGCGCTCCCGCGGTCGCCAGATCACCCATCGCCGCGTCGACGCGCGCAAGCTCCGCCCGCGCATGCGCAACCAGCACGGCCGAGCTGGGCTGGGTTGCCTCGGCGGCGGCCAAAGTGCCCTTCAGTTGCACCCGTGCTTCACCATCGCGCCCAAGACTTTGCAGAATCTCACCGTACACGAGGTGCGCCCGCATCGCCTTCTCCGAGCGCTGGTCGGACAGCGCGTCATACATGGCGACAGCCTCCCCGGCAGACGTGGCCGCGTTTTGGTAAGCGCCGCTCGCAGCCGTGACCTCGGCCTGGACGCCTAGCGCAAACGCCGTATCCGGATGCGCGTTGCGGTGGCGCTGCCGTGCGTCTGCAAGTGCGTTGGCAGCGAACTTCCGCGCTTCGTCGACATGCCCACGCGCCATGAGGATCTGGGCCAGCACCGCGCTGTCGTAGCTGCGGCCATTGTCGCCGTAGTCCGCGCCGAGCAATCGCTGCTTGCGACTGATCGCGTCACGGAAGCCAGTCTCGGCCTCGGCATAGGCGCCTTGTTTGAGATGAACCCGCGCCAGATTACCCAGGCTCACCGCCTCGCTGAGTGCCGCGGCGGGTGCAAGCATCTGATCGATGGCGATAGCCTTGACATAGAGTGCCGTGGCTTCATCGAGCTTCCCTTCAAGCGTCAGCACCACGGCAAGGTCGTTCAGGTGCCAGGATATGTGCGCATTGGGGCGCGGATACACGCTCGAATCGATGTCCAGTGCATGGCGCATCAACTGCTCGCCCTCGCCATAGCGGCCTAACTGGGTCAGCGCGGACGTCAACAACGCCATCGCGTCGGCAACATCGGCATGACGCTCACCAAGCCGGCTGCGCTTGCGCTCCAGGCCTTCGCGCAACAACGGCTCCGCCCGGTCGGGATAGCCGGCATCCATCAGGATCCAGCCGAAGTTCGTCACGGCTTCTGTCAGTGCATCGCTGTCGCCAGGCAGCACGCGCCGCGCGAGCGCCACCGATTGTTGGCCGATCTCGATGGCCTTGGTCGATTCGCCGATGCGCTCGTCCAGCCCGGCGAGCCAGGCGAGTGCCTGAACCTCTTCCGGCGACTCCCGGTTCGGTCCGGCTTCAAACGCCTGGATGGCGCTCTGCAACCTCGCCGTGGCATCACGGACGCGGCCCAGCTCATCGGCTTCCTTGGCAAGCAGGTACTCGACATGCAAGGTACGCCTGTCGGTCATGCCGAACTGCGCTTTCGCCAGCGCAGCGGCTTCTTCAAGCGGTTGCAGCGCGCGATCCGAATGGCCGCTGCGTCGCTCCAGGTCGCCGACCAGGGCAAGGATCTCGACACGCAGCGCAGGCTGCATCGCAAAATCGCTATCGGCGCGCTCGCGTCCATGCGCAAGCAATTCCTCGGCCGTTTCATTGGCATCCGTGCCGTGTGAGCCGCTGTCGAACAAACCCTCCAGGAACAACTTGAGTGCATCGGCGCGCCTGGCTTCCCCCTGGGCGGCAAGCGCTTGCGCTTGCGCCTCCTCGGCGCCACGACGTGCCAGGCGTGCCTCGTGCAAGCCTGCAAGCGTCGCCCCGGCAAGCATGATCGCGATCACCGCGCCGATCGAAACAGCCCATACGTGTCGCTTGGCCAGCGTAACGGCGCGATACAGCAGCGTATCCGCCCGCGCGTGCAACGGCCGCCCGTCGAGATAGCGCTCGATATCTTCACGAAGCGCTGCCGCGCTCGCGTAGCGGCGCAATGGATCTGAACGCGTCGCCTCGTGCACGATGGCATGCAGGTCGACGCCAAGCTTTCGACGCAAGGCCTCGTCGTTGAGCGTCGGCGCATCGTCCCCTTCGTCGGCGCGACGCGGCCGCTCACCGCTGAGCAGCTCGGCCAGCAACACGCCAAGTGCATACACATCGATGGCGGTGGTGGCGATGTCGCCGGCCAATTGTTCGGGCGCCGCGTAGGAGCGCGTCAGCCGTCGCGCCTCGGTGCGGGTCGGCTCACCTTCGCCGTTCAAAAGCTTTGCGATGCCAAAATCAACCAGCTTGACGCAACCGTCCGCACTGACCAGCACATTGCTTGGCTTCAGGTCACGATGCACGGTAAGGCTTCGATGGGCGTGCTCGACTGCCGCCACCACATCGACGAACAACGCGAGCCGCTCACGCATGGCAAGTCCGTAGCGCTCGCAATGCGTCACCACATCGACCCCGGCGACAAATTCGAGCGCCAGGAAAGGCGTGCCGCTTGGCGAAAAGCCCGCATCGAGCAGTTGTGCGATGTGCGGATGTTGCAGGCGCGCAAGAATGCGTTGTTCGCGCAGAAAACGCCGACGTTCATCGGCATCGTGCACGTCGATACGCAACAGCTTGAGGGCGACGGTCTGCGGGCCGCCCGGTAGTTTGCGCTCAGCCTCGAATACGCTGGCCATGCCGCCTGCGCCGACGAAGCGAATTACGCGATAGCCCGAGATGACTGGCAGCGTGCCGGGCACGTTGTCGGCGCACGCCGGCAACCATTGCTCCATGCCACGCTCCAGTCCTTCGACCCCGGGCGCGTTGTCGAGCGCTTGTGCGGCAAGTGCACGCAGCGTCGGGTCTTCGCAATGCCTGCGCAGCCATTCGGCCCGCTCGGCGGCGGGCACGTCGAATAACCGGTCGATCAGCGGCTCGATTTCATGCCAACGTTGGACAAAGTCGGAAATCATGGATGCGCCTGTTTCCGTTCTGACATCTGTATAAAGCGTAATTTCGCCCCACCGACCGACATCGGTCGCGATGCTTACATCAGGCAGCCCGACAGGAACGTGCGGGCCTTGAGCCAGTCCCGCTCCACTGTACGTGCATTGACGCCAAGCACCTCGGCAATATCCGGGCTCGACAGGTCGGCAAACAGGCGTAGCTCGGCCACCTGCGCCAGGCGCGGATCCAGCGCCGCAAGCCGGCGCAACGCCTCATCGATAGCCAAGACGTCGATGATGTCGGACTCCGCCTGCTCCGCCGTCACCTCGGGTGCCTGACGTTTCTGAGCCTTCTTGCGCCGGGCGTGGTCGATCAGGATATGGCGCATCACTTGGCTCATGTACGCGTAAAGATGGGCCCGGTCGGTGAAGGTGACGCTACCTTGGGTCGCCAGCTTCAGATAAGCCTCGTGGACGAGTGCCGTCGTCTCCAGCGTGTGGGCGGCCTCGTGTGCACGCTGGCGACGCGCAAGACGGCGCAGCGTGCCGTAAATCTTGGGAATCAGCGCGTCGATTGCCGCCGGATCACCCTGCGCGGCGCGCACCAGCGTTTCCGTGATCTGCGGCTCGGCGTTCATATGCGCCGAAACTCCGACGCTGCCCGTACGCGACGTATCGGAAGCGGCATCTCTTTTGCGCTGTGGAAGGAGGCGGTTCCGCTCGGGATGGTCGTAAGCCTGCACAAAACCATCGCCCGTCTCATCCAAAGGGATAGAAGTCATGCCAGATCATCGCTCTTCGCATGACCGCCTCACAAGGGCCGCCCGCTACTTTCCATCGGTGCCAGCGAAGTTACCCAAGCACCACGCGAACTCGGTGTTCATGCCCGTCGTCCACGAGTGGAATGAGATCAGCGCTCAGCACCTGGCCGTCGAGCTCCACTGAAGCGACGCCGCGATTGACACCTGCGGGGTTCTCAACCGCAATGAGGTATTGCGTCACGTGCTGTTCGCCCCGATAGCGGTAGGTGAGATCAAAACGCGGCCACGCCTTGGGGATGCATGGATTGATCCGCAGTTGATTACCCTGCTGCTGAAAGCCCAGGATCGCCTCCAGGCCAGCCCGATACAGCCAGCCCGCGGAACCGCTATACCAGGTCCATCCGCCGCGGCCGACATGCGGACTCACAGAGTACACATCGGCACAGGCCACGTAGGGCTCAACTTGGTATCGGGCCACCGCTTCAGCTGATGCGCTATGACGAATCGGATTGAGGATGCCGAACGATTCAGTCGCCCGTTCACCCTGCCCCAGCAACGCGTACGCGAAGATCGACCAGGTGGCACCGTGGGTGTACTGACCGCCGTTCTCACGCAAGCCGGGTGGATAACCCTTGATGTAGCCGGGATTGAGCGAGGTTCGGTCAAACGGTGGCGTGAACAGCAATGCGATTTTCTCGTCGTGCCTTATGAGGTATTGGTCGACCGCGTGCATGGCCTGCGCCGCGTGAGCAGGGTCAGCCACGCCGGCCATGACACTCCACGACTGCGCGATGACGTCGATCTTGCATTCGTCGCTACCGCTCGAACCCAGTGGCGTGCCATCGTCGTAATAGCCGCGACGATACCACTCACCATCCCAGCCGGCTGCAGTCTCAAGTACATCGCGCAGGGCGGTCGAATACGCCTGCCATTGATCGATGCGCACGTTCTCGTTGCGGGCACGGGCGTGCGGCAGGAATGCTTCGATGGTCGACAACAGGAACCAGGCCAGCCAGACGCTCTCGCCGCGCCCTTCCGCACCGACGTTGTTCATGCCGTCGTTCCAATCGCCCGTGCCCATCAAGGGCAACCCATGGGCGCCGCGCGTCAGGCTGGAATCGATCGCACGCGCGGCATGTTCATACAGGCTGCCGCTTTCATGGGCGATGGTTGGCTGGAAGAATGCATCGGTGTCACCGTCCTTGATCAGCGGTCCATCCAGGAACGGTACGACCTCGTTGAGGGCAGCGTCATCGCCTGTCGTCTTGACGTAGTGGGCGGCCACATAGGCAAGCCATAGCCGATCATCGCTGATGCGCGTGCGGATGCCCTGTCCGGCGGGCGGCAGCCACCAGTGCTGCACATCGCCCTGCACAAACTGTCGCGATGCTGCACGCACAAGATGTTCGCGCGCCAGATCTGGCCGCGCCACGCAAAGCGCCATCGAATCCTGCAACTGGTCGCGAAAACCATAGGCGCCGCTGGCCTGATAGTAGGCCGTGCGCGCCCACATGCGGCAACCCAGCGCCTGATAGAGCAGCCAGTGGTTGAGCACGATATCCATTGCGCGATCGGGCGTGCTCACCTGTACGGTATCGAGCAGATCGCTCCATTGCGATTGGACGTCACTGAAAGCGAGATCGAGGTCGATCGCGCGATACTTCTCGACAAGCGCCTGCGCCTTACCGATGGCATCAGCCTCGCCCAGCATGAACCGTATCTCCACCTGCTCTTCGGCTGCCAGCTCGATGGTCGTCTGCAAAGCACCGCAGGGGGACAACCCTGCACCGACCCGACCCGACAACGGCGATTCATCGGCCAGCGCGAGCGGCCTGTCGACAGCGCCATAGCGACCCAGGAATTCCAGCCGATCACCGGTCATGGAATGTTGCAGGCCACCAAGGTCGATAAAAGCCACCCGATCGTGGAACTCAGGACGCCACGGATTGCGTGCGAACAGTGCGCCCGTGACCTCATCACGCGAGGTGATCACGAAGGGTGCAGGCACGGTACCGTTGGCACCCATCGCCCACTCAACGTAGGCGGTGATAGACAGCCGCCGCTGCTGGCTTGATCGGTTGCGCAAGGCAAGCCGCGACAGCTTGACCGGATCGCGGGTCGGCACGAACTGCAACAGATCCACCTCGATGCCATGCGCTTCGTGAGTGAAACGGCTATAGCCCTTGCCGTGCTCGATCGTATACGTCGCACCGGGGGCGCGTACCGGCGAGGCGGTGGCACTCCACAGTTCGCCACTGACCTCGTCGCGCAGATACAACACCTCATGCGGTGCATCGCTGACCGGGTCGTTCGGCCACGGCGTCAGTGGGTTCTGCTGGCTGTTGCCCGACCAGGCATAGCCGCCGCCCTCGGCTGAGACGAGGAACCCGAAGTCGGGATTCGCGATGACGTTGACCCATGGCGCCGGTGTGCACTGGTCGGCATGCAGTGTCACGGTGTAAGTGCGGCCGCCGCCACTGAAGTAACCCACGCCATTGGCGAACGCGTTGTCAGGTGCCGTGTCGGGTGCGTTGGAACTTTCAGGCGCGCGCGACGATTTCTTCGCGGACGACGACGCGCCGTTGGCCGCGATCCCAGGATGCAGCGCGGGTGCCACCGCGGCGGGAAAGCCCTCCGATGCCTCCAGCACGATGCGAGCAGCGGTCGCCAGGCCGTTTCGCAATGCGTCGGAAATTTCGCTGTTGCGCACCAGGAAGGCCTGCACCGCGACGGCCTTTGCGTCGGCCTTCAGCTGATCGTTCTGTGCACCGATCAGTTGGCCCAACGCAGCGTGCAAGGCATCGCCATCATCCTCGGCGGTGTCAAGCAGCACCACATCGATGCCCAGTTGCCTGGCCTGCCAGTAACGCTGCGCGAGCAGCATTTCGCGTGCACAGGGAAGGCCTGAGCTGCGATCGATACGCAACAGCACGATCGGTCGATCGCCGGAAATGCCTCGACTCCAGAGTACGGGTGCGCCTCCAACGCCCAACTCGAGCAGCTCGCCGCGAGGCCTGAGGGCCGCGTCGGCGTAGAGCAGCGCCGCGGTGAGGCCATTGAAACTGGCAACCTGTGCAGCACTGAGCCCGAGACGATCTCGTTCAGCGCTGGCGTATGACATGGACCCGGCCAGGACATTTTCACCCGTGTCCTGCTCGCCCCACGACCGCAGCAGCGCGAGCACGGCTTCGCGCGACTCGGCCAGTGCGGTCAGGAAGGTTACCTCGACGCTGGCGCCCGCCGCTATTTGCACGCAGTGGCGCAAACTGAAAATAGGGTCCAGCACGGTGCCATGGGTACCCGACAACGCGGCCCCCGCCTCCATGGACTGGGCTCGCCGCAAGGTGCGCCCCCGGCCGAGGAAGCGCATGCGGTCTGTCTCAAATTCGACGGCACGCTCGCCACCCTGCCCGTCCACCAAGCGATGAGCGGCCCACACCTCGGGCTCACCGGGCGAACGCCGACGCCGCGTGGCCAGCAGTATGCGGTCATGTTCCACCCACTCGGTTTGCACAAACATCTTGGAGAAAGCGGGGTGTGCCGCATCGGCACCGTTGGGTCCAAGCACGAGTTCCGCATACGAGGTCAACGAGATCCTGCGTTCGCGCGCACCCTGGTTGGTGAGTGTGATGCGTCGCCATTCGATATCCCGATCCGCTACGACCGCCACATCCAGCCGGCTGAGCAACGCATCGTGCTGGCGCGTCACACTGGCGTGGTCGTCGCACAGCTCGGCGGCGTAGGTATCAGCGCCAATGCCATCTGGCTGGGAAGTGGCCGACCACGCGTCGGCAGTCTCTTCATCCCGCAACAGCACATAGCTTCCCCAGCCGTCGCCGACGGGATCCTCACGCCAACGTGTAACGGCAAGCCCGCGCCACTGGCTGTAGCCGCTGCCCGCAACGTTCAGCATCACCGTGTAACGCCCATTGGAGAGCAGTTGCACGTGCGCTGGTCGGTCAACCATGGACGAGGAAGGGGATGACATGAGGCGTCGTGACTCCCAGCGATGAGGCTACCCGTGGCGAATGCGCGAGCATACGGCGGCGCTGGTGCAATGGCGTGTGAAGCTTGTCCATTTGCCGCTTCCTACACGCGGCACATACACCTGCTTGCGACATGATTCCCAGGCCCCATCCGGATGATATTGCGAAGTTCAACACGATCCGGCGACCCAGCCTGGAACTCATTCGATGGCACAACAAACTACGCTTACGAATGACGCCATGCTTGATCAACTGCAGCGTGCGGCCTTTGATTACTTCCTGTTGAACGCAAACCCATCCAACGGGTTGGTCGCCGATACGTCGCGTCCCGGTTCACCCGTGAGCATTGCCGTCGTGGGCTTCGCACTCTCGTGCTACCCCGCAGCGGTCGAGCGCGGCTGGCTGGATCGTGACGACGCGGTGCAGCGCACGCTTGCGGCACTGCGCTTCTTTCGCAACAGCGACCAAAGCGGCAGCCCCTCCGCAACCGGCTACAAGGGTTTTTACTATCACTTCCTCGATGCCCAGACCGGCGCAAGGGTGTGGCAGTCGGAACTGTCGATGGTCGACACCACGATTCTCATTGGCGGCGCGCTTACGGCACGCATGTACTTCACGGCGGAAACGGGCGACGAAGCCGAACTGCGTGAACTGGTTGACTATCTGTACCGCCGCATTGACTGGCGTTGGTCGCAGGGGAACACCGACACCATCCGGCAAGGCTGGAAGCCCGAATGCGGCTTCCTTCACTACGGATGGGAAGGTTATAGCGAGGCGATATTGCTCTATGCGCTGGCCATGGGCTCGCCGACCCATCGCATCACGGAGAATTGCTACAAATCCTGGACGTCCACCTACCAGTGGGAAAACCTCTACCACCGGGATTATCTCTATGCCGGCCCCTTGTTCATTCATCAGTTCTCCCACGCATGGATCGACTTTCGCGGCATCCGCGACCGCTTCATGCGCGAGGTGGGCTCGGACTACTTCGAGAACTCGCGCCGCGCGGTCGATATCCAGCGCGAGTACGCACAAATCAACCCACACGAATTTGCCGGTTATGACGAAAATTGCTGGGGCTTGTCGGCCTCCGATGGGCCTACGGACCAGCGCCCGGACCTGCCCAATGCACCGCGACGCCTGTTTGGCTATGCCGCCCGCGGCGTGCCGTACGGTCCAGACGATGGCACGCTGTCCGCCCCGGCCGTACTCGCTTCGCTGCCGTTTGCGCCCGACGCCGTACTGGGTTCCATCCGCACCATGATCGATCGTTATCCGGAGATAGTGACGGACGGACGACTGGCCGCCAGCTTCAATCCATCGCTCGCCGACAGCCAGGGCCGCGCATGGGTATCTGACGGACACTTCGGGCTGGACCAGGGCATCGTGTTCATCATGATCGAGAACCATCGCACCGGCTGGATCTGGCAGCTGATGCGCGGCTGTCCCTACCTTTCCGGCGGTTTGCACAAGGCCGGGTTTCGCGGCGGATGGCTGCAGCAGCACACGCAACATGATGAGAGGGCAAACTGATGTCGCTATTGGGCATCTCGTCGATCGGCACGCCGCAGGACGCCTACGAGCGTGAGCGCATCGCCAATCTGCACCCTGAGTCGTGGCGCAATCCGCACCCCACTGCGCCCTATCATCTGGTCGTCATTGGCGCCGGACCGGGCGGCATCGCTGCGGCAGAAATAGCCAGCGCGCTGGGTGCAAGAGTGGCATTGATCGAGCGCTACATGATCGGTGGCGACTGCCTCAATTTCGGCTGCATACCCTCGAAAACCTTGATTCGAACCGCCAACCTGTACGCCGACATGCGCGATGCCGAGCGCTATGGCGCACAGGTACCCGGCGACATCACGGTCGACTTCCCCGCGGTGATGGCGCGAGTCAGGCGCATACGTGCCCATCTCAGCGGTGAGGACTCCGCGCGCCGCCTGGTCAAGAAGGGCATCGACCTGTTCTTTGGCGAGGCCTGTTTCTCTGCGGCGGGTACGGTATTGGTTGGCGATGCGGTATTGCATTTCGAGAAGGCGCTTATCGCGACCGGCGCGTCTCCGTTGATTCCGCCCATTCCCGGCTTGGCGGACGCGGGCTGCATAAACAGCCAGAACGTGTTCAACCTTACCGAGCTGCCGCGTCGGGTGATGGTCATTGGTGGCGGACCGCTAGGCTGCGAACTTGCGCAGGCGTTCTGCCGACTGGGCGCAAAAACCACCATCGTGCAGGACATGCCGTTGTTCCTCGGCAAGGAGGAGCGCGATGCCGCGCAAATTCTTTCAGATGCCTTTGCTCGCGACGGCATCGAGGTTCGACTGAACACCACCACGGTCGCCGTACGCGTCGAAAATGGCGAGAAGCTGGTGGATCTGGTCAGCGACGATTATCGAAATACGGTAGCTGTCGATGCTATCGCGGCTGGGGCCGGTCGCTCACCCAACATCGCGCATCTGGGCCTGGACGCGGCGGGAGTGGATTACGACGTGAGCGATGGTGTCCACGTCGACGATTTCCTGCGCACCAGCAATCCCAATATTTTTGCCGCCGGCGACGTCTGCCTGCAGCACAAGTACACCCACACCGCCGAAGCGGCAGCCCATATCGTGGTGCAGAACGCACTGTTTGGCGGCCGCGAGCGCTTCAGTGAACTGGTGGTGCCCTGGTGCACCTTTACCGACCCGCAAATTGCGCACGTCGGCCTCTATGTCCGTGAAGCCAATACGCTGGGCATTCCGATAAAAACATTCACTATTCCGATGCATGAAATCGATCGTGCAGTAACAGACAGTGAAGAAAACGGTTTCGTAAAAATCCACGTCAAGGGTCGCACCGACAAGATCCTTGGTGCCACCATCGTCGCTCGCCATGCGGGCGACATGATCAACGAGATCACCCTGGCGATGGTCAGCGGCATTGGCTTGCGCACGCTTGCCAGGGTCATGCACGCCTATCCCACCCAGTCATCGGCGATCCAGAAAGCTGCGCAGGCCTATTACCGTTCGCGCTTCACGTCCGGCATTCAAGCCAGGGCCCAGCGCTGGCTGGCGCGGTAACGGCGTGACGCTGGCCGCCGCAGCCGCAACTGTCACGCAGCCTTGTCCGCCGCAAGCGGATAATGGCTGGTAGCGCCGTCGCATCACCCTTCACCTCACGCAAGGAACTCTCATGAAACTCGGCATGATCGGCCTTGGCCGCATGGGCGCCAATATGGCCCAGCGTCTCGTGGAAGGCGGGCACCAGGTGGTCGGCTTCGACCCGAAACCCGAAGCCCGCAAGGACCTCGAAAGCAAGGGCGCCGCATCCGCCGGCTCACTGCCCGACCTGGTGACCGCCTTGCCCGCACCTCGCACGCTTTGGCTGATGGTGCCCGCCGGTGACATCACGGACGGCACCCTGAAAGAACTCCTGCCGCTACTCAAAGCGGGAGACACCGTCATCGACGGCGGCAACTCCAATTACAAGGACACCATGCGCAGGGCCAAGACATTTGGCGACCAGCAAATTCATTACATCGACTGCGGCACCAGCGGTGGCGTGTGGGGCCTGGCCGAGGGCTACAGCATGATGGTCGGCGGCGATGAAGCGGCAGTGGAACGCATGCGCCCCATCTTCGAAACGCTCGCACCCGCCAAAGACCAAGGCTGGGGCCGCGTGGGTCCGGTGGGCTCCGGCCACTTCACCAAGATGATTCACAACGGCATCGAATACGGCATGATGCAAGCCTATGCTGAAGGCTTCTCCATCCTTCAGCACAAAACCGAATTTGCGCTGGATTTGCGCGGCGTTGCCGAAATCTGGCGCTACGGCAGCGTGGTGCGATCGTGGCTGCTTGATCTCACTGCCGATGCGCTGGCGAAGAATCCAAAGATGACCGGCATTGCCCCTTACGTGGTTGATTCGGGCGAGGGGCGCTGGACCGTGGATGAGGCCATCGACCTGAATGTGCCGGCGCCGGTGATCACGCAGTCGCTGATCGAACGGCTGCGCTCGCGCGACAACGACTCGTTCACGGACAAGTTGCTGTCGGCGATGCGCAACCAATTCGGCGGTCATCCCATCAAGACGGAATGACCTTGCTGCGCTTATTTACCGAGCAACGCCAGGGCGCGCGCGCAGACATTGTCGACCGTGAAACCGTATTCGCGCATCACGATCTCCCCCGGGGCTGAAGCGCCAAAGCGTTCGACGCCGAGCATGTCGCCGTGCGGCCCAACGTAGCGATCCCAGCCTTGGGAAACACCGGCCTCGATCGCGAGTCGCGCGGTGACCTCGGGCAATAGCACCTGGTCGCGCTGGGCCTTCGGCAACGCCTCGAACAACTCCCAGCTCGGCATCGACACGCAGCGCACGGCAATGCCCTGACCTTGCAGGCGTTCGGCCGCCGCTACCATGAGCCCGACTTCGGAGCCGCTTGCGATCAAGATCAGCTCCGGCTTGCCTGACGGGGGGTTACTCAGCACATAGGCGCCCTGGCGCAGGCCGTCCGCGCTTGCATAGCGCTGGCGATCAAGTGTGGGTACGTTCTGGCGCGTTAGCACCAGCGCGACGGGTTGCTCACGCGCTTCGATCGCCACGCGCCAGGCGACGGCCGTTTCGTTCGCATCGGCCGGGCGAATCAGAAGCAGGTTGGGCACTGCCCGCAGATTCGCCAACTGCTCCACCGGTTGATGGGTCGGGCCATCCTCACCAAGCCCGATGCTGTCGTGGGTAAACACATGGACGACATGGAGTTTGCTCAACGCGGCCAAGCGGATCGGCGGACGCATGTAGTCCGCAAACAGGAAAAAGGTCGCGCCGAACGGAATAAAGCCGCCGTGCGCCGCAAGTCCATTGACGATCGCGCCCATGGCGTGTTCGCGGATGCCAAAGTGGATATTGCGCCCCTGCCAGCTCCAGCCTGCAGAGTCGGAGCCTTGCATGTCCTGACCTTTCGATGCGGGCGGATTGAAGTCGCCCAGTCCCTTCAATGCGGTTTTGGTCGATGGATCGAGATCGGCCGAGCCGCCCGTCAATGTGGGCAGCCGTTTCGCTATCGCATTCATCACCTTGCCTGAGGCGTCGCGCGTGGCCATGCCTTTGGCGTCGGCGGGAAACACCGGAATATCGACATCCCAGTTGGGTGGTAGCTCGCCCGACAGGCTGCGCTGCAGCTCGGCGCTCAGTTCCGGAAAAGCTTCGGTATAGGCAGCCATGCGCGTGTTGTAGTCCGCCTCGAGCTCGGCGCCGCGCTTCACCGCTTCGCGAAAGTGTGCCAACGCCTCGTCTGGTATCAGGAAACTCGGCTCGGTCGGCCAATTCAGCTTCTGCTTGGTCTTGAGCACGTTTTCCACGCCAAGCGGAGAGCCGTGCGCTTCGAAGCTGTCCTGCAGCGGCGAGCCGTAACCGAGGTGGGTGCGCACCACAATCAACGAAGGCCTGCTGGTTTCCCGGTGCGCCTCCTCCAGCGCTGCCTGAATCGCGGCGAGGTCGTTGCCGTCTTCCACCCGCACGGTGTGCCAACCATAGGACTGGAATCGAAGCGCGCGATCTTCCGAGAAAGTGATGTCGGTGCCGGCCGAAAGCGTGATGTAGTTGTCGTCGTAGAAGCAGATGAGCTTGCCAAGACGCAAATGGCCGGCCATCGACGACGCCTCCGAGGCGACGCCCTCCATCAGATCACCATCGCTGACGATGGCGTAGGTGCGGTGATCGATCACCGTATGGCCAGGCCGGTTGTAACGCGCCGCCAGTTGCGCCTCGGCGATGGCCAGGCCCACCGCGTTGGCCATGCCCTGCCCCAGCGGTCCGGTGGTGACTTCTATGCCGGGCGTGTGGCCGCGCTCGGGATGGCCCGGCGTCTTGCTGCGCCACTCGCGGAACTGCTTGATGTCGTCCATCGACAGGTCATAGCCAGTCAGATGCAGCAGGCTGTAGGGCAGCGCCGAGCCATGTCCCGCCGACAGTACGAAGCGATCCCGATCCGCCCACGCAGGATTGCGCGGGTTGAACCTCAGCCAGCGGGTCCACAACACATAGGCCATGGGTGCGGCATCGAGCGGCAACCCGGGGTGTCCACTGTCGGCCTTTTGAACCATATCCACGGAAAGGAAACGGATGGTGTTGATGCACAACTGGTCGAGTTCGGCGGACATGTGGGTTACCTGTAAGGGCAAAAGGGAATCATCACTACCAGCGCTCAGCCCGCACTGCCTTTGAGTGCGGTATCGACGATTTGCTGCGCTTCCTGCAGGATCGACTGCAGATGCGAAGCGTCCTTGAAGCTTTCGGCGTAGATCTTGTAGATGTCTTCCGTGCCGGACGGACGCGCAGCAAACCAGCCGTTGGCGGTGGAAACCTTGATGCCGCCAACGGGCGCGTTGTTGCCCGGCGCGCGATCCAGCACGCTTTCGATCTTCTCGCCGGCCAGCGTCGTGCTTTGCACCTGCTTGGGCGAGAGCTTGGCCAGCCGCGCTTTTTGTTCGGCCGTCGCTGGCGCTTCGACGCGATCAGCCACGGGTTCGCCAAGGGCCTGCACCAGCGCCTTGTACCGCTCGCCAGGATCACCCTCGTGGCGAGCCGTGATTTCTGCGGCCAACAAGGCCGGCACGATGCCGTCCTTGTCGGTCGTCCACACCTCGCCATTGCGACGCAGGAACGAAGCGCCCGCACTTTCCTCGCCGCCAAAACCCAGCGATCCGTCGATCAGGCCATCCACGAACCATTTGAAGCCCACCGGCACCTCGTACAGCCGACGCCCCAGACGCTTCGCGACGCGATCGATCAAGGCCGTGCTCACCAAGGTCTTGCCGACAGCAGCCTTCGCATTCCACTGCGGACGGTGGTTGAACAGATAATCGATCAGCACCGAGAGATACTGATTGGGCACCATGAGCCCGCTGCTGCGCGTCACGATGCCGTGGCGATCGTGGTCGGTGTCGCAGGCGAACGCCACGTCGTATTGGGATTTCAACCCGATCAGGCGCTGCATGGCGTAGGACGATGATGGATCCATGCGGATCTTGCCGTCCCAGTCGACCGTCATGAAGCCGAACTGGCGGATCCACTTCCTCGCTGACGACGGTCAGGTCGATCTTGTAGCGTTCGGCAATCGGTGCCCAGTAATGCACGCCGGCGCCGCCGAGCGGATCCACGCCCATGTGGATGCCCGCACCACGAATCGCATCGAAGTCGATCATGCTGCCAAGATCACCCACATAGGTGTCCAGAAAGTCGAACTCATGCGTCGTCGACGGCGTGGCGAGCCCGCGAGAACGGCACGCGTCGCACGTCCTTCAAGCCGTCGCGCATCAAGGCGTTCGCGCGATTCTGGATCCAGTCGGTGATATCCACATCGGCCGGGCCGCCATTGGGCGGGTTGTACTTGAAGCCGCCGTTGTCGGGCGGATTGTGCGAAGGCGTGATGACGATGCCGTCGGCCAGCCCGGCGCTTCGCCGATGGTTGTAGCCCAGGATGGCGTGCGAAACAGCGGGCGTCGGCGTGAACTCGCCCCCACGGGCAATCATCGTTTCGACGTCGTTGGCGGCGAGTACCTCCAGCGCACTTTCAAATGCCGGCTGGGACAGCGCGTGCGTATCGAAGCCGATGAAGAGCGGCCCGGTGATCTGCTTGCTCTTGCGGTATTCGCAGATCGCCTGGCTGATGGCCAATACGTGCCATTCGTTGAAGCTTCGATCGAACGAGCTGCCACGATGGCCCGAGGTGCCAAACGCCACCTGCTGTGCCGGCAGCGAGGGATCGGGGCGAAGCTCGCTGTAGGCAGCCACCAGCTTGGACACATCGACCAGCAAGGACCTTGGCGCCGGCTTCCCTGCAAGCGGGCTGATGGTGGTACCCACTTTTGCACTCCCGCGCAACCGCCGATAGCGACGAATCAGCGCATTGGTCGAACTGTCATGGTTGAGGCCGGCATCGTCCTTGCCGGCAATCTCGCCCTCGACGCGCTTTGCCAGCGCCTTGCCAAGTTCCACGCCCCATTGGTCGAACGAGTCGATATTCCAGATCACGCCCTGCACGAACACGCTGTGCTCATACAGCGCCACCAGCGTGCCAAGCGTGTAGGGGTCAGTCGCTCGGCCAGAATCGTGGTACTCGGGCGGTTGCCCTCGAAGGTGCGATGCGGCACCAGGTCGGGCGCGGTGCCCTCCGCGCGCACTTCATCGGGCGTCTTGCCAAAGGCCAGCGCTTCGCTCTGGGCGATGAGGTTGGCGATGAGCAGGTCGTGCTGGTCGCCGCCGTGTCCATCCGGCATGGATTCAGCGGCCGGCAGAAGCCGATGAAGTCGCACGGTATCAGGCGCGTGCCCTGGTGGATCAGCTGATAGAACGAGTGCTGGCCATTGGTGCCCGGCTCGCCCCAGTAGATGGGGCCGGTCTCGTAGTCTACGGTCGCACCATCGAGCGTGACGTGCTTGCCATTGCTCTCCATCGTCAGCTGCTGCAGATAGGCCGGAAACCGCTTCAGGTATTGCTCGTATGGCAGCACGGCAACGGTCGAGGCACCCAGGAAGTTGTTGTTCCAGATCGCCAGCAGGCCCATCAACACCGGCAGGTTGCTCTCCAGTGGCGCGTGGCGAAAATGCTCGTCCATGGCGTGAAACCCGGCCAGCATCTCGCGAAAATGATCCGCGCCAATGGCAAGCATGGTGGACAGCCCGATGGCCGAATCCATGGAGTAGCGGCCACCCACCCAATCCCAGAACCCGTACATGTGGTCGGTATCGATGCCGAACTTGGACACGCCCTCAGCGTTGGTGGATACCGCAACGAAGTGCTTGGCGATGGCCCCGCCCTTCTCTGCCTCAGCGCCGCCCAGCCCTTGCAGGCACCACTCGCGCGCCGCGTGTGCGTTGGTCAGCGTTTCCTGCGTGGTGAAGGTTTTCGAGCAGACGATGAACAGCGTTTCGGCCGCATCAAGGCCTCGCGTCGCCTCGACAAAATCGGTGCCGTCCACGTTGGAGACGAATCCAAAACTGATTTCGCGCTGGCTGTAGTGACGCAGCGCCTCATAGGCCATGACCGGCCCAAGGTCCGAACCGCCGATGCCGATGCTTATCACGTGGCGAATCGGCTTGCCGGTATAACCGGTCCAGGCGCCACTACGCACGCGTCCCGCGAACTCGGCCATGCGATCGAGCACCTCATGCACCTTCGGCACCACATCCTCGCCATCGACGTCGATGCGTTCGCCCACCGGTGCACGCAGGGCTACATGCAGCACGGCGCGCCCTTCGGTGGCATTGATTTTGTCGCCGCGGAACATGGCCTCCGTGCGTTGCGTGAGGCCACACGCGTCGGCAAGGTCGCGCAGCAAGCGCAGGGTTTCATCGCTGACCCGTTGCTTGGAATAATCGAAATACAGGCCAACAGCCTCGACATGCAGGCGCGCCGCGCGCTCGGGATCCGATGCAAACAACTCGCGCAGATGACGGCGATCCAACTGCCTGGCGTGCTGCAGCAGCGCCTGCCATGACGGCAGCCGGGTCAAGGTCGGCGAAGAGGGTGTGATGGGCGAAGGCATCATGACGACGCCCGCTGCGAAGTCTGGGGAAGCTCCGCACCCTTGTCGGAAATGCGTTGCAGTAATTGTTTCCAGGATTTGACGAAGGACTCCGCACCCTCGCGCTGCAGTTGGCTCGCCAACGCATCGAGGTCGATGCCCGCCTTGCCAAAGCGCGCCAGGACGTCTTCGGCATCGCCACCATCCTCGGCCATGACGCCACTCACCTCACCGTGATCGGCGAACGCCAGCAGCGTCTTTTCCGGCATGGTGTTGACCGTGTCAGGCGCCGCCAATGCCTGGATGTACAACGTGTCGGAGGCGTTGGGGTCCTTGGTGCCGGTACTCGCCAACAACAGGCGCTGCGGTCGCGCGCCGGCATCGGCCAGCTTGCGCCAACGCGGCGAGGCCAATAGCTCGCGGTAGGCGTGATAGCTGCGCCGGGCCACGGCAATGCCAAGTTTGTTGTGCAGTTCGGGGGGCGCCTTGGCGTTGGCGGCTACATCCCAGCGACTGATGAACAACGAAGCCACCGAGCCCACGTGCGGATCCAGCCCGGCTTCGATACGCCGCTCGATGCCACGCATAGTAGGCCTCTGCCGCAGCGAGTACTGCTCGCAAGAGAACAAAGGTCACATTGATGGGCATGCCGGCGTAGATCGATTCCTCGATCGCCGGAAGCCCTCTGCCAGCCCGGAATCTTCACGATACAGATTCGGCCGGCCCGCCTGCGCAGATCTGCTTCGGCCGCCTCGAGGCTGCCGGCGGTATCGTTGGCAAGTAATGGCGATACTTCCATCGACACCCAGCCATCGACTGGCGGGTGGCCTCAAACACAGGCAGGAACATGTCCGCAGCGCGGCGGAGATCTTCCAGCGCCAGTTCGATGAACAGCCTTCGCCGGACTTCCCCGCCTTGACTTTCTCGCGGATGGCTTCGTCGTAGGCCTGGCCGCGCCGATGGCTCCATCGAAGATGGTGGGTTGGAGGTGAGTCCAGTGACCGCCAACTCGTCGATGTAATGGCGGAATGTGCCGTTATCGAGAATCTCTCGGGTGATGTTGTCCAGCCAAAGGCTCTGGCCGAGATCGTGTAATTACGTGTGGCTTTCATGACTACTCCGGGGGTGCTGCCTTGATGGGTCCGTCGCGACTGATGCGGGCGGCGTGGAGGGTGCGAGCGCGGGAAAATCAGACGGCGCGATCGCGCAGGTCACCGATATGATCGATGGTCCAATCGGGCGCGGTTCGGTGAGCCGTCGCTCGCGTCAGCAGCGTAATGGCCCTGGCGAACGAATACGGTCGCTGACGCGGCCGCCAAGCAGGCGTTTACCGCGGCCAGCAAGTTGGCCTTGTCGTCCACCATCACGTAGTGTCGGCCGGGTACGTCGCTGTGTTGACCGCCTCGATCATGCGCTCTTTGTGCATGTAGATCAATACGCGGCCATGCGACCGCGTGCCACATACCCGAGCGCTGGATCTTGCGTGGCTGAAACACGATGTCGCCATCAGACAGAATCACCGGCATGCCCATGTGTCCCGGTAGGGATCGCCTCCAGCGCGCTGCGGATAGAACCGCTCGTCGAAAGGATAATCGAGCATGAAATAAGACAGCTGCAGCAGCGCCGCTTTGTCTTGCTGCCCGAGACGAAATTCTGCAGCGCACCAATATAGTCCGCGTAGCCGAGTTCATCGCGTAACGCTGCGATAGATGGACCAGTAGCGCTCGCGCTGCTCGCTGCCGAAATCTGTTCGAGCTGCGCCATGAGTCGGCCGCAAAGCGGTCGTTGTCGAGCAACGTATTGTCGACATCGAGCAGGAACACGGCAACCAGGGGTCAGCATCGGCTTTACCGCTTCCGGCTTCGGGTCATGCCATCCTTCGTCGCCGGACACAAGGTCACGGCCTGCGCAGGGCCCCAACTGCCGGCTGCATACTCGTGACCGGCTCGGCGTCGCGCAATGCTGGATCGACCACCGCCCAGCCCGCTCCACCGCATTCGTCACGGGTAAACAACGAACGCATCGCCACGGATCGCGTCGCCGAGCAGTCGTTGGTAAGGCTGCTCCTCGTGCGATGGCTGATGCCGGCTATCAGCAACTCCACTGCTTCGCCACGCATGTCCTCGCCCGGCCTCTTGACGCGCGCGCCGTGGATATGACCACCTCGGGGCTCAGGCGAAAGCGGAAGTAGTTCGACTCCGCTTCGGTGATCTCATCGAACACCGACAACGGCGGACGCTTCAGATCCACCATGACCTCGGTAGTCGTCACCGGCAGACATTTGCCGGCCCGGATATAGAACGGCACACCGGCCCAGCGCCAGGTATCGATATGCAGGCGCAACGCGGCAAACGTTTCGACCTGCGAATTAGGATCCACACCCTTTTCCTGGCGATAGCCGGTGAACTGGCCGCGCACGACGTCCTTGGGGTCCAGCGGCCGCATCGCTTCGAATATCCGCAACTTTTCAGCGCGCATCGCGGCGGGGCCGTGCCCGTCGGGGGCGTCCATCGCCAATAGCGCGGTGACCTGCAGCATATGGTTTTGCACGACGTCACGAACGGCACCGGCCTCTTCGTAAAATCTTCCGCGCCCTTGCACGCCGAAGTCCTCGGCCATGGTGATCTGCACGCTCTCGACGTAATTGCGATTCCAGATCGGCTCAAGGAAGGTATTGGCGAAGCGGAAGTACAGCAGGTTCTGCACGGCTTCCTTGCCCAGGTAATGGTCGATACGAAAGATCGATGATTCCGGGAATACATCGTGCAGCGTTTGGTTCAGAGCTTTCGCTGATGCCAGATCCCGCCCGAACGGTTTTTCCACGACGATGCGCGCGTCCTTGGCGCAGTTGGCCTTGGCCAGCCCCTGCACCACCGTACCGAACATGCTGGGCGGTATAGCCATGTAATGCAGCGGCCTTTGCGCATTACCCAGCGCCTGTTTGAGCTTGCTGTAGGTTGCGGCGTCGTTGTAATCGCCGTCGATGTACTGCAGTTGCGCGGAGAATTTGGCAAACGCTCCCGGGTCCACCCCACCATGTTCTTGCAGGCTGGCTTTCGCATGTTCTTGCAGTTGCTGCAGCGTCCAGCCGGCATAAGCGACGCCGATGATTGGCATATTCAGCTCGCCTGCCTGGATCATTGCCTGAAGTGCCGGGAAGATCTTTTTGTACGCCAGGTCGCCGGTCGCACCAAAGAAGACAAACGCATCAGAAGAAGTGCTCGCCATGACGGATTGCCGGCTCCTTTGGGCTGGGATACGACGCCATCGCCAAGGCGGCGAGACGAATGCTTAGCATGGCGCACGCGGCGTGAAGATCGGGCATGGGTGGCCTTGTCCCAACGTGATGTTCGCTACTGGCTGCGTGGTTGCCGCGCGCAGCACTGCACGTCGATGTAATGATCGCGCCCGTCATCCGTCAGCACGATGCACTGCCCCACCTGTAACGCGCCATCGAGGCTGACCTGGTCGCCGACTTCACTCTCGCCCGCATCCGCGCGCGTAACGGTGATGTGGTAATCCGTCTCGGCGTGCCGGTAGTCCAGCTTGAATGACTCCCAATCGCCGGGCAGCACCGGCTCAATGCACAGGTGCTCGCCTTCGATGCGCAGGCCAAGCAACGATTCCACCATGAGTCGATACATCCACCCGGCCGAACCGGTATACCAGCTCCAGCCGCCGCGACCCACGTGAGCAGGCGCCGCATAGACATCGGCCGTGACGACATAGGGCTCGACCTTGTAAATCTCCATGCTTTCAGCGGTGAGGCTGTGGCGAACCGGATTGATCATGCGCAGCAGCTCCCACGCGCGTTCGCCGTCACCCAGCCTGGCAAACGCCATCACCGTCCAGATCGCGGCGTGGGTGTACTGGCCACCGTTCTCACGCACGCCCGGCACATAGCCCTTGATATAGCCGGGATCGGGTATGGAGCGATCGAACGGTGGGTCCAGCAACTGGATCAGCCCCATATCCCGGCGCACCAGTCGCTCGTTCAGCGACGTCATCGCCTGTCGCTTGCGCGCATCGCTTCCGGCGCCGGACAGCACCGACCAACTCTGCGCAATGGCATCGATCTGGCACTCGTCGTTGGTCGAGGAGCCCAGTGGCGTGCCATCGTCGAAATAGGCGCGTCGATACCAGGCGCCGTCCCACGCGTGTTGCTCGAGGTTGTCTTTCAGCTTGGCGGCCTCGGCTTCGCAACGCGTGGCAAACGCCGGGTCGCCATGCAGGCGCGCGATCGGCGCGAACTGAAGCAATACGTCGTAAAGGAAGAAACCGAGCCACACGCTCTCGCCGCGGCCATGCTCGCCCACGCGATTCATGCCGTCATTCCAGTCGCCACACAAGATCAGCGGCAAGCCATGCGGGCCTCGTGGTGAGGCGTGCTCAAGAGCGCGCACGCAATGCTGGTAGAGCGTCTCTTGCAGTTCGGAATGCGCCGGCAGGTCGTAGTAAGACTCCTCGTCGATGTTGACCAGGCGCCCTTCGATATAGCCGGCGACTTCATCGAGCACGCCGCGGTCGCCGGTGGTCACCACATAGCGGCTGGCCGCGAGTGGAAGCCATAGGTAATCGTCGGAGCAACGCGTGCGCACACCCCGATCCAGCGGCGGATGCCACCAGTGCTGCACATCACCTTCGGGGAACTGGTGCGCCGCGCACAGCAACAGATGCTGACGCGCGCGGTAGGGTGCGGCATGCACCATGGCCATGGAATCCTGCAGCTGATCACGGAAGCCGATGGCGCCGCCGGACTGGTAATAGCCGCTGCGCGCCAGGAAACGGCAGGCAATGGTCTGGTACATCAACCACCCATTGACGAGCACGTTGACCGCGGGGTCGGGCGTCTGCACCTGCACCTTGCCCAGCGTCCAATGCCAATGAAGCCGTACGGCATCCAGCGCGGAGGCCGCACTGCCGATGCCGCGGCATCGCTGCACCAGTTCAACCGCGGCCTTGGTGTCACCGGCCATGCCAAGCCGAAAGATCACCTCGTATTCGTCGCCGTCATCCAGCTCCATCGGAATCTGGATGGCTCCGCACGGATCAAGCCCCGCCCCCACCTGCCCCGACAGCCGTGCGTTCGACATCGCCGCCGGTGCACGCGTACTGCCGTTACGGCCCAGAAATTCGCCGCGATTGCCGGTGACCGTGCGCGCAGGGTTATCGACATCGAAGAATGCCACGCGGTCGGGAAATTCCATGTTGTACGCATTGCGCGCGAACATTGCGCCGGTTACCGAATCGGATTCGGTGACGACATGCATGGCCGTGCGCGAGTGCAGGTCACCCAGCACCCACTCCACGTACCCCGTGGCAGACAGCCGCCGTGCGCGACCGGAGGCGTTACGCACCTTCAGCACCATGAATTTCACGGGCATATCCAGCGCCACGTAAACCCATAGCTCCGAGCGAATGCCGTCTTCAACATGCTCGAACACGCTGTAGCCAAAACCGTGTCGGGTCACATAGACGCCCTCGCCGCGTCGCGGCAGCGGTGTGGGTGACCAGTACCGCCCGGTTTGCTCGTCGCGCAGGTAGATGGCCTCGCCGCTGGCGTCGGTCACCGGGTCATTGCCCCAGGGCGTCAGGCGGAATTCGTGCGCGTTTTCAGCCCAGGTATAGGCGCCGCCACTTTCAGACACGATGGTGCCGAATTGCGCGTTGGCCAGCACATTGGCCCATGGTGCCGGCGTGGTCTGTCCATCCGCCAGGGTGATGACATATTCGTTGCCATCGGCATTGAATCCGCCGTAAGGGCTGGTCAGCTGCAGGGGGCCGTGCGTCAGTTCGGGCGCCGGGCGAGCACCGCCGAAATCAGGAATGCGACTCTCGGTGATGCGCAGGCGCGCCGGCTTCGTGCGCAACTGGCGGCGCCCGATCTGCTCGGCCAGGCTGCCGCGATTATCGGCCAGCACCAGGCGCGCAACGGCCTGCACCAGAATGCGATCTTCGGTGGACAGTTGTTGGGCCGAGCGTACAAAGATGCCGCCGGGTCGATCGATCAGGCTCGCCTCGGCGCCGGATGCGATCAGGCCCATGATCTGATCCTGCAACTGCTGGCGATAACCGGCGTGATCCTCGTTCCAGATCACCAGATCCACGGCCAGCCCTTTCAGCCGCCAATACGCATGGGCCTGTACCAGTTGGCGCACCAGTTCCATGCCGGAAAGATGCGAGGCGTGCAGCAGCACGATGGGCAGGTCGCCAGAGATGGCCTGTCCCCACAAGCCGGACTGGCCGCGCCGGTTGGCGCGCAGGATGCTCGCCTCGGCACGCAACGACGCGCTCGCATAAATGATCGACGCCGCCATCTGCTCATACAGCTGCGCATCGGCCAGGCTGGCGTTGAGCTGGCGCAGCAACACCTGGCTATGGGTCCACGCCAGGTCGAATACGCGGTCGGCCAGATGCCGATCACGATACTTCTCGATCAACTGCAGGCAAGCCTCGCGGCTGTCGCCCACACCGGTGACCATATCCACCAGCGCCGACTGCTCGGGCTCCAGCGTGATCCGGCAGCGGATGGAGACGATCGGATCGAGCACGGAGCCTTCGCTGTCCGACAGGCGCCCCTGATTCTGTACATCGGGATCCATCGCCGCCGGATCTTCCAGGCTGCGCCCACGGCCGATAAAGCGCGCGCGGTCGGTCTCATAGGAAATGACGTCGACATCCGCGTCATGCACCGCCATCAGATGACACATCCACGGCACGTAGTCGCCGGTGGAGCGTGGCCGGCGCGTGCAGACGATGGCCTGCAACGCGCGCACCAGTTCGGTTTGCACGAACAGGTTGCTGAATGCCGGATGCAGCGCATCGGCAATGGCCGGAGCCAGCACCACTTCGGCATAACTGGTGATTTCGATGGTGCGTCGCACCCGCCCGCGGTTGGTTAGGCGGATGCGGCGAAGCTCGATGTTGTCCTCGGGGGACACCACGATTTCCGTATGCGCATCGAAGTCGCGCTCGCGCACGCGAAATTCGACGCGCGCATCGGAGAAAATGGCCTCGTGATGTTCGGGCTTCTTCAGCATGGGCTGATACGAAGCCGACCAGCATTCGCCGCTCGCGACATCACGCAGATAACAGAACATGCCCCAGTTGTCGCGACTGACGTCCTCCCGCCAGCGCGTCACCGCCATATCGCGGCAACGGCTGTAGCCACCGCCGGCGCTGCTTACCATGACGTGATAACGGCCGTTGGACAGCAACTGCACCGCTGGCCGCATGCGATCCGGATCGGTGAACACGCGCAAGGTGGCTTCCGGTACCGGCGCTGCTCCGTTGCCTGCGGAAAAATCGGAGGCGTGCAGATATTCCACGGCAGTCTTTGGCATGCGCTCCTGCAGCAGCAACAGTGTTGCCTGCAAGCTGGGATCGGACTCGAAGCGCTTCTGCATGGGTTGCTGGTGAAGCACGTAGTCCAGCGCCAACAAGCTCATGCCCTGATGATGGGCCATGAACGAGGCGACCACCGCGGAACTTTGCCCGCGCGGCAAACGCGCCGGGGTGTAATCGACCGCTTCATGCAACCCGAAACGCCCTGCCAGGCCTTCGCTCGCCAGCCGCTGCAGATTCGCGCAGGCCGCCTCCGGCGCCACCATCAATGCCAGTGCCGTGGCGTACGGCGCTATCACCAGCTCCTCACCCAGGCCGCGCTTGAGGCCGAGCCCCGGAACGCCAAATGCACGGTACTGATAGTTCAGATGCGCATCCACCGTGTTGTAGCCCGATTCGGAGATACCCCATGGCGCGCCGCGCTGATTGCCATACTCGATCTGCCGGGCCACGGCCGCGCGACACGTCTGGTCGAGCAGGCTTCCCTCATAGCTGGGCATCACCAGCATGGGCATGAGGTACTCGAACATCGAGCCGGTCCACGACAGCAGCACCGGCTCGCCACCCGCCGTGGTCAACAGCCGACCCAGCGTGAACCAACCCTCCTGCGGCAGTTGCTCCTGCGCGATCGCGACGAAACTGGTCAGCCGGGCTTCGGAGGCAAGCAGATCGTAGAACCCTGCATCGAGCCGGCGCTCGTCGAGGTTATAGCCAATGGCGAGCAGGTCACGCTGCGTGTCATAGAGAAAGCCATATTCCATGGCGGCAAGTTCGCCAAGCTCGCGCGCCAGGCGCGCGATGGTCTCCAGCACCTCCACGGCGGCGTGCTGGGCGGCGGCCGTGCCAGCGGTCGCACCACCCACCAGCGCCAGTTGGCGCAGTGACGGAATGCTGCCCTGCCAGGCACCCTCGTCAATCGTCGATTCGGTGACGAAGCGACCGAGATAGGCGCTCGCATCGCGACATTGCACCACCAGGGCCGCCAGCCAGAAGCCTGTTTCGTCCTCGGGATCCACTTCCAGCGACGCGACCACCGCTTCACTCTCTGCGTGCAAACGGCTCATGCAGGCCTCGGCTTCGGTAAGCGAAACCGGCGGTGCCGATCGAGCGGCATGGAGCTCATGCTGGAAATCGCTTAGCACGGCCGTATCGATGCCGCGTGCCGTCAGCGCGTCACGTAAAACCTCAAGCGTGTCGACCAGGCCGTCCAGCAATCGCGTATCGAACGGCGACTCGTCCAGCAGGGCCAGCAAGCCCGCACGCAACGTCAACAGGTGACCGGCCAGATTGCCGCTATCGACGGCGGAGATGTAGTGCGGCGGAAGCGGCTGCAGCGATAGCGTGTCATACCAGTTGTAGAAATGCCCGCGATGACGCTCCATGCGGTGCAGGGTGGCGAGGGTTTGATGGGTGCGGTCCAGCAGCCGGCCCGTCGTGACATAACCGAAATCGTAAGCCGCCAGATTGGCCAGCAGTGCCAGGCCAATGTTGGTGGGCGACGTGCGGTGCGCGATGGTCAGCGACGGCTTCTCCTGGATATTGTCCGGCGGCAACCAGTTTTCCTCTGGCCCCACATGGGCTTCAAAGAACGCCCAGGTCTTGCGGGCCAGTACCCGCAGGAAGCGCAATTGGTCTGTGCTTGGCGCAAACGCGATGCGCGCGGGCGGCTTGCTCAGCCACCACGCAATGGCCGGCGCGACCAGCCACGACAGCAGGATTGGCGAGGCCACGGCCAGCCCCTCGGGCCTCTGCCATGCCAATGCCACCAAGGTGACCACGGCAAGACCTGGCGCGATCCACATCAGTCGATAGAGTCCCCCCATCGAGGTCGCACTGGTGCGCTCTATTTCCCGCGATGCGTTCCATTGCAGCAGGTGGTGGCGACTGACCAACATGCGCCATAGCGTGCGCAGCATGGCATCGAGGCTATAGAGCGCTTCGTGCGGTAGCCACACCAGTACCAGCAAGGCCCGCAGAAAGTGCTGACTCGCCGAATGAAGGGTCACGCGAAAGTGTTGATCCAGCGGCAGGTCGCGCGACTTTCGCAGCAGATCGAGCAACGACATCAGTAGCGGTGGCAACAACACGATGGCCATCACCCCCACCGTCCACCAGATGACCGGCGACACGGCAACCCAGCCCAGCAAGAACAGCGTCAGCAGCGACGCGGAGACCAGGCTTCGGCGCAGGTTATCGAATATCTTCCAGCGCGACAGCGCCGACAGTGGACTGGTCTCCCAGCTGTTGTTCGGCGTCGGCACACGCGGCAACAACCAGGGCAGCAGTTGCCAGTCACCCCGAATCCAGCGATGCCGACGATTGGCATCAGCGCTGTAGCGCGAGGGATATTCCTCGTAAAGCTGCACATCGGTGATCAGGCCCGATCGCGCATAGCAGCCCTCGATCAGATCGTGACTGAGAATGCTGTTGTCGGGAAAACGTCCTTCAATCGCGTGCTCAAACGCGTCCAGGTCATAGATACCCTTGCCGATGAACGAGCCTTCCCGAAACAGATCCTGATAGACATCGGACACAGCGCGGGTATAGGGGTCGATGCCCGCGTCGCTGCCGAACAGCCGCGCATAGATCGATCGCGCGGCACTGGGCAGGCTGATGCCGACCCGTGGCTGCAAAATGGCGTAGCCACCCACGATGCGGCGGCGGTCAGGGTCATATACCGGGCGATTCAGCGGATGGTCCATGGCGCCGACGAACTGACGAGCCGCGCCGCGGGGAAGCTGCGTGTCCACATCCAGGGTGATGACGTACCTCACGTCCTTCAGCACGTCGGTGCGCCCCACGATCAGGGAGAACTGCCCTACGCCGCCGCCGCGAAGCAGTGCGTTGAGATCGGCGAGTTTTCCTCGCTTGCGCTCAAAGCCCATCCACACCTTGTCGATGGCATTCCAGCGCCGCGGGCGATGAAACAGGAAGAAGCGATCGGCGCCCGCGTGGCCGTAGGTTGCATTGAGCGCCTCGATACTGCGCTTCGCGATCTCAAGCAACCCCGCGTCCTGCTCCAGGATTTCGGCCTCGGCGTCCGTGAAGTCGGTCAGCAACGCGAAGTGCAGATGCTCGTCGCGATTGGCCAGAAAGCGAACTTCGAGCCCTTCGATCAGGTCATCGACATCCTGCGCATTGGCGAACATCGACGGCACCACCACCATGGTGCGCACCCGGCTGGGCAGGCCGTCGGAGTAGTCCATGCGCGGCAACATCTGCGGTTTCACCACAAACGACACCAGCCAGTTCACCAGGCTGATGGATAGCTGGCTGGTAACCAGCGCAATCGGCAAGGCAATCAGCACGCGCCAGAGGCCGTGTATGCCGCTGCTTCCAAGGCCAAGCAGCAAAGGCCACGCCAGCAATGCCGTCAGCAACACGATGGCGCTGAGGTAAAACGTCAGCGGTGCGCGGGCAATGTGTTGTTGCCAGGCCTCGGCGTAGGGACGCCGCGCAGCGATGCGCTGCTCCAGTGCCTGCAGACCGCCGTTGACCAGGTAGAAACCGACATGCCCCTCGGCGGAGGCGCCTGCGCCGGCTTGTGCGCGCAGCTCGGCAAGCTCGATGGCCGCCTGCGCCACCTCCGCCTCGGTTGGCGCGCTATGCCGCGCCAACCGTTCCACGACATGGCGGTAGTGATCGCGCGTGGCGAAATCCATCGAGGCGTAGATGCCCGCCGGATCGCCGCGCAGGATGCGCTCGACCACACTGGTACTCTCCACGAACTCGCGCCAGTCCATCGCAGACAACATGCGCAGGCTGCCGATACTGTTGCCGATGGACACCTGGTCGGCGGCTTGCTGTTGCGCCTCCATCTGCACCAGGCGCTCGATGCTCAAACCCGATTCGGCCAGATGCTGCTCGATCCAGTTCAAAGGCAACGCCAACGCGGGCCCCTGCCCCTGCAGTCGCCGCGTCAATTCGGCGACGAAGGAACTGGCCATGGGCGGATCCGAGCGCGCCATGTCCGCCACTGTGAGCACGACACTCTTGGGGTCGCGCTCGGCGATCTCCGTCATGCGGTCGGCCCATTGGTCGGCCTGGTTGCGGTCACGCCAGTCGACCATCACGCGTGACGCCACGCGCCGCAGGTTTTCGATAAGGGCCAGCCGAAGCATGATCGGAATGGCCCACAACTCGCCAAGCGTAAGCGCGCTGACGGTCTGATAAGAGGTGACGAAACGCGTGAGGCTGTCCTTGTCGACGCGTCCATCGCCGTGGGAAATGGTCTCCAGGGCGATGTCGTACACACGCGGCAAGCCAGCGGATGGGCCGCTGATCAACTGTGGCAGTTCGCGGCTGTAGCTTTGGGGCAAATGGCGCTGTGCCGTGCGGATCTGCTCTTCGATCAGGTAATAGTTGTCGAGCAGCCATTCCGCGGCTGGGGTGATGCGGCGATCAGAACGGTGCGCCCGCGTGAGCATTTCGCAGGAATGAGCAAGCACCGCCTCGTTGTCGGCCAGGCGCGCCAGTAGCGAATTGGAGCGCGAATGCGTGCTCGACCGGTGCGTATTGGCCAGCGCCGCCCCATACAGGTCCATCTGGTCGGCGCTGAACAGCTCGGAGCGGAGGGTCGGCTCCGGCGTGTGCTCGATGTGTCGGCGCCAAGACGGGCGTCGGCGAAAAGTGGCCCTGAGGCGACGAAGTTGTGGCGAAGAGAGCGGATTGCCGATCTTCAAAAGTCACCTTCCCTCTAGAAATCTGCAGGGCGGCAAGGCAAGCGTGCCCGCGCGCAAGACAGCGCGACTTGGTCACCCTGATGTTCTTTTCTACCTTGTCGGCGGGGAGAGGCGTGTGAAGGCCGCATGGTGAGGCGTCAGTATGGCGAGTCCGTCACGACGCAGCGGAACTTCCTGCGCATCTGCGCCGATCAGGCATTTTGTCGGCGAATGTTCGACACCGTCGTCACGCGCTGCGTGAATGGACCCACTGGTTTACCATGGCGCACAGCACCAGCAGTGAGCCCGTCACGAAGAACACCTCGTGCAGCCCAACGCGCGCGCCGATCAGCCCACCCACCAAGGGCCCCACCACCTGACCGGTGAACTGCGCCGACTGCAGATAGCCGAGCATCTTGCCCGAGTGCGCATCATCGGACGAGTGACGCACCAGCTTGGCGATGGAAGGAAGCAGGCCGGCAATCGTCATGCCCATGAGGCAGCGCAGCGCTGCCAGCTGCCACCAGTGCGTGACGAACGCCTGCGGGATCAACACCAGGCCCGTGGCCAGCAGACAGCCGATGATCACCTTCCAGCCGCCCACGCGATCGGCGAGCGCGCCCAGCTTCGCCGCTGTCAATATGCTTCCCAGCGCGGAAGAAGCCATGACCATACCGGCGACACGCGTGAGGTTGGCCGTTGGCACGCCAAGCCCCCGGATGTAGATCGTGATGATGGGTTCGATCGACATATTGGCGAAAAGCACCATCATCGCCGTGACGAAAAGCGCCGCAAACACCGCTCGATGCGCCGTGGCGGAGCCATCGTCCTTGACGACCACCTGCATTTTCACGTCTGTTACGCGATCAAAATCTTCCTTGATCAGAAAGATCGTCGCGAGCGCGGCCACGGCAATCATGGCACCGCCTACAAAGAACGTTCCGCGAATACCCACCAGCGCCGGCAGGAAACCGCCGACCAGGGGACCTATCAGATTCCCCGCGAGCGCACCCGTCGACAGGATGCCCAGCGCCCAGCCGGCCTGCGCGCGCGGCGCCTGGGTTCCTATCATCACGATGGAAGCCGACGCGTAGCCGCCGACCAGGCCCGCGAGCAGCCGCAATACCACCAGCTCCACGATATTTTGTGCGACACCGATCAGCGACATCACCACCGCCATGCCAATGGCCGCGCGAATCAGCATCGGCTTGCGGCCATAGCGGTCGGCAAGATGTCCCCACACGGGCGCGGTAAGCGCGGTACCAAGAAAGGTTGCGCCAAACGCCACGCCCGACCACTGAATGATTGCCGATGGCGACGTGACGCCCAACTGCTGCACATACAGCGGCAGAAACGGCAGCAACATGCTCAGGCTCACCAGTGTGGTGAACGAACCGAATACGCAGATGGCCAGGTTCCGTCGCCAATACGGCGCATTGCGTTCCGCGTAACTGGCCTTGTTGCCAGAAACAGACGGATCGCTGGAGCCTGCAGGTGCTACGGCTGACATAAACATTGCCTTACCTCGGCGGCAGGCCGTGTTATTGCTGGAAATTCAAACCCCGCAAACGATGAGAGGCGCCGACTTGTCGTCGCGCCTCTCATGCATGGAACTACTTCTTGCCTTCTTGCCGCTGCTTTCGAAACTCGGCGGCGGGCAATCCGCCCCAGCCCCAGTTTTCCATCTCAACCTCCTCGATCACCACGAACGTGGCATCAAGCGGTTTGTTGAGCACGTCCAGCAACAACTGACTCGTACCCTTGATAAGCGCGGCCTTCTCTTCGGCCGTAACCGAAGTGCGGCCCGGGCCGGAGCCTTCCCGCGTAACCTGGATGGTGACGATGGGCATGATCAATCTCCTGATGACAGGAGGGCGGGCCCGATGCCCGCCCCCGTAGCCACTTAGTGGCCGGCGCTCTGGCCGCCGTCGACGTGCAGGATTTCGCCCGTCACGAAACCAGCGGACTCGAGGTAGATCACCGCCTGAGCGATGTCGAACACTTCACCCATACGGCTCACCGGATGCAGGCCAGCCAGCGCACCGTGCGTTTCCGGCGCGTGCATCGGCGTCTTGATGATGCCGGGGGACACGGCATTCACGCGAATGCCACGCTTGGCGTACTCGATGGCAAGGGACTTGGTGGCGGAGTTGAGGCCACCCTTGGTCAGCGAGGCGAGCACCGAAGGCACGCCGTCAATGGCGTAGTCGGCAAGCGTGGTGGTGATGTTTACCACGTGGCCACTGCCCTGCTTTTCCATCTCGGCCACGGCAGCCTGCGTGATGTGGAAGAAACCGGCGAGATTGATCGCAATGACCTGCGCGTAATCTTCAGGCGTGTACGAAGTGAACGGCTTGGCGACGAAAATACCGGCGTTGTTGACCAGCGTATCAATGCGACCGAACTTGGCCAGGCCTTCCTTCACGATGCGCTGCGCGACGGCACGATCAGAAATGTCGCCGGCAACGGTCAGGATATCCGGGTCGCTAGACGGCTTGATCGAACGGGAGTTGGCGATGACCCGGTAATCGCGATCCCGGAACGCCTGCACCAGGCCGGCGCCAATGCCCTGCGACGCACCGGTAATGATGGCTACTTTGCGTGGATTGCTCATGATGTTGTTCGCTCAATGTTAGGGAGGGAGCGGAGCTGCCGTGGTTATGGGTGGCTGCTCCGACGAACGCCAATCTAGGCTTGCCAGCGGCGTTAGCGAATCCCTGCTAGCCGGCAGACATCCTTCCGCGCCGCGGAGGAATGACCGGCGGACGAAACGTCACCCCGTCTTTCTGGGCGGAACGTAGTTGATTTCCTTGATGTTCGAATCATCAAGCTCGTGGATGATGACGGTGACGAACTTCGGGTCGGAGCCCAGCGTGACGCGCATCGCCTCGGTGAGATCCTGCATCAACTCGTGTTTCTGGCCGGACGACAGGCCGGGTTTGATATGGCACTGGATAAGTGGCATGAAATTTCCTCGTAGCTCACGTGTGGTCGGCTGGCGGTACGTATTCCGGCAGGTGGTGCCCCTCTTCCACGAAGTTGATGCCACGCGTTTCACGCATGACCATGAAAATGCCTTCGCGTGACTCGCCGGTGGCCTTGCTCACGACGTCGAGCAAGGCGCTTGCCAGCTTGCGTTTCTGCTCGTCTGTTCGGCCGTTACGCATATCTATGGTGACAATGGCCATGAGGCCTCCTTCGGTTCGGTGGTGGCTTGCGGCGCCATCCGGCAAGCTTGCCGTGACGCATTAAGTGAGAGGATGCGACCTTCCTTTAACGGCCTGCCTGGGCCAGTTCGTCTTTCAGCGCCTGCATCAACGCTGCCACGGACACCGCGCGAGCCAGCGGCGCACCTTGCCCGGCCCACTGCGCGCCGTAACCGCTCTGGCCAGCGTTCTTGCCGGCAGCGTTCAGTGCTTTTCCTGCGTCATAGGCGACGGGGTAATCGGGAATGACGTCATTGGGCACGGATGAGCCCCAGTGCGTGAAATCGTTGGCAAGGCAGCGCGCCGGTCGCCCTGAAATCGCGCGGGTCATGACTGTGTGGTGTGCGGCCTCGCCGAACAGTCTCTGGCGATAGGCCGCGTCCGCCATCGACTCGTCCGTGGCGAGAAATGCGGTGCCCAACTGCGCGGCGCTCGCGCCCAAAGCAAGCGATGCAGCGATACCCGCGCCGTCCATGATGCCGCCCGCCGCAATGACCGGCAGGTCGACCGCTTCCACCAGCACACGCGTCAACGCGAGCGTTCCCAGTTGGCTGTCGTCGGCGTCGGGATCGAATACGCCGCGATGACCACCCGCCTCATAGCCCTGGGCGACGATAGCGTCGATCCCGGCGGCCTCGATGGCCTTGGCCTCGGCAAGATTCGTCGCCGACGCCAGCAGCACCACGCCCGCCTCGTGCAACGCCTTAACCTGCGCGGGAAGCGGCAAGCCAAAATGAAAGCTCACCACCTTGGGCTTTTCCTCGACGAGCATGGCGAGCATGTCGTCGTCCTCAAGGAACGAGGTGTAGATCTCCCCCAGGGCTGTCGGCAACTTGGCATTGAAGCGCTCGAACAAGGGCCCCAGCCGCTCAATCCACGCCGCCTCCTTGGCTTGGTCGGCGCGTGCGGGCCGGTGAGCAAACACGTTGATGTTGAGTGGCCCCTGGCTCAACTGCCTCACTTGGCGAATGGCCTCCCGCGCCTTGGCCGCGCTCATGGCACCCACACCAAGCGAGCCCAGCCCGCCGCTATTGGCTACGACTGCCGCCATGGCGGGCGAGGACACGCCGGCCATCGGCGCCTGCACAATGGGGACTTGCATGCCCAATGCATCAAGCAACCGTGACGAGGAACGGGGCTTCATCATTCATGCTTCCTTTGACAATGGCGTTGAGGTCGGAAAATCGGTCGACACGCTCAGCGATTCCCAGGCATCGATCTGTTGCTTAAGTTCGGCCAGATGCGCGCGCACCATGGCCAGTGCATCGCTGCCGAGCAACAGGTGAACCGGTGGATGTTCGGACGCAATCAGCGTCAATAGGGCTTGCGCGGCACGCACGGGATCGCCGGACTGGTGGCCACTCTTCGCCGCGCGGGCCGCTCGAATCGGCTCGAACATCGCGTCGTAATCGGCAATGGATCGTTCGCTGCGAGTCATCGAGCGGCCCGCCCAGTCCGTCCGAAACGAACCGGGCGCCACGGCCGTGACCTTGATGCCGAGCGATTCGACCTCCTTGGCCAACACACCGCTCATGCCTTCCAGCGCGAACTTGCTTCCGGCGTAGTAGGCAATGCCGGCAAGTGGCACGTATCCGGCCATCGACGACAGGTTGATGATATGGCCCGATCGGCGCATGCGCATGCCAGGCAGCACGGCCTTGATCATCGCCACCGCGCCGAACACGTTGACGTCAAACTGGTGTCTCATCGCTTCCAGCGACGACTCTTCGAGCACGCCTTCGTGCCCATAGCCGGCGTTGTTGACCAACACGTCGATCCGCCCAAACTCGGCCAGTATCGACGCGATTACTACCGCGATGGCGTTGTCTTCGGTGACATCGAGCACCACGGCTCGCGCACGCTCTGGAAAGCTTGCTTCGAAACTCACCGCATCGCTTTCGCGACGCACCGTGCCGACGACGGTAAGGCCGGCGGCAATGAAGGCCTCGGCGAACGCCCGACCGAAACCGGAGCTGACGCCCGTGATAAGGCAGATCTTGTCGTGATGCCGGTTCATGTCGCACCGAATGGTGAATGGCTCGCCCCACCCGGATTGGCCTGGGCAGCACAATCGACTTTAGGCGCACGACCTTTTCCCGCGAAGACGTGGCTTACGGCAATCAGTCTTCCGGCGCGCGCAAGAATCGTTCGAATGGGGAGGCTGCACCATCGGCCTCCGTGACGCTATAACCCAAAGGTGTCGCTCAACCCGCCGGCGTACAGACCAGCTCAAGGCGGACACCGCCAGGCTCGCGCAGCATGCAGTGGACCCGGGGGCCTTGCCCCACGGATTGGGGCGCAAACTCCACTTCCACGCCCGGCCAGCTCGACACGCGCGTGAAGACCTCATGAAGAGTGGGCAGATCCGCAATCTTGAACGCCAGATGGTGCAGGCCAATGTTCCTGCGTCGATCGAAGGCCACCGCGTCGCCGGACAGGTCAACCTGCCAGAGCGTCAGCCGCGTAACACCATCGCTGACAAAGGTTGCCGGGTAGCTCGGGACCCCGCCAATAACCTTCCACCCAAGGCACTCGCAAAAAAAACGAACAGAGCTCTCGAGGTCGCTTACCGTCAACCCGACGTGATCGACGCCTAGCGTCAAGGCACTCACTGGTTCCATGGGATTCTCACATCAATGCGGCGTGATTCCGGAGGCAAACGGCGCGGGAAGGTTTGGAGCCTTTCATACGGGCCACCTGTCTGGCACCAGCTTACCTCGAAGATTCTTTCAGGTTGCGGAAGTCTGATTCCCGATAAGCGGCTATTGCTCGCCGGCCGCAGAGGCATACAGTGTGGGCTGCCCGACGAATGCCCAGGGACCCATTGGCTGTCATCGCGAGCACGGCGCGTCGAAGCGCCTGCGACGAGGAACGAGAGGAGTGTCATCTCCATGACCACCGAACGCAGAGGGCGCCTGGCGTACCTGATTCTGCTTGTCCCGTTTATCGCACTGCTCTATGTGCCCTCCTATAACGCCACCGAGCCGTATCTGTGGGGCTTTCCGTTCTTCTACTGGTATCAGCTGTTATGGGTGCCCATCACGGTGTTGTTGATCTGGTTTGTCTACCGGATGAATCGCCATGACGACTGAACCGGACTATGTGGCGATAGGTGTTTTCGTCGCGTTCTTTTTGCTTGTCACTGGCATGGGTTTTTGGGCGGCACGCTGGAACAGGACCTCGGAACCTGCCAGCCTCGATGAGTGGGGACTCGGTGGGCGTCGATTCGGCACGTGGATCACCTGGTTCCTGGTGGGCGGCGATTTTTATACCGCCTACACCATCATTGCCGTGCCAGCGCTGGTCTACACCGTGGGCGCTTACGGGTTCTTTGCCCTTCCCTACACCATCATCGTCTATCCGTTCGTTTTCGCGGTCATGCCCGTGCTGTGGCGCACGGCCAAGAAACATGGCTACGTCACTGCGGCAGATGTGGTGTATGGGCGCTACGGGTCGCGAGCACTTGAACTGGCGGTAGCCATCACCGCAGTCATGGCGACCATGCCGTACATCGCGCTGCAGCTGGTAGGCATGGCCGCCGTATTCGGCGCGCTGGGCCTGCGCGGCGAAATACCGTTGATCATCGCGTTTGTGGTGCTTGCGGTTTACACGTACTCGTCGGGCATTCGCGCGCCGGCGCTCATCGCGTTTGTCAAAGACATCCTCATCTATGTCGCCGTGATTGCCGCCGTCGCGGCAATACCGAGCAAGCTCGGCGGCTATGGCGCCGTGTTTGCTGCGGCCGATCAGGCATTCAAGGCCAAGGGCTCGGGCGGCATTATTCTGGCCTCAAGCCAATATCTGCCCTATGCATCGCTGGCACTGGGTTCTGCGCTGGCGGCATTCATGTACCCGCACACCTTGACCGGCATCTTCGCCAGCAAAAGTGCCAACACCATCCAGAAGAACGCCATCCTGCTTCCCGCCTACACCTTGTTGCTGGGCCTGCTCGCGTTGCTGGGATATATGGGGCTCGCCGCTCACTTGACCCTGGCCAGCAACAACGACGTTGTGCCGGCGTTGTTCAAGGTGCTGTTTCCCAGCTGGTTTGCCGGCTTTGCATTCGCTGCCATCGGCATTGGCGCACTGGTGCCCGCCGCGGTGATGAGCATTGGCGCCGCCAACGTGTTTACCCGAAATTTCTGGAAGGCCTATGTCAATCCGGCCGTAACGCCAGACGCCGAGGCGCGCGTGGCGAAGATCGCCTCGCTTGTCGTCAAGATCGGTGCCTTGCTGGCCATCCTGTTCCTGCCAACCCACTTTGCGATCGATCTTCAATTGCTCGGCGGCATGTGGATTCTGCAGACCCTGCCGGCGGTCGTGTTTGGGCTCTACTCCAAGCGCCTGCGCGCCCCCGCGCTGCTGGCGGGCTGGGCTGCCGGCATCGGCATAGGAACCTGGCTCATCTGGAGCGACGGCCTCAAACCCATCCATCACCTGGCCTTTGGCGGTGTGTCGGCATCCGTGTACACCGGCTTGATTGCGCTGACGATCAATCTCGTGGTGATGGCGGCTGTTCACGTGGCCAGCGCTTTCACCTCGCACCGACCGGATGTCACCAGTGAGGCGAACTTCCGCGGATAGATACTCGCCGCAGATGACGGCCGTGACGATAGCGGCGCCATGCGTGAAACGCTGTATGGGCGTTGCAACCCACGCCATCATCCGCAATCGCCACACGAAGTTATCGTGTGGCGATCCGTTGATGATGGTCACGCCAGCGCAGCTTCAGATGCCCTACTGCCTACATGGCACTGACATCGACAATCGCCTTGGCAAATGCGGCCGGCGCTTCCTGTGGAAGATTATGTCCGACACCACCGCCTACGTCCCTGTGCGCGTACTTGCCTGAGAATTTCTTGGCATACGCACTACTGTCGACATGCGGCGCACCATTGGCATCGCCTTCCATGGTGATGGCCGGAACGGTGATCACCGGCCCTTCGGTCAGGCGCTTTTCATAATCGGCGTACTTCGCCTCACCATCGGCCAGACCCATACGCCACCGATAATTGTGGATGGTGATGGCCACGTGATCGGGGTTCTGGAACGCAGCCGCCGAACGATCAAAGGTGGCATCGTCGAAATTCCACTTGGGCGAGGCCTGATGCCAAATGAGCTTCGTGAAGTCATGCCTGTACTTGTCGTAGCCTTCCTTGCCGCGTTCGGTCGAAAAATAGAACTGGTACCACCACTGCAGCTCGGCACTGGGCGGCAACGGCACCTTGCCAGACGCCTGGCTGCCGATCAGGTATCCGCTGACTGACACGATGCCCTTGCAGCGCGCCGGCCAAAGCGCGGCGACGATATCGACCGTACGCGCACCCCAGTCGAACCCACCAAGCGTCGCCTTTTCGATCTTCAAGGCATCCATCAAGGCAATAAGGTCGACCGCGGCGGCGGCCTGCTCGCCATTACGCATCGTGTCGGCGGATAGAAACGTGGTTGTTCCAAAACCGCGCAAATAGGGCACGATCACCCGGAAGCCTGCCGATGCGAGCAGCGGCGCGACATCGACGAAACTGTAGATGTCATAGGGCCAGCCATGCAGAAGGATCACCGGGTGCCCGTGCGCCGGCCCGACTTCGGCATAGCCGACATTGAGCACGCCCGCGTTGATTTGCTTTATCGAGGGAAACGAGGTGTTGCCCCCGGCCCGCGTTGCCGCCTGCATGCCCGCATTCTGGGCAGCCTGCTCGGCATGCACGCCCGAGGTCATGCCCAGCTGGACGGCGGCAAGCGTCACGGCAGCGGCACCAAACATGCGGCGCCGGTACTGGTCAATCTGTTCGAATGGAGGGATCTTGCTCATGCGCGGCTTCCTCGGGGTGGGTCAAGAGGAGAGAAAGTAGATGCTGACGCCGAGGCTTTGTCCGCGGCGAGAGTGTTTTGCATCACCTGGCACCATCAACCAAAGGTAAAGACAAACGCCTCTACCCCAGGATCGAGAAACTGGATTTCGAACTGTCGATCAACAATGGGCGCCGGCTGCCTGATCAGCTGGTACAAGCGCTGCCGGGTAACCGTGCCATTGCCCTGGGCATCGACATCCATGCCATGGGCGTCACCCGGTGGCTTTCCATCGATGCGGACGCGAAATCTCATGGATACCCCGCGTGCGTTCGGGCCCATCACCAGATGAAGGTCGCGCGCGTGAAAGCGATACACGATGCGCCCATCGGCGGCGTTCAGTACGGCCGAGTGTTTGCCCACCGTCCAATCCCCGGCCAACGCCCAGTGATTGAGATTCAATGCCGCGGGGGCGACATAGACGCTGCGATCACTGAAGAAACTCCCTCCGGTTGAAGAGAAGTTCTGCGCACGCTCGGAACCGACATAGGTTTCCGGTGATCTGAGGTCGTCCAGGTCGGGCGCTGCCTCGATACCCTGGCCGTCGACCGATACCAATGTCTGATCTACCGAGCTTGCACCCGCTTCGACCAGCAATTGCTGGATAACCCGCTCGGACTGGTCGTACTCCCCTTCGCCGAATACGTGATGTCGAATATGGCCTTTGGCATCGATGAAATACAGCGCAGGCCAATACTCGTTGTTGAACGCGAACCAGACGGCATGGTCGCTATCGAGCGCGACGGCGATGGGTGGATTGACCCGCAACTCCTTCAATGCCTCCTGCACATTGTCGGGGTTCCTTTCGAAGGCGAACTCGGGCGCATGAACGCCAATCACCACCAGGCCTTTGGCCTGGTACTTTCTTGCCCAGGCACGGACGTAGGGAAGCTGGCGTATCGAGTTGATGCAGGAATAGGTCCAGAAATCGACCAGCACAACTTTTCCGCGCAATGAGGCCGTGGTCATGGGTTCAGCATTGAGCCAGCCCGTCGCGCCACTGAGGGAGGGAAACTTGCCCTCGACCGGCAAGTTCGCCGCTGGCGTCGCCGACTCGATTGCGCCGCCGTCTCCCGCATGAAGTACGGCAGCTGCCAGCGCGCAGACAAAGACCGACACCAGCAAGAGCGGATTGATTTTCATGACGAGTGCCTTCCACTGGACGGCAGGCGTATCAAGTTGGTTGAAGACCCGCGGCGCAGTGACACGTCACCCGCACGCTGATGGAGTGTGGCCGTGCGCCCCGATTCCCCGCGGCCTCGCCCCTCCCGCCGGAGCAGCCACTGACGTGCCGCTGGCGAAGTTCATCAGCTAGATTGATCTTGTTTTTTCTGCATCGCAAGGCCTTTTTGCTCGCCGCGCAGCAACCCTCCATCGCCCCATCTTCACGCCCTTTTTGCGGGAAGAGGTATGGACTTCGGCGTTGATACATCAACCCGGGTCAAGCGAGGTCAAGGCCATGTCCGAGCATGTGTACAAGTCGGTGGAACTGACTGGCTCTTCCAAAACCAGTAGCGATGAAGCGGTTCGCTGCGCGATCGAGCGGGCATCGAAATCGATTCGCGACATCCGCTGGTTTCACGTGTCCGAGATCAGAGGTCACGTGGAAAACGGCAAGGTGGCGTACTGGCAGGTCACCTTGAAAATTGGTTTCACGCTCGAAGAATGAGCAAGCATGGTTTCCTCGTAGCGAGCCAACAGCCCTTCCAGCCCAGAGATACCCATGAATGCCACCCATCCAACCAGCGGCCGCACCGTCAGGATTCCCGGACCAGACCATCCCATCACGGTCGAACCCAACCCGCATCGCATCGTGGTCAGGATCGCGGGACGAGTGATCGCGGACACCCGCCGCAGCCTCACGCTGAAAGAAGCCAGTTATCCCGCCGTGCATTACATACCGCGCGACGACGTGGACATGGCGCAGCTGGCACGGACCGATCACGCGACGTATTGCCCGTACAAGGGCGAGGCCAGCTATTTCAGCATCCCCGTGGGCGGCGATCGCGCAATCAATGCCGTATGGACCTATGAGAACCCGTACGACGCCGTCACGCCGATCAAGGACCATCTGGCCTTCTACCAAACCCGCGTCGATGCGATCGACGAGGAGGCGTGAGCACCGCAACACGGCGCGCTCGCTCAATGACTGTAGACGCGCCCCTTCCATTGTGACCGCATGCCGCGCCAGTACCGAGCCGCCGAACTCCATGTCATGCCCAGGTACAGCAACGCACTGAGCGGCAGCAGCAGGGACCAGCACCACGACATGCGGTAATAACGCAGCATGGGCACATAACTGACGGTCATGGCCGCCCACGCGACCCAGGCCAGCGGCCAGACATGCGGCGTTGCCAGCAAGGCCAGCGGCGCGCCATAGGCCAGCGCAAACACAGCGGTTACCAGTAGCAGCATGACGGTGGAATAACCCAGCTGAGTGAATGCCGACCTCGCCACCATCTGATGAATCGACCCCAGGCTTCCGTAGCCACGCAGGCTCACCACATCACGACTCAGGCCAAGCCAGGTGCGGTAACCCGCCCGTTTGACCTGTCGCGCCAACGCACAATCATCGATCAGCGCGTCACGCAGGCTGGCAAACGCGCCAATGCGATGCAGCACGTCGGTGTCGACCAGAATGCATCCGCCCGCAGCGGCCGCCACGAAGCGATGGCGCGAGTTGGACAACGCAAAGGGATACAGCAACTTGAAGTAATACACGAACACGGGCATCAGCAGGCGATCCCAGAAGCTGGTCCGGCGCAGATCCGCCATCAGCGATACCAGCTGTCGTTGTTCGCGCCGCTTGTATTCGAGCAGCGTGGCCAACAGCCCGGGCTGCAATTGGATATCGGCGTCCAGCAACAGCGTGACGGGTGTTTGCACCTCGCCGAAGCCCTGCTCCAACGCCCACAACTTGCCGGCCCAGCCGAGTGGCAAGGGCTGGCCGCTGATCACTCGAGTCCGTGGAAACGAGGCCGCCACGGCCGCGGTGCCATCGTTCGACTTATCGTCCACAACGATGACCTGCAGGCCGGCACCCTGCTCTCGCAGGCTGGCCAGCACCGTGCCGATGACTTCCGCCTCATGGCGCGCAGGAATCAAGACGGTGACCTCGGAGAGATCGCGCCCTTCAGCGGCAGGATCTGCCTCCAACCGTTCGCGCGTACTCCACGGCCGCCACGGCACCAACAGCAGCCCGACCCACATGACGGCGGCGGCCAGCGCGCATATCAGCGTGAACATCAGATGTCAGTGACCGACATCCACACCCGTGGTCGCGCTGCGTCGCTGGATCGCGCTGATCGGAATGTGCACCGCAGTGGCATCGGTCCGATCGCCATAAAGCACCGGCAATTCCGGTGCCATGGCACCGTTGGTACGCGGACCGAACGTGGCCACGCGCGCTGCCTTCAGGGGGTGCGCAAACGTGTCGGTGACTGCACTGCCCTCAAAGCCGCAATGCGCCATGCAGTTGTCGCACTTGGGGTTGATGCCGACACCGTACTTGTCCCACTCGGTGTCTTCCATCAGCTCCTTGTAGGTTCTGGCATAACCCTCGTCGACCAGCAGATAGCAAGGCTTCTGCCAGCCGAAAATGTTGTACGTGGGATTGGACCACGGCGTGCACTGGTAACTCTGATTGCCCGCGATGAAGTCCAGAAACATGGAGGACTGGTTGAACACCCAGTGGCTCTTGCGCGCCTTGCCGATCTTGAAGATGTCGCGGAACAGCTGCTTGCTTTCCGTGCGCCCGAGAAATACATCCTGTCGCGGTGCATGCTGGTAGCTGTAGCCCGGCGACACGGTAATGCCCTCGATGCCGAGCGACATGGCAAAGTCGAAGAACTCCGCAATTTCCTCGGGTTGCTCGTTATTGAACAACGTGCAGTTGATGGTGACGCGAAAGCCGCGCGAGAGTGCCAGTTTGATCGCCGCCACGGCCTTGTCGAACACGCCCTCCATGCACACCGATTCGTCGTGGCGCTTCTGCAGGCCGTCCAGGTGCACCGACCAGGTGAAGTACGGCGACGGCGTGTACTCGTCGATATGCTTGATCAGCAAGATCGCGTTGGTGCACAGGTAGACGAACTTCTCGCGCGCGACGATGCCCTGCACGATCTGCGGCATCTCCTTGTGGATCAGCGGCTCGCCACCCGGAATGGAAACCACCGGTGCATCGCATTCGTCCACCGCACGCAGGGCGTCTTCGACGCTCAGGCGTTTTTGCAGAATTTCCTTGGGGTGATCGATCTTGCCGCAACCGGCGCAGGCCAGGTTGCACTGGAACAAGGGCTCCAACATCATCGCCAGCGGGTAGCGTGCCTGCCCGCTCATCCTCTTGCCGAGGATGTAGCGCCCAATCTTGATCTGCTGAATAAGAGGAATGCCCAACGGATTCTCCTCGTCGCATATCGTTCAATCGCTTCGGGGCCACCATAAAACCGGGCATATACCGAAGCGGATCAGTGGTTGAGACCGAGTATATCCACTTGCGAAAGTCATGCAGCTTCAGGCGGAAAGCACGGCCTTGGACATGAGCACCTGCGGGTGTTCCCTGCGCAAACGCTCCCATTCAATCTTGAACCAGGGCGTGAAGGCCTGCGGCTGGCTCGCCATTTCCTGGTCGAGCGCGATGGGTGACAGGTAGCGCAGCGCGGAGATTTCATTGGCGTTGACCACGGGCGTGGCATCGCTGTGACCCGCGTAAACCCAGCATAGTTCGTGCTCGGCGCCTTCCTCATCGAACTGCGCCTGATACTGGAACTTGAACAGGTAATCCAGCGCGCACTGCATGCCCAGCTCTTCACTCAGGCGCCGGTGGATCGCTTTGTCCATGGACTCGCCGCGGCGGGGGTGACTGCAACAGGTATTGGACCAGAAGCCCGGCCACAGGCGCTTGTCGGCGGCACGCTGCTGCAACAGCAGCTCGCCCTGCGAATTGAAGATGAATAGCGAGAACGCGCGGTGCAGCACACCCTGGCCGGCATGCGCCGCCAGCTTGTCCAGAAAACCTGTCTCGCGATCGTGCTCGTCAACGAGCACCAGAGGCTCGTCGTGAAAGGAAACGATGTCCTTCGACCACTGCCATGCGTTGCCGTCCAACTCTCGGTTAACCAAGGTCAAACCTCTCTCGCTCGATGGCCGTCCGGTTGGCTCGGGTCGTTATTTCCTTGGATCCGCAGGCGGCCGCAAGAAAGCGGCCAGTCCAGGCGGCAAGGTTAGGTGAAGCGAGCATGCGGTGGATAGAGTCATCACAACGTCAAGGCGTCGATGCTGCCGCTGCCGGCTGCGCCTGTCCGCCGGGCGTGGTCCCCGCCGGCACGCGGCTCCATACGGTGTTGCCGCCCAGCAGGGTAATACCGATAAAGCCATGCAATCTCAGGCGATTGGCATCGAGCAGGCGCACATGGCACTGGTAAACCTTGCCGTTGTCGCTGTTGTACACGTGGCCGTCCACCCATTCACCATCGGCGGCGTCATAGTGCAGTCCCCATAGCAGGCGAAGCCCAGTCAGTGGCTGCGAGCGCAACGCCGGATCGGGGTTCTTAAGGTCGGTGACAGTTTTGCCATTCAGCTCGGGGCCGTCCTCCGGGCCATAGGTATCGTGGAGCTGCCATACGATATGCCCCTCGTACTGGTTGCCTTGCCGCCGGATGCGGATTACCGCGTCACGACTCTCCACCAGCCAGTCCCCTTCGATCGTCGGCTGGGGACTAGCCGCAGGCAGATCGTCCGCCGCCCGGGCAACCCCTGCCAGGCCCAGCAGCGTCACGAGCAACACTCCACGCAGCACGCGCCGCTTCGGCGCAAATACTTCCGCCAGGCGAGCTGCAACCCACGGCCAGGCATTTGACGGGCTCATGGGGTAATTTTAGGAGGAAACGCGGATCGCGCCAGGCACCCTTGCCATGCTGACTTCTCAAGTCGTCGCCGTGATTCCGACCTGGCTGGGCGTAGCGCTCAACCTGGCGGCCGCCGGCTATGCCTGCGTTAGCCTGTGGGCGGCGCACAAAAGCACGCGCCGCGGCCGCTCAAGGCCCTGCGCACCGCAAACTCCGCCCGCTCACCCGGTCAGCGTGCTCAAGCCCTTGCATGGTGACGAACCGAGGCTCTACGAGAACCTGCGCAGCTTCTGCGTGCAAGCGCACCCTGCCTATCAACTGCTGTTTGGCGTGCGCGAACCGGGCGACCCCGCGGTCGCCGTTGTAGAGCGCCTGCGTGCCGAATTTCCCGAGCGCGATATTGGTCTGGTGGTTGATCCGCGCGTGCACGGGGCGAATTTCAAAGTCAGCACCCTGATCAATCTGCTGCCGCACGCCACGCATGACTGGCTGGTGCTGGCGGACAGCGACATCAGTGTGTCGCCGGACTATCTGGCGCGAGTCACGGCGCCGCTGGGCGACTCCGGCGTCGGTATCGTCACCTGCCTCTACTACGGCGTACCGCAAGAAAACCTTTGGTCGCGGATGGGTTGCCTGTTCATCGACGACTGGTTTGCCCCCTCCGTGCGGCTGACGCATGCCTTTGGCTCGACCCGTTTCGCGTTCGGGTCCACCATCGGCCTGCGTCGCGACACACTGGTCGCCATGGGTGGCTTCGACGTCCTGCGCGACACGCTGGCGGACGATTTCTGGCTGGGCGAGCTCAGCCGTCGCGCTGACTTGAAAACCGTGCTTTCGGATGTGGAAGTCGGCACCGAGGTGAGCGAGACCCGCCTGTCCAGCCTGTGGGCGCACGAGCTGCGCTGGCTGCGCACGATACGAGCCATTGCGCCGGTTGGCTTTGTACTGAGTTTCGTCTGCTTCACCTGGCCGTTGCTGCTACTGGGCCTGTTGCTGGCGCCTACGCCGTTAAATCTGGCAGTTGCATTGCTTGGCGGCGCCGCCCGGGTCTTTCGGTATGTTTTGCAGCGCCGCATGTCGACGTCATCTTCACCTTGGCGTGACCTATGGTTAAGCCCGTGGCGCGACCTGCTGTTGCTGCTGGAATGGTCAACGGCGTTGGTGCACTGGCGAGTCAGGTGGCGTGGTCAGGTACTGCATGCGCGCAATCACGCGCCCACGCGGTACTCTTGAGTAAAGTGTGGTGCGTGTGCTGAGCAAGTCATTGCAACGGCTCCAGGAGCTCATTACTCCCATGAAGACGCTTTTTCTGCAGGCTCCGTCGTTTGACGGTTTTGATGGCGGGGCCGGTTCCCGCTATCAGGCCAAGCGCGAAATCAAGAGTTTCTGGTATCCCACCTGGCTGGCCCAGCCGGCAGCCCTGGTGCCGGGCTCCCGCGTGCTGGACGCCCCGGTGGAAGAACTTTCGGTTCAAGACACCCTCGACATCGCTGCCGAATACGAGCTGGTGATCATCCATACCAGTACGCCCTCGTTCCCCACCGATGCCAAATTCGCCGAGCTGCTCAAGGAGCGTCGACCGGACATTCTCGTCGGCATGGTGGGCGCCAAGGTCGCTGTCGATCCAGCCGACTCACTGCAGGCATCGGCGGCCATCGACTTCGTGGGCCGCGAAGAATTCGATTACACCTGCAAGGAAGTGGCCGAAGGCCGTGCACTCAAGGACATCAACGGGCTCAGCTACAAGCTTGCCGACGGCAGCGTGCAGCACAACCCGCCACGGGCCACCATCGAGCAGATGGACGACCTGCCGTTCGTCTCGCCGGTGTACAAGCGCGACCTGAAGATCGAGCGCTACTTCATCGGTTACCTGCTGCATCCGTATGTGTCGATCTATACCGGTCGCGGCTGCCGCTCCAAATGCACGTTCTGCCTGTGGCCGCAGACGGTGGGCGGCCATCGCTATCGCGTCCGCTCGGCCGCCAACGTGATTGCCGAGGCCAAATGGATCAAGGAGAACATGCCCGAAGTGCGGGAACTCATGTTCGACGACGACACCTTCACCGACAGCTCCAACATGGATCGCGTGCACGACATCGCGCGCGGCCTGCATGCGCTGGGAATGACCTGGAGCTGCAACGCCAAGGCCAATGTTCCCTATGAGTCGCTCAAAATCATGAAGGAGAACGGCCTTCGCCTGCTGCTGGTGGGTTACGAGTCAGGCGACGACCAGATCCTGCACAACATCAAGAAAGGCCTGCGCACCGATATCGCGCGCAAGTTCACCGAGAACTGCCGCAAGCTGGGCATACAGGTACACGGCACCTTCATCCTGGGCCTGCCGGGCGAGACCAGGGAAACCATCGCCAAGACCATCGAGTACGCCAAGGAGATCAACCCGCACACCATCCAGGTGTCACTCGCCGCGCCTTATCCCGGCACGTCGCTGTACAAGCAGGCGATCGAAAACGGTTGGCTCGAACCGAACCAGGCGGTGAACCTGGTCAACGACAAGGGCGTGCAGCTGGCCCTGATCAGCTACCCGCATTTGTCCCGGGAAGATATTTTCCATGGCGTCGAAACGTTCTATCGCAGCTTCTACTTCCGTCCCTCCAAGATCTGGGAAATCGTCAAGGAGATGCTGGGAAGCTGGGAGATGACCAAGCGACGGCTGCGCGAAGGCGTGGAGTTCTTCCGCTTCCTGCATGCGCACGAGGCCTGAGTGGGCCGTTCGCGGTTTCCAAGATGAGTGCCCGACCGCGACTGATCGTGACCGCCGACGACTTCGGCCTGCACGAGGCGGTCAATCGGGCGGTTGAGTGCGGTTACCGCGACGGCGTGCTGCGCGCAGCCAGCCTGATGGTGACGGCACCGGCCGCGGATCAGGCCGTGGCTCTTGCGCGCAGCCTGCCCGGCCTGGCGGTCGGGCTGCATCTGGTGCTTGCGGACGGCCAATCGGCGCTGGCGCCCGCGCGCATTCCTGACCTGGTCGACGCGCAAGGTTGTTTCGACAACAACATGGCGCGCGCCGGCTTTCGCTTCTTTTTCCTGCCTGCCGTGCGACGTCAGCTGGCTGCGGAAATTCGCGCCCAGTTCGAACGTTACGCCGCGACCGGCCTGCCACTGGATCACGTGAACGCACACAAGCATTTCCATCTGCACCCGACGGTGCTCTCGCTGGTGCTCTCCATCGGCCGTGATTTTGGCCTCCGTGCGGTGCGGTTGCCCGCGGAGCCGGGCATGGGCCCGTGGCTGCGACCGTGGCTAACGCTGATGCGCCATCGACTCAAACGGGCAGGCGTCATGTGCAACGACCACGTCTTCGGCCTGCGGCACAGCGGCGCCATGGACGAGGCCACTGTCTTGAGCCTGTTGCGGCAACTGCCTGACGGCCTGTCCGAGCTTTACCTGCACCCTGCCATGCACGGTGACCTGACCGCCGGCATGGCCGATTACCGCCACGCCGACGAACTGGCTGCCCTGCTCTCGCCACGGGTGCGCCAGGCCATCAACGAGCGTTGCCAGCTGTGCCACGGCTTCGGCGATCCGGCGGCTGCATGAAACGACTGTTCTATATCGCCGGATTGCTGGGCCTGACTGCCGCCATCGTGCTGGTGGTGCGACAGGATTGGACTGCCATTCGCCAGGCGTTCGATCACGCCGGCTGGGCGCTGTCGTGGCTGTTGCCGTTTCATGCATTGCCGTTGCTGCTGGACGTGCTGGGCTGGCGCGTGCTGTTGGCGCCCAGCGACCCGCAGCGCCGTGCAGGCATTCCTTTCCTGTTTTGGGTAGCCACTGTGCGCGAGGCCTGCAACCGGTTGTTGCCCGTGGCCAATATCGGCGGTGAGATCGTCGGCATCCGGCTGGTCAAATGGCGCGGCCTGGCCGGCACGCCGGTGGCGGCCAGCGTGATCATGGAAGTGCTGCTGACGCTGGTAAGCCAGTATTTGTTTGCCGCGCTGGGCATCCTGTTGCTGATCGGCCTGACCCAGCACATTGGCACCCTCAACTCCGTGCTGGGCGCGCTGGTGGCGAGTCTGCCGCTGCCCATCGGCCTGCTTTACCTGTTGCGTCACGGCCAGCTGTTTTCGCGCCTGGAAGCCTTCGCCGAAAAAATGCTGGGGGGAAGCTCGCGACTCACCGAATTGCTCGACGGCACCCGGCTGGACCAGGAAGTACGCGCACTGTATGCCCAGCCGCTGCGACTGGCCTCGACCTGCATGTGGCAGTTCTTCGGCTTCGTGCTGGGCAGCTTTGAAAGCTGGCTGGCGCTGCAACTGCTGGGTTATCCCATCAGCGTATGGGATGCCATTGCGATCGAGGCAGTGACTCAATCCGTGCGCCACATTATTTTCGTGGTGCCCGCAGGCCTGGGGGTACAGGAAGGCGGCCTGGTGCTGTTTGGCCATCTGATCGGCCTGCCCGCCGATGCCGCCATTGCGTTGTCGCTGGTCAAGCGCGCTCGCGAAGTGGGTTTCGGCCTGCCGGCGCTGGTGTCGTGGCAATGGGCCGAAGCGCGCCGCCTGCGCGCAAAGCGACAGGCACCTATGGCAACGCTTTCCAAGGCACCCGGCAGCAAGCCCTTATGAACCCGCGAGGTGATGCATGCCCACCGATGCCACTGTAGCCGCCGCCGACCATGCCATGCGCCACTGGCTTGGCGCCGAGCCGGGCCGCATCAAGATCGGCTCCGAAGCGCACAAGCGGCTGTTCTGCCGCATGCTGCTCGACACCCACAATCCATACAAGCCGGCGGTGATCGAATGGCCCGAATTGGGGCCTGATGCGCTGCATCGCATCACCTCGCTGCCGATCTGGGACATCGCCGTGCAGACCGAGGGCCGCGCGACATTGCGTGTCGACACCTACACCAGGACCGTGGACGACCCGCTGTTGCGCGAGGCATTGATCATGGATGGCGGCGAAGAGGCCCGCCACAAGGTCGTGTTGAGCAAGATGGTCGAGGCCTATGGCATTGCACTTGCACCTGAGCCGGTCTACGAGTTGCCCACGGACCCCGAATGGGGCTGGCTGGTTACCGGGTACAGCGAATGCATCGACAGCTTCTTTGCCTTCGGCCTGTTCGAATCGGCCCGGCGCACCGGCTATTTTCCGGAGGAGCTGGTGGAAACCTTCGAGCCTGTCATGCAGGAGGAAGCACGGCATATCCTGTTTTTCGCCAACTGGGTGGCGTGGTATCGGCGACAACTGCCGTTTTGGCGACGGTTGCCGTTTGAACTGAAGGTGCTGCGCGTGTGGCTGTTTCTGATCTGGGAACGCATTGGCATCGCCAAGGGCCTGGACAGCCAGGGTGAAATGCAGGATGCCAACTTCACCTTGACCGGCCATCAGCAGATTGGCCTGGACCTGAAACTCCCCGAATTGCTGGATCTGTGCCTGGCCCAGGACCGTTACCGTATGGACGGCTACGACCAACGCCTGTTGCGTCCCAGCTTCGTTCCCAGCATGGCGCGACTGGCACGGCGATTCGTGCGTTGAATCTCAATGATGCACGCTGAACCAGGCCACGGCGTCTTCCAGCGCCAGGCGGGCCGGGCCGGCCGCATAGCCGAGTTCACGTGCGGCCTTGGCGCTGGAGAAGAACATGCGTTTTTTCGACATGCGCACTTCTTCTACCGTGGCGATGGGCGGCTTGCCGCTGATTCGCGCCCAGGCTTCGGCCATGTACGCCACCGGCATCACGGCAGCATGCGGCAAACGCCAGCGCGGCGGTGCGGCGCCCACGATGTCCGCGATCTCGGTCAACAATTCACGCAGGCTGAGGTTGGTTCCGCCGAGGATGTAACGCTCGCCGATCACGCCACGCTGAAACGCCAGCCAATGGCCATCGGCCACATCGTCGACATGCACGATGTTCAAACCTGTGTCGACAAATGCCGGCAGTCGGCCCGCCACCGCATCGCGCAACATACGGCCAGTCGGTGTGGGCTTGATGTCGCGCGGACCCACCGGGGTAGACGGATTGACGATCACCACCGGCAAGCCCTTGGCCGCATAGTCCCGTACCAGCGCCTCGGCCAGAAATTTCGAGCGCTTGTAGTGGCCCACCATATCGGTCAATGACACGGGTGAATCCTCTTCGCCCGGGCGACCATCGGCAGGAATGCCCAGCGTAGCCACGCTGCTGGTGTAGACAATGCGCGGTACACCAGCCTGGCCGGCAGCCTCGAGCAAGCTACGCGTGCCTTCGACATTCGTCTTATAGAGTTGGTCAGGCTCGGGAGCCCACAAGCGGTAATCGGCCGCCACGTGAAACAGCGCATCGCAGCCCTCACACAGCCGCGCCAGCGAGGCTGCGTCGGTAAGGTCACCCTCTACCACCTGCACATCCAGGCCCTGCAGGTTGCGGCGATCGGAGCCGGGGCGAGCCAGCACGCGGACGTGATGATCGTCGCGCAACAAGCGACGCACCACCGCCGAGCCGACAAAGCCGGTGGCGCCCGTGACGACGGCCTTCATGGTGGCACCATCGCAAGGGCGTGCGATTGCTTCGCCAGCTTCAACCCTGAACGCATACGGCTGGAAATCCATGACCGTGGGGAGTGGTAGGAGCCCATTATGGATGAACCGGGCCCCGGCTGCGTCACCCAAACGTGACATATCACGCCGCCGCATAGACAGATCCGAGACATGCCCTCTGCTCAGATGGGTTGTTCATCGAGACCGGGGTGATAACATGCCGTTGTCGCGCGTTTCTCTGTATGTAAGCAATACATAAGGAAAGCCGAGGCATGTCAATGTTCGTATCGAAACGAGCCGCTGCGATTGCCCCGAGCCACGCCAGCGTCTATCAGGAAGCGATTCTTCCGAAGGTATCTCGAACGTTTGCACTGACGATACCGCAACTTCCGCCCGCGCTTCGCGAGGTTGTTGCCAACGCGTATCTGCTCTGCCGCATCGCCGATACCATCGAGGACGAACCCGCCCTTTCCGTCGAGGAGAAGGGCCGCTACGAAAGTGCGTTCGTTGATGCGGTCACCGGACGTGTCGATGCGCGCCGTTTCGCCGACGAGCTGGCGCCCAGGCTTTCCGACGCCACTTCTGCCAGCGAGCGCGAACTGCTGTTTCAGCTGCCACTGGTGCTGGAGATCACCCAGTCGCTCAACCCAAGCCAGCACGATGCGATTGTCGATTGCCTGCGGGTGATGTCGCATGGCATGCACGACTTCCAGCGTGTGGTGGGCCTGCACGGATTGGCGACGCTGCGCGACATGGATCGCTACTGCTACTGCGTGGCAGGCGTGGTTGGCGAAATGCTCACGCGCATGCTCATTGATTTCGAACCCAGCCTGGCATCGCAATCGAAACACCTGATGCGGCTCGCGGTATCGTTTGGCCAGGGTCTGCAGATGACCAACATCCTCAAGGATCAATGGGAGGACCGCAGTCACGGCGTGTGCTGGCTACCGCAGGATGTATTCGCGCGTCGCGGCGTACGGCTGCAAGAGCTTCGTCCGGGCGAACAGGATGACAACTACGCCAAGGCCATGATCGAGCTTATCGGCGTGGCGCATGCGCACCTTTGTCGCGCGGTGGAATACACGCTGATCGTGCCCGCCAGGCACGCGGGTTTTCGACGCTTCTGCCTGTGGAGCATTGGCCTTGCCGTGCTGACCTTGCGCAATCTGCAGGACCGGCTCGATTTCTGTTCCGGCACGCAGGTCAAGGTGTCGCGCACGGCAGTAGCCCAGACCATGGGCCTCACCCGACTCACCGATCGCTACGACAACGGCGTGCGCTGGTTGTTCGCAGCTGCCGCGCGCAAGCTGCCGCTGACGCCGCTTTCGTCGGAATGGGACGAGCCGCGCGACCCACCCATTGCCCGACCCCGGCGCATGTCGTCGTACGTAAACGGCATCGACGCGAAAGACGCGCGCTCGCTATGACCGATAGCACTGCTCCTGCCGACACCGTCGTCGCCCTGGAGCAGCGCCACCGGGAGCCGATGACGATACGACTGGACCACGCCATCGATCGCGCGCGCGAGGCATTGCTGGCACGCCAGCGGCCGGACGGGCATTGGTGCTTCGAGTTCGAAACCGACTGCACCATTTCTGCCGAATACATCTTGATGATGCACTTCCTCGACGATATCGACGATGTGCTGCAGGAGAAGCTGGCCCGCTATATCCGCCTCAAGCAGCGGCAGGATACGCACGGTGGCTGGCCGCTGTATCAGGACGGCCCCATCGATCTTTCGTGCACGGTGAAGTCCTACTACGCGCTGAAGGCTGCTGGCGACGATGCCGAGGCGCCACACATGCGAGGTGCACGCGAGGCGATTCTCGCGCTGGGCGGCGCCGCCAAAAGCAATGTGTTCACCCGCATCCTGCTGGCGATGTTCGAACAGGTGCCGTGGCGCGCCGCGCCGTATGTGCCGGTGGAAATCATGCTGTTTCCACGCTGGGCGCCGTTCCACATCGACAAGGTTTCGTATTGGGCGCGCGGCACCATGGTGCCGCTGTTCATCCTGTGCTCGCTCAAGGCACGCGCGCGCAATCCGCGCCGGGTCACCGTGCCCGAACTGTTCGTGACGGCGCCGGCAGAGGAACAGCATTATTTCAGTGCCAGCGGATTCGCCAGCAAGTTCTTCCTGCTGATGGACAAGATCGGGCGCGCCTGCGATCCGCTGGTGCCACGCGCATTGCGACGCATAGCCGTAAAGAAGGCCGAGCAATGGATGCTTCCGCGCCTCAATGGCGAGGACGGCCTGGGCGGCATTTTTCCGCCCATGATCAATGCACTGGAGGCGATGGACCTGCTGGGCTACAGCAAGGATCACCCCGCTCGCGCCACCTGCCTGAAGGCCTTGCAGAAGCTGATCATGCATCGCGATGACGGCACGGCGTACTGCCAGCCCTGCGTTTCGCCACTGTGGGATACCGGCTGGTCTGCCATGGCCTTGCTGCGCGCTTCCCATGGCGATGCGACCCAGGCCGCGGTAACGCGCGCACTCGACTGGCTCGCCCCGCTGCAGGAGCTGGAGTTGAAAGGTGACTGGGCGGCCCGGGCGCCAGACCTGCGCCCGGGTGGCTGGGCTTTCCAGTACACCAACGCCTACTATCCCGACCTCGACGACACCGCCCTGATTGCCGGCTTGATGCATGTAGCCCTACCCAACATGCCGCCAGATCATCCCTACCGCGCACGCATCGAGCGCGCGGCCGACTGGCTGGTGGGCATGCAGTCTGACAATGGCGGCTTTGCCTCGTTCGACCGCAACAACACGCATTACCACATCAACCAGATTCCCTTCGCCGACCACGGCGCCATGCTCGACCCGCCCACCGAAGACGTCTCCGGCCGCGTATTGGCCTGCCTGGGCGTACTCAAGCGCGAGCAGGATCGCCCGGCAATCGCACACTGCATCGACTACCTGCGGCAGGTGCAGCAACCCGATGGCTCGTACTGGGGACGTTGGGGCACCAATTACATCTACGGCACCTGGTCGGTGCTGGCCGGCTTGGCACTCGTGGACGAAGACATGAGCCAACCATGGATACGTAAATCCGTCGACTGGTTGAAAGCGAAACAGCATCCCGATGGTGGCTGGGGTGAAACCAATGACAGCTACTTCGACCCCGCACTGCGCGGCAGCAACAACGCAGTCAGCACGGCACACAGCACGGCATGGGCGCTGCTCGGCCTGCTAGCGGCAGGCGAGTACGCGAGCGGAGCGGTGCGTCGCGGCATCCAGTGGCTGCTCGACGACCAGCAGCAGCACGGCGAGCGAGAGGCCGGCTTGTGGTACCACTCCAGCTATAACGCGCCGGGCTTTCCCCGCGTGTTCTTCCTCAAGTACCACGGCTATACGGCCTATTTCCCGCTGTGGGCATTGACCCGCTATCGCCGGCTGCTGCAATTGGCCCAGGCGCGGGCTACGCAGTGAATCTTCACTCGGTAGGCATCGTGACCGCCCTGGCCGCTGAAGCCAGGACACTGACCCATCAGCCGGTGCGGCCGGGGCAACTGATGGTGCTTGGTGAAGGTTGCGGCTTATGGCTGAGCGGCATGGGCCCGGACGCGGCGCGCGAGGCCGCACTGGCCCTGGTAAACGCGGGAGCCACAGCGCTGGCCGTGTTCGGCGTCGCCGGTGCATTGGCACCGGGCGTACGCAATGGCACCCTGCTCTGCCCCGCCTGCGTCATCGATGAGCGGGGCAATGACTACCTGCCGACGCCGGCATGGAGCGCCGAGCTGCAGCAGCGCCTTGCCGCCGCGTCACTGCCGATCATGGCCGGCGGCAGCCTGCTCAGCCTTCCCGCGCCGCTGTTTACCGCGACAGCGAAAATGGCCATGCGCCAACGCCATATGGCCGTAGCGGTGGATATGGAGAGCGCCGCGGTGGCGGCCGTGGCAACCGAGCGTCACCTGCCCTTTGTGGTGCTGCGCGCCATCATCGATGAGCATGACGACGACATTCCCAGCGCATTGCACGCAGGTATCGATGAATGGGGGCGACCACGAGCGCTGCACATGCTGGCGCTGCTGGTTCGTCATCCCGGCCTGGTGGCGCGCCTGCCCAGGCTGTCCAGCCGCATGCATAGCGCAACACGCGCCCTGCGCGCGGCGGTGACGGTGTTGGGTGTAAGCATGGGGCGCGCAGTGCAAGGCCCCTGCTAATCATCAAAGCGGGTTTCGGATGTCAGGCCCGGGCCTCGACGTAGGTCGAGTCGGATTGCTGAGGAGGGACGACGGCGTGTTCAAAGCGATCCATTACGCCCTGGTGCGGCTTGTCGACCAAAGCGGCCGCCGCCCTTTTATCGTGCTGCTGCTGGCGGCCGTGCTGGCGATGGGTAGCCTGTATGGCACCCACAGCCGCTTGAGCATCGATACCGACTCGGACCACCTCTTTTCCGCCCAGCTACCCTGGCGCCAACATAGCGAGGCCTTTGCACGCCTGTTTCCCCAGTTCAGCGACACCCTTACTGCCGTCGTGCGCGCACCCACGGCGGAAGAGGCGCGCATCACTGCGCAGGCGCTACGCGAGAAGTTGGCTGCCGACCGTGTTCACTTCCTTTCGGCGACCACCCCGGGCATCAGTCCGTTTCTCAATCGCGAAGGCCTGTTGCTGCTGCCGCCCGATGAACTGTCCGGCGTGCTCGATACCATGCTGCAGGCACAGCCCCTGTTGGGGCCATTGGCCGCCGATCCGTCGGCGCGCGGCCTGTTCAAGGGCATCGACCTGATGGTGGAAGGCGTGCGTCGCGGCATGGCCGATGACCTGTCCTCCTACGACGCCGCCCTGGGCAACGTGGCGCAAACGCTGGAGGATTCGCTTGCCGGACACGCCTCGCCACTTTCCTGGCAAGCATTGCTGACGCCCAAACTGGTGGGCACCAACGGCGGCCAGGAATTCGTACTGATCCACCCGGTGCTGCACCACAACGTGCTCGAACCCGGACAGGAGGCAACCGAGGCCATGCTGCGCATCGCCGCCGGGCTGCCTGGCGTGAAATCGGGACGCGTGCGCGTGAATTACACCGGATCGGTACCGTTGGCCGATGAGGAATTCGCCTCACTGACCGATCGGGCCGGCCCGATCGCGCTGGGTAGCAGCCTCGTGCTGATCTTCTGGCTGGTATTGGCCTTGGGCACGTGGCGCCTGATCGTGCCGGTGTTGATCACGCTGATCGTTGGGCTGATCTATACCGTCGGCTTTGCCGCTTTTGCGGTGGGACGATTGAATCTCGTTTCCGTGGCGTTCGCCGTGTTGTTCGTGGGCCTGGCGGTGGATTTCGGCATCCAGTTCGGTGTGCGCCTGCATGCCCGACAATACAGCGACCGCGCGTTTGTCGACTCCCTGCACGAAACGGCCAATCGCGTGGTCAGCCAGATCGGCCTGGCCGCGCTGGCCACCTCATGCGGCTTCCTGGCATTCGCGCCCACCGATTTCACCGGCGTGGCCGAACTGGGCATCATCGCCGGCGTCGGCATGCTGCTGGCCTTGCTGTGCACCATGACCGTATTACCGGCGATGCTTTCGCTGTTGAGCAAAGGGTCGCCGCATGCCGAGGTGGCTTTGCCGGGCGGCGCGACTGCCGACCGCTGGCTGGAAAAGCATCGCAAGGGCGTGCTGGTTGTCTTTACGCTGATTGGCGTGGTCGGCTTGTGGGCTGCCATCAGCATTCCATTCGACGCCAATCCCCTGCATACCAAGCGCAGCGACACCGAGGCCATGCGCACGCTGACCTCGCTGATGGACGACCCCACCGCCAACCCCTTCACCATGGACATGCTGGTCAGCGACCTGCCCGCCGCGCGACGGCTCAGCGACCAGCTGGGCAAGTTGCCTGAAGTGTCGCAGGTGGTATCCGGCGCCGATTTCATACCCGACCACCAGTCCGACAAGCTGGAGCAGCTGGATCAGGCATCGGACCTGATGTATGCCGTGCTCACCCCCGGCGAAAAGGCCGCCCCGCCCAGCTATGCCGAAACACGCGAAGCCGCCCGCGACACCAGCGAGAGTATCGCCAGCGTCGCCGACAAACTCCCTGCGAATTCACCGTTGCTACGCATCGGAAAGGCACTTGGCCGCTTGGCGCAGGGCTCCGACGCGCAAGTGGCAGCCGCCAACCAGGCATTGACCGAGTTCCTTCCTTACACACTCACCCAATTGAGCGATTCGCTTTCGGCACAACGCATCACGCTGGAAAGCCTGCCGGCCGACCTCAAGCGGGACTGGTTCACCGCCGATGGCCAGGTGCGCGTGCAGGCAACCCCCACGGCACAGGCACAGAAGACCGCGGGCTTGCGCCGCTTCGTTCTCTCCGTCCATCGCGTGGCGCCGCAGGCGGTGGGTTCGGCGGTGGACACCATCAAGGCCGCCGATACCATCCTGGATGCGTTCCGTGCTGCTGCGGTCTACGCCACGCTGGCCATTGGCGTCGTGCTGGCGCTGGTGCTGCGACGTTTCCGCGACGTCAGCCTGGTGCTTGCCACGCTGCTGATGTCAGCGCTGTTGACGGCGCTGCTGGCACGACTGCTGGGCATCTCGATCAACTTCGCCAACATCATCGCACTGCCGTTGCTGCTGGGCGTCGGCGTGTCGTTCAACATCTACTTCGTGATGAACTGGCATAACGGCATGCGGCAATTCCTGGGCTCGCCGGTGGCGCGCGCCATCCTGTTCTCCGCACTGACCACCGGCACCGCCTTTGGCAGCCTGGCAATTGCCCGCCATCCCGGTACCGCAAGCATGGGCACGGTGTTGCTGCTTAGCCTGCTGGCCGTGCTGTTATCGACCTTCGCGTTTCTGCCTGCGGTGCTGTACACGATCTCGCCCTACGATCCAACCAAGGTCAAGCACTGAGCGAACTTGCCTAACCCACATCAGTCGGAGCGTACCGTATGCGTCTTTTCCGTGGTCTCGCAGTCACCGTTGTCGCCATCGCCGCTGTTGTCGCCAGCGTGGGAGTCAATGCCCATGCCATCCTGGTGGACAGCTCGCCCAAGGCCAATGGCAGCGTGCCGGCCGGACCCACCACACTGACGCTGAAGTACAACAGCAAGATCGATCAGGGTCGCTCGAAGCTGGTGCTGGTGGCGCCCGATCACAGCGAGACGCCGCTGGTCATCGACAGCAACGATGCCAAACCCAACGAGCTGGACAGCGAGGCCACGCTCAAGCCCGGCGCATATGTCATCCACTGGCAGGCGCTTGCGCTGGACGGGCACATGACGCGCGGCGATCTCGCCTTTACGGTCGCTCAACCGTAAGCCGCCCGGCAGCTATCGAACCTGATCGCCACCATCAACCTTGGGTGTTCCCGTGAGCCTGCTCGTCGATATCTTCGGGTATCTCAGCATCGTCCTGCATGGCCTGGTCATCGTCGCGCAGTCGATGATGCTCGGTGGCCTGCTGTTTCTGATTTTCCTGTTGCATCCGCTGATGTCCACGCTGGCGCAGGGCGACTCGCTGGAGCAACGCGTACTGCGACTCTCCCGCTGGAGTGCGCTCGGCCTGGTCGCCGCCGAGCTGGCCAGTACGGCGCTGCAGGTTTCGGTGCTGATGTCGAGCGTCGATCTGCCCTTCACCAACGTGATGCGGGCATCGTTTGCGCTCTCCGGCATGGTAAAGGTGCTCGCTGCGCTGGCTATCGCCATATGCCTCCGACGTAAGGCACTGGCCCGGCGCCCTTCACGCGTAATGCTGCTCTGCTTCGGCTTCATCGAACTGGCCGCCGCCACGCTCACGACGCATGCCTACGCGCGCTTGGGTGACAACGCGTTGCTGCTTGTCGTGGAAGGATTGCATCAGTTCGGCGCGGCCATCTGGATCGGCGCCATTCCCAGCTTCGTGCTGGTGCTGCGCCACCTGCAGGATGCCAACGGACTGCGCGAGGTGGGTGCACGCTTCTCGCGCATGTCGATGCTGGGGGTTGCCTGCATCCTGCTTTCCGGCATCACCATGTGCGTGTTCTACATCGGTGACCTGCCCGGCTTCTACGGCACCGCTTATGGCGTGATGGTGGGCGCCAAGATCGCCATGTTCCTGGCCCTGCTGGCGCTGGGCTTCGGCAATTTCATGGTGACCCAGCGACTGCGCAAGCGACAGGATGCGCCGGTCATCCGGCTACGTCGCTTTGCCGAAGTGGAAATCGGCATTGGCTTCACCATTTTCTTCGCGGCGGCGTCGCTGACGTCGGTGCCACCGGCGATCGACCTCACCACCGACCGGGTGAGTCTGCACGAAATCGCAGTACGCAATGCGCAGGCATGGCCCCGACTCAGTTCGCCAGACCACGACAGCCTCGCCATCTCGCAACTGCAGGCTCAGTTGGATCAGGACGCGGCGCGCAGCCACCAGGTGGCACAGTCGGCCACGGTGCCTGGCTCAGGCGTGCTACCACCACGCAACGCCGAGGACATCGCCTGGTCGGAATACAACCATCATTGGGCGGGCATCTTCGTGCTGTTGATCGGCCTGCTCGCCCTGCTCAATCGTGCCGGCATGCGCTGGGCGCGGCATTGGCCGCTACTGTTTCTGGTCATGGCCGTCTTTCTGCTGGTGCGCTCCGATCCCGAGGTGTGGCCGCTGGGCAAAGAGGGATTCTGGGCGGCATGGCGTGACGTGGAAGTGGCCCAGCATCGCTTCTTCGTGGCGCTGATACTGCTGTTCGGCGCGTTCGAGTGGTCGGTACGCACTGGCCGTTTGCACAGTGAGAAAGCCGCACTGGTATTTCCGCTGCTGGTGGCGGTGGGCGGCGCGATGCTGCTCACCCATAGTCATCAGATTTCCAACGTCAAGGATCAGATGTTGATCGAGCTGACCCATACGCCACTTGCCCTGGCCGGCGTGGCCGCGGGTTGGGCGCGCTGGCTGGAGCTGCGCTTGCCGGGACGCGGTGGACGCATCGCCGGCGCGGTGTGGCCGCTGTGTTTCATGTTGATTGGGGCGATTTTGCTCTGGTATCGCGAGGCTTGAGGTTTGGAGCCTCGTGCGTGGTGGGCGACGGTGTTGCGCTGCGGTCGCGCACAGGGTGCGCTCCTACAGGGTGGCGTTATATCCGCACGCAAAACTCTGTAGGAGCGCACCCTGTGCGCGACCGGCCAAGCTCAGCGAACCCGATGAACGATCATGTCGATCAGCGCATCCAGATGTGCTGCCTCCGGACCCAGTGGCAGCAGTGCCGCATGCGCGCGGTCTGCCAACTGTTCGGCCAGCTCGCGCGACGCATCGAGGCCTAGTAGCGATACGTAGGTAGGCTTGTGGTCCTGCGCATCCTTGCCGGGCGTTTTCCCCAGCGTGGCAGCGTCCGTGGTGACATCGAGCACATCGTCGACCACCTGGAATGCCAGCCCTACCGCGCGCTGATAGTCGTCCAGGCCCGCGCGCAACTCGGGCGCCAACGGCTGCGGTCCGCTTTGCGCGCCCATGAAAACAGCGGCGCGCAACAAGGCGCCGGTCTTCATGCGATGCATGCGCTCCAGTTCCTCACGCGGCAGCACATAGCCGACGCTGGCAAGGTCGATGGCCTGGCCGCCCACCAGTCCCTGCGAGCTGCTCGCCCTGGCCAGCTCTTGCAGCAACGTCACCCGTTGCGCCGCCGGCACCGGCAGCTCGCCAATCGCCACGAAAGCTTCGGCCTGCAGCGCATCGCCCACCAGGATGGCCATGGCTTCGCCGTAACGCACGTGCACCGTGGGCTGGCCACGTCTCAGCAGGTCGTTGTCCATCGCCGGCAAGTCATCGTGCACCAGCGAATAGGCGTGAACCATCTCGATGGCACAGGCCGCGCCATCGAGCACCTCGGGTTCTGCGCCAACCAGTTCGCCCGCCGCGTGGCACAGCAGCGCGCGCAGGCGCTTGCCGCCGCCGAGGGTCGCGTAGCGCATCGCCTCATGCAGGGTCGCGGGCGGCAGCTCGGACGCTGGCAGGTATCTGTCCAGCGCACGCTCCGTGCGCTGGACAATCATCGGTAACCAAGCGTCCAGTGGCGTGGCGCTGGATGACCTATCCCAAGAATCCGGACACAACCGCAGGACTTCGCTCACAAGCACCCTCCCCTAATGAATGGCAACGTGCCGCCCCCTGAGTGCTGGCAAGTTGTGAATGATCTGCTGCGCCATGGCGCGCGCACGGCCGTCGGCTGCCAGGATGTCCTCCAGCTGATGATGCTCGGCCAGGGGCGGCAATCGCCCCAACGTCTCTTCCACCACCGTAGCAATCTCGGTGAAGCGAATCTGCTCCTGCAAAAAGGCCTCCACCGCAATCTCGTTGGCTGCGTTGAGCGTCACGCTGGCACCGCAACCGTCACGCAACACTTCGAGCGCCAGGCGCAAGCAGGGGAAGCGCACCAGGTCCGGCGCGGTGAAACTGAGATTGGACATGCGCGCCAGATCCAATGGCGCCACCCCCGAATCGATGCGCTCGGGGTACGCCAGCGCGTGCGCGATCGGCGTGCGCATGTCGGGGCGCCCCAGCTGTGCCAGCACGGATTGGTCGGCATAGGCGACCATTGAATGAATGACGCTCTGCGGATGAATCACCACCTCGATGCGCTCGGCCGGCATGTCGAACAGCCAGTGCGCCTCGATCACCTCGAGCCCCTTGTTCATCATGGTGGCCGAATCGACCGAGATCTTGCGCCCCATCACCCAGTTGGGATGCGCGCAGGCCTGATCGGGCGTGATGTCATCGAGGCTATCCAGCGCACGCGCAAGGAACGGGCCGCCCGACGCCGTGAGGATCAATCGCTCGACACCACCGGTATGACCAAGGCATTGGAAGATCGCGTTGTGCTCGCTGTCCAGCGGCAACAAGGTAGCGCCGCATTCGGCAACGGTTTGCATGAACAGCCGGCCCGACATCACCAGCGCTTCCTTGTTCGCCAACAAAATCTTCTTGCCCGCGCGAGCCGCGGCCAGCGACGAAGGTAGCCCGGCCGCACCGACGATGGCGGCTACGACCGTATCGCAATCATCCGCACGGGCGGCAGTGCACAATGCCTCCGGGCCGTACGCCACCTCGGTGTGCAATTGGGCAGAACGCAACTGCACCTCGAGCCGCGCAGCGTCCTCGGCGCTGCTCACCACCGCTCGACGAGGACGAAACGCAACGCACTGCTCGAACAGTCGATCGATGCGTCGATGCGCGGTGAGCGTCACGACTTCGAAACGATCAGGATGGCGCGCAATCACATCCAGTGTGCTGCCGCCGATCGAGCCCGTGGAGCCGAGGATGGCGAGACGTTGCCGATCATGCATGGCTGGGCGCTCGCTCATCCCACCATCTCCAGCTCGACCGGCAAGGGGAACACGGCCCGCTCCTTGCGACCGTCCATGGGCACCAGCTCAACCGGGCCCAGCCGGCGCAGGACCTCGATGACATCGTCGACGGATGCTTCCGGCGCCGACGCACCGGCGGTCAATCCAATGCAGCGCGCGCGACCAATCCATTCCTGACGCAATTCGCTGCCATCGGCGAGCAGATAACTGGGCACGCCGGCTTCCGCGGCAATCTCCCGCAGCCGCTGCGAGTTGGAGCTATGGGGCGAGCCAACCACCAGCATCACATCGACCTGATCGATCATTGCGCGCACGGCACCCTGGCGGTTTTGCGTGGCGTGGCAGATGTCGCCAACGTCCGGCCCGACCAGATTGTGAAAGCGCTGCTTCAGCACATCGATGATGCGATGGGTGTCGTCCACGCTCAGCGTGGTCTGCGAAATATAGGCCAAGGGCACATTCGGCGGCAGGTCGAGCGCCGCCGCCTCGGCGACGCTTTGCACCAGCATCACCACCCCGGAAATCTGGTCCATGGTGCCAATCACTTCCGGATGCCCCGCATGCCCGATCAACAATACCGTGCGTCCTTCGGTCGCGTAGCGTCGGCCTTGTCCATGCACCTTGCTGACCAGGGGGCACGTGGCGTCCAGCACCTGAAGTTGTCGGCGCGCGGCGCGGGCCTCCACCGTACGACCCACACCATGGGCACTGAAGATGGCGTGCGCGCCTTCGGGCACGTCCGCGAGATCCTCGACAAACACCGCACCCTTGCGCCGCAAGTCATCGACTACATGGCGGTTGTGCACGATTTCATGATGCACGTAGACCGTCGCGCCAAAACGCTGCAGCGCACGCTCCACGATATCAATGGCGCGCACCACGCCAGCGCAGAAACCCCGGGGCTGGGCCATCAGCACCTTCATAGCGAGCGTACCTCCCGCGTCGACGGCACGGCCTCGCAAGAGGTGACAGCCGGGCCCTTCGTCCGATCGGCGAAGCGAAGGATCGACGCACGGATACCATCGGCATCGAGCCCATGGTGATTGAGCAAGACGGCGGGGTCGCCGTGCTCGATGAATTCATCCGGCAAGCCCAAACGCAATACCGGAATACTCAGCCCTGCATCGGCCAGGCATTCCAGGCAGGCCGAGCCAGCGCCGCCTTGCAGGCAGCCCTCTTCCACCGTAACCAACACGTCATGCGTCTGCGCAAGCTGGCGCACCAGAACCTCGTCCAATGGTTTGACAAAGCGCATGTTCGCAACCGTGGCATCCAGCGCCTCTGCGGCGGCAAGACTGGGCGCCACCATGGTGCCGAACGCAAGGATCGCCACGCGCCTGCCGACCATCGCGGCACCCTGCCGCCGCAACTCACCCTTGCCGATCGGCAGCGCGGTCATCTCCGCCACGGTGGCCACGCCGGGACCATTGCCGCGCGGGTAGCGCACCGCAGCCGGCCCCTGGTAGCCAACGGCTGTATGCAGCATCTGCCGGCATTCGTTTTCGTCGGAGGCCGCCATCACCACCATGTTCGGCACGCAGCGAAGATAGGCCAGGTCGAAGGCACCCATATGCGTGGCGCCATCGGCACCCACGATGCCGGCGCGATCAATGGCGAATGTCACGGGGAGGTTCTGCAGGGCCACGTCGTGGATCAGCTGGTCGTAGCCGCGCTGCAGGAACGTGGAATAGATCGCCACCACCGGGTGCAATCCTTCAGCTGCCAACCCGGCGGCAAAAGTCACCGCGTGTTGCTCGGCGATGGCCACGTCGAAATAGCGTTGGGGATAGCGCTGCTCGAACGCCAGCAGCCCCGACCCTTCGCGCATCGCGGGTGTAATCGCCACGATCCGCGGGTCGCGTTCGGCCTCGTCGCACAGCCATTCGGAAAAGACCTGCACATAGCTCTTTCGCGCTGCCTTGGCCGTCACCAGGCCCACGGCGGGATCGAACTTGCCTGGGCCGTGATATTGGATGGGATCGGCTTCGGCGAGCTTGTAACCGTGGCCCTTCTGGGTCACCACATGCAGGAACTGCGGCCCTTCGAGATGACGCAACCGCTGCATCGCCGGAATCAGCTCATCGAGGTTGTGGCCATCGATGGGTCCGGTGTAATTGAAACCGAACTCCTCGAACAGCGTTGCCGGCACCAGCATGCCCTTCACCTGCGACTCCAGGCGACGGGCGAGATGCCTGATCGGTGGCACCGTGCGCAATGCATAGTGCACGCCCTGCCGCGCCTGTTGATAGAACCTGCCGGCAATCAGCCGTCCAAAGTAGTGGCGCAAGGCACCCACGGGCGGCGAGATCGACATATCGTTGTCGTTGAGCACCACCAGCAGCGGCATGTCCTCGGTAATGCCCGCGTTGTTCATCGCCTCGAACGCCATGCCCGCGCTCAGCGCGCCGTCGCCAATCACGGCAACGCTGTGGCGCCGCTCACCCTTGATACGTGCGGCGTGAGCCATACCCAGCGAGGCCGAGATGGACGTACTCGAATGCGCCGTGCCGAAGGTGTCGTAGATCGATTCGCTGCGACGCGGGAAACCGGAAATGCCGCCGAGCTGGCGAATATGAGCCATTTCCTCGCGGCGACCGGTAAGAATCTTGTGTGGGTAGGACTGATGGCCGACATCCCAGACCAGGCGGTCGCCGGGCGTATCGAACACGTAGTGCAAGGCGATGGCCAGCTCCACGCTACCCAGGTTGGACGACAGATGGCCACCTGTTTTGGACACGCTCTCCAGAATGAAAGCGCGCAACTCGCCCGCCAGGCTGTGCAGCGCTGGCCGATCGAGCCTGCGCAAATCGATCGGCGAGTTGATGGTACGCAGCAAGTCATACACGACGGACTCTCCTCCGGGATATCGGAGCCTTATCTAGTCGTTTCAGCGTTGCACTTGCGCCCACCCTGGCAGCTTCATCCGATCGATGCAGTGGTGCCTTTACCTAATGCGTGTCCCGCGCATCCATTCGCGATTCCTCCAAAAAAAGACCGTGGTCGCCATGATTTCCAGGTCGCGTCTCCGTCCATCGTGCGGCGACCGGCCTTCCTCTATCTTTCAACAAACGCGCGTTCAATCACGTAGTCGCCCGGCTCACGCGTGCGCGGCGAAGCGTGGAAGCCGCGACCATCCAGTAGTGCGCAGCTGTCATCAAGCATCGACTGGCTGCCGCACAGCATCACCCGATCGGTTTGCGGGTTAAGCGGAGGCAGCCCGGCAGCTTCACTCATCAGACCGTCAACGATGGCATCGGTGAGACGCCCTCGATTACGGAACGGCTCGCGCGTGACGCTGGGGTAGTAGACCAGCTTCTCTCGCACGAGTTCGCCCAGCAACTCATGCTGCGGCAGCCGGTTTTCCAGGTACTGCGCGTAGACCAGATCGCCGGCGTGTCGCACGCCATGAGCCAGCACGATCTTGTCAAATCGTTCGTAGGTTTCCGGGTCGCGCACGATGCTCAAGAACGGTGCCAGGCCGGTGCCGGTACCCAGCAGGTACAAGTGCTTGCCCGGCTTGAGGTCGTTGAGCACCAGCGTGCCGGTAGGCTTGCGGCTGACGATGATGGGGTCGCCTGGCTTTAGCAGTTGCAGCCGCGAGGTCAGGGGGCCGTCGGGCACCTTGATGCTGACGAACTCCAGGTGCTCCTCGTAGTTGGCGCTGGCGATCGAATAGGCGCGTAACAGCGGGCGTCCGTCCACCTCCAGACCAATCATCACGAAGTGGCCGCTATCGAAACGGAAGCCCTGGCCGCGGGTCGTGCGGAAGCTGAAAAGACTGTCGTTCCAGTGGTGCACGTCGATCACGTGCTCCGTCGCCAGTGCCACCATGACGGTCACCCTTTCGGTATGAGGCGAAACGAGCTTCCCACCATCGGGAAACCATGTTCTTGTTACAAGTTATGGCGTACAAAAGTCAATGTCGCTCGCCGGGCTAGCACAAGCACTTCATGCATGGCGTGAAAATTCCTGAGCGTTCCGGTCAGCCACCTTGGAACTGCCGCACTCATCCCCATCACTTGCGTATCCAACACGCTAGAAGGGTTCTCCATGGAATTTCGGCAACTGGGTGCATCGGGATTCAAGGTTCCGGTACTTAGCTTCGGCACCGGCACGTTCGGCGGCAAAGGCGAATTCTTCGGCGCGTGGGGCAGCACCGATGTGGCAGAGGCCAAGCGCCTCGTCGACATCTGCCTGGACGCCGGCCTAACCATGTTCGACAGCGCTGACATCTACTCCGATGGCGCCGCCGAATCAGTGCTGGGCGCCGCCATCAAGGGACGCCGCGATCGCGTTCTGATTTCCACCAAGGCCACCTTTCGCTCGGGCGAAAACCCCAACGACATCGGCTCGTCGCGCTTTCACCTGATTAGAGCCTGCGAAGCGGCATTGAAGCGTCTGGGCACCGACTACATCGACCTGTTCCAGCTGCACGGCTTTGACGCCCTCACGCCGGTGGAGGAAACGCTGTCCACGCTCGACGACCTCGTGCGCGCCGGAAAGATCCGCTACGTCGGCGCGTCCAATTTCTCCGGCTGGCATCTGATGAAGTCGCTGGCCGTCGCCGATCGTTATGGCTATCCGCGCTACGTCGCCAACCAGGCCTACTACTCGCTGATTGGACGCGACTACGAATGGGAGCTGATGCCGCTCGGGCTGGACCAAGGCGTAGGTGCGGTGGTCTGGAGCCCGCTGGGCTGGGGCCGACTCACCGGCAAACTGCGCCGCGGCGCACCCCTGCCTGCGCAGAGTCGTCTGCACGCCACCGGCGACAAGGGGCCCCAGATGAGCGACGAATACCTCTATCGCGTGATCGACGCACTGGACGAGGTCGCCGCCGAAACCGGCAAGAGCGTGCCGCAGATTGCACTGAATTGGCTGCTGCAACGCCCAACGGTGTCCACTGTGGTTATCGGTGCGCGCAACGAAGAGCAGTTGCGGCAGAACCTTGGCGCGGTGGGTTGGAACCTTACGGCCGAACAGGTCGCGAAACTGGATGCGGCCAGTGAGGTGACGCCGGCTTATCCGTATTGGCATCAGCGGGGGTTTGTGGAGTTGAATCCGCCGCCGGTGTGATTGGGTTCTTGATTTGGGGCTGCGGGGCTATCGCCTGCCGTTTCGCTCCATCTCCCCTTTGGGGAGAGGGTTGGGGCATTGCCACCTTTACGGTGGTGAGGGGTGGGTGCTCGCGGGGACGCTAATTCTTTGGTCGTCACCCCAGCGGAGGTTGGACAAGCACGAAAAGCGCCCATCTCGTCATCCCCGCGAAAGCGGGAGGCGCTTTACAACAGCGAAGCTGGTCATCCAGTGACTGTGCTCTCGGTTGTCGCGCTATCGCCAGGGTGCCGCTTACGCAGCGGGCGTTTCGATCGACTGCCATCGCTCGAGTCACTTTTCTTTTGCTGGCCCAAAAGAAAAGTGACCCAAAGAAAATGGCCTTAAGAGCTCGCGGCAAAGGGATGGATACAAGCCGGAACGGCCTTTGGGGCCTCGATGCGGGATGCCTTCGCCTCTACATAGCCGCTTCACTGCAAAGCACCGATGCGTGGAGGACTTAAAGCGGAGCGCTGCGCGCCTTGGCTCCCTCTCCCCTGCGGGGAGAGGGTTGGGGCATTGCCACCTTTACGGTGGTGAGGGGTCAATCTAGCCTCAGTGACCAACAGTGCCATGCGCTTCGCGGTCGACTTCACGCGCAACGTCAACGCAAATCTCTGCGACATCCGCTTTAAGCCCTCAGCGCATCGGCGCGTTGCAGTGAAGCGGCTATGTGGCGGCGAAGACGGTCGCAATCCGGGCTCCGGATCCTTCTCTGCTCCTATCCCACGCAACGCTACCACTGCCCTTAAGTCCATTTCTTTGGGTTACTTTTCTTTACTCCGGGCATCCTGCCCTCCGCCCTTCGGGCCGGCTTCGCCGTTCGTACGCGCTCCTGCGCGTGCGTGGGCCAGCAAAGAAAAGTGACTCGGCTGCCGGCAGGCAGTCGAAACGCCCGCTGCGTAAGCGGCACCCTGGCCAGGACGCGACAATCAAGCCACAAGGCGCTGGATCCCTGCCTCCGCAGGGATGACGAGCAAAAGAATGCCGCTCCCCAATCCCTGCTTAAGCAGGGATGACAAGCAAGCACGCTACACGGCCATGACGAAAGAAACGCGGCCTACACCTAAGCCGCCCCCAGCGCCTCATCAACCATCCCCTGCGCCTCCTGCAACAACTGCCTCAAGTGCGCCTCGTCCTTAAAACTCTCGGCATAAATCTTGTAGATATCCTCCGTCCCGGAAGGACGCGCCGCAAACCATCCATGGGCAGAAGACACCTTGATACCGCCAATAGACGCACCGTTGCCCGGCGCACGATCCAGCACGCTTTCAATCTTTTCGCCTGCCAGCTCGGTGCTCTTCACCTGCTCCGGCGACAACTTCGACAACCGCGCCTTCTGCTCAACCGAGGCCGGCGCATCGACGCGCTCCGACAGCGGGTCGCCCAGTTCAGCGGTCATCTGCCGATACAGTTCACCCGGATCACGTCCTGTGCGCGCCGTTATCTCGGCGGACATCAGTGCAGCAGCGATGCCGTCCTTGTCGGTGGTCCACACCGAGCCATCGCGACGCAGGAACGACGCACCCGCGCTCTCCTCGCCGCCAAAACCGAGCGAGCCGTCGAACAGGCCATCGACGAACCACTTGAAACCCACCGGCACTTCATAGAGGCGGCGTCCCATGCGCTTGGCCACGCGATCGATCAAGGCGCTGCTCACCAGGGTCTTGCCTACGGCTGCATCGTCACGCCAAAGCGGGCGGTGCTGGAACAGATAGTCGATGAGACCGACAGATAGTGATTGGGTAGCAGCAAGCCGCTGCTGCGCGTCACGATGCCATGGCGGTCATGATCGGTGTCGCAGGCAAAGGCCACGTCGTACTGATCTCTCAGTCCGATCAGGCGCTGCATGGCGTAAGAAGACGAAGGATCCATGCGGATCTTGCCGTCCCAGTCCACGCGTCATGAAACGGAAGGTGGAGTCGACCTCGTCGCTCACTACCGTCAGGTCGATGCCATAGCGCTCGGCAATCGGCGCCCAGTAGTGCACGCCCGAGCCGCCCAGCGGATCGACGCCCAGGTGCACGCCGCTGCCGCGGATCGCGTCGAAATCCACCACGTTGCCCAGGTCGCCTACATAGGCTGCGATGAAGTCGTGCTCATGCGTGGTCGATGCGCGCAATGCCTGCACGAAAGGCACGCGGCGCACGTCCCGCAGCCCGCTTTCGATCAGCGCGTTGGCGCCGCTTCTGGATCCAGCCAGTAACGTCGGTATCGGCCGGACCGCCATTGGGCGGGTTGTATTTGAAGCCGCCACCGTCAGGCGGATTATGCGACGGCGTTACCACGATGCCATCGGCCAGCCCGCTCTGCGGCCACGGTTATAGGTCAGGATGGCGTGCGAAATGGCCGGCGTCGGCGTGTACTCGCCGCCCTTGGCGATCATGGTCTCCACGCCGTTGGCGGCCAGCACCTCCAGCGCACTCTCGAACGCCGGCTGCGACAGCGCGTGCGTATCGATACCGATAACAGCGGGCCGTCGATGCCCTTGTCCGCTGCGGTACTCGCAGATCGCCTGGGTGATCGCCAGCACGTGCCATTCGTTGAAGCTGCGCTCGAACGAGCTGCCACGATGCCCCGAGGTGCCGAATGCCACGCGTTGCGCCGGCGCACCTGTGTCGGGCCGCAAATCCACATAGGCATCACGCAACCGGGACACGTCGACCAGCAACGATTCGGGCGCCGGCTTGCCGGCCAGTGAACTGAGCCGGGCGCTCATGAGCACACCTTTGCAGTAGTCGGCAGGTGGCATGGGCGGAAGCGAAAGGAATGGGTCATGCGATAGCGCGCTGTGATGAGTGGTCAAAGAGGACCATTGACCACTGCACCGCCTATGGCTGTCAATACCGCCCCATCAACGCAGCTGGCTATCCTTGCTGCCGCGCCGGTTGTAGCCGCTATAGGCGGCCTGTTCGTGATCGTGCGCTTCCTGGCAGGTTACGCAAAGGCGCACACCGGGCACCGCATCACGCCGCGCCGCAGGAATGGGCGCGGCGCATTCTTCGCAATGGGTGAGGCTCGGGCCCTTGTTGAGCTGGCTGCGCGCCCGCTTGACCGCGTCCTCGACGGTCGCATCGATCTGCTCCTGCACCGCGTTGTCGCCAGCCCAGCCCGTAGCCATGGTTGCCTCCGGTATCGCCGCAAAGCCAATGATCCGATGCGGCCATAAGTAGTCGCAAGTTGATATCCATATGGGGATGCTCCACAGCAGCTTCCATGGGCCAAGGCCATGCGTGCGCTCATGCGTTCAGCAAGCGACCAGGCGCTGCGACGTTCCGTTGACAAACAGCCCGCTAGAACAGCTCGAGGCCCGGCCGCGGGTTCATCAGGAGCTTCGCCATGACCTTCACCACAGCGCTGCTTACGCCAGCCGATTGCGCCCTAGTATTGGTCGATCAGCAGGCCGGGCCAGCTTTTGAGGTCGGCTCGGTCGATCGGCAGATCCTGCTGACCAACATCGTGGCGCTAGCGCGGACGGCCTCGGCACTGGGCCTGCCTATCGTCGCGTCCCGCTCCGCATCATTGACCGGCAGCAGCCCACTGATGTCGGCGATACAAGCCGCCGTGCCCGGGCTGCAGTCGATTGAACGGCGCAACATGAACGTCTGGGAAGATGCCACGGTGCAGGCCGCAATGGTGGCTGCGGGGCGCAGGCGACTCTTGATTTCAGGTTTGCTGAGCGAGGCCTGCGTGACCTTCTGCGCGCTTTCCGCGTTAGCCGATGGCTACGACGTGCTGGTGGTGGCCGATGCCTGTGGCGGCGTAACCACGACGAGCCACGAGCTTGCGCTGCGACGCCTCGAGGCCGCCGGCGTCAAGCTCACCTCAGGCGTCCAGGTGCTGCTGGAATGGCAGCGCGACTGGATCGGTCAGCAGACTCATGACGGCGCGCGGACCGCCATTGAATCTCAGCGTGTGGGTCATGTTGTCGGGTCCGCCCATGCGCGGGACATTACTCACCCGCTCTAAAGCAAATGATGCCGGCGAGCCGCGCCAATCAGCGCGGCCCGCCCTTGCCGGGCGAAGCCTGCGATGGCTGCGAGGAAGTCACCTCAGCCACATCGGCGGTGCCGTCGAAGCCACCACCAAGCGCCTCGATCAACCGTACCGAAATATCGATCTGCTGGCTCTGCAACAGGGCCAGGCGCTGCTGTGCCACCAACAACTGTTGGCGACTGGTAAGCGGGGTCAGCGGACCTTTCAGCCCGCCATTGTAAGCCTTCAAAGCGTCGTCCCAGCTCTTCTGCGCATCGTCCACGGAGCGCTTCTCGAGCACGATCTGCTGACGTATGGAGGACAGCGCGGACACCTCGTCGGAGACGTCGTTCAAAGCCCTGACCAGCAGGCCGTTGTAGCGCGCGACCAACGCATCGTAATCGGCGTCCGCCATGGCCAGCTCCGCACGACGGCGACCGCCATCGAAGATCGGCAAGCTGAGCGCGGGACCAAACGCATAGGTACGTGCTGGCAATTGCAGCACACTGGTGCTGCCACCCACCGCGACGAAGCCCGCCATGGCGCTCAGGCTGATATTGGGCAGAAATTCGGTCTTGGCGGCTTTGACGCCCTGGTTGGCGGCTTCGATCTGCCAGCGTGCGGCGACCAGGTCTGCGCGGCGGCCTACCAGGTCGACCGACAGCTTGTCGGGAAGCACTGCCGGGCCACGATCGAGCATGTGCGGCCGTTCGATCGCCAGGCCGCGATCAGGCCCCTGCCCCAGCAGAATCGAAAGACTGCTGCGGGCAGCATCGATGGCTCGATCGGCCGCAACCTTCTGCTGCTCTGCGCCGGCCACTTGCGAGTCGGCCAGATGTTCCTGTTGCGGGGTATCAAGACCGCCGCTGACCAGTCGCCGCGTTACCTCCAGCGACTGGCTGGCGCGTTGCAACTCCGCATCGGCCACGTCCTTTTGCGCGAAGGCATAACCCAGCTGCACATAAGCTCGCGCCACGTTGACCGATAGCTCGATGCGCGCGGCATGCACATCGATCTGCGCGGCGCGGCTGCGCCCAAGCGCCGCCTCCCACGCATCACGCTTGCCGCCCCACAGGTCCAGATCCCATGAAAAACCCGCGGTGACCGACTTGCTCCAGGCAAACGTGCCGAGCGCGTATTCGGGATAGACCGGATCCTTGCTGGAGAGCCGCGCGCCGATGATCGATGCATCGAACTGCCCTTGCGGCTGGCGGCCCGCGTTGTAGCTGTCCGCCACGGCCTGCGCCTGGCGCGCACGCGCCTGGACCTGGTCGAGGCTGGGGTTGTTCTTGAGCGCTTCATCGATAAGCCCGCTGAGCTGCGGGTCGCCAAAGCCAACCCACCAGTCCTGCTCCGGCCATGCCGTGGGGCTGAGCTGCGTAGCGGCCAGGCTCTGCTGGGATTTGAGCGAATCAGGATCGGTCAACGTGCCCGTGGTGTGCAGCCCTCGGCTGGTGGCACAGCCGGCCAAGACAAGAGAAAACGCGATGGCGGCGGGAAGAGCGACAGGACGCATGGCGGGGATCATCCAGCAAGGAGAACAGACAGTCGGTGCGTGCCAACCTGGGTCGTCATCGATCAAGCCAACAACGGTAGCTAGCGCGGGTAGCCGACATCAAAATCGATACAGGCCCGGGGACGGCCTGGCGTGCAGCAGGAAGCACGCACGTGGCCCATTATATCGCCTGCCATACGGCGGCGCAGTTCAAAGGAAGGCCACGCCGCATGTAGCGGCCTGCTACTTAGGTCCAATTGCACCGGCGCGTCGGTACGCACACGCGTTGGGTTACTTGCCATCGCGCATGTCCTCGCGCGTCCTTCGACTACCACCCGCATCACTCGCCGCTTGCACTGCAATGACTTTGCCGTCGCCAACACGCCGGCAACCAAGGCTGTGCGCAAAGGCGTGGAGATCGCAGCGCGCGAGATGAAGCCCGGCTTGCGTGGACTTCGACGCAAATATTCGCGATCCGCGATAATGTGGACCTTTCACTGGAATATCATCCGACCCCGTGCGACATTGCCGGGCATTTGGAAGCATGCCGCAGAAGGTTACGGACCTCGTTGGCGGCGCGATCCATTGTCGGGGAGTTGTGTCCGATGGGGTTGGAGGAACACTGCAGCGTGATCGCGGAACCGTCCAGCCAGCGTCGAACCCACACCAGCCCGAGGGGAAAGTAGCTATCACGGGGAAGCACACTATGGCGGTTGGAACGGAGCTGCGCGCCTGGGGCCGGCAAATGGCCGTCGGTGTCGCCTACGCGCTCTGCTATGTAGTGCTGCGGGACGCATCGGTATCGCACTGGAACCTGCCCGCAGGGCTACGTATCGCCTGCCTGCTGCTGTTTCCTTATCGCTACTGGCCCGCCCTGATCGTTGGCGAGCTTATTCCCGTCGGTCATCACGCCTGGCGAAACGAACATGCATTCGGTTGGCGCTGGGCCGCTCTGGCGGCGGTTCCGCCGATTCTCCTGCTGGCCCCGGTGGTTGCCTGGTGTCGGCCGCACGCACGCCTGTTGCGTGGCGCCCACCAGATCAACGCGGCAACGTTGCTCGCCATGACGCTGATAAGCGCCTTGCTCACCACCTGTTGCAACGCCGCGGCGCTTGTCGCCGTGCAGTTGCCCGTCGAGGCGGCGCCCGATATCAACGCACGCGTGCTGTTTGGCTACTTCCTTGGAAATTATCTGGGCGCGCTCGCCATCGCCCCTTCCGCCACGGCGATTTACCTGTGGGTGACCGAAAACCGCGGCGAGTCGATCGGAGGGGCCCTCTGGCAAAGCCAGCTCGCACGCGACTGCCTGGTTGGCGTGGTGTTGCCGCTGCTCGTGTTGATGTGCCTGGTGTTCTCCAGCGAAGGAGATGGCACACAGGTGTTTCGGATGGCGATGTTCCTTCCGGTGGTGTGGCTTACCTCACGCCATGGTTGGCAAGGCGCGGCGTTTGGAGGAACCCTGGCGAGCACCGCCGTCACGCTCACTTCGGTAATGGTGCGTGACCCAGCGGTGATCCAGGCGCAGGCCCTGATCGCTTTCGCCATCACCACGTTGCTCATGCTCGGCACGCGAATCGGACATCAAGCGTACTTCGCACGTTCGGGTCGCATCGACACGATACGCGGCCTGCAGCTGGCACAGCAGGGCTTGTACCTGGAAGAATTACGCTTGCGCCAGGCGGCCGACGCGCTCGAACACATCGGGCACAACATCCGCGAAAACCAGGATCGCCTGCTCGACAGCCTCCGTCATGTGCTGCCCGCCAGCGAGGAGCGCACTTACTCCCGACAGGCGGCACTGGCTCAACACGAAATGCATCGACTCGCCAACGCCCTCTATCCACGCGGCTGGCGCGAACGCGGCGTACCCGCCACCCTGCGCGAAGGCCCCTTCGCCCAGGCGGTGCACATGGCCGGCGCCAGTTATCGGTGCGATCTCTCCGGGCGCGGCCTCAGCCAACTGGCGCCCGATGTGCATATGGCGCTTTATCGCCTGGCCTGCGAAGTACTGGTGTTTGTCCTTTCGCGCAGCCCCACGCAGCACGTTCACCTGCAGGTTCGCGGCGGCCACACCGATGGCCGTCGCTGGGTGGTCATGCGCATCACCGGCGAGCGGCCGGCCGCTGCCGAAGAGCAAGCCACGCCGCCGCCGGAATCATGGAAACAGGCCATGACTTTGCTGGGAGCCAGCGGCCTGGGCATTGCCACCATTCGCGACCGCGCGCAGATCTACGGCGGCAATGTACATCTGCGCGACCGGCCCAAGGGTCTGTCGGTCACGCTGCTGCTCCACGATTCGCTACGCGCCGTGCCGCTTGGCCGGAGCGCTTCGCTCTAGAGACGACCCGGCAGCTGCCCTGGCGAAACTCAGTTGAAGCGCGAGCTGCACTCAATCGGATCAGTGCAGTGGCCATTTGCCGTGAACACCTGTGGCGTCACCGACACCTTCACCGTGGCGTCCCGATGCACGATCTCGCCCGCGGAACTTGCCGGCATCGGCAACGGCAGCTGATATCGACCATTCAGCGGGAGCGAAGCCTGGTTTTCACGGAATCGTCATGAATCGTCACTAGCGTGGCGGCTGGAACAAATCCCAGCCGACGACCGGGTCGACGGCGCTGCGAGTGCATGTGACCGCCGATTCAATGCCAGGACTGGCGCGACTGTTCGAAGAACAGCACGCCACGCTCCATCGCTACTTCGTCAAGCGCACGCCCCATGCGTGGGATGCGCAGGATCTGGTGCAGGAGCTTTACCTGCGCCTGCTGCGCACCGATCGAGAGGGCACGGGCGCGATCCAGAATGCGGAAGCCTACCTGTTCACCGTGGCCGCCAACCTGGTGAAGGAACATGCGGCCCGGCGCCAACGCAGCCCACTGGGCAGTGACGAGCTGGAAGAAGTGATCGAACGCCTCGCCACACCCTGCGACGGAGCAGCAGGGGTCGATCGCGCGTTACGCCGCCAACGGCTTGCCGACATCATCGGGCGCCTTACGCCCAAGTGCCGTGCCGTGCTGGTCATGCATTACCGCGACGACCTGAGCTATCGCGACATTGGTGAACGTCTGCAGATTTCCTCGCACATGGTAAAGAAGTACATCGTCAAGGCGCTGGCCACCTGCCGCGTGGGAATGGCGCGCTATGACTGAGCTCAATCACTACCGCCAGGCTGCCGAACACCAGCGACGGATTGCCGAGCAGGCGGCCAGCTGGTACCTGGATCAGCGCGAAGGCATGGACGATACGCAGCAGGCGGCGTTCATGGCGTGGCTACGACTGTCACCGCTGCACGTGTCCGAGTACCTGGCCATGGCGCGTTTGCATGGCGATCTGGACGCCGCAGCCGCGCTCGATCCGCTCGATGGCGAACAGCTGTGCGAGCTGGCCGCCAGCGAGCCGGCCGTGGTGCCCCTGCGACCTGGCGTACGCACTACGTCGCCCTGCGCACCCAAGCCCGACCATCATTGGCGTCACTGGGCATTGCAGGCGGCAGCGGCAGCGCTGGTACTTGTGGTCGGCGCGGCGGCCTCGCTGCAATCGCCATTGCGGGCGTGGGATTCCTACGCCTCCGGTGCCGATGCGTTGCGTAGCGTGGCTCTAGCGGACGGCACGCAGGTATTGCTCGATCGCGACAGCCTGGTGACGGTACGCATGGATGCCCATCAGCGCCTGATCGACGTACGGCAAGGTGGCGCGCTGTTCGACGTCGGCCACGACGCGTCTCGCCCGTTGCTGGTGCAGCTCGGTGCGGACGTGTTGCAGGACATCGGTACGGTGTTCGACGCGCATCGATCCGACGAGGGCGCGCGCGTCACCGTGGTCAGTGGCAGGGTCAAGCTGTGGCAGTGCGCCGACCTTGCCTGTTCGGCGCCCCTTGCCACCACCGCCAATACACCGGTCGCCGATTTATCGTCGGGCGAGCAGGCCAGCGTGCACAACGACGGCTCGCTGGACCTGATCGATCGACGAGCCGATCTTGCGCTAAGTACCGCATGGCTCCCGACGGACATCCATTTCGAACACGCCAGCGTGGCCGAGGTGGCTCGCCGCTTCAATGCCTACAGCCTCCGGCCGCTGCGGATCGACGACTCCGACATTGCCGCCACGCGGATCTCAGGACGCTTCCACGCGCGCGACATGGAAGCCTTCATTACCTACCTGCGCACCATGCCCGGCGTGCGCGTGGTCCAGAGCGCGAGCGACATCCACGTGCTCGGCACCAACCGTGTAGCACCACGCCCACAGGCACTGTAAGAAAAAATTCATCGAAATAACGGTACCCGATGGTGCGCCCGCGCACTCGTAGAGGGTCATGCGCAGTGACAAGCAAAGCTCGTCACCGCCCCGACACCCTCCATCGAAGGCTCAACGTAACCATGCGCAAACGACTCGCCCTCCAGATCGCACTGCTTCTTGGCAGCGCCACCTCTTCGCTTGTGCTGGCGCAAGCCACCTCGCCCGCCAGCGCATCGCCCGCCATTGCGCCGATGCCGCTGACCCAGGCGCTTGACCAGTTTGCCCGCAGCAACGGCTTGCAAATCGTCTACGCGGCTGATGTGGCCGACAGCCTGCGCAGCGGCGGTGCCGCGGCAGGGCTCGATGCACGACAGCAGCTTGTGCAGCTGCTGAAGGGCACCGGACTTGGCTATCGCTTTCTTACACCCACGACGGTCAACATTGTGCCGGAGCGTGCAGCGGGAAACGCGACGGCCGCGGACGCGACAACGTCGCGCGGCCTTCCGCCGATCAACACCGATGACGGCACACGCGATCTCGCCCCGATCAGCGTGCATGCAAACGCCGTGGACACGTTGGCACCCAGCGCCGCACCACTTGACGCCATACAGCCCACCTCGGTGATCGACGAACGCTTCATTCGCGACGGCCTGCGCTTCAACGCCAACTTCGATGACATCATCAAGTACGCGCCCAGCGTCACGGTGACCTCGCCGGAAGGTCCGGGCCTGGGCAAGAACGAAGGCATCAGCATCCGTGGTTTCCAGGACGGCCAATTCAACATCACCTTCGACGGCATTCCCTTTGGCGATGCCAGCGACCTGCACCACACGACATCGGCGTACTTCAACAACCACGTGCTTGGCCAGGCTGAGATCGATCGCGGCCCCGGCGGCGGGTCCACCATCGGCAACGCCACATTTGGCGGCACCGTGGCGCTGCGCTCGCGCGACCCGGATGCCGTATCGGGTGTCACCGCTTATACGACGATCGGTAGCTGGGACACGCGTGCCGGGGGCGTCAACGTCGATGAAAATCTTGGCGAGCACACCAAACTGTTCGCGGATATCTCCAAGGAAGCCAGCGACACGTATCTCAAGGGTACCGACGACCGTCGCGAGCATATTTTCATCAAGACGATTACCGAGCTGGGCGAGGCCACCACGCTGACGTTTGTCACCAGCTACAACCGCGAGCACCAGAACACCGTGCAGGGCGCCACCAAGGAGGAAATAGACCAGTTCGGCTGGCGCTACGGCCTTACCGACAACCCGGCGCTGCAGTCGTACCAGGGCTACAACAACGCCGCCTACTATTCGAGCTTCACCTATGTGGGCCTCACCAGTCGCCTCGGCGACTGGGACGTGGACAACAAGGTCTACCTCAATACCTTCGATCACTGGGCCAACAAGACCAGCGACGCGAGCGACAACGACCCTGCCGACAACGGCGTCACTTTCTATGACGCCAAGGGCAAGAAAGTGGGCAAATCGGCTACCGACGTGCCCGGCAAGCTGGCCGATTCGGGTTTCCATGCGTTCGGCGACGTATTGCGCCTGGCCCGCGAACTTGGCCCGGGCACCTTGCAGACGGGCATCTGGCTGGAGCGAAATCTCGATGCGCGTTATCAGCTACCGCTTGACCTCACCACCGGCGAAGCCACCGGCACCAAATACGGGCCGCTGTACAACTACCAGTTCAACGATCGCACCGACACCGCGCAGCCCTTTGTTCAATACGACTGGAATATCAGCGACACATTCACGCTGAGCCCCGGCGTGCGCTATTCGTCAGTGACACGGCAACTGGATGCCGCGCTCAACAAGGTATCCCCGCCGGCGCCGTCGTATGCCCAGGCGACCTATGACGCCACCCTGCCATCGCTCAGCGCGCATGAAAAACTGAGCGACCAATGGAGCGCCTACGCCCAGGTGGCCAAGGGTTTTCTGGCTCCGCCCATCGATGTGATCGAGCTCAATGGCTCGCAGGGACTGGAGCCGGAGCTGACCACTAACTATCAGCTTGGCACCGCCTACGCGACGCGCGAGTTCACGTTCGGCACCGACGTCTACTACATCGATTTCTCCAACTACATCACGCAGACCGAGGTAAAGACCTCCAACGGCAACGAGAGCACCTACGTCAACGCAGGTGGTGCGATCTACAAGGGCGTCGAGGCAGAAGCCACCTACGCGCTGACGCAGACGCTCAGTCTCTACGGCAACGCCAGCTACAACCAGGCGAACTACAAGAACTCCAGCGTGCAGGTGGCTGCCACCCCGAAGAGCACCGCCGCGCTGGGATTGCTGTACAGCAGCCCGCAGGGATATTTCGGCTCGGTCATCGGCAAGTTTGCCGGCAAGCAATACGGCGCTGACAACGTGACGCTCAGCAACGGCAACATCGCGTTCCAGAACAGCCAGCCCATCGGGGGCTATCTGACGACCGATGCGGCGCTGGGCTACCGCACCGATCACGGACCATGGGGCCTCAAGGGCTACTCGGTGAGCGTGGATATCAACAACCTGTTCAACGTCCACAAGATCACCGGCTATGCCGGCACCCAGGCCGTCAGTGGTGAACCGTTGTTCTTCGGTCTGCCGGGCCGCGGTGTGTTTCTCGACCTCTCGGTGAAGCTGTGATGCCCGCCGTCGCCCGCATGGCGAAATGGGCGCGACGCCTCGCTGGCCTCTGCGCGCTTGGTCTCGCCTTGTCGACCGTTGCAAGCGCAACGCCGGAAGCCGCTGCCGCACCGAAGGCGGTGCTGCGGATCGTGGTGATGCGCCACGGCGTGCGCTCGCCCACCAACGCGCCCGCCGAACTGGCGCCCTATGCCAATCGTCCCTGGACCGAATGGCCGGTCGCCCCTGGCGTACTGACGCCCCACGGCGCACAGGGCATGACGGCACTGGGGCGTAGCTATCGCGAATCACTCAGCGATGCCGGGCTATGGTCGGGGCGTTGTGACACGCTGGATCAAGTCGTGGTGATGGCCGACAGCACCCCGCGCAATCGTGCCAGCGCTGCAGCGTTGATGCAGGGCCTCGCACCAGCCTGCCAGGGCCGTTACCTGGCCCTGGCGGCGGATCAGTCCAACCCCTTGTTCCATTTCGGCGAAGGGAAGGACGGCAAGGAAGACGACGGCGCATCATCGCCGTTGCCGGCGCAGTGGCCGCCCGATGCGCTCGTCGCGTTGCAGCGCATCCTGTCGGGATGCCAGGGCGACGCTTGCCTCACGCAAGCGAAGGTTTCGGGACGCAAGCTGCTGCTCGACCCGGCCCACGATGACGAGGCCACGCGCATCAAGTCGCTCAAGACCGCAGGCAGCCTGAGCGAAAACCTGATGCTGGAATACGTCCAGGGTTTTCCACTGACACAGGTCGCCTGGGGAGCGGGCGATAACAGCACCATCAGCCAGATCATCGCGCTGCACAATCTGCAGTTTGCGCTGAGCAAGAAAAGCATGCCGGCCGCCGCCCAGGCAGGTTCCAACCTGATGGCGCACATTCTGGCCACGCTGCAACAGGCGGCTGGTGCGGCATCGGCGGTTGCCCCGCTGACCGATCGACGCGAAAAAGTCGTGATCCTGCTGGGCCACGACACCAACCTGGCCAACCTTGCAGGCGTGCTTGCGCTTGACTGGCACGACGCACGCCAACCGGACGACTACCCACCCGGCGGCGCACTGGTGTTCGACTTGCTGGAAGACCATGGCCACTACCTCGTACGCGTAGGCACCGTCATGCCCACGCTCGATGCCCTCCGCCGCGCCGACTTCAGCCCAAAAGAAGCCCTCGTGCGGCGGAACCTCAGCCTGCCAGCCTGCCCCGGCAAGTCCACCTGCCCGCTGAAGGTGGTGAGCCAGTGGCTGGGCTCGCGCCTGAATCCGCAGCGCATCGAGGAAACCATTCCCGCCATGCCAAGCAACATGCCCTGACTTGGGTTTGAACCCTCGTTCATCGAACTGCATCCAAGGTCGTTGATGGCTTGCGCTAAGCTCGCGCAGCCGCCCGATCACCCGGAGCAAGGTCACGATGAAACACGCCCTGTACGTGCTGCTGACCGTCGGCTGCCTGTTTGCCATGCGTGCCCAGGCGCAGCTGGCTCCCGGCTCGATGGACGTGCATTGGAACCCGGGCGCGGCGGATTGCACGGTGCATCCGCCGCCGCCCCTTCAAGTGCATCGCTACAACGCGCAGACGTACATCCTTCGCGAAAACCCCTGCACCACCGGCGAAGCACCCTTCATGTACCTGCTGATCGGGCACGCCAAGGCATTGCTGATCGACACCGGCGATGTCACCGACGCGAAGAAAGTGCCGCTCGCCTCAACCGTACTGGCGCTGCTGCCCCAGGTCGGCGCGGCGCGGATGCCGTTGATCGTGGTGCACACCCACGGCCATCTGGATCATCGCTCCGGCGATGCGCAGTTTGCCGCCGCCGCGGACGTCCAAATCGTCGGCACCGACCTGGCCCACGTCACCCAGTACTTCGGTTTCCCGCACTGGCCCGAAGGTATCGCCCAGATCGATCTCGGCGGACGCACCGTCGACGTGGTGCCCACACCGGGACACTACCCCTCGCATGTCACGTATTACGACCGCACCACCGGGCTACTGTTTACTGGCGACTTCATTCTACCGGGTCGACTCATCATCGACGACGCCAACGCCGACCGTGCCAGCGCCCGGCGCATCGTGGATTTTGTGGCTACGCGGCCGGTCAGCTACGTTCTCGGTGGCCACGTCGAGCTCGATCAACAGGGCACCCTCGAGCCCTTGCAGGCCACATTGCGCTCCGACGAACGACCCCTGCCGTTGGCCAAGGACGACCTGCTGAAGCTGCCCGCAATCCTGGCCGGCTATAACGGTATCTACGGCCGCAACGGCATGTTCGTGATGTATAGCCAGTCCCGCATGCTGCAATTGGCCGGGGGTGGCGCGGTTCTTCTCCTTGTCATCATGATCCTCGCCATACGCTGGGCCCTCCGCCGACGCCGTCGCCGCCGCGCCGCCTCGGCCTAGCGCCCGCCCCGAAGGAACCCGATGCGCCCACTACCCGCCACCATGACGGAAATGCGGATCACCGCGCCCGGTGGTCCAGAAGTGCTGCAAGCACACGTCGTTCCCGTGCCGCAGCCGGCCCCCGGGGAGGTGCTGGTGCGCGTCGACGCCGCCGGCGTGAACCGCCCCGATGTACTTCAGCGTGCCGGCCAGTACCCGCTGCCGCCAGGCACCAACCCTATCCCCGGCCTGGAAGTGGCCGGCACGGTGGCGGCGCTGGGCGAAGGCGTCCATAACTTCATGGTTGGCGACGCCATCTGCGGGCTGACCAACGGCGGCGGCTACGCCCAGTACTGCGTGATACCCGCCGGCCAAGCCATGCCCATCCCTGCGGGCCTCAGGATGCTCGAAGCGGCCGCCATTCCGGAAACGTTTTTCACGGTGTGGGCCAATCTGTTCGACATGGGGCACGCCCGCAGGGGCGAGATCGTGCTGATTCACGGCGGCACCAGCGGTATAGGCACCACCGCCTTGATGCTTTGCCGCGAGTTCGGCATACGCACCTTCGCGACCGCCGGCGGCTCGGAAAAATGCGCGGCCATCCGCGAACTGGGGGGTGAGCCAATCAACTACCGCCAGGAATCCTTCGCCGAGGTCGTGCGAGCCAAGACTGACGGACACGGCGCCGACGTGATTCTCGACATCATGGGTGGCAGCTACTTTGCCGACAACCTGGACACCCTCGCCCGTGATGGACGGCTATTGATTCTTGGCTTTCTCGGCGGTCCGGTGGCCGAGCGCGTAAACCTGCACGCGATCATGGCCAAGCGCGCCGTGGTGACGGGTTCTGCCATGCGGCCGCGCACCACGAAAGAAAAAGCCGCCATCGCCGAGGCCCTGCTGACCCACGTCTGGCCCGTGCTTGCGCAGGGGCGGTGCGTACCGATCATCCACGCGGTTTATCCACTGGAACGCGCCGCCGATGCGCACCGCATGATGGAAACGAGCGAGCACATCGGAAAAATCGTGCTCGAAGTCAGCCACGCCTAGACGACTCGCGCTTCCAGACCAACCATCGACGGGAATGAGGTACGTCCACGCGACGTATCCACCAGCTCTTCCATCTGGCGCCGGGCCTCCCGAATTTGCATCTCACCGGAGGGGTGACGGCGCAATTGGGCACGCAGCAACTCCACTTCTTGCTGCAGCAGCGAATTCTGCTCGACAAGCTCGTCGCAAGCACGGGAAAGAAGATCGTTTTCGCGTTCCCATTCCATGACACGCACCACCCCGTCGCCAGTGAGGGATATTGAAGCTGCCTCGGGCGCCGTTAAACCAGCGTGACCCTTTGGATAAAACTTTCGCGCGGCGTTCATGGTGGGCTGATATAGGCTCGCGCCATGGCCAAAACACGCGCCGAACTGGAGCAAATGCTCGATGCCCTGGACGAATTCATCCCGGGGCTGGTGCGCGGCAAACCCAAGGCAAGCGACTTCTGGATCGCGTTCAACAGTCTGGCTGATGCAGTGCAAAAAAATGCCGGCCCGGACGACAGCGGCTGGATTTGCGACAGGCTGGACGCCATCCAGGTGAAGCATCACCTGGTACCACCCGCCGATCAGATTTGAGATCGCCCGACTGCCACTGCGGCGCTCAATGGCACACCAATACCGGCAGATCACAGCAAAGCATCACCTTGTGCGTCACGCTGCCAAGTAACACGCGCTCCAGCCCCTGGCTGCCGCGCGAAGACATCACGATAAGGTCGCATTGATACTTGCTGGCCGCCGCCACGATGGCCACGTGGGGGCGAAGGTCAAACACAAAGTCGGTATCGCAAACGACGCCAGCCGCGCTCGCTCGCGCCGCCACTTCATCAAGGTAATGGCGCGCCCGCTCCTTGGCCAGTTGGGTATATGAGCCATGCGATTGCAACAGTTCCGCTACAAAGGAAACCGCCGGCAAGGGCGGCAGCACATGAATGGCATGCACATTGGCCTGCAGCCGGCTGGCCAGATCAATGCCGGTGTCCACGGCGTTGAGTGCGTGCTCGGAACCATCGACCGGCAGAAGAATGTTCTGGAACATCGCATGGACTCCCATGGCTGCGGCTGACGCCAGTGTAGCCGGGTCCGTGCTGCGTAACGTGCACGACGTGTGGTGGCTCACCGGCTGAGGCATTGCGCCGCGCGGCGGATTGACGCCAGGCCGTCGTCCAGCCTTCGATGCGCGCCTAATCTGCAGATGGCCGCGCAATGACGAGCAGTCCACGTGCCTTGCGCAAGGCTGCAACACCCGGCGACGCCGCCTGGTTCGGCGCCCGTCCCTCCGCCCGAGTGCAACCGACGAGGCCCCCCATGTTCAAGCACATCCTCATTCCCTTCGACGGCTCCGAGCTCTCCATGCGCGCCGCCAAGGCAGGTATCGAGCTGGCCAAACTGAGCCAGGGCAAGGTGTGCGCCCTGCACGTGGTTCCCCCGTTCCACACCGTCGCCTATATGGGCGTGCTGCTGGCGGCCAGGGAGTACGCCTATAACGATGAGGCCGAGGTCAGCGCCAAGCGTTACCTCGCGGATATCCAGGCCCTCGCCGAAGCCGCTGGCGTGCCGTTCGAGGGAAAAATCGTTCACGGCGATCAGCCGTTCGAACGCATCGTGCAAACTGTTGCGGAAGAACAATGCGACATCGTGGTCATGGGTTCGCATGGCTGGCGTGGCATGACGCGCCTGTTGCTCGGCAGCGAAACCCAGAAGGTGCTGCTGGGCTGTGGCGTTCCGGTGCTGGTGTGTCGCTGACCACGTTGGCGTATTGACTCAGGTCACCATGGGATCACCCCGGCGCGCGTACAACTTCCATGTTCGCCAAGGCACCGATCCGTTCTCTCTCATATCGTGCCTGGCGATTCCTCACCTGGATGGAGGACGTCATGACCATATCGAGTCACACGCAGCAACCCTCAACCGAAACGGGTTACGCCCCGTTTCCCGCGACAACCGAGGGTGATTACTGGATAGAGCCGCTACGCGATGGAACGCCCGTGCTGATTCGGCCGCTGCGTGCTACTGATCGACAGCTTGAAACAGATTTCATACACACCTTGTCCCTCAAGTCCCGTCATCAGCGCTTTCTTTGCCACTTCAAGGAGCCTAGCGAGGCACTGATCGACCAGATGATGAACATCGACTACGAGAAGCGCATGGCGTTCGTTGCGCTGATTCACGACAACGGCAAGCTGCGCGAAATCGGTGTCAGTCGTTATTGCGCCACTACCGAACAGAAGCATTGCGAATGCGCCGTTACGGTGGCCGATGATTGGCAGAACCGGGGCCTGGGTACGTTGTTGATGCAGCGTCTTATCGACGAGGCCCGCAGGCAAGGCTTCAAGAGCATGATCTCGGTGGACTCTGCCTCCAATCACGCCATGCGCGATTTGGCGAAGTACCTCGGTTTCTGGCGTCAGTTGGATCCGGCAGACCCTACGCAAGCCATCCATACGCTTGACCTATAGGCCAGCCATGAGCACCACACCTCTCCCCGGCGCGCCGGCAGACATCCTGGTGCTGGTGACCTCCACCCACCCATGGAGCCCTGCGGCAAACCCCGCGATGACCCTGGCAACCAGCTTCAACGCCAGGGTCACCGGCTGTTTCGTGGATTCGTCCCTGCGCATGCTGCACGGCGGCGAAGCAGACGCTTCCGTGCTCGCCCTGCTACTCGAAGAGCCGGAAGAAAATCCGGCGGACCGCGACGCCTTCCTCACGCTTGCACGGCAGGCTGGGGTGCGTGGCGCCTCCTGGCTGGTGACTCGTGCGGGCATCGCAAGAACGCTTCGTCAACTGGGTGCGTGGCACGACCTGGTGGTGGTCGAACGCGACCTGGTGCAGGGCGCCAACGTATTCGATGTACTTGGCGAGGCCCTGCTCACCTGCCACGCGCCCTGCCTGATCCTGCCACCGGCATGGCACGGCGAGCCGCGATTCAACCGCATCGCCCTGACCTGGAATGGTTCCATTGAGTCCACCCGGGCCATTCATTCCGCAATGCCCTTCGCCTTGATGGCGCAGGAAACCCTGCTTATCGATGGAAAGCCGCCCGCCTATGAAGACGACCAGGATCGGGCGCCACACTTCGATCCCCGCACTTATCTCGCCGACCGCGGCGTCAAGCTGAAAACCCGCCGCCTGCACGCCGCGCCGCAGGACGCAGGCGAGGCCTTGCTGCGCGAAGTCACGCTGGCCCATGCCGATTTGCTGGTCATGGGCGCCTACGGACATTCCAGGGTCCGGGAACGCATCTTTGGTGGCGCCACCCGTCACATCCTGCAACACGCCACCGTACCCGTCTTGATGCGGCACTAGCCGTCACAGGCTCAGCTTGAGATCTGCCACATACGTGCGCTGCGGAAACGGGTGATACAGGTAGTACTTCTCGTTGGTCAGATTGTCCACGCCGAACGATGCCGCCAGATGCTCATTGATCTGGTAGTGCGCGTGCACATCGAACACCCGGAAACTATCGAACGCGCCAAACACGTTGGGCGTGTTGTCGGTGTTGTCCAAGGTCGAGTACTGCCGGCCGCTGTAACGACCGGCCAGGGTAAATGCCCAGGCCGCATTCGGTCGATACGTCGCCACGGCAGTGGCTCGCCAGCGCGGCACATAAGGCGCGTGCTTGCCTTGCGACGTGGTGCCTGTCGCGCTGACGAAACCGTCATTGGACAGGATGGTGGAGTCGACAAAGGTCACACTGCCTGATAGCTCCAATCCGCGTATCAGCACGTTGTCCTGCTGCGCCACCAGTTCTATGCCGCGATTGCGTATCTCGCCGACGTTCATCACATAAGTCACCGGAGCGGCTACGTTGGGCAGCGTCGATGTCTGCGAGATCAATGCCTGCCGGGTGTTTTCCTGGAACAGCGACAAGCGCAACATGCCCTGGTCGATGCCGTGCTCCACCGCCAGCTCGCCGCTGCGTACGTTTTCCGGCTTCAGATCGGGGTTGGGCACGCTGTAGGTCGAGCCGGTGGAGACAAGCTGGTACAACTCGCCCACGGTGGGAAAACGCACGGCCTTGGCCAGCGATCCGGTCATGCGCCAATCCGGCGCCACGCTCCATTGCAAGGTGGTCTTGGGCGAGAACGCGTCGGCCTTCTCCACCGGCTGGCTTACGGCCGTCTTGCCGCTGAAATTGAAGCCATCGCTGGCCTTCCACCATTCGTAGCGGCCACCCACAGTCAGCAACCACGCGGGTGCCAACTGCAAGGCATCCTGAATCCAAAGCGCCTGCGTTGTGGTTTTGCCGCTGCCAGCCGAGTAAAGCGTGGTGACGGTGGAGGGGTCCTGCCCATTGGCAAGATTGTTGGTGGGGTTGTTCAGTTCGTAACGATCCGCATGCGCGCCCAGCGAAACCTCTTGTCCGCCGCCGTAGCCCTGCGGTCGCCAGATACCCGTAGCGTCGGCCGTCGACCATTGGGTTCCCCCGTAACTGGCCAATCGACCGTTGGCGGTGACCCCGGTTCCGCTGGTGACGCCTGCGGGTGACCACTGGTTGTCCTTGATGAAGTCATAGTGCGTCACCACGAAGGAAGCGTCGTAGTCGCCCTTGGTGTCGGACTTCAGCGATAGCGCCTGCATCAGGTGATGCGCACTGAGCTGGTAGGCATTGCTGGCGAAGCCCGCCACCTTGCCGTAAGTGGCATCACCTGCCGTATCGGTGAGATAGGACTCGGTACGCGATTGGCCGTGATTACTCCAATAGCCGGCCAGATAACTGACCTGCCACTGCGGCGTGATGTCGTAGGTCAGCTTGCCATTGAGATCGAGCATGCGCGTATGCAACAAACCGCCGGCGCCATAAACGTTGGCCACCTGCCCCAGCTTGTTGAGCGAAGGAACCGTGCCGCTGGTGCCGGCAGGCGTGCTTGTACCGGTGATCATCGACAGCGGCTGGCTGAAGCTGTTGGCGGCATTGGCGCCGAAGAACCAGCCAAGGGCGCCGCTACGCCCGCCCGCGGTGAGCGTGGTCTGGCTGGTGCTGTAGTTGCCGTGGGTGCCATACAGGTCAAACGACTGCACGGCCTCGGTCTGCCTGATGGTGACTTCAGTCTTGTCCGGCATGCGGGTGACGATGTGCATCACCCCGCCCATGGCGTTACCGGCGTAAGCCGCCGAAAACGGCCCATAGAGCATATCGATGTGATCGATCGCTTCCGGCGAGGTCATGCCCCAGCGCGGCGCGCCGATGGTGTTGTTGTTGGCGATCAACGCCGAGATCGGAATGTCGTCGATGTATACCAGCGTGCGCGCGCTGGAGTTCAGGCCCCACGTGCGCGTGGCCAGCACCGGTTGCGTATCGCCGTAGTTGCGTTTGCGGATAAACACGCTGGGCAGGTATTTGGCCGCATCTTCCACGTCGACCGCATTGATGGTCGCCTCGACCCGCTCGGCGGGCACGCTGGCCAGAGTAGCCGGGAAAGCCGGAGGTGAGACAGGCTGCGTCAGCGCCGTCACTTTCACGGCGCCCAGACTGGTGACCCGCTTGTCTGAAGTTTGGGTGCCCTGTGCATCGGCACCGCCTTGCGCCAAGGCGAGCGAAGAGGCAAACAGGGTCAACGGCAGGCCCAAGGCCGCGCCGCGCAGAAGAAATGTACACATGGCAAAGAATCCATTGATCGCCAGCGCCAGAAAAGCGACGCAGAAAGAACCCGGGCAACCACGATGCGGCGATGCGAGCCTGCACCCTTACGCGCAGCTCGTCACCGGCAACCGTGGCTTTCGTCGATGAAGGGCCGCGTCTGCGTAGTGGTACGCACGACCCATGCTGTCGTCATCCGTAATGGCGCGACGGCGGCCCTCGCGGATTCGCACTGAGCAACGGCAACGCATGCCAGCGCCCGCTGGTTTGGACAAAGGAAACAGGCGCCGGCAACCAGGCCGCCAAAGTCAGCGGGGCAACATCGCCGCCAAGCAACGGAGCGTGGCCCAGTAGCGCGCAATAGCCGCACTTGTCGGCGTGATCAGTGGGCTCGCCTGGTGATGACGGATGCTGATCGCTGAGCCCGTGCCCTGTGCACCACGCACCAAGATCAGGCGACGGCAGCGCGCGCGACACGGTGGGAGCGGCCACCAGCAGCCACATGGCGGCAACTGCCAGCCACGCAACAAAACGCCGTTTTACCGTGCTGCGGATCAACCGTGTGCCCAACCTGCCAAAGCCTTGAGTAGGCTCCAGACATGATCGCATGAACGTGCGCCACACGCAGTACGAAGTGCGTGCGACATCGCGTCACGCGTGCCGCTAACCCGTCATTGAAAATCCCGCGAACGGCTGTCGAGCGAGCCCAGCAGCGAACTCAGGTCGATCAACCGGTGCGCGATGAGATGGCTCACGCCATCCACGTGTTCCCAGCGGCCATCCACGCCGAGTAGACGCGCTTCGAGATAAATGCGTCGCTGCCGTTCGGCCACGTGGCTCCAGACCACCACGTTGATCGGCCCGAACTCGTCTTCGATGGTGATGAAGGTGACGCCGCTGGCCGTCTGCGGACGTTGCCGCTGCGTAACGAGGCCGGCGGCGCGCACGCGGCTGGCATGTGGTTGATGGCTCAACGCGCGTCCATCCATGCAATGCAATGCATGCAATCGTGCACGAATCTGCCGCAACGGATGCGGGCCCAGCGTCAGGCCCACGCGCGCATAGTCGGCCAGCGTGTTCTCGCCCTGCGAGGGTGGCGGCAATGCAACTTCCTGCTCGACCGGACTGGCATGTCCGAATAGCGGCAATTGCGGCTCGATACCGGCGATGGCCCAGCGCGCGCGATGGCGATGCCCCGCCAGTCCGCGCAATGCATCGGCCTCCGCCAATGCTTCCTGCTGTTGGCGATTCATGCCCGTGCGTGCGCACAGATCGGCCACGTCATCAAAGGGACGGCGCGCCCGTTGCGCCATGATTTGCTCTGCCATGTCCTGGCGGCAACCACGCACCTGGCGAAAACCCAATCGTATCGCCAGGCCGCCACGCGAGGTGGTGTCGCTTTCCAGGTGGTTGTCCCAGTCGCTGTAACGTACATCGACGGGACGAACCTTGACCCCATGCCGCTGTGCGTCCTGCACGATCTGGCTTGGCGAATAGAAGCCCATCGGCTGCGAGTTGAGCAGCGCGCACAGGAATTCTGCACGGTAGTGGCATTTGAGCCAGCTGCTCGCATACACGAGCAGCGCGAAACTCGCCGCGTGGCTTTCGGGAAAGCCATATGAGCCGAAACCCTTGATCTGCTCGAACAGTCGCGCTGCGAACTCCTGCGTAAAGCCACTCTCTAGCATGCCCTTCATGAGCTTCACGCGGTGGATTTCCATGTCGCCATTGCGCCGCCATGCCGCCATGGAGCGACGCAGCTCATCCGCCTGCCCTGGCGTGTATCCGGCGGCAACGATGGCCAGCTTCATCACCTGCTCCTGGAACAGGGGAACGCCGAGCGTGCGCTCGAAAACATCCCTGAGCTTCTCTGATGGATAAGTGATGGGCTCTTCGCCACGCTTGCGACGCAGATAGGGGTGCACCATGTCGCCCTGGATCGGACCTGGTCGCACGATCGCCACCTGGATGACCAAGTCATAGAACTCTTTCGGGCGATGGCGAGGCAACATCGCCATCTGCGCTCGCGATTCGATCTGGAATACGCCGATGGTGTCGGCGTTCTGGATCATCTCGTAGGTTTTGGGATCATCCTGTGGAATCGTTGCCAGTGTCAGTTCGCGACCATGGTGCGCCTTCAACATATCCAGGCATTTGCGGATACAGGTCAGCATGCCAAGTGCCAGGCAGTCGACCTTGAGCAGGCGCATGGTGTCGAGATCATCCTTGTCCCACTGGATGATGGTGCGATCGGGCATGGACGCGTTTTCCACCGGCACCAGATGCGACAGTGGCTGATCGGAAATAACGAAGCCGCCTACGTGCTGCGAGAGATGGCGCGGAAAATTTCGCAGCTCGCCGGTAAGCGCCAGCACGCGACGCAACACCGGGCTGTCCGGATCGAAGCCACGCTCGCGCAGGCGCCCTTCGATGGGATCATCGCCGTCCTGCCAGGCGAATACCTTGGATAGCAGGTCAATCTGATCGATGGGCAAGCCCAGCGCACGCGCCACATCGCGCACGGCACTCTTGCCGCGATAGCAGATCACCGTGGCCGCCAGCGCCGCGCGTTCGCGCCCGTATTTCTCATAGATATGCTGGATGACTTCTTCACGCCGCTCGTGCTCGAAATCGATGTCGATATCCGGCGGCTCGTCACGCTCGACGGAGATAAAGCGCTCGACCAGCAGCGTGGTATGCGCCGGGTCCACCGCCGTCACGCCAAGCGCGTAGCAGACCGCGGAATTGGCCGCCGAGCCACGCCCCTGGCAAAGGATTTCGCGGCTGCGCGCGAAGTTAACGATCTCTTGCACGGTGAGGAAATACGACTCGTATTTGAGCTGCGTGATAAGCACCAGCTCGTGTTCGATCTGCTCTCGCACCTTGGCGGGCGCACCTTGCGGCCAACGCCAGCGGATGCCTTCTTCCGTCAGATGGCGCAGCCAGGTTGTCGCGGTATATCCCTCGGGAACCAGCTCGGCCGGATAGCGATATTTCAGATCGGTGAGAACAAAGCGGCAACGCTCGGCGACGCGAACACTTGCTTCCAGCAACGCCTGGGGATAGATCGCCGCCAGCGCCTCGCGCGTGCGCAGATGACGTTCGCCATTGGGAAATAACACGTCGCCGGCTTCGGCCACGGTGCGGTGATGACGCAATGCCGTCATCACATCCTGCAAGGCGCGCCGTCGGCGCACATGCATATGCACATCGCCAGTGGCGACCATGGGCAAACCCAGCGAACCGGCCAAGGCCTCCAGCTGCGCCAAGCGGCGCGCGTCATCAGGACCGCGATGCAGCTCCACGGCCAACCACAGTCGCTCGTGAAATAACGCGCGCAACCATGCGCCATGCTCAACGTTCGGATCCGCCTGCGGCAGCCATAACGCCAGCGCGCCAGGCAGGCCATCGGAAAAATCCTCACGGGTGACGCGATAGGTACCTTTGCCGGCAGCGCGCCTGCCTCGCGTAATCAGCGCACATAGCGAGACATAGCCTTCCATCGTCTCGCACAGCAGCACCAGTTTCGGCCCGTCTTCCAGCTGGAATTCGGCGCCCACGATCAGGGCCATGTCGGTATCGCGTGCCGCCTCAAGTGCTCGCACAATGCCGGCCAGCGAGCATTCGTCGGTGATGGCCAGGGCGCGATAGCCGCACTCCTTCGCTCTATCGAACAGCTCGCGTGCGCTGGACGCGCCACGCTGGAACGAGAAATTGGACAGGCAATGCAGCTCGGCATACTCGTTCATGCGAACCACCCATGCAGCATCCATGCACCCTGCTCGCCGGGTGCGCAGAACACCCACGCACACTGCCCCTGTGACGTGCACACCACGTAATAGTCACGGCGCATGTCGCCACCGTCCCACCAGCCGGTCTCGATGCGTTCGGGGCCCGCCAGAATGGTCGGTGAGGGGCCGCGTAACGGCTGAGGTTTTTCAAGCAACCAGGTGGGACGTGGCAGCATCACGGTGCCAATGGTTGCCGCGCCTGTCGCCGTGGTTTGCGCAAACTCAGGGCGCGGATCGACCGTGCGGCGCAGATGCTGGATGGATGCTTCACCGAGTCGTGAACGCAGGCGTTCGCGTAATTGATCCAGCGGCACGGCATGGGTGGGGCGGGTGTCGAACAGGTCGCGCCCTGCAGGTACAAAGGGAGGCAGATCTCGCGCCACCAATCGCATCGCCACCACGGCCTGCGGCAACTCCTGGCGTTCCAGGCGACCACGCGCGCAGTCGAACAACAATGCAGCATCGCGACCGGCGGTAAGCATGCCGACGGTTACGCGGGTCGGTGGCCCGCTGCGATGCTCCAGCTCAAGCTCGAACCGTTGTACGCCACCATCGCGCCCGGCCAGATAGGTCGATAGATCGCCGGTCAGGCGACGCAGCGGAAACACCAGTGCTTCGACGTGCTCGATCTCATGCGCCCACTCCATGCGTTGCTCGAACGTATCGGGCGGCCGATAACTTTCCATCGGCGCTGGCTCATCCCCCAGCAGGCGATCGAGCTGTGCCACCAGCTCGCTGCCGAAGCGTCGCTGCAGGCCCGCGCGCGGCAACCCGAACACCTGCCCCAGGGTACGGATGCCCATCGCCGGCAAGCCCTGGGTGGCATCAAAGGGAAGTCGAGCGCGGGCAATCGGAATCGGCGACAAGGCGTGCCGCAAGGTATCGGGCGTCATTACCGCCATGCCGTCATGGACACCAGCAAGCACATAAGCAGCGTGTGCCGTCGGTGCCAGTGCGACGCGATGGCGAAAGCCCAGTTCCTTCAGGTCATCACGCAGCAGCGATTCAAAACGCGGCCACGGCCCGAACAGATTCAGGCTGCGGCTGACCTCCAACACCACCGCATGCGCAAACAACCCTACCTCGCCGCTGTAGCGATACGCCCACGCTGCGAGCAGGCGATGCCAGTGCGCCTCGTCGTCGGCATCGTGTTCCACCATGGTGAACTGGCTGAGCAAGGCCTGCGCCGCGGCAAGACGCTGCCCGCGATAAAGACCCGCCGCGCGTGCCGTTGCATTGGCCGCGTGCACGATACGCGCCTGCGCCGGCCCACTGACCAGTACCAGCGGCTCATCCGAGGGCGGGCGTCGCCGGAGGACACCGTCCAGCGCCAGTTGCGGCAGCAGAATGCAGGCCCACGACATGGCGCGCGCTCACGACCAACCGGCGGCGAGCGGCACGGCGCTTGCCGGCGGATTGCCGCCACGGCATTTGCGCACACGTATCTGCAGCGACGGCTCGCTTTCCAGTTCCAGTCGCAACGCCGCTGGCGACGCCTGCACGGCATGACGGCGATCGCGAAACACGAAGGCCAGCGCCTTGCCGGTATCGGCGGCCACCTGCAGCCGTCGCAAGGCGCGATCGTCCGCCTGCATGGGCCACGCCAGCACCGCCGCGCAACTGCCCGAACGCAGGCATTGCTCGGCGGCCCACAACACATCGCGCTCGTCGGCCTGCACGATATCCACCTGCGACATGACCACGCCGCGCGCTTCCCAACCGGGCAGATAGGGCAGATAGGGTGGCGCGATCACCATCACGCTGCGTGCCTGCTGGGTGAGCCGGGCCAGCGTAGGCAACACCAGTTGCAACTCACCGACGCCATCGGCGGGCAGCAGGATTTCGGTCAGCGCATGTTCCGGCCAACCGCCCATAGGCAGCGCGGCATCGAGCACTGGCCAGCCAGTCGGCTGGCTGCCGCCAGGCGGTGGTGCACTGCGCCCCTGCCAGACCTGACGGGCATTGAGCAGTGCATCGAGGGCGACGACCTGACCCATGACTTCAGCGCAAGGTGCGCAGGCAGCGGGTGACCACGCCCCAGATCGACAGCGTCTCGCCTTCCTTGAACACGATGGGCTTGAAGTGCGCGTTTTCCGGCAACAGCGCGATGTGGCCGTCCACCTTGCCGAGCCGCTTGATGGTCAGCTCGCCATTGACCACTGCCACCACGATGTCGCCCTGGCGCGGCGCCAGCGCGCGATCTACCAGCACTTCATCGCGATCGAAAATGCCCGCGCCAATCATCGACCAGCCCGATACACGGATGATGAAAGTGCTTGGCTCATGCCCGGGCAGCACGAGGTGCTCGTTGAGGTCGACCACCTCATCGACATCATCGTCCGTCATGGCGGGCACGCCCGCCGGCACGCGGCTCAGGAAAGCGGTAAGCGCTACGGTCGAAGGGGTCATGGATACCGGCCGCGGCGCCTCCAGGGAAGCGGGGCTGCGGTAAGCCTCGAGATAAGACAACACCGCCGACACCTGGCTTTCAGGCACACGGATGCGCTGGCTGGGCTCCCCGGCAGGGCGGCCGGCGCCCGGGCGACTTCCACCGTGATCGGAAGGAGACATGGGTTATCTTGATTAGCGGGACGGTATTCAAGATACCACCATCCGTATCTCACCGTCTGAGATACGTTATGCCTGCCCAGCCGATGCCGCACTCTCATGCACACATGAAGAACACAGGCCGCCTATTCACAATCGCGCCCACAGGGTCCAAGGATCGGCAAGGTGCGAGCAACGGTCGAGGATGATCGGGAACCATGGGTGATATCGAGCGCGCGACATTGATGCACCACGCCCCAGCGCTATCGGCGATTGCCCTCACCTGCGCGCTGGCCTCGGGCTGCGTCAACCAGCCGACCAAGCCCGCACCGACGACAGCACCCGCCGCAGACGCATCAACCGCCGTATCACCCGCACCAGAAAGCTACAACGGCCCTGCCGTCGACGCGCTTCGCCGCCTTTCGCTGATGCGGCCGCTGGAAGGCGGCATCGAAACGCCGCTTATTCATACCGAGGTCCACGGCTACCTGATGGTCGACGCCGCCACCTACTCCGACAAGGGACTGGGAAATACCGACTTCAGCCTGCGCCGGGCCGACATCAATTTCCAACGCATGATGTGGCGCGACTGGCTGTTCTATGCCGATACCCAGTTGGTCGACGGGCGTTTCGAACTCAAGGACGTCTACCTGCGCAAGGAGACCCACCTGTTCGGTGTGGTGACCATCGGAAATCAGCAGGAGCCGTTCGGCATGGAGCAATACGGAAGCTTCAGGAATACGACATTCCTGGAACGTGCCACCACCAATGCACTGGCACCCAGTCGCAGCGTGGGCATCAGTTCGAGCGATGTCCACGGTCCATGGATATGGAGCTACGGCTTTTACACGGCAGGCCCCCAGGACGAAGGAAGCAAACAGCGCGGCGCCGCCCTGACCGGGCGTCTCGCCTACGTCCTGCACGCAGCGGATGGCCTCTATCACCTGGCCTTCGATTTTTCCACGCGCCAGTTCGGCCCTGGCAATGACCAGAGCTTCAAGTCAGCGCCGGAAGTGGCGCTCTCTACCGGCTCCTACTTTCTCGACACCGGCAGCATCACGGGCTCGAACCGCGTGCAGCGATACGGCCTTGAGGCCGCCCACGTCAGCGGCCCGTTTTCGTGGCAGGCGGAATACATGGAGACCCAGTTGGAACGCGACGACGGCCTGCCGACCCTGCACTTTCAGGGCTGGTACGCGTACGCCAGCTGGATGCTGACCGGCGAAAGTCGTGACTATCGCGAGAGCAACGCCACCTTCGGTCAGGTGGTTCCCCATGCCAGCTGGAACGGACACGGCGGCGGCGCCCTGGAGCTGGCCGTGCGCCTGAGCCACACCGATCTGAACGATCGCGACGTATTCGGCGGCAAAGAGACCAACCTCACCCTGGGCGTCAACTGGTACCTGGATAAATCCGTGCGCCTGTCGGCCAACCTTGTTCATGCCTTCGACCTGGACAAACCCGGTAGCGCTAACGACGGGCGCCACCCTTCGGCCTTGGTGGGGCGGCTGCAATATCAGTTCTAACGGCGCGGTTGACAGGCCCTTGCGCCTAAACAAGAATGGTTCTCAATAATACCCACAAGCCGCCTCCTATCGAGGTCCGGCCAAGGAAGAACACCGCGTGATCACTTTCTGTGCGCTGCTGCTGAACCTGGCCGGCGCTGCACTGGTTTACCTCGCAAGCGCCCGACAGATGCTGCTGGCCAAAACGCTTTCCACGCCGGCCAGGCTATTGGGCTGGCTGTGCATCGTGGCCGGCCTGGTGTGCTGGTTGCTAAGCGCCGGCATGGGCCCGGGTATCGCCGCCGCCATGACGACCCTGATGCTGGCCTGGGCCATGCTGCCCTACCTCGCCTGGTGGCGCGTGTCGGACGCCATGGAAAGCCAACGATCATGATCGCTCGCTGCCTCGCCGGCACCCTGCTCGGCTTTCCGCTGGCGGCCGCTTTGCTCGCCTTGCTGCTGCTCGTGCTGCCCGATCACGGCGCGGGCTTTCTGCTGCCTGCGCTGATCCTGTTCTTCCCGTTATGGATCGCCTTCATGGCGGTCGCCTATATGTTTCGCAGCGGCATGCGCGCCTGGCTGATCCTGGGCGCCGCCAACGCAGCAGCTTTCCTTGCGCTCTGGGCCGGACGCCTGGCGGGCCTCTGAGATAAGGACGTCACCATGAAAGCCGCCACGCTTCGCACCTACCAGACGGTGCATACCTGGACCGGACTGATCGCCGGCTTTGCGCTGTTCGTGGCGTTCTATGCAGGCGCGCTTACCGTATTCCACGACGATATTGCCGCCTGGCAAAATCCACCGTGGCGCAGTGCGGTGGACGCCGACGTGCCGGTCGACACGCTGATCGAACGTCTGCTCGCTGCGCACCCCGCCGCGAAGGACGACTTCGGCATCATTTTGCCGGTCGACTCCTCGCACGCACCCTACGCGTATTGGCAGGACAAGGACGACACCCGCTTCGCCACCGTCAGCCAGATCAGCGCCCCGCGCGCCGAGGCCGCCGAGAATGAGCTGGCCGACTTCGTCTACGCGTTGCATGACTCGCTCGGCTTGCCGGTCGTGGGTCTCTACCTGATGGGCATCGTCAGCGTGCTGTACGGCCTGGCGCTGGTGTCGGGCATCCTGATCCATCTGCCGCAACTGGTGAAAGACCTGTTCGCCATGCGCGTGGGACGCAACCTCAAGCGACTTTGGCAGGACGCCCACAACGCCATTGGTGTGATCAGCCTGCCGTTCCACGTGATCTTCTCGGTCACTGGCGCGCTGTTCTGCCTGTTCGCCATCACGTTGGCGGCACTCAACACGATTGCCTTTGACGGCAAGCTGTTCGACGCCTTCGCCAAGGCCACCCAGACCGCACCCACCGTCACTGCCAGCGGCACACCGGCCAGCATGCTTTCCACCGACGCAGTTGATCGCACGCGCGCGCGCCACCGCGCTGACCAACGGCGTGACGACTTTCAGGCCGGACTACCTGCACTTCGTGCACTACGGCGACCGCAACGCCGTGGCGGAAGTGCGCGGACTCTCGCAACACACGCTTGGCACCTACGGCACGGTGGCGATGTCTGCCCACGACGGCAGCGTGCTCGCCACGCATGTAGGCGACGCCTATACCTTCAACGGCATCAGCTACGCCGCCCTGTTCGGCCTGCACTTCGGCAGCTTCGGCGGACGCACGGTGCAGTGGTTGTACTTCGTACTCGGCCTGGCCGGTGCGTTCCTGTTCTACTCGGGCAACCTGTTATGGATCGAGTCGCGGCGCAAGCGCCGCCATCTCGACCAGCCGCGCCGCACCCGGGTCATGGCCCGCGCCACCATCGGTGTATGCATCGGCAGCTGCCTGGCTATTTCCGGCGCGTTTGCCGCCACCTGGATAGCCATGCGATTGAACATCGACGCCGGCGTGCCACAACGCGTGGCCTGCTACGGCCTGTTTCTGGCAGCCTGCGCGTATGCCTGTATCCGACCGATCGCGCGGGCAACGGTGGAATTGCTGGTTGCGACCGCGGTGCTTACTGTCGCCGTGGCCGTAATCGACCTGATCGGCAATGCCGCCAACCTCATGCAGGCATGGACGCCACTGAGTTGCCGCGTCGTGGGTGTCGACCTCACCGGCATCGCGCTGGGCGTTGTTTTCGCCGTGCTTGCACGCGCAACCGCACGACGCGCACGCACGGGCGACGCGCACAGCGTGTGGTCACTTCGAACCGGCGCCTGAGCCCAGCGAGAATCAATAAGCCATGCGAATGGAGTTGAGCCGCGCTGACGCCGGGCTGTCGCTCATCAGTGCTATCTCATCCCACACGGTGTCTTCCTCGCCGCCGGCAATCAGCTCGTAGGCGCTGCGTCCGTCGAATGCATTCTGGTTCCGGCACATCCAGCGCACGGCGCGCTGTCGATCGCCGAGACTTTGCACCAGCATGGTGGCCAGCGTGGCGTGACGCTGCTCCAGCAAACCGAAGGCGCGCTCCATCACGTCATCCCGCAAGCCGTTGATCTGAGCAAGCTCCGTGGCGACGTCCTGAAACTTGATCGTAACTTTGCGCATACGCTCGTTCCTTTTGCCAAAACGCCTTTCCATTCCCCTCGTTCGCGACGCGACTCCGGGCGGCCTGGAGAACGCCTTCACCCCAGCGCTTCCCGGCGCCACCGGTCAGTCTCATCCACGAAAAGTCGGCAAGACCCTCCGCACAGCGGACCGGCACGGCTGGATCATGCGGAAGCGTTTGCTGAATTCGCGTGAATTCGCCGCCGCTACGAGCAACGTCACGAAAGCCGGCAAAAAAGTGGACCTGACACCCATGCTTGTACCGCCTGTACAAACATGGGTGTTTTTGGGGATGTACAAACCATGGTGTCACCACGAAGGCTGGCCGTAGAAACCAGCAGGGTGCCCGGCATTCGCTATTAGATGAGCATCGGACCTCGATCCAACGCCTTGGCCCCACCTTCACGCAGCCCTTGGTTTCGCTGGAGCTGGCATGGCCTGCCTTCGATAATTTGACCTAATCGCTGCACCGTCTTCCCCTCGCAGCCTCCTAAAAGCACGCAAGTACCTTTCTTGAGCTGTAAGCCCAGCGCAATATCAATTAGATGAAGGCAAAAGCTATGGTGTAACACACGCAGTATTGCTCCCCGTCAATCCGTCGCTGCTCGCAATCGAACTTGACTTGGCCAAACCCGCGGCGGGAGAATTGTTGCCCCTTCGCTGCGCCGTCCCACAGCGGCGTCTTGATGTTCGCGTACCTTCATTGGAGGTTCGTATGAGCTATCACCTGGAAGGTCGTCTGCTCGAAGTTTGCAACTGCAATGTCCTGTGCCCCTGCTGGATCGGCGAGGATCCTGACAACGGTACCTGCGACACCATTGTCGCGTGGCATGTAGATAAGGGGACGATCGACGGCGTCGATGTTGCCGGCAATACCATCGCGGCCGTGGCCCATGTGCCCGGCAATATCCTGCAAGGCAACTGGACTGCCGCGATCTACATCGGCGACCAAGCTTCAAAGGCGCAGGAAGAGGCACTGCTAAAGGTCTATACCGGCCAGGCCGGCGGACCGGTCGCTGATCTCGCCAAGCTCATCGGCCAGGTCGTATCGGTGGAGCGAGCGCCCATCCGATTCACCGTGGTTGCGGGTAAGGGCGAACTCGAGATCGGTACGAACTACTATGCCGAACTCGAGCCCTATCTCGGCGCGACCGGCGGCCAGACCACCCTCTCCGATACCGTGTTCTCAACCGTGCCTGGGGCGCCGGTGTTTGTCGGCAAGGCCCCGACCTATCGATCCAAAAACGCCGCCCTCGGCATCAACCTCGACATCAAGAACCACAACGCCCTGCAGAGCACGTTCGTCTTCGACGCATGAACTCAACGGCAGGCCCTTCGCCGCCCAGCGCCTCGCGCCATGCTCGCGTGTTCGTGCCGATCCTGGCCGCGCTGGTTGCTTTCGCATGGTTTGCGTTGTGGGCGTGGACGCGCAGTCCTTATGGACGCTATGTCGAACACGGTAACTGGATAGCCTCAGGATCGATTGCGTTTCTGTGCCGTGTCGTTCCGGGCGGCGACGTGCTCGTGCCCGTATTACTCGAGGCCGTCGCGTGGATCCTCATGACAACGGCCATGATGTTGCCTGCCACCTTGCCGCTGTTCAATGCCTTCGACCGGCTCACGGGCGAACGACCAGACCATGGGCGTCTCCTTATGCTGCTCGGCCTGGGCTATATGACGGTGTGGGGAGCCTTCGGACTCCTGGCGCATGCACTTCACAGTGCACTACTCTCCGTGCTCGCCAGCGTACCCCTGCTGGCGTGGAATGGCTGGCTGATCGGTGTCGCCATCATTGCGTTGGCCGGCGCATTCCAGTTCAGCCGGCTCAAGTACCAGTGTCTGGAAAAGTGCCGCTCGCCGTTGAGCTTCGTCATTGAGCACTGGCGAGGACAAGCGCCAGCGCGGCAAGCGTTCGCGCTTGGCGCGCAGCACGGCTTATTCTGCGTCGGGTGCTGCTGGGCGCTGATGCTATTGATGTTCGCTCTCGGCACCGGCAGCCTCGGGTGGATGCTCTTGCTTGCAGCCGTGATGGCGCTCGAAAAGAACGTGCGCTGGGGCAAGCGTCTCAGCGCGCCCCTCGGCGTGGCGTTGCTGTCGTGGGCAGTCGTTCTGGTGGCGACCCATGCATGAAACGCGCGGTGGACTGCGCATCTTGCAGACGACCGTCTTCACTACGGTAGCGATGCTCGCCTTCGCGGCCAATTCACTGTTGTGCCGGTTTGCGTTGCAGCGACGGGAAATCGATCCGATCAGCTTCGCCGCCATCAGGCTCGTTTCCGGAGCGGTCATACTCGCCGTCATCGTTCGGCTCCGGCCGGACCGGTCCTCGCCCAGTCATGCGGACTGGCTCGCTGCGACCATGCTGTTTGCTTATGTTGCCTTCTTCTCCTTCGCGTATCTCACCTTGCCCGCAGGCACGGGGGCATTGATTCTATTCGGCGCGGTCCAATTGACCATGCTCAGCGTCGGCTTGCGCTCCGGCGAAAAATTCGGGTACGTCGCATGGGTCGGTCTGGTATTGGCCGTCGCTGGGCTTTTCTACCTGGTGTCTCCGGGTGATCTCAGCGCCACCGCTCCTCGGCGCTGCGTTGATGGCAATCGCTGGCGTGGCCTGGGGCGTGTACTCGTTGCGCGGCCGCTGCCTGGCCGACCCGCTTGCCGCAACAGCGGGAAACTTCGCGCGGGCCGCACTGCTCGCCCCCTTGCTGAGCTTGCTTTTGATCGTCAACGCCCCCGCTTACACGGACGCGGCCGGGGTCGCCCTGGGCATTGCCTCCGGCGCACTCACGTCGGGCATCGGGTATGTCATCTGGTATGCAGCGCTGCGCAGGCTTTCCGCCATGCGCGCTGCCACCGTACAGTTATCGGTGCCTCTGATCGCGGCATTTGGCGGAGTGGTATTCCTATCGGAAGCGATCACGCCGCGCCTGACTGTCGCTTCTACCGCGATTCTTGGGGGTATCGCGATGGTGATGACAAGCAGGTCGCGTAACCATTGAAGGCGGACATCACTGTAAAGCCGCCCACTTGTGAGTACGCATATTGAAACCGCCTATGACCGTTCAAAAGCAGTCAAGCTAAGGCAGTGCTGCAGAAGCGGGGGACGTCGCCGCGGCGCTAACGGGCGAAGTGAGTACATTGTTGGACAAAGCGACACAGACTTTGTTTACCAGACGTGCACGGACTTTGATGTCATGCCCAAAAGGTCGCGAATCGTTAGCTCAAAGAGCGTCGCGCACCGCTCAGGACGCCAGCTTCGCCAGCAAGGAGGCCAGCGTGGTCATGGACGCGTGGATGTCATCCACCGAGATATCCCCATAGCCGAACAGCAACCCCTGCCTCGGCCGACGCCCTGCGTAAAAGCCCGAAATGCCATAAAGACCGATCGAGGACTTGCGTGCAAGCCCGATCACCGCCTCCTCGGTAAGGCCCTTGCGCAACTGCGAGGCGAGATGGATGCCAGCCACAGGCACGATCGATTCCAGCCAGGGCGACAGCTCACCCGTGAGGTGTCCCAGCAACGCCTCGCGCCGCTTCGCGTAGACCTTCTGCACCCGGCGCACGTGTCGACCGAAATCACCCTCGAGCATGAAGCGCGCCAGCGCAGCCTGGGTCAGGCTGCAGCCGTGCCAGTCGGCGATTTGCTTTGCCTTGAGGAAATCCGCGGCAAGCGTTTCGGGCGGGACCACGTAGCCCACGCGCAGCTCGGGAAAGATGGTTTTGGAAAAAGTACCCACATAGGCAACCACGCCTGTGCGGTCAAGGCTCTTGAGTGACTCCAGCGGGCGCCCTTCGAAACGGAATTCACCGTCATAGTCGTCCTCGACGATGAGCGCGCCTCGTGACGACGCCCATTCCAGCAAGGCGAGCCGGCGGTCCAGGCTCATGGGCATGCCCAGCGGGAACTGATGCGACGGCGTGACATAGACCAGCCGAGTCTCGTCGGGCAGCTCGCTTACGCGCAGTCCTTCGTCGTCGACCGGTACGGGTATCACGCGTGCGCCCAAGGCCAGCAGGCTCGAACGTACCGGCGGATAGCCCGGCTCTTCCACGGCAACGGTGTCGCCTGGGTTGACCATGACGCGCGCCGCCAGGTCCACCGCCTGCTGGGCACCCTGGGTAACGATCACGTCCTGCCAGTTGCATGCGACGCCCCGGCTGAAACCGATGTAGCGCGCCACAGCCAGGCGCAGCTCCTGCTCACCACCGGGATCGCGATAAATGCCTCGCCCCCGCGCCTGCACTCGCAAGGCGTGGGCTATGCATTTGCGCCACGCATCGAAGCGGAACAGCGCCTTGTCCGTCACTCCTCCCAGGTAGTCATACGCAGGCCGTGCGCCTGGCCTGGGCATGGATAGCGTGGGTGGCATGCGTTTCCATACCGAAGCTGGCCGCGGTGTCGTGGCGACACGCGTGCGACTTCGCACCGGACTGGGCGCCAAACCTTCAGCCACAAACGTGCCGTCGCCCGTCCGGGTCACCAGGAAACCCTCGGCCATCAGGCGCTCGAACGCCTCAAGCGTGGTTTTGCGCGACACGCCAAGCTGCAACGCCAGGTCACGTGTGGAAGGCAATCGCTCACCCGCCGGCAGCCGTCCTTCCACGATCGACGCACGCAGCTGGCGGTAGATTTGGCCGATGAGGTCACGGCGACCGGCGATGGTTAGCTGCAAGTCCATTCAGTGGTCACCTTGAATTTCCAAAAAATGGACATTTAGGAGGTCCAATGGTGCGTCTAGCCTAGCCGCACTTTCCCATTGCACCAACTTGCACGGAGTACCGACATGAACGAGCGTCTCGACTTTTACAAAGCCGGCCACGATGCCATCAAGGCCATGATGGGTCTGGAGCAGCGCATCAGCAAAAGCAGCCTGGAAAAACCCCTGGTCGACCTGGTTCGCCTGCGCGCCTCGCAGATAAATGGCTGCGCTTTTTGCGTGGACATGCACTCATCCGACGCCCGCAAGGCCGGCGAGAACGAGCGCCGCCTGGCAGCGGTATGCGTGTGGCGCGAAACGCCGTTCTTCACCGATCGCGAACGCGCGGCATTGGAGTGGACCGAATCCCTCACCTTGATCGCCGCCAACCACGTGCCGGACAGCGTATGGGAAGCCGTGCAGCCCCATTTCACGCCGGAGGAACTGACGGACCTGACCCTGTTGGTGGTTGCGATCAACGGCTGGAACCGCTTCGCCATTGCCTTCCGCAAGCAGCCCACCTGAGGCATGCCGAGCGCTCGCGCTCAAGGCTGGCGAAGAATCGCCACGATTTTCGCCAGCACTTCGTCGTTGAGATACAGCTGATGGCCGTCATTGACGATGGTGGTCGATTGCGCGCCGGCAAGGATGGCGCTGTCTAGCGGCACGATGCCGTCACCCGGCGGATTCGTGCCCGGAAGATGCCCGGCAAAGGTGTAGTAGCGAACGCCGGCAACGGGCATCAGCGCTTGCGAAGCGCGACTGACGGGTTGCTCGGAGCGCAGCGTGCTGACACTGCTCAGACCCTCTTTCAGGTAATCCGCGTACAACGCTGCGGATACGTGAGGCCGATTGGCGTCGGTGACGCGAAGGAGCGCATCCAGCTCCGGCGCCTGCACCCGTACAAGATGCACGGCGAGATGACCAATGAAATCGTCGGCGGTTGGGCTGCCCCGATGCGGTGCGGCGAGAAAAATTTCGCGCCCTATGCCGGGATAGGCGTTGAAGTGAAACAGGCTGTCTACCGTGGCGATATCAGCAGACGTGCCGTTCAGCGCCCCGACCGGCTCGTCGAATACCGCGTTCCACACCACCTCGCCGCTATCGGCGGTGAGTAGGCGCGAAATCACCGCGCCCAGGCTATGCCCGATCAACACGACGTTCTGTCTGGCCGGCGCCGTGCCCGACGGGTCCAGCACGCGCCAGCCATGATTGAGAAATGCCTCGACGCGATGGCGATCCAGCAATATCGGCGTACTCGTGGGGTACACCACGTGCCAGACCTGGTAACGCGCGCGCAGGTCCGGCGTGCCGAGAATCAGGTTGGTCAACCTGCCCCATACCAGCGGGCTGCGACCGAGGCCGTGCAACATGATGATGGGCGTTTTGTTCGGGTCGTAATCCTCCAACAGGTACAGGCCCTGGAGAGTTGTCGACTGCGTACCGCCAAGCAGGTTCCAGATCGCGTCCCGTCCAATCACGCCCGCTCTATCGAACACCGCTGCATAGGGTGCCGTGACATCGGCGGCCAGCGCGATGTCGCGGCCACCCACGGTGATGGCCGGGTGCAGAAATGGATCGGTCATCATCAAGTGCGGGGTGCCGAGCTTGCCCGGTTCAACCCAGGCCGTCAGCGGGCGAAAAATTCCTTCTGGCGGATAAAGCTGGCAAATCGGCTTATTGGTGCAACGCGGCTGCATGGCCACCAGTGAAATGCCGAAGCCTGCTGTCGCGTGACGTCCTCCCATCACGGGAGGCACCGATACGGCATCCGCACGGATCAGCACTACCGGCCCCGACAGGGTGGGCGATGCGCCACGAAATTCGATATCGAGCTTCGTGCCGCTCACCTTGATGCTTCTGGACGTCCATCGCTGTGGCTCGCGGCTCAGCAAAATATCCAGCAGCAGGCTGGTACAGCGATTGCCAGTGGCTTGGGCAGCGTGCTGTCGTGCCACATCGGTGGTATCCAGCGCCATATAGGCCAACGAGGCACACTGCATGGCAATCTGGGCCGACAACTCGGGATCGGACTCATAGGACAGATCCCGCCACAGCATATTGGCGTCGGCCAAAGGGTCCTCTGCCGACGCCCTGGGATGCAATGCAGCCGCGCAGGCGGCGAGCAAGCAGCACAGCGCCAGCACGCCCCATAGGCGCCACACGGGTATCGCAGCATTCGTTCGCCGCAGCAGGCTGCGCAGCCGGGGCAATGATGGTGGGCGGCACGGGACGTATCGGGTGGCACAACCCTTGAAGCGGCGCATGCAAGCTCTCGTCACCCGCAGAAGCTTCAACACGCGCGCATCGATGGCACAGCGCGCGACCCGATCCAAGTCCATCAAATTACGCTTTTCGTCCCCGTGACGCACCTACCCGAAAGGGGGAAGGTGCGAGGCCTAAAGCAGGCCCTCGACAGGCAGCAGGCGGCTCAACCCCACCTTGAAGCGCCGCCACCAACTGGTGTCGGGCGCGTGGTCGATGCGGATGGGCGCGCCGTCAGGCCCTTGCCCCTCCCAGTAGGTGCGCTGGCTCGTTGGGTCCAGCACGACGTGATAGCTGTGTGCCGGCTTGGTGGCGTCGGCAAAAATGGCCAGCAGCGCCTTGGCCAGTACGGTCGACTCGATGATCACGCCGTCCTCGGTGTTGAGATCACGCGAACGAGGGTCGAGATTCATCGACCCCACAAAGGCGTGGTTGTCATCCACCACCATCGCCTTGGCATGCAGGCTGCTGCCGCTGCTGCTACCGGACGAGGACCCGAAGAAATGGCCGCTGCCGCCACCAGGGCTGCTGGCATCGGACTTCAACTCGTAGATGCTGACGCCTTGGGCCAGCAACGGCGTCCGATAGAAGGCGTAAGTAGCGTAGACGCCACCTGAGTCAGTCGATGCCAGGGAATTGGTCAGCAGGTTCACCGCAACGCCGCGCTGTCGCATGGCCGTCAGATAAGCCACACCGGTTTTGCCCGGCACGAAATAAGGAGAGATGAGGGTGATCTGGTGTTGCGCGCCGTCCAGCCATGCGCGCAGCTTGGGTGCCATGTGCAGGCCTTTGTCGTCGGCCTCCGGGTTGCCCTTGTCCGGATCGTCAGCGAGATACGTCGCCGGCCCCCAGGCCCATTGGGCTTCCGGTGTTTCATGGGCGATATCGCCCACGCGAGTGATCAGGTTCTGCGCGTAGCTGGTCTGGCTGAAGGTGCGCGCATTGACAGCCAGCTGCTTGCGGACTGCAGCCAGCTCGGGGTCTCCCGGCACCTTGTAGTGAAACGCCCCGATCGGAAAGGACTGCGGGCTGTTCCAATAGCGATCGAAGGCCTCGCCAACCTGGGCCACCACCGGACCGACCGCCAGCACATCCAGATCGCGGAAATTCACGTTGCCGTTGGCATCAAAATACTCATCGCCGATGTTGCGACCGCCGACGATAGCCACCGAGCCATCAGCGATAAGGGCCTTGTTGTGCATGCGCCGGTTGAGCCGCGAGAAGTCCCCGGCAAATTGCTTGCCGATGCTCCATAGCGATGACTTGCGTTCCAGGAAGGGATTGAACAGGCGGATCTGGATATGCGGATGGCCATCGAGCGCCCGCAGCACGGCGTCGTTGCCGGCGACATGCAGGTCATCCAGCAAGAGCCGCACGCGCACACCACGATCAGCGGCTGCCAGCAACCGCTCCGCGAGCAGTTGACCTGTCGCGTCGGAATGGAACATGTAGTACTGGACATCCAGCGTGTGCACCGCGCGATCGGCGAGCGCGATGCGCACCAGCAAGGCATCGCTGGCGTCGCTGACCAGGCGCAAGCCAGAGTCGCCGTCATGGGTCGACGCCAGGCGTTCCGCGTACGCCGCCAGCGGCGCATCGGCCTGCACCGGCAACACCGTGCTGGGATGACGTGGGTAATCGGGCCTGAGATCGGAATGGGTACATGCGGAGAGCGCAAGCAACCCTAGCCACATCAGGCTACGCAGCGATTTGACACCCATAAGGCCCCTCCCTGGCAGCAGACTCTGTCTGACCGTCAGGCTATGCGCAAGGCCTCATATGTGAGCCCGGTGTCAACGACCGAAGGTGATTTCCTTGCCTTCGTGGTCGCGATCCCAGCCGCGCAGCTCGTCGCGGATGTGGGCAACGCGCTGGCGGCCAAGCGCATTGCGCTCCTCGTCAAGCACCTGGCCATCAAGCAGCTCGGCCAGCCGTTGCGCGGTGGGCAGCATGGTGTCCCAGGCGTCCAGCGCGGTAATCGGCGCAGGCAAGGTCATGAAGAAACTCAGGCCCGGCGTGCGCAGCGCGTCCAGCCGGGTCAGGTCGAAATTGCCGGGCTTGAGCATGTTGGCCACGCTGAAGATCGGGCCGAGCTCGCGCTTGCCGTCGACCAGGCGGTGATAGATGCCCATGTCGCCGAATTCCAGGCCTGCCTTCTCGGCTGCCACGATCAGGTCGGCGCCGTTGAACACGCTGCCTTCGCGCGCCACCACGAACAGCGTGACGATGCGCTCGACCGGCATGCGCTCCGGGCGACGGCCAAGGTCCGAACGCGGGGGCACGCGCGGGGCAACCGATGCGGGAGCGGGTTCGGTTGCAAGCACCGGTTCGGCCACCACGACCTGGGGGGCAACCGGCACGCCCGCTGCTGCACCGGCGAGACTTTGCTCGAACTGTTCCGGCGGCGCACGCAGCGCATCGACGATCGACGCGGCGATGCCCGTTGGCTTGTTGATGGGCGCAGGCGTCACCTTGCCGTCGCGGCCGCCGGCCAGCGTGGCGCCCAAACGCTCGAGCTCCTCGCGCAACCCCATGTCCAGTTCGCCTTGCTGTGGCGAAGGGGTGTTCAGCGGATCCATGTGGAAGTCGTCGCGTGCACTGAACGAGGGTTCGTCCGACACCTCGGCGTCGCCTCCGAAGGTGGGCTCGCGGCGCTCACCCGAGGTATTGGGTACCACGCGCCGCCTGCCCTGCTCTTTCTTCGGCTGACCGAGTAGCCAGATCAGCGCCAGTGCAATCAGGCAGACGATCAGCAGGGGAATGCCAACGACGGGGTTCCAGGCGAAGGCGAGCACGGGTTGCACGGTCATATCGGAAGTCCTCAGGCTGCGCCTGCAAGTTTAGCCGCTTCGGCAAGATCAACCTGCACGAGACGGGAAACACCCGGCTCGCGCATGGTCACACCGCAAAGCTGCGAGGCCGCCTCCATGGTGGCCTTGTTGTGACTGACAAAGATGAACTGAACCTTCTCGCTCATCTCCTTCACCATGCTGGAGAAGCGACCCACGTTGGCTTCATCGAGTGGCGCATCCACCTCGTCCAGCAGGCAGAACGGCGCCGGATTCAGACCGAAGATGGCAAACACCAGCGACACGGCGGTCAGCGCCTTCTCGCCGCCCGACAGCAAGGTGATATTGGAAACGCGCTTGCCCGGCGGCCGCGCCATGATCGCCACGCCCGTGTCGAGCAGGTCGTCGCCGGTGAGTTCGAGATAGGCATGACCGCCGCCAAACAAGCGTGGGAACAATTCCTGCACACCCGCGTTGACGCGGTCGAAGGTTTCCTTGAAGCGCTGGCGCGTCTCGCGATCGATCTTCTTTATTGCCGACTCCAGCGTTTCCATGGCACTGACCAAGTCGGCAAGCTGGTTGTCCAGATAGGTCTTGCGTTCGCTTTGCTCGGCATGTTCCTGGATCGCCGCCAGATTCACCGGCTCCAGGCGCACGATTTTCTGGCCGATATCGGTGAGCTGCGAACGCCACTGACTGGCATCGGCATCCTGGGCCAGTTCGGCCAGCAGCGGCTCCAGTTCCAGGCCGGACGCGGTAATCGCCTCAGCCAGCTGCTCGGCACGCAGGTGCAGCGCCTGTGCGGCAAGCTTCTTCTGCGACAGCTTCTCGCGCAGGCCATTGAGCACCTGCTCGATGCGATGGCGCTCCTGCTCCAGCCGACGGAACTCGGCATCGCAGTCTTCCAGCGCGCGACGCGCTTCCACCAGCTGCTTGTCCACCAGCAGGCGCTGATCAAGATACGTCTGGCGCTCGGCTTCCAGCTCGGCGATGGGATCGGAGCCGGCGGCCAGCTGCTCGGTAATTTCGGTGCGACGGGCCTCGATCTGGCGGATCTGCGAATCCATGCGCGCCAGTGCCTGCTCCAACGAGGTCAGCGAAGAACGCTTGGACTCCATCGACAGCGCCAACGCGTGCGCCTGGTCGGCCGCCTCGCGCGCGTTCATGCGTGCCTCTTCGCGTGATTCGAGCAAAGCGCGACGCTCGTTCTCAAGCTCGCGGCGCTGGTCTTCCATATCGCCCATGTGGCCGACCGATTCGTCCAGGCGCGCACGCGCATCGCGCGTTTGCGACTGCAGCTCGTCGAGCTGGTTGACCAGGTCCGACAGCTCGCCCGCCACTTTCTCCGCCCGAGCGCGGGCGGTTTCCATCTTGCCTCGCTGACTCTGGAGCTGACCGGCCAATTCGGACTGGCGGCGGTGCGCGTTGTACAGCTCGCGCTGGGCATCGTCGCGGGCACGCTCGGCCTCGAACTTGCGCGCGCGCAGGTCATCGAGCGTATTGGTGGCCTCTTCGATGCGCTCTTCCAGCGTCGTGATCTGCTCGCCCAACGTGCGCATCTCGCGCTCGCGCGCCAGCACGCCCACCTGATTGCCTTGCGCGCGACGCACGCGGGCCCAGCCCGGGCCAAGCCATTCGCCGGTAGGCGTCATCACTGACTGGTACGGCGCCAATGCAGACAACCCGGCCACGATCCGGTGCGCGTGCTCGATCGAGTCGGCGGTCAGCACATGGTTGAGGATGGACATGGCAGCCGCAGGGCCGCGCACATGCGCCGCCAGCGTACCGGCGGTGTTGACGCCACCCTCGGCCACATCGACCAAGGCGACATCGGCATTCTCCAGCGCGCCAAACTCGGTCGCCAGCCCGTGCGAGCCTTCGACCAGCACGGCATCAAGGAAGCCCGCCAATGCGGTTTCCACGGCGGTTTCCCAGCCAGCCTCGACCTGCAGCGACTCGCCGAGGCGGCGCGACTTATCCAGACCCAAACGGGCCAACCAGCCGCTGGCGGCGCTTTCTTCCTGGCCCAGCGCAGCATGCTGCAAGGCCTCGAGCGAGGACTGACGGCCACGTGCGCTTTGCAGCTGCTGACGTGCCTCGTTGAGCGAGGACTGCACCTGGCGCTCTTCGTCCAGCACTTTCTCGTAGCTGGTCTTGTGCTGATCGAGCAAGCCGCCCAGCGACTCCACCCGCTCGCGCTGGGTGTCGTGCTCGATATGCAGTTGCTCGGAGGCAGCATCCAGCGCGGCCACGTCGGTGGCCTTCTGCTCGGCTTCCAACGCTTCGCGGCGACGCGACAGGTCGATGCCCTGACGATCCAGATAATTGAGTTTGGTGCGCTCGACCTCGGCAGCGCGGCTCGATTCGCCGGCGGTACGGGTATGCACGTCCCAGCGCTGCTGCCAGTCGGCCAACTTGCCTTCGGTTTCCCGCGCCGATTCGGCGGTGTCGTCCTGCATCTGCTGTAACGCTTCGAGCTTGGGCTCACCCTCGGCCAGCGCCATGCGCAGTGCTTCCACCTGCGTGCGGTCGTTGGCGATGTGCTCGGCCAGCTCGGCGTGCTCGCGCTCGGCCTCGCCCTGGGCGCGCTGCAGGCGATCGGCGGTTTCGCGGTTGTAGCGAACCTGTTGTTCGACGCGGGCGATTTCGGCGCCCACCTTATAAACCTCAGCCTGCACCGAGTTCAGGTGCTCGCTGGCGCCGCTGTGACGCTCGCGCACGCTTTCCAGCTGGGCTTCGACATGACGCTGGCCAGCCAGCTGCTTTTCGATTTCGATCTCGGCGGCGGACAGGCCGGCGCCTTCGCCGTCGTGCTGGCTCTTGAGCCCGCGATATTCGAGCGCACGCAGCTCGGCCTCTTTGCGAACTTGCTCTTCCTTCAGGGCCTTCCAGCGCTCGGCCGCGCGGGCCTGGCGGTTGAGGTGCTCGAGCTGCTTGTCCACCTCGTCGCGCACGTCGCGTACACGATCCAGATTCTCGCGGGTGGCCTTGATGCGGCTCTCGGTTTCCTTGCGGCGCTCCTTGTACTTGGAGATGCCGGCCGCTTCTTCCAGATGCGTGCGCAGTTCGTCGGGCGCGGCCTCGACGATCTGGCTGATCATGCCCTGTTCGATGATCGAGTAGCTGCGTGGCCCCAGGCCAGTGCCTAGGAACAAATCCGTGATGTCACGACGACGGCAGCGTGCGCCATTGAGAAAGTACGCGGACTGACCATCGCGGCTGACCTGGCGTTTCACCGAGATCTCGGCGTACTGGCCGTATTCGCCCTGGATGGTGCCGTCGCCGTTGTCGAAGATCAGCTCCACCGTCGCCTGGCCCACCGGCTTGCGCGCGTTGGAACCAGAGAAGATCACGTCGGTCAGCGAATCGCCGCGCAGGCGACTGGCCGCGCTTTCGCCCATCACCCAGCGGATGGCGTCGATGATGTTGGACTTGCCGCAGCCATTGGGTCCTACCACGCCGGTCATATTGGTCGGCAGGTGCAACGTGGTCGGATCCACAAAGGACTTGAAACCGGCGAGTTTGATCGTGGTCAGGCGCATGCGGGCATCAACATCTATGTGGGATGCCCGAGGCATTCGGGCGATGGGTCACTGTGCCAAACGCGGGCCGCAGCCGCAACGCGTTTCGGCAAGATACTTCACTTTAATATTGATACTTAGATCAATGTTATTAAAGGATTTATTTTGGCGACTACCAATCCGCCTCAACGTCACCCCGGCGAAAGCCGGACAAGCGCAGCGCAGAACGCCCGAAGGGCGGCCCCATCAGGGGTGAGCGACGCGAGTCACCCAGTGACTTTCCCGTGCGATAGAACGCTAAAGACGCTGGATGACCAGCCCTTCGGCTGTTGAAAACCCGGCCTTCGCCGGAATGACGGGCAGAAATTGCTTTGGGCGTTATTCGCCCGGCGCCTTCGCGTCGATGGATAGTGCGTGGATGCCGTTGTCCATCAACCCCTGCAGCGCCGCATAAACCAGCCGGTGCCGCTTGATCGACAGCTGCCCGGCAAACGCCACGCTGACGATGCGCACATGGAAATGCCCCTTGCCCTCGTTGGCATGGCCGGCGTGCTTGTGGCCCTCATCCAGCACTTCCAGCGCGACAGGATCGAGCGCCTGCTGAAGGCGCTCGCGGATCTGGTCGGCCATGGGGATGCTCATGCTGCCGGCAACACCTTGCGGAACGGCTTGATGCTGACACTGGCATAGACGCCAGCGGCCACATACGGATCGGCGGCGGCCCAGGTCTCCGCTTCGGCCTGCGAGGCAAACTCGGCCACGATCAGGCTGCCAGTGAACCCGGCCGGGCCCGGATCTTCGGAATCGATCGCCGGAAACGGACCGGCGAGCAGCAGGCGCCCCTGATCCAGCAGCGCTTTGAGGCGATCCACGTGAGCCGGGCGAACGGCTGTACGTTTCTCAAGCGAATCAGGCACATCCGTGCCAGTGATGGCAAACCACATGAATCAGGCCTCCGGGCGCATATAGGGGAACAGCAGCACGTCGCGGATGGACGAGGCGTTGGTCAGCAGCATCACCAGGCGGTCGATGCCGATGCCCAGGCCGCCCGTCGGCGGCAGGCCCACTTCCAGCGCGCGGATGTAATCGGCGTCAAAGTGCATGGCCTCGTCGTCGCCGGAGGCCTTGGCGTCCACCTGGGCCTGGAAGCGCGCGGCCTGGTCTTCCGGGTCGTTCAACTCGGAGAAGCCGTTGGCCAGCTCCTTGGCGTTGACGAACAGCTCGAAGCGGTCGGTGATGCCGGGCTTGGTGTCGCTCTCGCGGGCCAGCGGGGAAACTTCCACCGGGTGATCGGTGATGAAGGTCGGCTGGATCAGCGTGTGCTCCACCGTCTTCTCGAAGATCTCCAGCAGCAGGCGACCCCAGCCGAAATCGGCCTTCACCTGGCAGCCCAGGCGCTTGGCGTGGGCGGCGAGTGCCTCGCGGTCACGCAGCTCCTCGCGGCGAATTTCCGGGTTCAGCTCCAGCACCGCCTCTTCCATGCTCCAGCGACGGAACGCCGGGCCCACGTCGATTTCGGTGCCTTCCCAGGTCAGCTTGGTGGTGCCGATGACTGCCTGCGCCGACGCGCGGATCACTTCCTCGGTGAGGTCCATGATCTCGGTGTGGGTGGCGTAGGCCTGGTAGAGCTCCAGCATGGTGAACTCGGGGTTGTGCCGGGTGGACACGCCCTCGTTGCGGAAGTTGCGATTGATCTCGTACACGCGGTCGAAGCCGCCGACCACCAGGCGCTTTAGATACAGCTCCGGCGCCACGCGCAGGTACAGATCCATATCCAGTGCGTTGTGATGCGTCACGAACGGGCGTGCCGTAGCACCGCCCGGGATCACGTGCATCATCGGCGTTTCCACTTCCATGAAGCGGCGCGGCTCAGCTTCCAGCCACTTGCGGATGAAACCGATGATCTTCGAGCGCTGCGCAAAGGTGCGGCGCGCTTCTTCGGTGACGATCAGGTCGACATAGCGCTGGCGATAACGCTGCTCCACATCGGCCAGGCCGTGACGCTTGTCCGGCAGCGGGCGCAAGCTCTTGGTGAGCAGACGCAGCACATCCACCTTGACCGACAGCTCGCCAGTCTTGGTGCGCATCAGCACGCCTTCGGCGCCCACGATGTCGCCCAGGTCCCAACCCTTGAACGCCTTGAACGTTTCTTCGCCCACGGTGCCCTGATGGATAAAGAGCTGGATGCGGCCGCTGAAATCCTGCATCTGCACGAAGGCGACCTTGCCCTGGTCGCGCTTGAGGATGACCCGACCGGCCACCTTCACGCGACGGGCAGCACCCTCGATGGCCTCGGCGGTCCAGCGCTCCAGGTCGGCAAACTCACCCTGCAGATCGCCGGCGAAGGCATCGACCTTGAAGTCATTCGGGAAAGCCACACCCTGCCCGCGTAACGCTTTGAGTTTCTCGCGACGCTCGGCAATGAGTTTGTTCTCGTCCTGCGGGACGGACTCGGCGGGAGCGGTGGCGGAAGAAACGTTGTCGCTGGTCATGCGTGGGTTCCGGTCTGAGTGTTGGTCTATTGCCATTCGAAGCCGTGCCGATGCGAGCACAGCCATTTTTCGAGACGTCATCCCTGCGAAGGCAGGGATCCAGTGCCTTTGCTGCTCGTCCTAAAGTCGCTGGATCCCTGCCTTCGCAGGGATGACGAGCCATAGGCAGATCTAACGCGAAGCACGTGAGCTTTACGCATCCACACGCTTGGCGCCCGCATCCAGGCCCGACTTGAGACTGGCCTCAATGAATTCATCGAGGTCACCGTCGAGCACCTTCTGCGTATCCGAACGCTCGATGCCGGTGCGCAGATCCTTGATACGGCTCTGGTCGAGCACGTAGTTGCGGATCTGGCTGCCCCAGCCGATATCGGACTTGGTCGCTTCCAGCGCATCCTTCTCGGCATTGCGCTTTTGCAGCTCCAGCTCATACAGCTTGGCCGCGAGCATCTTCATGGCGCGGTCACGGTTGGCGTGCTGGCTGCGCTCGGTCTGGCAGGCCACGACCGTATTGGTCGGGATATGCGTGATACGCACGGCCGACTCGGTTTTGTTCACGTGCTGACCACCGGCGCCGGACGAGCGGTACACGTCGGTGCGAAGGTCGGCCGGGTTGATGTCGATGTCGATGTCGTCATCCACTTCCGGCGACACGAACACCGAGGTGAAGCTGGTGTGGCGGCGGTTGTCCGAGTCGAACGGGCTCTTGCGCACCAGGCGGTGCACGCCGATCTCGGTCTTCAGCCAGCCATAGGCGTAATCGCCTTCCACGCGGAAGGTGGCGGACTTGATGCCAGCCACTTCGCCACCGGACACTTCCAGCAGCTCGGTTTTCCAGCCGCGCGACTCGGCCCAGCGCAGGTACATGCGCAGCAGGATTTCCGCCCAGTCCTGCGCCTCGGTGCCGCCGGCGCCGGCCTGGATGTCCACGAAGGCATTGTTGGCGTCCATCTTGCCGGAGAACATGCGCTGGAATTCCAGCTTGGCCACTTTGGATTCAAGGCCGGCCAGGTCGGCGACCACGGAGTTGGCGGTGTCTTCGTCGTCGTCGGCGGCGGCCATTTCCAGCAGCTCGCCGGCGTCGATCAGGCCGGCCGTGAGACTGTCGATGCCACTGACGATGGTTTCCAGCCGGGCGCGCTCGCGGCCCAGCTCCTGCGCGCGCGGCGGATCGTCCCACACGGTGGGGCTTTCCAGTTCGCGGCTTACTTCTTCGAGACGCTCACGCTTGGTGGCGTAGTCAAAGATACCCCCTAAGCGACTCGACGCGGCCCTTGAGGTCCGCAATCTGCGCATGGATCGGATTGGTCTCGATCATCTGGCTATCAGTTCCGTATCAGCAGCCCTTTAGGATAACAGAGGACCCGTTGCGGCCGGTAAAAGTGGCTGATTGAAACTGTCATGGCAAATATGCGTTCATCTCCGACCGATAGCCAGGTAGCCCGCGCCGGGAGCCGGCCGCGTCCAGGGAGAGGCAGGTGGGAAAAAGGCAGCGGGGATGGAGCGCACTGGGGCTCGCAGGCGCCCTTGCGTTAAGCGGATTCGTCACGGCCAAAACAGCCGACGACACATCAGTGGTACCTGGCGGCGAAAGCATGGCCGCCGAGAACATCGACCTCCGCGTGATCTGGAAGGCCATGCAGAACGCCGACGCGCCAGCCCTGGCCAAGCTTTACCAGGAAGCCAGCGACCCCATCGTGCACATCTGGGCCGCCATGGCGCTTGAACGCGTGCGCTTCAACCTGGATGCCGCCAGCGCTGACGCCACGCTTTGCGAACAGTCGCTGATCGACACACGGCCCGCCGTGGCGCTGAGCTGCGGTCAGTTTCGTAGCGGCAATCTGCAGCTGGCGGGTCGCCCTGCCGAGGCGCTGGCGGTGGAGCGCGAACTGATTGAGCACTTCCGCGATCACCGGGTAGACCGCCAGCTGGCGAGCATGCAGAGCTACCTGGACCGCAACTCGAGTCTCCCGCAACTGAGCTACGACCTGCCCGCAGGCGACGTCAGCCTGCCCTTCAAGGACACCGCCTCGGTGCCCGCCATCGAGGCCAAGGCGAATGATCACGCCTTGGACCTGATGCTCGATAGCGGTGCCAGCGGCCTCGTACTTGGCATCGAAGACGCGCACCGCTTCGGCGTCAAGCCATTGGATGGAGACGGCAAGGTCAACGGCTGGCTGAGCCAGGGCGTGCCCACCAAACAGGGGCTGCTCGACACCCTGCAGTTCGGCGGCGTCACCCTGCACAACGTGCCCGTGACCATCGTGCCCGATCCCATCGCCCTGCTCGGCGGCAACCTCATGGCGCCTCTGGGCACACTGCACTTCAGCAAAAAGGCGTTGCTGATCTACGGTAAGGACTCCCAAACACCAGCCTGCGATACGCCCATGCGGGTGGGCTCCGGCGTGTGGGGCAACGACCTGCGCGTACTGCCTCAACTGCTGGTGAACGACAACCCGCAATCGGTGATGCTCGACACTGGCGCCTCGCGCTACCTGATAGGCACGCGTGCCGCGCTGGATGAAGTCACTGCATTACATCGCGAGAAGACCGCCATGCGCGATATCGGCGGCTCACATCACTTTGCCAACGCACAAAGCGCCAAGGTCAACCTCACCATTGCAGGTCAGCCGTTCGACATTCTTTTCGAGGTCTATACCGACGCGACCAACATACGGCACCCCATCACGCTGGGTGCCGGCGCGTTGCGCGACATGGATTTCCTGCTGGATTATCGGCACCAGCACATGTGTTTCCTGCTGCATCCCAATTTGCGTTGATACGGAATGAATGCGATCCCGGCGCAACGCCGGGATCGCGCGCCTTCAAGTAAGCGCCTGCGCATGCACGCCGCGCACCGCACGCCCCGAAGGATCCGCCGCATTCGCGAATGATGGGTCCCACGCCAACGCCGCCGGTGACGAGCAGGCAATCGACTTGCCACCGGGCACCGTCGCTGCACACGCCGGGCCGGGATAGAAGCGCTCGAAAATGCGGCGGTACAGATAGGCCTCCTTGGTGGCCGGCGGGTTATGTGGGAAGCGTGTTGCCGCGGCAGCAAACTCGCGATCGCTTACCGCCTGCTCGGCGTGCGCCTTGAGCCCGTCAATCCAGCCATAGCCCACGCCGTCGCTGAATTGTTCTTTCTGTCGCCACAGAATCTCGTCCGGCAACGCGCCCTGGAACGCTTCGCGCAGCACGGCCTTTTCGATCCGCCCCTGCCCTGCCATCTTGTGGCGCGCATCAAGGCCCATCGCCACATCGAGAAATTCCAGGTCGAGGAAAGGCACGCGTGCCTCCACGCCCCAGGCCATCATCGACTTGTTCGCACGCAGGCAGTCGTAGCTGTGCAGCGCGTCGAGCTTGCGCACGGTTTCCTCGTGAAACGCCTCGGCCGACGGCGCCTTGTGGAAATACAGGTAGCCGCCAAAAATTTCATCCGAGCCCTCGCCCGACAGCACCATCTTCACGCCCATCGCCTTGATGCGCCGCGCGAGCAAATACATGGGCGTGGAAGCGCGAATGGTAGTGACGTCGTAAGTTTCGATATGACGAATCACCTCGGGTAAAGCGTCGAGCCCTTCCCAAAAGGTGTAGACGAAGCCGTGATGCACGGTGCCTAGCGCGTCGGCAGCAACCTGAGCCGCAGCGAGATCCGGCGAACCCTCCAGCCCAATCGCGAAGGAATGCAGGCGCGGCCACCACGCCTCGGCCCGATCGTCATCCTCCACACGATGACGTGCGAAACGCGCCGCACACGCGGCGACCAGCGACGAATCCAGCCCCCCCGATAGCAACACGCCATAGGGTACGTCCGTCATCAACTGACGATGCACCGCCTGCTCGAAGGCCTCACGCAGATCTGGTAGCGAAACCTCGTGACCCTTGGTTTGCGCATAGTCGCGCCACGGCTTGTCGTAGTAGCGGCGAAGCTCACCATCGGCACTGTCGTAGATATGCCCCGGCGGAAACGGCGCCACATCGGCGCAAACACCCACCAGCGCCTTCATCTCCGAGGCAACGCACAACCGACCCTCGCTGTCGTGTCCCCAGTACAGCGGGCAAACGCCGATGGGATCGCGCGCAATCACATACCGCGACGCCTCGCTGTCCCACAGCGCAAACGCGAAGATGCCGTTGAGCTTGGCCACCCACTCCACCGGCGCGCCCTGCTCTCGAAATAGCGCGTTGATGACCTCGCAATCCGATCCCGTGGTGAAGTCGTAGTCGCTGGCAGCGCGCAGTTCACGATGGTTGTAGATCTCGCCATTCACCGCCAAAGCCAGCACACCGTCGCGCGAGTGCAGCGGTTGCGCGCCGCTGGCAGGGTCGACGATGGCCAGGCGCTCATGCACCAGAATCACACCGGCATCGACAAACACGCCGCTCCAGTCCGGCCCACGATGACGCTGACGCTGGGAAAGCTCCAACGCCTGCTGGCGTAATGCCGCCAGGTCATCGCCCGGTTGCAGGTCGAACATGCCGAAGATCGAACACATGACACGGTTTCCTTGGGTTGGTTTTCGCGAAGCGGAAAAACAAAAAGGCCCGCAGTGAGCGGGCCTTTTTGCGTGAATGTTTGCGTTGTTCTGCTTACACGCCGGCCCACCCGTTGATGCGGGTATTGTTATTGACGTTGTTATTCAGCGCGCACGCATGACCGCTGGCCGTCGACGGAGCGACGGTGGCCATCATGGAAACGAAACGGGCGCGAATGCAGGACATGTGGCCGAGTTCACCACAAGGCGAAGTCACTGGCAAGCGCTTCGTCGATCGTTTCATGTGTTCCCATTTTCGGGTTGTTCCCGCGGCTCGCGTATCCAGTCGATGGCCTTGACCAGCTCTGCGTTGCGGAAAAGATGAAACTCGGCCGGCACGGCAAAACCCATCGCCGTCGCCGCAATACGCAACCACTGCACATCGGTCACCAGCGCCATCCGATCCCAACCACTGAAGTGACGGAAGCCAAGCATGGCGTCGTCCCACATGGCACCCGGATCGAAGCCGGTGAAGTCAGGCCCGAGGTGATAAAGCAGGCGCAACTTGCGATGAACCACAAACGCCGCCTCGATATCCGGCACCAGCACGCGCTCATAGTCCGCCGCCGTCACCTGCCCACTGGCACGGAATCCCAGCGTACCTGGCGGCAATCCTTCGATTTGTTCGATCATCGGACGTCTCCCTTGCGATGTCTTTTGTATCGCAGAACCGATGTTATGGATGCGTCATGAGTGCCAGGCGCACCATTTCGTTCAATGCAGCCACGACTGGAAACGCGCATTGTCGTGCAGCGGTCGATAGATATCGTCCCTCAGCTCTGTGCGCGCCCATGCCGGGTTGATCGAAACGAACACACCAAGGTCTTCCAGCGCCAGTTGCTGGTCGCCCATACTTATCGCCAATCGCGCCGCGCGGCGCCAGACGCGGCCCAGCGATGACTCAAGCGCAACGCCTCGGCCATCGACGCATGCGCCGCAAGGTTGTTCCCGTCGCGAGCCTGATGTTCCGCGCGAATGATCATCTGCCATACGTCGTACCGATCCAGCAGGCGACGCAAATTCTCTACAGGCTCGGCCGCACCCTTGATGCGCAGATCGACATCCTGCCAGCCGCTATCTGGGTACGCATCGATAGCGCGGCCAACATCTTTCCGATGCGCAGCCTGCACGCCCTCGGCCCTGCCTCCAGGCGCGCCATCAAACCTGATCGAGTCAAACGGTTGTATTACCCCGCCCGCCGCCATTTTCGAGCCCAGCGCCCAACGGGTCAGTTCCTGCCGCGTGGCGTCAATCTACGGCGTGAATTCCCCGAATCATCACCTCCGCCTGCACCTGCCCGGCTATGGCCGATTCGTCAAACGCATTGCCCTCGAAGCTGTCTTTCATGGTGGCGAAGCCATAGACCCAGGCGCGCCAGTGAACATGCCCACCCCTCGCGTGCACCTCGCAAAACACGTCGAGGGGCTCCCCCCGCTCGTCGACCACGCTGAAATTGAGTTCCATACGGCACGACCTCTTGGAGCGTCACCGCGCAGCCCCACCCCGCAGCGCACAACACGTGCGCCGCTAATTGGAATGCGAAGGCCTGGAGACCTGGGCGATGTCGATGCTCACTGATGGAGAATCAAGGAACGTGCCAGAACCACTCGCGCATCGACTCAGTGCCCCGCCAAATCCTTCCACCAAGGTTCGTCCAGCAGGGCTGCTGCAAGCCCAAAAACTGCCCTACTATCAGGCGATGAATGACACCCCTTCATCGGCACCCCACGACGCGCCCCGCGGCAGCCTGGCCTGCGTCGGCATGGGCATGACCCTGGGTTCCCATCTCACGCCACTGGCGCGCAGCCATATCGAGCAGGCGGACGTGGTTTTTGCCGCCCTTTCCGACGCTGCCGTGGAAATGTGGCTGCAACGCATGCATCCGGATGTGCGCAGCCTTCAGCCCTACTACCAGGAGGGCAAGTCGCGCATGCAGACCTACCGGCAGTGGGTCGAGCTGATGATGACCGAGGTACGCGCCGGCAAGCGCGTCTGCGGCGTGTTCTATGGCCACCCCGGCATCTTTGCCTGGTCCCCGCACAAAGCTGTCGAAGTTGCTCGCGCGGAGGGTTTCAAGGCGCATATGGAGCCAGGCATTTCAGCCGAAGACTGCCTTTACGCCGACCTCGGCATCGATCCCGGTCGCTTCGGCTGCCAGCACTTCGAAGCCAGCCAGCTACTGTTCTTTGAACGGCGCATCGACCCCACCGCCTATCTGGTGCTGTGGCAGGTCGGACTGGTCGGCGATCGATCGCTGGCACGCTTCAAGACCGGGCCAGCCTATCGGCAGCTGCTGGTGGAGCTACTGAGCCAGAACTACCCGCTCGACCACGAAGTGATCATCTACCGTGGGGCGACGTTGCCGATCGAGAAGCCGCGCATCCAACGCATTGCCCTGCGCGACCTGCCCCACATACCGATGACGGCCGAGGAAACAGTGGTGCTGCCGCCAGCTCAAGCCTTGAAGCGAAACCTCGCTATTCAAGAGCGACTGGACGCTTTGGATAAGTTGGAGATGGCCGATACCTTTGCGTGAGACAAAGGTGCGATCCATAGGTACCGGTGGCGGCTGTCACGTTGCTTTATCAAGCTGATGGTTGCATGGCACCAAGCTTGCAGGATCCACCCATCCATAGCATGACGCTGCAAAAAACAGGGGAAAACTTATGTCGGATACGATCGAGTTACTGGAAGCCATTGGCCAGAACGCGACCTTGCGCTATGCGTCCACCGAAGAGCTGACGGCCACTCTCGAACAAGCCCAGGCCTCCGCGGCCCTGACCGCTGCCGTGGCATCCGGTGACAGCTCGAGGCTAGCTGAAGAATTTGGGCACAAGGTAATGCAGCATCCGCAGAGTTCCCAGACGGGCCACGAAGACGAAGAGTCGGGCGAGGATCCTAAGGGTGACGAGCCCCTTCAAGTTCCAGCACCCGAACAAAGCGCGTCGTCGACCAAGCACTAGGCAACGTCGACATGCCGCAGCGGTGGCAGCGCTATTGGCCATGGCCCGCTTTGGCGGCCATGGCTTTTTGCGTGTTACAGCAAGCGAGCTACGCCGCCGAATCGAGCACCGACGCTACGGCGCTGCTTGACCAGATCGAGCAGGTGCGCACCCGCGATCATCCGCGATTTGTCCGCATGCTTGGACAAGTTCACGAGGGAGCGCCCGATCTCACATCAGGTCAGCGATGGCACCTGCGCTATCTCGATGCGTGGCAAACGGCTTTTCAGGGCGATTACGCCAAAGCCAACGTGATGCTGCAGGATGTCATCGATCATTCCGGCGATACGACGCTGATTGCCAAAGCATCCGCGCTATTGATGAGCAACCTTGGGCTCGATAGTCGTTTTGAAGAGGCCTTCACGCTAGCCAACCGGCTGGCATCCAACCTTCCCAATATCACCGACAAATTGGCTCGTTTCACTGTGCTGGCCAACCTGTCGCAGTTGCATGCGTTTGCTGGTCAATACGATTTGGCCATCCGATACGCCCGCATGATGGAAGACACGCTTCCTCCAGGCGAAACGTTGTGCAATCCGCTTTCCATGCAGGTCAACGCGCTCTATACGAGCAAAGAGCTGACGCTATCCCGTCCTGAGCTGCAACGCGCCATCGACGCATGCACGGCCGCCGGGCAGCCTGTATTTGCCAACACCATGTGGCTGGTCAAAGGCAATCTCCTTCTGGACGGTGATCAACCGGGCAACGCGCTGGATCTGCTCAAGCGAATTACTCCAAGCGTCAATGCCAACCACTACTACTCGCACATGCTGGCCGTTCAGGTCGAGCTGGCGCAGGCTCACGAAAAGCTGGGCAGCGATGAAAGCGCCGAAAAGTCAGCACTTGCCGCTGTCGCGATGAGCAGCCCGAACGACATCAGCGAACTATTGAAAGACGCGTACGAGGTGCTCTACCGGGTTGAAAAAAAGCGCGGCAATGCCGGTGCCGCGTTGTCGTATTACGAGCGCTACGTCGCGCAGGACAAAGGCTATCTCAATGACATCAGTGCCAGAGCACTGGCTTATGAGGTGGCTAGACAGCATCTGCTTGTCCAGCAACTCGAAACCGAAGGACTCACCAAGCAGAACAACATCCTTCGACTGCAGCAGGCACTCAATACCAAGGCCGTCGAAACCGGCCGGCTTTATATCGCACTGCTGCTTCTGGTACTGGCGTCCATCGCGTATTGGCTATTCCGGCTCAAGCGCTCGCAGCTTCGCTTCAAGAAACTGTCCCGACACGACGGCCTTACCGGCATCTTCAACCACCAACACTTCGTCAGCGAGGCCGATCACACCCTGCGTCTGCTTGAAAAAAAGCTCGGCACCGCCTGTCTGATATCCATCGATCTCGACCACTTCAAGCAAGTCAACGACACCCACGGCCACGCCATGGGAGACGCCGTGCTCAAGCAAACCGCCGCCACCTGCCAACAGCAACTGCGCCCCGCCGACCTATTCGGCCGCCTGGGCGGCGAAGAATTCGGCATCCTCTTACTCGATTGCACCCGCGACCAAGGCATGGCCATCGCCGATCGCATCCGCATGGCCATCGAAGCCACGCCAGCCATTGAAGACGGCTCGGTCGTATCGTTCTCCGCCAGCGTCGGCCTCGCCTCCACCGACACCTCCGGCTACGGCCTGCAGCGCTTGCGCAGAGATGCCGATGCGGCGCTTTATCGAGCTAAGCGCACCGGGCGCAATCGCGTTATTGCGGACACCGAAGATGGTGAGGTGGTTGAAGCCTGAAACACAGAAGATCCGGGTGGCACTTTTCTGAAAACTCATATTCTTGAGCTTGAGAAGAAGTCCACTGATACGCACCAAGTTGTTTTCGGGGACATCCCTGTTACGCATACAAGAGACAAAGAAAAGCCGCCCATCGGCGGCTTTTCCTTCTTCCGGATAACAGCATGAGGTCTGCTGTCATCACTGATTGGTGCCCAAGGGGGGACTCGAACCCCCACGCCTTACGGCGCTACCACCTCAAGGTAGTGCGTCTACCAATTCCGCCACCTGGGCAGGTGTCTTGCTTAGTTTTTCTTTGCCGGTTCCGTCGCGGCCGGGACATCGCCAGCAGGCTTGGCCGGAGTGGCTGCCGGGACTTCGCCCTGGCTCGCCGTCGGCTTGGTGGCCTGCGGGATTTCCGGATTGACCGGAGCGGCGGGCTGCGCATTCTGCGTGGCAGCCGGCTTCTTGGCAAGGCCCGACATCACGCCAAGGCCGTTGTCACCGGTGTTCTGCTCCGTGCCGTGGTGGCTCAGGTACATACCCATGCCGAGGCTGAGGATGAAGAACAACGCAGCAAGCACCGCAGTGGAGCGGGTCAGGAAGCTGGCCGAGCCGCGCGCACCGAAAACGGTGGCGGAAGCACCGCCGCCGAAACCGGAACCCGCATCCGCACCGGCGCCGCGCTGCATGAGAATCAGCACGATCATCGCCGCGGCGATCAGAATGTAGAAGACGCTGAAGATGACGAACATGGTTCTCTAAAGAGTCCGTTGCGCTTAGTGCGCCGCAGCGCAGATTCCCAGGAAGTCGGCTGCCACCAGTGAGGCGCCCCCGATCAGTCCTCCGTCAACATCCGACTGCGCGAACAAGTCCGCTGCATTCGTCGCTTTGACGCTGCCGCCATAAAGCAGCCGGGTCAGACGGGCAATCATAGCATCTTCTTTTTCAAGTTGGCTACGGATGAACGCATGCACCTGTTGCGCCTGTTCCGGCGAGGCGGTGCAGCCGCTGCCAATGGCCCAGACCGGTTCATAGGCGATGACGGCGGTAGCGAAGCTATCGATGCCATTGAGCTCGATTACCGCCTTGAGCTGCTTGGCGATAACGGCTTCGGTGAGGTTTGCGTCGCGCTCTTCCAGCGTTTCACCCACGCAAAGGATCGGGGTGAGGCCACCGGCGCGGGCAGCGGCGAACTTGCGGGCCACCAAGGCGGAGGTTTCGCTGTGGTAGCGACGACGTTCCGAATGTCCGACCAACGCCCACTGCACGCCTACGTCAGCCAACATGGCGGCGGACACTTCACCTGTGTAAGCACCCTGCCCGTCATGCTCACTCACATCTTGCGCACCAAAGCCCAGGCCCGAGCCTACGTGCTGACTGGCCAGCTCACCCAGGTAGGGGCATGGAGGAAACACGGCCACATCAATGGAGGAAGGCAGCGCGGCAATGACGTCGCCGACCAGCGCCGACGCCATACTGCGGCTGCCATGCATCTTCCAGTTGCCTGCGACGAGTTTCTTCCGCATGTCCCTATTCCATTGCAAATAAACGCGAAAGCTTAGCGAAGGACCATGCCACTGGCAATGCGTGGCAGGCAAGCTACTGTTGTGATGGCAAAAATCGGCAAAACCACAAAGAGACCACTTTATGACTCCTGCCCGTCCGCTCACCCTGGTCACTGGCGCGTCCGCCGGCATCGGCGCCGCCTTTGCACGCGACCTTGCCGCACGCGGGCATGATCTCGTACTTACCGCACGCCGTGTGGAGCGGCTGGAGGCCTTGGCTGATGAGCTGCGCGCGCGGCACCAGACCACGGTGACGGTGCTGCCGGCGGATCTTGCAAGCCCGGATGCCGCCCAGCGGCTTTGCGATGCCCTCACCGAACGTGGCCTTGCGGTGGACTGGTTGATCAACAACGCCGGCTATGGCGTAAGCGGCACTTTCGAGGCCAGCGACTGGTCGGTGCATGACGCTTTTATCCGCGTGCTGATGACCGCGCCTACCGAGCTGGCGTGGCGACTGCTGCCCGGCATGCGTCAGCGCGGCTACGGCCGCATCATCAATGTCGCTTCGCTTGCCGGACATGTGCCGGGCTCGGCAGGACATACGCTGTATGCGGCAAGCAAGGCCTATCTGATCAAGTTCTCGCAATCGCTGGCATTGGAGAACCGCCATGCGGGTATTCACGTTTGTGCACTTTGCCCGGGCTTCACCTGGTCGGAATTCCACGACGTCACTGGCACGCGCGAGCTTATGAACAAGCTGCCGGGTTTCATGTGGCAGACCGCTGATGCCGTGGTGCGCGAAGGGCACGATGCGGTTGAACGCGGCGAGGCGGTGCATGTCACCGGCGGAGTGAACCGGTTTATCAAGGGATTGGTGAAGCTGCTGCCGGACAGGCTCACGCTGTGGCTGTCGGCGCGGGAATCGAAGCGGTATCGGGATTTGGGGGAGCTGGGGTGAAGGCCGCGCTGGCTTTCGCTCGTTAGTGCGAGTGCTCGACTTGAGCAACGGCGGCAGCGTCGCCGCGTCAGCTCACCTCTGTAGGAGCGCACCCTGTGCGCGACAGGCCCTTCGAAGCTGCCTTGCGGTGTGGGTACACCGGTGCGTTGCGGTCGCGCACAGGGTGCGCTCCTACATGGCGGGCTGCGCCGAACCTTGGCGCTCGATTGGCCGCTCACCCCGGCCCTCTCCCCAAAGGGGGAGAGGGAGTTAAAGGCCCGACTAGATCAGCTTGATCTCGCGCAGGCGCTGCAGCAGGTACTCGTGCGAGGTAATGCTGGTGTCGTAGCGGCTCGGGTTGTCGGCCGTGACGGTCTGCGGCAGCGGGTCGAGCACCACGTCCGGGTTCGGGTGCAGGAAGTACGGCACCGAGTAGCGCGGCTTGCGGGCGTTGTCGTTTTGCGGGTTCACCACGCGATGCGAGGTGGACGGGTACACGTGGTTGGTGAGGCGCTGCAGCATGTCGCCGATATTCACCACGATGGCGTCGCCTTCGGTGGTGATGGGCAGCCACTCGTTCTCGCGCGTGAGCACTTCCAGGCCTTCGGCGCTGGCGCCGACCAGCAGGGTAATGAAGTTGATGTCCTCATGCGCACCAGCACGCACATTGGGGATGTTCTCTTCGGTAATCGGCGGATAGTGGATCGGGCGCAGGATGGAGTTGCCCTGATCGATCTTGTCGTCGAAGTACTGCTCGGGTAAATCAATATGCAGGGCCAGGGCGCGCAGCACCCGCGAGCCGAGCCGATCCAGCGCATCGAACAGGCCGTAACCGTACTGCTTGAAGTCCTGCACTTCCGTCGGCCAGATGTTGGCCGGCATCACGTCGGCAAACTTCGAGTCGCGCGGAATTTCGCGGCCGACGTGCCAGAACTCCTTGAGGTCGGCGTACTTGCTGTCCTTGGCGGTTTCCACCTTGAACGGCGTGTAGCCGCGAGCACCGCCGCTGCCGGCGATGTGGTACTTCATCTTGGTTTCGGTTGGCAGCGCGAAGAAGCGCTGGAATGTGTCGTAGGCGCCGTCGATCAGTTCGCGGGGAATGCCGTGTCCGCTGATGCAGCAGAAACCGTATTCGCGGTAGGCGGCGCCCAGCTCGGCGACGAAGGCGGCACGATCACTGTCGTAACGACGAATGTCGAGGGTCGGAACTTTCTTCATGGCTTGTCCACAGGTAGTGCGTGCGGTCCATTTAGAGTCTGCCCAATATTTCCATGCAGTCTCTTAAACCCGCCACCGCAGGGGCGGGGCACGTCGGGCCAATCCTTGGCGACCTGCTTACAGGCTCACGAACGTTCTGCGGCCAATTTTACGACATCGGCCAGCTTTCCCGCCAATTGCTTCACTTCGGCCTCGTCCGCCGCCTCGACCGTTACCCGCACCAGGGGCTCGGTGCCTGAGGCACGCAGCACCACGCGGCCGCGCCCGGCCAGCGCCTGCTCGGTTTCCAGCAGCGCCGCCCTCACCGCGTCGCTATGCAGCGCCTCGCGCGCACCTTCGGCGCGCACGTTGATCATCACTTGGGGCATCTTGTGCAGGCCCTCGCAGGCCTTGGCCAGATCCTGCCCGGCCTGGACCAACGCCTCCAGCACGGCCAGGGCAGAGACAATGCCGTCGCCCGTGGTGGCCCGGTCCAGGCACAGGATGTGACCTGACGTCTCGCCGCCGAGGTTGCCGCCGTGCTCCTTCATCTGCTGCAGCACGTAGCGGTCGCCCACGTTGGCGCGGATCAGCTTCACGTCCAGCTTGGCCAGGGCCAGCTGCAAGCCGTAGTTGCTCATCAAGGTGCCAACCACCGGCCCCAACAACAGGCCTTGGGCATGCCATTCGTTGGCGAGCACGTAGAGGATGTCGTCGCCATCGCACACCCTGCCGGTGCGATCAACCAGCTGCACGCGATCACCGTCACCATCGAAGGCAATGCCGATATCCGCACCCTGCTCCAGCACGGCGCGCTGCAGCGCCTGCGGGTGAGTGGAGCCGACGTCGCGATTGATATTGAAGCCGTCGGGCTTGTCGCCAATGGCGATAACGTCGGCGCCCAGCTCGGCGAACACCTTGGGCGCTACCTGATACGTGGCACCGTTGGCGCAATCGACCACGATCTTCATGCCGCGCAGGCTGAAATCTTCAGCGACGGTGGCCTTGCAGAATTCGGCATAGCGCGCCACCGCGTCGCTTACGCGGATGGCCTTGCCCAACTGTTCCGACGCCACGGTGGTGAACTCGAGCTCGAGTTCGTGCTCGATGGCCTGCTCCACTTCATCGGACAGCTTCTCGCCATTGGCGGAAAAGAACTTGATGCCGTTGTCGTGATGCGGATTGTGCGAGGCACTGATGACGATGCCTGCATCGGCTCGCAGCGAACGCGTAAGGAAAGCCACCGCTGGCGTGGGCATGGGGCCGAGCAGCGCCACGTCGGCACCCGCGGCCACCAAGCCGGCTTCCAGCGCCGATTCGAACATGTAGCCGGACACTCGGGTGTCCTTGCCAATCAGCACCCTGGGCCGCGACTTGCCGCCGCGCGCCAGCACCACACCGACGGCGCGCCCGAGGCGCAGCATGAAGTCGGCGCTGATCGGCCACTGACCCACCAGGCCGCGAATGCCATCGGTTCCAAAATATTTGCGTTGCGTCATTACTTAACTCCAGCTGCGCGGGCCCGCGGGCCGCGCAATCTCCATCACTTGTTGGTATTACTCGTCGTCCGGCCAGCGAGGCGCCGCGGGCTTGCTGTCGCGGCGCTCTGGCGTGTCGCCAGCCTGCACCGCATGCCATACGGCCAGTGCATCGACGGTGGCGGCGACATCGTGCACGCGCACCATGCGCGCACCACGCTGCACCGCGATCAGTGCGGCAGCAGCCGAGCCGGCAACGCGTTCGGCCGGCAGTTGTCGACCGGTCATCGCACCGATCATCGATTTGCGCGACAGGCCCACATAGACGCCGCTGCCCAGGCTGGCGAAACGCTCCAGCGCACGTAACAGCGCGAGATTGTGTTCCAGCGTTTTGCCAAAGCCGAAGCCCGGATCCACCATTACCTTGCGGCGATCCATGCCGGCCAACTCACAGGCGAACAGGCGGTCGGTAAGAAAGCGATGCACCTCGCCCACCACGTCGTCGTAATGCGGCTCGGTCTGCATGCTGCGGGGCTCGCCCTGCATGTGCATCAGGCACACCGGCACGCCAAGCTCGGCAGCGGCATCCATGGCGCCCTCCTGCCGCAAGGCGTAGACGTCATTGATCATGCCGGCACCGGCAGCCACCGCTGCGCGCATGACGTCGGGCTTGGAGGTGTCGATGGCCAGCGGCACGGTGGTGCGTGCCGCCAGTTGCTCGATCACCGGCAAGACCCGGCGCAGTTCTTCTTCCAGCGATACGTCGTCGGCACCGGGGCGCGTGGACTCGCCCCCGATATCGAGCATGTCGGCGCCCTCTTCCACCATGCGCAAGCCATGCGCCACGGCGTCTTCCACGTTGATGTGGGTGCCGCCGTCGGAGAAGGAATCGGGCGTGACATTGAGAATGCCGACGATACGCGGCCGATCCAACCGCAACGGCCGACCGGCGCAATCGAGCACGGGAGCAAACAGATCAAGGGACATGATGTCTCCCGCGTGAGCGCGGCGTCAGGAGTCGCCGCCCAGCGGCCCCATGAATTGGCGGTAATAGCGCAACTCATCAACGGAGTCGCGGATATCGGAGAGCGCCGTATGCGCCGACTCCTTCGCGAAACCCTTGCCAATAGCCGGAGCCCAGCGCCGTGCCAGCTCCTTGAGCGTGGATACATCAAGGTTGCGGTAGTGGAAGAAGCGCTCCAGGCGCGGCATTTCCCTATGCAGGAAGCGTCGATCCTGGCAGATCGAGTTGCCGCACATCGGGGACTTGCCCGGCGGCACCCAGGCCCTGAGGAAATCGAGCGTCGCCCGCTCGGCAGCAAGATGATCATCGGCTGACGCGACCACCTGGTCCCACAGCCCCGACCGACGGTGCTGGTTGCGGTTCCACGCATCCATGCTTTCCAGCCGCTCCAGTGGGTGCCGTATGGCAAACACCGGGCCTTCGGCCAGTATGCGAAGGTTCTTGTCAGTGACGATGGTGGCGATCTCGAGGATGGAGTCGTTATCCGTGTCGAGGCCTGTCATCTCCAGATCAATCCAGATCAGGTTGTCGTCGTTCACTTGGCTCATGCGCCCTCCTGGACGCGGAGTCTAGCAGCAGCGTGCCCGACTACGTGCCGAACCGGGTCATCCGTCTGCGCCGATGCGTGAAGCGCACGCGGGGGCCATGCGATGATCGGGCCCATGCAGACCTTCTTCTGGCACGACTACGAGACCTTTGGCGCCGATCCCTGGCGCGACCGGCCGGTGCAGTTTGCGGGCATCCGCACCAATCTGGAGCTGGAAATCATCGGCGAGCCGGTGATGTTTTTTGGCAAGCCGCCGCATGAAATGCCGCCCCATCCCGAGGCCTGCCTGATCACCGGCATCACGCCGCAACAGGCTGAGCTGGAGGGCGTCATCGAGGCGGATTTCGCCGCTCGCGTCCATGAGCAGCTGGCCCAGCCAGGAACCTGCGGGGTGGGCTACAACTCCCTGCGCTTCGACGACGAAGTGAGCCGCCAGCTGTTCTATCGCAATTTCTACGAGCCTTATGGGCGCGAGTGGGAGAACGGCAACTCGCGCTGGGATCTGATCGACCTCGTTCGCATGTGCCAGGCCCTGCGCCCCGAAGGCATCGAATGGCCGCAGCGCGAAGACGGTACGCCCAGTTTCAAGCTGGAGCACCTGGCCAAGGCCAACCACCTGCAGCAAGAACGCGCCCACGATGCGCTTTCGGACGTGCATGCGTTGATCGGCCTGGCGCGACTCATCCGCGTACGGCAGCCGCGTCTGTGGGACTGGTACCTTGGCCTGCGCCGCAAACAGCGCGTGTTTGAGATGCTGGATGTGGCGGCGATGACACCGGTCGTGCATGTGTCGTCGCGCTATCCGTCCAGTCGGCACTGCCTGGCCGTGGTCGCACCGCTGGCGGCGCACCCCAGCCGGCCTGCGGAAATCATTGTCTACGACCTCAGCAGCGATCCGTCGGAGTTGCTGGCGCTGGACGAGGAAGCCATCGCCGATCGGGTGTTCACTGCGCGCGCCGACCTTCCCGAAGGTGTAGCCCGCATTCCCCTGCGCACCGTGCGCGCCAATCGCGCGCCGGCCTTGGCGCCGCTCTCGGTGCTGAAGGGCGTGGATCTGGAGCGCCTGCAGATCGACCTGGATCAGGTACATGCCCACCGCGACATGCTGGCAAGCGCCGAAGGCCTGGCCGAAAAGTTGCGCCGCGTGTTTCAGCGCGCGGCCGACCTTCCGCCTGCGAAAGATCCGGAGTTGGGCCTCTACGGTGGTTTCCTGCCCGATTCGGACAAGCGCCTGCTGGCGCAGGTGCGCGCCACGCCACCCGGTCAGTTGGGGCAACACGCTTTCCCGTTCCGCGACCCACGTTATCCGGAGCTGCTGTTTCGGTATCGCGCGCGCAATTGGCCCGAGACACTCGATGCCGACGAGCAGGCCCGCTGGTACGCGTTCTGCCGCGAGCGCTTGTTCAAGCACTCTCCATTGACCAACCTGACCCTGGACGAGTACTTCACGCGCATCACCGAGTTGCGCAACGATCCGGCCCATCAGGGCAAGCTTGCCATCCTCGACCAGCTGCAGCTCTGGGGCGAGCAACTGGCCACCGAATTCACCCCTCTTTCCGCCTGAAACCCTCATGCCGACCGCCTACTTCACGCCCGCCACTTTCCGATTCCTGCGCTCGCTGGCCAAGAACAATAGCCGCGAGTGGTTCCAGTCACACAAGGACGACTACGAGCGACATGTGCGCGACCCGTTCCTGGCGTTGATCACCGACCTGCAGGCACCGCTGGCGAAAATCAGCCCGCACTATCGGGCCGACCCGCGCAAGAACGGTGGCTCGCTGTTTCGTATCTACCGCGACACGCGATTTTCCAACGACAAGCAGCCGTACAAGCCGTGGCAGGGCTCGCGGTTTTTCCATGAGCGTCGCCATGAGATTCCGGCGCCTTCGTTTTATGTGCATATCCAGCCGGGCGACTGTTTTGCCGGCGGCGGCATGTGGCACCCGGAGAAGGATGCACTCAAGCACATCCGCGATTTTCTGACAGACAACCCTGAGGCGTGGAAGAAGGCGACGCGTAGCAAGACGTTCCGCGAACACTTCACGTTTTGGGGCGAGACGCTGAGTCGACCGCCGCGTGGGTTCGATCCCGAGCATGAGCTGATCGATGACATCAAGCGCAAGGACTTTGCGTGTGGCGAGGGCTTTGATGAGAAGCTGGCTTGCTCGGCCGAGCTGCTGCCGTGGGTGGTGACGACGTTTCAGCGTGTGGCGCCGATGGTTGATTACTTGTGTGCGGCGCAAGAGCTGGATTTCTAGGAACACCTACACGAAGGACACCCCTCTCCCTTCGGGAGAAGGTGCCGACAGGCGGTTGAGGGTGCGGGCGCAGCGAGGCGTGTGAGGTCGCGCAAGCCTCGCATCCTCTCCCCAGCCCCTCGCCCGACGGGAGAGGGGCTAAAAGCTAGGCGGTCTCGTCGATCAGCCGCAGACCCGGCCGCTGTTTCGCCAGCTTGCGCAACAAAGCCGCAAACGCCTGCAAATCGTTATGCCATGGCGATGCCTCGCGCCAGTACAACGCAATTTCGCGCCCGGGCGCCTGCCCCTTGAACTTGGACAGCACGATGTCGGGCATCGAAGCAAGACGGTCATGAGCCAATGCAGGCACCAGCGCATAGCCACCGCGCAGCCCCACCAGCGCAGCGAGACTCTCCAGGCTCACATCCTGCACATGGCCACCGCCGAGCACATCTTCGGCGTGGCTTTCGGTCATCAACGTGGCGTCGCTCGCATCAAGCTGTTCAAGTGCCACGCTGCGCTTGCCGGCAAGCGCATGATCGGCGCGCAACATCACTTCCCACGGCTCGAAGAACAACGGCCGCATGGCAATACCACTCAACGGCGTGACACGTGGCGCCAGCACGGCATCCAGCTCACCCTCATTCAAACGACGCAGCAAACCGCGCGGCTTGCCTTCGGAGAGGCTCAAGCGTGTACCCGAAAAATGCTGCGGAAAAGGCTCGATCAGATGCGGCAGCAGGTACGGCCCTAACGAAGCAGGCACACCCAGCCTCAACTCACCGCCGAAAGCGACCTCACCCGCACGCGCTACCTGCTGCAAATGCTCAGCGGCGGCGAGCACGGCGTCGATCTGTTCCAGCAAGCGTTGCCCGCCAGCCGTAGGCACCACGCGGCGGCCACCTCGCTCGAACAACGGCGCACCCAGCGCCTGCTCGACCTTCTGCACCTGATGCGAAAGCCCCGACGGACTGATGTGCATCGCCCGCGCCGCGCTGTTGAAGCTGCCATGACGGCACACGGCCTGCACCAGCATGAGGTCGCGCAGCGAGACTACCGATAGTTGGGTGGAAATCATCCGTGCTGCCTGGCCGAGACTTCGACAAAGCATAAACGACGAGCCCTGCACGTGCCCGGGCTCTTGCTCGCCATTCCGGCGCAGGCCGGAATACAGCGGCGTCGCCATTGACCTTTCGCGACGGGTGGGACGGCGTTTCGGCTTAGGCTAAAACCGGAGACAGGCCCACTGGATTCCGGCCTGCGCCGGAACGACGGAAAAAAGGGCGGCTAGTGCCGCCCTTTTGCCTCTTTCAGGCCGTGACCGTGTCGGCCACCTGCTGGTAGTCGGCGATCTGGTCGAAGTTCATGTACTTGTAGATCTTGTCGCCATTGGCGTTGATCACGCCGATGTCGGTCATGTACTCAGCCTTGGTCGGGATGCGGCCCAGACGCGAGCAGATGGCGGCCAGTTCGGCCGAACCCAGATACACGTTGGAGTTCTTGCCCAGACGGTTGGGGAAGTTGCGGGTGGAGGTAGAGAACACCGTGGCACCCTCGCGCACCTGCGCCTGATTGCCCATGCACAGCGAGCAACCCGGCATTTCCATGCGGGCGCCAGCGGTGCCGAGCACGCCGTAGTGGCCTTCCTCGGTCAACTGCTGCTGGTCCATCTTGGTCGGCGGAGCGACCCACAGCTTGGTCGGGATGTCGCGCTTGCCTTCCAGCAGCTTGGAAGCCGCACGGAAGTGACCGATGTTGGTCATGCACGAACCAATGAACACCTCGTCGATGGCGGCGCCGGCCACGTCGGAGAGGGTCTTCACGTCATCCGGATCGTTCGGGCAGGCCACGATAGGCTCGTGCACGTCAGCCAGGTCGATCTCGATGACGGCCGCGTATTCCGCATCGGCATCGCGATCCAGCAGCTGCGGGTTGGCGAGCCAGGCTTCCATCGCCGTGATGCGACGCTGCAGGCTGCGCGGGTCCTTGTAGCCCTGGGCGATCATGTACTTCAGCAGCGTGATGTTGCTGGTGATGTATTCGATGATCGGCGCCTTGTCGAGGTGCACGGTGCAACCGGCCGCCGAACGCTCGGCCGATGCATCGGACAACTCGAACGCCTGCTCCACCTTGAGGTTCGGCAGACCTTCGATCTCCAGGATGCGGCCGGAGAAGATGTTCTTCTTGCCCTGTTTGGCGACGGTGAGCAGGCCGCTCTTGATCGCGTACAGCGGGATGGCATTGACCAGGTCACGCAGGGTGACGCCCGGCTGCAGTTCGCCCTTGAAGCGCACCAGCACCGATTCCGGCATATCCAGCGGCATCACGCCGGTCGCCGCGGCAAATGCCACCAGACCGGAGCCGGCCGGGAACGAGATACCGATCGGGAAACGCGTGTGGCTGTCGCCGCCGGTGCCCACGGTGTCGGGCAGCAGCATGCGATTGAGCCAGGAGTGGATGACGCCATCGCCCGGGCGCAGCGAAATGCCGCCGCGGGTGCTGATGAATTCGGGCAGCGTGTGGTGGGTCTTCACGTCCACCGGCTTCGGATAAGCGGCGGTGTGGCAGAACGACTGCATGACAAGGTCGGCCGAGAAGCCCAGGCAAGCCAGATCCTTCAGCTCATCGCGGGTCATCGGGCCGGTGGTGTCTTGCGAACCCACCGAAGTCATCTTCGGCTCGCAGTAGGTGCCCGGGCGAACGCCCTCGCCTTCCGGCAGGCCGCAGGCGCGACCGACCATCTTCTGCGCCAGCGTGAAGCCCTTGCCCGTATCGGACGGCTGCTGCGGCAGGCGGAACAGGGTGGACACCGGCAGGCCCAGCGCTTCGCGCGCCTTGGCGGTGAGGCCACGGCCGACGATCAGCGGAATGCGGCCACCCGCGCGCACTTCGTCAAACAGCACCTCGGACTTCACCTGGAATTCGGCGATGACCTGGCCGTTCTTCAGCGCCTTGCCGTCATAGGGACGCAGTTCGACCACATCGCCCATCTCCATCTGCGAGACGTCAAGCTCGATCGGCAGCGCGCCAGCGTCTTCCATGGTGTTGTAGAAGATCGGGGCAATCTTGCTGCCCAGGCACACGCCACCGAAGCGCTTGTTCGGAATGAACGGGATGTCTTCGCCGGTGAACCACAGCACCGAGTTGGTGGCGGACTTGCGGCTGGAACCGGTGCCGACCACATCGCCCACGTAAGCGACCAGGTGGCCCTGCTTGGTCAGATCCAGAATCTGCTGGATCGGGCCGCGCTTGCCGTCTTCTTCCGGCTCGAACGGCGCGCCGTCACGCTTGTTCTTCAGCATGGCCAGCGCGTGCAGCGGAATGTCCGGGCGCGTGGTGGCGTCCGGCGCCGGCGACAGGTCGTCGGTGTTGGTCTCGCCCGGCACCTTGAACACGGTGACGGTGAGGCTCTCGGGCACTTCCGGACGGCTGGTGAACCACTCGGCATCGGCCCAGCTCTGCAGCACCGATTTGGCGTTGGCGTTGCCCTTGTCGGCCTTGTCCTTGACGTCGTGGAAGGCGTCGAACATCAGCAGGGTTTTCTTGAGCGCTTCAGCGGCGATGGTGCCGACCGGCGCGTCATCGAGCAGTTCGATCAGCGGATGGATGTTGTAGCCGCCCAGCATGGTGCCCAAAAGCTGCGTGGCCGTTTCGCGCGAGATCAGCGCGCACTTCTCCGTGCCGAACGCCACTGCCGCAAGATAAGACGCCTTGACCTTGGCCGCGTCATCCACGCCAGCCGGCACGCGATGCGTGATCAGCTCGACCAGGGTGGCTTCCTCGCCAGCGGGCGGGTTCTTCAGCAGCTCGATCAGCTCGGCAGTCTGCTGGGCCGACAGCGGCAGCGGCGGGATACCCAGCGCGGCGCGCTCGGCAACATGTTGGCGGTAGGCGATAAGCATGTGATCTCGTCCGATGAACTACGTGGGAGGCGACGCTCGACAAGGCGCAAAACCTTGTCCCCATGCCGCTTTGGGGCGGCATATAAGCCCGCTATTTTGCCAGCCGGGGGACCTTAGCCGCAATGCAAGGCAACGCTTCCGGCAGCGTTCGAAATCTTGCAATGGCTTGATGCTGGAATGTCAACGGCCGGCGCTTGCACACTCTGCCCGCCACCCCAAGCTGGTTGTTAGACCAAAGAACGATCATTCTTTTGCAATAACGCTCACACTTGCTGTCCTAGCATTACTGGATTGCGCCGGCCTCGCCGCGCACGCTCGCCAGACTTACGCAACAGGAGCCCTACCCATGCTGGATTCATTCGCCACCCGCGACACCCTTACTGTCAACGGCAGCCAGTACCAGATCGCCAGCCTGACCAAGCTCGGTCAACGCTTCGACCTCAAGCGCCTGCCCTATTCGATGAAGATCCTGCTGGAGAACCTGTTGCGCCACGAAGATGGCGTCAACGTCACCGCCAAGGAAATCGAGGCGGTGGCCAACTGGAACGCCAAGGCCGAGCCGGACACCGAAATCTCCTTCATGCCCGCCCGCGTGGTGTTGCAGGATTTCACCGGCGTGCCCTGCGTGGTCGACCTGGCCGCCATGCGCGATGCGGTGGTGAAGCTTGGCGGCAACGCCAACCAGATCAATCCGCTGGCACCGGCCGAGCTGGTGATCGATCACTCCGTGCAAGTCGACGTCTACGGTTCGGCATCGGCGCTGGAGCAAAACGTCGAAATTGAATTCCATCGCAACCAGGAGCGCTACTCGTTCCTGCGCTGGGGCCAGAAGGCCTTCAACAACTTCAAGGTGGTGCCACCGCGCACCGGCATCGTGCATCAGGTAAACCTGGAGCACCTGGCCCGCGTGGTGTTCACCGCCGAACAAGACGGTCAGCAATGGGCTTACCCGGACACAGTGTTTGGCACCGACTCGCACACCACCATGATCAACGGCGTCGGTGTGCTGGGCTGGGGCGTGGGCGGCATCGAGGCCGAGGCGGCCATGCTGGGCCAGCCGTCGTCGATGCTGATTCCGCAGGTGGTGGGTTTCAAGCTCACCGGCAAGCTGTCCGAGGGTGTCACTGCGACTGACCTCGTGCTCACCGTCACGCAGATGCTGCGCAAGCTCGGCGTGGTAGGCAAGTTCGTGGAGTTTTTCGGTGAAGGCCTGCCGCACCTGCCGCTGGCCGACCGCGCCACCATCGGCAACATGGCGCCCGAATACGGCGCCACCTGCGGCATCTTCCCGATCGATCAGGAATCGCTGAACTATCTGCGCCTGTCGGGCCGCAGCGAAGATCAGATTCGCCTGGTCGAGGCGTATGCCAAGGCTCAGGGCCTGTGGCATGACGAAAACACCCCGCATGCCGAATTCACCACCACGCTGGAGCTGAACCTGGCCGATGTCAAACCGTCGATGGCCGGCCCCAAGCGCCCGCAGGACCGCGTGCTGCTGGAAGGCGTGCAGAAGAGTTTCCTCGATGCCGTCGGCCCGCTGACCGCCAACCGCAAGCCGAAGAACGGCGACACCGCCAGCTTCCAGAACGAAGGCGGCGCCACGGCCATCGGCAACCCGGCCAATGACATCACCGACAGCGGCGTCCGCGTAGAAAAGGATGGCGAGAACTTCAAGCTTGGCGATGGCGCCGTGGTCATCGCGGCTATCACATCGTGCACGAATACCTCCAACCCGGCGGTGATGCTGGGTGCCGGCCTGGTCGCCAAGAAGGCGGCTGCCAAGGGCCTCAAGGCCCAGCCGTGGGTGAAGACCTCGATCGGCCCGGGCTCGCTGGTGGTCACCGATTACCTGGAGAAGACCGGCCTGCTGAAGGAGCTGGAAAAGATCGGCTTCTTCATCGTGGGCTACGGCTGCACCACCTGCATCGGAAACTCCGGCCCACTGCCCGCCGAGATCAGCAAGGGCATTGCGGAGGGCGACCTGGCGGTGGCTTCGGTGTTGTCGGGCAACCGCAACTTCGAAGGCCGCGTGCATCCGGAAGTAAAGATGAATTACCTGGCCTCGCCGCCGCTGGTAGTCGCCTACGCATTGGCCGGCACGCTGGATATCGACCTGACCAAGGACGCACTCGGCACCGGCAGCGACGGCAAGCCGGTGTATCTGAAGGACATCTGGCCGACGAACAAGGAAATATCGGACACCATCGCCGGCGCGATCAACCCGCAGATGTTCGAGAAGAACTATGCGGACGTGTTCAAGGGCGACAGCCGCTGGAACAAGATCGCCTCGCCAGATGGCGACCTGTTCAAGTGGAGCGATTCCACCTATATCAAGAATCCGCCCTACTTCGACGGCATGAGCAAGGAACCGGGCAGCATTGAGGACATCCACGGTGCCCGCGTGCTCGGCCTGTTCGGCGACTCCATCACCACCGACCATATCTCGCCGGCGGGCTCGATCAAGAAAGACAGCCCGGCGGGCCGCTTCCTGATCAGCAAGGGCGTCGATGCGAAGGACTTCAACTCCTACGGCTCGCGTCGCGGCAACGACGACGTGATGGTGCGCGGGACCTTCGCCAACATCCGCATCAAGAACCTGATGCTCAACGGCGTCGAGGGCGGCTACACGCTGCACGTGCCTTCTGGCGAGCAACTGGCCATCTACGACGCGGCCATGAAGTACAAGGCGGAAAAGACCCCGCTGGTGGTGCTGGCCGGCAAGGAATACGGCACCGGCTCGTCACGTGACTGGGCGGCCAAGGGCACCCTGCTGCTAGGCGTGAAGGCGGTGATTGCCGAGAGCTTCGAGCGCATCCACCGCTCCAACCTGGTCGGCATGGGCGTGCTGCCCTGCCAGTTCGAGGATGGCCAGAACGCGCAGTCGTTGGGGCTGACCGGCAAGGAAACGTTCGACATCACCGGCCTGGACGGCGGCGAATCGAAGACCGCCAAGGTGACCGCGACCGCGACGGACGGCAGCAAGAAGACGTTCACGGTGAAGGTGCTGTTGCTGACGCCCAAGGAACGCGAGTTCTTCCGTCACGGCGGCATCCTGCAGTACGTGTTGCGTCAGCTGGCGAGCAAGAAAGCGGCCTGAGCCTTAGGCCATCCGCTGAAGAAAACGCCGCCACCGCGCGGCGTTTTTTTCTTTGCGGCCCATGATTTTTTCGCCTCATGATTTCTGTAGGAGCGCACCCTGTGCGCGACAGACCTACGGAGCGGCCGCCATGGGGTGCCGCGGTCGCGCACAGGGTGCGCTCCTACAAGGGAGTCGCTGGCCGATTCGATAGGCTCGAATGGCTAGACCTGTCGCACCATCCAGCCCCACGGATACCTGAACTCGTTTTTTGCAGGAGCGCAACCTGTGCGCGACAACCCAACGGAGCGGCCACCATGAAGCGCCACGGTCGCGCACAGGGTGCGCTCCTACAAGGACGGGTTATTGGCTCCAGGTAGCCGAATAGCAGCGCCATGCGCGCCCTTCGCGGCGCCACGCGCTCTGGACCTTATAGACACCGATCTGCGCGGGCAGCAACTTGCCACCGCTGGTGAGCGTTACCGTGAATGTCGCCATATAGCGATCGCCGCGCTGCTCGACCGTCACTGGCCCGGTCACGGCATGAATCGTTTCGCCCCGGAAATGCGCGACGCGCAGCAGATCCACTAACTGCTTGCGCTCGAGTTCGCCACTATTGCCATCAAAATCATCGGTGAGCTGATCACCCAGGCCCGAGGCATCGGTCTGCGCCGCCGCCGTCGAGGCGTGCTCGATGGCTTGTCGCACCAGCGACTCGTCAGGCGCGCGATGACATCCGACCATGGTCGATATTGCGGCGCCGCAAAACAACGCCCAGATCAGTGTTTTCGCCATCTCGCGCATGCTCGCATCCCGTTGCAGCGCGGCTTGCTGCTATACGCGAGCGTATGCTCCAATGCCGCGTCACCATCTTGCCGTACCCGTGGGATCATCACCAACGGGGCTGTTACTTACAGGAGCTTTGGATCAAACATGAGCAATGAGCGTCCGTGGCTGGCCCAATACCCGGAAGGCGTTCCGGCACAGATCGATAGCAATCAGTACGCCTCCGTGGCCGCCGTCGTGGAAGAGGCTTTCGAGCGTTTCCGTCAGCGACCCGCGTTCGCCAATTTCGGCAAGCAGCTCAGCTACCACCAGATCGACGAGATGAGCCGGCAGTTCGCCGGTTACCTCACCGGCGTGCTCAAGCTCAGCAAGGGCGATCGCATCGCGATCATGATGCCCAACGTGCTGCAGTACCCGATTGCCCTGTTTGGCGCGCTGCGCGCCGGCATGGTAGTGGTCAACACCAACCCGATGTACACCGCACGCGAGCTCAAGCACCAGCTCGATGATGCGGGCGCCAAGGCGATCGTGGTGCTCGACAATTTTGCCGCCACGCTGCAGCAGGTGGTGGAGGAAACCCAGGTCAAGCACATCATCACCACCGGTATCGGCGACCTGCTGGGCGCCAAGGGAGTGTTGATCAACTTTGCACTCAAGCACATCAAGAAGATGGTGCCGGCATTTCACCTGCCGCACGCCGTGCGTTTCAGCGATGCACTGGCGCAGGGCGCCAGCCATCCGCTGGTCAAGGTACAGCTGACCCACGACGACATTGCTTTCTTGCAGTACACCGGTGGCACTACGGGCGTGGCCAAGGGCGCCATGCTCACCCACGGCAACATGGTGGCCAACATGATGCAGGCGGGCGCCTGGATCGGCACCAACGCCAAGCCGGGTGAAGAGGTGATCATCACCGCGCTGCCGCTGTACCACATCTTTTCGCTCACCGCGAACGGCCTGGTGTTCATGCGCCTGGGTGGCCTCAACTGGCTGATAACCAACCCGCGCGACATGCCCGGCTTCGTCAAGGAGCTCAAGCAGTCCAATTTCACCGCGCTCACCGGCGTCAACACCCTATTTAACGGCCTGCTCAATACCCCGGGTTTTGCCGAGCTCGATTTCTCGCGCCTGCACCTGTCCCTGGGCGGCGGCATGGCCGTGCAGCGCGCGGTTGCCGAGCGCTGGAAAAAGGTTACCGGCTGCACGCTGGTCGAAGCCTACGGGCTCACCGAGACCTCGCCGGCGGCCTGCATCAATCCGCTGGACCTCAAGGACTACAACAGCTCGATCGGCCTGCCGATTCCCTCCACCGACGTGGCCATCTGGTCCGAAGACGGTCGCCCGCTGCCGCAGGGTGAAGTGGGCGAGCTGATGGTGCGCGGCCCGCAGGTCATGAAGGGTTACTGGCAGCGCCCGGACGAAACCATCAAGGTGCTCGGCGCCGACGGCTGGCTGCACACCGGCGACGTCGCACGGATGGACGAGCAGGGTTACTTCTATATCGTCGACCGCAAGAAGGACATGATCCTGGTGTCGGGCTTCAACGTGTACCCGAACGAGGTCGAAGACGTGGTGATGCAGCACCCGGGCGTGGCCGAAGTGGCTGCCGTTGGCGTGCCGGACGAGCATTCGGGCGAGGTGGTCAAGCTGTTCGTGGTGCGCAAGGATCCGAAGCTGACGGTGGAAGACTTGAAGAAGTTCTGCCACGACAATCTCACCGGCTACAAGCGACCGAAGATCATCGAGTTCCGCGACTCGCTGCCCAAGAGCAATGTCGGCAAGATCCTGCGCCGCGAGCTGCGTGACGAGAAACCGGCTGCCGTCGCCCACAGCTGAAGCGGCGGGTAGGCACCAACGAAAACGCCCGCCGAAAGGCGGGCGTTTTCGTGGAGGAACCTTCGCCAGGCTCACTCGTCGTGCCACAGCTCCAGGATGTCGGCGTAGCCGCCCAGCAGGTTCCACAGCGGCACCTGCTTGTCTTCGGGAATACGTGTGTAGGCAAAGCCCAGATGGCGCTCGGAGATGCGGGCCACCTGCGCCTCCAGGTGAATGTGCAGGTCGTGGCCAAAGATCATGTCCAGGATCCAGCTCTGGCCTACCTCGCCGTGCCAGCCCAGCGGACGACGCAACAAGACCCCGGTAGCGGAGATATCCACCAGCTCGGTGGGATGCGACTCGTCGACCCGGCTCATCAGCACCGTGGTTTCGATCCGCATGCGCGCCGGTCGCAACTGCTCCGGATCGGAGCCGTTCCTGGCGTTGTCTTCCGCTCTGCTCATCCTGCCTCTTCTCCCCGCGCCGGACATTCCGTGGCGCCGATTGCATCTTCCTGAAAGCACTGCCGCTTCACGTCGACATGGTGTGCTTCCGCCCAACTTCAATCCTGCTCGCGCGTTCGCAAAACACCCGCGCGCACCAGGCTCCCCGAGCCAAAACGATTGTTGATCCGATCCTGCAACTGGTCGGCAACACCCTCTTCCCGGGCGCTGCCAAACAGGTCCTGCTGTGGCCTTTCCACGAACCCCGAGAGACTCACCCCCAGCAAGCGCAAACGTGGCCTGGGCTGGGCTTGCCACCACGTGCGAAGCAAGCCTCGTGCCACCTCGTAAATCTCGCTGACTGATGCGCTCGACGCACCTAAGCGCGCCTGTCGCGTATGCGTGACAAACGGAGGCTCGCGCAGCTTGACCGCCACCGTGCCCCCCTTGAGCCCACGGTGGCGTGCCCGGGCCGCGATACGCTCGCAATGGCGCAACAGCCAGGACTCCGCCAGTTCGTACTGGTCCAGGTCGACGTCGAACGTATGCTCGGCGCCGATGGATTGTTCAGCCTGTTCCGGTTCCACGCAACGGTCGTCTTCGCCGCGCGCCAGAGCCTGCATTGCTTCAACCTGACGTCCCAGCGCACCGGCCAGACGCGCCGTGTCACATGCTGCCAATTCGCCGATGGTGCGAATACCCAACCGATGCAACGCCTGCTCGGTGACCCGCCCCACCGTCCAAAGACGCCCCACCGGCAACGGGGCCAATTCGGCCGCGGCCCGTTCGGCGACGATGCGGTGGAACCCGTTGGGCTTGGAGATTTCACTGGCCAGCTTGGCCAGCAGCTTGTTGGGGCCCATGCCCACCGACGCCACCAACCCGGTGCGCTCGAATATCGCGTCCTTGACCCGCCGTCCGATCAGCTCGATCGACCCCAGTAGCCGGAGGCTCGCGCTGACGTCCAGGAACGCTTCATCCAGCGACAGGCCCTCGACCTCGGGGGTCACCTCGTGGAACACCTCGAACACCTGCGCCGATATTTCTTCATAGCGGGCCATGCGCGGCCACAGGTAGACACCATCCGGGCATAGCCGCCGCGCCTGGGCCGTGGGCATGGCCGAACGCACGCCGAAACGACGCGCCTCATAGCTGCAGGTAGACACCACCCCGCGCGGCCCCAGGCCGCCCACGATCAATGGCAAGCCGCGCAGCTGCGGCTGGTCGAACTGCTCCACGGACGCGTAGAAAGCGTCCATGTCGACATGGATGATGGAGCGTTCGTCGGGCGGCATGAGACACTATTTTGCCCGGAGACGGATGAATACGTGCACTGGACTTGGCGGCGCACAGCGGCTAACCTTGGTCATGCGTGGGTCCAAGGGTGCACGCACGATCGACCAGGATCGACCGCTACGGCACCCATCCCGATGCACTCAGCCGACCTATTGAACAGTCAGTGACGCCACTTGCGTTACCTTCTGACTCGCGCTTTTTGCCGTGCCCGTCAAGCACGCGAAAGTCGCTCAAGGGTCGCTCAAGGCCAGCCTGATCGAAACGCCAAACGCGCGATTTCATCATGCATGCCCGCGACGGTGACGTAATGCGCACCGGCTAGGCATCGTGCAATACAGCTTCAACCGGTTGCGAGCCGATAGGCGCGATTCGGGCGGGGGCATTCCAGTGCGAATGCCGGTGGGACAGAACGTTTCCTAACGTGTTGAATACTACGCAAGCCGTCGTGGACGGCCAAACGACAGGTATTGATGAGCACTGAGCCAGTCGAGCCTCAGCCAGTCGCAGCACCGCAAGACGCGTTTGCGTCGGTACCGCAACAGCAGGAAATGCCGCTTGCCATCGTACGTGGCGAGCCGATGTTGCAGATGCCGCAGGATCTGTACATCCCGCCGGATGCACTGGAAGTCATCCTCGAGGCATTCGAAGGGCCGCTGGATCTGTTGCTTTACCTGATCCGGCGGCAGAACCTGGACATTCTCGACATCCCTGTCGCCGAGATCACCCGGCAGTACATGGATTACATCGAGATGATGCGCGATGTGATGCGCCTGGAGCTGGCGGCAGAATATCTGCTGATGGCCGCCATCCTCGCTGAGATCAAGTCGCGGCTGCTGCTACCGCGACCGCCGGCTGAAGAAGGTGTGGAGGAAGATCCCCGCGCCGAACTGGTCAGGCGACTGCAAGAGTACGAGCGTTTCAAGCGGGCCGCCGAGGACATCGACACCCTACCCCGCATGGAACGTGACTTCGCGCCGGTTCACGCCGACGTGGGCGAGCGCAACGTGGTCAAGTTGCCGCCGCCGCTGGAGCTGAAAGAGCTGTTGCTGGCACTCAAGGACGTACTGCACCGTGCCGAACTGTTTGGGCATCACGCCATCAAGCGCGAGGCACTCAGCGTGCGCCAACGCATGGGCGAGCTGCTGAGCAAGTTGGGCGATACCAGCTTCCACCGCTTTGAGACGCTGTTCGATGTGAACGAGGGGCGCCTGGGCGTGGTGGTGACGTTCCTGGCCATGCTGGAGCTGGCCAAGGAAATGCTGGTCGAAATCGTGCAGGAAGAACCGCTTTCCGCGATCTATGTAAGGGCCAGGACGGGCCACGCTGAAGAATCCGTCGAAGAGCCTACCGCCGATGAACCGGCCGCCGCCGCCGAATAAGCGGCAACGCGCCGTCGGCATCCACTTCCAACCTCATCCGAATTGAGGCCATGCAGATCGAACAACTCAAACCCATCATCGAGGCGGCATTGCTGGCATCCAACCAGCCGATGACCCTCCCTCAACTGCTGGAACTGTTCGGCGAAGAGGACGAGGTCGGCCGCGAACTGGTGGCCAAGGCGCTTGAAACGCTGGCCGAAGACTGCACCGGACGCGGCGTAGAACTGCAGGAAGTGGCCTCTGGCTTCCGCTACCAGGTACGACAGGATGTGCATCCCTGGCTGTCCCGGCTGTGGACCGAAAAGCCCAGTCGCTACTCGCGCGCACTATTGGAAACGCTGGCGCTGATCGCCTACCGCCAGCCGATCACACGCCCTGAGATCGAACAGATTCGTGGCGTGGTGGTTTCCTCCAGCATCATCAAGACGATGGAGGAGCGCGAGTGGATTCGCGTGGTGGGCTATCGCGACGTACCCGGCAGGCCCGCCCTGTTTGGCACCACCCGCGCTTTCCTGGACTACTTCAACCTGAAGTCGCTGGACGAACTGCCGCCGCTGTCCGAAATCCGCGACATGGAAGACCCGCAGATGCGGATCGATCAGGAACCGCTGCCCGCCCGCGTGGTGCGCGACCTGCCGATCGATCCGGACGAAGAGACCGAAATACTGGTGGTGGCAGGCGAAGAAACCGAAGCGGTCATGGACGTCCCCGCTGCCGAAACACCTGAATCCGTCGATGACGAAGAGGCCAACGAGCCTGTCGTCACCGACACACCGACTGACGAACAACCGCTGGCGATGGAAGTTGCCGGCACCGAATCCGAGCCCGGCGATGCATCGCACGCCGAGGCACCAACAGACACTGCCGATGAGGCAGCGACCCGCGCGGACGCCGATGACGGCGACGCCACGCAAGACACCAAGGAGTACCGCGCATGACTGCGCCGCAGAAATCCGTTTTGACCCTCAAGCGCACACCGCGCGACGAAACCACCCCGGCCCTGGAAGAGCGCCTGCACAAGGTGCTGGCCAACGCAGGCCTCGGCTCGCGCCGCATGCTTGAGCAACGTATCCAGGCCGGCGAAGTCGAATTGAACGGCGCCCCCGCCGGCATCGGCGCCAGCGTTCATGCGGGCGACCGCGTGGTGCTGGACGGCAAGCAGTTCATCGTCGCCACCGATAACCGCGACGAGACCGAAGTGCTGGTCTATCACAAGCCCGAAGGCGTGATGACCACCCGTGAAGATCCCGAAGGCCGCCCCACCGTGTTCGAGCAGCTGCCGCGCCTGAAGGGTGCGCGCTGGGTCGCCGTGGGCCGCCTGGACATCAACACCACCGGCCTGCTGTTGCTCACCACGGACGGCGAACTGGCCAATGCGCTGATGCATCCCAAGAGTGGGCTGGAGCGCGAATACCTGTGCCGTGTCCACGGTGAAGTGCCTGACGAGATGATCGAGAAGCTCAAGGCCGGCGTGGAACTGGAAGACGGCCCCGCTCGCTTCGACGAAATCGCCGTGATCAGCCGCGGCGGCAGCCATAGCTGGTTCCGCGTGGTCATTCGCGAAGGCCGTAACCGCGAAGTGCGTCGCCTGTGGGACTCCCAGGGTTTCCTGGTCAGCCGCCTCAAGCGCATCCGCTATGGCAGTGTCGAGTTGCCGCGCGCCCTGCGTCGCGGCGATTGCGAAACGCTGAGCGAAGAAGCGGTCAAGGACCTGCGCAAGACCACCGGTCTTGGCGCGCCGCAGCCGGTGCTCACGCTGAGCCCGGTGCTGCACCAGCGCCGCGCCGCCCGCAATGTCACCGAGTATCGCCCCGAGCGCGGCGCCACCGGCGGCTGGAGCAGCGGCCACCAGGACGAGGCTCGCGAGCTGCGTGCCTATGACCGTATCCGCGAGGAGCCCACGCGCGGCAAGCAGCGTCGTGGCCCTGGCGGCAAGGAAGTGAACGGCAACGTTGCGCGCCCCGAGCGTTCAGGCAATGCGATGCCGCGCCGAGGCAAGCGTGGCGTGGCACCGGGTCAGGAGCTGCCGTCGGTGCGGACCTGGTTCGCTGGCGAAACCCGCGAAGGCGGTGCGCGCGGTGGCCCGGCTGGCGCTGGCGCCGGCAATCGTCGCGGTCCGGGTGCGGGCGGTGGCAAGCCGTTTGGTGCCCGCTCGGCCGAAGGCGGCAACAAGCCGTTTGGCGCTCGTGGCGGTGAAGGTCGCAGCGCACCCTACGGCGGCTTTGGCGGTGGTAACGCTGGCGGTGGCCGCACTGGCGGCGGTAACACCGGTGGTGGCCGTCCTGGCGGCGCAGGTGGCCCTGGCGGCAACCGCGGTGGCAAGCCCGGCGGACGTCCCGGTCAGGGACAAGGTCAGGGCCAGGGTGCGGGTCGTCCGCAGGGTCGTGGTGGCAATCGTCCGCAGGGCCACGGTGGCGGCGGCAGCCACGGCGGCGGCGGCACCGGTGGCGGTCGTCCGCACGGCGGCGGTGGTGGCGGCCGCGGCGGCAACCGGCAGGGCAATCGCTGAGTCGGCGCCCGTCCATGACGGTACGCATCTATCACAACAATCGTTGCTCGAAGTCGCGCGCCACCCTCGCATTGCTGGAGGCGCGCGGCGAAGTGTGCGAGGTGGTCAATTACCTCGAAACACCGCCCAGCACCGATGAGTTGACTGCCCTGCTGGACATGCTCGGCATGACGCCTCGTGAGTTGATGCGCAAGGGTGAGCCCGAGTACGCCGAACTGGGTCTGGATGATCCGTCACTCGACGACACGGCACTGATTGCGGCCATGGCCAGCCATCCCCGACTGATCGAGCGACCCATCGTGGTCGCCAACGGCAAAGCCGCCTTAGGTCGGCCGCCGGAAGCGGTGTTGTCGATCCTCTGATCCCGCTCCGTGCGTGCTTTTGTAGGAGCGCACCCTGTGCGCGACAAGCCTACGCAGCAGTGACGACAACACGCCGCGGTCGCGCACAGGGTGCGCTCCTACAGGAGTGGCGCCCCTAGGCAAGATCGCGGCGATCGCCAATCAGCCCAGCCCGATCGAGCGCTCCATCGTGGTCGCCAACGGCAAGGCGGCCATTGGACGGCCGCCAGAAGGTGTGTTGTCGATCCTCTGATCCCGCTCCGTGCGTGCTTTTGTAGGAGCGCACCCTGTGCGCGACAAGCCTACACAGCAGTAACGACAACACGCCGCGGTCGCGCACAGGGTGCGCTCCTACAGGGGTGGCTTGTCGCACAAGCGAAGGCCGCCCCGCGGCGGCCTTCGTTCCCCCTCGCCCCTGTTCGCTCGGTCAACGCCACACTAGGCCGATGCCGTCGTCACCACCATTCCACGAGCGCCCTATGACTCTTGTGGGATGGGCGGGCATTTGAGCGCTCAGCCCAGGTCGAGCGTAAAGCGATCCGCGTCCATCCATGCCGGGAACCGTTCGCGATGGGCTAACAACGGGGCGGGATCGGCCGTCACGGTCACCACCTGCTCCTGCGGCCCCAGCTCTACCAGCGCTTCGCCCACCGGGTCGAGGACGGCGCTATCGCCGGCATAGGGCAACTCATTGCCATCGACGCCGACCCGATTGAGTCCCACGACATAGCAGAGGTTCTCGATGGCGCGTGCGCGCAGCAACGTGCGCCATGGCTGCCTGCGCGATGCCGGCCAGTTCGCCACGAAGATGGCCAGGTCGTAATCCATGCCGCCGGTTGCTTCTTCACGACGCCCGTTGCGCAACCACACCGGAAAGCGCAAGTCGTAGCAAACCTGCGGCAGGATGCGCCAGCCTTTCAGTTCCACGATAAGCCGATCGTTGCCACCGCCGTAGCGCGTGTGCTCGCCCGCCATGCGGAACAGGTGACGCTTGTCGTACTGCGCATAGCTGCCATCTGGCCGCGCCCAGATCAGCCGGTTGAAAACCGTATCGCCTTCGCGAATGGCAAGACTGCCGCACAGCACGGCGTCCACTTCGGTAGCCAGCGCGCGCATCCACGCCACGCCCTCGCCGTCCATCGTGTCGGCACTGGCGCGGGTGTCGTTGCTGAAACCGGACAGGAAGGTTTCAGGCAGCACCACCAGATCGGTCTGGCCGGCCACACGGCACACCAGCTCGCCGTAGTAGGCGCGATTGGCCGGCGCATCGTGCCAGCGCGTGGCGCCTTGTATCAGGCTTATTCTCAAAGCTTGCATAGGCGCTCCGCAGCGGCTTCCATGGTCGCATCGCTCTTGGCAAAGCACAGGCGCAACAGGTGTGTGCCCGGCGCCTGGTCGTAGAACGGCGTGAGCGGAATCGCCGCCACGCCACCTTCCTTCACCATCCACTCGCAGAACGCTACGTCGTCCTTGTCGCTGATGGCCGAATAGTCCACCAGCTGGAAGTAGCCACCCGGCACATCGAGCAGCTCGAGGCGCGAGGGTTTGATCAACTCGCGGAAACGATCGCGCTTGACCTGATAGAACGCCGGCAACTCGAGATAGTGCTCCGGCGTGCTTGCCATAAACTCGGCAAACGCGACCTGCGCGGGATGGAAGGTGCAGAATGTGAGGTACTGGTGCACCTTGCGGAACTCGGCCGAGAGCGCCTTTGGCGCCACCGCATAGCCAAGCTTCCAGCCGGTGCAGTGATAGGTTTTGCCGAACGAGGACACCACGATGCTGCGCGCAGCCAGTTCCGGGTGACGCAGCACGCTTTCATGTTGTGCACCGTCATACACGATGTGTTCGTACACCTCGTCGGACAGCACCACGATTTCGGTGTCGCGCACAATGGCAGCGAGCTCATCCAGATCGGCGGCGGACAACACGGCGCCGGTGGGATTGTGCGGGCTATTGATGAGGATCATGCGCGTTTTCGGCGTAACCGCGTCACGCACGCGCTGCCAGTCGACAGCGAACGTCGGCGCCACCAGCGGAATATGCACTGCGCGCGCACCCTGCAACTCGATGGCCGGCTCGTAGCTGTCGTAGGCCGGATCGAACACGATCACCTCATCGCCCGTGCGGACCACCGCGGCGATGGCGGCGAACAGCGCTTCGGTGGCACCGGAGGTAACGGTGACATCCGTGTCGGCGCTGATGCGATGACCGTACATGCGCCCGGTCTTCAATGCGATCTGCTCACGCAGTGTCGGCAGGCCGATGCCGGGCGCGTACTGGTTGCGTCCCTCACCCATCGCGCGGGTGATGGCGTCGCGCAATGGCTGCGGCGGCTCGAAATCCGGAAAGCCCTGGCCAAGATTGACGGCCTTGTGTTCCAGCGCCAGCTGACTCATGACGCTGAAGATGGTGGTACCGACTTTGGGAAGCTTGGTCTCGATCTGCATGATCCGGATGTCTAAATGTCTAAATGGAGATGTTAACACGCGCTGGATGGCGCCCTGAATTCAAAGGTATTTGCTGCACTCGGCATGCTTCTGGCGCACCGCATCGGGCAGTTTCTCGGCAAGGAAGTCGACCAGCGCGCGCACGCCTGGCAACAAGCCACGGCGACTGGGATAGACGAAGTGCATGGTGCCCTGCGGTACATTCCATTCGGGCAACACCACTTCCAGTTCGCCACGCGCCACCGCCGGTCCACAGACGAACTCCGGCAGCAGGCTGACGCCAATGCCGCGCTTGGCGCATTCAAGCAGCGCCGCAAAATCGCCACAGATCAGGCGCGGCTGGATATCGACCAGCACTTTTTCGCCCTGCGCATCGAGCAGCTCCCAACTCTGCGTGCCCTCGTGCTCATTCATGGTCAGGGCCGGCATGGCGGACAGGTCGGCAGGCACCTTGGGGTGACCGTAACGCTTGAGCAGGTCGGGGCTGGCCACCGGCAATACGCGCGACTGCCCGAAGGTACGCACGACCAGGGTGGCGTCGGTATCGAGCTTGCTGCGCACGCGAATGGCCAAGTCGAAGCCTTCGCCAATCACATCCACGCGGCGGTCGGTGGCCTGCAGGCGCACCTGCATCTTGGGGTTTTCCGCCAGGAAATCGGGCAGCACATGGCCTATCACCGTTTGCACCAGCGAAACCGGACAGCTCACGCGCACCACGCCACGCGGCTCGGAGCGCAGCTCGTCCACGGCATCTTGCGCCGCCCTCGCCTCTTCCAGCACGGCGCGGCAGTGTCCGTAGAAGCGCTCGCCGACTTCGGTGACCACGAAACGTCGCGTAGTGCGCTGTAGCAAGCGGACGCCCAGGCGTTCTTCCAGTTGGGCAATGCGCTTGCTCAGCCGCGATTTGGGGATGCCAAGGGCCCGGCCGGCCGAGGAAAAACCGCCGTGTTCCACCACGGCCGCGAAGAAATACAGGTCATTGAGATCCTGCAGGGCGCCGTCCAACACCGTCATCGCTGTTTCCTTGTGGGAACAATACGTTCGAGTTTACCCGGCTTATCAGTCGATTGTCCGACGCGTAACTTAGCACCGTCGCCGGTCGATCCGGTCCGTCACTTGAGGAAATACCATGAAACTGCTGCATCTCGACGCCAGTGCCCTGGGTAGTCACTCTGCTTCGCGTGGGCTGACCGCTGCCATCGTAGCCGAACTGACGCGTAACGCGCCGGCAACTGAGGTTATCTACCACGATCTGGTGGCCAAGCCGCTGCCGCACTGGACCCCGGTGGCCGATGCCAACGACCCGGGCGTCGTGCTCGGCAACCAGATGCTCGAAGAGTTCATGGCCGCCGACGTGGTCGTGATCGGTGCCCCGATGTACAACTTCACCATCCCGAGCCAGTTGAAGGCCTGGATCGACCGCATCTCGGTGGCCGGCAAGACGTTCCGCTACACCGCCAATGGCGCTGAAGGCCTCTCCGGTGGCAAGCGCCTCATCATCGCCTCTACCCGCGGCGGCATTTACAGCGAAGGCTCCGCCGCTGCGCCGTTTGATTTCCAGGAAACCTACTTGCGCGTCCAGTTTGGCTTCCTTGGCGTGACGGACATCGAGTTCGTGCGTGCCGAAGGCCTGGCGATCAGCGACGACCAAAAGGCCGAAGCGCTGAAGTACGCACACGCCGCCATTGGCGTGGTCAGCCGTAAGGCTGCTTAAGCCCCTTGCCCTTTTCCCCATTGGGAGAGGAAGCAAAGATGAAAAACGCCGCGCATCATTGCGCGGCGTTTTTTTGTTTTCAGCGAGGCAATCCACCTGCGGTCAGGCCGATCGGTGCCTCGCTGCATGGGATGAGCGCGCCAGCCAGACCAAGCCAAGCGCCAGTGCAAACAACACCATCGACAGGTAGAAGAAGTCATTCAACGACAGCATGTTCGCCTGGATGGTGAGCTGTCGGTCGATGGCGCCCCAGACCTGCTGAGTGGACAGGCCTGTGCTGTGCAACGCCGCCACAGACTGGGCGGTGTTGTCGTTGAGCGTGCTCAACCCATCGACCAGATGGCTCTGATGGATACGGGCACGACGATCCCAAAGTGTCAGGGCAATGGAGCTGAAGATCGCACCGGACATCGTGCGAATAGCCGTCTGTAGACCACTGGCGGCTGCAAGCTTCTCCTGCGGCAAACCGGCCAGCGACAGACTCACCAGGGGACTCAGGAAGAACGCGATACCCAGGCCTTGCACAAGGCAGCCGAGCGCAATCGTGTCGAAATCCACATCGGTTGTCATGGTTGAGCGCCAGAACGCGACCAAGGCCCAGGTGATGAATGCACCGCTCGCCAGCAGCCGTGGATCGTACTTCGCCACCCAGCGCCCCATCAGTGGCGCCAGCACGATGCCGAACAGGCCCAGCGGCGCCGTCGCAAGGCCCGCCCATGTCGCGCTGTAGTTCATGTCGGTCTGCAGCCAGAGCGGCAACAGCACGATCGCGCCGAAGTACACACCGAACCCGATCGAGACGGCAGCCGTGCCAGCGGCGAAGTTGCGATGTGCAAACAGGCGCAAGTCGATCACCGGGTGCTCATCGTCCAGCTCCCAGATCACCAAACCTATCAGGGCAAGCACGGCCATGACGGCGCATACCACGATCGTCGGTGACGAGAACCAGTCGAGCAGGCGGCCGCGGTCGAGCGTGATCTGCAGCGTGCTCATGGCGACGGCGAGCAAGACCAGGCCGATCACATCGACAGGCCGTATCCGCGTCGGCGTGTCCTGCCCGCGCAGCATCGTTGCAGTGACGAGCCACCACGAACAGGCCAACCGGTGCGTTGACCATGAAGATCCAGGGCCAGCTGTACTGGTCAGTGATCCAGCCGCCAAGCAATGGGCCAGCAACAGGCCCGGCCATATTGACCATAGCCCACATGGCAACGGCCAGCGCACGCTTCTGTGGCGGAAAGATGGCCACCAGCAGCGCCTGGGATAGCGGCACGATGGGCCCGGCAACCGCGCCTTGCAGGATACGAAACGCCAGAAGCGATTCGAATGACCAGGCCATGCCGCATAGAATCGAGGCAACCGTGAAAAGCGCCACCGCGCCGACAAACAATCGGACCTGACCAAAGCGCTGCGACAACCAGCCTGTCAGCGGAATGAAAATGGCGTTGGCGATGGCGAACAAGGTGATGACCCATTCGCCCTCCTCCGAGCTGACGCCCACGTTGCCCGAGATCGTCGGAATGGAGACGTTGGCGATGGTGATATCCACCACCGCCATGAAAGACGCCAGGCCGATGGTGACCGCGGCAAGAGCCAGCTTGGCGCCGTGCAACACTTCGATCGGCCGCGTGACGCGAGGCGCTTGAGCACTCATGCCACGCTCCTAGTTCGACGCCGCGTTGTTGATGGCGGCCATGACTTTGGCAACGTGCGCATCGGCCGCTTTGATCTGAGCATCGTAGATGGCGGTTTCATCGCTAGGCGGCGCGGCCGTTTGCGTAGCAACGCCACGGGCGCAACGCTCCACGTCGATCGTGGCGTGCATCGACACCCCCACCCTCAACGGATGACTGACGAGATCTTTCGGATCGATGCTGATGCGCACCGGCACCCGCTGAACCACCTTGATCCAGTTGCCGGTAGCATTCTGCGCAGGCAGCAACGCGAACGCCGCACCCGACCCGGCTTCGATGCCTTCAACCATGCCGTGATAGCGCACCGATGGACCGTAGACGTCCGCCGTCAAGATCGCCGCCTGGCCAGCGCAGATCTTGTCCAGCTGTATTTCCTTGAAGTTGGCATCGACCCACAACTGGTCCAGCGGCACGATGGACAGCAGCGCATCACCGGGCGATACGCGACGTCCCACCTGTGCGCGCCGCTGGCTGACCATGCCCGATACGGGCGCGACAATACGGGTGCGCTCGACGGCGAGCGCGGCAGCGCGCAGGCGCTGAGTGGCGGCACGTATGGCTGGGTGGTCATCGAGCGTCGTCGAACCCTGCGTCTGTGTCAGCGCGAGTGCTTTGGCCTTTTCGGCAGCAGCCAACACGGCTTCGGCTTGGTGGACACTATCCTGCGCGTGGCGAACGTCTTCGCCAGTGATGGCGCCGCTATTGGCAATACCATGGCGCTCTTTCAGGTCGGCACGCGCCCGATCAAGCGTCGTTTGGGCAACCTCGACATCAGCACCGGCCCGTTCGACGCTGGCGTACTGGCCTCGCACGGTGCGTACGGACTGGGCCAGTTGCGCCTCCGCGGCATCAAGATCGATTTGAGCGTCACTGGGGTCGATATTGATCAGCGCATCGCCCGCCTTGACCTGATCAGTGTCGTCCGCGCGGATCGCGGTTACGACACCAGCCACCTGCGGAGTAAGCAGCACCGAGTGGCCATTGACGTAAGCGTCGTCGGTACTGCGGGATACATCACCGGCCATCCATGTCTTGATGCCATACGCACCGCCCAATGCGGCCGCAGCCATGGCGATGGCCAACAAGCGGCGGCGACGGCGAACGGGGTTGGGCGCGGTGCCCGTGTTTTGAGTTTGCTCAGTCAAAGCTGCGATTCCGAAAACGAGGTGGAATAGGTGCCGCCAAGCGCGCGAATCAGGGCGACTTGCGAGACAGCCACGCGGGCGTCGGCGGTAATGGCATCGCGCTGGGCAAGCAGCACGGCAAGATTGGTATTCAAGACATCGATCTGGTCGGCCAACTGCGCCTTGGCTCGCGTGTCTTGAAGGTCAGCCAGATGGCGTTCTTGTGCGACACGATTGACGGCCTCGCCTTGCCGCCTGGAGGCCGCCTGCAGATCGGTAACGCCGTCGGCCGTCTCCTGTAGCGCTCGTAGCAGGGTTGCGTTGTAATCGCTCACCGCTGCGTCGTAATCCGCCGTGCGCGCCTTCAGCTGACCACGCAGGCGACCGCCATCGAAGATCGGTAGCGAGATCGCCGGGACGATGCCTGCCACGAAACTGCCGGCACTGAGAAAATCGTTCAGGCCGATTCGCTGCGCGCCGGCGAATAGCGAAAGATCGATGTCGGGATAAAACGCAGCCTTGGCAGCTTCAATACCTTGGGATGCGGCCTGGGCGCGATCACGCGCCGCGATAACGTCGGGGCGATGGCCCAGCAGGTCCGCCGGCAGACGACTGATCGGCGCCGGATTGCCAAGCCGTGTCAGCGCCGGGCGCTTGATCGACTCCGCATAGGAAGGGTCCTTTCCGGCCAGTGCGGCAACGGCGTGGCGCAGCCGATCGATCTGGCCATCGAGCTGGTCGACGATGCCGCGCGTATCGCTGATGGATGCACGCAACGACGTCGTATCCATGTCGTCCCCCAGGCCAGCGTCCTGCCGAATGGTGGCGAGTTTCAGAATCCGCTCGCGCTCCTCGATGCCCTGTTGTGCGACATCTCGCAGTTGATAAGCCGATGCCAGTTGGATATAGGTCTGGACCAGGCCAGTCTGCAACATCAGCGCTGCATCTTCTGCTTCCGCGCGACTGGCGAGAAGCTGCCCTTGGCTGGCGGCGATCTGAGCGTGACGCTTGCCCCAGAAATCGAAATGATAGTCGGCGCTGACAAACATCTGGTTGTTGGTGTTGGTGGTGCCACCGTACGGGCCCCAGCCATAGTTGTTGGAAAAGCGCTCGCCCGCGATGCTCGCCGAGCCCGTCACGTTTGGCAGCGTATCGGCGTGCACCGTATCGAACGCACCTTGCGCCTGCCGAATTCGAGCCGCGGCCATGTCCATCGTGGGGTTGTGCGCCAGCGCCATCTCAACGAGATCATCGAGCTGAGCATCGCCATAGCCTTTCCACCACGATGCCGTCGTGGGTTGCGTGTGCTCAAGCGCAGCGCCTGCGACGGCCGAGCCGGCATCGAGCGCCTGTGGATCCAGCGCTACCGCATCGGGCTTGACGCTATTGCGGCCAGCCGCGCAGCCCGCCAGCAATGCCACGGCGAGCAATGCCGCCGCTTTGATACCTGATCGTTGGCCAAATAGTGAGTGGATCGAAAACACGGTGCGCAACTCCTGAATATGAGTAAAGGCGCTTGCTTGCCTGCGATAACCGAATTCGCATATGGACGGCTATTCGAAAGGATTTAAATGACGCGCTCAGGCGGACTCCGGGCGCAAGTAGCCCGAGGCAGGTGCTCGCCTTGGTTACTCGCGTCACGGTGTATCGAGGCAACCCGAACGCAGCCTTGGCGCCGGCCTGGGGGACTTTTGTTGGCCGGAAATGCCGCGATTACACGTGCGCAGGCCGAGCGCGATGACATCGGCGCCCAGGAATTCCCTGAGCATCTCGCGGGTTGGTACGACGTATTTCCAAGGCCGCCAATGAAAGGCCTAGGCAGAGGGATCGATGCGCTGCAGTTCGATGATGGTGCCCTGACTGATCCGGCTTAACCGGCGACGCAGCAAGTGTATGGGCGGATGCCTGCCATGATTAGATCGATATAAAGAGACTTATTGTTCCAATTCGGAAACAATTCCGAGAATGCGGCGCCACATCGACGATCGGGGCGTCCGACGTCATGCGAGACTGGCTCCCCTCGCCTTCGGGCGAACCGAAAGCAAGAGGAAGCAAAGGCGCAAACATCACGCATCAATGCGCGGCGTTTGGACTCTCGGCGCGATAGACCGCCTGGCCATCCACCCACGTGCTCAGCGGCTTGATGTCGGCGATCTGGCGCGGCGGCACGGTCATCAGGTCGCCGTCGAGTATCACGAAGTCCGCGCGCAAGCCGGGCTTGAGCATGCCCACTTCGTTTTCCATGAAAGCCGCGTATGCCGCGCCACGCGTGAAACCAGCCAGCGCCTGCAGGCGACTGACCCGCTGGTCGGGCAGCCACCCACCGGGCGGCTGGCCATTGAGATCCTGACGCGTGACGGCGGCATACAGGCCAAGCATCGGGTTTACGTGCTCCACCGGGAAATCCGAGCCAAATGCCAGTGGCACGTGGTCGTGGATAAAGCGCTGCCACGCATAGGCTCCCTTAAGCCGTTCCGCACCGAGACGCTGCTCCGCCCACGGCATGTCGGAGGTGGCGTGGGTGGGCTGCATGGAGGCCACCAGATGCAGCTGAGCAAAGCGCGGGATGTCGTCGAGCGCGACGATCTGCGCATGCTCCACGCGCCAGCGATGATCGCCGGTGGCGTTATCGCCCAATATCGACTGGTATGTGTCGAGCACCATGCGATTGCCGCGATCGCCAATGGCATGCGTGGCCACCTGCACGTGGCAGCGATAGGCCTTGGCCACCGCAGTCTTGTACGCGTCGGGCGCGGTTACCAAAATGCCGCGATTGCCATGATCATCACTGTAATCGGCCAGCAATGCCGCGCCGCGACTGCCCAGGGCGCCGTCCATGTAGAGCTTGACGGTGCGCATCTGCAAGCGTCCGCCAGCGTCGGCCCAGTGGCCGCCCTGCGTACACAACCAATCCAGTGCAGCGTGGTTGCCGTCGGCCATCTCGTAGAGGCGCAACGGAATCTCGCCAGCCGCCGCCATTTCCTGCAATACCTTGAAGTCATCGAGGCTGGTGCCCGGATCGTGCACGCCCGTGAGCCCCGCCGACACGGCATCCGCAAACGCCGCCTTGTAAGCCTCTCGGGTCTGCTCATGGGTAAGCGGCGGAATCGCTTTGCCAACGAGACCTACTGCACCATCCACCAGCACTCCGCTGGCATGCGTTCCCACGCGAATGATGCGGCCACCGTCCGGCTGCCAGTCGCCGTCGAGCGGCTTGGTGGCAAGCCTCATGGCGGCCGAGTTCACCCAGGCCGCATGGCCGTCGATACGCTCGAGGTAAACCGGGCGATCGGGAAAGACTGCATCCAGGTCGGCCGCCGTCGGAAATTGTTTATCGACCCATTGGTTCTGATCCCAGCCGCGCCCCACCAGCCAGGCATCCTTGGGCAGCTTGGCCGCCCAGGCTTTCAGTCGATCAAGGATCTGCGCCCTTGAGGTGGTGCCCACCAGGTCCACCTGCATATGGGTCATCCCCAGGCCCAGCATGTGACCGTGCGCATCGATCAAGCCGGGAATGACGCTGGCCCCCTTGGCATCGACCCCGACGGCGTCAGGATAGCGTTTCTGCAAGTCGGTGCTGTCGCCTACGGCGAGCAGGCGACCGTCGTCTTGCCATGCCAGCGCGGTGGCTTCCGGGTGCGCAGGATCCATCGTGTGGATATGGGCGTTGAGCAGCAGCGTGGTTGCCTGCAGCGGCAACACGACAACAGCCAGCGAGGCGAGGAAGCAGCGGCAAAGCGATAGGCGCATGGACGTAATCCGGCCGGATGGTCCGGCGACTTTGCCTAGCCTGCCCGACACACACAAGCAGTCTTGCCGAAGGCGGCGTGCTTGCGGCGGCCTTAGGCTACCCGCCCCAGCGGGGGCGCCATTACGTACTGGGCCAGGCGGATGGTCGACTCTGGCCCCGGCATTTCCACGTACACCGCGCGCGTGCAACGGAAGTGCTCATCACGTGCCACTTCGCGGGCAAGCCTGACGGCTGCCTCCAGACGCAGATCACTGAATAGCGAGACACCCGACCGGCACACATTCCACCGCCCTTCCGTGGATGGTTTGAGCGAATAGATGACCATGTTTCTGCCCTGTGAGGTAGAGAACTTTGCCGACGCCGGATCGCGTGGGTGCAAAGCTCAGCAAACCGTCCTATCTGGACCGATCAAAGGTGCACTCATTCAACCAAGAAGCCCATCGGGCCTCGCCACTCTATTGCGTAAGAAAGCGACTACATCGGTCACCTTTGGCCTAAGCGTGGCACCCGTCGATGACAAAACACGCACTTCACACCGGATGCACGGCCCTTCGCTTTCTCTGAATAAAAATGAAGCAAGATCTGAACCATTCCACCCAGTCCACATTCATCTATCACTGGTGATTCACCGCATGACTCGCAGGTTTGGCGTACACCACGACGGAGCCATGCACGATGTCTCATGAAATGGACGACCCACGGAGTCGCATGATCCAGGCCTTCGACGAATTGCTTCATCTGTATCGCTTGCTGGAACAAGAAAACGAACTGCTGCGCGGGCAGCTTCGTCGGCACACGGCGGGTGAGCTGCAGATTCGCGAAACCGAGCGCAAGATGGCCGAGCTGAGGGGCCCCGACGCATCCGTGCAGGATCGTTTGGACGCCTTGCTGATATACATGGATGCTCAGGCGTCTTACGAGCGTGCCGGGCCTGCCTTGTGCGCAACATCGACCGCACCAAAGGTGCCGGACGAAATCAGCGTCTCAACGCGACCGAGCACGGCCGACACGAAGTAGCGGTTATCCAATGCCGCGTGCACCGCGTCTATTAACTCCTCTCCCGCGGAGGCCTTGAGCACGTAGCCCTTGCCGATGGCGAGCGCCGCACGGGCCAGCAAGGGGTCGTCGTGTACGGTGATGAACACCGCCGGCAAACCGGGTTGTTCCTGCACCAGCTCGCGCACGGCCTGCATGCCATCCATGCCGGGCATGCTGATATCCGTGACCACCACGTCAGGGCGCAGGCGACGCACCGCCTTCACCAGGGCCTCGCCATGACCGACCACCGCGAGCACGTCGAACTCCTCACCCAGCAGCTCACGAATCTGCTCGGCGACGGGTAGGTGGTCTTCGGCCAAAATGACGGTGGCTCGCGTCACGCCTATCCCCAGTGATGGATAACGCTCCCCGAGGAGCATCCATGATCACAAGGTCTTACGCCACCGAAAGAGACCCGTACTAAAGCTAAGTAAAACTACCCGTCCAGCGTCGGTACCGACGCAATGAAACCCTTCCATCAGAAAAGCAGGCCCAAATCCTCGGCCCGGCGCACCAGCTCAAGCGTGGAATGCACCCCCAGTACCTGCATCATGGTGTATTTGTGGGCCTCGACCGTGCGTACCGACAATCCCAGCTGCAAAGCGATCTGCTTTGAACGCAGACCTTCACCGACCAGGCGCAACACCTGCAGCTGCTTGGACGTGAGGTTGCGCATGTCGGTCAGTTGACCGCTGATGTAGCGCGCGCCGAGCGCAGGCGTCACGTAGGTTCCACCCACCATCACCTGTTGCACGGCGTGACGCAGGTCTTCGCCGGCGGAGCTTTTGAGGATGTAGCCGCTTGCGCCCGCGCGCAGCGCAGCCACGGCCAAGGCAGGCTCCATATGCATGGTGAGAAAGATGAAACGCGTACCGAAACCGGCCTGGCGCAGTCGCTTGAGTGCATCCATGCCATTGCAACGCGGCATGTTGATGTCAGCGACCACCAGATCGGGTGAGAGACGACGCACTGCCTCGACCAGCGCCTCACCGTCGGCAGCAATATCGAGCAACTCGAAATCGTCGTCGAGAATGTGCTGTACGCCCTCGGCGACCATGCGATGGTCGTCGGCGATGATCAGGCTGGGCTTTGTACTAGCGTGGATGTTCCTAGCGGAATGCATATGCATAATTCGGTTCCTTTTCCTGGAGTCGAATACAGTCGACAGTTGCCACCGAGCAGCTTGGTACGCTCATCGATGCTCATCAGCCCTAGACCGCGACATCCCTGTCCGTCTGCCGTGAATCCCTTGCCGTTGTCCCTTATGGTGAGATCCACTCTTCCATCACCAGCCAGCAGCGTGACCTCGATCTGCTGCGCGTCGGCGTGCTTCACCGCGTTACTCAGGGCTTCTTGCGTTACGCGATAAAGACACAGCGACACGTCCTCGGGCAGGTCCTTTGCGTCAGGCGATACCTGCAGTTCGATCGCCGGACCAAACCGATGCCGCTGCGTTTGGCACAGGCCGGCCAACGCGGCGGTCAAGCCGGTCTGGGTAAGCATGCTGGGATGCAGCTCGTGCGAAAGATGGCGCACGTCCTCGGAGAGGCTGATCAGATCGCTCTGCAGCTGACTCACCTCCTGCCGATTGCTCTCGTCGACCTTGCGGCGCAGCGCACTGAGCCGCATCGAGGCCACGGCCAGGCGCTGATTGATGTCGTCGTGCAGGTCGCGCGCAATGCGGGCGCGCTCCTGTTCCTGCGCCACGATGAGACGCCCGGCCAGCTCGCGCACTTCGGTGCTGGACATGATCAGCGCGCGCTGCGTCGTGCGACGCTGTTCCACCAGCGCGGCCAGGAACAGCGCGGCCATGGCCATGGCGAGCACCCACAGCTGCACGCTGATGGTCGTGAGCACCGGGTCCGGCTGCACAAACGGGCCTTCCTGGGATAGGCTCAACTGGATCGCAATGACACCGATGACCAGGCTCACCACGCTGGCGCCGGGAATCTGTGCCCGCAACGCCACGAAAATCGCCAGCGGCACCGGCACCAGCAGCAACAGGGGCCGCATCGTGGCGACGGCGCCAAGCTCGCGCCACGCCAGCCAAAGCAGCATCAGCGCACCCGTGGTCATCAAGAGTACGTTCCAGCTCGGCAGGGCATCGCGCCGCAACGCTGAACCGGGGTTGGCAAGGCTGATGATCGCGGGTGGCAGCAAGGCATAACCAAGCGCTTCGGCCAGCGCCATGTGCCACCACCGCTGCGACAGCCACGGAGGCATCGGCAGCAGTTGAGCCGTTCCGGCAACGACGGCGGCCGATATCAGCGGCAACAGCGTCACGGCGATCGCGAGAAAACTCAGCAGGCGCGAAAAGTCGTCAATGGAGTGATCCCTGCCCAGCGTGTCCAACAACAACGCGGCGAGATGAATCAACACGAGGATCAGCACGGTGGTCGCCGCCATGCCCGGCAGCGGCAGATCCAACAGTAGAACGACCGCCATCATGCCGATCAGCCAGCCGGTGTCATAGGCGATCCAGTACCGCCGCGGCTCGCTCAGCAGCGCGGCCATCAGCAGCGGGCCCGACAGCCAGATCATTTGCGCGTCGCCCTGATGAATCCACAGCGCCAGCGAGGCCCACTCCGATACCACCGCCGCGAGAAGCATGCCCGCGCCGCGCACGAGATGAGGCAGGCCACCACTCAGCGCTCTCCAGTCCATAGCTCCCCGTTTCCCTGTCACCTGACGAAACATCCTGGACGCTGGGACGCGCCCCTCGCGAATGCCCGATGCGCTCCGTCTATGGAGCGCCCTGGGTGTGCCGTCGTATTTCCTCACGATTCACGTCATGCCTCCGTGATGACTTGCGTAGTTCTACCCAGTGCGAGACGCGCCGTAGCGGCTGGAAATGACCCTTGCGGGCTTGCCCCGACTGCCACGGAAGCCCTGTTTTTCTCCCTATGGCCTGCCGACGACGAACCGTCGCCTCAGTATTTTTACTGAGAAAGTTTGAGTGAAAGTTCGCTTATCAGGCGGCCGCGGACGGGCCAAGCTGGCAGCAGGCCCATAAGCCTCAAAGGCGAGGATCCAGCGCTATGAAGTTCAAGCTTGCACCGTGGCTGTTGGCCTGCGTGGCCAGCGTCGCCAGCACCTCGGTGATGGCCACGGAAGGTGCGCTAGGCCGCACCATCACTGGGGTGCAGCTCACTCCCTACGTAGGCATCATCCCGCCGACCCCCGGCTTCCAGTTCTCGTTTGCTTTCGCCAACTACTCGGGCGACATCGGCAGAAGCAAGACGGTTCCCATTGGCGGCCTCGCTGCCCTGAACCTGCACGCCAATCTCGATCTCTACAGCCTCACCGGCGCCTATATCTGGGATACCAAGCCCGGCCGCTGGAATTTCGCGTCGATGCTGACGCTGTCCTACATCGACACGGACGTGAGTGCCGATCTCTCGGTGGGCCGCTTGAATAGCCGCGTCACGGATAGCTCGTCGGGCATGTACGACCTGTACTTCGCGCCGGTCATAGCCAGCTACCACGTAAGCGAGGTGGAGCACTGGTCGTTCGGTGTTTACATCTACGCGCCCACCGCGGATTACACCAAGGGCGATCTGGCCAACAACGGCCTCAACAACTGGACGTTTACGCCGGCCGTCGGCTACACCCATTTGTTCCAGCAAGGCACGCTGGAGTTCAGCGCCCTCGCGGGCGTGGACATCTACACCAAGAACACCGCCACCGATTATTCCAACGGCTCGGTATTCCACCTCGATGGCTTGTTTATGAAACGCACGGCCAGCGGCTGGGGTTTTGGCGTGGCCGGCGGCTGGATTCAGCAGATCGATGACGACACCGGCCCTACCGCCGATCAGCTCAACGGCTTCAAGGGCCATGCGCTTTCTCTCGGTCCCGCGATCGACTTCACCAAGGCCTGGAGCAAGACAGACAAAGTCAGCGTCACGCTGCGCTGGCTCAAGGAGTTTGATGTGAAAAATCGCATCGAAGGCGATCCGTTGATGCTCAACGTGAGCATTTCGCTCTAGGGCATGAAGACCTCGCCCTCCAAGCAGAGCAAGAGCACACGCAAGCTGCGTGTGCTGCTGGCCGATGAGCACCGCTGCGTGGCGGAGGGCCTTGCGGGCCTGCTTGCCAAGCAGACCGATTCGGTCAGGGTGGTGCACAACGGTGAGGCGTTGATGCTTGCCGCCCTGAGCGGCGAAGTCGACCTCATCATCACCGACATCGCCATGCCGCCATTCAGCGCGCTGCAAGCGCTGCGCCGTTTGCGCCGGCAAGGCTGTCTGGTACCGATCATCGTGCTTTCCACCCATGGCGAGCCATTGATTGTGCGCGAGGCGATGCAGTCTGGCGCCAACGGCTATGTGCTCAAGCAGTCAACCAGCGGCGAACTCTACGCCGCCATCGCGGAAGTTGCCGCCGGCAACCAGTACGTCAGCCCGGAACTGATGGCCTCGCTGCTGCAGGCGCCAGACGCCGCACACCATCTCACACGGCGCCAGCGTGACGTTATCGAAGGCATGGCCAAAGGGCGTCGCACCAGCGAGATTGCCGCAGAACTGGGCATCTCGGTACGCACGGTGGAAAGTCACCGCCAGGCGCTGCTCGAACTGCTCGGCGTCCATAGCGGCGTTGCACTCATCCGCGAGGCCGAACGCCTCGGCCTTATCCCGATCGCACCGTACACCTCCGATTCCCTGCCCGAGGACGAGTCGTGTCAATGAGCCGATACGACTCCTTTGCTGCCATCGCACGAACCGCTCCCTGATCAAGCCACAAGGAGAACTGTCGCCATGAAACCACTACGATTCGCCGCATTTGTCCTGCCGCTCGCGCTTGTCGCATGCTCGAGCGTCAGCGTAAGCAACCAGTGGAAGGATCCGACCTGGGCCGGTCCGCCGGCATCCAGCGTGCTGGTATTGGGCATCACCAAGAGCGACACCATGCGGCGCATATTCGAGGATACGTTCTCGCAGCAGCTGCAGGCCGCCGGCATAACAGCCACGCCAAGCTATACGCAGATACCCGCGGGCGGCGCGTCTGCGAAGCTCGGCGATGTCATCAAGTCCAGCGGAGCCGACGCCCTGCTGGCGACGCGCGTGGAGCGCGTTGAGCAAAAAATCAGTGTTACGCCAAGCGGCCCTGCGTACGGCGGCTTTTATGGCTGGTACGGCGGCGCGTGGGCTTCCACACCCGACGTTAACCAATACGACGTCGTCACCCTGGAGACGACCGTATGGGACGCCAGGACGCAGAAGGTGATCTGGACGGTAACGACTCAGGGCGTGGGCACCGGCAACATCACTAAGGCGGTGCAGGATTTGGCCGCTACGCTTATACCCAAGCTCAAGAGTGACGGGGTCATTCGCTGACGTTTTCTCGGTCACCGTGGGTACGGTGACCGTTTTCATTCCGTCCGCCGAGTCGCGGCGGAGATTGCGGATGGGTGCCCTCCTTGTAGGAGCGCACCCTGTGCGCGACCGGGCTGGGCGCGTTTCATCTTTTCGCCACCCGTGCGAAGGCTCAAGCTCGAAGCGCCACTTTTCGTCATCCCTGCGTAAGCGGCACCCTGGCCATAACGCCACAACCAGAGCAAAAGTCACTGGGTCCCTGCTTTCGCAGGGATGACGAGTGCGCGGCGATTCGCGCTTGTGCCGCCTTCACTAGGATGGCGACCAGCATGAAACGCGCGCAACCCGATCACGCACAGCGTGCGCTCCTACAGGAGAGTAGTGCCACCTGGTGCGCAACGTGTCAGGTGCCACTCAGCGCCACGCACTTCCAATCTGGATGTAATACGCGTGATCACCCTCACTCCACGCCCAATCCACCCCCACATACAACCCCAACGCCCGAGCAATCAAATAGCGAAAGCCCACCCCCTCGGCCGTATGCGTATCGGCATCACCAAAGTCCAGATTGCGCCCCCACGCACGCCCCGCACCACCGAAGCCAAGCACCGCCCAGCGTGGCGCGAAATTCCAGCGCAACTCGGCTTCGAGCATGCCGACGTTCTGGTCCTGGTATCGACCGTAGGCGATGCCACGCAGATCGATGGAAGGCAATTGGTAGAACGGCGCGTCGCCACGCACGGCACGATAGTCGGCGCGCGTACCGAGCACCCAGTCTTGCCATAACTGGAAATAACCATAGACGTGCGCGCGATAACTCTGGAACGTGTTGTCGCTGCCGAAGGCCGGCGCGTACGAGGTTTCCTCGAGCCGCCATAGCCAGCCCTTCGATGGCGTCAAGGTGTTGTCGCGCGAGTCGTAGCTCAGGCCCAGGCCAAGGCCCGAAGCACGCTGAGCGAAATCCTTGGGCTGAAAGAACTGATCATTGCTTGGCAGGTTCAGGCGACTGTCGATATCCATGTAGATCCAGCGCGCGGATACGAACAGGTCAGTCGCGCCCAGCCGACGCGATACCTGCTGGTAGGAGAACAGGCCATCGAGGTTGTAGCCGATCGACTTGGGCGCCAGCAGCAATCCTTGCGTGTAGAAGTCCAGATTGACCGAGGCCTTGCCCACGATGCCGGCATAGCGCCAGGTGTCGTCCTTGAAATGAAAGCTGCCGCCCAGGCCGTAGCCGTAGGTGCCGTTCTCCGTCTTGAACGCGGCGACGCCATAGATGTCCGGGGGAATACGGTCACCCCGTTCTTTCGATGCTTCCGATTGCTTGGGCGCGTGGAAAAACACCGCGGCCACGCCACCACCATTACCGACCGCAGGCTCGGTGATGATGATGGGAACGAGCAACGCACCCTTATGCTTGAGCAACCATTGCGACATGTCCGGATCGCCGTCCTGCGGATCGCGAAACATGCTCCACCAGGAGGGCTTGTCCGACCCGCCGGGATTGGCCGCCGGTGCGTCGGGCGACAGCGGTGCGTTGCGTTGTGCCGGGGCCACCGAAGGATCGGCTTGCATCACCTCCGCGGCAAGGTCGCCGCCGGTAATCAGCAACCAGACTCCAAACACGGCGAAGATCCATGCGGCGGCGTGCCTTCGCATCAAGCCTCCTTCTTTCGATGAACGGGCACATGCGCTTAGCCATGACTTTGCCGACATGGCGCCGCCGCCGAATCCGCAAAACTTCGGCGCCAAGGCGGGTAGGACTACTTAAGCGTCAAGCCAGATGCGCTCCACGAAGGAGCGCGGCACAACGCCGATGCATGGTCGGCGTGACAGCAGCCTGTCACTGCTGGTCTGGCTTCACTTCCGTCCAGTTGCTATCGGGATCGAAGGCCTTCATCGACTGCGCAATGGCGGCAGTGTTCTTGCCCATGTCCTGCTGGAATACTTCGCCATCGTGGCTCACCATGAAGCTCATCACGCCGGTTTCGCCGTATTGCGCGGGCCAGGCGATCAACGCGAACCCCGTGGTCATGCGACCGCCCACGATATAGTTGTAGGCCCCACCGGGGGCGGACGGCCCCTGCGCGGTGAGAATGCGGAAATGGTAGCCGTGATAGTCCAGTTTTGGCTGTTGCTCGGCGAAAAGCGCCCCCAACGGGCTGGGCTGCTCGTCACCGCTCACCGGCCAGTACAATCCATCGTGCTTGCCGGGGCTGCTCGTGAAGCGCTGCGCGTACTGCAGCACCTTATCGCCATCACGATCCACCGACGCGTAATCGCGCTGCGCGTCGTAATAGGCCAGCATCGCCTCCTGCACCGCAAGCTCATTGGCGCCAATACGGCGCGTGCGGATCTCGTCCTCGGCACCCCTGAGATCAAAATGCCAGCTGCCGGAGGCCTTCACGATCGGCATGGGTAGCACCCAGTTTTCCGCGCCCACGTTGAGGTGCGCCGTGTCGCCGTCCGTGTCGATGCTGTGCTTCTCGTCATAGCGCTTCAGGAACAGGTCCACATTGGCGCGCTGGATGCCCTGCACCGGTATGTAATCCTTCCAGTCGCCGCCGAGGATCTTGACCAATGCGGTTTGGTCGTCCGCCCGTACCGCCTGCACCAGCGCAGTGGCCGCGGCATCCGCAGAGGGGTAGCTCGCGGGCTCGGACGGCGCCGTGGCTGCTACTGCCGATAGCAGGCAGCCCACCAGCATCAGCAAAGCGGCAGCCAGGCAACGTGACTTGAGAATGCGGTTCATGGTCACTCTCCTACCCGACGACGACCGCCGCCACCACCACCGCCTCGACTGGGCGCAGGGCGGGAAACCGGACGGCCACCACCACCGCCAGCGGGACGCGAATGAGACATCGATTGCCGGCTCGACTGCCCGCGGTTTGTCTGGCCACGCGCTGTGCCAGGTGAATCCATGCCACCGAACGCGTTGTTGCGCGGACCCGCACTCTGCCGATGGTCACCACCACCGTAGTTGCCACCGTCATGGCGTGTCTGGCCGCCGATATTGCCGTGGCCTGCATTACCGCCGCCGGCGAAGCCCTGCCCGCCTCCTTGGCGGTTGCCGGCACCACCGCCCGCGCCGCCGCCAGCGCGGTTGCCCGCACCGCCGGCCTCGCCCGCGCCGCGGCGCGCCGCCGCCGATGAGCCATTGTTGGTACTGCGGTCGAAGCTCTGCATCGCGCGCTCACGGCTCGCATTGGCTTGCCCGTCGCGGCCACGGAACTGCTGGCGCTGATCTGCGCCACCCACGCCCTGCCCGTAGCGCTGACGACTGCCCTGGTCGCGATAGGGCGTGCCGCGGCGGTTGTTCGCATTGTGGTTCCAGCCCACATTGCCGTTGCCGCTGATGCGATTGTTGGTGTTGATGTTGTTGTAGCGGTTGACGTTGATGTTGACGTCGTTGTGGCCCCAGTTGAAGCCACCCCACAACGAGTTGGCGATGGCAATACCCGCGCCGAACGCCAGGCCCGTCGCCAAGGCCGTACCCACCGGATAGTAATAGCCGGGCGGCGGTGGCCAGTAGGTTGGCGGATAGGCCGGATAGGGCCAGCTGCCATACACCACGGTGGGGTTGTAGGACGGCACGTAGACGACTTCCGGGTTGGCCGGCTCGATCTGGATGATGGTGGGGCTGGCCGATGTCGAGCCCGGGGGCGCTTGCTCCACCACCACCTTCTGCTGCTCGGTCGACTTCAGGTTGCCCGCCTTTTGCGCCTGCGCGCGCAGCCGCTGCACCGACGCCATCACGTCCTCAGGTTGCGCAAGAAAGGCATCGCCGAGGTTTTGCACCCAGTCGGGATGCTGCTTCATCTGGGCCAGCACCTGCGGGAACGCCACCAGCGACTGCACGCTGGGATCCCACGACTTGCTTCCCACCTGCTTGACCGCATCGTCGCCTTGCGCCTTGGGGTTGGCGGCCGACCATGAGGCGGCCTCGGCGACGTCGCCTGGATACGTCGATGCCATCAGCACTTGCGACAGCAGCGCGTCGGGATACAACGCCACCTGTGCCAGCATCTGATCGAGCTGCTGATCGTTGAAAATCTTCTGGCTCTGACTCTGGCCTTGGCTCTGGCCGCTGGGTGGCGCACTCTGCGCGCCGGCCGATTCAACGACCAGCACAAACAGCCACGCGAGACACCAAAGGCCGGCCCGCAGGAATCCGTAACGCCTCGACTTCTTCATGGTGCCGCTCCGATGCAGCCTTCGCGCCATGCCCAGCTTGATCCCACCAGCGCCAGCTTGACCACTGCAATTATGCTGTGAACTAGCTACGTAGAAATACCTAGGTGGTCGCACCCGGGCCTCAGCGCATGAGGGGGACTCCGTAGAATTACCCAAAAGATTTTACGTAGTAGTTCGCTGTGCCTCGGGCGAGCATCGTCTCAACATAGCCATACCCTTCCTGTGCTCCCGGTGCTGCCATGCGTCCGATCGCTCTTCCGCGCTCAGCCTTCCATATGGCCATCCTCGGACTGGCCATTTCCTCCGCATTGATTGCCCGCGTCGCACATGCCGGTGACTACGAAGACCAATGGGACGGCAACTGGCATGGCAGCATCACGCCTTACGGCTGGCTACCTGGTGTAACGGGGGAAACGAAGTATCAGTTGCCCAACGGTGGTGGCCAAGTGCAGACCAAATCGGACAACAACATTCTCAGCAACCTCAGTGGCGCCTTCATGCTCGAGGGTGACATGCGCAAGGGCGACTGGGGCATGTACGGCGATATCGACTGGGTCAAGTTCACCAACGAGGACAGCCGTTTCACTTCCATCGGCGGTAGCCGTATCGGTGCAAACGCCGATTTGAATACACGCTGGGGCCTCAAGGGAGGCATGATCAATTTTGCCGGGCTCTATACGTTGACTCACGGTCCACAGGGCAACATCGACTTGCTGTTTGGCGTGCGCTATCTCTGGCTCAAGGGCAACCTCAACTGGAACTTCAACCTCGCCGGCAATGGTGGATACCTGAACCTGGCCAACAGCGGACATTTGGACAACCAGACCCACGTCACCGACGGCATCGTCGGCCTTCGCGGACGCTGGTCACCGTTCTCCGATAGCCACTTTTTCTTCCCCTACTACGTCGACATCGGCACCGGCGGATCGGACACCACCTACCAGCTCGCTGTCGGCGCAGCCTACGCCTTCAGCTGGGGGGACATCGCACTCCTCTACCGCGATGTGGAATACAAAGAGGGCAACGACGATTCCTTCCTCAAGAAGGTCGAGTTGAGCGGTCCCGCGTTTAGTTTCACCTGGCACTTCTGATCGCACCTGATCAACGCGTCGCACAAGGGGAGCATGGCGACCACACCGGACCAGGGCATCTTTGCAGAACCGACGCACGTCACGGTGCTTCGGCGACTTCGCCTGATCAGGCCTGAGCACCGGGCCCAGGCGTTGCGTCGGGTAATCCTGGTGGTCGTTGTGGCATGGGTGCCGCTGGCTGTCCTGTGCGTCGTGCCATGGCTCGCCTCAGGCGACGACGGGGCGCGGTCATTCTTTACCGATGTGGCGGCCTACGGACGCTTTCTGCTGGCCGTACCCATCTTGATACTCTCCGAATACATCATCCTGCCTCGACTGGAAGCGACGGCGCGGCAGTTCCTCACGTCCAATCTGATCGACTCCGCTGATCGCCGCCGTTTCGACGATGCAGTTGCCTCATCACGACGACTGAGCATCACCATTTGGCCGTCCACCGGCATGACGGTGTTTGTCTATGTTCTGGTCATCATCCTGGCAATCACCATTCCGCCAGAAATCCTGCCAGCCTGGCAAAAGTCAGACCATGGTTTCCACAAGTCGCTCGCGTGGTGGTGGCATATGCTGGTCAGCATGCCGCTGGTGCTTGGCTTGATATTGAGCTGGATATGGCGGATCGGCGTATGGACCCGCTTCCTGCTGCTTGTTTCGCGCATGCGCCTTCGTTTGGTGCCTTCGCACCCTGACAAGGCCGCAGGCCTGCAGTTCGTTTCCTATTCGCCGCGACTGTTCGCACCGCTGGGGCTCGCGGTCGGCGTCATCGCCGCCAGCTCCATGGCCAACGAGGTGATTCACCTGGGGCTCAAACCGGTAGAGCACGGCGCGATTCCCATCATCACCGCCGTTGCAGTGGTACTGGTATTCATCGGTCCGCCATTGGTATTTGGTCGCGCGCTGTTGATGGCCTGGCGCCGAGGCGTGTTCGACTATGGCGCGTTGGCCGGCCGGGTGGGCGCAGCATTCGAGGACAAATGGCTGTCGCCCGACAGCAAGGTGGATGTATCGGCGTTGAGCGCCCCTGATTTTTCCGCGACCACCGATTTGTACGGTGTCACAGCCAATGTCTACGCGATGCGGCCGATCTTGTTCGACCCTCGTGCAGCCGCCGCGCTGGCTCTGGCGACCTTGCTGCCTTTCGCGCCGATCTGGATGAGTGTGATTCCCGCGAAAACCCTGATCAGTCACTTGATTGGGCTGCTGGTCTGAGCCCGGCGCCAGCGTTACGACGCGTCGATATGGCGTAACAGAAGGCGCGCCGTTTCGCGACCCTGCCAATCGTTGATCACCAGTTCGTAGATCGCGCGGAACGCCGGTGGTGGTGGCGTGCCGGTATAGGCATTGAACATCACCGCATCGTGGACCGATCCATCGCGTGGATCACGCAGGCTCAGGCGCAAATGGCGCTGCCCCATCACGCGCCAGCTCGCGCATTCGAACAGGTTGTCGAATACGGGTTCGGGAAATGCCTGTCCCCATGGGCCGGCCGCACGCAGCTGGCGCGCCAGCTCCAGCGTGGCGGCGCCCGCTGGCAACTCGCCATCGGTCAGCTGCACGGCCTGGAGCTGATCCTCATCGAGCCACTCGCGGGCGATGGCGTCAAACGCGGCGGCAAAGCGCGCGTAGTCGTCCGTCTTCAGGCTAAGACCCGCTGCCATGGCGTGCCCGCCAAAACGCATGATCAGCCCGGGATGGCGCGCGTCGATCATCGCAAGCGCATCGCGTACATGGAAACCTGCGATCGAACGCGCGGAGCCGCGCAGCTCGTCCTGCATGTCTTCGCTGGCGGGTGCAAACGCAATCACCGGACGATGCAGTCGTTCTTTCAACTTGGACGCCACCAGCCCGACCACGCCGGCATGCCAGCTGGGCTCGAACAACGCCACGCCTACCGCGTCGGTATCGGCGGCGCTGGCCACCATGATCTCCGCCTCGGCGACCATCGTCTCCTGCAACTCACGGCGCTCCTGATTGATCGAACTGAGCAGCTCGGCATAGTGGCGCGCCTGCGCCACGTCATCGGTCAGCAGGCACTCGACGCCAATGCGCATGTCTTCGAGGCGGCCGGCGGCATTCAAGCGTGGGCCAATGGCATAGCCGAGGTCGCTCGCACCCAGCGTGCCCAGATCGCGTTTGCTCACTTCCACTAGCGCCACCACACCCGGGCAGCCACGGCCCGCACGCAAACGCTTCAACCCCGCCTCGACCAGCACGCGGTTGTTGAAATCGAGCGGAACAAGATCCGCCACGGTGCCTACGGCAACCAGATCGAGCAGCGCGGAAAGATCCGGCTCGCAGCCTGCCGCAAACGCACCTTGCTCACGTAACGCCGCGCGCAACGCCAGCAGCAGATAGAACATCACGCCGACGCCGGCCAACGCCTTGCTTGGAAAACTATCGCCTTCCAGGTTGGGATTGACCATGGCGTCGGCCGTGGGCAATTGCTCGCCAGGCAAATGATGATCGGTGACGATGACGCGCGTGCCCTGCGCCTGCGCTGCGGCGACGCCGGCAATGCTCGCCACGCCGTTGTCCACGGTGACAATCAACTGCGGCTTGGGCTGCAATGAGTCGACCAGCGCGGGGCTCAGGCCATAACCATGGATGAAGCGATTGGGCACGGCGTAACTGACGTTTCGCGCACCCAACATGCGCAAGCCGCGCACGGCCACCGCGGTGCCGGTGGCGCCATCACAGTCGTAATCGCCCGCGATGAGAATGGACCAGTCATTGCCGATCGCCTCGACCAGCAACGCCACCGCCTGATCGAGGCCACCCAGTTGCTGCGGCGCCAGCAGTCGCGCCAGCCGGTATTCAACCTGCTCCGGGCCAAGCACGCCACGCGCCGCGTATATCTGTTGCACGACCGGGTGAACGGCCGCGCCCCAACCGCTAGGCACGCCTTGCGCCACACGGCGGCGCAGGCGCAACGGCATCACTTTCCGCCTCCACGCCAGAAGCGCACCCGATGCCAGGGACGCAACACCCAACGTTCGCCACTGGCAAAACTCAACTGCACGTTTTTTTTCTGCACCACAGCCTGCACGCTGGGCCACCAGGCCGTAGCGATGTCATCAGCAGGCTGGTCTTGCAGATCGACCAGCCAGCCGGGCGCCGCTGTTTCGAGGGCATTGGCAGTGCGGGGAATCGTCGCAATGCCCGCACGCCTGGCCAACGCATCCAGCAGTACGTCATCGCCGATCACGCCCTTGAGCGACGTGCGCACGATGTCCGGCAAGGCACCACCGCCCCACAGCCACAGGCTGTTGATGGGTGGCGCACCGCGCGTGCGACGTTCGGCATTGAGCGGGTGCTGATGCAACAGCACCTGCACCTCGTTGAGCAGCACACGCCAGCGGCGACCATCCGCGCCCTGCGGCAGGTGCTCATACAGATCTTCGCCCAGGGCCTGCTCCGGCGAGGCGAAGGAAGGTATCGGCGCACCGCTGGGCAGCCGCGCATGCCAGTGATCGGGCGAGGACACTTCCAGGATCATGCCCGCGTCGCCGAATACGGGCTTGAGTGGCCGCGCCAATGCCTGTGCTTCATCCATGCTCAGCTGCATCTGCCCGCACGCGAGCAGTCGTGCGCCATTAAGATCAGGTTGCACCCAGGCCGGGTCGGCACTGAGCCAAGCCGCATCAGCGGCATCGCCAGCCATCAACTGGCGTGTCAGCGCCGCGGCCGGCAAGCCACCGTTGACGACAAAACGCTCAGCCAGTCCGGCGAGATAACCCTTGGCGCCCGGTGCCAGTCGATCGGCCTTGCGCAACAAGGCGTGTACCGGATGCGCGGGGTCGAAGCGCGCAAGGTCAGGCAGCCATAGCTCCAACGAATCCGGCGACGCGCTCATGGACGACCTCACGCTTCAAGTTGTTCGTACAGTTCCAGCCACTCGCCTTCCAGGGTTTCCTTCTCGCGGCGCAGCTCGGTCTGGCGCTGTCCCAGCCGCATCATTTCAGCGGTGGAACCGTTGTAGGTGGCCGGATCAGCCAGCTTGGCCTCCAGCTCGGTCAGCTCGCCTTCAATGCCGGCAACCCGCGTCTCGATTTTCTTGACACGCTGGCGCGTCGTCTTCTCGTTGTCGCGCTGAGCTGCCACGCGCTGGCGGCGCTCATCCGGCGATTCGACCACCACGACCGGCTTGGCTTCGGCCGCCGCCTTCTTGTTCTTCTTGTTGGTAGCGCCACGACTGCGCAGCCACTTCGCATAGTCGTCCAGGTCGCCATCGAAACCCTCGACCACGCCATCGGCCACGCGCCAGAAGCTGTCGCATACCAGGCCAAGCAGATGGCGATCATGCGATACCAGCACCAGCGCGCCATCGAACTCGGCCAATGCATCGGCCAGCGCTTCGCGCATGTCCAGATCGAGATGGTTGGTGGGCTCATCGAGCAGCAACAGGTTGGGCTTGTCCCAGGCAATAAGCGCCAGCGCCAGACGCGCGCGCTCACCACCGGAGAAGCCATCGATGGATTCGAACGCGCGGTCACCGGCGAAATTCCAAGTGCCCAGGAAATCGCGGATGGCCTGTGAGCTCACGCCAGGCGCCTTGTCCTGCAGATGATCGAACGGCGAGGCGCCTTCGCGCAGGCTTTCCACCGTGTGCTGGGCGAAGTAGCCGATCTTCAGGTCCTTGTGCGCCTTGCGCTCACCACCCAGCGGTTCGAGCTCGCCCACCAGGGTCTTCACCAGGGTGGATTTACCGGCGCCGTTCGGACCGAGCAGTCCGATGCGCTCGCCCGCTTCCAGGCGAAAACGCACGTCACGCAGGATGATGGCTGGATCTGCACCGTTCTCGCTCGGGTAACCCGCGGTGATCTCCTCGAGCTGGATCATCGAATCAGGCAGGCGATCGGGAACGGCAAACTGAAAGCGGAACGGGCGCTCTGCGCGCACGGCTTCGGTGCCTGCCAGCTTTTCCAGCCGCTTCACGCGTGACTGTGCCTGCTTGGCCTTGCTCGCCTTGGCCTTGAAGCGATCTACAAACGACTGCAGATGCGCGCGCTCGACCTGCTCGCGCTCGTGCGCAATCTGCTGCTGGCGCAGCTGCTCGGCGCGCAGGCGCTCGAAGGCGCTGTAGTTGCCGGTATACAGCTTGCCGCTGCCGTCATTGAGATGCAGCGTATGGGTGATGACACCATCGAGGAACTCGCGGTCATGCGAGATCACCAGCAACGTGCCCTGGTAGCGACGCAACCATTCTTCCAGCCACAGCACGGCGTCGAGATCGAGATGGTTGGTGGGCTCATCGAGCAGCAGCAGTTCCGACGGCGACATCAGCGCACGCGCCAGGTTCAGGCGCACGCGCCAGCCGCCGGAGAATTCCTTGACCGGCGTCTCATGCGTTTCGGCGGGAAAGCCCAGGCCGTGCAGCAGGCGGCCGGCACGCGCGCGGGCGTCGTAGCCGTTCAACTCCTCGATGCGGTGATGGGCCCGGGCCATGGCCTCGGTGTCGCCGCGTGCATCGGCATCGAGTTCGTCACGCAATACGGCGGCCAGTTCTTCGTCGCCGCCCATCACGTATTCAATGGCCGGATCAGGCAGCGCCGGCGTTTCCTGCGCCACCGAGGCCATGCGGAGCCGGGCGGGCATGTCCAGGTCGCCGGCGTCAGCGTCGACCTGCCCCTGCAGCGCGGCGAACAGGCTGGACTTGCCGCAGCCGTTGCGCCCGACCACACCCAGCCGCCAGCCGCTCTGGATCACCAGGTCGATGTCGGAAAGCAGCAACCGGCTGCCACGGCGTAGGGCGAAATGACGAAAGGAAATCATGGGAAGAGCACTTATCCGGACCGGGCGTGTGGCCGCCCGCAGCCGCCCATCATACCGGGACCGAATGCCCACCCGATCGCATTGCCTGCAGGTGCTCGTGGAATAGCCGGTGGGGTTCTGCTAAAACGGCGGGGTAACGCCTTGTGCGGAGAGGGGACCCCGTGAACAAGTACAGCATCAGCAAGCTCAGTATTGGCCTGTCCATGGTCGTGCTGCTGGCCGGGGCATCCGTGCCCGTGCCGGCGCACGCCGAAGACGTGCTCATCAACCGCGTGCAGCAGGAAAAGGGCATGGATCTGCCCTCGCGTGGCATGAGCATGGACCAGGTCGAGAAGAAGTACGGCGCGCCGCAACACAAGTTGGCGCCTCGCGGCGGCGACAGTGCCAAGCATCCGGTGATCAACCGCTGGGATTACTCGAACTTCATCGTGTACTTCGAGAACAGCCATGTGATCCACGCGGTGCTCAACACGCCGGCGGGCAACAACACCAATCCGGCCTCGGCCAACTGATCCTTGGATCGATGACCAGCGCGGTCCGTGGCAACGCGGGCCGCGCTGCTGTTTCCGATACCCTGGCGCCGCATCCATTACACTTCGCATCCCGCGCGGCCGCCCCTGGCGATTGGCCGCCCATCCCCCGATGCAAGAGAACTGCCCACGATGACTGACCATAACCTGCGCTTGCCCGCGGAATGGGAGCCGCAATCGGCCGTGCTGATTGCCTGGCCGCACGCCGACACCGACTGGGCCGACCGTCTGGCCGACGTGGAAACCACCTACGTGGCGCTGGCCGCTGCAGTCACGCGCTTCCAGCCTCTGATCATCGTGGTAGCCGGCAACGAACTGCGCCTTCGCGTGCAGGCCTTGCTCACCGGCGAAGGGGTGGATCTGTCGAAGATCCGCTTCGTCGAGCGTCCCTACGACGATACCTGGCTGCGCGATTCGGGCCCGATCACGCTCAAGGCGGACGATGGCGCATTCCAGCTCACCGACTTCCGCTTCACCGGTTGGGGTGGCAAGTTCGGCGCCGAGCAGGACGACGCACTGATTGCCGGGCTGGTCGAGGACGGCGTGTTCGGCAAGGCCGCGCACAAGCGCATCGACTGGGCACTGGAAGGCGGTGGCATCGAGAGTGACGGCGTCGGCACCGTGCTTACTACCTGGCGCTGTCTGGTTCAGCGCCACCCGGAGCAGTCGCGCGACGAGATGAGCAAGATCCTGGCCGACAGCCTGCATGCCCGTCGCGTGCTATGGCTGGACTATGGGTATCTCGAAGGCGATGATACCGATGCGCACATCGACACGCTGGCGCGCTTCGCCCCTGGCGATCGCATCGTGTACCAGGCGTGCGACGACGCCAGCGACCCGCATCACGACGAGCTCACCCGCATGGGCGAGGAACTGGCCGCGCTGCGTACGCCCGATGGCCGCCCCTACCAGCTCCATCCCCTGCCCTGGGCTCGGCCGATCATTGACGAAGGTCGCCGCCTGGCCGCGTCCTACGCCAATTACCTGATCGTCAACGGCGCCGTGCTGGTGCCGGCCTATGGCGACCTGGCCGACGACGAGGCGGCCCGTATCATCGGCGAGGCCCATCCGGGCCGCGACATCGTGCAGGTGCCTTGCCGCCCGCTGATCTGGCAGAACGGCAGCCTGCACTGCATCACCATGCAGTTGCCGGCTGGCATCGTGTCGCCATAGCCCCCACATAGGCCGTGATCCCGGCGAACGCCGCGTCCAGTGACTTGGCAGCGTAGGAAGTCGCTGGATTCCAGCTTCCGCTGGAATGACGAACCCTGGGGCACCAAGGCCCTCTTCATAGCGCATCAGCTAAACTTTGCGTTCTGCCTTTGCCGGCAGTTCCCGTAAGGAATTCGTGCCCATGACCCGCAAGACCCTCAAAGTTGCCCTGCTTCAGGAAACCGACCGCGGCAGCCGCGACGCCAACCTCGACGCCATCGAAGCCGGCCTACGTGAAGCGGCGGCCAAGGGCGTGGAGCTGGTGTTACTGCAGGAACTGCACAACGGCCCGTATTTCTGCCAGCGCGAGTCGGTGGACGAGTTCGACCTGGCCGAGACCATTCCCGGTCACAGCACCGCCCGCATCGGCAAGCTGGCCGAGGAGCTGAAGCTGGTCATCGTCGCGTCGCTGTTCGAGAAGCGCGCCACCGGCCTGTATCACAACACCGCGGTGGTGTTCGATCGCTCCGCGGCGATTGCCGGCAAGTACCGCAAGATGCACATCCCGGATGACCCGGCGTTCTACGAGAAGTTCTATTTCACCCCGGGCGACCTGGGTTTCGACCCCATCGAGACCTCGGTGGGTCGCCTCGGCGTGCTGGTGTGCTGGGACCAGTGGTATCCGGAAGCCGCCCGCCTGATGGCGCTGGCTGGCGCCGACCTGCTGCTGTATCCCACCGCCATCGGCTGGGACCCGCAGGATGACCAGGCCGAGAAAGATCGCCAGCGCGAAGCCTGGGTCACCGTGCAGCGCGGCCACGCGGTAGCCAACGGCCTGCCGCTGCTGTCCTGCAATCGCACCGGCTACGAAGCCGACGCCGCGGGCGTGGGCAACGGCATTCAGTTCTGGGGCACCAGTTTCGTAGCGGGCCCGCAGGGTGAGTTTCTGGGTCAGGCCGGCACCGACCAGCGCGAACTGCTGGTGGTGGATGTCGATATGGCGCGCAGCGAGCATGTGCGCCGCATCTGGCCGTTCTTGCGCGATCGTCGCATCGATGCCTATGGCGACCTGCTCAAGCGCTTCCGTGACTGACGTCTGACCCTTCGCCTCATGGCCGGCGGCGCGGCTTGTGCTGCGTCCCTGCCATCCCCATGCAGTGATTTACTTCGCCAGATCGACGCCACGCATGACCTTGCCCGACATCGCCGACTCCCTGCCCCCCGTGCTGCGCGACCAGCCCATCGAACGCGTGACGCGGGACGGTGTGGAATACGTCGTACTGGGCACTGCCCACGTCTCACGCGCCAGCGTGGAGGCGGTGGAGGCGCTCCTCGCGCATGAAACCTTCGACGCCGTCGCGGTGGAACTGTGTGACAGCCGCGCGCAGGGCATGCGCGACCCGGATGCGTTCAAGCAGATGGATCTGTTCCAGGTGATCCGCCAGGGCAAGGCCGGCATGGTCGCGGCCAGCCTGGTGCTGTCCTCGTTCCAGAAACGCCTCGCAGAGCAGTACGGCATCCAGCCCGGCGCCGAGATGAAGGCAGCCATGGACGGCGCCGATCAGCGGCAGCTGCCGACCTGGCTGGTGGATCGCGAGGTGGGCACCACGTTGCGGCGCGCCTGGCACAGCGTGGGTTTCTGGCAGCGCTTCGGCCTGCTCGGGGGCCTCATTGCCAGCGTGTTCGAACGCCAGGCCATCGAAGAATCGGAAATCGAAAAGCTCAAGCAGGGCGACATGCTTGAGAGCGCTTTCAGCGAATTTGCCACCAACTCGGCACCGCTTTATCGCAGCCTGATCGGCGAACGCGATGCCTACATGGCCGCGCGCCTGCGCGAGCAAGCCACCGGGGCCGGCTTTGGCGAAGGTCGGCGCGTGCTGGTGGTGATCGGCGCGGGCCACCTCAAGGGTCTGTGCGAACTGCTGCGTACCCAGCAGCGCGATCCTTCCGTCGAGGCCGCCGAGTTGGCTGGTCTACCACCCAAGGCAAGCTGGCCCAAGTGGCTGGCCCTCGGCCTGGTGCTGGCCGTATTTGCCGCTATCGGATTTGCTTTCCACCGCGATAGTTCGCTTGGCGCGGCGGCCCTGCGCGACTGGGTTCTGTACACCGGCGGCTTCTCTGCCATAGGCGCCCTTATTGCCGGCGGGCATCCGCTGAGCATCCTGGCGGCCTTCATCGCTGGCCCCATCAAACCTTTCCGACCCGGCATTCCATCGGGCGGCATCAGCGCCATGGTCGAAGCCTGGGTGCGCCGTCCGCGCGTGGCCGATTTCGAGACGCTGCGCGACGACATCGGCCATTGGAGCGGCTGGTGGAAGAACCGCGTGGCCCGCACGCTGCTCAACTTCTTCCTGGTCAGCTTCGGCACCATCATTGGCGAGTACACCGCCGGCATTCATATCTTCAAGAGCCTGTTCTGACGCATCCGCAGGCAAAGATCGTCATTCCGGCGCAGGCCGGAATGACGATTGCTTTATTCAGTGCACCCCGAGCGACTGATCGAGCACGTCCAGCAGTTCCTCGTTGCGATCGAGGCTGTGCTCCCAATACATCACGCCACCCAGGCCCTTTGCCTTTACGAAGGCCGCCTTGGCGCGCAGCGATTGGGGATCTTCGTAGGTGATGAAAGTACGCGTGGCGGCATTCCACAGATACGGCGCCTGCGCCTGCGCATCCCAATGCCGCACGTAGCCATTCTTGTCGATATAGCTGGTAACCAACTCACTCCATGACGGAGAGCCCTGGTACTTGGCGTACTTTTGCTGCAAGCCGTCGTGCTGCGGATCCACGCCGGTGAACGATCGACCATAGAACGCCACACCGAGATTAAGCTTCTTCGCCGGTACGCCCGCGGCCAGGAATTGTGCGACAGCCTTGTCACCCGCACGGTCATCGGCCGGCGCCAGCGACGTGAGGTGCAGACCCGCGTGATGCCCCGTGGTGGGCGTGAGACTGTTGTGGAAGTCGTAGGTCATCAGGTTGATCCAGTCGAGCGCGCGACCCACCCGCTCCAGCTCGATGCCTTGCACGAATTCGCCGTCGGCGGCGGCAATGGTCAACAGATAGTGTCGACCGCCATGAGTCGTGCCGAGCTTGCCCAGCCGTGCACGCAACGTTTCCAGCAGCAGGCTGAAATTGCGCTTGTCTTCCGGTCGATGGCTGATGCCGGCGCCCGGCAGCGTGGGGTATTCCCAGTCGAGGTCGATGCCATCGATATCGTATTTTTCGATCAACGCAGCCGCACTGTCGGCCATGTGCTTGCGGGTGGCGTCGGTCAAGGCCACGTCGGAGAAATAATCCGCACCCCAACCGCCAATGGACACGATCACTTTCAAATTCGGGTTGGTCTTGCGCAAGCCCACGAAGGTAGCCAGCGTTTGATCGGCCGTCGGGCTGGGCAACACCACATCACCCTTGGGCTCGAGCCGCGCAAAGGCGTAGTTGATGACGTCGAGCTTGTTCGCGCTTACCGTCGGCAAGGGCTTGGCGTCGCCCACATATCCGACGATGCGATAGTGCCCAGCCGGCTCGGCCGCCGCCGCCGCGCCGCCAACCAGCACGCCAAGTACCAGCAACGGCAAGGCGAGCTTGCGCCACCCGTGATTCCCCTTCGACATACTCTCTCCTTTTACCCAGTGTCTGGCACGACAAACCGTGCACCCTAAAGCTTCGATCGACTATGGTGAACCCCCATACCGATGAAGATCAGTGGCTTGCGACATGTTGTCCGTTTGTGAATGCAACCACTATACTTTTGCGACTTTTCACCATGTACCAGCCGGAATCGTGGGGACGATCTTGATGACTCGACTGCAACTGCTTGGCCTGACCGTGGCCGCAGCTCTTCTCGCCACCGCCAGTGTGCATGCCGAGGGCGACAAGAGTGCCGGACGCAAGTTGATCTACACCTGCAATGGTTGCCACGGTGTTCCTGGCTATTCCAACGCCTACCCGAACTATCCCGTACCGCGCATTGCAGGCCAGAACCAGCAGTACATCGTCAACGCGTTGCACGAGTACAAGAACGGCGAGCGCAGCCACCCGACGATGACAGCGCAGGCGCAGAGTCTGTCCGACAAGGACATCGACGATATCGCCGCCTATCTCTCCAGCCTCGCCAAGTAAGCCAAGGACCTCTAACGCATGAAACATGCGCTCACCCTGCTTTCATTCGGCGCCGTGCTGGCGTTCGCTTCCACCCAGCTGCTGGCTGCCGACAACATCGCGAACGGCAAGCAGAAGGCCGCCACCTGCTTCGCCTGCCACGGCACCGACGGCAACTCGGTCGATCCGCAGTACCCGCGGCTGGCTGGCCAGTACAACGAGTACCTGCAGCAGGCCCTGCACGAGTACAAGACAGGCCAGCGCGACAACGCGATCATGAAGGGCTTCGTCGCCACGCTGTCCGAGCAGGACATCCAGGACGTTGCAGCCTACTTCTCGAGCCTGCCGACCAAGCTAGACACGCTGGAAGGGCATATCCAGGGCGACAAGTAATCGTCGCGGCCAACCGCAATGAAGAAGGCCCGCTTGATGCGGGCCTTTCTTTTGTGCGGCGAGTGAGGCGGCTCAGCCCAGCGCCGACTGGCCTTCGTGTTTCTTGTAGTAAGGGTTGCTGCCACCACTGTGGTCGGTGGCGTCACGCACCTCGGTGATCTCGGGCACGCGCTCACGCAGCGTTTTCTCCACACCATTCTTCAAGGTGACATCGACCATGCCGCAGCCGTGGCAGCCGCCACCGAACTGCAGCAACACCACGCCGTTGGCATCTACTTCCAGCAAGCTCACGCGCCCACCGTGCGAGGCAATCTTGGGGTTCACCTCGGCCTCCAACACGTAGCGAACCCGCTCGATCAGGCCCGCTTCCTGTCCCGGGATTTCGCCTTTGATGCGCGGCGCACGAATATTGAGCTGACCGCCCGTGGCGTTCGTCTCGAAATCGATGGTGGCATCGGCCAGCCAGCGGGCGCTCTCGCCCTCGACGTGGAATTCGAAGCCCTCGCACACGATGGTCCATTCCTGCCCGGTCAGCTCATCGGGCTCCACGAACTCCAGTTCGCAATTGGCTGCCGGCGTGCCCGGCGCGGTCACGCGCAAGCGAATGCCCAGCCGGTCGATGCCTTGCTGGGAGAGCAGCCGCAGGAAATGTTTTTGCGCGCGTTCTGAAATATCAATCATGTCTACTCCGGCCAAACCCCGGCCTTGCCGGGAATACAGCACCATTTTAGTCCTGTTTCGTCTTCGCTGCTTGCTTTTGACTTTTGCGCGCCAAGCTTCGACGCTTCGCACCTTTCTTCAGTACGGAACCCGCCGCCATGAGCCACAGCCAACTCGCCACTCAGCACTGCACGCCGCGCAAGGGCAAGGAACACGCTCTGGATGCCTCCAGGGTCGCCGAATTGCTCGGATCTTTGCCCGGCTGGCAGGTCAGCGCCGATGGCAAGGCCATCATCAAGGACTTCAAGTTCCACGACTTCCACCACACGCTGGGCTTTATCAATGCGGTGGGCTTCATGGCCAACCAGGAAGACCATCATCCGGACCTTGAAGCGGGTTACGGCCATTGCCAGGTACTGTGGTCGACCCATGATGTCGGCGGGCTTTCGCTCAATGATTTCATCTGCGCCGCGCGCGTCGAGGCCTTGCTCGAGCGTTGAACACCTCGGGCGCCAGCCATCGCTTCGCCAGCGCCGCGGGTTTTCTGCTCGCGGCTGGGCTGCTTTTTTGGGCCATGGCAGGCCTGTCGGCATGGATTACCCAAGGTCAGCTGCTGCGCGATGCCCGCCAGCAGCTGACCACGCTGCGCGAAGGCCTGCCGCTGTGGCAATGGACGCTGCGCAAACCAGGTGATCTCGTGGCGGGCCGCGCGTTTGGGCAGGCCGACATTGCCAGCGACGCCGACGGCCTGAACTTCACCAGCCGCGACGGCTCGCCGTTCGAACTGGGGCTGCCGCTTTCCGGGCCGGTCGACCTTCGCCACTGGCCCCTGCTACGCCTTCGCCTGCAAAGCAGCGCCGCTGGCACCCTGGGCCTGAGCTACCAGGCTAGCGAAGCCAGCGATGCCTGCGCCGCCTTCGACGCGGCACCCATCAGCCCCGGCTTGACCGAGCAGCTGATCGACCTGCGCGCCTTGAACTGGCACGGCGCCAATGGATCAAGCTGCCCGCCGCCGGCTGTCGTCAGCTATATGTTGCGCCTGCGCCCGCACCTGCCGGCTCAGGCCACACTTCATCTTGCGCAAGCGGCCCTGGTTGCCAACGAAGCGCCTGCGCTACCGACCACTATCAAGGCCGATGCGGCGGACTTCCGCCTGCCTTCGACCCATACCCCCACGCCACTTCCGACCGCTATCCCTCAAAGCGCGCCGCTGGTGCGGCTGCCGGCGGAAGCCTCGGCCGAGTCCATGCTCTCCCTGCGCGATCGCGTACGGCAGCATTGGCCCGCCGCGCTGGTCATACCTTGGGGGCAGTCGGTGCCCTCGATCCGTGCCGACGTAATGCCGCCATGGCTGGACTGGACCGTCTGCGGCATTTACCTGGCGTGGCTGATCGGGCTCGCATGGCGCCAGACTCGTGAAATCCGACATCCATGGCTCGAAATCGCAGCAATTGCCGCCGGCCCCCTATGGCTGATTGCCGGCCTGCGCTGGGGGCCGCAGATTTCCCTACCGGGCGTTATCGCGTTTGTCGCTTCGCTGGTTTATGCCGGCCAGGCCGAGTGGCGCCGTCGCCCGGTCAGCTGGTCGTGGTGGGGGCGAAGCTGGGGCGATTGGCTGTGGCCGCTGGTTCCGATCCTGGTCGCCATCGCCCTGACCCTGGCCGACGGCCACCGCCTGGTCCGGCTCGACCCTGGTCATATGCTGGGTTATCTGGCCTGGGCCCTGCTGCAGCAGTGGGCAATGCTGGCCATCGTGATGGGCCGGCTGCGACATACCCGGTTGCCGCAACCAGTGATCGTGCTGATCACCGCCGGACTGTTCGGGCTGCTGCACACCCCCAACGGGTCGCTTATGCAGCTGTGCCTGGCGGCGGAACTGTGGTGGGCATGGCGGTTTCTGCGCTCGCCCCGCTTGCTTCCGATTGCCCTGGCCCACGCCGCCAGCGCCCTGCTGGTCGAGAGTGGGCTGACGGGCCACCTGCTGCGTTCACTTGAGGTCAGTGCGCGCTTTTTCCTTTTCCAGTAAATATTGCTGCAGGTGGCGAAGCCTTTTTCCTTTCACAGCAAGCACATCCAGGAAGTTCTTCAAGTCATCTGGTAGCGGCGCAGAGAAGCTGTACGCGCGGTCATCCAGCTCGAAGCTCATATGCGAGGCATGCAGGAACATCCGGTTCAGCCCCATCTCCTTGAAGTGCTTATTCATTTCCTTGTCGCCGTACTTCGGGTCACCGGCCAGCGGGTGACCGATGTGAGCAGCGTGCACGCGAATCTGGTGCGTACGCCCGGTGCCCAGCGTGGCCTGCATCAGGCGGGCGGCCGGGTACTGCTCCGTTTCCTGGAAAAAAGTGAGCGACGGCTTGCCGTTATCGGACACTCTTACCATCCGCTCTCCGCCCTGTAGCACCGATTTCAGCAACGGCGCATTCACGTTGAACTTGGCCTTGGAGGGGTGGCCGACCATCAGGCAGAGATACTGCTTGGTGACCGAACCTTCGCGAATCGCCGCCTGCAGGCCGGTGAGCCCGGCGCGGGTCTTGGCAAACACCAACACGCCGCTGGTATCGCGATCGAGCCGGTGAACCAGCTCCAGGTGCTCATTGGGCCGGGCCGCCCGGAGCAGCTCGATCGCCCCGTGACTGACGCCGCTACCACCATGGCTGGCGATGCCCGAAGGCTTGTCGATGGCGATGAAATGCTTGTCTTCGAAAATGACCGCCTCAGCCACCGATGAGACCATGCCGGCCGCAGGCGCCCTGTCGTCGGCCTTTTCGGCGGTACGAACGGGCGGAATGCGTAGCATGTCACCGGCCGCGAGACGGGTGTCAGGCTTCGCCCGCTTGCCGTTCACTCGCACCTGACCAGTGCGCAGGAGGCGATAAATCATGCTCTTGGGCACCCCCTTCAACAGGGTCACGAGCGCATTGTCGATGCGCTGACCGTCCCGCTCGGGTCCGATCTCGACTTGACGCACACCTTGAGGTGCGTCTGGGGAAGTTGCCGTCTGCATTGAAAAAAACCTGACGAAATAGGATACTCGGCGAGCGTTACGTCCCGCCCTGCCGAAGTTTCGGAGTGGAGTCGGGGCGCCCGCCCGTGACGTCGGCGAGGATAGCGCCGGTCGCCTTCTATGGCAGCCGGTCGCTGCTCCCTTTCATCGTAACGGTTTGGGTGGTCGTTGTCCGGTTCCATGGGGTTCCGGGGCGGCGGACGCATTGCCACGAATCATCCCGGGACCGGAAACGGTACCGTCATGTTGCCGCTTAACCGCTGCGGCGCGATCCCCGGCAGGCCGCCGATAACCGGCGCCACCAGGGCACGCGACGCGCGGCAAGCCGAGGAAAAATTACAATGAAACGTATGCTGATCAACGCAACTCAGCGTGAAGAGTTGCGTGTGGCCATCGTCGATGGCCAGACCCTTTACGATCTCGATATCGAAATCCCGTCGCGCGAACAAAAAAAGGCCAACATCTACAAAGGCCGCATCACTCGCGTCGAACCTTCCCTTGAAGCCTGCTTCATCGATTATGGCGCCGAACGCCATGGCTTCCTTCCCCTCAAGGAAATCGCCCGCGAGTACTTCACGCCGGGCCTCGATCCCAACAAGTCCAACATTCGCGATCTTCTGAAGGAAGGTCTGGAAGTGGTCGTGCAGGTCGAGAAGGAAGAGCGCGGCAACAAGGGTGCGGCGCTCACCACCTTCATCAGCCTCGCCGGCCGCTACATGGTGCTGATGCCGAATAACCCGAAGGCTGGCGGCGTGTCGCGCCGGATCGAGGGTGAAGATCGCCAGGCACTGAAGGAAGCGCTGGAACACCTCACGGTGCCCGACGATGTCGGCCTGATCGTGCGTACCGCCGGCATGGGCCGCGACGCCGAGGAGTTGCAGTGGGATCTGGACTACCTGCTGCAGCTGTGGCGCTCGATCTCCAATGCAGCCAGCTCCCAGAAGGCGCCGTTCCTGATCTATCAGGAATCGAAGCTGTTCATCCGCGCCCTGCGCGACTACCTGCGCAACGACATCGGCGAAATCCTCATCGACGAGGAGTCGCTGTACAACGACGCACGTGAATTCGTACAGCAGGTCATGCCGACCGCGCTGCGCAAGCTCAAGCTCTACCGCGACGACACTCCGCTGTTCTCGCGCTACCAGATCGAAACGCAGATCGAGAGCGTGTTCGACCGCCAGGTGCGCCTGCCGTCGGGCGGCTCGATCGTGGTCGACCAGACTGAAGCACTGACCGCCATCGACATTAACTCGTCGAAGGCGACCAAGGGCAGCGACATCGAAGAAACGGCGTTCAACACCAACTGCGAAGCAGCGGTGGAAATCGCCCGCCAGCTGCGCATCCGCGATGCCGGCGGCCTGATCGTGATCGACTTCATCGACATGGACAGCCCCAAGCACCAGCGCGAAGTGGAAGAGCGTCTCAAGGACGCACTGAAGCTGGACCGCGCCCGCGTGCAGATCGGCCGCATTTCACGCTTCGGCCTGCTGGAGATGTCCCGCCAGCGCCTGCGTCCGAGCCTGGGCGAAGCCACCCAGATCGTCTGCCCGCGCTGCGAAGGCCACGGCCACATCCGCGGCGTGGAGTCGCTGGCGCTGTCGACGCTGCGACTGATCGAAGAACACGCGATGAAGGACAACACCGGCCAGGTGCTGGTGCAGGCACCGCCCGCAGTCGCCAACTTCATGCTCAATGAAAAGCGTGCCAGCGTGGTCGAGATCGAACTGCGTAACAAGGTGCACGTGGTGATCGTGGCGGACGACAAGCTCGAAACGCCGCACATAGAAATCCAACGCATCCGCGAAGCGGACATGGGCGAGCACAGCAAGCCCAGCTATGAACGTCTCACCGCCGTCGAAGCCTCCGCCGTGCCCAAGATGGGCCAGACGCTGGGCAGCAGCGAGCAGCCGGCTGTCAGCGGCATCGTGCCCGCGACGCCCGCCCCCATTCGCGAAGAAGTGGCCGACGCCCCCGCAACGGCACCGCAGGCCAAGCCCGCACGCGCGACTGCCGCCGCGCCGGCACCCACGGGCGGCGTCATCTCGCGCCTGCTCGGCTGGTTCCGTAGCAGCGCCGCATCGGCCGCTCCGACGCCGGCAGCCAAGTCCGAGCCGGCCCCCGCCCAGTCGCGCGGTAACCGCCGTGACGAGCGCGGCCGCCCGGCCCAGGGTGGCCAGCAGGGCAGTCGCCAGCAACAGCAGCGCCGCGAGCGCGAGCCCGGCCAGCAGCAGGGCCAGAAGGGCCAGCAGCAGGCCAAGGGCAATCGTCAGCAGCGCGGTGAGCAGGCCCAGCAGCAGCGTCAGCAGCCGGTCCAGGGCCCGAAGCAGGAGCCGCGTCAGCAGCAGGCCAAGGCCGAGGGCGCTCAGCCGCAGAACGAGCGCAAGCAGGTCGCACCACAGCAGCAAAGGGAACCGCGCCAGCCGCGTCCTGCTCCTGCTCCACAGCAGCCCGCCGCCGAGCAGGTGACGCCTACCGCGCAGCAGCCGGCCGAACGTCCAATCGTGGCCCCGGTTGCCGAAGTCGCCAAGGAAATCACCGCCGCTCAAGCTGCCGTCGAGACGGCAGTGGCGCCTGAAGTTGCCGCCAACGCTACAGCTGAAACCGAGGGCAGCCAGTCGCGCCGTCGTCGCGGCCGTCGCGGTGGTCGCCGCCGTCGCCGTCATGAGGATTCCGCTCAGGGCGGCAACCCGACGCAGGATGGCGCCGACGAGCATTTCGATCTGGACGACGAAGATCGCGCAGAAGGTGCGGCTCCGGTATCTCCGGCAGCTCCGGCCATTCAGCCCGTCGTTGCGGCTGCCGCCGCCGTCAGCGCCTCGGTCGCGCTCGCCCATGTCATCGACGAAACGTCGGCAGCACCGGTCAAGTCGGTCGAGGCGCCCACAGCTGCCCCTCGTGCGCAGCCCGAGCACGCCCCGGAACAGGTGCTTAGCGCCGTGGCCCCGGCCTCCTTCAACCTGCCAACACTGCCGCCGATTCCGGAGGGCGTAACAGCGGAAGCCGAAGCCCAGATGGTCAAGATCGAGGCGCCCGCGCTCCCGGCAGAGCCTGAGATCATCCACGCCCCGAACGAGGCCAGCGAGCCGGAGGCACCCGCCCCCGTCACCCTTATCGCCGATGTCTCCGCCAGCACCACGCATGAGGCACCCGCCCCGAGCGTCGTCGCCGTCGAGTCCACCCCGGTCGCGATCAGCAGCACCATCGATTTCCACCAACACCTGGAAACCTCGACACGTGTTGAGCCCGTCGCTCAACCGGAAGTCCCGCAGGCTGCTGTCCCCGAACTGGTGAGCATCCAGCCGGAGAAGACAGAGGCACCAGAAACCGTTGCAACCGTGGTGCCGGCCCAGGGCGACCTGCTCGCTCATGCCGCGCACTCGCCCGCGCCCACCGCTGTTCCGTCCTCCACGGACGAGCCGGCAACGGACGACAACGACGACGCCAAGAAGGATGCCTCGCACGGCTGATAGCCGCGCCTCCTTCAGGCACAAAAAAGCCGGACTTGCGTCCGGCTTTTTTTGTGCCTTGCTGGGCAAGGATGCTTAGCTACCCACCTGGTTGTTGTGCGTATCAAGCAACCCGTGAATGGTCATCAAGTGCGCGAGGCTGATCACGTGATCCACCTGCAGCTTTTCCATAAGTCGCTGCTTGTAAGTGGAAACGGTCTTGGGGCTGAGATTGAGCTGCTCGCCAATCATGGTGAGCGCCTTGCCCCGCACCAACATCATGGCCACCTCCAGCTCACGACTGGAAAGCGCATCAAAGGGCGACCCCTCGCCATCGAGCGTAGCCAGCGCCAGTTGCTGCGCCACCGTTGGCGCCAGATAGCGTCGACCGGAAGACACCTGGCGCACCGCGTCAAGCAACTCCTCGGACGTGCAGCCCTTGGTCAGGTACCCCAGGGCGCCCGCATCGAGCAGGCGCTTGGGAAAACGCGCATCGTCCACCACAGTGACGATGATGATGTGCGTGGGCAACTTGGAGCGCGCTACCCGCTCAGTCAGCTCGATACCACTCATGCCCGGCATATGCACGTCGACGAGCGCGATGTCAGGCGTCTTCGCGCGGATGAGCCGCAACCCATCCTCGGCCGTACCCGCCTCGCCGCTAATATGAATATCCGGCTGTTGCTGCAGGATCATCCTGAATCCTGTGCGGACCAGCTCGTGATCGTCGATCAAAACCACCTTGATCACTGGCTCCCTCCTTGGGTTGATTTGCATCAACATAGGCTGCGATTTCGCTTTATGCAAGCGACTGAAGCAGGTGAGAAACGTATCACCTGCTCCGCCTACGGAACGTTATGACGTTCCCCTACAGGCCTTTATGAGTACAGACTTTCCCGCCTATTCAACACCGGTGGACCAGTTCCTGAGCCCCACGTCATCGAGATCGAAATCCTCGACGAGAACAGTCAACGCGTTGCCGCGCTCGTCCGACCATTGCTGCTCGCCGATGCGCCGGAGAACCCCGGTAATCGAGGCTCCGTGAACGATCGCGCAGTCACCCACGCAAGCACCCACGACATAGCCCTCCGCCAGCTCTGCAGCAACACGATCTTCATAAGGACCAAGAAACCGGATGACGCTCATGACTCTCCCCGGATGCATTAAACGTCCGCAGCGCTTTCATCGGTGGTGCCCGGAGCGGGGATCGAACCCGCATAACCTTTCGGTTGAGGGATTTTAAGTCCCTTGCGTCTACCAGTTTCGCCATCCGGGCCGGTCGCGGAAGTTCCGCATCCTAGCATGCGCCTACCCAGCTCCCAGCCTGTGAGTGAGGGAGCAGTGGCCACAAAAAACCCGCCGGGAGGCGGGTTGATGCTTGGATGCGCAATGGAGGCCTGGGTCGGAATCGAACCGGCGTACACGGCTTTGCAGGCCGCTGCATAACCACTCTGCCACCCAGCCATTGCGCACGAATCGTAACCTGGATCAGATCACAACCCGCTTAAAAAACAAAACCTCGGGAGTCCGAGGTTTGCTTGAAACTGGAGCGGGAAACGAGACTCGAACTCGCGACCCCGACCTTGGCAAGGTTGTGCTCTACCAACTGAGCTATTCCCGCATCAGAGTCAGAAATAGTAACAGAATGGCGGCATTTGTGAATAGTCTGGGACGATTTTTTTTGCTGGCCGAACACGGGCCGCATCGAAACGCGTGGTTTGTGAGCATGACTGGGGCCACGGATAGCCGCCCATTCACGGGGCCATCGCAGCGCGTGGATAACCTCGGCAAAGGCGCCTTTTGGCAACAGTCCGTTCGTCAAGTCGCGACTGGTATCCAGCGGCGATCGCCCTATCTTAGCGACCAGGCCATTCCGGCACAGTCAACTCAAGGGAGTGCAACATGATCGAGCGTCGGCCTTTCGATAGTTTGGGCGGAGCCAACCACGGCTGGCTCGATGCCAAGCATCACTTCTCTTTTGCCAACTACCACGATGCTTCCCGCATGGGCTGGGGCGCGCTGCGCGTGTGGAATGACGACACCATCGCATCGCAGACCGGCTTTCCGCCGCATCCGCATGGCGACATGGAAATCATCACCTACGTGCGCGAAGGTGCGATCACGCATCAGGACAATCTCGGCAACAAGGGCCGCACGGTGGCGGGCGATGTGCAGGTGATGAGTGCAGGCACGGGCATCACGCACGCGGAATACAACCTGGAGCCAGGCAACACGCGCATCTTCCAGATCTGGATCATTCCGAACCAGCAGGGCAATCCGCCAGCGTGGGGCACCAAGCCGTTTCCTGCGGGCGAACGTTCGGGCCGCTTCGTGGCACTGGCCAGCGGTTTCAAGGAAGACACCGACGCGCTGCCACTGCGCACCGATGCACGCGTACTCGGAGCATCACTGAAGGCGGGCGAGACGGCGGAGTACGAATTGGGAGCGCAGCGCTTCGCATACCTGGTGCCGGCCAAAGGCAAGGTGGAAGTCAACGGCGTGACGCTCGATGCGCGTGATGGTGCTGCCATCCGCAACGAACCGAAGTTCACGGTCACTGCGCTTGAAGATGCGGAACTGGTGCTGGTCGACGCATCGCCCTGATGCTATTTCATGCTGTGGCGGCAGCCGGCGTCAGAGCCGCTGCCGCTCGACCATGGAGGGAGTGATCCCCGCCTTGGGCCTTGCTACTCTCAGGTGATCCTTCCATCGCGAGATGAGCCATGAGTCACGGCATCCATACCATTGACACCGGTTTTGTGCGCCCGCGCTTCGACGCGGCTTATCTCATCGTGCAGAACGGTCGTGGCGCATTCGTCGATTGCGGAACCAATTACGCGGTGCCACGCATGCTCGACGCACTAACCGACGTCAAGCTCACGCCCAACGATGTCGACTGGTTGATCCTTACCCACGTGCATTTGGATCACGCCGGCGGCGCGGGCGAGTTGATGGCGCACTTGCCCAATGCCCGGCTCGTCGTGCACCCGCGCGGCGCACGCCACATGATTGATCCCAGTGCGCTATGGGCTGGCGCGAGCGCGGTCTACGGCGAGGCCGTGATGGAGGAAACGTATGGAAAGCTGCGCCCTATTCCCGCTGAACGCGTGGTCGAAGCGCCAGACGGTCACGTGGTGGCATTGGACGGACGCGAACTGCGCTGCCTGGATACGCCGGGACACGCGCGCCATCACTTGAGCGTGTACGACGAACGCACGAATGTCTGCTTCACCGGCGATACGTTTGGCCTTTCATATCGCGAATTCGATACGGCGCAGGGCCCGTTTATTTTGCCGACGACCTCGCCTGTGCAATTTGAACCGGAAGCATTGCATGCTTCCATCAACCGGCTAATCGACCTGCAACCAGAGGCCATGTACCTCACCCACTACCATCGCGTTGGCGATGTCGTTCGGTTGGCGGCGGACCTGCACACGCAGATCGATGCAATGGTGCATATCGCGCAAGGCGCGAATCAGGCCCATTCTGATGCCGGGCAACGCCACGAGGCGATGAAACAGGCACTGACCAAGCTCTATGGAACGCGCGCTACGGCCCATGGCTGGACGGGTGACCGAACCCGCCTGCTCGAGATCCTTGGCATGGATATCGAGCTAAACGCCCAAGGACTTGGCGTATGGCTGGACAACACTCAGCGACGCACGTCTCAGCGCTTCACCGTTGATCCGGCAGGCTAGCCGCCATCTCAGGCAAGCCGGGTGCCGTTGGGAACGCGGCGCTCGATGGTGGTGATTACCACGCCCTCGTCAGTCGGAAAACCGGTAAGCAGAAACTGTGATCGAAACGGGCCAATCTGCTTCTCAGGAAAATTGATCACGCCCACGATCTGTCGGCCCAGCAGATCCTCGGCGCTATAGAGCTGCGCGATCTGCGCGCTGGTCTTTTTCTCGCCGTAGGGTCCGAAATCTGCCCACACTTTCCACGCTGGCTTGCGTGCCTCGGGGAATACTTCGACGCGAGTCACAGTGCCGGCCACCATCAGTACCTTCTCGAAATCGCCCCAGCTGATGTCCGCGATGTCTGCCGCTTTCGTCTCGCTCATCCTTCCAACCTCGTCTTGAACCAGTCCTTGCCCTGCTGCCACCAATAGCTGGCCTGCGCGCCCAGATAACCAAACGGGCGGTAGGTGCGCGCAAGCCCGTAGCTACTGAACTGCTTCCAGCGATCATCGCCTTCGGCCAGCGCGGATGCCAGCAGATCTCCCGCCGCGCAGGTCGGTGCCAAGCCATGCCCTCCAAAGGCCTGCGCCCACCACAGTCCGTCGCCCGAGCTGCCGATCTGTGGCATCTGGTGGCGCGCATAGCTCATCAGACCCGACCAGGCATAGTCGACACGCACACCTTTAAGCTGGGGAAATACGCGCAATAAATCCTGTGTCAGCAACCGTTGCACAGCACGTGGCGAACGGTCGCGAACGGAGATACGGCCTCCCCACAACAGCCGCGTATCGGGCAGCGGACGGTAATAGTCGAAGGCGAAGCGCGAGTCGTAAACGGCCGAACGCGTATCCATGCATTCGGTCAATCGATCGCCAAGCGGCTCGGTCACCATCACATAAGTGGCGATAGGCAGGATCGCCCGATCGACCTGACGACGCAGTCCGGCAAGGTAACCGCCACAAGCCAATACCACCTGATCAGCGTGGACCGCACCCTGTGCCGTCTCAATGCGCCAGCGCGTGCCATCACGTCGAAGTCGCCAGACATCCGTGTTTTCATGAATGCGCACGCCCTGCGCCGCTGCCGCACCGGCCAGCCCAATCGCCAGGTTGAGTGGATGCAGGTGCAGTGCATGGCGTTCGTAGAGGCCGTCGAAATAGCGTTGGGTATGAATGCGCCCGCGCAGCTCGCTCTGCGGCAACCACTCCCACTGGATGCCGTAGTGCTTCGCCAACAGTTCTTGCCGTTGCCGCAGCACGGCGGGATCCCGGAACCAGTTGGCCCAGATGATGCCCTCATCCACCAGATCGCAGGGGATGGCATAGCGCGCCACCTGCTGGCGAATGCGCTCCACTGCGTCCGTAGTCAGGCCAAACAATGTTCTGGCTCCAGTGTCGCCCAGTTGATCAAGCAGGGATTGCTCGCCCAGCGAGTAGCCGCCAAACACGAAACCGCCGTTGCGCCCCGATGCACCAAAGCCAACCTGCTCACGTTCGAGCAGCACGACGTCTCGAACGCCCCGCTCGGCCAAACCAAGCGCCGTATGCAAGCCGGCGAAGCCACCGCCAATGATGGCCACACGCGTGTCGATGCGCTCCTGTAACGGCGCATAGGGCGCGTAAGGCGTAGCCGTGGCGCGATAGTAGGAAACTGCCGGTGACGAGCTCATGCGCTATGCGTGCTCTGGTCTCGGTGATGACGGACAAGCATAACGCAGAGACGCCGTGTCTCTGCGATATGACTCACGGCACTGAATCTGGCTATTCGACGAGGCTCACACCAAGCGGGCGTTGATCGCTGCGCCCATGATCATCCACCACGCGAACCGTGTAGTTGCCTGCGGCTGGGGGCTGCCAGAAAAATGCTTCGCCCGGTGCCGTACGTCCAACGTAGGCATCGTTGACGAACCAGTACATCGCTTGCACCGAGGCGTCAGCATTGGCGCTGAAGGCAATGCGGTCCTCACCTCCCCGCTTCAGGCGCATGGCGTAGATGCTGCCGCGCAGTGGCGAGGTCATGGCCGGCGGCTCACCGTCGATACTCGCGCCGATATTGCTGCAGGCATCGTTGCGCGGTGGTACGCGTCTTGGGATACCCGCCTGCACAAACACGCGCTGCAGCTCAGACGGCCAGAATTCGTAGACCTCGATGTGCGTGTGCTTGTCCGCAAACGGAGGACAGGCAGGCTTCCCCGTCGCATCATCAATGACCACCGGGCGATGCACTTGGCTGACGCGGATCGGCGACTTGCCGGGAATAAACCAGGTCATGCCGCGCTGAGGGCACCATTGATTGGGCAAATCGCCGCTGGCCAGGCAAATCTCGACACGACGCAAATGGGCAGGCATATGACGTACCGGCTCGCTCATCTGCGGTTGCTCCGCGTGCAGCGCATCGACCATCTGGAAGAACAGCGGCGCGGCGGCTTCCACTCCGACGAAGGCCGGATTGCTGCTGCCGTCAAAATTGCCGACCCAAACCACCAGCACGTACGGCCCGAAACTGCCTGCGGTCCAGGCATCTCGAAAGCCCCATGAGGTACCGGTTTTCCAATACACCGGCAGGCGATTCGGCTGCGCGCCAGTGGTTTCGTCCGGGCGTGGATTCTGCCGCAGCATGTCCATCACCATGAAACTCGCCTCGTCGCTGAGCAGGCGCGTGCCATCGGCCAATGGTTCGGTCGAGGTCAATCTCAGCGGTCGCAATTCGCCGCGATTGGCGAGCATGGCATAGAGACCAGCCAGTTCCTGCATGGTCACCTCACCGCCGCCCAGCACGAGCGCGAGGCCGTAGTGTTTCTCGCTCGCCATGCGGCTGATGCCTGCATCGCGCAGGAACTGGTATAGCGTCGGCTGCTGCAACTGCGAGGCGACCCAGACGGCGGGGATATTGCGGCTGCGTATCAGCGCTTCGGTCGCGGTCACTGGACCAAGGAAATGACCGTCGAAATTCTCTGGTGTATAGGGCCCAAACGCCGTGGGCACATCCCTCAACACCGTTTGTGGATGCAATACGCCCTCGTCGAAGCCCAGCCCATAAATGAAAGGCTTCAGAGTCGAGCCGGGCGAACGCTTGGCCAGCGTGCCATTCACCTGGCCCTGGATATCGGCATTGGCGTAATCGCCTGAGCCCACCAACGCCTTCACACCCATGTCCCGGGTATCCACCAGGACGGCTGCGGCATTGCGGATTCCGCGTCCGTCGTTGCGCTGGATATAGCGATTGATCTGGCGCTCCAGCACGTGCTGCAAATCCAGGTCGAGCGTAGTGGTGACGCGGCTGACCTGCGCGCGTGACGCGATTCGCCGAGCGGCCAGCACCTGGTCCACCGCATGCGGTGCCTCGAACGGCAGCTGCGACAGTGGCCGCAAGCGCAGCGGCAGCACGAACAAGGGTTTCAGTGCGGCATCCTGGGGGTGCCGGACCATCCAACGCGCGTAAAGGCGATTGCGAGACGCGCGCAGGCTGGCGCCAATGACATCTGTAGCACCGGGAGTGACGCCTGCCTGCAAGCGGCGCGTCGGATCCTGTGGAATCACCGCCAGCGTCAGCGCTTCGGGCAGGCTCAGTACGCTGGCCGACTTGTCGAAATAGGCCACGCTGGCCGCGCCCACGCCTTCGACGTTGCGACCGTACGGTGCGTAGTTGAGATAGGCCTCGAGAATCTGGTCTTTCGAATAGAACAGTTCCAGTTGCACCGCATGGGCCACCTGACGCAACTTGCCCCCCGGCGTGCGTGTATTGAGATGCCACAGCAGCCGCGCCAGCTGCATGGTGATGGTGGAACCACCTTGCCGATTGCCGTGGCTGACATAGGTGACCCAGGCCCCACGTGCCAGCCCGTAGGCGTTGAAGCCTGGATGCCAGCGGTACCAGCGATCCTCATGCAGTTGCACGCCATCGATCAGCGCCAGCGAAATATCGTTCAGCGGCACCCATAGCCGGTAGCGATCGTCGGAAGCCAACGTGAGGCGCATGAGGCGACCACGCGCGTCGTAGACGGCCGTCGACGACGGCAACCACTCTCGCAACGGCCGATGCGGCCAGACGCGGCAGCCCACCAGCGCGGCAGCCACCAACGCCAGGCCAACAAGCCCGTTCTGCCAGCGATACAGCCAACGGCGCAAAGCGCGGCAACAGCGAACCAGAAGCGATGGCGTGGTCATGGAGGGATATCCGAGGGCGCGCCTTCGTCAGGAAGGCGCGCCGTTCTCCTCAGGGTTGGCGCACGACATTGAGCGTCACACCGCCGGCCGTGCGCGCCTGCACGCGTCGGTCATACAGCGATTCGCCGTACGCCGGCGGCACGATGAACTTGCCGGCGTTGGTCGCCTTGATGCGATAGACGAACTCGCCCACGCTCGATGTGGCATCACCGTAGAGCACGACACGATCTTCGCGCACATCGGCGTATTCCAATTGCCAGCTGGCGTTACCCACCCCAATGGGCGAACGCCACGCGCTGGCGCTGACCTCGCTATCGCCGCCCTGATCTGCCTGCGCACTGCCGTCATTCTGTTGGTCAGTCAAAGCCGGCGCCGGCTGGATCACCGGCTCGAAGCCACCAGGCAGCAGGTCGACGATGGCCACATCACTCACGTCGTCATCAGTGGCGCGAATTTTCACGATGAACATCTACCTCCTGGCCAATAGAGACTTGGTCGATCGCCTTGCCGTTGACGTCGGTGTAGTCGCGGGTGATCTCCAGGCCGTCCTTGATCGCCTTGCCCGGCGCATCGCGGTCGTAGCCACCCTGGCTGACGACACGCCATGCCGGCAGCGCGCTGGCGTTGGTGAAGCGCAGACGGTTGACCGTGGCATCCCAGCTGCCGGCCTGCAGCAGGTTGCCCTGCAGACTGGCAATAGCTTTGACAGTGCCGTCAGGGTGCACCTCGTTGATGCCCAGCTTGTCCAGCTCGGCGCCCGTCTGCGCCGCGTAGGTGTCGAGCGCGAGCAGCGTCATGGAAGACGACAGCGTGTTGTACCAGCCGCGTGCCAACGGTTCAGAAATGTTCTCCATCACCCGTGGCGACAAGGCCTTGGCGCGCTCGGGGAAGTGCTTGCCGAGCAGATACAAGGTGGTGCTGTCGCGGATCAGCGAGTCGTAGTAGTAGTCGTAGCTGTAGTCCTTATCGGCAGCCGTTCGTTCCAGCAGCTTCTGCGGACCGGCAATCAACTGCGCTGCCTGGGTGTCCTGCTTGAGTAGCTGGTAGGACGCCGCCAGCCACGCCGCAGCAAGATCGTTCTTCCACTGATTGGGATAGGCCTCCTGCAGACGCTTCTGTACGGCCGCCAGATCATTGGTGGTGACGTTGCCCTGGCGGGTCAACAGGTACACCGCGTAAGCGCGCTGGCGCAGCAGCGTCCAGTGAATCGAGGCTTTCATCGCTGGCCAGCTGGTGCAGGTACTTGTTGCCGGCATCGAACATGTCGCTCGGAATCGTTCACCCCACGCTCGCGCGCCTCAAGCATGAAGTGCATGGCATAGGTCGACACGAACGGGTCGGCATCCGGCGTCGCCGACCACAACGCCGAAACCGCCCTGCCCGTTCTGGCGGGAGTGCAATACGTCGAGGAACTGCGATAGCGCCTCATCATTGCTGAGCTTCTTTTCACCCTGAGCCGGCTGCAGTGCATCGGCAAACACCTTGCACCTGCGGCCACTTCGGCCAATACCAGGCGCGGCATGGCCGAGCTGACGATCTGCTCGCTGCAGTAGTTGCTGGTAATTCACCAGGTAGCTCGTGAGGCCACCGCGACAGCACTACCGGCACGTTGGAGATCGCCGCATCGCGCGATGCGTACTCGCTGTACATGCGGACGCAGGTCCGGCTGGTCGACCTTGCTGTTGGCGTCGACGCGACCGACATCCACCTGGGTGCGATAAGCCGAAGCCGGCCGCACGGAAACATCCACGCTCTGTCGCGCGGACTTGTCGCCATAGCCGGCCGAGAAGCTCAGGTTGCCCGAGCCGAGCTTGTCGGTCGCCTTGACCCGGAACAGCACCACGCCTTCATGCATCTCGCCCAAGCTCACGCTTTGCGTTGCAGCGCCCAGCACCTGCAGCTGCGGCCCTGTCTTCAGCGTCACCACGTTACCGGCACCTGCTTGCCACCCAGACCGGTGAGATTGTTGGCGACACCGACGCTCACTTCGGCCTCGTCGCCCGGAGCCAGCGTGGTCGGCACATTGGGCGACAGCACGAAGTCGCCGCGCACCGTGGTGGAACCTTCGAAGGTGCCGATGCGATCGGGCGACACGGCCACCGCCATCACACGCAGCTTGCCGTTGAAGTAATCCGGCACCTGGTAGCTGCAGCTCCTTCTCGCCATTCGACATCGACGATGCCCGACCAGTAGGCCACCGGCTTGTCGCGCTTGCGCTTGAAGGGATTGAGCTGCCGCCCGATCGCACCATCGGCATCGCCGCCCGGTGCCGCCATCGCCATCAGTTTCTCGAAGTCCGGCAGGATCAGATCGAGGATCTGCGAGGTGCTCACTTCCAGCATGCGCTTGCGGAAGAAGAACTTCAGCGGATCGCCGAGCTTGTAGCGCGCCACCTGCAAGATGCCCTCGTCCACCGCGAACAGCACCGCCTTGCGTCGGTTGCGCGCGCATGACAGCTTGAACGTGACGGTTTCACCCGGCTTCACCAGCGCCGGCGAGTCCACCTTGAGCGCATTGCGCCGCGCATCGAGATTCACCGAGAACGGCACCACGCCATAGCTCAGCGGACTCATGAAGATCTCGTCGGACGACGGATCGCGGATGTACTGCACGTTGATATAGCCGTTGCCTTCGAAATCCTCCGGCACGGTGATGTGCTGCACCGAGCTGGTGGTGTCGGCATGGAACCATGCATGCGCATAGACCTTGTCGCGCTCGATGGTGATCAGGCCGCTGCCCGCATACGGCGCGCGTATCGCGATATCCACCGATTCGCCCGGCGCATAGTCCTGCTTGCTCAGGTTGAGCTGCAGTTCGGCGTTGCGGTCGAGCGAGCGCGAAACGTTGGCGGCACCCGCCACCGAGTACTCGACGCGGTTGACTTCCACGCCGTCGCTACTGCGCACAATTACCAGGGCATAGTTGCCCGGCTTGTCGGTCGGCAGCGCGTAATCCATGCCGTCCGCAGGAATCGCCAGCGGCTGCTCGTTGAGCGGGATCTTCCTTGAGCTTGGACTGGTATTTGTAGACGCCCGAATCCTGCTTGGTCAGCACCGAGATGTAGCGTCGCTCGATCAGGCGTGCCTTGAGTTCCTTCAGCGCGACCGACTTGGACGGTGTGATCGATGGCCACCAGATGCACGCTGCGCGGCGCGGCGCGATTGATGTAATCGAGATTGTCGACCGCCTTGTATCCCACCAGCCAGTCGTTGTTGGATACCAGCGTCTGCGCCGCAGCGGCCACGCTGCGTCCGCCTTCGGGCTCATAGGCCTTGGCGAGGAAATACAGCTGATACGTGGCATCGGCGTATTTCTTCAGATCGAGATCGAACTCGGCATGGCCCTTGTCGTCGGTCTTGCCGTCCTGCAGTGAGTCTTCGTAGCCCTCTTTGGCGCGACGCACATCGTAGAAGTGATAGTCCGGCCAGCTACGGAAGGCCGGCCATGCCGGACGCAGGGTCAGCGACGCCTCGACGCGTCGATTCGCTGCCGGTGTACCGAACAGGTTCATCACATCGACGATGCCCTTGATCTGGTCGGGCTTTACCCAACCCTCGGACACCTGCGCCGGCGAGCTTCGCGTCAACCTTCATGCGATCGGGCAGGAACTCCTTCACCTGCACTGTGGTGCTGCCGATCTGCGCACCGGCCTTGCCGTCCTTGACGATGTAGAGGTTCACCGTCCAGGTGCCGGTAGGCGCGGTTTCCGCCGGTGCGTATTCCAGTTCGCCAAAGCCCGATGCATCCATCGACATCGGCAATTGCTTCACCGTCATGCCGCGTGGATCGACGATTTCCGCCTGCAACGGAATGCCGACCACGCTGTGCGTCCAGCTGGCTGCGCGCACGATCAAGTCCGACATGGAACATGTCACCCGGTCGATAGATACCGCGATCGGAGAACAGATAGGCCGACAGCTGACCCTCGTTCTGCGCATTGCGCTCGCCGCCTACGTCGAAGCGGGAGAAGTCGAGTTTGCGCTCCAGCTGCTGTGCCACCGATGGGCAGGAACGACAGATCGTCGCCCTTCTTCACCACGTAGAGTGTCGGCTGCTTTTCGCGGTCGAGTCCCTTGAAGGTGGGGAAATGCACCACGCCGTCAGCAGCAGTGGTTTCGCTGAAAAGCGTCTGGCCATTGACCGCCAGCACGGACACGATTGGCGCCGGCCACCGGCTCGCCACTGCGGATGGACTGCACGAACACGTCCTGGCTGCCATCCAGCGCACGCTTCACCAGCATGCCCAGATCAGTGACCACGATCATGCGGGTATCGGAAGGAGCCGGCGCGTTGTCGTCGGACGCATTGTCCGGCATATCGCCCTGCTCGCCCTCGTCGCCTTCCGATTCACTGCCATCGGCATCGCTGCGTGGTGCAGCCTGCGGCCCGGCCTCTGCCGCTTTGCGGGCTTCTTCCCGCTTCTGCTCGGCGGCCGCGTCGTAGCTGGACAGGTGCAAAAGGAACACGCCGCGCTTGCCATCCTTCAGGTACTGGCCCAGGTCGACACCTTCGTAGTGCGCCTTGGCCGGATCACCCTTGGGGAAACTGCGCTTCTGCTCGAAGCGCTCCACGATATGGTCTTCGCTGAAGGCGTAGCTCAGCTCGGGGTGGGCGTAGGTGCCCTGATTGAGGCTGACCAGATGCTGCAGCTGATCGGGCAAGACGCGACCGATTTCCATGCGCATGCCCGGCAGATTGCGCGACACCACCGAAATTCGCTTGCTGCCCGAAATCGACAGCAGAGAGCCGTCCGCCATGAAGCGCAACAGCTTGGGATAGTTCGGCACGGTGACCACATCGACGTGTGCCTTGCCCAGAATGTAGCCACCAAAGGACTTCAAGCCCTTCTCCACGCGCACATAGATGCGCTGGCCCGGTTCGGCCTGGTACTTGAAGCTCTGCACTGCCTCGTAGTCGTTCTCGGTCGGCACCAGCTCGAGCTTCAGCGGCTGCGCCTGGCGCAGCTCGGCTTCGCCTACTTCGGACGCATCCCAGCTATAGGGCGGCGCATCGTCGCCCTGCTCTACACCGGCTTTCCGTTTGGGCAACACCCACGCCTTGGTAAGGCCGGCAAGCTCGCTGTCGCGCACGCTGCCGCCCACGTTGACCACCAACACCTGCTCGGGCTCGTACTTCTCGTTGTCCACCAGGGTGGGCGCGATGCCGTCGATAGAAAGGCTATAGAGGCCTGGCACGCGAACGCGGGCGTTCAATGCATTGGCGATGCCGTCGCCGCCGCGAATACTGCGTATGCCCTTGCCGAGGCTGTACTCCACGGCGCCCTCGTCGCGCGGCAGGGCCAGAGGCTGCGAATGAATCCAGGCGTGCAACTTGGGCTGGTCGTAGGTCACGGTGAACTTGAGCGATGTATCGCTGCCATCGCGCTGCGCCAGCGCCACACCGACGCGCTTTTCAAAGTCCGCCGAGTCGACCGGGTAGTTGAAGGCGATCGGAAGAATGGTCTTCTTGGCTGTGGCGTCCTGCGGATCCTGGTAGAACTCGCCGTTCTCCAGCTTGGCTTCGAAGGCCACCGTATCGAAACTGAAATGGTCCTCTGCCATCAGCACGTGGCCGGCAAAGGCCTTGGCCGTGTCGAAGCGAACCTCGTAGTGCCGGCCAATCGGCCAGTCCTCATCCGGGGCAAAGCGCAGCGTGTGATCGTCGACCCAGGTCCACTTGCCCTTGGCTGCCGGCTGCATGACGACGCCGGTGGTGATCGGCTTGCCGACCAGCTCAATGGGTGCCGCCGACCCTGAGAAGTTGACCATGAGCGGATGAATGCTGATGGGCTGTGTCGTGTAATCCGTAAGCGCCGGGGTTTCAACGCCGAATGTGATACGCGCCGGTTCCACCGGTTTCGGGTCGATTCTGATACCACTGCCAGCCGAACCAGCCGGCGGCCACCAGCACCAGGGCCCCTACGAGCACGCCGGCTGCCTTCGCCGGGCGACGGCGGACCCACGCACCGGTGGCCGGCAGCCATGCCGGTGCCGACCAGCTGAGCTGCCCCAGCAAGGGTCGCAGCACCAGGGCTATGCCTGCGAATAAGCCGCGCAGCAGACGCAGCGGCAGCAAGAGCAAAAATCGCAACAGATCCATGATGCTTCCCTGGCTTTCATCGGATGAACGCTACGGCGGCGCGATGCCGTTCTTGGGGCCATGCCGGATGCGCCAAAACGGCCGCCTCTTGCGAAGCGGAATCAGGACAATCGGTGGTACCCAGAACTATGCTGCGCGCCGAACATGGCGGAACGCGGGAGGGATTCTGGCATGCGTCCGTCAAAGACGCTGTCGGGTAAGTCTGATCCTTGGTGAACGGTGCCCCATCCCTACCTTGCGTAGGAGACTCGCCGGACCGCCGCCGTAAGCGCCCTGCCGGGCAAGTCACCGGCCCAGCGGGCCGGCGACTGTTCGAGCAGCCTTAGAGGGAGGCGATCAGTTCGCGCACCACAGGGGCGAGCTTGGGGTCCTGCAGCGCCATATGCATGGTGGCACGCACCAGGCCGGCCTTGTTGCCGCAGTCGAAACGGGTACCCTCGAAACGGTACGCCAGCACCTTGCCCTGCTCCTTGAGCAGCGCCTCGATGGCGTCGGTGAGCTGGATCTCGCCGCCGGCGCCCGGCGTGGTCTGTTCCAGCAGTTCGAAGATACGTCCCGGCAATACATAACGGCCGACCACGGCCAGATTGGACGGCGCATCGGCCGGCTTGGGCTTTTCCACCATGTGGCGGATCTGCGCACTGCGCTCATCGATCGGCGTGGCGTTGACGATGCCGTACTTGTCGGTCTCGTTATGCGGCACTTCCTCGACAGCGATGACGCCCGCATGCTGGCTTTCGGCCAGCTCGGCCATCTGGCGCAACGCGCCCTTGCCCTTGGTCCAGATCAGGTCGTCCGGCAGCACCACGCCGAACGGCTCATCACCCACCACCGGCTTGGCGCAAAGCACGGCATGGCCAAGGCCAAGGGCTTCTGGCTGGGTAACGAAGATGGCGCGGACATGCTTGGGCAACGTGCCCTGCACCAGCGCGAGCAATTCATCCTTGCCCTTCTCCTGCAGCTTCGCTTCCAGCTCATAGGCCTTGTCGAAGTAATCGGCAATGGCGTGCTTGTAGCGGTTGGTGACGAAAATCAAGGTATCGGCGCCGGCATCGACTGCCTCGTCCACCGCATACTGGATCAGCGGGCGATCCAGCACCGGCAGCATTTCCTTGGCAACCACCTTGGTGGCCGGCAGGAAACGCGTGCCTAAACCAGCCACGGGGAAAACTACCTTGCGCAACGGCTTGCTCACTTACTTCTCTCCTGATTCATTGCGGCGTAGCGATACCACGTTGTCCGGCTGTGCCGAGTCGCTCCAACGGAACGTCGGCAACAGGTTGGACACGCAATAGCGCAAAGCATCCTCGTCATAGGCGACCACGGCTTCGCCGGCCTTGGTCATTTGCGTGTAAAGCAGGTCCCACTTCACCGGACGGTACTGGGCGAGGAAAATCTTCGCGTGCGTGGTCTCGATGTAATTCTCGAGAGGATGGAACAGCTCCTCGAACAGTTTTTCGCCCGCACGAAGTCCGGTATAGACGATCGGAATTTCGGTGTTCGGCTTGCGCCCGGCCAGGCGGATCATCTGCTCGGCGAGGTCGCGGATCTTGATCGGCTCGCCCATGTCCAGCGCAAAGATCTCACCGCCCTTGCCCAGCGCAGCCGCCTGCAGGATCAGCTGGCAGGCCTCCGGAATGGTCATGAAGTAACGCGAGATTTCCGGATGCGTGATGGTCACCGGGCCGCCATTGCGGATTTGCTGACGGAATAGCGGTACTACCGAACCCGCCGAATCGAGCACATTGCCGAAACGTACGGTGATGAAATGGGTATCCGAGTGCTCATTGAAATTCTGGCACCAGATTTCAGCCACGCGCTTGCAGGCGCCCATCACGCTAGTGGGGTTGACTGCCTTGTCGGTGGAAATAAGCACGAAGCATTCGACCTTGTGCCGATCCGACAACTCAGCGACGGTGCGCGTCGCCAGCACGTTGTTGCGAAAGGCGGCACGCAACTGACCTTGCAGCATCGGCACGTGCTTGTAGGCGGCCGCATGGAACACTACCTGCGGCTGGTACTCGGCGAACAGCTTGCGCATGGCCGCCGGATCACCGCAATCGGCCAGGATGCTTTCGTAGATCAGCTCCGGATACTCGGCGCGCAGCTCCTGCGAAATCCGGTAGAGGTTGTACTCGCTGTGATCGACGACGCACAGCGCCTGCGCCCCCAGCCGGGCCACCTGCCGGCACAGCTCCGAACCAATGGAGCCACCACCGCCGGTAATCAGCACGCGACGACCGGTCAGGGTGACGCGGATGGCGGTCCAGTCCAGCTCGACCGTATCGCGCCCCAGCAGATCCTCGATGGCAACTTCTTTGATCTCGTTGAAATGCGCCCGGCCGGATACCACGTCCTCAAGCTTGGGCACCGTGCGATAAGGCAGCCCGCTCAGATCGCACAGCTCAACTACCCGACGCATTTCCTGGGTGGAGGCGCCCGGCATGGCGATCAGCAGCATCTGTGCCGCCACCTCGCGGGCCAGCTCGGGAATCTGCTCCAGGCGGCCAAGCACCGGGCGACCGTTGATGCTGGCGCCGCGCAGGCTTTCCTTGTCATCGACAAAGCCCACCACGGTATAGCCGTTGTCGCGGTGCAAGTCGCGCGACAGCGCCTCGCCCGCGCGGTCCGCACCAACGATCAGCACGCGCTGCGTGGGCTTGGCCTGGAACAGGTCGACGCGACTGTCCTTCCAGAAACGATAGGCCAGGCGCGGCGTACCCAGCAGCACCGAGAGCACCACCGGGTACAGCAACAGTACCGAGCGAGGGACATCATCCAGCCGGTTGTAGAGGATCAACACCGCCGCAATGGCGAGCGCGCCGAGTACGGCCGCGCGCAGGATATTCCACAGATCGGGCAGGCTAGCGAAGCGCCAGACACCCTTGTACAGGCCCGTCCAGCTCAGCACGGCCCCCTGCACCAGCAACACCAGCGGAAACTCAAGCGTGTGAAAACTGATCGCTGCATTGTCGACCAGCGCATAACGCAGCGCCTTGGCTATCCACCAAGCCAGCGCCGCCATCAGCAGGTCGTGCACCACCACGGCCATGCGCGGATGGATGACACCGATCAGTTTACGAAGCGACATGTGGGCCCTTGTGCAAAACGCGCCGCAAACATTGGCGCTTCATAAGTATCCATACGGCGGTCGCTATCAGGTAGGTGCCTATGCATATCGGCACCGACCACGCTGGCTGAAACCATGCCAGTGCGGCCAATGGGGCCGCCACCAACAGATTCCAGACCAGATAGCACGCTCCCCCCGTGGCGTGCGTGAAACCACTGCGAACCAACCACTGATAAAGGTGTTCGCGATGCGCAGTGTACCAACGGCGGCCATTCACCATACGCCCCCAGAGGGTAAGGCTAGCGTCCGCTACAAAAGATGAACCGAGGATCAAAGCCGGCCAAAGCAGATGCCAATCGACCTGCCATAGCATGGCAATCAGGGCAAACAGCAACAACCCCATGGTGCCGCTACCGACATCACCCATGAAGATACGGGCGCGCGGCCGGTTGTAGTACCAGAAGCCCAGCGCCGCTGCCGCAAGGCAGGCAGCCGCGCCGGCCAGTGCGGGCTGGCCCGCGGCATGTGCCAGCAGGGCCAATCCCAGTCCGACGAACATCACCTGCTGGGCCAGCAGGCCATCGATGCCATCCATGAAATTGTGCAGGTTGATGCTCCAGGTGCCCGCCAGCACCAGCACCGGCACCCACCACCAGGACATCCCGCCCACCGTCAGAGCCAACGCCAGCAGGGCTGCCGACAGCAGCTGGGTGCCCAGTCGGGGCAATACCGGGAGGGAGCGATGGTCATCCCACCAGCCGACCGCCGCCACCAGTACCGTCGCTGTCACCAGCGCGCCGACCACCAAGGCAGGCCACGCGGCCGGCAGTCGGCAGAGGCTGATCGGCATGGTCAATACAGCGGCCACCACGATGCCAATGCCGCCACCGCGCGGCGTCGGAATGACATGCGATCGGCGCTGACCGGGCAGATCCATCATGCCGCGACGATGCGCGTAGGCGATGGCGCCGCGCACCACCACTATGGCAATCAATAACGAAGCCAGCACCATCCCTATCGCCAGCGAAGCCGAGGTCATCCGTGCCTCATTCGTTGGCAACGCCGTGAATCGGGCGGATCGTGCTCCAGCTCTTGCAGCTGGGGCACTGCCAGTGATGCGCCTTGGCGCCGAAGCCACAGCGGCTGCAGCGGTACATGGCCTGGCCCTCGAGCAGCTTTCGGGTGAGATCGCGCAGGATCAGGAAATTTTCCCGTGCCTCGCCCTCGATCTTGTCCATGGTCGCGTCGATCAGCGCCATCAGTCCGCGCACGGAGGGACGCTGACGCAACTGCGAGGTGAGAAATTCGATGGCCGTCCGTTCGCCATCGCGCTGCTGGTACAGCCGCGTAAGCGCGAGCACCGGCGAAATGCCGTGATAGCGCTCTAGGATATCGCGCAGAAAATGCTCGGCATGCTCCATCTGCTGCGAGCGTGCATAGCTGTTCAACAGCGGCGGCAAGATCTCGGGCACGAACGCGATATCCGCATCCACGGCCTGCTCGTACACCTTCGCCGCCTCGGCGTGCAGGCCCTCTTCGGCATACAGGCGGCCGGTCAGCATGAAGGCACGCACGCAATCAGCCTGGCAGGCAAAGGCCTGGCGCAAATACTCCCGCGCTTCTTGGCGGGCACCATGCTGGCGGGACTGTTCGGCAAGCTCGCAATAGAACTGCGCGATCATTCCCGACTCGTCTTCACCCGTCATGGCTTCTAGGCGACGCGCGTGCTCGATGGCTTTGTGCCAGTCGCGCTCGTGCTGGTAAATCGCAATCAGGTGGCGCAGCGCGGACGGCGCGTGGGCATCCATCGCCACCAGATCCGAGAACAGCGTTTCGGCGCGATCGAGCAAGCCGGCGCGCATGTAATCCTCGCCAAGCTCAAGCAGTGCGACCGTCTTCATCGCATCGGACAGGCCCGGGCGCGAAACCAGATGTTGATGCAGGCGGATGGCACGATCCACCTCACCACGACGGCGAAACAGGTTGCCCAGCGCCAGATGGGTTTCCACCGTATCGCGGTTGTATTCGGCAAGCTTGAGGAAGACCTCGATCGCCTTGTCCTGCTCTTCGTTGAGCAGATAATTCAGGCCGCGGAAGTAATCGGACGACAGCTCGCTGACCTGCGCGCCAGAGCGCCGGGCGCCGGCCTTTCGGGCGGTCCACCATCCACTAGCGAAGGCTGCGGGTACCAGCAGGACAAGTACGTACAGAAGAGCGCTCATGCACCAGCCGTCGAAGTCTTGGCTTTGTCAGCACCAGACGACAGCTGGCGACGCTGGCGCCGATGCGTGACGCTCACGCCCAGCCACGCCGTGAGGCCACCGAGCAACCAGCCGATGAGCAGGGCCAGAAGCAATGCCGCCCCCTTGGGCAGCTCAAGCCGCACGAACGCCAGGTCATAACTGACCAGATCAGCGTTGAGCGCCCCAAGCACGATGCCGGCGGCAATGAAAAGCAGGAGGATCAGCGTAACGATCAGTCGCATGCGGCGACTTTACCCGATTGCCGGGGGCCATCACAGGCGTGCGTTCGGGAAGCTTTCAGGAACTGGGACACGCATCGATCCCGCGCAGCCAAGCTGCGTTGGCGGCGCAAAAAAGAAGGCAGGAACGACTAACGCCGCCTGCCTTCGACTTTCCTGTCATGACGCCCCTCAGGGGCATCAATCCAAGTCTAAATTGACACGTTCACGCAGCTCCTTGCCAGGCTTGAAGTGCGGAACATGCTTGCCAGGCAGCGCCACAGCGTCACCTGTCTTGGGGTTACGGCCCATGCGCGGCGGGCGGTAGTGCAGCGCAAAGCTGCCGAAACCGCGCACCTCGATGCGTTCACCACTGGACAAGGCGTGACTCATCTGTTCGATGACGCTCTTGACCGCCAACTCCACGTCGGCGAACGCAAGGTGGGTTTGGCGCCGTGCCAGCGCCTCGATCAATTCGGATTTGGTCATGGGTCCCCAATGTCCGTGACTTGAACCAGCGGGGCGGCTGTTAAGCCGCCCCGCATTCCTTACGCGTGCTTAGTCAGCCTTGTTGAGCTGCTCTTTGAGCAGCGCACCGAGCTTGGTCGTGCCGCCGGAAGCGGACGAGTACTCGGACATGGCATCGTGCAGCTCTTCTTCGTCCTTCGCGCGGATCGACAGCTGCAGCTGGCGGCCCTTACGGTCCATGCCAGTGAACTTGGCCTCGACCTTGTCGCCCACCTTCAGATGCTGCGTGGCATCGTCGATGCGCTCCTTCGCGATGTCATTGGCGCGCAGGTAACCCTCAACGCCCTCGCCCAGGTCGATCACTGCGCCCTTGGCATCCACTTCCTTCACGGTGCCATTGACAATGGTGCCACGCGGGTTGGTTGCCATGAACTGACCGAACGGATCCTGCTCCATCTGCTTAATGCCGAGGGAGATGCGCTCGCGCTCCGGATCCACAGCCAGCACCACGGCCTCGATCTCGTCGCCCTTCTTGAAGTTGCGAACGAGCTCTTCGCCAGTGACCTGCCAAGAGATGTCGGACAGGTGGACCAGACCGTCGATGCCGCCGTCCAGGCCGATGAAGATGCCGAAGTCGGTGATCGACTTGATCTGACCAGACACCTTGTCGCCCTTCTTGTGCATCGCTGCGAAGGCTTCCCACGGGTTCGAGCGAGTCTGCTTGATACCCAGCGAGATGCGGCGACGCTCTTCATCCACGTCCAGCACCATCACTTCGGTCTCATCACCGACCTGCACAACCTTGGCCGGGTTGACGTTCTTGTTGGTCCAATCCATTTCGGAGACGTGGACCAAGCCTTCCACGCCCGGTTCGATCTCAACGAAGCAACCGTAATCGGTGACGTTGGAGACCTTGCCGAACAGGCGACTGCCGACCGGGTAACGGCGGGCGATGGCGACCCACGGATCGTCACCCAGCTGCTTCAGACCCAGCGAGACGCGGTTGCGCTCGCGGTCGTACTTCAGCACGCGGACGTCCAGCTCGTCGCCGACGTTGACGACTTCGGACGGGTGGCGCACGCGCTTCCACGCCATGTCGGTGATGTGCAACAGGCCGTCGATACCGCCCAGGTCCACGAATGCGCCGTAGTCGGTAAGGTTCTTGACCGTACCCTTGACCACTGCGCCTTCGGTCAGGCGCTCAAGCAGCTTCTCGCGCTCCTCGGAGAACTCGGTCTCGACGACAGCGCGGCGGCTGACCACAACGTTGTTGCGCTTGCGGTCGAGCTTGATGATCTTGAACTCGAGGTCCTTGCCTTCCAGGTAAACCGGATCGCGGACTGGACGCACGTCGACCAGCGAGCCCGGCAGGAATGCGCGGACGTCCTTGATGTCGACGGTGAAACCGCCCTTGACCTTGCCGGAGATCTTGCCGGTGATGGTCTCTTCCTTGTCGAAGGCCTGCTCAAGATCGTCCCAAACCATGGAACGCTTGGCCTTCTCACGGGAGAGCTTCGTCTCGCCGAAACCGTCTTCGAGGGCGTCGAGGGCAACCTTCACCTCGTCGCCGACCTGCACTTCCAGCTCTCCGCTCTCGTCCTTGAACTGCTCGATGGGGACGATGCCTTCGCTCTTCAGGCCAGCGTTGATCACGACGACGTCGTTGCGAATTTCCACAACGATACCCGTGACGATCGCGCCCGGCTTCAGCTTGGAGATAGCCTGTTGGCTTTGTTCAAACAGTTCGGCAAAACTTTCAGTCATGTTGATTCCAGAAATGAGAAAAGGCCTTAAATCCAGTGCGCGCCGTGGAATGAATAGCGCAGGGACAATCGGCCCACCGGTTATGGGTGTCGTCGGATCGCTCCGTTGGCACCGTTGACCAAAACCCCAGCCGCGGCAGGGGCACCAAAAGCCGTCGGCAGCCCTTTTCAGGACCGCACGACAGCCAATACTTTCGCGACGACGTCGTCGATGCCCATGCCGGTGGTGTCGATGAAAACCGCATCTGCGGCCGGCTTGAGCGGCGCGACGGTTCGCGATGCATCGCGGGCGTCACGCGCTTCGATCTCGCGCTGAAGAGTGGCAAGTGTAACGCTCAGGCCCTTTTCCTTCAACTGCTTATAGCGTCTTTTCGCACGTTCAGCCGCGCTCGCGGTCAGGAACACTTTGTACGGCGCCTCGGGGAAGATCACGGTACCCATGTCGCGCCCGTCGGCAACCAGGCCTGGGGCCTTGCGGAACGCCAGCTGCATGTCCACAAGTGCTTGACGTACCGAAGGAATCGAGGCAATTGCCGAGGCTGCCGCGCCCGCGGTTTCGGTGCGCAATTCGTCGGTGGCGTCGTGGCCATTGACCAGCACATGCGTCTCGCCACCGTCCGCGGCGGCCTGGAAGCGGATTTTGGTGGTCTGAGCGCAGCGGGTCACCGCCTCGGCGTCGGACAGGTCCAGCCCCTCCATGCCGGCGGCATAGCCCACCGCACGGTACAGCGCCCCGGAATCCAGCAGCCGCCAGCCCAGTTCTTCGGCCACCCGCCGGCTGATGGTACCCTTGCCCGATCCCGACGGTCCGTCGATGGTTAGCACGGAAACGGACGACGAAGGGCTCATGGGGACTCCTGACGGTGGCAGACGAAAGCGCCTATGCTATCGCGTTGCCTACCCCGCATGGACCGCGTGATATCCCGTAGCACCCTTATCTAGTCAGGCCCATGCAAGTTTTAACCATGAACGATCTGCGTCACGAATTCGAACAAGCCGCCGAAGCTATCCAGCGGCAGGGCCAGCGACCGGACAACGACACCCTGCTGAAGCTCTATGCGCTTTACAAGCAAGGCTCGGAAGGCGACGTCCACAATACCCAGCCCGGTTTCTTCGACTTTGTCGGCACCGCCAAGTACGAGGCCTGGGCGAAGCTGCGTGGGCTGCCGGAAGAAGAAGCCATGCAGCGCTATATCGAGCTGGTGCACCAGTTGCTGGCCTGATCCGAGAGCACGCCCGCTCGCGCCCCTTGCTTTCAAACGCTGCTAGCGGGCACATTCATACGACCGTTTGAACCTTCCGGGCCGTATGAATTATCCCCATTTGTTTGCCCCGCTCGATCTCGGGCACACCACCCTGCCCAATCGCATCCTGATGGGATCGATGCACACGGGCCTGGAAGACAAGTCCGCGGACTACGACAAGCTGGCGGCGTATTTTGCCGAACGAGCGCGGGGCGGCGTGGGGCTCATGGTCACCGGCGGCATCGCGCCCAGCATCCAAGGCTGGCTGAAACCCTTTGGCGGCCGGTTGTCGATGCCTTGGCACGTGGCGCGTCACCGCAAGCTCACCCGGGCGGTGCACGCCGAGGGCGGCAAGCTCTGCATGCAAATCCTGCATGCCGGTCGCTACGGCTACCACCCGCTCTCGGTGGCGCCATCAAAGATCAAATCACCGATCACACCCTTCACCCCGCGCGCCCTTTCCGCGCGCGGCGTCGAACGCACCATCCGCGACTTCGTGCACTGCGCCAAGCTGGCCCAGGAGGCCGGTTACGATGGCGTCGAGGTGATGGGTTCGGAAGGCTATTTGATCAACCAGTTCCTGGCCTCGCATGCCAATCAGCGCAGCGACACCTGGGGTGGCGATGCGGCGAAACGTATGCGTTTCGCCGTGGAAATCGTACGTCGGACGCGCGAAGCCGTCGGGCGCGACTTCATCATCATCTACCGACTGTCGATGCTGGACCTGGTGCAGAACGGTCAGGACTGGAACGAGATCGTCACCCTGGCCAAAGCGATTGAAGCGGCGGGCGCCAGCATCATCAACACGGGTATCGGCTGGCACGAAGCGCGCGTGCCTACCATCGTCACCAGCGTGCCGCGAGCCGGTTTCGCCTGGGTGACGAAGAAGCTCAAGGGCGAGGTGGCGATCCCGCTGATCACCACCAACCGCATCAACATGCCGGACGTCGCCGAGCAGATCCTTGCCAGTGGCGAGGCCGATATGGTGTCGATGGCGCGCCCACTGCTGGCCGACCCCGCCTGGGCCAATAAAGCCAAGGCCGGCAAGAGCAATCGCATCAATACCTGCATTGCGTGCAATCAAGCTTGCCTGGACCACGTGTTCCAGAATCGCCGCGCCAGTTGCATGGTCAATCCGCGCGCCTGCCACGAGACCGAACTGTCGATCGTGCCGACCGCCGCGCGCAAGCGCTTCGCAGTGATCGGCGCAGGCCCCGCAGGCCTTGCTTGCGCCAGCACGCTGGCCGAGCGCGGTCATCACGTCACGCTTATTGATCGAGCCACCGAGATCGGTGGCCAGTTCAACGTCGCCAAGCGCATTCCGGGCAAGGAAGAATTCCACGAGACGCTGCGTTATTTCGGCCATCGCCTGAGCGACGCCGGGGTACAACTGCAACTGGGATACACCGCAGACGCCGCCGCGCTGGCCGCAGCTGGTTACGACGAAGTGGTGGTGGCCACGGGCATCACGCCGCGACAGGTCAACTTCCCAGGCAGCGAGGACAGTCGCGTACTGAGCTACCTGGACGTGCTGGCGCGCGGCAAAGCGGTGGGTTCTCGCGTAGCCATCATCGGCGCTGGCGGTATCGGCTTCGACACGGCGGAATTTCTGGTCGAGCATCAGCCCTCCCCCACTCTGGACATCGCGCGCTGGACGCGGGAATGGGGCGTGGACATGCACCTGGAAAACCGCGGCGGCCTCGCCCCCGCCAAGCCCGAGGCGCCGGACCGACAAGTCTGGCTGCTTCAGCGCAGCGAAGGCCGGCCCGGTGCGCGACTCAACAAAACCACCGGCTGGGTGCATCGCGCCACGCTCAAGGCCAAGCGCGTGACCATGCTCGGCGGAGTCACCTATGAGCGCTTCGACGATGAAGGCCTGCACATCACTATCGATGGCCAACGCCAGGTGCTGCCGGTGGACAACGTGGTGATCTGCGCCGGCCAGGAGCCGAACCGCGCACTGGCCGATGCGCTGACCGCGGCCGGCATCAAGACCCATGTGATCGGCGGCGCCGACGTGGCCGCCGAGCTTGACGCCAAGCGCGCCATCGACCAAGGCACCCGGTTGGCCGCTACGTTGTAGCACCCGCCGCGTCCTGGCGGATTTTGTAGGAGCGCACCCTGTGCGCGACCAAACTACACCGCGGTAACGACATGGCTCCGCAGTCGCGCACAGGGCGCGCTCCTACAGTGCCACTGGACCCGCAAACAGTGACGGACGCGCAAACGACAACGCCCGGCCAAGGGCCGGGCGTTGTGCTGGAAAAGAAAGCGCCCCGCTGGGCGACGCGTCGATATGGGTCAGGGGGAGGAAGACCAGATATCGCGGGGGTAGCGTCGCAGCGGGGCGAGGGTCGGCGCCACCTGGGGGGAGGGGAAGGTGGCGGGACGGAAGAAATAATATGATCGACGGGTTATAGAAACAAATATATATTTGAACAGCCACTTATTCGATTTCCCTATATATGTTCGACTTCCGTCAGCTTCGCTATTTCGTGACCGTTGCCGAGGAATTGAGCTTCACCCGCGCAGCCCAGCGCCTGTACATCTCGCAGCCACCGCTTTCACAGCAAATCCAGGCACTTGAGAATGATCTAGGGGTGCGCCTGCTGGAGCGAAACAAGCGCCACGTGTCGCTTACCGAGCCGGGCAAGCTGTTCCTGGAGCAGGCCCGCCAGATCCTGGACAAGGCCGAGGAAGCCCGCATCCAGATGGCCGACGCGGCCACGGGGTTCAGCGGCAAGCTGCGACTGGCCTACACGGTGTCAGTGACCTTTCACCCCGCCCTGCCCCAGACCCTGCTCCGCTATCGCAGCTTTGCCCCACAGGTACGCCTGATCCTCAGCGAGATGTATACCGAGCATCAGTACACCGCCCTGCTTGCTGGCGAGCTGGATGTGGGCTTTGTGCGTGACTTGCCCGGACACGAGAGCCTTGCGCGCAGCCTGCGGCTGGATGTCATCGATCACGAGCCGCTGGTGCTGGCGCTTCCCTCCAATCATCCGCTGGCCGGGCGGGACAGCATCTGGCTGCGCGAGGTGACGATGGAAGCTTTCGTGGTGCAGCCGCGCGACCTCGCCGCCACTCTGTACGACCGTCTGACCCAAATCGCCGCCAAGGCCAACTTTCATCCACTGATCCGCCAGCACGCCCAGCAGATCAACGGCCTGCTGGTGTTGGTGGCGGCCGGCATGGGCCTGGCGCTGGTGCCAGCCTCCATGCGCTCGGTGAATCTGGCCGGTGTGAGCTATTTGCGCCTGGAGGATCCAGACGCCTATATGCTGCTGGCCCTGGCAAGCCGCGTGGACGACCCCTCACCGGTGGTGCGCCGCTTCCTTAGCGCCATGACTGAACCCGAATAAAAGAAGCGGCTTAAAGACTTGTGTCAAGCCAAGCTGCCAGTTACAATTCCGTTCTTGTATTTTTTCTTTCTATTAGTTTCAGGAGCTGGCCGTGAAGGTGCTTTCCTCTTTGAAGTCCGCCAAGCAGCGGCACCGTGACTGCAAGGTTGTGCGCCGTCGCGGCAAAGTGTTCGTGATTTGCAAGAGCAACCCGCGTTTCAAGGCTCGTCAGCGCTGATCTATCAGCTGCGATGAGTTACGAAAGGGGCCGCGAAAGCGGCCCTTTTTTATTGTCCCGAAAACATCCAGGACTATCTGCTTTTTGTAGGAGCGCACCCTGTGCGCGACAACCTTACGGAGCGGTGATACTGAAACTCCGCGGTCGCACACAGGGTGCGCTCCTACACAAGCAACGCAAAATCAGGCGTAGCGCACGCCGGTGATCTCGTAACGCTTCACGCCATTGGGCGCCTTGAACTCGAAGCTGTCGCCTTCGCTCTTGCCGATCAGCGCGCGAGCAATGGGCGACGACACCGCAATCAAGCGCTGCTTGATGTCCGCTTCCAGGTCACCCACGATCTGGTAGGTCACGGCTTCGCCGCTGTCCTCTTCTTCCAGATCCACCGTCGCGCCGAACACCACGCGGCTGCCCGCCGCGAGGCGGCTGACATCGATCACTTCAGCGGTGGACAACGCAGCCTCGAGCTCGGCGATGCGTCCTTCGGTAAAGCTCTGCATCTCACGTGCTGCGTGATACTCGGCGTTCTCCTTGAGATCGCCGTGGGCGCGCGCCTCCGCGATCGCCGCGATGATGCGCGGCCGATCGGAGGACTTCAGCCTTTCCAGCTCGCCGCGAAGACGCTCTGAACCCGTCTTGGTGATGGGAGCTCGACTCATGCCTTCAGTTCCTTATGCAGTTCCTGCAGGCTGTGCACAGAACCGTCGCCGTGGAAATCGAGCGAATGCACCAGCGCACGCGCGCCGGCCACCGTGGTGGAGTACGTAACGCGCTGCTGCAAGGCCTCGCGTCGGATCGAGAACGAGTCGGCGATAGCCTGCTTACCCTCGGTCGTGTTGACGATATAGACGATCTCGCCGTTCTTGATCAGGTCGACGATATGCGGGCGGCCTTCGATCACCTTGTTGATGCGCTCGCAGACTACGCCGTGCTCCGCCAGGTAAGCAGCCGTACCCTCGGTGGCGACCAGGCTGAAACCGCGCTCCAGCACTTCACGTGCCACTGGCAGCAAACGGTCCTTGTCGGCATCGCGCACCGACACGAACACTTTGCCCTTCGGCGGCGTCTTGATGCCGGCAGCATCGTGACCCCGCGCAAACGCAGCGCCGAAGCTGCGACCCACACCCATCACTTCGCCGGTGGAACGCATTTCAGGGCCAAGGATGGGATCGACGTTCTGGAACTTCAGGAACGGGAAGATGGCTTCCTTCACCGAGTAGTACTCGGGGATCACTTCGCGCGTGGTGCCCTGGTCAATCAGCGAGCGACCCGCCATGGCACGCGCAGCAATCTTGGCCAGCGGCACGCCGGTGGCCTTGGACACGAACGGCACCGTGCGCGATGCACGCGGGTTCACTTCGAGGATGAATACGGTGTCGCCCTGGATGGCGAACTGCGTGTTCATCAAGCCGATGACCTTCAGCTCCTTCGCCATCAGGGTGACCTGGCGACGCATCTCGTCCTGCACTTCCTGGGTCAGCGAGTACGGTGGCAGCGAGCAGGACGAATCGCCCGAATGCACGCCGGCTTCCTCGATGTGCTCCATGATGCCGCCGACCAGCACGTTGCCTTCGGCGTCGGCGATGATGTCCACGTCCACCTCGACCGCGTGGTCGAGGAAGCGGTCCAGCAGCACCGGCGAATCGTTGGACACCTGCACGGCCTCGCGGATGTAGCGCGAGAGGTCGGCATCGCCGTAAACGATTTCCATCGCGCGGCCACCCAGCACGTAGCTCGGACGCACCACCAACGGGTAGCCGATTTGGCGTGCCAGCGTCAGTGCCTCGTCGGCGTTGCGCGCGGTGCGATTCGGCGGCTGCTTCAGGCCGATCTTTTCGATCATCTGCTGGAAGCGCTCGCGGTCTTCCGCCAGGTCGATGCTGTCCGGGCTGGTGCCGATCACCGGCGCACCGGCCGCTTCCAGCGCACGCGCCAGCTTCAGCGGGGTCTGGCCGCCGTACTGCACGATCACGCCCTTGGGCTTTTCCAGATCGACAATTTCCAGCACGTCCTCAAGCGTCAGCGGCTCGAAGTACAGGCGGTCGGACGTGTCGTAATCGGTCGAGACGGTTTCCGGGTTGCAGTTGACCATGATGGTTTCGAAACCATCCTCGCGCAGTGCGATCGCCGCATGCACGCAGCAGTAGTCGAACTCGATGCCCTGACCGATGCGGTTGGGGCCGCCGCCAAGCACGATGATCTTGTCGCGATTGGTCGGGTTGGCCTCGCACTCTTCCTCGTAGGTCGAGTACATGTAAGCCGTAGTGGTGGCGAACTCGGCCGCGCAGGAGTCCACGCGCTTGTACACCGGACGCACGCCCAGGGTGCGACGCAGGTGGCGCATGGCGTCTTCATTGGTGTCGACCAGCTCAGCCAGGCGCGCGTCGGCAAAGCCCATGCGCTTGAGCTCGCGCATGCGTGCGGCGTCGAGCGCGCTGATGCCCTGCGCCTGCACGTCATTCTCGGTCAGCACGATGTCCTCGAACGCCGCGAGGAACCAGGGGTCGACGCGGCTGAGGCTGTACACCTCGTCCAGCGTGAGGCCCGCGCGGAACGCATCGGCGAGATGGAACACGCGATCCGGGCGCGGCTCACGCAGCTCGCGTTTGAGCGCGGCGATGCCTTCCTCGGTAGTGAGATCCAGCCCGGTCGGGTTGAGACCGGTCTTGCCGATCTCCAGACCACGCAGCGCCTTCTGCAGCGATTCGTGGAAAGTGCGGCCCATCGCCATCACCTCGCCCACCGACTTCATCTGCGTGGTGAGGCGAGCATCAGCCGACGGGAACTTCTCGAAGGCGAAGCGCGGAATCTTGGTAACGACGTAGTCAATGGACGGTTCGAACGAGGCCGGGGTAAGACCACCGGTGATGTCGTTCTTCAGCTCATCCAGCGTGTAGCCCACAGCCAGCTTGGCCGCGATCTTGGCGATCGGAAAGCCAGTGGCCTTGGAGGCCAGTGCCGACGAACGCGACACGCGCGGATTCATCTCGATGACCACCACGCGACCGTTCTCGGCATTGATGCCGAACTGCACGTTGGAACCACCGGTATCCACGCCAATCTTGCGCAGCACCTTGATGGAGGCGTCGCGCAGGCGCTGGTATTCCTTGTCGGTGAGCGTCTGCGCCGGCGCGACAGTGATCGAGTCGCCGGTGTGTACGCCCATCGGATCAAGGTTTTCGATCGAGCACACGATGATGCAGTTGTCCGCCTTGTCGCGGACCACTTCCATCTCGAATTCTTTCCAGCCGAGCACGGATTCCTCGACCAGCACTTCGCCCACCGGCGAGAGATCCAGACCGCGCTTGACGATCTCTTCGAACTCTTCGCGGTTGTAGGCAATGCCGCCGCCGGAACCGCCGAGCGTGAAGCTGGGGCGAATGATGGTGGGATAACCCACCTTGGCCTGGGTCAGCAGCGCCTGCTCGAAGGTGCGCACCACTTCGGCCTTCGGGCAATCCAGGCCGATCTCGGCCATGGCCACGCGGAACAGCTCGCGGTCTTCGGCCATGCGGATGGCTTCGCGCGATGCACCGATCAGCTCGACGTTGTACTTCTCGAGCACGCCATTGTCGGCCAGATCAAGCGCGCAGTTGAGGCCGGTCTGGCCACCCATCGTCGGCAGCACCGCATCCGGGCGCTCCTTGGCAATGATGCGCTCCACCGTCTGCCAGTTGATCGGCTCGATGTAGACGGCGTCGGCCGTCTCCGGGTCGGTCATGATGGTGGCGGGATTGGAGTTGACCAGAATGACCCGGTAACCCTCTTCCTTCAGCGCCTTGCAGGCCTGCGCGCCGGAGTAGTCGAACTCACAGGCCTGGCCGATGACGATCGGGCCAGCGCCAATGATGAGGATGCTCTTGATATCAGTGCGCTTAGCCATGCGTGCGGGCCTCCTGCATCAGTGCGGCAAAACGATCAAACAGGTAGCTCATTTCGTGCGGACCAGGACTTGCTTCCGGATGACCCTGGAAGCAGAACGCCGGACGATCAGTGAGCGCGAAGCCCTGCAGCGAACCATCGAACAGCGAGGTGTGGGTAACGCGCACGTTCGTCGGCAGCGTGGTCGGATCGACCGCGAAGCCGTGGTTCTGCGAGGTAATCAGCACGCGACCGTCGTCGTGGTCCTTCACCGGATGGTTGGCGCCGTGATGGCCGAACTTCATCTTCAGCGTCTTGGCGCCCAGTGCCAGGCCCATGATCTGGTGACCCAGGCAGATGCCAAACAGCGGGATCTTCGCGTCGAGGAACTGGCGCGTGGCTTCCACCGCGTAATCGCACGCAGCCGGATCGCCAGGGCCGTTGGAGAGGAATACGCCATCAGGCTTCATCGCCAGCACTTCAGCGGCCGGCGTTTGCGCTGGCACCACGGTGATGTCGCAGCCCTGCTCTGCAAGCAGACGCAGGATGTTGTGCTTCACGCCATAGTCGTAAGCCACAACCTTGAAGCGTTTGGACGGCTGATTGAAGGCCGTGCGGTCGAGGTCGTAGATGCCCTCGTTCCAACCGTACGACTCGCCGACGCTGACCACCTTGGCCAGGTCCATGCCGTTGAGGCCAGGGAAGGCGCGAGCCTTGGCCAGCGCGGCCTCGGCATCCACCGTTTCGCCGGCGACGATGCAGCCGGACAGGGCGCCCTTGTCGCGCAAGATGCGGGTAAGGCGACGTGTGTCGATGCCGGCGATGGCGACGATGCCGTGGCGCTTGAGGTAATCGGGCAGGCTCTCGGAGCTGCGCCAGTTGCTGGCACGACGCGGCACGTCGCGCACGATCAGGCCAGCAGCATGCACCGTCTCGGACTCCGCGTCCTCGACATTGACGCCGGTGTTGCCGATATGGGGATAAGTCAGGGTGACGATCTGTTTGGCATACGAGGGATCGGTGAGGATCTCCTGGTAGCCGGTCATGGCGGTGTTGAAAACCACCTCGCCGACAGTTTCACCAGTCGCGCCCACGGCGTGGCCGTGGAACACGCTGCCGTCTTCGAGGGCAAGCAATGCGGGAATAGGCATGGGAGGTCCGCCTTTTAGGTGCAGCAAGGTCCGCAAGCCGCACTAAGCAGGCTTGTGGACCTTAGTCGAGGAATGTTTCAGGGCGGGTCGAAATGATAGGTGCAAGGGGCCTTTGTGTCCACCAAAAACAGCTGAACGTCGATGCAAGGTAAAGACCTAACAGCGGCAGATTCGGGCTGTACACTAGCCGCGCCCAGCCTACGACCGGACATCCATGAACTCAGCCGCGCTGCTCGATCCTGCCCGTCTCGACCGACCGGATACGGACATACGGCAAGAGCCGTTTCCCTTCCTGATCGCGCACGGGCAGCTGCCGGACGAGGCACGTGGCGAGCTGGAGCGCGATTTTCCGCGCTATACAGGCGCCGGCTTCTTTCCCTACGACCCTAGCGATTGCGGCCCGTCGGTCAATACCCTGGTGCAGCGACTGAGTTCGGTCGATTTTGCCAGCGCTATCGGGGAACGGCTGAACATCCCGAACCTGGGCCAGTACCCCACCTTGATCACCCTGTGCCGCTCGCTGAACAAGCGCCACGGCACCATTCACACCGACAGCAAGTCCAAGGTCGCCACCGCCCTGCTCTACCTCAACCCCATGTGGCCCGACACCAGTGATGGCTGCCTGCGCTTCCTCGGAAGCATCGACAATATCGACAGCACGGTCGCCCCAGAGCTCAAGCCGCTTTACGGCGAGTTTGCCGTGTTCAAGCGCTGCGATAACTCGTTCCATGGCCACCTGCCTTACGAGGGCGAGCGGCGCGTGATCCAGGTGGCGTGGTTGACCAGCGAAGAAGAGAAGCTGCGCAAGACCAAGCGCGGCAAGTTCTCCCGTGCGTTCAAGAAGATTTTTGGCTCGCTCGATCGCAAGCTGGGCGCGGGACGGGATCGCAACGCCGCGCATCGGGACTGAATTTGCAGGAGCCCACCCTGTGGGCGACCGCGGGGTTTCGTCGTCCCCGCTCCGTCGGGTGTCGCGCACAGGGTGCGCTCCTACAAAATGCAGTCAGCCCTGATGACTGAAATGCCAAGCGATGTACGCAGCAAATACGCCGTAGAGCAGCCCCACCGGCACGATCCAGCGGGCATCCACGCGGCCGCGACGGAACAGCCACCACAGGTAAAGCACTGCGACGCCGGTCAGCACGCCGGCGACCATCAGCGGCGCATCGAACAACCACGGCGTGGCGAACAGCGCCAGCGAACTGGGAATGGTCGCCTGGATCATCATGGCGCCGGAGATATTGGCCAGCGCCAGCCGCTCCTTGCCCTGGCGTACCCAGATCAGCGCATTCATGGTTTCCGGCAACTCCGTGGCAACCGGGCTGAGCACCAGCGCCACCAGATGCGGCGACAGTTGCAGCGCCACGCCAATGGCCTCGATCTGCTTGACGAAGGTATGCGATGCAACGGCGATGACCACCAATGCCAGCACCGTCTGCAGGATCACCCGCGACAACGCCGGATCGAGCGCCTTCGGCTGGAACTTCAGCGGTTCGAGCGCTTCTTCTTCCGGCGCCGTGTCGTCATTGCGCAGCTCGCGCCATACGTACAGCGCGTACGCCGCCAGGAATAGCACCCCTAGCCACGGCTTGAGCGCGAAGGCCACCAGACCCAGCGTGCACTTGACCACAAAGATGCCCAGAAACCACGATTGATCGCGTGCCAGCCTGCCGTGCTCCACCCGCACCAGCGTGTCCGCGCGCTGCAGCTTGCGGCGGTTGGCCCACAGGGCCACGCCGACTACGGCATAGGCGATGGTCGCCAGCACCAGCGGGCCACCCAGCGCCGCGCCCACGCCAATGTCCCGCTGCTCCGGCGTTCGTCCCAGGATCACCGCCACAAAGGTGACCGCACTCTCGGGCAACGCCGTGCCGAAGGCGGCCAAGATCGTACCCGTGGCAGTCGCGCCCAGGCTCAGCTTCTGGCCAAACCATTCCACGCCGTTGACGAAATACTCGCAGGCAAAATAGATCGCGCCGGCCGAAAGCAGGAACAACAACAAGGTAAGCATGCTTTTTCCATGGCCGGGCGAGCGGAAAACCATTGGCGCAACGACGCGAGCTCGCCCGGCCGGGTGAGCGCGTCGTGGCCAAAGGTCTCGCCGGGCTGCCGACACCTGACGGTATCGGTGACCATCCGCACCATGAAGCCGAGGCTTCAAGTCTGTTGACGCGGATTCCTCTGAAATCGCAAGCCCGATGGGCCTGCGGTGGGGTGAGGATGGCTACTCCCCAATGACAACAGCGTGGAATATTACGGGCGGCGCCCTTGGTGGGCAAGTGGCGTCCTATCCCTACGCCATCTATTCCTCACCGCCATTTCAGCGAACGCTGGGATTCTGCGGCGTGGATCTGGAGGCAGGAGGCACTGGATCCCAGCCTTCGCCGGGATGACGAAAAGGAGATCTGTCGGCCTGATATACCGCGAAAAATGTTCTTAGCGCGCGGCGCGATCGGTCAGCATCGCATCCAGGTCATAGGGGCCGGCGGGCCGACCGCTTATCCAGTGCGCCGCTTCCAGCGCGCCGCGCGCAAAAATGGAGCGATCGGTCGCGCGATGCCCCAGTTCCACCCGTTCACCCTGCCCCATCAGCAATGCCACGTGCTCGCCGACAATGTCGCCGCCACGCACTACGGCGAAGCCGATGGTGCCGTGTTCGCGTGGGCCGGTGAGGCCTTCACGCGCGTACACCGCACTCTGCGCGAGCGACCTGCCACGTGCAGCGGCGGCCGCCTCACCCAATGCCAGGGCCGTGCCCGAGGGCGCGTCTTCCTTGCGGTTGTGGTGCGCTTCGATGATGTCGAGGTCCCACTCGGGGAGTGCGGCGGCTGCTTCGCGCAGCAGGCGCGTCAACACCGCCACGCCCAAGCTGAAATTGGCTGCACGCAGCAGGGCGATGCGTCGTGCCGACGCCGCCAGGCGGGGCCCGAAGCTGGTATCCAGGCCGGTAGTGCCGGTCACCAGCGCCGCGCCGTTGGACTCGCAATAGGTCAGCGCGCCAGCCAACCCGGCCGGGCCGCTGAAATCAACGACCACGTCCAGTGCATCGGCGGCAGGCCATTCGTGGGTGAAGCACAAGCCGCCCTCGCCCGCGTAGATCGGACGCCCTAGCTGAGGCGAATTCGGCCCGGTGATGGCGGTGACCAGCTCAAAGCGGGCATCCCCTTTGACCAGTCCCAACAGGGCTTGCCCCATGCGGCCAGTCGCGCCATTGATGGCGAGGCGAATGGGGTGGCTCATGCGTGGACTCCTTCCAGGAAAAGCGGCAACGACGGAAGACGCGATGCTACCGTCAGCCACCCACGCCGTACACAAGCGAACGCGAAAAGCGGCGCTCCTTCCGCACGGAAAGAGCGCATGGACTTACGAGGTGACGCGCGACCAGAACTGCTTGACGCCTTCGACCCATGACTTGGCGCGAGGCGTGTGCTTGTCGGCCTCGCCGTTGGCAAAGGTGGCCTCAAGCTGTTCGAACAACTCGCGCTGCTGCTTGGTCAGGCGCACCGGCGTTTCCACCACCACGCGGCAGATCAAGTCGCCCGTGCGACTGCTACGCACTGACTTCACACCGCGTCCGCGTAAACGGAACAGCTGGCCGGTCTGCGTCTCCGCCGGAATACTGATGGATACCTCACCTTCCAGCGTGGGCACCGGCAATTCCGCGCCAAGCGCCGCCTGCGAAAACCGGATCGGCAACTCGCAATGAAGGTCATTGCCATCGCGCTGGAAGATGGCGTGCTCGCGCACACGCACTTCCACATACAGGTCGCCCGCTTCCGAACCGGCGGGGCCGGCCTCGCCCTGCCCGGCAAGCCGGATGCGGTCGCCATTGTCCACGCCGGCAGGAATGTTCACCGACAGCATGCGGGTTTCTTCCAGGCGCCCCTCGCCATCGCACGACTTGCAGGGATTCTCGATCGCCTGACCGGAACCGCCGCAATGCGGGCAGGCCTGCTGAATGGAGAAGATGCCGTTCTGCATGCGCACACGGCCGTGGCCGTGGCAGGTCTTGCAAGTCACCGTCTTGCCGTCGGCCGAACCCGAACCGTTGCAGTGGTGGCAATTCACCTGCGTGGGAATCTCGAACTTCCTCTCGACGCCGAACACGGCTTCCTCAAGATCAAGTTCCATGATGTAACGCAGATCTGAACCGCGGCGGGTACGTCCACCACGGGCGCCACCACCGAAGATGTCGCCAAAAATGTCGCCGAAAATATCGCCCATGTCGCCGAAGCCGGTGCCATTGCCACCGCGACCGCCCATGCCGTGCTCGAACGCGGCATGGCCATGTTGGTCGTAAAGCGCACGCTTCTGTGCATCGGACAGTACTTCGTAGGCCTCCTTGGCCTCCTTGAATTTCTCCTGCGCATGCGGATCGTCCGGGCAACGATCCGGGTGGAGCTTCATCGCCAGGCGACGAAAGGATTTCTTCAGCTCAACCTCGGTGACGGTACGTTCGACACCCAGGATTTCGTAATAGTCACGCTTGCTCATTGTTGCATCCGGCATGAATCGCTCTCGTGCACATGAATCGAGCGATCCATGTCTCCTCAGCAAACAGCCCGCGCCTAGGTCGAATCCAGGGCGCGGGCTGCGTCAGATCGGCTGCGCCGACCGGCCAATATTACTTCTTGTCGTCCTTGACTTCAGTGAACTCGGCATCCACCACGTCGTCATTGCCCGCCGGACCCTGCTGGCCCGCGTGAGCGCCAGCCGGTTCACCCTGGGCACCGCCCTGGGCAGCGGCGTACAACGCCTGCGCGACCTGCTCGAGCTTCTCGATCTTGGACTCGATGGCAGCCTTGTCGTCGCCGTCCTTGACCTTCTCCAGGTCGGACAGTGCGCCTTCGATCGAGCTGAGCTGATCGGCCGGCACCTTGCCGCCGTGATCCTTCAGTGCGCTGCGCGTGGCGTGCACCAGCTGGTCGGCCTTATTGCGGGTGCCAACGAGCTCGTGGAACTTCTTGTCTTCTTCCTTGTTGGCCTCGGCGTCGGCCACCATGCGATTGATCTCTTCCTCGGACAAGCCCGAACCGGCCTTGATCTCGATCTTCGTTTCCTTGCCGGTTTTCTTGTCCTTGGCCGACACGTGCAGGATGCCGTTGGCGTCGATGTCGAAGGTCACTTCGATCTGCGGCATGCCGCGCGGTGCGGCGTCGATGCCCTGCAGGTCGAACTTGCCCAGCGATTTGTTGGCGCTGGCGCGCTCGCGCTCACCCTGCAGCACGTGCACGGTTACGGCGGTCTGGTTGTCGTCGGCGGTGGAGAACACCTGCGAAGCCTTGGTCGGCACGGTGGTGTTCTTTTCGATCAGCTTGGTCATCACGCCGCCCATCGTCTCGATACCGAGCGACAGCGGGGTCACGTCCAGCAGCAGCACGTCCTTCACGGTACCGCCCAGCACGCCACCCTGGATGGCGGCGCCGACAGCGACGGCCTCGTCCGGGTTGACGTCCTTGCGCGGCTCCTTGCCGAAGAAGTCCTTCACCGACTCCTGCACCTTGGGCATGCGGGTCTGGCCACCGACGAGGATGACCTCGTTGATGTCGGACACGCGCAGGCCGGCGTCATTCAACGCGGTGCGGCACGGCTCGATGGTGCGCTTGACCAGGTCTTCCACCAGCGCTTCGAGCTTGGCGCGAGTGAGCTTGATGTTGAGATGCTTCGGACCGGACGCATCGGCTGTGATGTACGGCAGGTTCACTTCGGTCTGGTGGCTGGAGGAAAGCTCGATCTTCGCGCGTTCGGCGGCGTCCTTCAGGCGCTGCAGCGCGAGCGGATCCTTGCGCAGATCCATGCCCTGGTCTTTCTTGAATTCTTCGACGAGGTAGTCGATGACGCGCATGTCGAAGTCTTCGCCACCCAGGAAGGTGTCGCCGTTAGTAGCCAGCACTTCGAACTGCTTTTCGCCGTCGACTTCGGCGATCTCGATGATCGACACGTCGAACGTGCCGCCGCCGAGGTCGTACACGGCGATCTTGCGATCACCGCCCTTCTTATCCAGACCATAGGCCAGCGCGGCCGCGGTCGGCTCGTTGATGATGCGCTTGACGTCCAGGCCCGCGATGCGGCCGGCGTCCTTGGTGGCCTGGCGCTGGCTGTCGTTGAAGTAGGCCGGCACCGTGATCACGGCTTCCGTGATCGACTCACCGAGGTAGTCTTCGGCGGTCTTCTTCATCTTCATGAGGACCTTGGCGGAGATCTCCTGCGGAGCCATCTTCTTGCCGTCGGCCGTCTCCACCCAGGCGTCGCCATTCTCATGGGCGACGATGCCGTAGGGCACGATGTGCAGGTCTTTCTGTACTTCGGCGTCGGTGAATTTGCGGCCGATGAGGCGCTTCACCGCGTAGAAGGTGTTCTTGGGGTTGGTCACGCTCTGGCGCTTGGCCGGCGCACCCACCAGGACTTCGCCGTCCTTGGTGAAGGCCACGATGGATGGCGTGGTGCGATCGCCTTCCGAATTCTCGATGACCTTTGCGGTGGTGCCATCCATCACGGCCACGCAAGAGTTGGTCGTGCCCAGATCGATACCGATGATTTTGCCCATGTCGTTAGCTCCTTCAATACTTGATGCGGCGACTCGGCCGCGAATGGTTTTCAGATGGGGCCCGCTGCCTGGCATCTCAATGCCGACTAGACCTCCCGATCCCTTGCTGCCGTTGCCAAAGGGGACGCGGTTCAGGCGTCCGCCCTCCGGCAAGGCGTTACTCCTTGGCGACCGCCACCAGCGCCGGGCGCAGCAGGCGATCATTCAACACATAGCCCTTCTGCAACACGCTCACGACGGTGTTGGGGGCAGCGCCGGGCGCCTCGACCATGCTCACCGCGTGGTGCTTCTCCGGATCCAGCGGCTGGCCCACGGGATCGACCTGCACCAGGCCATTGTTCTCGGCGACCTTCAGCAGCGACTTGAGCGTCAGGGCAATGCCTTCGCGCACCGTGGCGACATCGCCGCCTTCTACCTGCAAGCCGCGCTCGAGGCCGTCGTATACCGGCAGCAGCTCGTTCAGCAGCTTCTCGTTGGCGAAGCGGCGAGCCTGCTCCACGTCGCGGTGCAGACGACGGCGCTGATTCTCGATCTCGGCCTTCTCGCGCAGCACGGTTTCGCGCAGCTCGGCATTGCCAGCCTCGAGCTCGGCGATGCGCGTCTTGAGTGCTTCCAGCTCGGCATTGGGCGATTGGCCCTGCGCCTCGGTGGACGTCGTTGGGTCGTTGCTCTGCATGTGTTACTCCAAGCCATATCCATGGCTGGTGCGCAAGGCACCAACCGTCAACCAACTTGCGGGTTAAACCCGCCTCCCGAGGCGCTTTATAGGGTCGTAGCGGCGCGATTCAAGGCGTCGCTGAGTAATCCGGCGGTGGCCTGCACCACCGGGATGACCCGTTCGTAGGCCATCCGGGTGGGCCCGATCACGCCCACCGCCCCCAATACCCGCCCCTGGGCACCGTAACTGGCGGTCACCACGCTGCAGCCATCCAACGCGGCAAACCCCGATTCCTCGCCAATGAACAGCCGCACCCCCGGCGCCTTGGCGCAAACCTCCATTAATTGGAGCAGCTCGTTCTTCTTCTGAAAAGCCTCGAACAGCTCGCGCAGGCGTTCCAGGTTGGCCAGTTCGGAATAGCCCATCAGGTTGGTCTGCCCGCTGACCAGCACGTCGTCGCTTTCGGTCTGCGGGGCAAACGAAGCGGCGGCCAGCTCCACCGCGCTGGCCAGCAGCTGATTGAGTTCGCCGCTGGTCTCGCGCAGTTCGCGCAGCAGGTGCGCACGGATATCGTCCAGGCGCAGGCCGGCGAACTGGCTGTTGAGATAGTTGGCAGCCTGCTCCAGCTCGCGACCGTCCAGCGGCTTGGCCAGCTGCACGATGCGGTTCTGCACCTGGTTGTCGGAGAACACCAGGATCACCAGCACGCGGGCATCGGGTAGCGGCACGAAATCGATATGACGCAGGGGGAAATCCACCTGACGCGGCACGGTGACCACGCCAGCGAAGCGGGTCATCGCCGAGAGCAGGGTCGAAACGTTGCCCAGCAGGTCGCGGGTGGTGGTCGGTCCAGGCGGCAGCTCCAGGCGTAGGCGCGCCATCTCCTCCAGCGGCAGTGGCTGCAGTTCGATCAGGCTGTCCACGAACAAGCGTAGCCCGCGCGGCGTCGGCACGCGGCCCGGCCGAGGTATGTGGCGAGGCGACCAAGCCGGCCTCTTCCAGGTCGGCCATGATGTTGCGGATGGTGGCTGGGCTCACATCCAGGCCGGACGAACGCGATAGCGTGCGCGACCCGACCGGTTCACCGTCGGCCAGATATTGGGCGATCAAGGTGCGCAACAGGCGTCGCGCACGTGCATCGAGTTCGGAAGAAGGCATGCTGTAGCAATCCGTGAGACAACAAAGAAATAAGGTCTGACGAGCCTGCGCGCAAGCCCGACTCGTTTTGCCGTGCCGGCCAGCCGCTACAATCGCCCGACTTCAACGTGCCCTAGACCATGCTCACTTCGCTCTACGTCCGTCATTTTGCTGTCGTCGAAGAAGCCGAGATCGCTTTCGGCCCGGGTCTTACCGTGGTCAGTGGCGAAACCGGCGCCGGCAAGTCCCTGCTGGTGGATGCCCTGATGCTACTGGCTGGCGCCCGCGCCGATAGTGGCATGGTGCGAGCCGGTAGCGACCGCGCCGAGCTTACCGCCGAGTTCGATCTGTCCGACCTGCCCGAGGCGCGCGATTGGCTGCGCCGTGAGGAGCTGGACGAGGACGACACCTGCCAACTGCGCCGTGTCATCCGCGCGGAAGGCAGCTCGCGCGCCTGGATCAATGGCCGCCCCGCCAGCGCCGGACAACTGGGCGAGCTGGCCACGCTGCTGGTGGAGATCCACGGCCAGCACGAGCACCAGGCGCTGCTGTCGCGCGCCCATCAGCTGGAATTGCTCGACGCCTACGCCGGCAACGAAACGCTGGTGAGCCAGATCCGCGAGCTCGCCCAGCAATGGCGCGACCTTGGCGTCCGCATCCGCAAACTCAGCGGCGGCGATGACCGCGAGCAGCGCATAGAGCTGTTGAGTCACGAACTGGGCGAGCTGGAGAAATGGGCGCTGCCGCCGGCCGAACTGGCCGAATTGGAGGCCAGCCACAAGCGCTTGGCCAACGCCGGCCGCCTCGCCGAAGGCGCCGGTGGCGTAGTCGAACTGCTTGATGGCGAAAGCGAATTTGCCCTGCGTCGTGCGCTGGGCCGTGCCCAGCTTGAGATGAGCAAGCTCGCCGCACTGGACGACAAGCTTGCACCCTGGCTGGAACTGCTCGACAACGCGTCGATCCAGCTCAGCGAAGCCGTCGACGGCCTGGGTCGCTACGCCATGGACGTGGACCTCGACCCGAATCGCTACGCCGACGTCGACACCCACCTCACTCGGCTGCACGAACTTTCGCGCCGCCATCGTGTGCCGGTGCTGGAACTGCACGACAAGGCCGCCTTGCTGCGCGCCGAACTGGACGAGCTGGAAGGTGCCGGCGACGCTCTGGAAAAGCTGGCCACCCAGCGCCAGCGCCTGCAAGAACGCTACGACGAAACCGCTGCCACGCTCAGCCAGGCGCGCCATGACGCCGCCAGCAAGCTCGGTAGCGAGGTCAGTGCCCTCATGACCGAGCTGGGCATGAGCGGCGGCCGCCTGGTGGCGGAGCTGGAAACCTCCGCCGACAAGGAACCCGATCCGCAGGGCCGTGAGCGTTGCGAGCTGCTGGTCAGCGCCAACCCCGGCCAGCCGCCGCGCCCATTGCGCAAGGTCGCATCGGGCGGCGAATTGGCCCGCATCAGCCTGGCCATCGAGGTCGCCACGCTGGGCAAGGACACCGTGGGCACCATGGTGTTCGACGAGGTGGATACAGGCATTGGCGGTGCGGTAGCCGAAGTGGTGGGCCAGAAGCTGCGCGCCCTTGGCGGACAGCGTCAGGTGCTATGCGTCACCCATCTACCGCAGGTCGCGGCCCAGGGCCACGCCCACCTGCGCGTCAGCAAGGCCAGCGATGGCGAGTCCACCCGCACGCAGATCGAGAAGCTCGATGCGGCCGGCCGCCGTGATGAGCTGGCGCGCATGCTCGGTGGCGTGGAGATCACCCGCGAGACGCGGGCGCATGCGAAGCAGATGCTGGAGCGGGCGCAAGCGTAAAGCAGGCCCCGCCATTCCCTCATTTGTAGGAGCGCACCCTGTGCGCGACCGCGGCGCCGTGGTGCTACCGCGCTGTGGGTTTGTCGCGCACAGGGTGCGCTCCTACAGAAGAGCTTGGCTTAGTTACGTCGCGGCAGCAGCCCGCGCTCGGCCGCCATGCGATACAGATCCAGTTCCGATCCCGCGCCCAGCTTGCCCATCAGGCTGGCGCGATGGATGTAGACGGTCTTCTGGCCAATGCCCAGCTCCCCCGCCACCTGCTTGGGCGCCCGCCCCGCGGCCAACAGAAGAAACACTTCGCGCTCGCGCGCCGTCAGCCGATGAATCGGATCAAGACCTTCGCTGGGCCGCTCTGCCCGGCGTTTTCGCAAGTCGGAGCTGAGGAAGCACTCGCCCTGCATCACCGCACGCAGGCCGGCCACCAGTTCCTCGGGGGCCACTCCCTTGGTCACGTAGCCGGAGGCGCCACGACGCAGCGCCTCGGACACGTAGGGTTCGCCGTCGTGCATGCTCAACACCACGATGCGCGTGTCAGCGGCCACGCTGCGCAAATGCTCGATCAGCGGTAGCCCGCTGCCGTCAGGCAGCGAGAGGTCAAGCGCCACGAGGTCGGGACTGCGCGAACCCACCGCTTCCACCGCATCATCGGCGCAGCGGCACTCCGCAACCACCTCAAGATCCGGTTCCAGTTCGATTAGCCGCTTGAACCCCTCGCGGACAATGGCGTGGTCATCGACCAGAACAATGCTGTACATGCTGCATGTATAGCAGCCTACGAGAAGACCGCATATACCCTTCACATCGCCATGTAACATCTCTCGGCCATGCGATCGAAATCTCCTACGCTTCCCGGTTCCGACCTGCTGCTGGCGGTTGGCTATTTCGTGCTCTGGCTATTGCTATGGCCTACCGAGCAACCCTACTGGATGCTGCCCTACGGCCTACGCTTCGGCGCACTGCTGCTGGCGCCGCTGCGCATGTGGCCGTGGCTGCTTGGCGCCGAGTTCGCCGCTACTGGCCTGATCGCTGCCGTACACGGCGTTCCCATGGGCTGGCTGGGCTTTTTCGTCGGTGAGTTTCCCGAGCCCATCGTGGTGGCAATCTGCCTGTGGCTGATGCGGAGGGCCAATCTCCATGCCAGCTTGCGCGATCCAGAGGACGTCGCGCGCCTGCTGCTCTCGGCCGCCTTCACCGTAGCCGCCACCACCGCAACCGACGCGGTGCTGCTGGCGATGCTGCATGCCAGCCCCACCTCGGATCTGCTGATGCAGGCGCTTGGCCAGGATCTCCTGGGCAACTATGTCGGCGTGCTGCTGGTGGTGCCGCTGCTGGTGATGACGTTGCGCGCCAGGCTGGTCAAGCGGGCGCTGGGCCGACTGCTGATGGACGGCTTGCTGGTGCTGCTGCCCTCGCTGGCAATTTTGCTGGTGCTTTCCTCGCATGAAGCTCCACAACCGCAGTTTGCCCGCGTGCTGTCACTGGCGCCGGTGTTGTTCTTTGCCTTCCGCCACGGCTGGCGCGGCGCCAGCCTGGTCATGCTGATTTCGAGCCTGGGCATGACGGTGGTGGACCACATTTCCGGCCATGGAGCCCCTGGAGCCGCCGGCGAACTGTTTTTAGCCGTGGCAGGTACCGGCGCCCTCATGCTCGGTTCGGCCACCGATGCGCTGCGGCGCAGCAGCGAGCGTGTGGCCGAACAGAATGTCTACCTGGCTGCCGTCAACCGTCGCCTGGACCAGTTGGCCCGGCAGCTGCGCGATGCCGCTCGCGGCAACCTGCAGGCGGAGGAAAACCAGCGTCGCCACATGGCCGCGGAACTGCACGACGAACTGGGCCAGAACCTCACCGCCATCCAGACGCATGTGAAGTTGGCACAGGCACGCTTGAGCCAGGCTGGCATGGACGATATCGGGGTGTCGATCAATGCGATTCTCGGCCATATGCGCCGCGCACTGCATCGTCTGCTCGACGACCTTCGTCCCGCCGTGCTGGATGAATTCGGCTTGCTGCGAGCCCTGGATGAAGGCCCTATTCGCGATTTGCTCAATGCGGCTGGCGTTGCCTATCGCACCGAATTGCATGGCGATCCACGCCTGCTCGACGACGACACCCGCACGGTGGTGTATCGCCTGGTGCAGGAGAGTGCGACCAATGCAGTGAAGCACGCACAGGCCGATGTTTTTCAACTGCGCCTGCGTATTGGCGAACGCCAGGGCGTAGCGCTGGCCTTGCTTGATATTCGCGACAACGGCGTCGGCCTGCCGGTGCGTATGCCGCGAGGCGGTCGCGGCATGCAGGGCATGCGCGACCGGGTCACTTCGCTGGGCGGCCTGTTCCGCGTCCGCCCGGAACCGCACGGGGTCCACCTGCGTATTTTGCTGCGAAGCAGCACCGCCTCTGCGGACACGCCCCGGGCCTGACAACGGTTACATAGGAAATTTTCTGATACCGGTGATGTGAAGGGTTCGTTAGTCTCGTTCCATCGATGTGGGGGAGCCACCATCGCAAGATGGTGAGCCATGCCAACCGTGGGGACGGTGGGCATGAAGAGCGGCAGGATGCCGTTCCGCCGGAATCGGTGGCATACCCAGGCTGAGCGAGCAACTCGCCTTCCCTGGAGCCATCCGGTAACGGATCAGCCGTGAGTGGACAGGAGTCCATTTGCGGCTTTTTTTATGGGCGATCGCCGGCGCGGCCCACGAAAAAGGCCGGCAGCGTTCCCGCTACCGGCCCTGGCAGACCTGCCGCGCTGTCGCTTACTTGCCCCGATGCTTCGGCCGCACGTACAGCACCAGGCTGTGATCCTCGATGACATACCCATGGCGGGCCGCGATTTCGTGCTGCAGGCGCTCGATCTCTTCGCTCACGAACTCGATGACCTTTCCGCTGTCCACATCAATCATGTGGTCATGATGCTTGCCACGATCCAGCTCGTAGACGGCCTGGCCGCCTTCGAAGTTGTGCTTGACGACGATGCCGGCTGCCTCGAACTGGGTCAGCACCCGATAGACGGTGGCCAGTCCGATGTCTTCCTGATGGGCAAGCAGGCGCTTGTAGATATCTTCGGCGGTGAGGTGGTGTGCCTCCTCGTCCTCGAAGATCTGCAGGATACGCATGCGGGGGTGCGTGACCTTGAGCCCGGCTTTGCGTAGTTCTTTGGTTTCCTGTTCCATAGCAAACTCCACGCACACGGCGCCACGAGGCCGTTAGTGTATCATCCGACACCTTTACGATCCGGACGCAACACGCATGCACAAGCTGATTCGCACGCTGGGTTTTGCCATGCTGGCCCTTTCCCTGGCCAGCTGCCGCCTTATCTATACCCCCGACGTGCAGCAGGGCAACCTGCTTGACAAGAAAAACGTGGATCAGCTGCAGCCCGGCATGACCAAGCGTCAGGTTCTGGTACTGATGGGTTCCCCTTCGGTGGACTCACCCTTCAGCCAGAATCAGTGGGATTACGTCTCCACCCAGCAGCATCGCGGCGGTGACATCAAGATTCGCACGCTCACCCTGACCTTCAACAACGACGCGCTGGTGCGCACCGAAGGCGATTTCTTCGCCGAAGACGCGCAGAAGCTGGTCAACGACACCAAGAAGTATCACGCCAGCTATCCGGTGGACGAAACCAAGGGTGACAAGGCCACCGACGGTTCCGGCGGCGGCAAGGACGGCAGTGGTGGCGGTGGTGGCGGCGACAACGGCGGCGGTAACGACGGCCACTAAGGCCGCCTGCCGGCGTCAGCCCTCGTGGGCGCGGCGCCGGCGTGCTTCCTTGGGATCGAGCGTGAGCGGCCGGTAGATTTCCACCCGGTCGCCCTGCGCCAGTATCTGATCCGGTGCTGCCTTGCGCGAGAACACGCCCAGGCGAGACGGATCGATCACCAGATTCGGCACGGCCCGGCATACGCCTGACGCTTCGATCGCCTGCATTACGGTGCTGCCGGCGGGCAGCTCCAACCGGCAAGAAAACTGGCGATCGGGCGAGGCGTAGACCACCTCCACGGTGAGGCTGTCAGCCATAGGCGCGCTCAGCCTCGCGGCAGAAATCGTCGACCATGCGTCCGGCCAGACCCTGAAAGCCGAGCTTGAGCGCGGTGCCACCGAGGCGGCCTGCGTAGTCGAAATCCAGCGCAAAGGACACCTTGCAACCGGCGTCGCCGAGCGCGATGAACTCCCACAGCCCGTCAAGGCTGCGGAACGGACCATCGACCAGGCTCATATGCAGACGCTGGGACGGCACGGTAGTGTTGCGAGTGGTAAAACTCTGGCGGAAGCCGGCGTACTTGAGATCCAGGCGCGCCACCAGCACATCCTCACCGCGCTCAAGAATCTCGGCGCGGACACACCAGGGGAAACGCTTTGGGTATGCTTCGACGTCATTGACCAGGTCGAACATCTGGGCCGGCGAATATCGCACCAGGGCGCTGCGGCGGATTTCGATCACATCAGCCTCTTTTGGAATCATCTGGATCCTGGCCCGTCTGGCCGGATCATCATCAGGGCAAAGCAGCCCGAAGTTTAGCGGACATGGCCAAGGCTAAGGACAAAGACAAAAAAGCTGGTGGCACCATCGCGCTCAACAAGCGCGCGCGCCACGAGTACCACATCGACCAGCGCTTCGAGGCGGGCCTCGAGCTGCAAGGCTGGGAGGTGAAGTCACTGCGCGCCGGCCGCATCAACTTTGGTGACAGCTACGCCATCGTGCTCAAGGGTGAGATTTTCCTGGTCGGCACGTCCATCCCTCCGCTGATCAGCGCGTCCACGCACGTCGTCGCCAACGATCGCCGTACGCGCAAGCTGTTGCTGCATCGGGAAGAAATCGACACCCTGGTCGGTGCTGTCGAGCGCAAGGGCTACACCCTCATTCCGATGGCGCTGTACTGGAAGGGCAACAAGGTGAAGGTGGAAATCGGCCTGGCCAAGGGCAAGCAGGACCACGACAAGCGCGACGCCGAGAAGGACCGCGACTGGCAGCGCGAGAAACAGCGCACCATGCGCGCCCACAATCGCGCAGCCTGAAGGCACCCGACGCCGCGGCAGGCGCGCACCCAGCGTGCGTCCCTGCCCTCTCTCAGGCCAACGATAGTCGCATCGCATCCACGGACGTGCGAAAGCCGAATCGCTCATAGAGTCCGTGCGCATCGGCCGTCGCATGCAGGCTCAGCGCGTCCACACCCTGCTCGCGTGCCGCAGCGCCCATCGCCGCCAGCAAGGCAGCAGCTACACCCGCCCGGCGCTGGCCAGGCTTGACATAGACATTAAGCAGATACCAGCCAAACCCGCTGGGGTACTGCGCCGAAGGCATGTGCGGATAGGGATTTACCGCGGCACAGCCAACGGCACGCCCCTCAATCTCGGCAAGCCATGCCAGCAGGCGCCCGTCCTGCGACGCCTCTTCAATCCAGTTGCGCAAACGATCGGCGAATCCATCCTGCAACGGCTGTCCCAGCTCTTCCAGAAACAGGCAGCGCAGATCGGTGATCAAACCCGCATCCGCCTGCCCCGCAAGACGTATCCGCAGCATGGTCCGTTTCCTTTCGGTGGTCGCTCTGGCAAACCTTAGAGGCTGAAGGGGCATCACGCGCGGCCTTGATGAAAGCGTGCATGACTCCATATACTGACGGGTCAGCAATGCAATCTTTCCCCGGGGGTGTCCTGGCTTCGACGGGGGTAGTGAGATAGCTTGGTGCATGCCGAGGGGGCAGCTTTCCTCGTTAATCCAGCCGCAAACTTATAGTTGCCAACGACGACAACTACGCTCTGGCCGCTTAAGGCCTAGCCCCGAACCCACTTGTGCTCGTGCTCGTGGATGTAGGGTCATTATCACGAGATCGCCCGAAGCTGCCGCCTGTCGGTAAGGGTTAAATCAAGCAGGCTGGTCCTTCGATGCGCTTTGCACGCTGTGCTGTCGCGGGACGAGATCTAACGGCGAGCTAAGCATGTAGTACCGGGCGTCAAGCGCCTTCGGACGCGGGTTCGACTCCCGCCACCTCCACCAATGTCGAAACGCCCGGCAAGCGATTGCCGGGCGTTTTCTTGTGCGTCATTGGCCGCCGGCCGCGCTGCTCCCTTCGCGGTCCATGCACGAAAACCTTGCTCTGATTTCCGTGTCCCGGGCCTCTGGAAAAGCCATCGGATGGAGAGGAAGCTAGGGTGCGTCTGCCAAGCCCGCTGCCCGGGTCAGTGCCCTCAGCGGTTCGCCTTCTGACACGTACCCAGGGTGCCCCGCTTCATGCATCGCAACGCGACATCTGGCGATTCGGTCAATCGGCGATTCCTCCACATCGTTTCCGCCATCTATGTCGTGGTACTGATGCTCGTGCTGTGGCGGTGCTTTGAGCAGTGGCAGGGATACCAGGACGCCCGTGAGGCGCAAAGAGAGTTCCTGGTGCTGCAGTCCGCGCTGCGCACCATGGCTGATATATCCGGAGAGCGTCGGCCGACCTTTGTCTGGATGCTTGAGTCCTCGGATGCACAGACTTCTCAGGCTTCGAACCAGCTGCGACAGGCATTGAAGGACGCCCGGCGATCAACCGACAGCGATATGAACGAGCTGGACGCATCGCTGCGCGATCCGAGCTGCAAAACTTGCGCGCCGCTGAGGGAAACATTCGCCCAAGTGAAGTCGGCCATCGCCGAGGCACGGCATAGTCTCGATGCGATCTACCCGAGCACGCCATCGGACCGTGTCAACACGGACGTTCTTCACACCGTTGACCGTCTCGTCGACGCGATACCGCTGCTCGCCTCCATCGCCGACACCAGCGCGATGGGTGTCATCCGCGAGAACGCGGACGTACAAAGCTACTTGTTGGCCGCGCGATTGGCAGCGTTGGTACGCGAGCAAGCTGGCCGGGCCGGATCCGATTTCGTGCCAGCGATGGCTTGGCAACGCGCATTGAACCAGGACGAAGTGTTCGACATCGCGCGCACGCTCGGCGCGATCGAACAGCTGCGGATTTTGCTCAGCCCGAGTATTCGCGCCCTGCCGCCCCGCCTGCAGGCGGATTATGACCTTATCAACCAGCATTTCTTCGGCGAAGATCTCACCGAAATCAATCGCATGTTATCCCTGCATGTCCCGACGTTCGATCCCGTCTCGCCGGCGCAACAGGCCAAGGCCTATGCATCCAGGTTGCAGCCGATCGAACGCTTCCGCGACGATACCCTGGCACTCGCGCGCGACACCATCCGCTCCAGTCTCCAATGGCATTTGGCGCTCTTTGTCGGTGCGACCCTATTCGCCTCGGCGCTGACTGGCGTACTGCTGCTGTTGACCTGGCGGTTTCGCGAGAAGATCGTGCGCCCGTTCGTGGAGGCACGGCGGCTTATCCTCGCCATCGCCGCAGGCAATTTGTCGATGAATATTCCCCTGGCCAGCTACAGCGGCGAGATCAAGGACCTCTTCGGCGCGCTGAACGTACTCAAGCAGAACAGCGCCGAACGAATCCGGCTGGAGCAGGAGCGCAAGCGCCTGATCGGCGAACTCAGGACCATGGCCGAGACCGATCCACTGACGGGTCTGTTGAACCGGCGTGCCTTCGAGAGCAGATCGCGCGTGCTGCTGTCTGACCAGCGTGGCGACGAACCCGAAGTGGCGCTGATCATGTTGGATATCGATCATTTCAAGCACGTCAATGACACTTACGGCCATGAGACCGGCGACCGTACGCTGGTCAAGCTCGCCGCCATATGCAGGGAAACCGTTCGCTCGGAGGACGTCGTCTCCCGTATTGGCGGCGAAGAGTTCGTCATCATGCTTCGGGTGAACAACCACGCCCAGGCCTATGAGCTGGCCCAGCGACTACGCAACCGGCTTCACCACGACACGATCGTGGCGATCGGCGGCGAGATCTTCAGCATCACCGCGAGTTTCGGTATCGCCTTTGCGCAACGCGCGAACGCGCCGCAAACCGATGACTTGCTGCGGCAGGCCGACGCCCTGCTCTACCAGGCCAAGGAAAACGGTCGCGACCGAATCGAAACGCAGGCCATCGTATGAAGGCATCTATGCATCGCCTGTAGCTGGGCGACGCATTCCACGACGGCCGTTTTTGGTTACCGTTCGACCGATGAGCCATTTTCACTGTGCAACACGGCCGCCAGCAGCGGCCATCGCTGCCTGGCGGCAAGCAGAAGGTCATGCGCCTGGCTATCGAAGTAACGCGCCGGGTCGATGCCCTCGGCGTAATGCGCATAGGTATCCACATCATTGGGTACCAGCTTTGCGGATGACTCGTGCGGTGCAGCCATCATTTGCCCTCCATCCAGACACCATCCGGCGTGTGGATGACATAGCCATTGAGTGTGCTCATGGTGACGGTGTTTTCGTTCTCGCCCACCAGGCGTGTCTGCGGCAGATCATTGGAGTACTTCGCCAGCGGCGGCGCACCCGCGCTGAATGGGCTATTGGCCACCAGGCCAGAAAGCAGCTGCGCCAGCGCCAGATAGCTGGTCGGTCGATCGATGACGACGGCGGGCCCACGTTCACCGGGAGGTAGTCCAATCAGTTTGACGCCCACCGGCACATTGATGATGAGTGGCGTGGGAATCTCGCGCAGGCCGGTGATCTGCCTTGCGTCTCCGCGCAGCGCTGCGCCGTGCTCGGGCACGAACACCACCACGGCCTTGCGCCCCGAGTGTGCGATGAGGTCGGTCAGGCGATCAATGTCACCCAGCAGTTTCTTCAGGCGGATCGGGTAAGACTGCACGCTGGTCAAATTGCTGTTGGGAAGGCGGTTGCCGTCATGCATGGTCACCGTGTTGTAGTACAGGGCCACCGGGCCACCGCCCTTGTCGATGCGCCCCTGGTACCACTTGGCCAATGCATCGTAGTCGCCCACCAGCGGCGAACCATCGAACTCCTTCATGACAGTGGGCAGTCCCTCGATCGACTGCGGTTGAATGCCCTCGCGCCCGATTTCACGTTCCACGGTGCCGAGGAAGTTATCGAAGTGGCCGTCGTGATTCATCATGAACTGCACGTCGTAGCCGGCTGCCGCGAGATCGGCGAAGACATGGCAATCCTGCGCAGCTGCACTGTAGAGCGCCTGGTGCGGCTCCTGCCCGCAGGAGGCGCGAAGCAGTCGCACCGCTGCGGGGCCGCTGTAGCTGGCAGCGCTGCTGAAATTCTTGAAGATGTAGTCGAACCGGCTGAACAGCGGGTTGTCGCTCATGCTGACCACGTCCATGTCGTCCCACGAGAGCGAGCAGATATGGATGACGATGATGTCGAACTGCGCAGCAGGATCCTTGCTCATCGGAAAGAAGTCGACGCGACGGCCCTTTTCGGCGTGGTGAAATTCCGCGAGCTGTTCATCGAAGCTCTTGGTGTCATCGGGCGCGCCAGCATTGGCCATGCGCGCATCGTTGCCGGCTCCTGCAGCTAAGGTCGTCTGGGCGACCGACTTCTGGATCAGCGTATCGATGCCCTGCCACAGCGGCATGATGATCAGCCCAAGCAATACGAAGGTGGTCACGCGCAACCACCGATTGGCGATGGCATACACCACCACCGCCAACAACGGGATGTAGATCAGCGCCGGAGTGAAAATGCGTCTGGCCAGTTCCATCATGTAAGTTGGCGAGAACGATGCGAGCCCTGGCATCTGTCGCAATACATACGCGATAGGCGGCAGCGGCGATTCGCGATACAGCAGTGCCGCGCCCACCACGAGGGCAACGATAAGCCGCAGCACGCGCTGCCAGCGTCGCTGCAAGGGCACGATCAGGCCAAGCGCAAATAGCAGATTGAGCCACCAGATCGGCGTGAGTTTGCCGATGGAAGCCAGGTAGATCTTGGCGATGAAATAGAGATTCCAGAATCCCATGGGCTATCCCGTTATCCGGACCGGCGTGGCCGACGAAATACCGCCGACTCGACGGCGTCCAGGCAGGCATCAAAAAGCCGGAGTACACCCTGATAGCCCATCTCGACTACTTCGACGAAGCTGTGCAGGGGTGCATCGGGAACCATTTCCTCTTCCCAGCGAACCCACGCATCGGCGCGGCCAAACGTGCACTGGATGAGCTGCGCCTCCTTTTCGTAGGACCAGTCCTCGAACTTCAGGCCAAGGTGAATGCCACTCTCGCGTGCGACCACAGCGCGGAAGTAGTACTCCATGTCGCCACGCGACAGCGCCACGCCAACGGTTGCACTTCGCGCCAACGCCAGCGGTGCCGGCAGCGCGATGCCCAATCCGCCGGTGGAGTAATCCTCGGTATGGCAGGCGATGGTCTTGCCGTCCGGCAAAATCAGCGTCGCCGGTACCCGCAAGGGAACATGGTGCGCCACGCGAACCTGCCGCACCTCTTTGGCCACCCCGATGGCCGCGCCAAGCATCGCCACGTTGAACAGCGCCCACACCATGTTCATCAGTACCGTCGCGGGCTCATCGCTCTGTGTGGTGAAGATGCGTACCACGCCCACGACCAGGCCCAACAGGTTGATGCCCAGCAGCCACATGTAGGGCTTGGAGATGGTCCAGTCGAGATATTCCTGCTCGATGAGACCACCCTTCGCGGTAACGTTGAACTTGCCCTTGTTGGGGTTGATCAAGGCCATGGTGGTGGGCAGCACCGTGTACCAGGCCAGCACCGACTCGTACACCTCCGCCCAGAACGAGTGGCGGTACTGTCCCTGGATGCGCGAATTGGCGATACCCGAAATGAACAGGTAAGGCAGTACATAAGCCATCACGGATATCGCGTCCGCGTTGAATACATGAAGCCCGAAATACAGATACGCGCACGGCATCATCAGGAAGATGAGACGTGGAATGCCGTAGAAGAAATGCAGCATCGCATTGCTGTAGCAGATGCGTTGGAAGAAGCTCAGCCCTCTGCCTGACCAAGGGTTGTCCAGCCGGAAAATCTGCGCCATGCCGCGCGCCCAGCGAATGCGCTGGCCGATGTGACCGGACAGGCTCTCCGTTGCCAGTCCCGCCGCCTGCACGATACGAAGGTAGGCGCTGCGATAGCCGCGGCGGTGCATCTTCAGCGAGGTGTGCGCGTCTTCGGTGACGGTTTCCACGGCGATGCCACCCACTTCTTCCAGCGGTGCACGCTTGAGCACGGCGCAAGAGCCGCAGAAAAACGTCGCATTCCAGAAATCGTTGCCGTCCTGCACCAACCCGTAGAACAGGCTGCCCTCGTTGGGAATGCGAAGGAACGTGTCGTAGTTGCGCTCGAACGGGTCGGGCGAGAAGAAATGGTGCGGCGTCTGCACCATGGCGCACTTCGGATCGGCCAGGAACTCGCCCATGGTCGTCTGCAGGAACGAGCGCGTGGGAATATGGTCGCAATCGAAGATGGCGATGTATTCGCCACTGGTCAGGCCAAGCGCATGATTGATGTTGCCGGCTTTCGCGAAACGATGTTCCTCACGGGTCAGATAACCCACGCCGACCTCGGCGGCGAACTGCTGGAACGCTTCGCGGTTGCCATCGTCGAGTACATAGATGCGTAGCTTGTCGCGCGGCCAATCCATGCCCTTGGCCGCCAGTACCGCCGGGCTGACCACGGTTAGTGGCTCGTTATAGGTGGGTATATAGATATCCACCGTGGGCCAACTGCCGGGATCCCCGGGCAGCGGTTTGGGCTGTCGATTCAGCGGCCACGCTGTCTGGATATAACCAAAGAGCAGCACGATCCAGGTGTAAATCTCTGCGCCATAGAGCGCGTATCCAAACACGGCCTCGGTAGCTGAGGTGAAGTGCAGCGTCTGCGTGGTACGCCACCAGATGTAGCGCCCCGCCATGAGAATGGACAGCGACACCATCAGCATGGTCGGCCAGCGCCCCGGTATAAGCCGCGCGACGAACATCACTGCGCACACGAGAATGAACAACCGGAACTGATCGGCCAGCGGTAGCGGCGTGGTCCAGAACGCCAACGCAACCATCAGTGTCAGCAACAATACGATCGTCTTGAAATACGGCACGCGATCAAGCGCGGCGGACCAGCGGGTGAAACGGTCGCTCACCGCTTGCCAGGGCACGCTGGGCAGCCGGGCGTACAACGCCTTCTTCACACCACCCGCCACGCCGTGCGCCGGCCTGACCCAGCCGCCGATTCTGCCCAGCAGCATCGAGCGACGTTGTTTGCCGCGCCGGTGGCGCGCACGTCGAAGGTCGGCGGCGAGATGTTCCCGGCGGCGCAGCGGACGGAAGAACAATCGCTTGAACCAGGCGCTCGCGCCGTCATCGTCGCGCACGGCCAGCTCGAAGCGCAGACGGTGGCCCAGCGCACTCGCGCCGCGCGCGGCCCAGTCGCGCTGACCGGGCCGCGGTGGCCGAAAGATCAGCCGCAGCAACCACAGCCCGCCACCAGACTCCTTATCGACACCGAGTTGGTGCGCCAACACTGTCTTGATGCGTGCTGCGGCGATCACGGCGCACCTCCCGTCGGCACAGCGGATGCTCTTGGCGCATGCCTGACCCAGGAGGACAACCACGACGCCAGGCCCTGCATGTCGTGCGCTGCCTGAGAATGCGGCGAGCTGAGGTGAAAGTTCAGGTTGCGTGCCAGCGCTTCGGGAATACCGGTGTCTGCATGGATACGGTAGGCGGATAGCTCCGATCCCAGCGTGTCGCGCAACAAGGCCAGGATATCGGTGTGCAATTGCAGCGCTGGCGACACCGAATTGGCAACATAAAGGCTGGGCTTCCCTCGCGCCCTCAGCTCGGCGCGCAGCCGCGGTAGCGTCGCGCACGCGAGCGGTTGCGGCGGCACCACCACCAACGCCAGATCGGCCGCCTCGATCGCCTGCGCCGCATAGACCGAAGGCCAGGTCGCGGCATCCACCAGAACGACGCTGTAGCGCGGCAAATCCAACCGGGCCAACAGCTCGCGTAGCCACGAAGGCCGCTCATGCAGGCTTGCCGCAATCGCGCCGTCGCCATCGAGGCCAGCGCCGCCCCAGGGCAGCCATAGCACGCCGTCATCATCCTGCAAGGCAGCATCCGCTGCGTGGCCAACAGACGTAGGCACATAGGAAGCCAGCCCTTCACGGGCCGGCTCACGCAAGCCGCAGTAAAGCGCCAGCACATTACCCGGATCGCATTCCACGGCGAGCACGGCGTGCTTGCGAGCCATCAACAAGCCAGCAAGCGCGGCAGTAAGCGTCGTGCGCCCCGCCCCACCCACGCTCGAAAGAAGGGCGATGGTCTTCATGGGCGAGGCTTGCTGCCAGCGTGCTGGCGATTGCCAAGAATGACCAGCGGCTCTAGCTGCGTTGGCAAGCGAATGGAGCGCCGACGCAGGTGCGAGCGCAGGCGTGGCAACCAGTGCGCCACGCGAAACCGCCAAGCGAGCCACCACAGCGGCGCGGCAAGCATCAGCCCCCAAATAAAATAGCCCATGAAAATAGACATGACGGCGCTACCCTCCGGCCTTGAGCGGAAGCGGAGCGGGACGTGGTGGTCGCACGGCGGTGGCGGCAGTCGCATCGTCGCCTGTCGAATTCTCCATGCTCCATAGTGGAAGGGCCGAGGGCTCTGGCGCCGCTCGCATCGCGCTGTCTGTGTCGACGACCAACTCGTCGACCCTCGGGCCCTCGGCCTGAACCGGCTCCGCCAAGCTGGAGTAATCCGGTGGCGGCAGTTCGGCGATCTCGTCCTCGAGCGCCTCCAGCGCGGCGAGGATCGAATCGCGGTCGCCGCAACGCAGCTCGCCACGAAACAGTTCCGCCAATGGCCGTCCAAACACCTTCGCCAGGGCCTTGCCCGCATCATCGACATGGCAGGCGAAAAAGAACACATACAGGCTGTCGCCGCTGGCGGTGCAGATATCGCCTGTGCGGCGAATACGGCAAGCCCTCACCGCATCGACGCCGGCCACATTCCGTTCGAGCAGCAGGCGCAACATCACGTTCGGCAGGCGAATCGGGCGACTGCGCTCGACCGCCTCGCGCACCAGTTCGATGAAGCGCAGCGCCGGCACGTAGCCGGTGGTGGACTCACGCATCGCGGCGGACAAGGCGGCGTGGTAATCCTCCGGCACGGGGCGCGAAAACAGCTGGCCCTGCACACCATCGACCAGTATCTCCACCTGAGCGAGCGAGGTACTGCGCGGAATAATCGCATTTGCCCCCAGGCTCAACAGCAGCGGTTCGTAGCGGATGCTGACGTTGTCTTCGCGGATCAGAATCTTCAGTGCCTTGCCGCATTGCCGACGCAGGAAGTTGGTCTGCTTGGCCAGCTTGGCGAGGTTTTCCCGGATGCCGTAGTGCAGCACCACGGTGGCGGCCACGCTGTGGCTGGCCGCCACCACCACGGCATCGTTGTCGTGTAGCACCTGCCACTCTTTGGGCACCGACCGCTCGTGTATGACGGCATCTCGCGACACCATCACTGTCATTTCGTCAGGGGCCAGCAATCCGCTGCGGCCGTGCGTTTCGTCGACTACGGCCACCAGTCGATGATCGACGGGAGAAAATCGCAACGGAATCGATTCACTGGCGGCCAACGCGCCGAGGTTGCCGCGCCAGAACGCCACCTCCCATCGGTATTCGCCCTGTATCTGCTCCAGTTGCGCCGCGCCTCCGAAGTGGATCTGGAAATCAGTCAGCGGCAGGAAGCCACCGCACTGCTCCACCAGCGGCGGCAGCATCACCAACAGCACACTGTGCCGCGTTTGCGCGCACCACTCGGCCAGCGCCGCACCCTGTCGAATCAGCACTTCACGATCGTGCCAGGCGAAACATGCCGCGGCGCCTTCGATCAGGAACTGCGTCACCGGCGAGGCGCACTGCTCGGACATCGCCTGCAGCGACTCAATCAACACCTCGCAGCCATCACGGTTGGGCGGCATGTGCAAGGCACACACGTTGGCGCGCGGATGCACTGCGCCGGGCTGATCGATATCCAGGCCGTGCAGTTTCAACGCCAGCGCGACGTCCTCAGGCGAGCGCGTGGACAACACGCTTACCGGAGTCAGCAAGGCATGGGCCGCCGTCTTCCAGAACAAGGCATCGCGCGCGGACGATCGACTCGCATACACCGCATACACGTATCCCGTGGCCAGCGCGGCCAGCGAGGGCGGCAGCCCGTCGATGGCCAGCGACTGGTTCAGCCGCAACCGCGCCGGCGCGGCGCGGCGCGATGACGTGGTGGAAGCTTGAGGGGAATGACTCGTCACAGTGGTCGTCTCAGGTCGCAAGGCCGATCAATACGCGGAATACGGTTGCACTGGGTTCGGTGGGAACGGCACCGGCAGTCGCTGCTGGTCGAAGAAGTAGCGCAGATAGATCGTGCCAACGTTGGGGGCGTAATCTTGTGAACGATCGAGCTTGAAGCGTGTACCCAGCACCCAGTGCGGCGTCAGGCGGTATTCCAGCGCTGCAGCCACCGTGTAGCTGAAGCCGCCGCCGGGGCCGCCGCCGAAGTTGGGCGAACCGAGATCTGCCGCGTCCATGCGAACTACCGCTTGCTGTTGCAGGTCGGGCCGTGTGGGGAAATACGGCGATTCATCCTCGCGGGTCCACGACTGGCCCACCGAGGCTTCCAGTTCCCACGACCAGCGACCGTGGCGACCCGTCCAGTCCAGCGGAATGGACACGGACACGTACTTTTGCGGGCTGTAGTAGCCGCCGTTGCCAAACGTGTAGAAATGCTGGTTGTTGTCGTAATGCCAGTAATTGATCACGAGTCCGCTGCTGAAGCGCTGGTCGGGTTGCACGATGACCGGCAAGTCGACGCCGGTGCGCACCTTGAAATCGTGGTTGTCCTCGACGTTGTGGCCGGTCAGCACGCCATAGCCCATCGAAGCGAACAGCGTGGTAATGCCCACGTCCCGCGCGCCGCGCACGGTAAAGCCGCTGCGCACCACCCCGCCCCAGGTGTCGCCCGAGGCCGGATCCCTGGCGCCGGCATATGACACCAGGCTGCTGGTGACGGGGCGGCGGGAAACGTCCACGGTCACCGAGGAACTGTAGAAATCGTGGCGATACAAAAAGCCGCCGAGCCAGTTGGTGACGGTGAAGCCCAATGGGCTCGTGCCGATATCGGCGCGCCAGCTGTTGGCCGCACCGTTGAAGTTGTAGCCAGCCGCCAACGCCACGCCCTTGTCGGTCTGGTCCGCCGGCAAGAGTCCCGCATTGCCCAGCGCTGCGATCTGCCCGTACTTGTACGCGGGATCGAACTGGTCGGTCGGCAGGCGACCCGCATCGAGAAGCACCGTATCGGCGTGGAAGAAATAGTGCCCGGTGTAGCCGTCAGGAATGCGCAGGTAGAGCGGAATTTCCGTGGCATCCAGGCGCGACATGCCGCTGCTACCTGATTCATTGGACTGGATCACCGACGTGGAGAACTGTCCCTGCCGCCGGTCGTCGAGACCTTGTAGCGCGCGACCGGCGGAGGTCAGGCCATCTTCCGGGCTGGGCGTCTCGCCTTCACCCTGCTCCTGCGTGAGCGCCGCGCGATACATGTCCGACGCGTCGTTGAAGTCGCCGCTCGACTGCGCCAGGCGGCCCGCCTGCAGGGTGATATCGGAACGATCCGGGTATTGCTGCCTTAAAGGGTCGACCACCGCCTGGGCTTCGTCGCCAAGCCCCAGCGCGCTATAGCGCCGCGCCACCGCCAGGCGCGTGTCCACGTCCTCAGCCGTCGTGTCGGCCAGTACCTCGCGCACGGTTTCCTCGGCCTCGTTGCGGCGCCCCTGATGAGCCTGCATGCGAGCGATGGCAAGGCGCGCATCGACGTCGCCAGGGTGGGTAACCAGTACCTGACGCGCAACGGCTTCGGCGCCGCGGTAATCACGCTTGGCCTCCAGCAGGTCAACCCGGGCGAGCAACCAGCGGCGATCGGTTTTGCCCGCCGCTGGCACGGCATCCAGCGTGCGCTGGGCGCCGTCCAGGTCGCCAGCGTCGATCTGCCGTGCTGCTGTGCGCAAAGAGAGCCGAAGCAGTTGATCGTCGAACTGCGCCTGCTGTTCGGAAGTCACGCCGGGGCGCGCACGCGCATCGGCGATCCATGCGGGTAACGCATCGTCACGGTTGGCTGCGGCCAGCAGTTCGCCGTAGCGCAAGCGCACGCTGATCGCGGGATCATCGGGATGCGCGTCGAGCCAGTCACGCACCAGCTTCAGCCCGTTGTCCGGCTCGCCCAGCGCGATCCATTCGCGGCCCACGCTGGCCAGCATTTGGGGATCGTCACGCGATTCGGCGGCGATGCGATCCAGCAACTGCCCCGCTTCCTGCCGACGTCCCCGTGCCACCAACTGGCGAACCTCGCGCAAATCACGCTGCGCCTTGAGGTTGGCAGCCAGATCACGCATGCCCTGCGAACGATCGGCCTCCGGTACCTGCGCCAGGACCGCGCTCGCCGCATCGATGTCGTCCAACGAGTTGAAATAGAGCGCGCTCGCATAACGCATGTCCGGCGCCGGCGCGATGCGCAACCCGTCTTCCATCACCGAGCGTCCCAACGCGGGCAGGCTCAAGTCGCGATATTGTCGGGCCAGGGTGTAGCGCAACCACGCGTCCTTGGGGGTGAGGCGCACCGCCTCCTCCAACTTGAGCACGACCGCGCCATGCTTGTTCTCGGCGATCAGCTGGTCGGCCTGGATCGACAGCAACTGCGCGCGAAGTTTGACCATAGCCTCGTTGGGACCAGCGTAGCGCTGTTCCGCGTGATCGATCAGCGGCGTGATCTCGCCCGCGCGATGCGTCTCGATCAACACCTTGGCCAGCATTTCAAGCGCATCCACATCCGGTTGCGGCGCGTCCACCATGGGTTGCAGCACGGCTTCCGCCTCGGGCCATTTCTTTTGCGCCATCAGCGCGGTGGCCAGCACGCGATTGGCGTCGGGTTGGTCGGGTTGTTGATGAAGCGCCTCGCGCGCCAGCTGTTCGCCCTGCTCCGGGTGTCCTTGCTCGTTGGCGGTGCGGGCTTTCGCCAGCGTGCCCCAGAACGTGGCCGTCGCCATCAGTCCACGCCACTTGGAGGCGTTGTCGGGATCCAGTTTCAACGCGCGCGCAAACATGGCACGCGCTTCGTCGTGGCGACCTTCGCGCATCAAGGCCAGCCCCTGCTCGCCGATCGCCGCACCCTGGCGTGCCGCGGCTGACGAGGCGGCTGATGCTTGCGCAGATGCGCCCGTGCCAGGCGACTGCGCTGCCTGCGCTGGGGCCACATAGTTGGCACCGCCTTTTTTGGCCAGCGTCGCCAGCGCCGCTCTTGCGCTGGCGTCGTCAGGCACTTCCTTGAGATAACGCTGGTACCAGACGTAGTAGGCCGGGTCTTCGCTGCCCGCGCTGTTGAGCGCGCGCCGCCACAAATCCAGCGCGCGCGCACGGTTGGCGTCCGGCCGCTGGTAGATGCGGTAGATGATGTTCAGCCCCTCGATGCGCGTGGAGCCGCGATCGGTCAGCAAGTCAGCCAGGACCAGGGCGAGATTGAGATCGTCAGGGTTTTGCGCGGTGCGCTTGCGCAGCTCGTCCAGTGCGCGGCCGCGCCCGCCTGTCGAGGCGGCCATCACGCGGTAGTAATCGTTGGCGAGTGCGCCACTGGGCACGCCACGTGGAAACAGCGCCTGCATCTTCTGCCAGGCCTCGTCCGATTTGCCCGAGCGCGCGAGCAGGCGCGCTTCGGCCAGCGCCATCTTGTCTGTGGTGGCAACGCGATAAGCATCGGCCAGCTCCAGTGTGGCCGGATGCGTCGGGTAGAGCTTGTGCATTTGCTGTAGCACCTTGCCTGCCTCGGCGGTCCGGTTCGAGCTCAGCTCGATCTGGCCCAGCAGGCCGAGTGCATCAGGCTGCACAGGGTCGATAAGCAACGCCTTCTCCACGATGCCGCGTGCCATGTCCGGGCGATTCTTGGATTGCCATACGCGCGCGGAATCCAGCAGTTGCTTCATCTGCGGGCTGGGCGCCGCGGCCTGCGCCAACACGGCGATGGGTGCGCCACCGACCACCAGCAGCATCGCGACGGGCATCACCGCATGGATCAGTGCGCCGCGGGACACGTCGATGTCCAGGCAGGGACGACGGCGCCATCCGCGTCGAAGCGATACATCCCATCGAGGTAACCAAGGCCGAACAGCGCGAGCACCTGGCTGTAGTAGCCCAGCGGTGCCTCATGTGCGAGCGAGCGTGTGCGCCGCACCTGTGCCTGGGCTAGGTCATGGCGTCCGAGTGCCGCCAGATAAGGCGCCACTGCCGCGGAGAAACCCGCATTGCCTGCGTTGCTACCAGGCGCACCGCTTTGCGTATCCATCCGTTCAGGGGGCGCGCCGTGCGCCGACACGTAGTCCACCATCGGTCGAAACGTCGCCAGCACGGCGGCACGCGACGGTGCTTCGTCGGCAAGCATGCCTGCCCATAGATAGACGCGGATGGCGTTGTACGCGCTCTCGGCCTTCGACGCCTCGTCGGGTTGAAAGCCCTTGTCGCGTCGATACATCACCCAGTCCGGCGAAAAACCGTGTGGTGCGGTATCCGTGACAAGCTTTACCGAGCTGTCGTATACGGCCGTCCATTCGGCCTGCTGCGTCAGTGCGACGGCCAGCCGCCGCATCACCTGCAGTGGGACATAGCTGGGGTTGAGTCGCCACACATCGTCCTGCGGATGAAAACCCACCGACCCGGGCAGCAACGTGCGCCCCAATCCTGGCAACACCGCCGTTTCCTGGCTCAGGACGTTGCGTGCGAGTACCGTGCCCAACGCGGTGTAGCTGCGCTCATGCCACAGGCGCCCCGCCTCCAGCAGGCTATAGGCGATCCACAGATCCGCATCGGACGCCGGGTTCGCATCGATGACGCCCCAGCCCGGCGACGGGCCCTTGTCGCCAGCGGTCGCTTCCTTCGCGGCACGACGGCCCCAGATCCACGCAGGCAGATGAGCGGTGAGGTCACCCTGGGCGAGATTGTTCTGCGTCCAGTTCAGCACGCGATCGAAGGTGGGGCGATCGTTGGCCACCAGGGCGAAGAACAACGCATAGGCCTGCCCTTCGGAAACAGTGACCTGTTGAGGTGTACTGTCGTCGACGACGCGGCCGTCCTTGCTCAGCGTGCCCTGCTTGAAACTATCCCAGTCGGTCCACGCACAGTTGGCCGCCATCGCACTGGTGGAGGCGATTATCGCGATACCCATCAGCAACATCCGCAGGAGCGGCATCGATGCGCCTCGCATGCGTCACCTGTCGAGACGACGCGCAGCGATACGACCCAAGGCCCAGAACACGGTGAGCGCAACGAACAGGCCAGCCAGGATGCCTGCGAGTGCCATCAACGCGGGATAGCGGGAGATATGCACCCACAGCCACGCGTACCAGGGCAGATGGCCGATGTAGTACGTATCACCCACGGCCAGCGCGGTGATGAGCTTGCCGCGAACCACGGTGAGGTCGCCACGCACTTCGCCGACTTTTGCATCCTCGCCCAGTACATCGAGCAGGCTGCCGAGCTGGTCCGACGCGCTGGCCGCAAGCACGATCACGCTCTTGCGTTTTGCCAGCGGCGACTCAAAGCCCACGAATGCCGCGGAAGGACCGTTGACGCCGATGGTGGCGCTACCCGTCGCGCCACGCAGCACGCGACCGTTGGGAATGGACTGTTCGCGCAACGAGAGCTCATTCTGGTTGTGCTCGATCAGCATTGGCAGTGCCTTGCCCCATGTCGCCAGCAGCTCGCTGGACGACCCCGTGCCGATAATCAGCAGGTCGCGATCGCGCACGCTATCGACCGCGCTGGATGGCACCAGCGAGACGCGCAATGCAGGTAACCCACTCCACCGCCCCATCTGGCCCAGCACGGTGAGAGCCGCTTCTGCTTCTTTTGCGTCGGGTGCATCGGGCACCACCACCGCCGTCTCGGCAAGATCTGCCATGCGCGTGAACGGGTAACCGCTGGTGGCGAAGAACGCCAAATTCGGCATGGCCGTGTAATGCACGAACTGACTGAAATCGATGCTGGAATCGGGATCGATCGCGGCACGCGCGCTGTCGGTGGCGGTGGACACGCATAGCCCTGTCTTCTGCGAATCCATATGGAACTGGAACTGGAATGCGTTGATGCCGCTGATGCGCAGCGAGGGTACGCGAATCTCTTCCTGGCCCCGCGCCTCCGAGCCCGACAGCAACGGCACGTTGAACTGCCGCTCTCCCCCTTGGGGCTCGACGGGTGGCAGCCGCAAGGAGCGCAGCAGCTGATCGTTGATGCCGACATTGAGCACCGAATCGTTGTATGCGGTAGGCGCGGTGTAGCGATAGCGCACGTCGAGCGGCACGCTGTGGCGAGCCCAGGCGAACAGGTCAGGCGGCAAGCGCATATCGACGCGTATCGCTGGCGGGTTGAAACCCGACGCCTGCAATTGCCCCGGGTCGGTGACCAGTTCCTTGAAAAGCACGGGCCGATCCACCGGCGTCCAACTGGGTGCGTCATAGGGGCGGCGCTCGGGCCCCAGGTCCACCGACTTCACGATGGCGGTGTCGCCGGACATCCCTGCCTGACCGAGCACCAGCGCATTGGCAGCCTGCTGAAGTTCTTTTTCGTCGCGGCCCTCGATCACCAGCAGTTTGTAGCCGGATTCGGGCGGGCTGGCCGGGTTGGGCATCACCCGCACGGTTGGCCCCTTGATCTCGCCCAGCTCGAGGCCCGCCGGCAGTGCATGGGGCAAGGCGAGCACAATGGCATGGCTATCCGCTGGCGGCGTCTGCATCACGGGGAATCGCGCGCCACGCCAGCCGGCCAACGCCCCAAGCCACGAGGAGACCACGCCCGCCGCGCGCAGCGTCGGCGCGTCCATATGAGTCGGCAGCACGAACGGCACGGTCAGCCGCTGATTGTCCCGACGATCGAAGAACGGCGCCGGCAACAGCGCCAGGCTATTGGGCAGGCCGACCCGCGAGGTGGTGAGGTTCAATACCGTATCCGGGCTGATATCCGCCCACAGCGCAGAGTGATACGGGTCTTCGCAATGATCGAGCGTGTAGTGCGCAATCATCTGTACGCTGATGCGATTGAAGTCGGTGAAGAGCCGCGGGTCGAGATCGATGACCCTGGTCACCGCTTGTCCGGCGTGCTCTTTCTCCAGCGGCAACGTGGCCACCACCTCGCCGTTGAGATAAATCTTCAGATGCGAGAGCTCGAAGATCAGCGAAGGCGAATAGGTATAGATGAGTTTGAGCTTTGCCGCCGTCACCACCTGATCGTTACGGATCGACACATTCAACGTGCTGGTGGGATCCAGGCCACGCAATTTGATCGCGCCGTAAGCGCCCATCTGGCTCAACGAAACATCGCGTGCCGCCCCGGCTGGCGGTGCAGGGACATTGCTGGCGACTGGCGGCGCGGCCACCGATGCGGCGCTTGTCACCTGTGCCGCTGCGCCCGCATTCAACACCAGCCCGCCAACCAGGAGCAGGACAGCCAACCTACCATGAAGAAATTGCCGCATGGAATGTTGCCTTGGGCCAGTGAGAAAACGTCACGGACTGCAGGAACGGCACCGCGTAATCATCGCTTCCAGTTGGATCCCCGGCCAACGGCACGCGGTCGTCTTCGTCGAGCCATCCCCCGAGAAATCGCAAGGATCGCCCCCTTGCACTCCACAAGACGCAAGGACATGTTGCGCGACCGCACGCTCAAACATCGTGATGCCGGTGAGACGATTAGAGAAACCGGGATAAAGGAAACGTGAATCGAACCGTCCTCACGTTGTTGGAAGACACGAGGTTTGACGCCATGCCCGATGACGAACCGAAGCACGAGCGATAACCTTTACCGGATGGCCTAGCATGGTCCCTTGGCCGCGAGGCGATCGGCGACGGGGCTCAGATCACCGCCGTTTTCCCACCGTCCATCGGAATCACCGCGCCCGTGACGTAACTCGCCAGCGGCGAGGCAAGGAACACCGCGACATGCGCAATTTCCTGTGGCTCGGCCATGCGCCCCATCGGGATCTCCGCCAACTGCTCGGCCAGCAGCTCATCAGTGCCACGCCCGCTGGCGCGAGAAGCTGCATCGAGGCCTTCCTGCACACGACCGGTGTGCGTGATGCCGGGATTGATCACGTTCACGCGAACACCTTGCGCGGCGTACGCCGTGGCGTAACCCACCGAGGCAAGCATCAGCGCTGCATTGGCCGCACCACCGCCGATATGCAGCGGATTGGCCTGGCGACCGCCCTGCCCGACCACATTGACGATGCTGCCGCGACCTCGCGCGGCCATGCGCCGGATCACCGGGTCGATCATGTGCATATAGGTGAAGTACTTCGCTTGCATTGAAGCATGCATCGCATCCGCATGCAGCTCGGCCACCGGTGTGCGCTTCGCTGCGCCGGCGCAATTGACCAGCACATCGATGGGGCCGAAATCGTTCTCGATGCACTCGACCACCATTTGCGCGGCCACGCTTTCGCGCAGATCGGCAGCCGTCACATCCATATGTAGCCCTTCGCGCTGCAGCTCGTGCTGGGCCGCGTGCAGATGAGCCAGGTCACGCGAAATACCCACCACCTTGGCGCCTTCGCGCGCAAAGGCAAACGCGCAGGCCAGGCCAATGCCCTTGCTGGCACCGGTGATAACGACAACTCGTGCGCTCAAACCCGCATCCATAGATTCCATCCTCTAGCGTTTCAACCGCATTGAACCATGGCGCATCCAAGGCATTGTCCAGGTGATGCCTGTCATCTGCGATGGCTGATGGACGGCCCTGCCCGATTGCCGCCCAGCGACGGACCCTCTCTCGCAGGATCGGGGGCTCCGGTCTGCCCCGATCCTCGTTCAGCCTTATAGGCCATCAGTCATGTTGCGAATTTACGCCCCGCCCTATTGACGATCCGAACTATGGTGTTATAGTTCACTACAACACCGGTCCACGAGAGCACTAAAGGAGAGCCGCCATGAAAGCGAACACCCTGCTAGCCCTGACCGCCGCCGCCCTGTTCACCACAGTTGGCCTGGCCGCCATCAACTCCAACGTCCATAGTCTCCCCGTCAGTGAGATCAACGGCGTCAAGGTCATCACCCTGGCTCCGGTCGAAGTCCGCCCGACGTCTGAGGACATGCGCACCGCCGCGCTGCTGGCCGACGCCAGTATGGCCACCCTGAGCATCTCGCCGCTGCTGAACCCGGAATCTGCCGCGAGCAACGGGGCAGTCGGGGCCCAGCTAGCCATGCCCTACTATTCGTTTGGCACCAAGCTCGGCCGTATCAGCAAGGAATAACAGTATGACCATCACCTGGAACGACAGCGTCCCGATCTACCGCCAGCTACGCGAACGCGTCGTGGCGATGATCCTGGACGGCGCCTTGAACGAGGGCGACCCGCTGCCGTCTGTACGCCAGGTGGCAGCGGATTTCCAAATCAACCCGCTGACTGTTTCAAAGGCGTACCAGGAACTGGTCGACGATCAACTGGTTGAGAAAAGGAGGGGACTGGGCATGTTTGTCATTGATGGAGCCAGGGAGGCGCTGCTCAAATCCGAGCGCGAGCGGTTCCTGCGCGAGGAATGGCCCTCGCTTTTCGCCAGGCTGCAGCGCCTTGGACTGGATCTGAAGACCCTGCTGCGCGAAGCGCCGGGCGGCACGCCGGCCAATGGGGAGAGCCAGTCATGAATGCGGTTATCACTGCCCATGGCCTGACCAAGCGCTACAAGAACGCGCTGGCGCTGGACGACGTGAGCTTCCGGATCGAATCCGCCCGCATCGTGGGGCTCATCGGCCCCAACGGCGCGGGCAAAACCACCGCGCTGAAGGCCATTCTCGGCCTCACCGATTTCAAGGGCGAGTTGAATGTGCTGGGTTTTGACCCGCGCACGCATCGCGACCAACTGATGGAACAGGTCTGCTTTATCGCCGACGTGGCGGTGCTGCCGCGCTGGATCCGGGTACGCGAGGCCGTCGATTTCGTGGCCAACGTGCACCCTCGCTTCAACCGCGCCAAGTGCGAGGCTTTCCTGGCACGCACCAAGCTCACGCCCAACCAGCGTGTAAAGCAGATGTCCAAGGGCATGATCGTGCAGTTGCACCTGGCCCTGGTGATGGCCATCGATGCCCGCCTGCTGGTGCTGGACGAGCCTACGCTCGGCCTGGACATCCTCTATCGCAAGCAGTTCTACCAAAGCCTGCTGGAAGATTACTTCGACGAGAACAAGACCATCATCGTCACCACCCACCAGGTGGAAGAGATCGAGCACATCCTCACCGACCTGATGTTCATCCGTGACGGCAAGCTGGTGCTGGATACCGACATGGATGCCGTTGGCGAGCGCTTTGCCGAACTGATGGTCAGCGCCGACAAGGCTGATGCGGCCCGACGGCTCAAGCCGCTGGACGAGCGACAAGTATTCGGCAAAAGCATTTTCCTGTTCGACGGTGCCGACCGCGCCACCCTGGAAAGCATGGGTGAGGTACGCCGGCCCACCGTCAGCGACCTGTTTGTCGCCACCATGAAGGGAACCTACGCATGAAAACCTTCTACTGGCTCATGAAACGCGAATTCTGGGAGCACCGCGGCGGATTTCTGTGGGCCCCGGTAATCACCGGCATCGTCTTTCTGGTACTGAACCTGATGGCCATCATCGCGGCCGAGGTGCTGGGCGCCCGCAACGGCGTGCACATCGGCGGCGACAATTTCGCAATGATGGTGCGGCATGCCGACTCCGGCGACATGAGCCAGATGGGCGCGGCGCTGGATGTGGCGATGATTTCGTCGATGGGCCTGATCGGCATCGTCATGGGCATCGTGGTGCTGTTCTACTGCCTGGGCACGCTGTACGACGATCGCCGCGACCGCAGCATCCTGTTCTGGAAATCGCTGCCGGTGTCCAACATCAACACCGTACTGTCGAAGGTGGCCAGCGCGGCCTTGGTGGCCCCCGTGATCGCGGTCGTCACCAGCGTCATCTGCGGTGTGCTGCAGTTGCTGATCTACGCGGTGGTGCTATCGATGCATGGCGTCCGGGTGTGGGAACTGCTGACCCTGGCCCATCCGCTTCGTGTCATCGGCTCGCTGATCAGTGCGGTACCGCTGTATGCCCTGTGGGCCCTGCCCGCCATCGGCTGGCTGATGCTTTGCTCTTCCGGCGCACGCAGCAAGCCCTTCCTGTGGGCGGTGGCGGTGCCGGTGGTGACGGGGTTGATGGTGAGCTGGTTCGGCATCATGGGCGCCTTCAACCTGCCGACGGCCTGGTTCTGGACCCACGTCGTGCAACGCGTGCTGCTCAGTGTCTTCCCGGGTTCAAGCATCGTGTTCGACGACCATAACCTCACCGCCGCATCGGATTTCGATAGCAACAACCCGCTGGGCATCCTGGCCCCGAGCCACACCTACGGGCTGCTGACCACTCCGAACCTGTGGATTGGCGTGATCGCCGGTGTGGTACTGATCGCCGGCGCCATCTGGTTCCGCAAGGTACGCGACGACAGCTGACGGCTTTGCCCCGCTGGCACCTTCCGCAAGGATGCGGAGTGCTGGCGGGGCTCCCTTCGTTGGCGGCACATCACGCAATGAACGCGACATGGCATGCTCGCCGCCACCTTTCTGCCCTACCTGCTTTCCATAGAAAAGGAGCGGTCCTCATGACCCATCGACACCTTCCCTGGCTACTTCTCGCTGCAACCGTACTGTCTGCGTGCGGCAACCACGGCGACGACATGCAGGTATTTGGCGGCAGCACCGACATCGTCAACCATCGCATCACGCTGCACGACGGCAACGTCACCATCAAGTCCAGCGGCGTACCCGATGCAGTGATCGACGCCAATGGCGACCTATCCATCGACGGCCACAATGTGGCTGTGAACGACGCACAACGCGCCTTGCTGCAGCGCTACAACACCGCCGCCCAAACCATGCGCACCGACGCCATCGCGACCGGCAAGGCCGGCATGGCAACGGCCACCGAGGCCATGAGTTCGGCAGCCGGCAAGCTCACCGGCGCGGAAAGCGAAGACACGGTCAAGGAAAAGGTGGACGCTGCGGCCGCCAACGTGAAGCAGGCCGCTGCGAAAATCTGCGATGACATGGTTGCAATGAAAGCAGTGCAGGACGAGCTGGCTCCGCAGCTGGAGGCATTCAAGCCCTACGCCGACGCGCTCAACACCGATAGCGTCGAACGCTGCAAGCAACACACCACGCACTGAGCGGTGCACCCCCTGTTGAAGCGCACGCTGTGCGCGACCGCGGCGCCATGCCGCTACCGCCCCGTTGGCTTGTCGCGCACAGGGTGCGTTCCTACAAATGCGCAGGCTTGACGCCAAACACGAGCAAACCGCCTCGCTGTAGGAGCGCACCCTGTGCGCGACCGCGACGCCATGCCGCTACCGCTCCGTTGGCTTGTCGCGCACAGGGTGCGCTCCTACAAAAGGAGAATGCGCAGGCTCGACGCCACACACGAACAAATCGCCCACTGTAGGAGCGCACCCTGTGCGCGACCGCGGCGCCATGCCGCTACCGCCCCGTTGGCTTGTCGCGCACAGGGTGCGCTCCTACAAAAGAAGAATGCGCGGGCTCGACGCCACGCACGAGCAAACAGCCTCACTGTAGGAGCGCACCCTGTGCGCGACCGCGGCGCCATGCCGCTACCGCTCCGTTGGCTTGTCGCGCACAGGGTGCGCTCCTACAAGAGAAAGGTGACGCAGGCTTGATCAGCCGCCGCCGCCACCGCCGCTGCCATGGATGCCGCCCCGTGTGAGCGCCATAGGATCCAGCAGCTTTTGCAGCTCGCTCTTGGAAAGCCCGGTGGTTTCCAGCGCCACATCAAGAATCGGGCGATTTTCCTTGTACGCCTGCTTGGCTGTCGCTGCGCCCTTCTCGTAGCCGATCACCGGGTTGAGCGCGGTGACCAGGATTGGGTTCTTGTCCAGCGCTTCCTTCACCCGTGCCGTATTCACCTTGAAGCCCGCGATAGCCTTGTCAGCCAGCAGCACGCTGACGTTGGACAGGATGCCGATCGACTGCAGCAGGTTGTGCGCAATCAGCGGCAGCATCACGTTGAGCTGGAAATTGCCGGACTGACCGGCAATGGTGATGGCCGCATCGTTGCCGATGACCTGCGCGGCCACCATCGCCGTGGCCTCGGGAATCACCGGATTCACCTTGCCCGGCATGATCGACGAACCCGGCTGCAACGCCGGCAGCTCGATCTCGCCCAGACCGGCCAGCGGACCGGAGTTCATCCAGCGCAGGTCGTTGGCGATTTTCATCAGTGCCACGGCCAATGTCTTGAGCTGGCCTGACAGTTCCACGGCCGCGTCCTGCGAGGACATCCCCTCAAAGAAATTGATGGCCGATTCAAAGCGCACGCCCGTCATCCGCTTGAGCTCGCGCGCCGCCGTGGCGCCGAAATGCGGGTCGGCGTTGATGCCGGTGCCAACGGCGGTGCCACCCAGCGGCAGGCGGTACATGCGTTTGAGGCTGTCCTCAATGCGTTCGATCGCCGTGCCGATCTGCGCGGCCCAACCGGACAGCTCCTGACCAAAGGTCACTGGCATCGCATCCATCAAGTGAGTGCGCCCGGTCTTTGCCACATTGCGCAGTTCGCGTGAGCGTTTTTCGATGGTGCGCTTGAGATGCTTCAGCGCGGGCAGCAGCCGCTCGCTGGTGGTGAGTGCGGCGCTGACGTGGATGGCCGTGGGAATCACGTCATTGGAGCTCTGCCCGTAGTTGACGTGGTCGTTGGGATGGACCTTGCCGCCGCCCCGGCTGGCGAGGTGAGCAATCACCTCGTTGGCATTCATATTGGTGCTGGTGCCCGAGCCGGTCTGAAAGACGTCGATGGGAAACTGGTCGTCGTGCTCGCCCGCGGCCACCGTCAGGGCGGCCTTTCGGATGGCATGGGCCTGAGTCTTCTTCAAGTGTCCCAGCAGAAAATTCGCATCGGCGGCGGCGGCCTTGATCAGGCCCAGCGCCCGGATGAAGTCGCGCGGCATGTGCATGCCGGAAATCGGAAAATTGTCCACGGCACGCTGGGTCTGGGCGCCGTACAGGGCTTTGGACGGCACCTGGAGTTGGCCCATGCTGTCGTGTTCAGTGCGGAATTGGCTCATATCCTTGCGATTCCTGGGGTGAAACGGGTCGGGTGAAAGCTGCCTGACTATAGGCCCGGTTTCGTTAGCGCGCCGCCAAAAGGCGCCGCGGGCCGTGGCCGCCAGCGCCTGTTGTAAAATGGCGGCTTTCCCGTCTCTGGAAGTCCCCCGATGTCCTCCCATGCCCTGACCGCCCTGTCGCCGCTGGACGGCCGTTACGCCAGCAAGGTCGAAACGCTGCGCCCGATCTTCAGCGAGTTCGGCCTGATGCACCGCCGCGTGCATGTGGAGATCGAATGGCTGCTGGCGTTGGCGGCCGATCCGGGCATCGTGGAACTGCCGGCGTTCTCGCCCGCGCAGATCGAAAAGCTCAAGGGCATCGCGGCCGATTTCAGCGTCGATGACGGCGCGCGCATCAAGACCATCGAAGCGACCACCAATCACGACGTGAAGGCGGTGGAGTACTTCATCAAGGAGCGCATCGGCAACGATGCCTCGCTGGCCCAGGCCAAGGAATTCGTGCACTTCGCCTGCACCAGCGAAGACATCAACAATCTCTCCTACGCCTTGATGCTGCGCGATGCGCGTACCGATGTGCTGCTGCCGGCCATCGACGGCATCATCGCCAAGCTGCGCGAGCTTGCACACACCAACGCCAACCTGCCGATGCTCTCGCGCACGCACGGCCAGACCGCTTCGCCCAGCACGCTGGGCAAGGAACTGGCCAATGTGGTCGCGCGCCTGGAGCGTCAGCGCAAGCAGCTCGTGGCGCTGGAAGTGCCGGGCAAGATCAACGGCGCCGTGGGCAACTACAACGCCCACGCCATCACCTATCCGGAACTCGACTGGCGCGGTTTCTCGCAGCGTTTCGTGGAAAGCCTGGGGCTGGACTACAACCCCTACACCACGCAAATCGAGCCGCATGATGGCGTGGCCGAATATTGCGACGTCGTGCGCCGCGCCAACATCATTCTCATCGACCTGGCGCGCGACATCTGGGGTTACATCTCGCTGGGTTACTTCAAGCAGTCGCTTAAGGCCGGTGAAGTCGGTTCCTCCACCATGCCGCACAAGGTCAACCCGATCGACTTCGAAAATGCCGAAGGCAACTTCGGCCTCGCCAACGCCCTGCTCGGCCACTTCGCCGAGAAGCTGCCGATCAGCCGCTGGCAGCGCGACCTGACCGACTCCACCGTGCTGCGTGCGCTGGGCACCGCGTTCGGCCACACGCTGGTGGCGCTGGAATCGCTGAAGAAGGGCCTGGGCAAGCTCACGGTGAACGCCGATCGTCTTGCCGCCGACCTCGATGCGAGCTGGGAAGTGCTGGCCGAAGCCGTGCAGACCGTGATGCGCCGCCATGGCCTGCCGGAGCCGTACGAGCAGTTGAAGGCGCTGACGCGCGGCCAGGGCATCACCAAGGATTCGATGCGTACCTTTATCACCGGCCTGGATTTGCCGGCGGATGCGAAGCAGCGTTTGCTGGATCTGACGCCTGGTGCCTATATCGGTTTGGCCGAGCCATTGGCGCGGGATATCTAAGGCACCCCACTGCACCCTCTCCCCGCAGGGGAGAGGGCTGGGGTGAGGGGTCAATTTTGCGATGCCGTTTTGTAAGAGCGGGCTCTATTTAAACCTCCCCGCGAGCACCCACCCTTCACCACCTTTAGGTGGCTCACCTCAATCCTCTCCCCGCAGGGGAGAGGAAGTAAGGGCGTTACTCAACCTCGTCCGACCCTTCATTAACGCCCTCAAACAAGAACGTCGACAAATACCGCTCGCCGGTATCGGGCAGCATCGCCAGCAACACCGAGCCTTCCGGCGCTTCCTGCGCCACCTTCAGCGCAGCGGCCAGCGTGGCACCTGCCGAAATACCGACGAAGATGCCCTCCTTCTGGGCCAGGTCGCGCGAGGTGTCTCGCGCCAGCACGTCATCTACCGGCACGATCTTGTCCACCACGTCGCGATTGAGCACGCCCGGCACGAAATCCGGCGTCCAGCCCTGAATCTTGTGCGGATGCCATTCGTCGCCCGATAGCAGCGAAGCGCCCGCCGGCTCGCTGGCTATCAACTTCACCTCGGGACGCGCCACGCGCAGCACCTCGCCCACGCCAGTCAGCGTGCCGCCGGTGCCCCAACCGGTAACGAAATAGTCCAGGCGCTTGCCGGCGAAATCGCGAAGGATTTCCGGTGCCGTCGTGTTGCGGTGATAGGCGGGATTGGCCGGGTTATCGAACTGCTGTGCCAGGAACCAGCCGTGCTTGTCGGCCAGCTCCTTGGCCTTGCGCACCATGCCGCTGCCACGCTCGGCGGCCGGGGTCAGCAATACCTTGCCGCCATAGGCACGGATCAGCTTGCGACGTTCGATCGAGAAGCTGTCGCTCATCACCGCTACGAAAGGATAACTACGCGCCGCGCAAACGGCGGCAAGCGCCACGCCGGTATTTCCCGAGGTCGCTTCCACCACGGTCTGGCCGGGCTTGAGCACGCCACGCTTCTCGGCGTCGATGATGATGGCGTAGGCAAGGCGATCCTTCACGGAGCCGGCCGGATTGAACGCCTCTACCTTGGCATACAGCGTCACGTGCTTGGGCGCGAGCCGATGAATGCGCACGATGGGCGTATTGCCGATGGTGTCGAGGATGCTGTCGTAAATCATGGAATCACTCCGTGGCACGGCTTGGATTGAAAACGGTAGCTGTGGGATGGTGCGCCAGTTCGAGGTTAAGGTTGCGTCAAGCCGTCAAGGCCTCGGGCACGGGGCGCGCGGCATCCAACGGCGGCCGGCCAAACCACGCGAGTGACGTCGCCAGCGATGCCACCTCGCCGATGATCAGCAAGGCGGGCGAACGGACATCGTGCGCGGCGGCACGCTCGACCAGCACCGACAACGTGCCGGTGATGACACGCTGCTCCGGTCGTGAGCCATTCTCGACCAGCGCGAACGGGGTGGTGCCGGCGCGGCCGTGGGCCATCAGTTGCTGCTGCAAGGCCGGCAGTTCGCTGGTGCCCATATATACCGCCAAGGTCTGTCGCTCCTGCGCCAGCGCCCACCAGTCGAGCATGTCGACCGACCCCTGGCAATGCGCGGTCACCAGACGCACCGATTGAGCGTGATCGCGATGAGTCAAAGGCACGCCGGCGTAAGCCGCGCAGGCCAGTGCCGCGGTGATGCCGGGCACCACTTCATAAGGGATGCCGTGCTCGCGTAGAAATTCGAGCTCCTCGCCCCCGCGTCCGAACACGAAAGGATCGCCACCCTTCAGGCGCACCACGCGCCGACCCGCCGCCGCGTGTTGAAGCATCAAGGCATGGATCTGTTGTTGGGTCGTGTGGTGGTTGCCGGCCTGCTTGGCCACTTCGATACGCTCTGCGTCGCGACGCGCCAGCGCCAGCACCTCGGCGCTAACCAGGCGGTCGTGCAGAATCACGTCGGCCTCGTTCAGTGCGCGAAGCCCCTTTAGCGTGAGCAGGCCCGGATCGCCGGGCCCAGCCCCCAATAGCACCACCGAGCCGACCGGGCTCACCTCGGCGGATTCGAGCAGCCGATCCGCAGCCTCCTCGGCCAGGGCCAGCTGTCCGCGGCGCAGCAGGTGCTGCACGTGGCCGCGGATCAATCGATCATAAAAGCGGCGGCGCGCAGAGAGATCCGGCAGGCGGGCACGAATACGATGGCGCATGTCGCCCAACAGGGAAGCCAGCGGCGCCATCACCGGATCGATCAGCGTCTCCAACCGCTCGCGCAGCAAACGCGCCAGCATGGGCGCATGGCCACCGCTGGAAATGGCTATGGTGACGGGTGCGCGATCGATCACCGCCGGCACGTGGAAGCTCGATAGCGCCGCGTCATCGACCACATTGGCGAACAGGTGCCGGGTCTGCGCCAGCGCGGCGATGCGGGCGTGCAGAGCACTATCGTCCGTGGCCGCGATCACCAGCCATACGCCGTCGAGCCAGGATTCCTCGAATCGACCGGTGTGCCACAACAGCTGCCCCTGTTCCACCCATCCACGCAATGCCGGGGTCAGCTCCGGCGCTCCGACGGTGACGCGCGCGCCTGCATCCAGCAAGGCTGCCACCCTGCGTTCGCCAACCACGCCGCCGCCCACCACAAGCACCTGGCGCCCGGAGAGGTCCGCGAACAACGGGTACAGCTTCATGGATACGGTAGGCTCCATCGAGGGAAAGGCGCCGGAATCGGCCTGTATCACGCTAGGCACGCGACCGCGGCTGCACAAATGATTTGTAAAGCGGCACATATGCCCGGCGGTTATAAGTGGGCATTCGCACCGGCCCGTTTGTTACAAAGTATTGACGCGGTGCACCACCGGATGTATAGACGTCTAATTACCGCCCACTGCCAAGTTGTCATTCCTGCCATGGACAGCCATCGCCCACCGCGCCATATCGATGCCGTCGCCCGCGCAGGCGGCCGCGCATCGGGGAGGACGATGCGATGTATCCGCTCTGCGACCACGAGCACCCACCCTCTCGATCGCCCGCGGAACCGTTGCCATGACTCTTACCCAATTGCGTTATCTGGTCGCCATCGCTGACGCCGGACTCAACATCACACTCGCCGCCGAGCGGGTGCACGCCACCCAGCCGGGTCTGAGCAAACTGCTGCGACAGCTGGAGGACGAACTCGGCTTCCAGCTATTTCATCGCAAAGGCCGGAGCCTGCACGCCATCACCCACGCCGGTACTCATGTGCTGGAGCGGGCGCGCGTGATCCTGGCGGAGGCGGCCAATATCCGCTCCATCGCCGCCAACCTGCGCAATGAATCGCGTGGCACGCTGCGCATCGCCACCACCCACACCCAGGCGCGCTTCGCGCTGCCCAGCGCGATAGCGGCACTGAGCCGTAGCTACCCGCAGGTGAGCGTCCACCTGCAACCGGTCAGCGATTCGGATGTGATCTCGCTGCTCGATGGCGGCCATGTCGACCTGGCCATTGTCAGCACGGCGGCCGGCGCACCGCCGCCCAACGGCATCGCCCTGCCCGCCTATCGCTGGAACCGCATCGTGGTGGTGCCTCTCAGTCATCCACTGGGCCGGCAGAGTCATGCGCCCACCTTGGAGCAGCTGGCGGCGTATCCACTGATCAGCTACGACTCCTCGCTGAAGCCCGAATCGTCGCTCACGCGTGCCTTCCATGCGGCAAGCCTGCATCCGCAGATCGCCATGACGGCCAGCGATGCCGACCTGATCAAAACCTATGTGCGCGAGGGCTTGGGGATAGGCGTACTGGCCGAGATGGCGTTCCAGCCCGAGCACGACACCGACCTGCACGAACTGAGTGCCGATCAGCTGTTTTCCACCTGCACCACGTGGATCGTGCTGCGTCGGGAAAGCGTGCTGCGTGAGTACACGCTCGATTTCATCAACGTCTTCGCGCCCCACCTGGAGCGCCGTGCGGTAAGCCGCGCGCTCGCCACGGGTGGCGCGGGTACGTCGCACTGGCCGGGCGTGCCGCATTGGCGCGAGCGCCAGGTGCCGCATCGAGTGGCCGAGCCGTTGGTCGAGGCGCAATAGGCCTCCGGTTTCCGCTCGCCCCTTCTCGTCATTCCCGCGAAAGCGGGAAACCAGTGACTTTTACACGCCGCCAAGGCGTTGGGTGACCAGCTTCGCTGTTAGGGAGTACTTCCCGCGTTCGCGGGAATGAGGAACAAGAGCGTAATCCCACAGGTCCCCATAGGCGGTCATCTCCGCGAAAGCGGGGACCCAGTGACTTTCCGTGTCGCCAAGGCGCTGGTTCCCCGCTTTCGCGGGGATGACGAAGGTATTCGTGGAAGTGTTGAGCATCCGCGCAAAATTCCTCAGCCCTGCAACAACCCACGCTGGTGCAACAACCCCAGAATATTTCGCGCCAACGTCACCGGCTCGGCCGCATGGCCGTCCAGGCGCAGCTCGGGCTGTTCGGGCACCTCGTAGGGATCGCTGATACCGGTGAAATGCGTAATGGTGCCCGCGCGCGCCTGGGCATAAAGCCCCTTGCGGTCACGCGATTCGCACACCTCCAGCGGGGTCGCCACATGGATCTCGATGAAATCACCATGCGCCTCGACCAGCGCCCGGGCTTCGGCACGCGCATCGGCATACGGAGCGATCGGCGCGCACACCGCGATACCGCCATGCCGCACGATCTCACTTGCCACGTAACCGATGCGCGTCACGTTGGCACTGCGATCCTCACGCGAGAAACCCAACCCCTTCGACAGATGCTTGCGCACCTCGTCCCCGTCGAGCACGGTCACCGCGCGACTGGTCTGCTCCAGCAGTTGCGCCACCAGTGCCTGAGCGATGGTCGATTTGCCGGCCCCGGATAGACCGGTGAAGAACAGCGCAAACCCGCGTGGCGCCTGCGCCGGATGGCGCTCGCGCAAAATCTCCACCACCTCGGGGAAACTGAACCAGGAAGGGATATCGCTGCCGTCCTGCAAATGCTGGCGCAGCTGGGTACCGGAGATATCGCGCACCTCGTCATCGGGCTGTACTTCGGTCGATGGCAGATAGGTGTCGCGATTGGCGACATAGACCATGGCCGGAAACGGCACGATGCGAATGCCCAGCTCGTCCTGATGCTGCTCAAGCAAATGCTGGGCGTCGAACGGACCATAGAACGGCTTGCCGTTCGAATCCTTGCCGGGGCCGGCGTGATCGCGCCCGACGATGAAATGGCTGGCGCCATAGTTCTTGCGGATGATCGCGTGCCACAGCGCTTCGCGCGGGCCGCCCATGCGCATGGCCAGCGGCAGCAACGAGAGTCGCGCGCTGTTGGCCGGGTACTGCGGCAGCAGCGCTTGGTAGCAACGTACGCGGGTGTAATGATCGATATCGCCCGGCTTGGTGCGCCCCACTGAGGGCTGCAACAACAACTTTGCGCCCACCTGCTGCGCGGCGCGCAGCGTCAATTCGCGATGGGCGCGATGCATGGGGTTGCGCGTCTGGAATGCAACCACGCGATACCACCCATGCGCCTTGAACCACTCGCGCGCGGAGCGCGGCGTATCACGCAACTCGGCAAAGTCGTAATGCACTGGCGCCTGGATACCGCGCACCCGACCACCCAGGTTGATCGGTTGATAACGCTCGAGCAATTCCGCCACGCCCGGATGCGCGCGATCGGTGGTACCAAACACCTGCTGCCGCCTCGTACTCGCGATCAGGGCGATAGATGTCTTCCACCTCGAGCACAGCCAACGGCACGCCCTGCGAATCACGCAGCACCACCTCGCTGCCCGGTGCCAGCCGTGAAGCGAACGGCTCGCTTACATCCAGCGTGACGGGTATCGGCCACAACGTTCCATCGGCCAGTCGCAGCTCATCGACCACGCTGAGATAGTCGCGTTGTGCCAGAAACCCTTGCAGCGGCGAAAACGCGCCGTTCAACAGGAGTTCCAGGTCGCACAGCTGCCGCGTATCGAGATCGATACCCGGCAATCCGGCGCTTCGCTGTTTGAGCCGCTCGGCCTCCCCCGGCGGCAGATACAACTCCTTCAGCACACCGCCATGCGGTGCGATCAAGTCGTGGGGGTCAGTCAGGTGGGGGGAACGAGCGTCGGCTTGGGCAAGGGCGTTTTGACTCATTTTGGTTTCTTGTTTTATCGGGGTAACGGCCTGCACGAGACACGGCAGATGCTCACGTGTCGCACGCGGATGTGGCCAGGCCGTGGAGGCCGCATTCGCGCTTTAGTCCGAAGAAGCGGGTCGACTCGACGTCTTTGCCGGGTTCCCAGCGATGCGTGGTGTGAACGTCTCCGATGGAGAGGTAACCCTGTTCCCACAACGGGTGATAAGGCAGGTTGTGCTGACGCAGGTACTTGCCGACGTCGTAATCGGTCCAGTCGGCAATGGGGTGAAATTTCCACCGGCCATCGCGCTGTTCCGCGTAGTGAATGGCTGCACGCGAGCGCGCCTGATCGCGCCGCAAGCCGGCAAACCACGAGCCTGCGCCCAGCTCCATCAGCGCCAGCCGCATGGGCTCGATCTTGCGCAACTGGTTGTAGCGATCGATGCCCGATATGCCCTGCTCCCACAGCCGGCCTTCCCGCGCCTCCATCCAGGCCGGGCTTCGCGTTGCGCTGTACACCCTAAGGTTCAGTCCCAGGCGATCGCTCAGCTCGTCGATGAAGCGATAGGTTTCGGGAAACAGATAGCCTGTATCGATCAGCACCACCGGGATCGATGCTTTGCGTTGCGTCAGCAAATGCAGCGACACCGCCGCCTGTGCACCAAAGCTGGACGACAGGACGTGCTCACCGGGCGCGTGCTCAAGCGCCCATTCCACACGCGCTTGTGCCGTGAGCGTATCGAGCCACCGGTTCAGCGCATCCAGTGCTTTCGGATCGTGCTCAGCTTCTTCCAGCTGCGATTGATTCATGCCACTACCTCCAGGGGGATCTTTCGTGATGACGTATCGATCACGTGGATGCGCAGGAGGAAGTCGCCAAAATGTTCGCCCGTTACGCGTTCCGCCGCATAGCGCGCGAACAGCGGCGAAAGTGCATCGAGAATCTCCGCCTCATCCACGTTCTCGGAATAGAGACGGTTGAGACGCTGGCCGCGGAAGTCGGCACCCAGGCGCAGGTCATAGCGACCCGGCCCACGTCCGACCAAGGCAATCTCGCCCAGGTAAGGCCGCGAGCACCCGTTGGGGCAACCGGAAAGTCGAAGCAGGATGGGTTCGTCGCCGAGGCCGTAGGCTTCGAGCAAGGCTTCCAGTTTGGGCAAAAGCTGTGGCAGGTAGCGCTCGCTTTCAGCCATCGCCAGACCGCATGTGGGGAGCGCCACGCACGCCACTGCATGGCGGCGAATGCCGCTGTGCGTGCGGTAGCCATCCAGCCCATGGGCGGCGACGATGGCGTCGATGCGGGCACGCTGGTCTGCCGGCACGTTGGCGACAATGACGTTCTGGTTGCAGGTGAGCCGGAAGTCGCCCGCATGAACTCGCGCGAGTTCGCGTAGCCCGCTGAGCCAGCGTCGCTCGCCCACGTCAGCCAGGCGACCGGACTCGATCTGCAGCGTCAGATGCGAGCGACCGTCACCGCCCTCCGTCCAGCCATAGCGGTCACCGTTATGGTCGAACTGATAGGCGCGCTCCGGCAACAGCGCGAACCCCAGCCTCGATTCGACCTCGGCCTTGAAGGCCTCCAGACCACGATGATCGATGGTGTACTTCAGTCGCGCATGTTTGCGCTCGGCCCGATTGCCCCAGTCGCGCTGCACCGACACCACGGCTTCCGATACCGCGAACAACTGCCCGGGCGTTACGAAGCCGATCACGCTGGCCAAGCGAGGATAGGTGCTGGCATCGCCATGGGTCGCACCCATGCCACCACCCACTGCCACATTGAACCCCTGCAACTGGCCGTCGTTGATGATGGCGATCAGCCCCAGATCCTGCGCAAACACGTCGACGTCGTTGAGCGGCGGTATCGCCAACCCGATCTTGAACTTGCGCGGCAGATAGGTAGCGCCGTAAAGCGGCTCTTCGTCCTTGGGCTCGCCGACCAGCGGCTCGCCATCGAGCCAGATCTCATGATAGGCACGCGTGCGCGGCGCCAGCCCATCCGAAAGCCGCGTGGCCCATTCGTACGCCAAGGCATGTGCCGACGACTCGACCGGGATTGGGCGTGCTCACCACATTGCGCACCACGTCGCCGCAAGCGGCAATGGTGGTGGCCAGTGCGTCGTGGATGGCCGCGATAGTCGGCTTGAGATCGTGCTTGATGATGCCGTGCCACTGAAACGTTTGGCGCGTGGTGATGCGCAGCGTGCCGTTGGCGTATTCGCGAGCCAGACGATCGTAGACCAGCCACTGCGCGGGCGTCACCACGCCAGAGGGAAGTCGCGCACGCAACATGAAGGAATACGCGGGCTCCAGCTTCTGCTTGCGACGTTCTTCGCGCAGGTCGCGGTCGTCCTGCAGATAGCTGCCGTGAAACTTCAGCAGCTTGTTGTCGTCATCGCTGATGGCATTGGTGACGGGATCGCTCAATCCCTCGGCAATGGTGCCGCGCAGATGGCGACTGCCGGCCTTGATACGCTCGAAATCGGAAAGTGGCGTCGTCATGTCAGTACACGTCGCGGGCGTAGCGCCCCTGCTGCAGAAGATCGGCCAGCCACTGCCGCGCCTGGTCGGGTGATTGGCCACCGTGCATCACGGCGATATCGACCAGCGCCGCGTGTACGTCCTTTGCCATGCGGCTGGCATCGCCGCAGACATACAGGTGCGCGCCATCCTGCAACCAGGCGTAGAGCTCGCGGCCCTGCTCGCGCAGGCGCTGCTGTACATAGAGCTTGGCGGCACCGTCGCGCGAGAAAGCCAGATCGAGGCGATGCAGCGAACCATCCCGCAAGGCAGCCTGCCACTCCACCTGGTAAAGAAAGTCGCTGGTGAAATGACGGTTGCCGAAGAACAGCCAATTGCGACCGCCCGCGCCCGTCTCACGGCGCTCCTGCACGAAAGCACGGAAGGGCGCGACGCCGGTGCCGGGACCGATCATGATGATGTCGCGGGCATCGTCCTGCGGCAGGCGGAAACGTTCATTCTCTTCGATATAGATCGGCAGTCGCTGCTCGTCACCGGCCATCGCAATGAAGGACGATGCTGCGCCCCAGTGCGGCGAGCCATGGGCGACGTAGTCAAGCACCGCCACGGTGAGATGCACCTCGTCGCCAACCGCTTTCTGGCTGGACGCGATGGAGTACAACCGCGGCGTCAGCGGTCGCAACGCGGCCACCAAGGCGTCAGGTGACCAGGCCGTCGCGTGGCGACGCCACAGATCGATAGGCTGGTGATCGTTCAACAGCGCGGCCAATGCAGTCGATTGATCCGGCCGCAATACGCGCGTCAGATCTTCATCCCCACTCGCTTCGGCAAGCGCGACCACCAGCGGGCGACTCAATCGCGTCAGTTCGCGCTCATGGGCAAGCCAATCGCGCAGCGACAGGGTTCGACTGTCGTGGGTGACGGTTTGCTCGCCATCCAGCTTCAACACCAACAGCCACTGCTGCACCAACGCCGGAGGATTGGTCGGCCACACGCCAAGCGCATCGCCCGGCTGATAGCTGAGGCCCGATCCTTCCAGCGACAGCTCGACATGCCGCACGTCGCGTCCAGCGTCACGCGCCACGATGGTCTGGTTTTCAAGAACGTTGGCTGGAAATGGACGTTCGCGGGAGAACGCGGGCCGGGTCGGCACGGACTGCAAGGTGGCAACGCGTGTAATCGGCGGCGCCGCTCCCAGCACCTTCCTGGCCTGATCCAGCGCGTGCGCCGCCCATGGCTTGGCGACCGCATCGATGTCCACATCGGCCTCGCCGAGCGGCGCGAATCGCGATGCTCCCAGCTCCGCCAGGCGCGCATCGAGCTGGCGACCTATGGCGCAGAACTGCGGGTAGCTGGAGTCACCCAGCCCAAGCACGGCATAACGTAGATTCGGCAACTTCGGGGCACGCTTGCCCAGCACGAACTCGACCAGGGCGCGGGCATCATCCGGTGGCTCGGCGTCACCCTGGGTGCTTATGACCACCACCAGATGACTTTCCTTGGCCAGCTCGCGCTGGGCATAGCCATCGGCACGAATCAGGCGCACTGCCAACCCTGCGGCCTCGGCGTGTGCGCTCAGCTCGCTGGCAATGCGCTTGGCCTGGCCGGTCTGGCTGCCATAGAGAATGGTCAGCCGATCACCGATGGCCTTGGCCGTCGCGATGTCGGTCGGCAGACTGCCCTGCAGACGTCCCGCCCGGGTGGCACTCCATGCGGCAAGCCAGTAAAGCTCGGCCGGGCTCAGCCCTTCAACCAGTCGCTCCAGCGCGGCGAGACGTTCGCCCCCCAGGGACGCCAACCGGTTGTCTGCCACCACCGCATTCACATCGATTTCCTTTGGACGTCCATACTGCTAGGCACCCAAAGTAGTCATCACGTTATGTCATGTGAAAGGACGTGTTGGCATATGGTTATGTCCAGTCGCTCATTTCCCATGCCCCGTGAGACTGCCTAAACTGGGGCCATTCATCCTTTTCGATGGCCCATGCTCACGGACTTTCTTACGTCAGCCCTGATCGGCGCGATGGCCCAGCTGGTCGATGGCGCCTTGGGCATGGCCTATGGCGTCACCTCGGCAGCCCTGCTGCTGGCGCTGGGCATGCCGCCCGCGCTGGCCAGCGCCAGCGTGCACTACGCGGAAACCTTCACGTGCGGCGCCTCCGGCATCAGTCATCTGGTGGCTGGCAATGTGCTGCGCCGGCTGTTCTGGTCGCTGGTGGTACCCGGTGCCATCGGTGCCACCCTCGGCGTGTACGTAGTCAGCCACGTGCCGCCGGACTGGATGAAGTTGGCACTAACGCCGTACCTGATCGGTATGGGGCTGTTTTTGTTGCTGCGCCCCTTCCGCGGACGCCGCCTGCATGACGAGACGCCCGCCATCTCCCGTCCACTCGGCCTAGCCGCCGGTTTTGTCGACGCCGTGGCCGGCGGTGGCTGGAGCGCGCTCACCGTCACCACCCTGGTCGCGCGCGGAGTCAGGCCGCGCATGGTGATCGGTACCGTGCACCTGGCCAAATGTGTGGTCAGTGCCGCGGCCAGCATCAGCTTCCTGGTGCAGGTCGGGCTGCCGCACGGCGCCTCGGTGCTGGGCCTGATTGCCGGCGGTGTCGTCGCCGCCCCTCTCAGCGCGTTGCTGGCCCGACGGATGCCGCCGCGTGCGGCCACCATTCTGGCCGCCATCGCGGTACTGGCCATTGGCCTCAACAACGTGGCGCACGGTTTCCTTTCTCACTGATCGCGATCAAGCGGCCCTTTCACGCCATTCGCTTAGAATGGCCGAATGAGCACACCTCGCCCCCTCCCGATCGAAGTCCGCGGCAGCACACGGCAGCCGCTGGGCATGAGCCCCACCCAATTCCTGCGCGACTACTGGCAAAAACGCCCGTTGTTGATCCGCCAGGCTTTCCCGGATTTCGTATCGCCGATTGAACCGGACGACCTGGCCGGCCTCGCCTGCGAGGAATCAGCCCTGTCGCGCCTGATCGTGCACGACGAGAAACGCGACCGCTGGCAGGTGAAGACCGGCCCGCTCAGCGAGGCCGATTTCGCCAAGACGCCCGACCGTAACTGGACCCTGCTGGTTCAGGACGTGGACAAGTGGGACGCGGACGTCGCGGGCTTGCTCGAACACTTCACCTTCCTGCCCAGCTGGCGGCTGGACGACATCATGATCTCGTACGCCGAACCCGGCGGTGGCGTCGGCCCGCATGTGGACCAGTACGACGTGTTCCTGCTGCAGGCCATTGGCCAGCGTCACTGGGCGATCAACACCGACCCGAACGCGCCGAAGGATTTCCGGCCGGACGTGGAATTGAAGCAACTCCAGCATTTCGATCCCGACCACGAGTGGTTGCTGGAACCGGGCGACATGCTTTATCTGCCGCCGGGCGCACCGCACGACGGCGTGGCTTTCGGCGGCCCCTGCATGACCATCTCGGTGGGCATGCGCGCGCCCTCGCAGGCAGAACTTACCGGCGACCTCGCCGACTACCTGGCCGAACGCCTGCCCGATGAGCTGCGCTATGCCGATGCCGATCTTGCCCCGGCCAAGGCTATCGGCGAGATCGACCGCGCGGCCATTGCTCGCCTCAAGCAGGCGCTGCCGTTCGCCGCCGGCATGGATGAGCCCACCCTGGTGGACTGGTTCGGCCGCTTCATTACCCGCTATCGCAACGCCCAGGTACCGGTGCCGCCCGAGAAGCCGGTCACCGAGGCCGCCCTGCTCAAGCAGTTGGACGGCGGCGCAGAGCTGCTGCGCCATCCCTGGGCACGCATGGCCTGGGCCCGCGTAAAGGTTGGCGCCACGGTGTTCGTCAACGGTCACGCCTATCCCGCCTCGGTGGAACTGGCCGAGCGCATTTGCCGCGAGCGTGCGCTGAGTCCGGGCAAGAAAGTCCCCGCTGCCGAGCGCGACCTGCTGCTGACCCTGGTCAACGACGGTCATCTGGTCGCACGGAAACCGCGGCGCCGATGAAGCTGCAGGACTTCCACGTTGAGCGTGCCGATTGGGCCCGCGCCAACGAGCGCGACGCCCTGTGCGGCATCCGCGTGGAAGTCTTCGTACGGGAACAACAAGTGCCCGAGTCGCTGGAGTGGGACGAGTTCGATACGGTCTCCACCCACCTGCTCGCACGGGATGCCTCGGGCGAGCCCATCGGCTGCGCCCGGCTGACCCCACACGGCAAGATCGGTCGCGTCGCGGTTCGCCAGCCCTGGCGCGGCCTCGGTATCGGCGCCGCGCTGTTACGCGAACTTGTCTCACGCGGCCGCGCCCAGGGCCTTGCAGAGATCACCCTTTACGCCCAGCACAACGCCGTGGCGTTCTACGAGCGCGAAGGCTTTGTGGCATTTGGCGACACGTTCGAAGAGGCCGGCATCCTGCACCAGGCCATGCGGCTCGATCTCACCGCCATCGGGCAGAGGGCACCCTCGGCGCGGGACGACACTTCCCTGCTCGCCGGCAGCCGTAGCGAGACGGGTAGCAGCCGGCTCCAGCTATTGGAACGTGCGCGCCATCGCCTCGATATCTATCAGCCGGTCCTGTCCGCTGACATCTATGGCAGTCAGGAAGAACTGGCCGAACTGCGCCGCGTCGCCACGGCCGGACGCGGTGCGCAGATCCGCCTGCTGCTACACGACCCCGCGGCCGCCCTGCGTACCAGTCATCGCCTGATCGCCCTGGCTCAACGGCTGCCCAGCGTCATCCACGTGCGCACGCCTCAGGAAGAATTGGATCTGGCCTACCCCTCCGCCTACCTGCTCACCGACCAGGGCGGCTACCTGTTCCAACCCGACGCCCACCGCCCCACCGGGCGCGCAGACAGCCGCGACCGCGCCGCGCAGGCGCCGCTGCTCCAGCATTTCAACGACGTATGGGAACGTTCGGCGCGCGCAACGGCGCTGAACCCGCTCGATCTCTAGCCGCTGGCTGAACGGTGCCCCAGGCGCGCGAGCGCGCACGGCGTACTCGCCAATCGCCGGATAGTCATTGAAAACGGTGGTCTACGACGATGGTCGGGACCCCGGGACTCGAAATATCTTCCTTCATCCCCACTTTGAGGGGGCTTCCCGGGTTGCCGCGTCGCAGCAGCACAAGGCTATAATTAACGGGATTTTTCCCAGCCATCCGGCCAACCCCGGCCGGAGAGCTGCAAGCCTCCCTTCCTCACCGGTGGTGACGTGAGCATTAATCTGATCCGCGAGTTCCTCGATTCCTCCCAACTCGCCGGCGGCAACGCCGAATATGTCGAACAACTCTATGAATCCTGGTTGGCAGACCCGTCTTCGGTGTCCGCTGACTGGAGCAAATATTTCGAATCCTTCAAGGGCCGCGAGTCTGGGGACGTACCCCACTCTGCGGCCATTGCGCGTATAGAGGCTGCACAAAAGCAGCGCCGTAACGGCGTCGCAGCAGGTCCCGTCGACGATGCCCACGCCCGCAAGCAGGCCGGCGTGCTGCGCATCCTCACCGCCTATCGCTCGCGCGGCCACCTGGCCGCCAACCTCGATCCGCTGGGCCTGGCCGAGAAGCTGCCGGCGCCGGATCTGGAGCCCGCCTTCCACGGCCTGAGCGATGCCGACCTCGACACCGAGTTCGATTGCGGCAACTTCGCCGGTGGTGGCCAGCGCATGAAACTGCGTGACCTGATCGCACGCTTGAAGAAGGTGTACACCAACACCCTCGGCGTCGAGTTCATGCACATCAGCAACCATGAACAGCGCAACTGGATCTACACCCGCCTCGAGCAGGCCAACGGCAGCGCGGGCCTGGACAAGGCCGGCAAGCAGCGCATCCTGGCCGAGCTGACCGCAGCCGAGGGCCTGGAACGCTACCTGCACACCAAGTACGTCGGCCAGAAGCGTTTCTCGCTGGAAGGCGGCGACAGCTTCATCCCGATGGTGGACGACATCGTCCGCGCCGCGGGTGACAGCGGCATCAAGGAAGTGGTGATCGGCATGGCCCATCGCGGCCGCCTCAACATGCTGGTCAACATCCTGGGCAAACCGCCGCGCACCCTGTTCAACGAGTTCGAAGGCAAGTTCGATCACCCGGATGATCCGGCGCACTCGGGCGACGTGAAGTACCACATGGGCTTCTCCGCTGACGTCAAGACGCCCAACGGTGGCACCCACGTCGCGCTGGCGTTCAACCCGTCGCACCTGGAAATCGTCAACCCGGTGGTGGCCGGTTCAGTGCACGCGCGCCAGACGCGCCGCCGTGACAGCGAGCGCAAGCAGTCGCTGGCCGTGCTGGTGCACGGCGATGCGGCGCTGGCCGGTCAAGGCGTGAACATGGAACTGTTCAACATGTCCCAGGCCCGCGGCTTCAAGATCGGCGGCAGCCTGCACATCGTGGTGAACAACCAGGTGGGCTTCACCACCTCCAACCCGCAGGACGCCCGTTCCACGCTGTACTGCACCGACCTGGCCAAGATGGTCAACGCACCGGTGTTCCATGTAAATGGCGACGATCCGGAAGCCGTGATCCAGGCCACCCGCCTGGCCTACGATTTCCGCAAGCAGTTCCGCAAGGACGTCGTGCTCGACCTGGTGTGCTATCGCCGCCACGGCCACAACGAAGCCGACGAGCCGGCCGCCACGCAGCCGGTGATGTACCAGATCATCCGCAAGCGCCCGACCACCCGCGACCTGTACGCACAGCAGCTGGTGAAGGAAGGCGTCATCGCCGACGGCGAAGCGCAAAAAATGTTCGACGACTACCGTGCGCGCCTGGAAGGCGGCGAGCCGATGACCGAGCTCACCACTGACCTGGTCAAGGACATCGAGGTCGATTGGGACGTCTTCATCGGCGGCAAGCTGTCCAGCCCGGCCAATACCGGCTATTCCAAGCAGCGCCTGGTCGAGCTGGCCAACCAGATCCTCAAGTACCCGAAAGATCTGACCCTGCAGTCGCGCGTCGCCAAGATCTATGACGACCGCGCCAAGATGGCCAGCGGCGAACAGATGGGCGACTGGGGCTTTGCCGAGAACCTGGCCTACGCCACGCTGATCGACGAGAACTACAACCTGAGACTGGTGGGTCAGGACGTGGGTCGCGGTACGTTCTTCCATCGCCATGCCGTGCTGCACGACCAGAACACCGGCTACACCTACATGCCGCTGGCCAACGTGCGCGACGGCGCCGACGTCGAAGTCATCGACTCGCTGCTCAGCGAAGAAGCGGTCATGGCGTTCGAGTACGGCAGCGCCACGGCCGATCCTTACACCCTGCATATCTGGGAAGGCCAGTTCGGCGACTTCGCCAACGGTGCGCAGGTGGTGATCGACCAGTTCATCAGCTCGGGCGAAGCAAAGTGGAACCGCCTGTGCGGCCTGGCACTGTTCCTGCCCCACGGCTACGAGGGCCAGGGTCCGGAGCATTCCTCGGCCCGCCTGGAGCGGTTCCTGCAGCTGTGCGCGCTGGACAACATGCAGGTTTGCGTGCCCACCACGCCGGCCCAGGCGTTCCACATGATCCGTCGCCAGATGGTGCGCCCGACGCGCAAGCCGCTGATCGTGATGACGCCCAAGTCGCTGCTGCGCCACAAGCTGGCGGTGTCCAGCCTGGACGAACTGGCTACCGGCAGCTTCCAGCTGGTGATTCCGGAGCACCGCGAGCTTGCCGCCAAGAAGGTCAAGCGCGTCGTGCTGTGCTCGGGCAAGGTCTACTACGACCTGCTCGAGGACGCCGAAAAGCGCGGCCTCACCGACGTGGCCATCATGCGCGTGGAACAGCTCTATCCGTTCCCGCGTCCGGAAGTCACCGCGGAGCTGGAAAAGTATTCCGCCGCCAAGGAAGTCATCTGGTGTCAGGAAGAGCCGATGAACCAGGGCGCATGGTTTCAGATCCGTCATCACCTGCAGGCCTGCGCGGGTAGCAAGCAGAGTCTCTCGTACGCGGGACGCGCCCGCTCGCCAGCCCCGGCTGCCGGCCACCTCAACACCCATGTGGCCGAACAGGCGGCGCTGGTCGAACAGGCGCTGGTCGCCCCGATCGGCACCGACCACGCGGCAGAGTAAATCCAAGAGTGCGGCCATGGATGGCCGCTTTTCGACTCTGGCGTTCAAGGATGAACGCACCAAAATTCGAGTGCGGCCACGGATGGCCGCTTTGATCTCAGCGCTCCGGGATGAGCGCCTCACATAAGGGTTATTTATGTCTATCGAAGTCAAAGTTCCCGTTCTGCCCGAGTCCGTCTCCGACGCCACCATCGCGACCTGGCACAAGAAGGCCGGCGACGCGGTGAAGCGCGACGAGAACCTCGTCGACCTCGAAACCGACAAGGTGGTGCTGGAAGTGCCCGCACCGGTCGACGGCGTGATCAAGGAACTGAAGTTCCAGACCGGCGATACCGTGAACAGCCAGCAGGTGATCGCGATCATCGAGGAAGGCGCCGTGGCCGCCGCCCCGGCTGCCGCTCCCGTCGCCGCTGCACCGGCTCCGGCCGCTGCCGCCCCGGCCGCGCCGCAGGCTGCCGCCAAGGGCACCGAGGGTCTTTCCCCGGCCGGCCTGCGCGTGGCCACCGAAGAAAAGATCGACCCCTCCAAGGTCGCCGGCACCGGCCGCGACGGCCGCGTGACCAAGGAAGACCTGGTCAACTACGGCAAGGGTGGTAGCGCCGCTGCCGCCGCACCAGCTGCCGCGCCGACGCCGGGCGCCCGTCCGGAAGAGCGCGTGCCGATGACGCGCATGCGCGCGCGCATCGCCGAGCGCCTGATGCAGTCGAAGAACTCCATCGCCATGCTGACCTCGTTCAACGAGGTGAACCTGGCCGAAGTGGTCAAGATGCGCAAGTCGCTGGGCGAGTCGTTCGAAAAGGCCAACGGCGTGAAGCTCGGCTTCATGAGCTTCTTCGTGAAGGCTGCCGCCGAAGCGCTGAAGCGCCACCCGGTGGTCAATGCCTCGGTTGACGGCAACGACATCATCTATCACGGCTACCAGGACATCTCGATCGCCGTGTCCACCGAGAAGGGCCTGGTGACGCCGGTGCTGCGCGACGTGCAGGACAAGAGCTTCGCCGATATCGAAAAGGGCATCCTCGACTACGCCAAGAAGGCGCGCGACGGCAAGCTCGGCCTCGATGACCTGCAGGGCGGCACGTTCACCATCACCAACGGCGGCACCTTCGGTTCGCTGCTGTCGACCCCGATCGTCAACCCGCCGCAGAGCGCCATCCTGGGCATGCACGCCATCAAGGAGCGCGCCATCGTCGAGAACGGCCAGGTGATCGCCGCGCCGATGATGTACCTGGCGCTCAGCTACGACCATCGCATCATCGATGGCAAGGACGCGGTGCTATTCCTGGTCGACATCAAGAACCAGCTTGAGAATCCGCAGCGCATGCTTCTTGGTCTCTGACCAAGAAGCAAAATCAGGCACGGAGCTCTGGCGGCGAGCGGTGATATTGCATCCACGCTCGCCGCACACATATTCCGCTTTACATGTGACGCGTTCCCCTAGCACGTCACGCAGCAAGGAAACATCATGAGCGAAAAATTCGACGTCATCGTCATCGGCGCCGGCCCCGCCGGCTATGTGGCCGCGATCCGCGCCGCGCAGCTGGGCCTGAAGACCGCCTGCGTGGATGCCTTTGTCGGCAAAGACGGCAAGCAGGCCCTCGGCGGAACCTGCCTCAACGTGGGCTGCATCCCGTCCAAGGCACTGCTCGATTCGTCCAAGCAGTTCTACAACATCGCGCACAACCTGCCGGTGCACGGCATCACCGTGGAAGGCGCCAAGGTCGACCTGGGCACCTTCATTGGCCGCAAGGACAAGATCGTCAAGCAGTTCACCGGCGGCATCGGTCAGCTGTTCAAGGCCAACAAGGTCACCCCGTTCTTCGGTACCGGCAAGTTGCTCAAGGGCAACGAGGTCGAAATCACCGGCAACGACGGCTCCAAGCAGACCATCAGCGCCACCAATGTGATCCTGGCTTCCGGCTCGGTGCCGATCCAGCTGCCGTTCGCCAAGTTCGACAACAAGTTCATCGTCGACAACGCCGGCGCACTGGACTTCACCGAAGTGCCGAAGCGCCTGGGTGTGATCGGCGCCGGCGTGATCGGCCTGGAGCTGGGCAGCGTGTGGAAGCGCCTGGGTTCGGACGTGACCGTGCTCGAAGCGCTGCCGGATTTCCTCAGCGTCGCCGATGCCGACATCGCCAAGATCGCCTTCAAGGAATTTGGCAAGCTGGGCCTGAACATCAAGCTCGGCGCCAAGCTGACCAAGGCTGAGGTCAAGGGCAATGAAGTCGCCCTGACCTATGAGGACAAGGACGGCTCGCACGAGCTCACCGTCGACAAGCTGCTGGTGGCCGTGGGCCGCCGCGCCTACACCGACGGCCTGCTGGCCGCCGACACCGGCGTGAAGCTGGACGAGCGCGGTCGCATCGTGGTCGACGAGCACAACCACACCGGCGTCGATGGCGTATGGGCCATCGGTGACGCCGTGCGTGGCCCGATGCTGGCGCACAAGGGTTCCGAGGAAGGCGTGGCCGTGGCTGAGTGGATCGCCGGCAAGGCGGGTCACATCAACCTCGACACCGTGCCGTGGGTGATCTACACCGAGCCGGAAATCGCCTGGGCTGGCAAGACCGAGAAGGAACTGAAGGACGCGGGCATCCCGTACAAGGTCGGCACCTTCCCGTTCGCCGCCATCGGCCGTGCCGTGGCAATGAACGAGGCCATTGGCCAGGTGAAGATGTTGGCTCACGCCGAAACCGATCGCATCCTCGGCGTGCATATGGTGGGCCCGGGCGTGTCCGAGCTGATCGCCGAGTGCGTGGTCGCGATGGAGTTCAAGGGCTCCTCCGAAGACCTGGCCCGCATCGTCCACGCGCACCCGACGTTGTCGGAAGCCGTGCACGAAGCCGCCCTGTCGGTGGACAAGCGCGCCATCCACAAGGGCAACTAAGGAGCGGGATGCCCTTGTCCCGTACAGGCCATGGATGGCCGATGACGCGGGATCCACGGCCCGCTCGTGGCGACATGAGCGGGCCGTTTGCTTTTTCAGGACCGAGTGAATAGAAGTTGGGAAGCGAGAGATATCTCATCCCAGCGGCACCACGCCCCCCCTTTCACCTGCGCCAGGCCCTATGCCCACACCCACCGCCCTTTGCGTCTACTGCGGCTCCAGTAACGGCAACCATCCCCAATACACGGACCAGGCTCGCGCCTTTGGCGTCGAGATGGCACGACGAGGCATCACGCTGGTCTACGGCGGCGGCAAGGTCGGCCTCATGGGCACCGTGGCCGATGCCGTGCTGGCCAGTGGCGGCACTGCCGTCGGCGTGATTCCGCGCCAGCTGGTCGAACGCGAAGTGGCGCATCCACAGCTCACCGAACTGGTGGTGGTCGACACCATGCATCAGCGCAAGACGCGCATGTTCGAGCTGTCCGACGCGTTTGTCGCCCTGCCCGGTGGCTTCGGCACCATGGACGAGATGTTCGAGATGCTCACCTGGGCACAACTGGGCCTGCACCGTTACCCCTGCGCTTTCCTCAATGTGCGCGGGTACTACGACCGGCTGCGCGATATGGTGGAGCATATGGCCAACGAAGGTTTCATCACGCCCGGACAGCGCGAGAGTGTATGGTTTGGCCAGGACATGGCGAGCCTGTTCGACTGGATGCCCACCTATCAGGGCGAACGGGCTTCGCGCCTGGTCGACAAGCGTATTGTCGACGCCTGAACCACCTGCACGACACCGTTTTAGTAAGGATTACCCATGACTTCCCCCGCCTCGTTTCGGGCGTTCCGCATCCACAACGACGACGCTGGCTACCGCGGCGGCCTCGAGTCGATTAGCGCTGATGCGCTGTCGGCCGGTGAAGTGCTGGTCCAGGTGGCCTACTCGTCGATCAATTACAAGGATGCGCTGGCTGGCACCGGCAAGGGCAAGATCCTCCGCCAGTACCCGCTCAACGGGGGCATCGATGTCGCGGGCCATGTGGTCGCCTCGACCGATCCGGCTTTCAGGGAGGGCGACGCGGTGCTTTGCACCGGCAGCGGCCTTTCCGAAACGCGTGACGGTGGCTACGGCGAATATGTTCGTCTTTCTTCGAAGTGGGCCATTGCTCTGCCGAAGGGCTTGAGCCTTCGCGAAAGCATGATTATCGGTACAGCCGGCTTTACGGCTGCGCTGGCGCTGCTGCGCATGCAGGACAATCGCCAGACGCCCTCGATGGGCCCCCTCGCCGTCACCGGCGCCACCGGTGGCGTAGGCATGCTGGCCATCGATATCTTCACGCGTGCCGGCTATGCCGTGCACGCCATCAGCGGCAAGGCAGCGCATTTCAACTTCCTGCGCGATCTTGGCGCTGCCGAATGCATCGATCGTCACCAGCTCACCTTCAGTGGCAAGCCGATGGATTCGGTCCGCTTCGGTGGCACATTGGACAATGTCGGCGGCACCATGCTCGCCGGGCTGCTGCCGCTGATCGCCCCCTACGGCAACGTTGCCATTTGCGGCAACGCCGGTGGCATCGACCTTGAAACCACCGTCATGCCTTTCATCATTCGCGGTGCCAGCTTGCTCGGCATCGCATCGGCCGGTACCGCACGCGATATCCGTGATCGCGTGTGGGAACATCTTTCCAGCGACTGGAAACCGCAACATCTTGAGCGCATCGCCACGCGCGAGGTCACCCTGGAGCAGTTGCCCGAGGTGTTCAATCGCATGCTTGCCGGTGAATCATTCGGTCGTACCCTGGTGCGCGTAGGCGCAACCACCTGACTGCTGTGCTTGGAAGCTCAGCGACAGCGTCTTAGAATCAACGCAAACAACAAGGGGAATCTCACCTTATGGCACGCATCCTGATCGTCGACGATTCGCCGTCGCAGTTGCTTGGCATCAAGCGCATCGTCGAGAAGCTCGGGCATGAGGCCCTGACCGCCGAAGACGGCGCAGCGGGCGTGGAAGCAGCCAGACGTGAACGTCCCGACCTGATCCTGATGGACGTGGTGATGCCCAACCTCAATGGTTTTCAGGCCACCCGCACTATCAGCAAGGATCCGGATACGTCGCATATTCCCGTTGTACTGGTCACCACCAAGGACCAGGAAACCGACAAAGTGTGGGGTTTGCGCCAGGGCGCGAAGGCTTATGTCACCAAGCCGATCAGGGAAGAAGAACTGGTCACCACACTGAAGGAGCTGCTGCCGGTCTGATCGACGCGCAGCTTCCGACTAAGAAACGGCGCCCTGGGGCGCCGTTTTTTTTGCCACCTGGACGGCTCAATGCCGCGGATCGTAGTCAGCGAAATTCTCCCGCAACGCCTCGTACGCTGCCCGCTGCGCATCCGTATCGGCGGCCGGCGCCCGGATCGACAGTTCCACCAGCTGGTCGCCCGGATGCGCACCTGGCAGGCCGCGTCCCTTCAGGCGCAACTTGCGTCCTGATTGCGACCCGGCCGGTATACGCAGATCCACCGCACCCGCCAGCGTTGGCACCGGCACGGTGGCCCCAAGCGCGGCCTCCCATGGCGCAATAGGCAGCACGTGCAGCACATTGCGACCATCCAGCCGGAAGCGTGCATCGTCACGGATGCCAACCTCCAGCAACAGGTCGCCATTGGGCGCGCCGCCCATGCCAGAGTGACCTTGGCCTGCCAGACGAATCACCTGCCCAGGCTGAATGCCGGCAGGTATCTTCACTTCCAGCACGCGCTCGCCGCCGCTGCCATCCTGCAGCGCCAGCCGCGTACGCCCGCCATCGAAAGCGGTCTGCAGGTCGATCTGCACATGTGCATGTACGTCGCCGCCTCGGCGCGCGCGCGGTGCACTGCGCGGCCCCGGACCGGGACCGGCGCCACGACCGAACAGACTCTCGAAGAAATCACTGAAGTCGCCGCCAGCGTCACCGCCGACATCGAAGCCATGGTTTTGTCCCCAGCCCGGCGGCGGACGAAACTGCTCGCCGCTCCGGTAGCCACCCGCGCGCAGCTCATCGTAGGCGCGGCGCTTTTCGGCATCGCGAAGAACTTCGCTCGCTTCGTTGATCGCCTTGAATTTTTCTTCCGCCCCCGCGTCCTTGTTCTTGTCCGGGTGATACTTGCGCGCCAGCTTCCGATAGGCGGCCTTGATCTCCGTCTCGGTCGCATCCGGCTTCACGCCCAGGATGTCGTAATAGTCTTTGAATTCCACTGTTACTCCCCGGCGAAGGCCCAGCCGACACGGCTCAATGGAGATCATCGTGCTCCACTGGCCGGCCCGCAAGGCAACATTCGCCCAACTCGACCAAGCTTGTTCATGGCGATGTCTCGCCACCCTCTGTATCGCCAAGTGGGTGCGAAAACGGCGTGATTCAAGGCGACAAGCGCTTCCGCTGGCGCTAGCATCCGCTCCTCTATTCCATTCCCGAGGCATCCCACCATGAGTATCCAGGTCGGCCAGACCGTGCCCGACGTCGAGATCCGCGTCATAGGCGCCGAGATCGAGCAAGCCCAGACCGGCGCGCTGTTCGCCGGCCGCAAGGTGGTGATGTTCGCCGTACCCGGCGCCTTCACCCCCACCTGTTCCAATCGCCATCTGCCAGGCTATGTAAAACATCTCGCCGAGTTCCAGTCGCGCGGCATCGAGGTGATGTGTCTGGCGGTGAACGACGCCTACGTGATGCAGGCCTGGGCGACCTCCCAGCAAGTACCGCCCAAACTGCTGATGCTCGCCGACGGCAATGGCAACTTCACCCGCGCCCTGGGCCTGGAGCTCGACGGCAGTGCGTATGGCATGGGCCTGCGTGCCAAGCGCTTTGCGCTGTACGCGGAGGACGGCGTGGTGAAACTGCTGCAGGTCGAAGCACCCGGCGAATTTCGCGTGTCGACTGCCGAGGCGATGCTGGAAGCCATCGGCTGAGGCGAAAGTTTCGAACCCGCGTCGCCATAACAAAAAGCCCGGCTTAGCCGGGCTTTTTGTTATGGCGTGTGGCTAAGGATCACCCTGCGTCGACGGGCGGCGTATCCGTACCCGGCTCAATCGCGCCTTCTTCACCTTCACCGTTTTCGACTTCCGCATCGAGACACACCACGCTCACCAGCGATTCATCGGCTGGCAGGCGGATAAGTGTCACACCCTGGGTGTTGCGACTCAGCTGCGAGATCTCCGCTACGCGTGTGCGAACCAGCGTGCCCTGATCCGAGATCAGCATCAGCTCGTGAGCCTCGGTGACCTGCGTAGCCGCGACCAGCGTGCCGTTGCGCTCGGAGCACTGGATGCCGATCACGCCCTGCGTGCCGCGCCCCTTCTTCGGGAACTCGTCAAGCGCGGTGCGCTTGCCGTAGCCGCGCATGGTGGCCGTGAGAATGTCGCCCTCCGCCGCCACGATCAGCGACACCACGCTGGCGTCCTCAGCCAGCTTCATGCCGCGCACGCCCGTCGCCGTGCGACCCATGGAGCGGACTTCGGATTCATCGAAGCGCACCGTCTTGCCGTTGGAGGCAAACAGCAGCACGTCGCTGTTGCCGTCGGTCAGCTCGACACCGATCAGCGCATCACCCTCGTCGAGGTTGATGGCGATCTTGCCCTTCTGCAGCTGGAACGCGAACTCGGTCAGCGGTGTCTTCTTCACCGTGCCTTGCTTGGTGGCGAAGAATACGAAACGGTCTTCGGTGTACTCACGTACCGGCAGCACCGCCTGCACCTTTTCGCCTTCGCCCAGCGGCAGCAGGTTCACCATCGGCTTGCCGCGCGCATTCGGGCCCGACTCCGGCATCTGGTAGACCTTGAGCCAGTAGACGCGACCGGTGCTGGTGAAGGTGAGCAGCGTGTCATGGGTATTGACCACCCACAACTGCTCGACGAAATCTTCGTCCTTCAACGCCGAGGCCGAACGGCCCTTGCCGCCGCGACGCTGCGCGCGATACGTGCTGGCCGGCTGGCGCTTCACGTAACCGGTATGCGACAGCGTAACGACCACGTCTTCCGGCGCAATCAGGTCGAGTACGTTGAGATCTTCCTGCGAATGCTGGATCTCGGTGCGGCGTTCGTCGCCAAACTCGTCCTTGATGGCTTGCAGTTCGTCGCGGATCACCGAGAGCAGGCGCGCCGGATCTTCCAGGATTTCGATGAGGCCACGAATGGTCTCGAGAATCTGACGGTATTCGTCGGAAAGCTTGTCCTGCTCCAAGCCGGTGAGGCGGTGCAGGCGCATGGCCAGGATTTCCTGAGCCTGCACTTCGGACAACTGATAGCCATCGGCCTTGAGGCCGTCGCGCGGATCCATGTCTTCCGGACGCGACGCTTCGGCACCGGCAGCGCCCAAAAGACTGCTTACCATGCCCGGCTGCCATTTGCGCGCCAGCATGCGCTCGCGTGCTTCCTGCGGCGACGCCGAGGTGCGGATCAGCTCGATCATCTCTTCGATGTTGGCAAGCGCAACGGTGAGACCTTCGAGGATGTGCGCGCGGGCACGTGCCTTGCGCAGATCGAAGATGGTCCGGCGCGTTACTACTTCGCGACGGTGACGAATGAACGCCTCAAGGATTTCCTTGAGGTTGAGCAGGCGCGGCTGGCCGTCCAGCAACGCCACCATGTTGATGCCGAAGGTGACCTGCAGCTGGGTCTGCTGGAACAGGTTGTTGAGCACCACATCGCCCATCGAGTCGCGACGGATCTCGATAACGACGCGCATGCCGTCCTTGTCGGACTCATCGCGCAACTCGCTGATGCCTTCGAGCTTCTTTTCCTTGACCAGCTCGGCGATCTTCTCGATCAAGCGAGCCTTGTTCACCTGGTACGGCAGCTCGTGGACGATGATCGTCTCGCGGCCGTTCGACTCGGTTTCGATCTCGGCGCGCGCGCGCACCAGGATGCGGCCACGGCCGGTGCGATAGGCCTCGATGATGCCCGACGAACCGTTGATGATGCCCGCGGTCGGAAAATCCGGACCCGGGATGTACTGCATCAAGTCTTCGATGGACAGCGACGGATCGTCGATCAAGCCGATGGTCGCGGCGACCACCTCGGTGAGATTGTGCGGCGGCACGTTGGTCGCCATGCCCACCGCGATGCCGGCCGAACCGTTTATCAACAGGTTCGGCACGCGGGTGGGCAGCACCAGCGGCTCGTGCTCGCTTTCGTCGTAGTTGGGACCGAAGTCGACGGTGTCCTTGTCGATGTCGGCCAGCAACTCTTGCGTGAGGCGCGCCATGCGCACCTCGGTATAACGCATGGCTGCCGCGTTATCGCCGTCGACCGAACCGAAGTTACCCTGGCCATCGACCAGCATGTAGCGCAGTGAGAAGGGCTGCGCCATGCGCACGATCGCGTCGTAGACCGAGGCGTCGCCGTGCGGGTGGTATTTACCGATCACGTCACCGACCACGCGGGCCGATTTCTTATAGGCCTTGTTCCAGGCGTTGCCCAGTTCGTTCATGGCGAACAGAACGCGGCGGTGCACCGGCTTCAGACCATCGCGGACATCTGGGAGGGCGCGTCCGACAATCACGCTCATGGCGTAATCGAGGTAGCTCTGACGCATCTCGTCTTCGATATTGACGCGAATGACTTCTTTGGCGAGTTCTGCCATCAATCGGCTTCCGTGATGATGAAAAGGGTCGCCTTGCAGGCGCCTCATGCGCGTGCGCTAGCGACCCGACAGGTAACCTAAGAAGTGTAACACGTTTGTCGCCAGATTCACAGTATTTTGACGTGTGAAATCAATGACTTACGTTGACGTCTTGGCGCTTTTGAAAAGCATCAGCCGTGCTGTCGAGAAATTGAACACCGCGGCGACAAGAGAACCGCCGGCGGTGGCGATCGCGGGCCAGCGATGCAACGGCTGGAACAGCATCAGCAGCACCGCATACGTGCCGTAATTGACCAGTGCGCCCACGCCCATCAGCGCCATCCAGTGCAACCATTCGGAAAACAGGCCACGTCCGCTGCCGTGGCCCGCGAACGTTTGCCGACGGTTCCACCACCACGTGGTGGTGGCCGCTAGCGGAATCGAAACGAGACGCGAGTAATACGCGCTCCAGCCGCACCAACTCACCAGCGCCTGAGCCAGACCCGCATCCACCACGAACCCGATGGCGCCGCCCACCGCGAAAAGAAGAAACTGTTTCGAGAGCTTCATGAACCGAACAGGGCCTGCATGGCCTTGGTTGTCGGCCGCTCGATCACGCCGCGCTCCGTCACGATGGCGTCGATCAACTCCGCCGGCGTCACATCGAATACCGGATTCCACGCCTCAGCGCCTTCGACCACGGTGCGACGTCCGGCCACCGAAAGCAGCTCGGCCGAATCACGCAATTCGATCTCGATGTCGTCGCCCGAGGCCGTGGCCATATCCACCGTCGATGACGGCGCCACCACCATGAACTTGACGCCATGGTGGCGCGCAGCAATGGCCAACTGATACGTGCCGATCTTGTTCGCCGTATCGCCATTGGCGGCGATGCGGTCGGCGCCCACGATCACCCATTGCACTGCCCCCGAACGCATAAGGTGGGATGCGGCGGAGTCGGCAATCAGCCGGGCGGGAATGCCATCGCGCACCAGTTCCCACATAGTCAGGCGCGCGCCCTGTTGCCAGGGACGTGTCTCGCCCGCATAGACCTGCTCGATACGGCCGCCGGCCACGCCGGCGCGGATCACGCCCAGCGCGGTGCCATAACCCGCCGTTGCCAGCGAGCCGGTATTGCAGTGAGTGAGCACACCCGAGTGCGGTGCGATCAGCGCAGCGCCCAGTTCGCCCATATGGCGGTTGGCGGCCAGATCTTCGTCCTGGATGGCCTGCGCCTCGCGCTCGAGCGCCGCGACGTCCGCACCGGCGGCGATGCGCGCCTTCATGCGATCGAGCGCCCACATCAGATTCACCGCGGTAGGACGCGCAGCGCGAAGCATCGCCAGCACGGCATCCAGCGGCTCACCCTGTTTGGCGCCCAGCACCACGCCCCATGCCGCCGCGATGCCGATGGCCGGCGCACCACGAACGGCCAGATCCTTGATGGCCTGGGTCACCTCGGCGGCGGTGGCGCAATCGATCCAGCGCTCTTCCTGCGGAAGCAGACGCTGATCCAGCAGGCGCAGGTGATCGCCTTGCCACTGCACGGCGCGGATGCGGTCGTAACGGTCGTAATCCATAGGTGTCGTACTACTCAAAGAAATCGAAAGACCGGCGGAGTCCGCCGTGAGGTTCAGGGCGTGTCGGGCATCACTACCCACAGGATCAGGTAGATCAGGATGCCCGATCCACCTGCCAGGGTGAGCAAGATCCATAGCAGGCGGACCAGGGTCGGGTCCCAGCCAAGGTAGGCAGCGATACCGCCGCAGACACCGGCGATTTTCTTGTCACTGCTTGATCGATGAAGACGCTTGTCCATGGCAACCCTCTGTCCTGTGGAACGTGTCAGTCTCGCGTACTCAGCCACTGATGAATAGCCGGGGGCACTTCGCGCTGCGCGCGACCGGAAACGTAGATGCCGATATGGCCACCCTTGAAAGCGAGCTGCGTGTAGTCGGTGGTGCCTACATGACGGCCCAGGGCGCGCGAGGCATCCGGCGGCACCAGGTGATCGAGCTCCGCGAAAATGTTGAGCACCGGATGCGTGATCATGCCCAGGTCCACCGGCTTGCCACCGATCACCAATTCGCCCTTGATCAGCTTGTTCTGCTGATAAAACTCTTTGATGAATTCGCGGAACGCTTCGCCCGCCTGATCCGGCGAATCGAAGATCCAACGCTCCATGCGCAGAAAGTTCACCAGCTCCTTGGGGTTGTCGAGGATGTCGACCAGACCCACGTATTTCTGCTGATTCAAACGCACCGGCTTGAGCGTGAGATACACCCAGTTGAGCAACGCGGCTGGGATGTTGCCCATGGTGTCGACGAAGCGGTCCACGTCCACTTCGCGCGACCAATTGGACAGCATGTTGTCGGGCGTCTGGAAGTCCACCGGCGTGACCATGGTGATCAGGTTCTTGACCTTTTCCGCGTGCGTCGCCGCGTAGCACAGCGAGAAGGTCCCGCCCTGGCAGATGCCGAGCAGGTTCACCGCGCCGACGCCCGCATGTCGGCTTACCGCATTTACGCAACGATCGAGATAGCCGTTGATGTAGTCATCCAGCGTCAACCAGCGGTCGGCGCTATCGGGGTAACCCCAGTCGAGCAGATAGACGTCTTCACCTTGTTCCAGCAGGTTGCGGACCAGCGACCGGTCGGCCTGCAGATCGGTCATCCACACCGTATTGACCAGCGCATAGACAATCAGCGTCGGCGTCTTCGTGGTCGGCGCGCCCTGCCCCTTCATGTGCCACAGCGTGAGCTTGTCTTCGCGATACACCGCTTCGCGCGGCGTATTGGCATAGTCGGGTTCGGCCTGATTGGCGAGGTTACCCAGCCCTGAGGCCAGCTTGCGCTGGAAGGCCGAAATTTCACCCAGCAGCGCGGCCGGGTCGAGGCGTAGCGGCGGAAACATGAGCGCTCCTTACTTGCGCGTACGCGGAGCACCGCGCACCACGGTTTTGCGGGCGGCCACCGCGGCGGCCGGCGTGGCCCGGCGCACGACAACCTCTTCTTCGACCTCGCGCTTGCTGGTGCGCGCAGAGGACTTCTTGGCAGCGACCTTTTCGGTAGCTGGCTTGCTGGCAAGCTGGCGCTTCAATGCGGCAACTTCTGCACGCAGGGCAGCTACATCTTCCGAGCCGGCAAAGGTGGTAGTCGCACGTACCTCGCGACGCAGCTCATGCAAGCGTTTGCTAATGGCGGTGACTTCGCTGCGGGTAGGCATGCCAAGCTCACGACAGAACGCTTCGAGCTGTTGTTGTTGCAGCTCCCGCACACGGCTCTGTGCGTTGACCATCGAGCCATAGACATGGCGAAACTCATCGGACAGCGCGATCTTTGCGTAGGCTTCTTCCGCACCGTCCACCCACAGGTCGTAAAGCGCCTTGAGCGATTCGACCTGGTGATTGGACGTACCAAGCTCAGCGAGTTTGGCCTGCAGACGCTCGAACCCTTCGGCGTTGGCACGCTGGATCAGCCCCTGGTATTTGTTGGCGCTATCGAGATATTCGCGCATGGCCGCGGCCAGCGCCTGCTGCTGCAACTGGCGCTCGCGCGTATAGCCAAAGGCGGCGAGGTGCTCCACGTCGAACGCGAAACCGCCCGATCCCGACTGGCTGGCCTGCTGCCAGCCTTGCCACATCTGCGCGAAGCTGCGCGCGGCCTCGCTGTCGAGACTGGCGAAAGCATGGGCAAAGGGCTGCCCGCCCATGCCGGAATAAAGGCTCTGCAGCGCTTGCTGCCAGTCACCGCCGCCCTGACCAAGCCCGCTGCCGGCAGCGCCCTGCAACCACTCGCCGTAGTTTTTGAGGGCGGCCATGCTCCGTGCCAGCACATCGTTCCCAGCGCCGGCATGCGACGTGGGTGCCGCCGACGCAAAGGGGTTTGCTGCCGTTGTCGTTTGTTGCTGCAGATAACGGGCCCAGGTATCCCAGGATTGCTGCGCCATCGACTGGAAATTCTTCAACAAATCACTTGCCTGGTCGGCCATGCCTACATCCTCGTCGCACTATCGGCATCCTAGCAAAAGCCTGTTGCAGCGAACGCAAAAACGGCATTAGGAACGGGCCCTTTCCGAGCGCTGCCGCCGCTGCTGAAAATTCCGCAACGCACCAAAAGCAAAAGCCCGGCACAAGACCGGGCTTCCGCAACTTACTGCGAGTCGACGACTCAGGCGTTGGCGCCCTCGTCCTCAGCCACGGCCTTCATGGACAGGCGAATACGGCCCTGCTTGTCCACTTCCAGCACCTTGACCTTGACGATATCGCCTTCCTTCAGCTTGTCGGAGACCTTCTCCACGCGCTCGCTGGAAATCTGCGAGACGTGAACGAGGCCGTCCTTGCCCGGCATGATGGTGACGAACGCACCGAAGTCCATCAGCTTGGCAACCTTGCCTTCGTAGATGCGGCCCGGCTCGACGTCGGAGACGATCTGCTCGATGCGCTTCTTGGCATCGTCAGCCTTCAGGCGGTTCACCGACGCGATGATGACGGTGCCGTCATCGCTGATGTCGATGGTGGTGCCGGTCTCTTCGGTGATCGAGCGGATGGTGGCGCCGCCCTTGCCGATGACTTCGCGGATCTTGTCCGGATGGATCTTGATGGTGAGCAGGCGCGGGGCGTACTCGCTCATCTCCGAACGCGGCGTGCTGATGACCTTGGCCATCTCGCCGAGGATGTGCAGGCGACCGTTCTTGGCCTGGGCCAGCGCGGTACGCATGATCTCTTCGGTGATGCCGTCGATCTTGATGTCCATCTGCAGCGCGGAGATGCCTTCTGCGCTACCGGCCACCTTGAAGTCCATGTCGCCGAGGTGATCTTCATCACCCAGGATGTCGGACAGCACGACGAAGTCGTCGCCTTCTTTCACCAGGCCCATGGCGATACCGGCCACCGGCGCCTTGAGCGGCACGCCAGCGTCCATCATGGCCAGCGAGGAACCGCACACCGAAGCCATCGACGAGGAACCGTTGGACTCGGTGATTTCCGAGACCACGCGGATCACGTACGGGAACTCTTCGATGCTCGGCTTCACAGCCTGCACGCCGCGCTTGGCGAGACGGCCGTGGCCGATTTCGCGACGCTTCGGCGCACCGAAGCGGCCAGCCTCACCCACCGAGAACGGAGGGAAGTTGTAATGGAACAGGAAGGCATCCTTCGACTCGCCTTCCGGCGCATCGATGATCTGCGCATCGCGGGTGGTGCCGAGCGTGGCCACGACCAGCGCCTGCGTTTCACCGCGGGTGAACAGTGCCGAACCATGGGTACGCGGCAACACGCCGACGCGCACGGAGATCGCGCGGACGTCGTCGAGGTTGCGACCGTCGATGCGGATCTTGGTCTTCAGCACGCCGTCGCGCATGGTGCGGTATTCGAGCTCGGCGAATTCCTTCGACAGCTCGGCCTTGTCCCAGCCCTTGGCTTCGGCGTCGGCGACCAGCGAGGCCAGCACGTCCGACTTGATCGCCGAGATGGCGTCACGACGCTGCAGCTTGTCGCGCACCTGGAAGGCTTCTTCCAGCTTGCTGCCGACGGCACCCTTGAGGGCGGCGATCAGCGACTCGTTGCGGGCCGGCGGCTGCCAGTCCCACGACGGCTTTGCAGCTTCGGTGGCGAGTTCGGCGATGGCGCGGATGGCAACCTGCATCTGCTGGTGACCAAACACCACGGCGCCGAGCATCACGTCCTCGGACAGCATCTTGGCTTCGGATTCCACCATCAGCACGGCGTTGGAGGTACCGGCCACGACCAGATCCAGCGCCGAGCCCTTCAGCTCGGTCGCGGTCGGGTTGAGCAGGTACTTGCCATCGACGTAGCCGACGCGGACAGCGCCGATCGGGCCCTTGAACGGGATACCGGCGAGGCTCAACGCAGCGGAGGCGCCCAGCATGGCCAGGATGTCACCGTCGATTTCCGGGTTCAGCGAAACGACCTGTGCGATGACCTGCACTTCGTTCTTGAACTCTTCCGGGAACAGCGGGCGCACCGGACGGTCGATCAGACGCGAGGTGAGCGTCTCCTTCTCGGTCGGGCGGCCTTCGCGCTTGAAGAAGCCACCCGGGATACGACCGGCGGAGTAGAACTTCTCGACGTAGTCGACCGTGAGAGGGAAGAAATCCTGCCCCTCTTTCGCCTTGGCGGCGGCCACCACGGTGACGAGCACAACCGTGCCGCCCATGCTGACCATGACGGCACCGGAAGCCTGGCGGGCGATTTCGCCCGTCTCCAGTGTGACTTCGTGATTACCGAACTGGAATGACTTGGTTACTTTCGCCACTGTCTTATCCTGATTTGGGAGTTGCGGCCAAGCATGGCCGCGTTTGACCTTTGCGCCCGCGGGGGAGCGCAAACATCAACCTTAACGACGCAGGCCCAAACGCTCGATCAGGGTCTGATAACGAGCCAGGTCACGGTCCTTCAGGTAGCCCAGCAGGCGCTTGCGCTGGTTGACCAGCTTCAGCAGGCCACGGCGGGAATGGTGATCCTGCTTGTGGGCCTTGAAGTGGCCGGTGAGGTGGTCGATGCGGGCGGACAGCAGGGCGACCTGCACTTCCGGCGAACCGGTATCGTTCGCCACGCGGCCGAAGTCAGCAATGATCTTGCCGGTCTGTTCTGCGGTGAGGGACATGGTATCTCTTCCTAAAAAAACGGGTGCGAAGCTTGCGCAACGTCACTGCATGACGTTGCGCAAGCTTCGCCTTGATGAATGAAAAGTCTCGAACAAGCTCCGTATTGTAGCGACCGGAGCCCTATGACAACAAGACCGTCATAGTTGACTGGCAGGCTCGCGTGTCGGCGGCAGATTGAAGCCGCGCACGATATGCAGTTTTCCGCCCACCGCTTCGCCCAGCGCGAGCAGGCGCCTGTCCTCGCCGAACACGGCCAAGCGTCCGGTCAGCTCGGGGTCCAGCGGAATCTGCTGGCCCTGTGAGACGGCCACGCTGCGCTCGGCATCAAGATGCATGGGGGGCAGTCCCGCCAAGCCCGCCGAGACCGGCAACAGCAGCGCCATGAGGGCCTCGTCGCCTCGGGAGGCGGCCGCATTGAGCTGGTCGACGGTGACCATGGCCGCTTCCCTGAAGGGATCCACCCATAGTCGGCGCAGGGCCGTCAGATGGGCGCCGCAGCCCAAGTCCTCGCCCAAGTCCACCGCCAGGCTGCGCACGTAGGTGCCCGAGCCGCATTCCACGTACAGGGCGAGGCTGTCATCCGTGCGCGACACCAGGTCCAGCCGATAGACCTCCACCTCGCGCGCCGGCACGTCGACGGCTTCGCCGCGGCGGGCCTTCACGTACAGCGGCTCGCCATCTTTCTTGATCGCCGAATAGGCCGGCGGTACCTGGGTGATGCGTCCGCGCAACTTGGCCAGCGATTGCTCGATGGCTTCGTCGGTCAGGGTCGGCACCGGCCGCTCTTGCACGATCTCGCCCTCGAGATCCGCCGTTGAAGTGGTGGCGCCCAGTCGGCACTCGGCCAGATAGGCCTTGCGCGAGCCCAGCAGCATGCCGGCGATCTTGGTGGCCTCGCCGAAACACAGCGGCAGCAGGCCAGTGGCGAGCGGGTCCAGGGCACCGGTATGGCCGCCCTTCTCTGCCCGGAAAAGTCCCTTGCGCACGACTTGCAGGGCCTGGTTGGAACTCAGGCCCAGCGGCTTATCCAGCAGCACGATGCCGTGCAGATCGCGAAAACGTATCTGCCGCTTCATCAGTCCTCAGCGTTTTTCTCATCGGACTGGGCGGAGCGCTCACTTTCCTGCCGCAGCAGACTTTCGATGCGCTCGCCCTTGTCGACCGAGTCGTCATACTTGAAGCGCAGTTCGGGTACACGGCGCAGGCGCATACTGCGCGACAACGAACGGCGAAATTCCACGGCCAGTTCCTTGAGCGCCTTCATGGCCTCGGTGGACCGCTCCGGCTGAAGTGCAGTGACCCACACCGTGGCCCAGTCGAGATCACGAGTGACCTCCACATCCGACACGCTCACCGAAGGCAGGCCATGGTCGCGCACGGCGGCATGGACCAACAGGCCCAGTTCGCGGCGCAGTTCGGCACCGACGCGGTCGGTACGCTTGAAATCGCGTGAAGGCATGACGCACTCCTTTCAACCAAGGGCCGCGCCGGCATGGCCGACCCTGAAAACAAAGCGAGCGATGTGGATATCCACACCGCCCGCTGGAAACACACCACTGAGGACAGCCGGCCCGCCGAAGGCAGGCCAGTAGCCATTACAGCGTGCGGGCCACCTCGATACGCTCGAAGCACTCGATCTGGTCACCGACCTTCACGTCGTTGTACTGCTTCACGGCGATACCGCATTCCATGCCGTTGCGCACTTCGTCGACCAGTTCCTTGAAGCGACGCAGCGATTCCAGTTCGCCCTGGAAGACCACGGTGTTGTCACGCAGCACGCGAATCGGCTTGCTGCGCTTGACCGTACCTTCGATGATCATGCAACCGGCCACCGCGCCGAACTTGGAGCTGCGGAACACCTCGCGCACCTGTGCCACGCCGATGATCTCTTCGCGCACTTCCTTGCCAAGCAGACCCGAAGCGGCCTGCTTCACCTGGTCGATCACGTCATAGATGATCGAGAAGTAGCGAACGTCCAGGCCGGAGGTATCGATCACCTTGCGGGCCGACGCATCGGCACGAACGTTGAAGCCGATCACCAATGCCTTGGAAGCGGCGGCGAGCGTGGCGTCGGACTCGGTGATGCCGCCGACACCGGCTGCGATCACGTTGACCTTCACATTCTCGTTGCCGATCTGGCTGAGCGACTCGCGCAGCGCCTGCACCGAACCCTGCACGTCGGCCTTGACCAGGATGTTGAGCGTCTGCTGCTCGGCACCCTGACCCATCTGGGCAATGATGTCCTCGAGGCGGTTGGCCTTGCTGACCATCCGCGTCTCGCGGCGCTTGAGCTGACGCTCGGCAGCCACTTCGCGGGCGAGGCGCTCATCAGCCACCACCACGAAGTCGTCACCCGCTTCCGGCACGCCGGAAAGACCCAGCACCTGAACCGGAATCGACGGACCCGCTTCCTGCACCGTCTTGCCGGCCTCATCGATGAGCGCACGCATGCGGCCATACTCGATGCCGCACACGACGAAATCGCCGCGCTTGAGCGTGCCCTGCTGCACCAGCACCGTAGCCACCGGGCCACGACCGCGATCCAGGCTGGATTCGATCACCACGCCGGAGGCCGGGCCGTCTTCGACGGCGGTCAGCTCCATCACCTCGGCCTGCACCGAAATCGCGTCGAGCAGGTCGTCGATGCCCGTGCCGGCCTTGGCCGATACCGGCACGAACGGCGTGTCGCCACCCCACTCTTCCGGAATCACTTCCAGGATGCCGAGACCCTGCTTGACGTGATCCGGATTGGCGTCGGACTTGTCCATCTTGTTGATGGCAACGATCAGCGGCACCTTGGCGGCGCGTGCATGCTGCACGGCTTCCGCCGTCTGCGGCATCACGCCGTCATCGGCGGCAACCACCAGCACCACGATGTCGGTGGACTGGGCACCGCGGGCACGCATCGAGGTGAACGCTGCGTGGCCCGGGGTATCCAGGAACGTGATGACGCCCTTGGGCGTTTCCACGTGGTAAGCACCAATGTGCTGCGTAATGCCACCGGCTTCGCCCGAGGCGACCTTGGTGCGGCGGATGTAATCCAGTAGCGAAGTCTTGCCGTGGTCAACGTGGCCCATGATGGTGACCACCGGCGGACGCGGCTTCTTCTCGCCTTCGAGCTCCGCGTTCTGCGTATGCGCAGCCAGCGTGGCTTCGGCGTTGTTCTCGCTTGCGGCAACCGGGGTATGGCCCAGCTCTTCGATCACCAGCACGGCAGTGTCGTGGTCGATGGTCTGGTTGATGGTCGCCATGACGCCCATCTTGAACAGCGCCTTGACCACTTCCGAACCCTTGACCGCCATCTTCTGCGCAAGGTCGGCAACCACGTTGGCGTCGCCCACGACGACTTCGCGCACAACCGGCGCGGTCGGGCGCGAGAAGCCATGCGTACCGGAGCTGGCCTGATGGCCACCACGCGATACTTCGCGGCCAGAGCCCTTGCCGGGCTTGCCACGCTTGTTGTTGCTGGAACGGCGCGCGCGATCGGCGTCGCTCAGATGCAGCTCGCCACCGGCAAAACGCTTGCCGCCTGGGCCTTCATCACGATCGCGGCCGTGCCGCGACTTGTTGGCATTGGCGTTGGCGTTGGCACCCGGGGCGCCTGCACCGGCATTGGTATTCGTATTGGCGTTGCCGCCGGCGCGATGCGGAGCGCCTGCTGCCGGGGCCGCGGCCGGAGCCGCTGCGGCGGGAGCAGGCGGGCGCACGGGCGCAACGACCGGGGCCGGCGTAATCACGACCTTCTTTTCGCGGCGGCGCGGCTCATGGATGGTCGGCACGATCATGCCGAACACGCTGTGATCCACGCGCTGCGGCGCTGCCGTTTCAACCACCGGGGGCTTTTCCTTCGACTCGACCGGGACGGCTGCAGGTTCTGCTGCCGGCGCTGCGGTCTGGCCAGCATCGGCTGCGTGTGCCGTGGCATGCGCCGCGGCTTCAGCTTCCGCCTGCTGGCGACGATGTTCTTCTTCCGCCTCGCGCTGGCGCTGGGCTTCTTCGGCGCGCTGCTGGGCTTCTTCCTGGCGCAGGCGATCGGCCTCGGCGCGCTCGGCTTCTTCGTGCTCGCGCTGCTGATGCGATTCCTGCAGCTTGCGCACGGCGTCTTCCCGCTCGACATCGCTGCCGGCTTCTTCGGCAATGACACTGCGCTTGACGTAGGTGCGCTTGGCGCGCACTTCGACGTTGACCGTCTTGGCGCCGCCGGTCGCAGCACCGCGGCCACCCGGCGTGGCCAGCTTCAGCTCGCCGCGCGTACTGCGCTTCAAGGTGATCTGCCGCGGCGAATCGCCTTCGCTATCGGCGGGCGCGTCCTTGCCGTGACTGCGCCGCAGGAAGCCAAGCAGCTTCATCTTTTCCGTGCTGCTGATGACTTGCTCAGGGTCTGAGAAGGACATGCCTGCCTGACTCAGCTGCGTAAGCAGCCTGTCGACGGGCACCTTCATGCTCAGGGCCAGTTGTTTGATCGTTTCACCGGACATCGTGTTCTTTCTCCGCCGTTCCCGCGCTAAGTCCGTGAGGCCTCGCCTGCACGTCCACCCCCATCCTTGGTGGAAGGCTTTTCAGCCTTCCTCGGCGCGCCCATCCAGGGCGCTGCCGCCCGCGGTTAGCCACCTTTCTCCAGACGCGCGATCATCGGCGCACGTGCAGCCATGATCAGCGCGGCAGCGCGATCCTCGTCCATGCCATCAATATCGATCAGGTCATCGACCGCGAGGTCGGCCAGATCGTCCACCGTTACCACTTCGCGAGAAGCCAGCGCGAACGCCGTGGCCTCATCCATGCCCGTCAGTGAGAGTAGCTCTTCCGACGGCTGGTGCTCGTCAATGCCCTCTTCCACCGCCAACGCCTCGGTCAGCAGCGCGTCACGGGCGCGGGCGCGGAGTTCCTCGACGATGTCTTCGTCGAAGCCTTCCACGGCCAGCAGCTCGGCGCTGGGCACATAGGCGATTTCCTCAACACTGGAGAAGCCTTCCTGCACGAGGATGTTGGCGATCTCCTGGTCCACTTCCAGCTTGTCCATGAACAGCTGGCGTGCGGCTTCCTGCTCGGCCTCGCTCTTGGCGGCGACCTGGTCTTGCGTCATCACGTTGAGCTGCCAGCCGGTGAGCTTGCTGGCGAGGCGGACGTTCTGGCCACCGCGACCGATGGCCTGGGACAGCTTGTCCTCGGCCACCGCGATGTCCATCGAATGCTTTTCCTCGTCCATGATGATGGACTGCACTTCGGCCGGCGCCATCGCATTGATGACGTACTGGGCCTGATTCTCGTGCCACAGGATGATGTCCACGCGCTCGCCATTGAGCTCGTTGGACACCGCCTGCACACGCGAACCACGCATGCCGATGCACGCGCCGATGGGATCGGTGCGGGTGTCATGTGCCACCACGGCGATCTTGGCGCGGTCGCCCGGATCGCGGGCACAGCCCTTGATCTCGACCAGGCCCTGGCCCACTTCCGGCACTTCGAGCTTGAACAGCTCGATCATGAATTCCGGCGCGGCGCGCGACACGAACAGCTGCGGGCCGCGGGCTTCCGAACGCACCTCATAGAGGTAGCCGCGGACGCGGTCGCCGACGCGGGCCGATTCGCGCGGAATCGTCTTGTCGCGCGGAATGAAGGCCTCGGCATTGCTGCCCAGATCCAGATAGACGTTGCCGCGCTCCACGCGCTTGACGATGCCGGTAACCAGCTCGCCCACGCGCTCCTGGAATGCATCGACCACCTGCTGGCGCTCGGCTTCGCGTACGCGTTGCACGATCACCTGCTTGGCGGCCTGCGCAGCGATGCGGCCGAATTCGGCGTTCTCGATCTGCTGCTCGATGTACTCGCCAACCTCGGCGCCTTCGCGCTCGTCGACGGCGTCCATGAGGCGCACCTGGTGGAACGGCGATTCCATCTCACCATCGTCTGCGATGACTTCCCAGCGACGGAAGGTCTCGTAGTCACCGGTATGGCGGTCGATGGCCACGCGGATGTCCGGATCTTCGTCCGGATAACGCTTCTTGGCGGCGGACGCAAGCGCCGCTTCCATGGCCAGGAAAATCACTTCGCGCGGCACGCCCTTTTCATTGGCAACCGCGTCAACCACCAGCAAAAGTTCTTTGCTCATTGCAGCAACTCCGTAGACGCCACCGGCGCCCGATCGCTTTCGATTAATTACTTCGTGGTCTTCTTGCCCGGCTTACCGCCTGGCTTGGGCTGCGGCACGTAACCGAGCGCTACCCAGTCAGGCACCACGCGCGCGCTTTCCACCGCGTCATGGTCGAACTCGAAGCTCTTGCCCTCGGCTTCCAGCGAAATCCGCTCGCCTTCGACCGACACCACCTTGCCGCGCAAACGGCGACGTCCTTCCAGGGGCGCCTTAAGCAAAATCTTTACTTCCGCACCGGTTACCTTGGCAAATTGCGCCGCGGTGAACAACGGGCGATCAATACCCGGGGAGGAAACCTCAAGCACGTAATGGCCCGGGATAGGATCCTCCACGTCCAGCATCGCCGACAGCTCGCGACTGGCCGTTTCGCAGTCGTCAAGGCCGACCTCGCGACCTTCAGTGTCCAGGTAAATCCGCAGGGTACTCTGCCCCTGCGACGGGGTGAACTCCACTCCGATGCATTCCAGCCCCAAATCGGCCAGAACCTCGGTGAAGCGTTGAGCCAATGCTTGCGTATCCATGTCGCTTACCACCGTTACCGTCGCCAGAAACAAAAAATGGGCACAAGCGGCCCATTCCCTGCTCTATACAAGAGCGTTCTCGCCGATGTCCCGACCCATCCAGACTCTTTCCGGGGCAACCAGCGCATGCCGCCTCGAAGCGGCATATGACGCATGTGCGACGCTTCCGTGCGCCCAACAAAAAAGCCTCACGAGGAGGCTTTCTTGTTCTAAGAAAGATCTGGTAGCGGGGGCAGGATTCGAACCTGCGACCTTCGGGTTATGAGCCCGACGAGCTGCCAGACTGCTCCACCCCGCATCAGAGTTCGAGAATATTAACGAGATGGCCGAATTCTTGCAAGCTTTTTCGTCAATATTTTTACGTAATCGTCTAAAAGTGTCATGACGGAGGATGTCCGTCATGACACACATCAGCCGACAAACACTCGCTGGCACCAGCCAAACAGCGGGCCCCAGCCAAAACCAAGCACCAGCAGCGCCAGCACGTTCAACGACAGCACCACACGCACCGATACATCGCGCTGCAAATGGATCTCGGTGCCTTCGACCGGCTTGTCGAAGTACATCACCTTCACCACGCGCAGGTAGTAGTACAGGCCGATGATCGCAAACACGGCGCCCACGAGCGCCAGCCACATGAAGCCGGCATGGATCGCTGCCTGCAGCACCAACAGCTTGGCAAAGAAGCCGAACATCGGCGGCACGCCGGCCAGCGAGAACATCACCAGCATCATCAGGAAAGCAGCCCACGGCGAACGCTGGTTCAGGCCCTTGAGGTCGTCAATCTCTTCGCATTCGAAGCCCACGCGGGCCAGCGCCAGAATCATGCCGAATGCGGCGGTGGTCATCAGCGCGTAGCTGATCGCATAGAACAGCGCAGCGGCATAGCCTTCCGGACCGGCGTTGACCAGACCGAGCAGCAGATAGCCCATGTGCGAAATGGTCGAATAAGCGAGCAGTCGCTTGAGGTTGCTCTGCACAATGGCCACCACGTTACCGATCGCCAGCGAGAGCACCGCCAGGCATGCCAGCATCAGCTGCCAATGCTGTGCCAGGTCGCCCATGCCCGTGGACAGCAGGCGGTACGCCATACCGAACGCGGCCAGCTTGGCTGCCGAACCGATGAAGATGGTCACTGCCGTGGGCGAACCCTGGTACACGTCCGGGATCCACATGTGGAATGGTGCGGCACCCAGCTTGAAGCCGATACCCACGATCATGAAGATCAGGCCGAACACCAGCAGGTGCGGCATGGTCGTGGTGGCGGCCGCCACGTGCAGATGTGCCAGATCCAGCGTGCCGGTAGCACCGTAGACCATCGACATGCCGTACAGCAGCATGCCCGAGGCCAGCGCGCCCAACACGAAGTACTTGATCGCCGCTTCGGACGACATGCGCGAATCGCGGTTCAAGGCGACCAGCGCGTACGACGACAGCGTGAACAGCTCCAGGCCCAGGTAAACGGTGATGAGGTTACCCGCAGACACCAACAGCATGATGCCGATCACCGCAAAGATGGTCAGCGTGTAGAACTCGCCGATGAACAGCTTGCGGTCGATCAGATAAGGCTTGGCGTAGACAAACACCATCGCCGTGGTGAGCAGCGCAAACACCTTGAGGATCTCCGCCACGCCATCGCGCACGAACATCCCGTTGAAGGCGGTGACGGCCTGGTCGGGCTGACCGGCGACCACCAGGTAGATGGTCATCAACAGGCCGACGAGGGAGAACCAATGCAGGGTCCAGCGCAGCTTGGGTTCCATGAAGGCGTCCAGCAGCAAGAGCACGCACGCCCATGCAACGAGGAACGCCTCCGGCAACAGGATCAGAATGTCATTGAGATTCGGCATGATCAGTCCTGTTAAATCTTGTGGTTGGCGAGCTGCGTGACCAGCTGCGAGACCGATGCATCCATCAGATGGATCAGCGGCTGCGGCCAGATACCCAGCGCCAGCACGGCGGCAGCGAAGGAGCCCAGCACAAACAGCTCACGGCCATTGATGTCCTTCATCTCGGCCACGTGCGGGTTGGTGATGTCACCCCACAGCACGCGCTTGACCATGTACAGCGTGTAAGCAGCACCGATGATCAGCGTGAAGGCCGCGAACAACGCGATCCACGGATTGGCCTGGAAGCTGGCCAGAATCACCTGGAACTCACCCACGAAGCCGCTGGTACCCGGCAGGCCGCTGTTGGCCATGGCAAACAGCACGTAGAAGAAGCCGAACCACGGCATCACATTGATGACGCCACCGTAGTCCTTGATCTGGCGGGTATGCAGGCGGTCATACAACACGCCGATGCAGGAGAACATCGCCCCCGACACGAAGCCGTGCGAAATCATCTGCACCATCGCACCCTGCATGCCCAGCTTGGCCGCATCGATGTTGCCGGCACCACGCACGAGCATGAAGGCAATGAAGATGCCCAGGGTAACGAAGCCCATGTGCGCCACGGACGAATACGCCACCAGCTTCTTCATATCCTCCTGCACCAGCGCGATATAGCCGATATAGACCACCGCGATCAGGCTCAGGCCGATCACCACCCATGCATATGCCTCGGACGCATCCGGGGTAATGGGCAGCGAGAAGCGCAGGAAACCGTAGCCACCGATCTTGAGCATCACCGCAGCCAGCACCACCGAACCGCCGGTAGGCGCCTCCACGTGGGCATCCGGCAACCAGGTGTGGACCGGTACCATCGGCACCTTCACCGCGAAGGCGATGAGGAAGGCGAAGAACAGCCAGGTCTGCTCCTTCATCGTCAGCGGCAACGCCGCCAGCGTCTGCAGGTCGAACGTGCCTGCCTTCAGGTACAGGTAGATCAGGCCGATCAGCATGAAGATCGAGCCGAAGAACGTGTAGATGAAGAACTTCAGCGTCGCATACACGCGACGCGGACCGCCCCACATGCCGATGAGGATGAACATCGGGATCAGCATGGCCTCGAAGAACACGTAGAACAGCAACGCGTCCGTGGCGCAGAACACACCGATCATCAGGCCTTCGAGCACCAGCATGGCAGCCATGTACTGGTGCGGCTTGTCCTGGATGACCTCCCAGGCGCCGACGATCACCAGGATGCCGACAAAGGAAGTGAGCAGGATCAGGGCCACCGAAATGCCGTCAACCGCCAGGCTGTAATGCACGCCTAGCGAGGCAATCCACAGGTGGCTTTCGACCAGCTGTTTGGCGCCATCAGCCGCGTTGAACTGCGGCAGCAAGTAGAGACTGACCACAAAGGTGAGGACGGCGACCAGTAGCGCCAACCAGCGCGCGGCGTTGGGTCGACCGGACCCGGCGAGCAGCACCGGGATGGCACCCACAATGGGAAGCCAGATCAGCAGGCTGAGCAAATGATTGAACATGGAGCAGGTTCCCTTATTGCCCGACCAGCCAATACCCGCCAAGCAGCAGGATAAGGCCGAGAATCATCGCGAAGGCGTAGTGGTAGAGATAACCGGACTGCAGACGGCGTGCGCCGCTGGCAATCCGCTCGACCATATTCGCCGAACCATTGATCAGCGCACCGTCGATCACGGCCGCGTCACCACCCTTCCACAACGCACGACCGAGCGCGATACCGCCGCGCGGCGAAGACGATGTAGTACACCGCGTCAAACCAGTACTTGTGGTTAAGCACGTTGTAGATCGGCTTGAGCCCGTTCTTGATGCGATCGGCCAGGGCCGGGTTGAACAGATAGATATAGGTCTGGATGGCAAACGCCGTCAGCACCAGCAGGAACGGCAGCTGGGCGAAGCCGTGCAGCGCCATGGCCACCGAACCGTGGAACTCCTTGGCCAGCTCGGCGAGCACATTGTTGGCCTCGTGCACCTGGATGGCGCCGCCAAACCAGCTGCCAAAGAGCATCGGCTCGACCGTGAAGAAGCCCACCAGCAGCGACGGAATCGCCAGCAGGATCAGCGGCAGCGTCACCACCCACGGCGACTCCTTCGGCGTCTCGTGCATGATGCCCGCGTCGTGATGACCGTGGTCGTCCTTGTGCGAGTCATGGTGGTGCTCGTCATGGCCGTGCCCGTGATCGTGCACCACCGTGAAGCGTTCCTTGCCATGGAAGGTCAGGTACATCTGGCGGAAGGTGTACAGCGCCGTCACGAAGGCGCCGGCCATCACGCAGAAGTACGCATAGTTGGCACCCCAGCGATGCGACTCGCCCACGGCCTCGATGATGGCGTCCTTCGAGTAGAAGCCCGAGAAGAACGGCACACCGCACAGCGCCAGCGAACCGACCCACATGGTGATCCAGGTGACCGGCATGTACTTGCGCAGGCCGCCCATGTAGCGCATGTCCTGCTCATGGTGCATGGCAATGATCACGGAACCGGCACCCAGGAACAGCAGCGCCTTGAAGAACGCGTGCGTCATCAAGTGGAACACGGCGCCGCTATAGGCCGACACACCCAGTGCAACGGTCATATAGCCCAGCTGCGATAGCGTCGAATATGCAACCACGCGCTTGATGTCGTTCTGCACGATACCGATCAAACCGGTGAACAGCGCACCAGTGGCGCCAATCACCATCACGAAGCTGAGCGCGCTTTCGGACAGCTCGAAGATCGGCGACATGCGCGCGACCATGAAGATGCCGGCGGTCACCATGGTGGCAGCGTGAATCAACGCGGAGATGGGCGTGGGGCCTTCCATCGAGTCCGGCAGCCACACGTGTAGCGGCACCTGGGCGGACTTACCCATTGCACCGATGAACAGCAGGATGCAGATGACCGTGGCAGCGTCCCAATGCGTGTTCTGGGTAATCTGCAGGGTCTTGCCGATCAGGCTATCCGAATTGGCGAAGGCCGTGGCGTAGTCGAGCGTGCCGAGGAAGTACAGAATCGCGGCAATACCCAACAGGAAGCCGAAGTCACCCACGCGGTTGACCAGGAACGCCTTGAGGTTGGCGAAGATCGCCGTCGGACGCTTGTACCAGAACCCGATCAGCAGGTACGACACCAGGCCCACCGCTTCCCAGCCAAAGAACAGCTGCATGAAGTTGTTGCTCATCACCAGCATCAACATCGAGAAGGTGAACAGCGAGATATAGCTGAAGAACCGCTGGTAGCCCGGGTCTTCCGCCATATAGCCGATGGTGTAGATATGCACCAGCAACGACACGAAGGTCACCACCACCATCATCATGGCGGTGAGACGATCGATCAGGAAACCGACCGTGGCGGTGTACTTGCCGATCTCGAACCAGGTGTAGATGTTGTGGTTATAGACCGGCGCACCGCCAACGGTGAGCTGGTACAGCACATAGAACGACAGGCCGCATGCGATCACCAGGCCAAGGATGGTGACGCTATGCGCCCCCACCCGGCCGATGATGTGACCAAAAAAACCCGCGAGCAGACAGCCGACTAGCGGCGCCAGTGCGATGGTCAGCAAAATGGATGTAGACAGTTCCATCGGCTCAGCCCTTCATGCTGTCGATTTCGGCGACGTTGATGGTGCTGCGGTTGCGGAACAGCAGCACCAAGATCGCCAGGCCGATAGCGGTTTCCGCCGCAGCCACGGTAAGGATGAAGAACACGAACACCTGCCCCGCCACGTCGCCCAGGAAACGCGAAAACGCCACGAAGTTGATATTCACCGCGAGCAGCATGAGCTCGATCGACATCAGCAGAACGATGACGTTCTTGCGGTTAATGAAGAGGCTGGCCAGGGCGATGCAGAACAGCACTGCGCCAAGCACAATGAAGTGCGAAAGCGTGATCATGGGGTGGTCTCCTTGCCTGGTGCCGGCTGCGGCGCAGTCGGAGCGACGGCTGCCATCTTCACCACACGGATGCGGTCACGCGGATTGACGAGCACCTGCTGCGACGCCGATTGGTGCCGCACGCCAGTACGCTGGCGCAGGGTAAGCACGACAGCTGCCACCACACCTACGGTGAGGATCAGTGCGGCGATTTCGAACGGCAGCAAGAACTGCGTGTACAACGCATGTCCCAGCCACTCGGTGTTGGACACCGGCACGCCATCGATAACAGCCGGGTTGGCGCCCATCACCTGCTCGTGCATGACGCGCACGCCGATCAGGCCGAGCATTTCGCCCAACATGACCAGGGCCACGATGATGCCTACCGGCAGATACTTGATGAATCCTTCGCGGACCCGTTCCTGGTTGATGTCCAGCATCATCACCACGAACAGGAACAGCACCATCACCGCACCCACGTAGACCACGATGAGGGCGATGGCGAGGAATTCGGCCTCGGCCAGCAGCCAGATGCAGGCGGTGCTGAAGAAGGCCAGAACCAGCGACAGCACGGCATGCACCGTATTGCGCAGCGCGATCACGCCCAGGGCCGCTGCCACGGTAACCGCGGCAAAGGCGTAGAAGCAGACCAGTTGGAACACAGACGAATCGATCACAGTAGTGTCCTCAGCGGTACGCGGCGTCTTGAGCGCGAGCAGCCGCGATGTCCTGCTCGAAGCGGTCGCCAATGGCGAGCAACTGCGGCTTGGTCACCACGTTCTCGCCACGTTGCTCGAAGTGGTACTCGTGGATATGAGTCTCGACGATGGAGTCAACCGGGCAGCTCTCTTCGCAGAAACCGCAGAAGATGCACTTGAACAGGTCGATGTCGTAGCGCGTGGTACGGCGCTGGCCGTCGCTTTCGCGCGGCGCCGAGTCGATGGTGATGGCAAGCGCCGGGCACACCGCCTCGCACAGCTTGCACGCGATGCAGCGCTCTTCACCGTTGGCGTAACGGCGCAGTGCGTGCAAGCCGCGGAAGCGGTTCGACTTGGGGATGTGTTCCATGGGGTAGCGCATCGTGTACTTCGGGCTGAACATGTAGCGCATGGTCAAGCCCATGCCCTTGAACAGCTCGATGAGCAAGAGGCTCTTGAAATAGTGGGTAATGCGGGACATGGTTTTCTTCAGCCTCCCGTGCCGACGGTGACCCAGCCGAAGTACTTCATGCAGCCGGCGACGAGGACCCAGACAATGGTGATGGGAATGAATACCTTCCAGCCAAGACGCATGATCTGGTCATAGCGGTAGCGCGGGAAGCTGGCGCGGAACCAGAGGAACATGAAGGCGAAGATGAAGGCCTTGATGAACAGCCAGATGAAGCCGCCCGTCCAGATCCAGTTGACCCAGGGGGACACATCGGCAGTAACCACGCCTTGCAGCGGGCTCATCCAGCCGCCCATGAACAGGACCGCCGCCAGAAAGCTGACCAGGATCATGTTGGCGTATTCAGCCAGGAAGAACAGCGCGAACGCCGAGCCGGAATATTCCACGTGGAAACCGGCCACGATTTCCGACTCACCTTCGGCCACGTCGAACGGTGCACGGTTGGTTTCCGCCACACCCGACACGAAGTAGATGATGAAGACCGGCAGCAGCGGCCACATGAACCAGTCGAAGACGCCCTTATGACCCGCCTGGGCATGCACGATGTCGGTGAGGTTCAGCGAACCCGCAAGCACCAGCACGCACACCAGGCACAGGCCCATCGCCAGCTCGTAGGAAATGACCTGCGCAGCCGAGCGCATGGCACCCAGCAACGCGTAGCGCGAGTTGGACGCCCAGCCGGCCAGAATGATGCCGTACACGCCCAGCGAGGTCATCGCCAGCAGGTAGAGCACACCGGCATTGACGTTGGCCAGCACCATCTTTTCGCTGAACGGGATCACCGCCCAGGCGGCCAGCGCCGGTACCAGGGCAAGCATCGGTGCCAGGTAATACAGCGTCTTGTTCGCGCTGGTCGGAAGGATCACTTCCTTGAGCAACAACTTCACCACGTCCGCGAAGGCCTGCAGCAGGCCGAAAGGACCGATCTTGTTCGGCCCCATGCGCACGTGCATCCAGCCGATGACCTTGCGTTCCCAGTACACGAACATCGCGACCGCAATCACCAGCGGCAGAACAATGCACAGGATGTAGATCAACGGCCAGACGATCTGGTTGAGAATCTGTTCGCCCATGTGCTTATGCCTTGCTCAGGGTGAGAGCCGCGCCGTACGGCGGCAGAGTGACAGTGTCATCGTGTGCGGCTTCGATCCACGCGGTGCCATCAGGCACAGAGACGTCGATCGTCAGCGGCAACACCGCGTCGGCAATACGCACCGCGACGCCATCGCCCAGACCCAGGCGCTGCGCCTCGGCCGCATTGACGCGCACAGCCGGTGCGCGATTCAGCGGATGAGCATTCAGTGCCGTGGCACGACGAACCACCGCGTCGGTGCGATAAATCGGCCAGGTCGCCAGACGGACCAGACCGCCAGCTGCCGGGCGCGATGCCAGCTCGGCGCGCGCCTGCTGGCCACGCTCGGTGATGCCTTCGCGCAGGCCGGCCAGGTCGTCAAATTCGAAACCGGCAAGCTTCAGCACGCCACCCAGCGCACGCAACACCTTCCAGCCCGGACGCGCTTCACCCGGCGCCTTGGAACCGGCGGCGACACCCTGCGAGAGGCCATCGACATTCACCAGCGTGCCGTCGTTTTCAGGCAGCAACGCGATCGGCAGGATCACATGGGCCACCTCGCGCAGCGCGGGGCTGGCATAGGCAGTGAACGCAACCACCTGCTCGGCACCACGCAATGCCTTGAGGAACGCGGCGCCATCGGCCACATCCTGCGCCTCGACGCCGTACAGCACGTAGGCCTTGCGCGGCTGGGCCAGCATGGCCTGTGCGTCGAGACCGCCATTGCCCGGCAGCACGCCGACGCGGGCCAGACCCACGGCGTTCGCGCCGACCGGCAGCTCGTTGTAACCCGCACCGGTCGCTTCCGCGATGAAGCGGGCCACGGCACGCAGCCACGAGGCCTGCGGGTGCGTCACGGCCGCTTCGCCGAGGATGACGACTGCGCCGTTCTTGAGATCGGCGATGGCGTCCTTGTCACCCTGATCGAACGAAGCACCATCGATCGCGGCGGCCAGCGCGGTCGGTGCAGCGGCACCGGCGTCGACCGCGGCCTTGGCCAGCGACAGCAGCGCATCGACCAGCGCTTGCGGCGCCACGATGGCTTCGCCAGCGAGCTTGTAATTGAAGTTGAAGCTCGCCGGATTGACGGTATAGACCTTGGCGCCCTTCTTCACCGCCTGATGGATGCGGTGATTGACCAGCGGCAGCTCGTGACGCAGGTCCGAACCGACCAGCAACGCGGCCTTGACCTTGTCCAGCTCGGCGACCGGCATAGCGAACGTCTGCGCCGATGCGTTATCGGCGAAGTCCAGCTGACGCACGCGATGGTCGACATGCGCACTGCCCAGGCCACGGGCCAGGCGGACCAGCAGGTCGCCTTCCTCGTTGGTGGTGGCCGGATGCACCAACACGCCCAACTCGCTACCCGGCACTGCCTTGAGCGATTCGACCGCGGCGCTGAACGCGTCTTCCCACGTAGTGGTCTGCCACTGGCCGTTGCGCTTGACCTGCGGCGCGCTCACGCGATCAGCGGCATACATGCCTTGATGGCTGTAACGGTCACGGTCGGATAGCCAGCATTCGTTGATCGACTCGTTGTCGCGCGGCACCGTGCGCAGCACCTCGCCGCGGCGCGTATGCAGCCACAGGTTGGAGCCCAGCGCATCGTGATAGGCGATGGACGGCTTGGCGATCAGCTCCCATGCGCGGGCCTGGAACTGGAATGGCTTGTTGGTGAGCGCGCCCACCGGGCAGACGTCGATGATGTTGCCCGACAGTTCCGTCTCGATGGTCTTGCCGATGTAAGTGCCGATCTGCAGGTTGTCACCACGACTCATGCCGCCGAGCTCGTACGTACCGGCGATTTCGCTGGTGAAACGTACGCAACGCGTGCACTGGATGCAGCGAGTCATCTCGGTGGCAACCAGCGGGCCGAGGTTTTCGTCGGCGATGGTGCGCTTGCGCTCGGTGTAGCGCGACACGCTGCGACCGTAACCCAGCGCTACGTCCTGCAGTTCGCACTCGCCGCCCTGATCGCAGATTGGGCAATCCAGCGGGTGGTTGATCAGCAGGAATTCCATCACGTCCTTCTGATATTTCAGAGCGACGTCGGTGCGGGTTTTCACCTTCATGCCTTCGGCCACGGGCGTGGCGCAGGCCGGCTGAGGCTTGGGCATGGGCTTGCCGCCCATCTCCACCTCGACCAGGCACATGCGGCAGTTCGCGGCGATGGGCAGCTTGCGGTGATAGCAGAAACGCGGAATGGACACGCCGATCGCATCGGCGGCCTCGATGATCATGGCGCCCTTGCGGATCTGCGTGGGCTTGCCGTCGACCTCGATGTTCACGAGGTCGAGCTGGGGGGCAACGGGCTGCGCACTCATGCGGCGGCTCCAAGCTTGTCGTCGACGATGGAACGGCCGTTGACGATGTAGTACTCAAATTCGTCCCAGAACTGGCGCAGGAAGCCCTGTACCGGCCACGCGGCGGCTTCGCCGAACGCGCAGATGGTGTGGCCTTCGATCTGGCCGGCAATAGCCTTCAGGCGATGCAGGTCATCCATGGTGCCCTGCCCGTCCACGATGCGCGTCAGCACGCGATGCATCCAACCGGTACCTTCGCGGCACGGCGTGCACTGGCCACAGGATTCCTTGTGGAAGAACTGCGAGATGCGGCGGGTGAAGCGCACCGTGCAGACGGTGTCGTCCAGCACGACGATGGCGCCCGAACCCAGACCCGTCTTGAGGTCGCGCAGCGTGTCGTAGTCGAACGGCAGGCCCTTCAACTGTTCCGCACGCAGCACCGGCATCGACACGCCGCCCGGGATCGCGCCCTTGAGGGTGCGGCCCGGACGCAAGCCACCGGCCATTTCCAGCAGTTCGTCGAACGTGGTGCCCAGCGGCACTTCGAAATTGCCGCCCTTCTGCACGCAACCGGAGACCGAGAAGATCTTCGGGCCGCCGTTCTTGGTCTTGCTTTGCGCCAGGAACCAGTCCGCGCCCTTGCGCAGGATGGCTGGCACCGAAGCGTAGGTTTCGGTGTTGTTGATGGTGCTGGGCTTGCCGTACAGGCCGAAGTTGGCCGGGAACGGTGGCTTGAAGCGCGGCTGGCCCTTCTTGCCTTCCAGCGATTCCATCAGCGCGGTTTCTTCGCCGCAGATATACGCACCGGCGCCGAGTGCGCCATAGATGTCGATATCGAGGCCCGTGCCCTGGATGTTCTTGCCCAGTAGACCCGCTGCGTAAGCTTCCTTCAGCGCCTCTTCGAAATGCTCGAACGGCTCGTGATGGAATTCGCCACGCAGGTAGTTGTAGGCCACCGTAGAACCGGTGCAATAGCACGCAATCGCCATGCCCTCGATCACCGCATGCGGGTTGAAGCGCAGGATGTCGCGGTCTTTGCAGGTGCCCGGCTCGGACTCGTCCGAGTTGCAGAGAATGTACTTCTGCATGTTGCCCTTGGGCATGAAGGACCACTTCAAGCCGGTCGGGAAGCCTGCGCCACCACGGCCGCGCAGGTTGCTCTTCTTGATCTCTTCGATCAGAGCGTTCGGATCGGGCTTTTCGGCGAGGATCTTCTTCCACGCTTCATAGCCACCGACCTGGGTATAGCTGTCCATCGCCCACGGCTTGTCGAAATGCAGCGTGGTGTAGACAACCTGATGTTCCTGGGGTGCGGGTCCGTATGCCATTGCGCCCTGCCCTTACTTTAGACCGTCGAGAATCTCGTCGATCTTCGCGATCGAGAGTTTCTCGTGGTAGTGACCATTGACGGTCATCGCCGGCGCGCTGGCGCAGGCGGCGATGCATTCTTCTTCACGCTTCAGATACACGCGGCCATCGGCGGTGCTTTCGCCGAGCTTGATGCCGAGCTTCTTCTCGCAATGAGCGACCAGATCGTCGGCGCCATTGAGCCAGCACGAGACGTTGGTGCAGATCGCCACGTTGTTGCGGCCGACCGGCTTGGTCTCCAGCATCGAATAGAAGCTGGCTACCTCGTAGGCCCACACCGCGGGCAGCTCGAGATACTTGGCAACTGCGGTGATCAGCTCGTCGGTGAGGAAGCCGTGGTTCTGCTCCTGCGCGGCGAACAACGCCTGGATCACTGCTGAGCGCTTGCGATCCGGCGGGAAGCGGGCAACCCACTCGTCAATGTGATGACGGGTGTGGTCGTTGAGTTCGACGAGCGGATCAACGTTCTTGACCTGCTCGAAATTTCCGGTGGCTTTCATGTGTGCTTTCCTCCGGGCTCAGCGATCGACTTCGCCGAACACGAGGTCATAAGTGCCGATCATCGCCACCACGTCAGCCAGCATGTGGCCACTGACGGTAGCGTCCATCGACGACAGGTGGGCAAAGCCCGGTGCGCGCAGATGCACGCGGAACGGCTTGTTGGCGCCGTCGGAAACCAGGTAGCAGCCAAACTCGCCCTTGGGCGCCTCGACCGCGGCGTAGGTTTCGCCGGCCGGCACGCCGTAGCCTTCCGTAAACAGCTTGAAGTGATGGATGAGGGCTTCCATGTCCTCCTTCATGCCCACACGGCTCGGCGGTGCGACCTTGTAGTTCTGCACGATCACCGGACCGGGGTTGGCCTTCAGCCACTTCACGCACTGCTGGATGATGCGATTGGACTGGCGCATTTCTTCGACGCGTACCAGGTAACGGTCGTAGCAGTCACCGCCCACGCCCACCGGGATATCGAAATCCACCTCGGCATACTTGGCGTACGGCTGCTTCTTGCGCAGATCCCACTCGATGCCCGAACCGCGCAGCATCACGCCGGTCATGCCCCAGGCCTGCGCCTTCTCCGGCGGAATCACGCCAATGCCGACCGTGCGCTGCTTCCAGATACGGTTGTTGGTGAGCAGTTCTTCGTACTCGTCCACCTTCGACGGGAAGTCGCTGGTAAACGCCTCGATGAAGTCGAGCATCGAACCTTCGCGCCAGCTGTTGAGGCGCTTCAAGTCCTTGCCCTTGTGCCAGGGCGACTCGCGATACTGTGACATGTGGTCGGGCAGATCACGGTAGACACCGCCCGGACGGTAATACGTGGCATGCATGCGCGCGCCCGATACCGCCTCATAGACGTCCATCAGTTCCTCGCGCTCACGGAACGCATACAGGAACACCGCCATGGCACCCAGATCGAGCGCGTTGGAGCCGATCCACATCAGGTGGTTCAGGATGCGGGTGATCTCGTCGAACATGGTGCGGATGTACTGCGCACGCTCCGGCACCTCGATACCCATCAGGGTCTCGATGGAGCGCACATAGGCGTGCTCGTTGCACATCATCGACACGTAGTCGAGGCGATCCATGTAGCCAATCGATTGATTGAACGGCTTGGACTCGGCCAGCTTCTCGGTACCGCGGTGAAGCAGCCCGATATGCGGATCAGCGCGAACGACCGTTTCGCCGTCCATCTCCAGCACCAGGCGCAGCACGCCATGCGCAGCAGGATGCTGCGGGCCGAAGTTCATCGTGTAGTTGCGGATCTCTTGCACGGATTAGTTCCTCCGCCAGTCGTCGGCGGCTTCGGCCTTGGCCTGCACCAGGTCGGCGTCGTCACGGATGACACGCGGCACCAGCACGCGCGGTTCGATCGACACGGGTTCGTACACCACGCGCTTCTGTTCGGGGTCGTAACGGACCTCGACGTTGCCGATCAGCGGGAAATCTTTGCGAAACGGGTGACCCACGAAGCCGTAGTCGGTAAGGATGCGACGCAGGTCCGGGTGACCCGAATAAATGATGCCGTACAGGTCGAACGACTCGCGCTCGAACCAGTTCACGCCCGGCCAGATGCCAGTGAGCGACGGCACCACCGGCAGCGTGTCGTCCTCGCAGAAGACGCGCAGGCGCACGCGCTGGTTGTTTTCCAGCGACAGCAGGTGCACGACCGAAGCAAAACGACGCGGCACGTCGTCAGCGTGCGGACGGTCGGCCCACTTGAACCGGCCCATGGCTTCGCCTTCCACGCCGCGCGAGAAACCGGTACCGGAAACGGTTTCGGTGTCCCACTCGGTCTGGCCGTAGCCGAGATAGTCGATGCCGCACACGTCGATCGGCACGCCGAAACGGAACGTGGACTCGTCACGCAGCGCAGTAGCCACCGCGAGCAAGTCGGCGGCGGCCACTTCGGCGGTGACTTCGTTGCGGACGATGCTGATCTTCAGCGTATCGCCGAATCGCGCCGAGAGGCGCTCGGCCAGCGAGTTCGATGGGGTATCAGTCATGGCTGGGCAGCGCCTATCAGGAACGCGCGATGGTGTTGGTGCGGCGGATCTTCTTCTGCAACTGCAGAATGCCGTGGATCAACGCCTCGGCCGTAGGCGGGCAGCCCGGCACGTAGATGTCCACCGGCACAATGCGGTCACAGCCGCGCACCACGGAATACGAGTAGTGGTAGTAGCCGCCACCATTGGCGCAGCTACCCATCGAGATGACCCACTTGGGATCTGGCATCTGGTCGTAGACCTTGCGCAGCGCCGGAGCCATCTTGTTGACCAGCGTGCCGGCCACGATCATCACGTCGGACTGACGCGGGCTCGGGCGGAAGATCACGCCGTACCGGTCGAGATCCAGACGCGCGGCGCCAGCATGCATCATTTCCACGGCGCAACAGGCCAGACCGAAGGTCATCGGCCACATGGAACCGGTGCGCGCCCAGTTCATCAGCGCATCGACGCTGGTGGTGGCGAAGCCACGCTGCATGACCGGATTGTCTTCGGCCGGACGCAGAATGTCGTCCACCAGATTCAACGGCTGCGGGTTGTGCATCACCCGGTCGAGGGACGAGATCACTCCCATTCCAGTGCTCCCTTCTTCCACACGTAAGCAAAACCAACGACCAAGAGCAGCAGGAACAGCGCCATTTCAATCAGCGCGACCAGACCGATTTTCTGGAACACCACCGCCCAGGGGAACAGGAAGGCAATTTCCAGATCGAAGATGATGAAGATGATCGCCAGCAGGTAGTAGCGAACGTCGAAGCGCATACGCGCATCTTCGAAGGCCTCGAAGCCGCACTCGTAGGGCGAGAGCTTGTCTGCCTCAGGGCGACGGGGACCGGCAAGCAGGCCAACGGCCAGCAGGACCACGCCAAGGCCGGCGGCAACGCCGATGAAAAGCAGAATAGGCCAGTATTCGGCAAGCACGATGGAACGTACCTCCGCGCCGTCATTGGCGCATCAGTGACCGTCGGGGTAAACGGTCCGGAACTGGATTCAGCAGGCCGGTGAGGGCCATGGGCTATGCGCCACGATCACGCGGATTTGCAGCCGCAATCGTCCGACTTTCCACGATCAGGGTCGGGAATCGCGACATTGTATCAGCGCGCTTAACAACAACAAGCCTTGACGGGTATTTGGAACGCACTGCGCGCGTTTTATTTGCAGCCTGCGTTGCAGCGGCCGCAAGGTATTGCTACCAAGGTCGAATTACATGGTATGCGTGGGGCGTTCTGAGCCGGTCATGCCGGCGAGAATGTTCTCGATGCGGGTGCGAGCGACCTCGCCATCGGACGATTCGTTGAACTGCACACCGATGCCAGCGGTGCGGTTGCCCTGGGCACCGACCGGGGTCACCCAGACCACCTTTCCGGCCACCGACAGGCGTTCGCCTTCGTCGGTGAGGTTGATCAGCAGCACCACCTCGTCACCCAGCGAGTACCGCTGAGCGGTGGGCGCAAACAGGCCGCCGTTCTTCAGATAAGGCATATACGCGTTGTAAAGCGACGCGGTGTCCTTGATCTTCAACGAAATGATGCCCTGGCGGGCGGCAATGGCCGGATTCATGGCTGCTCCTGCTAACCGCCGTGGCGACGGCCCCTAGAGCCGCATCGTAGCGAGCGCCGAGGCCGAGCGTAAAGCGATGTGTCCACGGAATGTGACGAAGCGAGCGACCTGCGGTCGTTGCTCAGAGTTCGCACCAGCCCCAGCGGTCGAAGATCCAGGGCGACGGCACGTTCATATAGAGCTTGGCGAAGCGCGGACCTGCCCGCCCTTCACCCAAAGCTTGCAGCACGTAGCGCCCCTCAGCATCACGGCTCAAGGGTGCCTTGGCCCACGGCCAGTGACGAACGCCATCCTGGTCCGCCACCATCAGCTGGAGCCAGGGCTGCAACAGGGTCGAAGGCTGCCACGGCAGGACCGAGGCGCCCGCGTGAGGACCGGCATTCTTTACCGTCAGATAGCGCTCGGCACGATCCGCAAGGCGGCGCATGCGCTTGCCGCTCAGCGCCATTTGGCTGTGATGGCAGGCAAGTGCCGCGAGCTTGTTCGCGTGCAGCCCAACCGAGGAATCGAGTTTGACCTTGCCCGTCACTTCACCTTCACGGCCGTGGACAAGATAGGCCAACTGCTCCGGCTCCCGGCCCGGCCAGCGAGCCAGCGCAAGACGCGTGATGACGTGTGCCGCACCATGGTCGGGATGATGATCACCCAGTGCCGGCATCGCGACGAGGTTGGGCTCGTAGGCGTCCAGGCTGGTGGTCAGTGCGGCCAGCGAGTGGTGGAAATGCTCGCTCAACCGATCGGTAAGACCCATATCGGGCCATCCCAGCGACTGCAGCGCGGAAGGGTCCACGCCCAGCTGATGCAGTGCCTGTGCCACTTCGCCTCGCCGCCGCTCACCCCAACGACGTCGCTCTTCCACGCCAATGCGCAGACGACGCTCCACCCAGCGCTGCGGCCACGGGTTGTTGTCGCCGTTGGTCAACAGAAGGATGCGCACATCACCGCCAGACTGGCGTACTTGCTGGATCAGCTCACCCGTCGCAATCGACTCGTCATCCGGGTGCGGCGACACCACCAGCAGACGGGTTTGCGGGTTGAGACTCAACGCCATGTCAGCCACCCTCCGGCGGCAACGGCTTCCAGCCTCGGTCAAACGCCTGGGTCCAGACGAAAGCGACCGGCGCGCCCGCAGTTACTTTCAGGTGATGAACGCCGCGCTCGAAGTACCAGTGGTCGGCGACAGGTGCGCCGTCCAGGCTTCCGCTCAAGCGTTGCTGTCCATCGGTCACTACGTAATCCCCCGGCACCAAGACGTCGATCACCTGATCGGGCTCGTGCGTGGGCAGCATACGACCTGCAATCCAGACGTCCCCACCGGCGCGCACGTAGTTGAGCATCACGAAACGCGCACTGTCATGCGAAAGTCTACGCAACACCACCACCATGGAGTGATGACTGATCAGGTCATCGACGATGGTATTCGCCACCTGCCCTCGCCGCAGCCGGTGCAGGGCCATGCTTTCCAGCACGGGATAGTATGGACGCATGCGGAAAATGGAGTCGCCCTTGGCATCCATCACCAGGTCATGCTTGTCGGTGTAGTGAAGCACCAGCGCCAGCTCGTCACGCTGCGCGGCGAGGTTGTCCTTCCACGGCGGCGCATAGGCCACGATCGCGGCCAGCTCCCAGACCAGCACCACTACCACCAGCACGCCGCGCAAACGGGGACGTCGGTCCAACCAGGCCCATTGTGAAACCCACCCGGCTCCAGCGAGCACGAGCGTGGGAAGCACCGGCAGGAAATCCTGCTTGGTCACCAGCGGCCACACGAACCAGATCAGCAGGAGGAACAGGCCACCCTGCAGGGCAAGGAAAGCCGCCCAGTCGAATTCGGCAAGCGCGCGACGTCGCACCGCCCGCACTGTCAACGCCACCATGACGGCCGCAAGAATCAGGAACCACAGCCCGTTAAGCGCGGCGTGACGCTTGTTGGCGCCGCCGATGTTGTAGCCAGCCAGGCCGTACCAGGCGTCGCCCAGCACGCCATGCATGCCGAGCCAAATGATGAAGACCGTCGGCACCAGCAGCAGCCCGAGCAGCGCCGCCAGCCAGCAGCGACCGCCGGTGCGGATTGTCCCGGCCGGTCGCATCAGTCCCAGCAGGGTCGCCACCAGCAAAGTCGTGACCAGCAGCACCAGCGTCTTCTGCGATACCGACAGCGCACAGCCCATGCACAGGCCTGCCAGGAAAAACCGCCACGCACGTGCTGGGGCGCCCACCACGAAAGCCAGCCCGACCAACCACATGGCCGTCCACATGTCATCGGTGCGGAACTGGCCGCTCACGATGAAGAAGCGAGGGAACAGGCCGGCCGCAAGCATGGCGACCACCGCCACGCGCCAGCCGAACAGGCGGCGCCCCATCCAGCCAATTGCCCCGAGTGCCAGCACATACCAGAACTGCATGGCGAGCCGCAGCCAGGTCAACACATCGGCGCGCCCATCGAGCAGCTTGATCAGTGGCGAGTGCAACCAGCCGAACAGCGGGCCGTGGTTGTCGAATACATCCCGATAAGGCAGCAGCCCCTGCGTCCACGCCCACGCCACGTGCGCGTGCTGCGACTCATCGGAATTGAGGTCGTACGCATTCAGCCACGCCAGTCGAAGGACCAGCAGGATCAGAAGGGATAACCATGGCCAAACGGGGAGACGGTGCTGCTGCGGGGACTTCATCCCGCCAAGGCTAGGCAGGCGTCCTGTCAATAAGCTTTCCCAGCCGGCACCATGCCGGCCCTTGCTAGCGCCAGCGCGCCAGCAGTTCCAACAGCAACAGATCGCCTCGCAAGGGTCCTCGCAAGGATTCACGTGTGCGATTGGCCGACATGTACCACTGATCCAGTGCCTCGGCATCGAGCTGGCTGGCCAGCGGACCGGCACCGGCGGCGGCGCGTGCCTTCACTTCATCGGCCACTGCCTGGGCAGCAAACCACAGGCGCTGCCCAGGCTCATTGTCGAGCCACCGGCGCGCTACCTCCATGGCTTCGCCACGACCGGCGGCGAGTGCCCCCAAGTCCTTGCGCACTTCCTGTCGTCGCGCCAACGCACCTTCCTGCACCCAGGCACGGGCCAGTCCCGGATTGCCACCGGCGGCGTCGAGTGCAGCCGTCGCATCGCTGACACCGAGCTGTTGCAGCCAGGCAAGCGCCTCCTCGCGCGACGGCAGGTGGAACTCGATGCGCTGGCAACGGCTGCGGATCGTCTGCGGCAATCGCCACGGCGCGTCGGCCACCAGCAGCAGCAAGGTTTGCTGCGACGGTTCTTCCAGGGTTTTCAGCAAGGCATTGGCCGCTGCCGCATTCATGGCATCGGCCGGATCAATGCACACGATCTGCCATCCGCCGAACTGACTGGACATGGCGAGCCGCGCTGACAGTTCGCGAATCTGGTCGACCACGATTTCACTGCGCTGCACGCCATCCTTGCGCAGGCCGAAGCTCAAGGTGGCGAAGTCAGGATGCGTCCCTGCCACGAACAGCACGCAACCCCGGCAGTGACCGCAAGCCACACCGTCCTGCGGCTGCGCGCATAGCAGCCCCTGTGCAAAACGACGCATGAAGTCGCGCTTGCCGAGGCCGGTGGGGCCGCACAACAGCAAGGCATGCGGCATGGCATCGCGCGCGCGCCGCGCCTGCAGGCGCGACCAGTGCTCGGTGTGCCAGGGCATCTCGCTCATGCGACCGCTCCAAACAAATGGTGGGTGGCTTCGATTGCCGCATCCAGTACCTGGCTCGGCGTAAGGCTCGCGTCGATCACGCGGAAACGCGCCGGCTCAGCGGCTGCGCGTGCCCGGTAGACCTCCCGCACGCGTTCGAAGAAGGCATCGGCCTCCACTTCGATACGGTCGGCCTCGCCGCGCCCGGCGGCGCGTGCGCGCCCGGTCGCCACGGGAAGATCGAGCAGCAGGGTGAGATCGGGCGTCAGGCCGTTGGCCGCCCAACGCTCGAGTTCGGCAATGCGCTCCACCGGCATACCCCGGCCGCCGCCCTGATAGGCGTAGCTGGCATCGGTGAATCGATCACACAGCACCCACTTGCCGGCCGCCAGCGCGGGCTCGATACACTCGCGCACCAGTTGGGCTCGCGAGGCGAACATCAGCAGCAATTCCGACTCGGCACACATGTTGCCTCGTGCTGCGTCGAGCACGATGGCGCGCACCGCTTCGCCTAGCGGCGTACCACCGGGCTCGCGGGTCTGCACGAGCTCCACACCCTGCGCCAGCAAGTGCTTGTGCAGGCCGCTGAGCAGCGTGCTCTTGCCGGCGCCCTCGCCGCCTTCGAGCGAAATAAATTTACCGCGTGAGGTCATGGGCAACGCTTCAGTTGATAGCAGGCGACATTGCGATTGTGCTCGTCCAGCGTACTGGAGAACACGTGGGTGCCGTCGCCACGCGCGACGAAATAGAGCTCGGTACCGGTCGCCGGATGCAGCGCCGCTTCAATGGCAGGCTTGCCGGGCATGGCAATGGGCGTGGGCGGCAGGCCCTGGCGCGTATACGTGTTGTACGGCGTATCGGTGGTGAGATCCACCTTGTGGATGGTGCCGGTATAGGCATCGCCCATGCCATAGATCACGGTGGGGTCGGTCTGCAGCAGCATGTGGGCCTGCAGGCGGCGGGTGAATACACCGGCGATGCGCGGACGCTCTTCGGCGCGCCCGGTCTCCTTCTCCACAATCGAGGCCAGGATCAGCGCGTCGTACGGTGTCGCCAGTGGCGCTTCCTTGTCGCGCTGAGCCCACAGGGTATCGAGCATCTTCGCCATTGCGACATGCGCGCGGCGGAGGATGTCCAGGTCGCTGTCGCCCTTCACATAGGCGTAGGTTTCGGGAAGGAAGCGACCTTCCGGCATCTCACCGGTCGCACCGATCTTCGCCATCAAGGCGGCATCATCCAGCGCCGCACCGTCCTGGCGTAGCCGGTCGGCCTTGGCGAGCGCCTGGCGCAGCTCACGGAAATTCCAGCCGTCGACGATGGTGAAATTGCGTTGCAGCACTTTGCCGGCAGCCATGTTGAGCAGCAGGTCGCGCGGCGTCATCCCTGCAACCAGGGCGTACTCGCCTGCATGCAGGCGACCGGCCACGCGCAACTGTTCGGCAAGCACGCGCCAATACAGCGGACCCACCGGTGTTACTTTTTCCTGCTGCAGCTCGCCCACCACGTCGCGCAGGCTGCTGCCCTTGGCCACATCGATGCTCGGCGCCTGTGCGGTGACGGCAAGCGGCGTCTGCGCAAAATGCCGATAGTCCAGCCAGCCGTAGACCACGGCACCCGCCACGGCCAACAACACCAGCACGATCAGGCCACGCCACCAAGCGCGCCCCTGCATCTTGTCTCGACTCATGCCTGCTCCATCGGAAAACCCAGCCCGCGCCAGTGCCGTTGCAAGGCGCGGGTTACCGGCCCGGGAACATACACGGTATTGCCCACGGCCTGAACCGGCAGGATGCCCCGGACGCTCGAGGTGAGGAAGACTTCCGTCGCGCGCATCAGCTCATCCGGGCGGATGCGCACCACCCTCGCCTCGGGCCGCATCGCCAATACCTCGGCACGTGCCACGCCGGCCACGCCGCAATGATCCAGCGCTGGCGTAACGAGGGTGCCGTCGATCACGGCGAACAGGTTGGCCATGGTGGCCGAGATAACCTCGCCATCGATGTCGCAGAGCAACCCTTCGGTCACGGCGGCATCGCTCCATTCGGCGCGCGCCATCACCTGCTCCAGGCGATTGAGATGCTTCATGCCGGCCAGCAACGGTTGCCGCGCCAGCCGGGTTTCACACCAACGTACGTGGATGCCATCCGTATACGCGTCACCAGCCATCGCGGGCGCATCAAAACCTGCCACCACGCGCGTCACCTGCGGCATTGCCGGTGGCGCGTAGCCTCGCTCGCCCATACCGCGCGTCACGGTGATGCGCACCACGGCGTGATCGAGACTTGCCGTGACTATCAGTGCGTCGCCCAGCAGCAATGCCGCATCCGGCACCGGCAAGCGCAACCGCTCGCAGCTGTCGGCAAGGCGCTGCATATGGCGCGACCACAGCGGCGCCTTGCCGCCGGTGAATCGAATGGTCTCGAACAGCCCATCGCCATAGCAAAAACCGCGATCGAACACCGACACGCTGTTGGATGGTTGGCCGTCGACAAGCACACGAGCGCCGACCATCACCCCTGCACTCCGAGCGCACGTAACAGGCCACGCGCCTTCGCACGCGTCTCATCCAGTTCCTTCTCTGCCACCGAGTCCGCCACGATGCCGGCACCGGCCCGCAGCGTTACCTGCGATTCGGCCAGGGTGAACGTGCGGATAAGAATATTCAGATCCAGATCGCCGTTGCGATCGAGATAGCCCAATGCACCGGTATAGGCGCCGCGCGGGGCGTGCTCCAGCGCAGCAATGATTTCCATGCAGCGCACCTTGGGGCAGCCGGTAATGGTGCCGCCCGGAAACGTAGCCGCGATCACTTCACCGGGCGTGACGCCTTCGCGCAACTGACCACGCACGTTCGAAACGATGTGGTGCACATGCGCGTAGCTTTCCACCACCATCAATTCGTTCACCTCGACCGAACCCGGCTTGCAGACGCGGCCCAAGTCGTTGCGTTCGAGATCGATCAGCATCACGTGCTCGGCGCGTTCCTTGGGATGCGTGCTCAGCTCATGGATGCGTGCCAGCTCGTCATCGCCCGGCGTGCGCGGTCGCGTACCTGCGATGGGACGGGTCTGCGCGATGCCATCACGCACTTCCACCAGACGCTCCGGTGACGAACTCACCACCGCCCAGCCCGGCTGCTGTATCAGCCCGGCAAACGGCGCCGGATTGGCCTGCCGAAGCGCGGCATACAACTCGACCGGTTGCGGCGGCGTCGCATAGTGCGCGCGCCATGCCCGGGAAAGATTGACCTGGAAGATGTCACCCGCGTGCAGATGCTCATGGATGCGCGCTACGCCACCCAGGAACAGCGCAGGATCATCCTCTTCGCAGTGGTCAGGCGTGGCCAACGCCGCGATGTCCACGCCGGCCGCGAGATCAGCCTCCATGGCATCGAGCAACGCCTCATGGCCGGGCTCCGCCACCAGCACCGTGCAGCCGCGCTCGTGATCAATCACCATCGCTGCCGGGCAACGCAACGCCAGCGCCGTCGGCAATGCGTTCGGTGGACGAAGACGCAGTCGCGGCTCTATTTCTCCCACCAGCTCATAGGCGAACAGCAGCAGCCAGCCGCCGTGGAATGGCAGATTGTCCGCGGCATCGCGCGGCACCCTCGCCTCTTTCCACAGCTGATCGAGCGCATCCAGAAAGCGGCCCTCACGGGCAATACCTTGCGCGTCGGTCAGGCGACCGTCGGCGTGCCGCGTCAGACTGTCCTGCGGAAACGCAAACAGGATGTCGTAACGCGATTGCGGCGTGCCATGTGTCACGCTCTGCAACAAGCCGGGATAGCGCTCCGGAAATGCAGCGGCCGGCGCGAGTAGATCGCGCCGGCCGTGCAGAGTACGACGATGTGGCCTGTTCACTTCGCTCAAAGGCGACGGAACGCCAGCGTGCCGTTGGTGCCACCAAACCCGAACGAGTTGGAGATGACGGTGTCGAGCTTGGCCTCGCGCGCCACGTTCGGCACGAAATCGAGATCGCAGCCTTCGCTCGGCTCATCCAGGTTGATGGTGGGCGGCAGTACCTGATCGCGCAGCGCCAGGATGCTGAAAATCGCCTCCACGCCGCCGGCCGCGCCGAGTAGGTGACCGGTCACCGACTTGGTCGAGCTCATCGCCAGCTTGTAGGCGTGGTCACCAAACACACGCTTGGCCGCCATCACTTCGCCGAGGTCGCCCAGCGGCGTCGAGGTACCGTGCGCATTGATGTACTGCACCTCGGTCGGGTTGATGCCGGCGTCCTTCAGCGCACTTTCCATGCAACGCGCCGCACCCTCGCCACCCTCGCTGGGCGCGGTGATGTGGAATGCGTCACCGCTCATGCCGAAGCCCACGAGCTCGGCGTAGATCTTCGCGCCGCGAGCCTTGGCGTGTTCGTACTCTTCCAGCACCAACACACCGGCGCCATCGGACAGCACAAAGCCATCACGGTCCTTGTCCCACGGACGGCTGGCCTTGGTCGGCTCGTCGTTGCGGGTGGACATGGCCTTGGCCGAGCAGAAGCCCGCCATGGCCGTGCCCGTGGTGGCGAATTCGGCGCCGCCAGCAATCATCACGTCGGCATCGCCGTACTGGATCATGCGTGCGGCCAGGCCGATGTTGTGCGTACCGGTGGTGCAAGCCGTGACGCAGGCAATGTTCGGGCCCTTCAGGCCGTACATGATCGACAGGTGACCCGAGACCATGTTGATGATCGAGCTGGGCACGAAGAACGGCGACACGCGACGCGGGCCCTTGTCGTGCAGCTCGATCGATGTGTGCTCGATGGTGTGCAGACCGCCGATGCCGGCAGCCACGGCCACGCCAATGCGCGGTGCGTTCGCTTCCGTCACTTCCAGCCCGGAGTCGCGCAGGGCTTGCGTGCCTGCTGCGATGCCGTAGTGGATGAACGGATCCATCTTCTTGATCTCTTTCGCGGCAATCCATTCCGCAGGATCGAAACCACGTACCTGACCGGCGATGCGCGTGGCATAGGCGGTGGCGTCGAAATGGGTAACCTCACCGATGCCGCTGACGCCCTTGAGAATGTTGTCCCAGGCGGTAGCGACATCATTGCCGACCGGCGAAATGATGCCGAGGCCAGTTACAACCACACGTCGTTTGCTCATGCTGATCTTCCTCGAGTTTCCGTGGCACTGCCGCTACCGGCAGCATTTCCGCGTTATCGCGCCCACGTCATCCGGGCCGTACGGCGCGCAGGGCGCACCATACGGGATCGGACGTTGCAAAATGCAGAAACGAAAACTGCGCCAATATGGCGCAGCTTCCGGTATCGCTGGTGAGGCGGGCACATCAGGCTGACGCGCCTGCCGCAACGAAGCGATCAGTCCTTGGTGTGGGCCTTGATGTAGTCAACAGCCTGCTGCACCGTGGTGATCTTCTCGGCTTCTTCGTCCGGGATCTCGGTCTCGAACTCTTCCTCAAGGGCCATGACCAGCTCGACGGTGTCCAGCGAATCAGCGCCCAGATCGTCCACGAACGAAGCGTTCGCCGTGACTTCATCCTCCTTCACGCCCAGCTGCTCGATGACGATTTTCTTGACGCGCTCTTCGATGGTGCTCATGTTGCCAATACCTCCCAAGGAGTAGTTACCTGTCAACGCCGGCATCAGGCCGACATATGGCCGGCGGATTGTAGTGGCTAAGCCCAAAGGCCGCCATGGTCCGCCAACAATGGTTGAGCGCAGGCCACGGGACCGGCGCGAAAGGGCAATTGTCGCCTAAAACTGGTCCGCTGGCGACAATTCCTCGTTAAGCCGGCCCGTGCCAGCTCGCCGGGAGGCGATTTGCCGCCCGGGTGTTTCAAACAACAGGGAGATCGACAGCCTTGCGATCCCCTGTCATTTCCGCCTTACGGCATGTACATGCCGCCATTGACGTGAAGGGTTTCACCTGTGATGTAGGCCGCCGACGGGGATGCCAGGAAGGCCACCGCCTTCGCAATATCGCTCGATTCGCCCAGACGACCCAACGCAATCTGGCCCAGCAGCGCCTGCTTGGAGTCTTCCGGCAGGGAACGGGTCATGTCGGTATCGATAAAGCCCGGCGCCACCACGTTCACGGTGATGCCGCGCGAACCGATCTCGCGGGCCAGCGACTTGGAGAACGCAATGATGCCGGCCTTGGCCGCCGCGTAGTTGGACTGGCCCGGGTTGCCGGTGAGGCCAATCACCGACGCAATGGAGATGATACGTCCCTTGCGCGCTTTCATCATGCCGCGCATGACCGCCTTCGAGGTGCGGTACACCGAGCTGAGATTGGTGTTGAGGATGGACTGCCAGTCGTCCTCGGACATGCGCATCAACAGCTGGTCGCGGGTGATGCCCGCGTTGTTGACCAGAATCGAAACGGCGCCGAACTCCTTGCTGATATCACCGATCAGCGCATCCACAGCAGCGCTATCGGTGACATTCAGCACGCGACCGTGACCACCGCTGGCAGCGAGACGCTCGCCGATCGCGGCCGCACCGCTCTCGCTGGTGGCCGTGCCGATGACGGTGGCGCCCAGCGCAGCCAATTCGTCGGCGATGGCGGCACCGATACCGCGACTGGCGCCCGTGACGAGGGCGATCTCACCTTGCAGTGTCTTGCTCATCTGTCATTTCCCTTTGGATGGCTGGACGTCAATCCGTCCAGCAGCATGAAGTCGACTAAGCGGGCGCTCAGACCCATTCGGTGCGCGTGGCGTCGATCTCGGCCGGCGTGCCGATGGCGCGCGCCTCGACGCTCTTGTCGATACGCTTGATCAGGCCAGCCAGCACCTTGCCTGGGCCAGCCTCAGCGATGCGCGTGGCACCGCCCGCCACCAGGGCCTGCACGCATTCAGTCCAGCGCACCGGCAGGTAGAGCTGGCGCTGCAGCGCGCCGCGGATCTCTTCCGCCGTGGCATAGCTGCGCGCTTCGGCGTTCTGCACCACCGGTATCACCGGCAACTGCCAGTTCAGCGCGGCCATGCGTTCACCCAGGCGATCGGCCGCGTCGCGCATCAGTGCGCAATGCGAAGGCACCGACACCGCCAGCTTGATCGCCTTCTTCACACCCAGCTCGGCCAGTTTCGCCAGCGCACGGTCCACCGCCTCGGCGTTGCCGGCAATGACCAGTTGCCCCGGCGAATTGAAATTGGCAGGCGACACCACCTGCCCTTGCGCGACTTCCTCGCACACGGCCGCAATCTGCGCGTCGTCACCACCCAGGATGGCCGCCATGGCGCCCACGCCCGGCGGCACCGCCGCCTGCATCAGACGACCACGCTCGGCCACCAGCGCCGCCGCGTCATGCAGCGACAGCGCGTCCGCACACACCAGCGCGCTGTACTCGCCCAGGCTGTGACCCGACAGCTGGGCCGGCTGCACGCCACCCAGTTTCTGCCATACGCGCCACACCGCCACGCTGGCTGCCAGCAAGGCCGGCTGCGTGTTCTCGGTACGGTTGAGCTGCTCTTCTGGCCCCTGCTGGCTAAGCGCCCACAGATCGATGCCTGCGCCCTGCGAAGCCTCATCGAAGGTGGCCTTCACTTCCGTATGGGCGGCAGCCAGTTCGGCCAACATGCCTACCGATTGCGAGCCCTGGCCAGGGAATACGAAAGCGAGCGAAGCGGCGGTCTGGGTCATGGGACGGGAATATCTGGAAGCCAAAAGAGGAATGGTGCCAGTTATGACGGCCATACGCAGCTGTAGGGGGAAGCCTGTCGGCTTTTTGAGACACAGGGAGGGGGCGTTTTCGCTCGTCGTCTCGGTCAAGGCGGGAGACCCGGTGACCGTGTGCATCGTTGTCGGGGGGCGGCGATTGGGCTCCCCTACGGCGGGCTTCCGAGCCGCTGCCGCGGTCCGGGTCACTTCTCTTTGCTTGCCCACGCACGCGCGGCAGCGCGTGCGAACGGCGAAGCCGGCCCGAAGGGCGGAGGGCAGGATGCCCGGAGTAAAGAGAAATAACCAAGAGAAAGGGCACTCCGCTTGGCGCTTGTCGGGCTATGCCCCGGCAAGTACGTGAGGGCCGGCCGGGCTTTTCGACGGGGCTCCTGCCCTGACGAAAAGTGCCTGACATCCATCTCAGCCCCCCCCTGCGGGGCCCGATCGTCCGACCCTCACCGCCGCACAGGGGGCCAAACGTCAAGAACCAAAACTCGTAGCCGCGCCGAGCACCGCTCTTTTGTAGGAGCGCACCCTGTGCGCGACAAACCTACACCGCGGTAACAACAGGGCGCCGCGGTCGCGCACAGGGTGCGCTCCTACAGGGGAGCGTTTGCTCGTCCGCCTTTCGGGTCTCCTATGGCGCGGCGGGCGGGTGAAGGGTCGCCGACCGGGACGCCGGCCAGTGCGCGCCATTGGGCGGGCCTTTCTCTTGGTTGCTTCTCTTTACGCCAGGCATCCCGCCCTTCGGGCCGGCTTCGCCGTTCGCACGCGCTCCCTCTCGTGCGTGGCCAAGCAAAGAAAAGTGACCCGGCCACCGGCAGGTCGTCGGAAGCCCGCCACAGGCGAGCCCGGTCGCCACCACGCGGCAACCGAGCGCACAGTCACCGGATGGCCAGCCTCGCTGTTGTGAAGCTCTTCCGGCTTCCGCCGGAATGACGAGCTGAGAACGCGCGCGCTTCGGATCTATCGATCCATTGCCAGCATAGCGAACAAAAAAATGCCGCCCACGAAGGGCGGCATTCTCAAACTCAAAACCAGCGTAGCGCGTCAATAACGAAGCAATGCCGACGCCCAGGTAAACCCGCCGCCAAATGCCTCCAGCAACAGATTTTGGCCACGCTTCACCTTGCCCGTGCGAACGGCAAAGTCCAGCGCCAGCGGCACCGAACCGGACGATGTATTGGCATGCTGGTCGACGGTCACGATCACCCGCTCCATCGGCATGCTGAGGCGCTTGGCCGTGGCTTCGATAATGCGCAGGTTGGCCTGGTGCGGAATCAGCCAGTCGATCTGCGAAGCCTCCATACCGGCGGCCTGCAGGGTCTCTTCCACCAGGGAGTCGAGCGTCTTCACCGCGACCTTGAACACTTCGCGGCCGGACATGTTGATGCGGACGCCGTGGTTGGGCTCGTCCTTGAAGCCGGCCGAAACGCCTACCGGATTGAACAACAGATGCTTGAAACCGCCATCGGCGTGCATGCAGGTGGCGAAGATCCCGGGCTCTTCCGAAGCTTCCAGCACCACGGCACCGGCGCCATCGCCAAACAGCACGCAGGATTCGCGCTCGGTCCAGTCGACCATGCGGGTCAGCGTTTCGGCGCCGATCACGAGCACTTTCTTGGACTGCCCACTGCGGATGAACTTGTCGGCCACGCCAAGGGCGTAGACGAAACCCGAGCAGGCAGCATTGACGTCGAACGCCGCGCAACCGTTGGCACCCAGGCGGTGCTGCACGAGGCAGGCGGTGGACGGGAAGATGATGTCGGGCGTGGTCGTGCCAAGCACGATCAGGTCCAGCTCGGAGGCCTTGACGCCAGCCGCCTCGAGGGCCCGCTGGGCCGCCAGGGTGGCCAGGTCACCAGTGGTTTCGCCGTCGGCAGCGATGTGTCGCTGCTGGATACCGGTGCGGGTGCGGATCCATTCGTCGCTGGTCTCGACAATTTTTTCGAGATCGGCGTTGGTCACCACGCGTTCGGGCAGCGCACTGCCGGTACCGGTGATGCGGGCGTAGATCTGGGCCATTAACTTTCCATGGAGCGGTTCGATGAGATCGAGCAGCCGCGCCTATGCGCCACCGCTGGTTGTCCGACCGTCAACGTTACGTGGCGGTGCCACAAACGCAAAGCGGCGCGTTAACGCGCCGCTTTGCGGAATCGTCTCCCTTGCGGGAACGATTAATCCTCTTCGACCACCGAGTTGTTGGTGTCGATGACCTTCTTACCGCGGTAGTAGCCATCCTTGGTGACGTGATGGCGCAGATGCACCTCGCCACTGGTCGGATCGGTGGCCAGCTGCACGGTCTTGAGCGCATCGTGCGAACGACGCATGCCGCGGGTGGACGGGGTCTTGCGGCTCTTGGCAACGGCCATGGCGAATCTCCAGCTAAATCAACGTTTCTTGAGTTCGCGCAAAACCGCGAACGGGTTATCGGAACGCCCTTCACCCGAGGAGGTTTCCTCCGGCTCATGGGCTACTACTTCTTCAGGCAAGGTGCTGTCCGGATTGACCGGGACCAGCGGCAGTGCCAACAGCAATTCATCTTCAATCACATCTGCCAGGCTCAGCTTGCCGTCGTCGGCAACAAGCAGAGGCTCGCTACCCGGCGGCAAAGCCGATTCCTCGCGCTCGGTACGGATCAGCCCGAGACGGGTATCCACCGTCACCGGCAGCACAAACGGTTCCAGGGTACGCTGGCAGATCAGCGTGAGCGGGGCCTGGACGCGGACATCGACGTACGCCGTACCAAACTCGTCCCGACCAAAATCCAGCTCGTATTGCAGCGTTCCTTCCGTACCCGCCAAGGCCTCGCCCAGTCGCTTAAGGGCGACCACGGGCAATTCCCCTTGGAACGAACGCCGCGCCGAGACCATGCGCCAAGCGTCCACGGACTCTGGCAGTGTCACGGACATAGACCCGAAATCTTAGGATTACAACACCTTGAAGTCAACGGGTAAGCCGCATCAAAACGGTGCATCGGGGCTATTTTGCCTGAATGCTTCCGGTACGGCAGACTGCGGCCACCCCTTTTTTGCGAGCCGGCCGTTCCCGTGGACTCTTATCTGACGCTCGGCCTGTCCGTACTGCTGGTGTTGGCCGTGGCCCTGATCGGCCTCGCCCTGGTCTACCGGCGCCGCACCGACCGCCGGACAGGCAGCCTGCACCAGCTGCTGGAGCTTGCCGATCGATTGGAGGCGGATCTCAAGACCTGCCGAGCGGGCCTGCAGCAGGCTCATGCGGTGATGTCGCTCAATCCGGACCAGCCCGCCAGCGGCGAGCAGGAAGCCCGTCAGGCGATCGATGCCGGCCTGCGCTCGCTGCTGGCGCAGCGCATCTGGATTCGTGACAAGGCACCCCGCGCCACCCAGCAGGAGCTGGATCAGGCCGTCACCGCCATGAACGACACGCGGAGCAAGCTGCGCCCCCTGCTGGATGCGCTTGACCGCGCCCAGCACGACCTGGATAGCGCCATGCGGGAACACCTGCGGCGGGAGCATGACGCATGAGCGCGCCAACGGTCGTACTGGGCTCCACGTCGCGCTACCGCGCCGAGCTGTTGCGCAGAATCTATGCAGACTTCGAACAACGCGCTCCGGGTACCGACGAAAGCCCTGTCGCGGGCGAAACCCCACCCGAACGCGCTTTGCGCCTGGCGATCGCCAAGGCCCGTGCTGCTGCCGAGGGGCTGGAAGATGCGTTGGTGATCGGCTCCGACCAGGTCGCCGAGCTGGACGGCAGCGTGCTCGACAAGCCGGGCACCGGCCAACGTGCCCACGCGCAGTTGACCGCGAGCTCGGGCCGCGAGGTGCACTTTCACACGGCGCTTTGCCTGCATGACACGCGCAATGACCGTGACCTCGTACACGTCGACCACACCCGCGTGCAGTTCCGCAGCCTCGATGCTGCGGAAATCGCCCGCTACATCGAACGCGAACAACCGCTCGATTGCGCCGGCAGCTTCAAGTGCGAAGGTCTTGGCATCAGCTTGTTCGAGCGCATCGACAACGAAGACCCGAGCGCATTGATTGGCTTGCCGCTGATCGCGCTGGCTCGCCTGCTGCGCGAATCCGGCATCGCCCTGCCCTGACTCAACGTCCGCTCGATTCGGCCGCGTAGGCCTGTTGCCACAGCAGGCACTGGTCATTGCTCCGGGCCACCACAGGCAACGTCGAGGGAACTCGGCCTGAGTAGAAGGCGATTCGTCGACGTCCGTCAAAAAGATCCAGTCGCTGCAACGGCTGCGGCTGCGCGATACGGCCACAGAGCGTACGCAGCCAGTCCGGACGCTCGCGTACCAGCAACGCTTTTTCATCGACAGCAAGCAGCATCGGCTCACCAGCGTGCGCGCGGCGCAACGCGGCTTCGTCCCGCTGCCATATGGCAAGTTGCGGCGCGCGTCCATGTTTGACGTTGAGCGGATTGTCGAGCGTGTAAACCGGCACGACGCCATCCAGCTGAAAATCGATTTCCGCGGCGAGCATGAAGTTATCCGCCACCAGCACGCCCGGGTGCGGGGCCATCAACTCGCGCGCCGCGTCACCGCTTTCGCGCCAGCCTACAAAACGCGCAGGGAATGCCTTGACCCCGGCCAACGCGCGCGCGCCTTCTTCATGGGCGGCCATGCCCAGATAAACCAAGCCGCCGAGCTGCCCTACTACCGCGATGGCGAAGGTGGCCACCAACCACGCTCTACGCCATCTTGCTTGTTCGCGCAGCAGCACCGGCAATGCAGCCAGTAGCGGCAGATAGCCCGGCAAGGGCCAATGCGCGCGGAAACGCAGATCGTCGGCAAACAGGCCCAGCGCGAAGTAGATGACGATAAAGCTCAAGGCGACGACGGCAATGAGATCCCATGGCGCACCCCTCTCCTGACTGCGACGCCAGCTGCGCCAGGCCGCCCACAGCAACAGCAGGTAGAGCAGCGGCGTACAGGCAATCGCTTGCTCCAGAGGTTGTATCAACGCATCGGCATGGAAACGCCACGGGTTGCGATCCACCAGTTGGAAGGCGACGCCAGCGCCATGTTGCTGCCAGTTGGAAACCAGGAGTGGAACAAGCCCAAGTGCGGCCACGCCCAGGGCCAGCCAGAAACGACCCCGGCGCCATTGCTGCCGCCCGCGCGGGGTGATCGTGCAGAACAGCAGGCCAGCCAGCATCGGCATGGCAGCGCGGTAATGGGTAAGCCAGCACACGGCCAGCGCCACGCCGAGCAGCAACCAGTCGCGCCAACGATCGCCGTCCATTGCGCGCGTCAGCGCCAGCAAGGCCAGCATGACGGCCACGGTAAGCGGCACATCCGGCAGGGCCATCACGCCCAAGCTACCGGCCAAGGGCAAGCACAGACACAACGCGCCGGCCTGCCAACCCGTTCGTTCATCGAATAGGTCGTGCGCAAATGCACGCAGCAGCCAGGGCAACAGGCTGCCTAGCAACAGGAACGGCCAGCGCATACCCAGCAGGCCGTGGCCCGCAACAGCTTCGCCACATCTAATCAACCAAGCAGTCAGCGGTGGCAGATCGCTATAGCCCCAGGCGAGGTGTCGGCTTTCCTGCCAATAGAACGCTTCGTCACCAAATGGTGACAGGGTGGCGGCAAGCATCAGCTTGATCAGGAAAAGGGCCAGGAAACCGGCAATGAACACGGCTCGCCAGCGCGCAAGGCTGACAGCTACACTGCCCCCATCACGCATGCGCCTTACCCTGCATCGCCCTTCCCCGCTGCCAGAAAACCATGTCCGCCATCACTCCGTTGCACGATGAAACGCTGCGCATGCACCTTGAGGCCGCCATGGCCCAGGTCAATCGCGTACTGCTGGGCAAGCCACGTCAGGTGAAGCTCGCCTTCACCTGCTTGATTGCCGGCGGACACCTGTTGCTGGAAGACGTACCCGGTGTAGGCAAGACCACACTGGCTCATGCACTGGCCGCCAGCTTCGCGCTGGATTTCCAACGCGTGCAGTTCACCAGCGACCTGCTGCCCTCGGACATTATCGGGGTCAGCGTGTACGAGCGCGAGACGGGCCAGTTCCGCTTCCATGCCGGCCCGATCTTCACTGGCCTGCTGCTGGCCGATGAGATCAACCGCGCCACGCCCAAGACCCAGAGCGCGCTGCTTGAGGCCATGGCCGAAGGCCAGGTAACCGTGGATGGCCATACCCATCTCCTTCCCCAGCCCTTCTTCGTGGTGGCCACGCAAAACCCGCTCGATCTGGCCGGCACCTTCCCGCTGCCCGATTCCCAGCTGGACCGCTTCATGCTGCGCGTATCGCTCGACTACCCCGACGCCGCCGCCGAACGCGCCCTGCTGACCGGCAGCGACCGCCGCGACCTGCTCGCCCAGCTCACGCCCCAGCTCGACGGGCCGGGTCTGGCGGAGTTGTCCCGTCGGGCGCAAGCCGTGACCGCCAGCGGGGCACTGCTGGACTACCTGCAGGCATTGCTGGCGGCAAGTCGCCGCCATGCCGATATCCGCGTCGGGTTGTCGCCGCGCGCGGGTCTGGCGTTGCTCGGCGCCGCGCGGGCATGGGCGATGTTGAGCGGCCGCCAGCACGTGTTGCCAGAAGACATTCAGGCGTTGTTCGTTCCCCTCGCTGCCCATCGCCTGGTGCCGACCCGTGGCGCCAACGGCGACAGCCTCGCCCGCAATCTGCTCGCCGAAGTCGCGGTGGGCTGATGTTCGCAGCGATTCGTCGCTTTCAAACCTGGGCTGAGCGTCGCCTCCCCGCGCTCACCCGCTACAAGCGACCAGAAAGCCTGCCGATACTGCTGCACCGACGGCGCATCTACATCGTGCCTACCGGCTTCGGCGCCGGTTTCACCGTCTTGCTGCTGGTGATGATGGTCGGCTCGCTCAACTACACCAACAACGCCGCCCTGTTGCTGACCTGCCTGCTCGGTGCCGCCAGTGCTGCCAGCATGCTGGTGGCATTTCGCAGCCTCAACGGGTTGCGCCTGACTGTCATTCGGCAAGGCAATGCGATTGCGGGCGATCCGCTGCCGGTGCAACTCGTTTTCAGTGGTAGCGACCACGCACATGCCTCCGTGCATGCCGACATGAACGAGCACACCGACGCGTTCGCACTGACGGCGCACGGCGAGATGCTGGTGAGCCTGAATCTGGCCACCTCGCGACGTGGCTGGCAGCATCTGCCGCGGATCAAGCTGTGGAGCAATTGGCCACTGGGGCTTTTCCATGCATGGAGCTGGATTCATCCGGATCAGGCCGTGCTGGTATGGCCGCAACCGGAAACCGGCGGCCCGCCTCCGATGCTGCCGGGCGAACTGGGCCTGCGCCAACGGCTGCATCAGGGCGAGGACATCGCTGCTCTGCGCGACTACCGCGTCGGCGACCCACAGCGGCATATCGCCTGGAAAAGCAGTGCTCGCCACGAGACATTGCTGGTGAAGGACTTCGAGCAGCCCGAATCACGCGAGGAATGGCGACTGGACTGGCGCCACTTGCCGCAACTAGCCCCCGAGGCGCGCATCGCGCGGCTAGCCCGCTGGCTGGGCGAAGCCGAAGCAGCTGGCCGCACCACCAGCCTCTGGCTGCCAGATGAAGAGATCGGCCTGGGCCATGGCCGTAACCACTATGCGCGCTGCATGAATGCGCTGGCCCGCCTGCCGTGATCCGTTTCAGCCTGTTCAAGCGCAAGCCCAGGCAGCCACTGGGCGAACGCGCCTTCGACCTGCTCTGCCTCACGGTGGCGGTGGTGCTTGGCGTGCATGCACCGCATATGCCGGCCTGGCTCAGCACCGCGTTGGCTGCCACGCTGCTGCTGCGCTGGTGGCAACGGCGGCGGTATGGCGGCCGCGCCCCGCTGACGCTCAAGCTGCCACTGGTGGCGCTGTTATCGGCGGCGGTGATCTTCCACTACGGAAGCCTGTTTGGGCGCGAACCCGGCGCAGCGTTAGCCGTCGGCCTGTTAGTGCTCAAGCTGCTGGAAACCGAATCCTCACGCGACGCACGCGTCGGCGCTGCGTTTGCCTGCTTCGCGCTGATGACGGCGTTGCTGTTTGACCAGGGCATGGTGGCAACCGTGCTGGTAGCGCTGGGCCTGTTGCCCGCGCTGGCCACATTGCGTGCGCTTGAACCCGCCCACGGGTCCACCAGTTTGCCGCGCGAGTTGCTGCCTGCGTTGAAACTGCTCGCCGTATCGCTGCCACTCGCACTGATGGCCTTCGTGCTGGTACCGCGATTGAGTTCTCCGTTGTGGGGCGCGCCTAACGCCGCGCAGTCGAAAACCGGCCTCAGCGACGAAATGTCGCCGGGCGATTTTTCCGAACTGCTCAACGACGACCGCGCCGCCATGCGGGTCGACTTCCAGGGGCCACCGCCGCCCAACGCACTGCGTTACTTCCGTGCCTACGTCATGTGGGACTACGACGGCCATCGCTGGAGCCACACCGACGAACCCGGCGACCCGGCCAGCGCGGAACACGGCCCCATCATCAACTACACCGTCAGCCTGGAAGCCAATGGACAGCGCGTGCTGCCGGCGCTGGATGTGCCGCTTGAGGCCCCGACCCAGGCGCAGCTGACGCGCGACCGGGAGGTAATGGCGCAGCGCCCGATCAACGACACGCTGGTCTACGCGATGCGCTCGTCGCCCGGTTATCACCTGGAGACGCAATTGGATGGACGCGAACGGCGCCGCGGCCTGCGGCTTCCGGTTGGCTTCAATCCGCGCGCCATGGCACTGGCCGAGCGCTGGCGTGCGCAGTACGGCCGCGACGACGCAGCCATCGTCCGGGCTGCGCTCAGCCTGTTCCACGATGGCGGATTCAGTTACACGCTCGCGCCCGCACCGCTGGGCCGCGACGCCATGGACGATTTCCTGTTCTCCACCCATGAAGGTTTCTGCGAGCACTACGCATCCGCATTTACCGTGTTGATGCGTGCCGCCGGCATCCCTGCTCGCGTCGTCACCGGTTATCAGGGCGGTTACTGGAACACCATGGGCAACTATCTGCTGGTGCGTCAGTCCGATGCCCACGCCTGGAGCGAAGTGTGGTTATCGGGTCGCGGTTGGGTGCGTACGGATCCCACTGCTGCAGTCCGACCGGAACGCGTCAGTCGTGGTGCCGCAGGCGCCAGTGCAGCGGCGACTGACTGGTCACCCAACCAATGGTGGCTTGGATGGCGCAATCGTTGGGACATCGTCAACCACTGGTGGAACCAAGGCGTTATCGGCTTCGACTCCCTTCGACAGCACGGGTTGTTGACGCCGTTCGGATTACAGGACACCGATGCGGGCACGTTGGGTCTTTTGCTGGCGGTTGGCGGCTCATTGTTCGCCGTGTTGGGGTTGGCATGGGCGGTATGGAAACGCCCCTCGGCCGATCCGGCGCGAGCGGCCATGCAGTTGCTGGAGCGGAGGCTGGCGGCGGCGGGGGTGACACGTCGCCACAGTGAAGGACCGCAGCACTATTTCAGTCGCGCGGCGCGGGCTCTCCCCACCCAGCGAGCAGAACTGGACGAACTGATGAGGACGTATCTGGAACTGCGCTACGCGTACGATGAACCGCCTCCTGCTTTACTGAAGAACTTTCGACAGGCTGCGCGGGACTTTCGACCGCGTCGCATGGTCAAATGATATTGAACCGTGGATGCGAGGCATCCACTACACGATGGAGAAAGCGTCATGTCCATGTACAAGCCGTTGATTCTCGCGACCGCCGTTGCCGCACTGGCCGCCTGTGCAACGGTGCCCCAACCGCTGCAAGGCACCTACACCGATGTCACCTCCGTGGCCGCCCAGCAAGGTGGCACCAACAGTGTGCAGGTGCGCTGGGGTGGTCAGATCATCAAGACGGAACCGGGTCCGCAGGAAACCTGCTTCTACGTGCTCTCGCGCCCGCTCGATGACCAGGCGCGTCCGAAGGGCGGCGACAACAACGGCTCGACCCAGGGCCGGTTTGTCGCTTGCCGTGCGGGCTTCTACGACCCTGAGGTGTTCACGACCGGCCGCGACATCACGTTCACTGGCGTATTGCAGGGCACCGTGTCGGAGAAGGTGGGCGAATACAACTACGCCTATCCGCGCCTCGAGGCCAATGTCGTCTACCTGTGGCCCCAGCGCGTCTACACCAATTACGGCCCTGGCTACTACGACCCATTCTGGGGTCCTTACTGGGGTCCGTGGGGTGGCTATGGTTGGGGCGGCTATGGTTGGGGTGGGTATGGCTGGGGTGGCGGCTATTACCGCACACGTGTGATCGTGGCGCCTCACCACGGCTAACCTCGCCAACGAAAACGCCGGCCCTGGGCCGGCGTTTTTTTAAGTGCTCATCGCTGGCAGCTTTAACCCGGCGGCCAGTGCATGGGCCGCCCCGCCAGCAAATGCACATGCAGATGGAACACCGTCTGCCCGCCATGGGCGTTGCAATTGATCACGGTGCGATACCCCTGCTCAGCCAACCCTTCGCGCCGGGCATAAGCCGCAGCGGCCAGCAACAACTTGCCAAGCAGCTCGGCGTCTTCCGCCGTTGCCTCGTCGAGCGTAGCCAGCGGTTTGCGCGGAATGAACAACACGTGCACCGGTGCCTGCGGATTCAGGTCGCGAAAGGCGACGACATCCTCATCCTCATACACGAGGTCGGCCGGGATTTCGCGTCGAATGATCTTGCCGAAAATGGTATCGCCCATTGCAGACTCCTTCGGGTTACTGACGCATCAGCATAACGTGCGCTTCCGACGCCATCAGTCGGCGGACGGTCAATCCGCCGATTGCCGGCTACCGAAGGCATGCGCCAGCGTGCCGCGATCGACGTACTCCAGTTCGCCGCCCAGCGGCACGCCGTGAGCCAGGCGCGTCGGCCGCACATTGGCAGCGCGCGCCAGCTGAGCGAGGTAATGCGCGGTTGCCTCGCCCTCCACGGTCGGATTGGTGGCGATGATCATTTCCTCGATCTCGCCCTCGCCAAGCCGTTCGGCGAGCAGATCCAGGCCCAGCTCCTGCGGACCGAGTCCATCGAGCGGCGACAGCCGGCCCAACAGCACGAAGTACTGCCCGCGATAACCGGTCGCCTGTTCGATGGCGGCCAGCTCGGTCGGCGATTCCACCACGCACAGCACCTGGCGGTCACGCCCGGAACTTGCGCACAACGCACACACCGGCGTTTCACTGAAATTGCGGCAGCGAGAGCAATTGCCGATCTGCCGCATCGCTTCGTCCAATACCTGGGAAAGACGCAGGCCCCGCGCACGATCGCGTTCCAGCAAATGGAAGGCCATTCGTTGCGCGCTCTTGCCGCCCACACCAGGCAGGCAGCGAAGAGCTTCGATGAGATCGGAGAGAAGCTTGCTCATGAATGGCTTTCAACTGTAGGGGCGCACCCTGTGCGCGACCGGGCGCCGCAGCGCTATCGCTTCGTAGGGTCGCGCACAGGGTGCGCCCCTACAAAAAAAGCGAGCGTTTCAGAATGGCATCTTGAAGCCGGGGGGCAGGTTCATGCCGGAGGTCACGCCACCGAGCTTGTTCTTGCTGACCTCAGCCACCTTGTTCACCGCGTCGTTCACCGCCGCAGCCACCAGGTCTTCGGCCATCTCCGGGTCATCGGCAAACAGCTTGCGATCGATCTGCACGCGACGCACTTCGTGCGCGCCGGTCATGAGCACGGTGACCAGGCCGCCGCCGGCGCTACCGGTGACTTCCAGCTTGGCGATCTCTTCCTGCGCACGCTTCATTTCGTCCTGCATGCGCTGGGCTTGCTGCATCAGTTGCCCGATTTGTCCTCTCATGACTCGACTCCGTAATCTGTGTCAGTTCTCAAACGGCTTGATCGACTGAGGCACCACCCGCGCGCCAAACTCGCGCTTGAGCGACTGCACCAGGGGATCTTCTTCAATCGCCTGCTCGGCCGCCGACTGGGCGGCATCGCGCGCATTGGCGGCGCGTGCGGCAGGGGTTTCGACGGCGGTGCCGCGCTCCTCGACAAAGCGCAGGCGAATGCGTTCACCCATCGCCTGGCTGATGCGGTCTTCCATCTGCCCCACCATCGGCTCGACAGCCAAGTGCATATGCGCCGGCTGCAGTACCAGCACCAGCGTGGTGCCTTCGCGTCCGCGCAACGCTGCGTTCTGCGCAAGCTGGCCCAGTGGGCCGCGCAGGTTGGCCTGCTCAATCAGGGTGTCCCAATGCGGCAGGCCGCTGGCATCAACGGCCACCGGTTCGCGCGGTGCGGCTGCCACTGGTGCGGCAGCTACTGGTGCTGCGGGCACGGGCGCAGCGCGCGGCGCAGGCGACGCGGCCACGCTGGCCACATGCATGCGCTCGTTCATGGCGGGCGGCGCTGCCCGCACTGGGGCTGCAGGTGCACGAGCCGCGGCCACCGCAGCGCGTTCAACCTGTTGCGCGCCACCGCCCTCGGCAGGCCGGAAGGCGAGCATACGCAGCAGCGCCATCTCGAAGCCGGTGCGGGCATCCGGCGCAAGCGAGAGATCGCGGCGACCGGTAGTGGCGATCTGGTAATAAAGCTGGACGTCTTCCGGGGCGAGCTGTTGGGCCAACGGCACCAGGGCGCTATCGTCGCTGCCATCCTCGTCCGGTCGGTAGCCCGGTATCAGCTGGATCAGCTGGATGCGGTGCAGCACGCTGGCCAGATCATCCAGTACGCCGCCGAAATCCGGCGAGAACGACGCAATGCGCGTGCATTCGGCCATCAAGGCCTCGCCGCTACCCGCCGCCAGTGCCTCAAGCAGACCCAGCACCTGGCCCCTCGCCACGCTGCCAAGCATCGCGCGCACGTCGTCCACGCGTAGCGAACCGCCGCCATAGGCAATGGCCTGATCCAGCAACGACAGGCCGTCACGCAGCGAACCGTCGGCGCCACGCGCCAACTCGGCGATGGCCGCGTCTTCGTAGGGAATGTTTTCCGCGCCCAGAATGTGGCGCATCTGGCCCGAGATCTGCTCCGGCAACAGCCGCTTCAGATTGAACTTCAGGCAGCGCGACAGCACCGTCACCGGCAGCTTCTGCGGATCGGTGGTCGCCAGCAGGAACTTCACATGCGGCGGCGGCTCTTCCAGCGTCTTGAGCAACGCGTTGAACGCCGGCTTCGAGAGCATGTGCACCTCGTCGACCAGGTACACCTTGAAGCGACCCCGCGCGGGTGCGTACTGCGCGTTCTCGATCACTTCGCGTACGTCGTCCACGCCGGTGTTGCTGGCCGCATCGATTTCCAGCAGATCCACGAACCGGCCCGCATCGACCGCCGTGCAGACCGCGCATTCGCCGCACGGGTCAGCCGACTCGCCACGCTCGCAGTTCAGCGACTTGGCGAAGATGCGCGCGATGGTGGTCTTTCCGACGCCGCGAGTACCGGTGAACAGGTAGGCGTGATGCATGCGCCCGGTGTCGAGCGCGTTGGTGAGCGCGCGAACGACATGTTCCTGACCGACGAGTTCGGCGAACTTGCGGGGGCGCCACTTGCGCGCGAGTACCTGATAGGACATGCCGGGATACCTTGGGGCGAAGATGGATTGTGCCAAGTCGCCGATGGCAAGTCAGTAAGGTTCGCCAAGAACGGTCCAACAAGTGATCCGATGGGCCTGAAAAGGCGGCGGCCCTGCCAGCCACACCCCGGCACCCGAATCATTCGCTACCGTTGCTCCCTTCCGGGCCTGGCGGAATTTACGAACTATCGTCGCGGGGGGACCGACAGGGCCACCATAAGGACGTTCTTTTGTGCGTCGACCCTGGAGTCGTCGCCCGGTTTCACTCACTGGCGGAGAGGAAGGGATTCGAACCCTTGATACGGGGATAAGCCGTATACACACTTTCCAGGCGTGCTCCTTCAACCACTCGGACACCTCTCCGCAATGGTGAAACCCGCTTACCGGGCAACTCGCCCCGGTAAAGAGGCGAAAGGATAGCGGGACGGGCCCGTTCACACAAGATAGCCCGAGCGGGCTTACCCGTACTCCTGGGGCACATCGCGCAGGAATACCGGCAAATCCGTAGCGGGTGGCTTGGCCGGCACCTGGTAGAACATATCGGCGACGAAGCCGCGATGGTAGGTCGCGTGGTTAACCACGTGCAGGATCATCTCCTCGCGGCTCATTCGCCCTTCCCCGCCACCGATGAACTGGAACGCCAGCACCTCGGCGGCCTGTTCCAGCGACAACGCCCGGGCGTAATTCAGGTACCAGTCGTTGATGGCCTGCTGACGCTGCCACAACTCATCGAGTGCCAGCGGCTCGTCCGTGTTGCGACTGGTGTAGCCATGCACGCGGCCTTGCAGGTGGGCCTGGAAGATATCGTCAACCACGTAAGTGTGGCTGAGCGTGCGCAGCATATTGCCGAATATGGTTGCACGCGCCTCGGTCGCCGCACCTTCAGGCAGTCTTGCTACGGCGTCGTAAGTGAGGCGATCGGCCCAGGCGCGATAGCGCAGCAGTTTGTGCAGATGATGGCAGGACATGGCCTTTGCGCTAGGTGGAAAGAAAAGAGTCAGCCCGCCTCGGGCCGTGTCGGCGATGGCGGCGCAAGCGCCACACGTTCGCCGGGCCGCACGATGGTGTAGCCACGAGCACAAAGCGCCACGCCATCGGCTTCGCTGCCGTAGTGATAGAGACGCAAGCGTTGGCGCACGGCTTGTGGATACTCACGCTCGATATCGTCGACGCCGGTATGCGAGGGATTGCCTACCAGCCCGCAATCGTGCGCGATGACCTCCGAGCCGTCCGCCACGCGAGCAAGCACCTCGGGAATCGGCCGCGTATCGCCGGTATAGGCAAAGCTGCCGGCCAGCGCCACGCCGTAAGAAGTACCCGCCATGTGGTGGCGCGTGCCGAACACGTCGAACCAGTGGCCATCCAGCCAGAATCCGCGCGTGCACGGCACCAGATGGAAGGCCTCCCAGAAATTCGCGCCACCCTCGGCCAGCACGTTCGGGTAATCGGCAACGCGCGCTTGCAGCCAGGTCATCAGGCCCGCATGGACGAACACCCGCGTGCGGCCGCGCCACTGCTCATCGAACCACAGGCGGAAGAACAGGCGTTCCATTCCTCCCACATGATCCATATGGGTGTGCGTGATGTAGAGCGCGCGCGGCGGCTCGCCATAGGCAGCCAGGTAGCGATCCAACGTATCCGGGCCGCAGTCGATCAGCAGAAGCGGCGCGCCATCGCGCTCCAGCACCACCGCCGACGAGCCCAGCTCCACGGCATGCGCCGCGCCAACACCGAGAAAATGCAGAGTCCAGTTCATGCGCGCAGGGTACGCTCGTAGCGGTATATCAGGGGCTTCCAAAGTTTCTCCTCGAACACGGCCTCGCCCTGCTCCGCCGCGCCCAGCTTGACCAGTGAACGACGCAAACGTGCCAGGTTGGCCTGCTGCCATGCGTCGCCGGGCCGGCGTTGGCGGCCACGATCAAAGTCGATCAGGTACAGCGCCTCGGCCGTCACCAGCACATTGTGCGCATTGAGATCGGCATGCCAGATGCCCGCCCGATGGAAACGCGCGACCAGCGCACCCACCAGCTCGGCCATTTCCCCATCGAGCAGGCCAGCGGCCAGGCATTCGGCCAAGGTCTGTGCGTCGGGGATGCGACGGGTGATCAAGTCGGCGGTATAGAACAGGCCCTCGCGCCGATAGCGACAGCCCACCGGCTGTGGCCCCGGCAGACCCTGCGCGGCGATAAGCGCCAGCAGACGGAACTCCGCAAAGCATCGCGTGCGATCCGCGCCCGTCCACAGATAGCGATCGCCCATCAGCTTGGCCACCATGCCCCCCCGGCGATAATGCCGAAGCACACACTCCCCGGCCGGCGTGGCAATCACCGCGACGCCTCCGCGCCCCCCGCTCTGCTGACGCAAGGCGCCCAGCATCCGCCAGGTTTCGGGCTCAAACCAGTCGGTGTCGACTTGTGGCGACACCGCAGCGTCGAACAGAATCGCACCAGCGGTATCCTCGCGGATTCGTTCCTGCATCGCCATGTCGCGTTCCGACGCCCCGTCCAAGCCACAAGTCCTGCGATTCTAGCCCAATGACCCAGCCCGCCTCGATCTGCCTGTTGCGCACCTCCGCCATCGGCGACGTCACCCATGTGGTGCCGCTGGTGCGCACGCTGCAGGCGGCATGGCCGCAGACCGAGCTGACCTGGATCGTCGGCAAGCTGGAGCGTCGCCTGGTCGGTGACCTGCCCGGTGTGAACTTCGTAATCTTCGACAAAGGCGCCGGACTGGCCGGCATGCGCGCGGTGGGCCATGCACTCCATGGCCAACACTTCGACGCCCTGCTGCAAATGCAGGTGGCGCTGCGCTCCAATCTTTTGAGCCTCTTTATCCGCGCACGCCAACGTGTGGGTTATGACAAGGCGCGCGCCAAGGACGGCCACAGGCTGGTCATCAACCAACGCATTCCCGCACGCACCGGCGAACACGTGCTTGACGCGATGGGCAGCTTCTGCGAGCCGCTGGGCCTGAAACAAACCCAAGTGCGCTGGGATATCCCCATTCCCGAAGAAGCCCACGCCTGGGCCGCCGAACAACTGCCCGGCGAACAACCCACCCTGCTGGTCAGCCCCACGTCGAGTCACGTGCTACGCAACTGGCGTCCCGAACGCTACGCAGCCGTAATGGACCATGCCACCGCACGCGGCTGGCGTGTCGTGCTGGTAGGTGGCCCCTCGCCACTGGAACGCGAGATGGCCAACGCCGTGATCGCCGCCTGCCGCCACGCGCCCATCGACCTGACCGGCAAGGACACACTCAAGCAGCTGATGGCGATGCTTGCGCGCGCGCCCATGCTGCTGACACCCGACTCCGGCCCCATGCACATGGCCAACACCGTGGGCTGCAAAGTGCTCGGCCTGCACGCCGCCAGCAACCCCAACCGCTCCGGCCCCTACTCCGACCGCCGCTGGTGCGTCGACAAATACGACGAGGCCTCGCGCAAATACTTCGGCAAGCCCGCCAGTGACATCCCCTGGGGCAGCAAGATCGAAAGAGCTGGCGTGATGGATCTGATCGCGGTCGATGAGGTGATCGATCGCTTCGAAGCTTGTGCGGCGCATTTGGGCCTATTAACCTATAACTTCCAATCTCTCTTTTATCCTCCACCACCACCATCTTCAACCCCCACTCACACCCAAACCCCCCAACATTCAATTTTTCTATTTCTTCCCTCAATCCCGCTACCTTTTCCACCTTGAGCTCCCCCGCACCTTCTTCCCCCTTTGCAGACTACACCCGATGTGTACATGGATGCACTCAGCTAGCGAAAGCTCCTGCTAGCTACGCTGCTTTTTCCTTTCCATGAGCTTGTTGAGTTGCTGCACATCGTCGCACCTATCTGCTCTGCACAAAAGAAGTGTCTGTGTTCAATATCAGGAAGCATGGATCGCGTTAGCGCCGTGGATATTCATCGCTTGTGTGCCCCGCTAGCGTCCGTGATAGCGCAATCACCGACAGCGCCGCCCAGAACTGCTCCATCAGCAGGAACGTGAACGTGCCCTGCGCGACCAACAGACACCACCCCCGACGTGCGCTTGCAGCGACCTGCGCAGTCGCACCGATCGCCTCCCCTCCGATGAAACCCCGTGCTTTCCCATCCACCATATCCTCCTGAAGCGAGAACACCTCGCACTTCCAATAGCATTGAAAGCAGCCAATCCTTCAACACCCCGCCACCGACGTTGCCTGGCACCGCTAGCATCAGCGTGGTGATGAAGCGCATCCAGAACACCATCGTGCTCGCGCTACGTCACCACACGCGTCCTGCCAAACCTCAAACCTGCACTCCGTGTCCTACCCTAACAGCGATACCGAGCCGCATTCAGCCATCCGCTTTGCCCCAGCACTGATACCCGCGCAACCTCCTACCTGATGCGCTAGCCGCGCGCCCCGCCGATCTGCTCAACCTGCGCGATATCGAACAGGCATTGGAAAATTTCACACGTGCGCCAACCGTCGACGCGAACATCCAGATTGCCCCTACCGATAGCGACGCACAGCCCTGCGAAAGCTACCTTGTGATCGTATGGAAACAATCCTCGCCCATGCGCCTGGCCGTCACGCTGTACTACTCCGGCAGTGAGGCAACCCGCAAGCTCCAAGGTGGCGCCACGCTCTCGCTAGACAATCTGCTGACCTGTAACTACCTGTTCTACGTCAATCTCGGACAGGCCGTGTTCGACGGCGATAGTCGGCGTACTCGCAGCTACACTATCCACTACGACGTGCCGTATCGCAACTCGTTGCTTCGTGCCAACGCTAGTGGCTACACCTATCACCAAACCGTGGCCCGTTATGCCTCAACTACGTTTACAGCGGCACCAGTCACAACACCGACGTGCGCCTCAGTCTCCTGCTGTACCGCAATGCCACTATCAAAGCCAGCGCATACCTGCGTGCGTGCGAGCGCTATTCAAACAACTTCGTCTACTATACCGAAGTGCTCGTGCAGCGTCGCCGCCAGAGCCGCTGTGAAGCCATCTTCACCTATAAGCAGTTCCTCTGCACCGCCACTCTCTATGCCTATGCCGCCTATCGCCGCTGCACCGTGCGTTCAACGCGTTGCACTCACCCTAAGAGCTGTTTAATGACCGCACATCGCGCTCGCAGCTGATCACTGCCTATGCGCAACTGACTGCGCCCTTCCAACTGAGCTATCAGCATTTTCTCTACATCCGCAGTTCGCGCGCCCAGTGTAACCAGACTCCCTTCGTGCCGCAATACCGTTTCGCCATCTGCTCGCTCTTCACTGTTCGCTGCTTCTACGTGAACTGTCGCTGATGCGCGAGCACCGCTCTCTCATCCGCAACTACCTCCGCTGTACCGTGAGCAGCTCGCAATAGCTATACCTCCGTGCCGATGTGTGACATGTCTGTGTTCTCTCCACGCAGTGTCAGCTGTGCCATACCCTCGCCAGCGTGTGATCTGTCTGCGCCGTCGTTCGCATCTTCTCACGTGTGACTTCTTCACCTGTGCGCCTATCTCCAAGCCCCGCTGTTTCAATACTGCCTCAACCACCACCTTTTTCAACCTCAGTTCTTCCCACTATACCTGCGCGCACTTGAGCGCACTGCGTTGCCTTACTCACTTCAGAGATCTTTTCTTATGAACAAGCACCTCTATCGCATCTTCTTCAACCACTCCCTGCGCATTTTCCAGGTGTTGTCCTAGTTCGTTCGCCTACCTCGCCGCTGAGTTTCTGCCTACAGCTGCACTGCTACTGCAGTCTTACGCCCGTGAGCTTCGCGCTGTGTATAGCGCTGCGCTTTGTCACTACTATGCCTGCGTTCTCGCAAGTCGCTGCCTATCTCAACGCGCCAGTCAACCAACTCCCTACTTGCTTCGTTCGCAAGCAATGCCGCTTTCATCAACATCCAGACTCCTAGCGCTGCTCTCTTGTCTCGCAACACCTACTCCCAGTTTGACTTCTATACCCATTTGCAGTCCTCAACAACTCACTCACCAATACCCATACGCAACTCGCCTGCGCTATCGCCTTCAACCCTTCGCTGTCCACCTTCACCGCCAAAGTCATCCTCAACTAAGTCACCTTCAGCAACCCTAGCCAGTTTAACTGCTATATCTAAGTGGCCTGCTATCGCGCCCAGTCATTATCGCCTCACCGCAGTCATCTCCTGCGATCGCTGCGTCTTTTTTAATGCAAGCAGGTTACGTTAACTACTCGTACTCCCTTACTCAGCGCTCCTTACGGCTAACGTCGCCTGGAGGTGTCCGGGAAGGCTAGCCGTCGCCGACCCCATCATCACGGCTCATTGCAGTCAACGCCGCATCTGACGCCGCAGTTGCAAGTCACCACCGCACCAATCAGTCAGTGCAGACTATGCGCAAATTGCGCCTTTCTTCAGCAGCGCAGTGCCCCTTCCATCGCCTTTATGTGAGTGCCCTTGTGGCATGTACGCCAACAAGATCCAGTTGTGCGCACCGAGCACGCGTGAGCGTGCGCAACGCCGCGACATCTGCGCGCAGGCCAGTGAGCTGACTGTCACTGTCTACGGCCGCCTGGAAAACACCGGCAGCCTGCAATCGCAGAGCGATACGCAAATCAATGTATCGAGCGGCATAGCCAACGCGCGCACTATCAGCGCAGCCAATACGCTGACGCTCACCACGCCACAGGATCTGGACAACAGCAACGGCACCCTCAGTGCGAGCCGTCTCTACGTCAGCGCCTCCTCTCTGCGCAACCAGAGCAGCGCTATCACTCATACCAGCTCGCAATCGATGACTCTGCAAGCCATTGCCCTGTCCAATCGCCATATCGTCATCATCCGCAACCCTTAGCGCATATCTAGCCTCAGCACCAGTCTCACACCTTCGTCTATTTACTCTACTCCACCATCTACCGATTCCGTACTAACACCATCGCAGCACCACACCTCTCTGACATAACGTCTTCATCACCACACCCATCTCACCACTCACCGACTTGCGCTTCATATCACCATCCTGCTCTACAACGACATCTTCATATCACCGCCAACTCTCGTTTTTACCTCTCCACCTCACAGTGACCTCTCCAACTACATCTCCAACTCTAACTGCGCCAGCTCACTTTTACCATCTCAACCTTAGCAACAACGTGTTGCGCTTACCATCTATATCTCATCTACCATCCATGCCAACACCGTCTCCAACTATGCTATTCAATTTACCTTCAACATACCTCTCTTCTCTATGTCCAGCAACTCAGCTAACCTCGCCTCACCATCCAGCAGTTACACACTATCTCCACATCTCTGTCTGTCTCCTCACTCTATACAACACCTACTTACCCTATCCAGCAACACCTCCTCTCTATCTATCAGCAGCTCACTTTTATCAACCAAATCTCACCATCTCTCATACCTAGCCCTATATCTTTCTTATCAGCACCAACACCCTGTATATCGCTGATAGCTAATCTCCACGCCTTAGCTTGCTGCTCACGCCCTCACGTCTATCATCTCAACTCCACTTTCAGCGCTACCCATTACCCTCAACACCTCTAACTTTTACAATCTCATCTCACCTTCTCAGCCTCTCTCACCTACACCAACACACTTCACCTCACTCTCACCCTCAACAACAGCGACTCTCACTCTATCCAGCATAGCTATCTGACTATTCATCCCACTTGTTCTCAATGCTAGCCTTACCTTGCAGCAACCTCACCTTGCTCTCACCATCCAACCTCCACTCTCAACTTGCCATCTTACCCTCTCGCAACGCACACTGACTATCATCGGCAGCACCACCGACCTGAGTGGCGGCACGACGGCCGCGCAGCAAGTGGCCATCACTACCGACATCCTCGAGCACCTCGCACGTCAGTCTCATCGCGGCCTAGCCGTCACCCGCTCCTGTTCAGCGCGCATAGCAACTATGACAACACCGGTGGCGCCGTGGCCACTAACGGCGCGTTGCAACTGAGCGCTGCGTCGCTCGATAACAGCGGTGGCACCCTCACTGCCGCCGGCAGCGCACCCACGCAGGTGCAGGTCACCCACACCTTTGCCAACACGAACGGTACGTTCGGTGCGCTTGGCGCCACCACGATCCATGCCGGCAATCTGCTCAACCAGGTGGCATCGTGCAGACGGGCAACGGCTCACCCTTGACCCTGGCTGTGACAGGTCTGCTCGACAACAGCGCTGATGGCATCGTGACGACGGATGGCGATCTGGCTATCCACGCGGCCACGCTGGATAACACCAGCGGCAACATCGCGCATGCCGGCCAAGGCACGCTCAGCATCGACGCGGCCACGCTCAACGGCCATAACGGCAGCATTGCCAGCAACGCACGTTGACACTCACCGGCACCACCACCAACCTCAGCGGCGGCACTACGCAAGCGCAAACGGTATCCATCGACACCGGCTCGCTGAGCACCGCCGGCGGCACCCTGCAATCGCTGGGTGGTGATCCATTGCAGCTCACCGTGCGCGGCGCCCTGGATAACACCCAGGCAGCATCGCCACCAATGGCGCGCTACAGCTAAGCGCCTTGTCCCTGCGCAACACCGGCGGAAACCTCACCGCGGCCGGCACCGCAGCCAGCCAGCTGCGGGTGGTCGATACGCTCGACAACGGCGGCGGCACCCTCGCCACGATGGGGGCCACCGGCGTGCGTGCCGGTAGCCTGATCAACCAAGGCGGCACCGTGCAGGCCGCTGGCGGATCATCGCTCACGCTGACGGTAGATGGTCTGCTCGATAACAGCACAAAGGGTCTGCTGACCACCTATGGCGATCTGGCGATCACGGCGGCAACGCTGGACAACACCCAGGCATGATCGAACACGCCGGCCTGGCACGCTGGCCATCACCGCCGCCACGCTCGACGGCGCCGTGGCACCCTTGCCAGCAACGCACGCTGACGCTCGCCGGCAACAGCACCGACCTCAGCGAGCGCACCACCTACGCACAAAAGGTGATGATCGACACCGGCGCATTGCGCACGGCAGGCGTTCGCTGGTCGCACTTGGCAGTGATCCGCTGCAGCTCACCGTGCGCGGCCTGCTGGACAATAGCCGCGGCAGCATCGAGACCAACGGCGCCTTGCAGCTCAGCGCCTCGTCGCTCGATAACACCGGCGGCACGCTCACCGCGGCCGACAGCGCACCCACGGAGGTGCAGGTCACCAACACCTTCACCAACACCGACGGTACGTTAGGGGCGCTGGCGCCACCGCGCTCCAGGCCGGCAACCTGCTGATCAAGGTGACACCGTCCAGACGGGCAACGTTCCCCGCTGACACTGACGGTGACGGGTCTGCTGGACAACAGCGCCAACGGCATCGTGACGACCGACGGCGATCTAGCCATCCACGCAGCCACACTCGACAACACCAGCGGCAACATCGTGCATGCCGGCCAGAGCGCACTCACCATTGATGCGGCCACACTCAACGGCCGCGGCGGCACCATCGCCAGCAATGGCACGCTGACACTCACTGGCACCACCACGGACCTCAGTGCTGGCACCACGCAAGCTCAACGGTGTCCATCAACACCGGCGCGCTGAGTACCGCCGGTGGCACCTCAACGCATTGGTGGCGATCCCTTGCAGCTCACCGTGCGCGGCGCGTTTGATAACACCGGCGGCAGCGTCATTGGCAACGGGGCGTTGACGCTTAGCGCCGCTCGCTCGCCAATACGAATGGCACGCTGATCGCGGCTGGCGCCGCGCCTACGCAAGTTCAAGTAACGGTACCTTCGACAACACCCGCGGTACGTTTGCCAGTGCGGGGGCTACTACCTTGCACACCGTTAACCTGATCAACGCCGGGGGCACCGTACAGGCGGCCGACACCTCGCCTCTCACGCTCACCGTCGATGGTCTCCTCGACAACGATCAGGCGCCGTGCAAACCAACGGGGACCTGGTGCTCACCGCCGGCAACGTCAGTAACTACGGCGGCGCCGTGCAAACGCCCGGGGCGATCCACGCCATCATCGGAAACACGCTGGACAACACCGGTGGTGCGCTGGTCGCTGGCGGCAACCTCACTGTGCAAGCCGCACGCTGCTCAACGGCAATACGCTGAGCACAGACGCGTCGGCCCCGACCACTGGCCTGTACGGTCAACAGGTCTCACTCAACACCACCACACTGGACAACACGCAGGTCTGTGGTAGCTCACGATGCACTCGATGTATCGGCGCCACCCTCAACATCGCCTGTGGCGTGTTCGACGGCCAAGGCACCGTCACCATCACTGCACCACGCTCGTCAACACGGGCGGCCAGCTGATCCAACACGGTGACACCGGCAGCCTGGCCATCCATGTCACGCAAGCCCTGGTAATACCAACGGCGGTGTCATCGGTACCGAAGGCAGCGCGCAGCTGCATGCAGGCACATTCGACAACAGCGGCGGCACCGTCGTTGCGCAGCACGACCTTGCCCTGACCAGCGACAGCAACCTGCTCAACGGCCACGGCGGCGTGCTGCAGACCAAGGGTGCGCTGACTCTCAACGCCAACGGCACGTTCGACAACAGCGGTGGCCAGGTAGATGCGACCGGTGCGGCGACGTAACCGCGGCCGCCGTCAGCAACGTCGGTGGCCAGCTAGTGGCCGGCGATACCAGCACACCCGATGCGGCCTTGCAGATCACGTCCGTCAACGCCATCAACAACCGTGGCGGCACGATCGGCGACCGCGGTGGCGATGTCACGGTACAAGCGGCGAGCATCGACAACAGCGCCGGCGGCACCTTGGTGGCCCAGCGCGATCTCACGCTCGACACGAACGCGCTCAACAACAGCGGCGGTACCGCCTATGCCACGCGCAACCTGAGCTTTCAGAACATCAACGGCACGCTGGACAACACCAACAGTCAGTTCAGTGCCAGCGACACCGCGTAGCTCAACCTCGCGCAGATCACCAATAACAGCGGCCACCTGCAGGCCAACACACTGTCGTTGATCACGCCCACGCTGAACAACGACAGCGGCGAAGTAGTCGGCACCATCGTGCACGCCACCTTCGCCAGCTTGAACAGCATCAGTCGCCTCTATGGCGCCCAGCTGCTCGATGCACATGTCACCAGCGATTACACACACCTAGCGAGCCAGCGCCTAGAAAGCGACAGCGTACTGAGCCTCACCGTCGACAGCACCCTCACCAACCAGTGGCATCACTGCAAACACCAAGCGAGCTGGACATTATCGTCGCCAACGTCATCAACACCAATAGCGGCGTGATCAACGCCAGTGCCACCGACGGCAGCGCAGTGGCCAACATCACCGCCAGCGGCAGTATCGACAACCAGCACAGCGTCACATTCAGCAAAACCTGGTGATGGACCAAATCCTGCAGCTCACCGGCCGGCGCAGCTTGAATGGCGACGGCGATGCCATGGTGGAAACAGGGGTCAGAGTGGACTTTTCAGGCAGGTGAAGAAGCAACCGACTGATACTCCGTCAGCGCTGGTCCGTTCAAACTATCCGTTCCCCATAAGGAGCGGTTATGCCCCGTCAACCACGTATCGATCTGGCGAACATTCCCCAGCATGTCGTGCAACGGGGCAATGATCGTCAACCGTGCTTTTTCAGTGCTGAAGACTATTTGCGCTACTGGCATGAACTGCGAGAGATAAGCATCCGAGAGGACTGCCGAATACACGCGTACGTATTCATGACTAACCACGTGCATCTATTGATGACACCTTCAAGAACAGGGCAGATAGCCCGTGTCATGCAAGCGCTCGGGCGTCGGTATGTGCGCTACGTCAACGATCGTTATCGCCGTACTGGCACTCTCTGGGAGGGTCAGCGGTTATGCCCCGTCAACGAGAAAAGGGGCCAGAGTGGACTACCCCCGATTCTGGACAATCCTTGCACGGAGGTGTTCGAGAAATCAGGGGTGGTCCACTCTGTCCCCTTTCCTCGTCTCCATCACTGTGCCAACAGACGCCCTCGGCGATTCTGGCGACAGCCCGACGCATGCTCGAACGCTGTCGAACGCACGTTAACGCTCGATCTACCATCAGGCCTGCGCCAGCTTGTCGAACTCCTGGCGAGTGGCCTCAAGCAACGACCGATTGTCGTGCTTCCACGGATGAAACTCGGGCAGGAACCATTTCAGCCACTGACCGCCAATGCGCGTGATCGGTGCAGGTGAGACGAACAGGAAACCCAGCAAACGTAACCATCCGCGCAAATCGTTTCGCGTACCGTCCGCCTTGGATAGCCGCCACATGAACTGCCATGTGCGGTAGGTGAAGAGTCCGGTAATCCAGAACATCGCACGACAACGGCGATGCCAACGCTTAACTGCACTACCGCCCACGCGCTGGTAAACATCAAACGCCACCGCTTTGTGTTCGGTTTCTTCTAGCGCATGCCAGCGCCATATAGCCGCCATCCGGGGATCCGCCTTCTGCATCAAGGAGGGATGCCGCAAGAGTTGATCGGCCAGCATGGCCGTGAAGTGTTCCAGGCAAATCGTCAAAGCCAGTTGCCCAATCGGCGACAAGGTACGGGCCCGGCGATCCTGCACCTCGCGCACGATATCCATCAGGGCAAATGCGCCAACGCCCTGTCGCTCCAGTCGTTCGTTGTAGAGCAGATGCTCTCGGCTGTGCATGGCCTCCTGCCCGATGAAGCCTCCCACGGCGGCATTGAGGGATGCGTCGTCAGCTACTTCGGAACGAAACGCGCGAACGCTGTCGATGAAAAATCGCTCGCCGTCTGGAAACATCAGCGACAAGGCATCGAAATAGCGCGTCTGGTGTGCGTCCCCATTCATCCAATAGCGGGGGATATCGCCGTCCTGCATATCGAAATGGAGATCGCGGCGAACAATGGAGGGCAGATCGATCATCACGTCACAACCAGTCGGATGCGTGAGGCAAACCTAGGCCGATTGGGGCGGGCTTTCAAGTGTTCCGTGGCTGCCGACAGGGCGCCCGCACGATGGTGCTGGACCCGAAAAGGGAATGGAGGCAATCAAGTCGCAGTGAACGGCCAAGGATGTCCTTATCCCCTGAGCCACCTATGGCATCGCCGGGCTTCCAACCAAAGCCACATGGATGGGAAGTATCCGGGTTCACGGCATAGGCACTGGCGCGCGCGTGGTTGGCGCGCCCTCAAGGCGCGCGGTAATCCTGATACGACTTCTCTTCCACTAGCTGCGAGCCGAGCTTGAGGTTGATCTCGCGCTTAACAGCGGCGCGCTCGTCGTTGCGGAAGTAGACCGAGCGGGCCAGCTCGATGAACTCGGCGTCGAACGCCTGCGCTTTTTCCTTCAGGCGGATGCGGTCTTCGATATCCCACAGGGCTTCGTTGACGGCGAGCAGGCGGGCGCGCTCATCGGCGATGTCGGTGTGCGAGGCGGGATGGGCGGCCCAAGTGGTGTTGAGCAGGTCCAGCTCGGTGCGCACGTTGGCCAGCTTGGCCGGATCGGAGATCTGGTGCGACTTGATTTCGAGAATGGTGATCTTGTCGATCAACTCGCCGTAGGAAACCGGAACTTGGATAAGGCTCATGGGAACTCCGAGGGGCACACTGGACACACAGTGACGGGTTTGTCACTGCGCCTGGCCAATTAAACGCCCATGATAAGCGGTGTCTTGTCCCATGGTTCAGTCTGCCCCGTTAGACTGATGCCGCAGCTGTTCCCCAAGGAGAGAGAGTTCATGCTTAACCCCCGTTTTCTCATGTTGCCGCTGGCCGCCCTGCTCGCCGTCAGCTCGTTTGGCGTCAGCGCCCAGCAGACCCGCGGCAACGGTAACGTACTGATTCGCAACGACGGCATTTTCATTCGTTGTGACCAGTGCGGCACTGTCGATGCCATCGACCAGAACATTAGCCAGGGCAGCGACCACAGCATGGCCGGCACCATCATCGGCGGCATAGCCGGCGGCGTGCTGGGCAACCAGGTCGGCAAGGGCAAGGGCAACACGCTGGCCACGGTGGCCGGCGCGGTGGGCGGCGGCTACGCCGGCAACCGTATCGGTGCCAATAGCGGCAGCGCCAGCCAGAGCTTTACCCTGCGTATTCGCATGGGCAACGGCGGCTACGCCAATGTCACCGTGCCGGACGCGAGCGCCATTCGCGTAGGCGACCTGGTGCAGATCGACCCGAAGGGCAACATCGCCCGTATCCAGTAAATACGCTGGGGTGGGACATCAAAAAGCCGACCCTCGCGGTCGGCTTTTTTGTGCCTGCCTGGAAGATCAGCGCGCCGGCGAGGTTCGTAGCCGCGCCACCAGATCATCGAAGAACGCAGGTGGCAGGATGGCCCGTACGGGCACTGTCCACCAGTGGGGCTGAGCGAACGCGAGGCATTTCACGGCGTCCTTCTCTGTCATCAACACCGGCCGGCCATCGGCGAATGCCAGATCGGCGGGCACGAACGCGTGGTGATCGGGAAACGCATGCTCAATCACCTGCATGCCCTGCGAGCGCAAGCTGGCGAAAAAGCGTTGTGGGTGTCCAATGGCTGCAACGGCGTGCACGGTCTGTCCGGCAAATTCCGCCAGCGGCTTGATCGCGTCGTTGACCAACCCTCGCGCCAGCGCTCCCTGCAATTGCATCGGCACGTCACCCGGCGCCACCACGCCGCCATTGCAGACGCGGAAGTCCACCTGCTTTAGTCGCGACAGCGGCTCACGCAATGGGCCGGCCGGTAACAGACGGTTATTGCCGAAGCGGCGCACGCCATCGATCACGCACAGCTCGATGTCGCGCGCCAGCGCGTAGTGCTGCAGACCGTCGTCGGCAATCACCACGTCACAGCCTGCACCGATCAGCAGCTTGGCCGCTGCCGGACGATTGCGCCCTATGGCCACAGGCGTGCCGCTGGCGTGGATAAGGCAAGGCTCGTCACCCACCACGGCAGGGTCAGGCGACGCGCTTAGCAGCATGGGATCTTTTTGCGTTCCACCGTAGCCACGACTGACCACGCCTGGGATGTAGCCGCGCCGGCGGAGGGCCTCCGCCACAGCAATGGTCAGCGGCGTCTTGCCGGTACCCCCGACACTGAGGTTGCCGATGACCACCACCGGTACGGGCAGGCGCACGCTGCGCAGTATGCCGATGCGATACAACGCACGACGCAACGACGTGATCGCGCCGTAGAGCAAAGCCAGCGGCCTGGTCCACCACGGCGCGCGGCCCACGCCGTACCAGGCCGATTCGAGGCGGACGGCCATGGCCATGGTGTACCTCAGTCGCCGCTCTGGCTGTGAAACTGCATGCGATGCAGCGCGGCGTAATGGCCGTCCTGCGCGAGCAGCTCGGCATGTGTGCCGCGCTCCACGATGCGGCCCTGGTCCATCACGGCGATCTGGTCGGCATGCTCGATGGTGGACAGGCGATGTGCGATCACGAGCGTAGTGCGGTCGCGCATCAGTCGCTGCAGTGCCTGTTGGATCAGCCGCTCGGATTCGGTATCAAGCGCGCTGGTCGCTTCGTCCAACACAAGGATAGGCGCGTTCTTGAGAATCGCCCGGGCGATGGCCAGGCGCTGGCGCTGTCCGCCGGACAGAAGATTGCCACCCTGCCCGATCTGGCTATGGATGCCCTGCGGCATGCGCTGGATGAATTCCATCGCGTTGGCAGCCTCGGCAGCGGCGATGATCTCCGCCTCGCTTGCACCAGCCAGCTCACCATAGGCAATGTTCTCGGCCACGGTGCCATCGAACAACACAACGCTCTGCCCGACCCAGGCGATCTGTCGGCGCAGCGAGGGCAACGTGAAGCTCTCGTAGTCGAAGCCGTCCAGCAGGATGCGACCGCTGGTGGGTGCGTTGAAGCGCGGCAGCAGACTGACCAGGCTGCTCTTGCCACTGCCGGAACGCCCCACCAGGGCCGTCACCGTGCCCGGGGCGCAATACAGATCGACACCACGCAGTGCCTCGAACGAATTGCGCGCATAAACCAGGCGCACGTCCTCGAAACGGATGTCGCCCTTGGCGCGATCCAACACGCGTGTGCCGGTATCAACCTCTGGCGAAAGATCCATGATCTCGAAGAGGTTCTCGGCGGCCGAAATGCCGCTCTGAATATTGGACTGGATATTGGCCAGGCGCTTGAGTGACGGCATCATGCCGCCCATCGCGGTGAGCACGGCGATGAAGACACCGGCGGAAATCTTTTCGATCTCGTCCGGGCGTGTCGCCAGAAACACCATCATTGCCAGCGCGACCGCAGCCACCGTTTGGATGGCTGAACTGGACGTAGCGTTGGTCGCGGCCACCTTCAAATTGAGGCGACGCGTGCGATTGGTGACATCGTCGAAGCGCGACTTGGCATAGTCCTGCCCGCCATAGATGCGAATCTCGCGGTGCGCCTCGACCGATTCCTCTACCGTGCCGGTGACCGATCCCATCGTGCTCTGGATGCGGCGACTGATCGATCGATAGCGACGGCTCACCACCGAAGCGATGAGCATGATCAGCGGCACCATGATGAACAGCACCAGCGTCAGGTAAGGGCTGGTGCTGATCATGACGTACAGCATGCCCAACACGGTGATGCCCTCGGTCACCACCACCTTCACGGCATCGGTGGACGCCGATGCCACTTGTTCGCTGGTGTAGGTGATGCGCGAGACCTGGTGGCCAGAGTGCTCTTCACCGAAGAACGTTGCCGGCAGGCGCAGGTAGGCGGCAAACACATCGCGCTGCATCGTCTGCACGACATTGCGGCCGACGTACGAGACACCATAGCTGCTCGCGAAGGTGCCCATGCCGCGCACCAGGAAAATCAGCACGATCCAGATCGGCATCCAGAAAATCAGCACCGGGTCCTTCTCGGCGAACAGCTTGTCGATCATCGGCACCAGCAGCTTGGTAAAGGCTGCCAGGCCGCCACCGTCGATGGCCATGCCAATGATGGCAATGACACCGACGACCCAGAAGCGCTTGGTGTAACCCAGCAAGCGCTTATAGATCTGCCTTGTATGTGCGTCCCAGATCGCGACTTTCTTGCCGCTCATTGGTCCTTGTCCGCCTGGGTGGGCGTGGTCGCAATCGACAATTTGGTGAAGCCGAGCTGGCCGAGCGCATCCATGGCGGTCACCACGTTCTGGTGTGGCGTCATGGCGTCGGCGCGAATGGTCACCTGTCGCTCGCGATCGTCGCCAGCGACATTGGCAATGGCCTGCTTGAGCGGCCCGACGCCCTGGCCCAGTACTTCATCGCTGCCCACGTAGAAATGGCCTTCACGATCTACCACCACGGTGAGTGCTGGCGTCTGCATGTCGCGCTCTTGCGCACTGGCACTGGGCAACGTCACCTGCATCCGCGAATGCTGGACGAAGGTGGTGGTAAGCACGAAGAACATCAGCAGGGTCAGCAGCACGTCGATCAGCGAGATCACGTTGATCTCGAAATCGTCTTGCCGACGGTCGTTACCAATACGCATGCGTCAGCTCGCGCTCGACTCGGTCGGGGTACGGCTGGCCGTGCGCGGGCGCCCGGCCGCCTGCTGGTTGAAAGTCAGTTCGTCGAGCAGCTCGGTGGCCTGCCGTTCCATGTCCACGCAATAGCCGGCCACCTTGGAACGGAAGTACCGATGCAGTACATAGGCGGGAATCGCAACGATGAGGCCGGTGGCGGTGCAGATCAGGGCCTCGCCGATACCGCCGGCCATTTTCATCGGATCGCCCACACTGCCCTTCATCACGTCCATGAACATGCGGATCAGGCCGATCACCGTACCCAGCAGACCCAGCAGCGGGCCGATCAACGCAATGGTACCGAGCGTGTTGAGATACCGCTCCATACGATGCACGACATGGCGGCCGGTGTCCTCGATGCGCTCCTTGATGAGCTCGCGCGGACGGTTGCGTACGGCCAGCGCCGAGGCCAGCAGCTCACCCAGCGGGGAACCATTGGCAAGCGCGGTGAGGTGAGCGGGATCGAGCTGGCCCGAACGAGCCCAGGTGCGCACTTCCTCGCCCAGACCGGGCGGCAGCACCGAGCGACGGCGCAGGGTCCAGCAACGCTCCAGCACGATCGCCAACGCGACCGCCGAACAGATCAGGATGGGCAGCATCGCCCAGCCACCAGCCATCAGGATTTCCAGCACAACGACTCCGCGCCACTTCGAACGTTAGGAAGGCCGCATCATAACAGTCTCGCCCGGCCGTTCCGCGGCACCGGTGGCAGTTGTGAAGAGCCCCGGAACCCAACCCGGGCACCACGCCGCCGGCATCTTATTCGCGCCAGTAGCGAGACTGGCGCCGCCGCCAGCGGGAGGCGACTCGAGGCGGCCCATCCGGCGGGAAATCCACCTGAATGGCCCCGGCCGTCGAGGTATTCAGCCAAGGCACGCCGGCGGCCTCGTAACGCTGGATCACCAGGGGATGAGGGTGGTGGAAGCGGTTGCGCCACCCGGACGAAATCAGCGCCAATACCGGCTGCGTGGCCTCGATAAAGGGCGAGCCGGACGAGCTTCGACTGCCATGGTGCGGCACCGACAACACTAGCGGCACACCCGGTGGGATGGCCGCGGCCACGGTGGGCTCGATGCGTGAGGAAATATCGCCGGTCAGCAAGGCGCGACCGCCCCGCCCCTCAATCAGCAGCACACAAGAACGATCGTTGGCCGCCGCCGATGGCGCACCCGATGGCAGTACCTGCACGGTGACACCATCCCACGCCCATGATTGGCCCGACTCGCAAGGCAGCATGGGTAGCGGCAAGCGCTCCGGCTCGCCGGAATAACGCGCTGCGTCGGGAAACGCCGCAGCCACCGCTGGTATGCCGCCGGCGTGATCGTTATCGGCGTGACTGGCTATCAGCAAATCCACTTGCGTTATGCCCAGCGCCCGGATGGACGGCAGTACGGCAGCCTCACCCAGGTCGAAATCCGAGGGGTAGCGCGCACCGGCGTCGTAGACGATGGCATGGTGCTGCGTACGCACCAACACAGACAGTCCCTGCCCCACGTCCAGCATCCACAGCTGGAACCCGCCTGGCACAGGCAAGGGACGTTCGGGGAGCAACAAGGGCAGGAACAACAGCCCGCCAAGCCAACGTAACGGAACGCCGCGCGGCATGACCAGCCACAACGCACCGAGTGTGGCCAACAGCAGCGCCCATAGCCGCACTTCCGGCAGATACCAGTGCGCGCCAGGCCATGTCGCCATATGTTCGAGCAGCCACCACAACGCATGCACCAGTCGTCCCTCGAACCACAGTACCGGTGTCGCCAGCGGCGGCCACAGCCCCAGCAGAAGCATGCCGAGCAAGGTGCCCGGCACGACGACGAAACTGACGAACGGCACGGCGATCAGGTTAGACAGCGCACCCACTAGCGATGCCTGGCCGAAGAACCACATGGTCAGCGGCAACAGAGAAAGCGTCATCAACAGCTGGCTCGCGGTCAGCTCGTGCAGGAACCCACGCAGTCCACTGCCGCGAACAGTGAGGCAAAGCATCAGCAACGCCACGCCCACGAACGACATCCAGAAACCCGCAGACAGCACGCACAACGGATCGAACAACAGCGCCACGACCAGCGCCAACGACAGGGATTGCAGCCCGCGTGGCTGGCGTCGCAGGCATCGCGCCAACGCCACCACGGCAATCATCAGCAGTGTCCGCACGGTGGGCAGGCCAAACCCGGCGAGAGCGCTGTAACCTCCTGCCGCCAGCAGTGCCAGCGCGGCTTGAACCTGAGGCCTGGGCACGTGCAAGGCCACGCGCGGAAAAAGCATGTAGATCAACCGCGCCAGCCACACGCCAAACACCGCGGCCACGCCCACATGGAAACCCGAGATCGCGATGAGATGGGGAATGCCATTGGCACGCGCAACCTCCCAGTCATGCTGACTGAGCCCCCGCGTATCGCCTACCGCGAAGGCCTGCAGCAACGCCGCTTCACGCTGCCCGTCAACGCGCGCCGCGATGGCGCGACTGATCGCGTCTCGTACGCCGTCGAGGCACAACGCTGGCTGGGCCAGTAAGCGATTGTCGGGGTCGGGCCGCACGTAGCCGGTCGCCACGATGCCGTGTACCAGCGCGCTACGTTCGCTGTCGCCACCACCGGGGTTGATCAGGCCGCGCGGGCGTTTCACGCGCAAGGTCAACTGCCAGCGGCTGCAGGGCGTGATGGCCGGGGCATCGGCGTACCAGTTGGCGCGCAGCCGTCCATGCAGCGCGACGGGTTCGCCGGCCCGTTGCGCCTGCTCAACATTCAATAGAAAGCCGGTGGCATCCGCACCCACCAGCGGCAGGTCGATGACGCTGCCGACGACGCGAATGTCCTGCCCTTCCATGTCGTGTGGCAGGCGTGCATCCATGGCCAGGCCGCCGCGCAGACAAGCCCACGCCACGCCAATCAGACACCAGCTCAGCAGGCGCCAGCGCGCGCTGAGAACGCACAACCCAAACGCGATGGCGGTCAGCCCCGCGCAGAGCCCGCGGGGCGGCAACTGTGGCAGCCATTGCACTGCCAGCACGCCGATCAACAACGCCACACCGGGCACCACTGCGCCGTCCCTGCGCACCATCGCTTGTCCCTCTCACAGCGAAAGGGAACAGGCTAATCCAGTGCTATCGGCGCCGTTGCTGAAACTGCCGTAGGCATCGGCGCGCGAGATAGCGACGCCCTGCAGGCAGCTCAGCTCAGTCGTGCAACTTCTCGACCAGCATGCCGTTATGAAGCTCCAGCGTGCGATCCATACGCTTCGCCAGGCGGTTATCGTGGGTCACCAGAATGAAACTGGTGCCAATCTCGCGATTGAGTTCCAGCATCAGGTCATAGACCTGAGCGGCGTTGCCCTCATCGAGATTGCCGGTAGGTTCGTCACCCAACACTACGGCCGGACGCGTCACCAAGGCGCGCGCCACGGCACAGCGCTGGCGCTCACCGCCGGACAGCTCGCCGGGCTTGTGATGCAGACGCTGGCTCAAGCCCACGCGCGCGAGCAACGCGGTGGCCTGTTTTTCCGCTTCGGCAATAGCCACGCCGCGGATCAGCAGCGGCATGCACACGTTCTCCAGTGCGGTGAACTCAGGCAACAAATGGTGGAACTGGTAGATAAAACCCATCGAACGGTTGCGCACGCGACCACGGTCCGCATCGGACAGGCTGGAAAGATTCTTTCCTTCCACCTCCACTTCGCCACGCGTCAGCGTATCGAGCCCACCGATGATGTGGAGCAAGGTGCTCTTGCCCGAACCTGACGCGCCCACGATGGCCAGTGTCTCGCCGCGCTTCAGCGTGAAGCTGACATCGGCGAGCACGTCGGTTTTCAGATCACCTTCGTCATAAACCTTGGCGATGTTGCTGGCGCGCAGCACGATGTCGTTGTTCGAATTCATGGGCTTACTCATAGCGCAGCGCCTGCGCCGGCTGCGTGCGCGAAGCGCGCCACGCTGGATAAAGGGTAGCCAGCAGCGAGAACAGGAAGGTGATCAGTGCCACCCAGCCCACATCGCTCATCTGCAGTTTGCTCGGCAGCTCGCTGATGTAATAGACGTCCGGCGAGAGGAACGTCACGCCGGTGATGTGTTCGATCCACTTGACGATGCCCGGCAATTTCCACGACAGCAGCGAACCCAGGCCCACGCCAAAACCGATGCCGACGATACCCACCAGCACGCCCTGCACCATGAACATGCCCATGATGCTGCGCGGGGTGGAACCGAGCGTGCGCAGAATGGCGATATCGGCCTGCTTGTCCGTCACCAGCATCATCAACATCGAGATCAGGTTGATCACCGCCACCAGGATGATCAGCGAGAGGATGATGAACATCACCTTCTTCTCCATCGAAATGGCGGAGAAGAAATTGGCGTGGCTGTCCATCCAGGTATCCACGCGATAAACCTGTCCCAGTTGGTCAGCCAGTTCGTGTGCCACCTCGCGCGCGTTGAACATGTCGTCCAGGCGCAGGCGGATGCCGGTGGGTCCTCCCAATCCATTGAGCCGCTCGGCATCGCCCATGTTGATCAGGGCCAAGCCGGAGTCGAACTCCTGCATGCCGATTTCGAACACGCCCGCCACGCGGAAGCTGCGCAAGTTCGGCACGCTGCCGGTGATCGGCGAGGATTTGAAGGACGGCACCGCCACGATGACTTTGTCGCCCACGCCCACGCCAAGCGACATCGCCAGCTCGCGGCCCAGCACGATATTCCAGCTGCCCGGGGTAAGTTCGCTGAGCTTGCCCTCGACCATATGACGGTCGATGTCGGACACATCCGGTTCCACGGACGGCTCGATGCCACGCAGCAAGCCACCCGTCGATTGGCGGGCCTGGAAGAAGGCCTCGGACTCCACGTAGGGCGCCGCCCCCTTCACGTGCGGATTGGTCTGCGCAATCTTCACCGCGCGCGGCCACTCCTGCACGGCCTGGCCGGGCATGCCCGACACCGTGGCATGCGAAATGGCACCGAGAATGCGCGAGCGCAGTTCGTCGTCAAAGCCATTCATCACCGACATCACCGTGATCAGCGCCGTGACGCTGATGGCGATGCACACGATGGATACGGTGGAAATGAAGGAGATGAACTGGTTGCGACGCTTGGCGCGGGTGTAACGCAGGCCGATGAAAAGCTCGAGCGGTCTGAACATGAGGGGCGGGTCGCTTCTGTGATTCGAAAGGGCTAGTTGCCCCAATGCCGCCAATTATCACCTGATAACCGGGTCAAACCGTAGGACCGCGTTCAGACGAAAGAGTGCCCCTGCCTTCACGTGAGGCTTGCTGTTCAGCGGAGGCCGCCAATGCGAGGCGCATGCGCAGGCGCAGGCGGCGGATATCGGCGTCGCTATTGTCGGGTGCAAGCAAAAGCGAGACGGCGCCAGCTCCCCGAGCCTTGAAATGCAGCCAGATAGCCTGGTGTCCCAGGGTACGGAACGAGGTGAGCGTGGCGGCAAGGTCCTCATGCGTGGCCATGCGCAGGCTCCATCCGCTGTCGCGGGCCCACCCCGCTGCCACCACGCCGGGGCGAGCAAAACGGGATACGGCACGCACCGCCGCCAGTACGGCAGCACCCGTCATTACGATCTTCAACCCGGTCGGAATGGCGCACAACCATATGGCCGCCACGGCCAAGATGGTGATCAATGGCAACACGCGGCTCGGCCAGCGCGATGGCCGATATTCAAAGCCGATGGCGGGTGCGGATGTCATCGATGATGGCCTGCCAGTCGGGGCGCGACGCCTTGGCGTGGCCCATTACCCAGTCCCATAGGTCAGGGTCTTGCGCGTCGAGCAGTTCTTCGAAGGCCTGGCGCTGGGCCTCGTCGGCGCTGGGGAAGCGGTCGTCGAGCCAGCCGCCGAACAGGGCGTCCAGTTCGCGGGTGCCGCGGCGAGTGCGCCAGCGGAGGCGTTTGATGCGGGCTTCTTCCATAAAAGCGCGAGGCGCCTCCTAGTGACTTCCTCTCCCCTCCGGGGGGTGAGGGGTCAATCTTGCGCCAGTTGCACCAAGGCAAAAACCTCACCCTTCCCTCTCCCCGGAGGGAAGAGGGAAAAGGTAGACGTCAGGTCCGGCGCTCGACGATCAGCTTCTTGATCTCCGCGATGGCCTTGGCCGGGTTCAGACCCTTCGGGCAGGTGCGTGCGCAGTTCATGATGGTGTGGCAGCGATACAGCTTGAACGGATCTTCCAGATCGTCCAGGCGTGCGCCGGTGTCCTCGTCGCGGCTGTCGACGATCCAGCGATAGGCCTGCAGCAGGATGGCGGGACCGAGGTAACGGTCGCCGTTCCACCAGTAGCTCGGGCAGCTGGTCGAGCAGCAGGCGCACAGGATGCACTCGTAGAGACCGTCGAGCTTCTTGCGGTCTTCCGGCGACTGCAGGCGCTCCTTGTCGGCCGGCGCCGGGCTCTGCGTACGCAGCCACGGCTTGATCGAGGCGAACTGCGCATAGAAGTGCGTGAGGTCCGGCACCAGATCCTTCACCACCGGCATGTGCGGCAGCGGATAGATCTTCACGTCGCCCGAGGCGCAATCCTCGATGGCCTTGGTGCAGGCCAGCGTGTTGGTGCCGTCGATGTTCATGGCGCACGAGCCGCAGATGCCCTCGCGGCACGAACGGCGCAGGGTCAGCGTCGAGTCGATCTCGTTCTTGATCTTGATCAGCGCGTCCAGAACCATCGGGCCGCACGCCGCCATGTCGACCTCGTAGGTGTCGATGCGCGGGTTCTGGCCGTCGTCCGGCGATCCAGCGATAGATGCGGAACGTACGCGGCTTCTTGGCGTCCTTGGCCGGGAAAGTGCTTGCCCGGCTGGACCTTGGAATTCTTGGGTAGCGAAAACTCTGCCACGATGGCTCTCCAGTCCGGGTTCTTAGTAAACGCGCTTTTTCGGCGGCACGACTTCGACATCCGACGTCATGGTGTACATGTGCACCGGACGGAAATCGAAGTTGGTCTTGCCCGCTTCGTCGACGGACACCAGGGTGTGCTTCTGCCAGGTCGCGTCGTCGCGATCCGGGAAGTCCTCGCGGGCATGGGCGCCGCGGCTTTCGTGACGCTGCGCCGCCGAGTACATGGTGGCCACGGCCTGATCCAGCAGATTGGCCAGCTCCAGCGTCTCGATGAGGTCGGAGTTCCACACCATCGAACGGTCGCTGACGCCCACGTCCTTGAACGAGTCGCGGACCTTGGAAATCTTCTCGCAACCTTCCTGCAGCGACTCACCGGTGCGGAACACGGCGGCATCGGACTGCATGGTGCGCTGCATTTCGGCGCGGATCTTCGCGGTCGGCTGGCTGCCCTTGGCGTTGCGCAGGCTGTCGAATCGCGCGAGCGCCTTGTCCAGCACGCTGGCCGGCAGATCCTTGTGCGGCGTCGTCCGGCTTGATCAGCTCGGCGCAACGGTGCGAGACCGCGCGACCGAACACCACCAGGTCGAGCAGCGAGTTGGAGCCCAGGCGATTGGCGCCATGCACCGACACGCAGGCCGCTTCGCCGATAGCGAACAGACCCGGCACGATGGCGTCGACATCATCGCCCTTCTTCTGCACCACCTCGCCGTGATAGTTGGTGGGGATGCCGCCCATGTTGTAGTGCACGGTCGGGATGACCGGGATCGGCTCCTTGGTCACGTCCACGCCGGCGAAGATGCGCGCCGACTCGGCGATGCCCGGCAGGCGCTCGTGGATCACGTCCGCGCCCAGATGCATCAGGTTGATGAAGATGTGGTCCTTGTGCTCGCCCACGCCGCGGCCTTCGCGAATCTCCATCGTCATGGCGCGGCTGACCACGTCGCGCGAGGCGAGATCCTTGGCGTTCGGCGCATAGCGCTCCATGAAGCGCTCGCCGTTGGAGTTGGTGAGGTAGCCACCTTCGCCGCGCACGCCTTCGGTGATCAGGCAGCCCGAACCGTAGATGCCGGTCGGATGGAACTGCACGAACTCCATGTCCTGCAGCGCGAGACCCGCGCGCAGCACCATGCCGCCGCCGTCGCCGGTGCAGGTATGCGCCGAGGTGGCGCTGAAGTAGGCGCGGCCGTAGCCGCCGGTCGCCAGCACCACCGCGTGGCCGCGGAAGAAGTGCAGGGTGCCTTCGTTCATGTCCAGCGCGAGCACGCCGCGGCACACGCCCTCTTCGTCGAAGATGAGGTCGATGGCGAAGTACTCGATGAAGAACGTGGCGTCATGCGCCAGCGCCTGCTGGTACAGCGTGTGCAGCATGGCGTGGCCGGTACGGTCGGCCGCGGCGCAGGTACGCTGCGCGGTGCCCTTGCCGTAATGCGTGGTCATACCGCCGAACGGACGCTGGTAGATCTTGCCCTCCTCGGTACGCGAGAACGGCACGCCGTAGTGTTCCAGCTCGATGATGGCCGGAATCGCCTCGCGGCACATGTATTCGATCGCGTCCTGGTCGCCGAGCCAGTCGGAGCCCTTGATCGTGTCGTAGAAGTGGAAGCGCCAGTCGTCCTCGCCCATGTTGCCGAGCGCGGCGGAAATGCCGCCCTGCGCCGCCACGGTGTGCGAGCGGGTCGGGAACACCTTGGTGATGCAAGCGGCCTTGAGGCCCTTCTCGGCGAGACCGAAGGTGGCACGCAAGCCTGCGCCACCGGCGCCGACCACGATCACGTCGTACTTATGCTGTTGGATCTTGTAGCTTTCCATTGAATCAGGCTCCCAGCGCCACGCGCAGCACGGCCATCAACGTGGCCAACGTGCCGAGCACTGCAATGAACTTCACCAGCACCTGGAGGACAACCTCCTTCCAGCGCGTATGCACGTAGTCTTCGATCACGACCTGCAGGCCCAGCACCGCGTGCCAGCACACGGCGAGCACGAAGGCGACCAGCAGCAACGCGTTCCAGGGCTTGGCGATGATGCTGCGCGCTGTCGCGTAGTCGGCATGCAACGCGCCCAGCACCGTCAGCACGAACCAGATGGCGAGGAACACCAGGGCGGCGGCGGTGACACGCTGCATCCACCAGTGACCCACGCCCGACTGCGCCGAGCCGAGGCCGCGGGCCCGCTTGAGCGGGTTGCGCAGCCCGCTGCGCACGTCATGACCACCCGTTCCATTACCGCTCATGCGGCACCTCCCGACGTCAGCACGTAGGCCCACACGATGAGGGTCAGCACAATGCTGACGATGATCGACAGCCAGCTGGAGCGGACGAACTGGGGAATGGCGTAACCGATGCCACCGTCTTGCAGCAGGTGACGGATGCCGTTGCACAGGTGATAGAACAGCGCCCAGCTCCAGCCGAACAGCAGCACCAGGCCAACTGGGCTGCCGACGCAGGTTTTGAACTGGTTATAGCTGTCCTCGCCGCTGGCCAGGGAGAACACCCCCCATAGCACCAGCAGGGTACCTATGGCCAGGGCGATACCGGTGGCGCGATGCAGGATGGATGTCACCATCTGCACTTGCCACTTATATATGCCCATGTGGGGAGAGAGCGGTCGTTGCGTGTCTGCCATGGCGGCTATCCTGAGTGGAATCGCTTATGCCCGGTACCGCCCTTCCCTGTTTCCAACAACGCCGGCCAGCAGCCGGCGCAGCGGATCAGAAGTCGATACAGCGCCCGTTCTTTTCCCAATCGCCGTAGCGCGTGGGATCCGGAGCTGGCCGCTCAACTGGAGTCTTGCCCGTTGCCGGAACTGTAGGCACGGTCACTTGCTCCGCGGGAACGGACGCCGGCTTGGACTCTGATTGGGAGGACGTATCGGACATGGTATGTGAAAGCCGAGAAAGCGTAATACTTGCGTAAATTCAGCACAACCTTGACGGCCGGCCGATCGTCTGTCACTAGGGATGCTCTGACAGCCCGCGGGCTGTCACTTGTTTCGTCAGCACCCCGCCCTCACTTAACCCGGCGCATGACTACCGATCACTCCGCACAGACCCTGTTGATCGAAGGCGCCGACGCCGTCGCTTTCGCACAAGCCCAATTTAGCAGCAATGTCCAGGCGCTGGCCGTGGGCCAGTGGCAGTTCAGTGCGTGGCTCAATGCGAAGGGCCGTGTGCAGGCACTGTTCCATCTCGCTCGCGTTGCCGACGACACGTTACTGCTCTTCATGCGTGGTGGCGACGCCACGTCGCTGGCGCAGTCACTACAGCGTTTCGTGTTTCGCGCCAAGGTCAAACTCACCGTGCAGCAGCCGCGCTCCTTAGGTACCGGACCCGCTCGCGACACTTACGCTTTCGATCGTGAAGACAGTGCCTACACATTTGGCTGCGGCACGCACAGCCTTGTCGTGGGTGCATCGTCCGATCATGCATGGGTAACGCAGCAAATCCGTGAAGGATGGCCGTGGCTCCCTGACAACACGCTCGGCGAACTGCTTGCACCCGCATTGTCACTCGAGCGTCTGCAAGCGGTTGCTTTGGACAAGGGCTGTTATCCGGGCCAGGAAATCGTGGCGCGATTGCACTATCGCGGCGGCAACAAGCGGCATATGCATTGCGTCGTATTGTCGCAACCCTTGCCTGGGGGCACCGTGCTGCGCCATGGCAACAAGGAGATCGGCCAATTGCTCGATGTAGCGGCCGATGACTCAGAGGTCATGGCGCTTGCAGTCATTGATGAAGACATCGTCAATCAATTGATAAACGGCGCGCAAAACATCCTCGACGAAAACATCTCGTTGCGCATCGTGCAAAGTTGGCCCGCATAAAAATTATTTGCGCAAGGACTCACGACAAAGTCACATCAATGTGAGCGCGACGTGAACCTGAACGGCCAGGCACTTGCCAGATGTGAAATGCGCCACTAGGCTCCGCCGACCAATTGATGACGCCCCCTAGCCCATGGGTGTCGATATACGCGACGAACCGGAAGGGTCCGGATCAGCGCGACCCGACAGCGATGTCGGAGTACATACCGCCAAATGCGCGGTCGCAGTTGCAGGCAACGTGGTCGTTAGTACCCGAGCAGTGCCTTTGCAGCAGAACAATCGAGAGTGGCACCGGAACAGCCGCTCGACTGGCCACAATCCCGTGGCAACCCGCCTGACCACAAGTTTCGGTTCGGTGTGATCAATCCAGATGGAACGGCCTGCCCGCCCGTCCATCGCAACGGCGCATGAAGTCAGCAGTACCGACCTCATGCGTACAGCACGTTGGAGGCAGACAATGAAACTTTCCATGCTGTTGTGGCTAGCGTCCGTGCTACCCCAACCCCTCGCGGACCAGACCTGCCTGGCCACGACGGTGTATCTCGAGGCACGCAGTGAGTCGACCATTGGCCAGTACGCCGTGGCCGAGGTAGCCCTTCGACGTCGCGATCGCGGCACCTGGGGCGGCAACGTTTGCGAGGTGGTCAATTCACCGCGTCAGTTCGCGATGACCACAACCGCACGCAGTTTCGAAGTTACCGATCTGAATTCCTGGAACAAGGCGTGGAAAATCGCTGGCGACTCCATCAGCAACTGGAGCCTTCCCAAAGGCGAACGTACCGTCTACGTACCGCAGGCAGATCACTTCGCAACACTTGCAGTCGCACCTACATGGTCAACGCGACGCATCGTAAAAACCATCGGCGATCACGCGTTCTACGCAGTCAACTGAGCATCTCAGGTCATAAAAAAAGGCCCTCGAAAGAGGGCCTTTTTATTTGGACGTCTAAACGCCTAGACCGTCATAACCGATAGACAAGGTTATTGCGAATCTGCACGTAATCACCAGGACGAACTTGCGGATCGGCCGCCTGGGTCACCGTAGCGTAGCGACCATCATCAAGCTTGACGGTTACCTGCCAGGCGACATCCGGGCTGCCATTGTTCTTGCCAACCTGGTTGCCAATCGCACCACCCGCAACAGCGCCACCCACGGTGGCCAACGTGCGGCCGCTACCACCACCAATCTGGTTGCCCACCAGACCGCCCACCACGCCGCCAATAACCATGCCAAGCGGCGATGAATCCTTCTGGGTCTGGATCTGGCGTATATCACTCACCACGCCACATTGCTCACAACGGTTGGACGCGCCGCTATAAACGACTTGTCGCTGAGGCGGCGGCGTACATCCCGCCATCAGCGCAACAACGGAAACCAATCCCACGACTGCCAAATGTCTAAGCAATGTATGCATGGCGTGAATCCTCAGTGAGCGTCGGAAACGGCTACCACACCTTCCTGTACTTCCAGCCTGTCACCCGGGTCGTGATCCATTCGTACAGTACGGGTGACACCGTTGTACTCATAACTGACGTCGTACGCCACCACCTGATCACTCGGCGTGCCGGCTACTGTGGTGCAGCGACGCTGCGTGCTGGACACGGTCGCGTTCTGCTGGTGATTCTGCTGGATTTCGTGACCGGCATAGCCACCACCAACGGCACCCGCCACTGTAGCCAGCGTGCGACCCTTGCCACCGCCCACCTGGTTGCCTAGCAAGCCACCCGCGACCGCACCAATCGCCGTGCCTGCGATCTGGTGGGTATCCTGCACCGGCTTGTGCTGTGTGACGACCTCGTCGTGGCACACCTGCTGTGGCGCGCTAGGCGCTTGGCGGACCGGCGTCACGCTCACCACGCGTGCGTACTTGGGGCCATTCTGCGGCGCACCCTGGGACTGCGCCGCGGCATCCACACCACCATCGGCATTCGCGTCGCGATTGCATGCCGACAAACCAAAAACCAGCGCCGCGCCGAGTCCAAGATTCAGCGCTGAAACGACTAACCTGCTCATAATGCTCTCCTGTCAGGATCGGCGGAGCACCCCGCTTCCGCCTGATTCGATCCGAACGTGCCTCCATTGAACCCTTGAGTCACTGAATATTCGCTTAGACCGAACCACCTATTTTCCCGTGACAGGACCCTGCAATCTGTGCTCGAACTCACTGACAGCCATGCACATATCGATGACGCCAGCTTCGATGCCGATCGCGACGCCATGTTCACGCGTGCATCGGATGCTGGCGTCAAGCACGTCGTCGTGCCCGCGATCGATCGCTCTTCCTGGGGACGCATTGCGTCAATCTGCGCGAAACATCCACAGGCGCATCCGGCCTATGGGCTGCATCCGATCTATCTTGACCAGCATCAGCCCGAGCACCTCGACGCGCTGACCACGCAGCTGAAAACCCACCCAGCGGTGGCCGTTGGCGAGATCGGCCTTGACTACTTTCTGCCCGAGCTCGACCAGGAAAAGCAACGCGAGTACTTCCAGAAACAACTTCGCATCGCGCGCGACTTCGATCTACCCGTCATCGTGCATGCGCGCCGCGCCATGGACGAGGTCACGTCCACCATGCGCCGCATGGGCAGCCTTCGTGGCGTGGTGCACAGCTTTTCCGGCAGCATGCAACAGGCACAGCAGCTCTGGGATATGGGTTTTCACCTCGGTATTGGCGGACCGGTGACGTATGAACGGGCACAACGTCTTCGTCACATCGTCGCGACTATGCCTATTGAACGATTGCTGCTCGAAACCGATGCACCCGATCAACCGGATGTCCATCATCGCGGCGAACGCAATGAGCCGGTCCGGCTGGTCGACGTACTAGGCGTTGTCGCGCAGCTGCGTGGAGAGAGCGAGTCGTTGATCGCTGAAGCCACCACAGCAAACGCGCGCCGTCTTTTCAAATTCAGTTGACCCCACAAAGGCAACGCCCACACGGCGAAAGCCGGGCGCCGGAGGCTTGTGTCCGCCTTCGCACGAGTGTTAGCCTAATTACTTCACTGGCGAACTATCCTCTGATGAAATGAAGCAGATGCATGAATGCCTCGCGCACATGGACGCGGGGATAGCCCGCGTTCGCGAGCACATTCCCGAACTTCCGCTGCAGGAGGTCATGCTCACTCGCCTGTTGCTGCTGGTGGGCGGCAACCTGCTCGACGAGCTGGAGCTCAATCTCAAGCCCTACGGCTTGAACGACAGTGATTTCCGCACGTTGATGATGATCTACAGCAGCCCGTCGGGCAGTGCGAGTCCGACCGAGCTGTGCGAATACGCCCAGCAGGGCGCCACCAATATGACGCGCATTGCCAACGTACTGGTGAAGGCTGGCCTGATCACCCGCGCCAGCAGTGACGAAGACCGGCGCCGTGTCGTGCTCAGCATCACCACGGCGGGCAAGCGCCTCGTGCGCAAGATTCTTCCGCCACTGTTCCCCCAGGTTCTAGGTGCATTCGCTTCGCTCAGCGCCAGCGACAAACGCACGCTCGATCGCCTGCTGCGGCAGATTGCTCTCAACATCGATTCGCTCACTCACACGGACCGTCGTCCATGACCCCACTACTTTCGACCCGCCGCGGACTTGGGCGTCGCGCAGCGCTCGCCTGCGCGTTGACTCTTGCCGTCGCGGGTTGTTCGATTCCCGCCAAACTCGGGCACCCCGCCATTCGCGACGACGTGCCACTGGCTGGCCTCGATGTCACCACGCGCGCCGGTTGGCCGGAAGCGGAGTGGTGGCGCCAGTACAACGACCCGCAGCTGGATACGCTGATTGCGATGGCGATGAAGGGTTCGCCCGATATCGCACAGGCGCGCTCGCGCGTGGAATCGGCGCAGCAATCCATCCGCGCCACCACGGCGCAGGCCGGGCTCAACGTCAACGGAAGCGCCCAGGTCGAACGTCAACGGCTGAGCGAGTACGGGTTGATTCCGCCGAAGTTTCTCGGTTTCACCTGGTACAACCAGGGCGATCTCGGTGTGCAGGCACAGTACGATTTCGACTGGTGGGGCAAGAAGCGCGCAACCATCGAGGCGGCGGTAGACCAGGCGCACGCGGCCCAGGCGCAGCACAGCACCGCTGCGCTGGCGATCCAGAGCAACGTGGCCGACACCTACTTCGGCTGGCTCGCGGACGAAGCGCGCATCAGCATCGCGCAGCAGGCGGTACAGACGCAGGAGCAGCTGACGCGCATCGCCGAGTTGCGCGTGCGCCAGGGCGTGGATCTGCCCGATACCCTGGAATCGGCCAAGGCACAGCTTGCCGCGGCCCGCCAGATGCAGGTAACCATCGAGAGCTCGGCCAAGATTCGCATCGCCGCGCTCGCCAGCCTGCTCGGTGTTGCGCCGGCGGACATGCCTGCCTTGCAGCCGCGCGACCTGCCTGCCATCAACAGCGGCCTGCCCGACAACGTCGGCGTCGACCTGATTGCGCGCCGGCCCGACATTGCTGCCAGCCGCTGGCAGGTGGAATCGGCCCTGCGGCAGACCGACGTGGCGCGCGCCGAGTTTTTCCCCGATATCAGCATCACCGCCATGGCGGGTCTGTCCAGCATCGATCTGGACAAACTTTTCCATTCCGGCAGCCGCGTGTTCGGCCTGACGCCTGCCCTGCACCTGCCGATCTTCACCGGCGGCCTGCTCGAGGCCAACTACGGCGTCAGCAAGGCGCAGCTCAACACCGCCGTAGCCCAATACAACAGCACCGTGCTCACTGCCGCGCGTGACGTCGCCACCCAGAGCCTCACCGCGCAGCAACTCGCGGGCCGTCGCAAGGAGCAGGTCGCACAGGTCGACGCCAACGAACGGCTGCTGAGCAACGCGCAGGCGCGAGCCCGTCGAGGCGTGCGTGACATTCGCGAAACGCTGGGCGCCAAAGCGCAGCTGCTGCAGCAGCAGGATGACGCCGTAAGCCTGCATGCGCAGGCCGTCTCCACCGATATCTCGCTGATCAAGGCCTTGGGCGGCGGCTATCGCTCCACCTCGTCCGATCAAGCATCCAACGACACCTCTTCCTCTTCTACGAACCTTGCCGGAGACGCCACGCATGAGCGCCACTGATTCCGCCGCCAAACCGCAGGATGACAAAGACAGTGGCATGGCCGCGAAGGATCCGGCCAAGCGCCGTCGCGTGCTGCTGATCGTCGCGGCTGTCTTTGTCCTGGGCGCCATCGTGTGGGCGCTGCTATGGGTATTTGTGTTCTCTACCCGCGAGAAAACCGACAACGCCTACGTCGGCGGCAACCAGGTGGCGATTTCCGCGCAGGTGTCAGGCACGGTGGTGGCGATTCTCGCCGACGACACCCAGCGCGTCGAAGCGGGCCAGGTACTGGTGAAGCTCGACAGCACCGATGCGGACGTACGCCTGCAGCAGACCAGCAGCGCGCTGGCGCAAGCTGTGCGGCAGGTGCGCGAACAGACCGAGTCTGCCTCCAGCGCCGATGCGCAGGTGGCCAAGGCTCGCGTGGACCTGAAGAAGGCCCAGGCCGACCTGACCCGTCGCCTGCCGTTGATCGCCGAACAAGCCGAAGCCCCTGAGAACGTGCAGCACCTGCGTGATGCCGTCGACCAGGCTCAAGCCTCGCTGAACGCCGCCGTGGCTCAGGCAGCTGCCTCGCATGCCGCGGTCGAAGGTATCGATGTGGCCAACAACCCGGCCGTGATGCAGGCCCGCGCCAATTTCCGCGCCGCCTGGGTAGCATCGCAGCGCAACGCCATCTTCGCGCCAGTAACCGGCTACGTCGCGCAGCGCAGCGTGCAGGTGGGCAACAGCGTGCAGGCGGGCCAGCAGCTGATGACCGTGCTGCCGCTGCACAACCTCTGGGTGGATGCGAACTTCAAGGAAAACCAGCTGCGCCATGTCCGCGTCGGCCAACCCGTGAAGATCGAAACCGACGTCTATGGCGGAAGTGTCGAGTACCACGGCAAGGTGATCGGCCTGGGTGCCGGCACCGGCAGCGTGTTCTCGCTGCTGCCCGCGCAGAACGCCACCGGCAACTGGATCAAGGTGGTGCAGCGTGTACCGGTGCGCATTGCGCTGGATGACAAAGAGCTCGATGCGCATCCGCTGCGCGTGGGCCTGTCCGCCGAGGTCACCGTCGACATCACCAACGACAAGGGTCCGGTGCTGGCTTCGCACCAACAATGGCCAGCCGGTGGCGCAGACGGACGTCTACGACCAGATGGCGAGCAAGGCCGATGCGGAAGCCGAAAAAATCATCCAGGCCAATTTGAGCCAGCGCGCCAACTGACAAGCGACCCGCCATGGCCTCCACACCCAACGACGTCCAGCCGCTCAAGCCGCTGCAGGGTAGCGCGCTTGTCCTGCTGACCATCGCAGTTGCGTTCAGCACCTTCATGGAGGTGCTGGACATGACCATCGTCAATGTCGCCGTGCCTCATATTGCGGGCAGTCTCGGCGTGAGTGCCAGCGAAGGCACCTGGACCATCAGTTCCTATTCGCTCGCCAGCGCCATCATGCAGCCGCTTACCGGCTGGATCGCGCGGCGTTTCGGCGAAGTGAAGACGTTCGTCTTCTCGGTGATGTTGTTCGTGGTGTTCTCCATGCTGTGCGGCCTGGCCACCTCCATGCCGATGCTGGTGATCGCCCGCCTGCTACAGGGCGCCGGCTCCGGCCCGATGGTGGCGCTGTCGCTGACCCTGCTGTTGTCGAGCTACCCCAAGACCAAGCAAGGCATGGCGCTGGCACTATGGGCGATGACCGTGGTGGTGGCGCCCATCTTCGGCCCGATCCTGGGTGGCTGGCTCACCGACAACTTCTCCTGGCCGTGGATCTTCTACATCAACGTGCCGGTGGGCCTGGCGGCCGGCGTGATCACCTGGTCACTGCTGCGCAAGCGCGAAACCAAGACGTTCCAGAGTCCGATCGACGTCATCGGCCTGGTGCTGCTGGTGGCCGGCGTGGGCTGCCTGCAGTTCATGCTGGACAACGGCAACGATCACGACTGGTTCTCCTCGCCGATGATCACCACGCTCGGCCTGATTGCGCTGGTGTGCATCACCTTCCTGATCGTGTGGGAGTTGAACGCCAAGCACCCCGTGGTGGACCTCAGCCTGTTCCGACGACGTAACTTCACCGTGGGTGTAACGGCGCAATCGCTGGGCATGTTCGCCTTCTTCGGTATCAACGTGGTGTTTCCGCTGTGGCTGCAGACCACGCTGGGCTACACGGCTACCTGGGCGGGCCTGGCCACGGCGCCGGTGGGCATCCTTGCCTTCCTGCTCTCTCCACTGCTGGGGCGCAACCTGCACAGGCTGGAGCTGCGCGCGGTGGTGACCTTTGCCTTCATCGTATTCGCCGGCACCTCGTACTGGTTCTCCACCTTCGACAGTTCGGCCTCGTTCGAATCGCTGGTGCTGCCGCGCATCGTGATGGGCATCGCCATCCCCTGCTTCTTCATCCCGCTGAACCAGATCTACCTGGCGGGGCTGCCCACCGAGGAAATCGCCAGCGCCACCGGCCTGGCCAACTTCTTCCGTACGCTGGGCTCGAGCGTCTCCACCGCGGTAACCGTGACGCTCTGGCAACATCGCGGCATCCTGCACCATGCCACCCTCACCGAAAGCGTAGCGCCCTCCAACCCGGCGGCGACCCAGGTCGTGCAGCAGCTGACTCGTGGGGGAATGAGCCAGGCGCAGGCCCTGGGAGTGACCGATCAGCTGGTGAACAAGGAGGCGCTGACCCTGGCGGTCAACGACATCTTCTGGCTCTGTATGGTGCTGTTCGTGCTGCTGATCCCGGTGCTGTGGTTCGCCAAGCCGCCGTTTGGCGCCGCCGGAGGAGCCGCGGCAGGCCACTGATCCATAAAGATTGCTGCATCCCCGGGTGCAGCAATTGAATACCACTTGGGCGACTGGTGCGGCGCAATACCTTCTGCTAGTTTGTGCCGCATGGCACAAACAATCCGCACCATCAAGAAGTACCCGAACCGCCGGCTCTATGACACGGAGATCTCCAGCTATATCACGCTGGAAGAGGTCCGCCAGCTGGTCCTGGACGGCGAAACCTTCGAGGTTCGCGACGCCAAGAGCGGCGACGACCTGACCCGTTCGGTCCTGCTGCAGATCATCTCCGAGCATGAGGAAAAGGGGCAGCCGATGCTGTCGCCCCAGCTGCTCAGCCAGATCATCCGGTTCTACGGCGATTCGCTGCAGGGGTTCATGGGCCCTTACCTGGAGCGCAGTCTGCAGGTCTTCCTGGACCAGCAGCAGCAATTTCGCACCCAGCTCAACAGCCTGCTCGGCCAGACCCCCTGGTCGATGCTCAATGAGCTGACCGAGCGCAACATGGAAGCCTGGCGCAACATGCAGAGCGGTCTGCTCGACTCCGCTGCCCAGGGCAAGACGCCGCCTCGCACCGGCAAGAAGCCCGGCTGAATCTGCCCGGCCGGCGCGCACAGCGCCGGCCCCTTCTGTCCATTCGACCGCTGCAGCACAACATGTGCTGCCCTGCGGCATGTGCACGAGTCCTTCACATGAATTCCTCCGCTCGTATCCCACGCATTGCCGTCGTGACCGGAGGCATCGGTGGCCTCGGCACCGAGATCTGCCGCCAGTTGGCGCAGGCCGGCCGCCAGGTGATCGCCGTGGACCTGCCCGGTCGGGTGGAAAGGCTGGAAGCATTCCGCCATGAACTGGCCGACCTCGATGGCGCGGTGCGCTTCGAACCCGCCGATGTGAGCCAGTTCGACAGCTGCGTCGAGCTGATCGGCCGCGTCGAAGCCGAGCACGGTGGCGTGGACATCCTGGTCAACGCTGCCGGCATCACGCGCGACACCAGCTTGCGCAAGATGACCCCGCAGCAATGGCACGAACTGATGCGGGTGAATCTCGATGGCGTGTTCAACATGTGCCGCAACGTGGTTGAGAGCATGAGCGAGCGCGGCTTCGGACGCATCGTCAATCTCAGCTCGGTGAACGGCCAGACCGGCCAGTTCGGCCAGACCAACTACTCCGCCGCCAAGGCCGGCGTGCATGGCTTCGGCATGGCGCTGGCCCGCGAAACGGCACGCAAGGGCGTCACCGTCAACACCGTATCGCCGGGCTACTGCGACACTGCGCTGGTGGCTGCCGTGCCGGCCGACATCCGCGAACAGATCATTGCCGACATCCCGGTCGGCCGCCTTGGCTCGCCGGGCGACATCGCCCGCGCCGTGAGCTTTCTCACTGCCGACGACGCCGGCTATATCACCGGTGCCAATTTGCCGGTGAATGGCGGCTATTTCATGAGCTTCTGAACGGTGGAGGGCGGGCTCGCACCTCGTACGCGGCCAGTCCTCCTCACGCTGCCAACCCGCTACTCTTGGCGGACAACGGACCTCAAAGCGGAGCCTCATGGCGCAGCAAATCACCCTCATCGGCGGCGGCCTGGTTGGCGCCCTGCTCGCCCAGCAACTGGCGGGGCGCGGTTTCGCAGTAGATGTGTTCGAGAAGCGACCCGACCCCCGGGTGGCCGGCTTTCTCGGGGGACGTTCAATCAACCTTGCACTGGCCGAACGCGGCCTGCATGCGCTGCGCCAGGCCGGCCTCGCCGACGACGTACTGCAGCGCGCAGTGATGATGCGCGGCCGCATGGTGCATACGCGCGACGGCCGCTCGGGGCTGCAGCGCTACGGCGTCGACGACAGCGAAGTGATCTGGTCGGTGTCCCGCGGCGCGCTGAACATGCTGCTACTGGATGCAGCCGAAGCGGCCGGCGTGCGCTTTCACTTCGGTCAATCGCTGGCCAACGCGGATTTCGATGCGCGCCGCATCCGCCTCGCCGATGAGCAGGGCGTGGAGCGCGAGATCGACGCGCCGGTGGTGATCGGTGCCGATGGCGCCGGCTCTGCGTTGCGCGCAGCCATGAATGCCTATGCGCCGCTGGGCGAACGCGTGGAATCGCTGGGTCACGCCTATAAAGAGCTGGAGATTCCGCCGGCCGGCACACTGCCTGCGGATCTGGTTGGCGATAGCGGCGGCCACGACCAGTTCGCGCTGGAGCCGCACGCCCTGCATATCTGGCCGCGTGGCGGCTACATGTGCATTGCCCTGCCCAACACCGAGGGCAGTTTCACCGTCACCATGTTCCTGCCCGCGCAAGGCGCACACCCAAGCTTCGCCACGCTGCCCGAAGCGGCCGCTGCGCGAGCGTTTTTCCAGGACGACTTCCCCGACCTGCTGCCGCTTATTCCGGATTTCGCCGCGGATTACGACGGCCATCCGGTGGGCACGCTCTCCACGCTTTATCTTCGGCGTTGGCACCTGGACGGTCGCGCGCTGCTGGTGGGCGACGCAGCGCATGCCATCGTGCCATTTCACGGCCAGGGCATGAACTGCGGTTTCGAAGACACCGTGGTATTGGCCTCCTTACTGGCGCAATCCCCCGGCGATACCGCCGAAGTGTTCGCCGAGTTCCAGCGCATCCGTCAGCCCAATGCCGATGCTATCGCCGCCATGGCGCTGGAAAACTACGTGGAAATGCGTGACTCGGTGGCCGACCCGCACTACCTGGCCAAGCGCGAACTCGGCGCGTTGCTGGCGACGCGCGCACCGCAGCATTTCATGGCGCGCTATCGCATGGTCACCTTCACCCATCTGCCCTACGCCTACGCCTTCGAGCGGGGCCGCGCGCAGGATCAGCTGCTGGAACAGCTACTGCGAGGCTCGACGCAGGCCACCTCGGTCGATCTGGACGCCGCCGTCACTGCGCTACGCAGCACGCTGCCCGCGCTACCTGATCCGCTGCATGGATGAGCTGCTCGGCGCATACCAGACCACCGACTACCGGGTGCGTCTGGCGCGCGGCGGTTATGCCAGCATCAGGGTCGACAGGCCGCTGCCGTCCGGGCTGCTGTCCCTTGTCGGTAGCAAGCATTGGGGATTTATCACGGCGTGGAATCCCGAGTCGCAACCGCTGGCGCGACAGGCCAACCGACGTGCCCAGCGCATGCTGCTACGCGCCTTGCGTGAGCGGCCCGGCACAAGCGTGCACGCAGCCATGGGCGTGAGTGCCGACAGCAAATGGAAAGAGCCCAGCCTGTTCGTCGTCGGTCCAGGTATCCAGCAACTCGATCCACTGGCCCGGCGCTTCAGGCAGAACGCCTATCTGCATGGTCAGGGTGAGGGTCTCGCCGCGCTTCGATGGATGACGGAGTGGCTTTAGCCCCGATGTTCGCGCACTCGTTCCGTGGCGGCACTGCGCCACATAGACAAGCCTGTCAGCCATTGCGGACAATCGCGCGATGACTGCCCCGCCCGCTGCCGCCCCGATCCTTTTGGAAGCCCGGGCACTCGCGTTCTATCGCCAGGACGAACCCGTGTTCGGTCCGCTGGACTTTCGCCTGCATGCTGGCGAAGTGGCCCTGGTCGAAGGCGACAACGGCAGCGGCAAAACCACCTTGCTGCGCATCCTGGCGGGCCTGTTGCACATCGACGAAGGCGACTTGCACTGGCGTGGCAAGCCTTGGCGTCGCGAGGAACACCTCGGTGACACGCTGTTCCTTGGCCACCACCTGGGACTGAAATCTGATCTCAGTGCGCACGAGAATCTCAGGGTCGCCGGCGGACTGTATGGCACGCGCGACGGCCGCAACCTTGAGGACGTACTGGCAGACGTTGGGTTGGCGGGTTATGAGGACGAGCCGGTGCGGCGCCTCTCCGCCGGCCAGAAGAAGCGCGCAGCACTCGCTCGCTTGGTGTTGCTGCCGGCCACGCTGTGGTTGCTGGACGAGCCCTACGCCAACCTGGACCGCACCGGCATCGAGCTGGTCAACCGCCTGCTGGCCGAACATTCGGCGCGCGGCGGCGCGGCGCTGGTGACCAGCCATGGCGCTGTGAGCTTCCTGGGTGGCGAACCCAAACGGGTGCGCATGCATGCGTAACCTCGAGGGCGCGACGCACGGGCCCCTCCCCCTGCATGCAGGGGGAGGCTGGGAGGGGGGCATCTCTTTCGCTAGCGTGCCTTACCCCTCCCCAACCCTCCCCTGCGATGCCGGGGAGGGAGCAGAAGCATGAGCAATACGCGGCTTTCCACCGCCTGCGCCGCCGTGCTGCGACGCGACCTCACCCTGGCATGGCGTCGCCGTGGCGATATCGTCATGCCGGTGCTGTACGCGCTGATCGTGATCACCCTATTTCCGTTCGCGCTTGGCCCGGAAGACGCCCTGCTGCAGCGCATTGCCGGCGGCATCGTGCTGGTAACCATGCTGCTGGCCATGTTGCTGGCGCTGGACGCCATGTTCCGCAGCGATATTGAGGACGGCTCGCTCGAGCAGCTGGTGCTGGCGCCACAGCCGTTGGCGCTGATGCTGGGCATGAAAATCCTCGCGCACTGGATCACCACCGCCCTGCCGCTGATTCTCATCGCGCCGTTGCTGGCCGGCATGCTGCACCTGCCGGCGCCGGTGATGCCGGTGCTGATCTACTCGCTGCTGCTGGCCACGCCGTTGCTCAGCCTGCTCGGCGCCGTGCTGGTGGCGCTGACGGCCGGTACTCGACGCTCTGGTATGCTGCTGGCACTGATGCTGCTGCCACTTTGCGTGCCGGTGGTGATCTTCGCCGCTGGCGCTGTCGCCGCGGCACAACAGGGGCTACCGTGGCTCGCGCCCATTGCCTGGCTGGGCGCCGCGCTAGTCATGGCCCTGGTGCTGGCGCCGCTGGCCTGCGCCACCGCCCTTCGTATCGCTCTGGATGCTTGAGATGGCCAACTGGATCCCGCTCTGGGTGCACAAGCTCAGCTCGCCGCCGAACTTCTACCGCTTCGCCGGCGCCGTGCGCCCCTGGTCTCTGGGCCTGGCGTTGTTGCTGGGTGCCATCGCGCTGTACGGCGGCCTGGTGCTGGCGCCTGCCGATTATCAACAGGGTGACGCCTACCGCATCATCTTCATCCATGTGCCCTGTGCCTGGATGGGGCTGTTCATCTATGGCCTGATGGCCGTCGCTTCATTTATCTCGTTGGTGTGGCGCATCAAGCTGGCCGAAGTGGTGGCGATGGAGTCGGCGCCGATCGGGGCCGCCTTCACCTTTATCACCCTGTGCACGGGCTCGCTGTGGGGCAAGCCGATGTGGGGCACCTGGTGGACGTGGGATGCCCGCCTCACTTCCGAACTGGTGCTGCTGTTTCTGTACCTGGGCGTGATCGGCCTGTACCACTCGTTCGAGGATCGCCGCCAGGGCGCGCGCGCCGCTGCCTTCCTCGCCATCATCGGCATCATCAACGTGCCGATCGTGCATTTCTCGGTGAACTGGTGGAACACGCTGCACCAAGGTTCCACCGTGCGCATTCTTGGCCCGTCGAAGATGAGCGGCGACATGCTGTGGCCGCTGCTGACCATGATGGCTGCGACCAAGTTCTATTACATCGCCAGCCTGTTCGGTCGCGTGCGTACCGATCTGCTGTCGCTGGAACGCGGCAAGGATTGGGTACGCAAGATCGCGGAGCAGGAGGGCCGCCCGTGAGCGCGCTTTCCTGGGACAGCTTCATCGCCATGGGTGGCTATGCCGCCTATGTGTGGCCGGCGTACGCCGTATTTTTCATTGTGCTGATCGTCGACTACATCAGCCCCGCTCTGCGTCGTCGCCGCGACCTGCGCGAGCTGCGCGCCCGTATGGCGCGGCAGAGCGCGCGCCAGCAACGCAACCCTTCAGCACCTTAAGTGGCACTCACCGAGTCATCATGAATCCCACCCGCAAGCGCAGGCTTACCATCGTTCTTCTCGTTGTCGCAGCTGCTGCCGTGGCGATTGGGCTGATTGTGTTCGCCCTGCAGCAGAACATGAATTACCTCTTCACGCCGAGTCAGGTGCAGACAGGCCAGGCGGGCAGCTACAAGACCTTCCGCCTGGGTGGCATGGTCAAGGCCGGTTCCATCCAGCGCAGCAATGACTCGCTCAAGGTCACCTTCACCGTGATCGACGCCAGTGGCTCCATGCCGGTGGAATACACCGGCATCCTGCCTGATCTGTTTCGCGACAATCAGTCGGTGATCGCTACCGGCCATATGGACAACGCGCGCTTCATCGCGACCGAAGTGCTGGCCAAGCATGATGAAACCTACATGCCCAAAGAGCTGAAGGACGCCATGGCCAAGGCGCACGAAGGCAAGCAGGTGAACGAGGCCGCCGGCCAGGACAAACCGCAATGACTCCCGAACTCGGCCAACTCGCCCTGATCCTCGCCCTGCTGCTGGCGCTCGCGCAGGGTGTGTTGCCCCTGCTCGGCGCGTGGCGCGGCAACCGCGCGCTGATGGCGGTGGCGCGTCCGGCCGCAGCGGGTCAGGCAGTATTCGTGATGCTGGCGTTTGCGCTGCTGGTGTGGGCTTTCCTGCAGTTCGATTTCTCGGTGCAGTACGTGGCCGACAATTCAAATCTCGCCCTGCCCTGGTACTACCGCGTCGCCGCGGTATGGGGCGCGCACGAGGGTTCGCTGCTGTTGTGGATTTTCATCCTCAACCTGTGGACGCTGGCGTTGGCGATACTCAGCCGCAACCTGCCCGAAGTGTTCGTGGCGCGCGTGCTCGGCGTGCTCGGTCTCGTCGCCGTGGGCTTTCTCGCCTTCATCATCTTCACTTCCAACCCGTTCGCACGCCTGCTGCCGATGCCCGCCGATGGCGGTGACTTGAATCCGGTGTTGCAGGATCCGGGCATGACCTTTCATCCGCCCGTGCTCTACATGGGTTATGTGGGCTTCTCGGTGGCTTTCGCGTTCTCCATCGCCGCGCTGCTGGGCGGTGAACTGGAACAGGCGTGGGTGCGCTGGGCGCGTCCGTGGACCAATGTGGCGTGGGCCTTTCTCTCGGCCGGCATCGTCGCTGGCAGCTGGTGGGCGTATGCCGAACTGGGCTGGGGCGGCTGGTGGTTCTGGGATCCTGTAGAGAATGCCAGCTTCATGCCATGGCTGGTTGGCGCCGCGTTGATTCACGCGCAAGCGGTCACCGAGAAACGCGGCGGCCTGCGGGCGTGGACCATTCTGCTGTCCATCTTTGCGTTCTCGCTGTCGCTGCTGGGCACATTCCTGGTGCGCTCGGGCGTGCTCACCTCGGTGCATGCATTTGCTTCCGACCCCAAGCGCGGCCTGTTCATTCTGTGCTTCCTTGTCATCGTGGTGGGCGGCTCGCTGCTGCTGTACGCGTTGCGAGCGCCCAAGGTAGCGGGAGGCAAACCGTTCAGCGTGGTGTCGCGCGAAACGGCGATCCTGATCGGCAACCTGATGCTCACCGTGGCCGCGGCGATGGTGCTGCTTGGCACGCTGTTCCCGCTGATCGGCGACGCGCTCAATCTGGGCAAGATTTCGGTGGGCCCGCCGTATTTCGGCTTCCTGTTTACCTTGCTGATGTTGCCTGTGGTGGTGTTGCTGCCGTTTGGTCCTTACCTGCGCTGGGGTAAGGGCGAGGCGTCGCTACTCAAGGGTGTGCTGTGGCGTGCGGGCCTGGCAACGGTAGCGTGCGCCATCGTGGCCGCCGTACTGACCGATGGCGCCGGCAAGGCGATTGCCGGCACAGCCGCGGCGGTATGGTGCGGCTTCGGCACCCTGCTCTATGTGATCAAGCGTTGGCGCGAGATGCCGGCGGGTCGCCGCTATCCAGCGGAGATGGCAGGCATGCTGCTGGCCCACTTCGGCGTGGGCGTGTTTCTGGCCGGCGTACTGCTTACCAATGCGTTGAGCATTGAACGCGATGTGCGTCTGGCCCCCGGCCAGACCGAAAGCATCGGCGGCTACGACTTCCGCTTCGACGGCGTGCAGGAAACCCAAGGGCCGAACTGGCAGGGCGACCAGGGCACGGTGACCGTGACGCGAAACGGCCGCGAAGTCGCCGTGATGCACCCGCAGAAACGCACTTACACGCGCGGTCAGGTGCAGACCGAATCGGCGATCAATCCAGGCATCACCCGCGACCTCTACGTCGCCTTGGGTGAGCCGATGGATCGCAGTCAGCCTGATGGCGCCTGGGCGCTGCGTCTGTACGACAAGCCGTTCGTGCGCTGGATCTGGGCAGGTGGCCTGTTCATGATGTTGGGCGGTTTCTTCGCCGCCGCCGATCGCCGCTTCCGCACCAAGCGTGCCGCCGAGACGGCTGCCATTCCCGTCGCTGCGATGCAGGAGTCACGCGCGTGAGCCGCCTGCTGCCCTTCTTCGGTTTCCTGCTGCTGGTGGTGCTGTTTGGTTTCGGCATCTGGTGGAACACGCAGCATGATCAGCGCGAAGTACCGTCGCCACTGATCAACAAGCCTGCCCCCGCCTTCGTGCTGCCCAAGCTCGATGACCCGTCGCAGACAGTCAGCCGCGACGCGCTGCTGGGCAAGCCTTATCTCATCAACGTATTCGCCAGCTGGTGTGTTGCCTGCGGCGAGGAACACCCGGTGCTGATGACCGATGGCAAGTCCATCGGCGTGCCGATCATTGGCTACAACTACAAGGATGCGCCGGACGACGCCAAGGCGTGGCTGGCGCAACACGGAAATCCGTATGACATGGTCATCGCGGACCAGGAAGGCCGCACGGCGATCGATTTTGGCGTGTATGGCGCACCGGAAAGCTTCCTGGTCGATGGCAAGGGCGTCATCCGCTACAAGCGCATCGGTCCGCTGACGCCCGAAGTCATCGAGCAGGAGCTCAAGCCCGCCATCGCCGGGCTCGCCAAGGAGTCCGCACAATGAGCGGGCTCTTCGCGGAAAAACCATGCGAGACGGCGAACCCGCTGTCGCGCACAGGGTGCGCTCCTACAAGGAGCCAGGTTGGCGCAGCTTCTGTAGGAGCGCACCCTGTGCGCGACAAACCTGCCGATCGCTCGCAGCGTGGACGCGCCGGTCGCGCACAGGGTGCGCTCCTACATGTGCTGTTGCAGGTGATGCTGTGTCTGGTCACGGGTTTGGCTTTCGCCCAGGCCATCGACCCGCTGCCGTTCAAGGACCATGCGGAAGAAGTACGCTTCCAGAGTCTTACCCGCGAACTGCGCTGCCTGGTCTGCCAGAACGAGAATCTCGCCGACTCCAACGCCGACCTTGCTCGCGACCTTCGCCACGAAGTGTTCGACCTGATGCAGCAGGGCAAGAGCGACGAGCAGATCAAGCAGTACCTGGTCGATCGCTATTCGGATTTCGTCCTGTACGACCCGCCGGTGCAAACCAGCACGCTGTTGTTGTGGTTCGGTCCACTGGCGATCCTGCTTGCCGGTGCGGTGGTAGTGGTGGTCACGGTGCGCCGGCGCAGCCGCGTAACGCCGACAACAGTCGCGGATGACAAGTCGGTGGACGAAGGGGACGACTGGTGAAGCTTGCTTTCTTTCTGATCGCTGCGGTGATGGTCACCGTGGCGCTGGTGCTGTTGTTGCTGCCGCTGGTGCGCCACGGCCGCCAGCAGGGCCGCCCGCGTGGAGTGTTTGCGCTGGCATTGATTGTTGCCTTCTTGTTGCCGCTCGCCGCCGTCGGCCTTTACCTTGCCATTGGCACCCCCGTTGCGCTCAACGGCGTGCCTCGCGCCGAGCAAGGCATGAACATCGGCCAGGCCGTCGATGAACTGAAAGCCCACCTCGGCCAAAAACCGAATGACCTACAAGGCTGGATGCTGCTCGCCCAGACCTACAGCGCCATGCATCGCCAGGCCGAAGCACGCGATGCCTACGAACAGGCCATGCGCATCGATGCCAACAACAGCGTGGCCATGGTCGGCTGGGCCGAAGCCGACTCGCTGCTGCGTGACGACCATCTGATCGAAGGTCGCTCGGCGGAGCTGCTGGAACGTGCCGTCAAGCTCGACCCGCAAAGCCAGCACGGCCTGTGGCTGCTCGGCATCAGCCAGTTCCAGCACGACCACTACGCCGAAGCCGCTGCCACCTGGCGCCAGTTGCAGCCGATGCTTGAGCCCGGTTCCAACGTTGCCAAGGCGGTGACCGAACAGATCGCGGTGGCCGATGCCCGCGCGGGCAAAACGGCCGCGAGCACGCCCGATGCAACTGCGGCAACCGATCGCCACGAGCTGGCCCTGCACGTCCAGGTGGCGCTGTCACCCGATCTCAAGAACAAGCTGTCGCCAGGCGATACGTTGTTTGTCTATGCGCGCGCGGAGCAGGGTCCGCCGATGCCGTTGGCCGTGGCCAAAATGGATGCAACCGCCCTGCCCGCCGCCGTCACGCTTACCGACGCCATGGGCATGACTCCCCAACTCAAACTATCCTCGGTGCCCCGCGTGTTCGTCGGCGCGCGCATCAGCAAGAGCGGCCAGGCCATCGCCCAGCCAGGCGACCTGGAAGGCGATGCTGGCGTAGTGGACGTAAACACGCATACTCCCGTCAAGATCAGCATCGACAAGGTTCACTGATGAGCGGTGACGCGCGCCAGTACTTCGCCCTTCCCTCGCCCTTTGCGATGAAGCGCGGCGGCGAACTTCACGGCGCTCACGTCGCCTATGAAACCTGGGGTGAGCTGAGCCCGTCACGTGACAACGCGGTGCTGCTACTCACCGGCCTTTCGCCCAGCGCGCACGCGGCCTCCAACGCTGTCGATCCGTCGCCCGGCTGGTGGGAGCCGATGATCGGTCCAGGCAAGGCCATCGATACCTCGCGCTGGTTCGTCATCTGCGTGAACTCACTGGGCAGCGACAAGGGTTCCACCTGCGCGGCGTCGATCAACCCAGCCACCGGCGAGCCCTACCGACTCGACTTTCCGGAACTATCGCTGGAAGACGTGGCCAACGCCGCGCACGCAGCGGTCAGCAGCCTCGGCATCGACCAACTCGCCTGCCTGATCGGCTGCTCGATGGGCGGCATGAGCGCGCTGGCATACATGGTGTTGCACTCCGGCAGCGTGCGCGCTCACATCAGTGTGGATACGGCGCCGCAGGCGCAGCCATTCGCCATTGCCATTCGCTCGCTGCAGCGCGAGGCAATCCGGCTTGATCCGCATTGGAACAAGGGGCACTACGACGCCGACAGTTACCCCGAGGACGGCATGAGCATCGCGCGCAAGCTCGGTGTCATCACCTACCGTTCGGCCATGGAATGGAACGGCCGCTTCGCGCGTATCCGACTTGATCCGGAAGAACGCGACGACAATCCCTTCGGTCTGGAATTCGAGGTGGAGTCGTACCTGGAAGGTCACGCACTGCGTTTCGTGCGCACCTTCGACCCCAACAGCTATCTCTATCTCTCGCGTGCCAGCGACTGGTTCGACATGGCCGAATACGGCGACGGCAACGTCATGGAAGGCCTCCGGCGCATCCGCGTCGAAAAGGCCATGGTGATCGGTGTCAGCACCGACATCTTGTTCCCGCTGGAACAGCAGGAACAGATAGCCGATGGCCTGCGCGCCGCGGGTGCCGACGTGGATTTCGTGGCGCTCAACTCGCCCCAGGGCCACGACGCCTTCCTGGTCGACATACCCAACTACAGCCGCGCCATTGGCGGTTTTCTCATCGGACTCTGAACGCCCGACTGCTCCACTGGCCCTGCGCTGCTAAGATGGCCGGGCAGCATTGCAAACCGAGAACGTCATGCTTACCCTCGAATTCCCCGGCTCCCGCAAACTGATCGACGCCATCGACGCCGCCGTCGCCCACGACTGCACCCGTGCCGTCACCGACAGTCTGCGCAACAGCTTGTGCGACCTCATCCGCGGCCAGGAAGTGAAACTGCCCGAGTGCGTGTTCGAAACCGCCGAAGGCCGCTATGCCCGCCGCGAGCTGTACCGCAGCGAAGACCACGGCTACTGCGTGGTGGCCATGACCTGGGGACCCGGCCAAGGCACTCCCATCCACGACCATTGCGGCATGTGGTGCGTGGAAGGCGTATGGAGCGGTGCGTTGGAAGTCGTGCAATACGAGCGTCTCGCCGACGAAGACGGCCACTACCGCTTCCAGCCGGTGGGCTCGATCCAGGCCGGCCCCGGCTCCGCCGGCAGCCTGATTCCGCCGCACGAATACCACACCATCCGCAATCCCAGCGGCGATGCCGTTGCCGTCAGCCTGCACATCTATTCGGGCCAGATGACCCATTGCGCCACCTTCCAGCCGCTGGGCCACGACCAGTACCAGCGCACCGATCGCCAACTGGGGCTCGACCCGGTCCATTGAACCCGGCATAATGTTCGCTTGCAGTGCCGGTGTGGCGGAATGGTAGACGCGGTGGACTCAAAATCCACTGGCAGCGATGTCGTGTAGGTTCGAGTCCTATCACCGGTACCACATAGGTTTGCGCTACCACGCGAACCGACGAACGATAAAAGCCCGCTTTTAGGCGGGCTTTTTCGTGTCCGGCGAAAGTGGCCGGGCCAAGCAGAGTGCATCCTGTGCTGCTTGCATATCAGTACCGTCCAGCCATCGATAGAATCGGCTTGATTCAGTGGACGAACGATCAAGTGCGGGCGCGTCGCTCATGGAGCTACCTCCACTTTGCCGCCGCTCCATTCCAAGCGCACATACAACGCAGCTGTAATGCCCAAGACAGCCGCACTCGCGCACACCATATACAACGCAGTGGACAAGCCACGGCCGCCGACACCCAGGCCATCACTGACCAGCCCCGCGACAAACGGCCCGAGTCCGAGGCCGAGCAGATTGACGAAGACCAGAAACAGGCGCAGCCCGGGTTCGCGCAGTGGTGCCGGTAGTACCGAGGGTAGCCCGGTTAACGCGGCCACCGCGGCGGTGGCGCCTACCAGAGAGATGAGTGCCAGCAATGCACAAGCCATGGTCGCCGAACTTGCCTGCGGCAGCGCTCGTAGCAGGGGAATGGTGAGCAGTAGTGCGCTCGCTACGACAAGCAACGGCGTCAAATTTTTTCCGCGCTTGTCGACCAGCGTGCCGGCGATCAGATGACCAAAAGGCGCCGCGAACAGCAGTGCCACACCAAACGCCAGGGCGGCTGTTCCGGCAGCCAAGCCGTGCTCTCGATGTAGAACCGATGGTGCCCAGATTCCGACGGTCTGTATCACCAGCACTGCCGCGCTGGCGCCGCATAGATACGCGCACATGGGCCCGGGCTGCTGCCGAATCGAGGTCAGCAACTGATGGAAAAACGCTGAGCTTGCACGCTGCAGAGGAGGTTGCTCAGCTCGTCCCAAGAGCATGGCTATAAGCACAGCGTTCGGCGCGGCCATCATCAGGAACAGCAGGCGCCAGTGCTCGAATCCAAAAGCAGGTGCCCAGCGGGCGAGCAGCGTCAGCACCAGGCCTCCCATCAGGAGAGCCAAGCTGCGCCCTGCCGCAGCCGCCGCTGTGAATACAGCCACTGAGCGGGCCCGCCACTGCGGAGCCGAGTATTCGACGATGAGTCCCAGCGCCAGTGGAACATACGCGGACTGCCCCAGTCCGACCAGCGCGCGCGCGGCCATCAGCGTCTCGAGGGATCGCCCCAGCGCAAAGATCGTCATGCCGAGCGTCCAGGTCGCAATGCAACCCGCCAGCAGCCGAAAACGATACCGTGAATTTGCCAAGGGCCAGCTCGCCAGCATGCCAACTGCATAGAGCAGTACAAACGCCGGCCCATCAAGCAGGCCGAGCTGCGCGTCGGAGAGTCCCAAACTGGCTTTCAGCAATGGCGCCGCCACGCCGGCCAGACTTCGGTCAACGAATGCCGCGCAATGACCGAGGGCAACGATGGCGACTAGCGAGACGCACGCGCCTCGCGAGGTCGATTGAGAGTCGGACAGAGGAAACCCCTAGAAACAGCAAGAACGCGTTAGTCCACCAAGGGTAACGGCGAGTGTGGGTTCCAATCCATTCTTCGAGGCGGGGGGATCGCAACGATCGCAAGTTATTGCGCGGCGAAACGTCTTGGTGCGCGCTGTCGTCGCCCAGCAGTGTTGGATCTGGCCGGAGTCAACGCCGGCCAGATGCGTCCTTTCGCTCACGAATTTCCCGCAGGCGCGCGGAAACAATGTCGCGTGCAAACACTTCGCTGTGAATCGGCACGCCCTCTTCCACGTACTCCACGGGCTCCAGCCATTCATCGGCCTGCAGCATGCGCGCGAATGCAGCGCCCTCCTCCAGCGCCGCATCGCAGGCGTGCTTGCGCGTTGCGTAGAACCGCTCGGTCTTGCCGCTGCTCAGCGACTCCCAGCGGCTGCGGTCACCTGACACCGAACGAAACAGAGTCCAACTGCCGACCCACGAACGCCGGCCGTCGTGGTCAACTTCCACGGGCTCGCGATCCAACAAATAAATGCCTACGAGGACAGCCATATAGAACTCCGTTTCAGGATTCACGCGTACGCAATTGCGTGCCGACGGCTCCAAGAGTCATCGTAATTTCGTTCGAATGGCTGAGGGATGGGGGAAGCCACGAACCGCCCGGAGCTTACGCCGCATTTTTGCCCTGCCGAATGTGACAGAGGTCATGGGTGATCAGCACACGTAAACGGCCGCGTGGATCGCGGGATGCGATCCACGAGCGAACAACGAAGCCAGCTTGAGCGGAAGACGCGCTACGGCTTCCGAGGGCTATCGCTGAAACAGTGTCTTGGGCGTGGGCATAGCGCCCACGATGCAGCGCGCTTTACCGATGCAACGCGAGCCTGGGGCCGTAGCATGAGGAGAATCCTCATGCATGTCGCTTTGCTTGAGTTGCTCGTGTGTTTCATCAAGCAAGTCACGACGCGGCAAAGCTCACGTCGTCTTGCGTAACAGGAAGTGCGAAAGCGCCGGGATCAAAATGAGTGCGCCTACCATGTTCCACAGGAACATGAAGGTGAGCAGGATACCCATGTCGCCCTGGAATTTGATCGGCGAGAAGGCCCACGTCACCACGCCCGCAGCCAGTGTGATGCCCACCAGCGCTACCACCTTGCCGGTGAACTGCACGGCGTGGCGATAGGCCTGCGCGAGTGGCACGCCTGCACGCTGCTGAGCCAGCTGGATCGACAGCAGGTACAACGCATAGTCCACACCAATGCCCACGCCGAGTGCGATGACCGGCAGCGTCGCGACTTTCACGCCAATGCCCAGGGTGACCATCAGCGCCTCGCAGAGAATCGAGGTAAGCATCAGCGGTACCACGGCAACCACCACGGCGCGCCACGAACGGAAGGTGATGAAGCACAACAGGATCACGGCGCCGTACACGTAGAACAACATGGTGCGATCGGCCTGGCGCACCACGATGTTGGTCGCCGCTTCGATACCCGCGCTGCCGGCGGCCAGCAAATACTGGCGATCCGTTACGCCATGCGCGGCTGCAAAGGCCTCCGCGGCGGCCACCACGCGGTCGAGCGTCTCGGCGCGATGGTCGGTGAGATAAGCGATAACCGGCATCACCGAACAGGCATTGTTGAACAGGTCCGGGTTGTTGACCGAAGCCTGCTGCGCGCCATAGTTGAGCACGTCCTGGTTGCGCGACAGGGTGAGCCACTTGGGGCTGCCCTCGTAAGAGCCCGCGGTGATCTGGCGCACGGCATCGCCGAGGAAGACCGTGGTCTGCACGCCAGGCACCTGACGCAGCGTCCAGGCCAGACGATCGGCCTCGACCAGCGTCGCGTATTTCAGGCAACCTTCGGCGGGCGTTTTCACGATCACCGCGAACATGTCGCTAGATAGCGAGTAGTTGCTGGTGATGTAGGCGTTGTCACGGTTGTAGCGTGAATCTGCTCTCAGCTCGGGTGCGCCGCGTTCAAGGTCACCGATCTTGAGATGCTTGCTGACCACCAGACCGCCGGCAGCCAACACCGCCGAGACGCCCAGCGCAGCCAATGCCCAACGGCGCGTCGTAAAGCGTTCGAGAACTCGCCAGATGGCGCCACCACCCTGCCCCTCGGCATGTTCATGCTCCGAGCGAAGGCTGCGTTGTGCGGCCTTGGGATCGACGCCACTGAAGGAAAGCAGCACCGGCAGCAGCAACAGGTTGGTGAAGATCAGCACGGCCACGCCAATGCTGGCGGTGAGCGCGAGGTCTTTGATCACCGGGATGTCGATCAGCATCAGCACGCCAAAACCCACGGCGTCGGCGAGCAGCGCGGTAACGCCCGCGAGGAACAGGCGACGGAACGTGTAGCGTGCAGCCACCAATCGATGCGTACCCCGACCGATGTCCTGCATGATGCCGTTCATCTTCTGCGCGCCGTGCGAAACACCAATCGCGAAAATCAGGAACGGCACCAACACCGAGAACGGGTCCAGCGCAAAGCCAAGTGCCGCAACCAGGCCAAGCTGCCACACCACGGCTACCACCGAGCACAAGATGACCAGTGCGGTGCTGCGCACGCAGCGCGTATAGCCGTAGATGATCAGCATGGCGATCAATGCGGCGATGGCGAAGAAACCCATCACCTTGACCAGTCCGTCGATCAGGTCGCCGACGAGCTTGGCAAAGCCGATCACGTGCACCTGAACTTTCAGACCCGGCGTCGCCTCATAGCGGCTGCGGATGTCATCCAATGTATGCGACAGCGCGCGATAGTCGATCGGCGCGCCAGTGTCCGGATCCTTGGACAGCAAGGGTATGAAGATCATGCTGGACTTGAAGTCGTTGCCGACGAAGCGGCCGACGATGCCCGCACGGGCGATATTGAGCTTGAGCTGGGCGGTTTTCTGCGGGGAACCGTCGAAGTTGTCCGGCATCACCGGACCACCGCGGAAACCTTCTTCGGTGACTTCAGTCCAGCGCACCGCGGGCGTCCACAGCGATTTCAGCCCGGCACGATCGACGCCACGGGTGAGGAACAACTCGTCGTTGATCTTCTTCAGTACTTCCTGATACTTCGGGTCGAAGATGTTGCCATCCTCGCTCGTCACCACCACGCGCAGGGCATTGCCCAGGCCACGCAGTTCGTCGGCGTTATCCAGGTAGTTGCGGATATAGGGGTGATGACTTGGAATCATCTTCTCGAAGCTGGCGTTGAAGCTCAGCTTTGTCGCCGCCAGCCACCCGAACAGGATCGTGGCCACGGCACACACCAGCATCATGGCGACGCGGTGATTGAACACCAAACGTTCAAGCCTGTTGCCGGAGTTCGCATCGAACTTGCCCAGGTCCCTGACGACGGGCATGCGGTCGAGCGATACGGTTTCAACTTTCATCGTGCTTGTCTCCTAACCTTCTCAGTGCGACGCCAGGGTTTTCACCCCAAGCGCACCGGCGATCACGATGGCATTGCCAGTCATGGCAACTGCGGCGGCGGGTACGGGCCTGGCCTGGCGAGTCAGCGCGAAGTGCGCGCCGGCGTCCTGGCTCACCAGCAGGTTTCCGCCCTGGCTGACGATGGCGAGCCCCTGCGCACCAAACGTGGTGCTACCGGTAAGCCCTTCCTCAAGCCCCGTATCGATGGATTGCCAATGGCCGCCGCCGTCGGTGCTGCGATAGGCGTTACCGCGCAGGCCATAGACGATCACGGCGTCATGGGTGCCAACGACGCCAAAATAAGTGCCCTTATAGGGTGTGGTGACTGCATGGAAGCGATCGGCATCGCGATCGAGCTTGAGCAGCAAGCCCTGTTCACCGGCGATATAGACGTCCGAACCCGCGCCGCGCACCGCATACAGGTGCAGGCGGTCGGGGTTATCGGTGCGATCGAACCATGAGACCCACGTCTTGCCGCCGTCGGTGGTACGGAATATCAGGTTGAAGGCGCCGACGATGAAGCCGTTGTGTTCGTCGGCAAACCAGACATCCAGAAACGGGTTTTCTGCGCCCTGGGCGGCGAGACGACCCACTTCGTCGATCAACTTGGCGGCGTCTTCCGTGCTGCCGAGCTCGCCTCGGGCCGCGCGCGCGCGAAACTGTTCCATCATCAACTGGCCAACCCGGCGCCCATCGAGCTGTCTTTCCCAGGTTGCGCCGCCATCGCTGCTATGGAGCACGACCCCATCGTGTCCCACCGCCCAACCCTGCTGCGCCGTCGGAAAGCTCACCGCGACCAGATCGGACGAGACCGGTACCGCGGCCTGTCGCCAGGTAGCGCCGGCATCGTCTGAATAAACAATATGGCCGCGTTGCCCGACAGCAACGAGGCGCTTGCCCGCCAGCACGACTCCATTGAGCAAGCCCTTGGACGCGAGTGGACTCATGCTCGCCGGCGTATCGAGGACATCAGTGAAGCCAGCGAATGCAACAACCGGCAACATGAAGGCAAGCGCGGCCAGCGCGCGTCGAACTCTATGCAGAAACATCGGACGTCCCAGAAAACAAAAGGCCTACGGTTGAATCCCTGAGCGCGGGGCCTGGCGCAGGCCTGAGCCAGGCAACGTGCGTCACGCAAGGCGATGCGCGCAGGTGGATGGAACAGGCTTCTCTCGCAACACCCGAAGCCCCTCCCATCGGGCGAGGTAGAAACACGGCCTGCGTCAGGCCGTGTTCCCCCCTTATGGAGCGGCACCTGACTTGCGTGCCGGCTTCACTGTCGATCTGCGGTGGAAGGCGGGACGGCAAAGTGCCATCCCACCGGCGGCCACCACGACCGCGCCGCCAACAACGATCAGCGAATACCCGAGCCCGCCAGCGATTCCGGTGACCAGTCGCGTTCCGACATAGGCTTGGTGTAACGGAATCCACCGGTCTCACCCGTAAAGGCGGTCAACGAGTAGGAGCCCGCAATCAAGTCGTAGATGCCATGCAGGTCGGCAATGGGCGCAGGAATCTCGTAGCTCGGCGTGATGTAGGCAAAGCCCGTGCGGAAGAGCTGGCCGCGAGCGTCATAGGCGTCGGACGCCACAGCGGCCCAGCTATCCTCGTCGAGATAGAACGTGCGCTTGCTGTAGATATGGCGCTTGCCCGCCACCAGCGTCGCTTCCACGACCCAGACGCGATGCATTTCCCAGCGCACATCTTCTGGATTGAGGAAGTTCGGCTTGAGCAGGCCCTCCGCCTTCGTGTCATACGCCATCTTGTAGTCGTTGTAGGGAATGAAAATTTCCTTCTTTCCCACGATCTTGAAGTCGTAGCGATCCATCGAGCCATTGAAGAGGAAGACGTCATCGAACGTCGAAGCGCCGCCCGAACCGGGGTTTGGCGTATCGAACGCGAGATCAGGTGCCACCTTTACGCGGCGCTGTCCCGGCAGGTATTGCCATGCGTGGCGGTCGCTGTCCTGGTAGTTGAGCGGGTCGACGACCTGCATCGCCTCGCCGGCACGACGTGCCGGACCGGTATAGGTCAGGCGCTGCTCCCAGTACGCGCTGGCGTTGGGCTTGTTGACATCCCAGTACGGGTATTCCTCGGTCGCATTGCCTTCGGTGGTAAGCGCTACACCGCCCGACGCATCTACGTTGTAGTTGCGGTATTTGGCGGCATACGCCACGCCGTTGAAGCGCACCAGATGATTCCACATCGCCTCGAAACCGGTCTGCGGCATCGGGAACGGGAAGCCGGCGTGGCAACCGCTCATCGAGCGACCACCATCGGCAGTCTTGGCTTCAGTGGCGCACTTGGCCGTGTTTTCCGTCACGAACTGCGGGAAGGCCGCGGTGCGATGCGTCGGATAAACATCGATATGGAAGCCCGGATATTTCTTCATCAGGGCTTTGGTGCCCGCGGTCAGATTGGCCGCGTACTTGTCCATGTTCTTTGCATCGACCGTGTACAACGGCTTCTCGCTCGCGAACGGGTCGGGACGCAGACCGCTTCCGGCCTTGAACGACGCCGGCGCGCTGGTGAGTCCGCCGGTGTAGGCGGGAATGGCACCGTCGCTGCTGCCAGCCATCTCGGCCCCGACGCCCGTAAGCGTGGTACCGAGCTTGTGCGCTTCCTCGGTCGATACGCTGGCGTGACCCACGCCGCAGATAAGGACGGCGACGGACCCGGCCATCAGGGCTTTGCGGAATTGCATGCGCATACTCCTCACAATTGTGATTCCAATGTCGGGATCCAGCGGCGCAACGCTTGCGCTAGCACGCATCGCATCGCCTCCTCCCAGGGCATAAGCACAGGCTCCGTCACACCCCCGATCGGCATCGACTGATCGGTCCTCGATGTGCAATTGCACATCGCTGATGCTCCCTACGTCGCCTTGCTCTTCTCGTCCGCATTCGCCGGCTCCGCCTGTTGAAACGCGGAACCGCGGGAAGGCGGTCGGTACCATTGTTGGGTGCGCAGCAAAGCGCACCCCCCCCAAAACGTCGGGGGAGGGGTTTATTGCCCGCCATCAGGGGAGGTTCGGCCACACGCCGAACCGTCGAGTTCAAGAAAGAAAGGTTGGACGCCGAGCGCGCCGGGCAGGCTCTTGATATGCCACCTGACCGCAGCGTCGACCGAAGCCATCTGGCCAGGAAGTGGTACGCCCGAGATGCATCCTTGCCACGGCAATGCCCGCCGCGCCGCGCCGCCAATCAACTCATTCGAGGCAAACATCTAATTTCGGTGTACAGAGCGCCACGCGCGAGGAGCCATCCCGAACCGTGCTGTGAACCACTGGGTGAAAGATGACTGCCTTGAGTACCCAAGAAGCGTTGCCACTCTTCCTATGGGATAGCGCAAGTTGGTGAGATAGCGTACGGCCAGCTCCTGGCGCACGTCCTCGATCAAACTCGAGAACGTCGTGTCTGCGAGTTCAAGCTGACGCTGCATCGTGCGCACGCTCACATGAAGATGGTTGGCCACCTCGTTGACGGTAGCCTGCTCGATCGGCAGCAGCAGATGGATGGCCCTGCGCACATCAAGGACGATCGAGCGTGGCCCTGATACGTTGAGAGGGTCGGCCAGGCTTTCAGCGTATCTGACCAGTTCCGGATCGGCGTTCGGATTAGGGCGGTCAAGGTCTTCGGCGGCGCAAACGATGCCGCTGAAATCACTGTCGAAGACAACCGGACACCCGAAGAAGCGTCGATGGAGACTCAGATCCGGTGGGCCAGGATGGGTGAAGTTGACACTTGTCGGCTTCCATTGCCCGCCGAGCAGGCCTGCAAAGGTTCGTGCCATGACCCCGACGGCAAGCTCCGTTGCCTGGCGGGTAGAGGTTCCCGGTTCGGCAATGATTTCCTCACGCACAACCACCATTTCCCGGCCATCCTCGACATGGATCGCCAGAGCTTCGTTGAGTAGATGCCGATATTGCACTGCCGCCAGAAGCAACTCCCGCAGTGTTCGCTTGTGGGACAGCAACAAGTCAAGGACGCCGAAATCGAATGGCTGGCGTGTATCGGCCATCTGGAGGCCGAATGTTGGGCATTTTGCGCTGATGGAAGCCGCTTCCAGCAATTGACAGACGGCCGAGATAGGAATGCTACGTTGCAAGTCAGCCAAGACTGTGGCGTCGAGCTGTACCTGCCGCAGCAATTCCTGTGGGGCAAGCCCATATCTTCTGGCCACCTGCAGGTAGCCGCTCAAGGCTCTGGCCCGAACCATCAGTTCCGTCACGTTCTGCTCCAGTGCTTTGGATGTACTCGCCGCTTAGGGGGGGGCGAGTGGCGCGAAAACGAAAAATATTGGCGCCTTAACGAAAGAGTCTACCGCACGCGCGATCTACAGTTGAGCTATACCCCGTCGCCCCTGAAGGCCCCAGATCATGCAATTCCTCGACGATTCGTTGCACCCCGAAAATCAGCAGAAGGTGGTCATCACCGTCGCCCCCTATGCGCCGGAATGGATGCCGTCCGACTTCCCGGAGGACATCCCGGTGACGATGGAGGAACAGATCCAGAAGGCTGTGGATTGCTACGAGGCCGGTGCCCGTGTGTTGCACCTTCACGTGCGCGAATTGGACGGCAAGGGCTCCAAGCGCCTATCCAAGTTCAATGAATTGATCGCCGGCGTGCGCAAGGCCGTGCCGGACATGATCATCCAGGTGGGCGGCTCGATTTCCTTTGCTCCCGAGGACGACGGACAGGCCGCGAAGTGGCTGTCTGACGACACCCGCCACATGCTGGCCGAACTGGATCCCAAGCCGGACCAGGTCACGGTGGCCATCAACACCACCCAGATGAACATCATGGAGTTGATGACGCGTGAGGCGGTGAAGGGAACCACGCTCGCCGAGCCGGCATTGGCGCATGCCTACCGCGAGATGACCGTGCCTGCGGGTCCGGGCTGGGTCGAAGAGCACCTTCGGCGGCTCCAGGCTTCTGGCATCCAACCGCATTTTCAACTGGCTGGCATTCACTCCTACGAGACGTTGGAGCGCATGATCCGCAGCGGCGTGTACAAGGGTCCGGTCAATCTGACCTGGATCGGAATCGCTGGCGGCGTTGACGGTCCCAACCCGTTCAACTTCATGAACCTGATCCACCGCGCCGCTGACGGCATCTGCATCACTTCGGAATCACTCCTCAGGAACGTGCTTCCGCTCAACATGATGTCCATGGCGATGGGCTTCCATCCGCGCGTGGGCACCGAAGACACGCTTACCGACCAGCGCGACAACCGCATGACGTCGGTTCAGCAGGTGCAGCAATGCGTGCGCGTTGCCAACGAACTGGGTCGCGAGATTGCCACCGGCAAAGAAGCGCGGGAGATCTACCGCATCGGTACCTGGTACGACAGCATCGACGAGACGCTCGCGGGTAACGGCATGGCACCCAACCGCCAGCCCGGCGTACGAGGCGTTCCGCTGCGCGCGGTCTGATCCCAGTGCTGCCCGGCCCCTCTTCCGATGGGCTGGGCCATCTTCCGGCCGAGAAGCCATCCCCGCCGATGCAGAGTCGGAACACATCAAAGCTAGCCTTCCATGAAAAAGCTTCCGAGCTTGGGACATAGACCATGAACCCGCATTCCGTCGCCTTGGGCACAGAAGAACGCGACGGCTATCTCGTTGGTCGGCCGAAGGCCTGGTTTGCCTTCGCCATGACCTTCGCGCTGATGTTGTTCGACTACATTGATCGTCAGGTGATCGTTTCGTTGTTCCCCCACATGAAGATTGCCTGGGGCTTGTCCGACATGCAGCTCGGCGGCCTGGTGTCGATCATCTCCATCGTCGTGGCTGTGGGCAGCCTTCCCGTTGCGCTGCTCGCGGACCGCTGCAGCCGGGTCAAGAGCATCTTTGTCATGTCCGCGGTGTGGAGCGTGGCCACGATCTCCTGCATGTTCACGCGAAATTACAGCCAGCTCTTCCTCGCGCGGGCCTTCGTGGGCGCTGGCGAGACCGGCTACGGTTCGGTGGGCGGGGCCCTGATCGCGAGCCTGTTTCCGAAGCGCCTGCGCGCTACTCTGCTTGGCGCGTTTCTCGCCGCTGCATCGATCGGCTCCGTGCTCGGCGTGGTATTGGGCGGCGTCGTCGCAGCCCGCTGGGGCTGGCAGGCGGCGTTCGGTGTAGTGGGTATCCCGGGGCTGGTCCTGGCTTTTCTGTACTTGCTGGTGCCTGACTACAAAACCGTCGCGCTTGCCCCGCGCATGGATCAAGCGAAGCAATCCGTGACGGGATTCGCCAGACAGATCGCCACGATCCTGACCCGTTCGCCTACCGTCTGGTGGACTTGCCTCGGCGCCGCGTTCCAGCTCATTGTCGTCTCGACGATCTGGTCCTGGTTGCCTAGCTATTTCCACCGCTACCTTGGCGTCGCCCCGGACAGGGCAGCCATGCAAGCCGCGGTCATCGTGCTCTGTGGCGCGGCAGGCTCCTTCATCTGGGGCGTGGTGGCAGACGCCGTCGCGGCGCGCCGGCCTCGCAACAAGCTCGTGATGATGGCCATGCTCGCCACGGCGACGCTGGTGGTCTTCGTGATCGCATTTGGCGGTTCGATGGCTCCCAAGCCGCAGTTTCTACTGATCGCGTTCGGCGGCCTGATGATGATGTGTTCGGTGGCGCCGGCCTCGAGTGTGGTGTTCAACGTCATCCATCCGGGCGTGCGCTCCACGGGCGCGGCCATGTTGGCCCTGTTCCAGAATCTGTTTGGTCTGGCTGTCGGCCCGTTCGTGGGTGGCATCGTGTCCGATGCCTGGGGTCTGCAGACGGCGCTCGCCGTGATGCCCGCGTTTGGCCTGCTTGCCGCGCTGTGTTTCCTGCGCGCCATGCGCACCTACGAACCGGAACTGGCAAAAGTCGCCAACATCCGGCTGGATGCCGCCGCCACTGCGATATCCCCTGTGGCAGTACTTACCTGACGTCACGCCGCAGCCATACCTCCAGGCTGCGCAGTCACAGGCCACAGCCAAGATGAGAACCCAGCAATGAGCATTTCCAGCACTCCGACTTCCGCTGCCTGCTTGTCCGAAGCCGTAGCAATGGCCTTGCCGGCCTGGTCACCGTCACCCGAAACCATCTACCGCGCACGCGTCACGGAGTTCATGCAATGGCTCGAGCGAGAGCGCGGCCTGGCCTTTGACGACTACAACAGCCTGTGGCGATGGTCAGTCGACCACGTTGACGCGTTCTGGTTGGCACTGTGGGAGTGGGCCGGCATTTCGTCACCGCAAACGCCCAAAGTTGCGCTTGCCGAGGCCGGCATGCCGGGTGCCACGTGGTTTCCGGGCGTCCAGATGAACTATGTCGAGCAGGCATTTCGCCATGCCACGACTGAGTTTCCGGCCATCGTCTATCGCAATGAGGCTGGTGACACTGGCGAGATGAGCTGGGCCGAGCTCGAGCGGCAGGTAGCATCGATGGCAGCATCGCTGCGCGGCATGGGCGTGAACTGCGGCGACCGCGTGGCGGCGTTCCTGCCTAATACCCCGCAGACCATCGTGGCCTTCCTGGCGGTGGCAAGCATCGGTGCGGTGTGGTCGGCATGCGCGCCCGACATGGGCGAGTTGGCGGTCCTGGATCGCTTCCGCCAGATCGAACCCAAGGTCATGATCGCAGTCGCCAGCTATCACTATGGCGGCAAAGCGTCGGACCGCCGCGCCCTTCTGCACTCGCTGCTGGAGCAGTTGCCAAGCGTGGAGCAGGTCGTGCTGGTACCTGAGCTTATGGAAGCATCGGCATGCGACGAGTTTCGCGGTGGCATGGCGTGGGCCGAAGCGATCTCCCTGGACGTCCCGCTCGACCCCGTGCACGTGCCATTCGACCATCCGCTGTGGATCGTCTACTCCTCGGGCACGACGGGCCTGCCGAAACCCATCGTCCATTCGCACGGCGGCATCGTGCTCGAGCATGTCAAGCTCACCACGCTCCATCTGGACTTGCATCCGGGCGACCGCTTCTGCTGGCAGGCCAGCACGGGCTGGATCATGTGGAACCTGCAGGTCGGCGGGCTTTTGGCCGGAGCAACTGTTTGCCTGTTCGACGGCAACCCCGGCTACCCGAACATGGAGACGCTATGGCGATTCATCGACGAGGCGAAGATTAATTTCTTCGGCGCCGGCGCCGCGTATTTCCAATCGTGCCTGAAAGCCGGCGTCGAGCCGCGCAAGGTAGCGGACCTGTCGCATCTGCGCGCCATCGGATCGACAGGATCGCCCCTGTCGCCGGAGAGCTACCGCTGGATCCTCGACCGTGTCGGCCCGGTGTGGATCAACGCACTGTCCGGCGGGACCGATTTCGCGGGCTGTTTCGTCGCTGGCGTTCCCACGCTGCCGGTCTACCTCGGCGAAATGCAGTGCCGCTGCCTAGGTGCGCGGGTAGAGGCTTTCGATGAAGCGGGAAAGGCGCTGGTCGACGAGGTCGGGGAGCTGGTCTGCACCGCACCGATGCCATCGATGCCGCTCTATTTCTGGAACGACAAGGACAACCAGCGATATCGCGACAGCTACTTCGATATCTATCCCGGCATCTGGCGTCACGGCGACTGGGTGCGCATCACGCCGCGTGGCGGCGCCATCATTTATGGCCGCTCGGATGCCACCATCAACCGGCACGGCATCCGCATGGGCACGAGCGAGCTCTACCGCGCCGTCGAGGACCTGCCCGAAGTGCTGGATAGCATGGTCGTCGATCTCGAATACCTCGGGCGCGAATCCTATATGCCGCTGTTTGTGGTGCTGCGGCCCGATGTCGAACTGACACCAACACTGACGGCCACCATCCGCGAGCGTATCAAGGTGGCACTGTCCGCCCGGCACGTACCGAACGATGTGTTCCAGGTGGACGCCATTCCTCGCACGTTGTCGGGCAAGAAGATGGAACTGCCAATCAAGAAGCTGCTGCTGGGGCAGCCTCTGGAGAATGTGGCGAATCCCGACACCATGGCCAACCCCACCAGCCTGGCTTGGTTCGCCAGCTTCGCCCGCGACCGCGCTGCGGCTGGTCTATAACCGATAGCTCCGCCGCGCGCGTCTGTGCGGCGATTCGTGACCGGCAAGGCGCCGGACACACACTGAACGAATGACAGGAGAACAGGCATGGCCAAGGCCATACGCTTTTACGAAACCGGTGGTCCCGACGTCCTACGTTACGAGGATATCGACGTCGGCGAACCCGGTCCGGGCCAGGTCCGGCTGCGGCATGAGGCGGTCGGCCTGAACTTTGCCGATATCTATTTCCGCACCGGCCTGTATCCAGCGCCGCTGCCTTCGGGCATCGGGACCGAGGCGGCGGGCGTGGTCGAGGCCGTGGGGCCTGATGTGACCCATGTTTCGGTCGGCGACCGCGTGACCTACACCGGCGCGTACAACACGCTTGGCGCCTACTGTACCGAGCGCCTGATCCCTGCCGCTCCGCTGATCCGACTGCCTGACGGCATTGCCTGCGAGACGGCGGCGGCGCATGACGATGCGCGGCCTCACGTCCGCCTACCTGATGCGCCGCATCTACGCCTTCAAGGCGGGCGACACGATCCTGCTGCACGCCGCCGCGGGCGGCGTCGGGCTGATCGTGACGCAATGGGCGAAACTGCTCGGACTGACCGTGATCGGCACGGTATCCAGCCAAGCCAAGGCCGAAGTCGCGCGCGCACACGGCTGCGACTACACCATCAACTACAGCCATGAGGACATTGCCAAGCGCGTGCGCGAGCTTACCAACGGCGTTGGCGTCAATGTGGTGTTCGACAGCGTCGGCAAGGACACCTTCGACGCCTCGCTCGACTCAGCTCAAGCGCCGGGGCCTGATCGTCTGCGTCGGTACCTCGTCGGGTCCCATCCCACCGTTCAATCCGCACATCCTCGGTCTCAAGGGCTCGCCCTACCTGACCCGCCCGGCGCTGGCCGACTACATCGCCGATCCGGCGGAGAAGGCTGCGCTCGCGGACGAGCTGTTCGGCCACGTGGCATCGGGCCGCATCAAGATCGAGATCAACCAGCGCTACGCCCTGCAGGATGCCGTCGCAGGCCCACCGAGATCTGGAGTCGCGCAAGACGACAGGCTCCTCGGTCTTCGTGATTTGAAGATGGCTGCTGCAAGGACAACATCATGCGAATCGAACAACTGACTTACGCCCTTGGCGCGGAACTGATCGGCGTCAAGTTGGCCGATGCCATCCATGACGATGGGCTGTTTGACGAAATCCGTGCTGCGCTGCTGAAGCATCGCGTGCTCTTTCTGCGCGACCAGGACATCAGTCGGGCGGAGCATGTGGCGTTCGCCCGCCGGTTCGGCGAACTCGAGGACCATCCGGTTGCAGGCAGCGATCCGGAGCAGCCCGGCCTCGTGCGAATCTACCGCACGCCGGAACAGCCGAACGATCGGTATGAAAACGCGTGGCATTCCGATGCCAGCTGGCGCGAAGCCCCGCAATTGGGTGCCGTGCTGCGCTGCGTCGAGTGCCCGCCAGTAGGGGGAGACACCATGTGGGCCAACATGGTGTTGGCTTACGACAATTTGCCGGAACACGTCAAAGCCGAGATTGCCGACTTGCGTGCGCGGCACAGCATCGAGGCAACGTTCGGCGCAGCGATGCCGATGGAAAAGCGATTAGCGCTCAAGGCGCAATATCCGGACGCGGAACACCCAGTCGTTCGCACACATCCGGAAACCGGTGAAAAGATCCTCTACGTAAACGTCTTCACGACGCACTTCACCAACTTCCACACCCCGGCCCGCGTGCGCTACGGCGCCGATGCCAATCCGGGAGCAGCCGACCTGCTGCGCTACCTGATCAGCCAGGCCAGCATCCCGGAGTACCAGGTGCGCTGGCGCTGGAAGTCCAACAGTATGGCGATCTGGGACAACCGCGCGACTCAGCACTACGCCGTCATGGACTACCCGCCGAGCCATCGCAAGATGGAACGCGCAGGAATCATTGGAGGCAAACCGTTCTGAACACGCCCATGCAGGACAGCCTGATCACACCAACACCGTCTGCCTATACCTACCCGCTCCTCGTCAAGCAATTGCTGCTAAATGCGCTGAGCATCCATGGCGACCAGGAAATCACTTATCGCGGGGATCTGCGTTACAGCTTCCGGCAGTTCCGTGAGCGTGTGGGCAAGCTTGCGTGCATGTTGAGCGGGCTGGATGTCCGGCACGGCACCACCGTGGCAGTCATGGACTGGGACAGTCATCGCTACCTCGAAGGCTATTTCGCCATCCCGATGATGGGCGCCACGCTCTTCACGGTTAATGTGCGGCTGTCGGCGCAACAGATTCTCTATACCTTGAACGACGCCCGGGCTGAGATCGTACTGGTGCATGCGGACTTCGTTCCCTTACTCGAAGAGATCAAGGCGGAGCTTAAGACGGTGCGCACGGTGGTTGTGCTGGGCGATGGCGAAGCCGTTGCAGCGAACAAGCTGCCCGTTGCCGGCGAGTATGAGGGGCTGATGGCGCGCGCTGCATCGGACTTCGAGTTCCCCGACTTCGATGAAAGGACACGCGCTGCAACGTTCTATACGACGGGCACCACCGGCGATCCCAAGGGCGTGGCCTATAGCCACCGCGATATCGTCATGCATGCCATGGCGACAGCCATGAGCCTGTGTGCGCCGCGTGACGGCCAGCGGCTGCATCGCGAAGATGTGTACATGCCGATCACGCCGATGTTCCACGTTCTCGCCTGGGGCATGCCGTATATCGCGATCATGCTGGGGCTCAAGACCGTGCTTCCAGGACGCTACATCCCCGAGCGCCTGATCAGGCTGCGCCAGTCCGAAAAAGTCACCTTCTCACACTGCGTGCCCACCATCCTCCAGATGCTGCTCGAGGCAGCGGACGCGCAAGGACAGGACCTGTCGGGCTGGAAGCTCATTACCGGCGGCGCCGCCTTGCCGCCTGCGCTCTGCGAGGCGGCGCTCGACCGCGGCATGGATGTCTTCACTGCCTATGGCATGTCGGAGACGGGCCCCATCGTCTCACTGGCGCAACTGCCGCCGGGATACCAGCCGAAGGATCGCCAGGAAGAGGTGCGGATGCGGTGCTCGACCGGGCGCCCCCTGCCGTTTGTCGACTTCCGGGTCGTCGACGGGGACATGAACGATGTTAAGTGCGATGGAAAGCAGCAAGGCGAGATCGTCCTGCGCTCACCGTTTCTTACAAAGGCCTACACCGCGAAACCAGATGCGTCAGAGGAACTGTGGGCCGGAGGCTATCTGCATACCCAGGACATCGCCATCATGACGTCCGACGGGTTCGTTCAGATCGTCGACCGCATCAAGGATGTGATCAAGACGGGTGGTGAGTGGGTGTCCTCGATCCAGGTTGAGAACCTGATTGCAGGCGTGGCCGGCGTGCAGGAGTGTGCGGTGGTCGGCGTGCGGGACGAGAAGTGGGGAGAACGGCCGATGGCATTTGTCGTTTGCAAAGCAGACGCGTGCGTCTCGGTTGAGGTGATCCGTGAACGACTGATGCAGCATGTCGAATTGAAGCGGATCAGCAAGTACGCCGTTCCGGAGTTGGACCGCATCGCTTTTGTCGCCGAGCTCCCTAAGACGAGCGTCGGCAAGCTCAACAAGAAGTTGCTGCGCGAGCGCGCTGCGCAATAGATCCATTCTCTGCAGACCTGCATGAAAAGCGACGCCAATCCGACGTCTACACCGGGCCACCGGAGAGCCGCATGACGAGTCAACCTCAACCAAATGACATGATGAGGCAAGTGCCGGTGGCCCAGGCGGACGAACTCCTGCCAGGCCAGCGTAAGCTGGTCTTCGTCGACGGCAGGAGCATCGTCTTGTTCAACATTGATGGCGCCATCCACGCCATCGAGAATTCATGCCCGCATAACGGGGCGTCACTGGCGAACGGCCGTCTGGAGGGAAGCATCTTGCAATGCCCCGCCCATGGCTTGCGGTTCGATCTGGCGAAACCTTGCGAGCCTGGCTCTAGAAGCCTGTGCCTGCGCAAATATCCCGTGCGGGAAGACGATGGAAGCCTGTTATTGCTGATGGATTCCGCTGGCGCGATATAACGCCGGCTGTCGCAGCGAAGCAGCCGTTCGGATCACCTCCTTCCATGGCATATGCACTGGCTTCCCCCGATCGGCATCGACCAATCGAGGCTCCAAGTGCAATTGCACATCGCTGATGCTCACCACGTTGTCTTGCTCTTCTCGTCTGCATTCGCCGGCTCCGCCTTGTAAACGAGGAGCCGCATGAAGGCGGTACTCACGTTAGAAGGAAAGGTCGGACTCCTATCGCGCCGAACTAGGACTACTCCAGCCCCTGCAGCAGCCCCAGCAACTGAGCCCGATGCACGACATGCCGGCGCGTCCCCACGCCGAGCTTGCCGAACAGGTTCTTGAGATGCCATTTGATGGTGGCCTCGCCAACTGCCATGGCCTGGGCGATCTCTTTGTTGGAGAGATTGCGCGCGAGCAGTTCCAGCACTTCGCGCTCCTTGGGCGTCAGCACCATGCTCGGCACCACGCGGGGTCCGCCCTGGCGCTGTTCGGCGGATGGATTGACCACGCGCGCAGGGGGTGTCGACTCGATGCCCGGTTCACCGCCAGCCTCGCCCGCCACGCGGTATGCCCAGTCGGCCACGACGGGATGGGTGTCGACGAAGACGCGCGTCAGTCCATAGGTGTTGGCGAGGCTCATTGCCTCGCGCAGCAGCGTGCGGCCATCCTGGCCATTACGGTCCAGCGCATAGGCGCGCAGGGTCATGCATTCGATGCGGAAGCGTCCGAGTCGCGCCTGCTCGGCCAACGGCGCGGCGTGCGCCAGGGCCTCGAACACACCCGGCCAATCCTGTGCCGCCATCGCGGCGTAAGCGTGTGCGATCCCGCTCACCAACTCCACGCCTCGACGCCACAGCGGCCCGCGCCGGGGACTTTCGGCGGCCACCAGGCGATCGATCCGCGCGACCAGGGCGGCACAGGTCTCGCGGCGGAAGCGCCCAGCATGCATGCGGATCTGCTCGCCGAGACTGGCGACACACAGGCGTGGCAGGCGGCGTGCCTCGCCGATGGCGAACAATGCCTCCAGCATGTCCAGTGCGCGGTGCTCTTCGCCCTGCGCGGCGGCAATGCGGGTGGCCGTGCGATAACCAACGAGGATCGCTTCTGGTGCCGCCACGCGTTCGAGCACATCAAGCCGGTTGGCAAGCAGCGCCACCGCCTCGTCCAAGCGGCCTCGCTCATACGCCACCGCCGCCAACAGCGCCGCGATCATGCAGGAAAGCGGGTGCCGCCGACCGAGTTTGGCATCGATGGAGCTGAGCGCGAACTGCAACCCCTCCTCGCCAAGCAGCACCTGTCCCTCCCACAGATAGCTGAGCCCGATGATGAACTCGCCCCAGCGCATGACATAGTCAGTGCCTTGCGGCAGGTCCGGACGAGGTGCGCTCTGCAGAAGGCGACGCGCTTGCACGGGATCGCCCTGAAAAAGCGCCAGCAAGGCCAGGCGGTTGGCGTGCATCCATCGAAAGCGCTCTTCGATGCCTGGTGGTGCCTCGCTCCACGGCGCGAACATGGCCACGCAACGATCAGGGTCGTCAGCAAAATAAGCGGCACCGCTAGCAATCAGCACGCATTCGTAGCGCAGGGCAACACCAACGTCCGGAAGCGAGAGGATCAATCCGACCATCCGCTCGGCATCCTCGTGGCGCTCGCTCACCGCAAGCACCCATGCCGCCGCCAGACGTAACCGCGGATGCTGGTCCAGCACGGCCTCGGGAAGCACCTCGAGCCAATCGCGTATCGTCCCGATCTGCCCCTGCGCGACGGCTTCATAGAGGCCCTGCTGAGCCAGGTCGAAGGCCACACCCTCTCGCCCTGCCTCTCGCGCGTGACGTGCAGCCTGGGTGAACATGCCGCGCGCGGCAAACCAGGCCTGCGCCCTGCCATGCAACTCGGCGCGCTCTTGCGCCGGCAATTCCGCCAGGCGCCCACGTAAAGCGTCGCATGCCAACGTGTGCACGCGATACCACGCCGAATCCTCGCCGACGACGAAGATCGGCGTGTCACGTGCCAGCCTTGCCAATCGTTGCGGCGCCTCCGCGTCACCGGTCAATGCGATGCATAGGTCCGGATGCAGCTGGTCGACCACCGCGATCCGGGTAAGGAACGCGACATCCTCCGGCGCCAGCTCAGCAGTAAGTGCTTCGATCAGCTGGTTCCGGGAGCTGGGCAAATGCGTGCCGATCACGTTGCGCGGGTCGCTGCCGCGCTCCATCGCCGCCAAGGCGAGTTGCAGCCCCAGGGGCCAACCTTCGGTCATGTCATGCAGGCGCGCGCAGGTGTCGGCATCGGCCTTGGCGCCCACACGGTTGCGTACCAGGGAGATGGCCTCCTCGAGCGTGAAGCGCAATGTCTCAATGCCCACCAACGTGCATTGGCCATAGGTCACCAGGTCGGCCACCATGGCATCGAGCGTGCCACGCCCCGCCACTACGACCCGCAGGTTCGGTGGCGCGTTGTGCAGCAGGTAGTCGAGGGCCGCGATACTGTTGGCAGCCATACGTTCGGCTTCATCAATCATCAGTACCAGAGACAACGAAGCCTGGGTCACCTCGCTGAGCCAGGCCGTGATGCCCTCCAACTCACCCACGTTAGCCGCACTGCCTTCCAGCAACGTGGCGCCAAAATTCGGTCGACCGCAGCCCATCCGAACGGCCTGCACCAAGCTGTGCAACATGCGTTGCGGATCGGGGCTACCGTCGGCAGAAATCCAGGCAACCGCCGAGCCACGCGCCAGGAATTCGTGTCGCCACTGCGCCAGCAGCGAGGTCTTGCCGAATCCGGGCGGCGCCTGCACGAGGATCACCGCGCTATCGCGGAACTGTTCGTCGTCCAGCCCCAGCCGCGGTCGGCTAAGCCGATGCCGAGGCGTTCGCGGCGGCGTGGTCTTCAGAACGAGTTCGGCGATGGCGGGCACGACATCGCCTTGCGTAATGGCCATCAAACGGGTTCCAGTGCGCGGAAGCAGATTCTCTGAACGGGTAACACCATTGCGCGCACAGATACGCGCCGCCAGAAGTCGTCCGCGAGCGTGCGCAGTGCACGATCGCAGGGCATTGTAGACACGCCTTGGCGCGCCTTGCCACTCGCCATTGAGCCCCCTGCGGGCCCCTCCTTGCCGGGGGGGGTTCCCCGCGGAGGCCACGCATAGCCTTGGGTTCGCAACACTATGGGTTGGGGGACTCCCGGCTGCGGGGAATGCCCTGCGGTGGGTCAGGCTCTCGAAAACCGTTATGCGCGACCGGCGACATGGCGCGCGTACGGGGCTCTCCTCACGCAGCAGCGATGGGATAGATCGGTGTCCGCGCAAGGGGAGAGACGATGGCCGGCGCTGCTAGGTCGCCCTCATTCCGGGTTCACGGGTAGCACACCTGTCAGGAGTCAGTATGTATCGTCATCTACTTGTTCCGCTCGATGACACCGAACTCTCGATCGAGGCGGTGGGTCGGGCTGTCAAGTTTGCGCACACGTTGGGTGCGCGGGTGAGCTTTTTGCATGTGCAGCCTGACCATGCCGCCTCAGTCGTCGGCGAGGCCGACGCGATGCCCTCCACCTCGCCAGCTGAGTATCCCGATACTTACCAGGAGCGCCCCCGCGCGCTGCTGACCAAGGCGGAGTCGGCCGCCCGCGCGCTGGGCGTGCCGTGCGACTCGCTTTTGCGCGTCGGGCGATCGCCATTCGAGACCATTCTCGAAGTGGCGCGTGACACCGGCTGCGACCTGATCTTCATGGCCTCAAACGGACACAAGACCAACGTGGGCACGATGCTGGGCTCGCAGACGCTCAACGTGCTTACCCACGCTGAACTGCCCGTGCTGGTGTCTTCCACGCGCGAATCGGGTGACGCCAATCCGGTTATTGCGAGAATCCGCGAAGAGCACCGGTCGGTCGCCGCGGTGCTGCATGCGTGGCTGCACCTGGTCAACACGTATTCGCAACAGGGCGGCACGGCCGATGTTCCGCTGATGCGCTCCATGATCCGCTACATCGTGGAATTCCCTGCGGCTGCGCGCCGCGTGAAGGGACACGACCAGCTGTACAGGCGACTGCGCGAGCGGACGGCCGTGTTCCATGCCGAGCTCGACGAGCTGGAACGCCAGCACGAACGTGGCCGTTCCCTGGTCGAAGCCCACGCGGCGATGCTCGACCGCTACGACCGTGGTGCCGCCACCCTCGGCGAGCTGCGCGATGCGGTCGAACAGTACGCACATTTCATGTGGGAACTCATGGGCCGTGAGGAAGGGGTCATTATTCCTGCCGCCGAGCGCTATCTCACCGAAGACGACTGGAGCGCGATTCACGCTGCATTCGTCGGCAACCGCGAGCTCGCCAGCGACGAAGAAACCGATGCAGAGCACGTACGACTGTTCTCACGCATCGTCAACTTCGCGCCGACCTGAGTCGGCCGATCACATGTCATCCGCTACACCCCAGGCGCACGCCGCCGGGGCTTTGAGTCAAGGAGAATCGTTTGGAACACGCAATCCGTTTTTACGAGGCCGGCAGCCCTGACGTGCTGCGCTACGAAAAAATCGAGGTCGGCGCGCCCGGCCCGGGCCAGGTGCGGCTGCGTCACCAGGCGGTTGGCCTGAATTTCGCCGACACGTATTTCCGCAACGGCACGTACCCGATTCCGCTGCCCAATGGCATCGGCGTGGAGGCCGCCGGCATCGTCGAGGAACTTGGCCCGGGCGTGACCGGTGTCGCCGTGGGCGACCGCGTCAGCTACACCGGCTTTCTCAACACGCTCGGTGCGTACAGCACGGCTCGCGTGGTTCCCGCCGCGCCATTGATCCGGCTGCCCGATGCCATTGCCAGTGAAACGGCGGCGGCGATGACCATGCGTGGACTGACCGCCGCCTACCTGATGCGTTGTATCTACCCCTTTGAGGCCGGCGAAACGATTCTGTTGCATGCCGCCGCAGGTGGCGTCGGCCTGATCGTCGCCCAGTGGGCCAAGCTGCTTGGCCTGCGCGTGATTGGCACTGTCTCGACCGAGGAAAAGGCCGCCGTGGCGCGCGCCCACGGCTGTGACGAAGTGATCAACTACAGCCACGAGGACGTCGCTGCGCGCGTGCGCGAGATGACTGGTGGCGAGGGCGTGTCGGTCGTGTTTGACTCGGTCGGGAAAAGCACCTTCATGGCCTCGCTCGATTCGCTGCGTCGTCGCGGCCTCATGGTTTGCGTTGGCACCGCGTCCGGCACCATTCCGCCGTTCGATCCGCAGATGCTGGCCATGAAGGGTTCGCTTTACCTGACCCGCCCGGCGCTGGCCGACTACATTGCCGATCCGTCGGAAAAGGCCGCGCTCGCCAACGACCTGTTTGGCCATGTCGCATCCGGCCGCATCAAGATCGAGATCAACCAGCGCTATGCGCTCGAGGATGCGGTGCAGGCCCATCGCGACCTTGAGGCGCGCAAAACCACCGGCTCGTCGATCTTTGTCTTCTGAGGAGCTGTCATGCGCATCGAACCACTGACCTGTCATATCGGCGCCGAACTGGTGGGCGTGAGCCTCGCCGACGCCGCCCATGACGAGGCCTTGTTCGCCGAGATCAAGGCAGCGCTGCTCAAGCATCGCGTGCTGTTTCTGCGCGACCAGGACATCAGCCGCCAGGACCATGTTGCCTTCGCGCGGCGGTTCGGTGAGCTGGAAGATCACCCGATGGTGCCGAGTCATCCCGATGCACCTGGCCTCGTACAGATCTACAAGACGCCCGACACGCCGAGCGATCGCTACGAAAACGCCTGGCACACCGATGCCACCTGGCGTGAAGCGCCGCCCATGGGCTGCGTGCTGCGTTGCGTGGAATGCCCGCCCGTTGGCGGCGACACCATGTGGGCCAACATGGTGCTCGCCTACGAGATGTTGCCCGAGCATGTGAAGGCGCAGATCGCCGGTCTTCGCGCACGTCACAGCATCGAAGCCTCGTTCGGCGCGGCGATGCCGATCGAGCGACGCCTCGCGCTCAAGGCCCAGTATCCCGACGCCGAGCATCCAGTGGTGCGTACGCATCCGGAGACCGGTGAGAAGGTGCTGTTCGTCAATGCCTTCACCACCCACTTCACCAATTTCCATACCCGGGAAAACGTGCGGTTCGGCCAGGACGCCAACCCGGGTGCCGGCCAGCTGCTCAGCTACCTGATCAGCCAGGCCCATATCCCCGAGTACCAGGTGCGCTGGCGCTGGCAGAAGAACAGCGTGGCCATCTGGGACAACCGCTCCACCCAGCATTACGCCGTGATGGATTACCCGCCCTGCCATCGAAAGATGGAACGCGCAGGAATCGTCGGCGACGTCACGTTCTGAAATCGCCCGTTCAACTCCAGATCAACAGGACAAGCCATGAACTTCCTCGACGGTTCACTGATTCCCGAAAACCAGGACAAGCTGGTCATCACCGCAGCCCCTTATGGCCCCGAGTGGATCCCTTCGGATTTTCCGGAAGACATTCCCGTCACCATGGAAGAGCAGGTGCAGAAGGCGGTCGACTGCTACAACGCCGGCGCCTCCGTGCTGCATCTGCACGTACGCGAGCTGGACGGCAAGGGCTCCAAGCGCCTGACCATGTTCAATGAACTGATTGCCGGCGTGCGCAAGGCGGTGCCGGACATGGTCATCCAGGTTGGCGGCTCGATCTCCTTCGCGCCCGAAACCGACGGCTCCGCCGCCAAGTGGCTGAAGGACGACACCCGTCACATGCTGGCCGAACTCGACCCCAAGCCCGATCAGGTGACGGTCACGGTCAATACGACCCAGATGAACATACTCGAGCAGATGGAATTCGCGGACATCGCCGGCACGTCCCTGGCCGAGCCGCAGACCCATGAGGCCTATCGCGAGATGATCGTCCCCTCGGGCCCCGGCTTCATCGAGGAGCACGTCAAGCGCCTGAGCGCCGCGGGCATCCAGAGCGCGTTCCAGTTCTACAACATCAACAGCTACGAGACGGTGGAACGCCTGATCCGCCGCGGCATCTACAAAGGTCCGCTGGTGTGCAACTGGGTGGCGATTGGCGGCGGCATGGACCAGCCCACCATCTACAGCCTGTCCAACTTCCTGCGCGCCATCCCTGACGGCACCATGCTGACGGTCGAGAGCAGCATGCGCAACGTATTGCCCATCAACATGATGGGCATCGCCATGGGCCTGCACGTGCGCTGCGGTATCGAAGACAACCTGTGGAACCAGGCACGCACCGCCAAGATGACCACGGTGGAACAGATCGAACAGCTGGTGCGTATGTCGCGCGAATTCGGTCGCGAGATCGCCAATGGCAAGGAGGCGCGCGAGATCCTGAAGATCGGCGTGTTCTACGACACCATCGAGGAGACGCTGGCCGCCAACGGCTTTTCACCGAATCGCAAACCGAGCCGCCAAGTCAGCCTGGCACACCAGGCGGCCTGAGGCCGTCGCAAGAGCGAAGGGCAGCGCAGCGGGTCGCTGCCCTTCGCTCCCATGAAGCCGGCACCGTGCCGGCATGAGGAGACCGCTTTGGGAATGTACGTCGCCGAGGCATCGCCGAACACGTTTGCCACATCCACGACCAAGCCGCGCCTTTACGCGTGGCTGGTGTTCGCCCTCACGTTTGGGCTGCTGCTGTCGGACTACATGTCGCGCCAGGTGCTCAATGCGGTCTTTCCGCTGCTCAAGGCCGAATGGGGGTTGTCCGATACGCAACTGGGTTCGCTCTCCGGCGTTGTTGCGCTACTGGTGGGCCTGCTCACCTTCCCGCTCTCGGTGCTCGCCGATCGTTGGGGGCGCGTGAGAAGCATCATCCTGATGGCATCGCTGTGGAGCCTCGCCACCCTCGCCTGCGGCCTGGCCACGAGTTACGGGCAGATGTTTGCGGCGCGCTTTTTCGTGGGCCTGGGCGAGGCCGCCTATGGCAGCGTCGGCGTTGCGCTGATCATCAGCGTTTTCCCTGTACACCTGCGCTCTACCCTCACCGGCGCGTTCATGGCTGGCGGTGCGTTCGGTTCGGTCGCCGGCATGGCGCTTGGCGGCATCCTCGCCACGCACCTGGGTTGGCGCTGGGCATTCGCCGCCATGGCCATCTTCGGCGCGGCGCTGGTGCTGCTCTATGCGCTAACGGTGAACGAACGCCGGCTTCGCGAAGGCCGCGAAGATGTGGTGCGACCGGGCGCATCCCGTCCTGGCTTTAGCCTGTCGCTGCGCAAGCTGTTCAGTGGCCTGTTTTCCACGACATCCGTAATCTGCGCCTACGTCGGCAGCGGCCTGCAGCTGTTCATCATGGCCGCCGTCATGGCCTGGATGCCCAGCTTCCTCAACCGCTATTACGCCATGCGGCCCGACAAGGCCGGCGTCACCGCTGCGGCCTTTGTGTTGATCGGCGCGCTGGGCATGGTGATCTGCGGCGCCGTCACGGACCGCCTGTGCCGCCACCAGCCGGCGCGCAAGATGGCCATGGCCATTGCGTATTGCCTGATCACGGCGGTGCTGCTCGGCATCGCGTTCCAGCTGCCGCCGGGACCAGGCCAGCTTGTCATGATCGGCCTGGGCATGTTTCTGGCCGCAGGCACGGCTGGACCTGCCGGTGCGATGGTTGCCAACCTTACGCCGACGCCTATCCACGCCTCCGCATTCGCCACGCTGACCCTTGCCAATAATTTGCTAGGGCTCGCACCGGGCCCGGTATTGATCGGCCTGCTGGCCGACCATCTGGGCCTGCTTGCGGCCTTCCAGTTGATCCCACTGATGGCGTTGTTCGCCGCATCGGCTTTCTGGATCGGTCGTCTGCATTACGCCGACGACCTCCTCCGCGTGCAGCCCACGACCTCCGCAGTGGCGCCTTGATCTCATCCACGGATTTGCGATTCATGCAGAACTCCAGCAACCCAACCATCCTGTTGGTGCCCGGCCTGCGCGACCACGTTGCCGAGCACTGGCAGACCCTGCTCGAAGCGACGCTTCCGAATGCGCGTTCGGTGCCACCACTGGAACACGACAAGCTCAGCCGTGCGGCGCGCGTGGCGGCACTCGACAAGGCACTCGCCGAGATCGACGGGCCGGTAATCCTCGTCGCGCACAGCGCTGGCGTGATGATTACCGTGCATTGGGCGCACACGCATCGCCGTCCCATCCACGGCGCGCTGCTCGCTACGCCGGCCGACCTTGAATCGCCGATGCCAGCGGGTTATCCGACCATGGATGCGCTGCGCGACGACGGCTGGCTGCCTGTTCCGCGCGGACGGCTGCCCTTTCCCAGTGTGCTCGCCTCGAGCAGCACCGACCCGCTGTGCAGCGCCCAACGCGCAGCCGAATGGGCTAATCACTGGGGAAGTCGCCTTGTCGAGCTAGGCGATGTCGGTCATCTCAATCCAGCCGCAGGCTATGGGCCGTGGCCGCAGGCGGAGACGCTCATCAACGCACTGCGATGAGCCTGCATCTGCCTGACGATGCGCCGCAGGCGCGCCGACACATCAGCGTCGAGTTCTATTTTGATCTCATCTGCCCTTGGTGCCTTATCGGCAAACGGCAGCTCGATCTTGCCATCGACCTGCTGACGCTTGGCTATCCGGACGTCGATGTTGTGGTGCACTGGAAATCGCTGCCGCTGCTACCGGACATACCGCTGGGCGGCGTCCCGTTCCACGCCTTCTATCTGCAACGCCTGGGCTCGGCCCACGCCGTGGCAGCCCGACGTCAGCAGATTGCGGACGCGGGACGCGCGGTTGGCGTGGCCTTCGATGTCGCGCGCATAGAGTGGATGCCCAATACCATCGCGGCGCATCGGCTTATTGAATATGCCGGGCAGTTCGGCGGCACCGCGCTCCAGGCGCCGTTGATTGATCGACTGTTCGACGCCTATTTCTGTCGCGGCGAAAACATCGGTGAGCTGCAGGTGCTTGCCGACATCGGCGAAGCGTTTGACCTTGAGCGCGCGGTTACCCTCTCGCGCATGGCCACGCCCGTGCACGAGTCATCCATGCCGTCATGGCGACACGACGCTGGGCGCCGGGGCATAACCGGCGTGCCGGGCTTTGTGCTGGGCGACCGCGTGCCGCTATTGGGCGCGCATCAACCCGTGCAGCTGGCGAGTGCCATGCTGGGGGCGTTCTCGGTTTGAGCGTCGAACACTGGCGCAGCACCGCGTCGCTGCGATGCACCAACGGACAGAACCTCACGCAGCCGCTCCCGACGACCCCGCCCCTCCCCCATCGGAGTGGGGGGGGCCTTGCGAAGGCCCCCGCATAACTCTCAGGCAACTAGAGCCATGAATGCTGGCCAGCGGTGCAGCGTTCATGACGATCCCGGCATCAGCCACGTCGCACCGAAGTGCGTGACTGTGAGTTGAGCGGTCCGGGAGAGCTACCAGTGGTAGGAGATTCGCCGCGTGGCCGGGGAGAGTTTTTGAGGCCGCTTGGCGACACGTACCCGCGTGTGGCGAGCCGACAACCAGGGCTCACAGCGGCTACCGCCGATGTGCGTCACCACGCGTTCCGCGCCAGACACCTGGTCCGGATGGCAGGGGCGGTCGGATCTACAGCGGGATTGCAGAAACGGTACAAGGGGGAGGAGTACTGCATGAAGAACGTTTATGGGACAAACAAGCACGGGGGTGCGACGGCCATCCGTCTGATGGTGCTCGCGGTCGCCGCGGCGCTTGCGTCCCCCGGGGTAGTCCGTGCGGTCGAGATCGACACCGGCAATCCGGACATCTCGATTCGTTGGGACAACACCTTTCGTTACAACCTCGGCCACCGCGCGCAGAACCAGAGCCCGTCCATTCTCGCCAGCCCGAACTACGATGACGGTGACCGCAATTTCGGCAACGACTCCATCGTAACGAACCGCCTTGATCTGATCAGCGAGTTCGACTTTATCTACAAGAAGAACTACGGCTTTCGCATCAGTGGCGACGGCTGGTACGACCAGGCGTATGAGTCGCTGGACAACACGCACGTTGCATCGTCCAATCACATCGTCAACGGTAAGCCTGCGCTTGGCCTTCCCAGCTACACCGCCAGCTATTTCAGGGGGCCTTCCGGTCAGATACTCGACGCGTTCGTCTTCGGCAACTTCGATGTCGACGGCGTGAACGTCAACACCAAGGCGGGCCGCTACGACGAGTTCTGGGGCGAAGCACTGCTGAACCCGATCAACTCCCTCAGTTACGGACAGTCTCCGCTCGACATTGGCAAGCTGCTCACGGTACCGGGTGCGACCGCCAAGGAACTGTTCCGTCCGCGCCCTCAGCTGTCGGCGCAAATCCAGGCAACGCCCAGCCTCTCGTTCGATGCGCAGTACTTCCTTCAGTGGCAGCAAGTGTTCTACCCCGAATCGGGTTCCTACATGGATCCGAACGACGCGGTACTTCAGGGTGGCCAGTCGCTCTACATCAATGCGACTCAGCGCGTGCTTCGCGGCGAGGACATCACACCGCATGGCCAGGGCGACTGGGGCATGGCGATGCACTGGTCTCCGGACGCGATCGACTCGACGCTCGGCCTGTACTATCGCAAAACGTCCGATATTCAGCCGCAGGTGATCGTGGCGCCCGCTGTCGCGCCCAACGTGCCCGCCGCCGCATGCAAGTTCCTCGGCCTCAAGTCGATCAGCCCGACGATTTGCTACGTCGATCCGGCCATGGCCACCATCCCGCAAATTCTGGCAGGCAATATTGGCCAGTACATGGCCAGCTATGCCAGCGGCATCGATATCTATGGCGCAAGCTTCGCCAAGCAGATCATGGGTGTCAGCGTTAGCGCGGAAGTGAACTACCGCCAGAACATGCCGCTTGTCAGCATTCCGGTGCAGCTGCTGCCGGCGGCGCTGGCCGCCAAGGTTCCCGGGGCAATCAGTACGCTGCCCCAAGAAGGGCAGACCGCCGGCGCCCGTGGTGACACGTGGCACGCCGTGACCGACTTCGCCGGCATCACGCCGCACACGCCACTGTGGGACACCGCCCCGTACACGGTTGAGTTCGTGTGGAACCACTGGACCAAGGTGACCCAGAACGCGGCAGCCTTCGAAGGCGCGCCCACCTACACCGGTATCGACAAGCCGACCAAGGATTTCTACGGCACCCAGGTCAACTTCACGCCGACCTGGTACCAGGTTTATCCGGGTGTAGATCTCTTGCTGCCGCTGACTTATTCGATGGGCCTGGTGGGTAACTCCGCCGTGACGTTCGGCGGCAACAAGGGCAACGGCAACTTCTCCATCGGCGTGGGTGCGGACGTGCGTACCAAGTACCGCTTCGACCTGAAATACATCGGGTACGAGGGGCGTATCGCCACCAATGCCGCAGGCACGGTTACTTCCAGCGCCGGACTTGCTTCGTTGCTGCGTGACCGCAACTACATCGACTTTACCTTCACCACCACGCTATAACTGGAATCGTTCAGCATCGCGCTCTCCAGGGAGCAGATGCAGGACACCTTGCAAGTGCCGGTGCGAAAGCTCAACTTTCGCACCGGCTGCAATTCATCACTAAAGCCGGAGCGGCTGACAATGAAAGGCTTGATGATGGAGCAACCTCTTTTGGTTGCCTCGCTTCTAATGCACGCCGAGCGGCATCACGCGGACCAGGAAGTAGTATCTCGACGCGTCGAGGGCGACATTCATCGTTATCGCTTCGCCGACCTGGCCAAGCGTTCACGTCGCATGGCCAACGCGATTGCGGGCCTCGGCGTCGCGTCGGGCGACCGGGTGGGTACACTCGCGTGGAATGGCTATCGCCACCTGGAATTGTATTTTGCGGTTTCTGGGTCCGGCGCCGTACTGCATACGATCAACCCTCGCCTGCATATCGACCAGCTCGCCTATATCGTCGAACATGCGGACGACCGTGTCGTATTTTTCGACCCGAGCTTTCTCCCCATCATTGAAGCATTGGCGGCTCGACTCTCGACGCCTCCGCTTTTCGTGGCCATGTGCGACCGAAGCCACATGCCATCTCTCGACACGTTACCGGCCTCGTTGCTCGGCTACGAGGACCTCATCGACGCCCACACCGACGATTACGTGTGGCCGCAGCTGGATGAGAACACCGCATCGTCTCTTTGCTACACCTCGGGTACCACCGGCAACCCGAAGGGCGTGTTGTATAGCCATCGCTCCACCGTGCTTCATACCTACGCGGCAGCACTGCCGGACGCATTGAATTGCTCGGCGCGCGATACCATCCTGCCCGTCGTGCCGATGTTCCATGTCAACGCCTGGGGGCTGCCCTATATCGCCTGCATGGTCGGCGCGAAAGTCGTTTTCCCCGGGCCGGCGCTCGATGGCAAATCGCTCTACGAGCTGATCGAAGCCGAACACGTCACCCTGTCGGCGGGCGTGCCCACTGTCTGGCAAGGCCTGCTATCGCACGTTACCGAACTTGGCGACTCGTTCTCGTCGATGTCGCGAACTGTCATTGGCGGCGCGCCATGCCCTACCGCGATGACAGTGCAATTCCAGGACTTCCATCAGGTGGAAGTGCTTCATGCATGGGGCATGACGGAACTGAGCCCCGTGGGCACGGTTTGCAGCCTCAAATCGCATCAGCTTGGCTTGCCAGCGAGTGAGCGGCATGCCATCCAGGCCAAGCAGGGCCGGGCCGTCTTCGGCATCGACATGAAAATCGTCGACCCAGACGGCAACGAACTTCCGTGGGACGGCGAGGCGGTTGGCAACCTCCTGGTCCGCGGGCCCTGGGTGTCGCTCACTTATTTTCGTGACGAGTCCAGCCAACCTCGGGAGGATGGCTGGTTTGCGACCGGCGACGTGGCCAAGATCGACCAGGACGGGTTCATGCAGATCACCGACCGAAGCAAGGACGTGATCAAATCCGGTGGCGAATGGATCAGCTCGATCGACATCGAAAATGTCGCCTGCCTGCATCCCGATGTGGCCAGCGCCGTATGCATTGGCGCACGTCATCCCAAGTGGGACGAGCGCCCGTTGCTGTTGGTTGTCAGGAAATCGGGCAGCAATCTTGGGAAGGAGGAGCTTCTGGCCTTCTTCGATGGCAAGGTGGCCAAATGGTGGAAGCCGGACGACGTGGTGTTTGTCGAAAGCTTGCCGATTGGCGCGACCGGAAAGTTGCTCAAGAACAAGCTTCGGCAGCAGTTTGAAGGCCACTACGGCCCGTTCACGACGAACGACTCGCCTTAGTCACCGGACAACGGGAACCTCGGCCCTGACCCAGCCGCGCGTGCGTTGGATGAGGCTCGTCACTTGCCCCTGTGAGAATAGCGGGGGATGCTGGCGCCCTCTATCCACTGACGCCGACATGGATCGCCCATGGAACTGCCGATCACCGTGATCATCAAGGGGCTTTGGGCCCTCTTCGTGCTCTATTGGGTTTGGGGCTGGCGGCGCGTGAAGGGTGCAAGCCGCAGCGAACCCTGGTTACCGCGGTTGTTCAAATACTGGTTGCCGCTGCTGGTGGCATGTTGGCTATTGTTTCCCAGTTACCCGTCGGAAGGCCCGGCGATGACCGCACGCATGTATCCGCACTCACAGGCCATCGCGGTGCTTGGGATGTTCATGGTTGTCGCCGGCATCGCCTTCGCTTGCTGGGCGCGTTATGTCATCGGCAGCAACTGGAGCTCGGAAGTACAGGTGAAACAGGGCCATGAGCTGATTCAGCGTGGCCCTTACGGCCTGGTGCGGCACCCGATCTATACGGGGCTACTGCTGGCCTTCCTTGGTACCGCCATGGCCGTTGGCGAGTGGCATGGCTTGCTCGCCGTGGCGATCATCGCGGCATCGTTCTGGTTCAAGCTTCGACTCGAAGAACGCTGGATGCGCGAGAGCTTCGGTGAGGTGTATGTGAATTACATGCGTCGGGTGAAGGCTTTGATTCCCGGCGTGCTCTGACGCCGGTCGCCTGCAAAAAGCCCCGCACTTGGCGGGGCCCTTTCACATCAGGCAGAAACGGTCGAGCCAGGTTCGAGCCGGTTTCGGTAGGTAGCCTCGGTTTCCTGATAGAGGCCCGACCATGGGTTCAGCACGTAGCCTTCGGCAGGCTCGCAGGAAATGCGTCGGTCGTCGCCGTGCGGTGCCGCATCGATCCACCGTGCATCAAGTGTCGTCATATCCATAGGCACTCCTCGTTGGCTCATCGCGGGGAGGTCCAGCCTATCGTGATGGTTGTTCGCGGCCGGTTAAAGCCGCGGGCGATTTCGACAAACGCGAATTTCATGAGTCCGTGGCGCAACGCAAAATGCTCGCAAGAAATAGCCAACCTGTTGACAACCACCACCGATCAAGGTGGTGCGTGTCCGGTTTCCTCACCGTTACGACGCCAAGAGCGCAGTACTGGTGATGCGCGATGGGGCGTGCACATATCCATGGCGCTGACTGAACTGCCAGGGCGAGGTCGATCGAGGCGAACTTGATGCTATTGGGAAGGTTTGATCGAACCGCAGGTCCGAGCCCCGGCTCTACCTCGCCGGCTGCTTGGCGCCTTCCTGCTGATCGAGACGAACAAGCAGCGCATGCAGCTCATCGAGGTAACACAGCAGCCTGTCACGCCGTTGCGCGCTGTCACCCTCGACAGAAGGCCCCTCGTTGCCAAGCAGACGAAGGGCGCCATGGATGCGGTGCAAGAGCTCACCCTGTCGTTCGGTGTCGCCACCCTTTATCGCCTCGTCCAGCTCGGCGAGATCGCTGCGGGTGGATGTCAACAACCCTTTCAGTATTTCCCTCACGTGCGCCTCCGAGCCGAATGTGTCCCTCAGCAAATCGAGGCGTGCATCCGCATCGGCTTGAGGGACACTTGTTGCTTGGGGCGTTTCCTGTCCAACGTCCAGGCAAGCGGACAACATGGCATTGAGCGCGACAAGCGGTACCGGCTTGGCGAGGAATTCATCCATTCCCGCTTCGCGGCACCGCGTGATTTCCTCGGGCAGCGCACTGGCTGACAACGCCACGATCGGAAGATGGGTGGTGCCACCCTGCTCGTTCTCGCGAATTTTCCGCGCCAACGCGTAGCCATCGAGCATGGGCATATGGCAGTCCGTAATCAACAGGTCGTAACGATTGTCCGCCAGCGCACGCAACGCTTCCAGACCGTTCTCCACAATGGTGTGCGCGTAGCCGAGACGATCGAGCTGGCGCCCGATCACGGCACGATTGATGGGATGATCCTCCGCCACCAGGATGCGTGCCTTGTGACTCGCCACGTCGGCGGCGAATGAAAGAGCGCGCTGTGGCAGCGCTACACCCAGAGCAGCGTGGCATGCGTCCAGCGCCGAACGCCACAGCAGCGGCTGGCCACTCAGCATCACACAGCCATCTTCGCTGTACGTCCCGCGAGGATCGGGCACGTCGAGCAAATGGATCACGCAAGCACCGCTGGGCAACACACCACGCCCAACCAAATCGTGATCGACCACGAAGAGATCGATGTCTTCCGCCTCGTAATCGGCAAGCTCCTTGGCATCGGCGCCGATAACGGACAGGCCCAGGGCCGATAGCGCGTTTGACAGCTCGCGCTCCAGCACAATATCGCCCGCACACAACAGCGCTGTCTTGCCGGCCAGTACCGGCTGCGGCTTCAGTACCTGCATCACCGGGAGACTCAACTCGAAGGCCGCCTGGGTGCCGAAGCCGGGCGCACTGGTGAGGCGAATATCACCACCCATCATGTGGGCAAGATGGCGGCAAATAGTCAGCCCCAGGCCAGCGCCACCGTAACGACGCGCCGTCGATGCCTCGGCCTGTACGAAGGGCTGGAACAGGCGGTCGAGTTGCTCCTTGGAGATGCCGATGCCCGTATCGGTAACGGTGATGCGCAGCAGTTGACCTTGCAGCGAGTCATTGAGCAGCTCCATATGCAACTCGACGTGTCCGCGCGCGGTGAACTTCAACGCATTGCTGAGCAGGTTGGTAATGATCTGACGGATCCGGGTCATGTCGCCGCGGTATTCAGCGGCCAGTCGCCAGTCCAGCGTGGCATACAGGCGAACACCCTTTTCTTGCGCCAACGAGGCGAACAAACCGAGTACGCCATCGGCCACCTTGCGTAGATCGAAGGTATGTTCGTCCAGCCTGAGGCGGCCCGCTTCGATGCGGGAGAAATCCAGGATGTCGTCGAGTATCTGCAACAGCGCGTCGGCCGAATCGTGCACCATGTCGAGCATGTGCTGTTGCTCGCGGTCCAGGGGCGTCTTCCCCAGGAGCTCGATCATGCCAAGCACGCCAGCCATGGGCGTGCGAATCTCGTGACTCATCATGGCGAGGAAGGCGCTCTTGGCGGCCACGGCGGCCTCGGCAGTCGCCTTCGCCTCGGCCAACGCCTTGGCCTGCTCCATTTCAGCGGTGACATCAATGCAGAAAATACTGCAGGACACCGTGCCGTCCGGCTCGTCGCGCGCGTGCCCACACGAAGCGCGCACCCAATGTACGCCCGACGATGCGGAGACTCGATATTCCACGCTCCGTGGCGTCTTCTGCGCGATCAAATCCTGGATGACCTGCCGTACACGTGGCTGATCTTCAGGCACGATGACATTCATGGGGCGACCGCGGCCTTGCGCAAAATCGTCATGCGTGAGCCCAAAAAGCGCTGCCGTGTCGCCAGCGACGTAATCAGAGCTGCTTTGTCCATCGGGGGCGTACCGTGATCGCAAGACAACCCCGGGCAGGCTTTCATTGGTGTCGATCAGGCGCTGTTCTGAAGCCAGTGCGCGCTCTTCCGCCCGGCGCAGATCACTGACGTCCACCAGCGTTCCAAACAAGCCCATTCCCCGCCCTTCCCCACGCGAGAATTTGTGCAGCCAGAGCAGCACGTCGTGCGTTTCGCCGTCGGGACCGAACGGACCGATGTACAGCTCGCGGCGAATGTCGCCGCCTGGGCCAAGTACCTGCAAATCAGCCTCGTGCAGGAGCTCCACATCCAGGGACGCCGTGTGCTTCGTCTCCAGCAGCGTTCGCCCAAGCAGGTCCGCTCGCGAACACTCGAACATCTCCTCATAGGCGCGGTTGACGGCGAGGTAACGCCCATCGCCATCCTTCACGAAAACCGAATAGGGAATGGCTTCCAGCAGGGCCTGCTGAAAGCCGAGCTGGTCCGCCAGTCCGCGCTCCGCCAGCTGCTGTGCGCGCAGCGCCTTGCGCAAACGCACATGGAAAAACCCGATAACCAGCACGACAGCGAACGCGGCGAACAGCCCCCACAACACCCAGGACCACGGCACGCCATAGTGATATTCCGCGGTCAACCAATGATTTCGAATGGACTGCCGCTCTTTTTCCTTTACGCTGGATAGCACGCGGTCGATCATCGGCATAAGTCGGCCCAGGTGCTGCGTGATGCCGAGGGTGAAGTCCTGATCTACGCCAGCGGGGCCCACAATTCGCAGGGTAGCCGCATAGTGATCGCGGATCAGCGCATCCATCGCCGGCAGCGTGCCGACATAAGCATCCGCCTTGCCCGATGCGACCATCTCCAACCCGTGTTCATTGCTGCCCACCGGGTTCAGCTGACTGCGCGGCAACAGCATCCGCAGTCGGGACAGCAGTTCTTCTTCGTTACGCGCAACAACTTTTTTGCCCACTAGATCCTCAGGACCCGCAACAGCGGAACTGCGTGTCCGGGTCACGATCATTTCGGGGAAGTGCTCGTAGGTGCGGCTGAAGACCATGTCCTGCGCGCTGAAGTCGTCGGGCATGGCGGCCGCAACCATGTCGACTTCGCCTGCCCGGACCATATGCTGCAGCTGCTCCCAATCTTTCGCGGGAACCGGTTGCACACGCAACCCAAGTTCTTTCTGCAGCATCTCCACGTAGTCCGCCGCTAGCCCGTCAAAGCGCCCCTGGCTATCCACGAACGTGTAGGGATACCGATCCACCTCAAAGCCGAGGCGCAACGGCGGCAAACTGTCGATCCACGCGCGATCGGCAGTGGAGAGGGCGGACCTGCCCGGAAGCAAAACATCGGGACTGCCGACGAGCCCCCAACGCGAACGCAAACGTGCAACCTCGTCGGGCGTTACCGTTGCCTCCGCCTTTCTCAGCAGCGACACCAGCATGGGCCGGCCTTTCGTTATACCGATGGTCGCCGAGATGGGCGGTAGATCGAGTGGCCCAAGCGCGACAAGATCGTCAGTAGGCCGGTCGTTCAACAGAAGCTGCGTTCGTGGCAGCGTCGCCCCCACGTAAGCGTCTGCCTGGCCGGTTGCCAACAGGTTCAACGCCTGGCGCCCGCTGTCTGCAAAAACCAAGGTGGCATCGGGAAAGTGTTTCCCCAGGATGGCGATGAGATCATCCTGGTCGCGCTCGACTGCTATGCGCGAGTGAGTGAGGTCGCTCTGCGAGCGGATCCGCTCATCTCCTTTGCGGCTGACCAGCATTTCCGGCCCCGTGGGAAAAGGCTTGAGGAAATCGAATCGATCTTTGTACTTACCCGTGATGAACACGACGGGCAGCAAATCGTAGGACCGCGTCGAGTCGGCCGCCATCAGCGCATCGATATCGCTGTAGGGGTGAAACTCCAGCCGCAGCCCGGCGCGATTTGCCAGCAGGCGCACATAGTCCACGGCCGCACCTTCGGGACGGCCGGCAGCCCAGGTCTCCCCGGGCAAGTGATCGCCCGCATACACGCCCACTGAAACCACCGGATGCTTGCTGCGCCACGCCTCCTCTTCGGGAGTCAGTGCGAGTGGGGCTTCAGACCGCCCGGCGTGAGTGGAAGCCGGTTCGCCCTGCACAGGGTCCGCTTGCCCGGCGAAGGCGAACACGTCGAAGCTTAGCCAGCAAACCAGTGTGATCAAGGCCAATCGCGCGCCCCGGCGCCCATGCTGAGGCGCCTTGTTCTTGGCGGATGCTGCGCTGTACTGCCCAGTTTTTGCGTCCATCGATACGCTCGGATTCAGCTTGACGGTAGCTGTTCAGCTTAGTGCGATGGCTACAGCATGCTCCATGAGAATCGTCTGAAGATGACTCATGGAAGGGTAGGGTTTTTACGTATCTGCTTGCCGTTTAAAATCGGATAACCTAAGCGCATATTGGCTGAAACTTGGACGGCCGTGACCCTGCGCATCATTCTGGCTGACGACCATCCCATTGTGCTCAATGGTGTGCGCATGCTGCTGGAAAGCGGTATGGATGCCAGCGTCGTCGCCGACGTTCACTCGCCAGCTGCGTTGGTCGATGCCATCGAAACCACGCCCTGTGACCTGGTGATTACCGATTTCAGCATGCCGGGCGGGCAAGTTGCCGATGGCATGCATATGTTGGGTCTCATCCATCGGCGCTGGCCGAACCTGCCCATTATCGTGCTGACCATGGTCAGTAACGTAGGCGTGCTGGGTTCAATTCTCGCCAGCGGCGCGCGCGGCCTGCTCAGCAAGTCCGATGCACTGACGGAATTGGCGCTGGCCGTGCAGGCCGTGTCCCATCATCGGGATTATGTGAGTACAGGCATCAAGCGGGCGTTGGATGCCTCGCGCACGGGTGGCTCCAGCGCCACGCCAGCAGCCTTGTCCAAACGCGAGGTGGAAGTGCTGCGACTGTTCGCCGGCGGGCTCACCGTGTCGGAAATTGCCGGCCAGCTCAACCGCAGCGTGAAGACCATCAGTCGCCAGAAGATGGATGCCATGGCCAAGCTCGGCCTCAAGAGCGACCTGGACATCTACGCCTACGCGCGAGAGAACGGCCTGTCCCCCTGACCGTCGCAGCCGCGCCGGGCGTCACACCCAGAAACGCCAAGGGCCAGCTTCCGCCGGCCCTTGTGCGTTGTTAGTGGTGCCCCCGATACGATTCGAACGTACGACCTTCCCCTTAGGAGGGGGACGCTCTATCCAACTGAGCTACGGGGGCAGCGGGCCGAATTTTGGCATGGATCGCCCGCCAGCGCGATCCGGCTCCGGGGGGCCTGCTAGAATGGGCGTTTACATCCCGGCGCCCTCCCCGCGCCCCGGTCTCGGAGCCAAGCATGTCCCACGAAATCCTCAGCGCACTCGGTCTCGGTAACACGCAATCGGGTACGTATCTCGGCCAAGGCGAATGGTCCAAGACGACCGAGGCCGGCACGCTGCAGCCGGTGAATCCGGCCACCGGCGAGGTCATCGCTTCGGTGCAAGCCTCCAGCGCAGCGGACTACGACGTCATCGTCAAGCGCGCGCAGGAAGCATTCAAAGTGTGGCGTACCACCCCGGCCCCGCGTCGTGGCGAAGCCGTGCGCCTGTGTGGCGAGGCGCTGCGCAAGCACAAGGATGCACTGGGCTCGCTGGTCGCGCTGGAAATGGGCAAGATCAAGCCCGAAGGCGACGGCGAAGTGCAGGAGATGATCGACATCGCCGATTTCGCGGTGGGCCAAAGCCGCATGCTCTACGGCTACACCATGCACTCGGAGCGTCCGGGCCATCGCATGTATGACCAGTACCACCCGCTGGGCCTGGTGGGCATCATCAGCGCGTTCAACTTCCCGGTGGCCGTGTGGGCGTGGAATGCGTTCCTCGCTGCCATCGCCGGCGACATCTGCATCTGGAAGCCCTCGCCGAAGACCCCGCTGTCGGCCATCGCGACGATGAAGATCGTCAACGACGCGCTGAAGGATGCCGGCTTCCCGGATATCTTCTTCCTGTTCAACGACGCGGGCGTCGAGCTGTCGCAGACGTTCGTCGATGATCGCCGCGTTCCGCTGATCAGCTTCACCGGTTCGACCAAGGTGGGCCGTCACGTGGGCGAGCGCGTCGCCAAGCGCATGGGTCGCTCGCTGCTGGAGCTGGGTGGCAACAACGCCATCATCCTGGACGAAAGCGCGGACCTGAAGCTGGCCATTCCCGCCATCGTGTTTGGCGCCGTCGGCACTGCCGGCCAGCGCTGCACCACCACGCGCCGCCTGTTCGTGCACGAGTCGCTGATGGCCGAAGTGACCGAGAAGCTGGTCACCGCGTACAAGCAGGTGGAAGGCAAGATCGGCGATCCGACCCTGGCCGCCACGCTGATGGGTCCGCTCAACAGCAAGGAAGCCGTGCAGGCCTACCTGCATGCCGTCGAGAAGGCCAAGGCCGCTGGCGGCACGGTGTGCACCGGTGGTGCCGCGCTCAGCGACCGCCCGGGCAACTTCGTGTTGCCGACCATCGTCACCGGCGTGAAGAACAGCGATGAGGTGGTGCAGACTGAAACGTTCGCACCGATCCTCTACGTGATGCCGTTCAAGACGCTGGACGAAGCCATCGATCTTCAGAACGCTGTGCCGCAGGGCCTGTCCTCGGCCATCTTCACGCAGAACCTGAAGTCGGCCGAGCAGTATCTGTCGGCAGCCGGTTCGGATTGCGGCATCGCCAACGTCAACATCGGCACGTCCGGTGCGGAAATCGGCGGCGCGTTCGGTGGCGAGAAGGAAACCGGCGGTGGCCGCGAGTCCGGTTCGGATTCGTGGAAGGTCTATATGCGTCGCCAGACCAACACCATCAACTACTCGAATTCGCTGCCGCTGGCGCAGGGCATCAAGTTCGATTTGTAAGCGATGGAATGGCGCGCCCCGGGCCACCGGGGCGCGTGCCTGGCGGCAACACGGCATACTTCGCACGTGAACCATCGTCGCCCCTGACCTCCACGGTGTTTCAACCGCTCGCGCCTCCCCTTCCATCGAGTGCCTGCCGACCGTGACCGACGTACGCCCTCCTTTCAACTTTGCTGGCTACCGCGTCGTCGTTGCCGGCGGCAGCCGTGGCATTGGCCGAAGCATTGCGCTGGCCTTCGCCCAGGCGGGTGCATCGGTATCGGTGTGCGCACGCGGCCAGGGAGCACTCGATGAAGTACGCCATGCCATCGCCTCCTGCAACGTCACCGCGCATACGCACAGCTGCGACCTGGCGGACGGCACCTCCATCGAAGCCTATATCCGTGAAGCAGCCGAGGTGCTCGGCGGCATCGATGTACTGGTAAACAACGCCAGTGGCTACGGCTTCAGCGATGACGATGAAGGCTGGGCGGCCGGATTCCACGTCGACTTGATGGCTGCCGTGCGCGCCTCGCGCTTTGCATTGCCCTACCTCATGGCATCGCCGCACGGCTGCATCTTGCACACCTCGTCCATTGCCGCTTTTCACCCAGGCGTGCGTGGTCCGGCCTATGCGGCGGTGAAGGCGGCACTGAACCAGTACACGACCTCACAGGCGCTTGCCCTGGCCGAGCATCGCATTCGCGTCAATGCTATCGCGCCCGGCTCCATCGAGTTTCCCGATGGCCTGTGGGACCGCCGCAAGACCGAAACACCGGAGTTGTACCAGCGCACGCTTGCCAAGATTCCTTTCGGCCGCTTTGGCAAGCCGGAAGAAATAGCCCATACCGCCCTCTTCCTCGCCTCGCCCTTCGCCAGCTGGATCACCGGCCAGACGCTGTGCGTGGATGGCGGCCAGATCCTGACGGGGTGAACCGATGAGCGACCTCAAGTCCACCGAACGCTTCAGTGATCGCGTTGCCGATTACGTCCGCTATCGCCCCGACTATCCACTGGCCATGCTGGAATGGCTGCAAAGCGAGCATGGGGTGAACCCGCACTGGTGGGTTGGCGATATTGGCGCGGGTACCGGTATTTCCAGCAAGCTGTTTCTCGATGGCGGCTATCGCGTGATCGCGGTTGAGCCGAACGAGCCGATGCGCGCCGCCGCCGAACAATGGCTAGGCGACAACGAGCGTTTCCGCATTATCGATGGACGTGCTACCGCCACCGGGCTGGATGACGGCAGTATCGACCTCATCACCGTAGCGCAGGCATTCCACTGGTTCGACCAGGACGCGGCGCGGCAAGAGTTTCAGCGCATCCTGACGCCCAATGGCCTGGTCGCCATCATCTGGAATTCGCGGCGACTGGTGGGCACGCCGTTTCTGGAAGGTTACGAAGCGCTGCTGAAGCAATATGGCACGGATTACACCAGCGTGGCCGAGCGCTACGGCGATGAACCCCAGATGCGCAAGTGGTTTGGCGAGGGCTATCTCGACATGGGGCGTTTTGATCACGGTCAGAAGCTGGATTTCGAGGCATTGCGCGGTCGCCTGATGTCTTCATCCTATGCGCCGCGGGCGGGCCATCCGTCGCATGAGCCCATGATGGAAGCCCTGCGCGAACTGTTTGACCGCTGCGCCGTCGACGGCTGCATCAGCTTCGACTACGACACCGTTATTTACGTGGGCAAGGTTCCCTGACTATGTATGACCTGATCCGCCCCCTGCTGTTTGCGCTCGATGCGGAAACCGCCCATCAGCTGACGCTTTACGGGCTCGATGTGGCACAGCGCAGCAACTTCCTTCACCTGATCGCCAAGCCGCCGGCGGAACTGCCGACGACGGCATTTGGCATCCGCTTCCCGAACCCAGTGGGCTTGGCCGCTGGCTTGGACAAGAACGCCGATCACCTCGACGCGCTGGGCGCGCTCGGTTTCGGCTTTGTCGAAGTGGGCACCACCACGCCGCGCCCGCAGCCTGGCAACGACAAGCCGCGCATGTTCCGCCTGCCTCGCCACGAAGCGGTGATCAACCGTCTTGGCTTCAACAACGACGGCGTCGATGCGCTGGTGCGCAACGTGCAGCAGTCGAGTTATCGAGGCGTGCTGGGCATCAATATCGGCAAGAACAAGGACACGCCCAACGAGAAGGCGGTGGACGACTACCTGTTCTGCCTGGAGCGCGTGTACGCGCATGCCAGCTACATCACGGTCAACATCTCTTCGCCGAACACCCAGGGCCTGCGTGACCTGCAGGAAGAAGCCACGCTGCGTCGTTTCATCGAAACGCTGCGCGAGGCACAGGAGCGTCTCGGCTCGCAGACAGGCGCACGCAAGCCGATGCTGCTCAAGATCGCGCCCGACCTGAGCGAGACGGAACTCGATGCTATCGCCGAGGTACTGCTAGCCGCCGGCGTGGATGGCGTGATCTGCACCAACACCACCATCGATCATTCGTCGGTGGCCAGTGACCCACATGGCAATGAAACCGGCGGCCTTTCCGGCAAGCCGTTGTTCGCACGCTCCACCGCGGTGCTGCGTGGCATGCGCAAACGCGTAGGCGATCGCATCGGCATCATTGGCGTGGGCGGCATTCTCGATGGCAGCGACGCGGCGGAGAAGATCGATGCCGGCGCCTCATTGATTCAGCTCTATTCGGGCATGGTCTATCGCGGCCCGGCACTGATTGCCGAATGCGTGGATGAAATTCGTCGCCAGCGAGAGGACACCCACGGTGGTTGAACGCGTTGATATGGGCGGCTATACGCTGATCGAGAACGCCTCGCTGGCCAATCGCAACACGCTGCGTGTGGACGTACGGGCCAGGCTGCTGGCCGAAGTGCGCGACGCCTCCAAGCTGCCGGAGCTGCTGGATTTTCCTGCCGTAGGTAACGGCAAGCTGCTGGTGCTGGGCGAAGGCAGCAATATGCTGTTCACCGGCGACTTCGACGGCACCGTGCTGGCCATGGCCACCAGCGGCGTGCAAGTGGAACAGGATGGCGACGTCGCGCGCATTGCAGTGGCCGCAGGCGAGCGTTGGGATGACTTCGTACGCTGGACGCTGGGTCAGGGTTTCGCCGGGCTGGAGAACCTTATTTTGATTCCCGGCACTGTGGGCGCCGCACCCATCCAGAACATCGGCGCCTATGGCACCGAAGTGGCCGAGTTCATCGAGAGCGTGGAAGCGTGGGACACGCAGGAGCGTCGGGTGGCGACGCTCGATCGCGCGGCCTGCGCGTTCGCCTACCGCGACTCGATTTTCAAGCGGCAGCCGGGCCGCTACATCGTCACCGCCGTACGCTTCGCCCTGCCCCGCACGCGCGAACTGCGGCTGGACTATGCCGGCATGCATGAAGAGCTGGCCCGCATGGGCGTGGCCAAGCCAGCGCCGTTCCACGTCGCCGAGGCGGTGGTGCACCTGCGTACGCGCAAGCTGCCCGACCCTGCCGTGATCGGCAACGCCGGCAGCTTCTTCAAGAACCCCATCATCGATGCCACCGTGGGTGAAGCGCTCAAGCGCGACCATCCGGAGGTGGTCAGCTGGATCGGCAGTGATGGTCGCTGGAAGTTGTCTGCGGCGTGGCTGATCGAAACCAGCGGCTTCAAGGGCCTGCGCGAAGGCGACGCCGGCATTTCAAACCGACACGCGTTGGTGCTGGTCAATCACGGCCGCGCCACGGGTGCCCAACTTTGGGCTTTCGCCCAGCGCGTGATCGAGGGTGTGCACGCGAAGTTCGGCGTGCAACTTGAGCCCGAACCCGTCGTTATCTCAGGCTAAGAGGCGGCGCGCTTCAGTTCGCGCCGCCCCGTTGCTTCAGGCCTGCGCCCGCGCGACCACGCGTGGGCCATCCAGCGCAGGCAAGAATACGGTGATCACGCCGATCAGCGGCAGATAGGCGCACAGCCCGTAGACGTACTCGATGCCACGTGCATCGGCGATGTGTCCCAGCACCGCGGCGCCAATGCCGCCCATGCCGAAAGCGAAGCCGAAGAACAGGCCCGAGATCATGCCCACGCGGCCGGGAATCAGCTCCTGCGCATAAACCAGGATGGCCGAGAATGCCGAGGACAGGATCAGCCCAATGATTACCGTGAGCACGCCAGTCCATAGCAGGTTGGCGTGCGGCAGCAGCAGCGTGAACGGTGCCACGCCGAGAATGGACGCCCAGATCACCCACTTGCGGCCGATGCGGTCGCCAATGGGGCCGCCAATAAGCGAGCCTGCCGCCACGGCGAACAGAAACACGAACAGATGCGCCTGCGCGTTCTGCACCGACACGCCGAACTTGTGGATCAGGTAGAACGTGAAATAGCTGCTCAGGCTCGCCAGGTAGAAATACTTGGAGAAGATCAGCAGGCCGAGAATCAGCAGCGACCATGCCACCTTGGCTTTTGTCAGCACCACCGCCGACGCATGCCGCGCCTTCGCCTTGCCACGCACCGCGTGGTGTGCGCTATACCAGCGGCTGACCTGCAACAGCACCACCATGGCAAGCAAGGCAGCCAGCGAAAACCACGCCACGCTGCCGCGCCCGTGCGGCACGATGATCCACGCCGCTGCCAACGGCCCGAGCGAAGCGCCCGCATTGCCGCCCACCTGGAACAACGATTGGGCCAAGCCGTGCCGCCCGCCCGATGCCATGCGCGCCACGCGCGACGATTCGGGATGGAACACCGACGAACCAGTGCCCACCAGCGCAGCCGCTATCAGCAACACGGGGAAGCTCGGCGCCACCGCCAGCAACAGCAGGCCGCATAGCGAGAAGCCCATGCCCACCGGCAACGAATACGGCATGGGCTTCTTGTCGGTGATCATGCCCACGGCCGGCTGCAGCAACGAAGCCGTGAGTTGATAGGTCAACGTGATCAAGCCAATCTGGCCGAAGCTCAGCGAAAAATCGCTCTTCAGTACCGGATAGATCGCCAGGATCAGCGACTGGATCATGTCGTTGAGCAGGTGCGAGAAGCTGATGGCACCCAGGATGCGGAATTCGGTCGCCGGCTCGGTACGAGCCGCAGGTGCCGACGACAGCGGCAGATCTTCAACGCGGGTTTGCATGGAGGCTCGGGGGCTGGGGTTGAATGGGTGCGACGCTGCGGCGCGGGTTGCTTCGCCAAGGCGGCCACCTTAAAGTGACGGCGGCCGGCCCGCACACGTCAGCGGGTCAATTTCTATTGAATTTGGGCCAAACCTGTGCGCAACGCCCGAGCCGACGCGTTCGAGAACACCCCACGCGAGGTCATCGCGACCGGCAACGAGTATCCGCCGCACTTCGTGCTGCCCATGCACTCGCACCGGCGCGGCCAATTGCTTTACGCCTCCACCGGCGTGGTAACCATCATTACCAGCGAGGGCAGCTGGGTGGTTCCACCACGTCGCGCCCTGTGGATTCCGGCCGGCATGCCGCACGAGGTGCACATGGGCGGTCCGGTCGCCACGCGTAGCGTCTATGTGACTTCCGAGGGCGCACTGACGGCCGGCCTGCCCGGGCATTGCCAGGTAATTGCGGTATCGCCCCTGCTCCACGAACTGCTGCAGGAGGCGGTGGATTTACCGGTCGAATACGACCTTGAGGGCCGCGACGGACGCATCATGACCCTGCTGCTTGAAGAGATCTGCCGCATGCCGGTATTGCCGCTCAGCGCACCGCTGCCTCACGAAAAACGACTGGCCAGCTTGTGCCGGGTGTTGCTCGATCAACCGTCGCAAGAAGTGAAGATCGATGACATGGCACGGCGCGCCGGCATGAGCCGCCGCCACTTCACCCGCACATTTCGCGACGAAACCGGCATGAGCTTTACCGCATGGCGCCAACAGGCGTGCCTGCTGGCCGCGCTGACACGGCTTGGCAATGGCGAGCCCATCACCCAGGTGGCGGTAGACCTTGGCTACGGCAGCCCCAGTGCATTCACCGCAGCTTTCCGCCGCGTGCTCGGCGCGGCACCGAGCCGTTATCTCGCAGCGCCGTAATCAACGTTTGCGTCACAAGCCGACGACGCGGCGGCGAGCATCGTCATCGGAATGTCAGGCTGGCTGCGTAATATGTCCGGTACGTGACAGCGCGAGAATCGCGCTGAACTGCCATGGCCCAGTCTTTATCGGCGCCGTACTATGCTCTTTCGCGGACAAGCGCGGCCCCTTCGCGCCCGCCCATCGAACGGTGAACCGATGAGTACCGATGTCGTCCGTCCCAACGCCCTGCCCGACACCGAAGCTGCCGACGCCGCTGCTGTGCCACCCCCTGTTGAGACCGCGGCGGCGCCAGCACCCACACCACCCGACCTCAACGACCCCAATCTCTATATCAATCGCGAACTGTCGCAGCTGCAGTTCAACATCCGCGTGCTGGAACAGGCGCTGGACGAGCGCAAGCCGATTCTCGAGCGATTGAAGTTCCTGCTGATCTTCTCCAGCAACATGGACGAGTTCTTCGAGATTCGCGTGGCGGGCCTCAAGAGCCAGATCGCATTCGATCACGAAATCGTCGGCCCCGATGGCCTGGCGCCCCGTCGTGCGCTGGCCGAGATCAGCGAGATCACGCACAAGCAGATCGAGCGGCAGTACACGATACTCAACGACCGTATCCTGCCGGAGCTGGCGAGAAACGGCATTCGCATCGTGCGACGCAACGAGTGGTCGCATAAGCAGAAGCTTTGGGTTCGTCGCTATTTCCGGCATGAGGTGGCGCCGCTGGTGACGCCCATCGGCCTGGATCCGACGCATCCCTTTCCGCTGCTGGTCAACAAGAGCCTCAACTTCATCGTGCAACTGGAAGGCACCGATGCCTTCGGTCGCGATTCGGGCCTGGCCATCGTGCCGGCGCCGCGCGTGCTGCCGCGCCTGATTCGCCTGCCCGATGACGTGAGCGATGGCGGCGAGAACTTCGTGCTGCTGTCCTCGATCATCCACGCGCACACCGAAGAACTTTTCCCCGGCATGTCGGTGCGCGGCTGCTACCAGTTCCGCCTGACGCGCAACGCCGATCTCACCATTGATCCGGAAGACGTCGAGGATCTCGCGCGCGCCTTGCGCGGCGAACTGTATTCGCGGCGCTTTGGCGACGCGGTGCGCCTGGAAGTGGCGGATAACTGCCCGCCCGAGCTCACCGAGAATCTGCTGCGCCAGTTCGGCCTGGCCACCGCCGAAATGTACGAAGTGAACGGGCCGGTGAACCTGGCGCGGTTGTTTGGGCTGGCCAGCAAGACACATCGCCCCGAGCTGGAATATCCGACGTTCACACCTGCAATTCCCAAGGCGTTGAAGAAGGCCGAGGATCTGTTCCAGGTGATCGGCCGGCAAGACGTGCTGCTGCTGCATCCCTACGAGTCTTTCGCACCGGTGGTCGATCTGCTGCACCAGGCCGCGAAGGACCCAAGTGTACTGGCGATCAAGCAGACGCTTTACCGCAGCGGCGCCAATTCCGAGATCGTCGACGCGCTGGTGGACGCTGCCCGCGCCGGCAAGGAAGTGACCGTGGTGATCGAGCTGCGCGCGCGCTTCGACGAGGAGTCCAACCTCACGCTCGCCTCGCGCCTGCAGGCGGCCGGGGCCATGGTGATCTATGGCGTGGTGGGCGTGAAAACGCACGCCAAGCTGATGCTGATCCAACGCCGTGAGGGTGAAGAGCTGGTGCGCTACGCCCACCTTGGCACCGGCAACTACCACACCGGCAACGCGCGCCTGTACACCGACTACAGCCTGCTCACCTCCGACCAGGCCCTGTGCGAAGACGTGCACAAGCTCTTCAGCCAGCTCACCGGCATGGGCAAGCTGCTGCAGATGAAGAAGCTGCTGCATGCGCCGTTTACGTTGAAGAAAACCCTGCTCGACCTGATCGCCCGCGAAACCGCGCATGCCGCGGCGGGCCGCCCGGCGCAGATCATCATCAAGGTCAACGCCATCACCGACGCCAAGATGATCAAGGCGCTGTACAAGGCCAGCATTGCCGGCGTGAAGGTCGACCTGATCGTACGCGGCATGTGCTGCCTGCGCCCGGGCGTACCCGGCGTTTCGCACAACATTCGCGTGCGCTCCATCGTCGGCCGCTTCCTGGAACACAGCCGCGTGTACTGGTTTGCCAACAACGGTGAGGACAAGTTCTATCTCGCCAGCGCCGACCTGATGGAACGCAACCTCGATCGCCGCGTGGAAACCGGCTTCCCGATCGAAGGCAAGAAGCTGCAGGGCCGCCTGAAGAAAGAGCTGGACCTGTACCTCAGCGACAACTCCAGCGCATGGCTGCTGCAGCCCAACGGACGTTATGTCCGCACGCAACCTGGGGCGAACCAGACCGTGCGCAATGTGCAGGCGCAGTTGCTGGAGAAGCTGTGCGGCTCGGGCGCGAGTGCGGAAGGCTGATTAGTTGCCGTTGCCCATGTAGTTTCCAGCCGCTGGTGCCGCACAAAAACCTCGCGGCGCTCGTGGCAATTCGCCGTCACCACCGATAAAACTCCGCCTACTTCGCCGCAGTCGGCGGATTTGTATGGTGCTACCGATATCTATCGGCCATTTCGGCCTGCATTTCGGAGCACCCATGCGCAAGTTCATTGCAGCCATCGTCATGACCGGCTTGGTCGGACACGCCTTCGCCCAGAGTCAGCCCCTGGCGGACCAGAACCAGAATACGAACGGAGCTGCGGCTGTGCCGTGCATTGCCACTGGCGGCAATTCCACGCAGGACGATCAGCCAACTGGGGACAATGATCGCCGTCGCGATGGTGCCGCCCTCTTGCCATGCTCGGGTGCCGCTGGCGCTGCCGCAGCCGCCGCGGGCAACCTCAGTCCGCTGTACGTCGGTGCGAGCGTGGTCGGTGTGGCTGTTATTGCTGGCGCACTGAGTGGCGGTGGCGATAGCCACCATAGCTCAACTAGCGGCACCGGCGGAACGACCGGAACGACCGGGACGCATTGATCCGATAAGAGCGCGCGTTCCGGGCCGGTAACGGAAAACGCCACCTATATCAGGGTGCATTTGAGTACCACACGCGCCGCCCTTGTTTGTACGGGGCGGCGCATGGCATTTCAGCTCCCTCGATTCAAGCAGCCTTCTTACGATGTAGCTTCACCCAGGCCACGTACCGGTCCACGAACCCCTGCAGAAACTTCTTCGTCCCTTCGTCGCCGATGTTTCCTTCGGCGTCGAACAGGCCACCCTCATGCTTGAGGAACACCTCCGGTTGTCCCAGAGTGGGCACGTCCAGATAAGCCAGAATATTGCGCAGGTGTTGCTGCGCCAGCGCCGTGCCTGTGGCGCCTACGGAAACACCGATTACCGCGCCCGGCTTGCCAGCAAAGGAGTTCGTGCCCCATGGGCGTGAGGCGATGTCGATGGCGTTCTTCAGCACACCGGGTATGGAGCGGTTGTACTCTGGAGTGACAAATAACAGGGCATCGGCGGCCTCCACTTCCTGCTTCAGCCGCTTGAACTCGGCTGGAAAGGCTGCGTCGAGGTCCTGGTTGTATAGCGCCAAGTTGTCGATACGCACGTGATCGAAGCTGAAATCGGCCGGCGCCAGTTGCTCGACCGCTCGGGCCAGGTGCCGGTTGAAGGAGTCCTTCCGAAGGCTGCCCACGAATACGGCTACACGGGTCTTGCTCATGGTTTTACGCTCCTGGGGAGGGGAGGGAATCTCAAAGCCATGGGTCGGAAGCATGGCAGCGGCAACAGTTAAGGCCTCGTGATAGCCACCGGTCATGGCCATTGCCGCGACCCTGTCGTCTAGCCTTCTATGCCTTTTGACGTAAAGAAGCGGAACGGCCCGTCGGGCATCATGCGGCGTCCGGTACGCATGGATGAAACCATTCCCAGTGCCTCCTGTGCATAGGGATGACCGGAACTACCAAGGAAATACGCAGCTCTCCACGGAGCGGGAGTGCGTCGCAACAGGGGCACGGCGAATGGGCAGGCGTATCGCATCGACAGCGAAGCATGGCCGATGGCGGGTGCTCTGCATCCTCGCCCTGGGTCTGCTCGTGCCCCTGGCGCACGCCAACACCGCCATGACCGGCGCCTCGCGCGAGGTCCGCCCCGGCGACACGCCACAGGGTGTGCTGGAGGAATTTCGTCGCGGCGAGCTGCCCAGCTTCGATCCGTATCTGTTGCAGCGCTTCTCGCAGCAGGGCCAGGGTACATGGGTGGTACTGCAGCCTCAGCTACCGCTGATCAATGAGGAACGGGTGCTGTCCATCTACCCTCCTCCGCTGGCCGCGGTAACGATGCTCGATCCGGGGGCCGCTCCCCTCACCCAATCACTGGACGACTTCAGCGCTACCGCCCATGGCAACGGTCGGCTGGCGTATCGCATCACCGAGGCAACCTCGGCGTCGGCCCCCATCCTGCTCAGGTTCGAGCCGGCAGCTGTGCGCGCCTCGCCGGTGAGCTTCCAGTTGCAGTCATGGAGCGAGTACCTGCAAGCCGATGCACGCTGGCTGGTGTTCGCCAGTGCCTGCTTTGCGATCATGCTGGCGATGTCGCTGATGGCGCTGTGCATGGCAATGATGCTGCGCGATGGCACGTTCGCCTGGTATGCCGGCTACGTGCTCTGCTATGCGTTGATCCAGGGCGTCCAGACCGGCTACCTGTTTCATCCCCTCGGGCTGACCTGGCTGGCCGGCACGGCCGCGCTGGTCAGCTCGGCGGCCATGGCGCTGTCGCTGGCTTTCGCCGCCATGTTCCTGGCGCGTTTCTGCGAGCTGCCACGTTACGCGCCCTTGTTGTATACCCCGACGCTCACACTAGCCGTGGGCATGCCGTTGGTGGTGTTGTTGCGCAGTTGCCAGATACCGCTGCTGCAACAAACGGCCCAGGTACTGATCGGCCCGCTGCTGCTTATCGGCACGCTGCTGCTGTTGCTGGCGGCCGTAATGGCGGCGGTGCGCGGGGCAAGGCCGGCCTGGTTTTTCCTGGTGGGCTGGACACCGCTGCTGGCGCTCACGGCCCTGTCCAGCAGCCAGGGCAACGGCATGCTGGCCGATGTGATCTGGCTCAGCGACGCCTGCCTCGGTGCCGGGGCCTTCGAAGCCATCGTGCTGTCGCTTGGCCTGGCTGACCGTGCGTTGCTGATGCGCCATGACCGGGACATGGTGCAGGAACTGGCCGACAACGATGCCTTGACCAACGTGCTCAATCGCCGCGCCTGGACCGAGAGCGTGAGCAAGGTGCTCACCAGCGGCAGTACGCAACCGGTGGCGCTGCTGTTTCTCGACCTGGATCACTTCAAGGTGCTCAATGACCGCCAGGGCCATGCGGCGGGCGACCGCGCCCTGATCGCCGTGGCGGAGGCCTTGCGCCATGAGCTGCGTCCCCACGACCTGCTTGGCCGTTATGGTGGCGAGGAGTTTGTCGCCATGCTCTACGGCGTCGAGCAGGCGCAGGCCATGCAGGTGGCCACGCGCCTGTGCCGGCGGGTCTATCGCCTGGAAATTCCGGTGAACGACAAGGGCCTGATCCTGAGCGTCAGCATTGGCATCGCGATGCGCGAGCCCGAAGACACGGTGGAATTGCTAGTCGAGCGCTCCGACCATGCCATGTACCGGGCCAAGCTGGCCGGGCGCAACCGCGCTCGTCTGGATGAGAAGCTTGAAACTCCGGGGTCGCGTCCGTGGGCCAAGGCCGTTGAGAGTGATCGCCGCCGCTGAGCGTCTTGCGGCAGCGCGCGTACTCGGAAAATCGACAAGACAACGCCAACCATCGGGTTACGCTGGGTACCTCCAACGCACGGGAGCAACACTCATGACGAACCCCACCGTTTCCGGCAGCACCATCATTCCCGGCATGCGCTATCGCGACGCCCACGCGGCGATCGATTGGCTGTGCAAGGCGTTTGGTTTCAGCAAGCATGCCGTCTACGATGATGACCACGGCGGCGTGGCCCACGCGCAACTCGTCCATGGCAACGGCATGCTGATGCTTGGCTCAGCCCGCGACGACGAGTTCGGTCGACGCATCGTGCAGCCTGACCAGGTCGGCGGCAGCGAGACACAAAGCCCCTACGTGGTCGTGAAGGACTGCAAGGCGCACTACGAGCAGGCCAAGGCCGCCGGTGCCGTGATCGTCGACGACTATGCCGAGAAGGACTACGGCGGTGCCGGCTACAGCTGCCGCGATCTGGAAGGCCATCTGTGGTCGTTCGGTAGTTACGACCCCTGGGCCGAGGCGAGTGGCGAATAGGCTGGAAGTCATGGTGGGACGCGGGTGGCTGCTCCCGTAAAGTCGGGCTTGTTCACGCCACCCGTCACCCATCAGCCCGGACCGGCCAGCGCAGGCAGGCAGTCCGCTTGGAGCCTCCATGCGCATTCGCCGTACCCTGCTAGCCGCCGCCACGCTCGTGGCCTTCACTGCCGGTTTCGCCCAGGCACAGACTGCACCGCTGACACCCGATGTGCCGCAAACCGCGTTTGTCGCCTCGACCGCGGGCTACGACTACGTCAAGCGCGAGGTGATGATCCCCATGCGCGACGGCGTGAAGCTGCATACGGTGATTGTCATTCCCAAGGGCGCCAGCCATGCGCCGATTTTGCTCACCCGCACGCCCTACGATGCCAGCGGTCGCGCCGAGCGTTTCCAGTCGCCGCACATGGATGCCACGCTGCCCCAGAGCGACGAGGCGTTCGTGCACAGCGGTTACATCCGCGTGTTCCAGGATATTCGCGGCAAGTACGGCTCCGAGGGTGACTACGTGATGACGCGCCCGTTGCGCGGCCCGCTCAACTCCAGCGAGGTCGATCATTCCACCGACGCCTACGACACCATCGACTGGCTGGTGAAGAACCTGCCCGAGTCCAATGGCAAGGTGGGCATGCTCGGCTCGTCGTACGAAGGCTTCACCGTAGTGATGGCGCTGGTCCATCCGCACCCCGCACTCAAGGTGGCCGCGCCGGAGAGCCCGATGGTCGACGGCTGGATGGGCGATGACTGGTTCCACTACGGCGCCTTCCGCCAGACGAACTTCGACTACATCTACGGGCAGACCGCGCAAAAGGGCAAGGGCAACGGCGTGCCACGCGTGGGATACGACGACTACAGCAACCTCCTCAACGCCGGTTCGGCGGGCGACTATGCACGCGCCCATGGCTTCGAACAGTTGCCGTTCTGGCGCAAGCTCGACGAGCATCCGTCCTATGACGCGTTCTGGCAGGGCCAGGCGCTGGACAAGGTCATGGCCGAGCAGCCGCTGAGCGTGCCCACCATGTGGCTGCAAGGCCTATGGGACCAGGAAGACATGTGGGGCGCCATCCACAGCTACGCGGCCACCGAGCCCAAGGACAAGAACAACGACAAGAACTTCCTGGTGATGGGCCCGTGGCGCCACAGCCAGGTGAACTACGACGGTACCTCGCTGGGTCCGCTGCAGTGGGATGGCGACACCTCACTGCAATTCCGCCGCGACGTGCTCAAGCCGTTCTTTGATCAATACCTGGTAGATGGCGCGCCCAAGGCCAACACGCCGCCGGTGCTGATCTATAATACCGGCGAAAACCATTGGGACCGCTACAAGTCCTGGCCGTTGAGCTGCGACAAGGGCTGCGCCAACAAGCCCAAATCGCTGTATCTGGGCGCCTCGGGCAAGCTGTCGTTCAATGCGCCGGGCACGGATGCGGCCAAGTACGACGAATACGTCTCCGACCCTGCCAAGCCGGTGCCCTACCAGCCGCGGCCGGCACACTTTGCCGACCACGATGCCTGGACGCGCTGGCTGGTCAACGATCAGCGCTTCGTCGATGGCCGTCCAGACGTCCTTACCTATATCAGCGATCCGCTGACCGCACCCGTGCATATCGGCGGCGCACCGCAGGTGAACCTGTATGCATCCACCAGCGGCAGCGACAGCGACTGGGTCGTGAAGCTGATCGATGTCTACCCGGACACGGTGCCATCCAACCCATCCATGGGCGGCTATGAGCTGGCGGTGTCGCTGGACATCTTCCGTGGCCGTTACCGCACCAGCTTCGAACATCCGCAGGCCATCACCCCCGACCAGCCACTGCTGTACAGCTTCGGCCTGCCAACCACCAACCACGTGTTCCAGCCCGGTCACCGCATCATGGTGCAGGTGCAGTCCAGCCTTTTCCCACTATACGACCGCAACCCGCAGACGTACGTGCCGAACATCTTCGATGCAAAGCCGGCGGACTATCAGAAGGCCACGCAGCGCGTGTGGCATACGCCGGGTACGGCGAGCTTTATCAGCTTGCCGGTCGTGCCGAACGGTTGAGTCAGCAGCGCGCCGAAGTACGAAGGAGCAAGAGCGACACCTACCGTCGCTCCCTCCCCGTCATTCCCGCGAAAGCGGGAATCCAGTGCCTGACGGGCTTGCAAGGCACCGACAGAAACAACAGGCGCTGGATTCCCGCTTTCGCGGGAATGACGAGAGGCGGGTTGCCAGGGGTGAGGGATCAACTTGGCGATTTCGTTAGCGCGAAGCATGCTTCATGCTCAAGCCTTCCGCGAGCGCCCGCCCTTCACTACCTTTAGGTGGCTCACCGCATTCCTCTCCCCGGAAGAGGAACTAGAGAGACACACACCAACCATCGCGCTCTCCCGTCATTCCCGCGAAAGCGGGAATCCAGTGCCTTGCGGGCTTGCAAGGCACTGCCAGAAGCGAAAGGCGCTGGATTCCCGCTTTCGCGGGAACGACGGTGGGGTGTCGCTAGATGCACAGTAGAGCGGGGCTACTGCTTTGGCGCAGGCCCTTTCACCGCCGTGACGAAACCATCCAGCCGAATGTGCTTCGCATACGCCTGCTGTACTTCCGGCGCGGTCAGTTCCAGATAATGCCTGGCCGCGACAAGGCCTTGATCCAGCGGCTGCCCCCGCTCCGCATAGGTCAACAACTGGTTGCCGATGCTATCGAAACTCGCCTCGCTCAATGGTACGCGTCGCACCAGGATACCCTTCGCGCGCTGCAGGTCGGTGTCGGCCACCGGCTCGGCCTGCATCTGCTTGAGGTCCTTCAGCACCACAGCATGAGCGGCCTCGACCTTGCCCGGGTCAGCGCCGAAGGAAACCGTGTAACGACCGCGGTGCTTGTCCAGGTCGAAATCGGTATCGACGGTGTAGACCAGGCCCGAGGTGTCGCGCAAATCGCGATAGAGCCTTGACGCATAGAATCCGCCGCCGAGTACCTCATTGCCCAGATTCAAGGCGAAGCGGGCATCGTCATCGCGCGTGACATCGATCATCTGCGACATGCGCACGCTGTCCTGCACGGCACTGCTGTCGGGCGTATGCAGTTGCGCGGGCTTGTTGGCCGGCACCGCGGGATAATCCACATCCGGCTTGCTGCCCTGCCCCTTCCACGCGCCAAAAGCCTCCTCGACGACGCGCTTGGCCTCAGCAGGTTCCACCTTGCCGACGACCACCAGCGTGGTCATGTCGGGCCGGAACGTGTGTGCGTAGTAATCCTTTACGTTGTCGTAAGTCAGGCCCGTCACGCTTTGCGGCGTGGCGTGGCGCAGCTGCAAATCGGTCGGCGGCAACAAGGCCTTGTACATGCCCAGCTCGTCGAGGAAATCCGGCGATTGAATGGTGCCGCTCCAGATGCCGGCCTGCTGGCGCTGCATCAACACAAACGCCTGCTGCGGCAATGCCGGATGCAGCTCGTTGTCGGCCAGCAGCTTCATGCCCTGCGCAAAATTGCCCGAGGGCACGCGCAACGAGAAGTTCGCGCCGGCCGTCTCGTCCGCACTGATGGCATCAAGCGCCTGCTGGAACTGCATGCGATCGAGGCTGCTGCTACCGAACTGGAACATGCCGTCCAGAACTTCGCCCACGCCGTCCTGCCCCTTGGGCGTTTGCAGGTCGGCGTTGGTCTGTACGCGCCCCATCACTTCGACGGTGTCGCTGACCGATTCGGGTTGCACGATCAGCCGCATGCCGTTGGCCAAGGTGTAGCTCACCGGATGCAGCATCGAGCGCGGCATATCGAGCTTGGTAAACGCCTGCTCGGCCCACTCTGGCAACGCCACCGGCTTGTCCGGACTGCTGGCAAAACTCTCGGCACCACCAAAGCCCTTGCCTTCCGCCGGCTTGCCTGACTTCTCCGGCGTGAGGATGGCGGTGATGGCATGCGCAGGATCGAAGGTGGCCTTGGCCAGCGCGTTGACCTGTGCCGGCGTCACCGCTTCGATAGCTTGCTTCATCGCATCAGGCGAATCGAGGCCATGCATGACCAGCGCGTCGGACCAGGTATTGGCCAGGCCTTCCACCGAGTTTTTCTTGAACTCCATGTCGGCAATGGCCTTGCGTTTGGCGGCGTCGATCAGCGTCGGGTCGATGCCCTTGCTGGCGGCGTCGGCGAGTATCGACTGCATGCGCTTGAGCACGGGCTGCGGATCGCCGCCTGCGGGGAACACGCCCACGGCCATGCCGACGCCAGCTTCCGGCAAGGGATCCTGGAAGAAGCCGCCGAACAACGCGGTACCGTCCATGCCCATGCCAAACAAGCCGGCACGCTGTGAGCCCAGCGCGCCGGACAGCACGAGCGACGTGGCGTAATCATTCGAGCGCGCGCCCGGCAAGCGATAGCCCAGATACACCGAGCCATACGGACTATCTGTCGGTAGGCGCACGGTCTTGGCCTGCACCGGCGTGAAGCTGAAGTTGCCACGTGCGGGAAGTGCCTTGCGCGACAGATCGCCAAACTGGGCCTTCACCTTCGCCACCGTCTGCTGCGGATCCACATCGCCAACGATCACCATGATCGCGTTGTTGGGCGCATACCAGGTGTCGTGGTACTGCTTGAGCATGGCGGCCGAGGTCTTGTCGAACGACTCGCGCGTGCCCAGCGGCGAATGCGCGTACGGCGTGCCGGCAAACATCTGTCCCAGCATCTGGGTGTAGAACTTGAAGTCGGGGCTGGAAAGATCGCGCGACACTTCCTGCTCGATCGCGCCGCGCTCCTTGTCCCATTCCGCTTCGGAGACATCGATGCCGCGCATGCGCAAGGCTTCGACGCGCAAGGCCACGTCGAGATCCTGCGTAGGCGTGACGAAGTAATACTGCGTGGCGCTCTGCATGGTCTGCGCGTTGAATGCGCCGCCCATGTTCGCGGCAATCGCAGCGAGCTGGTCTTTCGACAAGCCGGGACCACCACGGAACATCATGTGTTCCACCGCATGGGCTGTGCCCGGAAAAGAGGAAGGCACCTCATCCGAACCGGCCAGATAGTTCACCTCGGTGGCCACCACCGGGGCGAGCGCATCGCGTACCACCACCACGCGCAAACCGTTGTCGAGCGTGACGCGGGCGACCTGGGCGTCGTCCGCCTTTGCGCCGGTTGCGACTGCCATGGCGCAGACAATGGATGCGGCCAGAACCTTCAACTGTGTTCCCACACAAACCTCCGGTGTAACGAAACTCTTCGAATAACGCTCAGCGCACGGTCAAGACCACACGCATCGATCATTGAGACAACAGCCGACGTCGGCACGTTCAGCCCACAACGCAAAAGGGCCGACCCAGGTCGGCCCTTTCCATAGCTGGACAACGCCGCGTGCCGTTACTGCGTGCACGCCTTGCCGTGATCGGCGTGATAACCCTTGGCCTTGGCGTCAGCCTCGCTCATGTACGCACCGGCCTTGGTCTTGCCGTACCACTTGTCACCTTGGCAATGGTAGACCTTGCTGCTGTCGTTCACCCACACCAGGCCAGGGCCACCACCGGGGGCGGCGTTGGCGGGCGGCTGCGAGGACGACTTGCTGGTACTCGCGGGTGCGGCCGTCTTTGACATGGTGCTTGCCGGCGCGGTGGCGGGTGCCGCGGCGGGCGCTGCGGCTGCAGGTGCTGTCGTGGTGGCGGCGGTGTACCACTCCTTCACACCCTTGTGGCCGGAGCAAGCGCCGCTCTTGGTGGCATTACTCGTATAGGTACCGTCCTTGCACTGCCCGGTCGAACCCGTGGGCGCGGCGGCCTGCTGGGCATACACCGCCGGACCGGCAAGAAGACCTGCGAGCAAGACTGCGATCAAACCATAAGATTTCATCTTCGATCCCTCCAGCGCGAACTCGTCTGTCCATGGGGAAACAGTCCGGATGCGGACGCGTTCCCCTTCGCATCATCGCGAATCGATGGCATGACCATCGGTCGGCTGACGCTCCCCAAGCGCCGCGACGCTTGCGGCATGGACTATGCCCCAAGCACGTGACGCTTCAGCACACTGCATCGGGAGGCGTTTAGGTGCCGTGAGGGCATTTCGCAACTTTGTGCGAAGGGCGTTGGCGGCCTGCGAAAGAAACGGAGCCGCATCGCCTGTTCGGCCATGCGGCTCCCGACCATCAGTGACTCAACATGATGTCGGCGATGACGCCGGTGGAGATCGCCACCAACAGGAATTCGCCATTGTCGCTGCGCACCCACTGGTAGTCGCGCGGCGGCGGCGCCAGGCGGTACTCGTGCCAGTTCTCGACCACGTAGCGGTGATCGCGATACTCATCGGGCACACGTCCACCCTTGCGGTACCAGCCCTCATGCGCGCCCCGGTCATGCACGACGGCGTCGTGATGATCACGGTCGTTGGGGTGGCCATGATCCTGATCGTACTGATCATGATGTTCGTCGTACTGGAACGGTGCAGCAGCGGCCACGGTGGATACCAGCGCGGCACCAAGAGCCAGGGCGAACAGTGATTTCTTCATCAAACAATCTCCATCGGGATAGCGTCGTTCGCAGTGCCTGCCCGGCGGGTGGGGCAAACACTTTCGACGGCCTAATGATGTGTCGCGACATCCTGTGCGATGGGTGAACAAGGTCGCAGGATTGCGCGCTAATCTGACGCAATAAATTACGTTGATCGCGCGTTTGGTTTCGCATCGCGATCAATGCAGTTGACTGCTCAGGCGCTCTTTCAGCGGCGCGGCATCGAGCAGCATCAGGGTGCGCTGGTCGGGCAGCTCCACCACTTCCCGCATATCGTTGCGCAAGGCGCGGTCGAGCTGGTTGAGGAGCACGCCCGGCACGGTGAGCTTGTCCGCGGCATCGATGGTGACAATGTTCTCAACCGCATCGACGATCAGCCCGAACTTCTCTGCATCGTTTTCAACCACCAGCACCTTGGCCTGGCTCAAGTCGGCATAAGTGGTCATGCCGTACAGCACCCGAAGATCGATGATGGTAATCAGCTTGCGCCGAAGGTTGAGAATGCCCCGTACGAATGCGGGGGCACCGGGCGGCTGCATCACCTCGGGGGGATAGTCGATCACCTCGCGCAACTGATCGATACGCATGCCCATCAGCTGATCGAGGCGAAACGTGACATAGGTTTCACGCGTTCGCGAACGACGGGCGGCGCGACCGCCATCGTGACCCGATTCCACCGTGTAAAGCTCGCGATGGCCCTGGGTGATGTCCGCAACGACGGGCGTCGCTGAAAAGCGCGTTTTCGTCGATCAGGATGATGTTCTGCTCGCTATGCGTGCTGATGCATCCGCTGAATAGCGAAGGCCGCGAGGCGCTGAACGAGGGAATGGCGAGCAACTCGTCATCGCGGAAGCTCACGATGCTTTCCACCTCGTCCACCAGCAGACCGAAGTAGACGTCCTTTTGCTTGACCACGACGACCCTGCGCTCATCATCGAAGCCTTCATGTGCCACAACCTCCCCCGTCAACGCAGGCAGCCCGAGGAATTGGGCGAAGTCGATTACCGGAACGGTATTGCCGCGCAAGTTGAGCATGCCAATGCAGTGTTCACCCGCCAGCACGGAACTGAGCAATTCCGGCACGCGGATAATCTCGTGGATAGCGCTCATGCGCAGCGCCAGACGCGCGCCCTGGACACGGAACGAAACACTCTGCCGGCGCTGACCCAGCGAAACGCGCTGACGGGTTGCCGCCGAGGCCTCCTGCCCCGCCTGCATCACGGGAATATCCTGCAGCCTGGTCAGGGCATTGACGGACAGTATCTGCAGGATGCGATTTCCGGCGTCGAGCTTAAGCGCACCACCAATCATGGAGCGCGCCTCATCGGCGCCCTCGAACATGATTTTCTGATCACCCTGGATGCGCAGGATTTCGCCTGTCCCGTCAAACAGCAAGCCTATCTTCGTGTGACCCAGATCGACCACGGCGATCTTGGCTGCTTCGCGTGAACGTCGCTCAGGCAGGTTAAGCAATTGGCTCAGATGCACGATGGGGATAAGCCTGCCCCGCAGGTTGAACAGGCCAAGCAGGTATGAGGGCGCCAACGGCACCTGGGTGATCGTCTCCGGGTAATTGACGACCTCCTGCAAGGAAGCCACCGACAACGCCAGCTCGGTATCGGCGAGATGGAACGACCCGAAAAGTTCGGTGGCGTCTTGCGCGATGAGCGAAGCGACAGCTGGTTCCATGGCGATGGTCCGATTCAGTGGGTGCGTCCGATGACCCGGACCTCATAGTGGTTTTGTGCGCAGTCGATCAGCAGTTGGCGCCCGCACTCTCCGCCAACGTCCACATGCACCACACGAATGCCCGTCGCGGCGATCAACCGCTGAGCCATCCTGGCGTTCTGCTCCCCAATCAGACCGTGGCGAGGCGGTGTCTGGTGCTGCACCATGCAGGCACCGCCGGCAATCACTGCCTCGACCTGCTTCATCCTTGAGGTGGATATCTCCATCAGGGACAACAACGAAGGCAGCGCGTCCGTCACGTACTTCGCGCCAATGCCCTCGGCCGGCTGGGGCGCCTCGGGCAACAGGCAATGGGCCAGTCCGTAGATGCCGCGATCGCGCCAGAGCAGCCCGATGCCAACGCAGGAGCCCAGCGTGGCGCGCAGAATGTCGTTGCCCTGGCCCGTGCGCACCTCGCACATGCGCACCTGTACTTCACGGCTGGCTTCCATGCCCAGCCTCCTGCCTGCGGTAGACCTGGGGATATTCGAATTCGAAACCGACGTTGAGCCTGGTCAGCGACTCGGACTCACCAATGATGAGCACACTCCCCGGTGCCATCACCGAACGGGCTTGCTCCAGCACGCTGCGCTGCCCATCGTCGTCGAAATAGATCAGCACGTTGCGCAACAGTGTAAGGTTGAATCCCGACACCCCCAGCAGACGCTTGTAGAGATGGTGCTGGCGAAACGAGACGTGGGCGCGTAGCGCGGGCGACACCACGAAGCCATCACCATCGGCTTGGAAATAACGGTCGAACAGGGCTGGCCTGTTCCGTCGCAGTCCATCGATATTGCGCCCCTGGTAGCGTCCCGCCGTACCCACCGCCAGAACATCACTGGCGATGTCGGTACCCACAATCTGGTACTTAAACGCAGGATGCCGTGCGCGAAATTCCTCGCACAGCATCGCCATCGAGTAAGCCTCCTCGCCGGTGGATGCCGCCGCCGACCACACCTGCAACGTGGCACCACGATGCGCGTCGAACCACTGCGGCAACAGCTGGTTTTCCAGGTAATCCCAGATGCGCGGCGTACGGAAGAACGATGTCTCGTTGGTGGTGACCAGGTTGACGAAGTGGCTCAGCTCCTCGGGACGCGTTTCCAGTACCGCGAGATAGTCACGGTAGCTATCCAGCATCAGCGCCTGCAGACGGCGCCGGAGGCGCCCCTGCAGCAAGGTCCACTTCTTTTCCGCCATGAAGATACCGGTATGACGGTGCACCCTTTCCAGCAACGCTCGCTGGGTACCCAGATCGATCTCGCTGTCGATCTCCATGATCAGACGACGAACCGCTGAACCGTCCGATTGAGCTCTTCTGCGCCCTGCATCAACGTGGTGGTCGAGCGGGCGATGGTGTCGCAAGCCGTTGCCGACTTCTCGGTTTCCTCCGCCACTTGCTGGATGGCCGTGCTCACCTCACGCGCGGCCACCAGCTGCTCGTCGGCACCACAGGAAATCTCCGAGATCGCCTGCGTGGTCCGACTGACGCCGGCCACGATCTTCTCGAACGCCTCGCCCGCCTGCTTGGAGATATCGCTGCCCTGCGCCACCCGCTTGACGGACTCGTTGATCAGCTTGGAGATCTCCTTGGTCGCCTGCGACGAACGCTCTGCCAGCTTGCGCACTTCATCGGCCACCACCGAGAAGCCCAGGCCATGCTCACCCGCACGCGCCGCCTCAATGGCTGCATTGAATGCGAGCAGGTTGGTCTGGCTGGCGATTTCACCAATGACCTTGATGATCTCGCTGATGTCCTCGGACGATTTATTTCACGACAGGTCCAGGCAGGGTTTCATCCCGGCAAAGGACCGTGCAACGGGGAGATGAGGGCGGGATGGCGAGTACGCCATCCCGCCCACTGCACCTGCGCCTAGCGTGCGGCCGCTTTCAGCGTCGACTGGGGCCGCGCCACGGCGTACATCTCCCAGGAAATCTGCTTGAGCAACGCGATGCGATCGTTGCCCACCACGTACAGGTCGAAATGCGTCTTGCCAGGCAGGAAGCGAATATCCGATTGCGCGTGGAGGCCATCGAGCACTGCCTTCAGGTGATGCGCTGCGCCATCCAGGTAGAAGGTATCGGCGGTGCCCACGATGAGATGGATCTTGCCGTTCAGATCGGGCGCCAGCTGCGGCCAGTTGGCTTCAAGCAGGTGGGCAATGTCGTAGTGATCGCGCCAGTAAGCCAGCACGCCGGCGTCGACGTCGCCGGTATCGCGATCAAACATCGGCAGCGGACGTCCATCCTCGCCACGTGGCGAGAACACCCATTCGAACGAGGCAATCTGCCCGCCATAGCTGCCCAACGCACGCTCCATCTGCGAGAACTGCTGGAACGTCGCGACCACCTGCCCCTTGTCGCGCACCAGCGGGTACGGTGAAGCATCCGCCTTGCGGTAGACATTGGCATGTGGCGCGTAGAGATCGATGCCGGTGAAGTCGTGAAAATCGCTCGGATCGGGCGAGGTCGACCAGGTGCCCCCAAACACTTTCGGGTAGCGCGTTTGCAGCCATAGCGTGGCCCAACCACCCGACGAATGGCCGTTGAGAAAGCGACCGCTGGCCGTGCCGTCCATGAGGTAGCTCGACTCCAGCTTGGGAATCAATTCCTCGGTCAGCGCCTGACCCCACGGCCCGTTGTTCACCGAATCGGCAAACTCGTGCGTGCCGGTGGGGCTGGATTCGTCGAGGTAAACCCAGATCATCGGCGGCATCTCGCCCTTGCTCATGGCCAGCCAGGTATTGGCGATGCCGTTGGCAAAATGGTCCAGTCCACCGCCAAAGCCGTGCGTGAGATAGACCACCGGGTAACGTGTGCTGCCCTTGGCGTCGTAACCAGGGGGCAGCAGCACGAAGCCGCGCATGTGGATGGGGCGGCCCCAGAATGCCGACAGTGCGGGGCTGACGAAATCCAGATCCTCTACGTGTCGACGTGCCTCGGGCAGCGCGTCGCGCACCGCCTGCGAGGCGGACGGCGGCAGGGCCCATGGGTCGTGTGGTGGCACGGCGGAGGTCAGCTTCAAGGTGGGCGCGCCGGTGGCAGGCAGATGCAGCTTCACCACGTCACTGAGCAGGTCGCCCGCGCCGCGCCCCGTATAGTTGTAGCTGTGGTTGGCATCGAGCACCGCCTGCACGTAATAGTCACCGGGTGGCAATTGCGCGAGCGGACGCGGATACGCCACGGCGTCGCTGCCAATGTCCACGCCCTGCCCTGGCACCAGGCGGCTCACTTCCTCGCCCACGATGCTGACCTGATCGGGCGCCAGCGCATTGGCATCCACCTCGGTGACCTTGCCGTCCTTGGCTGACGCCTCGGCCGTCTTGGCGTCCACGGCAAACACCAGCAGGCGGCCCGATACCGGCTGGGCCTGGGGCGTGGCCAGATCCACGTGAAATCCGCTGGCCGCCGATGATGCGTCATGGCGTGCGCAACCCGCACCCAGTGCCAGCCCTAGACCCAGCAGTACGGCCAGGGTGACTCGATACGTCCGCATGTTTTGTTCCCCTCGTGTAGTCCCGCCGTAGCGGGAACGGTCAGCACAGCGTCGCGCCCGCCTGGGCGCGGTTTACTCCGCCTTGGCGGACTTGTCGGCCGTCACCGGCGACAAGCGCAGATCCTGAAAGTCGAAACTGAAATCAGTCAGCGGCGACACTGGCTGCATGCGCACTTCGCGCACCTTGCCATCGGCATCGAGCGCGTAGCTGACAAACGCATCAGCATTGAGCCCGCGATCATCCCAGCGCACGATGAACGTATCGTGTTGCCACGGTTCCATCGTGCCGAGCAGCTGCGCCGTCTTGGAGAAACGCAGGCGCAACTTGCCGCCTTGCTGGCTCACCACGATGTCGCCGTACCAGGGGTCGCGGAACGTGCCGGCATAGCTGGCCAGCGGCAGTGACGGTTTGCTGTTCTTGTCGCGTACCGACTGATGCTGCTTCCAGCTGTCGTCGGCGTTGGCTTCGGACTTCTTCACCGCCGCGGCATACGCTGCGACCCAGTCTTTCTTGTCCTTGCCCAGATACGCGTCGAGCACGCGATAGGTCACCGCATTGAACGCGGCGCCCGACTCCTGGTTGGTCAGTACCACCACGCCCAGGTGCAGCTCCGGCACCAGGGTGACGCGCGACACCATGCCCGGCCAGCCGCCGGTGTGCCAAACCAGACGCTGACCGCGATAGTCGGACAGGAACCAACCTTCGCCATAGCCCGCAAAATTCGGCTTGGACTCCTTCAGCTCGGGCACCGGCGGTTCGGAAATCTTCATCGGCGTGAGCATGGACCACATCTGTTTCTGGCTGTCCTTGGAGAACAGCGGCTTTCCGTTCGGCAGTTTGCCGCCGGCCAGTTGCACGTTCATCCACTTGGCCATGTCATGCACGCTGGCGTAGATGCCACCGGCGCCGGAGTTGTTCGACCAGGCCATCGGGGGCACCGGCTTGAGTTCGCTGAAGTTGAACTCCGCGTGTCCCATGGCGGTATCCATGCCGGGCTTCAGCCCGGTCATATCTACCAGCGATTCATCCATGCCTACGGGCTTGAAGATGCGGTCGCGAATGAAATCCGCATAGCTCTGCCCTGAGGCCTGCTCGATCACCAGCGTGGCCACGGCGAACAAAATGTTGTCGTAGGCGTAGGCGCTGCGGAAACTGCTGGCCAATGGCACGTTGCGCAGATGCTGCACCACTTCCTTGGTGGAATACGACGTCGGCGGCCAATACAAGAGATCGCCTGCGCCCAGACCCAGACCGCTGCGATGCGCCAGCAGGTCGCGTATGCGCATCTCGCGAGTCACATACGGATCGGACATCTGGAACCACGGCAGATGATCGATCACCCGATCGTCCATATTGAGCTTGCCTTCCTCGGCCAGCATCTGCAGCGAGGCCGCCGTAAACGCCTTGGTGTTGGAGGCGATGGCAAACAGCGTGTGCGCGTCTACCGTTTCGGGCTTGCCCAGCTCGCGCGCGCCAAAGCCCTGCTCCATCACCACCTGCCCGTCCTTGACGATGGCCACGGCGATACCCGGCACGTCGAACTGCTTGCGCGCACTGTCCACATAGGCAGCAAAATCCTGCAACTGGGCCGGCAAGGCTGGCTGCGCACTGCTGGTCGCCGTTGCGGGGGCCGGCAAGGAAGCCGTCTGCGCCCACACCGGCGCCGCAAGAACAAACAGTGCAAGACAACCCGCCAGGCGCGGGGACAGGACTCGCTGGGACATCGATCGGCTCCGGGGCAGCAAAGCACATCACTATCGCGGCAAAGCCGCGCCAGGGCCAGCACTAGAAGTCATACCCGGGCGGCATGCTCGACGAGCGCCCGGACAGCGCAGATCATGGGCGGCTGGCATGAGGATAAACATGAACGACTCGGTGGAATGGATGGCGGCACATGCGCTGCCGCTGTGGGGCGCACTGGTGGTGTTGGCCTTGCTAAGCGGCGATCTGGCCTGGCATTGGAACCGGCAACAGCGTGAAACCGCGCTGGCCAATGGACGCGACCCGGTGGTGATCCGTGGACGAACGGTGGCGATGCTGCTGGTAGCGACGGGCTTGTTGTTTGCCGCCATCGCCCTGGCCATTGGCGCAGGGGCCGCCGACTGGCTGCCCGGTTTCGATACGGCATTGGCCCAGAACCTCAGGGCCGGCATGCCGCCGGCCGTGCTGCGCGTCATCGCCGCCGTTTCGCATCTGGGTGATCTGTGGTCGGTGGCCGCCGCCACCGTCGTGGTGCTGGCGATCCTGCTGCTGCGTCGCCAGCTGCAACTGGCCGCGTGTTGGACGATTGCGATGGTCGGCATCGTGCCGCTCAACAGCGGCCTCAAGGCATGGTTCCAGCGACCGCGTCCGCTGCATGACAACGCCATCATCATGGAGCAAGGCTGGAGTTTTCCCAGTGGCCATGCCTTTGGTGCCGTGGTGTTCTACGGCATGCTCGCCTATGTATTGCTGCGCCTGCTGCCGATGCGCTGGCATCGCGCAGTGATCGCTGCTGCCGTCGCCATGGTGACGGTGATCGGCGTGAGTCGCATCCTGCTGCAGGTGCATTATTTCAGCGATGTGCTGGCTGGGTATGCGAGCGGGCTGGCGTGGCTGGTGGTGTGCCTGGGTGGCGCGGAGTGGTGGCGGTTGCGGCGCAAGGGCTGAACAGCTTGCGGTGCGCGTTGCGTACAGGGTGCGCTCCTACCAACGAAGGCAGCCGCCATTAGACAGGTGCCACAAAACACGAAGCCCATCCCTGTAGGAGCGCACCCTGTGCGCGACCGCGGGATCGCCGAGGTGCAGGTTTGTCGCGCACAGGGTGCGCTCCTACAGTTAAGAGCCGCCGTCATTCGACGAAGGGTACGAAGAACCTAAGCCCCCCTGTAGGAGCGCACCCTGTGCGCGACCACGGGATCGCCGAGGTGCAGGGTTGTCGCGCACAGGGTGCGCTCCTACATGAAGGCCACGGCCGTTTATCGTGGCGCGCCTGGGCAGCCGGCGCGCCACGTATGCGATCAGGCCAGCTTGCGTGCCGCGGCAACCACGTCCGCTTCACCCGGCAGCACCAGCAACGCAGCGCCGGCCAGCGGCGTGTAGGTGTCGGCACCCACCACGCGTTGCAGTGGCGTGGCGCCACTGCCGCCTTCGACGATGGCGGTGATGATGCCCTCGCCCACACCGGCACTGCGACGGCCCTCGTCCAGCACGATGATGTGTTTGGCCGACCTGGCCTGCGCCGCGATAAACGCGTCGTTAAGCGGGGCCAGCCAACGCAGGTCGATCACGCGCACCTTCCAGCCCAGCTCGGCCTCGATGGTTCTCGCCGCACGCAGTGCCATCGGCACGCCATTGCCGAAGGTAAACACCACCAGATCGTTGGCGTCTTCGTTGTAGACGCGGCCTTCGCCCAACCTCAGCGCCTCACCGGGCGCCGGATACTCGAACTGCCACTGACCGTCGCCGGCTTCGTACAAGTCCTTGGTCATGTACAGCGCGATGGGCTCGAGGAAGGCGCAGACGCGGCCATCGACCTTGGCCAGCGCCATGAGCGTGCGCAGCATGTTGGCTGCGTCGTCGCCACGGCTCGGACAACCCACCACGAGACCCGGGATATCGCGCAGCGCCGCGATCGAATTGTCGTTGTGGAAGTGCCCGCCGAAACCCTTCTGATAGCCCAGGCTGGCGACACGCATCACGATCGGGTTGCGATACTGATCGTTGGAGAAGAATTGCAGCGAGGCCGCTTCACCACGGATCTGGTCGCAGGCGTTGTGGAAGTACGCCAGGTACTGGATTTCGGGAATGGGCAGCATGCCCATGTTCGCGTAACCCTGGGCGAGGCCGAGAATGATGGTCTCATCCAGCAGGGTATTGAACACGCGACTGTTCTTGAATGCCTTGTGCAAGCCTTTGGTGACGGTATACACGCCACCCTTCTGCGCCACGTCCTCGCCGAACAGCAGCGACTCGGGATACTTCGCCATCACATCGTGCAACGCCTGTCCGATCTGGATAGCGAGGTGACGCGGCGGCTGTTTCTCCGGCAGTTTCTCTTCACCGCCAAACGCAGCGATGCGACGGTCCTGATAATCCGTGCGCTCTGCCTCGGCCTTCACTGCCTCAGGCGTATACGGCGCCAGCGGCTTCATTACTTCGGTCAGCGAAGACAAACGCGGACGGCGATCAGCGTCTTCGGCGGCCTCGAAGCAGCGCTTGCGCGTGGCTTCGTACAGCGCAAGCAACGACTCGCGTGTGTACAGGCCCGACGACAAGGCGATTTCTGCGGAACGAAGCAGCGGATCGCTTGCTTCCACCGCAAACAACTCCTCCACGCTGCGCCACTCGATCTCGAAGTCGGTGCCGGCGTGGCCCATCACGCGCGTGGTGCGCAGATGCAGGAAAGTGGGACGCCGCGTGGTGCGGCAATGCTCCACCGCTTCCTGCACCTGGGCGTAGCCGGAGGCGAGGTCCAGGCCATCGGCATAGAAATAATCGAGATCGGCGCGGTGGCGGAAATTGTTGGCCACCCAACCGTTCGGCGTCTTCACCGAGATGCCGATACCGTTGTCTTCACACACGTAGAGCACGGGCGCTGGCAGCTTCTGATAAGCCGTCCACGCGGCAGCGTTGAACGCCGTCTGCGCGGTGGCGTGGTTGGACGAAGCATCGCCGAACGAGCACACCGTGATGCTGTCATCGGGAATCGGCAGCTTGTGGCCGATACGACGCGCCTGTTCGATGGCAACGGCGGTGCCCAATGCCTTGGGCAGATGCGAAGCGATGGTGGAGGTTTGCGGCAATACCCATAACGGCTTGCTGCCCCACACCTTGTGGCGGCCACCGGATGCAGGGTCGTCCATGCTGGCGGCGAACGACAGCGCCGAATCCATCACCGGATCCATGCCGGGCAACTTGCGGAAACGCTCGGCCATGAAGCCACCGGAGCGGTAATGCAGGAAGGCCGGGTCGGTATGGCGCGTGAGGCGCGCCACCATGGCGTTGCCTTCGTGGCCGCTGGAACCGATGGTGTAGAACACTTTGTTCTGCACGCGCAGCACGCGCGCCATCAGGTCGAGATGACGACTGATCAGCTGCGACTCGAGCAGTTCGCGAAAGCCCTGCGCATCGAGCGTGCTGCCCGGCAATACGGGCGAATGATTGCCATGCGGCGCATGCACCTCGCCCTGCCACAACTGCACGAACTCGATGAAGTTCTGGTCGACGATCTCGGCGCGATTGAAGCCTTTGTGGCGGGCCGTGAGGGAATACGGAATGGCGGTCATGGTGTCTCGTCAACGAACAGCCGCGGGGCGGCAATCAGGGGATTATTGATACGACTGAAGCAGACGCGCCAGTACGGAGCGCCTTTGCTCCCTCTTCCCAGAGGGGAGAGGGTTGGGGTGAGCCACCTGAAGGTGGTAAAGGGCCAATCTTGCGACACCGCTGAATCGAAGCACGCTTCGGGGACACATCATCGCGAGCACCCACCCTTTACCACCTTTAGGTGACTCACCTCAGTCCTCTCCCCGGCGGGAAGAGGTGGTAAGAGCGCGCAACGACGCAGCGCGACGTTGATCCTTGTCCCTTCCAAAGCTTTCCAGAATGCGAATCTGATCGGGAATCGAAGGCACCGGCACGGCCAGCCCGTTCAAGCCCATCAGCATCAGGCGCCCCGCCGTCACCGGCTGCCAGCCGTCGCCGTCATCCAGCTCCAACCCGCCCATCACCTCGACCGGCAAGCCTGGGAAACGGAAGCGTGCGAAATGCGAGCGGAAGCGATCTTCATCGACCGGCTGATGCGCGTGCTCACGACGCAACGCCCATAGCGCCATCAAACGCTCAGCATCGTCACGCGAAACCAGCACATCCACGTCGGCGACGCCCACATCCGCGCCAGCCAGCAACGCCGCCGCGCTGCCAATCAGGCACCACGGCTCGATGCAATGCACATGCAGCTCGGGCACGATCTCGGCCAGCGTGGCGTAAAGCGCGGGCGTGACGTGACTCATGCGTGGCGACTCCGCCACGCATCGCGGGTCTGGCCCCATATCTCGATGGGTACGGTATCAAACGGCGCGGGCAGCCGGCCTGGGCCGCGAAGCTGCGAACCCAGCCTTTTTGCCAACGCCTGCGAGGGCGCATTTTCAGGATCGATGTTGTGGATCACGTCGTCCCAACCGAGCTGATCGAAGGCGAAGTCCATGCATGCGGCCGCGCCTTCCATCGCATAGCCTTTGCCCCAGGCGTGACGCGCCAATCCCCAACCTACCTCGCGACCCGGCCAGCCTTCGGGAAACCATGGGCCCATGCGACCGATCCACTGGCCGCTGCTTTTCTCGATCACCGAGAACATGCCGAAACCCTGGATGGCCCACGAGCCAGCCATGGTGAGAAAGCCGCGCCAGGCTACCGCGCGTGGTTGCTGGCCACCGATGAAGCGCGCCGATTCCGCGTCGGCCATGTTGGCGGCCCACCCTTCGAAATCATCGGCCTGTGGCGGGCGCAGGACGAGACGATCGGTTTCGATGCGGATGTCTTGCCAGCTCATGTTCCAGCATGCCCTCGCTTCACGGTCAGTGAATCCGCCACCGTCATTCCGGCGAAAGCCGGAATCCAGTCACTTCGGCTCAACCTCAAGGCGCTCGATTCCGGCTTTCGCCGGAATGACGGTGAGGGCAACCAGGTGTATCGGCATAGCGGAATCAAGCTTCGTTCCTCAGAACGCATTGATACCCGTCAGCTCACGGCCCACCACCAGCTGATGCACCGTCTCGGTGCCTTCATAGGTGATCACCGATTCCAGGTTCAGCGCATGGCGAATGGCCACGTGTTCGGTGGTGATACCGGCGCCGCCAAGGATGTCGCGGCATTCGCGCGCGATGTCGATGGCCATGCGGCAGTTGTTCCACTTGGCCAGCGACACCTGGGTGGGCTGCATGTTGCCGGCGTCTTTCAGGCGACCGAGCTGTAGCGAGAGCAGCTGCGCCATGGTGATGCGGCGGGCCATCTCGGCCATCTTCACCTGCACGGCCTGGTTCGACGCCAATGGACGGCCGAACAGGATGCGCTCCTGCGTGTAGTCGAGCACTTCCTTCAGGCACGCCTGCGCAGCACCGATCGGGCCCCAGGTAATGCCGTAACGCGCCTGGTTGAGGCAGCCGAGCGGACCCTTCAGGCCCTTCACGTTAGGCAGGCGGTTGGCTTCCGGCACGCGCACATTGTCGAAGAACAGCGCGGAGGTGACCGATGCGCGCAAGCTCATCTTCTTGTGCACTTCCTGCGCGGTGAAGCCCTGGATGTCGGTGGGCACGATGAAGCCCTGGATACCGTCCTCGGTCTGCGCCCACACGATGGCGATGTGCGCCACGTTGCCGTTGGTGATCCACATCTTGGCGCCGTTGATGACCCAGTCGCCGCCGTCTTTCTTGGCGTGGGTCTTCATGTTGGCCGGGTCAGAACCGCCATGCGGCTCGGTGAGGCCGAAGCAGCCGATGATTTCGCCCGCCGCCATCTTGGGCAGGTAATGCATCTTCTGCTCTTCGGTGCCGTAGGCGTAAATGGGGTACATGCACAGCGAGCTCTGCACCGAGGCGAAGCTGCGCAGGCCCGAATCGCCGCGCTCCAGCTCCTGGCAGATCAGGCCGTAGCTCACGCCATTCATGCCGGCGCAGCCGTACTTCTCGGGAAGCGTGGCGCCCAGCAAGCCCAGGTTCGCAATCTCCGGCACCAGTTCCTTGGGGAAGCGGCCCTGGTCGAAGCAATCGCCGATGATCGGCAGCACTTTCTCATCGACAAAGCGACCGACGGTGTCCTGCACCATGCGCTCCTCGTCGGTAAGCAGCGAGCGGACGTCGTAGAGATCGAGGGGATTCAGGCGAGCGGACATGCTTGAAGTTCCGTGACAGGGACAAACGCCCATTCTAGCCGGCCTTTCCGGGTCGGTCATGGCGGGGTGCAACAGGCCCGGGTAGGCGGCAGCGGCGGGCTATGGGACCATGCCCCTCCCCTGGCGGAATCCCCCATGTTCAAAGGTGTCCTCCTCGGCTTCGCCTGTTATGCGGCCTACGCGATCAGCGATGCCTTCGTGAAATCGCTGCACGGCACCCTGCCGGCCTATGAGGCGGTGTTTTTTGGCGCGGTGCTGATGCTCAGCGCGCTGCCCTTCATTCGCAAGCCGGGCGATCGCTATCTTGAGGTGTTTCGCGCCCAGAAGCCGAGGCTTTGGTGGATTCGCGCGGTCACCGGCGCCATTTGCAATATTGCTGCGGTGATCGCCTTTACCGCGCTGCCGATGGCCGAGGCGTTCGCCCTGATCTTCCTGCTGCCGATCTTCGTCACCCTGCTGTCGGTGATTTTCCTGAAGGAACACGTGGGCTGGCGGCGCTGGTCGGCGGTGATCGTGGGCTTCCTTGGCGTGCTGGTGGTGTTGCGGCCGGGCTTTCGCGAACTGGGCGCCGGGCACCTGGCCGCCATGACCTGCGGGCTATCCGGCGCCGTGTCGGTGGTGGCGTTGCGCATGGCCGGTCCTCACGAAAAGCGCGTCAGCCTGTATGGCGCCGGCGTGATCGGCCCGCTGCTCAGCGGTGGCCTGCTGATGTTGCCAACCTTCGTATGGCCCAACCTGCATCAGTGGATGCTGCTTGCCGGCTATGGCTTGCTGGCGGGGCTTGCCGGCGTATTGCTGATGCTGGCCACCCACCACGCCCCGGCCAACCGCATCGCGCCCACCCAGTACAGCCAGATGCTATGGGCCATCTTCTTTGGCTACTGGTTGTTTGGCGATCGGCTGGACTGGCCGATGTTGGTCGGCATCGCCCTGATCCTTGGCTCGGGGCTGTTCACGCTGGTGCGCGAGGAGAAGGTCACTGGGTGGTGGAAGCGGGCGCGCATGATCTAAATAAATCTTCATGTTGCCGGAGCCGGCTGGTCTGCAGACATCACCAGCCCATGACGAGGCTTGTGTCATGAGGTTTTTTGCCTTGACCTCGCCCGGCCATGCGGCCCCGGCCCTAGCGGACCGACCATCTTTACAGTCAACCACCGCGACAAAGAGTCGTTAAAGATGTCCTGGCAGGTTTTCTGACGACGACAATCGACACCCCATTGTTGCGTCTTCAAAGATGACCGCCCTTGTTTCGCTTGTGAACGTTGGACGGAACCACTGGGAGATGTTGTATGAGTGCCGAGGCCCCTAACCCCACCGGGAAGGCTCACAAGAAGCGCGGCTTGCTGATCACGGTGATTGTCGTGGTCGCACTGATCGCGCTGATCGTGCTTCACCTGCTCACGGGCACCAAGACCAAGACCGGCACCCCGCCGCAAGTGGTGAGCGTGGCCACGTCCACCCAGGGTGACATGCCGGAGACCTTGAGCGCATTGGGCACGGTGACTCCCACCGCCACCGTCAACGTGCTGCCGCAACTGAGCGGCTATCTCACCGCGGTGGGCTACCAGGAAGGACAGGACGTCGAAAAGGGCCAGTTCCTCGCCCAGATCGATCCGCGCCAATACGAAATCAACAAGCAGCAGGCGCAGGCCCAGTTGGCCAAGGATCAGGCGAGCCTGGATCAGGCACGCGCCGATCTGGCCCGCTATACGCAACTGCACGAACAGAAGTCGATTGCCGAACAGACCTACGCCGATCAGAAGTTCACCGTCGAACAGAGCGCCGCCGCGGTGCAGGCGGACAAGGCCGCCATCGCGCAGGACGACCTTGACCTTACCTATTGCCATATCACCGCCCCGGTGGCCGGCCGCGTGGGCCTGCGCCTGGTCGACCCGGGCAACTACGTCACGCAGTCCACCTCGCCGGGCATCGTCACCATCACCACCATGAAGCCGACCACGGTGCAATTCACCGTGCCGCAGAACTCGCTGGCCAAGGTGCTGCAACGGGTCAACTCCGGCGCCAAGCTGCCGGTGACCGTCTCCAACAGCGACAACAGCAAGCAGATTGCCACCGGCTCGCTGTACGCGCTGAGCAACCAGATGGCGACCAGCACTGGTACGGTAACGCTGCGCGCCACCTTCCCGAATGATGACGAGGCGCTGTTCCCCAACGAGTTCGTCAATGCCACGCTGCTGGTGGACACCTTGCATAACGCCGTGCAGGTACCGACGGCCGCGGTGCTGAGCGGCGCCCCTGGCTATTACGTCTACCTGGTTAATGCGGACCAGTCGGTTTCCGTCCACAAGGTGACGCCAGGCCCGAGCGACGGTAAACACACCGTCATCCTGAGCGGCCTTGCGGTTGGCCAGCGGGTGGTAACCGATGGCATGGACCGTTTGAGCGATGGCGCCAAGATCAAGGTCGCTGGCGCCAAGCCCGCCACGGCCGGCTCTGCGCCCGCGGCGGCATCGTCGGCGGAGGGCAATCCGCACCAAGGTGGCAAGCGCACGCACGGCAACGCTTCCGCCCCTTCAGCACAGTAACGGCGGACACGCGATCCGATGAATATTTCCCGCCTGTTCGTACTCAGGCCGGTGGCGACATCGCTGCTGATGATCGCCCTTGTGCTGGTGGGCCTCGTTGCCATGCGTTTCCTGCCGGTGTCGTCCCTGCCCAACGTCGACTACCCGACGATCCAGGTGCAAACCTTCTATCCAGGCGCCAGCCCCACGGTGATGGCGACCACGGTGACTGCGCCGCTGGAAGTGCAGCTGGGCGAGATCCCCGGTCTGCAGCAGATGACCTCGAACAGCTCCGCCGGGGCATCGATCATCACGCTGCAATTCGACCTGTCGCTCAACCTCGACGTGGCCGAGCAGAACGTGCAGGAGGCCATCAACTCCGCCAACAGCCTGCTGCCATCGGGCCTGCCCGCACCGCCGACGTATGCGAAGGTGAACCCCGCCGACCGGCCCATTCTCACCCTGGCCGTCACGTCCAACTCGATGTCGCTGCCGCAATTGCAGGACGTCGCCAACAACCGCCTGGGCGCGAAGATTTCGCAGGTCTCCGGCGTGGGTCTGGTCACGCCTTCTGGCGGCAACGTGCCGGCCATTCGCGTTGAAGCCGATCCGAAAAAGCTCGCGGGCTACGGGCTCAATATCGACGACCTGCGTTCGTTGATTGCCAACGTCAACGTGAGCCAGCCCAAGGGCAACTTCGATGGCCCCGATCTCGACTACACCATCAATGGCAACGATCAGATCCAGGACCCGCAGGATTACCTCAACACGGTGATCTCCTACCAGAACGGCGCCCCGGTCTATCTGCGCGATGTGGCCAGGGTCACCCAGTCGGCGCAAAACACCGAGCAAGGCGCATGGTTCGGCAAGACCCAGGCGATTGTGCTCAACGTGCAGCGCCAGCCGGGTGCCAACGTGATCGCCACGGTGGACCAGATCATGAAGGTACTGCCGCAGCTGGAATCCACGCTGCCAGCCGGCATGACGGTGCAGGTGGTGTCCGACAGTACCGGCGTGATCCGTTCGTCGGTGTCCGACGCGGCATTTGAATTGATCCTCGCCATCGTGCTGGTGGTGCTGGTGATCTTCGTGTTCCTGCGCAATATACCGGCCACTTTCATCCCCAGCATCTCGGTGCCGGTGTCGTTGATCGGCACGCTGGCGCTGATGTACCAGCTCAATTACTCCATCGACAACCTCTCGTTGATGGCGTTGATCATCGCCACCGGTTTCGTGGTGGACGACTCGATCGTGATGATCGAGAACATTGTGCGCTACCTCGAAGAGGGCAAGACGCCACTGGAGGCGGCACTGGAAGGCGCGGGACAAATCGGCTTCACCATCTTGTCGCTGACCGTGTCGCTGATTGCCGTGCTGATCCCGCTGCTGTTCATGGGTGGCGTCATCGGCCGCCTGTTCAGCGAATTTGCGGTGACACTGGCGGTAACCATCGTGCTGTCGGCGGTGGTATCGCTGACCCTGGTGCCGATGCTCTGTGCACGCTTGCTCAAGGCGCAGGCCGACCGTCACCCCAGCCGCTTCGAGCGCATCAGTGAGGGGCTGTTCGACAAGACACTAGCCGCCTACAAGCGTGGCCTGCACTTTGTCATGGCGCGACAGACGGCCACCTTGCTCGTGTTCCTGGCGACGCTGGCGCTGACCATCATCCTGTACGTGATCATTCCCAAGGGCTTGTTCCCGGTGCAGGACGTCGGCGTACTGCAAGGCATCAGCGTGGCCGACAACTCCGTGTCCTACACCGCGATGGTGGACCGACAGGCCGCACTGGCCGCGGAGATCGTCAAGGACAAGGACGTGAGCAATCTCACCTCCTACGTCGGCATCGATGGCACCAATACCACGCTCAACAATGGCCGGTTCCTGATCAACCTGAAGCCACGCGATGACCGCTCGTCGACGGCGGCCGAAATCGCTCGCCGCCTGCAGACCGAAGTCGCGAACGTGCCGGGTGTGAAGCTGTACATGCAGCCCGAGCAGGACCTGACCCTGGACACCACGATATCGCCGAACCAGTACCAGTTCGTGCTGCGTGGTCCGAGCCAGCAGGCCTTCATGCAGTACGTGCCGGCGCTGATCGAACGCCTGAAGAAGATCACGTCGATTACCGACGTCACCAGCGACCTGAACAATGATGGTCTCAGCGTGAACGTGGAGGTCAATCGCCAGTTGGCGGCGCGCTACGGCATCACCGCGGCCACCATCGACAACGCGCTGTACGACGCCTTGGGCCAGCGCATTGTCTCGACCATTTTCAATCAGTCCAGCCAGTACCGCGTGATCCTGGTGGCCAAGCCGGAAAGCATGCCCACGGTGGAATCGCTGGGTGACCTGTACCTGCCCAGCCAGACCAGCAGCACCGGCCAGGTACCGCTCAAGGGCATTGCCGCCATCCAGATCACCAAGTCGCCGCTCGTGATCAGTCACCTGGCGCAGTTCCCCGCGGTGACCATCTCGTTCAACCTCGCCAAGGGCGCCTCGCTCAGCAAGGCCGTGAAAGAGGTGAACGAGGCGCAGCAGGCGGTGAACCTGCCCTCCTCGATCACGTCGTCGTTCCAGGGCGCCGCCCAGGCCTTCCAGGACTCGCTGTCCAGCGAGGTGTATCTGCTGATCGCGGCGCTGATAGCCGTCTATATCGTGCTGGGTGTGCTGTACGAAAGCTTCATCCATCCGGTGACGATTCTTTCCACCCTTCCCTCCGCGGGTATCGGTGCGCTGCTGGCACTGATGATCGCGGGTAGTGACCTGGACGTGATCGGCATCATTGGCATCGTGCTCTTGATCGGCATCGTGAAGAAGAACGCGATCATGATCGTGGACTTCGCTCTGGAAGCCGAACGCGAGCATGGCAAGCCGCCCGAAGAAGCCATCTTCGAGGCATCGCTGCTGCGCTTCCGTCCCATCCTGATGACCACGCTGGCCGCCATGCTCGGCGCCCTGCCCATGTTGCTGGGCAGTGGCACCGGTTCGGAACTGCGCCGGCCGCTGGGCCTGGCCATCATCGGCGGCCTGGCGTTGAGCCAGATGCTGACGCTGTTCACCACACCGGTGATCTACCTGTTCTTTGACCGCCTCGCCCAGCGCTTCCGGCGCAAGCAGCCGGAGCAGGCCAGCGAGAGCACGCCGTGAACATCCCGGGCGTATTCATCAAGCGACCGGTGGCGACCACGTTGCTGGCGGTCGCCATCCTGTTGTCCGGCTTCCTTGCGTATTTCCACCTGCCGGTGGCGCCGCTGCCCAACATCACGTTCCCGGTCATCGTGGTGCAGGCGAACATGGCCGGCGCCAGCCCGGAAATCATGGCCTCGACCGTTGCCGCTCCGCTGGAGCGGCGACTGGGCACCATTGCCGACGTGTCCGAGCTGACCTCGCAAAGCTCGGTGGGCACCGCCCAGATCGTGATTCAGTTTGGACTGAGTCGCGACATCAACGGCGCGGCGCGCGACGTGCAGGCGGCCATCCAGGCCGCACGTGCCGACCTGCCCACCACTTTGCGCAACAACCCGAGCTATCGCGAGTACAACCCGTCCGACTCGCCCATCATGGTGCTGGCGCTCACGTCCAAGACGCTGACCCGCGCGCAGCTCTACGATTCGGCCGATTCGGTGATCCAGCAGCAGCTATCGCAGGTCGATGGCGTCGGGCAGATCACCTTGGGCGGCAGTGCGCTGCCCTCGGTGCGCGTCGAGCTGCAGCCCGACCAGCTCAATAGTTATGGCATCGGCCTGGAGGACGTGCGCGCTTCCATCAGCGCCGCCAACGCCGACAGCGTCAAGGGTCATATCGACCAGAACGGCCAGCGATACGAGGTGCTGTCCAACGACCAGATCAGCAAGGCTGCACCGTATCGCGATCTCGTCGTCGCTTATCGCAACAACGCGCCCGTGTTGCTGCGCGATGTGGCCGACGTGCAGGACTCGGCTGAAAACATCCGCAATGCGGGCCTCTACAACGGCCAGGACGCGGTGCTGGTCATTGTCTATCCGCTGCCCGGCAGCAATATCGTCAAGACGGTTGCGCAGATCCGTCAGGTGTTGCCCTCGATCGAGGCGACGCTGCCCCACAATGTCCACATCGGCATTGCGGTGGACCGTTCCCAATCGGTCAACGCCGCAGTCAACGATACCGAGCGCACGCTGTTCATGGCTGTGCTGCTGGTGATCGGTGTGGTCTACATTTTCCTGCAATCGCCACGCGCCGTGATGGTGCCGGCGGTGGCGCTGCCGCTGTCGATTGTCGGCACCTTCGGGCCGATGTATCTGCTGGGCTACAGCATCGACAACCTCTCGCTGATGGCACTGACCATTGGCACCGGTTTTGTGGTGGACGATGCGGTGGTGGTGCTGGAAAACATCGTGCGCCATGTGGAATCGGGCATGGACGTGCGCGAGGCGGCCATGCTCGGCAGCAAGGAGGTCAGCTTTACGGTGATCTCGATGAGCCTGTCGCTGATTGCAGTGTTCCTGCCCATCCTGTTGATGCCTGGCATCGTCGGCCTGCTGTTCCATGAGTTTGCCGTCACGCTGTCCGTCGCGATTCTGCTGTCGCTGGTGATTTCGCTTACGGTCACGCCGACCATGGCGGCATATGTGCTCAGCCGCAAGACGCTGCACTCCAAGGCACGCTGGGCCGTCTGGTATGAGCGTCAGTTCGAACGCTTCAAGCAGGCCTACTCGCGCTCGCTTACCGCGGTGATCGATCACGCCCTGCTGGTGGCGCTGACCCTGATCGCCCTGATCGTGCTCAACGTGTTCATGGTCCGCCTGCTGCCATCGACTTTTTTCCCCGAACAGGACAACGGCATCCTGGTTGGCCAGATCATCGCGGACCAGAGCATCTCGTTCCAGGCGATGGAAAAGAAGCTCGCGCAGCTGCAATCCATTGTGCAGAAAGACCCCGCCGTCGCCTCGGTCGCGGGCTTCACGGGCGGCCGCGCGCTCAATACCGCCAACGTGTTCATCGAGCTCAAGCCGCTGGCCGAACGAAAGTTGTCGGCGGCGGCAGTAGTGGACCGCCTGCGACCCAAACTCAATGCGGTATCGGGTGCCAAGCTGTTCCTGCAGGCGGCGCAGGATCTGCATATCGGTGGTCGTCAATCGGCGGCCGAGTATCAGTACACGCTTACCAGCGACGACTCCACCGCGCTGTTCACCTGGGTTCCGCGGCTGGTTACGGCGTTGGCTAATTATCACAGCGTGCTGACCGACGTGAACTCCGACCTGCAGCAGAACGGCCTGCAAATCTACGTCAATATCGACCGCGCCACCGCCGCGCGCTACGGCTTTGCGCCTAACCAGATCGATAGCGTGCTCTACGACGCCTTCGGCCAGCGCACCGTATCGACCGTCTACAACCAGCTCAACCAGTACTTCGTGGTGATGGAAGTCGCACCGAAGTATTGGCAATACCCGCAGATGCTTGATCGCATCCGCTTCAGTACGGCGGCTGGCAACCCCAGCGGCTCGCAGCAGACCCAAATGTCGAGCGCCATTATCAAGGGTGTGACACCAGTGATGGCAGTGAGCGCGACGGGAAATTCGTCGTCCAGCACCAATGCGCTTAACGCCGATGCCGAGGCGAACCAGCTGACCAACGCCATTGCCAACTCCAAGGGTGGCAGCTCCAGCGGTAGCGCCGACAGTACGTCGTCCGAAACGATGGTGCCGTTCCCGGCGCTGGCCTCGTACATCAGCAACCACACTGCCACCCAGGTCAGTCACCAGGGCGGGCTGGTGGCCGGCACCATTTCCTTCAATCTGCCGCCGGGCGGCTCGCTGAGCGCGGCGTTGGCAGCCATCGGCCAGGCCGAGCAAGAGTTGGGCATGCCTGCATCCATCCATGGTGGTTCGGCTGGCGCCGCGCAGGTGTATGCGCAGTCGATGTCCACCATGCCGCTGCTGATCCTCGCGGCGCTGGCGGCGGTCTATATCGTGCTGGGCATTCTCTATGAGAACACCGTGCATCCCATCACCATTCTTTCCACGCTGCCCTCGGCGGGTATTGGTGCCACGCTCGCGCTGTTGATCTTCGGCACGCCGTTCTCGGTAATCGCGATGATTGGCATCATCCTGCTGATCGGCATCGTCAAGAAAAACGCGATCATGATGATCGACGTGGCCATTCACCTTCAGCGCGATGAAGGCATGGAACCGAAGATGGCCATCCATCAAGCGGCCGTGGTACGTCTGCGCCCCATCATGATGACCACCGCCGCCGCCGTGCTCGGCGCAGTACCGCTGGCCATCGGCATTGGCCAGGGTGCATCGCTGCGTCAGCCGCTGGGCATCACCGTGATGGGCGGCCTGATTCTCAGCCAGGTGTTTACTCTCTACACCACGCCGGTGATTTATCTGTATCTCGACCGCTTGCGCGCCAAACTGGCAACGTGGTCGGAAAGCCTGCCGTGGAACCGATCGGACGTGAGCGCATGAACATGAACATTCCCCGCAAAGCCCTGGCCGCCTCATTGGCGCTGCTGCTCGGCGGCTGCATGGTCGGCCCCGACTATCATCGGCCCGAGGTCAGCACGCCCACCCAGTACAAAGAGCTGCCCGGCTGGACCGCGGCGGCGCCGGCAGAAGCCGAAGCACCCAAGGGCGACTGGTGGACCGGCTTCAACGATCCGTTGCTCAACGAGCTGGAGCCGCAGGTGTCGGTGTCCAACCAGACCGTGCGCGCGGACTACGAAAACTATCAGGCTGCGCTGGCCGAAGTGCAGGTGGCACGCAGCGCGCTGTTCCCCACCATCGGCATCACCGGCTCGGCGAGCAAGCAGCGCTCATCGGCGGGTAACGCCGGCAGCGGTGTCGAGCACCTGAGTCCGGTGAGCACGTCGGGCTCACTGGAAGGCAACATCAGTTGGGCGCCTGACCTGTGGGGCAAGGTCCGCCGCACGATCGAGGAAAACAAGGCCACCGCGCAGGCTACCCAGGCCACGCTGGCCAATGCCACGTTGTCCGAACAAACCGCATTGGCCACCGCAGTGATCGAACTTCGCGTCACCGACGCCAATATCGACCTGCTGCAGAAAACTGTGGCGGCCTATCAGGAATACTTGCGCGTGGTCGCCAACCAGGGCGAAGCCGGCACCATTGCACCCTCTGATGTGATCACGGCGCGCACGCAGTTGGAGAACGCGAAATCCAGCCTGCTCGCGCTTGGCGTCGCGCGCGCGAAATACGCGCACGCCATCGCAGTGCTGATCGGCAAGAATCCGGAAGAGCTCGATATTCCGTTCAACACGACGCTGCCGACACTACCGAACGTCCCCACTGGCGTGCCCTCCACGCTGCTGCAGCGTCGTCCGGATATCGCCGTGGCCGAACGCCAGATGGCCGCGCAGAATGCCGCCGTCGGCGTCGCCGTGGCCGCCTACTACCCCAATTTCTCACTGTCGGCCGCGGATGGTTTTTCGCAGTCGCCGCTGGCCGGTTTGCTGCACGTGGCCAACCACGTGTGGTCGCTGGGCGCCGATGCCAGCGAAACCGTGTTCGACTTCGGCCAGCGTCACGGCGAAGTCGCCGCCGCCAAGGCGACCTACGAAGCCACCGTCGCCAACTATCGCGGCACCGTACTCGGCGCCTTCCAGAATGTGGAAGACGACCTCTCCGGACTGAAGATTCTCTCGCAGCAGGCCGAGGTGCTCGACTCGGCGGTACGCGATGCCACCCGCGGTGCCGAGATCGCCTTCAACGAGTACCAGGCCGGCACGGTCGACTACACCACCGCTGCCGTTGCCCAGACTACACAGCTGAGTACCCAGGAAACCGCCTTGAACGTGCAGCAGCAACGCCTGCTCGATGCGGTGTCGCTGATTGGTGATCTGGGCGGCGGCTGGTCCACGGACCAGTTGGGTGACGGCAAGCCAGTGGCGACATCCATGACTGCGCAGTAGCGCTAATGCTGAGGGCTTGGCACACTGCCGGCCCAACCACGTCCGGCCTCGCCATGTCGCCTGCCCCTATCTCGCTTTCTCCCATCGTTGCCGGCTTGTGGCGCATCAACAGCTGGAACCTCAGCGTGGACGAGCGCGTGCGCTGGATCGAACAAGCGCTGGAGCTGGGCATCAGCACGTTCGATCATGCTGATATCTATGGCGACTACCAAGCCGAGGCTGCGTTTGGTGAAGCGTTGAAAGCAGCGCCAGCGCTGCGGCAGCGCATGCAGCTGGTGAGCAAGTGCGGCATCCGCCTGCGCTCGGCGCAGCATCCCTATCGCATCAACTATTACGACTCGTCAACCGCTTACGTTCGCACGCAGGTGGAGCAGTCGCTGCGCAACCTGCACACCGAACAGCTCGACCTGGTACTGATCCATCGCCCCGATTATTTGATGGATGCCGCGGAACTGGCCGACACCTTCGCGACCCTCACTCGCGAGGGCAAGGTGATGCATTGGGGCGTCTCCAACCATAGTGCCAGCCAGTTCGCCCTGCTGCATCAGCACCACCCGCTCGTCACCAACCAGCTCGAACTGTCGCCGTTGCAAATGAATGCACTCGATGACGGCACACTCGATCAGGCGCAACAGCTGGGCCTGCGGCCCATGGTCTGGTCGCCACTGGGCGGCGGCTTGCTGTTTACTGGCGAAGACGAGCAAGCGGTGCGCGTGCGCGCCGAAATGGCCGCCATCGCCACACGCTACGGCATCAGCCTGACGACGCTGGCATTCGCCTGGGTACTGCGCCATCCGTCACGCCCGCACCCGATCACCGGCACCGGCCGCACAGATGGCCTGCGCGATGCCGTCGCCGCCCTGAACGTGCAGCTCGATGCGGAAGACTGGTATGCGATCTGGACGGCGAGCAAAGGCCACTCGGTGCCCTGACCACCGCGGCTTCTTGTAGGAGCGCAGCCTGTGCGCGACAACCGACCAAGCCCGGGCGCTGCAATGCCGCGGTCGCGCACAGGGTGCGCTCCTACAGGGGATATGCACAAGCGAGATTGGAGAGCCCTTGTAGGAGCGCACCCTGTGCGCGACGACCTACGAAGCGACCACACCCATCGCCGCGGGCCGCGTTAGCGGTTGCTAACCCCATGCGGCACGTGCCCCGTCGCCACATGTTTGCGTGCCGATTCCACATTGGCCGGTGAATCGTCGAAGAAGATGTCGGCGCCAAACGCATCGAGGAACGGCCCCTTGTCGCGCCCGCCGAGAAACAGCGCCTCATCGATGCGCACGCCCCAACGACGCAGCGTAAGGATCACGCGCTTGTGCGCCGGTGCGGAACGTGCCGTGACCAAGGCGGTGCGGATCGGTGAATCCTCGGCCGGAAACGCCGCCTGCAGGCGGTGCACGGCACTGAGAAACCCACGGAACGGCCCCACCGACAGCGGCTCATCAGCCAGCTCACGCTCGCTGCGATGAAAGGCTTCGAGCCCTTCTTCTCGCGACACCCGTTCGCCTTCATCGCCAAAGATCACCGCATCACCGTCAAAGGCGATACGCAGCTGTTCGGTGGCACGTGGTGGCGCGGTGGACGGCAGGATGGTGGCGGCGGCAACGCCGGCGGCGAGCGCGCGGCCCACGTCCTCGGCGTTGGCGGAAAGAAACAGATCAGCCTTGAACGGCGCGATGTAGTCGGAGGTCGGCGCACCGCTGGTGAACGCGGCGCGGCTGATCTCCAGCCCGTAATGCTGGATGGCGTTGAAGATGCGCAGGCCCGTGTCGCCCGAGTTGCGCGACAACAGGATCACTTCCACCGGCGGCACATCACCGGCAAGCTTGTTCAGATCGAGCAGCTTCTGCACCAGCGGAAAAGCCACGCCTGGTTTGAGGATCTCGTCCTCATGCTCGATCTGGAAGGAACGGTAAGCGTCCAGCCCGTCACGTTCGAACAACGCATGGCTGTCGCCCAGGTCGAACAGGGCACGCGAGGAAATAGCCACCACCAACCGGTTGTCACCAACGGAAGTGGGATCGTGGGCGTCTTCGGTGGGTCGACTCATGGCCATCAATCTAGCGCAAACGCGTGGTGATGGGTGCGGACAAGGCCACAGCCCAACGATTCTTCATCCCGGCGAACGCTGGGATCCGGCGCCTGAAGAACGCGTACAAAAGCCAAAGTCGCTGGATCCCAGCTTTCGCGGGGATGACGAGCTAGTACCGTTTCAATCCGGCGCGAACTGCTCATCCAGAATGCGCTGCTCCAGGTTGTGCTCCGGATCAAACAGCAAGCGCACGCCCTGCCCTTCGGACTGGCGAATCTCCACCTCGCGCACGTCGCGAACCTCGTGGAAGTCGGCGGTGGCACTCACCGGACGCTTTCCCGGATCGAGCACACGCAAGGTCACCAGGGTGCGATGCGGAAGAATGGCGCCGCGCCAGCGACGCGGGCGGAACGGGCTGATGGGCGTCAGCGCCAGCACGTTGGCATCCAACGGCAGGATCGGACCATGCGCCGACAGGTTATAGGCAGTAGAACCGGCCGGCGTGGACACCAGGATGCCGTCGCACACCAGCGTGGTGAGCTTCACCGTGTCGTTGAGCTTCACTTCCAGATGCGCCGCCTGGTTGCTTTGGCGCAATAGCGATACCTCGTTGAACGCCAACGCATGATGCACTTGGCCAGCAGCATCGGTGGTACGCATCTCCAACGGGTAGAGCACGGCCGCGTGCGCACGCTCGACGCGCTCATCGAGGCCGTCGATACGGTGTTTGTTCATGAGAAAACCGACGCGGCCGAGCTTCATGCCGTAGACCGGCGCCGGCAGCGCGCGGTACGTGTGCAAGGTGCGCAGCATGAAGCCGTCGCCGCCTAGTGCCACGATCACGTCAGCCTGCTCGGGCGGCACATCGCCATAGCGGTCGATGAGCTTGCGCCGGGCCTGCTGGGCAACATTGGTGTCGCTGGCGACAAAAGCGAAGCGCATGGGGCGGGACTTCGGTTAGTGATCGAGAGCACCAGTTGAGCGTAGATGGACGAAGGGCGCAAGACCGTTGCCGGTTTGCGCCCTTCTCTTAAAAACGCCGCCTATGTCGTCATCCCGGCGAAGGCCGGAATGACGGCTAGTGAGCGCTTCCTTGGCCTTACAGCGTTACTGGTTCACCGGCACCTGTGCCAGCTGGGCCAGGCGACGGACGGCGACCGAGGCGATCGGATAGTCCGCGTTCTGGGTGAGGATCTCCGCCAGCATGTTGCGGGTGTATTTCAGCGTGGCATCGTCACGCTGCAGCCACGCCTGCACCGGCGAGATCTCCTTGGAGCCGCCGGTGAGCGACAGCACCTGCAAGGCCAGCGCACGGTGCTGGTGGTTGAGCTCGTCCAGCAGCGAGCCGCGTGCCTGTGCATGCCAAGCACCCTCGACCGGCAACGCCTCGATCTGACTGCGCAGCCACTCGAGGTCGAGCGACTCGCCCAGTTCGTAGAACACGCTGGCCACCTTGTCGATCGACTGCCCGCTCTGCTGGGCCACTTCGACAATGTCCAGCATGGCGCGCAACTCGGGGACACGCGCCAGGCGCAGCGCCAGTTCCGGCGGCAGGCCGAGGCCTTCCCATTTTTCCTGGCTGGTGGCGAAATCGGCCTTGCCGGTTTCGGTCAGCGCTGCCGGCAACGCCGCACGCAGTGCGGACACGCCGTTCTGGTAACGCTCCACGTTGGCGTTGATGTCCAGCGTGCCGCCCGGTCGATTGAGCAGCCAGCGCGTCATGTGCCGCAGCAGCGACCATATCTGCAGGATGGCATCGATCTGCGTGCCCTCGGCCACCTTGCTGTCGAGCGCCTCGATCTCCGACCAGAACTCACGCGCACCAAGAATCTCACGCGCCGCCGTATACGCCTTGGCGATGGCCGCCGGACCCTGGCCGGTGTCCTCCTGCATGCGCATCATGAAGGTGGCGCCCATGCGGTTGATGGTCGAGTTGGTCACCGCCGTGGCGATGATTTCCCGCTTCAGGCGATGGCGCTGCATGTGATCGGCGTACTTGTCGTGCAGCGGACCCGGGAAGTAGCGCACCAGCTCCTTGGACAGGTAAGGATCTTCCGGCACATCGGAATCGAGCAGCTGCTGATAGAGCTTGATCTTGTCGTAGGACAACAGCACCGACAGTTCCGGACGGGTCATGCCGATGCCGCGCGTCTTGCGCTCGATCAGTTCGGATTCGCTCGGCAGGTTCTCCACCTGGCGATCGAGCAGGCCTTCGGACTCAAGTATGCGGATGAAGTGCGCCATCGAACCGATGCGCTGCACCGACTGGCGCTCCATCAGCGTAATGGCCTGGTTCTGGCGGTAGTTGTCCGCACAGCACCAGCTCGCCCACTTCGTCGGTCATGCTGGCCAGCAGGGTGTTGCGCTGCTCGGTGGTCAGCTCGTTGCGCTGCACCGCATCGCCCAGCAGGATCTTGATGTTCACCTCGTGATCGGAGGTGTCCACGCCGGCGGAGTTGTCGATGAAGTCGGTATTGAGCAGCACGCCATGCTGGGCAGCCTCGATGCGGCCCTTCTGGGTGAAGCCCAGGTTGCCGCCCTCACCCACCACCTTGCAACGCAGCTCGGCGCCGTTCACGCGCAACGCATTGTTGGCGCGATCGCCCACGTCAGCATGTGTCTCGGTGCTGGCCTTCACGTAGGTGCCGATACCGCCATTCCACAGCAGGTCCACCGGCGCCTTGAGGATGGCGCTGATGCAGGTCGCTCGGCGCCATCTGCGTCACTTCGGGCTTGAGGCCCAGCATGGCGCGCACTTCCGACGTCACCGGAATCGACTTCAGGCTGCGCGGATACACGCCGCCGCCGGCCGAAATCAGCGACTTGTCGTAGTCCTCCCAGCTTGAACGCGGCAGCTTGAACATGCGCTCGCGCTCGGCGAACGAACGCGCGGTATCCGGGTTCGGGTCGAAGAAGATGTGGCGATGATCGAACGCGACCAGCAGGCGGATATGGCGCGACAGCAGCATGCCGTTGCCGAACACGTCGCCGGACATGTCGCCGATACCCACGCAGGTGAAGTCCTGGGTCTGGCTGTCGACGGCCCATGGCGCGGAAGTGGCGCTTGACCGACTCCCATGCGCCCTTGGCGGTGATGCCCATGCCCTTGTGGTCGTAGCCGTCGGAACCGCCCGACGCGAACGCATCGCCCAGCCAGAAGCCGTGCTCGATCGAAATCGCATTGGCGATATCGGAGAACGTGGCCGTGCCCTTGTCGGCCGCCACCACCAGGTACGGATCGTCCGCGTCATGGCGCACCACATCGTGCGGAGGCACGACCTTGCCTTCGACCAGATTGTCGGTGATGTCGAGCAAGCCGCTGATGAACATGCGGTAGCAGGCAATGCCCTCGGCCAGCTGCGCGTCGCGGTCACCATTCACCGGCGGACGCTTCACGAAGAAGCCGCCCTTGGAACCCACCGGCACGATGACGGTGTTCTTCACCATCTGCGCCTTCACCAGGCCCAGCACCTCGGTGCGGAAATCTTCGCGACGATCGGACCAACGCAGGCCGCCACGTGCCACCGAACCAAAGCGCAGGTGGATGCCCTCCACGCGCGGCGCGCTGACGAAGATCTCGCGATACGGCACCGGCTTGGGCAGCTCGGGCACGCGGTGCGAGTCGAACTTGTAGCTGATGTAGCTCCGGTAGAAGCCCTGCCACTGCTGGAAGAAGCTGGTACGCAGGGTTCCGCGGATCAGCGACATGAAGCTGCGCAGGATGCGGTCGTCGTCCAGGCTGGAGACGGTTTCCAGCAGCGTGCCGATGGCCTCTTCCACCACAGTGATCTGCTCGTTGCGCGGCTTCGAAAGCGCACCGATCAGGCCGTCGATGACGCCCGGATGCGCGGTGCGCACCGACTCGGGAATCAGCGTCTTCATTTCAGCGGACAAGGCAGCCCCCGCCTGCTTCAGCTCGTCGGCCGACAGCTGCTCGCGACGCGGGTCGAACTTGGCCAGGAACAGCTCCACCAGCAGGCCGGCGATGGCCGGATAGCGGTTGAACGCGTCTTCCATGTAGCTCTGCGAGAACGCCACGCCGGTCTGCAGCAGGTACTTGCAGTAGCCACGCAGCATCGCGACCTGGCGCCAGCTCAGCTTGGCGCCGAGCACGAGGCGGTTGAACCCGTCGTTCTCGGCGTTGCCGCGGAAGATCTGTTCGAAGGCATCTTCAAACAGCGTACCCACCTGCTCCACGCTGAAAGCCAGGCTGCCGGCGGTCTGCACCTCGAAGTCCTGGATGTAGAGCGTCGAGCCGTCGACATTCACATCGTAGAGATGCTCGGTCAGCACGCGCAGGCCCAGGTTCTCCAGCTGCGGCAGCACTTCGGAAAGCGCAATGTCGCCGCCGCTGCGGTAGATCTTGAAGCGAAGTTCCTCGGGACGCGCGGCCGGGTGATAGAACGACATGCGCACGTCATCGCCGCCCTTCAGCAGCGAGAGCTGGCGCACGTCTTCGGCGGCCGCCGGCGGTGCCACGTCTTCCACGTAACCCGCGGGCATGGCCTTGGCATAGCGGTTGGACAGCACCACACCGTCGTGGTCACCCAGCTTGGCCACCAGCGCGTCGCGCAGGTCGTCCTGCCAGTTGCGCACGATGGCGGTCACGCCCTTCTCGAGCTCGGCCACGTCGTAGGGCACCTGGTCGCCGATCTTCGGACGTACCACCACGTGCAGTCGGACCAGTGCAGCCTCGCCCATCAGTACCGAGGAATCGAGATGCTCACCGCGCATGGCGTCGCGCAGCAACGCTTCGATGCGCTCGCGCACCGAGGTGTTGAAACGGTCGCGCGGCACGAACACCGTGCAGGTGATGAAGCGGCCGTAGCGGTCGCGACGAACGAACAGGCGCGTGCGCGCACGCTGGCGCAGTTCGAGGATACCCATCGAAATGGCGTACAGCTCATCCTCGCTGGCCTGGAACAGCTCGTCGCGCGGCAGGATTTCCAGAATGTGGCGCAACGCCTTGCCCGAGTGCGAATCGCGCTTCAGACCCGAGCGATCCATCACGTACTCGAACTTCTGGCGCACCAGCGGCACGTTCTGCGGCCGCGACATGTAGGCGCTGGAGGTGAACAGCCCAAGGAAGCGCTGCTCGGCCGTCGGCTTGCCATTGGCGTCAAACTTGAGCACGCCGATGTAATCCATGTAGCCCTGACGATGCGCATGCGAGCGCGCGTTCGTCTTGGTCAGGATGATGGCGTCGGTGGAACCGGACTGCGGCAGATCGCTTGCCACCAGCGTGCGCAGCGAACGCGGCGCCAGCGAGCGCTCGCTCTTGTGCAGGATACCCATGCCAGAAGGCTCAACCGCGCGCAGCACATCCTCGCCATCGGTCTCGGTCACTTCGTATTCGCGGTAACCAAGGAACGTGAAGTTGTCGTCTGCGAGCCAGTGCAGGAAAGCCGATGCTTCCTTCACCCCGGCCGCATCGAGCGGCAGCTGGCGCGACGGCAGGTCGGCGGCGATGGCCAATGCCGTGTCGCGCATCTTCGGCCAGTCGGTGACGGCAACGCGCACATCTTCCAGCGCGCCTTCGAGCTGGGCCTTGAGCTGTGCCTGCTCGGCCTCGCCTGCCACACGATCCACCTCGAAATGCATCACCGATTCGGGTGAGGCGTTTTCGGCGCCGATCTTGAGCAACTTGCCCGAGGCGTCACGGGTGACGTCCAGCACCGGATGGATTACCGCATGTATCTGCAGATGCTCCGACGCGACCATGGTCACCGTATCGACCAGGAACGGCATGTCGTCGGTAATGACCTGGATGTAGCTGCGGCCGGCATGACCCGTCGACGGATTGAGGACGCGCACCGATGCACGACCCGGCTGACGCTGCTTCATGAACTCCAGCAGGTCGGCGACCAGCGCAGCCCATTCGGCAGCGGTATGCAGTTCCAGGTCGCCGGCTGCAATGCGCTCAAAGAAAACGCTGATAAAAAATTGCGCCTCATCAAGGCGCTCGGTAGGAAATCCGCTTTGCTTCAGTTCTTCGAAAACAACAGTGGGGAAGGAGCTGTTGCTAGCCGCACGAATCGCGTTCATGGCATCTACTGTTTTGGGGAGACGGAATGAGGCAAAAAAAGCCCTAAAAGAATACGCCTCGCGTCATGCCTTATCCACCGTTGCAACCAGACCACTTCAGCTGGCGGCAGGTCATGACGCCCATGCAGCAAAGCAGCGGGCCATCAATAACGCATGTGCAAAGGCATGATCGATGCGCGTGACGTCGTCCATTTGAAAGCAAGAAAAACCCATCGCGCTCGTGAGTTGCCAGCCATACTCCCGCGTGCGTGCGACAGTCGCGTGACTGCAATACCAGTGCGTATGTCGTCAACATGCACTGCATGCACCGCTGCGTCGCAGCAATGGGGTATATCGGCCTGCCCGTCGCCGGTCGACGGCTTGCTCGATCAGGTTCTTGCCCTCAACAGGTGTCGACCACGCAACCGGACCATCGGCACAGGACGGGTTTTCGCGTCGGCTGGCAAGCTGGCGCAAATCTCGCGCACCCATGGCGGTCGTCGACACCGTTCCTTCACGGCTTTAAGACAAAATTGGTAGCCCTGGACCTGACACGGGGGATAGCCGTTGCCGAAGAGCGCCTCACCCTGCAGTGCCCTGCCGGTGGCTGTGGGTAACCATTTGAGGAGGCGCGTCAATGGCTCTACAAATTTTAAACTGTACGGTATAGTCCACGCTCGTACGCTTTTAACGAGCCACGACAGACACGCCCCGCCTTCGCCTCGGCCCTCACCCAGGGGCATGGCACGCGGGGCGGTTGTGTGCTCGATGCAGTACCGAATTTTGCCGACGCCCGGAGTGGCGATGGCGCGCAGCATCCCCCCGACCACATTAAAAAGAATGGAGCCCACATGAAGTCCTCGTCACTGCGCACACCCCTGCTGTGCCTTGGCCTGCTCTCACTGGCCGCCTGTGGCAAAGGCAAGGATCAAGGACCGCAGCAGCAGCCGCCACCGGAAGTCGGCGTGGTCAAAGTGCAGCCGCAGACCGAGCCGCTGCGCAAGAGCCTGGTCGGCCGCCTTTCCCCCTTCCGCAGCGCCGATGTACGCGCTCGCGTATCGGGCCTGCTGCTCAAGCGCGTCTACACCGAAGGTAGCGACGTCAAGCAAGGCCAGTTGATGTTCCAGATCGACCCGGCGCCGTACAAGGCTGCGTTGAATGCCAATCTGGCGGTGCTGGCGTCGACCCAGGCCACCTACACCAATGCCCATGTCGTGGCCGAACGCGATCGCACCCTGGTGCCGAAGGGTTACGTCTCCAAGGCCCAGCTGGACGCCGACGAAGCTGCCGAGCGCAGCGCCGCCGCCGCCATCAAGCAGGCCGAGGCCGATGTGGAAACCTCGCGCGTCAACCTCAGCTACACCAATGTGGTTTCCCCGATCGACGGCCGCGCCGGCCAGCAGCAGCTCACTGAAGGCGCCATCGTCGGCAACGGAACGGCAGACACCGGTGCCAGCTCCACCTTGCTTACCACGGTCGATCAGCTCGATCCGCTCTATGTGAATTTCACCGTGAGCGTGGCCGATCTCGACCGGCTGCGCCGCGCCCAGACGGCCGGCAGTGTCACCCTGCGCGAGCAGAACCAGGCCACCGTGGCGGTGACCCTGCCCGACGGCAGCGTGTACGACCAGCAAGGTACGCTGGACTTCTCCGACACCACGGTCAATCCGGCCACCGGCGCGGTGAACCTGCGCGCCAAGGTGCCCAATGCCGAACGCATCCTGCTGCCGGGCCAGTACGTCACCATCAACGCCAACCTGGGCGAGCGCCACAACGTGTTCCTGGTACCCCAGCTCGGGGTGCAACGCGATACCGCCGGTGCCTTCACCATGGTGGTCGGCGCCGATGGCAAGGTCGTGCGCAAGAACGTCACGGCTGACGAGACCAGCGGTTCCAACTGGATCGTGACCAGCGGCTTGCAGCCAGGCGACCAGGTGGTCGTGTCCGGCCTGCAGCGAATCAAGGAAGGCGCGCCGGCCAAGGCTACGCCATGGCAGCCCGACCAAAGCGCTCCGGGCGCCGCCAAGCCGGGTGCAACCCAGGGTGGCAGCAAGCCGGCCAACGGGCAGTAAGGGAGTAGACCATGCCCAGTTTCTTTATTGACCGCCCGATTTTTGCGTGGGTGGTGGCGATCTTGATCAGCTTGTGCGGCACCATCGCGGTGCTGAACATGGGTATCGAGTCGTATCCGAATATCGCTCCGCCCCAGGTGACGGTCACGGCGACCTATCCCGGCGCCAGCGCGGATACCACTGAAAAGACCGTCACCCAGGTGATTGAGCAGCAGCTCACCGGCATCGACCACCTGCTGTACTTCAGCTCGTCGTCCAGCTCCAGCGGCTCGGCCACGATCACGCTTACCTTCGAAACCGGCACCGATCCGGACATTGCCCAGGTGCAGGTGCAGAATAAGGTGTCGCTGGCGACGCCGCGCCTGCCTACCGAGGTGAACCAGCAGGGCGTCGTGGTGGCCAAGAGCAACCCCGACTTCCTGATGTTCGTGGCACTGACGTCGGACAACGCGAGCATCGATGGTGACAAGCTCACCGACATCGTGTCCTCGCAGGTGCTTGACCAGATCGGCCGTATTCCGGGCGTGGGCGCCACCCGCCAGCTCGGTTCCGAATATGGCATGCGCATCTGGCTCAACCCGGACAAGCTCCAGGGCTACAGCCTTTCTGCTACCCAGGTGTTCAATGCACTAAGCGCGCAGAACGTGCAGTTTGCCGCCGGCTCGCTGGGTTCGGACCCCGCCCTCAACGGCCAGGGCTTCAGCGTGACGGTATCGGCGGAAGGTCGATTCGCCACGCCGGATGAGTTCAACAACATCATCCTGCGGGCCAATCCTGACGGCACCGTGGTGAAGCTCAACGACGTGGCCCGTATCGATTTCGGCCCGCAGTCGTATGGCTTTGCCGCCACTTGGAACGACCGCCCCACCGGCTCATTCGGTGTGCAGCTGCTGCCCGGCGCCAACGCGCTGGACGTGGCGACCGCCGTGCGCTCCAAGATGGAAGAGCTGGCCAAGAGCTTCCCCCAGGGCGTGACCTGGTTCGCCCCGTACGACACCACCACCTTCGTGAAGATCTCGATCGAGGAAGTGGTTCATACGCTGGTCGAGGCCATCATCCTGGTGTTCCTGGTGATGCTGCTGTTCCTGCAGAACTTCCGCGCCACGATCATCCCGACGCTGGTGATTCCGGTCGCGCTGCTGGGTACCTTCCTGGGCCTGTTACCGCTGGGCTTTACCATCAACCAGCTGACCCTGTTCGGCATGGTGCTGGCCATCGGTATCGTGGTGGACGACGCGATCGTGGTGATCGAGAACGTCGAACGCATCATGACCGAGGAACACCTGTCGCCCAAGGAAGCAACACGCAAGGCGATGGGCCAGATCACCGGCGCCGTGGTCGCGATTACCGTGGTGCTTGCCGCCGTGTTCGTGCCCTCTGCCTTGCAACCGGGCGCTTCGGGCGTGATCTACAAACAGTTCGCGTTGACCATCGCCGTGTCGATGGGCTTCTCCGCGTTCCTTGCCCTGTCGTTCACGCCGGCGTTGTGCGCCACCATTCTGCAGCCGACGCACACGCAGAAGAAAAACATCGTCTATCGCAAGTTCAACGAGCTGTTCGACTGGGTGACGCACACCTACACCGGCCACATCGGCAGCGCGGTGAAGCATGCGCCGCGCTGGATGATCGTGTTCGTGGTGGTGGTGCTGCTGTGCGGCTTCCTGTTCACGCGCGTACCGACCAGCTTCGTGCCTGACGAAGACCAGGGCTATGCACTGGCCATCGTCACCCTGCCGCCGGGCGCGAGCCTGCAACGCACCGAGCACGTGAATGCCGAAATCCGCTCCGTGTTGTTGAAGGACGCAGCGGTCGATGGCGTGTTCCAGATCTCGGGCTTCAGCTTCGTGGGCACCGGTGAAAACACCGGCATGAACTTCATCCGCCTCAAGCCGTGGGGCGAACGCAACTTCAGCGACAAGCAGAAGGGAGCGAAGGCCGCCTACGAGGAACAGGTCAAGGCCGGCAAGGCGCCCAAGGTCGATCCGGCCATCACTGCCACGGACTTCATCAGGCAGGCCAACATGAAGCTGCACGGCATTCGTGACGCGCAGATCTTCGTGGTCAACCTGCCTACCATCCGCGGCCTCAGCCAGTTCGGCGGCATCGACATGTTCCTGCAGGCACGTGCCGGCCAGTCGCGCGATGAGTTGACCCAGGCGCGTAACGTGCTGCTCGGCAAGGCCGCGCAGAGCCCGGCCCTAGTCGGCGTTCGTCCGAACACGCTGGAAAGTGCCCCGCAGCTGGATCTGAGCGTGGACCGCCAACAGGCGCAATCCATGGGTCTGTCGGTCAGCGACATCTACAACGCGATCCAGCTGACGCTGGCTCCGGTGTACGTCAACGACTTCTCCTACGGCGGTCGCGTGAAGCGTGTGATGGTGCAGGCTGATGCGCCCTATCGCATGGGGCCGGAGTCGTTGCAGCACATCTACACGCCAAGCACGCTGGCTACGGCCAGCAGCTCGCCTACCGCCAACAACATGATTCCGTTGGCGAGCGTCGTGAACACGAAGTGGGAATTGGCCGCACCGGCACTGACCCGCTACAACGGCTATTCCGCCGTGGAAATCGTGGGTAACGAAGGGCCAGGTTATTCCACCGGCCAGGCGATGGGTGTGCTCGAAGGCATCATCAACGACAACCTGCCCAGGGGCTTCGGCTATGACTGGACGGGCCAGTCGTACCAGGAAATCCTGGCGGGCAACTCGGCCACGCTGTTGTTGGTGCTATCCATCTTCATCGTGTTCCTGTGCCTTGCGGCGCTGTACGAGAGCTGGTCGATTCCCGTGTCGGTGTTGCTGGTGGTGCCGCTGGGCGTGCTCGGCGTGGTGGTGTTCACCATGCTGCGCGGCTTGTCCAACGACATCTTCTTCAAGATCGGCATGATCACGGTGATCGGCCTCGCCGCGAAGAACGCGATCCTGATCGTGGAGTTCGCGGTGGAACAGCAACAGGAAGGCAAGACGTTGCGCGAGGGCGTGCTCCAAGCGGCCCGCCTGCGACTGCGCCCGATCCTGATGACCTCGATGGCGTTCATCCTGGGCGTGTTCCCGCTGTTCATCTCCTCGGGTGCCGGTGCCAATGCCCGTCACGCCATCGGTACGGGCGTGATCGGCGGCATGATCTTCGCCACCCTCCTGGGCCTGCTGCTGATCCCGGTGTTCTACGTGGTGGTGCGTCGCCTGCTCGGCGACAAGCTGGACGAGGCATCGCATACGATCCGCGGCGCCCATGGCGCACCGCCTGCCGGTGATGACCACTCCGGTGGCACGCCTCCGCCTGGCGGCGCGCCTCCGCAGAACGGCATGCAATCGTTCGACTCAGACCCGCATCGCGGCTCATGATCCGAACGCAGCAAGACAAAAAAGCCCCGGCCATAAGCCGGGGCTTTTTTCTTGCCTGCGCCCAAACTTTTGGCGGGCGCAGGAAGTCCATGCCCGAAAGAACGACTTTTCAGGCTCCCCGCGCGCGGTTGCACACGGAACTCAATGCTGACGACTGGATGACCTCCAAATTGGCTCTGGGAACGGGGTAGTCAGCGTTGCCTGTGTTTGCTTACCCAGAGCCAGATAGGAGGTTGTGCCAATGCCGTGCCAGATTGTCCGTGCATCGTGCGTCGCCCATTGCGAGGTACCAGGAAGCTGGCAGAACCTAATAGGTATTCCGGCGAGCTGTGCCAGCGCATAAATACGCTCGTGATCCTCATTCGATACCAGGATGAGTGACCCCGCCCCGGATCGAACCCCCAAAGCGACCATCGTCATGTTGAGCAAGGGCGGCTGGCAAGCTAGGAGGCAATACAAAAGAAGGGCACCAGCGACGGCGTAAGCACCTAGCGCCGTCAAGCGCAGTCTCTCTGGAAGTATCAAGCCGAAGATCATGAGCATGAAAAATCCACCAAGTATGCAGAACCCGGAAAATTTCATCCAAGGCTTAACGCTCGCTCCGCTGCAGTAGCTGATTAAGGCCAACGCTATGATCGTCAAAAGCATCGTGCAGGATGCGATCGGAAGTCCATAACCGGTCAAGGCGCCCCTGACCACAGGCGGAGTCGCTGTTCGCTGGCACTTGGTCAAAAGATAGATGGCGAGGCGAAACGGCGCCAAAGCAGCGATCACGCCAAAAAAGAGGCCGGCGACCAATAGCAACCCAAAGCTGAGCGCGATCAGGACGAGTAGAAGTACATCACCCAGCGATAGTCCGTCGGGAACCATATGTTCGTTGAGGCAATAGAAAAACACCACGCCGACACCGATCACCACGATGGCCGATCTGATGAGCGCGCCCGCTCCACTGATCTGATCAATGGCTTCTTTGCTTGGGATGTTCATGGCTTGACGGGCTCTGCCGCGTTCGGTTGGTCACGTAGTCGACGTGGTCTTTCTGTGGCGCGCCGTTCTGCCTGGGGCGACCCAGCCACCTGATAGCGCGTGCGTGCTTTAGATTCTCGATAGGTAATACGCGCGATGTGAGCACACTCCGGGCACCAGTGACCGGCACGTATGTTCCCCAGTGGCGCGTGCCACGAGTGGCCGCGATGGCATAGCCAATGCAGTTTCGTGAGAGTGTTCTGATAGGCCTCAGACAGGCATTGCCCCCCGCGCTCTGCGGCGGTCTGTCGAGCATCGTTGATGGTCAACCGTTTGCTGTCATAGGCACAGGCAACGCACCAGACGCCGCGCAGGACACGTGCACCGGTAGTTTCCCATTCGTGCCCCGCACCACACCGGAAGCGATAACGGGTGCGGGCATCGTGATAGACCGCGCTGAGGCATTGGCCGCCTCGCTCGCTGGCCTTGGCTTGCAACCGTGCGAGGCCATCCTTGAGCCGGTAGTCCTGTGATTTGCGTTCGCGCGCACAGAGGTCACACCACGTACGGCGCAGCACATCGCCCCCATTGGCTTGCCACGTATGGCCCTTGGCGCAGCGAAACGTGTAGGTATGGTTGACCCCGGCGAAATGATCGGAGAGGCATTGGCCGCCCCGGTTGGCGGCCGCTTGTTGGAGCCGTTCCAACCCGTCTACCAGCCGTTTGCGTATGTAGCCGTCCGCACGGCCACAGTGAGGGCAATGAATGTTTTGCAGGGCCCGGCCGCCGCTACGTTCCCATGCATGGCCTCCGGTGCAGCGAAAGCGGTGCAACGCGCTGTGTCCCAGCCACTCAGATTCAAGGCACGTCAGACCCGATTGGCGAAGAAGGGTTTCCCACTGGTTCGCTCTTCGGGTGCGGACGCACACCGGGCATTCACCTTTTGGCGCCTGTGCCAGCGCGTTGAACGTTTTGATGAAAACGTGCCCGTCTCGACACTGAAAGCGATAAGTCGCTTCACGGCCTTGCCACTCATTGTCCAGGCAAACGAAACCCCAGCGATCTGCCGATTGGCGCGTACGCACACTCCGGTCGAGGATCGGATGAGGCAAAGGTGCGCGATCAGTCGACCTGCCAGCTTTCATCGCCTTCCACCAACGTGCCGCCATGACTGGTCTTGCACCCCACATAGGCGATGCCTTGCCCACCAAACGTGGACGATGAGCCGGTGGTGATAACGGCACCGCAACTGATGTGGTCGCCGATGCACGCGGCCGCGCGACCGTTGACCGTGACGCCGCCGGTGCCGGTGGTGACGGTGCCGTCGCCATGCAGGGGGCAGGAATGACGGTGACCGACGAGAACAACGGGGGGCATGAATGTCTCCAGTTTGGAAATGTCATTGCTAGGCGTGCCTCATTGGCGAGTTGCTCGTCAGCGTTCGTTCTGTACTTGCAATACGTCAGCGAGATTCGGTGTCATCGGGTACGGAGTCTTTGGAACAACGAGGCGCAAGCATCGAGACTGAGAGCACTGCGGACAGACGAAGGCCTTTTTGACGTCGCTCAAATGGCTGCGGGGGGCATCGCTCCACGTCACGTCATTGAGTGGCAAAGGGGAACGCAGTCCACAGCCTTTGCACTGAATCTTTAAGCGGACTTCGTCGGCTATGGCATCGGCAATCGAGAAAGGCCACACCCGCCGAACGGGAATCGTCTTTAGCGGGGTAGCGTTTTTGTGTTCTGCCCAGCCATTGGTGAGTTCATAGCCCAGTCCGACCAAATGGCACGCCCACGCCAGCTCGGAATAAAGGGAAGTCAGATGGGTCGTGGCACGGTCCACTTCCAGGAATAATGGGTGGCGCCCACGCTCGTAGATCTGACGAAAACGCTTGCATGTAGCCCGTCCCGAATCACCACGAAAGTGCCCTTGGGCGCGAGCAGGGAAACGGCCCTGCCCAACGTAAAAAGGAGTGCCATAGGGCGAGGCATGCTTTGAGTTCGTCTCTGTAGGGTCAAAGATCAGGTACGTGCTTAACACGCCTGCGACCGGTTGCCTGGGCAGACCTGCAACATAGGTTTTGATGGTCGCCCGCAACTCCTCCGAGCCAATTCCCTTCATCGCTTTTTGTCCATGCTTAAGAGCGGTAACGTCGATACCGTTATCCGTGGGCATCAGTGCGTCACGCCCGTAAAGCGGTTGCCGTGGCTATCGCAGATATAGAAGGCGCCATCGCGCACGTCGTAGCGATAGAACACATTCTTCGGCGTGGTGACCGGCGTGGTGTCGTAGCCGCTGAGGTCCGCGCCTTCGGCACAAAGCTTTTCCACTTCGTCGGGCCAGCGGAAGCGGGCTTGACAGCGGGCAGCCCAGCGGTCGATCAGCCAGCCGAAACCGGTGTAATAGAAGAGCCAGTTGCGGTTGGATGCAGCGGCGAACTTCTCCCGCTTTTCACCCGGACCGGGGGCGATGCTGCCTAGACCTTGTTCCATATAGCGACGAATGAATTCAAAACGATCCGCGCAATCGTGAATGCCATACTGGTCGCCCCAGTCGAAGGTGCCTTCGATCGCGATCGCAGCCTTCTTCCATAACCTCATCCCTCGGGGTGTCGGAAAAACCAGCCGTAGGCTTGTGTTTCCCAATTGAATGATTTTTACGAAGGGCTGCACATCGCGCCAGGCCACCGTGACGGGCTCCCCTCTCATGCTATGGCCGTGAACCAGTTGGGCCTGCCGATTGAAGCGAACACGCCCGGCCGGCTGAGCTAGCGCGTAGAGCAATAGGGCTAACGGAATCGCGACGCATATTTCCATAAAGATCAACGCCGCCCACATCTCCGGGTGAAAAGGAAAGATCATGGCGCAGAGAAGAAAGCCGAAGCTGTGCCAAAAGGAGGCCAGATAGGCCTTTTCAACGGTATCCTGAAGCCCAAACCGGCTTTCGATAAAGCGCTCGTTGAACCGCTCACGGTCGGAAATGTCGTGGGCAAACGACAAATCGTCTGGCCACATCGCCACATCAATATCTATGAGTGGCGCGCAGTTCTTGTTGTCTCTCCACTCTTGCAGCGCCTCGCTGAAGGCCGCCGTGTCACCCGACATCAGTTCTCCACCTCAAAAGAGATATCGGGGTCACTGAAACCGTTGGGCCAATAGGTGACCACGGTATCGCCGATCTGCGTTTGGGTATCGAAGGCAAGCTGGCCGGCGCCATCGGCCACCGTCACCCTGCCGGGGTCGCCAAAGGTGTGCGTGTCGGGATCACCCATGGTCTGCTCTACGCCATCGCGATTTAAGTTGCGGTGTTGGGCGAGTCGGTAGGCACTGATCTGCGGTTTCCAGCCTGGTAGCGTCACGGTGATGGTGCGAGCCGGCACCTGATTTACCAGTAGCGGCCCGGTACCGCTATCCGTGGGCATCAGTGGGTCACGCCCGTAAAGCGGTTGCCGTGGCTATCGCAGATGTAGAAGGCGCCATCGCGCACGTCGTAGCGATAGAACACATTCTTCGGCGTGGCAACGGGTGTGGTGTCGTAGCCGCTGAGGTCCGCGCCTTCGGCGCAGAGCTTTTCCACTTCATCGGGCCAGCGGAAGCGGGCTTGACAGCGGGCAGCCCAGCGGTCGATCAGCCAGCCGAAACCGGTGTAATAGAAGAGCCAGTTGCGGTTGGATGCAGCGGCGAACTTCTCCCGCTTTTCACCCGGACCGGGGGCGATGCTGCCTAGACCTTGTTCCATATAGCGACGAATGAATTCAAAACGATCCGCGCAATCGTGAATGCCATACTGGTCGCCCCAGTCGAAGGTGCCTTCGATCGCGATCGCGGCCTTCTTCCATAACCTCATCCCTTGGGGTGTCGGAAAAACCAGCCGTAGGCTTGTGTTTCCCAATTGAATGATTTTTACGAAGGGCTGCACATCGCGCCAGGGCACCGTGATGAGTTCACCTGAAATAGTGTGGGCGTGAACCAACTGGGCTTGGCGATTGAAGCGAACGCGCCCGTTCGGACGTCCGATCGAACGAATGATCAACGCTAATGGAAGGGCGACGCATAGCTCCATAATAATCAATCCCCATCGCATTGCCGGCTGAAAAGGAAAGATCATGGCGCAGAGAAAAAATCCGAAGCTGTGCCAAAAGGAGACTAGATAGGCCTTTTCAACGGTATCCTGAAGCCCAAACCGACTTTCGATAAAGCGCTCGTTGAACCGCTCACGGTCGGAAATGTCGTGGGCAAACGACAAATCGTCTGGCCACATCGCCACATCAATATCTATGAGTGGCGCGCAGTTCTTGTTGTCTCTCCACTCTTGCAGCGCCTCGCTGAAGGCCGCCGTGTCACCCGACATCAGTTTTTCACCTCGAAAGAGATATCGGGATCACTGAAACCGTTGGGCCAATAGGTGACCACGGTGTCGCCGATCTGCGTTTGGGTATCGAAGGCAAGCTGGCCGGCGCCATCGGCCACCGTCACCCTGCCGGGGTCGCCAAAGGTCTGCTTATCGGGATCACCCATGGCCTGCTCTACGCCATCGCGATTGAAGTTGCGGTGTTGGGCGAGTCGATAGGCGCTGATCTGCGGTTTCCAGCCTGGTAGCGTCACGGTGATGGTGCGAGCCGGCACCTGTTTTACCAATAGTGGCCCGATGCCGGTAATCGCCGCGAGGCCCGCCTTTTTGAGCAGATGGGCGTCGGTCTCAATCTGCGGCGTTCGGGAGAGACGGTAGTATTCCAAACGTTCCTTGGTAAAGGTTCCGTAGTTGGGATCCTTGCCCCACAGGCAGTGATCTAACCAAGCAGTAACCTTTTGCTCGGCCAACACGGCCTGGACATTCGCCTCGATGATGGTGTGCAGAATGTCCAAGGCAAAGATGGCCAGTCCGATGGGACCGGCGCCGAGTTCGGTAACACTGGCGAGGGCTGTAATGCCAAATCGTTCGCCTACTAAGTAAGTTGCTGCTAAGCCGGCCTCGGAGAATTGCACCGCCCCGTCGATCAGCGTCAGTTCGCGCGCTGCGCCCTGCTGTCCGGCTTGATCTTTCAGATTCTTAAGACCTCCGACGAATGCCGCTGCCCCTGCAAAACCGATCATCCAGCGAGTTGTGCTGTCTTCCGCAGCTTTTGCTGCTTTCTTGGCCGCCTGGTCCCCCGCCAAATCCGCACGCTGCTCCAACACCGCCGCCTGCGCCGCCCGCATGGCCGCGCCACTGGATAGGGTGACCAGTACGTTGTTGCCCGCATCGAGCGCGTTGGCGAAGGTCATGCCATCCACTTGCCCCAGTTTTTTCACGGCCTCATACAAATTGGCGGCGCTAACCCATATGCCCAAGGCACCGGCGCCAAGTTTCACGCCATGCCACAGCGACAGGCGGTGCTTCAAGCCCCTGACGATCTGCGCATTGGCTTCGGCATTGGCTTGGGCCTTCGCTGCAAGGTCTTTGGCCTGAAGCAGATCGATGGCATCTTCGATGCCGGCGCTGATGGGTGTACGGGTGGTTTTAAGGCGGCGGAAAGGCACATTGCCCTTGATACCCATGTCGTTACGTAACACATTGGGTACGAGATCCAGCGCGGTTGGGCGACGGGTCAACAAGCGGCCATCCTGCACTTCGAGCAGGCGTGCATAACGGCTGAGTGGAAAGTTCTCCGGCGTGACCAGGCCCTTCTTGGTCAGCAGCCCCAGCACCACCTGACTTAGCTGCTGAGAGGCGCCATCGGCGGGAATGCTTTTCAGCGTCAGGCCCAATTTAGCCGCGGCGGCTTCGGCCGTTTGGTCGCCCACCACCGGTAGGGTTTTGTGCGCGGCATCGGCATAGCCGGCCGCTTCCGGGTGCCCATTGAGCGCGTCGCCCAGGAAGCCGGTGGGGCCTTGGGGCGACAGCATGTTTCCCAACGCCTGGCTGCCTTGGTCATGCAGGGCCAGGGCAAGCACACTGCGCGCCACGGCGCCGCGCAGAGCGCGATAGCCATGGCTGTCTTTGAAGTCGTACAGCACCACGGCGCTGGACCAGTTGCCAGCCCCCTTGTAGGTCCACCAGGCCCAGACGCGATCGGTGGCGATGTTGAGTTGGCTTTGCAGGTTGGCGCGCGCTTTGGGATCGTTCTTCAGAAATGCTTGACGCAAGTCGTCGCGCAGAAAGCTGGCGCGTCTGGTGCGCGCTGCGTTGCCTTGGCCGTCCTGATACACCGAACCGTTCCAGCCGTAATTGGACAGCGTGGCTGCCGTGCCTTGGGTGCCGAGCTGGTTGCGAGCACTCTGAAAGGCTTGATCCAACAGCGCATCGGCGGCTTGGGATGTCCACAGCGCGCGCTGCGAAATGGCGTTATAGCGGCCCCAAGCATCGAATGCGGTGGCGACGAACGCACTCAATTCACTAAACATGCCCACCGGGTCGTACAGCGCCACAGCAAACCGTGCGCTGCCAGGCCCTTGGGCCATGACCATGTCGGCAGCGGTAGGCAACTGCGCACCCTGTGGGTACTCGGACCAAGATACGGGCTTGCCGTCCAGCCCGACCGCATGTTGACCGGCCACATCCTCCAGCCGAAGCGTGTGTTTAATGGCGGGAGCGGCTTCCGGTTGGGGGCTTTGCTTGAATGCGGCGATCCAGGGGGTGACGTTGACCGGCGTGCCAAGTTGCGTGCGAATACCGCCTTTGTCGGCCTGGAAGTCTTTGAGCTTGGCGGGCGTGAGCAGCGTGTCGGCAAACCAGATCACGACCTTCTTGGGGTCGTGGTCATAGGCGGGAATGTAGGGAAAGCTCAGGGGCTTGCCCGCCAACTCGATGGGCTTGAACTCACGGCTCAGTGGCAGGCGCTGAAATTGCGCCGGCCGTGCTTGCCCGCCGTTGGTGCCCCCATCCGGGCTGCGATACACAAAGCAGATGATTTGCTCGCGGTTGTCCGGATCGTAGATGTACAGGTAGCCATCGTCATCGCGCAGGCCACGCAGCACGTAACGCATGCCTTTGAGGGCCGGAAAGCTGCGGTCCAGGTTGGCGTGGTTGTACGCAAAGCCACCGGCCTGATTCGGCTCTACCGCATAGCGCAACGGATAGAAGGGGATGACCTTGCTGCACGGGTGGGCACCCGTGGCCGAGCCACTGGGGGTGCAGGCGGCCAGCTCTTGGGCGGTCTTGGCAATGACGGTCATGCGGCGGCTCCTTCCAGATGCGCCTGGATGTGCATCAAACGCTGCCAGGCGGGGAGGTCCGTGGCGTGCAGCCAAGCCGTGAGGGCGCTGTTGGGTTCGAACAGGCGATCGTGATGGCGGAAATACAGGTCGATGTAACCGCGCAGATCGTCTTCGCTGGTGAAGCCCAGGCTGAGGGCGTGGCTGGCCTGGACGTCGACCGCCTGGCGGAGATACGCATCATCGAGAGGATCGACAGCGGGAATACCGGCCTGGCGCAGGTAACGCATCAGGCCGCGGTTGCGGTAATCGGTGCGCTGGGCATCCACGGCGTGAAGCACGCCCGACGTCAGGGCCAGTGGTTGCGTGGCCGGGCGACCTTGCCCGGGCGATGTGTGGTCCACGCAATACCAGTCGCCGTGGCCTTCGTTCCATTCGCACCAGAACCAGGTGTCGATGGGGCCTATCAGCGCGTCGAGTGCCGGGCCGTCCATGCCGTCGACAAGGCCGCGCAACGCGCGCGGATCGTGCGGACGGAACAAATGCTGTTGGCCATCGGGCAAGGTGGCATGGCGTAGCGTGCGCACATGCTGCAACACCGATTCGAATGGCTGTGCTGACAACAGCACACCGCCCCAGTGCAGCGGTGCCCATGGCTCGACCACGGCTGATAGCAAGGGCGAGCCCTGCTGAGCTTGTACCAGCAGCGGGCCGGCGGATTGTTGTGCGGCGTACTCGGTTTGGGCATATACCCAGGTATGCCAGGTGCGCCAATCCTCGGCGGCAACGATTGATGCCAGATCGGATTCAAGGCCGCCATCGAGCAGCAGAAAAAAATGGGGTTGCTCTTCGACGCGCGTCATGAGGTCAGCGGGCGTTATGTGGTGCGGCTGCATGGGTTAGCTCCCACGACCGCAGGGACACGGGTGCAGCGGACACGTTCCGTCGGCACGCATGGCACATAGCGCATTGAGGGGGCGCCCCTGTTTGGCGATACCGCTCAGATCAAAGGCGTTCTTGGCGCCACTGTTTTGCTGAGTGACAGGGCCCTTGAACTTGATGGCGGTGCCTTCGAGCGTGATGCCGGACCCATCGATCGTGATCGTGCCGCCCGGCCCCCGCAGCACGGCCTTATCAGCGGCTTGTAGCTGATACAGCTTGGTCTGCCGTTCGATGCTTTGGCCAGCGCTGAGCTTGTGGTGGCCTTGCACGGTCTGCTCCACATGCCCACCCACGTCGATGAGGTGATTGGCGGTGGTTTGGTCTTTGCGGTGGTTGCCGACACTCTCGACACGGTCTTTGCCAATGCCGATGGTGTGATTGCGCTCGATGCTGAGGAACGCATCCTGACCGATGCTGTGGTGACGGTCTTTGCCGATACTCACCTGCTCATCGTTGCCGACACTCTCGGTACGGTCATGCCCGATAGCGATGGTTTCGTCGTGCTCGACGTTTTCCTTGCGGTCGTTGCCGACGAAGGTGGTTTCGTCGTGGTTGACGTGGATGTTCTGATCTTTCTGCGCGTGGATGTAGACCTCTTCCTGATCTTTCTCGTCTTCGAAGCGCAGTTCGTTGAAGCCTTCGCCCTTATGGGTCTGGCTTTTGATCGTCATGCGCGTCTTGTGCAGCGGCAATTCGTAGGGCGTGGGATTGGGTGCCGGGTAGGTTCTCCCCGTGATGATTGGCTGATCGCAATCACCGTCTACGTAAGAAACGATCACCTCATGCCCGATACGTGGGATGGCCATATGGCCCCACGCGGCGCCGGCCCAGTTCTGGCTGACGCGCATCCAGCAGGAGCTGTGCTCGTCGTTGTTGCCGTAGCGATCCCACGGAAACTGCACCTTCACCCGGCCGAATTCGTCCGTAAAAATTTCTTCGCCTTGGGGGCCGACCACGGTGGCCATTTGCGGCCCGTCGATGCGCGGCTTGGGATACAGCGGCGCTTTCCACTCCACGCGATCGGGAATGATCTCAGCGGTGTAGTGGTAGTGGGTGCCGACGGTGGCATCGGCGCTTTCTTCGGCTTGGCTGGTGGTCTGGGTACCGGTGTGGGTCATGCGCATGGTGCGCCAGCCGGTGTTCCAGTCCTCGCGGGGATGGCCCTCCAGGTCGAAGGCGAGGCCCGGCTGCAGGCGGGCATCGTCACCTTCCACGGTGGCGACCTGGCTATCACGACGCAGGGCCAGCAGGCGGGTGTCGGTGAAAGGCTTACCGACGTCGTCTGCATTTTTGTAGCGCCCCGGGAAATCGTAACGTTCGTAGTCTTGGCTCTGGTGTTCGAGGGCCATTCCCTGACGGGTCGATTGCAAATCGTAGCGCGGCAGCCGGAAGGTGTAGTCGCGCTGGGTTTGACGCGCCGTCCTTACTTGTTCGCTGTAGCGGAAGGTGCGTAAGCACGGTTCGGCTTGATCGCCACCGGGCGTGGCGTTGTAGGTGACGGGGCCGCCGTCGATGGCGCCGTGGATGTAGAGTCGGTCGCCCTGGATCAGGCGATGGCCGTGGGCCGTAAAGGTGAAGGCGTAGTACAAACCTTCTTCCGCGCTGAGCCTTTGGAAAAAATGAAGATCCGTTTCGCCCGGCTGCACGCAGTACTCGCGCGGCAGGTGCGCCTGGGTGAGGGTTTGCTCGGCATCGCTGATGCCCGAGCGCTTGAGCACGGTCTGTAGAATCTGCGGGACGGTTTGTTGCTGGAAGATGCGCCAGTCCGAGCGCAGCGCCATGCAGGCCAATAGGGGCTGCACGACGGCGCGGTAATGGGTGCGACGAAAACCGGTGTCCCGCTGTTCGAAAGAGGACAGCACCCCGTGGACATAACGTACCGGGGTTTCCCCGTGCCACAGGGTGAAGAGGGCGGGCTGGTCCAGCACCTGACCGAAGTCGACCGAGGCATCGGTGCTGGACAGATCGACGGTGAGGGTGAAGGGTTCGGAGAGGGCCTCTTCCAAGGTGAAGGCCACAACCTCGAAGGCAACCCCGCTGGCAGGTTCAAAAGTGAAGCGCAGATCGGATTGACGGGGCACGTCTGAATTCCGTGGGGCCAATAGGGCAACGTCTCAGATTGCTTAGTGACGCAAATATTGCCAATCGGAGAATGCTGAAAGTTGCGCCGTCTTCTGGCTGTGTTGCGCCACCTGCCAGCGATGCGCCAGAACGGCACGCAGTCGTTCGACTCAGACCCGCATCGGGGCTCCTGATCCGAACGCAGCAAGACAAAAAAGCCCCGGCCATAAGCTGGGGCTTTTTCTTGGTGGCTATCGTGCGGAACGTCAGTCGTTGGCAACGACAGTATTCCTGCCGCGCTGCTTGGCCTGGTAAAGCCGGCGGTCCACCAGCTCGATGAAAGACTCCGCCTGATCGGCTGGCCCCGGCACTACCGTGCCGACGCCGATGCTGACGGTGAGTGCCATGCCGGTCATGGACCGCTCATGCGGAATCCATTCGCGAGCGATCAGCTCGCGACAACGCTCGGCCACGCCAAGCGCCGCGGCGGCGTCGGTTTCCGGCAGCACCAGTACAAACTCTTCGCCACCAAATCGGGCAAGGAAATCGTGGGTGCGACGCACGGCTCCGCCCAACACCTTGGCAACCAGCTTCAGGCAGTAGTCGCCCTGCAGGTGGCCGTAGTGGTCGTTGTATTGCTTGAAGTAGTCGATATCGAGCATCACCAGCGACAACGGTTGGTGGCTACGCCGTGAGTTGGCCCACTCCTCCTCCAGCACGGCATCGAAGCGCCGGCGATTGGCGATGCCGGTCAACCCGTCCTTGAACGACAGCGCCTCCAGCTCGCGCTGCAATTCAATCAGACGCTGCTCAGTGCGCTTGCGCTCGCTGATATCGAACATGAAGCCGACCAGCGAATCCACCTCGCCGTTCTCGTCGCGCACGACGTGCACCACGTCGCGAATCCACACGTATTCGCCGTCCTTGCGCAGGGCCCGATAGTCCGCCTCGTGATCCACGCCGGCCTTCGATTGCGATACGCAGAAATTGACGGCCCAGTCGCGGTCTTCCGGATGCATGCGGTCGGCCCAGTCCTGCACGCTCACCCAGCTCGATGGCTCCCAGCCGAGCAGTTCCTCGATCTGTGGGCCGATATAGGAAAAGGTGGCTGAGGCCCAATCGATCTTCCAGGGAATAGCCTTGGTCGACTCCAGCAAGGCCTTGTAGACGGTGCTTTCGGCACCCTCGACACCTGCCGCGACCGTGTTGCCGTTATCGAGCACTTGCGATGACATGACTTCTCCCTGGACATGTGTTGCCGCCAAAAGACGGGTCGAGCTGGGCCAGCCACGCGCCGCGCCGTCTTTGGGCGATAGTATTGGGTCGGTCGTGGCGGCGCACCTGGGCAGCATGGCATGCGAAAACGTCCGGCCAGTGACCGGCCGGACGCTAGGGGCGGAACGGGAAACGGCGTACTTCAGTCGATCGCGGCGAAATGCCCGCGCATGAAGTCGACGTAATCCTGGTCGGACTTCTCATAGCGCGCCTTGACGAAGCCGCGCGCATCGTCGCCTACCAGGTAGCGCAGCTGACGGGTGCCGTCGGTCACGGCGGTATGGATAACCTGCGCCACTTCATCGGAGCCCATCATGGGTCCCGCACGCATGCCGTCGAAGGCCTTGTTCGTGCGTTCCATAAAAGGCGTGTAATCGGCGAGCGCGGCGTTATCCATGTACTCCTTGCCGGAGCGCTCCCCGAATCGCGTACTGCTCACCCCGCCATGTGGAATCACCAGTTTCACCGCAATGCCCAACGCGCCCAGTTCGTAGGACAGCGCCTCGGAAAAACCTTCCAGAGCGAACTTGCTGGCGCAATAAACCGACAGCATCGGCAAGGTGAAAAGGCCAGCCCCCGAACTTACGTTGACGATGGTGCCCGCACGCCGCTGACGAAAATACGGTAGCAGCGCCCGCGTAACCGCCATGACGCCGAAGACGTTGACTTCGAACTGCTCGCGGATCTTCGCTTCCGGCGTGGCCTCGAACACACCGAACTGGCCGAAGCCGGCATTGTTGACCAACGCATCGATGTGACCAAAACGATCGATGCTGGCGGCGATCGCCTGCTGGATGCTTGCTTCGTCCTGCACGTCCAGCCGTGTCACCAGCACATGGTCCAGGCCGGCCAGCTCGCCGGCGGCGTTTGGTGTGCGCATGGTGGCGATGACGTTCCAGCCCTGGCTGGCGAAATGGCGCGCAGCGGCCAGGCCGATGCCGGAGGAGGCGCCGGTAATTAGCACGGTTTTCTTCATGAGACTGGCTCGGTGGAGGGAATACACACAAGGTAGCGGCCCACCACTGATGCAACAATCCGCACTATGCTGCACGCCCTGCTGCAGAACTTTGCACAATGAAGAAGACCGGTCTCGATGACCTGCAGGCGGTGTCGGCCCTCGCCACCCACCGCAATTTTCGCAGCGCCGCCGGCGAACTGGGCATGTCGCCCTCGGCACTCAGCCATGCCATCGCTTCGCTCGAGCAGCGCATAGGCGTGCGGTTGTTCAATCGCACCACGCGTAGCGTGTCGCTGTCCGAAGCCGGCGAGCAGTTTCTGGCGCGGGTTCGGCCCGCGTTGCGTGAAATTGCGGAGGCCATGGAGGGCGTAAACCGGTTCCGCGACACACCCACCGGCACGCTGCGAATCAACACCTCCACCGGTGCTGCGCGCATGGTGCTGTCACCGATCGTGCTGCGTTTCCTGCAGCGCTATCCGGACATGCGGGTGGATCTGGTCACCGAAGACCGCCTCGTCGATATCGTGGCGGAAGGCTTCGATGCAGGCATCCGCCTGGGCGAACTGGTGCCGCAGGACATGATCGCGGTGCCCTGCACGCCCGAGCTTCGTTTCGTGGTGGTGGGCTCGCCGGACTACTTTCGCGACCGCCCGCGCCCGAGGACGCCAGCCGACCTCCGCTCGCATACCTGCATCCGCACCCGCGTACCTGCGGGTGCGCCCTATCGATGGGAGTTCGAGCGGCGCGGCGAAACGCTCAATGTCGACGTCGACGGCCCGCTCATGCTCGACCAGTCCAGCCTGATGATTGGCGCGGCACTGGCCGGTGTCGGCCTGGCTTATGTGAGCCAATGGGAGGCATCAGCGGAGTTAGCCGCCGGCCACCTCGTCAAAGTGCTGGAAGACTGGACGCCGCCGTTCCGCGGCCTCGCGCTCTATTACCCCGGTCACCGCCATGTACCGGCGGGGCTGCGCGCTTTCATAGAGGTGGTGCGGGAGGCCATGAGCGACCTTGAGTAAAGGTGCCGTCCCTGGCTTGAGGGGACCATTCCGTGGCTAATCGCAAGTATTTGCGAATAGGGGTTCGCCGTCAACCCGCCGTCGTCGACGGCGAGCTGCAATGACGCTTTTCGCGGAGCCGAAAATGAAAACGCCCGGCTTGGAGACAGCCGGGCGTTCGTCACGTTGCAGCGAGTGGCTTAGCGCAGACCGGTTTCCGCGCGGGCAATCACCATGCGCTGGATCTCGCTGGTGCCTTCATAGATCTCGGTGATCTTGGCATCGCGGAAGTAACGCTCCAGCGGCATTTCCTTGGAATAGCCCATGCCGCCATGAATCTGCACGGCCTGATGGGCAATCCACATGGCCGCTTCCGACGCGGTGAGCTTGGCCACCGAAGCCTCGGTACCAAAGCGGCCGCCGTTCTTCTCAGCCTCGCCCTTGCTCCAGGCGGCACGTAGCGTCAGCAGCGTGGCGGCATCGAGCTTGCACTTCATGTCGGCGATCTTGGCCTGGGTCATCTGGAACGTGCCGATCGGATGGCCAAACGCCTTGCGATCGCGCGACCACTGTAGTGTGGCTTCGTAGGCGGCGCGGCCAATACCCACGGCCTGCGAGGCGATACCGATGCGGCCAGCGTCGAGCACGCCCATGGCGATGGAGAAGCCCTTGCCCTCGTCGCCCAGCAGGTTTTCCTTCGGCAACACGTAATCGGTGAATTCGATTTCGCAGGTGGCCGAGGCGCGGATGCCGAGCTTCGGCTCGCTTTTGCCGGCATGGAAACCCGGCAACTGGGTGTCGACAAGGAAGGCCGACACACCCTTGGCGCCGATACCCGGTGTGGTGATGGCGAACAGGATGATGTAGCGCGCCACCGGACCGGAGGTGATCCAGCTCTTCTTGCCATTGATCACCCAATCGCCGTCGGCATTCTTGGTGGCGCGCGTATGCATCGCCGACGCATCGGAACCGGACTGCGGCTCGGTCAGCGCATAGGCGCCGATCGCCTCGCCCTGGGCAATGGCGCGCACGTACTTCTGCTTCTGCGCCTCGGTGCCGTGCTTGAGGATGCCGTTGCAGAACAGCGAGTTGTTCACCGACATGATGGTCGAGGTGGCGGCATCGGCCGCGGCGATCTCGATCATGGCCAGCACGTAGGCAATCGGGTCCATGCCCGCGCCGCCATACTCGGTCGGCACTTCGATACCCATCAAGCCCAGCTGGCCCATCTCGCGGATGTTGTCCAACGGAAATTCGGCCTTGGCGTCCAGCTCGGCAGCCACCGGCACGATGCGCTTCTGCGCGAAGTCGCGGGCGATGGACTGGATGGACAGCTGATCTTCAGTAAAACGGAAATCCATAACGACACCAAGGGACGGGAGTGAGCCCTCTATTTTAGCCCGCTGGCGGTGACGACCTCTGTGCGGGTGCAGCATGCGTGGACGCCATCAGCTTGACTGCTTGCACCGACAGGCCTAGCCTTACGCATCTCTATATCGCGATATAAGGATGCTCGATGGATCTGGCGACCGCCTCCAGCATATTGCGTCTGCTGGCGGACCCCACCCGCGTGCGCCTGCTGGCCCTTCTCGAACGCGAGGAACTCACCGTGGCCGAGCTGGCCGCTGTGCTGCACCTGGCACAACCGCGCGTGTCGACGCACCTGGCCAAGCTCAAGGAAGCGGAACTGGTCCGCGACCGTCGTGCCGGTGTGTCCGCTTACTACCGCGCCAATAGCGAAAGCGACGAACACCAGCAAACCCTGCTCAAGTCGTTGCGCGACAGCATCGACGACGCCTTGCTGCGCGAAGACGCCGCCCGCCTGCCCGGCGTACTGGCGCAACGCGCCCGCGAGGAAGGCTGGGCCGATACCGTCGCCGGCGACATGGAACGCCACTACTCCCCTGGCCGCACTTGGGAGACGCTGGCGCGCTCGCTGCTGCAGCTACTGGAAACCGGCGACGTGCTGGATATCGCCTCCGGTGACGGCATCACTGCCGAACTGCTGGCACCTCACGCGCGCTCCATCGTCTGCGTGGACAGCAGCGACCGCGTGGTGGAAGCCGCCGCGCAACGCCTCAAGCCGTTCGCCAATGTGGAAGTGCGTCAAGGCGACATGCACGCGCTCGATCTGGGCGACCGCCGTTTCGACCTTGTACTGATGCTGCACGCCCTCACCTATGCAGAACACCCCGCCGGGGCCGTGGCGCAGGCCGCCAGCCTGTTGCGTAGCGGCGGACGCCTGCTCGCCGTGACGCTGGGCAGCCACGACCACCGCGCCGTGGTGGAACCGTTCGACCACCGCAATCTCGGCTTCTCTTCCCATCAGTTGGACGGCTTCGCCAAGGCGGCGGGGCTGGACGTGATGAGCTGCAACCGGCTCAGCCGCGAGCGCAAGGCACCGCACTTCGAAGTGATCAGCCTGCTCGCGCGTAAACCCTGAGGTTCTATGAGCATGCTCCCCTGGCTTCATCCCGAACGCGTCGCCCTGCTGGAGCGACTGCTGCGCGAGCGCATCCTCATCATTGATGGCGGCATGGGCACCATGCTGCAGCAACATCAGTTGGATGAAACCGCGTTCCGCGGCGACCGCTTCGTGGACGGTCATGACAGCGCGCATGCGCACGATCATCCGGGCAGCTGCGACCTCAAGGGCAACAACGACCTGCTCACGCTGACCAACCCGGACATCATCCGCAGCGTGCACGAGGCTTACCTCGAAGCCGGCGCCGATCTGGTCGAGACCAATACCTTCAATTCCACCCGCATCAGCCAAGCCGACTATCACCTCGAACATCTCGCCTACGAACTGAACCGCGAAGGCGCAGCGCTGGCCCGCGCCGCCTGCGACGCCGTCGAAGCGAAGACGCCGGACAAGCCGCGCTTCGTCATCGGCGTGCTCGGCCCCACCAGCCGCACCGCGTCGCTTTCGCCGGACGTCAACGACCCGGGCTTTCGCAATGTCACTTTCGAAGAACTGGTGACCAACTACACCGAGGCGGCCAGCGGCCTGATCGAAGGCGGCGCCGACCTCATCATGGTCGAGACCATCTTCGATACGCTCAACGCCAAGGCGGCGTTGTTCGCGCTAAGTGAGTTGTTTCATCAGCGCGGCACGCGTCTGCCAGTGATGATCTCCGGCACCATCACCGACCGCTCCGGCCGTACGCTATCGGGTCAGACCGCCGAAGCGTTCTACTACTCGGTGCAGCATGCACGGCCGATTTCGGTGGGACTCAATTGCGCCCTGGGCGCGGCGGATCTGCGTCCGCACGTGCAGGTGCTGGCCAATACCGCCAGCTGCTTCATCAGCACGCACCCCAACGCCGGCTTGCCCAATGCGTTCGGTGAATACGACGAATCACCGGAGCAAATGGCCTCGGTCATTGGTAGCTTCGCGCGCGATGGATTGCTGAACCTGGTGGGCGGATGCTGCGGTACGACGCCGGCGCACATCAGGGCCATTGCCGATGCAGTGCGCCACTGCGCGCCACGTGCGCTTCCCACCGCAGCACAGGAAGCCGCATGAACGCGCTTCAGCTCCTCCCCCTGCTGGCAGGGGGAGGATGGGACGGGGTACGTCCGAAGCGGAGCGCCTCGTCCCATGAAGGGCTTTATCCCTCCCCAACCCTCCCCTGCTGCACGCAGGAGAGGGAGAAAGCCGTCTTGCTTGAAGGTTGTCTCCTCGCATGAGTTCCACTCGCCACACCCGCCTCTCCGGCCTCGAACCGCTGGTCATCACACCTGACCTGCTCTTCGTCAACGTGGGCGAACGCACCAACGTCACCGGTTCGGCGCAATTCCGCAAGCTCGTCAAGGAAGAGCGCTACGAAGAGGCCGTCGACGTCGCGCGCCAGCAGGTGGCCAGCGGCGCGCAGATCATCGATGTCAACATGGACGAGGGCCTGATCGATTCGGAAGCGGCGATGACGCGCTATCTGAACCTGATCGCCGCCGAGCCGGATATTGCCCGCGTGCCAGTGATGGTCGATTCTTCCAAATGGACCGTGATCGAGGCCGGCCTGCGCTGCCTGCAGGGCAAGGGCATCGTCAATTCGATCTCTATGAAGGAAGGCGAGGACGTGTTCCTGGAACACGCGCGCAAAGTGCAGCAGTACGGCGCCGCCGTGGTAGTGATGGCGTTTGACGAACAGGGTCAGGCCGACACCTGCGAACGCAAGGTGGAAATCTGCTCACGCGCGTACGAGCTGCTTACCACCCGACTCGACTTCCCGCCGGAAGACATCATCTTCGACCCGAACATCTTTGCCATCGCCACCGGCATCGAAGAGCACAACAACTACGCCGTCGATTTCATCGAAGCCACGCGCGAGATCAAGCGCCGCTTCCCCGATACCCATGTGTCCGGCGGCGTGTCGAACGTGTCGTTCTCGTTCCGCGGCAACAACACCGTACGCGAGGCGATCCACTCGGTATTCCTGTACCACGCCATCAAGGCGGGCATGGACATGGGCATCGTCAACGCCGGCGCGTTGATGATCTACGACGACGTGCCCGAAGAACTGCGCGAGCGCGTGGAAGACGTGGTACTCAACCGCCGCCCCGACGCTACCGAACGCCTGCTGGAAGTCGCCGAGAAGTTCAAGGCGAAGAAAGGCGAAGTCGTCGTCGAGAACCTCGCCTGGCGTGAGAAGCCAGTGCGCGAGCGTCTCAGTCACGCGTTGGTCCACGGCATCGACCAGTTCGTCAACGAGGACACCGAGGAAGCGCGCCAACTTTCCACGCGCCCGCTAGACGTTATCGAAGGCCCGCTGATGGACGGCATGAACGTGGTCGGCGACTTGTTCGGCGCCGGCAAGATGTTTCTGCCGCAGGTGGTGAAATCGGCGCGCGTGATGAAGAAGGCCGTGGCCTATCTGCTGCCCTACATTGAAGAAGAAAAACTGCGCACCGGCGACATGGGCAAGAATAACGGCACCATCATCATGGCGACGGTGAAGGGCGACGTACACGACATCGGCAAGAACATTGTCGGCGTGGTGCTCCGCTGCAACAACTTCGAGGTGATCGACCTCGGCGTGATGGTGCCGGCGCAGAAAATCCTGGATGCCGCACGCGAACACAACGCGAACATCATCGGCCTGTCCGGCCTGATCACACCCTCGCTGGAAGAAATGAGCCAGGTCGCCCGCGAAATGCAGCGCCAGGATTTCCAGATTCCCCTACTGATCGGTGGCGCCACCACCTCACGCGCGCACACGGCGCTGAAGATCGAACCTCACTACAAGTCGCCCACCGTATGGGTGAAGGATGCCTCCCGCGCGGTAGGTGTGGCGCAATCGCTGGTCAGCAAGGATCTCGTCGACAACTTCATGGCCAAGATCCGCGCCGAGTACGCCGAAGTTCGCGAGCGTCATCGCAATCGTGGCCCCGGCAAGCAGCTGGTGTCGCTGGAGAAGGCGCGTTCGCAGCGCTTTACCTGCGACTGGGCCAACTACACGCCGCCCACGCCGCGCCAGCCGGGCGTTACCGTTTTCGATAACTACGATCTGGCCGTCCTGCGCCCGTATATCGACTGGACGCCGTTCTTCAACGCGTGGGAACTGGCCGGCCGCTTCCCGGCGATCCTCACTGACGAGATCGTGGGTACTCAGGCATCGGATCTATTCCGCGACGCCCAGGCCATGATGGACAAGATCATAGCCGAGCGCTGGCTCACTGCCCGTGCTGTGTTCGGCTTCTGGCCCGCTGCCCAGGTGGGCGACGATACCGAAGTGACCACGCCCGAAGGCGAGAAACTGGCCGTGCTGCATCACCTGCGCCAGCAGGTCGACAAGCCCGTCGAGCGCCCGGATTTCTCGCTGGCCGATTTCATCGCACCCAAGAGTGCCGGCAGACAGGATTGGATCGGCGGCTTCGCCGTCACTGCCGGCGTCGGCATCGACGGGCACGTGGCCCGTTTCGAGGCCAATCATGACGACTACTCGTCCATCATGCTCAAGGCACTGGCGGACCGTCTGGCCGAGGCATTTGCCGAACATCTGCACGAGCGCGTGCGCCGCGAGTTCTGGGGCTACGCACCGAATGAAGCGCTCGACAACGATTCCCTGATCGACGAAAAGTACTGCGGTATCCGCCCTGCCCCCGGCTATCCGGCGTGTCCAGACCACACCGAAAAAGCCACGCTGTTCCGCCTGCTCGATGCCACTCGCAATACTGGCATCGAACTCACGGAAGGCTTCGCCATGTTCCCGACGGCCGCCGTCTCCGGCTGGTATTTCTCGCATCCGCAAAGCCAGTATTTCGTGGTCGGCCGCCTGACCCGCGAACAAGTCGACGATTACGCCAAGCGCAAGGGCTGGACCCGCGAGGAAGCCGAGCGCTGGCTGGCGCCCAACCTCGATTACGACCCCGATTAAATCGGTGGCGGAGCGATGCCCTGGTGCGTTGCGGTCGCGCACAGGGTGCGTTCCTACAGGTGTGGCCTAGCGATGGTTTTGTAGGAGCGCACCCTGTGCGCGACCACAACGCACCGGCCTACCTCTCCCCAGGCAACCCGCCCTACAAACCAACCCCGCTCAAACCTCGCTCTCAACCAGCGAGCGACGGCGCACCTCGCGCATATGCACGACAAGGTTGTACACCGAGACAAAGGCGGGGAAAAAGTTGGAAAGAATGCCCACCGAGTCGTTCTTGCCGAAGATGAAATAGGACAGCAGCAAGGCGCTGCCAATCACCGACAGCCACCAGAACGAAAGCGGCATCACCACCCGTTTCAACTTGCGGGTGAAATACAGCTGCACAAACCAGCGGCTGGTGAACATGATCGAGCCGAGCAGGCCGACCATCTTCCAGGGCGTGAGCTCGAACCGGCGCAGGGATTCGAGAATATGGATCAATTCGTGCTGCAGGAAATCCATGGGCTGCGGCCAGTGACGTCAAACCGCCTATTGTACCCGGCAACCTTTCAGCGAGCTGCCTTGGCCTTGCTTTTTTGCTGCCCAAGTATTGACCGGTTACCGCATACCCCGTATATTTGCGCGCTCTCGACGGGCGATTAGCTCAGCGGTAGAGCACTGCCTTCACACGGCAGGTGTCGCAAGTTCGATCCTTGCATCGCCCACCACGAGATTCAACGACTTAGGCCACCCCTGCAGGGTGGCCTTTTTCGTTGCACGGACGGCAGTACGGAAACCTATGGGTTGGTGGCGTGCTAAACGCGGCGCCGTCCTCGCCCGACCGGCGCCCGCCAAGCTACAGATCCAGGCTGTGTCGGCGACTTCAGGACTAGCGACGCGCTGAAATACAGACGCCGACAACCTGCCCTGGTCAGCCCTTCTCCTTGGGCGTCACTTTTACCGCCAGCGCCTCCACGTAGGTGACGACAACCATGTCGCCAACCTTCAGGCTGCTCATCTTCGCCTGACGTTCCGGGTCCTTCACCTCAATGACGCGCGGCTTATCGTCGGCACCCGTCAGCGTCAAGGTATGGTTCTTCAGATCCAGCGCGGTGAGTTTGCTGGTGACGGTGATGGAATCGCCTTTCTTCAGCCCGGGCGTGGAACCCGGTTGGGCTGGAGTCGAATGACTTGCAACGTCGACGCCGGCCTTCGTGCTATCGGCCGGCATCACCTGTAGCGCCAACGCCGCCTGATAATGCGCCGTGACCTGGTCACCTGCCTTGAGCTGGTCGAAGTTCGCCACCTCGGGGCCGACCTGCAGGGTGACTTCCTTGCCCTTCGGACCACGCAAAGTCACCAGACGACTCGCCTGATCCACGGACACGATCTTCGCAGTAATCGTCCGGTCCTCGCGTCCCAATTCGGCTGCGGTGCTATGCACGATCGGCGCCTGGGTGGCCTGCGACTGGGCCAGGCTGGCCAGTGGCGTAGCCAACACGATGGCTGCGACGAGCAGGCATGACGTGGAACGGTAAAGCTTCCTCATGGTGACATCTCCTTTGGGGGGCGGTCTTGCGTCGCTGTGGGCGCGACGGCGGGTGAGTCGTGCCAGTGGTCTCTTGGCACCCACACTTTCTCGGCGGGTTGATCGAAGAAATGGGGGGACATGATCTGCACGCCAAATTCGTTGAAGGCGTCCTGTATTTTTTGATGGAGCTGGGACAACACTTCGAATTTGTCAGGCGGATTAAGCAGCGCCACATTGAGCTGATACTCGATGTAGAAGTCGGAGAGCGCCGTCTGCAGCACGAATGGCCTGGGGTGAGGCAGAAGGCCATCCGTGCGGGCGGCCGCCAACTCGAGCATCGCCACAACCTGTCGCCATGGCGTGTCATAACCAATCGTCACCGATGTCGTGAGCAGAAAGCCGGCCTCGCGCGACTGCCGTGTCAGGTTGCGCACCGATGTGCTGGACAACACCGAATTGGGCACCGTCACCTCTTCGCGCGTGCGCGTGAGGATCTTCATGGAAAGCGCGCCCATTTCACGCACCACGCCCTGGTGTTCGCCGATCTCGATGAAATCGCCGTTGCGTATCGCCCCCGAATAAAGCACGACCAGTCCGCTTACCGCCTGATTGACGACGCCCGCAGAACCCAGTGACAACATCAGGCCGACGAACACGCTCACGCCCTTGAACGCGTCCGTGCCGGCGCCGGGAATGTAGGGATACGCAATGATCAGCGCGAACAGCCATATCGCGATCGATGCCAGGCGACGCGTCACTCCGGCAGCTGGGCCCTCAAGCCAGGCCACGCGTACCGTGCCCGCCTCGATCGCCTGAAACCAGGCGTTGATCAGGCGAACCATGCCGCGGGCAATGATGAAAATCACCACCAGGGTGATCAGGTTGGGGATCTGTCCCACAAACGCCATCGCCACGCGTACGCACAGGCTGTACAGATACGTGCCCAGCTGACGTCCCCACGGACTGCTGTACGGAAACAGACTCAGGACGGAACTCAGCCATACGTAGACAAGGAAAAGCATGAAGGCCAGCTTGACCAGCTCGATCAGCCGCCGTAGCAAGGTCCAGATAATGGGACGCAGATCAAACCCGGCGATATCAAGCTTCAGCCGCTCGTCGGTAATGCGCGCGAGCCGACGTTGCAGGGCACGGTTCGCAAGACTGACTAACCAAATCGCGAAAACAAGAAGCAGTGTCGCTGCCACCGTCAACGCAATATCTCTGGCCAACTCCATCGGACGATTGGACTGGGCCCGTTCGCGCAGAATGTCACGCAAGGCGTTCAGCGCCTGCTGTCCCTCTTTCTCGGCACCAGCTCGATCTCCCTCGGGAGTGTCTGCAGGAAGAATCGCCAACAACAATAGATTGTTGCCGCGAATCGCCATGCCGGCGTCATTGCCGGACTGCATCCATTCGGCGGCGAGATCTTCGGGCTTGAGTGTGTCGAGCACTGCCGCGATGCGCTCGCTGGTGGCCCGGGCCCGCTCCTGTGCAGTGCGACCACGCAACGGCGCATGCAGCACGACAATGGTGCGATTCCAAACCTGCACCGGCGCCCCGCCCTCACCCGGATCCAGCGCCGAAGGTCCGCTGGTGCTCGCACTGGTCGGGCTGGAGCTCGCCGCAACAGGAGCGTCCTGCGCGGCGAAGCACGCCATGGGTAAGCAAGCGCCGACCACCAGCGCACCTAACAACAGCAGTGATCGCAGCGCGCGGGCGCACCAGCGCAACGATGCCTGACCGCTTTCATCCCATGGCGTCATCGGCATTCCGCCCCCTCACATGAAAGAAAGTTCGTCTGGTGCTGACTACATACTGAAGCAGCCCGAGGCGTCGCCACGAGCGTAAAACCACCGAAAGTTATCCAGTATTTTTACGGTATGCGCACCCCGCGCCGGCGCAGCGTCTCCGACAGTCGCGACGATTGGCCATTCTTCGGACTAGGTAAAACTACGGCACCGGCGCTACGAAATTGACCCGTATTGTGCGTACGACAGAGTTGTTAGAGTCGCAAACACGCCTGAGCCTAACGCGCGTGATGGCGGGCGTAATCTGAGCTATCGGATCTGCGTGAAATCCTGCCCGTCGGCGATAGCAGGAATCATCGCGACGACCGCCAACATATGCTCCGGTATCCAACAGCGCACACGTAAAACGAGGTCGTTCGATCGCTTTACCCGCTGAAGGCATCGATGTCATGACCCTAGCGCTGATGATTCTGTTGAAGGTGTCCATCATCGTCACGATCGTGTCGGTGGGCGCAGGCACGGCGCTTGCCGACGTCGCCTATCTATGGCGTCGACCGGGCCTGCTGCTGCGCTCGCTCGCGGCGATGTATGTGCTGGTGCCCGCTGTTGCACTCGTCCTGGTGTGGGCTTGGCCGATGGGCCCTGGCGTCAAGGCAGCGTTGCTGGTGCTGGCCGTGTCGGCGGGGGCGCCACTGCTACCCAAGAAACTGAAGAAGCTGGGAAGCAGTCAGTACGTTTTCAGCCTGCTGGTCGTGTCTTCCCTGGTGGCGATCATCATGGTTCCACTCTGGGTCGCGCTGCTGAGTGCGTATTTCAACGTCACTACCGAACTTTCCGCAGGCAAGGTTGCGCTGACGATTGCCAAAGCCATCCTGGCGCCACTCGCATTAGGCATGGTGTTGCATGTGATTTCACCCAGCTGGTCGGAACGGCTGTCCGACCACATCACTTCGATCGCCGGGCTCGTGCTCGCGGTATGCGGTATTGCGCTGCTGGCCATGCATTGGCCCGTGGTTCTCGCTATCGGGTGGCACGGGATGGTCGCGCTCGCCGCTTTGCTCATTTGCGCGCTGGTGATCGGACAGTTCATGGGTGGACCCAACCCTGCCGAGCGGACGGCCCTCGCGGTGGCTTGTTCGACGCGGCACGTCGGCATAGCGCTGGTGGTCGCTGCCGAGTTCGCCACCACCAAGACCATTGTGCTCATCATCGCTTACTTCATGACGGTAGTCGCGATTTCACTGTTCTACATGAAATGGCGGATGCGCACCGCCATGACGTTTTCACCGCTCGCTGCGCCCGCGAAGTGACCAGACGACCCCGTCTGCACTCCTTCCCATGAAACGCACCAAGGAGGTTGAATCATGAATCGTCAACGGAGTTTGCCCCTGGGCCTGATGATCGTGGCATTTGCCGCGACGCCAGCCTGGGCCGCGGACGCGCAAAAACCAGCAACCCAGGCAGCGGCGCAGGCACAAGCTGCGCCGCTCATCGAGCCGTCGGCCATCCACGCCCTTGAATTGATGAGCGAGAAGCTACGCTCGTTGAAGTCGTTCTCGCTTGTTTCCGACGCCACCTCCGAGGAAGTGCTCAACTCGGGACAGAAGGTGACCTATGGCGGAACCGTTACCTACAAGGTGCGCGCACCAGACAAGTTCTTTGCTGCGGTCAACAGCGACCGCAAGCAGCGCAGCTTTTATTACGACGGATCGAAGTTCACGATTTATGCGCCACGCATGCACTATTACGCGCAAAAGCCCTTTACCGGAACCGTAAGCCAACTTGTGGACACGGCGCAGGACAAGTTCGGCATCGAGTTGCCGTTGGCGGACCTGTTCTACTGGGGCACGGACCGGGCACCGGTATCGGCCATTCAATCGGCTACCGTGATCGGCCCGGCCCATATCAACAAGGTGGAATGCGATCACCTGCTGTTCCACCAACCCGGGGCCGATTGGCAGGTATGGATTGCACGCGACACGCTGCTGCCGCAGAAGCTGGTAATTGCCAATCTCGATGACCCGACCCAGCCCGAGTACAGCGCCACACTCACCTGGGATACCTCGACCAACTTGGTCGACAGTGCTTTCAGCTTCACACCCACGGCAGATGATCACCTCATCAAGATCGGTGGAGACAATACGCCGAACAAGGAGGCCTCGCCATGAAGCGTCGACACATCTCTTCGTTGTCGGTCGTGTGCTGCACTATCGCCTTGACCGTGGCCTGCCTGGCAGTTTCGCCATTCGCAGAAGCTCAACGACATGGCGGCGGTCATGCGGGCGGAGGCGGTGGCGCTCGTCCGGCCGCGGGCGGCGGTGGCGGCGGCGCTGCCCGCAACCAGCCCCGCGCCGAATCGCGGTCGAGCGTCAATACCGCCAATCGGAACAACAACGTCAACCGAAACGAGAACGTCAACCGGAACAACAACGTCAACGCCAACCGCAACGTCAATGTCAACCAGAACGTCAATGTGAATCGCGATGTCCACGTCGATGTCGACAACGGTTGGGACAATAATGGTTGGAATCACCATCCCGTGGCTACCGCAGCGGCTGTCACCGCCACCGTGGCCGTAACAGCGGCAGTGGTTGGCTCCGTGGTCAACTCCGTACCGCCGAGCTGCACCACGGTGATCCAGAATGGCGTGACGTATTCCCAGTGCGGCTCGACCTGGTATCAGCCGAGCTATCAAGGTAGCCAGGTGTCGTATGTGGTGGTGAACCCGCCGTACTGACGCTGGCACCGTCAGGGCGCCGTGCCGTCCATGAGCCGAAGCCAGGCCACCCGACCTGGCGTCGGCTCATGACGGGCCATCAGCCCTTTGTAAACTTCCCTTTCGAATCAAGGCTGTAAGCAAAATCACGGATACGACCGATTATTCCGATACCCAAAACCCCTCGGCCCATGGAAAATAGTGAGATCCATTTCTCCGGGGGGACCGGGATCATGAGCCAGAGCGACGCTACGGCGTATCCCGTGCTGCAGCTGCTTGTCGTTACGCGCAGTTTGGTGGAACTCACAGACCGAGCCGTCTCCGACAGTGAACTGTCGCGGGCAGCCGCCGATGTGCTGGTGTTTGCGGCGCGTCAGGCAGCCAAGCTGGTGGAAGAAGTGGTGAGCGCGCGCTCCCACGATCCGATCGGCGCCCATGCCTTCGCGCAGTGCCCGAGCAGCGCGGATCTGGACCGCGCCTATAGCGACCTGGAGTGCCTGGCCGAGGCGGCGGGCATGATCCGCGCGCACGGCATCGGCTCGCAGTACCGCGCACACCTGGCCTACCTCATGCGCTACGCCGCGGAGTCGGCCTGCAATGCGCTCGAACGGGCCGAGCGCCCCACCGACGACGCCCTCGCAGCATCCGCCCTTGCCGGCCTGCCACCGGCCACGTTGCACAACTGACGGTTCGGCGAACGACAATGCCGGCGACAGGGCTTCGCCGGCACCGCATAGGCGTTGTTATTTGACGGGTTGCTTGTCGTCAGGCGCGGGGACTTGCTGCAACGGCCCGACCTGCACGTGGCCTACCCAGCCGTCAAAGACGCTGGCGGCAACCGTATCGACCACCTTCACCACCGATTGCGAGGTGGGACAGTTGCTGGGATCGGTGTTTGGCTGCGACAGGGTGGAACTGCCTTCCATGCAGTACCGACCCTCGTTGTTGCTCAACCGGGTCAGCTCAGCCATGCCGGCCGCGTAGCGCTGCTCGGCGCGAACCGCCGCCTTGCTGTCGGCATAGGTGGCTCGCATGGTGACCAGCAGCTGTTCGGACGTTTTGCGCTCGTCTGCCGTTGCACTCTTGTAGAGCGACTCGTAGGCCTCGCGGTAATCGGAGTTGGGGCGCTCGGAGGCCAGCGCCAGCCATGCGAGTGCCAATGGCCGGTTCACCGGCTGGTGATCGCCATTAAGCGCCATGATGCCAAGCACGTATTGCGCCGGCTTGCTCGCCCAGCTGGCAGCGGTGGCAAAGAATTTCTGTGAACTGGCGTAGTGATGGTTGCCATAGGTCTGCTTGCCGAGGCAGTAGTAATAATCGGCCGGCACGAATCGCTCCTCCCCAATGGCGCAGTTGGTGCCGGCAAGGTCGGCATCAGTCGGGGCGGTATCACTGTCCTGCGCCTGCGCCGGGCTGGCGGCAGTCGTAGCCGCGAACACGGGCGGCGCCATGGCCAGAGCCAAGGCTGCTGCCAGCCCTATCGACCATGAATTCAAACGTTGCTGCTTGGCCATGCTGCTGTTCTTTTGCTCGTTGATGGTGGTGAAGAGGAAACGACGTCATCGTAACGGGGATCCCCGCGGTGCAGATGACAGCCCAATGCACTGAAGTGCCGCAATATTTTGCGTCCACCCCCGGTGCGAGCGGCCCAAAAGCCGAGCCCGTAACGCCCCGGGCCACGACACATTTGGACGTCCATCTGTATGTCGCCGGCGCGACAGGCATGCAGAGAGCGAACATCCATCGCTACGGCGCACCGATTTAAGCTTCGTGGCACGCTGCCTTCCGCTGCGCTCTCATCCCCTGAGAAAGCCAGCGCTGATCATGCGGGACATCCTGCATCCGCTCGGCGAGAATGTCCCCATGAGCAAAACCGCCCCCTGCCTGCCGTGAGCCACTCCCTGGACCTGCCTCTGGAGGCCGCCATCGAACCCGGCCTGATGGTGATCCATGGCAATCGCATGGAAGACCTACGCGACCTGCTGGCCGCGTGGCTGGCCCGTGCGCCCCTGCGCCCGCTGGAAGACGAGCTGATGCTGGTGCAGAGCAACGGCATTGCGCAGTGGTTGAAGTGGGCGTTGGCGCGCCCGATAGGCGACGGTGGGCTTGGCATCAGTGCAGCCATCGATGTGCAGCTGCCAGGCCGCTTTCTGTGGGCCGCCTATCGCAGCGTGCTGGGTCGCGAGGCGGTGCCTACTACCTCGCCGTTCGACAAGTCACGGCTGAGCTGGCGCCTGTTGCGGCTGTTGCCGCAGCATCTGCATGAACCCGATTTCGCGCCGCTACGCGACTTCCTGCGCGACGACCCGGACGAGCGCAAGCGTTTCCAGCTGGCCGAGCGCGTGGCCGACCTATTCGATCAGTACCAGGTGTATCGCGCCGACTGGTTGGCCGATTGGGAAGGTGGCCACTACCGCCTGCGCGACGAATTGCGTGGCCACCACACTGCCTTGGCCGCCGACCAGCGCTGGCAGGCACGCCTGTGGCAGCTGTTGCTGGAAGATGTGGAGAGTGAGCGGCACAACCACCGTGCGGCCGTTCATCAGGCCTTCCTCGATCGCATCGGCCAGCTGAGCGCGCGACCGGCCTCGCTGCCACGACGCATCGTCGTGTTCGGCATTTCCTCCTTGCCGCAGCAGACGCTGGAGGCGCTCACTGCGCTGGCACGCTTCAGCCAGGTGTTGCTGCTGGTTGCCAACCCGTGCCGCCACTACTGGGCCGACATCATCGAAGATCGCGAGCTGCTCAAGGCCAGCCAGCGTCGCCAGGCCGTCAAGCCGGGCCTGCCGGCCGAGCCGCGTTACGAAGACCTGCACCTGCACGCCAATCCGCTGCTGGCGGCGTGGGGACGACAGGGGCGCGACTACATCCGCCTGCTCGATGCGTTTGACCGACCAGAGGGCTACCGCCAGCAGTTCGCCGCGTGGAATCGCAGCATCGACCTGTTTGTCGACACCGATGCAAGTACGCTGTTGTGGCAGATCCAGCAGGCCATTCTGGATCTGGAACCGTTGCCGACCGAACCTGCCGGACGCCGCGCGTGGAAACCGCACGATGCCTCGCTGCGCTTCCAGGTGGCGCACAGCCCGCAACGCGAGGTGGAAATTCTCCACGACCAGCTGCTGGCCATGTTCGAGGATGCACACCAGCGCGGCACGCCCTTGTCGCCGCGCGATGTGATTGTGATGGTGCCGGACATCCAGACCTACGCACCGCACGTGCAGGCCGTGTTTGGCCGCGTGCCGCCGGATGACCCGCGTCACCTGCCCTACTCCGTGGCTGACCAGCCCACGCGCGGTGCGGTGCCCTTGATGGTGGCGCTGGAGCACCTGCTCTCGCTCCCCGATTCGCGCTTTGCGGTAAGCGACCTGCTGGATTTACTGGACGTGCCGGCCCTGCGCTCACGCTTCCAGATCGACGAGGCGGGCTTGCCCACACTGCAACGCTGGATCGAAGGTTCAGGCATTCGCTGGGGCCTCGACGGCCAGCAGAAGCAGAGCCTGGACCTTCCCGGCATTGAACAGAACAGCTGGCGTTTCGGACTGCAGCGCATGCTGCTCGGCTACGCTGTGGGCGACGGAGATACCTGGCAAGGTATTGCGCCGTACGACGAAGTTGGTGGACTCGATGCCGCCATGGTCGGCCCACTGACCGCCCTGTTCGACCAACTCGAACGGCATTGGCACGTGCTGCGCGAGCCCGGCACACCTGCGCAGTGGCACGAGCGCCTGCAGGCGCTGCTTGGCGATTTCTTTGCGCCGGACGATCCGGCCGACAGCGATCGGCTGACCCGCCTGGGCGATGCGCTGGATGCGTGGCAAGAGGCCTGCGCCGAAGCGGCCTTTGCCCAACCCATCCCACTTGGCATCGTGCGCGAGCACTGGCTTAAGGCGATGGACGAGAGTCGCTTGTCGCAACGTTTCATGGGCGGCGCCATCAGCTTCGGCACGTTGATGCCGATGCGCGCCATTCCGTTTCGCGTGGTGTGTCTGCTGGGCATGAACGATGGCGATTACCCACGCCGTCAGGCACCGGTCGACTTCGACCTGATGGCCCAGCCGGGCCATGCACGTCCTGGCGATCGCTCGCGTCGCGAGGACGATCGCTACCTGTTCCTTGAAGCGCTGATTTCCGCACGCGACGCGCTATACATCAGCTGGGTCGGCCGCAACGTGCGCGACAATAGCGTGCTGCCGCCGTCCGTGCTGGTCGGCCAGCTGCGCGACTACCTTGCCGCCGGTTGGCATCGCGAGCAGGACGATGCCAGCGACGATAACGCAGGCAAAGCGTTGCTCGATGCCATGACCACGGCCCATCCGCTACAGCCCTTCAGCCGCCGCTATTTCAGTGCCGATGCCGATGCGCACGTGTTCACCTATGCCCGCGAATGGCGCCAGGCGCATGAGCATCAAGTGACACAGCCCGCGAACAGCGGGCTTGCCGCATGGGTTCCGGACGCTGCACTGGGCATCGGCCAGCTGCAAAGTTTCCTGAGTCGCCCTGTGCGCTACTTCTTCAATCATCGCCTCAAGGTGCATTTCGCTGGGCTGGAGGAAGAAGCTGCCAACGACGAACCCTTCGGGCTCAATGCGCTGGAACACCATCTCGCCACCTCCTCCGTATTGCGGGCCGCTGTAAACGCTGACGACGCCAGCGAAGCCGTCGACATCGCCACGCGCCAGCTCGCCGAGCAAGGCGTACTTCCTCCGGGCGGATTCGGTGAATTGCTGCGCGACACCTTGGGGCGAGAAAGCCGCGAACTGGCCAACACGTGGCTTGGCGCGTGCCACCGGTGGCCCATGGCCGCCGACAAGATCGAGTTGCAATACACCGCGCATGGCGTGCGCATCGAGGATTGGTTGACCGATCTTCGGACAGGCACCGACGGATCTTTCGTGCGTCTTGAACTGGCCGCCGGCAGGCTGCTGCAGAAGAACGGCGACATCCGCCACGACAAATTGATCAGTGCCTGGGTGATCCATTTGTTCGCTCATGCACAGGGACTGCGCGTGCAAACGCGTGTCATCGGCAGAGATGCGCAGGTCGTGCTGCGCGTCCTTGATGCGACTGAGGCAACCACCTGGGCCGATGAACTGCTGGCCGCACTGAGCGAGGGCATGCGTGCGCCCCTGCCCATCGCGCGCAAAGCCGCCTTTGCCTGGCTGCAGGCCGCCGATGACGACGAGAAAGCCAGGAAGCAGGCCCAGCTCGTCTACGAGGGAAGTAGTTTCAGCGCCGCCCCGGGCGAGGTGGAAGAAGATCCTTGTCTCGCGCGTGCGTGGCCAAGCTTCGTCCGCATGGAAGCTGCGGGCTTCGATACCTGGCTAAAGCTTTATCGCCCCCTGATGGACGTGGCGACGCTGGGAGACAACGCATGACTACCAACGCCACCCTTCAACCGTTGCAACTACCGCTGTACGACATCCAGCTGATCGAGGCGAGCGCCGGCACGGGCAAGACCTGGACCATCGCCGCGCTCTATCTGCGCCTCGTGCTCGGCCATGGCCGTACCGATGCAGGGCCGTTGCTGCCGGCACAGATTCTCGTGCTCACCTTTACCAAGGCGGCCACCGCCGAGCTGCGCGAACGCATCAGAGAGCGCCTGGCCGAGGCCGCGGAAGCGTTCCGGCACGGCCATGCTTCCGACGATTTTCTGCGCAACCTGATCGCAACCTATCCAAACGACGACGCGCGCGCTGTTGCCGCACGCCGCCTCGAACTCGCCGCGCAATGGATGGACGAAGCGGCCATCCACACCATCCATGCCTGGTGTCAACGCATGCTGGGCCAGCATGCCTTCGACAGCGGCCACCCCTTCGTGCAGGACACCGAGACAGACGAAAGCGAGCTGCTCGCCGAAACGGTGCGCGACTATTGGCGCAGCCACTTTTTCCCGCTCGACCGCGACGGTGCTGCGCTGGTCACCCGTTGGTGGAATAGTCCGGCGCGGCTGCAAAAAGCCCTTCGTCCGCTGCTGCGCCAGCCGCTGGAAAGCCTGCGCCTGGACGGCCAACCGCTGCCGGACGCGGCCCACGTGCTGGGCGTATTCCGTGGCCAGGTCGAGGCGGCTCGTGCGGCAGAAGCCATTGCGCGCCTGCAATGGCTCGACGATGTCGACAACATCGAGGCGATGTTCACTCGCGCGCTTGATGCCGGTGCCCTCAACGGCACCAAGATGAAGCGCGAGAAAGTCATAGGCGAACTCGCTTTGCTTCGCGACTGGTCACAAGGGCTGGCAGATGCGGGCGAGACACTGCCGCGCTACACACAGACCGCGCTGGCCGCCGCCAGGAACAAGAGCGCTGCGCCACTCGGCCACGCCGCTTTTGTGGCCATCGAGGCCTGCGCGCAGGCCCAATCGCGACTCGATCCGCTCGAGGCATCGGTGCTCGCCCATGCCACCACCTGGGTGACACTGCGACTGGAACAAACCAAGCAACGCCGTGCGCAACTGGGCTTCGATGACATGCTCAAGCGCCTGGATAGCGCGTTGCATAGCCACGCTGGCGCACGCCTGGCCGATACGGTGGCCAGGCAATATCCGATCGCACTGATCGATGAATTCCAGGATACCGACCCCCTGCAATGGCGCATCTTCCGCCGCATCTACGCCGGTCGCGGTACCACCGGGCTATTGTTGATCGGCGACCCCAAGCAGGCGATCTACGGGTTCCGCGGCGCGGATATCCACACCTACCTGCGTGCCCGCGCGACTGCGCAGCAGCCGACCTGGACCCTGGATACCAACTACCGCTCCACCGAGGCGCTGGTCAGCGCGGTCAACCGTGTTTTCGAGCACGCCGACACGCACGCCGAGGGCGCGTTTGCCTTCGGCAAGGGACAGCACGCGTTACCGTTTCATCCCGTGGCCGCACGCGGTCGCGATGACCAGCTCGTACTCGATGGGCAGCCACTGCCGCCGATGCAACTGGCGGTGGAAGATAGTCCGGAAGCCGTCAGCGGCAGCGCCTATGTCGAGCTGATGGCCCGACAGGCGGCGGCTTATCTGGCCAAGCTGCTGACAGCGGCGCAGGAAGGCCGATGCGGCTTCATGGCGCCCGATGGCATCCTCACGCCGCTGAAGCCTGGCGATATCGCCATTCTTGTGCGCAACGGTACCGAAGCAGCGCGCGTCCGCGGGGAGATGCAGCGGCTTGGCCTCAAGAGCGTCTACCTCTCCGACCGCGATTCGGTCTATGCCTCGGCTGAGGCGGCCGATCTGCTGCGCTGGTTGCAGGCCTGCGCGGAGCCCGCTTCCGATCGCGCCATGCGTGCCGCCCTGGCTACACCCACGCTGGGACAAAGCGACGGGGAACTGGACCGCCTCAACACCGACGAACATCACTGGGAAGCCTGTGGCGAACGCTTTCGCCAGCTGCATGACACCTGGCGGCGCCACGGCGTGCTGGCCATGCTGCACGATTTCCTGCACGCCTTTGACCTGCCCGCACGCCTTCTTGCGCGGCTGGATGGCGAGCGTGCGTTAACCAACCTGCTGCACCTGGCCGAACTGTTGCAGCACGCGGCAGCCAGCCTGGATGGCGAACACGCGCTTATTCGTCATTTCACCGCGCAAATGGCCACCGCCGTCGATCCGCAGGCGGAAACGACAGAGGAACAGATCGTGCGGCTCGAAAGCGAGGCCGCGCTGATCAAGGTCATCACCATCCACAAATCCAAGGGCCTCGAATACCCGCTGGTGTTGTTGCCTTTCATCTGCTCGGCTCGCGAAGTGAAACGCGAGGACAGCTTTCTGTGGCACGACACCGAAGGGGAGCCGCAGATGGATCTGCGCGCCGACGATGCCGCACGCGCACTAGCCGATCATGAGCGTTTGCAGGAAGACCTGCGTCTGCTCTACGTGGCGCTCACGCGCGCGCGTTATGCATGCTGGCTGGGCATCGCCTGCTATCGGGTGGGCAACAGCAAGACGCCGGCGCTGCACAAATCCGCCTTTGGCCATGTGCTTTCCGGTGGCGAAGTCATCCAGCCGGGTGACCTCATGCGTCGACTTGAAGACTTGCGCGGCGACCACCCCGGTCTTTCCATCCAGCGCTTGCTGCCGACCGAACAACATCCACTCAAGCCCACCCACGGCGACGTCACGCCGCTGTGGGAAGCGCGCACCTACCAGGGCGCCGCACAAGAGCGCTGGTGGGTTGCCAGCTACAGCTCGCTGAAATATGCGGAGACTGACCCTGCCCGCGTGCCGGCGCCGGAAACAGCCGCGCAGGACATACTTATCGAGCTTGGCAGCGAGCAACCGGCAATGCCGGAGATGACCCAGGCCGCACCGCTCGGCATGCACGCTTTCCACGCCGGCGCCGAGGCAGGCACCTTCCTGCATGACCTGCTCGAATGGGCGGCCGATGAAGGCTTCGCTGCCGTTACCGCCGATTCCAGCGGACTGGAGAAAGAAATTGCCCGCCGCTGCCAACGCCGCGGCTGGCAGGCTGATATTTCGCTGTTGTCGCAGTGGCTCCCCGCCCTGCTGCGCACGCCGCTGGCGTTGCCCGACGGCGCCTCGGCCAGTCTCGCCGACATGGGCAGCTACTACGCCGAAATGGAATTCTGGTTTGAAGCCAACCACGTCGACACCCTGGCACTCGATCGACTGGTCACGGCGCACTCGCTCGATGCGCAACCGCGAGTACCATTGCTGGCCGAACGCATCAATGGATTGCTCAAGGGCTTTATCGATCTGGTGGTTGAACATCAGGGCCGCTATTACGTGATCGATTACAAATCGAACAAGCTCGGCACCGACGCCGGCGCCTATACGTCCAAAGCCATGCGCGAGTCGATACTGCGCGAGCGCTACGACCTGCAGTACGCCATTTACACGCTGGCACTCCATCGACAGTTGCGTGCGCGCCTTCCCGGTTACAGCTACGAACGCCATATGGGCGGCGTCGCCTATCTATACCTGCGGGGTGTCGACGGAAGCACTCACGGCGTGCATCAGGAACGCGTGCCGCTGACGCTGATCGATGCGATGGATCGCCTGTTCGCCACCGGAGTACGCACCCATGCGGCATGACCCGAGGCTCGACCTGCTGGACCAGGCAGCCGAACGCGGCATGCTGCGCGCCCTCGACGTGGCCTTCGCCCGCTTTCTTGCGGCGCAGGACGAGACTGCCTCTGCTGTGGTGCCCCTGCTGGGCGCACTGGTCAGCCGCCAACAAGCCGATGGGCACCTGTGCCTGGATTTGACAACGTGGCAGCAACTGGCTGAGGAATTCGCGTGGCCGTCGAACTGGCAGGCGCAGATCACCAAGGCGGCGGCCGAGCCCCAATCGCTCACGGCATCCATCCTGGTCGCCACGCCCACCGATAACGCGCGCCGTGGTTCGCCGCTGGTGCTGGATGGCAACCGCCTTTACCTGCGTCGTTACTGGAACCACGAACAACGCGTCGCCGAAGCCATTGGCCAACGACTGGCCCAGGTATCCAGCGCGCCAGCTCAACTTGCCGAACAACTGGCAAGGCTGTTTCCGGCCGCAGCTACCGATGCGCCCGACTGGCAACGCGTCGCCTGCGCGCTCGCCGCACGCGGCGCGTTCACCGTCATCACCGGCGGCCCGGGTACGGGCAAGACCACCGCCGTCGTGCGCTTGCTCGGGTTGCTGCAGACCTTGCAACGGAATGACTCACCACGTCCGCTGCGTATCCGCCTTGCCGCACCCACCGGCAAGGCAGCCGCGCGGCTGCAGGCGTCGATCAGCGCACAGGTGGCGCAGCTCGATGTCGCCGATGACGTGCGTGCCACTATTCCCAGCCAAGTCGACACTTTGCACCGCCTGCTCGGCGCTCGGCCCGATACGCGTCACTTCCGCCATGACAGCAGCAACCCGCTGCACCTGGATGTATTGGTCATCGACGAAGCCTCGATGATCGATCTGGAAATGATGTCCGCCGTGCTCGCCTCGCTACCCGACGATGCCAAGCTGATTCTGCTGGGTGACAAGGACCAACTTTCCTCCGTCGAAGCGGGTGCCGTGTTGGGTGATCTCTGTCGACGAGCTGAAGCGGGCCACTACAGCGCGGCCACGGCTGAATGGTTGCGGGAAACCACCGGCGACCGGGTCGACGCCTGGGTGCGTAGCGATGCGCTACCGCTGGATCAGCAGGTAGCCATGCTTCGCCTCAGCCACCGCTTTGGTGCTGGAAGTGGCATCGGCATGCTCGCGCAATCCGTCAACGCGGGAGATGCTTTGCAGGTGCGCCGACGGCTTGCTGAGCCGCGCACCGATATCGCATGGGTGGATGTCGGCGCCTGGCGCGACCGGTTGGCCGAGCTCGTGCTGGATGGCGGCGCCAAACGTTTTGCGCAACGCGCCGATGGTGCCGCACCCGCTGGTTATCGTCACTACCTCCAAGCGCTGCGACGCGATCGCCCCGCAGGTCGCGCGGACGCCGAAACCTTTGCCCGCTGGGCGCACGGGGTGCTGCAGGCATTCAGCCGCTTCCAGCTGCTGTGCCCCTTGCGGCAGGGCCCGTGGGGCACCGAAGGACTCAACCACCAGATCACGGCCATTCTCCATCAGGCAGAACTCATCGACGCAAGTCGCGAATGGTACGAAGGCCGTCCGGTGCTGGTGACGCGCAACGATTACCACCTCGGCCTGATGAACGGCGACGTCGGGGTTGCCTTGCGGGTGCCGGATGAAAACGGCGAGCTGCATCTACGTGTGGCATTTGAAGTAGCCGGCGAAACCGGTGACGCCGGATCACGCATCCGCTTCATCCTTCCTTCGCGCCTGGGTGAGCGGGAGACGGTATACGCCATGACCGTGCACAAATCGCAGGGCTCCGAGTTCGACCACGCCGCTCTGGTGCTACCCGACGAACCAAGCGCAGTACTCACCCGGGAGTTGCTCTACACCGGCATTACGCGTGCGCGACGCTGGTTTAGCCTGCAGGGAAGCTGGCCCATCATCGAGCAGTCGATCGGGCAGCCCGTCCATAGGCATTCGGGTCTGTATGAGCACTGGCGAATGCCCGGGTAATCCGTATTCCCCGCGCCACGGATTCAAGAGCAACCGGCATCCGCGGCCAGTGTTTGGGTCGACACACCACCGGACCCCACCATGCCGACCTGGATACCTGGCACGGTTGACGTATTTTCTGCGTCACCCGAACCATCCACGCGCGAGCACACGGCGAAGCTGAAAGGTGACGCAATCAAGTCGCGTTTGATCTGGCCTTGCTGCCCATAGGTGAGCATGGTGGCGTCGGTAGCCGTCACGGCCACGCCACTGCGGGTCTCTGCGGCTCTCAGCAACGCGAACTTGTTTGGCTGGCTGGCGTCGTAAGCCTGATTGGCACCGGCCGCACCTGCCGAGTAGGCGTAGACAAGCCAGCCTGCGGTGTAGCTCGTAGAGTCGCTGCATGAGCTGCCGTCGCTGGTTGCGCATATCGAGACGAAACTTCCTCGCGTGGCGGCTTCGGCGCGTGCGTAAGCCAGATCACCCACCAGTTGGTTCACCACCATGCTGACCCGATGGCGACGTATCAGTTGGTTGAAACTCGGCATGGCGACCATGGCCAAAATGGCAATCACCGCCAGGGTCACCAGCAGCTCGGGCAGCGTGAATCCGTACGGGCGATAACGTCGGCTGCGCATGCTCATCACCAACAGCTTCCGTTGCTGTTGCTTGTCGCATCGCCGGCGCTGGGTGTCTTCGCACCCGTGCTGGTAATCGTCAGCGTGTTGCATACATCGTTGGCCTGCACGCCGTTGGGCGCCGCTTCGGCGGTGTAAACGGACGACGTCAGCCCCGTTAATGTGACCTGGTAATAGCCCCTCTCCGAAAGCGCCGGATCCGAGTAGCCCAGGTCAGCCAGCGCGCCGAATTTGTTGTAGGTGGCGTAATAACGTTCCTGCGCGTTGGCGATGCGCAGCAGCAACTCCTGCCCATCCGCGCGCCGTGCACGATAGCCATAGCGGCCGTAGGCAGGAACCGCAATTGCCGCCAGGATGGCGATGATGGCTACCACCACCAACAATTCGATCAGAGAAAAGCCTCGCGTGCGCGTCATGTATCGCCCCCGGTTAATCTGCATTGTTCAGTGTCCGCCAGGACCGGCGACGCCAGACGGGAATGCCAAACGATGGTGTCTTGCCATCGATGGCCGAAATGCCGGTATCTGCGACGAGCCCCGGCACGTACGCCACGCCGCCGCCCATGGACGACGACACCGGCAGGAAGCCGCCCGTGGGCGGATTCTTCACACGCAGTCCTGCCTGCGCGAACCCATCGGGCCATCCGCTGATGCTGCCAATGCTGTCGCCAAGCTTGGCCTGCCCGGTCAATGCATCGAGCACCAATAGCGCACCGCGCGGCGCCGGATCGCACGGGTCGTTGTTCTGCGGAATCAACGTGGTGACGATGGCTTGATTGGTGGTGAAGACCGCGGTCGCGTCCACCACCACCCGCTCGCCCTTGGTCGAGCTGATATCAAGGTCGATATACCAGCCGCGAATGGTGACGTTGCCTGTCGTCTTGGCCGGCACCGGATTGCTGCTCAGGCCGCGCACACCGGAAACCTCGACCATGGTCTGTTTCACCAACGGTGTCGTGGTACTTCCGCCCACCACCGCGGCCTGACCCGCCGAGCCGGCATCACGGATACCGTAGATGGACTGCGTGCGGGTTGTCGTGTCGATGACGTTGTCGATACCACCCAGATACCTGCCGGTACCGAACACCACCATGAAGCCACCGGCGGTTGCATCGGGGAACAGGCGCGGCATGACCGTCACCGGCTGATAACCCGGATTCTGCGGGCGATAAAAGAGCTCGCTCTTCCAATTGGCCGGATCGGCATCCGTCAGGTCGAAGCGCCACACGTTGCCCTGCAGGTCTCCGGCAAACGCGACGTCGTCGACCTGATTGCCTTCGTAGTCGCCCAATACCGGCGTGGTGAGACCGTAGCTGTTGATCGAGCCGGTAATGCCGCTGACGCTCGTTGGTGTTGTGAGCTCCTTGATCAGCGCACCTGTCTGTGCATCCAGCACAAACAGTGAGCTGTACGTGTTGCTTGCCGCCGCAGCGTCGCTGTCCGTGGGAAAGTACCCACCGGGTACCAGCACAACCCATTTGCCATTCGCGAGTCGGCCAATGTTGGGACGACCATAGGTGTAGCCCAGGTTCGCAGGATTACCGGCGTCGGTCGCGGTCACCGCATAGTTGAATTCCCATAGCACCTTCTCCGCGGGCCCGATGACGTTGTCGGTTGTAGCGCCCTGCGTGGCCGAGGGCTCGGTAATGTCCAGTGCATAGACGCCGCGACCACCCAGCCTCAAACCGGCAACGAGGATGGTATGCCACCCCTTCTTCGTTCCCGCAGAAAAATACACGTCGCGACTGACCGGCGTCCCATCGACGGACGGCATGAACTTGAAGTCATTCAATGACGACCATCCAGTCAGCCGTCCAAACGTGGAATACGGTACGTAAGCCCAACGTTCGGCACCCGGATTGGGTGCAACGTCCACCGCACTCGCGAGCGTCGACGGCGTGGTCGCGTCGAAGGCATGCAGCATGCCGTCATTGGCGGCCACATAAACCGTGGGCGCTCGCTTGACGTGCTCGGTTCGAAACTTCTCGTAGGTGTTGCCTGCGACGGCTCCCGTGGCCTCGGCCGAACCCGCAGGCCACGTGCTGCGGTAACCGGCATTCGGCTGCGCCACATAAAGTGTCTGGGCGTTGACCACAGCGCCAAAGACTGAATTTCGCTGACGAAAACTCACGCCATCCTTGCTTTGAACACCGCGCAGCCAAGCCAGGCGATCGGATCCGCTGGGCGTGGTGGTGGTCGTGCCAAAGTTCGAGTCCACCGCATTGATCGCGCTGACCACGGCTGCGCCGGTGAAGGCGGCGCCGTGCCCGGCACCCGCCGCGGTGCTGGTGAGAATCACGCGACTGTCGCCAGCCTTGGCGCGCGTATCGAGCAGCGCACGGCCATTCCACACGGCGGCCGCGGAAATCGTGCCGTCTGTATTGACGGCGTTTGCGGTCAGGCTGCCCTTCCAGTCGTTGGTGTCGTATCCCGCCTGATAGCTTACGGCACCATTGGTCAGCACTGCTGAGTTGAGGCTACCCGCCACCGATGTGGTACTTCGCGAGACAATGCTGTTGATGATGTTCTTCAGCGCGTTGCTGAGCGCCGACGGGCTACTGGCCGCAAAGAAGGCGCCACGGCTATTGAGTGCCGCATGCCACATGTCATCGATCTTCTTGCCGTCATCCGTGCCCACGACGGGAACAGGCCACGCCGTCGACCCCTTGCGCAGACTCCTGGAGGTCGTCGTATTGTTCGACAACGTGCCGGAGGCGCCGAAACCGATCATGTACTGCACCAGATGTGGCCAGCTCGCCGGATCGTTGGCGGGGTTCCAGTAAATCTCTTTATTCGTGCGCGGATCGGCATCCGCTGTCAGCGGCTTGTTGAACAGCGTCGTGGACTGATCGGGAATATTGGGCGTTACCTTGAGGCGATTGGCCGCCGTAGCGAACAGGCTGCTGCCGGTGACGCCCGCCTGCAAGTCCGTGGCCCAGTACTTGAACGCGATATCCGCCATGGTGACGACGGAATTGCTCGCCTCGCTCCATACCACCTGGCTTTCGGCGTCCGAGAGTGAAAATCCCTGGAGGCCATCGGGCAACTTGCCGATGGATGTCCGGTCGTCCGGTGATTGCGACGATGGCGTGTCGCCGTTCCACATGCCGTCAGTCATCTGGATGTGATAGTTCTGGCGACACACCAGCTCTTTGCCGACGTCACGATCCCAATAGGGGTTGTTGTCGCTCGCGCCAGTACGATTGCTGAAATACGCGCCTGCACGTATCGCCGCGGTTCGATTGGGCGTACCACCGGTAGCCGGCATCGCGAACAGCCAGTTGTAGAACTTGGTGCGCACGTTGCTTGTGTCAGTACCGTCAGCGAACTTGTAGATGTTGGTCGACGTACTCAGACGGTTGTTCGTGTCATTGATGTTCTGCCACGCGACGCGAACGTTGTCCTTGAACGGCTGGTAAGCCCGCGACACAGCGGAAACCGCGGCCATGGTGCGCGTGCGGTAGTACGCGAACCAATTGGCGAAGTTCTGCTTGTCCGCCGCAGTCGTCACCGGCACCCATACCCAATCGCCCGAGTTCTTGGCATACAGATTGGTGATGGCGCTGGAGGTGAACTGTCCGGTCGATGCATCCACTGGCAACGTGCTGGCTGCGCGCGTGTACTTGTAGTAACCGCCGCCGGTGTTGCCGCAGAAAGACTGGTTGCCAAGATTGGTGGTAGTCGAGGAGCCCGGGTTGCTCGGCCGATTCGCGACGACGCCGTTGTTCCAGGCTGCCGTGTACGACGCGTTTGGCATCGTCGTGCCATCGGCTTTCATCGGCGGGTCGTACTTGTTGTCCGGGTTGAAGTACACCCCGTTCATGCTCCACGACCGCGGGTCGGTAGTGTCGGTAATGCCCGGCGTAATGACGCCCGCGCAAAGAAAGGGCGCCGCCCCATTGGGAAACGTGCGATTGACGGCCTCGTCCTGGCTCGAATCATTGCCGGTCTGCCAGCCTTTGCTGTCATAGGGGCGTGCATCGGGCATGTGGTGCCAGGTCATCGAACCGGAGTCATCGAACGTCAGCACCAGATTGGGTGCCACCGACGTCGTTGCGGCGGGTGGGCCGGGACTGAGTTCGACGGTGCCCGCCATGGACACGCCGGCAGCGCCCGCCAGAAATGTCGCTGTAAGGCCGATCAAGGCGGGGCGAAATATCGGGAAGGCGGAGTGGGCCGTAGGCATGGTCGTCATTCCCGATATCAATTGCTTTTCGCGCCGAAGGTGGATTCAACCACCCGCACCGCGTTCTCGTTGCCGCCAACGCCGCGCGCAGTGATGCGATAGATGTGGGTACCGGGGTTGTCCGCACCGGCATTCATGCTGCTGGTGACGCCCGACTCATGCTGCCCGCCTGCACCCGGTGGCAACTCCGGCCCGAGATCCTCGATGAGGTAACGCGGGTTGAGCGCGAGTGCCGCGATGAGTTTCTGATCGGATGAGAGGCTGCTGCCACTAAGGCTGGCGTAGTCGTAGGAACCGCTTTCCCCCTTGTACTCAGCGGAACCCGTCGTCACCCACCCTGCGCTCGTACGGAACTGGACCACGTCGTTGATCGGACTGGCGGCGTCAAAGGCATAACACTCGGTGATCACCGTGCCGCAACTGACACCGCCCTGGCTGCCCGCCTTCCACAGCTTCCACTCCGCGCCACGCAGCGCCGTGTCGGCAGCCATCTCCGCCATTTGGCCATTGCGCAGACCGCCAGCCATGCGCTCCTGCAGCAGCGAGCGCCCCGACGCGCTGATAGCCAGCATGGTGAGCAACAGCAGGAATATGAGTGCCACCACAAGCACCACGCCGCGTTGCGAGCGCAAACGGGAACGCGGAGCTGCCATAGGCGAACAAGGGATCATGCTTGACTCCAAACCATACGGTTTCGTGCCTCCGGGTGATTTCATGGGTTGTAGTTGCGTAGCGACACCAGCGCGCTGAATTCGCGGCGGAGGATGCGATCGCCAAAGCCCTGCTGTGCCGGCGTCACCTTGCGGCTGCTGTCGCCGGGAGACTGGGGCGTGGCATTGCCGTCCGACGCATAGGTGTAGTTGGTTTCGCTTGGTGTGAGTGTCGGCAATGGCTGCTGGCCACTCATCAGAATGCGCACCTCAATGCTCTTGACGCCGCGCCAGAGGCAGCCAGGATCCGATCCCAGCTTCACCGGCACCGACGGCGGGCAATTGGTGCCGCTATCGATATCCGCCGCGGAGAGGTAGCTGGTGTTGCCATTGCTGTCTTCCACGCCGTAGAGAAAATCCAGGCGCTCCACGCCGCGAGCAATCTCGCTACTGGTGCCGTTGACCCGGCGCATCAATGCGCCCGTAGTGGTTCCATCGCCAAGGGTTATCACCTGCAAGTAGTACGTAACGGTCAGGAAATCGGTATTGAAGTCGAACAACCGCGGCGCCGATTGAGGTTGTTGAGCCACCGGCTTGCCGGCATTGGCGTCGCTGGCCGTACTTACCGGCTTGGGCGACATCTGCCCCGACGAGCCGGGATCGGTAACCGCAAAAATGGCCGCGCTGGAACAGTTGGCAAGCAGCGCCAAATGCCCGGCCTTGAAATCGGTAATAGGCGGTTCCCCTGTTCCCTTTTTCAGGTTGATGGCAGCCACGGTGCCATCCGCCGCGGTAACCACCGTGCTGCTCGTGCCACCCAGCGCCCAGCCACGCGACGAATCCAGATAACGCAGTGTGAGCACGCTGGTACCCACCACGCGATTGCTCGCACTTTTTCCCATCGAAGGAACGAGCGAGACGGCGGGCGTACAAGCCGTACGCGTGCAGTCGTAACCGCGCATGGATAGAAACGAAGGGAAGTAATAGGGGCTTGTCGGCTTTGCGGGATACGGCGTAGCGCCCCACTGCGTGGAAACATCGCTCACAGCGCCGATCAGATCGTTGGCATACACCATCGGTGCACGCAAGCTGTCCAGCAGCACGCCACTGGATGTCTGCGTGGCGACGCCGCCTGTATTGGAGCAGTACTGCCCATTAGCCATGCGCAGGTCATTGACCAGCCGCCCGATGGCGTAGCGCCCTTCTTCCTGCAATTGCGCCAACTGATTCTGCACGCGGTTGCTGCTGGAAGTGGTCAGGAACACCGTGATGATGCCCCCCGAGACCAATACACCCAGCACCAGCGCCACCATCAACTCGATAAGCGTGATGCCAGACTGTCGAATGCGCAGCGATGCACCGGTCATGGCTGAAATTCCCACGCAAATGTCTGGGTCGGCGTCGTGTCGCTGCCGGTATCGACCACCTTGCGCTCGGTCCAGGTAATGGTCATCGAGCAGTTGCCGCCATAGGGCGGCCGCATGCCTATCTGTGTCGATGGGTTATAGCCAACGCCGCTTTTGCCCACACAACGAATCTGCGCGGATGCTTCGGGCAGCAACGATTTGAGAAGCTGGCTCCACTCGTACTTGTCCCGCACGGCCACCTGCGCGGGCGTGCACGCCGATGTCTTGCTACACGTCTGGCTAGCCGAGCTGGGATAGTTGGCGTCGTTATAGGCCTCGTTCCACAAACCCGTCGGGTTTGCGCGCATCCGCTCGGCCATGTTGCTGGCGAGAAAAGTCACCTGGGTGCGCAAGTAGGCCGCATGGTTGGACCGCGTCGCCATCACCATCAAGCCAGCGAGTCCGATCAGTCCGACACTGAAGATAAGCACCGCCATCAGCACCTCGATCAAAGAGATGCCTCGCTGTCGCGACTTGGCCTGCATGTAAGTCTCCCGGTTACCCCTGCGGCAGACTCTAGTGAGGCAAACCAATGCGTAAATACTTGCGGCGACGAACGGCAAGAAATAACCGATTAACGGCAATTTCTTGCCGATAAAAGTCGAACTAGATCACACTCGAATGTCCAGCTCTTAATATCAACAACTTACAAACGTTATCGATGCGGCCGCTCGCCCGGAATGCGCAATATATTGCTGCACGGCCAGAAACCTTCGCGCCCAAGATTCAGGAATCAGGCCCCACTGCACCGATTTCCGCGAGCGCCGTGCGCAACAGTTCTTTAGAGGTCCTGTCGGCTTCCGGATGCTTTGCGCGCGCGCCATTGGCGCTGCCTGCCGGGTGGATCATCGGAAGGACGATCATGGAACGCCATTCGAACCGGCGGCCAACCAAGTCTGAAATTCTCGCGGCCGCTGGTGTCGCGACACCCACTTCTGAAGCACAGAAACCTGGTCGTTCGCGCTCGATCATCGAGAGCACCGCTCTCCACGAGAGCGATCCAAGGCACACCAGTAGCTTCGGCTGGACCAAGGCAAGTTGCCTCATGAGAAAGGGAAGGCAATTGGCAACCTCCTGCCGACTCGGCATGCGATCCGATGATGCGCCGGGATTGCGGCCGGGGAAGCACTTCGTCACTCCCGTCTGATAGACGACATCATCGATGTTCGACAGTCCGCACTTTGCGAAAAGAGCCTTGATAGAGACGCCAGCATCACCCTGGAACGGCCTCCCCCTTTCATATTCGGTCCGCCCTGGTGCCTGGCCAAGCAAGAAGATGGAGTCGCCGACGTGCCCGGCGGAGATGGGTTTCGGAACGACGCCGAACTTGCCAAGCGTGAGATGGCACTTCGTGCATTGATGCATTTCGCGCTCGAGTTCGGCGAGCGAGGGGTTATCCGCCATGGCGCCATTCTGTGTCGCCCCATTGCGAGGCGCTCCGGACAACATGGGCACACGATGAAAGGTACACAAGCGGCAAGTGCAGGGACAAAACGCGAATGTCTGCCAAAAAAAGGCCCAGCTCAAAGAGCCAGGCCTTTTCTAAGTACTTGAATTTGGTGCCGGAAATAGGAATCGAACCTACGACCTACGCATTACGAATGCGCCGCTCTACCAACTGAGCTATTCCGGCGAGGAACCGCCAATTCTACGGAGCCGAACGAAACCGTGCAAGACGTTTGCGACTACAGGCTCGCAGAAGTGATGCCAGCGATGCGTAGTTCCTTCGGCAAAGCGAAGGTAATCGTCTCAGGCTCGCCGTCCAGCTCACGCACCGCGCCAGCGCCCCAGGACTGCAGGCGGGCGATCACGTCGCGCACCAGCTTCTCGGGTGCCGAGGCGCCGGCTGTAAGACCGATGCGCGTGACGCCATCAAGCCAGCTGCGCTCGATGTGCTCGGCGCCGTCGATCAGATAGGACCGCACGCCCTGCTTTTCCGCCAGCTCGCGCAGGCGGTTGGAATTGGAGCTGTTGACCGAGCCGACCACCAGCATCAGGTCGACGGCCTCGGCCAAGCGACGTACGGCATCCTGGCGGTTCTGCGTGGCGTAGCAGATGTCGTCCTTGCGCGGCCCCTCGATATCCGGGAATTTCTGGCGCAGGGTTTCGATGATCGCCTTGGTGTCGTCCACCGACAGCGTGGTCTGGGTCACGTAGGAGAGCTGATGCGGGAAGGACGGCGCGAGCGTCGCCACGCCCTCGACCGACTCGACCAGGAGAATCTCGCCGGTGTTGGCGCGATTCCACTGCCCCATGGTGCCTTCGACTTCCGGATGCCCGGCATGGCCGATCAACACCACGCTACGACCAATACGCCCCAGCCGCGCCACTTCCATATGTACTTTGGTGACCAACGGACAGGTGGCATCGAATACCTTCAGCCCGCGCTGGTCGGCTTCTTCACGCACGGCCTTGGACACGCCGTGGGCGCTAAAGATGAGCGTGGCGCCGTCAGGCACTTCGCTCAACTCCTCCACGAAGACCGCACCGTCCGCACGCAGCTTGTCCACCACGTAGCGGTTGTGCACCACTTCATGTCGCACATAAATCGGTGCGCCATACGATTCGAGCGCACGCTCGACGATGGCGATGGCGCGATCTACACCGGCGCAGAATCCACGGGGATTGGCGAGCAGGATGTCCACAAAGGCTCCGGACCAGACAGGGGCAGCTGACAGGTGCGCATTATCGCACGGTCGCTGCGGCCACACGTGACAGGGCGTTCAGGCCTTGGATTTGCCCGTAAACATGCCGAAGACGATCAACATCACCGCGCCCACCGTGATGCCGCAGTCGGCCACGTTGAACACCGGATAGCTCCACTCGCGGTAGTAAACCTGGATGAAGTCGGTGACCTGAGCCGCGTGCAGACGATCGATCAGGTTGCCCAGCGCTCCGCCCACGATCAGGCCCAACGGCAAGGCCGTGCGCCAGTCGCGACGGGCCGTGCGCGCCAGCCAGACCACCAGCACCGCACTGATGACCACGGCCAGCAGCACGAAGAACCAGCGCTGCCAGCCCGCACTGTCGGCGAGAAAGCTGAAGGCGGCACCGGTGTTGAAAGCCAGTGTCCAGTTGAGCAGCCCAGGCACAACCGCATGCGGCACACCGGCAGGCGGCAATGCGCTCAATGCCCACCACTTGCTGAGCTGATCCAGCACGATGACGACTGCGGAAAGCCACAGCCAGGGGAGTGCGTTGGGCTTGGGGTTCATGCGGGGCTCAAATGAAGCGAGGTGGATGTGAGACTCCCTCCCCTGCTTGCAGGGGAGGGCTGGGGAGGGGCCTCCCAACCTCCCCCTGCGAGCAGGGGGAGGAGTATCGAGCGCGTCAGAACCAGCGGCGATCTTCGCCCGGCCCTTCCACATTGCTGATGCAGCGATCACACAGCTCCGGATGCGCCGGATGTGTGCCCACGTCATCGCGACGGTGCCAGCAACGCACGCACTTGGCCGCGTCGCTCACCGTGGCCGACACCCATACGTCGGCGCCCTCCAACTCGGTGAGCACCGCGTCGGCGGGCTGACCCCCGGCCAGGTCCAGACGCAGTTCCGAAGTGATGAAGAAGAAGCGCAGTTCCGATGCCGTCGGCGCATAACGCGACACGATGGCCTGGTCCGCATGGATCGCCAGCTTGGCTTCCAGCGAGGCGCCAATCTGCTCGCCCTTGCGCATGCCTTCGAGTACACGCGAGGCCGTTTCGCGGATGGCCAACAAATCCGACCAGTAGCGGCGCTGCTCCGGCGAACCCTGCGTGGCGGCCAAGCCGTCGTACCACGTTTCGAACAGCACGCTTTCGCTGTGCTTGCCCGGCAGGCTCTGCCAGATTTCCTCGGCGGTGAAGGTCAGCACCGGCGCCAGCCAGCGCACCAGCGCCTCGGCGATGCGATACATCGCGCTCTGCGCGCTGCGGCGACCGTGGCTGTCGGTCGGCATCGTGTAGAGACGATCCTTGGTGATATCGAGATACAACGCGCCCAGCTCGTTGGTGCAGAAGTTCTGCACACGTTGCACGATCTCGGGGAAATCGTAACGGTCGTAGGCGGCCGCCACGGCCTGCTGCACGTCGTACGCCTGCTGCACGGCCCACTGGTCCAGTAGCAGGCTCTCTTCCACCGGCACCAGGTGCGTGGTGGGGTCGAAGCCATCGAGGTTGCCGAGCAGGAAGCGCGCTGTGTTGCGGATGCGACGATACGTATCGGACACGCGCTTGAGGATCTCGTCCGACAGCGACATCTCGTTGCGATAGTCAGTCGAGCAGATCCACAGGCGCAGGATGTCCGCGCCCAGCGTCTTCATGATGTCCTGCGGCTCGATGCCGTTGCCCAGCGACTTGGACATCTTGCGGCCCTGCGCATCCACGGTGAAGCCGTGGGTGAGCACGTCCTGGTACGGCGCGCGCGCAAACATCGCCGCCGAGGTGAGCAAGGACGACTGGAACCAGCCGCGATGCTGGTCGGAGCCTTCCAGGTACATCACCTTGTAGCTGGACGCATCGCCCTGCTGCAGCTCGGGACGCTGGCCGACCACGGCAAAATGGCTGACGCCGGAGTCGAACCACACGTCGAGCACGTCCTGGACTTTCTCGTAATCGTTGACCTGATCACCCAGCAACTCGGCCGCATCGAGCGCGTACCACGCATCGATACCGCCCTGCTCCATGCGCTTGGCCACCTGCTCCATCAGCGCAACGCTATCGGGATGCGGCTCTTGCGTGGCCTTGTGCACGAACAATGCAATCGGCACGCCCCAGGTGCGCTGGCGCGAGATGCACCAGTCGGGACGATCGCCCACCATGCCGGCGATACGCTCTTCGCCCCAGCCCGGCACCCAGCGCACGTGCTTGATCGCATCGAGCGCGGTCTTGCGCAGATCCTCCTGCTCCATGCTGATGAACCACTGCGGCGTCGTGCGGAAGATCACCGGCGTCTTGTGGCGCCAGCAATGCGGATAGCTGTGTTCGATCCTGGCGAAGGCCAGCAGCACGCCACGACGACGCAGCAGTTCGACGATAACGTCGTTGGCCTTCCATACGTGCAAACCGGCAATCACCGTGCCATCGAGCGCCGCGGGCGTATCCGCACGGTAGGTGCCACGGCTTTCGACGTAGTTGAGCGTCTCGATGCCGTACAGGCGAGATACGGCAAAGTCCTCAACGCCGTGGTCGGGCGAGGTGTGCACCGCGCCGGTACCGTCTTCGGCCGACACATGCTCGCCGAGCAGTACCGGTACTTCGCGCGCGTAGAACGGATGCTTCAGCAGCATGCGCTTCCAGCGTTTGGCCGGCCGTATGGCCGAGCACCTGCACGTCATCCAGGCCATAGCGCTGCGCGACTTTTTCAACCAGCGCGGCAGCGACCACGAGCAGCACGCGCTGGCCGTCGCGCGGCTTGGCTTCGATCAACGCGTAGTCAAGCTCCGCGCCCAGCGACACGGCCTGGCTTTCCGGCAGCGTCCACGGCGTGGTGGTCCAGATCGGAATGGCGACGATGGCATCGCCTGCATCCACGCCGAAGGCCTGTGCCATCGCCGCAGGATCGATCGCGTCGTAGGCGACATCCACCGCCGGCGAAGTCTTGTCGGCGTATTCGATCTCAGCCTCGGCAAGTGCCGAGCCGCAATCGAAGCACCAGTACACCGGCTTGGCCCCGCGCACGACGTGACCATTGGCGACGATCTTCGCCAGCGCACGCACCATGTCGGCTTCGTACTTGAAATCCATGGTGCGGTACGGATGGTCCCAGTCACCCAGCACGCCCAGGCGCTTGAAGTCGGCGCGCTGCAAGTCGATCTGCTGCTGCGCGTACTCCCGGCACTTCTGGCGGAAGGCAACGGCGTCGAGCTTGTCACCGGCCTTGCCGAACTTCTTCTCCACCGCAATTTCGATCGGCAGGCCGTGGCAATCCCAACCCGGCACATACGGCGCGCGGTAACCGGCCAGCAGGCGCGACTTCACCACCACATCCTTGAGCACCTTGTTGACCGCGTGACCCAGGTGAATGGCGCCATTGGCATACGGTGGGCCATCGTGCAGCACAAACACCTTGTCACGCCCGGCAGCCTGCTGCTGGATCTGCTCATAGCGGCCCACCTGCTGCCAATCGGCCAGCCACTTCGGCTCGCGCTTGGGCAGGTCGCCGCGCATCGGAAAATCCGTCTGCGGCAGATTGATGGTGTTCTTGTAATCCTGGGTCATTGCCTGATTGCCGTCGGGTGGTATCTGGCGCGGCCCTGCCGTCGCCGTTGATGTTTCGGTCCGCGCCACCTTGGGGATGGCGGAAACGCAAACGTTACCGGATTTGGGCCGGTTACGCCTCGCTCAGACGCGGATTCATGCCCAACACTTCGCGTGCCTGGCGCGCATCGAACGCCATCTGCGCGCTTAGCGCCTCCAGACCGTCGAATTTCAGCTCATCGCGCAACTTGGCCACGAACTCCACCGCCATGCGTTGTCCATAGAGATCGCCATCGAAATCGAACAGATGAACTTCCAATAGTGGCTCGGCCACCTCGTTGACCGTAGGCCGTACGCCGAGGCTAGCCACTGCCGGCCAACTGCACTCGCTTTCGCCCAGGCCCACGCGCACGGCAAAAATGCCATGCACCGGGCTGGTACGGTCGCGCAGGTGGATATTGGCGGTGGGATAACCAAGCGTGCGGCCCAATTGGTGGCCATACTCCACCTTGCCCTCCATCACGAACGGACGGCCAAGCAGCGGCGCCGCCCCGGCAAATTCCCCCGCCCCCAGCAGCATGCGCACGCGCGTGGCCGAGACTCGCGCACCGTCGAGCAGCACTGAAGGCATGGTGCGGGCAACGAAGCCGTTCGTGGCGCCCATCGCTTCCAGCAGCGCAACGTCACCACCGCGCTTGTGGCCGAAACGGAAATCACCGCCCACCCACACTTCACGCGCGGCAAGCCGGTCCACCAGCACGCGCTGCACGAAATCTTCCGCGGACATCGCGGTCAGCGCGCTATTGAAACGCAGCAGCAATACTTCTTGCATGCCGGCCGCATCGAAACCACGCAGCTTTTCACGCACGCTGGACAGGCGCGGCACCGGCTCAGGCGAGAAATACGCCCGCGGCAACGGCTCGAAGCTCACTGCCACCGGCGTCAGCCCGAGTTCGTCCGCTCGCTCGCGCACCTGCGCCAGCAAGGCCTGGTGACCCCGATGCAGGCCGTCGAACGCACCGACGGCCACCACACTGCCGCCGGGAGCCAGACAGGAGCCGGCGACATCCCTGGAAAGTCTCATCATCGGCCAAGTATAGCGGTTGGAGGCTGGCAACCTATGGCCAGCAAGGGCTCGTGACGCCACCGAATCGTCATCCTCGCGAAAGCGGAGATCCAGTGACTTTCCCGCCAACTCACAAGGCCAAGCCAAGAGATCTCCGCTTTCGCGGGGATGACTGACGTAGATCGTTGGCTCTGACGTCACACGCCGTGCAGTTCGCGCATGCGGAATCCGGCGGCGAACAGGGTCGCCACATAGGCACCGCCACCGGCGGTCACCAGCACAGCCAGATGCCAGACGCGGGTCCATTTTCCGGCTTCGGTCCAGTCCGGCCAGATCCACATGCCCAGCAACAGCACGGCAATCATCACCGCGCAAGACAGCACCAGCCGCACCATATGGCGCGCCCAGCCGGGCTGGCGCTGATATACGCCGGCCTGCCGCAACCAGCGCCAGAGCAGGCCCAGGTTGATATAGCTGGCTATCGCGCTGGCCATGCCCAGCGCCATGTGCAGGCCCGGCACCGCAGCCAGCCCGTCCAGCCAGGGCAGCTGCTTCTGCTCGGGCGTCGCCCACAAGTGAAACAGCAGGGCCACAAAAATTACGTTGAGCACCATATTGGCGACCAACGATGCCACGCCGGCGCGTACGGGCGTCTTGGTGTCCTGGCGCGCATAGAACGCCGGCAGCGCCACCTTGACCAGCGCAAACGCAGGCAGGCCAAAACTCAGCGCAGTGATCGACAGCGTCGCCATGCGTGTATCGAACGGGGTGAACTGGCCATGCTGAAACAATGTCGCTACCAGCGGCCTGGCCAGCAGCATCAGCGCGAACATCGCCGGCACCGCGATCAGCAACGTGATGCGCAGCCCCCAGTCCAGCGCCTTGGAGAAACCGTCGCGATCCGTAGTGACGTGATGGCGCGATAGCGACGGCAAAATCACCGTGCCCAGTGCCACGCCAAACAGGCCCAGCGGCAACTCGAGGAAGCGGTCCGCCTGCGACAGCCAGCTCTGCGAACCCGTCATCAGGTAAGCGGCAATCACCGTATCCAACAGCAGATTGATCTGCGCGATCGATGAGCCGAACAGAGTCGGCACCATCAGCTTGAGAATGCGGCGCACGTCCGGATGGCTCCAGCCCCAGCGCGGCATGGTCAGCAGGTCCAGTCCTCGCAACGACGGCAGCTGGAACAGCAGCTGCAAAATGCCCGCCAGCAGAATCGCCCAGCCCATCGCCATGATCGGCGGATTGAGATGGCGCGACAGCCACAGCGCGCCGGCAATCATGCATAAGTTGAGAATCACCGGCGTTAGCGCCGGCAAGGCAAAGCGATGGAAACTGTTGAGCGCCCCGCCGGACAATGCGGTGAGCGATACGAACAGCAGGAACGGAAAGGTAAGACGCAGCAGCTGCGTGGTGAGCGCGAATTTCTCCGGCGTATCGGCTGCGCCCTGCGAGAACAGCGCGGCCACCTGCGGCGCGAAGATCACCCCCAGTGCGGTGATCACCAGCAGCACGCCACCCAGCGTGCCCGACACGCGCGCCATCAGCTGCTTGAGATCCTCATGGCTGCGCTTTTCCTTGACCTCGGTGAATACCGGCACGAAGGCAGTGGAGAACGAGCCCTCCGCGAACAACCGGCGCATGAAGTTGGGAATGCGAAACGCCACCCAGAACGCGTCGGTGGCGGCGTTGGCGCCAAACATCGCGTTGATGGACATGTCCCGGACCAGACCGAGTACGCGTGAAATCATGGTCATGCTGCTGAACGACAGCAGCCCACGGAACATGCTGGGAGACTTCATGCCTCTGACGACGCCTATGCTTGAGTGAATACCCGGTCGCGTCGAAAACGACTCCCCGCCCGGAAAGGCGCATAGTGTGACAGCGGATGTGGGCGAGATCACGACTCAAACGTGGCATAATGCAGGCCACCTGCCCCACCCTGACGCCCCCACAGATGGCGCCGCACCGGGCAGAACACCTTGACAAACGGCTAAGCTGTTGACGCTGCGGCGCATTGGCCGCATAATTGCCGTCTTTTTCCAACCCAGCAATTCCGGAGTTCTACCTTGGCCAACATCAAGTCCGCGAAGAAGCGCGCGCGCCAGTCCGAGCAGCGCCGCCTGCGCAACGTCAGCGCCCGTTCCATGGTGCGCACCGCACTCAAGAAGGTCGTCAAGGCCATCGAGAACAAAGACAAGGCTGCCGCCGTCGAGGCTTTTGCCGCCGCGCAGCCTGTCATGGATCGTTACGCCGCTCGCGGCCTGATCCACAAGAACAAGGCTGCTCGCCATAAGAGCCGCCTCAACGCGAAGATCCGCGAACTGGCGTAAGCCAGTTTTACGCGACAATCGGGTTGGCGAAAAAGCCGGCGGAAGCCGGCTTTTTTGTGTTGACTGAAAGGCGGGCCGGCGCAAGCCGGCTTTTGTGTTGGATGAAAAACGGGCCAGCGCAAGCTGGCTTTTTGTGTTGGCGCCGGATGAAAAAGCGGGCCTACCCAAGCCCTCCTATCCGTCATTCCCGCGAACGCGGGAATCCAGCGCCTTTTGCTCTTGATGAGGCGCGACAAAGGCACTGGATCCCCGCGTTCGCGGGGATGACGAGCGAAAGCCCAGACCCTTGGGGCCACCCGATTCCAACAAAAAAGAAGGCGACCCAAGGCCGCCTCACTTTCGTAGCATGACTTAGGCTGCAGTCTTACTCGGTCGCGCCTTCCCCGCGTAGCCGCACATCCCCCGGCAACATATCGTCACGCTCCTCGCGCGCCATATGCTCCTCCGCCAGGAAGCGCCACACCTGCTGGCATACCGGCAGCGTATTTTCACGTGCAATGGCCGAAACCAGGAACCACGGCTGGGTCCAGCCCAGACGCGAGACGATGTCCTCGGCCACGGCTTGGCGCTCGTCCTCCGGCAATACGTCGGCCTTGTTCAGCACCAGCCAACGGGGACGTTCCAGCAACTCGGGATCGAACTTGGACAGCTCCTGCTCGATCGCATGCACCTGCTCGACCGGATCAGACTCATCAATCGGCGCGATATCGACCACGTGCAGCAGCAGGCGCGTGCGCGACACATGACGCAGGAACTGAATGCCCAGGCCTGCGCCATCGGCCGCGCCCTCGATCAGGCCCGGGATATCGGCAATCACGAAACTCTGGTCCGTACCCAGGCTGACCACGCCCAGGTTGGGATGCAGCGTGGTGAACGGGTAATCCGCCACGCGCGGCGTCGCGGCGGACACTGCGCGGATGAAAGTGGACTTGCCCGCATTCGGGAAGCCCAGCAGGCCCACATCGGCCAGCAGCTTCAACTCCATCTTCAATTCGCGCGCATCACCCGGCGTACCTGGCGTGGACTTGCGCGGCGCACGGTTCACCGAACTCTTAAAGTGGATATTGCCCAGGCCACCCTTGCCACCCTGCGCCACCAGCAGACGCTGGCCGTTCTGGGTGAGGTCACCGATGATCTCGTCGGTATCGACGTTGGTGATCACCGTGCCGACCGGTACACGGATATAGGTGTCTTCGCCGCCCTTGCCATACATCTGGCTGCCCATGCCGTTCTGGCCGCGCTCGGCCTTGAACATGCGCTGGTGGCGAAAGTCGATCAGCGTGTTGAGGCCTTCGTCGGCGACCAGCCAGATCGAGCCGCCGCTGCCGCCGTCGCCACCGTCGGGACCGCCAAACGGGATGAATTTTTCGCGACGGAAGCTGATGCAACCGTTGCCGCCGTCACCGGCCTGGACCTTGATGAGGGCTTCGTCGACAAATTTCATGGGGAGATCCGGGGATGATGAACGGGGAGCGGGCAGCAGCTCACTGCATCATAAGGGATTGTTGGATCGGCATATTTCCGCTCCATCCCTCCTGGCCCTCTCTCAAAAAACAAAAGCCCCGCCAAGGCGGGGCCTTTGCTGCAGCACCAGCGGGAATTAACCCTTGATGACGCTGACGAAGCGACGGTTGTTCTCGCCGCGAACCTTGAACTCGACGGTACCGTCGACCAGCGCGAACAGCGTGTGGTCACGACCCAGACCCACGCCCTGACCGGGGTGGAACTGCGTGCCGCGCTGACGCACGATGATGTTGCCGGCTTCGATGGCCTGGCCACCGTAGATCTTGACGCCGAGGTACTTCGGGTTCGAATCGCGACCGTTGCGGCTGGAACCTACGCCTTTTTTATGTGCCATGACTCAGTGCTCCAGTTGCTCAGGCGTTGATGCCCGTGATCTCGACTTCGGTGAAATGCTGACGATGTCCCTGCTGCTTCTTGTGGTGCTTGCGGCGGCGGAACTTGATGATGCGGATCTTGTCGGCACGGCCGTGCTTACGCACGGTGGCGCTGACGGTCGCACCGGCCACGGTGGGCGCACCGACGGTGATCGACTCACCGGCACCGACCAGCAGGACCTGGTCGAAGTTGATGGCGGCGCCTTCTTCGGCGTTCAGCAACTCCACGCGCAGGACGTCGCCCTGCTGAACGCGGTACTGCTTGCCACCGGTCTTGATGACTGCGTAACTCATGGGAATATCCCTTCTGTCGTTATTCTCTTGGGCTCGCCAGGCACAAAGCAGCACTGGCGAACTGCGGATTATAGCGAGCCCGAGTGGCGGTGGTCAATTACTGACCACTCGCCCTCAGACGGCTGCTGGACAGCCGATCATTGACCGGTCTGGGTTGCGGGCTGGGCCGGCGTCTTGGCCGGCACGGCCTTGGAGCTGGTTTCCGGCTTGGCCGGGGCCTTGGCGTCGGTCTTGGCTTCGGCCTTGGCTGGCGTCTTCGCCGGCGTGGTGGCCTTCTTCACCGGGGCCTTGGTGGTCTTCTTGACCGGCGCCTTGGGCTTGGCCTTCACCGGCGTCTTGGCAGAGGTGGCCTTGGCCGGCGCTTCTTCCTCGTCGTCGGTCGCCTTCAGCGCCGCGCCACCAGCAAGGGCAGCAGCGCCCATGCCGACGCCCGTCGTGGCGAGCTTGGCGGGACAGCGACCGTTGGCGTCCAGGCTGCCCATTTGCTTGAGCTCGGAGATCATCTGTGCGCTGCGCTCATGGCTCCATTGCTGACCGGCCTGGTTGGCCTCAGCCATGGTGGTGGGCATCTCGTTGATGACCTTCTGGCCCAGCGGGGAACGGTAGAACTTGAGCAGGCCGTCCAGCTCGTCAGCCGTGAAGTGGTGCTGGTAGACCGGCACCAGGCGGCCAATGAACAGCTGAGTCTGGCTGGCATCCATATAGTTTTGCCAGAAGTCGGGCGACACGCAGGGCATCGACTGCTGCAGGGTGGTCACCGCCTGGGCGTTCATCTGCGCGAGCATCTTGCCCACCCCGACCACATCCATCAGCTGGCGCACCTGCTCTTCACTGGCCGGAGTGGCCGTTGCCATCGCTTGACCGCCCGCTATTGCAAGCGCCACCGCGGCGCCCCATTTCATCCACTTGACCATCCGCACTCTCTAATCGCTGCTTCGGCCGAAGACTGGCCAAAGATCCTATTAAGCCATAGTCGGCCCGCTCTTCCCTGAAGACGGTCGACAGGAAGTCAGGCGGGTAATAACTAACCTGGCTAGTTTGATATAGTGCAGTTTTTCCCCCTTCCCACCCACCCCGGGCGACATGGACACCATTCGCATACGCGGCGCGCGCACGCACAATCTCAAGAACATCGACCTCGATCTGCCCCGTGACCGGCTGATCGTGATCACGGGTCTGTCCGGCTCGGGCAAGTCGTCGCTGGCGTTCGACACCATCTACGCCGAAGGCCAGCGTCGGTACGTCGAGTCGTTGTCGGCTTATGCCAGGCAATTTCTGTCGATGATGGAAAAGCCGGACGTCGACCACATCGAGGGTCTGTCGCCGGCCATTTCCATCGAGCAGAAATCCACTTCGCACAATCCTCGCTCCACCGTGGGCACGATCACCGAGGTGTATGACTACCTGCGCCTGCTCTACGCCCGCGTAGGCACGCCGCGCTGCCCCGACCACGGTATTCCGCTGGAAGCGCAGACGGTAAGCCAGATGGTGGATGGCACGCTCGCGCTGGATCCGGACAAGCGCTTCATGCTGCTGGCGCCGGTGATCCGCGAGCGCAAGGGCGAGCATGTACAGGTGTTCGATCAGTTGCGCGCGCAGGGCTTTGTGCGAGCTCGCGTCGACGGCAACGTCTACGACCTGGACGCCGTGCCGCCGCTCACACTACGGCAAAAGCACACGATCGAGGTCGTGATCGACCGCTTCCGCCCGCGCGACGACATCAAACAGCGTCTCGCCGAGTCGTTCGAAACGGCACTGCGGCTGGGCGATGGCCTGGTGATCCTGGCCGACATGGATGACGCGTCGGCGAAGGAACAATTGTTCTCCTCGCGCTACTCCTGCCCCGTCTGCGATTACTCGCTGCCGGAACTGGAACCGCGCCTGTTCTCGTTCAACTCGCCGGTGGGCGCCTGTCCGTCGTGCGACGGCCTGGGCGTGACGCAGGTGTTCGATCGCATCGCGCGTGGTCGCGCATCCCGAGCTGTCGCTGGCCAATGGCGCCGTGCGCGGCTGGGATCGTCGCAATGCGCACTACTTCCAACTGATCCTGTCGCTGGCCGCGCACTACGGCATCGATGTCGATACGCCGTGGCAGAAGCTGCCAGCGGACGTACAGAAGGCCATCTTGAACGGCAGCGGCAAGGAAAAAATTGCCTTCCGCTACATCACCGAGCGTGGTGGTCGCGTCACGCGTGAGCACGCGTTCGAAGGCATCCTGCCGAACATGGAACGGCGCTACAAGGAAACCGAATCACCCGCCGTACGCGAGGAGCTGGCCAAGTACATCAGCGACCAGCCCTGCCCCGAGTGCCACGGCCAGCGCCTCAATCGTTCGGCGCGAAATGTGTTCGTGGCCGACCACGCGCTGCCGTCGCTGACCTCGCGATCCATCGACGACTCGCTGGCTTTCTTTGAAAAGCTCACGCTGGCCGGCTGGCGTGGTGAGATCGCGGTGAAGATCATCAAGGAAATCCGCGAGCGCCTGAGCTTCCTCAACGACGTAGGTCTCAACTATCTGACGTTGGATCGCCAGGCTGACTCGTTGTCCGGCGGCGAAGCGCAGCGCATTCGCCTTGCATCGCAGATCGGCGCAGGCCTGGTCGGCGTGATGTATGTGCTGGACGAACCTTCCATCGGCTTGCATCAGCGCGACAACGAACGCCTGCTGGGCACGCTGACGCGCCTGCGCGACCTTGGCAACACAGTCATCGTGGTCGAGCATGACGAAGACGCCATACGCATGGCCGACCATGTGCTGGACATCGGCCCCGGTGCTGGTGTGCACGGCGGTGAAATCGTGGCGCAAGGCACGTTGAAGGATCTGCTTGCATCGCCGCGCTCGGTCACTGGCCAGTTTCTTTCCGGCAAGCGTGGCATCAAGGTGCCGACCGAGCGCCGCCAGCAGCTCGACCCCGATTCGTGGCTGCATCTGAAGGGTGCCAGCGGCAACAATTTGAAGAACGTCGACCTGGCCATTCCCGCTGGTCTATTCACTTGCGTCACGGCGTGTCTCGGGCTCGGGTAAATCCACGCTGGTCAACGACACGCTGTTCCGCCTTGCTGCCGCCGAATTGAACGGCGCCAGCGCACAACCGGCGCCGCACCAATCCGTCGATGGACTTGAGCTGTTCGACAAGGTGGTGGATATCGACCAGTCACCGATTGGCCGCACGCCGCGTTCCAACCCGGCCACATACACCGGCTTGTTTACCCCGCTGCGCGAACTGTTTGCACAGGTGCCGGAAGCACGCACGCGCGGGTACACGCCGGGTCGCTTCAGCTTCAACGTGCGTGGTGGTCGCTGCGAAGCCTGTGAAGGCGATGGCATGATCAAGGTGGAGATGCACTTCCTGCCCGACGTGTACGTGCCTTGCGATGTGTGCCACGGCAAGCGCTACAACCGCGAAACGCTGGAAGTACACTATAAGGGCCATACGATTGCCGACGTGCTCGACATGACGGTGGAAGATGCGTTGAAGCTGTTCGAGAACGTGCCGACCATCGCGCGCAAACTCGAAACGCTGCGCGCTGTGGGCCTGGACTACATCAAGCTCGGCCAAAGCGCGACCACGCTGTCTGGTGGTGAGGCGCAGCGCGTGAAGCTGTCCAAGGAGTTGTCCAAGCGCGACACCGGTCGCACGCTGTACATCCTCGACGAGCCCACCACCGGCCTGCACTTCCACGACATCGAACAGCTGCTGGACGTACTGCATCAACTGGTGGATCAGGGCAACACCGTGGTGGTAATCGAGCATAATCTTGACGTGATCAAGACCGCCGACTGGCTGGTCGATCTCGGCCCGGAAGGCGGCGGTGGTGGTGGCCGCATTCTGGTGTCTGGTACGCCTGAGACAGTGGCCTCCACGCCGAGCTCGCATACGGGACACTTCCTTGCCTCGCACCTGGACATGAAGCCGACCAAGGCCACCAAGACCCAGAGCAACGGCAAGAGCAAACCTGCATTACGGAAGAAGACGGCATGAGTTCTACCGACACGGCGCCTGCAAAACGCAAGCGCGCCGAGCACACCGGGGTTGCGGACAGCGCCCCGGCCATCGAAGCTGCTGCGGTCGCGACGAAAATGCTTTACGTCGCACCCATCGCCGTGCGCTGGCGCGATCTCGACGCGTTCAACCACGTCAACAACGCCAACTACCTCACCTACCTGGAAGAGGCGCGTCTGCAGTGGCTGCGGCATGTGCCCGGCTGGTTCGATGAGCAATCCATGCCGGTGCTCGCCGCCAGCGACGTCAATTACCGCCAGCCGATCGAGTGGCCCGCCGAGCTGCATGTGGAGCTGACCTGCGAACGACTCGGCAACAGCTCTATCACGCTTGCCCATCGCATCGTCGATGCCGATGACAGCGACCGCCTGTACAGCGACGGACGCGTGGTGATGGTGTGGATGAATCCAGCCACGGGCAAGACCGTGCCGCTGCCGCAGTCGATTCGCGACGCTGCGGACACCGACGCTTGAACGGCGTTGACCGCATTCGGGGTTAACTGCTCCGACGCGACGGATGTCGTAGCTTCATACGGCACCCGTAACATGCACGGCGACCACCCGAAAGGAGTTCGATCGTGAGCAAGTTTCCCCTCCGCCCTCTGGCCTTTGCCATCGCTACCAACGTCGTCGCTACGGTGGCGACCGCAGCAACCGCGCCCAGCAGCCTTACTCTTTACCGCAGCGATGACGCCGCCCTGTTCAGCGCTGCCGATAACGGCAGTGTGCAGGCGGGTTATGCCGTCGCGCGCGAACCGCGGCAACTGCAGCTCAAGAGCGGTGTGCAGGACATCAGCCTCGGCGGACTGCCGCAATACCTGGACGCCGAAGCGCTGGCGCTAACCATAGAAGGCGGCACCGCCAATGTGATGTCCCAGCGCCTGCGCCTAGGACAAGGCCAGAACGCCGCGCTGGGCAGCTTGATTGGCCAGCCGGTCGACGTGCTCGCCACCAGCGGGCAGCCACTCGCCAGTGGCACGTTGCTACGTGCAGGTGACGGCCTGCTGGTGCAGGACAGTTCCGGTCGCACGAGTCTTATCCGTGACTTCGCCTCCGTGCGCGCGCAGGGCAGTTTCCAGACCGGCTCCAGCCTGGAACTTCGCGTCGATGCCAGCCGCGCCGGCACCGCCAACGCCGTATTGAGTTACCCCACCGGCGGCCTTGGTTGGCGCGCTGCCTATGTCGGCACGCTGCAGCCCGGCAATAGCTGCAAGCTGCAGTTCGAATCACGCGCGAGCATCGCCAACCGCAGCGGCCGCGACTGGTCCGGCGTGCAGCTGACGCTGGTGGCGGGCGAGCCCCAGTTCGCCAAGCCATCTGCGCCGCGCCCGATGATGGCGTACGCCGCGCGCGCTAAAACCGATAGCGCCGAAATGCCCGAACAATCGTCCCTCGCCGATTACCGCACCTACACGTTGCCCTCCCCTGTCGATCTTCCGGATGGCAGCGTGAGTCAGGTGCCGCTGTACGCCACACGCACGCTCGACTGCGAACGCACCGCGCTCTACGAGAACGGTGGTGGCTGGACGCCACCGCAGCCGATGATCAATCGTGATTTCTCGCCAGGTGGCAACAACGCGGTCGTCAGCACGCTGCAGTTGCGCGCGTTCGATAGCCTCCCCGCCGGTTACCTGCGCGTGCTTACGGCCGACCGCCAGGGCACGCCGCAGTTCATTGGCGAAGGTCGGATCAATGACACCCCGAAGGGCAGCGATGCGCATATCATGCTCGGCACGGCGTTCGACTTGCGCGGCGAACGCGAGCGCACCGCGTTCAACGTGGACAAGGCGGGTCGGACGCTCGACGAAGCTTTTCGCATCACGCTGACCAACGCCGGCGACAGCGCCCGCACGATCACCGTGCGCGAACACCCCTCACGCTGGCACCAGTGGACGCTGGCGTCTTCGAACCTCAAACCCAGCAAGCAAAGCACCGATACGCTGGAGTTCCAGGTGAACGTACCCGCTGGTGGCAAGGCCACGCTGGATTACGCCGTGCGCTATGGCTGGACCACCGGAGAGCAACCCCAGGGCTGAGCAATGAGGGAAAACGGCGACCCCGACCCGGGTTTTGCTACTCTCATTGCATCCTTCCGCTCACGGGCCAGCCCATGCTCAACGTCATCACGCACGACGCCATCACCGAGATCAACCTGGCCCGCCCGCCGGTCAATGCATTAAACGTTGAACTGCTGGGCGCCATTCGCGACGCCATCGATGGCGCGCTGGCGGCGGGTGCACGCGGGCTGGTGCTGTCGGGTGCGCCGGGCCTGTTCTCCGCAGGCGTGGACGTGCCCTCCTTGCTGGGTCGCGATCGTGATGGCGTGCGTGATTTCTGGCGCGAGTTCTTCCTTACCAGTTCGAAATTGGCGACGTCGCCGGTGCCCATCGTCGCGGCCATCACCGGCCACAGTCCGGCCGGTGGTGCGGTGCTGTCGCTGTTTTGCGACTACCGCGTGATGGCGGAAGGCCCGTTCCGCATCGGCCTCAACGAAGTGCAGGTGGGCCTGGTAGTGCCTGAGTCGATCCAGCTCGCGCTGCGTCGTGTCGTGGGCCCTTACCGTGCCGAGCGCCTGATGGTGGCTGGCGCCATGGTGGAATCGGCGGAGGCGCTGGCCTGTGGCCTGGTGGACGAACTGACTGGCGTTGAACAGGTCGTGACGCGTTCCATCAACTGGCTGCAGGGTTTGCTTGCCCTGCCCTCCAACGCGATGCTGGTCACGCGCGCCATCGCACGCGCCGACCTCACCACCGTGTGGGCGCACCCAGAGAAATTGTCGATCGATCAGTTTATCGACGCGTATTTCCACCCGGAAACCCAGGCCGTGCTGCAGCAGCTGGTGGCGCGCTTGAAGAAAAAGGATTGAGCATTTGGTGAGCCACTGCCGCACGGCGGTGGTTTCGCTGTGTAGGTTTGTCGCGCACAGGGTGCGCTCCTACAAATAGCTCAGCCTGTGTCGGTGCCCTTGGCCACGGGGCGGCTCGGGTCGCTGACCCAGCCGCTCCACGACGGCGCATAAAGCCGCGAGCCGGCAAGGCCTGCACGCTCCATCGCCAGCAGGTTGTGGCAGGCAGTTACGCCGGAGCCGCACATGTGCACCACGTCTTGCGATGCATGCGTGCCAAGCAAGGCGAGGAATTCCTCGCGCAGGGTTTCCGCCGGTTTGAAGCGCCCATCGGCAGCAAGGTTCTCCGAGAACGGTCGATTCAGCGCACCCGGTACATGACCGCCTGCGCGATCGATCGGTTCCACGTCACCGCGATAGCGCGGCGCCGCGCGGGCGTCGAGCAGCAGTCGCTGCGGCACATCGCGCAACTGTGCGTGATCCACCAGATATTTCGTGGCATCGAATTGCAGCGTCACCTTACTGGGTGCGCGGACCACGTCGCCCGACTCCGCCGGTAACCCGGCAGCCAGCCAGGCGGCGTAACCGCCATCGAGTACGGCCGCTTCGCGCACGCCGGCCAAACGCAGCAGCCACCACAAACGCGCGGCGGCGAGCGAACCGCCGGCGGCGTCGTAACACACCACCTGCATTCCGGGGCGCCAGCCCCAGCCAGACAAGGCAGCGGAAAACGCAGTCTCCAGCGGCAGCGGGTGTCTGCCCAGGCCTTCAGCCTGCCGCGAGAGATCGGAGAGATGGCGGTCAAGACTTGCGTATACCGCGCCGGGGATATGCCCCTCGCGATAATCGCGCTCGCCCTTGGCAACGTCACGCTCGCCGACGCCCGGCGCCATCAAGTTCAAACCGGCAATCGACAATGAGCACCGCATCCACCGGCAGCGCGGCCAGTTCGTTGACCTCGATCAGCGTGGTCTTGAGCGTCATATGCGACCCATCCTCTGCAGAAGATTGAATACCATGGCGGCGGTGGCACCCCAGATGCGATGGCCACCGTGCACGAACTCCACCATGTCGCGCCGATGACCGCGGAACTCCATGGTGTAGCGCCGCAGTTGGCTGGATCAAGAAAGAACGAGAGCGGCACCTCGAACACCTCGGCCACTTCGGCCGGCGCCGGATACAGTCGCGCTTCCGGATCGATGCGCGCCACCACCGGCGTGACGCAGTAACCACTGATGGTCTCGAATCGGTCGAGGAAACCCAGTGGCGTCACCAGTTTGCGCGCCAGCCCGATTTCCTCCTCGCTCTCGCGCAAGGCCGTGGCGATGGCGTCGGCATCCTCCGGGTCGGTACGTCCGCCGGGAAAGGCCACCTGGCCCGCGTGGTCCTGCAGGTGATCGGTACGCACCGTCAGCACCAGGCGCGGCTGCACGCCCTCGCGAAGGCCGACCAGTACCGCGGCGGGGCGCCGGGGCACATTGCCCAGCAACTCCGACATCTCGCGGTGATTCCAGCCCGAGCCGGTAGGTGGCGACGACAGCGGCAACAACGCAGCGCCAACGTCGGTAAGCATCTCGCCCATTACGGGGCCTTACGCTCGGGGAGCACGTCGCGCATGACGCGAAGGCGCTCCTCGTCGTCCATGCTGCGCCAGCGGGCAATCTCCTCGCCCGTGCGCAGGCAGCCGAGGCAGTAACCACGCGCATCGAGTCGGCAGATGCCGGTGCAGGGCGACAGAACGACTGGAAACGTTGGGGCGGGATCGTTGGGCATGAGCCCCATCATGCTAGCCGATTCCCTGCCCTTAGGCAGGGGGCCCGTTCACGGCTGGCGAACGTCGAGCAACTCGATTTCGAACACCAGTGCCTCGTTGGGCCCAATGCGGGGCAACGCGCCATGCGTGCCATAGGCGAGCTGGGGCGGAATCACCACCTTCCAGCGATCACCCACGTGCATGCGAGGAATCACGTCCTGCCAGCCGGGGATGACCTTGTCGACCTCGAAGTGCACCGGCGCACCGCGCGCCCAGGTGCTGTCGAATTCAGTGCCGTCGACCAGCATGCCGCGATAATTCACCGTCACCATGCTGCTGACGGTTGGGCTGGTCTGGCCATCGCCCTTCTTGATCACCGCGTACTGGATGCCCGACGGCAGCTGGATCACGCCCGGTTGCTGCCGATTGCGGTCCAAGTAGTCGGCGCTCTTGCGTGCATTGGTCTCGGCAATACGTTTGAACTCCGCCACCGCAGCAGAGTGCATCTGCTGATCGAGTCGCTGGAGCTGGTCATGCATGTCCTGCATGGACACCGACGGGCGCTTCTTGGCATAGGCATCCTGGATCGCCCGCTGCAGCGTCGGGATATCGATATCCGGATCGCCGTTGGCGAACTGGCTGCCGATTTGGTAACCGATGGCATAGGACAGCTTGGTCTTATCGAGCTTGCCCGAGGCGGCATCCGGCGACGCGGCGCCGTCCTGCGCATGCGCTGCCGCACCCCATAGCAGGATGCCCAGAGCGAGCCAACGCAGTTGTGCCATGCCTATCTCCATTGAAGCCGGTACTCCACCATCGTAAGCGGTCCGGGCTTGTCGTGCAGCGAACACCGGACAACCCGGCATCCCTGCTGAGAACGTCGGGGGCGACAAAGGTTCCCACCAAGGCCTGCTGCCACTCTCCCCGCGGACCATGCGGAGAGTGGGAGCAGGCCTAGTACCATGACTGTTTTACCTGCCGGAGTTTAGTCATGGCCTATCGGAACCTGGAAATTGCCAATCGCGGCGCGGTGCGCACCATCACCGTCAACCGCCCGGACAAGCTCAATGCGCTCAATCGCGACACGCTCAATGAGCTGACCATGGCCTTCAACCAGGCCGCACAGGATGACGCCGTCCGCGCAGTCGTGCTGACCGGTGCGGGCGAAAAGGCCTTCGTGGCAGGCGCCGATATTTCGGAGATGAACGGATACACACCGGTGCAGGCACAGGGCTTCTCGCGGGCCGGCCAACAACTGATGAGCCGGGTCGAACGCCTGGGCAAGCCGGTCATCGCCCGCATCCAGGGCTTCGCACTGGGCGGCAGGCATGGAACTGGCCATGTGCTGTCACCTGCGGGTGGCTAGCGAAAAGGCCAAGTTCGGCCAGCCCGAGATCAACCTCGGCCTGATCCCTGGCTTCGGCGGCACCCAGCGCCTGCTACGTCTTGCCGGCCGCGGTGCGGCGCTGGAGTTGTGCCTGACCGGCGCCACCATCGGTGCCCAGCGCGCCTACGAACTGGGGCGTGGTCACTCGCGTGGTGGCACCCGAGGCGCTGGACGAAACGGTGAATGCCTTGGCCGACCAGCTGGCCGCCGCGGCACCACTGGCCGCCGCCGGCATCCTGGACGCCGTGTTGCAGGGTGGCGAAACGTCCATCGACCAAGGCCTGGAGTTCGAGACCCAGGCGTTCGCGCTCACCTTCTCCACCGAAGACATGCGCGAAGGCACCAGCGCGTTCCTCGAGAAGCGCAAGGCAACCTTCAAGGGTCGCTGATCGCTGCGTCTTGCAGCGATCCACATCAACTGACGCTCTCGATTCGAAGGCCGGGCATGATTCGGCCTTCCATCATGGTCAGTGCCCACCCCGGTATTTCTTCTCGCCCGCGGTGACGGCCAGATCCAGCCGGTTCTCCGGCGGCGCGAGTGGACAGGTGGCGTAAGGGGTAAACGCGCACGGCGGGTTGTACGCGCGATTGAAGTCCAGTACCACCTTGCCGTCCTTGGGCAGGTCGGCATACAGGAAACGGGCCGCGCCGTAGGTTTCGCGGCCCGACGTGCGATCGGCCAATACGAAGAACAGCGTATCGGGCTCTTCCTGGATCGGCATCAGTTCGTAGGTGTGGCCATCGCGATGGAACACTGCCTTGCCCGGCACCTTCTCCTTGTTGATGGTGCCCAGCACCGAGCCGATCTCCAGCTCATGCGGCGGATCGAACGGCACCCAGTCAGCGACGATGCGCCACGACGGGTCAGCCGGAAAATAGTCCAGGCCGAGGAAGTGCTCGCGCGTTTGGGCGTTGCTGTCTTTCACCCGCAGCGCCTTGCGGCCGTCGCGCTCGATCACGAGGAAACTCACCGAACCGAAGGCGACCGTGCTGGGCGTTCCGTCACCGGCATGCGCGTCGTCCAGCAGTGCGGCCTCGCTCACGACCTTGCCGTCGACGGTGGCGCCGCTGTGCTCGTCGAGGACGATATGCAGCGCGCCGTCCTTGGACAGCGTCAGCACACCCAGATGAGCCGGACCGGCCTGCAGCACGATGTCATTGTCGGCGGCAGTGCCGATGCGATTGTCGCCATCCTTCAGCCAGTCCAGGCCAATCAGGCTGAGCCAGCCATTGGGCGCGGTGAGACCAGCCAGGCGCTTGTCCTTCCACTGCTGGTTCTGCTGCGAAAAATCAGCCGCAGTAGCGGCGTTGGTGGTCTGGGCATGCACGGCGGCAACTCCAAAGCTCAAGGCGATAGCAAGAACGGCGGTACGCAACATGGCAGGCCCCGTCGGAATCGAGGTCCGAGTATGGACGTCCATTTGCCGACGTGGCAAGCGCGGCGGGTGTTCAACGACCGCGCATGAACAACCTGTCCAGCTCGGGCAGGCTCAGCTGCGTCCAGGTGGGACGACCATGGTTGCACTGGCCTGAGCGCTCGGTGGCTTCCATTTCGCGCAGCAAGGCATTCATTTCCGGAATCGTGAGGCGGCGGCCCGCACGTACCGAACCGTGGCAGGCCATGGTGGAGAGCAGCTCGTTCTCCAGCTCCTGCAAGCGCCGGGAACTGCCGTGCTGCGCCAATTCAGCCAGCACGTCGCGACACAGCCGCGATACATCCGCGCCTTCCAGCAGTGCGGGTATGCGTCGCACCACCACGCCGGATGGCCCGCTGCGCGACAGCTCCAATCCCCACTCGGCCAGCGCATCGCCGTGCTCTTCGGCGGCGGCCGCCTCTTTCGCGCTCACCGCCAGACTCAATGGCACCAGCAACATCTGCGAACGCAGATTGCTGCAGGCACGCCCCGCCTTGAGCTTTTCGTAGGTGATGCGCTCATGCGCCGCGTGCATGTCCACCAGAATCAGGCCGTGCACATTCTCGGCGAGGATGTAGATGCTCTTGAGCTGGGCGATGGCAAAGCCCAGTGGCGGCGCTTCGTCGTCGGCCGCGTCGGGCATGGGCGTATTCGCCGCAAAGCCCAACGACGCAGGACCGCCAACGGGTTCACCCAGCAACGCCGCATAGCCAGCCAGCGGCTCATCGCGCACGCCAAGACTGAGCCTGCTCTGGCTAAGAGCGTTGGGCCATGCCGGCGCGGCAGCCGTCGGCGCCGCCGAGTAGCTCATGCCATAGGACGACGGCGCCATCGCCGTCATCGGCTCGCTGGCAGGCAAACCCACCTGCCCTGCCCGCGTCTGCGCCAGCGCTTCATGCAGGGTGCGGAACAGGAAGTCGTGCACCAGGCGATGCTCACGAAAACGTACCTCGTGCTTGGCCGGGTGCACATTGACGTCCACGCCCGCCGGGTCGAGCTCCATGTACAACACGAACGCTGGATGGCGACCATGGAACAGCACATCGGCATAGGCTTGGCGCACCGCGTGTGCGACCACGCGATCGCGCACCAGTCGACCGTTGACATAGAAGTACTGCGAATCGGCCTGCGAGCGCGAGGCCGTGGGCAAGCCCACCCAGCCGGACAGATGCAGCCCTGCCGCAGCGTGATCGATGCGCAGGCTTTGCGTCGGAAAATCTTCGCCCAACACTTCGGCCACGCGCTGCAACGCGGCGCTTTCGTCGCGCGCGGCCTTGAGGATACGCACCGGCTTGCCGTTATGGCTCAGGCGAAACTCCACCGAGCCACGAGCCAGTGCCAACGACTTGAGCAGGTCATCGATATGCGCGAACTCGGTGCGTTCCGCGCGGAGAAATTTGCGGCGGGCCGGCACGTTGAAGAACAGGTCGCGCACTTCAACGCTGCTTCCCTGCGGATGCTGCGCCGGGCGAGCGGCCTGCGTCTTGCCGCCGTCCACTTCGATACGGAACGCGGTGTCGTGGCCCTGCGCACGCGAGGTCAGCGCGAAACGCGCCACCGAGGACACCGACGCCAGTGCCTCGCCGCGAAAACCCATGCTGGCGACATGCTCCAGGTCATCGAAGCTGCCGATCTTGCTGGTGGCATGCGAAGCCACCGCCAGCATCAGTTCGTCCGGCACGATGCCGCAACCGTCGTCGCGCACGCGGATCAAGCGCGCGCCGCCTTGCTCGATATCCACCTCGATACGGGTGGCACCGGCATCGAGGCTGTTCTCGACGAGTTCCTTGACTACCGATGACGGCCGTTCGATGACTTCGCCGGCGGCAATCTGGTTGATGAGTTCGGGCGGTAGGGGACGGATCACAGGCATCGGCAAAGCTTAGAGCCTGAACCGGCCGGACGAAAGCAAAAGCGCCACCGGCAAACGGCGGCACTTTTCATGAACAGCCAGGAGACGCTTTAACCGGCGGGAATGGTGAGCATCATGCCCACGCGTACACTGCTGTCGCTATCGATGCGGTTGGCGCTCTTCAGGGCGTTGACGCTGATGCCGTACTGGCGCGCGATGGTGCGCAGGTTTTCGCCCTGTTCGACGCGGTGCAGGTCGCGCACACCGTCATCAGCACGTACCGAGCTGTCGCGGCCATCCGACGGGACCGAGGCCATGGCCTGGGACACCGCTTTGTTAGCAGCCGCGGCCGTGTCATCGCTCTGATCGCGAACCGATGCGACGACCGTACCGTTGCGGCGCGCCGCCTGTGCGGCAAACCAGCTGCCCGGCGGCGGAGTGGCCTCGAAATAGCTCTTCACACCCGTCATCACCGCCTCGGCTAGATGCGCCTGGTGGCTGGAATCGCGCAGCTTGCGCTCTTCGTCCGGATTACTGATGAACGCGGTCTCGACCAGGATCGACGGCACATCGGGCGAGCGCAGCACCACGAAGTTGGCGCGTTCCACGTAGCCGCGATGGGTCGGACCGAGGCTGCCCAAGGCCTTGAGCACGTTGCCGGCGACCGATTCGCTGGCCTGCATCGAATAACCCTGCTGCAAGTCGAGCAGCACGGCAGCCAGGCCGTCGTTCTTGTCGTCCAGGGTCACGCCACCGATCAAGTCGGCGCGGTTTTCACCGTCGGCCAGCCAACGGGCCGCCATGCTGGTCTTGCCGCGCGGCGATAGCACCCATACCGACGAACCCTTGGCGTCGCCGTTGATGAAGGCGTCGGCATGGATCGAAACGAACAGGTCGGCGGCGTTGTTGCGGGCGATTTGATAGCGCTGCGCCAGCGGAATAAAGAAGTCCGCATTGCGCGTCAGCACGGCCCGCATGCCGGGCTGCTGGTTGATCTGGTCGGCGAGCTGCTTGGCGACCGCCAGCGTGACGTTCTTTTCCAGCGTGCCGCCAGGGCCATGCGCTCCCGGGTCGTCGCCACCATGGCCGGCATCGATGGCAATCACCACCTTGCGCTCGCCATTGAGCATCGCCGCGGCCGCACGCGTGGAGGCCATGCCGCTCTGGGTCGGCTTGAGGCTGGATTTGCCCGAAGAGCGCGACGCAGGCGCAGGCGCAGGTGCGGGCACCGGAAGCGTGGCCGACGCTACCACCGGTGCGGCGGAACTGTCGTCCGTATCCGGCGCGCTGGACTTGGAAGACACCACGCCGCTGCCCGGGTACAGATCGAGCACGAGCCGATAGCCGTAGTCGGCCTGTGGCTTGAGCAGGAAGCTCTTCACGTTGCTGGAAGGGGCGACCTTGGCGGTCAGCCGTACGTTGTTGCCCTGCCTTGCACCGCTAAGGCCCTTGTAGAGGCCCTGGGCCGACGGCGAGCTGAAGTCGTTGCTGATCGAACTGTCGTTGACGTCGACGGTGAGCTGGTCGCCATCCTGCGTCACCTTGTAGGTCACCGGGCCGGATACATCCAGCACCACGCGGGTGTATTCGGGGCCGGCCCAGACGCGTGCGGCCTTCACATCCGCGGCATTTGAGGCGCACAAAGGCGCCAGGGCCATCAAGGCCACGGCGGCAAACCGAGCAGGATGCGTCCTATATCCCTTCATGGGACCGAATTGAAGCCCAGACGTATGCTGATTGCAAGAGGTTTTCCCTTGAATATCCATAACCTGCACCAGATTTGTCAGGCAACCTCCAGCTATCGGCCGCAAGCCACGCAAACTGAAGGCCTATCAGCCGGCCATGAGCGAGATAAAAATCTCAGTTAGTACCGATACTTAGGGAAAATGCGGCGCTTTGGCGCCGCGCAGAACCGGCTTTCAGCCCAGGCGAGACACGATTCGAGCACCACGTTCGGTGCGCGGCTCCATCCTCGCGTCGCGACCTGTCCCCGCATAGGCCAGATGCACGATGAGATCCGCTGTCGGCAACGCGCCCGCGCCACGTTCAGGCCACTCCACCAGCACCAGCGCGGCGGGATCGGATAAAGCATCCAGGCCGAGCCATTCCAGCTCGCCGGGATCGGCGATGCGGTAGAGGTCGAGATGCCAGGCCGGGCGGCCGTGGGCAAGGTAAGACTCGACCAGGCTGTAGGTGGGGCTTTTGATGCGCTCACCGACACCCACGGCGCCCAGCAAAGCCCGCGCGAAACTGGTTTTGCCGGCACCCAGGTCGCCGTGCAGGTAGATCACCAGCCCTTCGTCGACTGCGCCGGCCAAGCGGGTGGCCAGCGCTGCTGTCGCCGCTTCGTCGGGAAGCGTCCAATGGTGTTTCGTCATGTCGCCTGTCCGTTGAGCAACCGCCGTAGCGGCTCCAGCAAATCCGTGGCCAGCAGGCCACGTTCGCCACCGTGGCGCGCAGCGGCGTCTCCCGCACGTGCATGCAAGGCGACACCGAGGCAGGCTGCCTGCCAGGGCTCACAGCCTTGCGCCAGCAGGGCCGCCACGACGCCGGTAAGCAGGTCGCCCATGCCCCCGGATGCCATGCCTGGGTTGCCCCAGGGGCACACCGCCACGCGCCCCTGTGGATCAGCCACCAGGCTGCCCGCCCCCTTGAGCACTACCACGGCACCGAAATGGCGCGCCAGCTCGCGCACCGCCCCGAAGCGATCAGCACCAATGGCATCGGTGCCACAGCCGAGCAGGCGCGCGGCCTCACCGGGATGAGGCGTGAGCACAGCGCGGCCGTTCAGATGGCGTGGCTCGCTCGCCAACAGATTCAAGCCATCGGCATCGAGCACCAGCGGCAGGCCGGCATCGAGCGCAGTCAGCCACAGTGCATGGCCCCACGCACCCTGCCCCAGCCCTGGCCCCACTGCCAATACTGTGGCCTTCTTCAACAGGGGCTCCAGCGCTTGCGGCCCGTTCACCTCGTGCGCCATCAACTCCGGCCGAGCGGCATTGAGAGCCACCAAATGCTCGGCGCGGGTGGCCACGCTGACTAGACCAGCGCCACCTCTCAGGGCTGCTTCGCCACACAGGCGAATTGCCCCGGCGGTGCCGTGATCTCCTCCGATCGCCAGCACGTGACCGTTGTTGCCCTTGTGGGCCTGGCGCGGACGTGGCGGCAACGCCTGCACCTGCATCAACTCGGCGTCGGCGTGGGTGTCCAGCCAAAGCGTTTCGGGCAATCCCAGCGATTCCCACTGCACGCGCCCGACGTAGCCAGGTGCCTGCCCCGTGTAGAGCCCGCGCTTGGCGGCGATGAAGCTGACGGTGAGCTCAGCCTGGATCGCCTCGCCCGGCACGCTTCCGGTATCGGCATTGACGCCGGACGGGACATCCAGCGCCAGAATCGGCGCCCCCGCGGCGTGGATACGTTGCACCAGCCGCGCCGCCTCGGGCGCGAGCGCACGCTGCAGCCCAGTGCCAAACAAGGCGTCTACCCGCACGTCCACCGCATGCAATTCGCTCTCGTCGCGCCACTGCTGCACCGTGCCGCCGCCTTGCTCGAACTCCTGCCGCGCACGCACCGCATCGTCGCCACGGCTTTCACCCAAGGCGATGACTTCGACGTGCATGCCCGCTTCGCGCGCGAGCGCTGCCAGCAGAAAACCATCGCCGCCGTTGTTGCCCGGGCCGCAATACACCGCAAGGCGTCGTGCACGCGGCCACTGGTGGCGCAGACAAACCAGCGCTGCCGCAGCGGCGCGCTGCATCAACTCATAGCCGGGAATACCCAAGACATCGATGGCACGGCGATCGAGCGCGCGCACCTGTTCGACGGTATAGAGCTCGTGACGGTGGCCGCTGGTAGTCATGGGCGAATTATAGGCATGCCCGGAGCGGGCCCCGTAGCTACGCGCCTACAATAGACACATGTCCAGCACTAGCACCCCTGTCGTCGACTACGCCACGCTCGCCCGCGATATCAAGCGTTGGGCGCACGACCTGGGCTTTGCCGAGACCGGCATTTCCGGCACGGCGCTTGGCGAAGACGAAGTTCATCTCAAGCGCTGGCTTGACGATGGCCATCATGGCGAGATGGATTACATGGCCCGCCATGGCGACAAGCGCAGCCGTCCTGCCGAACTGGAACCCGGGACGCTCCGCGTGATTTCAGTGCGCATGGATTACATCCCGCCCGGCACACGCAACGCGTGGAACGTGTTGGAGGACTCCGAGGCTGGCTATGTGGCGCGCTATGCGCTGGGTCGCGATTACCACAAGCTCATGCGCAATCGTCTGCAGAAGCTGGCCGAGCGCATTCATGGCGTTATTGGTGACTTCGGCTACCGCGCGTTTGTCGACTCCGCGCCGGTGCTTGAAAAAGCACTCGCGCGCAACGCGGGGCTTGGCTGGATCGGCAAGCACACGGTGCTGATCAATCGCCGCGCCGGTTCGTATTTTTTCCTCGGCGAGCTGTATACCAACCTGCCACTACCGGTGGACGCGCCAGCCAGCGCCCACTGCGGCAGCTGTCGGCGTTGCATCGACATCTGCCCGACGCAGGCCATCATTGCGCCGTATCGACTCGATGCGCGCCGTTGCATTTCGTATCTCACCATCGAACTGCGCGGCAGCATTCCCGAAGAGCTGCGCGCCCCGATCGGCAACCGAATTTTTGGCTGCGACGACTGCCAACTGATCTGCCCATGGAACAAGTTCGCGCAGGACACGGCCGAACCCGATTTCGCACCGCGTCATCGTCTCGATGGCGCGAAACTGGTCGAACTGTTTGCGTGGAGCGAGCAGGAATTCCTGCAGCGCACCGAAGGCATGGCGATACGCCGCACCGGCTACGAGGGATGGCTGCGCAATATCGCCGTGGCGCTGGGTAACGCGCCGCATTCGGAAGAGGTACGTCAGGCATTACTGGCTCGCGCCGATCACCCTTCGGCGATCGTGCGCGAGCATGTGGCATGGGCACTGGAACGACACCCACTGTAGGAGCGCACCCTGTGCGCGACCAACCTGCCTTCCAGGGGACCTGGCGTAGCGGTAACGCCACGGTCGCGCACAGGGTGCGCTCCTACATAACAGCAGAGCTACTTGCGGCGCTGGTGGATTACTTCGATCAGGGCCTGCGTAGCCGAATCGAATGATGTGACACTGCCCGCGTCGCTCTCCAATGCGGGCAGAATCTGGCGCGCGATGGACTTGCCCAGCTCCACGCCCCACTGATCGAAGGCATTGATGCCCCACAGATGACCGAGCATGAAAACCTTGTGCTCATACAGCGCGATCAAGGCGCCAAGGCTTTCCGGCGTCAACGCATCGAGCATGATCACCGTGCTCGGGCGATCACCCGGGAAAGTACGCTGGGCGGCGAGCACGCGGCGCGCGGCATCGTCGCCTTCCTTCGCCTCGGCCAATGCTTCATCGAAGGCCTTGCCCAGTGCCAACGCGGCAGCCTGGGCCAACAGGTTCGACAACAGGGCGTCGTGATTGCTCTGCAGATCGTGCGCGGGTTTCACCACGCCAATGAATTCCAGCGGCACCACGTCGGTGCCCTGATGCAGGGCCTGGAAGTATGCGTGCTGCGCATTGGTGCCCACGCTGCCCCATACCACCGCCGAGGTGGACCGCGTCACCGGCTGGCCCTGCGGCGTGACCTGCTTGCCCAGGCTCTCCATCTCAAGCTGTTGCAGGTACGACGTGAGGTCGGTGAGAAGGTCGGCATAAGGCACCACCGCGCGACTGCCGCGCCCCTGCCCATTGCGATTCCACAGTTCCACCAGGCTCAGCAAAACCGGCAGGTTTTCCTGCCAGGGCGCGCTGCGGAAATGATCGTCGATATGTGCCGCGCCTTTGAGCAGCGCGTGGAAGTTATAGCTGCCAATGGCCAGCGCCAACGATAGCCCCACCGCCGACCACAATGAGAATCGGCCGCCGACGAAATCCCACATCGGATAGACCTGCGCCGCGGGCACGCCCCAGGCTTCCGCTGCGGCGACATTGGCGCTTACGGCGAGGAAATGACGCGATACGGCGCTGGCATCGCCGCCATAGGCGCGGCTGATCCAGTCGCGCAGCACAGTGCCGTTGAGCAGGGTTTCCTGCGTGGTGAATGTCTTGGAGACGACCACTACCAGCGTGCGCCTGGGGTCGAGCTGATGCATCAGTTCGTACGCTGACTGGCCATCGACATTGGTGAGGAAGTGACTGCGCAAGCCAGGCACGTGATACGGCGCCAGCGCACGCACCGCCAGGCGAGGGCCCAGATCGGAGCCGCCGATGCCGATATTGACCACATCAGTGATGCCCGGCGCGAGACCAAGGCTCGATGCATCGCCCAGGCCGACAGCGTGCACCAGGGCATCGATGCGCTGCAGCGTCTGCTCGATTTCCTGCAGCGCCTCGCGCGGTGCCGGCGACGACAGCTGCGAACCACTGGCTCGCAAAGCCGTGTGCAGCACGGCGCGCTGTTCGGAGGTGTTGATGGGCGCGCCGGCAAACATCGCATCGCGCGCAGCTTGCCAGTCGCTGGCCTCCGCGTGCGCACCCAACGCGTCGAGCGCAGCGTCATCCAGTTTCTGGCGGCTCAAATCCAGCAGGATCGGCCCGGATCGGTGTCGCAACCGCTTGCCGCGTGCGGCATCCTTCAGCAAATCACGCAGATGAATGCGTGCAAGACGATCGACGTGCTCTGCCAGAAAGGACGAACGGCGCTCGGGCGACATGGGCTCTCATGCATGACGAAGGGGAATCCCGATCTTACGCAGCTCCCCGCGCCCGATGCCAGCACTAATGTTGCGGCGCAGCTATGGCGTTGAACCATACGGCCGCGCACAGCACACGCTACTCAGACAGGCGGTGTTTCTCTGAGAAACCACTGGCTGCCGCAGAGCCCGCAAGCGGGCTCCTTGCGCTTAGGCCACAGCCATCTGCTTGGGGATCGAGCGATTGGTGTGCGAGATGCGGTTGTCGGCATCCACGTACACCAGGGTCGGCTGGAATTGCTCGACCTCGGCCTCGGAAAACTGGGCAAACGCGGCGATGATGATCAGGTCGCCGGGCTGGGCACGGTGAGCCGCGCTGCCGTTGACCGAGATGATGCCGGAGCCTTCCTCGGCGCGCAGCGCATAGGTGACAAACCGCTTGCCGTTGTTGATGTTCCACGCGTGGATCTGCTCGTACTCTCGAATGCCGGAGGCATCGAGCAACAGGCCGTCGATCGCGATGGAGCCTTCGTAATGGAGCTCGGCATGGGTCACCGTCGCACGGTGGATCTTGGCCTTGAGCATGTTCAGATTCATGACTTCAGTTTCCGGCAGGTAAAGCCCGCGTAGCCCGCTATTATCCAGCCGGGTCCGCGGCGTCGCAACATGACCCGGCTCGAGGCCAATATGGGGCCGGTCAATCGAACGGCAAGTTGTCGATCAGGCGGGTCTTGCCCAGGCGGGCGGCAATCAGCGCTACCAGACCCGTCGCGTTCGCCGTCCGCGGGCTCGGCGAGATCCTCGACCCGGCGAATCGCCACATAATCCGGCTCGAAGCCGGCTCGGCCCAGCTTGGATGCCGCCGCCTGCTCCACCACTGTGCGGGCGTGCCCCTTGGCGACCAGGTCGCGCATCTGCTGCAGCGTGGCGTAAACCTGCGGCGCCAGAGCACGCTCGGGGGCGGACAGGTACTGGTTGCGGGAGCTCAGCGCCAAGCCGTCGTCGGCGCGCAAGGTTGCCGCGGCCATGATCTTCACTGGCAACGACAGGTCTCGCACCATGCGCTCGATCATCTTGAGCTGCTGGAAATCCTTTTGGCCGAACACCGCCAGGTCAGGCTGGACCAGGTTGAACAGCTTGCAGACCACGGTCGCCACGCCATCGAAATGGCCAGGGCGATGGGCACCCTCCAACGTCTCGGTAAGCTGCGGCACATGGATGCTGACGCTGCTCTGCGGGCCAAACGGATATATCGTGGCCACTTCGGGCGCGAACAACAGATCGCACTCGTGCTCGGCCAGACCCGCCTGATCCTGCACCAGCGTGCGGGGATAGCGCTCGAAGTCCTCGTTGGGACCGAACTGGGTCGGATTGACGAACACGCTGGCCACCACGCGATCGGCGCGGGCGCGAGCCAACTTGATCAACGAATGGTGACCGGCGTGCAGGTTGCCCAAGGTGGGCACGAAACCCACGGTCAGGCCCTGGCCGCGCCAACCACGAATCATGGCGCGCAGCGACGAGGCGTCTTGCACTGTCTGCATGTCTGCTTGCTCTATCGCTTCAATCGAAGCAATGTTCAGGGGCCGGGAAGGCGCCGCTGCGCACATCCTCGGCATAGGCCGCAATCGCTGCAGCTACCGAGTCGCGTCCTGCGAGGAAGTCCTTGCTGAATTTGGGGCGCTTGCCTGGCGTGATGCCCAGCATGTCCTGGATCACCAGTACCTGGCCATCGCAATGCGGGCCGGCGCCGATGCCGATGGTCGGAATCGACACCGCACGCGTGATGCGCTCGCCCAGGGTGGTGGGAATACCTTCGAGCACCAGCAGATCGGCGCCCGCAGCCTCGACGGCCTCAGCCTGTGCCACCAGCCGGTCCGCCGCGTCCTGCTCGCGCCCCTGGATACGGAAGCCGCCGAACTTGTGCACGGATTGCGGCGTGAGGCCCAGGTGCGCGCACACCGGGATCGCGCGCTCCACCAGGGCCGAAATGGCCTCGAGGATATGCGGCGAAGCACCTTCGATCTTCACCATCGCCGCGCCACCTTCGCCCACCAGTTGGGCGCCGGCTTCCAACGCATGCGCCACATCGCGATCGGCCATGAACGGCAGATCCGCGATCAACAAGGTGGAAGACAAGCCGCGTGCCACGATGCTGGTGTGGTAGACCATGTGATCAAGCGTCACCGGCAGCGTGCTGCCATGCCCCTGGATCACCATGCCCAGCGAGTCGCCCACCAGGGCAACATCGATGCCGGCCATTTCCAGCTGCGCGGCAAACGTGGCGTCGTACGCGGTGAGCATGACGATGCGACGACCTTCCGCCTTCATGGTACGCAACGACGGCACGGTAACCGGCTTGCGCGTGGGTGCGTTCGCTTTCTGCGCGTACACAACGATTCCTTAAAGCGGAGTTGGACGCGGATTATCCCGCGTGCCACGTGAAGGGCTCAAGGCAGGTGTTCACACCCTGCCGTATCGAGTATGGACAGCAAATCTGCCACCCGCCCCTGGCCGGGCAGCTGTAGCTCAGGCGCCAGGTCGTGCAGCGGTAACAATACAAAAGCGCGCTCGCGGATGCGTGGATGCGGCAAGCTCAATCGCTCGTCCGACAGCACCACGCCATCGAGGTGCAATAGGTCCAGATCGAGCGTGCGCGGCCCCCAACGCTCACCATCGCGCACTCGGCCCGCGGCGCGCTCGATGGCCAGCAACGCATCAAGCAGCTCGTGCGGCGGCAACACGGTATCGATGTGCGCAACAGCATTGACGAAGGGCGGCTGCTCCAGCACACCCCATGGCGGGGTGAGATAGAGCGGCGAACGCGCCAGCAATCGCGTGCCGGGCAGCTGCGCCAGCGCGTCGAAGGCCGCCAGCACCTGGGCACGTGCATCACCCAGATTACTGCCCAGCGCAATAAAGGCTACGGTCACGCGGGGTCCGTTTTGCTGCCCGATTTGTTGCCCGACTTGCCGGCCGGCTTGCGTCGACGACGCTTGCGCGGCGCAGGCACCTGGGCAATTTCGCCCGCGGGCCCTTGCGGCGATGCGCCGGTCAATGCGGCCGCGAGCGTCTCGTGCGGCAGCTGCTGCGCATGTGCCCACCATTGCCCCAGCTCGCTGATCGAAGGCGACTCGCCTGCACGCAATAACAGGAAATCAAACGCGGCACGGAAGCGCGGATGGGCCATCAAACGGAATACGCGCTTGCGCTGCACCTGTTCAAAACGTGGTTGCAGCGACCAGATCTCTTCCATGGTGAGGGTGAAGCGACGCGGGATCGCCACACGCTGACACTGCTCACCCACGACCTGTGCCGAGGCGCGATCCCAGGCTGCCGTGCTTTCCATGCCTTTGGTCATCCAGGTATGCGCCAGATCGCGCACCTCGCCCCAAAGCAACACGGCAAACAGGAAGGCCGGCGTGACCGACTTGCCTTCTGCAACGCGCTCATCGGTATTGGCCAGCCCCTGCTCGATCAAAGCACGCAAGGCCTTGTCGCCGCGCTTGAGCGCACGGGCAGTGGCTGGAAACATGAATTTCAACAAGCCACTCTGCTCAAGCAGATGGAAGCTCTTGAGGCCATTGCCGGCCAGGAACATCTTGAGCGACTCGTCGAACAGGCGCGCTGGTGCGGCATCTGCCAGCAGAGGCCCGAGTTCGGCGAATGGCGCGGAGCCGCCGCATCGATGCGGAAACCGAGCTTGGCCGCCAGGCGCACCGCACGCAGCATGCGCACGGGGTCTTCGCGATAACGGGTGGCCGGGTCGCCGATGAGGTGCAGCACGCGGTCTTCCACGTCCTGCATGCCGCCGACGTAGTCGCGCACCGAGAAATCGCTGATGTCGTAGTAGAGCGCGTTGACGCGGAAGTCGCGTCGAATCGCGTCTTCCTCGATGGTGCCCCACACGTTGTCGCGCACGATGCGGCCATCGACGATATGGCGGTCGCCCTCGCCCTCTTCCTCGCCGGTGCCACGGAAGGTGGCCACCTCGATGATCTCCGGCCCATAGACCACGTGGGCCAGGCGGAAGCGGCGGCCGATCAGGCGCGAATTGCGGAAAAGCTTTTTCACCTCATCCGGCGTCGCATTGGTGGCGACGTCGAAGTCCTTCGGGTGCCCGCCAAGCAAGCAGGTCGCGTACGGCGCCGCCAACCAGATAGGCCTGGTAGCCGGCCTCATTGAGGCGATACAGCACGCGCAAAGCTGCCTTGCTGATGTTCTTGCGCGAAATCACGTGCTGCTCGCGCGGAATGATGCGCAGTGCAGGCGTGGTGTTGGTCCTTGCGTCGTGATTCAAGCGGTATGGATCCTTAGAGTCTGTCCAATGTCTCTACGTAGCACGCGCCGGGATCTGTTTGCGCGCAGACCAAGGAAGAACGATGGAGTGTACGTCCGTACACGACTGAGTGATGACGCCGTATGTGTGCAACCAGACCCGGCCCGAAGGGTTGTTCATCCAAAGCGCCCAGCGCACGGCCCGCGGCTTGACCTGACCACCAGTCAGGCGCTGCGCCGGGCCGTGCGCTGGGCGCTTTGATGAACAACGCGTACTACGTAGAGCATTGGACAATCTTAGGTGCGCATTCAAAGCGATCATTGCGGCACCGGTCCGCCGCCTCCACTTCCACCATGCCCCAAGAGCCGGGGCTGCCCGCCCGATAAGTGCGTGAACCCCTGAGGGCATTGCCGGGCGAAACAATTTCGCTATACTAGCGCGCTCCGGTGCATTTCGCTCCCTTCGTCTAGTGGCCTAGGACACCGCCCTCTCAAGGCGGGAACACGAGTTCGAACCTCGTAGGGAGCGCCACTTCCGGCCTGGCACGGGCCCCGGCTCATTCAAGACAGGCACGCGAGCGTATGACTTTTGTCGTTACCGACAACTGCATCAAGTGCAAATACACCGACTGTGTCGAAGTTTGCCCAGTCGACGCCTTCCACGAAGGCCCCAACTTCCTCGTGATCAATCCGGATGAGTGCATTGACTGCACCCTTTGCGAGCCGGAATGCCCGATCAACGCCATTTATCCCGAAGATGACGTGCCCGCCGGGCAGGAATCGTTCGTGGCGCTGAATGCGGACCTGGCCAAGAGCTGGCCGGTGATCACTGAACGCAAGGACGGCCTGGCCGACGCCAAGGATTGGGAAAACAAGCCCGGCAAGCTCGATCTGCTGGAGCGTTGAGTCCGCGCGTTCGAGGTCTGCGGCAACTAGCTGCTTGATACCCGCCCATGAAAAACGCCGCCCAAGGGCGGCGTTTTTCATTGCAGCGTGGGCGCAACTCAGCTGCCGCCCAAGCGACCCTTGAGCGTATCGACCACCTTGGCCACTGCAGCGGCATCACCTTGCGCGCGCACTTCGCTGGCCTTCTCACCGCTGTTGCCAACGGTCAGCTGAACCTGGTGCGGTGCGGCGCCCGGGGCGTCAGCCGTCTGCTTCGACTTGCCGTTGAACATGCTGCTGAAGAAGCCCTTCTTCTGGGTCGGCTCGTCCGAGGCAACCACGCTCAGCGTGTAGGTATGCGCGTCGTCGTCATGCGACAGCACCTGGCCGATATCACCATTTTCCAGCGCCTGGCCCACACGGCGATAGGTGTTGTCGATGGTGTCATTGATCACGAAACCGTCCGCAATCACGCCACCGCCCTTACCCACGCGCGCAGTCGCACCGTTGGCAGTCGGATTGTTGGCGCCCTGCTCGGGAATCACCAGCGCAGCGCTGGTGGACGGCGTATCCAGACCCGGCGGGATCTCAAGCGGTGATTCCTGTTTGGCGGTTTCCCAGGCCTTCTGCGAACGGAACATGCCGCAGCCGGAGAGCAACAAGGCAGACAGGGCCAGTACCGGCAGGGCCACCACAAGCGGGGTATTTCTTCATGTAAGCAGATTCCGTAGGAGTATCAGTAGCCCGAAAACATCAGGCCGCATTCGCCAAGGATGCCAGACCTGCCAGCGCTTCGCTTATGTCGCGTGCGGTCAGGGCCATCCTCCAATTCAATCAAAGGCAGGCGCGGCGCCGCCAAACCCAGCCCCAGCGAGGGCAGCCCAGCCTTCACCGCAATGGGGTTTGGCGCGCAATTGAGCGCCTCCACCAATGGCGCCAGCGCCGCCTCGCAGCGTTGCGCCTCAAGCCGGTCGCCCGCCGTGGCCGCATCGCACATCATGCGAAACGCACGAGGCACCAGGTTGGCTACCACCGAGATGGTACCCGCGCCCCCCGCCAGCATGGCCTTGGCCGCCGTACCGTCGTCACCGGACAGATAGACGAAATCCGGGCGCGCAAGTTCCGCATTGGCCCGAATCCGCTCGTCGCTGCACAAGGCGTCCTTGATGCCCACGATGGCCGGGTGCTCACGCAGCGCCGCCACCGTCGCCGGCAACAGATCGCAACCCGTGCGCGTCGGCACGTTATACAGCAACACCGGCAGGCCGCCATGCTCGGCCACTTCCAGGAAGTGCCGGCGCAGGCCTTCCTGGGTGGGGCGCACGTAATAAGGGGCCACCACCAGTGCCGCGTCGGCGCCCAGCGCCTTCGCGCGTCGGGTGAGCGCCACGGTCTTGGCGGTACCCGCTTCGCCGGTGCCGGCAATGACCGGAATACGGCCCGGCGACGTGCTCCAGCGGCATATGCGAGCAGGCGGTCGTATTCCTCGTGCTCAAGCATGTGCGCCTCGCCGGTGGACCCGGCCACGACCACACCTTCCGTGCCGCCTTCGATCTGGTAGTCGAGCAGCCGCCCGAAAGCCGCAAGATCAAGCGCTCCGTCCGCCGTGAACGGCGTCACCAGTGCACAGATGCTTCCGCGAATGTTCAAGACCCACTCCGGCCAAAATCCAAGCCCTGCATATTACTTGCGGCTTTGCAGGGGCGACAAGTAAGCTCGGTGGGTCAAGCGCCACCCCGCGGCGTGCGGGGGTTGCCACAGGTGGATCCCCTTGAACCGTTCTTCCGCGCGTACCGGCAGTGACAACCAGCTGCTGATCCAGACGCTGACCCCTTCTCCGCGCACCCCCCTGCTTACCCTGGCCCGGCGTATTGCCGAGGCTGGCTGCAACCTGGCCGATGCCCGTGTGGCAACGCTGGGCACCGATACCTCGCTGACCCTGCTGGCCACCGGCGCCTGGGACGCCGTGGCGAAGCTGGAAACGGCGCTGACCAAGCTGGCACGCGACGAAGAACTGCGGCTGGTGCATTACCGCACCGGCCCGCGCGAGCATCACTCGCACCTGCTGCCGTACCTGGTCGAAGTGATCTCGGCCGACCGGCCGGGCATCCTGGTGAAGATCATCGACTTTTTCGATCGCCGCGACATCGTGATCGAGCAGCTCAGTTCGATGCGCTATCAGGCGATGCAGACAGGGGCGGAAATGTTCCAGGCGCAAATCACCATCGGCATTCCGGCGGCGACGCATATCGCGGCATTGCGTGACGATTTCCTGGAATTCTGCGATGGCTTGAATCTCGACGCCATCATGGACCCGGTCAAGTTCTGAGTGCCTTCTTGCGGCGCTGAGGGGCGATTTTTGCAATCGCCGCCGCGCCCTTGAGCATGCCCTCAGGCGGCCTGCCTTGCAAGGGCTGTTATCGGCCAAAACAAGCGCTAGTCTCTGTCTCCAGGCAGCACCGGAGAACATGCATGCAGCAGGCGGGTCGAGCAACACCGATCGCAGGGCACACGCCTACTGCCCGCCTGCAAGCCGTCCCTGTTTCGCCTTCCCCGATCCCCTTGTTCAGTCGAAGCCGGTTACGGCTCCGCAGGAGAACTCATGCCCGAAGTTGGCAAAAAAGTCCCCAAGCTCAAAGGTCCAACCGGCGATGGTGGCGAGCTGAAACTCGACAGTCTCAAAGGCCAGTGGGTGGTTGTGTACTTTTATCCCAAGGACAGCACGCCCGGTTGCACCAGTGAAGCGAAAGACTTCCGTGACCTCTACCCGGCATTCAAGAAACGCCACGCGCAAGTGATTGGCGTCTCGCGTGATTCGGTGAAATCCCACGCCAATTTCGCCACCAAGCAGGAGCTGCCGTTTCCGCTCGTCTCCGACCCCGAAGAAACCTGGTGCCAGGCCTTCGACGTGATCCACGAGAAGGTGCTGTATGGAAAACGTCACATGGGTGTCGTACGAAGTACTTTCCTTATCGACCCCGAAGGCAGGCTGGCCCAGGAATGGCGCAACGTGAAAGTTCCTGGCCACGCTCAGGCCGTGCTCGACGCTATCCCAGCCAAGTGATCCCTGACCGCCCTTTCCACCGCTTTTTCGCCCATCCGGCCGGATGGACGAGAGGCGCGTTGCACGGCAATCCGGCCGCTACGGCCGGCTCCCCGCGGTATGCCGCATGCCGCGGTTCTTCCACCTCGCATCCTGAAGAGGTTCCTTCCGTATGACCGGAAGCAAGCGCATCTACGCTCTCGACACCAATGTGTTGTTGCACGATCCGACCTCGCTGTTCCGCTTCGAAGAACACGATGTCTTTATCCCCATGACGGTGCTGGAAGAGCTGGACGAAAAGAAAAAGGGCGCATCGGAAGTCTCCCGCAATGGTCGACAGGTCAGTCGCTTTCTCAACGAACTGATCGTGCGCGGCAATGGCCACGGCATAAGCAATGGCCTGGAACTGACCAACCCGGAAGGCGTCAATCTCAAGCGCGGCGGTGCCGTGGGCCGGCTGTATTTCCAGCAGCGCACCACCAATGGCCACGGCAAGGCGGACAACCTGATTCTGTCGGCAGTGATCGAGCTGCGCGACCAGAATCCAGAGCGCTCCGTTGTACTGGTCAGCAAGGACATCAACCTGCGCATCAAGGCCAAGATCTACGGCATTGATGCGGAGGATTACGAAAACGACCGCGCGCTGGACGACTTCGCACTCCTCTATACCGGCGCCACCGAGCTGGGTGAGGATTTCTGGGACCATCATCCGGAAGTGCAATCATGGAATGAGCGCGGCCGCACGTTCTACAAGCTGGACCGGCACGAAAACGAGGATTGGTATCCGAATCAGTGCCTGTTTCTGCCGGGCGAAAACAGCGTGGAATTGCGCGTCATGCACGTCGATGACGTGAAGGCCACGCTTGTGCTGCTGGACGACCACAGCCACGCCAACCATGCTGTGTGGGGTATCGCCGCACGCAATCGCGAGCAGAACTTTGCGCTCAATGTGCTGATGGACCCGGACGTGGATTTCGTCACCCTGCTCGGCACCGCCGGCACCGGCAAGACGCTGCTGGCGCTCGCCGCAGGCCTGGCGCAGGTGATGGACCAGCAACGCTATCGCGAAATCATCATGACCCGCGCCACCGTATCGGTGGGCGAGGACATTGGCTTCCTGCCCGGCACGGAAGAAGAAAAGATGACGCCGTGGATGGGCGCACTCACTGATAACCTCGAAGTGCTGGCCAATCCCGAAGAAGGTGGCAGTTGGGGACGCCAGGCTACCAATGACCTGCTCGCCTCGCGCATCAAGATCCGCTCGCTTAACTTCATGCGCGGACGCACCTTCCTGTCGCGCTACCTGATCATCGACGAAGCGCAGAACCTCACGCCCAAGCAGATGAAAACGCTGATCACCCGCGCCGGCCCCGGCACCAAGATCGTATGCCTGGGCAACGTGGAACAGATCGACACGCCCTACCTCACCGAAACCACCTCGGGCCTCACCTACGCGGTGGACCGCTTCAAGCACTGGGAACATTCGGCGCATATCACCCTGCGTCGCGGTGAGCGTTCGCGGCTGGCGGATTTTGCGTCGGAGGCGCTGTAAGCTCCGCGCATGTCACGTATCGCACCACCTATTGCCCTCACCATCGCCGGCTCCGATTCCGGCGGTGGTGCGGGCATCCAGGCTGATCTGAAAACCTTCCATGCGCGCGGCGTGCATGGCCTGTCGGTAATTGCAGCCATCACCTCGCAGAACACGCGCGGTGTGACGGCGGTGCACAACGTGCCGCTCAAGCACATCCGCAGTCAGCTCGCCGCGGTATTCGATGATTTCCCTATCGCTGCGGTGAAGACCGGCATGCTCGGCAGCGCGGCGGTTACGCGGCTGGTGGCGAAGGAGATGCGGTCACGCAAGCCGGCATGGCTGGTAGTCGACCCGGTGATGATTGCCACCAGCGGCGCTCGCTTGCTCGACGCCGATGCGGTGCTGGCGATGGTGGAGGAATTGATTCCACTTGCCGATGTGCTTACGCCCAATCTGCCAGAAGCGGAAGCTCTGCTGGGGCGCAAGCTGCTTACCGCGCAGCATTACGACGAGGCGGGTGAAGCGCTGCTGGCGCTCGGTGCCCGCAGTGTCCTGCTCAAGGGGGGCCACGCCGATGAGCGCGAAGTGGTGGACCGGTATTACGACTCAAACGGCGTGATGGAGCTACGCCACCCACGCATGCCCATCGAGGGGCATGGCACCGGTTGCACACTGGCTTCGGCGATCGCCGCCGAGCTGGCCAAGGGACAGGCCCCACGGTCCGCCATACGTCGCGCGGTGGCCTATGTGCATCGTGCGCTGGCTCGCAGCTACCGGCCCGGTGGTGGGCTTGCGCACGTGCTCGGCCACTGAATCCGCACGCCAGCTGAACCAGATCGGGGGCGCAAGCCGGTCAAGAGGTAGAATGACGGCTTCCGTCCAACGGCCGCGCCCTCGTCCATGATCCTTGCCCCGCGCATCGTCCTGCTGATTATCTTCCTGCTGTTCGCGTTCTGTGTGCTGCTGGTGCACCTGCGCGGCCGCGCCAAATTGCGATTCGACCGGCAGCTGGTGGATCACTCGGCGGTGTTCGCGCCATACAACCTGCTGATGTACGCCTTCTCGGCCGTACCGGCGCGCCCCATCCTCGATCGCCGCGGCTTTCCACAACTCGACCTGCTGCAGGCGAACTGGCAGACCATTCGCGAAGAAGCGATGCACCTGTTCGATGAGGGCTATATCCGCGCCGCCGAGAAGAACAACGACGCCAGCTTCAACAGCTTCTTCAAGCAGGGCTGGAAGCGTTTTTACTTGAAGTGGTATGGCGAGCCGCTTTCTTCTGCCGAAACGCTGTGCCCCAAGACCGTGGCACTGCTCAAATCGATTCCCAGCGTAAAAGCGGCGATGTTTGCCCTGCTTCCGCCCGGCAGCAAACTCAACCCGCATCGCGACCCATTCGCTGGCTCGCTGCGTTATCACTTGGGCCTGATCACGCCGAACTCGGAAGATTGCCGCATTTTCGTCGACGGCGAGATGCACAGCTGGGGCGATGGCAAGGACGTCGTGTTCGACGAAACCTACGTGCATTGGGCCGAAAACCGCACCGACCAGACCCGCGTGATCCTGTTCGCCGATGTGGAGCGCCCGCTGCGCACGCGCTGGATGAACGCCATCAACCATCGTGTGGGGGCATTCATGGGCAAGATCACCGCATCTCCGAATACGGAATCGCCGGAAGAAAAAACCGGTTTCGTCAACCGCGTTTTCGAACTCAACCAGCGCAGCCGCGAACGCAATCGCGCCTTCAAGAAGAAGCACCCCAAGCTGTTCCGCGCCGTGAAATACGTGGGCATGCTGCTGCTGATCTGGGTGATCTTCCTGGCGCCCTGGCCGTTCTTCCGCTAATCGCACCGGCGCTGTCGCAGACGTTGGCAGCACTCCTGATCCAGTCGGCAGTTCAGCGATTAAGCACCGGATACGTAAACAACAGCAACTTGATCGCGTGTAGTGGCAGTCATTGAGCGTGCTACGGCACGGCTCTCACCACGGCTCTGCCGACCACACGCTTTCCAAAAGAACGCAGTACGCCAGCACCGCCCCACGCTTCACCTGGCAGGAAAGCGCGTGATAGCCGCGTCCGCTGCCGCATCGGTCATGCAGGCGACAGCCGCAGGAAAACGCGGCAAAAAAAAGCCCCTCTCGTCGAGAGGGGCTTTTTTGCAAAACGAAAACTCAGGCTGCGCGGACGCGCTTGACGATGGCATCACCGAAGCTGGAGGTGGTGCCCTTGCCGCCCAGGTCCGGCGTGACGCTGTCGCGGTCGTGGGTCATGGTCTCGCGAATGGCGTCGCGGAGCTTGTTGCCCTTCTCCACCATGCCCAGGTGATCGAGCATGTCCGACGCTGCCAGCAGCAGGGCGCACGGATTGGCGATGCCCTTGCCGGCAATGTCCGGTGCCGAGCCGTGTACGGCTTCGAAGATGGCCGCCTCGGTGCCGATGTTGTCGCCCGGGGCCAGGCCCAGGCCGCCAACCAGGCCGGCGCACAGGTCAGAGAGGATGTCGCCGAACAGGTTGGTGGTGACGATGACGTCGAACTGTTCCGGCTTCATCACCAGCTGCATGCAGGCGTTGTCCACGATCATCTCGTTGAACTCGATCTGCGGGTATTCCTTGGCGATTTCGCGCGCCACGTTGAGGAACAGGCCCGATGCGGTCTTGATGATGTTGGCCTTGTGCACCGCGGTGACCTTCTTGCGGCCCTTCTTCACGGCCAGCTCGAAGGCATAACGCACGATGCGGCTGCTGCCCTTGCGCGTGTTGCGGATCATCGAGATCGCCGTCTCGCCGTCCTCGGACAGGGTCTGCCCTTCGGACAAATAGGCGCCTTCGGTGTTCTCGCGCACCGTGATGATGTCGACGTTCTCGAAGCGCGCCTTGGTGCCAGGGAAGCTGATGGCCGGACGCACGTTGGCGTACAGATCGAAATGGCGGCGCAGCGTCACATTGATGGAGGTGAAGCCACCACCCACCGGCGTGGTCAGCGGGCCCTTCAGCGCGACGCTATGCTTGGCGATGGCATCGAGCGTGGGCTGCGGCAGCAGGTCACCCTGCTTCTCCAGCGCGACCATGCCGGCATCGACGAACTCGTAGGACAGACCGCAGTCCAGCGCATCGAGCACACGCAACGTGGCGTTCATGATCTCGGGGCCGATACCGTCGCCCGGAATCACGGCAATGGTCTTGCTCATGGGGACACTCCTTGGGGTAAGAATCAAGCAACCCTGCAGCGGGGGGCGCGGGGTTGTAAATCCTGTCAATTATCGCCCATGCGGCGGATGGCGGCCAGTGAAAAGCCCCTGGCCGGCATCGCAAATCCTCGCATGCTGCATTGAATAAACTCGCATGCGTCAAGGTAGCGGCAAGGAGTGGCCGCTACCCGTTTCAATCAGGCGTGGCTGGCGCAGTCCGCCGCCGGCTGACCCGTCTCGCCCGATTCCAGTTGGTCGAGGAAATCCACGGCGCGACGCAGATGCGGAATGACGATGGAACCGCCCACCACCAAACCCACGCTGAAGGTTTCGAAGAACTCTTCGCGCGTCACGCCAGCTTCCTTGCACTGCGCCACGTGATAACTGATGCAGTCGTCGCAACGCAGCACCATGGACGCAACCAGGCCCAGCAGCTCCTTGGTTTTGACGTCCAGCGCACCGGCCTTATAGGTCTGCGTGTCCAGCGCAAAAAAGCGCCGTACCACCTGATTGTCCTCGGACAGGATGCGCTCGTTCATGCGATGACGGAACGCGGTGAACTCGGCTACCCGGTCCTTGCCGGCCTGCTCGTCGGTCGGCTTGCTCATGCGGTGGTCTCCAGCAGCTCGGCCAGCTTGCCGCTACGGTCAGCGGCGACCAGGTCATCGAAACCGCCCACGTGGTGGCCGTTGACGAAGATCTGCGGCACGGTACGGCGGCCACCGCTGCGCGCCAGCATGGCTTCGCGCTGGGCGGGGTCGGTATCGATGCGCACTTCACTCCATTCCAGTCCCTTGGACTTGAGCAGGTTCTTGGCGGACACGCAGTAAGGACATACTGCGCTGGAATAGACCTCAATCTTGGGCACGGGAAACTCCGGAACCGAAAAAAAGTACGACACGCCCAAGGTGGGGTTTGCCCCGCCCGGACACAAGCGTGATAACACTGAACTGACACTATAAGCAGCGGTCACTAATGATATTGTCGCTGACCTATGCGCATGGCACCACGTCTATCCAAAATGGCTTCAGGAACCCGCCTCCGCTCGTGCCCGGAGCCAGCCATATGCGGTTCAGAAAAGCGCGGGAAACGGTATGTCGAAACACACCCCACTGGCAGGACGCCAATGAACCGATGGTCACGCTCCCGCCTGCTTGCCGCCCTGCTCTGCGCCGGCCTGACGCTCAACGCCGGCGCCCAGGACAAGGACGTACGCCTGCCTGACCTGGGCAGCTCGGCCAATGCGCTGATTTCGCCCCAGGAAGCGCAGGACTACGGCGCCGCCATGCTGCGCCAGATGCGCGCGCTCGACATGGTGGTGGACGATCCCATGCTCGACGACTACATCAACGACCTCGGCTATCGCCTGGTGGCGGGCAGTGAGAAGCCGAAGGATCACTTCCAGTTCTTTATCGCGAAAGACCCGGTCATCAACGCGTTTGCCGCGCCGGGTGGCTATATCGCAGTGAACTCCGGGTTGATCATCATCACCAATAGCGAAAGCGAGCTGGCCGGCGTCATCGCCCACGAAATCGGGCATATCACCCAGAACCACCTGGAACGGGCTTTTGAAGCCTCCAAGAAGGACACGCCGCTGATGGCGCTGATCCTGCTGGGGGCCATTGCCGCCGGCGCCGGTGCAGGCGCGGGCGATGCCGCCGGCGCCATCCTGATGGGTGGCCAGGGCCTGTTGATGCAGCGCCAGATCAACTTCACCCGCAAGGATGAAACCGAGGCCGATCGCGCGGGTATCCAGACGCTGGCCAACGCCGGCTACGATCCCAACGCGATGGCATCGTTCTTCGAACGCATGGAAGACACCATGCGCGTGGGATCCGGCGGTGATCTGGGTGACGTTCCCGCGCTGCTGCAGGATCATCCGGTCAACGAGGCGCGCATCAGCGACGCCAAGGCGCGTGCCGTCGCCTTGCAGGCCCAGCAAAAACAGCGTCCCTCGGGGTCCACCCTGGACAAGACGCAATGGGAAAAAAACACTGCACCGATTGCGTACGTGAAAGATCCCACCGCGTTGCTGGCCAGCCACAAGGGCGACCTGGATACCTTCCTGTTGATGCGCGAGCGCGTTCGTGTGCTGTCCAGCGACCCGGGACAGCTTGCCACCTACTACGCCTCCAACCTGCAGACGAATCGGGGCTTCAATACGCCGTCCAACCACTACGGGTATGCGCTGGCGCTGATCCGCAGCAACCGTGGCGCCAAGGCGGTCGACGAATTGCAGCCCCTGCTGACCGCGCATCCGGACAGCCAGATCGTGCGCCTGGCCATGGCTGACGCGAAGCTGCAGGCGGGCCGCCGTGCCGAGGCGCTCACCATGTATGCCGACCTGAACACGCAATCTCCCCGCAACCACGCCATTGCGCTGGGCTACGCCAACGCCCTCACCGAGCAGGGCAGCCAGGACGAGGCCAGGCAGGCCGCCGTCATGTTGCAGCCGATGCTGGACAACAACGACGAGCCCGAGCTCTACCGCTCGTATGCGCTTGCCAGCGACAAAGCCGGTGACCCGATACGTGCCGGCGAGGCATTTGCCGATGCGTCCTACCTGTCCGGGCGGCCGTTCGACGCCATGGAGCAGCTCAAGCGGCTGCTGCAGCGCCCGGACCTGGACTACTACGCCCGGGCCCGCATCCAAGCTCGCATCACCGAGCTGACCCCGCTGGTGATGGAACTGCGCAAGCGCAGGATCCAGACCGACGACAACCCGGACGGGCGCAGCCAGCAACCGCTCAATGGCGGCAATTGCCAAGGGCGACTGTGCTTCAGCACCTCTGGAAACGGGCATTAATCTCCGGACGGAAAGAGACGTAGCACCGCCTTGGCGTGGCGACCGCGTGAAATGTCATCGGGGCGTAACATAAGAACGCTGCAATAATTGCGTCATAGCCCCTTCCCAGCGGATTCCACGCGTGCACAAACGCATCTTGATCGTCGAAGACGAAGCATCGATCCGCGACATGGTCGCCTTTGCCCTGCGCAAGGCAGGCATGGACGCCATCCACGCCGCCGATGCACGCGCAGCTCAACTGGCCATCGCCGAACAGGTACCGGACCTGATCCTGCTCGACTGGATGCTGCCCGGCACCAGCGGCCTGGATCTGGCTCGCCGCCTGCGCAAGGAGGAGCTGAGCCGGGAGATCCCGATCATCATGCTCACTGCGCGCGGCGAAGAGATGGACCGCGTCAACGGGCTGGAGGCCGGTGTCGATGACTACGTCATCAAGCCTTTCTCCACCCGTGAGCTGGTCGCCCGCATCAAGGCCGTGCTACGCCGCAGCCAGGGTGATGATGGCTCCGGCATGGTCGAGCTGGGCGGCCTGCGCATCGATGGCCCGGCGCACCGCGTGTTTGCCGGCGATGACCCGGTGACCATCGGACCGACCGAATACCGCTTGCTGTACTTCTTCATGACCCATCCGGAACGCGTCTATTCGCGCGCGCAGCTGCTCGACCATGTATGGGGCGGCAGCGTGTACGTGGAAGAACGCACCGTGGACGTGCACATTCGCCGCCTGCGCAAGACGCTGGAACCGTGGAAGCTCGATGACATGGTGCAGACCGTGCGCGGTGCGGGTTATCGCTTCTCCGCCAGCGTCTGACGCTTCCGGCACTATTGCGGGAGCGAAAGCCTTTGCCCATGCTGGCGCACCGCCGGCATCGGCATCCCTGACTGATCTCCCTATGCAAAGCACCTTCGACCGCTCCTGGATGCTGCCGGCCGCACTTGCCGCCGGGCTGCTTGCGGGCGCTTTCGTCGGCTGGCTTGCGGGCGGCCATGTCGCGACCGGTGCCGCACTGGTGGCCGTCGCGGAAATCGTCTTGCTCCTGACCCGAATTCGTCATCAAGCAAAACTCATGATGACGCAAAATTCCTCGGTGAATTCCCTCAAGCATGACCGTTTCATGACGCGTTCCCGCCGCATAGCCTCCAGTCTGCGCGACTTGCGCAGCGCCGCCGGCAGTCTGCCGGACGCGGTCGTCCTGCTCGATAACGAGCAGCACGTCCGCTGGTTCAATCACGCCGCCGAAGACCTGCTCGGCCTGCGCCGGCCGCAGGATCGCGGCGCCTATCTTGAAGAGCGCCTGGGCGCCAGCGAACTGGCCGACTGGCTCAAGGGCGGCGCTCGCGAACCGCTCAATGACGTCACCGCGCCCGGTCACCCGAATCGCCACATCAACGTGACCCTGCTGCCGTTCGGTCGTCGCCAGCGCCTGCTGTTGGCGCGCGACGTCAGTCACCTCACGCGACTGGAGCAGATTCGCCGCGACTTCGTGGCCAACGTGTCGCACGAATTGCGCACGCCGCTCACCGTGATCCATGGCTATCTCGAACTGATCGACCCGGAAGACGTGCCCGAACTGGCGCCGGTGCTCAACGAGATGCGTGCGCAATCCAAGCGCATGGGCCAGATCGTCGAAGACCTGCTTACGCTGTCGCGCCTGGAAACCCAGGACCACGTCGCCGAAGAGCGCGTGCAAATGACACCGCTGCTGGTGTCGATGCGCAAAGAGGCCGAGGCGCTGAGCCAGGGCCGTCACCAGATCACCCTGGAAAACAGCGCTGAAGTCGATCTGCTCGGCTCGCCCAAAGATCTGCACAGCGCGCTGTCCAACCTGGTGAGCAACGCCGTGCGTTACACCCCCACCGGTGGCCGCATCACGATTCGCTGGCGGCGCACGCCGGACGGTGCGGTGTATTCGGTGACCGATACCGGCTACGGCATTCCCGCCTCGCACCTGGCCCGGCTCACCGAGCGCTTCTATCGCGTGTCGTCCAGCCGTTCCCGCGAAAGCGGCGGTACCGGGCTGGGTCTGTCTATCGTCAAGCACGTGCTGAACCTGCATCAGGCGCGGCTGGACATCCAGAGCGAGCCAGGCCAGGGTTCGACGTTTGCCTGCTGGTTCAGCAATGAGCGGCTGTTGCCGCCCGGCGATCCGGAATGATGCGTCGCCGGCAGGGTGCGACAGCGCCCTGCTGCGCCATCCGCTGAACGGCCATCACGCTACGCGGCACTGCGCCATGTAACCGGTCGCCGCATCGGCCAGAATGGTCGGATGCGTCGTAAACCCGCCACTCCCTCGCCCATCGCCGACCAGGCCGCTCCCGAGCTGTACTTCAGCCGCGAGCTGGCTGCGCTCGAATTCAACTTTCGCGTACTGGCCCAGGCGCGTGACGCCCGCATTCCGCTGCTGGAACGCGTGCGCTTCCTCAGCATCGTCGCCAATAACCTCGACGAGTTCTTCGAGGTGCGTGTGGCGATGCTCAAGCACCATCACATGTTTGGCTCGGCCGCGCCGGGTCCCGATGGCCTCTCCTCCGGCGAGCTGCTGACGCGCATCCGCCAGCGCGTGCTCGACCTGGTCGCGGAGCAATACGTCACCTGGCGCGATGAGCTGGGCCCGCAGCTTGCTGAGCAAGGCATCCGCTTCCTCACGCGCGAACATTGGACCAAGCGCCAGCGCGGCTGGCTGCAGGGCTATTTCGAGAACGAAGTGCTGCCGGTGCTTTCGCCGCTGGGGCTCGATCCGGCGCATCCGTTCCCGCGCATTCTCAACAAGACCCTGAATATCGCGGTGGTGCTGAAGGGTCGCGACGCTTTCGGTCGCGAAGGCCATATGGCCTTGGTGCGCGCGCCTCGATCGTTGCCGCGCATCATCCGCTTGCCCGAAGAGGTTTCCGAGGGCGGTGTCCACTACGTGTTCCTCGCCGAGCTGCTGCAGGGTTTTGTCGACCAGATGTTTCCCGGCTTCAAGGTGGCCGGCTCATATCAGTTCCGCGTCACCCGCAACAGTGAGTTGATGGTGGAAGAGGCCGAGGTCGACAACCTGGCCCGCGCACTCAGCGAGGAATTGATCGGACGTGGTTACGCCCGCCCCGTGCGCCTGGAGATCGGCAACGATTGCCCCAAGTCGATCGCCTCCATGCTTATCACCAACTTCGAGCTGGAGGAATCCGATGTCTATCGCTGCGATGGCCCGGTCAACATCATTCGCGCCGGCACCATTTACGACGGGCTGGACCGGCCCGAACTGAAGTTCCCCCGCTTCATCCCGCAGCTGCCCGCGGCCTTCAACGCCAGTCGCTGCAAATTTGAAGTGTTGCGCCAGCGCGACGTGCTTATGCACCACCCTTACGAGTCGTTCGCTGCTGTGGTGGACCTGCTACGCCAGGCCACGCAAGATCCCGCCGTGCTCGCCATCAAGCAGACGCTCTACCGCGCGGGCGTCGATACGCCGCTGGTCGATCTGCTGGTGGAGGCGGCGCGCAACGGCAAGGACGTCACCGTGGTGATCGAACTGCGTGCGCGCTTCGACGAAGAGGCCAATATCCGGCTCGCCACGCGACTGCAGGAGGCCGGCGTGCAGGTGGTCTACGGCGTGGTGGGGTACAAGACTCACGCCAAGATGCTGCTGATCGTGCGCCGCGAAGACAACGCGCTGCGCCGCTACGTGCACCTGTCCACCGGCAATTATCACCAGGCCAACAGCCGCACCTATACCGACATCGGCCTGATGACCGCACATCCAGGCATCGGCGAGGACCTGCACAAGGTGTTCCAGCAGCTGTCCGGCCTGGGACCGATGATCCAGCTGCAATGCCTGCTGCATTCACCGTTTACGCTTTACCGCAGCGTGCTGGAGAAGATCGAGCGCGAAACGGCACATGCCGAGGCTGGCCGGCCGGCGCGCATCGTGGCCAAGCTCAATGCGCTCAACGAAGCGCATGTGATTCAGGCGTTGTACCGCGCGTCGCAGGCCGGTGTGGAGATCGACCTGATCGTCCGCGGCGCCTGCACGCTTCGTCCTGGCCTGCCCGGCATCTCCGAACGCATCCGCGTGCGCTCGATCGTAGGCCGGTTCCTGGAGCATAGCCGCGTGTACTGGTTCGGCAACGACGGCGCGCCGGAAATCTATTGCGCCAGCGCCGACTGGATGGAGCGCAACCTGATGCGTCGCATCGAGGTCGCTTTTCCCATCCTCGACCCGGCGCTGGCCAGTCGCGTCTACGACGAAACGCTGGCCAATTATCTGGCCGACAATACCGAGGCGTGGCTGCTGGGCAGCGAGGGCCGCTACACCAGAGCCCAACCGGGCGATGCCCCACCGCATAGCGCGCAACAGACCTTGCTCAGCAAACTGGTTCCGTAGAGTGGCGCGCGGCTTCGCGGCATGCCATCGGCGTGAGAGAATTGCACCCTTGCTGCCCGACAAGAGCCCCGCATGAGTCAAGGCGATCAGACCCAGATCAAGGACGGCGAACTGATTGCCGCCGTGGACATGGGTTCCAACAGCTATCACATGGTGGTTGCCCGAGTAGAACACGGTGAGCCACGTGTGATCGACCGCCTGCGCGAAACCGTGCGCATGGCTGCGGGTCTGCGTGCCGACGGCACCCTCGATGCGGAACACCGCGCCCGCGCACTCAATTGCCTGGCCCGCTTCGGCCAGCGTATTGCCGGCGTGCCTTCCATCCGCGTTCGCGCGGTGGCGACCAACTCCGTCCGCCGCCTGGCCTCGCCGCAAACCTTCCTCACCGCCGCCGAATCCGCTCTCGGGCATCCGGTGGAAATCGTGTCCGGCCGCGAAGAGGGTCGCCTGATCTTTCTGGGCGCTTCCCACGACCTGCCCGCCTCGCGCGAAAGCCGCTTGGTGATCGACGTCGGCGGCGGCAGCACCGAGTTCATCATTGGCCGCGGTTTCGCGCCGATGCACACGGAAAGCGTGCAAGCCGGCTGCATTGCATCCACCTTGCGCTTTTTCCCGGGCGGCAAGCTCAACCGCAAGCGCTGGCAGCGCGCGAACAACGAAATTGGCGTGCTGCTGCAGCAGTTTTCCGAGGACTACCGCGAATCGGGCTGGATCGAAGCGTACGGCTCCTCCGGCACGGCCAAGGCCATCGGCTCGGTCGTGCAGGCCATGAAGTTTTCTGACGACGGCATTACGCCGGCGTCGCTGGCCGCGTTGCGCGAAGCACTGTTGATGCAGGGGCAGATCAGCGCACTCAAGCTTCCCGGCTTGGCCGAAGACCGTGCCCCGGTGATCGCGGGCGGCGTGGTCATTTTCGAGGCCGCCTTCGAAGCGCTGGGCATCGAGCGCATGCGCGTCTGCGAAAGCTCCATGCGCGAAGGCCTGTTGTGGGACCTGATCGGCCGCGCCGGCGGCAGTGATCCGCGTACCGCGAGCATCGATGCACTGGCCAATCGCTACGGCGTCGACCGCGCCCAGGCGCGGCGCGTCGAATCGACCGCACTCATGCTGTTCGACCAGATCGCACGTTCCTGGAAGCTCGACGGCGAAGCGCGCGAGTGGCTGTCGTGGGCTTCGCGCGTGCACGAGATTGGCCTGGCCATCGCGCACAGCCAGCACCATCACCACGGCGCCTACATCCTGCGCCACGCCGACCTGGCCGGCTTCTCGCGGCAGGAACAACAATTGCTGGGGGCCATTGTCGAAGCGCACCGGCGCAAGCCCGACAAGGCCACCTTCTCTGCCCTGCCGCAACGCTATCGGCAGCTGGCGCGCTACATCACTGCGCTGTTGCGCGTGGCCGTGCTGTTCCGCCGCGCGCGCCGCGCCGAGTCGCTTCCGCAGATGCATCTGGCGGCCACCAGCCACCGCATGCGCCTCACCCTTCCCTCCGCCTGGCTTGAGCAGCATCCGCTGAGCGAAGCGGATCTCGAGCAGGAGCAGGCGCCGTTGAACGAGCTGGGCTTGCTGCTGGAAGTCCATCCCTCCTGAGCCACGCTGCGTCTTCGCCGCGTATGATGTCCCGATGCCACACGCCGCCCGGTCCGCCATGTCCCGAATCCTGCTCGCCGCCATCCTGCTGATTTCGCCACTCGCTCTGTTTGCGCAAGCAGCCAAGCCTGCCACGCCGGCCGCCGTCGCATCGCCGCATCCGCAGGTGTTGCTGCGCACCTCAGCGGGCGACATCACGCTGGAGCTGTATCCCGACAAGTCGCCCAAGAGCGTTGCCAACTTCCTGCAATACGTGCGCGACGGCTTCTACAGCGGCACCGTGTTTCATCGGGCCATCCTGGGCTACCTGGTGCAGGGCGGCCTGTACACGCGCGACCTGCAGCCCAAGCGCACGCGCTCGGCCATCCCCAGCGAAGCGGACAATGGCCTCTCCAATCTGCGCGGCACCGTTGCGGTGGCCCGGGGCGCCGACCCCAACTCGGGCACGGCACAGTTCTTCTTCAACCTGGTCGACAACCGTCGCCTCGACTTCGTCGGCAACCAGAGTGGTCTGACCTGGGGTTACGCGGTATTCGGCAAGGTGACCAAGGGCATGGATGTGGTCGACAAGATGGCCGGCCTGCCCACCCGGGGGCTCGGTCCCTTTGCGGGCGATGTGCCCAACCCGCTGGTGGTGATCGAGAGCGCCAACGTGATCGGCGAAGAGCCCGCAACGCCGGCCACGGCTGCCAGCGCCGCCAAGCCGGCCACCACGCCGGCCAAGGGTGACAAGCCGGCCAGCAAGACCAAGGGCTGAGCGTCGATGGCCACGCTGTTCATCGCCGACCTGCACCTGGACGACAGCCGCCCACAGATCACCCAACTGTTCGAAAACTTTCTGGCAGGCGAAGAGGCGCGCTCGGCAGATGCGGTGTATATCCTCGGCGACCTGGTCGAGGCCTGGCTGGGTGACGATGACGATGCCGAGCTGCCAGCGCGGATCGCTCGCGCCACGCGCGCACTGCGCGACAGTGGGGTGCCGGTGTACTTCATGGTCGGCAACCGCGACTTTCTGCTCGGTGAGGACTTTGCACGTCGCGCCGGCTTCACCCTGCTCGACGACGGCACCGTGCACGACCTCTACGGCCGCCCCACCCTGCTGATGCACGGCGACGTGCTATGCACGGACGATGTCGCCTACCAGACGGTGCGCAAGCAGGTACGCACGCCCGAGTGGAAGGCGCAGGTGCTGGCCATGCCGCTGGAAGCGCGTCGCGCGCTCGCCGCCAAGGCGCGCCAAGACAGCAAGGCGCACACCAGCAGCACCATGGAAACCATCATGGACGTCAATGCCGACGCTGTCGCCGACAGCATGCGCAGGGCCGGCGTGACACGATTGATCCACGGCCACACCCATCGACCGGCCACCCATCGTTTCCAATTGGACGGCCAGCCGGCCGAACGCATCGTGCTGGGTGACTGGTACGAACATGGCTCGGTGCTTCGTGTCACTGCCGATGCCACCGAACTGCGCGGACTCGCGCTGGGCTAAGCCCATCACGCGGCGCGATGCCTGAGCACCGCGCCGCACTCGCTGCTTAACGATGTTCCTCATGCGGTTGCCCGCCATGGGACGGCTCGCTGTGAGGATGGGCCGCTGGCGCATGACTGACCGGCGCAGCGTGTGGTGTGGGCGCATGGGCGGTCTGGGGGTGATAGACCGGCTGAGAACCCACGTGTGAAGGCGCTGCATGCGGTGTATAGGCTGCATGGCTCGCTGCCGGCGTATAGGTTGCGTGACTGGCCGCCGGCGAATAGGCCGCATGACCAGCGGCTGGCGAATTGCCGGCGCCGTTGCCATTGGGATGCGAGGCGGCGTCTGCCCCATGCGGGCCGAAGCTGGACGATCGCAAGGCCATGTCGTTGCGTGGCGCCTGCACGGCTGCGCCAGCACGCTGCGTGCTCACCGCCGCAGGCGAAGCGCCGTGCGCGGCCATCCCACCCTCTCCACTGAAAGCACCAGGCCGCGGCGTCGCCGCAACTTGCGGCGAGCCGTGATTGAACGCAGCGCGCATCGACGGATCGCGACTGGCCAGCGTGCTTTGCTGGGCCTGCGCAGCAACCGGTGGCGCGTGCTGTTCGCGGGCAAAATTCATTTCCTGCGCCGACGGCCGCGCCGTCAAGCCGCCCTGCCCGCCGTTGAAACTGGTGCGATTGACCGTGACGTTGTTGACCGTGCGGTTGTAGACGTTGGTGACGTGCACGTTGTCGATGCGGTTGACCGAACGGTTGTAGTAGAAACCGCCGTTGTGCCAATAGCCGCCGACGTAGCCGACACCGGTGTAGCCGAACCCATAATTGACGCCGCCATAGAAGCCCACGTGCGCGCCCCAGTAACCGCCGTGGAACACATACAGGCCACCGGACCAGCCCCAGTAACCCGGCGTCCACAACGCACCTACGTAAGGCGGCATCACCCACGTACCTGGCACCCAGTAATAGCCGTCATCGCTATAGGCCCAGTAGCCCGGAACCCAGATGTAACCCGGTGCCGGAATGACCGGCTGCACATAAACCGGCAATGGCGGCGGCGGCACGCCTACCGAAATGCCCACGCCTATCGAAACGCCCGCCTGGGCCTCCAGCGGCATGCTTGCGCATGTGGCCAGTGCCAGGGCCGCGGCCAGCGAATGAAGCAGGCGGTTGCGCGAGAGGCGTCCATCAATGCGGCGCTGTTCCATGGCATGTCCTTCAAGGTGTTGTGCGTAAGCAGGTTAACGCTCGACGTGTGCGTGGGAGGGACTGAAGTTTGTCCTGGTGGTTGGACGGGATTCATCAGGCCGTACGGGGGATAAATGCGAGCGGGCGCAAGCGGGCGCCCGGAGCGGTTCGCCATGGCTTCGTCAGAGAGCATTTGTTGCGTGGGCCTGGGATTGTTCGGCCCATCCATGGGCCTCACCCTTCCCGCGCTGCGCGCCCCAGGGCCAGCCTGTCGCTGTCCGAAATTGCTCTGCGCAGTTTCGTCGAACCGGAGGATTCGTTCACCACCGCTCTCCGCCAGATACGCAAAACGCCCCGCCAGGGAGCGCTTCGTCAGGGAGCATTCGTTGGCGTTGGGGGCGTGGGATTGTTCGGCCCATCCATGGGCCTCCCCCTTCCGCGCAGCGCGCCCCAGGCCCAGCCTGTCGCTGTCCGAAATTGCTCTGCGCAGTTTCGTCGAACCGGAGGATTCGTTCACCACCGCTCTCCGCCAGATACGCAAAACGCCCCGCCAGGGAGCGCTTCGTCAGGGAGCATTCGTTGGCGTTGGGGGCGTGGGATTGTTCGGCCCATCCATGGGCCTCCCCCTTCCGCGCAGCGCGCTCCAGGGCCAGCCTGCGGCTGTCCGAAATTGCTCCAGGCAATTTCGTCGAACCGGAGGGTTTGTCCACACCTCTCTCCGCCAGATACGCAAAACGCCCCGCCAGGGAGCGCTTCGTCAGGGAGCATCCGTTGGCGTTGGGGGCGTGGGATTGTTCGGCCCATCCATGGGCCTCCCCCTTCCGCGCAGCGCGCTCCAGGGCCAGCCTGCGGCTGTCCGAAATTGCTCCAGGCAATTTCGTCGAACCGGAGGATTCGTCCACCACCTCTCTCCGCCAGATACGCAAAACGCCCCACTTGGGGGCGTTTTGCGTATCTGGCGGAGAGAGAGGGATTCGAACCCTCGATAAGGCTTTTGACCCTATACTCCCTTAGCAGGGGAGCCCCTTCGGCCTCTCGGGCATCTCTCCAGTTTTGTCCGCATTCCTGCGGAGCCGGTAAGGATACTAAACCGGCGCGCTCGAGGTAAAGCTTTTCTTGCTTGTCAGTGCTCGCCAGCCTCGCCGGAAGTGCTGCTGTCCGGCTCGTGCTCGTTCTTGATCCGTTGATAGATCTCTTCGCGATGCACGGCTACGTTCTTGGGCGCATTGATGCCGATACGCACCTGATTGCCCTTCACGCCGAGAACGGTGACGGTCACCTCGTCACCGATCATCAAGGTTTCACCGACCCTGCGGGTCAGAATCAACATGTTTGCCACTCCATGAATACTTTGGTCATAGGCCAACAGACGGTGATACCTCACCCCTGAGTTTCACCGTCTGGACAGTTCGACGTTCTTACCCGCCGAAGGCCCTACCGCCTTCCCGGTTCCACAGACCAGGCATACCCTGCGGATGCCATGTCGAGCAACACCGTCGCAACCATCGGTGTCAGCAGTGTCTTGATACTAGCCGAGCGTCCGAGGGCAGCGCAATGCGTAAACGGCGGTATGGGTACAACGGTTGACTGGCCTCAGGAGGCCAGTCGTTCACCGATCCAGCCCGCAAGGCCGTCCAGGATGCCGGGCAACTGGGCACTGTCGGTGCCGCCGCCCTGGGCCATGTCCGGGCGTCCACCGCCCTTGCCGTCAATCAGTGCTGCCACATGGGCCACGACATCGCCGGCCTTGACTCGACCCAATGCCTTGCCGTGAACACCGGCCACCAGCGACACACGCCCATCTGTCGCGCCCGCCAGGAGGATCACGCAATCGGCAAGCTGCTGCTTGAGCTGATCGATGCTGTCACGCAATGCTTTGGCGTCGAGGCCTTCGAGGCGAGCGGCCACGATCTTGATGCCATCGACATTGTGTGCCGTCGAAGCCAAGTCGGCGGTGGCTGAGCCAGCGGCCTTCGCGCGCAACGACTCCAGTTCACGCTCGAGCTTCTTCTGCTTGTCGAACAGCTGGCGCAACTTCTCCACGGCGTCATCTCCGTGCGCGGACAGCAGCTGCGAGAACTCGCCGAGACGACGCTCCTCGTCGGCCACATAGCCCAGTGCACCGGCGCCCGTTACCGCTTCGATACGGCGCACGCCCGAAGCGACGCCCGCTTCGCTGACGATCTTGAACAGGCCGATGTCGCCCGTGCGGCCCACGTGGGTGCCTCCGCACAACTCGGTGGAAAAATCGCCCATCTTGAGCACGCGGACTTCGTCGCCGTACTTTTCGCCGAACAACGCCATGGCGCCGAATTCAATCGCCGCGTCGTAACCCATCTCGTGCACTTCGGCCGGTGCATTGCGGCGCACCTCGGCGTTCACCAGGGTCTCGATTTCGCGCAGCTCGTCGGCGCTGAGCGGCTTGAAGTGCGAGAAGTCGAAACGCAGGCGCTCCGGCGCCACCAGCGAACCCTTCTGCGAGACATGCGTGCCCAGCACCTTGCGCAAGGCGGCGTGCAACAGATGCGTGGCCGAGTGATTGAGCACGATGGCCTGGCGGCGCGTACCGTCCACCACGGCGTTGACCGTGTCGCCCACGCGCAGCGCCTGCGCGCCATGCCAGCGACCGGCGTGGCCGAAGAACACGCCGCCCATCTTGAGCGTATCGCCGACGTCAAAGCGGCCAGCACTGCTGGTCAGCGTACCGATATCGCCCACCTGGCCGCCCGACTCCGCGTAAAACGGTGTGCGGTCCAGAATAATCAGGCCTTCCTCGCCGTTGGCAAGCTGGCCGAGCTGCTTGCCTCCGCGCACGATGCCAATGATTTTGCCTTCGCCAAACAGCGCCTCGTAGCCCAGGAACACGGTCGGTGCGAGCTGGCTGGCCAGCTCTGCCGGCATTTGGCCCTTGGCCTCGAAGCGGCCGCCTTCCCGGCTGCGATCCTGCTGTTCTTTCATGGCCTGCTCGAAGCCGTCCATATCTACCGACATGCCGCGCTCGCGCGCGATATCGGCAGTGAGGTCGACCGGGAAGCCGTAGGTGTCGTACAGGCGGAACGCATCGGCGCCGGGAATCGTGTCGCCTGCTTTGGCAGCGACGGCGTCGAACAGGCGCATGCCGTTTTCCAGCGTCTCGCCGAAGCGCTTTTCTTCGGTGCGCAACGCGTCCTCGACAAATGCCTGCTTGGCAGCGAGTTCCGGATAGGCCTCGCCCATCTCTTCGACCAGCGGCTGCACCATCTTCCAGAAGAAGTCGCCGCGCACGCCAAGCATCCAGCCATGGCGCAGCGCGCGACGGATGATGCGGCGAAGCACATAGCCACGACCTTCGTTCGACGGCAGTACGCCGTCGACAATGAGGAACGAGCAGGCGCGAATGTGATCGGCGATGACGCGCAGCGACTTGTTGGCCAGGTCGCTCGTGTGCGTGAGTGCGGAGGCCACCTTGATCAGGTGCTCGAACAGATCGATTTCGTAGTTCGAATGCACGTGCTGCAGCACCGCGGCCAGGCGTTCCAGGCCCATGCCGGTATCCACGCACGGTGCCGGCAGCGGCGACAGTGTGCCATCGGGCGCGCGGTCGAACTGCATGAACACCAGGTTCCAGATTTCGATGTAGCGATCGCCGTCTTCGTCGGGCGAGCCCGGCGGGCCACCGGCGATGTCCGCACCGTGGTCGTAGAAGATTTCGGTGCACGGACCACACGGGCCGGTGTCGGCCATCTGCCAGAAGTTGTCCGAGGCGAACGGCGCGCCCTTGTTGTCGCCGATGCGCACGATGCGCTCGGCCGGCACGCCCATCTGCTTGTTCCAGATGTCGTAGGCCTCGTCATCGGTGTGATAGACGGTGACCCACAGCTTGTCCTTGGGCAGCTTGAAGACGTCGGTCAGCAGCTCCCACGCATAGGCAATGGCCTCGCGCTTGAAGTAGTCGCCGAACGACCAGTTGCCCAGCATTTCGAAGAAGGTGTGGTGGCGTGCGGTGTAGCCCACTGCATCCAGGTCGTTGTGCTTGCCGCCGGCACGCAGGCAGCGCTGTACGTCGGCCGCGCGCACATACGACAGCTTCTCGCTGCCGAGGAACACATTCTTGAACTGCACCATGCCCGAGTTGGTGAACAACAGTGTCGGGTCACTGGCCGGCACCAGCGAGCTGGACGGCACGATGGTGTGGTCTTTCGAACGGAAATAGTCGAGGAAAGTCGAGCGGATTTCGGCGGTTTTCATGCGGTTGGGGACGACCTATAGGAAAGGCCACGCCAAGGCCGCACCGCCGATCAATCTGGCTCGTCGGCAGCGTCGTCCACGTCGGCGTGGGTAACATTCCGTACTGTGGCGGCGGGAAAGCCCCGACGCAAGAGGAATTGCGCCCGGCGGGCCCGTTCTGCGGGGTCTGGTGCGGCCCCGCTGCCGTAGCGGCGTCGCAGCTGGGCGGCGGCGACGGCATTCCAATCCACCTCGGCGGCGTCCAACACCTCGCTGATGCGGGCATCAGGCAGGCCGTGGCTCTTGAGTTCCGCGCGCAGGCGCATGGGGCCATAGCCCTGCCCCACGCGGCTGCGCACCAGCATCTCGGCGAAACGGTCGTCATCCTGATAGTGCTGCTCGCCCAGGCGGTCGAGCGCCGCGCCGGCCTCCTCGCCCTCGTAGCCGCCCTGGCGCAGCTTCAACTTCAGCTCACGGCGAGAGTGTTCGCGCCGCGCAAGCAAACCCAGCGCCTTGCTATAGGCGCTGGGTTTGGGTTTCTTGTCGTCCCCGGAATCGGACCGGCGTGTCATGGCCCGACTCAAAACACCTTGTAGACCTGACCGGTTTGCAAGCCTTCCACGCTACGGCTGAAAGCCAGCGCCGAGCGGGCTGCGGTCACCGGCTCGAAGCCGCGGAAATACGGCGCGTAGTCGCCCATCGCCTCGACCAGCACGTTCGGACTGACCACGTTGATGCGTAGACCGCGCGGCAACTCGATGGCCACCGCCCGTACAAACGCCTCGATGGCGCCATTGACGAGGCTGGCCGAGCTGCCTTGGGCAATGGGCTGCTCGGACAGGATGCCGGTGGTGAGCGTGATGGAACCGCCGTCACGCAGGTGATCACGCGCTGCAAGGGCGAGGTTGACCTGGCCCATCAGCTTGTCCGTGATACCCAGCGTGTGCTTCGAGTCACCGAACGGGGCCGCTGCAAAGTCCGCCAGCGGCGCGAAGGTGACGCGGCCGGCGGTACCGATCACGGCGTCCAGTTCGCCGGCCTGGGCCAGCCCGGAACGGATGCTGGCCACGTCGGTGAGGTCCATCCGCACGTCGCCGGACTGGCGCCCGGCGCTGATCACTTCATGGCGCTGACCCAACTCGGCCGCCACGGCGCGACCAAGCGTGCCGGACGCGCCCACCAGCAGGATGCGCAGACGCCGCTCGATCATGCTCAGATCTCTTCCATCGCTTCTTCGGAGATCGGTGCAGTCTTGCCGCCAGCGTTGGTCAGCAGGCGTGCACGCAGCTCGGTGTCGATCTCGTTGGCGATGGCCGGGTTATCGCGCAGGAACTGGCGCACGTTCTCCTTGCCCTGGCCGATGCGATCACCCTTGTAGCTGTACCAGGCGCCGGACTTGTCGATCAGGTTCTGCGCCACACCCAGCTCGATAATCTCGCCTTCGCGCGAAGTGCCTTCGCCGTAGAGGATCTCGAACTCGGCCTGCCGGAATGGCGGCGCCACCTTGTTCTTGACCACCTTGACGCGGGTTTCCGAACCGATCACCTCGTCGCCCTTCTTCACCGCGCCGATGCGGCGGATGTCCAGGCGCACCGAGGCGTAGAACTTCAGCGCGTTACCGCCGGTGGTGGTTTCCGGGCTGCCGAACATCACGCCGATCTTCATGCGGATCTGGTTGATGAAGACCACCAGGCAGTTGGACTTCTTGATGTTGGCGGTGAGCTTGCGCAGCGCCTGGCTCATCAGGCGGGCATGCAGGCCGACGTGGGAGTCGCCCATCTCGCCTTCGATTTCAGCCTTGGGCGTGAGTGCGGCGACCGAGTCGACCACCACAACATCCACTGCGCCGGAGCGCACCAACATGTCGGCGATTTCCAGTGCCTGCTCGCCGGTGTCCGGCTGCGAAACCAGCAAATCGTCCACGTTGACGCCCAGCTTGGCGGCGTAGCTCGGATCCAGCGCGTGCTCGGCATCGACGAAGGCTGCCGTGCCGCCATTCCTCTGGCAGGCGGCAATGACCTGCAGGGTCAGCGTGGTCTTACCGGAAGACTCCGGACCGTAGATTTCCACCACGCGGCCGCGCGGCAGGCCGCCAACGCCCAGGGCGATGTCCAGGCCCAGCGAGCCGGTGGAGACGGTTTCGATGGCGTCGTCGGTGCGGTCGCCAAGGCGCATGACGGCGCCCTTGCCAAACTGCTTCTCGATCTGGCCGAGGGCGGAGGTGAGCGCCTTGCGCTTGTTGTCATCCATCGTCTTGAATCCTGGGTGGCAGTGAATGAAAAGCATGATGCCCGCGCTTTGTCTCACGGGCTGCGATCTGTAGCAGATGAGTATCCCACACCGGTCAAGCGGGTCCGGAGCGGTGTGTCGACTTAGGCCGTCAGCGTCCTGAGCACGCCGCTGAGCGCCGCCGCCACCGTTTGCCGGCGCACCGCCTCGCGGTCGCCCTGGAACTGGAACAACGTGGCATGGGCGTAACCGCCCCGGCGCTTCCAGCTGATCCAGACGGTGCCGACCGGCTTCTCGACGGTGCCGCCGCTGGGGCCGGCGATGCCGGTGACGGCCACCGCGACGCCCGCGCCAAAGCGGGCGAGCGCACCGGAGACCATCTCCAGCGCGGTTTCCTCGCTAACGGCGCCGGTTCGCTCCAGCGTGCCCGCATTGACGCCAAGCAAGGCTTCCTTGGCGCCATAGCTGTAGGTCACCACGCCAGCGTCGAACCAGGCCGAGCTGCCGGGCAGATCGGTGAGCGTCTTGGCGATCCAGCCGCCCGTGCAGGATTCGGCGGTGACCACCATCAGGCGCCGCTGCAGGGCACCCTCGGCCACTTGTTCCGCCAGGGCCTTGAGCTCGGCATCAGTGGGAACGGACAACGACATGGAGCACTCCGGCGGAGAAAGCCGGTGTGGCACCGGCGCGAAGACGACCGTTCTACCCCTTCCCCACAGTCAGGCCAAGGCCTTGACGACTCACTGGGCTGCCCCCAAGGGGATCGCCCCACCAAGCTCAGCTGCCCCAGATGGTCTGGGCATAGTTCAGGAAATTCGTGCCTAGGATTTTTTCGATCCGGCCCGTTGAGTAGCCCTTTTGTGCGAGCAGCTGTTCCAGCTTGCGGAACTGCTGCGGCCCGCGCAGATCGACCACGAACGGATACGTATCCGGCCGCTCACCAGCCGCGCTGATGCCCGCTGCGACGCGTTGGGCGATTTCCTTTGCCAGCGCCGCCTGGTAGGCAGCGAGATCGTCGATCTGCGTCACGGAGCCATCGGTGCCGATGCCGACATGGTCTTCGCCGCAGACATTCACCGCGTGATCGATGTGTGCCACCACGTCTTCGGCGTGGGCGTGACCCGTGGCGTTGACGAAAGGCATGAAGTAGATGCCGATGAAACCGCCTCGCTCCGCCACCAGCCGCAGCTCGGCGTCGGTCTTGTTTCTGGGCAGATCGACCAACGCGCGGCACCCGGTGTGATTGATCGAGATGGGCGCGGTGGACGCGCGCGCTGCATCGAGACAGGTGCGCTCACCGCTGTGCGATAGATCGACCATGACCTTGCGCGCATTGAGCCTTGCGACCACCTCATGACCGAAGGGCGTGAGGCCACGGTTTTCCGGCGCCATCGAGCCATCACCGAGCTGGTTGGCCGGGTTGTAGGTGAGCTGGATCACCCTGACGCCAAGGTCGGCGAAGATGTCGACGCGCTTGGCATCGTTGCCCATCATGGCGCTGTTCTGGAAGCCGTAGATCAACCCGATCTTGTTCTGTGCCTTGGCGCGGCGTATGTCGGCAGCGGTCAGCACTTTCATCACGTCGCGCTCGTGCTCGCGCACCAACGCATCGGTGGCGGCAATGTCGCGCACGCTGGCCACGAACGGATCGTCGGGCCCGGACACGTAGCCCAGCGTGATATTCACCGCCGTCAGCCCGGATGCGTGGGCTTCGGCCAGCACGCGCGGCGTGAGCTCCGGCACCAGGGAGTCCGATCCGAGGTTGGGATCACCGAGACCGCCCAGCGCGTTGATGATGATCCCCGTGTCGGCCATGCCTGTGCCCTTCGAAACTGCGCCACGCGCTTCCCAAGGCAGCATCGAAGCCGCCGCCGCCCATGTCACGCCAGTAAGAAACGTTCGCCGATCAATCGTCGTCATTGCCCATCTCTTCCTTGGTCACCGGTCGATAATCGGCACGTGGATATTCGTGCCCACGCTTTACCGTCATGCGAATGCTGCGGAGGTTGCCGATGTCCTTCACCGGATCGGCCGACAACACCGCGAAATTAGCCAGCTTGCCGGCCTCGATCGAGCCCATGTCCTGCGCCTGTCCGGCGGCTTGGGCCCCCACCAGCGTGGCCGAGTGGATCACCTGCAGCGGCGGCATGCCCACGTCATGCGCGAGGAAGAAGATCTCGTCGAACACCGACGGCCACTTGTCGTCCACACCGGGGTCGTTGTCGGTACCCGTCGAGATCGGCACGCCCGCCTGCCACGCCTGGCGAACCAGTCGAATGGTGGTCGGCCCGGTGCAACGCAGCGGATGCCTTTCGGGGTGGGCCTTGCGCTCGGCGTCGTAGCGAACGAACAGGCTGCCGGTGGCGTCCAGAATCGTGCCGTGCTTGAGCATGTCGCGGTAAAGGCCAGCCATTACCGGATCGTCGGCGCTTTGCGCCAGCAGCGCGTCGTGGAACGGCGTGTGGTCCTCATAGGATTTGAGCATCACCGGTTCCAGCTGATAGGCCAGATAACAGGCATGGCTGACCACATCGACGCCGGCCGCAATGACATCGGCCGGGCGCGTCGGGAACACGGCGCTGTGCGCCCATACCATCAGATGCTGGCGGTGTGCCTCTTCGGTAATCCCCTTCACCAGATCCGGCGGCAAGTCTGCATAGACCTTGATGGCGGTAGCGGAGGTGCCGCGCGCCAGCGTGACCGCCTCGCGTAAATCGGTCTTCTCGTCGATGGCCTGCATCCACGGGCTCTTGCCCGGCGCCACGCCGAAGCTTGCCGCCGCCACGCGCGGGTCGGCGAAGAACTCCGGCCCTGCCATGACCGCGGCGTAGTAGATATCGGGCGAGGGAATCTCGCCTGCGCGCGCCTCGCGGGTCAACTCGCCAACCGAACGCAGATCGTCCGCCATGTCGCGCACGGCGGTGACACCCGCATAGAGATTGCGCCGCAAGTTGGCCTGGGCACGCTTGGCGTTCGGCGGCGTCGCCATGTGGACATGGCTGTCGATCAGGCCAGGAATCACGAACTTGCCATGCAGATCGACGGTATGCACCGCTGCGTCATGCGAACCGGCAAGCGACCCGTGCGGGCCCACCGCCGCAATGCGCTCGCCGCGAACGAGGATGTCCTGGTCGGGACGCGGCGCTGAGCCCGTGCCGTCGATGACCGTCGCGCCCGCGTAGAGCGTGAGGGCATCGGCAGCTGGCGGTTTGGACGCCTCTTTCGCCGCGGCGAAGGCGACAGGGACAGACAGCGCCAGAACCAGCACTGTCAACAGATAGGGGGCCGATCGAGGGAGTCTATGCATGGCGACCGATCCTACAGGTCGAATTCTCCGCGTCACAACTGTCCCAAAAGTCACGGAAGGAGGCGCCATGAACCCGCAAATCCGTGCGCTCATCTCCCCCTGGGTCTGATCGAGCGCCGCTGCGTCCCCCTGGCCAGACGTGCTCCGAATGGGCCACGAATAGGAGACGCAGGGCCGGCGGAATACAGGGCTGGACAATTCGGTTATCTTGGCGGGCATTTTTTGTACGGCGCACACCGCCGTCCCGCCACGGCCAACACCCTCGTTAGGCCCGACAGAACAGCAAGTTATGGCCACCCAGGATTTCGAAAGCCACACCCCTTTCATGCGCCAGTATCTGACGGCCAAAGCCGAACATCCGGATGTGCTGCTGTTCTTCCGTATGGGTGATTTTTACGAGCTGTTCTATGACGACGCGCGCAAGGCCGCGCGGCTGCTGGACATAACGCTCACCCAGCGTGGTCAGTCGGCAGGCCAACCCATTGCGATGGCCGGTGTGCCGTATCACGCGGCGGAAAACTACCTGGCGCGCCTGGTGCGGTTGGGCGAGTCGGTGGCCATTTGCGAACAGATCGGTGACCCCGCCACCTCGAAGGGGCCGGTGGAACGCAAGGTGGTGCGCATCGTCACGCCAGGCACGGTGACCGATGCCGCGCTGCTGGAAGAGCGCCGCGACAACCTGCTGATGGCCATCGCAGCTGGCGCCAATGGCGCCTATGGCCTGGCCTGGGTGGATCTGAGCAGTGGCCGCTTTCTGCTCAGCGAGGTGACCACCGCCGAACAACTGGCCTCCGAACTGGCGCGTTTGCAGCCGGCGGAAACATTGGTGGGCGAAGATGTGGTGTGGCCAAAGCTGGTCAGCGGCCTGCCGGGCCTGCGCAAGCGGCCGCCGTGGCATTTCGACGGCGATGCGGCCAAGCGTGAGCTCAACCGTTTCTTCGGCACGCGCGATCTCGGCGGCTTCGGTGTCGACAAGCTGCCACTGGCGGTCGCCGCGGCGGGTTGCCTGCTTGGCTATGTCGAGGAGACGCAAAAGAGCGCGCTGCCGCATCTGTCCGGCATGGCCGTGGAAAGCGCAGGCGACACCATCGCGCTGGACGCGGCCACGCGCCGCAATCTCGAATTGGACACCCATCCGAGCGGGCGCACCGAACACACCATGCTCGGCGTGCTGGATGAAACCGTGACGCCGATGGGCGCGCGGCTGCTGCGCCGCTGGTTGAACCGCCCGCTGCGCTCGCGCGACGTCTTGCGCGGCAGGCACCAGGCCATTGGCACACTCATCGACAGCCGCCAGCACGAAACGCTGCGCGAGCAGTTGCGCGGCATCGGCGACCTGGAACGCATCCTCGCTCGCGTCGCACTGCGCTCGGCGCGACCACGCGACTTGTCCACGTTGCGCGACGGCCTCGCCGCCGCGCCTTCGCTGCGCGCCATTATCGAAACGCTCGACAGCCCGCTGCTGCACGCTTTGGTGGCGCGCATCGGCGACCACGTCGACACCGCAGCCCTGCTCGCCCGCGCCGTCGTGCCCCAACCGCCGGTACTGCAGCGCGATGGTGGCGTCGTCGCCGATGGCTACGATGCCGAGCTCGATGAACTGCGCCGCCTGGCGACCCATGCCGATCAATACCTGGTCGAACTGGAAGAGCGCGAGAAAGCCGCCAGTGGCATCACCACGCTGAAGGTCGGCTACAACCGCGTGCACGGTTACTACATCGAGATCAGCAAGGGTCAGGCGGACAAGGCGCCCACGCACTACACGCGCCGCCAGACCACGAAAAACGCCGAGCGCTATATCACCGAAGAACTGAAAACCTTCGAGGACAAGGTGCTCTCGGCCAAGGAGCGCTCACTGATGCGCGAGCGTGCGCTGTACGAAGCGCTGCTCGACACCTTGATCACACAGCTCGAGCCACTGAAAAGCGCCGCATCCGCCATGGCCGAGCTCGACGTTATCGCGACGCTCGCCGAACGTGCCACCACGCTGGACTGGAGCGCGCCGGAGCTATCGGGCACGCCCGGCATCGCCATCGAACGCGGCCGTCATCCGGTGGTGGAGAAAGTGCGCGAAGAGCCGTTCGAACCGAACGATCTCGCGCTCGACGACAATCGCCGCATGCTGGTGATCACCGGCCCGAACATGGGTGGTAAATCCACTTACATGCGCCAGAACGCGCTGATCGTGCTGCTTGCGCATATTGGCAGCTACGTGCCGGCGTCGCGCGCGGTGATCGGCCCGATCGATCGCATCTTCACTCGCATCGGCGCGGGCGACGATCTCTCGCGCGGCCAATCCACCTTCATGGTGGAAATGAGCGAGACGGCCAACATCCTGCACAACGCCACCGAACACAGCCTGGTGTTGATGGACGAAGTGGGCCGCGGCACCAGCACCTACGACGGCCTGGCACTCGCTCGCGCGGCCGCCGTGCATCTGGCCGCCAGCAGTCGTTCCTACACGCTGTTTGCCACGCACTACTTTGAGCTGACCGAGCTGGCCAACGAATACGCCTCGATTGCGAATGTGCATCTGGACGCCGTCGAATACGGCGAGCAGTTGGTGTTCATGCACGCGGTGAAGGAAGGCCCTGCAAATCGTAGCTTCGGCCTGCAGGTGGCGGCGCTGGCCGGCCTGCCCAAATCGGTGATTGCCGATGCGCGACGTACGCTGGCGGAGCTGGAGCGCGGCATGTATCAGCAGGCATCATCGGCAACCGGCAAGACGCCGGCGCAGGAATCGCCGCAAATGGGCTTGTTCGCTGCAGCTCCCTCGGTCGTGGAGCGTGCGCTGGAGGGCATAGACCCCGATGCGCTGTCGCCACGCGAGGCGCTAGAGGCGCTCTATCGCCTCAAGTCACTGGCCTGATCGAAACCGCTGGGCGCTCCTTCGGGAGCGCGCCAGAGCGATACGCCAAGCCGCGTCGGCCTTTATCCCGTGGATTAGTGCGGATATTCCGATCGGCGCGCCTGTCCTATCGCCTCCACCACGTCCCGTGGCAGGTGATTCAGGTCGAGTACGACCTTGCCCGAATGCACGGCGCGTACGCCCCGCGCCGGGATGATGAAATCGCCCGCGTTCTCGATGTACACCAGCAAGGCGTTTTCTTCCGGCAGCAGGCGCCGCACGGAACCGATGCCGTCGTCACCGTCGGCCACGAATACCAATGCACCTATCTCGATAGACTCGGCCACGGTTGCCTCCACGCATCTGATCCAGGGGAGCGATCGTCAGCCCGCACCTGTTTGCCCGATGTGAAACGCCGTGCTGGTGCGCCATGGGCCTGCCATCACATTGCCATCACGGCATCCGAGCCCAGTCTTTCAGGGATCGCTCACACCGTCACCGATGTCATAGGCATGGACTATGGCTGGCATCGAAAAAATCGAATTCCCTCGCCGTCCCAGCCTCCCTAGAGTCCAAGGGAAGCCAGCCGACGCCAGCCATCTTCCGCCAGCAAGGGGTACGCCATGAGCGCACATCGCAGAACCCCCGCTCCCCGATCCACGCGTCCGCACACGTACCTGAAAAGCAGGGCAGCCGGTCCTCCAGATAACTGCCTGCGCCATACGACTTCCCCATCCATAAACCGTCGCATCGCCAGATGCGGCGAGTAGAAGCGCGCTTTATCGGTACTCGGGCTGCAGCACGCACCGAGTCGTCAGATTCAAACGGCCAAAGGTAGAGAACACATGTCAACCGAAGCAAAGTGTCCGTTCAACCACACCGCTGGCGGCGGTACATCGAACCGTGACTGGTGGCCCAATCAATTGAAGTTGCATCTCCTGGCCCAGCATTCGTCCAAGTCCGATCCCATGGACCCGGGCTTCAACTACGCCAAGGAGTTCAAGTCGCTCGATCTGGCGGCCGTGAAGAAAGATCTTCGTGCACTGATGACCGATTCGCAGGACTGGTGGCCGGCGGACTTCGGCCATTATGGTCCCCTGTTCATCCGCATGACCTGGCATGCCGCCGGCACTTACCGCACGGGCGACGGTCGCGGGGGTGCGGGCTCAGGCCAGCAACGCTTCGCGCCGCTGAACAGTTGGCCGGACAATGTCAGCCTCGACAAGGCACGTCGCCTGCTGTGGCCGATCAAGCAGAAGTATGGCCGCAAGATTTCCTGGGCCGACCTGTTGGTGCTTACCGGCAACGTCGCGCTGGAATCGATGGGATTCAAACCTTTCGGCTTTGGCGGCGGACGCGAAGACGTGTGGGAGCCGGACCAGGACGTGTACTGGGGCAATGAGAAAACCTGGCTGGGCGGCGATATTCGCTACGGCAAAGGCTCGCCCGGCCACGAGAAGGAAGGCGTGCTCGTTGCCGAGCCCGAATTGCATGGCAGCGAAACCAGCCGCACCGACCAGGGACGTCATCTGGAAAATCCCCTGGCCGCCGTGCAGATGGGCCTGATCTACGTGAATCCGGAAGGCCCCGACGGCAATCCCGATCCGGTGGCCGCCGCACACGACATTCGCGACACCTTTGGCCGCATGGCCATGAACGACGAAGAGACCGTGGCGCTGATCGCCGGCGGTCACACCTTCGGCAAGACGCACGGCGCCGGTCCCGCCGACAACGTGGGCCCCGAACCCGAGGGCGCTGGCCTCGAATTGCAGGGCTTGGGCTGGAAGAACAGCTTCGGCACCGGCAAGGGCGCCGACACCATCACCAGTGGCCTGGAGGTGACCTGGACCAGCACACCAACGAAGTGGGGCCACGGTTTCTTCGAGAACCTGTTCGGTCACGAATGGGAGCTGACCAAGAGCCCGGCCGGCGCCAACCAATGGGTCGCCAAGGACGCCGACGCGACCATTCCGCACGCGTTCGATCCCTCGAAAAAGCACCGGCCCACGATGCTCACCACCGATCTTTCGCTGCGCATCGACCCTGCGTACGAGAAGATCTCGCGGCGCTTCATGGCGCATCCCGACCAATTCAACGACGCCTTCGCCCGCGCCTGGTTCAAGCTGACCCACCGCGACATGGGCCCGCGTGCGCGTTACCTCGGTCCGGAAGTTCCGACCGAAGAGCTGCTATGGCAGGACCCGATCCCGGCGGTCGATCACCCCTTGATCGATGAGAAGGACGTCGCCGCGCTCAAAAGCAAGGTGCTGGCCGCGGGCCTGACCGTTTCGCAGCTGGTATCGACCGCCTGGGCCTCCGCTTCCACCTTCCGCGGCTCCGACAAGCGCGGCGGCGCCAACGGTGCACGCATCCGCCTTGCACCGCAGAAGGACTGGCCCGCCAACCAGCCGGAGCAGCTGGCGAAAGTGCTGAAGACGCTGGAAGGCATCCAGAAGGACTTCAACGGCGCGCAATCCGGTGGAAAGAAAGTCTCGCTCGCTGACCTGATCGTGCTGGCCGGCAACGCGGGCGTCGAACAGGCGGCGAAGAACGCCGGCCACAACATCACCGTGCCCTTCTCGCCCGGTCGCATGGACGCCTCGCAGGAACAGACCGACGTGGAATCGATCGGCGTGCTCGAACCCATTGCGGACGGCTTCCGCAATTACCTCAAGGAAAAGTACAGCGTATCGGCCGAGGCGCTGCTGATCGACAAGGCACACTTGCTGACGCTGACCGCGCCCGAGATGACCGTGCTCATTGGCGGCCTGCGCGTCCTCGATATCAATGTCGGCCATACCAAGCACGGCGTCTTCACCAAGAAGCCGGGAGCGCTGACCAACGACTTCTTCGTGAACCTGCTCGACATGCGCACCGAGTGGAAGCCGGTGTCGGACGCCAACGAGGAATTTGAAGGACGCGACCGCGCGAGCGGCGCCGCCAAGTGGACCGGTACCCGCATCGATCTGGTGTTCGGCTCCAACGCCCAGCTGCGCGCGCTGTCGGAAGTCTATGCAAGCTCGGACGCGCAGGAGAAATTCGTCCACGACTTTGTCGCGGCATGGAGCAAGGTGATGGACCTCGATCGCTTCGACCTGGAGTGATCGCCGCGACCAAGCCCCGGCGGCAGTGACAGCAAGGGCGGCCATCCTCGCGGATGGTCGCCCTTCTTCATGCCGAAGCGAGGGGACTTCGGCGCAAACTCAGGCGGCCAGCTCCGGCACGTCGTGCACCGGCAACTCAGTGGTGGCGTTGGCCAGCATGGCGGGAATCGTCTCCACCGGCACGGGCACGGGCAGCGATATCACCTTCGCCGCCTCGCGCTTGGGCAGGCGACCCAGCTGCACCAATCGATCGATGCTGCGCGCCACCTCGGCCTGACCGAAAGGCTTGCTGATGAAATCGTCGGCGCCGTAGCGCTGCACGTAGAACTGCTCGGTAGCCTGCTGGTTGCCGCTGATCATCACGATCGGGATGTGGCGGGTGGCCGGGTCGTGGCGCAGCGAACGCAAAACTGCGAAACCGTTGATGCCGGGCAGCACGATGTCCAGAAAAATCAACGCCGGCGGCTCGTTGCGCGCCAGCTCAAGTGCGCTTTCACCGTCGGCAGCGCGCGTCACCTGGTAGCCATCGACCTCCAGCATGCGTCCCAGCACCGCGCGGATCGTCGCCGAGTCGTCGACGACCAGCACACGGGCGCCCTGCGTCGCCTTGCACATCGCCTCTGACGGCCGCGCCTGCGCGGTGCCACCGAGCCATCGCTTAAGGAATGCCAAGCCAGTCATTGTCGTTCTCCTGCATCAAGCTGTTGGAAATCCGCCCCTGTGCGGTGTTTCCTTGAGCGTGATGCTCCCGCAGAAACGCCGTGCGTTCTGCGATGGGCGACTCACATGGAATCCTTAAGCCGTCGCAATTCTCGACGTGCCTGCTTGTCCGGACGCCCGGGGGGCGCCATCGTGCCCACAAGCTTGCGCTGGGCTTTCGCCGCTTCGCGGGCCGTGATGCTGGCCTCGCTCTCCCGATACAGCGCCTGCGCGGCCGTCGCCGGGCCTCTCGCCTCGGACAAGGCCAGCACCTCAACTTCCATCCGCTCCTCGCCGCGGCGGACACGCAGGCGGTCACCTACCTGCACGCCCTTGGCCGGCTTGCACGAGGCGTCGTTGAGCTCGACCTTGCCGCTCTCGATGGCCTGCTTGGCCAGGCTTCGGGTCTTGAAGAAGCGCGCGGCCCAGAGCCAGACGTCGGCGCGTACGGTGCGAGCTTGTGAAGGTTGCGATGAAGACATACGCCCATTGTCGCGCAAACTCCCCAGCAGCGGCCCCCAATGTAGGAGCGCACCCTGTGCGCGACCGCAGCGCTATGTCGCTACCGCTTCGTCGGCTTGTCGCGCACAGGGTGCGCTCCTACAGGGGGTGTGCGCAGACTCATCAACCGCCCAGCAGCATATTGCCCAGCGGAATGGTGACCAGCGACAACACAATGCCCGCACCCAGAATCGTGTTGGCCAGCGTCGGTTCCAGCTTGTACTCGTCAGCCAGAATCGCGGCCGAGATCATCGGCGCCATCGCCGCCTGCAATACGCCAACCGTCAACGTCAGGCCGCCCACGCCCGCAGCCATGCCCAGCAACCAGCACGCCAGCGGGGCGACCATGAGCTTCCAGCCAAGCCCGAAGCCCAGCGCGGACAGCTGCTTCTCGCCCAGGTGAAACTTCAGCTGCAGGCCCACCGAGAACAGGGCCAGCGGTGTCAGCGTGGCGCCTATCGGCAGAAACACGCCATCGGCCCACGCCGGCCAACCACCGAGCGCACCTATGACGCCAGCCACGATCAACGAGACAAACGCCGGAAAGGTAAGGATGCGCCGCACAATCACCTTAGGTTGCGGCGTACGGCCCGCGTAAAACGACGCTACCGCCACGCCCGCCGACGCCAGCAGTGGAAAGCAGCCCAGCTGATCGGCAACGACTGCCAGCTCCAACCCTTCCTTGCCGTGCAACGCCAGCATCATGGGATAACCCATGAACGACGTATTGCCCAGACCGCACACCAGGGTCAGTGCACCAATGCGTTCACGCGACCAGCCCAGCCAGGCCCCCAGTGCGGCAAACAGCAACCATGCACCAAAGAAAACCACCCACATGGCCGCCACGGGAAACCACAACTGCGCGTCGACCTTCAACCGCGGCACCAACGCCAGCACCAGCGCCGGCAGGGCGATGTTGATCACCCACCAGTTGATGCCGTGGACGATGCCGGCCGGCGGCTTCGCATAACGCGCGACCAATGCGCCGAGCGAGAGGCAAGCGAATAGGAGCAACAGCGCGCTCATGGACTCCCCTTCAATAGGAACGGCCGCAGTATAGCGGCCGTGTCAAAGGGGCCGAGAGCTAAGCCATCGCGCAGCACAGCCACTTCGAAATCGTCATTCCGGCGAAAGCCGGAATTCAGTGGCGTGGTTTTGAAGCCCAACAAATCTCAGTGGGCTTCGCACGACATACGTCACCGGATTCCGGCCTACGCTAGTGGTTAGCCCGCGATCAGCCGGTTCAGGCGCTGCACGAACGCCCCCGGATCCGGCAACTGCGCACCGGCAGCAATCTCAGCCTGATCGAGCAGCAGGTTAGCCAGATCGGCCGCCTTGGCCGGGTCACTTTCCGCTTCCACTCGCTTGAGCAGCGGATGTTCCGGATTAATCTCCAGCGTCGGCTTGCTTTCGGGCATCTCGTGACCGGCTTCGCGCAGCAGGCGAGCCAGATGCGGTGCCATCTCGAAATCGGACAGGGCCAAGCAGGACGGCGAATCGGTAAGGCGCGCAGAAACACGCACTTCGTTCACGCGGTCACCCAGGATGTCCTTGAGCTTCTTCAGCACCGGCTCGGCCGCCTTGCTGAGTTCTTCCTGATGCTTCTTGCCGGCTTCGTCCAGCGGCAGCTCGCCCTTGGCGACGTTCTTGAGCTTCTTGCCGGCGTATTCGTTGAGGCTGCCGACCATCCATTCGTCGATGCGATCGAACATCAGCAGCACTTCGATGCCCTTGGCCTTGAACGCCTCGAGCTGCGGGCTGCCCAGGGCAGCCGTGTAGCTATCTGCGGTGATGTACCAAATGGTGTCCTGCCCCACCGCCATGCGGCCGATGTAGTCGTCCAGCGAGACGGTCTGTGCGGCGCCCTCGCCCTTCGTCGAGGCAAAACGCAGCAGCTTGGCGATGCGTTCGCGATTGGCCGCGTCTTCGGCGATACCTTCCTTCAGCGTGTTGCCGAAGGCCTTGTAGAAGGTCGCGAATTTTTCCGGTTCGTCACGCGCCAGCTTCTCCAGCAGGTCGAGCACGCGTTTGATGCAGGCTGCGCGGATACGCTCCAACTGACGGTTGTGCTGCAGGATTTCACGGCTTACGTTGAGCGGCAGGTCATCCGCATCCACCACGCCGCGCACGAAGCGAAGGTAGTTGGGCAGCAGCTCCTCGGCCGCATCCATGATGAAGACGCGCTTGATGTAGAGCTTGAGCCCCTTGCGCTCATCGCGGCCGCCCATCATCAGGTCAAACGGCGGTTGCTCGGGGATATACAGCAACGTCGTGAAGCTCTGGCTGCCTTCGACGCGGTTGTGCGTCCACGCCAGCGCGTCGTTGAAATCGTGGCCCAGCGACTTGTAGAAGCTCTGGTAGTCCTCGTCGGAAATTTCGTTGCGCGGCTTGGCCCACAGCGCGGAAGCGTCGTTCACCGTCTCCCACTCGTCACCCGGCTTGCCATCGACTTCCTTGGGCATACGAATCGGGAAGGCGACATGGTCCGAGTACTTGCGGATCAGCGAACTCAGCTCCCAACCCTTGAGGAATTCGTCCTCGTCGGGTTTCAGGTGCAACACCACGGCGGTGCCGCGCTGCGGCAGATCGACCTGCGCCAGGCTGTATTCGCCCTTGCCATCGCTTTCCCACTTCACGCCCTCGCCCTCGGGCAGGTCGGCGCGGCGGCTCAACACAGTGACGCGGTCGGCCACCACAAAGGCGGAATAGAAGCCCACGCCGAACTGACCGATCAGACGCGCGTCGGTCTTCTGCTCAGTGCTCATGGCCTCAAGGAAACGGCGCGTGCCGGAACTGGCGATGGTGCCGATGTTGGCAACCACTTCGTCGCGGCTCATGCCGATGCCGTTGTCGCGCACGGTGACTGTGCGCGCTTGCGGATCCCAGCTGACATCGATATGCAGCTCGCCCTCGCCCGCCAGCAATGCTGGGTTGGCGATGGACTCAAAGCGCAGTTTGTCGCAGGCGTCGGATGCATTGGAGATCAGCTCGCGCAGGAAAATTTCCTTGTGCGAGTAAAGCGAGTGCGTGACCAGGTGCAGTACCTGGGCCACTTCGGCTTCGAATTTGCGGGTTTCGGGCGCGGCGTTCGTCATACGAAAAGACTCATGCTTAGGTATCGATGGATAGGGCGGAACACATAAAGGGGCCGACGGATCGGCCCCTTACTTTGCCCCTCCCCTTGCGGAGAGGGGGTGAATGCTCAGGCGTTGGTCGACGCGTTCTGAAGCGCGGCGATGCGCTCTTCCAGCGGCGGATGGCTCATGAACAGGCGCTTGAAGCCGGTGGCCAGGTGGCCGGAAATACCAAACGCAGCGATGGTCTGCGGCAGCGTGCTCTCGCCATGCTGCACCTGCAGGCGCTGCAGCGCGGAGATCATGGCACCACGGCCGGCGAACTTGGCGCCTGCCGCATCGGCGCGGAATTCGCGCCAGCGCGAGAAGGCCATCACGATCATCGAAGCGAACAGGCCAAACACCAGCTGCAGCACCATGACGCAAACGAAGTAGCCGATGCCACCGCCGCCGTCGCGATCGCGACCACCGGAGAGCCAGCTATCGACCAGGCGACCGACCACGCGTGCGGCCACGATCACCAGCGTGTTCACTACACCCTGGATCAGCGTCAGCGTCACCATGTCGCCGTTGGCAATGTGGCCGATCTCATGACCGAGCACGGCCGACACCTGCTCGCGATCCATCTGCTGCAGCAGGCCGGTGCTTACTGCCACCAGCGAACTGTTCTTGGTCATGCCCGTGGCGAAGGCGTTCATTTCAGGCGCGTCGTAAATCGCCACCTCCGGCATGCCGATACCGGCGGCCTGGGCATGACGACGCACGGTGTCGAGCAACCAGCGCTCGGCATCGTTTTGCGGCTGCTCGATGACGCGGGCGCCGGTCGACATCTTGGCCATCCACTTGGACATGGCCAGTGAAATGAAGGCGCCGCCCATGCCAAACACCGCGGCATAGATCAGCAACCCGCCCATGCCACCGTAACCACGGGCGGCAGCCCACTGATCGACGCCAAACAAGTGGCAGACGATGCTGAGCAGGAACAGGACGGCAATATTGGTAAGCAGGAACAATGCGATGCGGCGCATGGCTGTCTCTTTGGCAGTCATGAAAAGGGAGTGTGGCTTTCGCCACCGTGAAAGGATCGTGGCGAAACCTTGCGGTTTCAAGGGCCGGGAGACAGAAGCCCGGCTTCCGCGCGTCCGGCCTTTAGCCTGGCGTCACCAGGCGCGCTCCTACATGGAGCCGGCCACCCGTAAAATGGGCCGATGGATTCTCGCGGACGCTTTGCCCCCTCGCCGACCGGCCACCTGCACTTCGGTTCGCTTGTCGCCGCGGTAGGCAGCTGGCTCTGCGCGCGCCACGCCGGTGGGCAGTGGCTGCTGCGGGTCGAGGACATCGACCCCCCACGCGAGTTGCCGGGTTCGACAGAAAGCATCCTGGCTGCCCTGCCCGCCTTCGGTCTGATGGCCGATGCGCCACCATTGTTCCAGTCCACACGCATCGCGGCCTATGACACCGCCTTTGAGCAGCTGAAAGCGGCCGGCCAGGTATTTCCCTGCTGGTGCAGTCGCAACGACCTGGCCGGCGGCCTGCATCTGGACGGACAATGCCTGGCCGCACCCGCCGCGGACCGCACGCCCGCCTGGCGTCTGCACGTGCCGGATATCGAGATCGGCTTTGACGACGCGCTGCAGGGCCCGCAGCGCCAGAATCTGCGCACAGCCGCTGGCGATTTCGTGATTCGCCGGGTTGAGGGCTACTACGCCTACCAGCTCGCCTGCGTGGTCGACGACGCCTTCCAGGGCATCACCCAGGTGGTGCGCGGCAACGACCTGCTCGACTCCACGCCACGCCAGATCTACCTGCAACGCTGCCTGGGCCTGCCAACGCCCGATTACATGCACCTGCCGCTGGCACTCGACGGCAGTGGCCGCAAGCTGTCCAAGTCCGAGCATGCCCACCCGGTCGATCCAACCGATCCCCTGCCAGCGTTGCGGCGAGCGCTGGCCTTCCTCAATCTGCCGGTGTCGCCGTTAACGCAAACGCCGGCGGCGCTGTTGGCACAGGCGCTCGAGCAATTTTCTGCCGAACGTTTGCCGCACTGCAGCGAACGAGCGGCGGGATAAGTCGCTATAACGAACACTAGCCTGACGCACCGCACAGGCTGGTTGGGCGGCGTGCCATCCGTCGACGTTTTGCCATATTGTGCGTGGTAGACATGGCATCACCCGGCAGCACGTTTCGGGTCGATTGAACATCAGCACTAGCGGAGAACAGGCATGACGCAGCGCACGGCTTTGGTCACTGGCGGCACCGGCGGTATCGGCACGGCGATCATTCGCTACCTCGGACGCCAGGGGCATCGGGTCGCCACCAACTATCGCGACCAGTCCAAGGCGGAAGCGATGAAGGAGATGATGGCGAAGGAAGGCATCGAGGTCATGCTGGTGCCGGGCGACGTGAAGGATCCCGATTCCTGCGAAGCCATGGTGCGCATCATCGAGGCCGGCATGGGCCCGGTGGAGATCCTGGTCAACAATGCAGGCATCACGCGCGACACCACCTTCCACAAGATGACCTATCCGCAGTGGATGGAAGTGGTCAATACCAACCTCAACGCGTGCTTCAACGTCACGCGCCCGGTGATCGAAAGCATGCGTGAGCACAAGTGGGGCCGCATCGTGCAGATCAGCTCGATCAATGGCCAAAAGGGCCAGTACGGCCAGGCCAACTACGCCGCCGCCAAGGCCGGCATGCACGGCTTCACCATTTCGCTGGCGCAGGAAAACGCCAAGTTCGGCATCACGGTGAACACTGTCTCGCCGGGCTACGTAGGCACCGATATGGTGATGGCGGTACCCGAAGAAGTGCGCGAAAAAATCGTTGCGCAAATCCCGGTGGGCCGCTTGGGCAAACCCGAAGAAATTGCCCATGCCGTGGCGTTCCTCACTGGTGAGGAAGCCGCTTGGATCACGGGTGCCAACCTGTCCATCAATGGTGGCCACTACATGGGCTGGTAAGCCTGCTGGACTCCCTCTCCCCTTTTGGGGAGAGGGTTGGGGTGAGGGGGCAATCTTGCGGCAAGGCTTGTTCGACGCCCGCTTTGTAGAAACGTTCCCGCGAGCCCCCTCACCTCGATCCTCCCCCAAAGGGGGAGAGGAAGAAAGGCGCTAGTTTCCCAGCAACTTCTCCATCACCTTGCCCACCGCCGCAAAGGCAAACGCGCCGGTGACATGCGTAGCCGCGCCAAGGCCGCCACCGCACGCCAGGTTAAGCGCTTCCGCACCATCGGCCATCGGCGGCCGCGTACCACATACGCTGCCATCCGGCTGCGGATACTGCACGTTCTGCAGCGAATAGACGGCCGACACGCCGAAGTAGCGATCCGGATTTCGCGGAAAGTTGAAGTCCTGACGGAGCTTCTTGCGGATCAGGCTGAACATTGCATCGTGCTCGGTACGCGACAGATCGCGCACGCGAATCTGCGTGGAATCGGTGCGGCCACCGGCCGAGCCCACCGACACTATTGGCAGTTTGCGACGACGACACCACGCAATGGCTTCGAGCTTCACGCGGAAGGCATCGCAGGCGTCAAGCACCACGTCATAGCCGCGATCGAGCAATTCATCCAGCGTCGATGGCGTGAGGAAACGCTCGATCGCATCCAGCTTGATCGCCGGATTGATCGCACGCAGTCGTTCGGCCATGACCGCGACCTTGGACTTGCCAAACTGACCATCCAGCGCATGCATCTGGCGATTGGTGTTGGACACACACACTTCGTCCGCGTCGATCAAAGTGAGGTGGCCCACACCGCTGCGCGCCAACGCTTCGGCCGCCCACGAACCCACGCCACCGATGCCGATCACACAGACATGGCTCTGCGCCAGCTTGTCCACACTACCCAAGCCGTACAGGCGCTCCACGCCGGCGAAGCGCTCACGAGGAAACGCCACCTCGCTCGCGGTCGAATCGTCATGCGTGCGCTGAACGGCAGGGATCGCCGCCGCAGCTTCTGAATGCTTCACTGGAACCTTCCAAGACTCTGAAGAAACGTCATTTTACCGGGACTACGGGGCCACCGCAGCCCAGCCCCACTTGGGTCGGGTTATGCTTGCCCTCCCTCCCTAAGGAAACCATTGCATGCGCGCCGCTATCCTGCTTGTGCTCGGCCTGGTCATCGGCATCATGGGCACCGTGTTCAGCATGAATGCCCTGCGCGAACGCAATCCGTTTCCTCATGCCGTGATGTCGGTGATGGCCCATCATGTGGGTGCGCTGAGCGGCGCCATCAAGTCGCAGCAATGCGATGCAGCCCGAGCGCAGCAGCACCTTACCCGGCTGCTCGAAACGTCCGCCGATATCAAGGAGGCCTTCCCCGGCATGGATGCGCCGTTCCTGGATGAAGCGGCCAAGCTGCACGAGAAGACCCAGGCCGCGCTGCTGGCGGCACCGGCCGACTGCAACGCGCTGGCGGCGGTGGTCAGGCCGATTGGCGAGGTCTGCCAGTCCTGTCACCAGCAGTACCGGTAGGCCCTAGATCCGCACCTTTCCGCGCAGGATCTGCCAGTACATCACCCAGTCACCCATCAAGCTGTAGAGCGGATGCTTGAACGTTGCGGGTCGGTTTTTCTCGAACCCATAGTGGCCGACCCAGGCAAAGCCGTAACCCGCGACCGGCGCCAGCCACAGCCACCAGGCGTTGCCCGTGATCAGCGCCAGCGTAATCACTGCCAGCACCAACGTGCTGCCGGCGAAATGCATGCGGCGACAACGAATGTCGCTGTGCTCGTTCAGATAGAACGGATAGAACTCGCGGAAGCTGGCAAAGCCGGACATGCGGGTAACCGGTGTTGTGATGGCATCAGCGTAATGCGCCTTGTGCTGCGATGCATGCGCAGGCGCAGCAAGCCCAGAGACCTTGGCTCTCCCCCTGCTGGCAGGGGAGGGTTGCCACACGCTGGCGTAAAGAGCTCCCCCTCCCAACCTCCCGCCCTGCGAGCAGGGGAAGGAGCCCAAAAGCTCGTTCTTATCAGGCCGGCAGCGGGATGTATTCCTTGTCGTCTCCCACCACGGTACCCATGCGCTGCGCCGCCCAGTCGGCCTTGGCCTGTTCGATGCGTTCGCGGCTGCTGGCGACGAAGTTCCACCACAGGTGGCGCTCCCCATCCAGCGGCGCACCACCGAACAACATGACGCGGCTGGTAGTGCGTGCGCGTAGAGGCGGTGATGTCGGACCGGCCTGCACGGCCGCTTGCATCGGATGCACGGTTACGCCGTCCCACTCGACCTCCCCATCCACGACGCAGATGCCACGCTCCACGTGGTCGTCGGGCCAAGGCAGTTCGGCGCCGGCTTCCACCGTCGCCTCGACAAAGAACATCGGCGCAAACACTTTCACCGGCGATGCCTTCCCGTAGGCGGTGCCCGCAATCACCACCAGTTCGGCACCGGGCCGGCTGACACGTGGCAGTTCGTCGGCGCCGTGATGATGAAATTCGGGATCCACCTCGGCATCCTTCTGCGGCAGTGCCACCCATACCTGGATACCGTGCGCGCGCTGGCCGCCGCCTCGCGCCTCAGGCGGCGTGCGTTCGGAGTGCACGATGCCGCGGCCGGCCGTCATCCAGTTCACCTCGCCGGGACGGATGTCCGCAATGCTGCCGATGCTGTCGCGATGGCGAATCACGCCCTCGAACAACCAGGTGACCGTGGCCAGGCCGATATGCGGATGCGGCCGCACATCCATGCCCTTGTCATCCAGGAACGTCACCGGGCCCATATAGTCGAAGAACACGAATGGGCCCACATGCCGCGCCTGCAGCACCGGCACCAGGCGCCGCACGCTGAAGCCATCGCCCAGATCGTGCACGCGACCATCGATCAAAATCGGTTGCTGTTCCATCCGTGATTCCTCTGCTGGCGACCGCGAAAGTATCACCCTGAGATGTCGCCACGGCGTGTGGTCTTCAAGAGTCCGCGCTGCCGAGCCAACGCGCGACGCGCGATGCCACCGGCGCAGGCGTCTTCATCCAGCCAAAGTGGTCGGCGGGCCGGCCATCGAAGTCCGCTGATATGACGACCTCCTGCGTGACCCGGTTGCGCGGCATCTTGCCGAGCAGCCACGCCAGCGATGACTGGGGAACCAGCCAGTCGTCGTGCATGCGCAAGGCCAGTAGCGGCAGCGCAAGTTGGCCCAGACGCTGTTCGAAATCCTTGGGCATGCCGGCAGCGGCGTACCGGCCGGTACGGCCACTGCGCGCCCAGTCAGCGATCAGCCCGCGCGCCTCGTTGCCGCCAAAGCCGATCCGGCGCCCCGGCAGATACCCCACCAGGCGCGCCAGCCATAGCGCCAGGGCAAAGGCCAGCCAGAATGCCCAGCCTTGGGAAAAACAACGCCAGTAAGGCGCCCCGCCCGCTATCACCAGCAAGCCTTCGACCTGTTGTGGATGCAGGCTGGCGTAGAGCGGTGCCAGCTGGGACCCCAGGCTGTGTCCGCCCAACCAATAGCTGGCTTGCGGCAGGCGCTTACGCAAGGCCGCGATACCCGCTGGCAAATCATCCACCAGCAATTGGCGATAGCCCCAATCATCGTGCCGACCGGCGCGATGATTGCTCGACCCCAGCCCGCGCCATTCATGGATAGCTACGGCGATACCGTGCTCCGCCAGAGCCTGCGCCAAAGGCAGGTATTGCCGCGCCGATACCCCCAGTGCCGGCAACCAATAAATCACGTGGTCAATATCACCGGCGGGCAATTGCAGAAGGATTTCGGCCGTTGCGCCATCGGCCGAGATGGCTGGCAGCGCGATAACGGCGGGAAGCTCGGACGTGTTCGTGAGGGGTATGGACATCGATGAACACTTTGGCGATAGAACACCGCAGGCTAACTAATCACTGCACGGTGAAAAAGTCTCTCGAATAAAAAAAGGCCGGCTTGCGCCGGCCTCTTGTTCATCTGCGATCTGAACTCAAGCGGGGGCCACTTCGTCAGCCTGCAAGCCCTTCTGGCCTTGCACGACCTTGAAGCTCACCTTCTGCCCCTCCTTTAAGCTCCGAAAACCAGAGCCGCTGATTGCTCTGAAATGCACGAAGACGTCGGGGCCACTTTCGCGACTGATAAAGCCAAAGCCCTTGGCGTCGTTGAACCATTTGACAGTGCCAACTTCACGATCCGACATGACTCACTCCGATCTGACTCGATACTGAGACAAGTCAGCCTCCCCTATGGCCGACGGCTTACTGGGCATGCAGGGATCGGGTGAAGCGATGTGGACTCTTGCGAGTCGCGCACCGGGCACGCACGTGACCGAGCAACCACAGTAAAATCCAGCATAACGGATTTCTTTAATACAAGTGAACGACCTAAACGCCTTCACATTTCAACGACATTTGGCCTAACTTCAAAAATAAAAAAAGCCAGGCATTGCTGCCTGGCTTTTCTTTTCTTGCGTGATGCCGGGAATTAAGCGGCCATCACTTCATCAGCCTGCAGACCCTTCTGGCCCTGCACGACCTTGAAGCTGACCTTCTGGCCTTCCTGGAGGCTCTTGAAGCCGTTGCCCTGGATCGCGCGGAAATGCACGAAAACGTCCGGGCCATTGTCACGGCTGATGAAGCCGAAACCCTTGGCATCGTTGAACCACTTGACGGTACCGATCTGACGATCAGACATATAAATCACTCCTAAGGATTAAAGACTCAGCCAACGCGACATGCGCAGGCCGACTTACTGGTGTGCTAGGAAACCCTAGGGGTGAGGCGATGAGGCTAGATCGAGATCAGCGGCATCGGGTCACAAAGCTCTGGTGACCCCGGCAAACACAGTGAGCGCATCATAGCTCTTCAATGAGCACATGGCGAATGATTGTTTTTTGAAACTGAATGGACGCGTATGCCCGGCGATGAGACGGCGTTTGATTTTCACGTAATCTTCGCATTTGATTGCCGCCTTGTCCCTGGGTATTTCGCGCCACAGCACCAGCCCCCGGGCTGCGTGGTCGAGTAAGCCCTCCAGGATTGGCCATTTCCCGAGCAGGAGAATCACCGTGAACCGCAGCCGTTACCCAGTCATCCTCGCCCTGTTCATCGGCGCTGTATCGTTGGCCGGCTGTGCCAGCAACCCTGCCAGCCGCCCTGCCGCGACCGGCAACACAGCCAATTCCGCCGCCCCGCCAGCCGCCACGACGGGCGTCCCGGCTTGCGACGCTTATCTGGCCAGCTATGTGGCGTGTCATCGCGTCGCCGCCATTTTCCCGCAAGACCAGATCCAAACCCACTACCAGGACATGCGCGCCACCTTGCTGCATGACTCGCAGGACGCCACCGTTCGACCGCAGCTGGGCGCGCGATGCACCGCCCTGACCCAGCAACTCAGGCAGGTGCTACACGGGCAATCATGCGCCACCGCCTCGAACGCGGGCTCCAACGGTCGCTAACACTCACGCGCGCCACAGGGCGCGCAACGCAGCCGCCACGCTGGCCGGGCGGCTACGCACCAGGCGAACTTGCGGCGTACCGTGCCAACGAGCGGTCGCCATCACTGCGTGCGCCAAGTCCTCGAACATCCGTTCCGTCGGCTCGATATCCGGCTCGAGGAACAGTGCCTTGATTTCGAAGATGCCATCACTGCGATGCGCTTTCGCATCGAGCCGGCCGATCAATCGTCCGCGGTGCAAAATCGGCAGCACGTAATAACCATAGCGGCGCTTTGGCTCTGGCACGTAGCATTCGATGGTGTATTCAAAACCGAAGAGTGCTTGTGCACGGGCGCGATCCCACACCACCGGATCGAACGGTGAAAGCAAGGCAGTATGCGTTCCGCGAAGCTGCCCTTTGCTTGCCTGCGTCAGCAGCTCTGCATGATCGCGATGCACATAAGCCGGCACCTTCCAGTCGGCGACCTGCACCATCAGCAGCTCGCCCGCAGCAACCAGTGACGCCAGTTCGCGATCGGTGACGGTGGGTTTGAGGCGATAGTAATCCGCAATCCAGCGTGCTTGTGCGACACCAAGTGCACGCACGCTATCGAGGATGAAACGCTCGCGAAGCGCTGCGTGATCAAGCTGCAATGGTGCCTGGTCCAATGGCGGGTCGAGCTTGCCTAGCACGCGTTCGGCCAAGTCATAGACGCGTTGGAACCGTTCCCGTCGCGTCACCATCAATTCGCCCAGTGCGAACCACGCTTCGAGCCAACGCTTTTCAAGCTTCCACGACCACCATCCACCCGCGGCTCGCTTCTCGCCTTCAAAATCCGCCGCACGCGCAGCGCCGTGCTGGCGAATATGCGAAAGCAATTCATCCATGCCCTGTTTGTGTTCGCGATGCATGCGCGCTGCGTGCTTATGCGCCCAATGCATGGAGCGTTGCATGCGCCACGCTTGATGCAAGGCGAGATCCGCGGCTGGTACGAAGCACGCTTCATGCGCCCACTGCTCAGCAAGCTTTCCTGTTTCCAGCGCATCATCCAGCCACTGCGGCGTGTAATCGCCAAGTCGTGAGTGCAGTACCAGGTAAGGACTGCGTGCCACGACATGGATGCTGTCAATCTGCAACAGACGCATGCGAGCCACCGCCGCGACAACATCCGTGCGCTTCGCCCGCGAGCGCGGCCGGTGCAACAAGCCTTGTGCCGCCAGATGAAGTCGCTGTGCCTGCGCCAAGCTCAGCGAGACTGATGCGCTTGATGAAGGGTTCGACAACGATAACGATGACTTCACGTGTTCGCGATGCCCATATTGAGGTGGCATTTAAGCAGCCTTTGCTAGCGTGGAGGTCAGCGCGAAGGCTTCGCAGCGCGACATCGCCACGAACACCTGTTACGCGCATCCGTCCACAAGCCACGCATTCTGGCATGGAGATACGACGATGAAAGCACGCACTTCCCTACTTGCACTGCTTACTACCGGCTCGCTGATGTTTGCCGGTGCGCTGTTGGCACAGGATCAGGCTATTCCCCCGCCGCCACCACCGATGCCGGCTTCCAGCATGGCCCCGACGACGCCAACCACTGGCATGCCGCAGACGAGTGCCCAGATGAATACGGCGCAGGGTCAGGTCGTCATCAATTCGAGCGTGCCTCCGGTAGTTGCGGGCCCGGCGCCGACCTTTGAGCAGCTCTCCGGTGGTTCCCACTACATCACCGAGGACCAGGCCTCAGCCTATCCACTGCTGGCAAACGACTTCATCTATGTCGACAAGGGCCACACGGGTCACATCAGCAAGGCTCAGTACGAGCGTTGGGTAAACGACAACAAGTAAGATAAGGCTCTCGACGCGGCTTGCCAGGCATGGCGAGCCGCGTCGTCACATGCCATGCATACCCTCGCTGGTATGCGCTCGGCACGACTGCACGCCGATGGCATGCATGACATGGACGGAGCCTAGAGATGCGATTGATTTCCCCCGCGGCTTCGATGTTCGCGATTAGCCTGGCATCGATGACCGCGCATGCACAGAACCCCGATCCGATGGATATTCGGGCGTGCGCCGCCATCGAAACCGATTCGCAACGATTGGCCTGCTACGACCGCGCCAGCGGACGCGACAGTCTTCCCGCTGCGCAAAAGAAGAGCGATACGACACCGCGGGCATCGACTGCGCCGGGCGGCACGGTATTCAACCACGAGACGTCCAGAGCGGTTGCCGCAAGCAACGCGCAGGAACCCGAGGTCGCTCCGCTGTCGTTGCTCGATAGCCGCTGGGAGCTGTCACCGGAAAGCAAGCTGGGCACCTTCAATCTGCGCGGCTACAAGCCGATCACGGTGATGCCGTTCTTTGCCAGCAGCAATCAGAACAGGGAGCCCAGCAGCCCCAATCCACTCAATACAGTCGACACGCCTGAGTACCTGGACAACATCGAGGGCAAGTTCCAGCTAAGCCTGAAGACCAAGATCTGGCAGGGACTGTTTGGCGATGCGGGCGATGTATGGGTGGGCTATACCCAGTCGTCGCGTTGGCAGCTGTACAACGAGCAGGAATCGCGACCGTTTCGCGAAACCGACTACGAGCCTGAGGTGATGCTGGTGTTCAACACGAACTACCAAGTGGCCGGCTGGGACGGGCGGTTGCTCGGCATCGGGTTCAACCACCAATCCAACGGGCAGTCCGATCCGCTGTCGCGCAGCTGGAATCGCGTGATGGGTTACGTCGGCTTCGAACGCGATAGCTGGACGGTGATGCTGCGCCCATGGTGGCGCATTCCCGAAGGTGGCACGAGCGACAACAACCCCAACATCAGCAACTACATGGGGCGCGCCGACATGCAGATCGTCCACGAGTGGCATGGCCAGGAATTCGGCCTGATGCTGCGACACTCGCTGCGCGGCGGCAGTGAAAGCCACGGCGCCGCCCAATTCACCTGGGCCTTCCCCGTGGTCGGCAACTTGCGCGGTTATATGGAGCTGTTCAAGGGCTACGGCGAAAGCATGATCGACTACAACCACAACGCCACTTACCTGGGCATTGGTCTGTCGCTGCTCGATTGGTATTGATCGTCAGGTCGCGCCACGCGTGCGCGACCTGAGCGTACCCACGGCGCCGCAATGACTGCGGGGCCGCTGGGAGTCATCAGTGGTGATGACCGCCTTCACCGTGCACGTGGCCGTGCGACAGCTCTTCTTCGCTGGCAGGGCGCACGTCGGTCACTTCGACGTCAAAGTGCAGGGTCTGGCCAGCCAACGGGTGATTGCCGTCGATATGCACCTTGTCGGCATCAACCTTGGTCACGGTGACATTGATGACGCCCTGCGGACCGCGGCCCTGGAACTGCATGCCCGGCTGGATATCGTCCACGCCCTGGAAGGCTTCGCGCGGCACTTCCTGGATCAGCTCGGCATGGTGCACGCCGTAGCCTTCTTCCGGCACCACGTCGACCTGGAACTGGTCGCCCACCTGGCGGCCTTCCATCGCCTTCTCCAGGCCCGGCACGATCTGGCCCGTACCCTGCAGGTACACAAGCGGCTCACGGCCCTGTGAGCTGTCGAGCACCTGGCCCTGGTCGTCAGTCAGCGTGTAGTGGAAGGAGACAACGGAATTTGGTGCGATCTGCATGATGTTCTCGACTAGGGATAGGGGTAGAGGCGCCGACGAAGCTCGGCCCGAAGGGGCAAGGTTACCAGACTGGCCACGCCGGGCCGGCGCCGCTAGCCGCACGCCCCCTCATTTGGCGATACTTCGGCCATGGTCCCGCTGTGCTACCTGCCGTCCCGTCGTGCCGTCGCCGCTGTATGCGCTGGCCTGATCGTCTGGTCCCTGGCGACCGCTGCTCTGGCAGCTACGCCGCAGCCCCCTGCCCCTGCCCCTGCATCCTTCACCCGCACCGCCCCTACGCTTGCCGCGCAGATCGACAGCATCATCGGCGAGCCGCGCTTTGCCGGGGCCGACTGGGGCATCGCCGTAGTGTCGCTGGACAGCGGCCGCACGCTTTACGCCCACAAGGCCGACCAGCTCTTCCAGCCCGCCTCTACCGCCAAGCTGTTTACCGCGGCGGTGGCATTGAGCGAACTGGGACCGAACTACCGCATCCCCACCCGCGTACTCACCAACGGCGAGATCCATAACGGCAGGCTGGATGGCCCGCTGGTGCTGTATGGCATGGGCGACCCAACCCTGGGCGCGGATGCAGCCACCGCCCAGTGGGCCGACCAGTTGGCCACCCAACTGGCAGCCCAGGGATTGCGGCAGGTGCATGGCGACCTGATTGCCGACGCCACGTATTTCGCTGGGCCAATGATGGGCACCGGCTGGGAGGCCATCGACCTGCAAAGCTGGTTTGCCGTACCGGCAACGGCGTTGAGCGTGGATGAGAACCAGGTGGATGTCACCGTGACACCGGCCGCCAGTGCGGGCCAGCCCGCCATGCTGAGTTTCGACCCAGCCGACGCAATGCCCAGCGTGGTGAGCGAGGTGCAGACCAGCGAGGCGCGCACGCACAACGACATCAACCTCTATCGCGCACCGGGCGAGAGCGTGCTGTATGCATTCGGCAATATCGCCGCGCGCTCTCCCGTGCAAACCTACAAACTGGCTGTGCCCGACCCGGCACGGTTCGCCGGCAACCAACTGCTGCAGGCGCTAGCGCGCCACGGCATCAAGCTGGATGGAAAGTTGACGGTATTGCAGTGGCCGCGACGCGACGCGGTATTGGCAGCGCAGCCACGCACCCTGGCCGAGGTGCTGTCGCCGCCGCTTGGCGACATCCTGGGGCGAGGCCTGAAGCGCTCGCAAAATCTATATCTGCAAAACCTGCTGCTGCTTGCGGGCGTCAAGGCGCAGGCGGACGCCGAACAACGCGATGGCTATCAGGGCTTCATCACCAGCGAGCGCTGGGGTATTCGCGCCATGCACCAATTGCTGCAGCAGATGGGCATCGCGGCCGCCACCAGTCTGATCGAGGAAGGCACCGGCCTGTCACGGCGAAATCTGGCAACGCCCAACGCCATGGTGCGCCTGCTGGCCTATCTCGCCGCACAACCCTACGCCGCCACGCTGCAGGCGGCGCTACCGGTAGCAGGTGTGGATGGCACGCTTGAATGGCGCATGCGCAAGACGCCCGCCGAGAACAATGTGCATGCCAAAACCGGCAGCATGGCCTTCGTGCATTGCCTGGCCGGCTACGTCACTACCGCCGATGGCGAACGCCTGGCGTTCACCATCATGCTCAACAACTACGACCCGCCCCCTGGCTCGCCCAGCGGTACCCGCGACGTGGATGCCATCGCGGTGGTGCTTGCCGGGCTGCGCAGCCGCGGCGAGGCGGCGACTGCGTCACCCGGCGTGGCGACTCATCCAGCCAACTGAGACTGCAGATCCTTGCCAATCTTCTCGGGCGTGTCGGTGGGCGCGTAGCGCTTCACCACCTGCCCGTTGCGATCGACCAGGAACTTGGTGAAATTCCACTTGATCGACTCGCTGCCGAGAATGCCCTTGCCTTCGCTCTTCAGCCACTTGTACAGCGGGTGTGTACCGTCGCCGTTGACCTCGATCTTGGAGAACAACGGGAAACTCACGTCATAGGTGGTGGAGCAAAAGTTGCGGATCTCGGCTTCGTCGCCGGGCTCCTGATGGCCAAACTGGTCGCACGGAAAACCCAGCACCATCAGCCCCTTGTCGCGATCGGCCTGCCACAGCGCCTCAAGCCCGGTGTACTGCGGCGTGAACCCGCACTTGGAGGCGACGTTGACGATCAGCAGGGTCTTGCCACGGTAGTCGGCAAGCGAGCGCTCGTTGCCGTCGATGTCACGGGCGGAGAAGTCGTAGACGGAGGTCATCGTGGTGGTCCTCTGGATGAGGGGCACAGTCTAGTCCCGCATGCCTTGCCGGGGCGATATCCACGGTTTGCGGCCGCATGGGAAGAACCCGGCGTGCACATCGCTTATGCTTGCCACCGGCCGGCCTCGCCGGCGCCTGTCCCGAGGCTTGCGCCTCAGGTTTGCCCGAAGGTACCCCGTGATCAGATTTCAGGCTGTGCACAAGTCCTACCGCGTCGACGGCAGGGACGTTTCTGCCCTGCAACCGTTCAACCTCGACATTGCCGACGGCGAAGTGTTTGGCATCATCGGTCATTCCGGCGCGGGCAAATCGACGCTTATACGTCTGATCAACCTGCTCGAACGCCCCAGTGGCGGGCGCGTTCTCATCAACGATGTCGACATGACCGCGTTGTCAGAAGAAGAGCTGCGCCAAAAGCGCCAGCGCATCGGCATGATTTTCCAGCACTTCAATCTGCTCGCCTCGCAGACAGTGGCTGAGAACGTCGCGTTTCCGCTGCGCTTGGCGGGTGAGCGAAACGCTGCCGGCATTCGCCAGCGCGTCGATGAGCTGCTGGCGCGCGTGGGCCTGACCGCGCATGCCGACAAATATCCGTCGCAGCTATCCGGCGGCCAGAAGCAGCGTGTGGGTATTGCGCGCGCGTTGGCCAATCGCCCCTCGATCCTGCTGTGCGACGAGGCCACCAGCGCGCTCGATCCGCAGACCACCGCGTCGGTGCTCGAGCTGCTAGCCGAAATCAATCGCGAGCTGAAGCTCACCATCGTACTGATCACACATGAGATGGACGTGGTCCGGCGCGTGTGTGATCGCGTGGCGGTGCTGGACGCAGGCAACATCGTGGAAGCCGGCTCCGTGGCGGATGTCTTCCTGCATCCAAAGCATTCAACCACGCGGCGTTTCGTCAACGAGGCGCTGCCCGAAGAGGCCGCTGGCGAGCAGGCGCCGTTTGCGCACGTGCCTGGTCGCATCCTGCGTCTGTCGTTCCGCGGCGAAGCCACCTGGACACCCGCGTTGGGCCGCGTGGCGCGTGAAACCGGCGTGGATTTCAACATCCTCGCCGGCCGCATCGACCGCATCAAAGACCTGCCCTACGGACAGCTGACCCTCGCCATGCAGGGCGACCGCGTGGACGACGCGCTGACCTGCCTGCGCCAAGCCGGTATCGAGATCGAGGAGATCACCACCCCGATGCAGGAGAATCGCTCGTGAGCGCCACACCGATGCTGCAAAGCCTGTTTCCCAACATCGACGACTGGGGCGAAATCGGCCAGGCCTGTATCGACACCCTGCTGATGCTGGGTGGCTCGCTGCTGCTGACGGTGGCCATTGGCCTGCCGCTGGGCGTGCTGCTGTACCTCACTGGCAAGGGCCAACTGCGCGCGATGCCCAAGCTCTATGCCGCGTTGTCGCTGCTGGTGAATATCCTGCGCTCGATTCCCTTCATCATCCTGATGATCGTGTTGATGCCGGTGACCTATGTGCTGGTCGGCACCAAGCTCGGTATCCGCGGCGCAATCCCACCGCTGGTGATCGGCGCCGCCCCGTTCTTCGCCCGACTGGTCGAAACCGCCCTGCGCGAAGTGCAGCGCGGCGTCATCGAGGCCAGCCAGGCCATGGGCGCCAGCACATGGCAGATTGTGCGACATGTGCTGCTGCCCGAAGCGCGTGGCGGCCTCATCGCCGGCACTACCGTCACCGCCATTGCCCTGGTCGGCTACACCGCCATGGGCGGTGCCATTGGTGCCGGCGGCCTGGGCGATTTGGCCTACCGCTACGGTTACCTGAGCTACAAATCGGACTACATGCTGGTCACTGTGGTGCTGCTGATCGTGCTGGTGCAGCTGCTGCAAATGCTCGGCGACCGTATCGTGGCGCGATATACGCGGCATTGACCGGCCCATCGGCTTTGCATCCGGCGGTATGGATGGCTATTCTGGTGCACCGCACCAAGGCTCCCCGCCATGAAAAAGCTGATCGCCGTCCTTGCCGCCCTGCTCCTGCTGGCAGGCTGCTCGTCGTCCAACTCCGGCATCAGCGACGCTGGCAGCCAGAAACTGGTGGTTGCCGCCACGGCGGTGCCACACGCGGAGATCCTCAAGCAGGTCAAGCCGATGCTGGCGAAGGAAGGCATTGATCTGGAGATCAAGGTATTCGCCGACTACGTGCAGCCCAATGTGCAGGTGCTGGAGAGGTCGGTCGATGCCAACTACTTCCAGACCAAGCCTTACCTGGATGCGTTCAATCGCGAGCGCGGCACCAACCTGGTGATCGTCACCGGGGTGCATATCGAGCCGTTTGGCGCGTACTCGCACAAGATCAAGTCGATTGACCAGCTGCCGGACGGCGCCTCGGTCACGCTTCCGAACGACCCCAGCAACAACAGCCGCGCCCTGCTGCTGCTCGCCAAGCACGGCCTGATCACGCTAAAGGATCCCACCAACGAGCTGTCGACGCTCAAGGACATCACGTCCAATCCGAAGCACTTGAAGTTCCGCGAACTGGAGGCGGCGATGTTGCCGCGCACGCTGGATGAAGTGGACCTGGCGCTGATCAACACCAACTACGCGCTGGCCGCAGGCCTCAATCCCACCAAGGATGCGCTGCTGATCGAGGACAAGGATTCGCCGTATGTGAACTATCTGGTGGCTCGCCCGGACAACAAGGACGACCCGCGGATCCAGAAGTTGGCGAAGGCGCTGACGAGCCCGGAGATCAAGGCGTTCATTGAGCAGAAGTATCAAGGGGCGGTGTTGCCGGCGTTCTGAGTGCTCGGTGTTTTTTTGGGTTGCGCACTTGGTTGTTTTGGATCGTCATCCCTGCGAAAACAGGGATGACGAGCAAAAGAACAGCCTCCACCGATACCTGCCTTCGCAGGATGACGAGTGGAAGCGCGCTTCGTGCTTGTCCTGCCTACGCAAGAACGGCCAGCAAGAACACAGGCCCCATCACCCCACCGCCAACGCCACCGACTCCGCCGGAATCTCAAACACCTGCCTCAGGTACGCCACATAGGCAACGTCCTCGCACATGTTCTTGCCCGGCGAATCACTCAGCTTCGCCACCGGCTGGCCATTGCAGCGGATCATCTTGATGACGATCTGCAGGGCCTCCGGACCCAACATCGTTCGTCAGATTGGTGCCGACGCCGAAAGCCAGCAGGCAGCGGCCGCGGAAGTGCTCGTACAGGCGCATCACCTTTGGAATATCCAGGCCGTCGCTGAACACCAGCACTTTGCTGCGCGGATCGACGCGATTGGCGCGGTAGTGGGCCAGCACGCGTTCGCCCCAGGCGAACGGATCGCCGGAGTCGTGGCGCGTACCGTCAAACAACTTGCAGAAGTACATGTCGAAATCGCGCAGGAATGCGCTCAGACCGTAAACGTCCGATAGGGCGATGCCCAGGTCGCCGCGGTATTCCTTGGCCCAGGTCTCCAATGCCGACACTTGTGAATCACGCAGGCGCGGCCCCAGCGCCTGATGCGCCTGCAGGTATTCGTGCGCCAGCGTGCCTAGCGGGGTAAGGCCCAGTTTCCAGGCCAGCCACACGTTGCTGGTGCCCGCCAGCTGCAGGCCCAGCTCGTCACGCAGGGTGGTCACCACTTCCTCGTGCCAAGCGCGCGAGAAGCGGCGGCGCGTGCCGTAGTCGGCGATGCGGCAGCTTTCGTAGCCAGCGGTGTCGCGCAGCAGGGAAATCTTGTGGCGCAGCCGGCGCCGGCCCTTCTTCCAGGTCGAGTCCGCGACTGCGTGTTGCGGAAATACACTTCGTTGATGATGGCCAGCAGCGGTACTTCGAACAGGATCGTATGCAGCCAAGGGCCACAGATGTGTATCTCGATCTCACCAGGGCGATCGGGCGCGGGGCGAATGTCCACGTATTTTGCGTTGAGCTGGAACAGGCCCAGGAAGTCGACGAAGTCGCTCTTGATGAAGCGCCAGGTGCGCAGGTATTCCAGTTCTTCGGGGGTGAAACGCAATGAGCACAGCGCAGAGAGCTCGGCGCGGATCTCGTCGATGTAAGGCACCAGGTCGATGCCCGGGTTGCGACACTTGAACTTGTACTCGACCTGCGCGGCGGGGTAATGGTGCAGCACCACCTGCATCATGGAGAACTTGTACAGGTCGGTGTCGAGCAGGGAGGTGACGATCATGGGTCGCTCACGCGGGCACGGGGTCTGGTGATTATCCCCGCCCGGCTACCGATGAAGCGAGCCCGGCGCGTGCTGTAGAAAAATTAAAACCTCGGTAGTCAGGGGAGGGACTACCGAGGTTCTGTCAGGCCGGTCTCAAAACAAAGAGGGGAAAAAGGACCGACCCCTCAGTGGCACGATACTGCTGCACCACTTCTTGTCGCCGTCACGGCGATACGACTACTTAGTGTGGCCCGCTGTGATCTAGTTCAAGGCCTGCGTCGGTTTCGTTCAGGTTTCGGCAAGCTAGTGCCGTCGCGCCCTACGATCGGCGGTTATCTCGGCTGTCCGGAATTCGCCATGCTGCGCCGCTTGTGCCTGCTCGCACTCCTCCTCGCCCTGCCCTTGCGCGCCGCCGAGCTCACCATCGATCTTGGCCACGGCGTAAAGACCTACAGCGCCGAACTGTTGCTCGCCCGCAGCGATGTACGCGACATCACGATCCCGGACGACGTGCCTTCAAACATGCCATGCACTATCGCGCCGTGCCGTTGAAAGTGTTGCTCGAAGGCGTGGACGCCGACGATGCGTTGTTGTTTGTGGCCACGGACGGATTTGCCGCAGAAATCCCTGCCGCGCTCGTGCTCGCCCACGTGGTCCGAGGCATGGCTGGCGGTCGAGGACCCCGCCCGCCCCTGGCCTGCCCTGGCCGAAGGTCAAAGGCGACGCGGGCCCGTTCTACGTAGTTTGGACCGATCCGCAGGCCATGCAGATTGGGCCGGAACAGTGGCCCTATCAGCTGGCGACGATTCGGCGACTGGCACCCGTAGCCGAGCGCTTTCCCGCGATCCGGCCGGACACGGCCTGAAGCCTGGCAGCGAGGTGCTACGTGGTTTTGCCGTATTCCAACGCACCTGTTTCGCCTGCCACACGCTCAATGGCCAGGGTGATGCGAGACTCGGACCAGATCTTAATATCCCGCACAACCCGACCGAATACCTGCGCGAGGACTTGCTGCGCGCCTATATCCGCGACCCGCAGTCACTTCGCCGTTGGCCGCAGGCACGCATGCCGGGATTCGACCGGCAGGCGCTGTCGGATCCGGACATGGATGCCTTGCTGGTTTATTTGCGGCATATGGCGGGGCGCAAGATGCAGCCGTGAGGGGGCGGCGGTCGCGCACAGGATGCGCTCCTACAGGGTGTTGGTTGCTCCGCTGGCCAACCACTTCTGCAGCGCCTGGTCGCGCTGAGCCTTGGGCAAAAGCGCCAGCTGCCGCACGCTCGCATAGAACGCGGGCCACTGTCGTTCGGCCTGCGTATAGAGCGCGGCGAACGCCGGCGTCCAATGGTCGTAGATGCCGAAGGGCAACAAGCGCGCGTTGTTGATCGGGGCCGCGACCCAGTTGTCGTAGCGACGCTCGTCAGGCCACTGGCTATCGCGCCACTGCACATAGCGCGCGCGAAAATCGACAATTTCACGCTGCTTGCCTACGGCCAGCGCCGGCTCGTCAGCGCCGCTGGCGTACAAGGTCTTGAGACGATCGCGCAGATCCAGCACCAGTTGGGTAAAGCCATCATCCATGGCCTTGGCGTGATCATCCTGCGGTGTGAGACCACGCGACAGGCGCCACTGGCGCAAGCCTTCCTCCTGCACGAAGGTCGCGAAGGATTCGTTAAAAGAGCTGTCGTCTTTGACGTAGATGAGCTGGTGGGCAAGTTCGTGAAAAATCGTGCTGGCCAGGTCGTCATCGTCCCAGCGCATCATGCTGCTGAGGATCGGATCGGCAAACCAGCCCAGGGTCGAATACGCGGGCACGCCGCCCACATACACATCGTCACCGCCCTTCTCCAGCCGCGCCGCCTCGGCCTTGGCCTTGTCATGGGAGAAGTAGCCCCGATAGGCCACGCAACCGGCGAACAGAAAGCAGTGTGTTACCGGCACCACCGAATAGCGCGGCGTGGCAAATACGTTCCACACCACATAGGTCCGATCCAGCTTGACGTAGCTGGTATAGCTGCGGTTGTCGGGCAGGTCCAGGTGCGTGGTGGCGAACTGCCGCGCCTGCTGCGAAAGAGTCAGGCGCTGCCTAAGCGTGGGATCGGTTGCCGGATCCTTGATGACAGAAGCCACGTCCCGGCGGTGGAATACGAGATCACCCTGGCCCTTGGCGACATGTGCGTAGTAACTGACGGTACTGCACGCAGAAAGCACCAGGCCCAACGCCATGATGGCGATGGGCCTGAATAATTCCAGGAAACGCGGCGTGACGGTGGACAACCTCATGCCGCGATTGTGCCCTGACTTCAGTGGCCGTAACCGCCACCGCCGTGGCCGCCACCACCGTGACCACCGCCGCTCCAGCCGCCATGACCGCCGCCACCGTGGCCGTAGTAGCCGCCGTGCCCGTAATAGCCACCATGGCCGTAGTAGCCGCCATGACCGTAGTAGCCACCGCCGCCGTACCAGATGCCACCGATACCGATGCTTACCGCCGGACCGTAACAACAGCCGTAATAGCCATAGCCACCGTAGTACCCCGGGTAGTAATACGGGGAAGCGTAGTAAGCGCTGTTGTCATAGACCACGCCATTGCCGTAATAGGCATCGCCGCCAGCGGTGGTGGCCACCGGGCGTACGTAGCTGTAGTCAGGATAGTAATAACAGCCGGACAAAGCGGCGGTAGCGACAACCAGGGCAAGACCGGCGAGCGTGCGTTTCATGACCATGACCTCCAGGGAGGATATGTCCACACTAGACCTAAACCGCTAAGGGTGCACTGAACGCAACCGACCAAATCAAAAGGTATTTAGCCGCCAGCCATCTGGCGGACAGGTACGCCGCTTTGCGCATTCAGAATCGCGGCTGCGCCAGTTCCCCAAGGAAATGGGAAAGCACTTCGGGACGCACCAGCAAGGTGAACGCCACGCCAAATGCAGCGCCCCAAAGATGGGCGCTATGGTTGATGTTGCCTTGGCCGCGCCGGTCCATATAGACCGAGTAACCCACGTAAAGCACGGCGTAGATGATGGCCGGCATGGGCAGCACGAACACGATGATGCGCGACCACGGCGCCAGCAGGATGTACGCGAACAGCACCGCCGATACCGCGCCGGACGCACCCAGGCTGCGGTAGTTCGGGTTGTTACGGTTGTTCAGGTAGGTTGGCAGAATCGATACCACCAGCGCCGCGATATAGAACAACGCAAAGCCGAAGGTGCCCAGGCGCACGGTGTAAAAGTTTTCCATCGCGCGACCGAAGAAAAACAGCGTGAACATGTTGAACAGCAGATGGTTGAAGTCGGCGTGGATCAGCCCGTAAGTCACCAGCCGGTGGTACTCACGGCCACGAGTGATGGCCGGCGGCCATAGGATCAGGTCGTTCATCAGGCGGGTATTGTTAAACGCCATGAACGAAACAACGCAGGTGATGGCGATGATGATCAAGGTGATCATGCGGTAATCCAGGAGGGCCAAAGGGCGCGACAAAGACCCCCATCTTGGCCGGGGTCGAGGCGCTTGTCGACACCGCGAATGGCCTTCTGGCGCCCTTAGGCAGCCAATCCGCACTATCATTCGCGACTTTCGCGCGTTTCCCCCACGCCTGCAGACTATCCCCATGTCGATTCGTTACCTGCACCTGGACGTCTTTGCCGCCACGCCTGGCGGCGGCAACCATCTGGGCGTCGTTACCGACGCTACCGGCTGGAGCGACGCCCGCATGCAAGCTTTTGCCCGCTGGACCAACCTGGTTGAAACCACGTTCCTGCTGCCGCCGACCCAGACCGGGGCCAGCTATCGCGTACGTATCTTCACGCCGCATAAGGAAATTCCGTTTGCCGGCCATCCTTCCATCGGCAGCGCGCATGCGGTTCTGCTGTGCGGCTTCGCCACGCCAAGCGACGGCGTGCTGTGGCAGGAATGCGGCGCCGGCGTACTGCCGATCCGCATCGAGGGTGAAGGCGCCGCGCGCCAGCTGTTGCTGAAGTCGCCGCAAGCCACCGTGGAAAAGACCGGCCGCGACGCCCATCCGCTGCTGCATGCCGCCCTGCATGGGATCGAGCTGGGCACGCTGCCGCCCGCCTACGTGGCCGGCGGTCGCCACTGGTGGCTGGCCGAGTGCGCGGACGAGGGCAGCTTGCGTCAATGGCAGCCCGACCACGCCGCTATCGGTGCGCTGGCACATGCCACCGACAGCCTGGGGTTGTGCGTGTTTGCGCGCAGCTCACATCCCGACTACCAGCTGGTGGTACGTGCCTTCCCCGCTGGCGTCGGCCTGGTGGAAGACCCGGCCTCGGGCGCTGCCAACGGCCTGATCGCCGCCTATGTCGCCCACGCCGAGCCCAACGGGCCGCTTGCCCGCGGCTACACCGTCAGCCAGGGACGCGAGATTGGCCATGACGCCAGCCTTACCGTGCGCATCGACGGCGACACGGTCTGGATCGGTGGGCAGACCAACACCATCATTGACGGCGCGCTGCACTGGAACGGTGCGGCGTGAATCCTGCGGCGCAAATCTGGGTGGACGCTGACGCGTGCCCGGTGGCGATCAAGGAAGTGCTGTTTCGCGCCGCTGAACGCGAGCAGGTGCAGGTCACCCTGGTCGCCAACCAGTGGCTGCGCACGCCTGCCTCGCGGTTCATCCGTTCGATCCAGGTACCGGGTGGCTTCGACGTGGCCGACACCGAGATCGTGCAGCGTGTCGCTGCCGATGATCTGGTGGTGACTCAAGACATTCCGCTGGCTTCCCTGGTGATCGAAAAAGGCGCGCTGGCGATGCATCCGCGCGGTGAGCTTTACACCGCGGACACCATCGCCCAGCGGCTTGGCATGCGCAACTTCATGGATGAACTGCGTGGTGCAGGCGTCGATACCGGCGGCCCTGCCGCATTCCATCCACGGGACAAACAGGCCTTTGCCAATCAATTGGATCGATGGTTGACGCAGCGGCGGCAGGCGAAGCGCGGTTAGGAACGCAGGCTGTGCGCGACAACCGGGCGAAGTGGTGACGGTGAGGCGCTGCGGTCGCGCGCAGGGTGCGCTCCTACATGAAAAGCGTTCGCCAGCCCTCTCTGTAGGAGCGCACCCTGTGCGCGACAAGCCTATGGATTGGCCGGCATACCGCGCACGAAACGTTTAGAGCTTTCGCTCATCCAGATGCGCGCGACGCGCGGCGACCTGCGCCAGAATCGACCAATCGACGCTTTCATCGCCGGCAGATAGTGCCTCCAGCAGGTTGTCGCGTAACAAACCCGCCAGCGGCAACGGCACCCGCGAGGCATCGGCGGCGGCCAGTGCCAGGCCGATGTCCTTGTAGCCAAGCGGCAGCGCAAAGCCGGCGGGCGTGTAACGCTGCTCGGCGATCATGTTGCTATAGGCCTGATAGGCCGGCGCGGCAAACAAGGTGCTGGTCATCACCTCCAGGAAGACTGCGGCACTAATGCCGTGTGCACGCGTCAACGCAGAGGCTTCGGCCATGCTTTCGATGGCGGCACCCAGCATGAAGTTGCCGGCGATCTTCACCACATTGGCGCGCTCGGGCGACTCACCCAAGGGCCAGATACGGCTGCCCATGACTTCCAGCAACGGACGCATGCGATCGATCACGGCCGCCTTGCCTGCGGCGAGGATATTGAGCTTGCCAGCGGCGGCGACGTCGGGGCGACCGAACACCGGTGCCGACACGTAGTCGATCCCCCGTCTGGCGTGTTCTTCCACGAGTTCCTTGGCCAGCGCTACCGAAATGGTGGCGTGGTTAACGTGCACGGTGCCCTTATCCATACCGTCGAGCAGGCCGCCAACCAGCATCACGTCACGCACCGCCTGGTCGTTGGCAAGCATGCTGAACAGCACGTCACCCTGGGCGGCCCGATCAGCAGTTTTCGCCACCTTGGCGCCCAACGAGGCCAGCGGCTCGGTCGCGCCGGGCGAACGGTTCCATACGGTCACCTCGTGGCCCGCCTTGATCAGGTTGCTCGCCATGGCGCTACCCATGGCACCCAGACCGATAAAACCGACTTTCATACGACCATCCTCGTGATAACGCAGCAGATCCAGTGGATCACGCCATGTGTTCAACCCGTGCGAAATCGCCTCGATTCAGGCGACTTCACCGGCCGCCTGCCCCGACGCCCAGGCCCACTGAAAGTTGTAGCCGCCCAGCCATCCGGTCACATCGACCACTTCGCCGATAAAGAACAGGCCTGGCACCAACTTCGATTGCATCGTGGACGAAGAAAGGCCGTCGGTATCGACGCCACCAAGGGTGACCTCCGCGGTGCGATAGCCTTCGGTACCGCTCGCGACGATAGGCCAGTCGTGCAGCTGCGCACCGATATTGGCCAGCTCCGCCTCCCGGTATTGGCGCATTGGGCGGCTTTCGAACCACAGTTCGCACAACCGTTGCGCCAGCCGCTTGGGCAGCGCATCGGCCAGCACGTTCTTCAGCTCAGCCGCTGGTCGTTCGGTGCGCTGCGCGGCAAGCCAGGCTGCGGCATCCATGTCGGGTAACAGGTCGATGCGCAGGTCGTCGCCGGGCTGCCAGTACGACGATATCTGCAGGATCGATGGCCCACTGATGCCACGATGGGTGAATAGCATGCCGGCACGAAAGCCGCGCTTGTCCACTCGCGCCTCCACAGCTGGCAGCGCCACCCCGGCGAGATCCTGGTAGTGCTCCTGATGTTTGCCGCTCAGGGTCAGCGGTACCAACCCGGCGCGCACGGGCAGCGCAGCATGACCGAACTGTCGCGCCAGCTCGTAGCCAAAACCGGTGGCACCCATGCTGGGAATCGACAGGCCGCCGCTGGCCACCACCAGCGACTGCGCATGCACCTCGCCACGCGCGGTGATCACGCTGAAGCCTTCAGCGGTATGGCGCACTCGTTGAACGCCGCAACTGGTCTCGATGCGCGCACCCGCCTGGCTGCATTCGTCCAGCAGCATGCGCACGATCAGCTTGGAAGAGTCGTCGCAGAACAACTGGCCAAGCTCTTTCTCGTGATAGGCGATGCGGTGCTTTTCCACCAATGCGATGAAATCGGACGGCGTGTAGCGTGCCAGCGCAGACTTGGCAAAATGCGGATTCGCCGAAAGGTAATTGGCGGGCGTCACCCCGAGATTGGTGAAATTGCAGCGACCGCCGCCCGACATCAGGATCTTCTTGCCAACCTTGTTGGCATGGTCGACCACCAACACGCTGCGCCCGCGCTGCCCTGCCGCGATGGCACACATCAGCCCAGCCGCGCCGGCGCCGATGACCAGTACATCCACTTTCACGCGCGCACCGCGGTCATATCGTTTTCCTTACGCATAAGCCGCGCATTATCCGCCAGCCGGCGCCGCTTGGCTTAAACTCCGTTCCTCACCCAGTTCCGGACCACCACCATGCCCTCTTTTGACGTGATTTCCGAAGTCGACAAGCACGAGCTGACCAATGCCGTGGATCAGGCCAATCGCGAGCTGACCAGCCGCTTCGATTTCAAAGGCTCGGACGCCAAGTTCGAACTGGACAAGTTCGAGATCACCCAGAGCGCCCCCAGCGAGTTCCAGTTGCAGCAAATGCTGGACATCCTGCGCGGACGGCTGACCTCGCGGAAAATCGACATCCGCGCGCTGGATGTGTCCGATCCGGAAACCAACCTTGGCGGCGCGCGCCAGAAGGTCACCGTCAAGCAGGGCATCGAGCAGCCGGTGGCCAAGAAGCTGGTCGCCGCGCTGAAGGAAGCCAAGCTCAAGGTCGAGGCGCAGATCAATGGCGACAAGCTGCGCGTCACCGGCAAGAAGCGTGATGACCTGCAGCAGGCGATGGCCGTGCTGCGCAAAGCCGAAGTGGAGTTGCCGCTGCAGTTCGATAATTTCCGCGACTGAGCAATCCACGACTCCCACCCCTGCTTTTGCAGGGGAGGGTTGGGGAGGGGAGTGAAGTCAGCCGGCCAACCCCGCCGCGACATTCACGCTGATCGCGATGATGAAGACATTGAAGAAGAACGCGATCACGCTGTGCAACAGCGCCACGCGACGCAGGTAGCGACTGGTGATCTGCACGTCGGAGACCTGAAAGGTCATGCCGATCACGATGGCGAAATAGGCAAAATCCCAATAATCAGGCTGGGGCGTATCGGGGAACTGCAGACCTTCGTGCTGCTTGCCGAAATCGCCGTAGTAACCATGCGCATAGTGCAAGGCGAACATGGTGTTCATGAATAGCCATGACAGCACGATGCTGGCTGCTGCAATGATCAGCGCCTCGGCGCCGCCGCCGCGTGCGGCGCCCATTTCAGTGGTCAGCGCCAGCGATACCACGGCGGTCAATCCCACGCTGCTCCACAGCACGCCCCAACGGCCGGCGTCCTGCTTGCGGGCCTGGCCGCGGATCAGCTCCTCGGTGTTGGTGTGATTGAACATGAACACCAACGACAGCAGATAGATCAGCGCGGCCAGATCGAAGCCCAGTAGCAGTGACGTCGCTGGTCTCAGATGCATCCAGTGCCATAGCGCCAGCCCGCTGATGACAAAAATCAGCAATGAGATGACCAGGCGTGGCCGGGCTCGCAGGCCGCGCAGGAATCCTCCGCGCCGGTTCGCCTCAGGATTCGGCGCGGACTTCCCGGTGACGGCGCTCATGCACGCGTCCTGGCGACGGACGAACGATACATCCTCATGATCAAGACGATCTCTCCCATGACCCGGCATCGGGCATGGCGCATCTTAATCCGGTTCAGAGTCTTCCTAGACGTGCAGGTCGGCGTACTCGGGATGGCGCGTCATCCATATCTCGGAGTACGAACAGGCGGGGTCCACCTTCCAGTGTTCCGCGCGCGCCTTGTCCAGCGCCGTTCGCACAAGATTGGCTGCAATGCCGCGCCCGCCGACAGCGGACGGAACAATGGTGTGGGTGATCGTCATCACGCCACCTGCGAGGGTGTAATCGAGCACGCAGGGCACGCCGTCGACCTTGACTTCGAAGCGATGCGTCATGGAATTGTGATTGATCTCGGCGGACATGAAGCGCTCCGGCAAGAGGGCGGTGGCGGAAGATTAAAACAGTGTCCAGCGAACCCCGCGTGAAGGTGGCGGCGCTCGCCTTTCGCGTTTCATGCATGGCGGCTGGCCCACAGTACGGCAGATATCCGTGGCTTCAACCGAGGTACACATCATGAAAAAGAATGCTTCCGCCGCATGGTCGGGCGGCCTGATGGATGGCAAGGGCACCGTGTCGACGGGTACCGGCGTGCTGCATGACGCGCCCTACGGCTTCCGCTCGCGCTTCGAGGAAGGCCCTGGCACCAATCCCGAGGAGTTGCTCGGCGCAGCGCATGCGGGCTGCTACACCATGGCGCTTGCCATGGGCCTCGAACAGGCCGGGTCCAAGGCAACGAGCATCGAGACCAAGGCCGTGGTGACACTGGACAAGGACAAGGATGACGATGGGTTCTCGATAACCACCGTCGACCTCACCACGCGCGCAAAGGTTCCCGGCATGGATGCGGCGACGTTCGACAAGATTGCCAAGGCCACCAAACTCGCCTGCCCCGTGTCCAAAGTGCTCAAGGCAAACATCACGCTCGATGCCAAGCTGGAGGAATAACCGGCGATGTGAGAACGCCAGACGCGCAGCGCGTGTCATCCAGCGCTGCGCCTGAGCGTTTCGATGGAAGGGCCTTACCCAAGCCCCCATCGACAGGACATGTAGTGAAGATCATCTGGAACCGTCGCCATTTTCTACAGCTCTGTCTGGGTGGCGTCGCCACCCTGCCCTTTTCGCGCTGGGCACGCGCTTTGCCCGATGGGCGTCCGGCATGCCGCATGAGTGCGGAGCAGACCGAGGGGCCGTGCTACCTTGACCGGGCGTTGCTGCGACAGGACATCACCGAAGGCAAACCGGGCCTGCCATTGAAAGTACGTTTCGATGTGCTCGACAGTCGCACGTGCCGGCCGCTCAGTGGAACGGCGCTGGAAATCTGGCACTGCGATGCGCAAGGCTTGTATTCGGGCTTTACCACCATGGCGCCGGGAGCTCCGCGCATGGGACCGCCGCCAGCGGGAAAACCAGCGGGGCCACCGCCTGGTGGCATGCCGCCAAGCCCGCCGCCCGGTGCGGGTGGCCAGGGTCACGCGCGTCCGCCGGCGAGCGTGGCGACCGACGCGCTGACTTTCCTGCGTGGCGTGCAGATTGCCGATGCACGCGGTCAAGTCGAATTTCACACGATCTTTCCCGGTTACTACGCCGGCCGCAGCAACCACATCCATCTCAAGCTGCACATGGGTGGACAGATGGAAGACGGTCACTACCGCGGCGGGCACGTGGTGCACACGGGACAATTGTTCTTTCCCGAGGAGGCGAGCCTTGCTGCCATGGCGCAGCCGCCCTATCAACAGAAAGGCATCACGCGTACCACGCTTGCCGACGACAACGTCTACGCCAGCCAGAACGGAAACCAGTCCGTCGCCACGCTGTTTTCTCCATCTGGCACCCGGCAGATAGCGGAGCTCACGCTCGCCGTCGATCCTTCCGCGCACACGCGCGAAGGTCGGGGTTGAGCACCGCGCGACTCAACGCCCCACGGCAACACGCAACACGCGGCTCGCTGCGCGACGTGCACGCACGGCGTGGGCGAGTCGATCCAGCACGTCGACCGAGGTATCCCAGTTGATGCAGCCGTCAGTAATGCTCTGCCCGTAGCGCAACGGCTGCCCCGGCAACAGATCCTGCCGGCCGCCGCAAAGGTGGCTTTCCACCATTACACCCACGATGCGTTTCTCACCGGCAGCGAGTTGAGCGGCGATGTCATCCAGCACGCGTGGCTGGTTCTCCGGCTGCTTGCTGCTGTTGGCGTGGCTGGCATCGATCATGACGCGGCCATCGAGCCCTGCGCCTGCTATGGCGGCGCACGCTTCTTCAACACTTTGCGCATCGTAGTTTGGCGTCTTGCCACCACGCAGGATCACGTGGCAATCCTCGTTGCCGGTAGTGGCGGCAACGGACGTCTGGCCGTCTTTGTTCACCGCCATGAAATGGTGCGATTGCGATGCCGCCTGCACCGCATCGACGGCAATCTTCACGTTGCCGTCAGTGCCGTTCTTGAAACCCACCGGACAGGACAGCCCCGACGCCAGCTCGCGATGCACCTGGCTTTCCGTGGTACGCGCACCAATCGCGCCCCAGGCCACGAGGTCGGCGATGTACTGCGGCGTGATCATGTCCAGGAACTCACACCCCGCCGGCACACCCAGCTCGTTGATGTCACGCAGCAGGCCGCGCGCCATGCGCAAGCCCTTGTCGATCTGGAAACTGCCGTCGAGGTCGGGATCGTTGATCAGCCCTTTCCAACCCACCGTGGTGCGCGGCTTTTCGAAATACACACGCATCACGATTTCCAGTTCCCCGGCGTGATGTTGGCGCTGCGCAGCAAGTCGCTGCGCGTACTCGAGCGCTGCCGCGGTGTCGTGGATGGAACAAGGGCCAATCACTACGGCGAGGCGATCGTCCGCACCGCTGAGGATGCGATGCAGCGCCAGCCGCGAGGCTGCCACGGTGTTGGCGGCCCGACCGGAAGGCATGCAGTCGTACATGACTTCGGCAGGTGTACTGAGCCGGGTAAGCGCGCGAATGCGCAGGTCGTCGGTGGGCTGATGCATGGGGGACTCCGGGTGGCGGGGGTTCCGCTGGAGGCCATAAAAAAGGCCGCCAGTGGTGGCTGGCGGCCTGTTTGGGAATGGTGCGTTGTCGTTATGACAATCGCTACCAACCCTCCGCCAGCGGCATCGGATAGCCGTAAAACCAAAAATACTGGCGGGCGGTGAGAGTGGTCATGGCGCTAGAGATAACACAGCTTTTTTGACCATGCAAAGGATGCAAATGAAACCAGTGACCGCGCCGGAGGCATGAGACCGGGCATCGCGAGCTATAAACTCAATGCATGCCTTCTCCCTGGAACCTCCTTGTCCTTCCTGCCCGCGAACCCATTCGCCGATGGGTGCTGAGCGCCTTTCCACGCGGCGGTGGCGGCCACGTCGATTACGATCACCCACTGGGCGACCCCGGCCTGTTCGGCCCGCACAGCGCTACTTGGCGCGTGCATGCGGATTTCCCCGGCATGCTCGCGGGCGGCCTCGCAGCGCTGATGCTGCAGACCCTGCATCCGCTGGCGCTTGCCGGCGTGTGGGATCACTCCAACTTTCGCGATGACTTGATCGGCCGGCTGCGCCGTACCACCTCGTTTGTCAGTGGTACCACCTATGCGCCGAACGATCAGGCGCAAGCCTTGATAGAGCGCGTAAAAACCATCCATGCACAAGTGCGGGGAACCACCGAGGATGGGCGACCTTACAGCGCCGACGATCCGCACCTGCTGACCTGGGTACACGTGACCGAGGCCTACAGTTTCCTGCAGGGCTACCGTCGCTACAGCCATATGCGCCTGCCGGCCGGCACTGCGGATCGCTATTACGATGAAGTACGACGCGTGGCTGAAGCGCTGGGCGCACGCGAAGTGCCCGCGTCGGAAGCCCAGGTCAACGCGTACTTCCGGCAGGTTCGCCCCGAGCTGCATTTCAGCGAGCGCTCGCGGGTGGTGCTCGACGTGCTCTCTCGCGTGCGGCTGCCGGTGCCGGTGGCGGGGCTGTCGCGCGACGTATTCCTGCAGGCAGGCGCTGCGCTGCTGCCGGCCTGGGCCGAAACGCTATTGGAGCGCTCGCCGCTGCAGCGGGCGCAAGCGGGGCTGGCGGCGCGGGCGCTATGGTCGGTGGCGCCGGTGTTTCGGCTGGCATTGCATGATGGAATTGCGAGCCGCGCTTGCGCGCGGGTGGGCATGGCTGCGGAATCGTTGCAGGACTGGGGCTAGCCCCGGCGCCCACGGGGTGCATTCCTACAGATTGACACCTCACGCCGTTCGGCTAACGTCGCCGGATCGGAACGTCAGGGGCCCATGTTGGCGACGCTAATTCCATCCAGAAACAGTTGCCTGCCGGACATGACCGGCGGTGAGAAACGTCTTTCCGAGCGGCTCGAGCAGAAGCTCGAGGACGACTATCTGCTGTGGTACGACGTGCCGATCGGCCCGAAACAGCGCCGCCCCGATTTCATCGTGTTCCATCCGCGTCGCGGCTTGCTTGTGCTGGAGGTGAAAGACTGGAAGCCCGGCACCATCCAGCAAGCCGACCGCACGCTGTTCACCCTGCTCACTGGCAGCAGCAGCGTGAAGGAGCACAACCCGCTGATGCAGGCGCGTGACTGCGCCACCGAAATCTACAAGGAATTGCAGCGCGACCCGGCCTTGCGCTATCCACCCGGCCATCATTACGAGGGCAAGCTGCTCATGCCCTGGGGCTATGGTGTGGTGCTGGCCAACATCAGCCGCAAGCAATTCGAGGCCGGTCAACTCGATGCGGTGATTCCTGCGCACCTGGTGATCTGCCAGGACGAGATGTACGAATCGGTGGAAGCGGAAGCTTTGCAGGAGCGGCTGTGGGCGATGTTCCCGCAGGTGTTTCCCACTGCGCTGACGTTGCCACAGATCGATCGTGTGCGCTGGCACCTGTTCCCGGAGATTCGCGTGGAACCCGGCGAGGGGCAGTTCGGCCTGTTTGCGCCCGGTGCGCGCAGCAGCGACGCCAAGCTGGAAATTCCTGACCTGATCAAGGTGATGGATGCGCAGCAGGAGCTGCTGGCGCGTTCGCTGGGTGACGAGCACCGCATCATTCACGGCGTGGCCGGCTCGGGCAAGACGATGATCCTGGGTTTTCGCGCGATGCAGCTGGCGCGTTCCCTGAGCAAACCCATCCTGGTGCTTTGCTACAACAAGACGCTGGCAGCACGCCTCGATCAATTGATGGGCGAGCGCGGTCTCAGCGAGAAGGTGCAGGTATACAACTTCCACAAGTGGTGCCGCAGCATGCTCACGGCCTACCACGTGCCCCTGCCGGAAGATGGTCCGCATTACGCCGAGGCACTGCCGCCAGCGGTGATCGCCGGCGTGGACAGCGGCCAGATTCCGCGCTTTCAGTACGGCGCGGTGCTGGTTGACGAGGGCCACGACTTCGAGCCCGACTGGTACAAGCTGATCGTGCAGATGATCGATCCGAACACCAACTCACTGCTGGTGTTGTACGACGACGCGCAAAACATCTACGGCCAGGCCAACCGCAAGAAGATCAGCTGGAAAAGCCTCGGCGTGCAGGCGCAGGGCCGCACCACCATTCTCAAGCTCAACTATCGCAACACGCTGGAAATTCTTTCCGTCGCGCGTGGCTTCGCCAATGAATTGCTGCTTGAGCGCAGCGAAGAAGACGACGGCGTGCCGCTGATTACGCCGGAAAGCGCCGGTCGACGCGGCGCTCTGCCCGAATTGATCCGCGTAGAACGCATGGAGGATCAACTGCCGGCCATCATCCAGCGCCTGCGCGACGAACGCGCCAGCGGCCGCCATCTATCGGACATGGCGGTTATTTTCCGCAACGGCTGGGAAGGCGAAAAGCTGCATGAAGCGTTGCAGCGTGCGGATATTCCCAGCCAGTTGGCCGAGGGCAACGGCAAAAGCTCGCTGTTCGTGGTCGACGACACCGTGAAGCTGGTCACCATGCACTCCAGCAAGGGGCTGGAATTCCCGCTGGTGATCATTCCCGGCCTCGGCTCGCTGCCCAAGCCGGGCAAGGACGAAGCAGAGGAAGCACGCCTGCTCTATGTGGCGATGACGCGTGCCACCGAACGGTTGGTGTTGATCCATCACGAGGATTCGATCTTCACCCAGCGCATCCGCAATGCCATCAACGACGTGCAGGGGCAGCTGTCGGCCATCGCGTGACATCTGGCCGCTGCGGCCCCTTCCCGGCGCTGCCGACACGGCAGAGACTTCTTTGAACCCCACAGGTGTGCCGTCCATGCGTGATCTGCTCGAAGCCAACGTGCTCGTTCCGCAAGCGCTCGATTACGCACTCGCCCTGCCCGCGCGGTTTTATACCGACCCGCGCATGCCCACGCTGGACGCACGCGCCATTTTCGCAACCAGCTGGCAGCTGGTTTGCCATGTGTCGCAACTGCCCGACGCGGGCGACCATGTGGTGACGGAGATTGCCGGCCTGCCGCTGGTGGTGGTGCGCGGTGAGGAAGGAGTCATACGCGCCTTCCACAACGTGTGCCGCCATCGTGCCGGCCCCATCGCCAGTTGTGATGGTCGCGGCGCCAAGGCTTTGCGTTGCCGCTACCACGGCTGGACTTACGGCCTCGACGGCGTGCTGCGGGGCGCTCCGGAAATGGGCCGCGCGCCCGACTTCAATCCCGCCGATATCCGGCTGCCGGAAGTGCGCCTGCAGGTGTGGCAAGGGCTGGTCTTCGTGGCGATCGATGAGGCCCCCGCATTCGGCGATGTGGTCGCTGGCATTGACGAACGGCTGGGCGCCGATCGCTCGCTCGAAGGCTATGTGTTCCACCATCGCGCGAGCTACGACGTTGCCTGCAACTGGAAGGTGTACGTGGACAATTACCTGGAGGGTTACCACGTACCGCATATCCATCCGGGACTGAACAGCCTGCTCGACTATCGCAGCTACATTACCGAGACGGCCGACTGGTATTCGTTCCAGTTCAGTCCGCTGGAAAGCGCCAGCGATCTCTACGGCAGCGGCGAGGCGCTCTATTACTTCATCTATCCCAATACCATGCTCAATATCCTGCCCGGGCGATTGCAGACCAACCGGGTGCTGCCGCTGGGCGTGGATCGCTGTCGCGTGGAGTTCGATTTCTACTACGCACCCGATGGCAGCGCCGAAGCGCAGGCGCGACGTGCGCGGGATGTCGAGTTCAGCGACGAAGTGCAGGACGAGGACGTCACCATTTGCCAGGACGTACAACGCGGGCTTGCCTCAGGTTCCTATGAAGCCGGGCGGCTCAACCCGCTGCGCGAAAACGCCGTGCATCATTTCCACGAACTGCTGCGTAACGCCTACCGCGACCAGCTCGAGAATCTTGCTCGCTGAACGAAAGCCGTCCATACATCGAACCTGCGCAAGTCATTGACGGTGCCTTCGCAATAAGCGCAGTCTGATCAAAGCAACCCTTCGGGAGATGTATCGATGAAGCGATTCCTCTGGTCTGTCCTGCTTTCGCTCGGCGTGGCTATGCCCGTGTTTGCGCAAGGCATGAACGGCGTCGTGACATCCTACGTCGACCTGTATGCCGGACCCGATGTGGGCTACCCCACCATTGCACAGTTGCCTGCGGGCACCAGCGTGGCCATTCAGGGCTGCACGCAAGGCTGGGGCTGGTGCGATGTAATCACCATGGGTACGCGCGGCTGGGTGGCCGGCACCTTCGTGCAATACACCTACCAGAGCCAGCCGGTGTACGTGTCGGACTATGGCGCCCGCATCGGCATTCCGATCGTCGCCTTTTCCATCGGCCTGTACTGGGATAACTACTATCGCAATCGGCCGTTCTATCGCAATCGCGATTACTGGTACGGCCGGCCGTACGCGCCGAGGCCGCCGCCGCGACCACCGGGTTATCGGCCAGGCTACCGTCCGCCGGCGCCGGGCTATCGGCCGCCGCCCAATAATGGCCATCGACCGCCGCCGCCCAACAACGGCCACAATCCAGGCAATCGACCGCCGTCGAATCCGGGCACTCGTCCACCGCCGAATCAGGGTGGCAGCCATCCACCCAACCCGGGCACCCGGCCTCCTGGCCAAGGCAACAACCATCCGCCTGGCCAAGGCAACAACAGGCCACCGAGCCAGGGAAATCACCCGCCAAGCCAGGGCAACGCCAGGCCGCCCAGTGGCGGGCAACGACCGCCAAGCCAGGGTGGTAACTCGCATCCGGCACCGAAGCCCCACCCGCCGCAGGGAAACAACAGCGGCGGCAATAATCCCTGATCCGCGGGCATCAGCGGATCAAGGCCACCAGCCGCGCCCGCTCAAGGCGTAACGGTCGGCTGCGCGCTCGAAGGGATTGCGCACGCTGACTCCGCCGCAAAGCAGATACACCGGCAGGAACAACGGACCCAGCAGCATGTACTGATAGACATGGGCTCGCTCGTGATCCACCAGCAGAATGGCGTTGTCAACGCGGCGACCGGCGCGATGCGCATAGGTGAGGCAAGGCGTCGCCAGCTCGTCCCCGGTGTAGATGATCACGTTGCCCAGGGTAAGCGCACCACCGGTGCCCCAAGGCCACGGCCAGCGGTTGAACACGAGAGCATGCTCACGTACTCGCCATTGCGCTCGCGCACCGAGCGGCATGCCCGCCACGCCAAGCAGCAGGCCAAGGAAGGAATTGGGTAGCGTCCACAGCATGCCCAGGCCGACCAACAGACTTCTCCCGATGGCGGCGCCATTGCCAGTCATGGCGCGCGTCCCACGTTACGAGCTGCACGAAAGCATGGAACAACCGGCCTTCTGTCGCGCCCAGTCCGGCCGCTTTTGCGCATATCGCTCGTTGCCGGGCTGGTCTTCGTAGGGATGACGCATCACCTCGAGCAATTCGTCGATGCCTGCATAGTCGCCTTGCATGGCCCGATCAATGGCTTCCTGTGCCAGATAATTGCGCAGCACGTAGCGTGGGTTGGCTGCGTGCATGCGCGCCCGACGTTGTTCGGTTGACAGAGCATCGTCTGCCACGCGCGATGAATAACGCATCAGCCACCGGTGAAAGGCCGGCTCGAACTCCATCCGCTTCGCCTCGTCATAAAACGCGGCGTGGAACGGCAATAATGATGGCTGGTTGAGATCGACATCGCTGAGTGCACGGAAGAACAGCGTCATGTCCACCTCCGCGTCGGTCAGCAGTTCATGCAGCGATTGCATGAGTGCCACATCATCATCGCGGCACTCGGCAAAGCCAAGCTTGGCCGCGACGGACGCCCGATCTGCGGCCGCGTACGTCGCGGCATAGCGATCCAGCCCAGCCTGCAGCGGCTCGACGCCGGCAAACAGCGGGGCCAGCGCCATCGCCAGGCGGCTGAGGTTCCACCACGCCACGTTCGGCTGCTGGCCAAAACGGTAGCGACGGCGTCCCGCATCGGTGGTGTTGGGTGTCCATTCCGGATCGAAGTTATCGATCCAGCCGTACGGGCCATAATCGATGGTAAGCCCGAGGATGGACATGTTGTCTGTGTTCATCACCCCATGCACGAAACCAACGCGCATCCAGTGCGCCACCATCACCGCGGTGCGCTCGCAGATCTGGCCAAACCATTCGGCGTAGAGCGATTCGCCGCTGCCCTGCAGTTCCGGGAAATCCCGTGCCATGGTGAAATCCACCAGTTGCCTGAGCAGTGCGAGATCACCGCGCGCCGCCGGCAATTCGAAATTTCCGAAGCGGATGAACGACGGCGCCACGCGACAAACAATGGCGCCTGGCTCTTCCTGCGGATGTCCGTCGTAGAACATGTCGCGCACGACGGCATCGCCTGTCACCACCAGGCTCAATGCACGCGTGGTCGGCACACCAAGATGATGCATCGCTTCGCTGCACAGAAATTCGCGGATGGACGACCGCAGCACGGCGCGACCGTCCGCGCCACGCGAATAAGGCGTGCGGCCAGCGCCCTTGAGCTGCAGTTCCCAGCGCTTGCCATCGACACCGATAGCCTCGCCAAGCGATATGGCTCGACCGTCGCCGAGCTGATCTGCCCACACGCCGAACTGATGCCCACCGTAATTGGCGGCGTACGGCTGCATACCTTCCAGCAAGCTGTTGCCGCCGAATACCTGGGCAAACTCAGCGCTGCTGATATCCGCCGCGGTGAGGCCCAGCATGTGCGCCATCTCGCGCGACCATGCGACCACGCGTGGCGCGGCGACCGGGGTTGGCGTTACCTGCGAATACAACGCACCGAGCACTTGCCGTGGCCCGACGCCCTGTTCGGCATCGCCCGGCAGGTCACGCACGAACGCGTTGTCGAAACGTAGTTGTTGCATGCGAATGGAGTCTCAGCGCCGGTGATTTCGATCTATTTGGTGGTGACGCAAAGTGACACAAGGTGCCGCGATAATTCGCGTTGTAACTCCTTGTTTAACTTTGTGAAGAAGTCTTCTGGCTTACTACAAGCTTACGGTCAAATTCAGTGACCATTGGCATTTGTGTATCGCACGTGAAGCTGTTTAAAGTCACTGAAACGGCTGCGCAGGGGTAGCCGGGAGACCATACATGCAGATGCTTCTTGCCCGTTCCGCCATCGAGCGCGGGATGCAGCTAGTAGCAGGGATGCTCAACCAACGGGATACGCAGGACGCTTCCAACAACGGCCCGGATCACAGCTTTCAGCTGGTGACCTGGCAACCTGGCGCGCATTCGCGACGGGAAGATGAACTTGCGCGTCGTCGCGAACGCACGTTCGGCTAACTCCAGCACAATCACCGCGCGCGTCAACGCGGGCCAGCGAAAATCTGCGCCACATCGTCCGCTTGCAACGCGCGCCATTGGCCGGCCGCAAGATCGCCCAGCCCCAGTCCGCCAACGGAAATGCGGGTGAGTGTCTCCACGTGGTTGCCAACGGCGGCGAACATGCGCCTCACCTGGTGATAGCGACCTTCCGTCAGCGTCAGCCGTGCATGACGCGGCCCGAGAATTTCCAGCGCGGCAGGCTCCAAAGGGTCTTTCTCCGACTCGAGCATCATCGTGCCGCTGGCGAACAACTCGCCTTCATCACCGCGTAGATCCTGTGCGAGCGTGGCCTCGTACACCTTGGCTACTTGCGCACGCGGCGAAATGATCCGGTGCAGCAGCGCACCATCATCAGTGAATAGCAACAGACCCGAGGTATCGCGATCGAGCCGGCCCACGGTGGAAAGTGATGGGTCGCGCACGCGATAGCGCGGCGGCAGCAGGTCGTACACCACACGTCCCTGATCCTTGCGCGAACACGTGGCGCCCAGCGGCTTGTTCATCATCAGCGCCAACCCAGCAGGCGGATCGAGCGGCTCGTCGTCGACGAGAATGCGCTCGTGCGGCACCTTGTCGTCGGCGTAAAGCACTTCGCCATCCAGATCTGTGATGCGACCTTCGCGGAACATCAGCGCCACGTCCTTGCGGCTGCCATAGCCAAGATTGGCAATCAGCTTGACCAGCTTCATGCGCGCACTCCACGGGCTTCGATCACTTTGAAACCGTCTTGCGTCACCACGTTGCGTACCTCGTTGAATCGTGCGGCCAGCGTGGCCTCATACGGTAAATGGCGATTGGCTACCAACCAGAAACGCCCATGCGGAAGCAGGGCATCGGCAGCAGTGTCGATAAAGGCGCGGCCCAGCTCGGGCAAGTCGGCACGCCCCTGGTGGAACGGCGGATTGCTGATGATGGCGTCGTACCGGTGGGGCAAGCCTTGCGTGACGTCGTGCCAGTGCAGCGAGAACGCCACCGACCGACCGACATCGCGCTGTGCCTGCTCAAGGTTCAAGCGCGCAGGTTCCAGCGCACGAGCTTCCGCTTCGTAAAGGTCGACCGCAGTGACGCCGGCGCAGCGCGCCAACAAGCGCGAGGAAAGATAGCCATAGCCAGCGCCAAGATCGGCCACCCGCCCGGCAAGGTCGATCGGCAGATGCTCGGCCAGCAGGGCCGACGCGGTGTCTACCCGATCCCATGCGAACAGGCCCGGTCGGCTCATATAGCCGGCCGCGTTGCGCCGCGGCGCCTCAAGCGCGAGCCATTCGTCGAGCAACACGGGATCCAGGCCGTCACCCAGTGGCTGAGTCCAGAACACCCGGCATTTGTGCTTGGAAAGCTGACCCAGCGGCCCGGCCAGGCGCGACAGATCCGCCTCGCCGGACTTGGCCCCCTCCGCGTTGGGTATCGCGGCCAGCACCACGCCCCCCGGCATGGCACGACTTACCGCCTGTGCAAACAGCGCACGCGCTTCGTCGCGTTGACGCGGCGGCAGCACCAATACCAAGGGATAACGATCGTCGGTACCCAGGTCGGCAAGCCGCAACCTGCTGCGTTCCAGTGCGTCAGCAAACGGCTTGAAGGTTTGCACGCACAACCAGCCAGGCCGCGCCATTTCGCGCAAGCGAAAGCCATCGCGCGCACGCAGGAACAACGCGCGCCCGTCCGCAGGCAGACTCAGCCGACCCGCGTCGAAAGGGACGAAGAGGGCTTCCAGCGCCGCATCGGAAGCAGCGTTGGGTAATACGGCAGCCATCACGCCGGCAGCATCCGTTTCATTGGGAGGACACCCATTTTACCTGCCCTGTCGCGGAAAGCGTCTTTAATCCGGTGCCAGCAGTTCGCGCTCGCTACGGAAATGACGCGTTTTGCCACTCAGCGGATCGACAAAAGCCAGCGCCTGCGCCAACAACTGCAAGGGATGCGCATGATCGTCGGCGGCCTGCTCGGTCAGCGTCGGGTAAAACGGGTCATGCAGGATGGGTGCGCCCAGCCCCGCCATGTGCACCCGCAACTGATGCTTGCGGCCGGTGATCGGACGCAGCTCGTAACGCCAGTGGCGCCCGGCCCTTTGCAGCACGTCGATATGCGTTTCGCTGTTAGCCGGCCCGTCTGCTTCCTGCATGCGGAAGAACGGCTCGCCGGCGACGATGCGCGAGCGTCGAACCACGGGAAAATCCAGGCTTGGCAACGCGGGCGCCCAGGCCTCGTAGGTCTTGTCGATCAGCCGCTCGCGAAACAGCGCCTGATAGGCGGCACGGCTGGCCGGGTTGGCGGAAAACAGCACCAGTCCGGCGGTATGCCGGTCGATGCGATGCAACGGCGCCAGCTCGGGGTTGTCCAGCGTACGAACCAGCCGCGCCAGCACCGTTTCCTGCACGAAGCCGCCTGCCGGCGTCACCGGAAGAAAGTGCGGCTTGTCCACGACCACCAGATGCGCGTCGACATGCAGCAGCGTTTCGCGGAACGGAATGGGTGCCTCGTCAGCCACTTCGCGGAAATAACGCACGCACAGCCCCACCCGGTACGGCGTATCCACAGCCAGGGGTTGGCCTGCCTCGTCCTGCACCCGGCCTCGCGCAAACCGGTCCTGCCACTGCGCGCAGTCGATCTGCGGAAACTGCGCGCACAGCCCGTCGAGTACCGTAGACCAGGGTCCAGGTGGCAACTGCAGGGTGCTGGCGCCAAGGGGGCGGGACATGCGCGGCTCCGCGGGAAGAGTCCGTAGCTTAGAGCCAGTCCACGGCCTGTGTGCCACCCATATTTTCGGACACGAAACCTTCGCTACACTCGTGCTGGGAACGGGCACACGCCCGGGGATGGACGCCACCTGGGCGCCCAGGACATTCGGCAGGGACAAAACATGCAGCAGTGGGCGCAACGCGATCAGCCTGAACTGTTTTCGGTACATCCAGCACGTCGGCGCATGACCGCGTGGCTGGCATGGATGGTTCTTGCCATCACGCCGGCGCTGCACGCCGCGACGCTCGATCCGGCGGTACTGCCCAAGGTGCAGGCAGCCACCTTCGAGGTAGTGATTCCCAAGCCGGTGAACGACCCGCTCAGCTATGAGAAACCTCTTCCGCTGGATCAGCTGCCGTTTCAGATACGCAACGACAAGTACTACTCCGTTGGCACCGCCTTCGCGCTTGGTGACAACCGCTATGTCACCGCCGGACACGTACTGTCGATCGGCATCGACAGCCTGATGGGTGAACCGGCCCTGCGCGATGCGGCCGGGCATGTCTATGCGATCGACAAGATCACGCGCTTCTCGCTGCAGCAGGATTTCGTGGAGTTCACGCTCAAGGACCCGCCCAAGGTCGCACCACTGGACGTGGACACCCAGCCCACCATGAACGATGTCGTCTACGCGGTGGGCAATGCCCTAGGTACCGGCATCGTGATCCGCGACGGCCTGTACACCTCGCAGACGCCTGAGGAAGAGAACGGCCGCTGGAAATGGATGCGCTTCTCCGCTGCCGCTTCGCCGGGCAACAGCGGTGGCCCGCTGCTGGACAAAGACGGCAAGCTCATCGGCGTGGTGCTGATGAAGTCACCCGACGAGAACCTCAACTACGCCCTGCCCATCGACATGGTGCTCAAGGCACCCGCCAACCTCGCTGATATCGACACACGCGGGCTGTATCAACTGGACGTGATCGACAGCAAGCATTCCAGCAATTTCAAGGCGCAGTTCCCATTGCCCAAGAGCTTTGCCGACTTCAGCGCCACCTTCCAGAAGTTCTACAACGCCAACGTCGACCAGCAACTGCATGACCTGTTGGCGGAAAACGCGGATAGCATGTTTCCCAAAGGCACCGGTGCCAGCCGCATGCTGCACGGCGGCTCCAACCTCAACGCCTTCCCCACCCTGCTTCACCGCAACAGCAGCGGCACCTGGGTCGCTTCCGGCACCAGCGAAAGCAAAGGTACCCTTGCGCATAACGGCTATGTATCCAAAGCGGTGGTGGGCAGCCAACTGATGTTCCACCTGCGCAAGCCCGACGATGTAAGCGCGCGCCAACTTTACGGCGACTCGAAACTGTTCATGGACCTGTTGCTGCAAGGCGCGCCGTTGCAACGGCGCGTTGGTTCCGAACAGATCAAGGTGACCTCGCTGGGCAAGGCCACCGAAGAACACATGTTCACCGACGCCTATCAACGGCGCTGGCAGATACGCGTGTGGCCGATGGCGTACGACAACTCCGTACTCATCGGCTTCCTGCTGCCGGTGCCCGATGGTTACGCCGCGATGTTTCGCGTCTCGCCAGCCAAGAACGAGCACGAGGAAACCGGGGACCTCAAGGCGCTCACGAATTTCGTCTATGTCGCCTACAGCGGCACGCTGGCGCAGTGGAAGGATTATCTCGCCAACGCCGACCTACTCCCCTCCGTGCTCGCGGACATCGCCATCCGCTTCAATTACGGCAGCGATTTCCACTACCAGTCGAAGCGACTGACGTTCGGCTACACGCCGGAGTTGCAGAAGATCGATCAGGACAGCGAGTTGGTACTGGGCATGTCCTATTTCGAGGATCACGGCAAGGTGGTTTGGGATGTCTCCAACGTCGTGGTGAAGTCCAACATCGACAACGCCGAAAAGATCAGCTTCAACCGACATACCGCCCCATCCGATGACCTGGACGATAGCTATCGCAATTCCTGGGGAAAGATCGTCCACCGCGATCATCCGGATGACGGCGTTCCCTACAACGAAAACGACATGACGTTGATCGGCACGGTGGGCGGTACGCAGGTTTCCGCCGAGGCCAAGCCGGAAGTGCTGTACACGGCGTTCTATGGTGTGGACGGGCCGCGGCCGGAAGATGCCATGAAGGGGAAGCTCAATTTGTTGCTGCAGAAGTTGCAGGTGAATGAGCATTGATGGGGAGCGGGTTAGGTAGCGCTACGCGCGTCGAGCCGTCATCCCTGCGTGGGCAGGGAGTGCCTTACAACAGCGAAGTTGGTCGTACGGTGACTGAGTGCGCGGTTGTTGCGTGGCGGCGATCTGGCTCGCCTGCGGCGGGCTTCCGGCCTCCGGCAGGAGGTCGGAAGCCCGCCGCAGGCGAGCCGATCGCGATAACACGACAGCCAAGCGCACAGGTACGGATCTCCTTCCTACGCAGGAATAACGAAACCAGCCCCCGTCTCACACCGAAACAACACCCCCTGGCGCAACCTGACATCGCCACCCATAAGGAGGCGCAGCGTGACGCGATGGCTAGGGATGTTGGCAGGCGCCCTGCTCGTCATGGCGCTCGTCGTGTCGACAGCGGCCGGACAGGCCGCTGGTGGTGTCGTGCACACCCATGGCTTCGTGGCCCGCATCGAACTGACCGGCCCCATTGGTCCCGCCGCCGCCGAATACGTCGACGACTCCCTGCAGCGCGCCAACCGTGACGGTGCCGACGCCATCGTGCTGCAGTTGGATACGCCCGGCGGACTCTCCGAATCGATGCGCCAGATCATCGCCAGCCTCCTGGCATCGCGACAGCCGGTATTGGGATACGTCGCACCTGGTGGCGCGCGGGCGGCATCTGCCGGCACATACATTCTCTATGCCTGCCAGATAGCCGCCATGGCGCCAGCGACGCATCTGGGTGCAGCAACGCCGGTGCAGTTGGGTGGCGAGAATCCGATGCCGTTTGGCAACACGCCGGCGTCATCGGGCACCGCTGCCAAGCCCGCTGCCGATGCCGAAACAACCAAAGTGCTGAACGATGCCATCGCCTCGATCCGCTCGCTGGCGCAACTGAATGGTCGCAACGCGGAATGGGCCGAGCAAGCGGTACGTGGCGCTGCCACGCTGACCGCGAATGAAGCGCTACAGAAGCATGTCATCGATCTGATCGCCAACGATACCGGTGCTTTGTTAGCGGCTGCCGACGGTCGCCACGTGCGCATTGCGGGCAACGACATCACGCTGCATGTAGCGGGTTTGGCCGTCCGCGACTATGCGCCCAGCGGGCGTACACGTTTCCTGGGCATCATTACCAACCCCACGATCGCCTACATGTTGTTGCTAGCCGGCGTGTATGGGCTGGTGCTGGAAGCTTTCCATCCCGGCGCGCTGTTACCCGGTGTCGCGGGCGCCATCTGCCTGCTGATCGGTCTATACGCACTGCAATTGCTGCCGGTGAACTATGCCGGGCTTACCCTCATGGCGCTGGGTATCGGACTGGTGCTGACTGAAGCTTTGTTCCCCTCGGTGGGTGCGATTGGGCTCGGCGGCGTCATCGCCTTTGTGCTGGGCTCCGTCATGCTGTTCAAGTCAGGTGTGCCCGGTTATGGGGTGAATCTGGGCGTGATCGGCGGCATCGCCATCTCTGCCATGGTGGTGCTGGCCCTGCTGTTGCGGCTGGTGATGAAGTCGCGACGGGCCCGGCCGTTCAATGGCGACGGGCAGATGCTGTTGACCACCGGTGAACTGCTGCAGCCGGTGACAGCGGGCGGCGAAAGCTGGGCACGCGTCAGTGGCGAGCAATGGAGAGTACGCTGTGAGTCGGCGCTGCCAGCTGGCGCACGCGTAAGAGTCGTGGGGCGTGAGGGCCTGCTGCTACGGGTCACGCCCACCTGATATCCCGTTGGCAAGAGGAGATGCTCATGCTTGGCTTCGGCGGTGTGATCGTGGTGTTTGTGGCGGCCCTGCTGTTTCTGTCGATCAAGGTGCTGCCTGAGTACCAACGCGGCGTGGTGCTGACACTGGGCCGCTATACCGGTACCAAGGGACCAGGGCTGGTGATTCTGGTGCCTATCGTGCAACGCATGATGCGGGTGGATCTGCGTGTAACTGTGATGGACGTGCCACCGCAGGACGTGATCTCACGCGACAACGTGTCGGTGCGCGTCAATGCGGTGGTGTATTTCCGCGTGGTGGAGCCGGACAAGTCGATCCTGCAGGTGGCGGATTTTTTCCAGGCCACCAGCCAGCTCGCGCAAACACGATTGCGCTCGGTGCTGGGCCAACATGAGCTGGACGACATCCTTTCCCAACGCGACTCGATCAACCGCAGCCTGCAGCAGATCCTCGATGAGGCTACCGACCCCTGGGGTATCAAGGTGAGCAACGTCGAGATCAAGGATGTGGACCTCAACGAGACGATGGTGCGCGCCATCGCCCGCCAGGCCGAGGCCGAGCGCGAGCGGCGCGCCAAGGTGATCCACGCCGACGGCGAAATGCAGGCCGCCGAAAAGCTGCGCGATGCCGCCGCGATGCTTTCGCAGCAACCGCAGGCGCTGCAATTGCGCTACCTGCAGACCATGTCCGACATGTCCAACAGCGGCAAGGCCTCCACCATCGTGTTCCCGCTGCCCATGGATCTGCTGAAACCGCTGCTGGATTTGCTACCCCGCAGCTGACCGCTACCTTGTAGGAGCACACCCCGTGCGCGACCGCTGAGCGGCGTCACATCCGCTACGTAGCCTGGTCGCGCACAGGGTGCGCTCCTGCAGTTGAGCCCTGAGGCGGCCCGGCATTCACACCGGGTGCGCTCCTACAGGGGAACGCTGGCGGGCGTACAATGGGTGGTTATCTTTCCCAGGCGCACCCCATGGCTCTCAACGCCACTATCTACAAGGCCGAGCTCCAGGTCAGCGATATGGATCGGCATTACTACGCCACCCATGCGCTGACGGTGGCGCGGCACCCCTCCGAAACCGCCGAGCGCCTGATGGTGCGCCTGCTCGCGTTCGCGCTGTATGCCGATGACCGGCTGGAGTTCGGCAAGGGCCTCAGTGATGAGGACGAGCCGGCGCTGTGGCGCAAGGCGTACACCGGCGAAATCGAGCAGTGGATCGAGCTGGGCCAGCCGGACGAGGCGCGCATCCGCAAGGCCTGCGGTCGTTCGCAGCAGGTGGTGGTGATCAACTACAGCGGTCGCAGCGCCGACATCTGGTGGGACAAGATGGCCAACTCGCTCAATCGCAATCGCAACCTCACCGTGCTGGATATTCCGGCCGAGACGGTGGAAACGCTGGCCGCCATGTCCGAGCGCGGCATGCGCCTGCAATGCCTTATCCAGGACGGCCAGCTGGAGGTGATGAGCGAAACCACCAGCGTGTCGGTGGAACCGCAGCGGCGCATGACGGCCACGCTGGCGAACTGAGCCGGCCTCTATGTCGCCAGCACCCTCCTCTCACCCTAGCCTCGTCATCATCGGTGGCGGCCCTGCCGGGCTGATGGCCGCGGAAGTCGCGCGAGCGGTGGGTGTGGAGGTGGATCTCTACGAGGCCAAGGGGTCGGTGGGGCGCAAGTTCCTTATCGCCGGCAAGGGCGGCATGAACCTCACCCACGGTGAGCCCAAGCCGGCGTTCGTGCAGCGGTACGGCACGCGCGCCGACGAGGTCGGCGCCTGGCTGAACGATTTCGACGCCGACGACCTGCGTGCCTGGGCGCGCGGCCTGGGCGTGGAAACCTTTGTCGGCAGTTCGGGCCGGGTATTTCCCAGTGATTTGAAGGCCGCGCCACTGCTGCGCGGCTGGGTGCACCGCCTGCGCGAGAGTGGCGTGCGCTTCCACGTGCATCACCGCTGGCTGGGCTGGAACGACGATGGCACGCTGCGCATGGGCACGCCCGATGGCGAGCGCGCTATTCGCGCCGATGCCGTGGTGTTGGCCCTGGGTGGCGGCAGCTGGCCGCAGCTCGGTTCCGATGGCGCGTGGCAGCCGTGGCTGACGGCACGTGGTGTCTCCGTAGCGCCACTGACGCCTTCCAACTGCGGTTTTGACATCGGCTGGACCGAGCACATTGCCAACCGCCATGCGGGTGCACCGCTCAAGCCCGTGGCCATCCACTTTCGCGACGCGACCGGCATGGAACACACACGCCAGGGCGAGTGCGTGATCACTGCGACCGGCATCGAGGGCAGCCTGATCTACGCCTTCTCTGGCGCCATGCGCGACGCCATCGCCGCGCATGGCGACACCACGCTGATGCTGGATCTCGCCCCCGACCGCACGCTGGAACGCCTGCGCCACGACCTGGCCAAGCCCCATGGCAGCCGCTCGATGAGCGACCATGTGCGCCGCCAGACCGGCCTCACCGGCGTAAAGGCTGCGCTACTGCACGAGGTGCTCACCCGCGAGCAGTTCCACGATACCGATACCTTGGCGCGCACGATCAAACGCCTACCGCTAAAGCTCCAGCGGGCGCGGCCGATCGAGGAAGCTATCAGCAGCGCCGGTGGCGTGCGGCTGGAAGCGCTGGACCATCAACTGATGCTAGACGCCCTCCCCGGCGTGTTCTGCGCGGGCGAGATGCTCGACTGGGAAGCCCCCACCGGGGGCTACCTGCTTACCGCCTGCTTCGCCAGCGGCCGCCGCGCCGGCCTCGGCGCGGCCAGCTGGATCAAGCAGTTGCAGGGCCCGCCGCAAGACTGAGCGGCGCGTCGCAAGAACGTTTATCCGCACTACATCTTTTCCGCCCCGTGCCGATACAGAAGCGAAGCGGCAGCTGGTTCATAGGGAGCGGAGCAGCAAGATGATGGGCAACTGGTGGCGGTTCTTCGCACGTGAACGCGCGTCTGCAACACCGGCGCCGCGCCAGCCTGCGGCCGATCGCAAGATGCTGGAGGCCGCCGAGGCGTCGCCGGGCACCGTATCGGGCGACGAGATCGAGGAATGCTTCCACCGCCACATCCTCAATCTGTCCGTCAGCGCGCCGGACAACCAGGCATCGATCCGCGAGCAGGTGGCGCTGCAGCGCCTCAAGGAGCAGTGCGAGGGCGGCCGTTTCGACGTGCGCAGCCTGCCGCGCATGCCTTCGGTATTGCCTCAGCTGATGCGCGCGATGAAAAGTGACGACCTCAATGGTGCCCAGCTGGCCAACCTGATTCGCCGCGATCCGGTGTTGGTGGGCGAAGTCATGCGCGTTACCGGCAGTGTCACTTACCGTACCGCGCATCCGGTCGGCAGCCTTCAACACGCCGTGGTGCTGCTGGGCCAGATCGGCCTGCGCCATGTGGTGTCGTCGTATGTGATGAAACCCATCCTGATGGCCAGCGCCGGCGCCGGCGGCCAAGTGATCGGCCAACGCCTATGGGATCACGCCGAACGCTGCGCGCACGCGGCGGTGTTCCTCAGCAAGGGACAGTGCGACCCGTTCGAGGCGTATTTGGCCGGACTGGTCGGCTACAGCGGGCTAGGCGCGGTAGCGCGCCTGCTCGAGAAAGACGCCGGCGGCATGCTGATCACCTGCTCACCGGCTTTCGTGGCCGACTGCGCCGGCATTGCACGACAGCTCACCGTGCAGGCGGGACAGCACTGGGACCTGCCGGTCGCCGTGCAGGACGCCCTGGTCGAACACGCCGGCCCACGGCAGGATGCGCTGGCGCTACCCATGAGTCGCGTACTGCACGCGGCCCAGCGACTAGCCATCTGCCAGCTGCTCGCCGAACAGGGCATGCTCGATACGGGCACCGGCTACGCCGATGATCCGATCACGCAATTTCCGCCGCAGCTGCTCGCCCGTTGCCGGCAGGACCTGCAGAAGAATTTCGCCACGCCCTGAATCGGTCAGGCCGCGCCGGCCAGGCGGTCGCGCACTTCCGCCACGATCTCGAACGAACGGCATCTCGTTTCGTGATCGAACACGTTGGCGGTCACCATCAGTTCGTCGGGGCGATGTCGGGCGACAAATGCCTCGATGCCCTGCTGTACCGTCGTGGCATCGCCAATCACCGCGCAGGCCAAGGCGTGCTCGACCCCGAACTTCTCGGTGGGCGTCCAGTAGCTTTCGATATCGTCGATGGGCGCTGGAATCAGCCCCGGCCGCCCGCGTCGCAGGTTGATGAAGCTCTGCTGCTGGGTGGTGAACAGGCGGCGCGCCTCGGCATCACTGCCTGCGGCCACCACGTTGACGCCCAGCATCGCGTGCGGCGCGGCCAAGCGCTTCGAGGGGCGGAAATCGCGACGGTACAGCGCCAGCGCTTCGTCCATCGCATCGGGTGCAAAGTGCGAGGCAAACGCAAACGGCAAACCCGACGCCGCTGCCAGTCGGGCACTGAACAGGCTTGAGCCCAGCAACCACACCGGCACCTCGATGCCGGCACCGGGCACCGCGCGTACCGATTGATCCGGCTTGGCGGGCTCAAAGAAGGCCAGCAGCTCCGCCACGTCCTGCGGGAATGCATCGGCGCTGTCGAAGTAACGGCGCAGCGCGCGAGCCGTCGCATGATCCGTACCCGGCGCACGCCCCAAACCAAGGTCAATACGCCCCGGGTAGAGCGACGCCAGCGTGCCGAACTGTTCGGCCACCTGCAGCGGTGCGTGGTTTGGCAGCATGATGCCGCCCGCGCCGACCCGGATGGTCGAGGTACCGCCAGCCACATAGCCAATCAACACCGCCGTCGCGGCGCTGGCAATGCCCGGCATGTTGTGGTGCTCGGCCAGCCAATAGCGCTGGTAACCCGCCTTTTCGGCGCGTCGCGCCAAGTCCAGCGTGTTGGCAAACGCCTGCGTGGTGTTGCTGCCTTCGGTGACGGGAGCCAGGTCGAGTACGGAAAAGGGAATCATGGGGCGTCCTTAGCGAGCAAGTCACCGATGTGGGGACATCGGTGCGAAATGCCAGCGCCGCCCCTGCCGGCTCAGCCGAAGCGCCAGGTCCGCAGTTCCACCCGACCGCACCGACCGCACTCGCGTCGACCTGGCTCGGCACGAGTCCATTTGTGTTTCAAAACCCTACACGCGAATACAGCAAGCCCCTGCTTCCAATTCATCTCAATCTCCATGAGCCGATCTCATGGAATGTGCCACACATCACATTTTCATAGCAAGGTTCATGAAAGCGTCACAAGTTGTGATACGCGTCACACCTTTTACTTGAGGCATGCGGAATCTCCACCTCGCTTCGAATATTCGCAGCAAGAGGTCGCACGGCAACAGAAGAAGGCGGTCGCTCATGGAGCAATCCGCAAGGTTTTAGCCCAGCAACACCGGGTTATTGAAGGCAAACGACGCCCTGACGATGCGGCCTTGCGCCACTTCGTAGATGCACAACATCTCTATCGTGCCCTTTCCTTCGGGGAAGTTGCGGGTGATCTGCTCGAGATCGACCACGATCGGGCCCATCACGGTGCGACTGAGCAACCGCGCATGGAGGTCGGGTTCGGCAAATCGCGCAAGGATGCGAGCGCGTAACTCAGCATGCCCCTTCGCCAGCCGATCGCCGTGCAGCAGGTACTGCTCGGCGTCGGCCGCATAGGTGGCGAGCCAAGCCTCGACATCCTTGTCGTTATAGGCCTCCAGCTGCCGCTGGATCAGCGCAGCTGGATCGTCGGCCTGGGGCACGACCTGACTCATGGGCCCGCGTTTGCTTAGCGCATGATGCCGGTATGGCCCAGCGAGTAACGACCCGGCTGCGGCCACACGGTGAGGCCATGCGGCTCCTGACCAACATTGACGAAGTGGACCTGGCCAGTGGTGGTGTCGAACGCGTAGACCACGTCGTCAAAGCGACCCGACAGCCACAGCGTTTTGCCGTCTGCGCTGACGTTACCCATATCCGGGCTGCCGCCGCCGGGTACCGGCCAGTTGGCGACCACCTTCTGGGTGGCAAAGTCGATGACCGACACGCTGCCCTTGCCCTTGCGCGGGCCGTGAATCTTGTTGGAACCGCGATTGGCCACGTACAGCTTGGTGCCATCACGGCTCGGATAGAGGCCGTGCGTGCCCACGCCGGTCTTGATGAAGCCGACCTGCTTGAAGCTGGCGCCGTCGATCAGGTACACGCCATCGGCCATCATGTCGGCCACATAGAACGTCTTGCCGTCGGGCGAAACGCGGATGTCCTGCGGCATGCCATGCTTGGCCAGGTCCAGATAACCCACCACCTGGCGCTTGACCATGTCGATCTTGGTCAGCTTGCCGGTGAATTCGCAGGTAAAGATGGCGTAGGTGCCGTCGATGGCGAAGTCAGCGTGGTTGATGCCCTTGCACTCCGGCGCGGGCAGGCTCGAATGCAAGGCCATGCTGTGCGCATCGCGGAAATCCAGGCGCGCGTGCGCCTCGACCACCACGATGGCCTCCTTGCCGTCAGGCGTGAAGTACATGTTGTACGGGTCGTCGACCGGAATACTCTTGCCCGGCTTGCCGGTGCGCGGATCGATCGGCGTCAGGCTGCCGTCGGCGCCGTGCTCGGCGTTGTTGGTGGCCCACAGTGTGCGCAGGTCCCATGCGGGCACCACGTGCTGCGGGTCGCGGCCCACCTTGAACTTGTCGACCACTTTGTAGGTGGCCGGATCGATGACGTAGACATCGTTCGAGCGCAGGTTCGGCACGTACACCCGCTGCAGGTCGTTGGCGACGGCCGGGCTCAGGTGATTGAGACCCGCCTCGCTGTACATGTTGGCGGCGTTGACCACCGGCGGCATGCCAGGAACGGTGGTGACGGACGATGCCGCGAGGGCGTTTCCGCCGACGCATGCCGCCGCGAGCGCGAACGATGCCAGGCGGAACAGACGGGAGGGGCGTGAGTAGTTAGCGATGGCCATGGGCAAACAACGTGTGAGTGAAATTCGGAGGTAGCCCCGCAAGGGGCATTAACGTCCCTGGGTGTCTTTCTTCAGGGCTTCCACGGTATGTAACACAATAGCATCGACGCCCAGCTGACCAAGATCGGGCGAAGCGCGGCGCGGATCGCCGCCATAGACGCCATCGGCCGGCCCCAGCTTGGGGCCATGCTGCAAGCGATCGAGCCGCACCATCTGCGGATCCACTGCCAGTTGCAACGAGGTGTCGGCCAGCCCGGCGTGCGTGCCGATCTCGTCATCGCGAAAGCCGCGCTGGCGCAGCTGCTGCGCATAGCCATCGGACGAGGCCGCGTAATACTCCGGTGGGACGATGGCGTGCGCCTTGCCGGCCCAGGTCTTGTTCAATTGTGCAGCGACGCGATCAAGGTCCTTCTGGTAACCGCCATGGTCGCCGAGAAACACGATGTTCCTGAAGCCGTGCACCGCGAAGCTCTGCGCGGCCGACGCGAGCATCTGCTCGAACACCGCATCGGGAATGGTGATGGTGCCGGGGAAGCGCATATGCGAGCTGGGCGGCGCGTAGCCACCTTCCGGCACGTAGGCAACGACCGGCGCAACCAGCGCATTGCCCAACCGCTCGGCGATCTTCTGCGAGAGAAAAGCTGCCCGCGCATTGTGCTTGCCCACCGCGATGCCCGGCCCGCTCTGCTCGGTGCCGCCGATGGGAATGATGATGGTGGTCTTGCCCGCCTGTACCTGGTCGCGGATTTCCGTCCAGGTCAGGTCCTGTAGCAGTACGGTGTGCGGTGCCTGCGCAAAAGAAACCTCGGCGGTGAACAGCAGCAGGCCGCACACGAGGACACGCAGCAGTGATGAATGCATCGACAGGTCCTGAAAAACAGATCGGCAAGTGTAAAACGAGCCCTGTGGAAGCGCTAATCAGGCAGTTGGCCCGGGTGGCGTTGCTTCCACGCGGCGAGCTCTTCGCGGTAGCGTCCCATCGCCTCGTCGTAGAGGTCGAAGATGCAGGGCACGCAGCCCTGGCCGCAGCAGTCCTCGTCATCAGGCCGCCGGGGAGGTGTCGGGGGTGGATCACTGGAGGGCGCGGCTGCGCCCTCCGTTGCAGGGTTTCTTGGCGACTCGGTCAAACGATTATCCGGGTTTGCGGAAACGATAGACGAACTGGTCGGTGTGACCACGGATCGACTTGTCGAATACCTTGATGTTGTGCGGATCGGCTGGGTTACGCAGCACGTCGCTTTCGCCGTCGAAGACGAAACCGACCGACTCCACCTGCTGCTTCACGATGGCCGGATCGATGCGATGCAACGTATCGGTATCGCGCATGCCGGAACCGGCCTCGGCCACGTGATCGACCACCACGAACAGGCCACCGGGCTTGAGCGAATCGAACACCTGCTTGTCGAACGCCACCGGATCGACCTTGCCCATGAACTTGTCCGGGTAGTCGTGGTAGTTCTGCGAGGTGAATACCAGGTCAACCTTGCCCGGGGTCTTGAACTGAGCCGACGGCACCATCAACACGCCGACATTGGCGTAGTGCGGATTGGCGACCAGCGCCTTGGAGCCCTGCACATCGGATTGGGCCTCCTTGCCGTACTCATTCGGCCACACAGCGTATACGTGGCCGTCGGGGCCAACGATGGCGCTGAACACCCGGGTGAAATAGCCACTACCGGGGATCAAATCCACCACCGACTCGCCCGGCTTCACTTGGGCAAAGGTCATCAGGTCGGCGATCTTGCGACGATCGTCGTTGGGAACGTCGTCCTTGCGGGCCGGGTCGTTGATCGCGGCCGTCACGTAGGCGGGAACGGGAGTACTCGACGCGGTTGGCGCTGCAGCCAAGGCAGCGGTGAGGGGAAAAGCGAGGGATACCAGCACTGCAAGAACGGTCGGCCGCATGACGAACTCCGTAAGTCAGCTGTGGGGACGCGATTGTGCGCCTCTACAGGGTAACTCGCGCCATGACCTTCGGCATGCGTACCAGCTCAAGTTCCTTCGACTTGTCACGTCCTCCCCTGCTTGCAGGGGAGGGTTGGGGTGGGCACGCTCGCAGAGAGCTACCCCCTCCCAACCTCCCCCTGCCTGCAGGGGGGGAGGAGCCAGAAGCTTTACTTCGACGCCGGCTTGCCAGCCAAGTCCGTCAACAGCACGTGCCAGTAAGCGACATCGTCGTAGAACGACTTCACCGGAATGCGCTCGTTGAGGCCATGTGCAAAGGAGTCGCTGTTCTTCATGAACAGGCCGCCGACGCCGTAGGTGGGAATGCCGGCGGCACGGAAGTACAGGCCATCGGTGGCACCGGACTCCTGCACCGGGGTGATTGCCACGCCCGGACGAATGCTGTGCACGGCCTTGGTGACAGCCGCCAGTACATCCGGACGCAGCGGCGAGGGATCGCTGGAAACAGCCTTGCCAACCAGGGTTACCTCGACGTTCGCGCCGACCAGCCCCTGCAAGGAGTTGCGCACGGTGTCGATGGCCACACCGGGGAACACGCGGCAGTTGATGGTGGCTGTCGCCGATTGCGGCAACGCGTTGTCGGCGTGGCCGCCGCGCAGCAGGGTTGCCACGCAGGTAGTGCGGGTCTTGCCCACTTCCGACGGTTCAGCGCCCAGCACGTCTGCGGCGGCCGTGTCATGCGGGTTCTGTGCAAACGCGCGCATGGCGTCGCCCAGCTTGCCCTGCGTGGTGGCGCCCAGGGCCTTGAACGAGGCCAGCGTGGTGTCGTTCCACATCACCGGAAAGCTGTAGCCCTGCACCTTCTTCAATGCGTCAGCCAATTCATAGATGGCGTTGTCCGGACGCGGCAGCGAACTGTGGCCACCCGGGTTATGTGTGGTCAGCTCGAAACTGGCGTAGGCCTTCTCAGCCGTCTGCAGGCCATACACCAGCGGCTTGCCGGTTTCGCTCAGCTCGCCGCCGCCGGCGTCGGTATTGAGCGCGAACTCGGCGTCCACGAGGTCACGGTGATGCTTCACCAGATCGTCCATGGTGTCCTGCGAGGTTTCTTCATCGCCGGTGTACACGATGATCAGGTCGCGCGTGGGCACGAAGCCTTCTTTCTTCAGGCGGATAAAATTTGCCGCCAGCACGGTGACACCGCTCTTGATGTCTTCCGTGCCGCGCCCGTAGAAATAGCCATTCTCTTCGATCAACTTGAATGGGTCACGCTGCCAGTCTTCCGGCTTGGCAGTCACCACGTCCATATGTGCCATCAGCGCAATCGGCTTGCCACCGGTGCCGTTACCGCGATAGCGCACCACCATGGCCGCCGTCTCGCCGTAAGGAATGATGTGGATATCCGAATCGGGAAAGCCTGCCGCACGGAACCGGTCGGCCAGATAGTTGGCCATCACCGGTACCTGCCCCTGCCCGATCTCGGTCTTGAACGCGATGAGTTGACTGAAGATATCGCGGGCCTGGGCCTGATTGGCGTCCAGCGTGGTCGCCATGGCAGGCAGCGCGACCGAGACGGTCAACAGTGAAGCAAGCAGGGGTTTGAACATGAAGCCTCTCACCAACATCGGAAGGAGGCGAGAGTATGTCGTGTTCCCACCCGTTCGTGCGACCCGCGCACGAAGATTTTCCACGAGGTTTGGGCGGCCATACGCCAGCTCTACCTGGAATGAAAGCGCCAGGCGTCGAGGGTGCGGTACGCCCCTCCCCCGACCACACTGTGCAACAACGCAAATCCTTCAACGTGCCAACGGATCGGTTCGATGGGCGCCGCTTGCGGCGACGCACCACGGCTATAGGCAAATGTCACGTGCGGCGTGAAGTTGCGCGAGAGATGCGCTCCCAATCCCGCCCGGATCAACGCCTGTTGCAGGTCTTGCCAAAGCGTCTGCAAGGCCGACGGCACCTGCGAGCAGCGCAGCACGCATGGCGGCTCGCGCCCGTGAAAACCTGCGGCATGATCGAGCGCCAGTTCAAAGGGCACCGCATGCACCTTGCCTGCGGCGGCCGTGGCAGCTTGGACGATGTCTTCGCGCAGCATCGGATGATCACCAAGGAAATGCAGCGTGGCGTGATAACGCGAGGGACGAATCATCCTCGCGCGCAGATGCTGCGCCGCCACAACTCCGTTCGCCGCTTGCTCGACATGGCGGCAGGTGGCTTCGTCCGGCATCAGGGCGAAGAACAGGCGATGGATCTCGGTGGGGGCACTGGAGCCACCACCGAGCAGGTCAGGCTGGATATCGGTCGGGCTAGATCGGCGGGAGCTCATGCGGAAGACAGCCAGGGAAACCGCCACAGACTACCGCAACGCCCCGGTTTTCTCTTCTGAAGGCACGGCGTTCCGCGTTAACACCCCGATCACGCAGCCGCCCCCCTATCGGGGGAAGATAGCGTCGAGCCCAGGCAAGCCTGCATGGCGCTCTTGCGTTTCTCCCTCCAGACCATGCGAGGCGCCAGGCGCCGATAGTCGGCAGGAGAAGCTCATGAAATCCCGTTGCGTGTACAGCACGCCCGATCTCGCCTCTGCGCGCCTCGCCATGGAGGCGGCGCTCCTGGCCGGCATTCCCGATCATGACATTTCGTTGATCGCCCGAGACGACATCGAGCACGCCCATATTTCCGATCATCTGATGACTGGCCGTACGGATTTCTATCCCGCTGCGGTACGCGGCGTGGCCTGTGGCGGCGGCACGGGTGTCGTGCTTGGCCTGGTGGCCGTCGCCATACCACCGCTCGGCGTGACATTGATTGGCGCAAGCGCCATGGCCTTCGCAGCGGCCGCGGTGGGCGGCTGGACAGGCGCACTGGTGGGTTCGTCAGTGCCCGACGTCATCCATCGCAAGTTCAAGGGCGAGATCGCCTCCGGCCATATCCTGGTCGTCATCGATGGCAACAAGGAACGCCTGTCTGTAGCGGAGCCGGCCGTGGAGCGTACTGGCGCAACGCACTTGCCGTTCCATGCTCACACGATGATGACATAGGCAAACGGTTGCCAAAGGGCCGGCGCGGCGGCGCCACCTGTTGAGCTGCGGTGCACATAAGCGGATCTACGCTTCCTTACGTGCGACACCCCGCGCGCTGCCGGAGGAACGTTGATGAACCGCAACACGCACTTCCATCTGCATCACAAGATCGCCGCCGCCTGCATCGCCGCCGCCTGGGTGGCATTGCCGATGTCGGCCTTGGCGCAAGACCATCATCACGGTCCGCCGCCGCCGCATTACGACCATTATCACGGTCATGACGATCATTACTACCATGACGATCACTACCATCACGACGATGGCGGTGCCGTCGTCGCGGGCGCCCTGATTGGCGTTGCCGCCGGCGCGGCGATCGTGGGCGCAAGCACGCCGCAGCCGCCGCCGACGGTGGTCTATACCTCACCGCCGCCGCCACCGCCGCCCGGCGTGGTGTACTACCAGCAAGACGGCTATTGAGCGGGACGTAATGCGCCCAATCGAACCACCGACCCATTGAATCGGAGCATCTGACGATGACATCTGCTATTCGTAGTATCGCCACGCCCGCTGTGCTTGCCGTCGCGCTGCTGTCGGCCTCGGCGTGGGCGCAGACCGCGCCAACCACGGGCGCACCTACTCCCATCGCTACGCCCGCTGCGGCCAAGGACCACGGGCAGAAGCACGCCGACGCGGTGGAAACGCGCATCACTGATCTGCACACCAAGCTGAAAATCACCGACCAGCAGTCCAAGCAATGGAACGCCTTTGCACAGACCATGCGTGACAACGCGCAAAAGGCAGACCAGGCCTTCCGTGATCGCGCGCAGAAGCTTGCCACCATGAGCGCCACCGATGTCATGAAGTCGTACGCCGACCTCACGCAGTTGCACGCGGACAACATGAAGAAGCTGTCGTCGACCTTCGATGATTTGTACGGCGTGCTGTCGACCGATCAAAAGCAGATAGCCGATGCGATGTATCGCAATACCGGCCCCAAGAATGCTGGCCCGCACAAGACGGGCAGCAAGGGAACCAAGAGCACCCCGGACAGCGCCGCGCCCGCCGGCGGTTAAGCAAGGCACCACTGACGCACGGTACGAACCTCACGTTCGTACCGTGCGTTTTTTTATTGACGTCTAGCGGGCGGATGCCATGGCTTTTCCGGATGGACCCAGCAGCGCGCGGTGCTGGATGTGCAACGGACCCGAATGATGGCGTGCGTCGTAGGTAACGTAGTGCAGTTCGCTGATGGAGAGTGTGAGCGCAGGCGCTTCGATCTCGGCTAGCCGCTGCCGCAATGCATCCGCTCCAATCCTTCGACGATACAAACCCAGCGTGATATGTGGCACATAGGGAGCTTGCCGTACCTCACGGCTGGCACGCCCCAATAGGGATCGCCATTGCGCAAGCCGGCCTTCAGGGTCACCCACGGGAATGAACGCCGCACTGGAAAAGCTGTCCGGCGATGCCAGCGGAAACCCGCACGGCGTGCCGATATCGGCATCGAGCAGCGCAATCTGCCGCTGCAGCCGATCCGGCGGAAAGTCGTCGTCGTGGACGGCCGTCCTTTGATGAAAGCCGCAAACGAACACGGTGACATGAGGCTGTCGATCCGCGCAGGGATACAGCCAGTCACCGAGCCGATGCCGCGCTTCCTCGATATAGGCCAGCAGCGCGGGCTGCTCGACCGGGGCGATCCACACGCCGTAGCGCTCGCGGCCGCGATGCCACTCGGGGTAGTCACGCAGCTCGGCCACCAACGTTTCAGCGGGGCTTGCCTGGAGATCGGAGAAGCGCATGCCCGCGATGTTAGCTGTAACAGCGGCACCCCTGCGGGAAGTCATATCGCCACACCGACGATCGCTCACTAGAGTGGCGACACTTGGAAGCAACATCGCGTCGCGAGAACCCGAACCACTTCGGAGACCGTCATGCCACGTAAACGCCATCCCGCCCTCGCCGCCATCCTCTGGGGCGGACTCATTGCAGGCACTATCGATATCGGCGCCGCCTCGCTGATTAGCGGCTACAACCCACTGGTGATCCTCAAGTACATCGCCGGCGGCGTACTCGGCAAGGCAGCCCTGGCCGGTGGCCCGTCCATCGCGGTGCTCGGCTTGCTGCTGCAATGGGCGATGTCGATGATCATTGCCGCCATCTTCGTCGTGGCGACACGTCGCCGGGCCGCCCTGGCCAACCAGTGGCCCGTGTGGGGCGTCATCTACGGCGCGGTGATCTTTGTGGTCATGAACTACGTGGTGGTGCCGCTATCGGCCCTGCATGCCCCGCCCCACTTCACCACCTTCAGCCTGATTGCCAACCTGGCCGCGATGCTGTTGTTCGGCTGGATCGTGGCGTTGGTGGCGAGGAAATCTTACGTATCCATCCCCGCATCGTGAATACGTGACGGGTGACGTCCGCCTCCCCTCGAGGCGGACGTCGTCGCCGGGATTCAATACAACGGCGTACCCGCGTTATACGCGCTGACGAACGACTGCCAGTCCAGATTCACCTGGGCGGCGTAGTTGAACGCGAAGGTGGAAATTTCCGATTCGAGCCCGCTGGTGCTGGTAACGGCGCTGCTTACCTGCTTGTCGATGCTGTACGGCACGATCGTACTGTTGTAATCCTGGTCGGAAATCGCATGCGCCGATGCAAGCGCCTGGCCGAGATACGTCGCAGCCGTATTCAACTTGCCGGCGCTGGTCAGCTGGGTGTAGTCGAAATCCTCTTCAAAGGGGGATTTCTCGTGGAAGTAATAGGTCAGGCCATTGATCGTGGCATAGCCGGTCAGCACATCCGCATTCAGCGTCTGCGCCTTGGCGGTCATCGCTACGCGATTGCCTTCATTGTTGTTGTAGTCGGCGGCAGGCAATTGGCCATTGTCCACTTCGGCCACGGCGCTGGTCGTCTCCTGCTTCAGTTCCAGGATCACATCATCCGAGGTGGACGTGGACGGCCCTTCGATGAGGACGTAATAGCGCAGCTTGCCCAGGCTACCGACACCGGAGCCGAGCTTCTGGCGGATATCCTTCACCTGGTAATAGCTGGCGGCATATTGCTTGGACGATGCAATGGAGCTGATGTAGCTGTTCATCGCGGCGGCGATGTTGTTGTAGGTGGTGCTATTAACCGTCACCAGCGTGTTGGCAATCGTTTGGAAGCTGCGCACGCCGCTGGTCACCTGCGTGTATTTGCTGAGCAGGGTTGCGCGGGTGTCGCTCTTTGAGTTGCTGATGGTGGTCTGCACCGCGCCAGACGTGTTGCCGTTCTTGAGCTGGAAGCTCAACTCGGCGCTGCTGCCCATGAAGGTATTCATTTCACTGACGTAGGCACCGACCATGGTGTTGATGGCGGTGGTTATGTCGCTATCGGCAACGCCGTTGACGCGCCCGGCCAACACCATGCTCGTGGCCAGGCGCCGAAGATCCCATACGTATTGGCCCAGGTAGCCTTCGTCGAAATCGTCCACCGAAAACACGTTGTTGCCACTGCTGTCCTGCCACGCGCCAAAGTTGCCGATATGGGCGTCGCCGCCGATCCAGGTATAGCCGGTCTGCGTGGTCGTATAGCTCGACGCCGGCAGGGTCAGCATGTCCTGGTAGAAGATATGGTCGGTGCCACGATAAAAGTCGAAAGCATCTGCCGCCATGGTCGACATCTTGGTGGCCAAATCGGTGCTGTCGGTGGCTGCAAAAGGATGGTTGTAGCTGTAGATCTGCGATACCACCCAACTGGTGCGCGACGTGGCGGCCTGCGCGGCAGACGCACACAGCAAGCAAGCGATGGACAGCACGACTGATGCTTTCTTCATCATTGGATTTCCCCCGGGATATAAAAAGGCGCAGCAAGTGCTGCGCCGGTTTAGTTGAGGGATTCAAACAACCAGGCGTGACAGTGACGTGACGTCGCGGCGCAAACGACACCAACCGACAGCCATCGATTGACGCAAGACATTACGAGAGCGATCGCGACATCATTGGCCATCCACGCGCCCAGCGCCAAACATGAGTCAGCCCATGGAGAAGCTACGCCGGATCGTGCTTGGCATTATCGTCGCGTATTCCGCCTATCCGACCTACTACGTCTGGCTGTTGAATCGCACGCATGCAGCGTGTGACCAGGCCATGCAAGGACAACCCGATACACGCGAGCTTCTGGGTGCCGCACGCATTTGCAGTGCGGCCGGCGTGGATGCCCGTCCCATGCTGAAGATCGTTTTTCCGCAAACGCCACCTCACCGCTCCGCACCCTAGTACCCGCGTGGAAAGCGGTGCTCGCGCAGTACCTGAGCCAGCGTGTTTGGGCGTAACCTGTGGCCCTCACCGTCAGGAGGGTCGAACCATGTTTCGCCGAACCTGCACCTTGCATTTGCTGCTTGCCGGCCTGTTGTTGCTTCCGGTCATGGCCAGCGCGGCGGACGATACCGCTGCGCTGCTGCAACAAGCCGTCAACGGCCCATGGCGATCGGACGCCAACAAGGCGCGCGATACGTATCGTCATCCCGTCGAAACGCTGCAGTTTTTCGGTATCCAGCCCACCATGACGGTGATCGAACTGGCGCCCGGAGGTGGCTGGTACACGGAAATTCTCGCGCCTTTCCTTGCCGGGCAAGGCCATCTGATCGAAGCGGCCTCACCGAAGGCAGAGAAATTCACCGCCAAGCTCAAGGCCAATCCGGCGGTGTATGGCCATATCGCCAAGGTCGTCCCGTTTGCACCGCCCGAGCAGGTGAATCTTGGCCCGAGCAATTCAGCCGACATGGTGCTCACTTTTCGCAACACCCACGACTGGCTCAACGACAATCCGGCCACGCTCGAAGCCATCTTCAAGTCCGCCTTCGATGTACTCAAGCCTGGTGGCGTCCTGGGCCTCACCGAGCACCGCGCCAAACCGTTTGGTGACCCCGTGCTGAGCTCGGCTGCATTGCACCGCATCCCCGAGGACTATCTGATAGCGCTTGGCCTCAAGACGGGCTTTCGCCTCGCCGGCGTATCGCAGATCAACGCCAATCCGAATGACCCGGAAGACATCAATGTGCATCGGCTACCGCCAGATCTTGCCGGGCCGGAAAGCGAGCACGCGAAAATGAAGGGGATTGGCGAGTCGGATCGGATGACGTTGAGGTTTGTGAAGCCTTAGCACTCGCTTGGCTTGAGCAAAACTCGCTTCGACGCGGCGTTATCGCAAGATTGCCCCTCACCCCAACCCTCTCCGACGCTGGGGTGAGAGAGCACGTTTCGCTGACTCGTGGAAGAATGGCATGCCATGCCACCAAGCCGATCCATGACCCCTGCTGACAACGTGCTACCGGCCAGTGAAGGCACGTGGTGGCTTTATTTGATCGAGTGCCAGGACGGTTCGTTCTATGCCGGCATCACCAATAACCTTGAAGCGCGCTACGAAACACATGTTGCTGGGCGCGGCGCACGCTACACGCGATCGCATCCGCCGCTGCGGCTGATCGGCGCGCGGCCCTATGCGGATAGGGCTGCGGCTTCGCGGGCGGAGTGGGAGATCAAGCGATTGCCGAAGGGTCGCAAGATGGGCTATCTCGCTCAGGCGGATGGTTGAGCCGGTCTGGGGACACCGGTAAGTCCCCTCAGCGTCATTCCGGCCTTCGCCGGGATGACGCTGAGGGAAATACGAGGCGACTAAGCAGTTACGACGCCTTCTTCAACAACGCCGTCAAATGATCCAGCTGCGTGCGATAGCGGTCGAGCACCTTGGCCGTCACGGTTGCGTATTGATTGGCCTCGTCCCAACGACGCGCTTCCAGCGCTTCGCGTACGCCCGGCACGGTCTTCACTTCGTAGCCGGTCAACATGCCCGGCGCGTAGATCATGTGCTGGAACCATGGGCGTCCGGGCAGGCCTGACCGATCGGACAGTGCCTGTTCCATCTGGCCCATCAAGGCGTTCAACTCGCGTAGCTGATCGGCCGGCAGGTTGAAGCCCGCGGCAGCACGTTCGGTGTAGGCCGCCTCATAGGCCAGCGCGCTCTGCTTGAGCTGCCTGGTGGCCTGATCCAGCGGTGCAAGCCGGATATCGGGTACATCGGAGTCACGCTCGGGCGGTGTTACCGGATGGGCAGGGTCCATCACCAGCGTGAAAGCGTGCTGGTCAAGCAGCTTGTGCTGCTCGTCGGTGTCTTTGCGCGTGCTGTCGACCAGCTTGTGCAGCTGGTCCACGTAGCGATCCAGCGTGTCGCTGAAATCGCCGAAGCGCAGCGGCACCACGCTGCGCATCAGCGGTGCGCAGCACGATATGGCCGGCCACCTTGGACAGCGTTACGCCATATTCGAAGGTGGGGTCGCCAAAGCGCATGTAGTGGTCAAAGGAATCGTAAAGCGAGTGATAGACACCGCCGCTTTCGTCCTCGCCAGCGAAGCCCAGATCCAGCGAGGCAACGCCCAGGTGCTCCAGGAACGCGCTGAAGTCCGAACCCGAGCCCAGCGCGCCGATGGGCAGGTCGCCGCCTTGCGCCGCCAGCGTGGCTTCTTCCTTCGCCAACGGCTTGGCATCCTTGCTGCTGCCTTCGACCAGACATGCGCGCACGCATGCGCTCACGCACGCTCACCCTGGTCTCCGGGTCGTTGACGCCATCGGCCACCTGGTTCACCAGATGCTGCAGCGAATGGCTGCCGCCGGCGTCGAGGAAGCCGCGACGAGTTGGTGTCGGAGTTGAGATAGAGCACCGCCTTCTGCTGCAACTCTTCGGCATGCGTCTCCGCCCACTCGGTCGAGCCGAGCAGGCCCGGCTCCTCGCCGTCCCAGCTGGCATAAACCAGCGTGCGCTGCGGACGCCAGCCCTGCTTGAACAAGGTGCCGATGGCTTTGGCCTCGGCCATCATCGCCACGTTGCCCGAGAGCGGATCCCACGCACCGAACACCCAGCCGTCATGATGATTGCCGCGAACGATCCACTCGTCCGGCTCAGTGCGAACCCTTGAGCACGGCAATCACGTCGTACACCGGCTTCTGGCCCCAGTCGGAGCTGCATCGCCAGATGCACCGGCGCCGGCCCGGGCCCCACGTGATAGGTCACCGGCAGCGAGCCGCGCCAGTGCGCAGGCGCCACCGGCCCGGCGAGCGACTGCAGCAGCGGCTGCGCATCGGCGTAGGAAATCGGCATCACCGGAATCTTCAGGATCGTCTTCGCGTCTTTCAGATCGCCAGGCGCTTGGCGTCCTGGTGTCGAGCCGATGCCCGGCGTGAGCGGATCGCCGGGATACTGCTGCATGTCGGCCACCGAGCCGCGCTGCACACCGTCGGCCGGGCGCCAGCCGCCCTGCGGGTAGATGTCGCCTTCGGCATAGCCATCGTCGCGCGGATCGGAATAGATGATGCAGCCGACAGCGCCGTGTTCCTGCGCCAGCTTTGGCTTGAGGCCGCGCCAGCCACCGCCGTAGCGGGTGATGACGATCTTGCCGCGCACGTCGATGCCGCGGCGCGCGAGTTCCTTGTAGTCATCGGGCATGCCGTAGTTGACGTAGACCAGCGGCGCGGTCACATCGCCGTCGCCGCCGTAGACGTTATAGGGCGGCAACACGCCGTCGCTGCGATGTTGGAGGTGGCATCGCCCGCGACGGGCGGCTCGTTCAGTTTTGCCATGTAGTGGGTGCGGCGCCATGCAGTTCCAGCGCGACGCTTCTTGAGCGTGGGATAGAGCACGCTGAAGGTTTCGATGTGCGCATCCCAGCCCCACTTCACGAAACTTGGCCAGCATGAACTCGGCATTGGCCTTGTCGTGCGGCGAACCCACCTGGTTGGGCTCGGACGACATCTGCTTGAGCCATTCACGCTGGTCGGCCGGATCCAGCAGCGCGTCAAAACGTTGCTCCAGGCTCTGCTGCGCGGTCGCGCCAGCGGGCGTGAAGCCGAGCATGGCGTCGTTGCCGTGGCTGCTATCGGCAGCTGCCGTGGCGCTGCCCATGGTGGCCAGCAGGCAAGCCGTCAGCAGCGGCCGAATCTTCAATCGGGTCATGCGTTACCTCTCCCCAGGATGGTCGTGCAGGTGGTGGCGCGGGCGAGCCTGCCCAAAGGAACGATCGAAGCCCCCTGCCCGTTCTCGCGCGTACGGGGAGAACGATCCAGAGCAGGCAATCCTTGACGCGACAGTTATAGCAAGCGCCGAGCCCCAGGCCCCTAGGACAAACGTCATGCCTGTCCGCTGTGGCGGCGTCCGGCCTTCCATGCCGCAAGGCGCTGAGTGATGAAGGCGTGGTAGTCGCTTTCCGTACGCAGCGCCGGCATGTCATGAGAGCGAGCCGCCTCACCGGGCACCGGCAGGTGCGCCACCAGCTCGGCGTACACCTCCTGCAGGTGCGAAGGCCGCCCCGCCGCGGGGTTGACGCCCTTTGAACTGGGCACCACGACACCAACGAGAGGATCATCCGTACGTGGCGTGGCGAGGCTCAGTACAGCCCCCACGGAGGGCGCCGCCGCATCGCGTGCTGTCAGCGCCGGAACGCTCCAGCGCTGCTCCACCGTGCTGAGTATCGAGGTGTGATCGAACGGCATCGCGCCCGACGCGCGAAGCACCGTGCCGGCGGGAATCAGCGGCGACACCAGCACGGTCGGCACGCGCGGGCCAAAACGCTTGAAATCAAAACTGTACTCCCCCGCCGTGGCATCGGGTGGCACCGCACCCGTGGGCGGCGGCACGTGGTCGTAGCAACCGCCGTGTTCGTCGTAGGTGATGATAAGCAGGGTCTGGTTCCACAGCGGGCTGTTACGCAGCGCGACGTAGACGTCGTGAATCAACTGCTCACCCAGCGCCACGTCGTAGTTCGGATGCTGGCTGTTGCCGCTCGAGCCCCAGCTCGGCTCAAGAAAGGTGTAGGACGCCAACGTGCCTTCTTCCGCAGCCGTCTGGAAGTCCGCAAACTGGCCGAAGTTGGCGTCCGGCGCGCTGGTGAGGTCGGCAAAGGTCACGCGCGTGAGGGGGTCCGCATCGTAGCCGTAGATCATCCACGACACGCCAAGCTTGCCGAGTGAGGCGTAGATGGTGGGCACCGTGAACGCCTTAGTCTTGTCGTCCATATGCCCCTGCGAGGTAGCGGCATGGACGAAGGCGCGATTGGGCAGCGTTTCAGTCGGAACCGAGCCATACCAGTGATCGCACACGGCGAAACCGCGCGCCAACGCGGACAACACCGGCAGCGTATCCGGCGTATGCATGCCCATGATGTCCCCCGCTACCGTGCCAGTGAGAATTGACCACTTCTCGGTCGCCTCCCAACCCAGCGTATAGGCGTAATTGACAACAAACCCCTGATTGGTGGCAACCGGTGGCGTCGGCGCCGATTGCTGCCAAACAGCTGGGCGTTGGTGGCGATGTAGCCCTCGCCGGGATCGGCCCCTGGCTGGAAGTACGTCGATCGTTGTCGCCGGCGGAATCTTGAACACCGTTATCGCCGCCGCGCCATTGGCGTTGGGGTTGGATTCCGTGCCCTTGAGCCCTTCAAACGGCTGGCCGGCGGTCGACACATTGCCGGTGTCCGCATAAAGAAAACCGAGCATGTGATCGAACGACCGGTTTTCCAGCATCAGCACGACGATATGGTTGATCGCCGCCAGAGGATTCGCGTGTGTCTTGGACATGTCGTGGCGCCTTTGATTCGCTCGGGTTGCCCGGCCGCCATGGCAGCCACGGCCATTGCAGCACTGGCGCGTGTCGATGGCGTTACCCCACCTATCTTGCCCGGCACGCCCTTGCTCTGGCGCCCACGCCGTCACAGGCACTGAAGTTTGTGGCCCACGTGCCGATAAGACAGCCATGCCCCGACAACGAGGCCGCCCCGCCCGTGCACGTGGAAGGCACTGTCCTGGCGTATTCATCAAGGTGGGAAACCCATGCTGCAATCGGCGCCCAATATCGCTTACCTCAAAGCCGCCTGGGCCGCGCTTGGCGGCATCAGTGGAACCAACGCCAAGCAGAGCTACGAAGCCGCGGGCCTGAGCTTCACCCGCGTCAACCATTCGACGCTGGTGCGCAAGAACGACATTCAGGTCTCCACCATGCCCGTGCATTACACCCGCCAGGAATTGCGGGTGGGCTTTCTGGGTCGCATTGAAAACGAAGTGCGCAAGATGGTGGCCCAGATGGAGCCTATCGTGCTGCGCGACCTGGAGCTTCCCACGGGATATCAGCTGGTGATCGAGTTGGAGGAATGCCTGCGCCTGCTTCGTCGCAAAGGCAATCGCTCGCTTTCCATCGTGGTCGTTCCCGATGATGGCGCTGCATTTGCCTCGACGCTTCGCGTTGAAATGCGCGTGTTTCTCGATTCACCACGCGCCTGCCTGTTCGTATGCGTCACCGATGCCAGCATGCGCCACCACGTCGACTTGCTGGCCACTGCTCCCAAGCGCCTGCGCATGCCACGCGCCGGCAGCTACGCCGAACTTGCCGAGCAGATGACCAGTACCATCAACGCAGCACTATTGCTCAACTACACCGCCCCGCTGGCGGCGTGATGGGCGTGCCCGCGCTTGCGCGGGTCGCACAAACACCTGAGATCTTTCGCCCCGCAATGCGCTGAACGGACCCTAGCCGTGCTGCATCGTTGATGTGCTTCTCACGGGGATACGTCGAAAATTCTCCCGCGGGGCACCGAGCCCCTGCCGATCAATGGATTGCGCCGCCATCGGAGGTTTCAACCATGACCCACGCTGCCAACCTTGTTCCCGCCCATGAGCTGGCAAGCCGCAACCGCGCTCGCTACCCCAACGAAAGCACCGAGTACCGCCGCGCCCGCGATGCCTTGCTTGCCGAAGAAATCGAACTGCGACGCCATATCGAGCGCGTCGCCGAACAGCGCCGCGCACTACCGCCCGGCGGGGAAGTCACCGGCGACTACCGCTTCATCGGCGTACAGGGGCCGGTGAATTTTGCCGACCTGTTCGGCAACAAACAGACCCTGGTGACCTACAACTACATGTTCGGCCCGCAACGCGAGCAGCCCTGCCCCATGTGCACGTCGCTGCTCAGCGCCTGGGACGGCGAGGCGCGCGACGTCGAGCAACGCGTGGCGCTGGCCGTCATCGCCCGCTCGCCCATCGAACGCCTCGTCGAGTTCAAACACATGCGCGGCTGGCGCCATCTCAAGCTTTATACCGACGTCAATGGCCACTTCAGCCGCGACTACCACGCTACCGGCAACGAAGGCAGCGAGGAGCCGGCGTTCAATGTGTTCACCCGCCGCGACGGCGTCATCCGCCATTTCTGGGGCGGCGAATTCAGTTTTGATAACGCCGACCCGGGACAGGATCCACGCGGCGCGCCCGACCTGATGCCGATCTGGACCATTCTCGATGCCACGCCCGAAGGACGCGGCACCGACTGGTATCCCAAACTCGATTACGGCGCCTGATAGTTCGGCGCCACCGAAAGCCATGCGCTTCGCGCCATCCGTGAAGCGCCATCCGTTTCACGCAACGGCGATCGCCAACTCAAGATCAGGGCGTGAAGTCAGTTTGATTTGGCATAAAACACGTAGGTGGCGGTGTACGGCACCCCTACTTTTGTACCCGCACGCGCCGGCGGCGTGGATGGCGCAACACCACCTTCCGTCGATATCCGTTGCACGTAGGCCACCTTGCTCAACGCCCCGGCGGTGGGATCAGCGACGACCTTCACCAGCAGCCAGGGGATGTCACGCGATGCATCCGCTGCCGGCACCGTAATTACCGGTGTCGCCGTATCTCGCGTGACCTTGCTGCCATCTGCCGCCTCCCAGGAAGGACCGGCATAGTGATGGATGGCACCAGCGGTTCCGGACAATTCGGCCAGCGGCGCTTCGAACGTCCATTTAGGCGCGCCTGCTTCGGCCGTGCTCGTGTAGATCTGCACACCAGTGGCCTTGGCAGTAAAGGCAACCGTGTAACCAGCGGGCGGTTGCAGCGCTGCTTGCACTACTTCCGCGGCTTGCGACGGTGATGCAGCGACAAGCCACGCAACGGCCGCTACCCACATGCTGATCTTCTGTGTATTCATCGGATTCCTCGCTTAGCGTACGAACCTGAGTGTTGCTTTGTCGATGTATCCGTCGTGTCTAGTGTGGGCTGGACGGATCACTCATTTCAGCGCGCAACCGTGAAGCACTTATCAGTTTCGATAGGCAAATCAAAATCGTATCAACATTAAGCGAAAGCGAGGCGCTCGCCAGAGGCATGTTTTCCGGGGAAAACCACCATCGCACCCTTCCTCAATTATTTTCGATCGCCGTGATCAACACTGCGCTTGAGGACAGTCAGCGTAACGATTGAACGCATAGACGGCCAATGTCGCAAAAACCTTCATCTCGCCAGAACATGCGGATTCACTCGCAGACAACAGTTATCGGCCTACTTTCCCGCGACCAACGGGCGCCAAGGGGAGCACCGCGTTGGCTTCCAACCATGTTTCGTCGTCACTGTCTTATCTATGGGGAGTAGCTTCCAATGAATAGAACAGATTTGACTGGAACAGTTATCCGTCACGGTGTTCCCAGCCTGGCTCGAAAAACATGCCTTCTGTCGTTGGCTATTGCCATGGCATTTGGCGCCACCACCGCAGCACAAGCTGCCGAAGTTTTGACTCACCACGTACGAAGTGCCGTCAGCGAAAAAACGGCATCGCAAGTAGGTAGCCTCGCCACCAACCAGGTGATGTCGCTCGATGTGGTGTTGCCGGTGCGCGATCAGGCTGGCCTCGATGCATTCGTGGCTGCAGTGAACGACCCGAGCAGCGCGTCGTTTCATCAGTTCCTGACTCCCGCGCAATTCACGGCGCGATTCGGTCCGACCCAGAGCGACTACAACGAGGTGGTGCAGTACCTGAGCCGGAGTGGCTTGACCGTTACCGGCGGCAGCCGCGATGGCATGGATGTGCAAGTCAGTGGCCCTGTCGCTGCCGTGGAGGCCGCCTTCAACGTGAAGATGCGCACCTATCAGCATCCCTCGGAGAATCGCGTCTTCTACAGCCCCGATCGCGAACCCACCACTGGGCTGGCGATTCCGCTCTGGCATGTGTCGGGGCTGGACAACTATTCACTTCCTCATCCGCTGTATGTGAAGAGGAGCGATTACGCAGCGGCCAATGGCATCAGCCCCGAAGCGGTGGTGACGCATGCCACGACTGGCTCGGGCCCGTCGGCCTCTTTCCTGGGTAGCGATATGCGCGCGGCCTACTACGGTGGCACGGCACTGACAGGCGCAGGCCAGAACCTTGGCTTGTTCGAGTACGAGGGTACCGACCTGGCTGACCTCACGACGTACTACAAGAACGTCAAGCAGACCAACAACGTTCCCGTCACGCTGCTATCGACAGATGGCACCAGTACGGCCTGCGTCTACAAGAGCGGCTGCGACGACACCGAGCAAACGCTCGACATGACCCAGGCATTGGGCATGGCACCCGGTCTCAGCAGTCTGGTGATGTATGTCGGTTCCACCGACACGGCGATCATCAGCGCCATGACCACGCATAGTCCGCTGCCCACCACGATTGGTTGCTCGTGGGGCTGGACACCCGCCGACCCGACAACACTGGATCCCTACTTCGAGAAGATGGCAGCGCAGGGCCAAACGTTCTTTGCCGCTTCTGGCGATAGCTCGACATGGTCGAAGCGAAACGAAGCATGGCCGGCGGATGATGCGTATGTCATCTCCGTCGGTGGCACCGACCTCACCACCAGCAGTGCAGCTGGCCCGTGGAAGTCGGAGACGGCATGGGTCGACAGCGGAGGCGGCATTTCACCCGACAAGATTGCCATTCCTTCATGGCAGAAACTCTCCGGCGTGATCAATTCCAGCAACAAGGGATCGACCACCTATCGCAATGGCCCGGATGTTTCGGCCAATGCCAACTTCACGTTCTATACCTGCGCCGACCAGACCACCTGCCAGGCCAACGAATACGGCGGCACCAGCTTTGCGGCGCCGATGTGGGCGGCCTTTATCGCACTGGTCAACCAACAGGCCGTTGCCAATGGTGGCTCGCGCATCGGCAACTTCAATGCCACCATCTATCCGCAGAACATCACCAGCACGTACGCCACCGACTTCCACGACATCACCAGTGGCAAGTCCGGCAGCTACTCGGCGGTAAGCGGTTATGACCTGGTTACCGGCTGGGGCAGCCCGAAGGCGGCGTTGATCACCACGCTTGCTCAATAGCGCATCGGCATCGCGTCATTCGCAGCAAGGCCCGGGATAGACACCGGGCCTTGCTCGTTTAACATCGCAGGTTCCTCGCCGCTATTCCTTGCGACCACGATCAGTCGACGGCACTGTCACCCAATCTGGATAGACTGCCGTACGCCGCCCTCTGCACCGGGCAGTCGAGCAGGTAAGCCGTGACTATCGCAAGCACGTCCGAATCGATGAAGAAACCTGCCCTTTTGGTCGCCGGCGTTGGCGCACTGGGCGTCGTTTTCGGTGATATCGGCACCAGTCCGCTCTACACGTTCAAGACCGTGCTCGACCTGACCGGCGGCGGCCACAGCGCTCCTGCGATACTTGGCCTGATCTCGCTGCTGGTGTGGACGCTGATCATCGTCACCACGGTGAAGTACGCCGGATTCGCCATGCGTATCGACAACGACGGCGAAGGCGGCATCCTCGCCTTGATGGCCCTGCTCGGCGTCAAACGAAAGAAGCGCCCTTTGATCGTGGCCACCGGTTTGCTGGGTGCGGCACTGATCTACGGCGACGGTGCCATTACGCCGGCCATTTCCGTGCTGTCGGCCGTGGAAGGCTTGAACATCGTCGCGCCTTCGCTACAGCACTATGTGCTGCCACTTACCGTGGCAATCCTGCTGGCGCTGTTTGCGTTGCAACCGATGGGCACCGCGAAGATTGGGCGAGCCTTCGGGCCCATCATGATGCTTTGGTTTTTGACCATGGCGGTGCTGGGTTTGTGGGGCGTCATGCGGCATCCGGCGATCCTGTGGGCGCTCAATCCCTACTACGGCATTCACTATCTGATGACCGGCGGTGGTAGCGGGTTTCTCGTACTGGGCGGCGTCTTTCTCTGCGTCACCGGTGCTGAAGCCTTGTATGCAGACATGGGCCACTTCGGCGCAGGGCCGATCAAGCTGGCATGGTCCACCCTGGTGTTTCCCAGCCTGGTGCTCAACTATGCCGGCCAGGGTGCCATTGTGCTGGCCGGCGCATCCGCCCAAGGCAACATCTTCTATCGCCTGTGTCCGCCCTGGCTCACCTTGCCACTGATCATTCTGGCCACCGTCGCCACCATCATTGCCAGCCAATCGATCATCACGGGCGCCTTCTCGATGACACGGCAAGCCATTCAACTTGGCTGGATGCCGCGGTTGAAAATTCGGCAAACTTCGCAGGAAGGCTACGGCCAGATCTATGTCGGTGCGGTCAACTGGTTGCTGATGCTGGTTACCATCAGCCTGGCACTTGGCTTCGGCAAATCGGACAACCTCGCGGGCGCATACGGCATTGCCGTATCTGCCACCATGCTGATGACCACCGGTTTGCTGTTCATCGCCATGCGCGAAATCTGGCACTGGAGCCTGGCGGTCAGCGGCGCCATCGCCACGCTTTTCTTTGTGGTCGACGCTTCGTTCTTCGCGTCGAACATGATGAAACTGCTCGATGGTGGCTACGTACCCTTGATACTCGCCGGCATGGTTTATACCGTCATGTATGTATGGCACAAGGGCGTAACCGCCATTGCCACCCGACTCGGCGAAAACCCGTTGCCCATAGAAACCTTTTTCACCGGTCTCGCCGAAGAAAAAGTAGCGCGCGTACCCGGCACTGCCGTGTTCCTTACCCGCGCCAAGGCCAATACGCCACCGGTAATGCAATGGTACGTGCGGCATTGCCACTCCCTGCACGAGCGGGTGCTTGCCGTGACGCTGGATATCGAATCCACGCCGTATATCGCCGCACAGGATCGCCTCAGCATGAAGGAGATGGCACCCAATTTCTGGGTGATCACGGCCCGCTACGGGTTCATGCAGAAACCCGACCTGCCCTCCTTGATGTCGCTGGTCGCCACCCAAGGCTGCCCGATCGAGAGCACCGAGCTAACCTACTTCATCGGCATCGAGAAAATCATGCCGCGCAACGACGGTCGCGGCCTGCCACGCTGGATCGAAGAGATGTTCGGCGTACTGCTACGCAATAGCGCGCGCGTCACCGACTACCTGCAGGTGCCCCCGGATCAGGTCGTGGATATTGGCCGACAGGTATCGATCTGACGCCATCGGGAAGAGCGGATCAGTGCTATCTACTAAAGACATAGTTGACAGGGCGCGGGACGGCGCTACCATCAACTAAACCATTAGTAGGTGAGCCAGATGAAGATATCCCTCACTGACCGCGAAGCCGACGTCATGCAGGTGCTATGGGAGCACGGCCCTTCGGTAGTGGCCGAAGTGCGTGAGCGACTGACCGACAAGCTGGCCTACACCACCGTGTTGACGGTACTTCGCACGCTGGAAACCAAGGGCTATGCAGCGCATGACGAGGAAGGTCGCGGGCATCGCTATTTTGCCAGCGTCAAACAGCAAGTGGCGCGCAAAAGTGCCCTGCTCCACCTGACCAACAAACTATTCAAAGGCTCAACCGAGCTGCTTTTTTCGCAACTGGTGTCCGACCAAAAGTTGACGCCGCCCCAGCTCAAGCGCATGCGCAAACTGTTGGCGGAGCGATCTGACGAGGAGCAGCCGTGATGCTTGCGTGGATGATCTACGTAGTCGTGGTCACCCTTGCGCTGAGCGTGGCCGCGCTGGTCGCCGAGCACGCCGCGCGGCAACGGCAAGCGCCGGGACGTTGGGTCTGGGCGACGGCGCTGGTCGCCTCACTATTACTGCCCACGGTCATGGCGTCCGTATCGGTGCAAGTTCCCGACCTGCTTAAACCCGCCACGCCCTCGGTGCCCGTGGTGTTGCGCAACGTCACTTCCGTACCGCTGCCGGCGGCGGTCGTGGAACTTGGCGTGAATGACATGGCCGCGAGTCCTGGTCGCTTTCATGCACCCTGGCCACGGCTCTGGATGGCTGCTTCCGCCGTACTGCTGGCAGCGCTCTGCCTCAGTGCAGCGATGCTGTATTGGCGAAAGCGTGGCTGGAAGCAAGTAATCGTGTGCGACACGCCAGTGCTTGTCGCGCCCGACGTCGGCCCCGCCGTGGTGGGACTGTTGCGCCCGAAGATTGTCGTGCCCGCCTGGCTGCTGGAAGCACCCGATACGCAACAGCAACTGGTGATGGCGCACGAGCAATCGCACCTGGATGCGCGCGACCCGCAGTTGCTCACCGTGGCCGTCTTTCTACTACTGGTCATGCCATGGAACGTTCCGCTGTGGTGGCAGCTGCTTCGGCTACGCCGTGCCATCGAGGTGGACTGCGACGCACGCGTGCTGCGTGGCGGCCGCAACCTCAAGGCGTACTGCGAAACCCTCATTGAAGTGGGACAAAACCAATCGGCCTACCTGGGCGCCGTAGCGGCCATGTCTGAATCCAAGTCGTTTCTCGAACAAAGGATAAGCATCATGTTGTTCAAGCCAAACAAGTGGGCGCGTGCTTCAGCAGCCGCCCTGGTTTTTCTGTCGGTAGGCGTGGTCGCCTTCGCGGCCCAGGTGAGTCCGCCCAACGCGACTGGAACCCAAGCGAATCTGGCGACCGCAAACGCGGGCCAACTTGCCGACTATGTGGGCAGCTACGAACTCAGCGAGTTCACTGTCATGAAGATCACGTTGGATGGAGCGCAATTGTCCGCGCGGCTCAGCGGCCAGCAGGCAGTGGCTTTCTTCCCCATCGGCGGCGCCAACTTCGCAGCCAAGCTGGTCAACGCGCAGATCAGCTTCGTCGCCAATGGCCAAGGCCCAGCTACAGCGTTGGTGCTACACCAGAATGGGCACGACACGAGCGCACCGCGTGTAAGCGATGTCGTCGCCAGTCAGATCGAAGCTGCCCTGGCCGCCCGAATCAATGCACAGAAGCCCTTCCCAGGCAGCGAGAAGGCACTCCAACGCTTGCTCAGCGAAAAGGGCGAAACTGCGGGCATGTCATCGACGTTGGCGCAGGCCAGGGCCGCCCAGAAAGTTCAACGCGAACAATACCTGGCCAAACTCGGCCCGGTGACGTCTTACGAATTCGCCGGGGTAACCAATCAAGGTTGGGACAAATACACCGTCCGTCATGAACACGGCACAGAGGAAATGCTGTTTTTGATGGATGCAAATGGAACCATCGTGAACGCCGGCCGGCATCCCTAAGCACACAAACGACCCTTTTAAAGCAGACCATGTCCACTCTGACCCCGAATCCAGCCTTGCAAGGAAAAGCCCATGGATAACCAGGACAAGTATTGGTTTCCCGCCAAGCGATTCGGTTGGGGCTGGAGCTTTCCCACTCGCTGGCAGGGCTGGCTGGTCCTCGTCGGGTATGCGGCCGGCCTGGCCGCACTGGGCAGCCTGTTTCCGCCCAAGGAAAACCACGCCGCATTCGTTACCGGTGTGGCGGTGCTGACGCTCGTTCTTCTGGCGATCTGCTGGATCAAGGGCGAGCCACCCAAATGGCGCTCGGGCAACAAGAACTAGTCAGGCCGCGAAACGCGCTTGCTGATCGCGCGCTGTGGATGATCATGCGAACGTAGCTAGATGAACTTCCGGTAGAACCATGGGTTGTACCTGACGCTGAGCAGCATCTTGCGATGCATTTTCTTGATCTTTTTGTAATCGTCGCTGGCAAGAAATTCGGCGTCATTGCAGCCGGATTTCATATAGTCCACTCGAGCTACCGGCGGTCGATATCCCGCGCCATGGTGGTAAACAACATCATCGTAGATGCCGAACCACAGTGGATGCGGGTTGCGCGTGTTGGATCTCCGCATCGCATGCCACGAAATATCGCGAGCAGCGAGGTTGTTGAACAGGGCGCCGCCCGTGTCTGCCACCGCCGCCCCCTGGCCATTGATATACGGGGCCACTGACCAGTCCCCGTTTATCTTCTTCCAGAAACCCACTGTGGTCGCCGCGAAGGAAGGGTGCGGATGCGTATCCCCTGCGTTTTCCCGTCGCTGCACGGCAAGAAACGCATGCGCCCGCAACTTGTCCGTCAGATAGTCGGCGATAGGCGCGATGGGAAAAGCATCGCCGTCGAGAAAAACGATGATGTCGTCGTCGCTGGCCTCCTCGCAAACCAACCGGGCGAGATAGTTCAACTTGTCCGCGTGATTCTGGCTACCGGAACCCGGTGGATCGAAGCTGCTCTCAAGGTGGAAATCCTTGCGCTTCCGCGACGGAGGCACGCACGCAAACATCTTGTAATCCGCACCGACGTTCTTCTTCAGGAAGTACCGCTGCCGATTGATCCACCGTTCGGTCTTGTAATGGACGGTGCAGATATAGATGGATGGACTACTCATCACTGATGAACCGATCTGTTGTACGAATGTCTCAAGCAAACCGGTCCAGTGGATAGTCCGATCGCAACATATTGCCTTGCGTCACCCAACACCGGCGTGCAAGGAGTGACTGCTCAGCGAATCAACGCAAAGATCTAGCAAAGAGAACGGACGCCGCCTGGATGCGATGACACACTCGTGCTGCAAGCTGCCAGGCATGGAAATGCCGGCACACAGCCCTGCTCTGCCACTTATAGGTGCCCTCGTGATGCCGCCTTCATATCCATTGGGCGATGACGCCATTCGATCGTTACTTCGGCGGCACATTGACATCGACCGCAAGGGAACCGGTGCCGTTGTCGCCTTGATCCAGGGAGATCGCCAGACCGTCGTCTGCTGGGGCCGCATGGGTATCACCGACCATCGACGGGTCGATGGAGACACGGTCTTCGAAATCGGCTCCGTCACCAAGGGTTTTACCGGCCTGCTGCTGTCAGACATGGTTCAGCGCGGAGAAGCCTCCCTCACGCACTCGGCAACCGGCAGCCTGCCGGCGGATGTGTTCATCCATGACCAGAACGTACGTTCCATATCGTTGCTCGATCTGGCCACGCATACATCGTCGCTGCCCCCGTTACCGGACAACGGCGGTAGCTACGATCCAGGCAACCCGTATGCGGCTTACTCGGTCGGTCAGCTGTACGCGTTCCTGAGCGCGCACCGTCTTGGAAGCCAACCAGGAACCGGCTACGAATATTCCAACCTCGGGGCAGGCCTGCTGGGCCATGTGCTCTCGTTGCGTCTGGGCATGGACTTCGAGTCGGCCTTGAAAGAGCGGATATTCAAACCGCTTTACATGCCCAGCACCGCGATCAGCCATGATTCTGACTTTGCCTGTCGCTTGGCCCCGGGGCATGACAAAGCACTCCGCCAGGTACCCAACTGGGACATCCCTACTCTGGCTGGGACCGGTGCTCTTCGCTCCACGGCCAACGATCTCCTGACGTTCCTGCGCTTTGCCACCGACAATCGCTCGTCGGACCTTGCGTGCTCGTTGAGCGCCCAGATCAAGGTGAGACGCGCGAAAGGTAATCAGGGGAACGAGATCGCATTGGGTTGGCAAGTTAGGCCATCAACGAGTGGTGAGCTCATCTGGCATAACGGGGGAACGGGTGGGTATCGCAGCTACTTGGGCTTTGATCGCGCCAACAGAATCGGCGTAGCCGCGCTATCCAACGGCGCGTCCCCTGGCGGCGTCGATTCCTTGGCCCTCGCCGTCCTCGGCCGGTGAATCGGAGGCAACCAAGCACCCTGGCCGATGTCTGAGCTTGCTGGATGTTGCAGCGATGGCAGACGTCCGGCACCCTCGGCAAGTGGTTTCATACATGGAAGGCCGATCGATGGTGCAACGTACGCCTGGTGCCGTAACCGACATCGCCACGATCCTGCGCGCGTTGCGCGAGGCCATCGTAACCATGCTGGCCGCCATCGCCACCCTGCTGTGCGCGTTGGCGCTCGATCCCGAACCGGGGCCGGCGGTGCTGGCGGTCGTGTTGTGCCTGTCGCTTTCGCGCAGTCACCTTGATCGTGATCGCAGGGGGAGAATCGAAGCCTCTGTCGCGTTGCCTGCGGTGGCGTTGGTCGCGATGGGGGTCGGTGTGTTGCTGCAATCGGCGCCCTGGCTTGGCGCCATCGTCTTTACCGGCGGCATGTTTTTGTCGATCTGGCTGCGGCGGTTTGGTCCCATGGCGGCCCGTGCAGGTTCGCTCATCGCACTGCCCTTTGTCGCGTTGCTTAGTACGCCTTACATCCCCGCGACGAAAGTCACCCACATGCTGGCGATCTGGATGCCGGTGATCGTCGCCTTGTTGGCGCTGCTATGGGTCAGTGTTCTTCACTCACTTGCTCGTCGCTTGCGCTTTCTGCCATCGGCGCCAGCGTTCACTCCCCCACTGCCATCCAGCGCGGCGATGCCCTCGCCAGCGCGTGAGGGTGGCTTGCGTCCGGTGGCATCGACTCGCATGGCGATGCAGATGGCGGTCGCGCTCGCCGTGTCCTTTGTGGTCGGCTACACGTTCTTCGCCGAGCGTTGGGCGTGGATCGTACTCACGGCGTTTATCGTCAACAGCGGTAACCGTGGCCGGCTGGATGTGGCCTACAAGAGCGTGCTGCGCGTGCTTGGCGCAGCCGGCGGTACGCTGGCTGCCTTGGTACTCAGTGCGCACCTGGGGTCTCATGACGCGGCGACGGCGGTGATGATTCTTCTCGTCGTTTTTCTTGGCACCTGGTTGCGGCCGATAAGTTATGCCTGGTGGGCACTTTTCGTCACCATCGCACTGGCCTTGTTGCAGGGCTTCGCCGGAACGCCGGCACTGCAAATGCTTTGGCCGCGCCTTGAGGAAATCATGCTTGGCGCAGTCATCGGCGTTGCCAGCGCGTGGTTCATATGGCCGGTGAGGTCTACCGGCGTATTGCGGCGCCGGCTTGCCGATGCGTTGGCCGCGCTCGCGGAGGCGCTCGACCCCGCTGCACCGCTGCGAACACCCCACGCTTTCGTGGTAGCCATAGCGGGTTTGGAACAGGTGCGTCCCTCGTTTCACGCCAGTCGCTTCGTGACACGGCACTTCCGCGCCGAGCAGCCAGCGGATTGGGTGGACACGCTGATAGCGTGCCGTGACCCCGCGGTTTCGCTGATCGAAAAAGGTGAGACGCCTGGTGCGGTGCGGCGTGCGGTGGGCGCCGCGCGAAAGTCGATGCGCGATCCTGCAGAAGTGTTGCCAGCGTTACGTGAGTTGCATCGTTCACTGATCGAGGCACCTATCAGCCGTCAGACGTGATCGTCGTTCCAGCGAAAGCTGGACGTGCTTCGCAACAGTGAAGCTGGGCGAGCATCTTCTGTTTGGATGGCACTACCGATCAGCGCGCTGAATCGCCGGCGTCTGCCACTGCCCTTGCAGCAGCGCAGGCTTGGGCCAGTAGTAACGCATGAAGGTCACGAATGGCCCGTTGGGCGCGGGCAGCCAGTTGGCCTCCCTGTCCTTGCCCGGCGAGTCTGCCTGGATATAGATGGTGAGGCCGCCATCCGGGTCGAGCTTCATCTGCGGAAGCATCGGCGAATTGATCAGGTAGCGATTGATGGGGTTCTTCACCAGCAGCTGCTTTGGCAGGTCGTACATGGTGATGGACCAGAACGCATTGACCGGCGGCTGCTGTCCCTTGGCAAAGTGCAGCGTGTATTTATGCTTGCTGCCATCCAACGGTGCGCCCTGCGCGTCGTTTTCGAGAATGGGATAGAGCGCTTCATCGCGTGAATTGGCGCCGATACCCACTTGCGTGCCGGTGGCCCGCGCGACGTAGTCGTTCTTGAGGAAGGCGCGATCACCAAACAGCTGGTCAGTCTTGCCATGCAACGAGGCGCGACGTTCATCGATGGCCTTCTGGCCGTCGAGCATGCCTTGCTTGAGCGCGTCCTGCAGTGGTGGCGAGAGCGCGTTCGGGTCGAAGGGCTTGCCCGGCTCGATGCCGATCTCGCCAAAACGTTTACGAAGTGCGACTTCGCTGGGATGCGGCGGCTCGGCAAACTGCAGCAGGAACGCAAGCTCGTTGAAGAATGCCAGCGATGTGCGTTCCTCGGTCGGGGGAATCGGCTTGACCCAGTCCACCGCCGGGGCCGGCGGCGGCGCCGGCGTACCTTCGAAGGCGGACAGCAGCTGAATCTTGTAGCCGGCCTGAATTTTCTTGACGTTGTCCAGGTCACCGGAGTTGAACAACTGCGTGCGTCCCACCACGCTGACCATGCTCGTTTCCGAGTGAATCACCTTGCTGATGCCCTTCGGTGTCGCCCCCTTCCAGCCGGGACCGGCAATCAAATAATTGCCGCCATCATTGCCGGTGGTGCGCGAGCCGATATAGGCAAAGTTGAAGGTGAAGAGATCCATCAACTGGAAGACGAAGTAGCGGTTCTTCTCCATCTTCGGCACGGTGATGACCACCGGCTCGCTACGCAGATCCAGGCCCGCGAAGGTATAGGGGGTATCGGAGTTTGGCGTGACGAAGGCCGTGTCTTCGGGCGTGAACACCCGCGCGATATTGAGAATGGAATTGAACGGCCCCTTGTACTGCGGATTGCCCTTGTCGACGCTGTACGCATACATGACCCGATAGGTGTCCACCATGGGCAGGCCGTAGACATAAGCGTCGGCGGCGATAACCCGCGCCTCGGCCGGCGCGACAGCGGCGTGTGCGGCGGGCATGGCCAGTACAGCCATGGTGGTGAACAACACGCTCTGCGCTTGTAATGTGCTCAACACGGGGCGGCTCCTGGAAGGGTATGGCTGCGAATGACCGCAGCGATGGATGCTCATGCGTTGACGCACTAACCGACCGGCTGGATGTCCTCGAGCTGCCAGCTCTTGTCGAACCACGGCGGCAGGGGACCATAGAGACGGAAGATCAGGAACCAGCTCTTGCCGGACAAAGTCTGGATCCAGTTCGCGCCGTCTTTGGGTCGTTCCGGACCAAAGTACAGGTCGGTTGAACCGTCGGCATTCGTCTTCAGCCCGTGCGCGCTGGACAAGCTTGGAAACTGTTGATTGGTCTGCAACATCGAGCGGGTTTGGGTGTCGTACACCACCACCGACCAGAAGTCCTTCACCGGCACCTGGGCCGCGACGTGCAACCGATACGTTTTGGCGCCGTCGAAAGGCTTGCCACTGGCATCAAAGTTCGCCGCTGCGTACTGCGACCCGATCCCTGGCATGGCCACCGCCATGGCCGGCGTATCAATGGTGGCTGCGTAGAAGAACATGGTGCGCGCATCGAAATTCCTCGCACCGTTATTGAGCCATTCGTAGCTTCCACCAACGAAGGGTGTGTTCCAGTGTCGATCCGGATAGATCAGCACCGCCTTGTCGCGGTTGCTGAAGTCGATCGCACGCGCCGTGGCGTTGCCGATCGCAACGGCATCGGTGAGGATCTTTTTCATTCGCGCATCGGGCGCAAAGGGCTGCCCCTTGACCATGCCGATGGAAGCGAACAGGCCAGTCATATCCGGACCATAGGCGCCGGCCGGCTCTTCCTGGATGATCTGGTCAACCTCGTCATAGAACTCGATGTTGTTGGCATGCACCGTATTCATCACCGTGCCCGACAGATTGATGAACCGGTTCTTCGCAGGCGCCGACGCCTTTGCCAACGGGTAGACGCGCAGCCCTTGCTTCAGGCTCGCCACGCCCGGCTTCATATCGCCGTTCTTCATGAAGGCCCGGCCAAACAGCAGGTTGCCGAAAGTGGCCGACTTCACGACGAAATACCCGGGCGGGACTTCACCCTGGTAATCAGGCGGCACAAACAGGTATTTGCCGCCCTTGCCTTTGTCGGGACCGGCGTTGCCCATGTCGGTGACATAGCGGAACCAGAAATCATCGACGACCCCGAGGATGTTCGGCGGCGTCTCCACGACTACGGGGCCGTCCTTCAGGTCCATCCAGCTCCAGAAGTAGATGGTTTCCGTATTCGCCGTCAGGAACAACGATTTGGAATCCATCAAGGTCTCGAACACGCCGATGTTGCCGTCAACCGCGCCGACCTTGCGCAACCCCGCGCGAATGGCGACCAGAGACGCGCCCGGTATGCCGTTGAGAAAGGCCTCAGTGGCGCGGATGGTGTCCAGGTTGTCGTAAACCTTCTGGGCTGTTTCGGGTGTCGGTACGCCATCGGTGAATTGCAAGGTGCCGATACTGGTGGTGATTTGCGGTGGGGTGGTGATCTGCGCCGGAATCGGCGTCGTCATCTTCATTCGCGGGGGCGCGTTGTCGGCGGCCCAGCCAGTTGGCGCATGCAGCGCGAACGCAGTCAGCGCAATGGAGAGGGCTAGCGCGCGCGACCGTTTTTTGCTCCTCATGATACTGAGCCTCGCAATGAGTCGTGGCTCAGCTTCGCGGCTGGCAAACGGGGTCACAAGCGAGGAACTACTGGCGCGCCTTGCGTAGATATACCTACGCGGGACACCCCGCTCCCAGTGCCCGCCCGTGTAGACACCACGAGCGAGCTGCTCATACCGAGGCCCCTCCCCCTCTAGCCCTACTCGGCGCCGGTGGTGTTAAGTTGCGCGACCATCCACTCGCTTGCCGGAGCTTCGCCTCATGTCCCGTGTCCTTTCCGCTGGTTCGCAGGTTGCCACGTTTCGTACGTTCTCACGCCTTGCCGTGGCCGTAGCGATGGCGCTTGCTGCCGGTAACGTCTTTGCGCAGGACGCGCGCACTGCCGATGTACCGCCCCCTCAGGACACGCCCTATGCCGGCACGGTGAAAATCCATGTCGATGCCAGCGATACCGCGCAAGGCATCTTCCGCGTCCACGAAACCATTCCGGTGAAGCCGGGCGCCTTGACGCTGCTGTACCCACAGTGGATTCCCGGTGACCACTCGCCGAGCGGCCCCATCGCCATGCTCGCGGGCCTCAAGCTCACCGCCAATGGCAAGCCACTCACCTGGAAGCGCGACAAATACGACGTGTACGCGTTCCATCTCGACGTGCCTGCGGGCGTAGCGTCCATCGATGCGGACTTCCAGTACCTGTCGGGTCGCACCGAGAGCGAGGGTTTCGACATTACCGATCGCATGATGGACATGGAATGGAGCAAGGTGTCGCTGTATCCGGCCGGCTATTTTTCGCGCGGCATCACCTTCGAGCCCAGCGTAACCTTCGCGCACGGCTGGCAGTTCGGCACCGCGCTGGAAACAGCCTCGAAGTCGGGCGACACCGCCACCTTCAAGCCGGTGACGTACAACAACCTGATCGATTCGCCGATCTACGCGGGCCAGTACTTCAAGCGCGTCGATCTCAATCCCGGTGGCAAGACACCGGTGTACATGGATCTCGTTGCCGACGAGCCGAAGTACCTGGAGATGACGCCCGAGCAGCTGACGGTGCATCGCGCTCTGGTGACCCAGGCGGAGAAGCTGTTCGGCTCGCACCATTACGACCACTACGACTTCCTGTTCTCGCTGTCCGAGCAGATGGGTGGCAACGGCACCGAGCATCACCAGTCCAGCGAAGACGGCCTGGGCACCGACTACTTCACCGGATGGAGCGACGCCGCGCCTGAGCGCGATCTGCTGGCTCACGAGTACACCCATTCGTGGAACGGCAAGTTCCGTCGACCGGCCGACCTGTGGACGCCCAACTTCAATGTGCCGATGGGCGATTCGCTGCTGTGGGTGTACGAGGGGCAGACGCAGTACTGGGGCTTCGTGCTGACCGCGCGTTCGGGCATGTGGTCCTCGCAGCAGTTCATGGATGCGCTGGCCATGGTCGCCGCCAACTACGACCGCAATCGCCCGGGCTTCCAGTGGCGTTCGCTGGAAGACACCACCAATGACCCGACGGCTGCTCACCGCTCCGGCCTGCCCTACCGTAGCTGGCAGATGAGCGAGGACTACTACAGCGGCGGCCAGATGATGTGGCTGGAGGTGGACGCCAAGCTCCGCTCGCTCACGCATGACCAGAAGTCGCTGGACGATTTCGCACGCGCATTCTTCGGCGTCGACAACGGCAGCTACGTCACCAAGACCTACACCTTCGACGACGTGGTGGCCGCCTTGAACGGCGTGGCCCCATTCGACTGGGCAAACTTCCTGCACGCACGCGTCGCCACCACCAATCCGCCGCTGGAAAACGGCATTGCGGCCACCGGCTGGAAGCTGGTCTACACCGATCAGGAAAGTGCCTTCGAGAAGCAATACAACAGCCGTTCGGAGCCGTCGCGCCACTTGTACAACTTCGCCTGGTCCATCGGACTGACCATGAACGACAAGAATCAGGTCAACGACGTACGTTGGGACGGCCCGGCGTTCAAGGCTGGCGTCAGTACCGGTGCCACGCTGGTGGCCGTGAACGGCCAGACCTATTCAAGCGATGTACTGAAGGGCGCGATCACCGCGGCCAAGGACAGCAAGGCGCCGATCCAGCTGCTGATGCAGTACCAGGGCAGCTACCGCACGATCATGGTGGATTATCACGGCGGCCTGCAGTACCCGCATCTGGTGCGCGTCGCAGGCACGCCCGATTACCTCAGCCAGATCATCGCGCCGCGCAAGTAAACACAAGAGCCGCACAGGGATACGCGCGGCAAATCCGGGGTATCCGCTTCCCAGTCGAAGCGGATGCTGCCAGCTGGGGGGTTGATACTGTCGGCTGAGCCGACTGCAACCTTTGGCCGCATCAAGGGCACTCACCTTGATTCGGTCGTGTCCGGTGACCCGTTGTATCCACTCACGTCGTAGGCTGTGTAACGAATCGAGTCTTTGTAACGAAGTGCCTCTTTGGGAACGTGGACAGCGACTCATCGGGAGGCTTCCGCGCTGTCTCTTCTATCCATCTGCACAACGAGGGTTACTGCAATGAATAAGCGTCTTATGTGTTCGCTGGCCATCGGTGCGTTGTCTGCTGGAATGGCCATGGCGCCGTCTGCGTTTGCGGCCATTGCTCAAGGCACCACCGCACCCAGCTTTACTGCCCAGGCCAGCCACGCCGGCAAGCACTCCACGATTTCACTGGCGGACGCGCTCAAGAACGGGCCAGTCATCGTGTACTTCTTCCCCTCGGCGTATACCGGTGGCTGCGATATCGAAGCACATGCGTTCGCTACCGCCGCTGACAAGTTCAAGGCGGCGGGTGCCACGATCATCGGTGTCTCTGCCGACAGCATCCAGCGTCTCGACAAATTCTCGGCTGACCCAAGTTACTGCGCCGGCAAGTTCCCGGTGGCGTCCGACCCCGATGGCAAGGTCGCCGCGATGTTCGACGTAAAGATGTCCGCGGCCGAGCCGGGCGCGAAAGACGTGCAAGGCGAAGCCATCGAGCACGGCTTCATCTCGCGTGACACGTTTGTCATTGGACGCGATGGAAAGGTCGCTGCTGTTTTCTCCTCGGAGGCCGACCATCTGCATCCGCAGGATCACGTGACCAAGTCGCTCGCCGTCGTCCAGCAGTTGCAGGCCGCGAAGCAGCCTTGAGAAACACCGGTAGATAGACGCTCTCCGTGCGGCAGGGACGCCGCGCGGTCGAGGAATGCTATCGACCACCGTCCAAAAATCGGCGCTACTCCACCCGCCGCGGCGCGTCCCTGATCTCGCCGCTTGATATGAGAATGATTCGCAATTAGCATGCCCGGAAATTCGCAAGAAGTTGCTGTCCGTCATGCATCCCATCCGATATGCCGTTCTGCTGGCGCTCGCCAGCAGCGCCTACGCCAGTGTTTCCAGCGCCCAACAAGGCCCCGCCCCGGCCCCTGAACAGAAAAAACCTGCGAATCTCGAAGGCGTCACCGTGGTTGGCGACTGGCTCAATGAGGCCAACCAGAACGCAGTGGCCAATCACCCTGGCGCCCGCACCGTGATACGCCGCGAGGACATGCGCGAAGCCGGTGCCGTGAACCTGCGCGATGCGCTGCGCAAGGTACCGGGCGTACAAGTTCAGGAGAGCAATGGCACCGGCGGCAGCGACGTGTCGCTCAATGTGGGCGTGCGTGGATTGACCTCGCGCCTTTCGCCACGCTCCACGCTGCTACTCGATGGCATACCCATCGCGGTCGCGCCGTACGGTCAGCCGCAGGTGTCGATGGCACCGGTGGCGCTGGGCAACCTGCAGGCCATCGATGTAGTGCGCGGCGGCGGTTCGGTGCGTTACGGGCCACAGAACGTGGGCGGCATCATCAACTTCGTGACGCGCGACATTCCCCAGAGCTTTGGCGGCGATGCGGGTGTGCAGCTGCAAGGTGGCGAGTACGGCGGCATCCGCACGCAGAGCAACCTGCTTCTCGGCGGCACCACCGCCTCGGGTTTCGGCATGGCCCTGCTCTACAACGGCTCGCATGGGCCCGGCTATCGCGAGAAGCAGGACAACGAGAGCATCGACGATGTGATGCTCAAGGCAAACTACGCCTTCAGCAGCGCCGACGAAATCAGCGGCAGCCTGCACTACTACGACGGACAGGCCGGCATGCCTGGCGGCCTTACCCAGGCCGACTACAACGCTGATCCGTTTCAATCGCGCCGCCCCTTCGACGATTTTCACGGGCGCCGCGAAGACGCCGTGCTGCGCTACCGCCATACGGACGACCGCCGCAGCTTCGAGGTGCAGACGTACTACACCGAGAGCTTCCGCGGCAGCCACATCGAAACCATCACGCAGAACGCGGCCACCGGCCTGTACACACACCAGCTCAATGCCTATCCGCGCGATTACCACACCTTCGCCATCGAACCGCGCTATTCGCAGTTGTTCGATTGGGGACAGTGGACGCACGAGATCAGCGTGGGCTATCGCTACCTCACCGAATGGATGAACGAGCGCACCTTGCGCAACAACAAGTTCATCTCGCCGCTGAGCTATACGCCATTCGACAGCGGCATTTATGAAGCGCCTTACGTGCTGTCCGGCAACAACACCGGCTCCAACGAGGCCAACGCGGTCTACCTGGACGACACCATCAACATCGGCAGCTGGACTATTACGCCGGGCCTGCGCTACGAGCGCATCAACAGTAGGTGGCAGGCGCATCCCAGCGACACGGTGATCGTCAAAGGCCCGACCTTCCGTCGCGAGCACTACTCGCAACCGCTGCCGTCACTCAACGTGATCTATCACCTCACCGACGCACTGAAGCTGTACGCCAACGCAGAGACCTCGTTCGGCGCGCTGCAGTACTTCCAGATCAGCCAGAAGGATTCGAACAACCAGTTCGCCCAGGGCCTGGAACCGGAAAAGGCCCGAACCTACGAGATAGGCACGCGCTACGACAACGGCGCCTGGGGCGGCGAAGTCAGCTTGTTCCGCATCAACTTCGACCACGAGTTGCAGTACGTGGGCAAGTTGCCCGACGTACCCGACTCGGTCGATGGCTGGACCAGCCTGGGCGCCACCACCCACAAGGGCATCGAGTCCGGCGGTCACCTGGATCTGGGCGCATACGACGAGTACCTTCAGGGCCTCACCCTGTGGGGCACCGCCACTTACACCCATGCCATCTACAAGTACGGCTCATTCGCGGGTCGTGACCTGCCGTTCTACTCGCGCCGCACGGCCAACCTTGGCATGCGCTACCAGCGTGCCGCGTGGACGTTCAATCTCGACGCGTTCTCGCAGTCGCGCCAGCACTCGCCGGGTTCGCCCAGCTTCGATCCGGCGCATCCCACGACGTATCAGACGGTGGGAACGCCCAATGGCGACTATGGCGACATTCCTGGCTGGACCACCTGGAACGTGCGCGGCGAATATGCGTTCGGGCCGTCGCTGTCGAACCTGAGGTTGGGCATCGGTGTGAAGAACCTTTTCGATCGTCGTTATTTCACACGCTCCACCGACAACAACGATGGCCTTTACGTGGGGCAGCCGCGCACGTATTACTTGCAGGCATCGTTCGACTTCTGATGGATCCCCATGGGCAACAGCACGCCAGCTTCGCTACCCAAGCGTCGTATCCGCCATGCACTGAAGACGCTGCATCTGTGGCTGGGGCTGAGCCTCGGCGCGCTGCTGTCGCTGGTGATGCTGGCCGGTGGCCTGCTGCTGTTCGAGCAGCCGCTGCTCACCATGACGCATCCACAACTGGCGGGCCGCGTCGTGCCCGGCCAGGTGGGGCTGGCGCATTCGCTGGAAGTCATCCTCGCTACCGATGAAGGCAAACAACTTCGCAGCATCGCCTTGCCCAACGACGAGCTGACCGCGTTCGAAGGTGTGGCGAAGAACGGTGACCGGCACTATTTCGACCCCATGAACGGGCGACCGCTGTTGGTGCGCGTCGCCGGCCGCGATGCATTGCTGGTAGTGCTGGATTGGCATACGCACTTGTTGTCCGGAAGCAAAGGCGAAACGGTGCTAGGCCTGGTCGCTTTCGCCGGGCTTTTCATGCTCGGCTCCGGCCTGTGGTTGTACTGGCCGGGGCGACGCCGTGCGCTCACTCACCTTAAGCCACACGCGCATCCGCCTATCCAGCGTTGGGCAAGCTGGCATCGGATGGTTGGCGTGCTGGCGTTTCCTCTGTTGCTGATAACCATCGGCACGGGCACCACCATGGCGTATCGCGGTGCGGTGCGCACCGGACTCATCCAACTCTTTGGTGAGCCGCAGCCGCCGAAGCCACCCAAGCTCGCCCAGGGCAGCGGTGACGTGTCGTGGCCCGCGCTACTGGACGCGGCGCATGCCGTAGCGCCCGATGCCGCCGTTACCCGCATCAACCTGCCAGTGCGCCCTGATGCGGCGCTGGTCATGCGCATCCGCCATCAGGGCGAGTGGAACCCGGCCGGTCGCAGCACACTGTTTCTCAACCCCTACACCGCCCAGGTGCTGGGCGGTGAGGATGCCACGCGGCTCGGACCCGGCGCGCGTCTGGCCAATGCACTCTTTCCCATCCATTCCGCCGCCGTCGGTGGCGGCCTTTGGCGCACCGTGCTCACTATCGGTGCGCTGCTGCCGACCTTCATGCTGGTCACTGGCCTGCTGTTCTGGCGGGCACGCCGTCGCCGACCCGCGGCGCTCATGCGCGCCGGCTGACTCGAAATTCGCGTGGCGTGACTTTGCGCCTATGGCTCGGCGGTACCTAAGCGTTTAGCGTGCAGGAACGCATCGACCGAGAGATCGGCCGGCGTGGGAAACATGTCGCGGCCATGTCGGCCGGGCACACGCATGGAACGGGGGTGGCTATGCAGGAGCATTTGGCGAAGTGGTCGCTGGCGTTGGCACTCATCGTGCCGCCCCTGGCCCAGGCTCAGGTTGATCTGTCGGTACTGGACGCGCATATGGCCGGGCCGCGCACGCAGGTGCTGGTGCTCGGTAGCGTGCACCTATCGCAACTACCCAAGGGCGCGACGCTTGGACCCAAGCAACTGCAACCGCTGCTCGATCGACTCGCCGCCTATCGGCCCGACATCATTACGATCGAAGGGCTTTCAGGTGAAACCTGCGATTTGATGGCACGCCATCCCACGGTCTATGCGCCCGGCGACGTGAGCGACTACTGCCCCGACACGTCGGCAGCAAAAGCAGCGACCGGCATGGACGTCCCCGCAGCCATCGCAGAAGCACAACGCCTCCTCAAGGCGTGGCCCAACCTCCCGACGCCAGCCCAACGTCGGCATCTGGCAGCCACGTTCCTTGCGGCGGGTGACCCGGCATCGGCCCTGGTCCAATGGCTGCAGCTGCCGGCTGATGAGCAGCGCGCCGGCGACGGTCTCAACGACACGCTGGTGGCATTGCTTCGGCAAAAAGAAAACCGCCCGAGTGAGAGCTACCAGATCGCTGCCCGCCTGGCGGCCAGACTAGGTCTCCAACGCGTATATCCGGTTGACGACCATACCGGCGACAACGTCGACGTAGGTGATCCGGCGGCCTACGGCAAAGCGGTTCAGACCGCCTGGAATCAGGCTGCACCACGCGCCAAAGCCATGCGGGACAAGGAGGATGAGCTGGCCAGGCGCGGTGACGTGCTCGATCTCTACCGTTTCATCAATTTGCCCGTCAACGAGCAACTAAGGGTCGAGGTCGACTTCGGCGCTGCCCTGCGCGACCCATCGCCGGAACACTATGGCCAGCGCTACGTGGCCGGCTGGGAAGGCCGCAACCTGCGCATGGTGGCCAATATCCGCACCACCTTCGGCGGTCGCCCGGGGGCGCGCGTGTTGTCGGTCGTAGGCGTAACACACAAGCCCTGGTTCGATAGCCTGCTAGGGCAGATGCAGGGTGTGAACATCGTCGACGTGCAGCAGATATTGCGTGACCCCGTGCACTAAGGCGCAATCGGCCCCTTTGGTGCCAGCCTCCTCGGTTCGCGTCGTGGATCCATCGGAGCCGGTCTTACTCGACCAGCTCCACATCATCCACCTTCCAGCTCTGATCAAAGAACGGTTGAAGCGGCCCATAGAAGCGCATGAGGGTGAACCAGCCCTTGTGTGGAACCGTTTCGATCCAGTTCTTCTCTTTACCCGTCGGGGCCTTGGGTCCGAAATAGATGTCGTAGGAACCGTCAGCGTTCGCAACCGGCCCGGTGTACTGACTTATCGACGGAAACTTCTGGCCGGTTCGCAGAAGCGACCGGCTGACCGCGTCGTAGACCACGATCGACCAGAAGTTCTTGACCGGAATATTGGGCGGAATGTGCAAACGATAGTTCTTGCCGCCATCGAGATAGTTGCCCTGCTTGTCGCGTACCGTCCACAGGTATTGCGAACCAACACCCACGGCCTTCGAAGCCATCGCTGGCGACATGCCAATCGCGGAATAGGCAAATGACGTGCGGCGATCGACGTTGATATAGCCCTGCGCGTCCCAGGTCGCGCTGCCACCGATGAAGAGCCATTCCCACTTTCTGTCTGGGTACACGATGCGGGCTGGGTCCTGCGAGTCGAAGCCGTTCACTCGGGCATAGGCACCGCCCAACTGCGCCGCCTGGGCTAGAACCCTTCGTTGCTCATCGCTTGGTTGAAACGGCTTACCAGTTTCAATGCCGATGGAAGCCATGGCGAAACGATCGGCGGTGGTAAAGATCTCGCCCGGCTCATCCTGCGCCAAGCGCCCGAGATCCTCAAAAAAACGCCCGGTGTCGGTGAAGATGGTATCGATCTGTTTCCCGGAGCCATCGACGAAGGCTTGGGCTGGCGGATGGCCGGCATCGGCCAGTGCGTAGATGCGCGCCTTTTTCATCAGCTCATCGGCTGCGTCTGGTTTGCCGTTCTCGAGGAACCCGCGCACGCCAAAGACCACGCGGTAACTAGCCGATCGCCCAACTATATAACCCGCTGGCACGGTTCCGTTATAACCCGGCGGAAGCAGCAACACCTTTCCGCCCTGCCCTTTATCCGCACCGGGCGGACCGATACCGAGAATCTCGGTTTGGCGAATGTCGCTGAATCCGCCAAGCATCTTCGCCGGCACCTCGATGACCACCGGCCCATGGCGTAGGTCGATGGCTGCGAGCCCGTATACGGTTTCGGTATTGCCCGTGAGCAACAGCGTCTGGGCATCCATCAGGCTTTCCCAGATAACCATCTGGTTCGGCCGCTTGCTGCCTGCGTCGGCGACCCCCTTCCACACGGCGTACCAGGACACCGTCGGCATCTGTGCCAGGTAGACCTCGATTGCGCGGTTCAATGTAATGGCATCGCGCAAATGTTTGCTGGTATCGGCCGTGGGGTACCCGCCTTTGAATTCGAACGTGCCGTATGGCGTTTGAAGATGATCGTTATCCAGCCACCCGTGTGGGTCGGCGGCCTGCGCAATAACGCTGCCAGAGACCAAGGCTAAGAGCAGCGAGCTGGCTATCGACGATAGGTGGCAAGAGCGACGTGACGGCATTTTGTCTACTCATCGGTTGCGGCGGCAGGTACGGGCTCGACAGGCGCCAAGGGCGATCAGATCAGCTCGCGTTTCAGTCGTTAGGCGGCGACGAATTTTGCGCGCGACGTCAATCGGAACCGCGCCGCCCCGTCATCGCGCTGCGCCATCGGCGCCAGGACATCATGCAGACGGGGACCGTGTTCTTGGCAAGCGAAGTACTACCTACCCCATCTCCGTAGATCTACGGCTCTAGCCCACGGCTGCCACCTCCCTAATGGCCGTGCCTGCGCTTGGAAAGACCCTGCCGACCCCTGATACGAACGAGAATATGGCCCCGTGGTTTGCTAATGTGCCTTTGCCGCGCTTGCCTGAAGGGATTGCTGGATGAGCTTCATCACGGATCACCCCTTGGTACTGTTCCTGGTTTCCCTCGTCATCCTTTGGGCTGCCGGCCGCACGGGCGTGAAGCTCTCGCGCTGGCACCGGGCCGAGGAGAAAGGCATTGGCGAAGCCTTTGGCGTATTGCAGGGGGCGACCCTGACCCTGCTGGCGCTGATCATCGGCTTCAGTTTCTCCATGTCCATCAACCGCTACGACCAGCGCAAGAACTACGAAGAAGCCGAAGCCAATGCGATTGGCACGGAGTACGTGCGACTGGGTTTTCTCGAGCCGACCGATACGGCATCGGCGCGTTCGTTGCTGCGTGACTATCTGGAGCAGCGCATCCAGTTCTATGAGAACACCGACAGCGACACGCTTCGTCAGATTGGCGACCGCAAGAACCGGCTGCAGGCCAGTCTATGGGCTGCGGTGGAAGCGCCGGCCCACGAACAGACCAATCCCGTCATGGCGCTAGTCGTAGCGGGCATGAATGATGTGATCAATTCGGAAGGCTATACGCAGGCAGCCTGGTGGAACCGCATTCCTACCGGTGCGTGGGCGCTGATGGTGCTCATTGCCATCGGCTGCAATCTGTTGGTCGGTTTCGGCGCGCGACGGCTGGTGGACGAGCCTGCGTTGCTATGGGTGCTGCCGCTGGTGGTGTCGATCTCTTTCATGCTTATTTCAGACATCGACAGCCCGCGCGGGGGCATTATCCACGTCAGTCCGCAGAATCTGCATGCGTTGGCGCCATCGCTACGCTGAGATTGCGGACGAGCCAGAACACACCCTTCTTCTATATGGATGTGGACGGCCATAGCTTCATGAAAGACGCCAAGCCAACGAATTCCCAGATCATTGCGCCTTGATGAAATCGACAAACGCACGCAACGGCGCGGGCAAATGGCGGCGCCCGGAGTAGTAAAGAAACGGGCCGGTAAAGGTTTGCCACCATGGCTCCAGTACGGGCTCGAGAGCGCCGCTATCGAGATGCGGGCGAAGCCAGTCTTCGAACAGATGGATCACGCCCAGGCCACCCACGGCCGCTTCAACGGCCAGGTCCACCGCGGCGCCCAGACGAACCATCAGCTGTCCGCTGGGATCGACGCGCACGATCTCCCCGTCGTGCTCGAACTCCCAGGTGGGAATGGAGCCACTGGCGAATTGTCCGCGCAGGCAATCATGACCAAGCAGGTCGCGCGGATGCGCCGGCCGGCCTCTGGCATTGAGATAGTCGGGTGATGCGGCGGTGGCGAAGCGCTGGAAACGTGGACCGATGGGCACGGCGATCATGTCCTGCTCAAGCCGATCGTCGTAGCGAATGCCGGCATCGCAACCTGCCGCGAGCATATCGACGAAGCTGTCCTCCACGATCACCTCCAGCTTGATCTCCGGGTACGCCTTCAGGAACGGCGTGACGATGGAAGGAAGCACGAGACGGGCGACATTGGCCGGTACGTTGAGTCGAAGCGTCCCTGAGGGGCGATCGCGGAAACTGTTGACGACGTCCAGCGCGGCTTCCACCTCGCCCAGCGCAGGCACGAGCCGTTCGACCAGGCGAGCGCCGGCCTCGGTCGGCAAGACGCTGCGGGTGGTGCGATTGAGCAGCCGCACCCCGAGCCGCGTTTCCAGGCGCCGCACGGCCTCGCTCAGGCTCGATGCGGAGCTGCCGCTGGCGCGGGCCCCTTCGCGAAAACCTCCCGCCTGCGCCACCGCCAGAAAGGCAAAGAGATCCTGAAGCTCGGTCGCCATTGTTCGATCCTTTGCACAGCCCGTGCCGATTACAGCGGATTATCGCGCACGCGGGCAGTGTCTATAGTTGCGCCCTACCCCTCGCACCCTGCTGGAGTTCGTCATGACCAACCTCAAGAAATCCGGGACTTTTCTACTGGGCGACCGCAAGGTCACCCGACTGGGCTATGGCGCCATGCAGCTGGCCGGGCCCGGCGTGTTCGGGCCGCCGAAGGACCGCGATGCCGCGCTTGCCGTGCTGCGCGAGGCGCTGGATGCCGGGGTGGATCACATCGACACCAGCGACTTCTACGGGCCGCACATCACCAACCAGTTGCTCCGCGAGGCCCTGCATCCTTACGCGCAACACCTGGTGATCGTGACCAAGGTGGGCGCCACGCGCGGCGCCGACGCATCATGGAATGCAGCGCAGAGCCCTGCCGAGCTGACGCGTGCGGTGCACGACAACCTGCGCAACCTGGGTCTCGATGTGCTCGATGTGGTGAACCTGCGTGTCATGGGCAATGTACACGAGCCCAGCGAAGGATCCATCGAGGAACAGTTCACCGCGCTGGCGGAGCTGCAACAGCAGGGCTTGATCCGGCACCTGGGCCTGAGCAACGTGACCTCCGCACAGATAGCGCAGGCACAGCGCATCGCCAAGGTAGTGTGCGTGCAGAACCACTACAACCTTGTGCATCGCCATGACGACGCGCTTATCGATGAGCTCGGCCAGAAAGGCATCGCGTATGTGCCGTTCTTTCCGCTGGGCGGCTTTACACCACTGCAGTCGCAGACGCTGTCTGCCGTTGCGCAAAGACTTGGCGCGACGCCGATGCAGGTGGCACTGGCGTGGCTGCTTGCCCGCGCACCCAGCGTGCTGCTTATTCCGGGCACGTCCTCGGTCAAGCATCTGAGGGAAAACCTGGCAGCGGCCGAACTGGAGCTGGCCGACGACGTGCTCGCCGAGCTGGAAGAAATCGGACGCAAGCAAAGCCAAACCGCTGGCTCCTGAGCACCTGCGGCGAACCTAATCGCGCACTTCGGTCAGCTTTGCCGCGGGACTCAGCTGGCGCCTCGCTTCCAGAAAGATTCGCCTCATCTCGGGGTGTTGCTCACGGATGCGGTCTTCCAGCTCCGCGATCACTCGCTCGAGCTGGGGAACCGTCAGTTGATCGTCGAACTTGATGCTCGCCGTCAGCAAGACATCGTGAGGTGCGAAGTGCATCGTCAGAAGACGGTGCACTTGCACGACGGACGGGTGCTGGCACAGCAGTGCGCAGATCTTCTCACGCACCGGTGACGCCGCCGCCTCGCCGGTGAGGAGCCCGCGGCATTCATTGGCAAGCAGTGACGCGGTAGCCGCAAGAATCAGCCCGATGACCACCGACGCCAGACCGTCGTATATCGGGTTGCCCGACAGCACCGACGCCGAAATGCCGATAAGGGCCACCAGCAAGCCCGAAAGCGCCGCCGTGTCCTCGAACAACACCGTGAATACGGTGGGATCCTTGCTGGCGCGGATCGCGCGAACCCAGCCAAGCCGCCGATGCGCGCGACGGAACTCGCGCAACGCGAATATCCACACGGCACCTTCGAAAACCACGCCGAAGGCAAGCACAAGGTAATTCACCCATACGTTCTGCATCGGCTCGGGGTGGCGAATTTTCTCGATGCCCTGATAAAGGGAAACGCCCGCGCCCAGGCCAAAGATCATGATCGCCACCACGAATGACCAGAAGTACAGCTCCAGGCCGTGGCCAAACGGATGTGTCTGGGAAGCCGGCCGCGATGCGCGGCGCATGCCAAGCAGCATGAGCCACTGGTTTCCGGTATCGACCAGCGAATGCACCGCTTCGCTCCACATCGCCGAACTGCCGGTGAAGGCCGCCGCCAGAATCTTGCAGACCGCAACGGCGAGATTCCCGGCAAGCGCCGCCCGGACCACCGCCTTGGAACGCTGACCCTGATGCTGCGGGTGGGACGCCTTGGTATCCATGTCGTTCCTGGGCTGGTTCCATCGCGTTTGATGGAGTTATCGACGAGGCAGACCCCAGCGCCACACACGCGCCACCCGCTTGCGCTGCACAACGCGCGCCTGTCCAAGCACCAGCGGGGGCGCCTGCAGATCCCAGGCAACGCGAATGGCCCCCTTGCGTTCGGTAACGTCGCTGCCCTGGTGACGACGTGCCAGGCCCAGCGCAGAAACTACCGCCGCGCCTCGATACAGACCTTCCTCATCGGGCGGAGTACCGGCTTGGGCTTCCATCACGACCGCTCCCTCCAATGGCTCGATCGCCGTGATCACGACTTTGGACGGCTCGCTATCGCAGACACACATCAGGCCAGCGCACCGCTCGGACTTCTCGTCGGTCAAAACCAACCGGCCCGCAAGGTCCGTGCCCTGCGGTGCGCTGCTGGTGCTGCCGGCGGTGCAGCGTTCCTCGACCGAGACTTCGGTGATACGCCCGGCCCGGCCATCCGCCGTAACGATGACTTTGCTCAGTAGCGACGGCGCCACCACCGCAGCGGGACGATGGAAAAAACCTCGCTGCACGATCAGCCAGGGGTTGGCACGCAGCAAGAGGCTGAAGTGCCAATCCTTCAGAGCAATGCTCAGCCGTTCCCGCATGAATTGCAGGTCGGGCATGCGCGTATGCGTCTCAAGCTCGGCGATGGCCTTGCGAAGGGTCGCCAACACCGGCGTGCCACGCCGGAGCCTGTCGCCTACCTGAGCGCGCAACGCTCGAAGTTTCAGCTCGACGTGAAGGCGATTCATGGCATTGCCCCGTTAGGCGGGCGTTGCCTCGGACGCGCTGGCGATATCGTCAGCGTCATGGCTCTTGAAGATGTCCTTGGCCTGGGCACGCTGCTCGGCTGTCTCAACGTGCACCGAAATCAGGATGTTGCCCTCGCGGACCTTGGCGTCGTACCGCTTCGCTTCGAACTCCGGTATGCCAAGGCCCACCAGGCCACCAATGACGCCACCGGCCGCGCCCGCCACTACCGCACCGCTCAGCGCCGCCATGATGGGGCCGGCCGCAATGAAGGGGCCAAGGCCCGGGATCGCCAGCGCACCGATGCCGGCGAGCCAGCCAAGCGCCGCACCCACGCCCAGGCCCGCCACGCCGCCGGTCGCCGCACCCTCCGGCGCCTTCGTGTTGCGCTCGTGCGCGAAATCCTTGCTGCCACGCTTGTCGGGCAGAAGCACGGAAATCGCGTCAGCAGCAAAGCCTTGTTGCTTCAGGTTGAGCACGATGCCTTCGGCTTGTTCGACGGTCTTGGCAATGCAGTAGACGGAATCGTTCATGATGGCCTCCGCAGGCGCTTCGGGTGTGGCCTCAAGCTCATCGTTCACCTGAGTCGGTTTCACGGCAGTCACGCTTTCGCGCGGGTTCGTGCTGCTTTCTTTGCCGCTGCCGAGCGCCCCGCGGCGCCCTTGGTGTGAGCGGCCTTCTTGGCGGCTGCCGAGCGGGAGGATGCCGGGCGCTTCCGCGCGCTGCTCTTGGCCTGCTTGGAAAGCGCGGTATGCGAGGCTGCGCTGTGCCCTTCCTTCATCAGCGCCTTCTTGGTCGCGTGCGATCGCGTTGAGGAAGCCTTCCTGCGATGCGTCGAAGCCTTCTCGTCTTCCGCCGCCTTGCGCTTGGTCGATTTCCTGGCTGTCTTGCTGACCGGCGCCCTGACTCCCGCACGCCGCGCCTTCGACAAGCCAATGGCGATGGCCTGCTTTGCCGACTTCGCCCCGTGCTTGCCTTTTCGCACGTGCTCGATTTCCTCATGCACGTATTCGCCCGCTTGCGTGCTCTTGGATTTGCCATGGCGTTTATCGCGAGTCGCGGCTTTTTTTATCCTGGCTTCTGGCATGGCTCAGCGTCTCCTGATCGAGTGTGAGCACATCTAAACCTCGCAAAGTCCAGAGCGTGTCAAAGTAACGGACGCTTATGGTGAAGGTCCCCCGCGCAACACCCGCCACCTTCACCTAAGCACGACTGTGCGCTCGCTGGCCCGTCACAGTCCGCGGTCAACCATGGGCCAACTCCTATGAGTACGTGCTGATGAGCGCCGAAGGGAACGAAGTTGCCCTGGAACCCTTGCCTGGCGCTGTCCCACAGAAGGCCAAGTCCGAGTCATGGTGGAAACGTCTTGGTGCGGGCTTTGTCACTGGCGCCGCCGACGATGACCCCAGCGGCATTGCCACCTATTCCCAGGTAGGAGCCAAGTTCGGCTACGCGTTGCTGTGGGTCATGTTTCTCACGATCCCACTGATGATCGCCATTCAGATGGTGAGCGCACGCATTGGCCGAGTCACGGGTCGCGGTTTGGCCGACAACCTCTCGCGCAATTTTCCAAGTTCGGCGGTCTGGTCGCTGGTGACGCTGCTGGTCGTCGCGAACGTCATCAATATCGGCGCAGACATCGCTGCCATGGGCGCCGCGTTGCAACTATTGATCGGCGGACCGACCTTGGCCTACGGCGTAGGCTTGGCGGCCATCTCGACCGCACTGCAGGTCTTCATTCCCTTCCGCCGGTACTCCCCGCTGCTGAAAGTGCTTGCGCTGAGCTTGTTCTCCTACGTGGCGACCGTGTTTGTCGTGAAGGTTCCCTGGGGAGAGGTGCTCAAGTTCACCGCGGTTCCCCACATCCAGTGGAACGTCGGCTATCTCACCGCCATCGTCGCCGTGCTCGGCACCACCATCAGCCCTTATCTGTTTTCCTGGCAAGCGGCGCAGGAAGTGGAGGAGCTGCGCGAGAGCGACGAGCGGGAACCGCTCAAGCATGCGGATGACCAGGCACCCGACGCACTCAGGCGCATTGCCATGGACACCAGCGTCGGCATGGTCTTCTCGAACCTGGTCGCGTTCTTCATCATCGTCACCGCCGCCGCGGTGCTGCACGCACATGGCAAGACCGATATTCAATCCACAGCCGAGGCAGCCCAGGCATTGAGGCCCACGGCGGGGCGATTTGCATTTTTCCTGTTCTCCGCTGGCGTCATCAGCACGGGCATGCTCGCGGTACCCGTACTTGCCGGGGCAACCGCTTTTGCGGTCGCCGGTGCAACGCGTGCGCCTTATGGCCTGGCCCAAAAACCCAGGGAAGCCAAGTTGTTCTATGGCGTGCTGGTGGCGGTGATGGCGGCGGGCACGGCGCTTATCTTTACGCCGATCGATCCCATCAAAGCGCTCTACTGGAGTGCCGTCGTCAACGGTGTATGTGCCGTGCCCCTGATGGCGGCCATCATGATCGTGGCAAGCCGCGCGAAGACCATGGGCCATCACGTGGTGAGCGGCTGGCTCCAGCGATTCGGGTGGCTCGCTACCGTCGTGATGGGCGTCGCCGCGATCGTCATGTTTGCGACGATTGGCAAGGGCTAGTGAGTGTGCGACGGCTATTTGAGTCGCCGTGGGTTTGTGCGTTAGGACTATTGCCGGGAATAGCCAGTGCGGGATCCGGTGCGTACCTGGTGGACGATTCCACCATTACGCCAGCGGGCCACTGCCAGGTGCAAAGCTGGCTACAGGCATTATCGGGCGGACAGCAGGTAGTGAGCACACTGCCGGCCTGCAGCACCGGCCCGGTGGAGTGGTCCCTGGGGCTTGCCGGGCAAAGCTCCCCGTATCAGCACCAGGAAAGCCCCGCGGTGAAGTGGATGATCGTGGACGACGCGCATCGCAGCGTAGGTTTGGCGGTCAATGTCGGCGCAACGTGGTCGAACGGGCACGTGATATCCAAGAACACCTACGCCGCATTGACCTGGATTCCCGACGCGTCGCGCCGCTGGTCCGCGAACCTCGACCTGGGCGAAATCTACGACCCCAGGAAAGGATGGCGACCGTTGCTGGGTGTTGCCGCGAAATACAAGGCAACCCAACACCTCGCACTCGTCGTTGAGCACATTCGGCCCTGGAACGGCCTGGCCATGACCCAGGCGGGCGTGCACTGGACCCTAAACAAGACCGACAGCCTGGACTTCATCGTGGGCCGCAGCGATGCAGTCGTGCACGACCATTGGCTGACCCTGGGGCTCAATTTCGCCCTGTGATCGCGCTCGAGGCGAAGAAGCGTGGCTACAGCGAAGCTCCAGCCAACGCATGGTTGGTCTTCTGCATGGCAATCGCCCGACTGTTTGAGCTCACTTTGCCTGAGCCACGGGAGGCGGCGTCCACTGCCCGTCCGTTATCGCTGCCGTGGGCCAGTACGCACGGATATAAAGCGAGAAGTCCTCACCCTTGGGTGACGGCAGCCAATTGGAGCGGCGGGCGTCTGCGGGTGCATCCGGCTGCACGTAGATGGTCAACGAGCCGTCATCGTTGATCTTGAGGTCTTTGTTCTTGGTGCCCAACGAGTAGCGCTTTATGTCGTTTGGCGCGAAGAAATGATGCTGGTTGTAAAGCGTCAACGACCAGAAACCCTTTACCGGGGGAAGCTGATCTTTGCCGAATGTCACCGTGTAACGCTTGCGCGATAGGCCACGCTACCCGATCCGGGCTACCGAAAAACTCCTGTAGTGAGCCCTATCCGCCCACCCCATGCCGGGGAAGGAAATCACGCATCCGCTGCGCAATTTCGGCGTGGTGGGTCTCCAGTGCGAAATGGCCGGCATCGAGAAAGTGAATCTCGGCAAGCGGCAAATCGCGCTTGTACGCCTCGGCACCCGGCGGAATGAAGAACGGATCGTTCTTGCCCCATACCGCCAGCAACGGCGGCCGATGCTCACGGAAGTAGCGCTGGAACTCCGGATACAACGCCACGTTGGTGCGGTAGCTCAACACCAGATCCAACTGGATTTCCTGCGCTTCGGGGCGGTGCATGTAAAACGTGTCGAGCGTGTAGCCGTCAGGCGACACAAGGTTCGCTGGCGCGCCGTGCTGGTATTGAAAGCGAATGGCTTCATCCGTGAGCGAGGCCCGGCATACCTCGCGATTCTTCGGCGATGGATCGCGCCAGTAGGTTTGCCACGGACCCCAGTCCTTGCTCAGGCCTTCCTCATAGGCGTTGCCATTCTGCGTGATGATCGCGCTGACCCGCTCCGGGTGCTTCATGGCAAGCCGCAGCCCGGTCGGTGCGCCATAGTCGAAGATGTACAACGCGTAGCGCGTCAGACCCATCGCATCGACAAACCCGTCGATGACCTCGGCGATGTGCTCGAAGCTGTACTCGAAGGAGGCGCGCGGCGGCGCCACGGTGTTTCCGAAGCCCGGCAGATCGGGTGCGATCACCCGGTAGCGATCTGCCAGATGAGGAATAAGGTCACGAAACATGTGGCTCGATGTCGGGAAGCCGTGCAACAGCAGCAGCACCGGCGCATCCGCTGGACCGGCTTCGCGATAGAACACCGCCACGTCACCTACTTGCTTGGAACCAAATCGCACGGACATGTCGTTCACCCTGCCTTGCGGCGCTGCGTGGCCCTGTGCACTGGAAAACGTCTGCGGCGAATTATCCGCCCGAACAGCAGCAGCCACGAGGCTCAGCCCGGCTGCCGTCAAAAACGACCTTCGATTGAAACCGTCTTGTGTGGACATCGTCCGACGCCTCCTGGTAACCCGGAACAAGCATAGGACCTTTCCCATTGAGCAATAAATAAGCAATGATGCAATGAATCATTTCTGGATCTGAAATTATGGATCGGCTGGACGCGATGGCGATTTTTGTCACGGTGGTCGATCAGCGCTCGCTGGCCGCCGCCGCGCGCGCGCTTGGCAAGTCGCCGGCCACGGTGACGCGCGCCATTGCGTTACTGGAAAGTCGACTGGGGGAACGCTTGCTGCACCGAAGCGCGCGCACCCTGAAACTCACCGACAGCGGCGAGCGGCAGCTCGCGGTGTTTCGCAACGTGCTGGCCGAGCTGGAGGAAGCGCAGAAGCCCGCCGATGACGAAACTCGAATCGAGGGAGTGCTCACCATCACCGCGCCGGAACTGTTCGGTCGACTCAAGGTGATGCCGATAGTGGAGAGCTTTGTTGCCGCACATCCCGAGGTGCGCATGCGCGTGTGGCTATTGAACCGCGTGGTCAACTTGATCGATGAAGGTGTCGATGCGGCGGTGCGCATTGCGCAGCTCCCCGACTCCAGCGTCAAAGCCGTTGGCATTGGCGAACTGAGGAAAATGCTCTGTGCCTCTCCTGCCTATATCGAGAGGTCAGGCAGCCCGACGCACCCGAGGGATCTCGAACGTCATGCCTGCATCGGTGCGGATGGGCATGATCGCGAGCTGTGGCGCTTCCTCGACCGCTCATCCCCCCGAGGCAAGGCTTTTTCCGTTCCCGTCGAACCGAACCTTGTACTCAACAGCGCAGGCGCGGCGGTCGACGCGGCGACACGTGGCAGTGGCATCGCGCAGGCGTTGAGCTACCAGATCGTCGACGCGGTGGTCGAACGGCGACTGTTGTCCGTGCTCTCGTCATTTGAACCCAAACCCGTGCCGGCTCATCTGGTTTTTCATACCGTCCCTCGACACAACGCCGCCCTGCGCGCCTTCATCGATCACGCGGTGCCGCTGCTGCGGCAGGCATTGACCGATATAGAGCATCGGATGCCCGCCGAGCATGGTTGATCATTCCTCTGGAGATGTCCATGGATACCGTTGTGCGAAGGCAGGCCGTCTCCCCAAGGAACATGATGTTCCTACTGGCTACCTGCGTCGGCGTAATCGTCGCCCACGCCGTGGCCTACATGACCCACGAGTATGCGCATGCCTTTACCGCCTGGGCACTTGGCTGGATGGCAAATCCCCTGGCGCTCGACTATGGCCCGCCAACGCTCTACAACCTGCTGTTTCTTGGCGGCGTATCGGACAACGTCAACTACACGCCCATCCTGGAAAGTGGTCACGGGCTTACTGTCTTCACCATCGCCCTGGCCGGCATGCTGGTAGGCAACGTGGCGCTTTACTTTGCGATGTACCGGCTTGCGAATACGCGCTTGGTGGCATCGCGCCCTGCCCTACTGGCGAGCACCTATTGGCTTGCATTGATGTGCGCTGGAAACGCCTGGGGCTACGTACCCATTCGAGGCTTCACCACCCATGCGGATATCGCCATTGCCGCCAGCGGACTACAACTGCCCACCTGGGTGCTGGGCTTGTGCCTGCTGCCGCTAACGCTCTACGTGGTTTGGCATTGCCTGTGTCGCTTCCTGGCACGGCACATCGAAACCATCAGCCGCTCATCGCAGGCCAACCTGACGGTAATTGTCGTGCTCACCAGCTACTGGCTGTTTGCTTTCTACGGAGCCGACGGCACCAGCGGGGACTATGGGCTCGTTGCCCAACTTCTATCGATCACCTCTAGGTATTTCCTGCTTCCGCTCTCGGCCATGTACCTGCTGGAGAACTTCAAAAGCGCCCACTTCGAATGAAGCCCTGATGGTTTGATCCCCTGCCCCTTGGCCCAAATCGTCTGAATTCTGTCCTTTACGCCATATGGCGCAGCCCGCAGAATTTGTCCATGGAGCCTAATGTGTCGACGCGGGAACGGACGATTGCACTGATACTCTTCGAAGAGTTTCAGGCGCTCGACGTATTCGGTCCGTTGGATGCGTTCGATGCTGCCAATGGTTTGGTGCCGGGCAGCTATCGGCTGCAATTGTGGAGCCTTGGCAGCGAGGTCGTGCGGGCCGAAAACGGAACGCGCGTGGTGGCTGATCGCAGCGTGCAAAGCAATCTGCGTCCTGACACGCTGATCATCCCGGGTGGCTGCGGCGCTCGCTCCCTGCAGTTGTCCGACTCACAACGCAAAGCCCTGGCTGCGGTGGCAGGCCACAGCCGCCGGCTGGTCAGCGTGTGTACGGGCGCATTCCTCGCCGCAGAGCTGATTGACGGGCCGCTGCGTGTCGCCACGCACTGGAAATACGCCAACGAGCTGCGCGCGCGCTTTCCGCAGCTCGAAGTCGATGCGGACGTGCTGTATGCGCATGATGGCAAACTGTGGTCATCCGCAGGTATTACCGCCGGAATCGACCTGGCGCTGAAGCTGATTGCCGAAGACCTGGGCGAGGCCATTTCGATTGCCTGCGCAAGGCAGCTGGTGGTGCACTACCGGCGAGCCGGCGATCAGGCCCAGTACTCCGAACCCTTGCAGCTTCAACAACGCACGGCTGGTGAGTTCGGCGGCCTGCTGGCGTGGATGCTTGCCCACCCACGTTCGGATCTGTCGGTAACCGCGTTGGCCGAGCGCATCGGCATGAGCCAGCGCAATTTCACCCGGCGCTTTACGCAAACCTTTGGCGAATCTCCCGCGAAATTCGTCGAGCGCATGCGCCTGGACCACGCGCGCACGTTGCTGATGCAGGGCCTTCGCATTGACGCGATCGCGAATGCCACGGGCTATCAAAGCGCCGATGCATTCCGCCGCGCGTTCGAGCGGCGCTTTTCCGTTTCACCCAGCGCGTACTGCCAGCGCTTTGGTCCAAGCGCGCCTGTCCCGACAAGGGAACCATAGCGATGCAAGTGATCTCCACCTCGTAACGCATAGTTGCCTGTAGCCCCCTCCCCTGCTCGCAGGGGAGGGTTGGGGAGGGGTAAAGCTTCTGCCTCATGCCCGTTGAGCCCCCCTCCCACCCTCTCGCTGCTCGCAGAGAGAGGAGCCCCAAGCGAATCAAGAACCACTGAGCCCACCCACGAGCCCCCATCCACCGGCGCTGGGCTCGGTCGCACCTGGCACAACACCACAAGGAATGTATGACATGACCAAGCCAGCCTTTCCCTGCCTCACCCTGCTCGTCATCGCGGCCGCCACGCTGTCGACCATCGTGTTTGCCGACGGCCCGGCAATCCGCCTCCATGCGCCTGCCTATACAGCCGACGGCAAGTTGATTCCGCCTGCGGATTATCGCGAGTGGGTGTTCCTCAGTTCCGGGCTGGACATGAGCTACAACGAAAAAGCGAACGCGTCGCCCGACCCGGTATTCGACAATGTATTCGTCAATCCCGAGGCTTATCGTGTATTTCTCCAGACCGGCACATGGCCGGACAAGACGCAATTCGTGCTTGAAGTTCGCGGATCATCCGCCAAGGGTTCAATCAATCATCGCGGCCATTTCCAGAGCGGCGACGTCTTGGGCATGGAGATGCACGTGAAGGACAGCGCGCGGTTCGATGGTGGCTGGGCGTTCTTCGATGTCGAAAACGGCGCACCCGCCGCGAAAATCCCGACCGACGCCTCCTGCTACGCCTGCCATCGCGCTCATGGCGCGGTGGATACCACCTTCACGCAGTTCTATCCCGTCTTGCTGCCTATCGCCATGAAACACGCGACGCTGAGTGAGGCGTATCTGAAGGATGAGGCAGCGCTTGCCAAGTCGGTGCACTGAATCCTGTCTACCAACGCGCGCCTTGTAAATCGCCGCCGCGGTGGTAATAAAGTGTGGCCCTTGCCGACGAGCCTGACCATGCACGACTTGCCACCGTTCCACCTCGCCTTTCCGGTCACCTCATTGACGAAGGCACGCGCGTTCTACGGCGAGCTGCTGGGCTGTTCGGAAGGCCGCTCAAGCGACAGCTGGGTGGACTTCGATTTCTACGGCCATCAGATCGTGGCCCACCTCGCGCCGGAAGAAGCGCGGGCCGTCACCGCGCACGACGTGGATGGCGACGCGGTCCCCGTTCGCCATTTCGGCGTGGTGCTGTCGATGGAAGCCTGGCAGACCCTGGCAACGCGATTGGAAGCGGCCGGCACGCGTTTCATCGTCGCCCCACATATCCGCTTCAAAAACCAGCCCGGCGAGCAGGCCACCATGTTTCTGCTCGATCCCTGCGGCAACGCCCTGGAGTTCAAGGCCTTCGCCGACCGCTCGCGGTTGTTCGCCAAATGAAGCCGGAGGACCTGCAGCGGCTGGTGACTGTCACCATGCCCTACGGCAAATACCAGGGCCGCCTGATCGCCGACCTGCCCGGCGCCTATCTCGCCTGGTATGCGCGTAAAGGCTTTCCGCGCGGCGACCTGGGCAACCTGCTGGCGCTGGCGCTGGAGCTTGATCACAACGGCCTGAAACCGCTGCTCGACCCGCTGCGAAAGCGCTAGCGCTGGCGCGCGTCCGCCCCCTTGCTCCCACGCCCCGGCCGCGCCGGCTCAACGCCACTATCACGGTACCCGGGGTAGCGTCCGCCCCGTTGGGGACGTGGTGCGGGGGCCCATCGCCGATCAGTAAGCCATCCGTCATCGACGGATGCAGTTGCGGTGCAGCCGGGAACAACGTCATGCACGAGATCATGGTGAGGTCGGGCGAGGCTTCGGGCGGCCCCTGGTCGTCCCTGCTGGCGTTGCTGCCGCACCTGTTGTGGGCCGCTGTCGTGCTCGGGGTGTTGTGGTGGGTTGGGCGCGACACCATCCGCACGCTGCTGGCGCGCGTCGACAAGGTCAGCATTGCCGGCGTCGAACTGGAACTGCGCGACGACCTGCAAGCCGCCGCAAAAGATCGCGGGCTAACCCTTGGCAACGGCGACCTTGGCCGCGCCGTGCGCCGCCTGATTGCATCGAGGTCCATCGTCGAGGGCGCCAGGCTGCTCTGGGTGGACGACATACCGGCCGGCATCGTCAAGGAATCGCGCCTGCTCGAAGACGCCGGCGCGCTTATCACGCGCGCACTGTCGTCGATCGAGGCCTTCGACAAACTCGACCGGCAAAACTTCGATCTGGTGATCTCCGACATAAAACGCGGTGAAGAACCGGAGGCCGGTATCACATTTGCCAACGACCTATCCCAGCGCCCCAACGCCCCGCCGCTGATCTTTTACGTCGGCAACGTCCAGCCAAAACCCGTGCAGCATGCTTTCGGTATTACCGCCCGCCCCGATGTGTTGCTGCATCTGGTGCTCGACGTGCTGGCACGCGAGCGAAGCTGATCCATGTATATCCAGAAATTCGTCAAAGGCATCTCGGGGAAAGACGGCGAAGGGCTGAGCTGGCTCGAGGCACGCAGTTGCATCGACGACCATCTGGGCATTCCCTCCAACTGGCTACGCAAGAAGGGCTACAGCTTCGATCCCGCCGAGCTCATCGCGGAGCTCACTGACCTCAAGCTGGATCGACATGTGCACGACTATGCAACCTTCGGCGCTCAGTCACCGTTCGTCTCGCTCGGCGCCGGTTGCATCGAGCGCGATGTGCTGCTCAGCGCCAATTACATGTATTCGGCCCGGGATACGGCGCTCGACTTCGCCACCAACGCTTTCGAACATCCCGGCACGCTGTTCTACGGTTGGGTGATCGTCGCGCTGAATCCCACCGTGGAGGTGGCTGCCGTTGCCGAGTCGATACGGGACCTCAACGTCTACCACCGCTGGTCGCCCTATCAGCTGGAAGGCGAGATCACTGCCAAGGTGCAGGTGCCAGCCAACCAGATCGATCGCATCGAATGGTGGGATCCACAACAAGACACCGCCGCCCCTGCCGATGTCTATGACAACCCCGACTACACCTCGCCGACACGTATCATCAACCTGCGAGAGTTCTTCTGATGGAACGGGTGCAAGCGTTGTCGATGGATCGAGCGACCATGACGCGCCGCATCCAGTTCCTGATACGGCGCGCTACGTCAGCGGACCATGCGAGCCACCCCAACGACTCCATACGCCTTGGCTGCAAGGGCACGCTGCTACGGGATGCGGCCGCGCTGGCCCTGCTCAGCGAAGACTACGACTTGGCTGCAGAGCTGTTGCAGGCGGCCGGCCACACCTGGGCGGGCATCGGCTTGTTCGCGGGCTACAAGCTGCTGCGCTTGTCCGGCCTCACGGATTGGGCGCACATGTACGAACAGGACTTGCAGCAGGTTGCCGCTTTTATGGAATGGCAATTCGGGAATACCAGCAACCCGCCGCCAACGGCACACAACAAGCCACTCCTCGCCGCCTCGGCGACCGCTCCGCGCCAGCTCATCGATCTGTATCTCGCCTTGACCGACGATCACAACCTGCTGCGCGATCAAGTTCGACGCGCCCTCCAACGTGTCCACACCGTCACCGTCGGCAATGCCCGCTTGTCCGACCTTTTGTTCGTTACCGATGCGCTGGAACGCGGCGGGCTGGAAACACCCGCACGAGAGCTCTTGCACACCCTGTGCCGCCACCGCGAAGAGTGGCTGTTGGCTGCCCAGGCCGATACCTATCACTGGCACCGTGGCCTGAACCCTTCAGGCGTGGTGGATTTCGATCTCATGGCCATCGCCACCCTCGCCATTGAGAAAGGCGCGGCGGAACAGCTCGACGGTATGACGGGAAGCGACTCGTCACTTTTGAACTTGCCCTGGACTGCCGCCTTCGGCCTGCGTCATCAACACGACTTCAGGTCGTCGCTGCGGTAACGCGGCCTCGCAACCACTCCTGCGCCGCCCCCTGATCATTCAAATGATCAGCGTAGAAGCGACAGGAGTGATCGGCCGAAGGCGACAGAAGCGCCTCAAGAAGCTTTCTTGATCGGCGGCAGATATTTCCCAAGCGTCGCCGGATCGCGCGCCTGTGCTTCCGGGAGATAGATGCGGTAGTTGAGGCGGAACAAGCCGGCGGCGGGGGACGGCAGCCAGTTGCTCTCCTTGCCTTGTGGCGGCGCGTTCTGGATATAGATATCCAGTGAGCCGTCATCGTTGGGTTTCAGCCCCGGCGTGCGATCACCGATGGAGAACCGATTGATCTTGTTCTTGACCAGCTGAAAGTCTGATCCATACATGGTGATGGACCAGAAGCCGTTCTTCATTGTCGGCGGGATTTCGTCCTTGTCGAAATGGAGCACATAGCGGTTTTTGCCGTCCAATAGCTGGGCATCGCCGTCCTCGTAGGTGCTGAAGTATTCGGCTTCCTCGCGATCATGCACAAACAAGCCTTCCAGGGCGCCGGCAGCGCGATCGAAGTAATCCACGCCATAGTCGCCTGGACGCAAATTGTTCCACCGGCTCGGATAGGGCGTCCCCCGGAACTTGACCTTCCACTTCATGATCTGCGGCGCATCCACTGCGGCGCGCGCCAGGCCCGCACGCATCGGCGCGCCGAGCGTGTCTGGCTCGAAGGGTTTGCCAACGTCGATGCCACCGCGGTGCAGAAGCACGACGGCCGCATCATCCCTGCCCGGCGCCGGCGGATCTTCAATCAACAGGTCTGCCAGAGTCTGGTAGAAGGCAAGGTCACCGACATAGGCAGGACGCTTGGCGAGCGTCGGGACGTCGGCCTGGCCACGCTTGGCCGGATCATTCCAATTCTTCAGCGAGGTAAGGGTGAACTGCTCCTGCAAGGCGTTCACCTTTCTCAGGTCGGCTGCATCGCCGGGTACGACACCAATGCGAATGGCAAACATGATGCCGTTGGTCGGCACGCGATGTTCCACCACCCCTTTCGGGAGCGTTCCTTTCCAATCCGGACCAACAAAGGCGTGGTAGCCGCCCTTGCCGCCCGTAGCCCGTGTACCGATGTAGAACAGGTTATTCGTATAGGCATCGGCTACCTCGACAGACCAGTAACGGTCGGCAATGTCGGGGGCTGAAAGGATCACCGGGCCATCTTTGAGTTCAAGCAACGCGCCGCTGTAGACCGTATCGTTGTTGGGCGTGTACGGCATGATGTCGTCCGCCGTTGCCAACGTCTTCATGTGGCCGATCTGATTGACTGGCGCAGCCGGCGCGATCTTCTTGGCCTTCTCCAGCGCGACAGGATTCAGGCGCAGGCTGCGTTCGCGTTCAAATATCACCAGGGGAAGCCCGAAAACGTAGTTCTGGACGCCTACGGAATAGGCCCACTGCTGCTCCGATTGCGCATCCACCTTGCGAATATCCGCGTCCGCCGCGTCCGCCGCATGCGCCAACGGTGTCATGGCGAATTCGGCACCCACAACCGACCCTAGAACGAGAGCGCAGCAAGCTGCCAAAACCTTCAGATCCACTTTCATTCTCTGCTCCTTGGATTCGATGAGAACAGGCGCGGCCGTTTCGCCATCGATGGTTTAACCGTAGTCCCCTGATTCCGGCGCACGTCCCACATTCACCAGTCCGCCACGACTTTATGCATCTGACGCGTGTACGGCGGCGCGCATGAATATCTCGCCCCATCGCAACAAGGCGGCGGCAGCAGAATGCGGGGGGGTGCCGACGTGCGCTACCGTATTTCTACCAAGCGCCTCACCGTAGTGTTTCGGAGCCCACGCTGTGACGAAAGACATTTCGTGGTGAGAAACAGTGTGCGCCGGTGGCTCAGCGTTGGCCGGCAACCGCAAGCCACGCGGATAAGCAGGCAAGTTTCTGTTCTTTCCGCCAGGGCTTCCCCATCGGCGCGCCCATCGCCTTCAGGCTGGCGGCGATCGCTGTCGACGGCACATCAAACTTCTCGGCCGCGAGATCGGCAAGCGATTTCTCGTCCAGCTCGGCAACCGCAAGGCCACATTGTCCGGACGCAAACCGCAGCGCGTCACGAACAGCCAGAAGTTCGGCGACGGGCACGTGCTCGGGCCACGCAAGACTGTAGTCGAGCAGGTCGGTGACCCAGCCGGCACGATTGACGAGCAAGGCCACAACCACCGGCGTGCAACCGGCGGCCTCCAACTGACGCACGATGCCTTGCAGGCCGCTCGTCGCCAGCTGGCATTGACGCCTGCGCCCCTCCGCCACCACCGCCGTGGCTTCGGTTGTGGCTTTGCCTTGCGGGGTACGCGCCATGTCGGCCGCCACCCGGTAGGGCTCGAAGGAAAGCCGGTCGCCATCAGCGGAGGTTTCGAGCACTGTGGAGAGGACCACCCGGGGCCCGCCCTCCGCGACGACCACACCGACCACCACGGCGCCGCCCTTGCACGCCCGCAACCCGATGCCGGCAACCCGCTGCGGGCGCTGCTCGGATCGTGACATCAGCTCCTCCTGCGTTGCCACCAACCAGCTGGCTTATGGATGACGTGAATCAGCATCGTGATTCACGGCCCGTGTTGCTGCATCAACCTCTCAGGAACCACCAGGCGATGAGCGCCAAGACTGCGAGCGATCCAAACACCGCGAGGAATATCGGTATCTCCTCACTGACGCCATAACCCGCGTGACGCACACCCCGCCAAAGATTGGCCAGTGACAGCGCAAGCCAAACGGGAATGAACAGGAGCGCTGCTTTCCCCGCGCCCATGCCGGTCCAGTTGCCGGTAAGCAACAGGAAGCCAAGAAGGAGAACGCCGCTACCCATGACGATGACTGTATGCATGCCGTGCTCGCATTGACTATGGCGGGGCCCAGCCCCCATCGATGTCAGGTCGATTTGCTTCAAACCCGACCTTCCTCCGTCTAGACGTCCACCTTGCCGACCCGTGCCATCAATTCGTCGAGGTGAGAAAGGAACAGTTGCAGCACCGGAGAATGATTGGATTCGCTGAAACCCACGACAAGGTCGATCGTGGGTGCGTTGTCTGCCAAGGGCCGGCTGACTACCGACCATGGCATGAGCGGTTCGACATAGGACGGTATCAGTGCCACACCGCGCGTGGAAGCCACGAGCGACATCACCATCGCGGGGTTGTCCACCAGCTGGGCGGGAACGATCTCAACCCCGGCCTGTTCGAGGTATTGGTCGATGACCGAACGCAGCACCCTCGCCTTGTTTGCCATGGCGATGAACGGCAGCCCGATCAGATCCTTCGCCCGCACGGAAGCGCGTGCAGCCAAAGGATGATCGCTTGGCATCAGGGCGATCAGCGGCTCTTGCGAAACACGCCGATAGGTCAGATCCAATTCCGGCTCGGCACGCATGAAGGCGACATCCAGCCGGCCGCGCGCTACCGCTTCGCCAAGGTCGGGTGAATAGTCGCTGGAGACTGTCACGTCAATATTCGGCAGTTCCGCGCGGAGCACCCGCATGGCCTCGGGCAGCCACGTCATCTCCTGACCGGTCAGAAAGCCCATGCTGAAACGCTGCTTCGCCGGTTGCGCGGCACGTCGCGCGGCTTCCACGGCGGCATCCACCTGGTTGAGCGCCAGCCTCGCGTGATCCAGAAATGCCTTGCCGGCTTCGGTCAGGACAACGCCGCGCGAACTTCGACTAAGCAACGGGGTGCCGACCTGGTCTTCAAGGTCCTTGATCTGGCGACTCAATGAAGGCTGCGAGGTGTAGAGCTTTTTCTCGGCGGCCACCGTAAGGCTGCCCGTCTCGGCGATGGCAACGAAATATCGAAGATGACGAAGCTCCACGGCACCCTCACTTAGCCATGCCTCAAAGGCATGGGCAGGAGCTTACAAAGTCTTATTCAAAAGCACCACATGAGCCTAGATTCCGCGCCATCAACGGCGCCATGGAAATGCCTGTGGCGCCTGACCTCACCACTTACGCGAGCCCTTGCAGGGCCGCCAACGAGATCATCGCGATGACTACCCACACGCACCAGACCGCCCCTACCCAGTACGTCGAAGCCAACGGCATCCGTTTTGCCTATCGCCGCTTCGGCAAGACCGGCGGCGTGCCATTGGTCCTCAACATGCACTTCACCGGCACGATGGATCATTGGGACCCGGCGATTACTGACGGTTTCGCCCGGGGCCGCGAAGTCATCCTGTTTAACAACGCTGGCGTCTCCAGCAGCTCTGGCGAAGTGCCTGACAACTTTCCGGAGATGGCCATCAATGCAGCCGCGTTCATCCGGGCGCTGGGGTTGAAGCAGGTCGACTTTCTCGGCTTCTCGATCGGCGGCATCGTTGCCCAGGAGCTGGCGTTGCAGGAACCAGGGCTTATCCGCAAGTTGATCCTGGTAGGTACGGGGCCGCGCGGTGGCGAGGGCATGGCAACACTTACGCCCGAGGCGCAGCAGATCTTTGGTGCCACCTATGAGAATGCGGACGATGTTTGGTTGAAGGTTTTTTTCACCGACTCCGAAGACAGCCAGAAAGCGGGCCGCGCTTACCTCAAGCGCTTCCGCCAACGCACTGAGAATCGAGACCCGGAAGTCAACGAACGCGTAGCACCGGCGCAGATCGCGGCGATCCTCACCTCGGGTGTGCCGCGCGAGAAGCCCTTTGAATACCTCGGGAACATCAAGCAGCCGACGCTGGTGATCAACGGCAGCAACGACGTGATTATTTACACGATCAACTCGTACATCCTGTTTCAGAACATTCCCAACGCGCAGTTGATTCTTTACCCCGACGGCAACCACGGCGCGCAGTACCAGTATCCCGATCGCTTCGTCCATCAGGTGTCCTACTTCCTGGACGAGTAAGCGAAAGGCTCGCCATTCCATTCTCTCTTGAACATTCGGGTGAGTGATCTTGCCCCTTAGGAGAAACGACCGTGAATCAGCAAGTGCGGCCCGCCCCGCGCACCATCAAGGAGCCCGGACCGGATCACCCGATCGATATCGTGCACAACCCGCATCGAGTCATCGTCACCGTCGCCGGCCGCGTGATCGCAGACACACGTAGCGCGCTGACGCTCAACGAGGCCAGTTATCCGGCCGTCCAATACATTCCGCGCGAAGACGTCGATGTTTCCTTGCTCGAACGCTCGCAACAAACCACGTACTGCCCATACAAGGGCGAATGCAACTACTACAGCATTCCCGCCGGTGGCGAGCGATCCATCAACGCGATCTGGACCTATGAAAATCCCTTCCTCGCCGTCGCTGCGATCACGAACCACGTCGCGTTCTACCCCGATCGCGTCGATGCGATTGAACAGATCGCATGAAGCCATTCCTTCGTCACAGGATCTTTCGTCATGACTACGCTCACTGGTAAGACTGCCCTGGTCACCGGGGCTTCCCGCGGCATCGGCCGTGCCGTGGCGCTCGCGCTCGCAAAGGCCGGGGCACAGGTTATCGTCCACTATGGCAGCGCACAGAAAGAAGCCGACGCTGTCGTCAAGGAAATCGTCGATGCAGGCGGCCGCGCGCAGAAAGTCGCGGCGGATCTAAGCAAGCCCGACGGTGCACACGAACTGGCCCGGCAGGTCCGCGGCATTGTCGGCGATCGACTGGACATCCTGGTTGCCAACGCCGGCATCTCCAAGGCTGCTTCCATCGAAGAGCTCACGGTGGACGAGTTCGATCAGCTGTTCGCAGTGAATGTGCGTGCACCCTATTTCCTGGTGCAGCAGCTCCTGCCAGCCATGTGCCAGGGCAGCACCATCATTTTTACCTCATCGCTGGTGGCACGCGCGGTGGCCGGCACCTTGTCTGCGTACGCCGCCACTAAAGGCGCCATCGACACCCTGGTAAAGCATTTTGCCGCGGCGCTGGGCGAGCGCGGCATCCGCGTCAACGCCGTCGCCCCGGGCGTGGTCGATACCGACATGTCCAACTTCACCAAGACCGACGAAGGTCGCGAACGTGCGCTGTCCATGCAGGCTCTCAAACGCCTCGCAGTGCCTGAGGACATCGCCGGCGCGGTGATATTTCTCGCCACCGACCACGCGCGCTGGGTTACCGGCGAAACGCTGCGGGTCGACGGCGGCTCCAAGTTATAGACGACACCCAGTTCCATCCCCCCCCAGAAACCCAAGGAAAACCCCATGTCCAAGTTAGCCAACAAAGTTGCCCTCGTTACCGGTGGTTCGCGTGGTATTGGCGCTGCCATAGCCAAGCGCCTGGCCGCTGATGGTGCGAGCGTGGCCATCACCTACGCAAAGGACGCCACCATGGCGTCGGCCGTCGTCCAGGCCATTGAAGCCGGCGGCGGCAAGGCGATGGCGATTCAAGCCGACGCCGCCGATGCCACCGCGGTAACAAATGCAGTCGAGAAAGCCGTGGCCGCCTTCGGCCGCCTTGATGTGCTGGTGAACAATGCCGGCACCGCCAATCCCAAGCCGTTCGAAGAAACCACGCTTGATGAACTCAATCGGCTCATCGACATCAATGTCCGTGGCGTGTTCGTCACCACGCAGGCAGCGTTGAAACACATGAACGACAACGGCCGCATCATCATGATTGGTTCGTGCGTGGGCGAGCGCGTGCTTACGCCTGGCCTCGTGCCGTATTCGGCAACGAAGGGCGCCGTGAAAATGTTCACCCAGGGCCTGTCCCGGGAAGTGGGAAGCCGTGGCATTACCGTCAACAACGTGCAGCCCGGCCCGATCGATACGGATCTGAATCCCGCCGCAGGCGATTGGGCCGTACCGCAAAAGGCCGCCACCGCCCTCAACCGTTACGGCAAGGTGGATGAGGTCGCCGCGCTGGTGGCCTTTGTCGCCGGCCCGGAGGCTTCGTACATCACCGGTGCGAACCTGACGGTTGATGGCGGCACGAATGCATAAACGTAAGCTCATGCGCCACGCATGAATCGCGGACTGGTTGAGAGCCAGCGGCAACGTCGCTCTCAGCCAGGACCGTCGATACGAGTTGACGCTAAATAGTTGTTGATTAACAATAGTTGTATGAATACAACTATTGCCGACACCCGACGGGCCCAATCCCATCCAAACCTCATTCTTGGCATCTGCTGCCTGAGCCTGCTGATGGTTGCGATGGACGCCACGATCGTCAACGTCGCGCTACCGTCAATCCGGCACGATCTGGCCGCGTCCATATCGGGGCTGCAGTGGGTGATCGATGCTTACACCATGGTGGTGGCGAGCCTGCTGATGCTGGCCGGATCGATGGCTGACCGCTTTGGGCGTCGCCGTGTGTTCCAGACCGGCATGGCGCTATTCATGCTCGGCTCGTTGCTGTGCAGCGTTGCCCCCAACATTCAGGGCCTGGTCGCATTTCGCATTGTGCAGGCGCTGGGCGCGACGATGCTAAACCCCGTCGCCATGTCCATCATTGCCAACACCTTCCACGATCCCAAGGCGCGCGCACGCGCCATCGGCGTCTGGGGCGCGGTGGCGGGTGTATCCATGGCGCTGGGTCCGGTGATTGGCGGTGCATTGACCGAAAGCGTCGGCTGGCGCTCCATCTTCTGGGTGAACCTGCCCGTGGGGGCTGCGGCGATGCTGCTGGCTGCGCGCTACATTCCGGAATCCAAGGCACCGCGTCCGCGGCGTGTCGATCCCATCGGACAACTGCTGGTATTTATCATCCTGGCTGCGGTGACGTATGGCGTCATCGAAGGCCCCCACGCAGGGTGGAGTTCGCCGTTGATCATCGGACTGTTCGCCGCCGCCGCGCTGGCCTTGATCTCACTACTTGTCTACGAACCCCGTCGTCACGAACCGCTGATCGACGTTCGGTTCTTTCGCAGCGCGCCCTTCAGCAGCGCAACATTGATCGCCGTATGCAGCTTCTCGGCCTTCTCCGGCTTTCTGTTTCTCAACGCGCTGTACCTGCAGGAAGTGCGCGGCCTGTCGGCCTTCCATACCGGCCTGTGCACCTTGCCGCTCGCCCTGGCGACGATTATTTGCTCGCCGTTCTCCGGCCGCCTGGTCGGCACCCACGGCACACGCCCCTCTTTGCTGGCATCGGGCGCCGCCACGGTCGTCAGCGCGCTGATGATGACGCAGCTGACGGCGACGACACCGTTGCCCGTATTGCTGTTGACGTATGTGATCTTTGGTATCGGTTTCGGCATGGTCAACGCGCCCATCACAAACACGGCCGTATCGGGCATGCCCAAGGCGCAGGCCGGCCTCGCGGCGGCGGTCGCCTCCACCAGTCGGCAGGTCGGGGCATCGCTGGGCGTGGCCCTTGCGGGCACGATCCTTGGCGCGCACATACACAACGGGTTCGCCGAAGCGTCGCATCCGTTCTGGTGGCTGGTAGTCGGCGGCGGCGTTACCGTGTTGGTGCTGGCATGGGTGTCCAACACGCCGTGGGCGCGTGACACGACCCGTCACGCGGCGCACTTGCTGGAGGAAGCACCGGACGGTGCAGCCGCATGAGAGGGCATGCCCATAGCGGCAGCGAGGCCGATCTCATCTGGCAGATGGTCGTCGGCGTGGTGTGGGAAACCCGTGGCGAATGGCGCCGAAAAGCCAGCGATGCCACCGGCCTGCCCTTCAGCCGTGCGCGCATACTTTGGCGGCTGTTCGATGCACCGATGACGTTGAGGCAAATTGCCGACATGACCGGAAGTGACGCACCGGCCACTACCGTGGCCGTGAACGATCTTGAAGATCGTGGCCTGGTGGAGCGCAATCCTCACCCGGAGAACCGGCGCTCCAAGTTGGTGTCGCTCACACCGGCCGGTCGGCGAATCGTCGACGTGGTACACCGCACCGTGCGCGACGATGCCCCGCCGGGCATGCAGAAACTTTCCAAGACCGACCTTGCACACCTTCGCCGCATCATGGAGCGGGTGATTGGCAGCGGGTAACAAGCCCTGAGTAACCGCTTCAGCGCAAACCGCCCGCTCGCTCGAACTTCTGGTGCGCCTAGCTCATCACAAACAGACCCACCGTCAGTGCGATGCCGATACAAACGATGGCTATCCGCAGCGCCTTCTCGTTGACCCGCTGCAGTAGATGGGCGCCAATTTGGCCGCCGACAATCGCCGGGACGGCCACGCAGGCAATCAACGCCCAGGGAAGGACGCGAGCCTGCACGAGGAAGATCGCCACCGCCGAGGCATTCATCGCTGCCGCCAGCACATTCTTCGTTGCACCCGCCACGCGCACGCCAAGGCCCGCCGCCGTGAGCGCGGCCAACATCAGAATGCCGATACCGCCGCCGAAATAACCGCCATAGATGGCGATGAAAAACTGCACCGCCATGGCGGCGTGCCGGCCCAGGGCGGGTTTCGCGCCAGGGCTTGGCGGTTTCCTGAGAAAGCTGCCCCAGGCGAATACGATGGTAGCGAACAACACCAGGTAGGGCACGAGCCTGGTAAAGACGCCTACCGGCGTTACCAGCAATAACACCGCGCCCAGCGCGCCACCGACCAGACTGATCAAAAGCAGCACACGGAAGGACAGGCCCTGGGCGCCGGATACCTCCGCGCGCCCAGCCAGGCCCGTCGTCACCTGTCCCGGGAACAGCGCGATGGTGGATGCAATATTCGCCGCGCGGGGATCAAGTCCGGCGAACAACAGCGCCGGAAACGTGAGAAACGACCCGCCGCCCGCCAACGCGTTCTGCACGCCCGCAGCGAACGACGCGAGGATCAATACCAGCCCGGACCAGCTCATGTGCATGACTCATCCCATCGAATGAAGAGGCTGCCTACGCAACGCGGCTGACATGGAAGGCGGAGCCATCTCTCCGCCCATGGAATGCGAAGGATGTTCGTGCGACCGGCCACTTTAGACAGCATAACTCCGTCCGCAGGTGTCGCTGCCTGGGCTTCTTTGGCATCGACCTGGCTTCGCTCGCTGCGGGTGGTCGCCTGGCGGCCAGACCGACGGGCCATTGCCCCTTCACAATCTCGTCAAATATGGCTAGAGCATCGCACCGTTGGCGTCATCGCAGCTACTGTTGCCCTTACCATCGCGACAGGCCGGAGGTCGGCTCGCGCCCTGGCTAGGTCTTAACAGGCAAGACCCTGGAGGCTTACCCATGACAACGCTTTATTCGTACCCCGATCTGTTCGGTGTGGCCGACAACAATCCATTTGGCCTCAAGGTGTATGCCTTCATGCGCCTGTGTGGTGTCCCGTTCGACCACCGGCACGTGCTGGATACCAAGCAGGCACCGCGTGGACAGCTGCCGTATCTCGTGGATGGTGACCAAAGTGTCGGCGACAGCGATGCCATCATCAATTACCTGAAGCATCGCTACGGTCTATCCATCGATGAGGGGCTATCGGAGGACCAACGATATGTCGACCTATGGGTCCGCCGGACGCTCGACGACCTTTACTGGCCCATGAGTTACTCAAGGTGGAAGGACGATCGATACTGGCCCCGATTTCGAAAAGCGCTACTTGGCACGCACGCGGACATTACCGAAGAGGCTCTTGAAGCCGCCCGCGAATACAACTGGCTTCGGTACCACTACCAGGGCATCGGGCGTTATGAGCCCGAGCAGGTGTACGAGCGCGGCATGGACAATCTGCGCGCCGTGAGCCATGCGCTGGGGTCGCGTGACTATGCCTTCGGATCACAGCCGCGATCACTCGATGCGGCCATCTATGGCTTCATAGCGAACATCTACTTCTACGACATCGACACCCCGCTGAAGCAATGCGTGCTTTCCACCCCGAACCTGGCCCGCCATTGCCAGCGCTTGCACGCCGCGATTGGGCAATCATATCCCTGAGGCAAATGGTGCCTGCGACTACTCCCGTCCAGCCGGCGGTGCGAATCGGGTCGCTTCAACAGGTCCGCCATCGGGCGCGAACGTTACCAACATGCTGGTAACGGGCCCCCACCCGTCGATTGGCAAGCCCGGCAACCGGACCTCTGCGCGCATCAACGCGCCAGCTAGCCTTTCCCTGGCCGTCATCCACGCCAAATCGACACTGCCGGAGCGATAAGAGGGCCACCACGACGCGGACCGCCCCCATGGCCCTTATCACCTGCCCGAATTGCGGCGCCAAGGTTAGCGACCAGGAACGCGCCTGCCCGCAGTGTGGGTCGCCGTTGCCAGAGGCCGTCCTGCCACCGGGCAAAGCGGTCACTGGCAAGAACGCATTGTCCCTCCTGCCGGTTTTCTTCGGAGGATTGCTGATTGCAGGTGTCGTCACCGGGCTCTGGTGGCTGCACCATCACCCCGTGGGCAACAACGCCAGCATGTCGGCATCAGGGGACGCGCGCGATCGAAGAGCCGCCGAGGCAAAATTCAATGAGTCGGTGCGCCGGGCGATCCTGGGTAGCATCACGCTTCACGAGGGACAGCTTCATCCCGATAGCTACAAGCTGGACCACGCCATCCTCACCGAGGAGGGCGACATTTGTTACACCTACCAGGTTCGCAACGAATCAGGCGGCATGAATGTCGAAAATGCCGTGCTACCCGCCGAAGGCAAGCTGACGATCGCCGATTCGGAAACCGGGCGAGAGGTTTGGGCAAAATCATGTGCCGAGCAGACAGGCACGGACGTCACCGCCAGCATCGGGCCCCACTGACGTACCGCGACTGCACCACCCGCGCCGGTGGCTGATGGCCGAAGCCTGGAGTCTGAGCGAGGCCGGATGCGAGCGTCGCTTCACTTGCGACACCTCGCTCGACACCGAAAAGTCGTACAGATCAGCGACGTCCGATGGGGACCGTGGCTCCGCCGGCCGATGCGACACGGTGACGACTGCGCAAGCGGACACTCGCTTCAAGGCCGTTCTGCCATAACCGTTGGCAGCCCATCGACAGGAAGACCGTGATCAAGCCGATGCCGCAATGCCTCAACGGAGGCGCGTGGGTCACGGCCACCAGGAATGGCATCGCGTGCGCGCACAGTTCACATGGGAAGAGCGCGACGCAAGGCCCTTCATCCGGTCGATGAGCAACCGATCCAACGATCGATACCAACGTGCAATATCTTCCCGCCTACGCGAGTGCTTTTATCTTTCGATGCTTACCTTGATCGATCAGCAACGTCCTTGAGAAACCGCTCCGGCTTCGCGAACAGGCGGACAGATGAAACGCTCCGCACCATGGATTGCGAACCTCATTGCCGTTTTCCCATTGGCGGGATGTGGCAACGCTGCGCCTCCGGACAAAGCGACAACCGCAACCACCGGGATGGTCGCTGGCTGGCTTTATGAACGATGTATCGACATGGGAGTGGCCAATGAATAGCGTACAGATCGAACAGAAGAGTTATGAGATGCCGCCCCGGGAAGGAATCAGCGTCGCACATTTTCTCACCGTGGCAGACATCGACCGATCGGCTCACTTCTACGAAACAGTCTTCGGCGGCCGCACTTTAAGCAGAGGCGACAGCAAGGGTGCCCCTGGCTACATTCAGATCGCCAATACGTGGTTGCTCGTGAACGTCGGTGGCGGACCGACCCCCGACAAGCCGTCTGTCACGCTCAGCGTGCTCGCCGATCCGGACAGGGTCAGCAGCTTCATGAATATCCGCGTTGCGGATATCCAGGCCTGCTACCAATTGTGGAAAAGTCGCGGAGCCGAGTTCATTACGGAGCCAAAGGACAAGTACGGCGAGACGCGCTGCTATATCCGCGATCCTGACGGTTACATTATTGAGGTCGGACAAAGCAAACCGGATTTCACATACGGCTAGTACGCGGCCGGAATGGGGCGCGGGCGGTGTTGCCGAAGGGGCCCCGATGTCCGCGCTGGGCCATCTTTCCAGACTCCCGAACGCACACATACCCCGATATCAAGGCGGGTGAGCCAGCGCAGTAGCCCCGGCGCTTGGGTCGCCCGCCGTAACCGGTCATAATGCTCGGTTGCAACACAGCAACCACGTGACCTCCATGCATATCGGCATCGACTTTGGCACCAGCTATTCCGCTGCCGCCGCCATCATCAATGGCCAGCTCACCCTGGTGCGCTTTGGCGAGTCTGAGCAGTTCCGCACGGCGGTGTTTTTTCCCGAACTGGTGCCGGATCCCAGCGACTTTGAGCTGACGCCTGATCTCCAGGCACAGCTGGAAGCACAGCTGCGCCTCACTCGCACCCAGCACCGCCAGGCTGCCGCAGCGGCGGCTGCGCGTGGGCAGGCACCGGTATCGCGTAGCGAGGAGGCTTTACGGCAGGAAGCGTTGCGCGTGGTGCGTCGGCAATGGATGGAAGACCAGACGCGCGAGGCCACGGCTTCGGTCGCCAGCTTCCAGCATGCATTGTTCGGCGAAGAGGCGGTGGAGGGTTATCTCGATAGCGGCGGCGGCAACCTGATCGAATCGCCCAAGTCGATGTTTGGTTATCGGCTGGACCCGCAGGTGCGCAAGGTCATCGTGCATATCGCCACGCATATCCTGGAACACATCCGCCTCACCGCCAGCCGTCAGTTTGGCGTGCCGGTGCGTGGCGCGGTGATCGGACGACCGGTGGAGTTTCGTAGCTCCATGGGCGCGGCCGGCTCGGAGCAGGCCATCGAGATTTTGCGCGAGGCGGCCGCCGTGGCGGGCTTCGACGAAGTGCGCTTTCTCGAAGAACCCGCCGCCGCCGCCATGCATTACCACAAGAGCCTCGATGCACGGCAGCACGCGCTTATCGTGGATATCGGCGGCGGCACCACCGACGTGACGCATGCCGAACTCGGTGGCGAGCTGGCGCCGTTGATTGCGCGTAACTGGGGCTTGCCCAAGGGCGGTACCGACCTGGACGTCAGCCTCAGCCTGCACAGCTTCATGCCCTTGCTGGGCAAGGACATCGTGCGCGTGCCGCAGCATCAGTTCGTGGAAGCGGCCAGCGTGCACAACCTGCCCAAGCAGCGAGAGTTCCGCAAACAGAACTATCGCCTGGTGGCCGCGCCCTATGGTCCGCGCCTGCGCGCCCTGCAGGAGCTTGGCGCCACCACCCGCCTCAACCAGGTGGCCGAGCGCACCAAGATCACCCTGAGCGGCACCGCCAGCTATCGTGCGGAGCTGGATTTCATAGAGCCGGGGCTGGCGGCGGAAACCAGCAGCGACGATTTCGACGCGGCTATCGAAACGTTCCTGATGCAGTTGGAACGCACCCTCACCAGCGTGCGCACCGACCTCACCGCCCTGCCGGCCAGCGTATTTCTGACCGGCGGCACGTCGCGCTCACCGCACATCAAAGCACGCGTGCAGGCATGCTTCCCCGAGATTCCATTGGTGCTGGGCGACCCGTCGCTCGGTGTGGTGTCGGGCTTGGCGGTGGCAGCGAGCGAAGCGATCGCCTGATCGTCAACGCTTGACCCGCCAACTTTCCAGCAGCGTGCGCGTCTGCTCGATCACGGTGGCCTTGAGCAAGGCGCCCTTGGCGGCGTCGATCTCCTTCCATCCCAGCTCGTCGAGACAGGCGCCGGGCGGATAGAAGAACGGAAATATCTGGCCCTTCAGGGTGAGCAACCGAATCCGGGTGACCGGATCGCGGGTGGTGGTGCCAGCGATACGCGCCAACAAGGTGAGCCGCAGCTTGTTCAATGGCTGCTTGAGGCGCCGCCCCAACAGCTTTGAGGCAACCTGGGGCTCTTCGCCGACCACATCACGCATCATGAACGAGCGTCGGTTGGACGCCTGGGGTTCCGTCAGCACCAGGTCCAGCGTCACCTCGTGAATGCCCAGGAAGGCGTCGATCAAGGCACCGGTGTCGCCATCGCATTTCAGTACGCCGGCGGCATGTCGCATGGAAGGCTCAAAACGGGAACGGATGTCGTCGGCGATGAACTGGGCGCAGGCGTGATACACGCCTTCCTTGTTCTCGAAGTAGTACTGCAGCGCGGGGGCGTTGACGCCCGCCTCCGCAGCGATGTCGCGCGTCGAAGCGCCGGCGAAGCCATGCTCGCCAAACAGCTTTACGGCCGCGTCGATGATGCGCTGCCGCGTTTCATCGCCGCGTGCGTAGCCGCCGGCCGGGGATCGTCGAGGGCGCCTGGGTTGGCTCATGCGCGGTTCTCCTGCTTGCTACCGCCGAAATATATCATTTGACAAAGTTATTCCAATCGGAATAAATCTTCCAGTTGGAATACATTGGACGAACCCTCATGCCTGCCCCCTCCGGATCCACACCGGGTGATGTATCGAAAGAATCCGCCACCCCGCCTTCGCGCCGCTCGAAAGCAGGCAAGATTCTATTGCCTGTTGCGATAGTGCTGGCCGTGATCGCGGTGGTGGCGCTGGGCTACTGGTGGACGCTGGGCCGCTTCATGCAGAGTACGGACGATGCCTATCTGCGGGCGGACAACATGACCGTGGCTCCCAAGGTCAGCGGCTACGTCACCGATGTCTACGTCGGCGACAACGCCCCGGTAAAGGCCGGCGATCCGCTGGTACGACTCGACGGTCGGCAATACCAGGCGGCACTGGATCAGGCACAGGCCACCGTCGATGCGCGACAGGCGGATATCCAGCGGGCGCAGGCCGGCATCCTGCAGCAGCGTGCGGCGATCGAGCAGGCCAAGGCACAACAACTGGCAGCCCAGATCAGCAGCCGACACGCTGAAGACGAAGTGCGCCGCTACGGGCCCCTGGCTACCTCGGGTGCGGAAAGCAGCGACCAGTTGTCGGTGCTGACCAGCAACCGCGACCAGGCCCAGGCCACCCTGGCTGCCGACACCGCGGCTCTCGATCAGGCGCAGGCACGCATTGCCGATCTCAACGCGCAGATCGCCCAGGCGCGTGCGCAGCTGGAAGCGGCGCAGGCGTCGGCGCGGCAGTCGAAGCTTGATCTGGAAGACACCGTGATCCGCAGCTCACTGCCCGGTCGCGTGGGTGATCGCTCGGTGCGCGTGGGGCAGTTTGCGCAGCCCGGCACGCGGATGATGACGGTGGTGCCGGTGCAAGGCGTCTACCTCACCGCCAATTTCAAGGAAACCCAGATCGGCCTGATGCGCGCAGGGCAGCACGCCAGCGTGCATGTCGACGCCCTGCCCGACACCGAGCTGCATGGCGTGGTGGAGAGCTTTGCACCGGGCACCGGCGCCGAATTCGCCTTGCTGCCGCCTGAGAACGCCACCGGCAACTTCACCAAAATCGTGCAGCGCGTGCCGGTACGCATTCGCCTCGATATCGATGACCGAACCCGCCAACTGCTGGTACCGGGACTGTCGGTAACCGTGAAGGTGGACACCCGCCAGGCACGTGACGAGGCCAGGGAAGCCTCGGCTGGAAACAATCATGGCTGAGGCAGTCGCCCAGCCTGCCAGCCACCCTGAGCGCGCCAGCGTGGCGGACTGGATCGCGGTAGCGGCCGGTTCGCTGGGCGCGCTGATGGCCACGCTCGACATCTCCATCACCAACTCGGCGCTACCGCAGATTCAGGGGGAAATCGGCGCCACCGGCACCGAGGGCACGTGGATCTCGACTGGCTACCTGATGTCGGAAATCGTGATCATCCCGCTCGCCGCGTGGCTGACCCGCGTATTTGGCCTGCGCAATTTTCTACTCGGCTGCGCCGTATTGTTCATCCTGTTCTCGATGATGTGCGGCATATCCACCACGCTGATGGCGATGATCATTGGCCGCATCGGCCAGGGCCTAACCGGCGGCGCGATGATTCCCACCGCGCAAACCATCATTCGCAGCCGCCTGCCCATGTCGCAGCTACCCATCGGCATGACTGCCTTCGGGTTGATCGTGTTGCTGGGGCCGTTGCTGGGTCCAGTGCTCGGCGGCTGGCTCACGGAAAACATCAGCTGGAGCTGGTGCTTTTTCATCAATCTGCCGGTGTGCATCGGACTGATCACCCTGCTGCTGGCCGGCCTGCCTTCGGACAAGCCACACTGGGAAGCGTTGCGAAAGGCCGACTGGCTGGGCGTTTTTGGACTCTCCATCGGGCTCAGCTCGCTCACCGTGGTGCTGGAGGAGGGCCAGCGCGAGCGCTGGTTCGAGTCCGAGATGATTATCTGGCTCAGCCTGCTTTCATTCGCCGGCATGGTGTTGATCGCCATTTCGCAGTTCACCGCAAAGAAACCGGTGATGCGCCTGAGCCTGCTGAAAAACCCCCGCTATGCCAGCGTGATTTTCATCGTGCTGGTGGTGGGCGCGGCGCTGTACGGCGTGATCTATGTGATTCCCCAGTTTCTCGGCCTCATCGCGGGATACAACGCGGAGCAGTCGGGCTGGGTGATGCTGGTATCGGGCGTACCCGCGTTCATGATGATGCCGATTCTTCCGCGCCTGCTTGGCAAGGTGGATTTTCGAATTCTGGTGATCACCGGCCTGCTCTGTTTCGTGGCGAGCTGCATGCTGGACATCCACCTGACCGCGCAATCGGTGGGGCACGACTTTTTCTGGTCGCAGTTGGTCCGCGGTGCGGGCCAGATGCTGGCGATGATGCCGTTGAATCAGGCGTCGATGGCAGCGGTGTCGCGTGAAGAATCGGGTGACGCGGCCGGCATCTACAACATGGCGCGCAATCTTGGCGGTTCGATCGGGCTGGCCATCATTGGCACGGTGATCGATCGTCGCAATACGTTTCATGTGGCGACGATTCGGGAATCCGTCTCGGCCAACTCGCTGATCGGCCAGGAGCGGATCGCCGCCAACGCGGCCGGCTTTTTCGCCAAAACCGGCGACATGGCGTACTCGAAAATGCAGGCGCTTGGACAACTGGCCGCGCAGATTCAGCAACAGGCATTGGTCATGACGTACTCGGAAATTTTCTATGTGCTGGGCATCGCCCTGCTTTGCTGTGTGCCACTCGCCTTGCTACTGAAGACGCCCAGCCACCACGCACCGGCAGCGGCGGGCGGCCACTAAGGATGTTTGAGATGACTTCGCCTGTATCACGCGCGCCGCGCACCCTGCTGTTGGCGCTGCTCGCATCCATCACGGTACTGTCGGGCTGCACCGTCGGTCCCAATTACCGCGGCGCACCCGATGTGCCAACCGGCGTCGGGCATGCCAATGTCTTTGTGCGCACGCCCGCTGCGGGCGTCGCCGCGGCACCCGCACCCAGCCAGTGGTGGACCACGCTCAACGATCCACAGCTCAATGCGCTGATCGACGCTGCGCTGGCCCATAACCAGAACTTGCAGGCGGCGCAGGCACGACTGAGGCAATCGCGCGAGCAACTGAAGCAGCAGCGTACCAAGGCGCTGCCTAGCGTTTCGATCGATGCGGCAGCCGTGCGCATGCGCGAGCCGGATTTGTCGGCACTGCAATCCTCGCAGTCGCAGTCTGCCAACAGCAGCACCGCGCAGGGCGGCCAGACGACGACCACGTCCAGTGGGCGAGGTCCGCTGCAGCTGTATACGGCGGACTTTGACGCCTCGTGGGAACTCGACCTGTTCGGTGGCACACGACGCGCCACCGAGTCGGCGTCGGCTCAGGCCGATGCCGTCGAGGCCGACCTCGCCGACACCCAGGTATCGCTGGCCGCTGAAGTGACGCAGGCATATATCGGCCTGCGCGATCAGCAGCAGCGGCTGGTACTGGCCAATCAGTCCACCGAACTCGCGCAGAAAACGCTCGCGCTGGTGCAGCAGCGACGCGCACGCGGCGTCGCGGCCGACGCAGACGTCGAGCGCCAGACAACGCAGGTGGAAAATACCCGCGCCACGCTGATTCCGCTTGACGAGCAGATCACCGAATCGCTGGATCAACTGGCCGTGCTCACCGGCCAGGCACCCGGCGCGCTGGATCAGCAGCTGGCGAAGCCCGCGCCGTTGCCGACCTTGCCGGCAAGCGTGCCTGTCGACGACCCGGCTACCATGCTGCGGCAACGGCCGGATATCCGCGCCGCCGAGCGTCGACTCGCGTCCAGTAACGCGCAGATTGGCCAGCACACCGCCGACTTGTTCCCCAAGGTGACCCTGCTGGGCTTCCTTGGTTCAAGCGGGATCAACCCGGCGGACCTCGCCAAGAAAAGTGCCTTTACCTGGGTGGGCGTACCGTATCTGCAATGGGATGTGTTCAATTTTGGACGCACGCAAAGCAGCATTCGCCAAGCCGAAGACAGCCGCGACGAAGCTTCCGCCAAATACGCGCAGACGGTGCTTGCGGCATTGCAGGATGCCAACAACGCGCTGTCACGCTATGGGCACCAGCGCGAAAGCGTGACGCGTCTTCAGCAGATCGAAGCATCGGCCAATCGCTCCGAAACGCTAATGCACCAGCGCTACGACGCAGGTGCGTCTTCGCTGATCGACCTGATGGATACCCAACGCACGCAGTTCACCGCGCAACAAAACCGGGTGGAAGGACAAGCCGATCTGCTGAAGGACTTTGTGTCGCTGCAGAAGAGCCTGGGGCTTGGTTGGCAATAAGCGACGGCAGCTTCAATCACCTGGCGACTGACGTCACCACCGCCAACGCATCCCGATACCACCCTCGATGATGTCTCGATGGGCGCTGTTGACGTCAGTGGTATAGCCAACGGTAGCAAATACGCTGCCGCGCGCACTCAGGTGGCCCACCAGGCCGAGACCGAACTGGAAGGCCGTGGCGGCAACACGCGTGGGAATCTCCGTCGTCTGGGCGAACGTGGCGCTATCGGTTCCACCGAAGTATCGCCACAGGTTTGCCCGCGCGTACGGCTGCCATAGCGTGTCACCTGCTTCGAACTGCCCTTGCAGGCGCACGCCGAGCCGCCCGACAAAGCCGCTTGCCCCGTCGAACGACACACTGGATATGCCGTCATCCAGACCATTCACCGACACGTGCTGCCAGATCAGCTGCGCTTGCGGCTCGATGCTGAGGCCAGTAGACAGCGCGAAGGGCAAGCCGGCCTCGAACGAGGCATCCACCGAATCGCCATGCGTAGTCACGCCTACACCGCCGTTCGACATGGGGTTTATCGTGAGCGAACTGCCCATCAAAACGGTGTCGGTGTACCAACCACCCGTGCCGATGTGGGTCCAATAGCCACCGGCGCTGTATGCGTTGATCGACAGGCTTCCTACGGCGATATGTGGAAAGCCGAGCGCAAAGCCCGTCACATCACCCTGTGCGCGGGCGAAACCAATGAAGACGCCGTAGTGATCGCCGTGCCCGCCCGCTACGGTATCCGCATACACGTCCTGCCCCGCCTGCAAACCGCCCATCGTGCCGCTGAATGTCTGGCTGGCGGTGCCGTTGTTGTCCAACGTCGCGTGCTCTCCCCATACACGCCCCCATGCGGCGGGCAACGTGCCGGATTCACTCAGCAATGACTGGTCGCCCTGGCGCTCGTGAAAGGTGCCGAGCTGCGCGATGCCAAGCTCTCGCCCGAGCACCGGCACCTCCGCATAGATGGGCACCTCCATCCGATAGAGGGCAGTGGGCGCGGCTCCCGGAGGTGGTGGCGGTGGCAGTGCTGGAGTGCCGACGGCCGGCGAGGAGCCGACTTGTGCGGGTGCGGGTGTCGGTGCGGGTGCGGTGAGGCGTTGGTGCGGGTGCAGGTGCAGGTGCAGGTGCAGGTGCAGGTGCAGGTGCAGGTGCAGGTGCAGGTGCAGGGGCAGGAGCTGGTGCCGGTGCCGGTGCCGGTGCCGCTGCCATGCTGGACCGCAGATACCAGTTATCGGTAGTACCCGCGCTCACGCCGCCGCTGAAACAGGTAGTAGGTATAAGCCCCCGCCGTCACCGGTACTGGCAGGGTGAAGGCGTTGCCGTGGTTGTCGCACCATTGGTCGCCTGCACCACCAGGATGCCGTTGTTCATGGTGAGCGCGCCCGCGCCTCCTAGGTTGGTGATCGTGATCGCGGTGCTACCCGAGCCCACGCCTTGCACGATCACCAGCTTGTCACTGGGTGAGCCATCGGCGCCAAGCACGCTCTGCAGAAGCAGTCGACCGTTGGTCCCTACATAGTTGCCATTGATCACCAATGCATCGCTGGTGCCGTTGCCGCCGTTGGTGAGATCAATGGTGCCCGCATTGTTGACGGTAACGAGGTTGCCAGCGACCGCCGGCATGATCGCCGGATCGCCCACCCCACCCGCGAACAACGTACTGGTCGAATCGATATTGAGTATGCCGGTCAGCGTGCCGCTATCTCCCAAGGTGAGGCCATTGTTGTCGAGCGTGAGCTTGCTGCCGTTGGTGACGTTGATAACCTCCCACTCCACTAAACGACTCAAGCCACTGGCCTGGGTGTTGTTGAAGGTGAGCACATCGCTCCCGAGCCCACCATCGAACGATGGCACGCCAGCCAGGTTGGCATCGGTGAGCCCGGTAAGCGTCGCCGTGTCGTTGCCCGTATAAAGGTTCACGAAGCCAGTGATGTTGCCGCCGCTCCAGTTGAAGGTGTCATTACCTGAGTCCAGATAGATGGCTCGACCTCCGCCACCCACGATGTTGCCCGTGTTGTTGATGACAACGTTGTACGGGCCGTTCATGACGATGGTTTCTGTCGTGTCGCTTTCAAGCGTGCCGCTATTGTTGATGGTCCCGGAGGCACCGGCCAGGGAGATCGTGTCGAGATGTGCTGAGATGCTGCCGGCATTGGTTATGGTGCCCCCACCGTTTGCGTCGATGGCGTTCGCCTGCTGGCTGCTGATGCTTGCGCCCGCCGCGTTCTCGAAGGTCACCGGACCCGAGATGAATGCACCAAGCCCGCCAATGCCGTGCGCCTTGATTGAGCCGGTATTGGTGATGGCGCCCGGCGCTGGATCTTCCGACAAGATGCCATGCGCATCCGTCCCGGACACATCGATCGAGCCGTTGTTGGTGATCACGTTATGCCCCACGCCGCCAAGCGCGAACATGCCATCCGCCGCGCCACCCATGGTCGTGATCACGCCGTTGTTTATCAGCGTGTCGTTATTGGCAAGAGCAGCCATGCCGGCCGCGCCATCGCCACCGGTCGAAAGCTGGCCTCGGTTCGTGAGCACGCCACCGCCTGCGCTGGAAGCGTCCTCCATGGCATGAGCACTGGCACCGCTTGTCTGGATGTTGCCCGCGCTGTCGTTGAGCATGTTGACTGCGGCTGCGCTATTGAATATGCCCGGAGCGCTGACACCACCGGTGACGATCAAGCCGCCGTTGGTCAGCATATTCTGGCCCGCACCCGTGCCCTGGGCTGAAATACCAGCGAAGCTGTCACCCGTGACGCGTAGCGTACCGAGGTTGCTGACGCTGCTCTGGTCGTACACGAGCAGGCCATTGCTGCCGCTCACGTTGAGCTCGGCACCGGCCAGCACATTTACGGTGACGTTCGTGCTTCCGGCCACGGCGGCAACTGGGGTCGTCGACGGGTTCGGCAGCGTGGTACTGCAGGTGACCGTCTGCCCCGTGGAGGGCGTGGCGTTGTTGCAGTCAGCCATCCCGATGACCGGGCGGAACAGGAACAGGCTTCCCAGCCCCAGCGATATGGCGCGTGCCAAACGAATCGGTACTGACGCTGGATGTGGACAGCGCATGCTCCCCTCCGCGCACGACGAGGAATCCCTGCCTTGCGACGCTCGATCTGCCGGAGGCTACGGCTTGCATCGTGAAGGATAGGCATCCGTCCGGTGAGACACATGCCTTGGGAAAACCGTCGATTCGCCGACGGGTTTTAGTTGCCAACGTCGATGACAAGCTTCCCCTGTGCCTGTCCCTTTTCCAGCAGCGCATACGCGTCGCCCACGGTGGCTAGATCGAAACGGCGAGAGTCCACCCGCGGCAGGACTTTTCCAGACTCGGCCAACCGAGTGGCCTCACGCAGGATGTCACCGTGGTGCGCCCTACCCTCGCCGGTCAGCAATGGAAGCAGGGTGAAAACGCCGGAATAGGAGGCCGCACGAAACGAAAGTGGCGCGAGTGCATGTGTGCCCCATCCCAGTGCGCTCGCCACATGCCCAAAGCGCGCAACGGCCTTGAACGAAGCATCCAGGCTTGCACCACCGGCCGTGTCATAGACCACATCGAATCCGCGACCCGCCGTATACGTCGCGACGTACGCTTCAACGCTGGTTTGCGCGTAGTCGATCGGCGTCGCGCCCAACTGCTCAATCACCACTGCGCTGGCCGTCGAACCCGTCGCAAAAACGGTCGCGCCGAGTGCATGTGCGACTTGGACGGCAATATGACCCACACCACCGGCACCACCCTGGACCAACACGGTTTGGCCCGCACGCAGGTTGGCGCGATCCACCAGGCCCTCCCATGCGGTGATAAAGACCAGCGGCAGTGCAGCGGCCTCGCGCATGCTGAGGTTGGATGGCTTGATGGCAAGCAGATCGGCATCGACTGCGGCGTATTCGGCCAGCGACCCTTGCACGCCGCCCACGCCGCCTATCATCCCATACACCTCGTCCCCCGGCCGAAATGCCGTGACGCCCAGGCCCACGGCCTCAACGACGCCGGCAAGATCAATCCCGAGGATCGCCGGCAACGGATGGCGCGCATGTTCTGCCCCGCCGCTGCGAATCTTCAGGTCCAGCGGATTGACGGCGCTCGCCTTGATACGCACCAACACCTGGCCGGGGCCAGCCACCGGGCGAGGAACGGTAGTGACGCGAAACGGCGCGCCGTAATTCTCCAAAACGGCTGCATTCATCGAGCGGGGCTGTGTCATGACGAGATCTTCTTTGATTGAATTGGCTGACAAGCTATACCGTTGCCATTCGCATGAAAACCAAAGAATTGGCATGATGCTCATGCATAACTGCATGGTTCAGAGCATGTGCCCTTGCAACGCGCATCGCCCATCAGCGGCAGGAGTGGCCTTATGGAGTGGGATGATCTTCGGGTGTTCCTGGCGATTGCACGCGAGGGAACGCTGGGTGCCGCCGCCCGGAAACTGGGCCAGACCCAGCCGACCATGGGCCGTCGACTTCGCGCACTCGAGGCGTCGGTAGGACAATCGTTGTTCCAGCGCACAAGCGAAGGTTTTGTACTTACCGATGAAGGATCGGCCGTACTCAATCACGCAGAACGGATGGAGGAAGAAGCGCTGGCATTCCAGCGACAACTCGCCGGTCAGCAACAACAGCTGGACGGCGTGCTGAGAATCACCTCCTCTGATTGGTTCGGCGAAACTGTGCTGTCCCCTGTGCTGGCGGAATTCTCGCGCAGCCACCCACGCGTAACGATCGAGTTGCTCACGGATACACGTTTCCTGAGCCTTTCCCGCCGCGAGGCGGATGTGGCATTTCGCATCCAGCCGTTTGACGAGCCGGATGTGGTTTCGCGCAAGTTGCTGCGTATGCCGTACGGTGTCTATGCGAAAGCCGGCACGTCCCTTCCCACGCCAGGCGACGGTACCGGTGCTGCTTTGATCACCATGGATACCGCGTTTGGCGAGATGCCCGACGTTGCATGGCTGCAACGCTTGCTACCGCAAGCGCGAGTCGTGTTTCGAAGCAACGCACGCGCGATCCACGCGAGGATGTGCGCGCAGGGCGTTGGCCTGACGGTGCTACCGCGACCGCTAGGTGATGCCCACGAAGGACTCATACGCGTCGATCTTGGCGAAGACCCACCCACCCGCGATACATGGCTTGGCTACCATCGTGACATGCGCCGACTCGCCCGCCTCCGCGCACTGCTGGATCTGGTGCTTGCGCGTTTGGCGAACTGAGGGCCAAGGCAATGGCAACAGACATTGGCGCGATCGTATTAGCCGGTTCACCGGCCGATCACGACACTTCAAGGACAACACCATCAGGCGGTGCGTACGTATGAGAGTGATTCTGTTTGGCGCGACGGGCATGGTCGGCCAAGGCGTGCTGCGCGAATGCCTGCGCGACGATGCCGTCTCGGAGATCGTCTGCATCGGACGTACGCCCGTGGGCATACAGCATCCGAAGATCGAAGACCTCATCACAGCGAACCTCTTTGAGCTGGATCGGATCGAAGACAAGCTCAGCGGTCTCGACGCATGCTTCTTCTGCCTGGGGGTTTCTTCGGGCGGCATGTCCGAGCAGGACTATCGCCACCTTACCTACGACCTGACCTTGTCGGCGGCTGGTATGCTGGCTCGCAGCAACCCCGGCATGACCTTCATTTATGTCTCCGGAGCCGGCACCGATAGCTCCGAGCGCGGCAGAAGCATGTGGGCTCGCGTAAAGGGCGCCACGGAAAACGCGCTCCTGCGCCTGCCGTTCAAGGCGGCTTACATGTTCAGGCCAGGCGTGATCGTGCCGCTGGACGGCATCCAGTCCAAAACGCCCAGCTATCGGGTTTTCTATCGTCTGTTCGGCGTCTTGTTGCCGGCGCTTCAGCGACGTTTTCCCCGCACTATATGCTCGACGCGAAGCATTGGTTTGGCGATGCTCGACGTGGCTCGATACGGGGCCAAGTCGCCGATTCTTGGGCCTGCCCAGATCGATGCGGCTGCGCGCCAGGAGGGCCATGAGCAGCGCGAGCCATCTTTCAAATAGGGCTGCCACGCGACACGCACACAAATGCTGGGAAGCTCCGCAATATGACGCTAAGTGGCGGCATGACTGTAGTGATGCACCGGGAGCCGGGCGTAGCGAAGTAGTTCCTCGAAATCACGCGCAACCGCGGCATTGCCAAAGTTTTCGATGGCAAACGAGCGCGCCGCAGAGCCCATGGATTGGCAGCGTTCGGTATCGCACAGGTCAAGGATGCGATCGCGCCACGCCGCGATGTTGCCTGGTTCGATCAGGTAGCCGGTGACCTTGTCCTCCATGGTCTCGGGTATGCCGCCTATATCACTTCCCAATACCGGTACGCCGCACGCTTCGGCCTCGATAGCGACACGGCCGAAGGTTTCCGGTTGCACCGAAGGAAACGCCAGAAACGACATGGCGACGTAGTAGCGATCGGTATCGGACACCCACCCGGTGAAGTGATGGCGATGCGACATGCCGCTGCGTTTGGCCATCTCATGCAGCACGGGCTCCTCGGGGCCGTTGCCCACCCATAACGCATGCAGTGTCGCGCGCGTGGCCATCGCTTCATTCGCCGCCTGCATCAACGGTGCGACACCCTTGCCACCATGCATGCGGCCCGTGTAACCGAGCACAATGGCCGAGTCATCCATGCCAAATTCCTGGCGTACGGCAGCGCGACGCGCGGGGTTTGGCTGGAACTGGCAGGTATCGACCGGGTTGTACGAAATGAACACGCGATCGGCGGGCACGCCCCAATGCAGATACGCGTCGCGTGCGTACTCGGACACCGCGATAAAGCGCTGCGCCAACCTGGGTATGCAGTATTCCGAAAGCTTACTCATGCGCGGCACGCGATGGCGGAACAAGGCGACCGGCGTGTGGGTCGCGCGACCGCACGCAATCAACGGCCAGTATTCCTTGCCGAAATTGCCGACCAACCAATCCGGCGAATACCTGCTCAGCTGCCGCAGCACGGCGGCGTAGCCGCGCACATCGTAGGTATTGCGAAAAACGCTGTAGTGCACGGGAATATGGGCCGCTTCCATGCCCTCACCAATCAGCCCCTGCCGCGACACGATGCCTTCCACCTGATGCCCCGCTTCGGCCATGGCTTTGGCCAGCGCGACGAAATGCGTGGCGGCGCCGGTGTTTTCGGGGTTGGTACCGACAAAGAGCAGCTTCATGTGCGCCGGTCCTCATAACCCGTCAACACTTTCGCCGCAACCTGCGGCAACAAGTGATGACGCGCCACCTGAATGCGCGGCAGGCGCCAGAGATCCACGCCATCGCCTGCGTCCGCCCGGCCTCGGTCTGTGGTGGTAGCCGCCTCGAAACCGGCGTGTCGCGCCGCGTTGATGGCGCGACCGTCGTAGTCGCCATAGGGGTAACAGAACTGCGTCACGCGCGTACCCAGGCGATCTTCCAACTCGGCCTTGCAGCCCTGTATTTCGTCGTGCTGTTGCGCGTCGTCGCACTGACTCAACCGCACATGGGTGCGCGTATGCGCACCGACCTCCATACCCGCTGCATGCCAGCCGCGAAGCTGATCGGCCGTCATCAGGGGCTTGCGTATGCCAAGCCGGTCAGCATCCCAGGCGTTGAATTGGCCGATATATCCGCTTACGACGTAGCAGGTGGCGGTGAAGGCATAGCGACGCAGAATGGACGTGGCCGACTCGAGGTTGTCGACGTAACCATCATCCAGCGTGATTACGGCGACACGACCTTGCTGTTCACCACGCAGATACGGCATCGCATCCGACATGGACATGCCGCGATAACCCAGCATGCTCAACAACCCCATCTGCCGCGCGAACGATGCCGGTGACACGTACAGGCTTCGATACACGCGCACTCCACGCGGAACCCGGGCGATGTTGTGATACATCAAGATGGGTATTTTCACGGGGGACCTGCTAGCCATTTAGGAGGCTGTACAAAACCATCCTACGCTGCCGTCAAAGCGCCAAACCAAGCTGATTGCCGGGACACTTTCGTTCCGTTCACGCTTGGCTGCCGTCGCAGGCGCAAAAACTTTCACGCCGGTTTTTACGCATGCAAAACCGAAGCAGCCACTGCCCAACGAGCGAAGCCTAAACTTCCTTGCTTTCCCGGAACTGACGGATCACGCCGCGGCCTGACGAAACCGTGGCAGCCCAACGGCGGGCGTGGTAATACGCAGACACCATCGCTGGAGGACCCTCCCATGAAAGGTTTTCGCGTTGTGTTGCCCGCCATTCTTACCGCGCTTGTCCTGCTCTCGGGCGCCGCGCTGCATGCTTCCCAGGACACCCCAAAGACCTTGCCGAGCAACGCCAATCTTTCCGGGCTGCATGATTTCGACTTTCTCGTCGGCGATTGGCAGAGCCACCATCGCAAGCTCAAGGAAAAGCTGGCCAACAGCCACGAATGGATCGAGTTCGACGGCACGCTCAGCATGCGCAAGCTGATGGACGGCTACGCCAATGTCGACGACAACGTGTTCAATACGCCCGAAGGCACCTATCGGGGCGTGGGGCTTCGATCGTACGACCCGAAGTCAGGACAATGGGCCATCTGGTGGCTCGACGGCCGCAATCCCTTTGGCGAACTCGACCCGCCCGTCAAAGGTCACTTCGAACACGGCATGGGCACGTTCTACTCCACCGATACGCTGCGGGGAAAACCCATCCGCGTTCGATTCGTCTGGTCAAAGATCACACCCACGTCGGCGCATTGGGAACAGGCCTATTCCGCTGACGACGGCAAGACATGGGAAACCAACTGGATTATGGATTTCCAGCGCGTGCCGAAGGCGTGAGGTTTACTCGCGTTTGGCAAAGTCGAAGCGCTGCCTTTCTTTAGCGCTGCCTTGCGTTGATGCCTTCTGCAGGCCCCTCACCCTCGCCCTCACCGTCATTCCCGCGAAAGCGGGAATCCAGTATCTTCTTGCGCTGGCAAGACGCAGGCAACAGCTAACGGCGCTGGATTCCCGCTTTCGCGGGAATGACGGTGAGGGGGGACCCTCTGCCAGTGGTTACATGTCGCGACGGTATTCGCGGCCCACGTCGTACAGTGCGTGGCTGATCTGACGAGCGAGTTGTACTTCACCAACGATGGCAAGACACGGGGAAACCGACTGGGTTAGGGATTACCAGCGGGTGGCGCCGAAGGCGAGGGGTTCACTCGCGTCTAGCAAAGTTGAAGCGCTGCCTTGCTTTAGCGCGGACTTGCGTTGATGCCTTCTGCAGCCCCCCAACCTCACCCTCACCGTCATTCCCGCGAAAGCGGGAATCCAGTGTCTTCTTGCGCTGGCAAGACGCGGGCAACAGCTAACGGCGCGGGATTCCCGCTTTCGCGGGAATGACGGTGGAGTCGCGACGCTCTGCCAGAAGTTACATATTGCGACGATATTCGCCGCCCACGTCGTACAGCGCGTGGCTGATCTGGCCGAGCGAGTTGTACTTCACCGCTTCCATCAACTGCTCGAAGACGTTCTTGCGATCGCGGGCAGTGGCCTGCAGGATCTTGAGGCTGTCGGGCGCCAGGCCGTTGCGAGCTTTGCCGAAGGACAGCACGTTGTCGATCTGTTGTCCCTTTTCTTCTTCCGTCGAACGGATCAGTTCGATCTCGGTGGCGATTTCGCCGCCGTGATCCTTGGGCAGGAACGTGTTGACGCCGATCAGCGGAAGACTGCCATCGTGCTTCTTCTGCTCGTAGAACATTGACTCTTCCTGGATCTTGCCGCGCTGGTACATGGTGTCCATCGCGCCGAGCACGCCGCCGCGCTCGCTGATCGCCTCGAACTCCTTGTAGACGGCTTCTTCGACGATGTCGGTAAGCGCATCGACGATGTAGCTTCCCTGCCACGGGTTCTCGTTGAAGTTGAGGCCCAGTTCCTTGTTGATGATCATCTGGATCGCCACCGCACGACGCACGCTTTCTTCGGTCGGCGTGGTGATGGCTTCGTCGTACGCGTTGGTGTGCAGACTGTTGCAGTTGTCGAACAGCGCGTACAACGCCTGCAGCGTGGTGCGGATGTCGTTGAACTGGATTTCCTGTGCGTGCAGCGAACGGCCTGAGGTCTGGATGTGGTACTTCATCATCTGGCTGCGCGGGCTGGCACCGTAGCGCTCACGCATGGCGCGCGCCCAGATGCGACGAGCCACGCGGCCGATCACGGTGTATTCCGGGTCCATGCCATTGGAGAAGAAGAACGAAAGATTAGGCGCGAAGTCGTCGATGTTCATGCCTCGGGCGAGGTAGTACTCGACGATGGTGAAGCCATTGCTGAGCGTAAAGGCGAGCTGGCTGATCGGGTTCGCGCCAGCTTCGGCAATGTGATAGCCGGAGATGGAAACCGAGTAGAAGTTGCGCACCTTGTGGTCGACGAAGTACTGCTGGATGTCGCCCATCATGCGCAGCGCGAATTCCGTCGAGAAGATGCAGGTGTTCTGTGCCTGGTCTTCCTTGAGGATGTCGGCCTGCACGGTGCCGCGCACGTTCTGCAGGGTTTCCTGCTTGATGCGTGCGTACGTCTCGGCATCCACTAACTGGTCGCCGGTGACGCCGAGCAGGCCCAGGCCAAGACCTTCATTGCCTTTGGGCAGGCCTCCCGAATACTGCGGACGGCTATTCGGGAACATTCCGGCGATGCGCTTCTGGGCCACATCCCAGCGCGCGGCATCTTCCTTCAGGTACTTCTCGATGTTCTGGTCGATGGCGGTGTTCATGAACATCGCCAGGATGATCGGCGCCGGGCCGTTGATGGTCATCGACACCGAGCTGCTGGGCGCACTCAAGTCGAAGCCGGAGTACAGCTTCTTCATGTCGTCGAGCGAGGCGATGTTGACACCGGAGTTGCCGATCTTGCCGTAGATATCGGGGCGCGGGGCCGGGTCTTCGCCGTATAGAGTTACCGAGTCAAACGCGGTGGACAGGCGCGTGGCCGCACCGCCCTGGCTCAGGTAATGGAAGCGACGGTTGGTGCGCTCGGGCGTGCCCTCGCCCGCGAACATGCGGGTGGGGTCTTCGCCAGTGCGGCGATACGGGTACACGCCACCGGTATACGGATAGTGGCCCGGCAGGTTCTCGCGCATCAGGAAGCGCAGCAGGTCACCCCAGTCCTTGGTCTTGGGCGGCGCCACCTTCGGGATCTTCTGATGGCTCAGCGACTCGCGGTAGTTCTCCACGCGGATCACCTTGTCGCGCACTTTGTACTCGTTGACCTCGTCGGTCACCGACTTGTAGCGCGCGGGCCACTCGTGCAGCAGGTGAATAGCGTGATGGCTGATTTCCTTCAGTGCTTCGTTGTAGCGCTGGCGCAGCGTGAGCAGGGTGCGGTCGGCGCCCTCTTCGTGCAGCGCGAGGGATTCATAGCGGGCCAGTTCGCGCGGCAAGTGCGCATCACCCAAATCCTTCAGCGACTCGTAGTAATGCTGCGCCTTGCTGGCGAACTCGGCTTCGTGCTCGATTTCCTTGTTGATGCCGCGACCCTGCTCCGCGATCTCGGCGAGATAACGCACACGGCTGCCGGGAATCAGCACGGTGGCGCGCGGCTCCTTCAGCGTAGTGTCGAGGTTCGGTGTCCACTTCTCCGCCGGCAGACTGAGCTTTTCGCGCAGCAGGCGGCACAGGTTGGAGAACATCCAGGTGACGCCCGGGTCGTTGAACTGGCTGGCGATGCTGGGATACACCGGCACCTGCTCGTCGGTGAGCGTGAAGGCGGTACGGTTGCGCTTCCACTGTTTGCGCACATCGCGCAGTGCGTCTTCCGCGCCACGCTTGTCGAACTTGTTGAGTATCACCAGCTCGGCGAAGTCGATCATGTCGATCTTCTCCAGCTGGCTGGCCGCGCCGTAATCGCTGGTCATGACGTAGGTGGGGAAATCCACCAGGTCGACAATTTCGGAATCGCTCTGGCCAATACCGGCGGTTTCCACGATCACCAGGTCGTACGGCTGAGCCTTGAGGAAATCGATGCAGTCATGCAGCACGATGCTGGTGGCCGCGTGCTGGCGGCGCGTAGCCATGGAGCGCATGTACACGCGATGGCTGCGCAGGGAGTTCATACGGATGCGATCGCCCAGCAGCGCGCCACCGCTGCGACGACGCGTGGGGTCCACCGCCAGCACAGCAATACGCATGTCAGGGAACGCATGCAGGAAACGCAGCAGCAACTCGTCCACCACGGAAGACTTACCCGCGCCGCCAGTACCGGTGACGCCCAGCACCGGCGTCTGCTTGCCGGCGATCTTCCACTGCTTGCGCAGATGGTCAAGCTCGCCCTCGGGCATGGCGCCTTCTTCGATGGCCGAGAGCATGTGGCCGATGGAGATCTCATCGTCGATGTCGACACGCGGCGCCACGGTGGTCGCCTCTTCCTCTCCGGCGCGCTTTACAGCGGCAGCGCGCGTGCGATGCATCACGTCCTCGATCATTTCGGTGAGGCCGAGCTTCATGCCGTCGTTGGGGTGGTAGATGCGCTCCACGCCGTACGCCTGCAGCTCGCGAATTTCTTCCGGCGTGATAGTGCCGCCACCGCCGCCGAACACACGGATGTGCGCAGCACCGTGCTCCTTGAGCATGTCCACCATGTACTTGAAGTACTCGACGTGGCCACCCTGGTAGGACGACAGCGCGATGGCATCGGCATCTTCCTGCAGCGCCGCGCGCACCACGTCTTCCACCGAGCGGTTATGGCCGAGGTGGATCACCTCCGCGCCCTGCGACTGGATGATGCGTCGCATGATGTTGATGGCAGCGTCGTGGCCGTCAAACAGGCTGGCCGCGGTGACAAAGCGCAGGGGACGGGTTTCCGCCTGGGCGGCGCTGGCGGGAACGTGCTGGGCGGGGGAACTCATGGGAACTCCGAAACTGCGTTTGCGTCGAATTCCCGATTTTAGTGGATGGTTGCGTTTGGAACATGTTGCGGCGCAGAGCAGCCTGATTCACAACGGTTTTGAGCCGCCGCCACGAACGTGCGCATGAGTATCGTGCGGCCGCGATGGCGCCTCAGGCGTAGCCGAACGGCAGGTTGGGCGAGGACACCACCCGCTCGCCCACCACCTCGCCGCGCAAGAAAGCGAGCGAAGCCTCGATGACCTCGGGCGCGTCCAGTACATGATGATGCCCCAGCCCCTGCGTGGTCAGCAGGCGCGACCCACGCCAGTGACGCGCATAACGCTCGCCTTCCGCCCAGGGCACGTCGTGGTCGTCCAGGTCGTGCACGATCAGCGCCGGCTGGCCCAGCGAATGCAGATGGGGATGCACCTGCAGCTCGTGGATGTTGATGCCTGTCATGCCCTCCAGGCTGTCGTGCAGGCGCCCGCGCAGATGCTCGCCCAGGCGTACGAAACGCGTAAAACGCTGCGTGGCCGCCACTGGATCGGCAGCGGGTGCAATCAGGATGATCTTTTCCGCATGCCATGCATCACCCTGCGCCAGCGTTGCGGCAGTGCCACCCAGCGAGTGGGCAATGGTCAATGCGGCGTTGCCAAAATGGCGCCCGACTTCGCGCACGGTGTTGACGAAATCCGGCAGCGAGCAATGACGCCCGCCACTCTTGCCATGCCCGGGCTGGTCGAACGCCACCAGGGCATAACCCATGCCGCGCAACGATTCCACCCAAGGCAGATAACGCAAGCCGAAACTGGACCAGCCATGCACCAGCAAGACGTAAGGCTGGCGCGCCGGATCGCCCCACACGTAGGTCGCAATGCGCTGCCCGGCGATGTCCAGCTCGCCTTGCACCATGTCCTGGTCCGGCTGCGCGCGCTGGGCGCGCGTACGGCTGCTGGCAAATGGCGTGACGAACAGGCGTACCGCCTGCTCCACGGTACGGGCTGGCGCCAGGCGGCTGCCCAGTGCAAAGCCGACGCGCACGGCGCCGAGCTTCAGCGCCTGAGAAGCGGGATGACGCTTGGCAGCGTTGGGCGTGGCATGGTGTTTCATGGCGCAATTCTCTGACGGGTAGTGATGCCGTAACCGGCAAGCAGTCGCTCGAAGCCCACCTGCGCATGACGGCAGGCCTCGTCATAGCCAAAAAGCCCCGCATCGTGATGCAGGCAAAGCATCAGCGCATAGACCTCGAAAGCAAGCTGGCGCGCATCGGTATCAGCACGCAGCTCGCTGTTCTCCACGGCGTGGCCAATGGCGCGACACAGCTCATCACGCCAACCGTGTTGCTGCTGCACCACGGCGTCGTGCAACGGCCCTTCGCGGCCATCGTATTCACCAGTGGCGGTAAGCAGCACGCAACCGCTGGCGTACTCGTGCCCCCATGCGATCCAGTTGGCCACAATGGCGCGTAGTCGTGGCAGGCCGCGGGGTAGTTTCAGCGCCGGCCACTTCACGTTTTGCAGAAAACGCAGTTGCGCCGCCTCCAGCACGGCTAGCTGCAGGTCTTCGCGGGAACCAAAGTGCGCGAACACGCCGCTCTTGGACATGCCCACACGCTGGGCGATAACGCCGATGGAAAGACCTTCCAACCCCTCGAGCCGAGCCAGCTCAAAAGCGTGGTCGAGAATCAGCTCTCGCGTGGTGGCTCGTTTGCCCAGGGATGCGATTGTGCTCATGGAAATATAAATAGCACGACCGTTCGTTCTTTTCCAGCGACGCGTGGTTTATGAACGGAAAGCGCAAATTCCCCCGCCCGAACCTGAACGAGTCCGGCCGCGCGGGTCAACTCAGCGCGAAAACTCTCGTTCTCCGCCATGAGGCCGCAACCCGCGGCAGCCACCAAGGAGAACGTCATGCAGAGCATCACCCGCAAACTCGCCCTGCTTGCTGCACTCGGCATTGCCAGCGCGAGCGCCGTGTACATCCCGACTGCCGCAGCGGGCGAAGTAGTGGTGGGCATCAATGTCGCACCGCCCGCTCCGCAATACGAAGCCGTACCGGCGCCGCGCGCTGGTTATGTGTGGGCGCCGGGTTACTGGCGTTGGGAAGGTCATCGCCACGTATGGGTGAGTGGCAACTGGATTGCCGCCCGTCCGGGTTACGTCTATCACCAGGCGCGCTGGGAACAGGCCCATGACGGCTGGCGTTTCCATGAAGGTTATTGGGGCCGCTAAGCGGCAACTCCTTGCGGCCAGGCCCGACCTGGCCGCCTCGCCCTCGCTTCAAGCGCCTGCAACGTCAACCACATAACGAGCGCAGGGCACCGGTCGACATTCGCAAGCGCTTGCTGGGCCGCCAAAAAACCGGAGCAGCGCGATCGTCCAAGAAAGGTAAGCCTCAGCAACTCACGGCATCTTCTCGCCTACTACTCACCTTCCTTTCACAAAGGCAGCATCCTTTATGTCGATTCGTCTTGTCGCGCTCTGCGCGATCACCCTGATGGCCAGCGGCTGTGTCGTCGAACAGCCCGCCCCTCGCCCCCGTCCGGTGGTGGTGGAGCGCGCACCTGCGCCACAAGAGTATGTGGAAGTGATTGCACCGCAGCCGCCCCCGGTCGAGATCGTGGAAAGGGAACCCGCCCCGCGCGCCGGCTATGTCTGGGCCCACGGTTACTGGCACTGGAACGGCCACCAGTACGTGGCCATGCACGGCCACTGGGAAGCCCAGCGTCCGGGTTACCACTATGTGCACCCGCACTACGAACACCGCAATGATGGCTGGCACCTCAATGTCGGCGTCTGGGTGGCTGGCTAAACAGCCCTACCCCGTTTTTCCAAGCGCCCCGCACTGCGGGGCGTTTTTTTGCGCGAATCGCCACCATACGGAAGCGACTTGCTGCGCCGCGGCAGCAGCCCGCGCCGGGGCGTATTAGAATTGTGGTCTTGATTCATCGCCCCAGCCCCGCTGGGGCGTTTGAGTTTCAGGCGTTTCAAGCCTTGGCGGGACCGCGCTGGACCGTTCCCGCCTCCATTCCAAAGCGCTGTCCCCAGGCGCTCAAAACGTGGAGTCACCGTTCCAATGATTTTCGAAACCATCGCCAACACGGGTCACGAAGAAGTCGTCTTCTGCCATAACAAGGACGCCGGCCTCAAGGCCATCATCGCGATCCACAACACGGTGCTGGGCCCTGCGCTCGGCGGTCTGCGCATGTGGCCGTACAAGACCGAGCAGGACGCGGTGAATGACGTGCTGCGCCTGTCGCGCGGCATGACCTACAAGAACGCCGTGGCCGGCCTGAACCTGGGCGGCGGCAAGGCCGTGATCATCGGTGACCCGAGCAAGGACAAGTCCGAGGCGCTGTTCCGCGCGTTCGGTCGCTTCGTCAACTCGCTCAACGGCCGTTACATCACTGCCGAAGACGTGGGCATCGACGTCAACGACATGGAATACGTGTTCCGTGAAACCGAATACGTGACCGGCGTGCATCAGGTGCATGGCGGTTCGGGCGACCCGTCGCCGTTCACCGCGTTCGGCACGCTGCAGGGCCTGATGGCCGCGCTTCAGGTCAAGCACGGCAACGAAGACGTGGGCAAGTACAGCTACGCCGTGCAGGGTTGCGGCCACGTGGGCAGCGAATTCATCAAGCTGCTGCGTGAGCAGGGCGCCAAGGTGTTCGTCACCGATATCAACAAGGATGCCGTGCAGCGCTGCGTGGACGAGCTGGGCTGCGAAGCCGTGGGCCTGGACGAGATCTACGACGTCGACGCCGACGTGTACTCGCCGTGCGCATTGGGCGGCACGCTCAACGAGCAGACCATCGACCGCATCAAGGCCAAGATCATCTGCGGCGCAGCCAACAACCAGTTGGCCACCGACGCCATCGGCGATGAGCTGACCCGTCGTGGCGTGCTATACGCCCCTGACTATGCGGTCAACGCCGGCGGCGTGATGAACGTGTCGCTGGAAATCGACGGCTACAACCGCGAGCGTGCGATGCGCATGATGCGCACCATCTACTACAACCTGGGCCGCATCTTCGAAATCGCCAAGAACGAAGGCGTGCCGACCTACAAGGCGGCCGACCGTCTGGCCGAAGAGCGCATCGAGGCCATCGGCAAGATCAAGCTACCGACCATGGGTGACCATGGCCCGCGCTTTGCTGGTCGCATGCGCGGTCAGTAAGCCGAGGTAGTTGGTTCAAAGAAAACGCCGGCCCAGGGCCGGCGTTTTCTTTGGTGTGTACGGGAAAGACGAGCGCTTACGCGGGGGAAAAATGGCGTGGCCTGCTCGTCACTCCCGCGAACGCGGGAGTCCAGCGCCTTTCCTCCATGAAGGCCCAGAGGCGCTGGATTCCCGCTTTCGCGGGAATGACGATGAGGGTAAGCGGTCGCCGCTCCAACAGAACACCGGCGGCATCGTATGCTGTCGCCATGCTCGACTCGATCGCCCAACGCTGGCGCCACCTACGCGGCTCGGATCGTTATCCCGAGTGCCTGCGCGTGCTGCTCGCACTGGGCGGCGTGGCGGCCTGGTGTTTCGCTACCGGCCATATCGATGCGGTGATCTCGGCCCTGCTTGGCGTCATTGCCTGCGCGCTGGCGGAAACCGAGGATCATTGGCGCAACCGCCTGGGTACGCTCCTGGTGACGCTGGCCTGTTTCGCCGCGTCGTCGTTTGCGGTGGAGTGGTTGTTTCCCTACCCGCTGTTGTTCGCCATCGGTCTGCCGCTGGGCACCTTCGTGCTGGTGATGCTCGGCGCCATCAGTGAACGTTACGCCACCGTGGCCGGAGCCACGTTGCTGCTGGCGGTCTACACCATGATCGGCGCCGACCAGAGCGGCGGCGTAACGGCCCAGCCTTGGCATCAACCGCTGCTCCTGCTGGCTGGCGCTGCGTGGTATGGCGTGCTGTCGCTGCTATGGAGCGTATTGGCACCGCAACAGGCGCTTCGGCATGCGTTGGCGCGCTTGTTTGACGCGCTGGCCGCATATCTCGATGGCAAGGCAGCGTTGTTTACCCCGGTGCACGGCGTCGATCGCGAAGCGCTTCAGCTTTCCCTGGCGATGCACAACGAACGCGTGGTGGAAGCGCTGAACGACACGCGCCTGATGTTGATCGACCGCATCGGCTCACGGCGTCCACGCGGCGCCACCGCCGCGCGACTGCGCTTGTATTTCACGGCGCAAGACATCCATGAGCGCATCAGTTCCGCGCACCATCCCTACGACGCATTGGCTGAGGCGCTATTTCATAGCGACATGCTGTTTCGCTGTGAGCATCTGTTGCGGCTTGAGGCGCAGGCGTGCCGACGGCAGGCCGATATCTTGCGCTTGCGCCAGACGGCGCCAGCAGGCAACAACTCCCAGGCGGCGGTGGAGGATTTGCACGGCGCACTGGCTACCCTGCGTGAATTGCCCCAGCCACCCGCGGCGCATCTGCTACGCACACTCGATGCGCTGGTCGGCAACCTCAGTGCCATCCAGGCGCAGCTGACGGGCGACTCGCGTCCCGGCTTGCCTGATGCCGGCGAGGAAAGCGCGCTGCAAAACCCTGGGCCCCAGTCGGTCAAGGAGGCCTGGGAACGCGTCCGCATGCAGCTGACGCACCGCTCCTTCCGCTTTCGCCACGCGGTGCGGCTGGCGATCGCACTGCTGGTCGGCTATGCGGTGCTGCATCTGATCCACCCTCGCCATGGCTACTGGATCCTGCTGACCACGTTGCTGGTTTGCCAGCCCAGCTACGGCGCCACGCAATTGCGGCTGTTGCAGCGAGTGGCCGGCACCTTCATCGGTCTGGTGCTCGGCTGGATAACGCTGCGCCTGTTGCCGTTCGGGCCGTGGCAGATGCCGCTGATCGTGGCGTCGGGCGTGGTGTTTTTCGCGGCGCGCCTGCGCAGCTATCCCACCGCCACGGCGGCCATCACACTGTTCGTGGTGCTTTGCTTCAATCAGGTGGGAAATGGCTACGACGTGATGTGGCCGCGTTTGCTCGATACGCTGATCGGCGCCGGCATTGCCGCGTTGGCCATGCACTTTGTATTGCCTGACTGGCAAGGCCGCCGCTTCGACGACGTGCTGGCCGACATGGTGCGAGCCGACGCGCGCTACCTCTCCCACATCATCGCGCAATACGCCAGTGGTCGCCGCGACGACCTGGACTACCGCGTCGCCCGCCGCGACGCACACAACGCCAACGCAACGCTGAGCACCGTGCTGGCCAATATGCTCCGCGAACCAGGACAGCGCCAACGCGGCGGCGAGATGCTGTTGCGCTTCCTGGCGGCGGCACATACGCTGCTGGGCCAGCTCTCGGCGCTTGGCGTCAACCGGCAAGCCATTGCGTCAGCCGCGGCTCGCGATGCGGTGACCCAGGCAGGGGCGCTGGCGGTCAACGCGCTGGAGCAACTTGCCGACGCACTGGCCAGCGGACTCAACGCCATACCAGGCACCACCGACACCTCGCTTACCGATGCGCTTGCCCGGTGCGACGGGGATGACACCGCTCGGCTGGCACTGGGCCAACTGGCGCAGGTGCTCGCCCAGCACGATCGCCTCGCGGAACTGGCCAATGAGCTGCACACCGGCTAAGCAGGAGTGTCGCTTTGTGCGACGCGCAAAGGGTTGTCACGTTCGGCGCGTTACCATTTGATTGTTTCGTTTCTCTGGAGTGCAAGACATGCGTCCGTTTCCGCTGGGTGAAGAACTCGATATGTTGCGCGAGAGCGTGCATGCATTCGCCGAGAAAGAGATCGCCCCGCGCGCTCACCACATCGATCGCGAAAACCAGTTTCCGCACGACCTGTGGCGCAAACTTGGCGACATGGGCCTGCTCGGCATCACCATTCCCGAGGAGTACGGTGGCAGCGGCATGGGCTTCCTCGCGCACCTGGTTGCCATGGAAGAAATCTCGCGGGCATCGGGTTCGGTAGGCCTTTCCTACGGCGCACATTCGAACCTGTGCGTGCAGAACATCTTCCATAACGGCAACGAGGCACAGCGCCGCAAGTACATTCCAAACCTGTGCTCGGGTGAGTATGTAGGTGCGCTCGCCATGAGCGAACCGGGCGCCGGCTCCGACGTGGTCGGCTCGATGAGCTGCAAGGCCGAGAAAAAGGGCGACGCATGGGTCGCCAACGGCTCGAAGATGTGGATCACCAACGGCCCCGACGCCGACGTACTGCTGGTTTACATGCGCACCGCCCCGCGTGCTGCTGGCAGCCGCTGCATGACTGCTTTCATCGTCGAAAAGGGCATGAAGGGTTTCAGCACCGCGCAGAAACTCGACAAGCTTGGCATGCGCGGCTCCAACACCTGTGAACTGGTGTTTGAAGATTGCGAAATTCCCGCCGAGAACATTGTGGGTGAAGTAAACGAAGGCGTGCGTGTACTGATGAGCGGGCTGGATACCGAACGCCTGGTGCTCTCGGGTGGCCCCATCGGCATCATGCAATCGGCCATGGATATCACCCTGCCCTACGTGCGCGAGCGCAAGCAGTTCAACGCACCCATCGGCACATTTGGACTGATGCAGGGCAAGGTGGCGGACATGTACACCGCGCTGCAGTCATCGCGTGGCTTTGCCTACATGATTGCGCAGCAGTTCGACAGCAACGTGAGGTCGCGCATCGATCCTGCCGCCTGCCTCCTCAATGCCTCGCAAAGTGCGGTGAAAGTGGCGCTGGAAGCAATACAAGCGCTCGGTGGCAACGGCTATATCAACGAGTACCCGGCCGGCCGCTTGTTGCGCGATGCGAAACTCTACGAGATCGGCGCTGGTACGAACGAAATTCGCCGCATGCTGATCGGGCGCGAGTTGTTTCACGGCAAGGCCTGATCGCCAAACCCCTTGTAGGAGCGCACTCTGTGCGCGACCGCGGCGTTCGTGCCTCGCACTTTCATAGGCTTGTCGCGCACAGGGTGCGCTCCTACATTTGTCGCTTGATTACGCTCTGCGGTCAGAACGCCAAACGATAGTTCAGTGTGTCCATCTTGCCGTGGTCATGTTGGGCCACGTACTGGTCGAGGCCTAGCGACAGCGTGGAACGCCGTGACATGGCCCAGTCCAGGCTCATGCCAGCATCACCGCCGTAGCGCGACAGACCGATACCACCCACGGGCGCCCACTGGTTGAGTACGGCAAAGCTGGCGTCCAGTACGTCCCCGCGCATGCTGAAGGCGCGTTGCCACAGCAGATGTGTCTGCAGACTCAGGCCGCTGCCACCGGCCAGCGACCAATCGTGGCCGGCACGCAGGCCAGCACCTGCCTGCCAACGTTCGACGGTCTGCGAGCCGGCCTTGAGGCCAAAGCCGTCGCCGCCGAGTTCATCGAAACCATCGGTCTGGATGTTCGCGTATTGCAGATTGAGGTAAGGGGTCACCTGCAGGCCACCCAGGGACAGGCGATAACCGCTTTCGCCGTAGGCGATGTCATAGCGACCGTTGGTGTCGCTGGCCACGCTTTCCACATCGCTGCCCAGTTCAAGGTGACGGCGCATATCCTCGCGATAGCTGCCGACGCCAAGGCGTCCCATGGCGTACCACTGATTCTCCACCAGGCCACCATAGAGCATGCCTTCGACAGCACGGCTTTGACCCTGGTCGGCGAACTCATCGAGGCGTCCAAGATCCTGACTCTGGCTTACCGCAAAACCGAGCACGCCATTGCTGCCGAACCGACGATCCTGTCCCACCATCCAGCCGCTGAGGTCGTAGCCCACATTGTCATAGCCGCTGCGGCTCATGCTGCCGTAATCGCCGAGCGTCTGTGTCCAGCCGCCGACCTTCGATACATCGCCAAGCTGATCAAAGCGGCCGGACAATGCGCGGGTGCCGGCGTCCATGGCGTCGAAAGTCATGGCGGCGCTGGCCGCATGCAACTGACCGGAAAGGCTCGACAGCGACTGCTGCAGCGCGCTCGCCGTTGCGGTCTGCTGCAGGCTCGCTGCGCCGTTGACGAATGACGTTGGCACGGCTCCGCTGGTGGTGCCACCTTGTCCTGTTTGGGCGTTGATCTGGTTGAAGGCCGCATCCACACGCTGGGCCGCCGCGAAGGATGCCGGCGTATAGGTCACACCGGTGACCGAGGTGGCCTGTACCTGGCTCACATTCAACCAGGCATCGTTGGCGTCGTAGTTGAGCGAGGCGGCGAGCAATACACCGGTGGCTTCGTTGAGTGCGGAAAACGTACCCGTGAGGCCACCCTTGGCGGTCAACACATCGGTGTGTGCATTGGCCAGGTAACCCTGATTCGCACCGGTAACGTACAGATCACCGCCTGCAAGGCTTGCGGTGCCGGTGACCATCAATGCCGAACCCAGCGACACGGCCAGACGACCCGCGCCCTGTTGGATGTAGTTGCCGCCCACGGTGACATTGCTGCCACCTACCGCCAACACGCCTGCGTTGGTGATCGAACCACCGACCGTTGGCGTGCTGCTCAGCACACCTTGCGCGCCGATGCTCACGCTGGAAGCCAGCGAGTTGGCGACCAGCATGCCGCCCTGCACCTGGGTAAGGCCGATGTAGGTGGAGGGCTGAGTCAGGGTCAACGTGCCGGTGCCTTGCTTGATCAAGCCTCCCGCACCCGAGATGGGATTGTTCCAGCTCGAGGTACCGCTGAAGCTCACGGTGACATCTCCCCAATTGAACTGCTCCGGACCATTCACCGCCTTGGCCACGTCGAGCTCGCCGTAGCCGAAAGTGGGGTTGGGCTGCGAACCGCCCAGTGGGTCGGCCGTGCCCAACAGGGTCTGCCGAACCAGATCATTGGTGAAGTACGGATAAGCCTGCCACACCAGTGCCGCCGCACCGGATACCTCCGGCGCCGCTACCGAGGTGCCTTCGACAATCCAATAGGTTTCATTGGCCGTGCTGGTATCACCCTTGCCGCTGACGATCACGTCACCGGGGGCGCCCAGGCAGTCATTCATCGCCACGCCGCACTGGTTGGAATAGCTATCCAGCTGCGTGGGGTTGTTGCTGTTGATGGCCACCACGGTCAGCCAACCCTTTTCCAGATCCGGCGCGAGGCTCGGCAGCGCGGCAAGCGTGTTGGGGTTGGCCTGCGAATCGTTGCCGGCGGCGAAGACCACCAACCCGCCCCAGGAGTTGATGAAGGTGTTGTAGGCGTCGTGGTAATACTGCGTGCTGGCGGTGTCAGTGGAACTCCAACTCGCGACACCCCAGGAGTTGTTCATCACCTTCACGCCATTGGCGATCAGATCGGCGCTGACCTGGCCCAGCGAGATGTTGTCCGAGTTGGTCACTGTGGTCGTTGTTGTCGTAGCGCCCGTGTCGTCAGGCGCGTTGTCGTCGATGATGCGCGCCGAGACAATGTTGGCCCCGGGCGCGATGCCACCGACGAACTGACCGAACGAAGCGCCCGCGGCGATCTCCGCCACATAGGTGCCGTGTCCATTGGCGTCATCGACAGCGAGGTTATTGGTACTCGCGTTGACGTAGGTCAGCTCCTTGACCACCCTGCCCGCCAGAGCGGGTTGGGTAGCCGTCACGCCCGAATCGACGATGCCGATGGTGACCCCGGTGCCGCTATAGCCGGCCGTGTGCGCCGTGTTGGCGCCGGTCAGCGTCAGCTGGGCGTCGATGGGTGGCTGGGCCACCGTTGACGACGAAGGTGGCGTCGATGGCGGCGTCACCGGCGGAGTTGGCGTGGGCGTCGTCGATTTGACATTGCCGTTGCCACCACCCCCGCCGCAAGCGCTCAGCCCAAGCGCCAGCCATACCAGCACCGCCGCACGACGGTACTTCAATCCTTGCATGCCCGTATTCATGGAGTCCCCACCCCTCACCACGTGTTTGGCAACGCTCGAAGCGCGCCTCCGGCACCGCGACACACGACAGCACAGATACTGGCACAACGAAAACGCAACTAAATGTCGGCAAGATCGCGCTGCTATCGCAAATAGCCCCGGTTTGCCCCTCCCGGCTGGGCACTGCGATAATTGAACGGTTATCAGCCGGGCACTCGTTGCCCATCAAGTACTTGCGGAGATCCCCATGTCGGACGTCAGCGTTGTCATTGTTGGTGCCAAGCGCACAGCCATTGGCTCCTTCCTCGGCCAGTTCACCGGCGTGCCTACGCCTACCCTGGGCGCCACCGCCATTCGTGCCGCACTGGAGCAATCGGGGCTGGCAGCAGCCGATGTTGGCGAGGTCATCATGGGTTGCGTGCTGCCTGCCAATCTCGGCCAGGCCCCTGCCCGCCAGGCGTCGCTGGGCGCCGGCCTGCCGGTCGGCACCGGCTGCACCACCATCAACAAGGTATGTGGCTCGGGCATGAAGGCGATCATGCTGGGTAACGACCTGATCAAGGCCGGCTCGGCCGCCATCGTGGTAGCCGGCGGCATGGAATCCATGACCAATGCCCCGCACATGGTCAACGCGCGCACTGGTATCCGCTATGGCGACGGCACGCTGGTCGACCATATGGCCTGGGACGGCCTGACCAGTCCCTACGATGGCAAGGCCATGGGCGTGTTCGGTGAGCTTTGCGCCGACAAGTACCATTTCACCCGTGAAGAACAGGACAAGTTCTCCACCGAGTCGGTCGAGCGCGCCAAGGCCGCGCAGCAGTCCGGTGCCTTCGCAGGCGAGATCGTTCCTGTCACCGTTTCCAGCCGCAAGGGTGACGTGCAGGTGGATACCGACGAGCAGCCGGGCCGCTCCGACATCAGCAAGATTCCCACGCTGAAGCCTGCGTTCCGCAAAGAGAACGGCACCATCACCGCCGCCAGTTCGTCCAGCATCTCCGACGGTGCAGCGGCCATGGTCCTGTTGTCAGCCGATGACGCCAAGGCACGTGGGCTCAGGCCACTGGCCCGCATCGTGGCGCATGCCACCCATTCGCAGGAGCCGGAATGGTTCACCACCGCTCCGGTGGGTGCCCTGCACAAGGTGCTGGAAAAGGCAGGCTGGAAGGCAAGCGACGTCGACTTGTTCGAGATCAATGAAGCCTTCGCCGTGGTCGCCATGGCCGCCATGCGCGAGCTGGACATCCCCCGCGACAAGGTCAACGTCAATGGCGGCGCCACCGCGCTTGGCCATCCGATCGGCGCCAGCGGCGCCCGTCTGGTGGTCACCCTGCTCAACGCCCTGAAGACCCGTGGCCTCAAACGCGGCGTCGCATCGCTGTGCATTGGCGGCGGCGAAGCCACGGCCATCGCAGTGGAACTGCTGGACTGATACGCTGTGTCAGTGACTGGTTGGCCGCCCGCCGATGAAAGGCGGGTTAACCGGTTTCGTCGCTTTACATACAAAGATGTGGCGCATTTTCCGCGAAAGCGCTATTAATACGCCCGCCAAACGGCATTCCACGGCAAAGGAGATTCAACATGAAGTTCACGCGTACCCTACTCGCCTCCGCGCTCGTCGCGCTGCTGGCGGCTTGCAGCAACGGCGCGCAGGATTCCGCGCAGGACGCTCAGAAGTCGGCTGACCAGGCTCAGCAGGCTGCTGACCAGGCTCATCAGGACGCTGCTGCGGCTGCGACCGCTGCTGCACCGGCCGCTATGGCTCCGGCTGCGACCGCTGCTGCTCCGGCTCCGGCCGACCAGCCGACCCCGGCGTCGACCGCTGCTGCACCGGCTGCTGCTTCGACCTCTGGTCACTAAGCAGTTCCGTGTACTTCCGAAAACCGGCCGCCTTGTGCGGCCGGTTTTTTTTTGCGCGGACGCCATGCTGCGTTGCCGATTTAGCCGGGGCACCCCGACCGCTATCATCTCTGTCTCTTTCGAACGGCAGTCCTAGCCCATGAGCGTCATCGCCTCGCAGATCGACCCGCGGTCAGCCTGATTTCCAGGCCAGCAGCACGCAATTGCGCGGCCTGGTGGACGATCTGCATCGCGAGCTGGCGCGCAGCGCCGAAGGCGGCGGCGAAAAGGCTCGCGACAAGCACACTGCCCGCGGCAAGCTGCTGCCGCGCGAACGCATTCGCGCCCTGCTCGATCCCGGCTCGCCGTTCCTGGAGTTCGTCGCCGCTGGCCGCCCACGGCATGTACGACGACGCGGCGCCCGCCGCCGGCATCATCACCGGCATCGGCCGGGTGAACGGCATCGAAGTGGTGATCGTCGCCAACGACGCCACCGTCAAGGGCGGCACCTATTTCCCGATGACGGTGAAGAAGCATCTGCGCGCGCAGGAAGTCGCGCTGGAGAACCGCCTGCCCTGCATCTACCTGGTCGATTCCGGCGGCGCCTTCCTGCCGCTGCAGGACGAGGTGTTTCCCGACAAGGAGCATTTCGGCCGCATCTTCTACAACCAGGCGCGCATGTCGGCCCTGGGCATCCCGCAGATCGCCGTGGTGATGGGCTCGTGCACGGCCGGCGGCGCCTATGTGCCGGCGATGAGCGACGAGACCATCATCGTGCGCGAGCAGGGCACGATTTTCCTGGGCGGCCCGCCGCTGGTGAAGGCCGCCACGGGCGAAGTGGTCGATGCCGAGGAGCTGGGCGGCGCCGACGTCCATACGCCCATCTCCGGCGTGGCCGACCACTTCGCCGAGAACGACGCCCATGCGCTGTCGATCGCGCGCGACATCGTCGCCAGCCTCAACCGCAAGAAGGACATGCCGCTGGCGCTGCGCGCGCCGCGCCGAGCCGCTGTATGCCGCCGAGGAGCTGTACGGCGTGATTCCGCAGGACACGCGCCGCCCGTTCGACATGCGCGAAGTGATCGCGCGCATCGTCGACGGCTCCGAGTTCCACGAATTCAAGGCGCGCTACGGCAAGACGCTGGTCTGCGGCTTCGCGCATATCCATGGCTATCCGGTGGGCATCCTCGCCAACAACGGCATCCTGTTCTCCGAATCGGCGCTCAAGGGCGCGCACTTCATCGAGCTGTGCAACCAGCGCAACGTGCCGCTGGTGTTCCTGCAGAACATCACCGGCTTCATGGTCGGCAAGAAATACGAGAACGCCGGCATCGCCAAGGACGGCGCCAAGATGGTGACCGCCGTGGCCTGCTCGCACGTGCCCAAGTTCACCGTGGTGATCGGCGGCAGCTTCGGCGCCGGCAACTACGCGATGTGCGGCCGCGCCTATGGCGGACGCTTCCTGTGGATGTGGCCCAACGCGCGCATCAGCGTGATGGGCGGCGAACAGGCCGCGTCGGTGCTCGCCACGGTACGCCGCGACGGCATCGAAGCCGGCAGGCAAGACCTGGAGCGCCGAGGACGAGGAAGCCTTCAAGGCGCCCATCCGCGACCAGTACGAGCGCCAGGGCCATCCCGTACTACGCCAGCGCGCGGCTGTGGGACGACGGCATCATCGATCCGGCCGATACCCGCCGCGTGCTGGGCCTGGCCATCTCCGCGTCGCTCAACGCGCCGATCGAGCAGCAGCGGTACGGCGTGTTCCGCATGTAACGCCGCCCATGCCCCAAAAGAAAGGCCTCGTCTCTCGACGAGGCCCGGCACTCTCCAGTCCAGCGAGTGCGAATGGTCGGCGCGGTCGACCGGGGGAAACCTAGTACACCGCCTCCGGCGTCAGCTCCAGCGTCAGTACCTGGAACGGCGCGAGCGTGAGGGTGTTGGGTTGATCGGCATCCAGCGACAGCGAGGGCTTGCCTGCTTCGTCCTTCCAGGGGCTGTGGGCGGAGAACCGGCGGGCGGCGTCGACGGGAAGTTCCAGCTGCCTGGCCAGGTCTATCACCGCCAGTTGCGGTTTCGCATCGGGGTTGCGCAAGGTGATGATGGCTTTTTTCGGCGTCCAGGCCGCCCAGCCATAGACATCCAGGCGCGCCGGATCGCCACCGATCCAGTGCGTGTCGCGCAATACATCCGCATTGGCTCGAGACCAGCGCGCCGCCTCCGCCAGCACGTCCCAGTCCTGCGCACTGAGCAGCGCGGCGTGATGTACATCTCCTGCAGCTGCGTACCGGTACCGAAGTACGAGCGCACCTCGTTGGCGAAGTCGTGGCCCGGATCGGTGTTGAGATGCGATGCTCCTTGCGCGTAGATGATGCCGTGCAGCATCAGCGAATTGAGCGGAAACAGCGGGCCCTTCTGCACGATGTTGTGATACGTCTGCGCATCGCGATAGGTGATCCAGCGCTCGCGCTTGCTGCCCACGCCGGTCGAGCTCGTCATCCTCGCCACCGCGCCAGATGGAGTCGGCGTAGCGCAGCCAGAACGGCGAGGCGCTGGTGCCTGTGGTCAGGTTGATGAAGATGATCGGGCTTGTCCTCACGCATGTCATCGATCAGCTGAATCGCCGCGTCGAAATCGCTGTCTGAAGCGGCTGCCCGGGAAACACCCTGTCGGCATTGCCGGTGCCATCGAACTTGAACTGGTTGACGCCGTCGTTCTTCACCAGTTCCATGGCGGCGTCGTGGAAACGCTGGTAGTACTTCGGCCCCGACAGGGCCAAGCCATCGTCGATGATTTCGTAGCCGGCCGCCTGTCCGTTCTTCACGCGCTCCTGCTTCGGCTGGTCCATAGCCACCCCAGGGCGACAGCCACATGCCGGCGCGGCGCCGTATTTGCGCCGCCGCGTCCGCAGCGGGGCGAAGCCATGCGGGAAATCCTTGCTGAAATGCCAACTGCCACTGCGATCGTCCCAGCCATCGTCGAACAGGAAGGAATCGAGCTTCACCCCGCGCTTGACGGTCAGCTCCTCCCCGAAGGCTGGATTCGATCCATTGCCTGCGCCTCGGTGTACGGCGTGAAATAGCCAATGTCGAACCACGAGTTGTAATGCAGGAATGTGCGATACGGGTGCGCCCGTTCGCGCTCGACATAGGTGAGAAAGTCACGCCGCATCTGGTCCGTCGCGGGTAACGCCAACGACCGCCGAATAGGTGATCGATCTGCCCCTTGAGCAGCGGCAGGCCGCGGTCGATCCAGGCGTACCTGCTGCCATGCACTTCGCTCGACGAAAGCGGATGCTCGAATCCAAAATAGTCGTGCCCTGCGACCACCGGCGAACCCTGCACGGTGCCGACAACCTCAGCGTCAGCCGCCTGTGTTTGCAGTAGCGCGACCTTGCTGATGTTCTCGTCATGCTTCAATGCCGTAACGGTCACGATGGCCCGCAGGTAGTCGGAGCCTTCACGTTGAACCCATTGCCAGTCGATACGAAAGCGCCCGTTGGCATCACCGAAGCTGGCTTGCACTACGTTGCCCGGCAAGCGCTCGGCCAGACGCGAGGCTTTGGGCTCGGACTTCAGCTTGATCACCTTCGGTGCGGAAAGCACGCGCAGGTCGCTCATGCCCAGCTTGCTGCCATCGGCCATAATCAACTCGATCGGCGCGGTCACCGGCAGCGTCTGCTGATTGACTCGATCGGTGACCGTCATGTCAGTCACGTGATCGTCGCCAAGCTGCCAGCTCACCGCAATCGCCGCATTGCCGAATTGCCCACTGGTCGTTTGCTGCTGAGAGCCCGTGGCGCCATCGGCGGCAAACACGGGTGACACCGACGCGATACATGCAGCGATCAGTGCCGATGACAACATGCGACGCACGGGAGCGTCGATAGCGCGGTAGGTGGAAACAGAAGACATGCCAGAACAACCTCTCGGGCAAGTCCGGTCGGATGCGACGCACCCTATCCAACCGGAGTGGACATATGCCGCAACCAACGGCAGCGGCCATGGAAAGGCGGCGCCCCACAGGACGCCGCACGGGATTTACTGGAACGTATAGCGCAACACCAGCTGGGTTGTACGAGGCACCTGCCAGGTGCCGGCGCCATAGCTCGGGTTGAGCGCCCACACGCCATTGGTCGGCAGGCTGCCGGTGTCGTAGATCTGGTTGGAGTCGATCCTGCCTTGGCGATTGGTGATGTTCTGCACCTGCAGGTCCAGGCTCAGGTGGTTGTCCGCGTTGATGGTCCAGTCGTAGCCGACGCCGAGGTTCCACTGCCAGAAAAACGGTAGTCGGCCGGCGCTACCCAAAGGCGCAGGTACGCCGTTGCAGTAGTGACTGGCCGCGCCATAAAGCTCGGCCGGATTGTTGATATCCGGGTAGGTACCCAGGCAGCTCAGCGGCTCGCCGGTGTGCATGTCCAATGTGCTGCCTACGCGCAGACCAGAATGGAAGTAGTACACGCCGTTGATATTGAGCGAGTTGCGGATATCGCCCGCCAGGTCGCCACTGCCGTACTCCATCAGTCCCGGGAAGTCCCAGTAGATCTGCTCGCCGGGGCCCGTGCCGGTGCGCGTACCCAGATTGAGCAAGCCATCGTCATTGCCGTACAGATGCGCCCAGGTGTAACTCACGTCGAGGAAATACGGTTCATCACCGGTGCGCTGATGCGTCAGCTCCAGGGTGAGGTGGCCGTATTTGCGAGCGGGTGCAGGACCGAACACATTCCCCGGAATGGTGAGCTGCTCGAGCTTGCCGTCACCGTTGAAGTCGCGCGTAAACACCTGTGCGATGCCCGGATTGAAGATGGACAACCGCTTACATCGACATAGTTGGGGTATCCATGCGCGTTGGCGTAATCGGTAATGCCCTGGTCATAGCACGTGTCATCGATGATGCGCTTGAGCGAACTGAAGCCAACCTCAGCTTCGGCTGACCACGCACCCGCCAGCTGCTGCTGCAAATACACCTGCAGCTCGTACTGGTACGGCGCCTTGATGTTGGACGTTGCCACGTTGTAGTAGGTCGGTGCCTGGCCGTTGATCAGGGTGGACTGCGGCCCGATCTGGGTCAGCCCGGTGGGCGCCATGGTGGACGGATCCATGCCGGTGTAGGTGTAATAGCGATGCCATTCGTACACCGCACCGGCCGCGCCATTGTTGACGCTGGAGGGGATGGCCAAGGCGTACTTGCCAAGGTTTACGCCCAGCTTGGTCGAACTATCGCCGTGCACGTCCCACGCCAGACCCAGGCGCGGCGAGGTAATGGGCATGCGCAGGAAGTTCTGTCCGTTGACGTTCTTGTTGATGAACGTGTCGAAACGCGCGCCCATGTAGATCACCCAGCGCTCGGCCACCTGCCAGTAATCGTCGATGTAGGCGGCCTTGTTGACCGTGGAGAACGCACCACCCGTGCGCTCGTAAAACTGGTCCACGTAGTTGCCGTTGGCCGGTGCAGGCGAGCCATTGGGCAAGATCGAGCCCGGTCGGTCGTAGTAGGTCCATTCGCCGCCATCGGTCGTGGTGATGGTGTTGTTGATGTAGTGCCTGTAGTGCTCGGCGCCGATGGTGATCTTGTGGTCGCCCAGGTTCCAGGTGAAATCACCCTTGAAACCGCGGCGGTAGTACTGGAACGGGAACAATTGGTTGGGCGTGCTGGTGACACCAATATTGCGCGAAATATTGGTAACCGGATCCACCTCGGTGACATAAGGCAGACCCGTGCCGGAGTCTGACGTGGGGCTAAGCGAAGACTGGCTGAGGTAGCCGCCCATCAGGCGAAGGCTCATATCCTCGTTGATCTGCCAGTGGTAGTTGCCGATGAGGAACTGGTTCTTGACCTTGGTCTGGTTCCAGCCGAAATAGTCGCCCACCGAACTGGGATCGTAGTCGGTATTGAGCTTGTATTGATTGCTGAAACTGTTGTTCCAGTCCTTGTAGCCGGCGATGTTCAACGACTGGTTGTTGGTGATGTTCCAGGTCATGTTGAGCAAGGCGTTCTTGTCGCGGTCCGTCGTTAGCGACTGGAAGTTCTGCGAGTAGGTGGTGAACTGGTTATTGGGGCTGTTGCCGAGCATGGCGAAGAAGAACAGCTTGTCCTTCACCAGCGCACCCGATGCCCACAGGTACTGGCCCGACGTTGCCGCCTGTCCCGAAGGGGTACCCGGTGCCGGGCCCTGATATCCGGGCGGCAAGCCGGTGATGTTGCCACCGTGCGTATTGGCGGAATCGAAATCGTAGTAGCTGCCATCGGAGGCAAACGAATCATGCCTGCGCGGGTTGAGCAGGCGCGACGTAGGCGGCGTGAAATACACCGAGTAGCCCGCCTGAAAATCATTGGTGCCTTGCCGGATGGTCGCCGACATGATGCCGCCCGTGGCATTGGTCCAGCCAACGGAGCCATTGCTGCTCAATACCTGCACGGAACTCAACGCTTCTGACGGCAACGAGGTCGCGCCCAATCCGTTGTAGTCGTAAGTGGTATCGAATTCGTTGAAGTAATAGCGATTCTCGGCGGGACTGGCGCCGCCCATCTGCACCAATCCGGTGGTCTGGTCGTCATAGCGCACGTTCGACTTCAGTCGCGCAATGCTCTCCAGGCTGCGGCCGGTCGGCAGCTGGTTGACCGTGTTCATGCTGTAGATATTGGAAACTTCCGGCGTGCTGACATCGATCGGCAGCACATCGGTGTCGTGCGACGTGGCACTGACCGTCACACCGGAAAGGTTGGTCGCATTGGGGTTGGCCGCTACCGCAGCGGCGGGAGATATGGCCGGCACCGGCGACTGCACATTGGGATTCACCGTCACGGTGCGCATACCAACGGTCTGGCCTCCTTCGCTCACCGTCACCACGTATTTGCCGGGATTCAAACCACCGAGACTGTAGCGCCCGTCGCCGTCCAGCTGGATCTGCTTGCGATAGCCCGTGGCGGGATTGCTCACCTCCACCGTGACGTCCTTGCCGGTTGGCTCTTTACCGTAAAGGCCGCCAGTAATCGACTGGGCCTGCGCCACGCCGCCCAGCGCCAACGCCAATCCCAACGCCAGTACGGTCTTCCTGATACAGCGAGACTTGCTCCCCACTCCAGCTGCGTACATGCCTTGACCCTCATTGTGTGTTCTGGGCCACGCCGTCTGATGACTCTCCCCGACGGCGATACCCGTTACGAAAATGCCGCGGATCACTTCACTTCCCGCGACCTCGGATGGTTCCTGCGCGTTGCGCACCCACTCCCGGCGCGCAACGTCCTGCTCACGTCGTCAGGCGCGTCACTTGCACACGTGTGCCAAGTGCCTCCACGTCGGCACGTCGTACGAATCCCGTTTCTTCATTCATGGCATTGGCCGCGCCGCAGGCCACCGCCAGGCGCAATGCGTCCTCGAACGACAAGCCGCGCTGCCGTGCCACCGCGAGCCCGGCCAGAAAGCAATCGCCGGAGCCCACGGCGTTCTCGCTGCGTTGAAGCGTCAGCGACGCATGCCACACGGCATCGCCGTCAAAGCCGACAGCCCCCAGTGCACCTAGCGTTACCACGGGACGAACGGTGCCGCGGTCATGCAGCGCGCACACCAGCGCCGCGGCCTGCTCCAACGTGTCCACGGTGTGCCCGGCGAGCTGCGCGGCTTCATCACGGTTCGGTTTGATCAGCCACGCGCCGGCATCCGCGACGTGGCGCAACGCGTCGCCGCTGGCGTCGACCAGGCAAGCCAACCCATTACTGCCTGCCTGGCGCACGATCTGCGCATAGGTATCGGCATCGAAACCAGCCGGCAGACTGCCGGAGAGCACGACGGCATCACTGCCATCGATGGCTCGCCATAGCGTATGGAGGAGCTGTTTACGGACAACCCCCGACAGCGTGGAACCCGGATCGAGTACCTCGCTGATACGACCATCGCGTTCGCGCAACGCCAGGCATTGGCGCAATTCACCTGTCGTTTCCACGCCATGGAACAGCACACCGCGTTCGCTCATGCGGCGCGCGATGAAATTGCGATGCATCGCGTCGACCAACCCGACCAATTGCACGGGCTCACCGAGCGCCGCGATGGTTTGCGCCACATGCACGCCCTTGCCGCCCGGGTAGCTGTGCACAGCGGTGGCACGCTGCACGGTGCCCGGCTCCAACACGTCGAGCGTCACCAGTCGATCGATTGCCGTATTGAAACCGCCCACGGCAATCACTGCGCCTCTCCGAGCAGCGCGCGTACCTCGCGCTGGCTGGCTTGGCAGGCCGTACCGCCAATACCGCGCGTGGAGAGCGAACCGCAGGCGCTGCCCCACCGAAGACTGTCATGCAGCGACATGCCGTGCCGCCATGCATGCAGGAACCCGGCGTCGAATGAATCACCCGCGCCCGTGCTATCCACCACCTGCACCGCGTGCGCGGGTACGGCCAACACCGAGTCGTTGTACAAGGTGATGCATCCCTCGCCACCAAGTTTCACCACCGTGCGGGTATGACCATTGGCCAGAGCGAGCAGCGCCTCCCGCGGATCGGACTTGCCACTGATCGCGCAGGCCTCACGTTCATTGGGAAGAAACACGTCCACCCATGGCAGCAATGCGATCAACTCGTCGCCCCAACGCTGCCGTGGATCGAACCCCGGATCCAGCGAGATGGTGAGTCCCGCGACACGTGCACGCGCGAACAGCGCATTTAGTTCCGGGCGAAGGTGCTCCTGCAGGTAGTACGACGACACATGCAGATGGCCGGCCTTGGACAGAAGGCCATCGTCGATATGTTCGGCGCGTAATTCGCCGATGGCGCCGGCGTAAGTCACCAGCGCGCGATCCTGCTGCGAGGACAGTGCGACGGTGACGCCAGTCTGCAACGCCGCATCCCGCGCGATGGATGAGACGTCGATGCCTGCCTGGTGCATGGCACCGATGCAGTAGTCGCCCCAGCCGTCCTGACCGGTAACGCCGGTGAATACGACCGGATGCCCCAATCGCGCCAGGCCCATGGCACAGATCATCGAGGAGCTGCCCGGCCCTTGGCGAAATTCGCTTGCCAGCACTTCCCCGCCAAATTCAGGCAAACGGTCGCAACCGGTGAACACCAGGTCCACGTTGATCTCGCCGGCCACCAGCAGCGGCTTCACGCGCCCTGCTCCCCGCCGTGAATGGCGAACGCCTGCACCACGCGGGTGAGTACACCTTGCGCCGGCGCGTCCGGCTGCTGGCCGAGGGCAAGGCAACGGAACAGCGCCAGCAACTGGCCCGCCACCACATGCACCATCGCCTGCTGTACTTCATCCACACGCGAGAGGCCAGGCAACTCGATAGCCAGATCGCCAGTGCCCATGACATCGGCAGGAATGTCCTCGCCCACCACAATGCGCATGCCGCCCAGCTGCTTGCGCGAAATCTCGCGCAGAAGGTCCAGTTCATAGGCGCGCACGGCGGGTGCGCTGGAAAGGAAGGCCACTACCGGACATGGCCGATCCAGCCACGACATCGGCCCGTGGCGCAGACCCAGGTAGGTCTCGCACATGGCGCTGACCGCACCACCGGACATCTCCAGCATCTTCAGTGCCGCCTCGCGCGCGGCACCGAACGAGGCGCCGCTGCCGAGGTACAACGCTGCGTCGAAATTCGCGGCGCCAGCCTGGGCCAGCGCATCGCCATAGCGTTCAAACAGGCAGCTGGCGATATTGGCGGCGAGATCTGCCAGCTCGACCGGTGTGTCGTCGGCACCTGCATGCAACAGCCCCGTGCCGGCCAACAACAAGTTGGTAAAGCTGCTGGTCATCACCAGGCTGCGATCGTTGGTACGCGGCGACAGCTGCAACACGCGCACGCGCGACTCGTGGCGATAGCGCGTCGCCAACTGCCCTTCGGCATTGCAAGTGATCACCAGGTGCCGATAATCCGGCTCCGCCTCCAACACCTGGTCGACCACGCCCGCACTTTCAGGGCTGTCACCGGACCGTGCGATCGACACTAGCAAGCCTTGTCCGCTTGGCAGCGTGCCACGGCGGTGCGTAAGCAAGGTGCCCGCGGCAATCGCCTGACTGGGAATGCCAAGCCCTGCCTGCAGCCCGGGCGCCAGACACTCGCCCACATAGACCGAGCTGCCGGAGCCGGTAAGCACGATGTGCTTGGGTTCTGTTGCCAGCAGCTCGCGCAACAGGCGGCGCGATGACGCGTCGGACAGCCGCGACGCGGTATCACGCCACGTCACGGGCTGCTGCAACACCTCACGCAGGGTTTCGGCATAGCCGAGCCGCTGCTGCTCGGTAGCCGAGGCTGCGTTTAGCGAATCGAGGGTGGGAACGAGCGCGGCAGGTTTGACAGGCATGGTCTTCTGATGAAATATGATATAAAACGAAACAACACGAAAGCTCACTACCAAGGTATTCGAAATGAAACACAACTTGCAAGCGCCTTCGTTTTCTTCCACCAAACTGGCTTCGCTGGCCCTTTCGCATGGCAAGCGCACCCGCTTGTGGCGCCTGCTGTATGGCAGCGGTCCACGCAACGGCTCGCTACTGGTGTTGCCGCTGGATCAAGGTCTGGAACATGGCCCGACCGACTTTTTCCCCCATCCCCCGGCGGTTGATCCGAGCTATCAGTTCGAACTGGCCGAAGCCGGCGGCTTTTCTGCGATCGCGCTGGGCATCGGCCTGGCCGAGAAGTACATGACCGAGTACTGCGGCCGTGTGCCGCTGATCCTCAAGCTCAACGGCAAGACCAATATCTCCAGCGATGCCGACGCCACCTCGCCGTTGTTCGCCTCGGTGGAAGACGCCGTGCGTCTGGGTGCGGATGCGGTGGGCTACACCATGTACGTGGGCTCGCCGCGCCAGCACGACGAGTTCCGTCAATTCGAAAAAGTGCGCCAGGATTGCGAGCGCTACGGCATGCCGCTGGTGCTGTGGTCATACCCGCGCGGCAGTGCAATCAACGCCAAGGGCGGCACCAATACGCTTTATGCCCAGGATTACGCCGCACGCGTGGCGCTGGAACTGGGTGCGGACATCGTCAAGCTGCACGAGCCCAACGACAGCGTGGTCAACGTGCCAGCGCCCTACGACAAGCTGCACGAGGACGCGGCCGCTCGCAGCGCCCGCGTGGTTCGGTCGGCCGGCCGCACGATGGTGCTGTTCTCCGGTGGCGAGAAGAACGACGACGACGCAGCGGTGCTACGCAAGGTGGAGTTCTACATGCAGAGCGGTGCCAGCGGCGTGATGTTCGGCCGCAACATGTGGCTGCGCCCGTTCGACCAGGCGGTGGCTCTCACCCGCCAGGTGCACGACATCATGGCGCGCTATCCGCGTTGAGCGAGGGGCTCACGATGCTTCACGTCAATTCTCGTGACCGGCGGCGCTTTCATCCGGAGCGCCGCCGCGCACTCACCGCCACGCGTGGCGGGTGCGGTTGCTGCGCGCCCCCCATGCTGGGCGGTGGCAGCGGTAAAAATCCCCTGCAAACCGCGCCTGCGGAGCAAACTGCCGAGCTTCGCCTCAGCGACTTCCAGCCACGCAGCATGCTGCACGTACCGGTGACACGCATCGAGAAGCCGGCCTTTCCGGTGATCGACGTGCATACGCACCTGAGCTGGATGAGCGAAACGCGCAACGGCGTATCGCTGGGTGAAGCGATGAGTTACTTCGCCGATCCCGCCCAATTGCTGCCGCTGATGGATCGCAAGGGCATCCGCACCATGGTCAACCTCACCGGGGGCACCGGTCGCGGGCTGGAAGAAACCATCGCGCGCTTCGATGCGGTGGCGCCCGGCCGTTTTCGCACGATGACCGAACCCTCGTTCGAGCAGTTCGCTGAGTCGGACTATCCACGCCTGCAAGCCGAGGCCATCGAACACGCCCATCGCATCGGCGCCGCCGGTCTGAAGTTGCTCAAGACCCTGGGCCTTTACCTGCGCGAAGGCATCGACCAGGGCGAGCTGGTGAGCGTGGACGATGCGCGCTTCGCGCCGATGTGGGAAACCTGCGCGGCGTTGAAGATGCCGGTGTTCATTCACACGTCCGATCCCGAGGCGTTCTTTCTGCCGGGCAACAGCAGCAACGAGCGCTATGAAGAACTCGCGCGACATCCAGACTGGTCGTTCTATGGCCCGGAGTATCCAAGCCATCGAGACCTGTTGTCCGCGCGCGACCGCGTGATCGCCCGGCACCCGGACACCACCTTCGTGCTCATGCATGTGGGCAACCAGGCCGAAGACCTGGCGGCCATCGCCCAATGCATGGAGCGCCACCCGAACGTGCACGTGGACATCAGTGCACGCATCAGCGAACTGGGTCGCCAGCCCCGCGCCGCGCGGCGTTTCTTCGAGCGCTACCAGGACCGTATCCTGTTCGGCACCGATGCCGTGCCCGCCCCCTATGGCAACGATGTGCCGCAGCAGCTGCTCGGCGACGAGTTGTACGAGATCTACTATCGGTTCCTGGAGACAGAGGACGAATACTTCGATTACGCTCCAGCGGCCGTGCCGCCGCAAGGTCGCTGGTCGATCTACGGCGTAGGCTTGCCGCAAGAAATCCTGCGCAAGATCTATCACGATAACGCCGCCCGCCTGCTTGGAATGGACCGATGAACAAAGGACGCAAGGCCGCGCCGCCCGCCCCGCCCAAGTTGCTGGTGGAGGAGCGTCGGCGCCGTATTGTCGACATGGTCGGGCAGCACGGCCGCGTCACTGTCGATGAACTGGTGGCGTTGTTCGATATTTCCGCTGTCACGATCCGCGCCGACCTGGAGGCGCTGGACCGAACCGGTGTCATCAGCCGCTCGCACGGCGGCGCCCTTCCCGCTGCGCCTTCGCAGCTGGATACGCCGCTCAGCATCAAGGAAACGCGCCACCATGCGCAGAAGCGCCGCATTGGCCAGGCCGCGGCCCAGCTGATCGAGGACGGCGACACCATCATTCTCGATTCCGGTTCGACCACGGTGGAAATCGCGCGACAGATCCGCCAGCAGAAATGGACGTCGCTAACGGTTATTACCAATGCCCTGAACATCGCCATGGAACTGTCGGCCCTGCCGGCAGTGCGGGTGATGATGCTGGGCGGCCTGTTGCGGCAAACCTCCTACTCGCTGGCCGGCCCCGATGCGGAACAGGCGCTGTCGCGCCTGTCGGCTGACCGGCTGTTCCTGGGCGTGGATGGCCTCGATCCGGAGGTAGGCGTGACCACGCCCGACCCGCTGGAGGCCTCGCTCAACGCGCTGATGATCCGCGTCTCACGCCAGACCATTGCCGTGCTGGATGCCAGCAAGTTCGGCCAGCGCAGCCTGTCGGTGATTGCGCCGGTAAGCAGCCTGGGGCTGGTGATCAGCGATACCGCAGCGCCAGCCGAGTACGTGCAGGCGCTGGCAGCCCAGGGTGTAAAAACCCTGCTGGTGTAATCGGCTCAGCGCGGCGGACGTAACGCCGAATCGCGCAATGCCGCCTCGTGCTCCACTTCGTCGTGCGCGGCGATCTCAAGGTTGTCCATCAGGCCATGGCCCGGCGGGTGCCGCGAGAGGGCGGGCGGCACGGTGACATCCGAATCGTCGCCGTTGGGTAACGCGTCGTTTGCATGGGTCGTGGTGCGCATGGGGGCTCCGGGTGAGTCCGCCGATTCTAGCCAGCCCCGCTGGCCTGTGCACGGCTTCCGCAGCGACTGACCGACGGCATACACTGCGCCTCTGACCTACAGGGGGCTCGTCAAGGATGATCGTCGGCATCGATCTTGGCACTACGCATTCGCTGGTCGGCATGTATGGGGATGAAGGTCCCGTGCTGTTTCCCAATGCGCTTGGCGACTACCTGACGCCATCCGTAGTCAGCGTGGACGACGACGGGCACATCATCGTCGGCCAGGCCGCCCGCGACCGCATGGTCAGTCATCCCGGCGCCAGCGTCGCCACCTTCAAGCGCTGGATGGGCACGCCACGCGAGACGCGCCTGGGCACACGCAATTTTCGCCCGGAAGAGCTCTCCGCCCTGATCCTGCGCACGCTGGTCGCCGACGCCGAAGCCGCCACCGGCCAGAAAGTCAGCGAGGCCGTGATCAGCGTGCCGGCCTATTTCTCCGACGCCCAACGCAAGGCCACCCGCGCCGCCGGTGAGCTGGCAGGCATCCGCGTGGAACGGTTGATCAATGAACCCACTGCTGCCGCGCTCGCCTATGGCTTGCAGGAGAAGCACGATGGCGCCCGTTTCCTGGTGTTCGATCTGGGCGGCGGCACGTTCGACGTGTCGGTGCTGGAGATGTTCGACGGCGTGGTCGAAGTGCACGCCAGCGCCGGCGACAACTTCCTTGGCGGCGAGGATTTCCTCGACGTACTGGAAACCGCGTTCTGCGCAGAGCAGCAGCTAGCCGTTGACGCGTTGTCACCGCAGGAACGCGGCCAACTGCGCCGTCGACTGGAACTGGCCAAGCGCGAGCTGGGCGCGGGCAGCGAAGCGCGCGTGGAATGGAAGCGCGGCGAACAGGTCTTTGGCTGGCGTATCGACGAAGAACGCTTCGCCAAGCTCAGCGAAGGTCTGGTGCAGCGCATGCGTACACCTCTAGAGCGTGCCATGCGCGATGCACGGTTGCAGCCCACACAGCTGGACGAGATCGTACTGGTCGGCGGCGCCAGCCGCATGCCGCTGGTGGCTCGCCTGGTATCGCGCATGTTCGGCCGGCTGCCGCTGCGCCACGTCAATCCTGACCAGGCCATTGCCTTGGGCGCCTGCGTGGCTGCCGGACTGAAAGCCCGCGATACGCGGCTGGATGAAGTGATTCTTACCGATGTATGCCCCTACACGCTGGGCACCAAGGTGTCGCGCTGGGACGAAAACGGCAAGGAGCAGCAGGGCTTCTTCGCGCCAGTCATCCATCGCAACAGCACCGTGCCGGTAAGTCGCGAACAGGTGTTCCAACCGATGCGCGACAACCAGACCAAGCTCACGCTCGAGGTGTATCAAGGCGAAAACCCGCTGGTCGAGCGCAACATCAAGCTGGGCGAACTGGAGATTCCGCTGCCGCCCAAGCGCAGCGTGGCGGAGAACGCCATGAATGTGCGCTTCACTTACGACATCAACGGCGTGCTGCAGGTGGAAGCGATGCTGATTGCCACGCAACAGCGCTACGAGCTGGTGTTGGAACAGAACCCGGGCGTGCTCACGCCGGGGGAAATCCGTACGCGGCTGGAGTCGCTGGAAAACATCAAGATCCATCCGCGCAACAAGCAGGAAAACGTCGCCGTGATGGCGCGCGCCGAGCGCCTGTATGAAGAATACGTCGTGGCCCGTTCCCAGTTGCAGCAATGGATCGCCCATTTTCGCTCCATCCTGGAAAGCCAGGACGACCAGCTGATCCGCGAACATCGTCGCCAGTTCGGCGAGGCCTTGGATACGCTCGAGGCCACCGTATGACCTCACCGCTGGAGTGGTTTGAACTGCCCAGCGACGCGGACGAACGCGAGATCAAGCGGGCCTATGCAAAACGTCTGAAGACGGTGCGGCCGGATGCTGATCCGGCTGGCTTCCAGCAATTGCACGACATGTACCGGCAAGCGCTGGCTTGGCGACAGCACGCCTTGGCGCAGACGCCAGGGGTGTCCGTCGCCGTCGAGGTGGAAGCGCCGCAGGAACACCTCGCCGAGGCGGCCGAACAGTCCACGGAGCCGCGCACGCCTTTGCCACACCCAAGGACGCAAGCACCACCGCTATCCGCTCATAGCGGTGTGCCCGCGCCGACCACGCCCCAATCACCTGCAAAACCGGCCGGTCAGTGGCACCCGGTACAGTTCACGCAACCCGTGGCTGCCGAGCCGTCGCCGCGCTTCGATGCGGATGCATTCGTGGCGGACTATCTCGACGTTGCCGTTTCCGTTGATGCAGCGCACGTGCAGGCCTGGCTGCAGCAACGCCAGGAATTGTGGTCGCTGCATACCAAGCACGAAGCTGGTCGTGCCGTGCTGCAGCGGCTATTCCGTGACCCACCGCCCATCTGCATGAGCACCATCGAGGTGACGCTGCAATTCTTCGACCTCGACCACGCGCTCGCTGGTGTCGACCCATTGCAGATGCAAAAGCTTCGGGTCGCCATGCAGGAACGCCACGCGCTGGTAAAAAACATCGGACCAAGCACCCAGACATGGGGAGCCAACCGGCAGCGACTGGACGTGACGCAGTTCTTCCAGTGGTTCTGTGAAGTGGCGATAGCCGGTCACCACGACGTGCTGGCGGCCAACCTGTATGCGCAGCCCACGCTGCGTTCGCTGACGGTGCGGCAACAGGCGGCACCACGCCTGCTCGAATGCCTGTTACGCGAACGCCCACCGATGCCGCAGGACTGCGCCAGCCTGCTGCTGAACATGTTTGGGCTGGGCCCGCTATTGACGCAGCGCGGAGACAATCCCGGCGAACTGGTGGCGCATCTGCACATGAAATGGCTGACGCTGCCGCGCAACCAGAGCAAGCTGACCGTGCAGGTGAAGGAACAGGGGGAGCGCTTCGGTGATCCAGTCAAAGCCAGGCGACACCTGCGCTGGCTGCAGCGCCCGTTCCGGTGGTGGTGGGTGGCGCTGGCCGCGCTGGTGCCCAAGCTGCTCAGCTCCATGGGGCGGTTCGCATGGCGATTCAGTGGCGGCGTGCCAACGCGACTGGATGAATTCTTCGATCCCAAACTCACCCGCTTTTGTATCGCCACGGCCGATCGCAACCGCATTTCGCCGCAGCGGGTGATGGTAGGCGCGGTGCGCTGCGCGTTGGCACTGCTGATTGGCGCGGGCATCACGGTATGGATGCTTGCGTCCGGCGCCCCACTCACCGACAGTGATGCGTGGACGCCACTGATCATCGGCGGCGGCGGCGCCTTGTGCTGGCTCTACTACCTCGGTTTCACGGCGCTCCTGCTCTGGCAGCAACGCCCCGAGCAACCCACGCAACCTTGGCCATTGCTGCGCCTGGGTTTAATCCCGGCACTGGTGGCAGCGGGCCTGGCGCTTGGTCTTTTGGCCGATCAGATCATTGCCGCACAAGGCTTGCTGCTCTCGGTGGCGATCCTCTCGTACCTGCGCTACCAGCGCCGCAACCCACGGCAACGCCAGTTCAGTCCCATCACCCATGTGCTGGTGTTGGTCTATATCGTCGGCATGGCAGCGTGGGTCGTGGTTCGTTTCCCCGTGGTATCGGCCGGACTTGCGCTTGGCTACTGGTTGGCCGACCTGGTGCGCCAACGCAAGCAGTTGCAACTGCGCTATCACCCGTCAGCAGCTCCGCCGCCCCTGCCGATTAATGCTGACGCCGGCTAGGAAGCCCCAGCATTGCTGGCGTGCCGAGGAACGGGAGTAACGTCGCGCGGAACGTTTTCCTCGCGCAGACAATGGAAGGATTCCCATGCCCGTGCAGAAGCTCGTGACGTTGCCGTTGCTGTGTCTCACCGCTGGATTCGTTTTCTGGCCCGCTCTCGGCCTCGCCAGCGACCAGGGCACGCTCAAGACCATTCCCATCGATGCCCAGCCGCCAGGCTCAGCCCCTGTGGTCCATACGGACAGCGAGTCGACCGAGGACAACAGCCGATCCTTCAATACACCGACGGAAGACGGCAGGCCCGGCGAGTACTACTTCGCCCTCGGCGTGCAGGCCGTCAGGAAAGGCGACTATGTGCATGCCATTGCGATGCACAAAGTTGCCGCCTCGTGGGCGTACAAGCCCGCTGAATACAATCTCGGCGTGATGTGGTCAGGGATCCCCAGTGGACTTGCCGCAGGCGATGGCTTGGACGGCTCTGGCCGCCGAGCGCGATGACCCGCAATACGTACGCGCCCGCCAGCTGGTCTACGCCCATTTGACGCCGGAGCAATTCGCCCAGGCGAACGAGATATGGCGCGGTTTGCTACCCGCCTATGGCGACGAAGCCACCCTGCCCCGCGCCAAGGCACGCTGGCGCGAAGCCCGCGAAAACGCCACGGGTTCGCGTGTGGGCTCGGCGGCGGCGCATGTGGAAGTGGGTGGCGTGGCCGGCAGCCCAAACCACATGAATTCACCCAGTTACGACGTACATGACAATGGCGGTATCACCACAAATCCTGCGGAACTTGCCGGCGTCCACCAGACCGACAGCGCCGTCGCCTATCAACAGCTGCGCGCCACCGATAATCCTTACGATCCGAAATTCGCGCCGGTATCGGGCAACGTCGCCGTGGGTGCACTAACACCCGTCAAGAAGAAGGATGGCGATAGCCCCAAAGATAGTGCGGCAACGGATGCTGGTAACCCAGGGAATCCCTGAGAGCGACCGCCCCCTTCGGGGCTCTGAGTCTCGATGGCGCTTGCGCGGACGTCCAACTGAGCGTTGCCGCATCCTGGCGATGGGAGTAGCGTGATTACGCTGCGCTCCCTATGCGAACGATAGAGGTGTCGCCATGAAAATGCGAAGTCTCTGGACGCTTTACTCCCGTTTTCTCCCGGCTTTGCTTGGGCTGTTGCTTGGGCCGGTGCACGCCAGCACCGACACGCCACTGCCCACCATCCCCCTGGATACTCAGGTACCTCCGGGCAAGGTCGTGAGCTATAGCGCGACATCCGATGTACCGGTCAGCCGCACCGACGCCTTCAACACGCCACAGGACGATGGTCGCCCCGGCGAATACTTCTTCTACCTTGGCGCGCTGGCCAATCAACGACACGATTACGAACATGCCATCGCCATGTACAAGGTCGCCGCGTCATGGGCGTACAAACCGGCCGAGTACAACCTGGGTGTGCTTTATCTCAATGGCCACGGCTCCCCGGTTGACCTGCCGCGGGCCATGGCCTGGTTTGCACTGGCGGCTGAGCGCGGCGAGAAGCAGTACGTCTATGCCAAGCAGCTGCTATACGCCAATCTGACACCCGGCCAGTTCGAGCAAGCCAACGAGATCTGGCGCGAGTTGTTACCCACCTATGGTGATGAGACAGCGCTGGTGCGCGCCAAGGCGCGCTGGCGTGAGGTACGGAATTCCGCTACCGGCTCGCGCGTGGGATCGGCCGCTACGCATCTGGTTGTCGGCGGCCAGGTGGGCATGGACAATCATGGGGCGCCATCCAACTATGACGTTGGCATCGGCGGGATGATTGCCACCACCCCAGGGGACGTGACCGGCGTGCACCAGACCGATGGCGCCATTGCCTATCAGCAGCTGCGTGCGAGCGACGATCCATACGATCCGAAGTTCCAGAGCTACCTGCTATCGGGCACGGTAACCGTCGGTATTCTCACACCGGTCAAGACGGACGATCCGGCCATCCGCAGGATCAATCCGCCGATAGACGACAACCCGCCCGGTCATCAATAGACGCCATACGTTCGACTCACTTCGAGCGCGGGCGAAACTCCAGCGGCTGCGCGTCACGCGCCGCCGCTGGCGGCTTCGGGCCGCATGCGCCGCAGGTGCTGCAGCCATCGCTGCAATTGCCGGTGGCCTGCTTGGGCTGCAGACGACGGGCGAGTGCACGCTGCCAGGCGGCATGCGTGGGTTGATCAAAACGCAATGCCACCGCGGCCAGCCAGCGACTGGTGAGCTGGGGCGCCAGCTTGCGGAAGGTGATCAGCGCGCTGATCAGCACGACCACGCCGATGACCACGTATTGCGCGAGCAGCCCGGCACTCATGTCAGCAGGTTCGCGATCTGGTAGGTGATGAACGAGGCCGCATAGGCCACCGCAAACATGTAGCCAAACGAGATGGCCACGTTGCGCCAGGAGTTGGTTTCGCGACGGATCACCGCCAGCGTGGACATGCACTGCGGTGCAAACGCAAACCACACCAGTAGCGACAACGCGCTGGCTAGCGGAATATTGGCCGCCAGCGCCTGGGCCAGCCCGGCGCCATTGGCACCGTCACCGCCCACGGCGTACACCGTGGCCAGCGCCGCCACCGCCGTCTCGCGCGCGGCAAACGCTGGAATAAGCGACACGCTGATCTGCCAGTTGAAGCCAAGCGGCGCGAAGATGAATTGCAGGCCACGACCCATGTAGCCGGCGAAGCTGTAATCGATGGCCGGGCCGGTGGCACCTGCCGGCGCCGACGGGAACGTTGAAAGAAACCACATCAGCACGGTCAGCCCCAGGATCACGCCGGTGAGGCGCTTGAGGAAGATCATGCCGCGCTCGTACAGGCCGATCATCACGTCGCGCACCTTGGGCAGACGGTACGACGGCAACTCCATCAGCAACGCGTGCTCGCTGCGATCGCGCCGCAGGCGCTTCATCACCCAGCCCACTGCCATCGCGCCGAGTACACCAGCCGCGTAAAGCGCAAACAGCACCAGGCCCTGCATATTGAAGATGCCAAACACGCGCCGCGTGGGTATGAACGCGCCAATCAACAGCGCATACACCGGCAGTCGCGCCGAGCAGGTCATCAGCGGCGCCACCAGAATCGTGGCGAGGCGATCACGCGGATCGGTGATGCTGCGCGTACCCATGATGCCGGGAATGGCGCAGGCGAAGCTGGAAAGCAGCGGAATGAACGAGCGCCCGGTCAGGCCCACCGACACCATCAGCCGATCGAGCAGGAACGCCGCACGCGGCAGGTAGCCCGATTCCTCCAGCACCAGGATGAAGAAGAACAGCACCAGGATTTCCGGCAGGAAGCCGATCACCGTGCCCAAGCCACCGAACACGCCATCAACGATAAGGCTCTGCAGCGGTCCGGCCGGCATCCACGCCGTGGCCTGTGCGCCCAGCCAGCCGAAACCATCGCCGATCAGATCGGTCATTGGCTTGCCGGCGGCATATACCGCCTGGAACACAAGGAACATCACTACCGACAAAATCGCCAGGCCAAACACCGGGTGCAGCGCCCAGCGATCCAGCGCGTCATCCAGTTCGGCGGTGGCGCGCGGCATGCTCACCGTGGCTGCCAGCAGTTCGCGCACCTGGCCATGCAGGTCGGCACGGCTGGCCGCATCGTCCACCTGGAAAGGCGCCGCGAGCGGCATCTCGCCATCCACGCGCTCGATCAGCGCCTTCACGCCATCACGGCGCACAGCCACGGTTTCCACGACGGGAATACCCAGCCGACGCGACAACCCGGGCACATCGATGACGATGCCGCGACGGCGCGCCGCATCCATCATGTTCAGCGCAAGCACTACCGGACGACCCAGCCGCTTCACTTCGAGTACGAAGCGCAGGTGCAGGCGCAGGTTGGTGGCATCGGCCACGCACACGATCAAATCGGGCGCCGCCTCGCCGGGGTAATTGCCTTCCAGCACATCGCGGGTGATCTGCTCGTCGGGGCTGTTCGCATCGAAGCTGTAGGTACCCGGCAAATCCAGCAACTGCAGCACGCGACCGGATGGTGCGGTGAAGCGGCCCTCCTTGCGCTCGACGGTCACGCCGGCGTAGTTGGCCACCTTCTGGCGACCACCGGTGAGCTGGTTGAACAGCGCTGTCTTGCCGCAGTTAGGGTTGCCCACCAGGGCAATACGCACCGTGCCTGCACTCATGCCGCCAGCTCCGCATGCACGATCACGCGCGCCGCCTCCGCACGTCGCAGCGCAAAACGGGTGGAACCGATCTGGATCAGCAACGGGTCGGCACCCAGCGGGCCCACGGCCACCAGGCGAACCGGCTCACCCGCCACGAAGCCCAGGTCGCGCAAGCGCTGCGCGATCAGGTCGGAAGCATGAGCATCGTCCACTCGGTCCACCACGGCAGTTGCCCCTTTCGGCAGGTCGGACAGGCGCACTGGTCACCAACTTAAATAAGAATAGTTCGCATTGTACAGTAGTCGTATACGGCCTGCAGCGCCTCCCGCCGGCATGCTGTCTGTTTATGATGTCCGTCTTTTCCTGGAGCTGCGCATGACCGACACCATCCAGTTGGCCGACCACGCCGGGGTCCGCCGCATCACGCTGAATCGTCCGCAAGTTCATAACGCTTTTGACGATGCGCTGATTGCGGAGCTGACGGCGGCCCTCCAGGCGGCGGGCGAGAACGATGACGTGCGCGCCGTCGTACTCAGTGGCGAAGGCGCAAGTTTCTCCGCCGGCGCCGACCTGAATTGGATGCGTCGCATGGCCCAGGCCAGCGAAGCGGAAAACCGCGAGGATTCGCGGCGTCTTGCCCGGTTGATGCGTACGCTGCAGTACCTGCCCAAGCCCACCGTTGCCCGCGTCAACGGCGCAGCCTATGGCGGCGGCGTCGGACTGATTGCCTGCTGTGACATTGCCATCGGCGTGGACAGTGCGCGTTTTGGCCTTACCGAGGTGAAGCTCGGGCTGGTGCCAGCCGTGATTTCGCCGTATGTCATGCATGCCATCGGCTTGCGTAACGCGCGGCGGCTGTTTCTTACCGGCGAATTATTCGACGCGGCCACCGCGTTGCAGATGGGCCTGCTGCATCAGTGCGTAACGGCCGACCAACTCGATGAAGCCGTCGAGGCCACGCTCAAGCTGCTGTCGAAAGCCGGCCCGCTGGCGCAGTCCGAAGCCAAGCAGCTGGCGTTGCGGGTCGCCGGCGCCGAGGAAGCGGATGCCGAGCAACTCGACGAGGCCAATGCCGCGCTGATCGCGCGCCTGCGCGTGTCGGCGGAAGGGCAGGAAGGCCTCGCCGCGTTCCTCGGCAAACGCCTGGCCGGCTGGTGCACGCAGGGCTAACCCGGCCGGCCACATACTCGGAAACATTCCCGTCCACCGCACAAGGAGTGAGGCCATGCTGGACCACGTGGGATTGCAGGTTTCCGGCTACGAACGCAGCCGCGATTTCTACCGAAAGGTGTTGGCGCCGCTGGATGGCGAGCTGGTGATGGAAGTCACGCCTGAGCAGACTGGCGATGGCGCCCACGCCGGCTTCGGCCTCGGCGGCAAGCCCTATTTCTGGATTGGCACCTCGCAGCACGGCGGCTCTGTAGGGCCCGTGCACATCGCCTTCACCGCCGGTAATCGCGCCGCCGTCGATGCGTTCCACCAGGCCGCCCTCGCCGCCGGCGGCAAGGACAACGGGGCGCCCGGCGTGCGGCCGCATTACCATGAGCACTACTACGGCGCCTTCGTGCTCGATCCCGACGGACACAACATCGAAGCGGTCTGCCACGCCCCGGAATAACCATCGCGAGATGGACAAACGGCGCTTTCCGGCAGCCTGGACACGATGACCGGAGGCAGTTCCCGGCCTACTTGCAGGACGTGATGCCATGCCCCACCCCATCATCAACATCGCCGATATCGAACTGCACCCGTATCCGCCGGGCACCCGCCCCACCGGTGCCGCCGCCGAACGCTTCGACGCGCGCATGGGACGTTTTTCCGCTGGACTGGGCGCGACCAAGCTGGGCTACAACATCACCGCCGTGCCGCCGGGCAAACGCGCGTTTCCGTTTCATTGCCACCACTTCAACGAAGAGATGTTCTTCATCATCGACGGCGAAGGCGAGCTGCGTATCGGCAAGGAACGACATCCCATCCGCAGCGGCGACGTCATCGCCTGCCCGCCCGGCGGCCCGGAGCGCGCCCACCAGATCATCAACACTGGCACGGTGGAATTACGCTATCTGGCGGTAAGCACCAAGGAAACACCCGAGATCTGCGAATACCCGGACACCGGCAAATACGCGGTGATGGCGGATTTCGCGCCTGCTGAAGATGGCGCACCCCAGGGGTTCCGCGTTATCAGCAAGCTTGATATGACGGTGGGTTACTGGGACGAGGAATAAAACCGCCTGAACGCGACGGGCCATGCACCGGTAACGGCGTATCGCTGCGGTCGCGCACAGGGTGCGCCACGCATCGGGCTGCGGCGCGGCAATCGGCTGATGACTGCCGGTTGCCGAGGCTAAGAGTGAAACCACCTGTAGGAGCGCACCCTGTGCGCGACAGACCTACCCAGCGGTAACGGGACATCACCGCGGTCGCGCACTGGGTGCGCTCCCGCATAAATCGGCTTCATGCTGCGGCGCGCATCGGCTGCGGAGCGGCAATCTGCTAGTTTTAGCGACTTCGCACAGTCCCCGGAAGCCGCATGTTCGAGCGCGTACTCATTGCCAACCGCGGCGAGATCGCCTGCCGCGTCATCCGTACCTGCCGGCGGCTTGGCATCCATACCATTGCCGTGTACTCGGAAGCGGACGCCAACGCCCAGCACGTGCGGCTGGCGGACGAAGCGTGGCCCATTGGCGGCCCGCGCCCCACGGACTCCTACCTGCGCGGTGAGGCCATTCTCGACGTCGCACGCAAGAGCGGCGCACAGGCGATCCACCCTGGCTACGGCTTTCTCTCCGAAAACACCGCCTTTGCGCGCGCCTGCACCGAGGCGGGCATCGCCTTTATCGGCCCGCGCCCGGAAAGCATCGACGCGATGGGTTCCAAGGCGGCCGCCAAAGCGCTGATGGAAAAACACCAGGTGCCTCTGGTACCGGGTTACCACGGTGCGGACCAGTCGCATAACGTGCTCAGCGACGAAGCGCTCCGTACCGGGTTTCCGCTGATGATCAAGGCCGCATCGGGCGGCGGCGGCAAAGGCATGCGCATTGTGCGCGCAGAGAAGGATTTTGCCGATGCACTGGCCTCCGCGCAGCGCGAGGCAGCCAGCGCGTTTGGCGACACGCGCGTGATCCTCGAACGCTACGTGGAACATCCGCGCCATATCGAATTCCAGGTGTTTGGCGACACGCATGGCAACGTCATTCACCTCAACGAGCGCGAATGTTCGGCGCAGCGTCGTTACCAGAAAGTGCTGGAGGAAACGCCCTCCCCCTTCCTCGACGATGCGCGCCGCGCCGCCATGGGCGCCGCTGCCGTCGCCGCTGCCAAGGCGGTGAACTATGTCGGTGCAGGCACGGTGGAATTCATCGTGGGCCAGGACGGCGAATTCTTCTTCATGGAAATGAACACCCGGCTGCAAGTGGAACACCCCGTTACCGAAGAAACACTGGGGCTGGACCTGGTGGAGTGGCAGCTTCGCATTGCCCATGGCCAGGCGCTGCCGTTGACACAGGATCAGGTCCACGCGCATGGCCACGCCATCGAAGTGCGCCTGTACGCCGAAGACCCGGACCAGAACTTCCTGCCCGGCTCGGGCAAGCTGCTCAAGCTGCGCCTGCCGGCGCCGTCGCGCCACGTTCGCCTCGATGGCGGCGTGATCGAGGGCGACACGGTGACAATCTTCTATGACCCAATGATCGCCAAGCTCATCGTGTGGGACGAAAACCGCCCGCAAGCGCTGCAGCGGCTGCGCGACGCGCTGATGGCCAGCGAAATCGTCGGCCCCAAATCCAATATCGCCTTCCTCGAGCGTTTGGCGCGTCATCCGGTGGTGGTCGAGGGTCGAATCGACACCGGTTATCTCGATCGCCATCTCGACCAATTCCTCGCAGGCGATGCTGCACCGGCAGACGACGTGTTGTTCGCCGCCACCGTGGCCGCGCTGCTGCAGGACGAGCGCAAAGCGATCAGCGACAGACAAGCCAGCACCGATCCGTTCTCACCGTGGTCCCGTGCCGACGCATGGCGCGTGGGACATGCCGGCAAGCGCATCGTTGCGCTATCGCTGCATGGCCAGCGCCATGAAGTGGAAGCCTACGGCCACGATGGCGACTACCGCCTGCGACACGCCGATGCCAGCGTTGACGTGAGTGGTGCACGTCATGATGGCGAGTACCTCAGCGCGCGCTTCAACGACGAGGCCCTTCGGCTGCCCGTGCGCGCCGATGCCGCTCGGGTCACCGTGCACGACGTCGCCGGCAACCGCCATGCCTTCGAGCGAGCCGCCGCCTTTGCGTGGCAGTCGAAGGAAGCCGGGGGCGGCAACCAGATCACGGCGCCGATGCCGGGCCGCATCGTGCTGGTGAAAGCCAGCGCTGGCGATGCGGTGGAAGTAGGCCAGGAACTGCTGGTGATGGAAGCCATGAAGATGGAGCTGGCATTGAAAGCACCCCGCGCCGGCACCATCGAGAGCGTAGGCGCCGCGCAAGGCGATTTCGTCGAAGCCGATGCGGTGTTAGTGCGTTTTGAGGCACAACCATGAACACTTCTCTTCACACCGACCACGTCCGCATCGTCGAAGTAGGCGCACGCGACGGCCTGCAGAACGAGAAAACGTTGCTGCCAACTGACGTGAAGATCGCGTTGATCGATCGCCTCTCCAGCACCGGCCTGCAGACCATCGAAGCCACCAGTTTCGTCAGCCCCAAGTGGGTGCCACAGATGGCCGACGCGACGGAGGTCTATCAGGGCATCCGCAAGGTGCCGGGTGTGAGTTACCCGGTGCTGGTGCCCAATGAGCAGGGCTACGAGCGCGCACGCGCGGTGGGTGTCCATGAAGTCGCTGTGTTCACCGCCGCCTCCGAGGCGTTCAACCGCAAGAACATCAATGCTTCCATCGACGAGTCGATCGAGCGCTTCATGCCGGTGCTGGAACGCGCAAAAGCCGATGGCGTGAAAGTGCGCGGCTATGTGTCCACCGTGCTCGGCTGCCCCTACCAGGGCGAAGTGCCGGTGAGCGACGTGGTCCGCGTGGCGCGTCGCCTGCATGAGCTGGGTTGCTATGAAGTCTCGCTGGGCGACACCATCGGTGTGGGCACCCCGGCCAAGGCACGCACCATGCTGCACGCCGTTGCGCAGGAAGTGCCGATCGACGGCGCTGGCCGTGCATTTCCACGACACCTACGGCCAGGCGCTGGCCAATATCCTCAGCTGCCTGGAAGAAGGTGTGCGGGTGGTCGATAGCGCCGTCTCCGGCACGGGCGGCTGCCCGTATGCCAAGGGCGCCACCGGCAACGTTGCCAGTGAGGACGTGGTCTACATGCTGCACGGCATGGGGCTGCATACCGGCATCGATCTGGACATCCTTGTCGCCACGGGTGCCTGGCTGGCCGCGCAGCTGCACAAGGAAACCGCCAGCCGCGTCACCCGGGCGCGCACGGCGGCGTAACGGGCACGAGCACGTGCCGCCATGGATGAGGACTTCACCTCGCCACGTTTCGCCTCGCGCGGGCGCGCCTACGTCTATGTGCTGCCCTGCCGTGACGAGGACCTGCTGAAGATCGGCTTCTCGCGCGAGCCGATGCAGCGCTTTCGCACGTTGCATCGACGCTTCTTCGAATTCTTCGATCTGGACCGCGGGCTATTGGTCGAAGTGGATCGCGTGACCCACGCAAGACGCATCGAGCGGCTGTTTCTCACCACGTGGATTGACCAGCGTGCGCCCGCTCCGCTGGTGGTGCCCGAGTCGGCGGCGGGACATACCGAGTGGTACCGCGGCGTCAGCGAAGAGGTTACCGCCCTCGCGCGTCAACTCGCGCACGAGGAGGATCTGAGGCTACACGATCCATTGCGCCCCTGGCTCGCCGCCGAACTGTCGCAGCGTGCCGATGCGCTCTTCGACTGGAGCGAACGCATGCTGGCCGAAGCCACGCTCGAACGCGAGCACGCCGGCCTGACCGTTGCGGGGCCAATGGAACGGGCGCTGCTGGATACGCTGGCGATGTGCGAAACGATGGGCCTGCCGCTCGCTGACCTGCTGCCCGCATCCGTCGCCGAGTGGTACCGGTATGGCGCCCATCGCGGGCTCTACGGCCCGTAGTGGCCCTCCCGCCAAGGTTTTCGTCCCGGCGTTTCCCGGTTTCGTCGCCCACACCCCCGTTTCATCGCCACGGTGCACCGCGCGGCTGCATGGCTGGTTATGCTCCGCTCCATTCCCATCCCGCAGGGCTGCGTCATGTTCAAGAGCCTGTTCTTCGTTGCCCGACTGGTCGTAGCCTGGTTCCTCGTCCTGCTGTTCGTGGCGCTCGTTCTCTCCGATACCCCGCCATTCCGACACCACGACACGGGCGGCACCGTCGTGCTGCTCATCGCCATCGCTCTACTGATGGTGGTCACGGGCGCGGTATCGCATCTGCGGCGCGTTCGGCTGGTCGCTGGAAGAATCGACGACGACACGCTGGGCAACCGACAGCGCCGCCGCGTGGAAATCCCGTTCGATGCCGACGAGGCGTTCGATCTGCTCGACGCGGCGGTACGTGAACTGCCGCGCAGCGAAGAAGTGGAAAGCGCCCGCGACAGCCTGCAGATTCGCGCCAAGGTGCAGCGGCCGATCACTTACGGCCACCGTCCGTTTGGACGGCTAGACCCAGGCACCTGGTTCGGCCATCTGCGTAACCAGATCTTCGCCACGGTGACCCCAGGCGACGGCACCAGCAGCGTGACGCTGATCTGCGAGCCCGAAGCCGGTGCCTGGAGCGACTGGTTCCGTGTGGATGACGGCACCAACCTGGAGAATGCCGAAGCGATCACTCGCGCCATCACGCGCCGCGTCGCCGAAAAGCGCCGGCACGAAAAGGCACGCGCCGCGCAGTCGGAAAGCGAGAAGGAGCGCACCGTCGCCCGCCTGAACCTGCTGCACGCGCAGGTGGAGCCGCACTTTCTCTACAACACGCTGGCCAGCGCGCAGTACCTCACGCGTACCGATCCGGCGCAGGCCGACCAGATGCTCGGCCACCTCATCCACTACCTGCGCCACTCGCTGCCGCTCACCGAGGACGCACTGTCCACCGTAGGCGATGAGCTGGAACGCACGCGAGCCTACCTGGAGATCATGAAGCTGCGCATGGGCCCGCGCCTCTCGCTGGAAATCGACGTGGCGGACGTGCTGCGTCCCATTTCGCTGCCGCCGATGATGCTGCAGACGCTGGTGGAAAACGCGATCAAGCACGGCCTCGAACGCAAGCCCGGTGGTGGCACGGTGTGGATCCGCGCGCGCCGCGACGACGGCAAGGTGGCCATTACCGTGGCCGATGATGGCCTGGGTTTTGGCGGGGCCAGCGGCGGCACCGGCATTGGCCTGAAGAACGTGCGCGAACGCCTGCGGCTCATCTACGGTCCCGAGGCGTCATTGTCGGTCGTGAGCAACGCGCCCGAAGGCGTGGCCAGCACCATCGTCGTTCCAGTACGCATCGCCAAGGAAAGTGAGGAGGCATCGTCATGACCACCGCCCTCATCGCCGAAGACGAAGTGCTGCTGCTCGCCGCGCTGCGCGAACTGCTGGCGAAGACGTGGCCCGAGCTGGAGATCGTCGCCGAATGCGAAGACGGCGCCAGCGCGCTCGAAGCCATCGACCAGCATCATCCCGACATCGCGTTCCTCGACATCCGCATGCCTGGCCTCAGCGGGCTGGAAGTGGCAGCGGCAGCCACCGAGGCCAGCCCCGGCACGCAGGTGGTGTTCACCACCGCCTACGACCAATACGCGGTGGATGCGTTCGAGCGCGGCGCCATTGATTACCTGCTCAAGCCCATCACGGCCGAGCGGATGGCGGCCACCGTGCAGCGCATCAAGGCACGAGCAACCGCATCACCGGATGCAGCGACACTCGCCAGCCTGTTGCGCGACCTGGCCGTCGGCGGCGGCCCCGGCAAACCGCCGCTTACCTGGCTCACCGCCAGCAATGGCCGCGAAACGCGCCTGATCATGGTGGACGACGTCGCCTATTTCCGCGCCGACAACAAATACACCGTGGCCATGACCGCCGACGGCGAGGCGCTGCTGCGCACGCCCATCCGCGAACTGGCCGCCGTGCTCGATCCGGGCACGTTCAAGCAGATTCACCGTTCGACCATCGTCAACCTAAAGGCCGTGGCTTCCATCGTGCGCGATGACACCGGCAAGGGCACGCTGCGCCTGAAGCAGCGGCCCGAAACGCTAGTCGTGAGCCAGCCCTTCATGGCCCTGTTCCGCAACATGTGAGCCGCGCGGCATTGCAGCGCCGGAGACCGTCATGGAAAACCTGATCCTGCTGTTCTATCTACTGCTTGCGCTTACCGGGGGCGCCCCTGGACATACCGTGATCACCCACGCCATCGTCAATGGCGAGGATGTTATTGACAGCCAGACCCAGGTCATTGGCCAGCTGGCCTCGTTCCGCTGCCTGCGCAGCAAGAGCGGCGTCTGCCACTACACGGTATTGCCCAGTAGCTGCGCCACCGCGGGCCATGGCTGCAAGCCCGCGCTGAGCACGTTCAGCATGCGCGAGGGCGACACCCTGGTGGTTACCAGTCTGCCGACCGATTTCCGCAGTTGCGTGACGGCAAGTGCGACAGCGCCTGTCGAATGCGCCCAGCAGATGGCAAGCGCCAGCCCCTCGACGCTCTGAAACCGGCCTCGCCGCCGGACGCCGCGCCTCGCTAGAATCGGGGTTCGAGCAAGTGGGGAGAAGGTAATGCGGCAGCATCGATGGATAAAGGGAGCGGGCGCGCTGGCAGCCCTGCTGTTGGCAGGCACATCCACCGCGATGGCCGCATCGCCCAAGGCAGACGTGCTGCTACTCCCCGATCGCGTGTGGACGGCCGATGGCGACGCCGCGCACCCCGGCTGGGCCGTACTTGTTCACGAGGGCGCCATCGCCGCGGTAGGCCCCGAGGCGAGCCTCCACGTACCCGCCAACATCCAGCGCATTGCGCTGCCCGGCACCACGCTGACGCCTGGCCTGATCGACCTGCACTCGCACGTATTCCTGCACCCGTACAACGAAACGCTGTGGAACGATCAGGTGCTGAAGGAGCCGCAGGATTACCGCACGCTGGAGGCTGCCGCGCATGCACGCGCCACCTTGCTGGCGGGCTTTACCACGCTGCGTGACCTGGGCACCGAGGGCGCGGGCTTCGCTGATGTCTCGGTGAAGCGCGCCATCGACGAGGGCATGATCCCGGGACCGCGCATGTTCGTGGCCACCCGCGCCATCGTGGCCACCGCCAGTTATGGACCCGGCCCGCGTGGCTTCCGGCCTGATATGGACCTGCCCGGCGGCGCACAGGAAATCAGCGGCGTGGACGAAGCCATCCGCGCCACCCGTGAACAAGCCGGCCACGGCGCCGACTGGATCAAGCTGTACGCGGACTACCGCGTCGGCCCTGATGGCAGCACCCAGCCCACCCTGTCGCTCGCGGAGATGAAGGCGATTGTGGATACCGCACACCTGTCCGGGCGGCCCGTTGCGGCGCACGCCTCCAGCGATGAAGGCGTGCGACTGGCGGTGGAAGCCGGCGTGGACAGCATCGAGCACGGCTATGGCGCCAGCGAAGCGACCTTTCGCCTGCTCAAGCAACATGGTGTGGCCTATGAGCCCACTCTGACGGCGGTGGAATCCACGGCCGAATACTTCGAACACTACGTGCCCGGCCAAAGCGAACCCACCGCGCGCATGCGCGAGGCCGAACGCGCGTTTCGCACCGCACTCAAGCTCGGTGTCACCATCGGCAACGGCAGTGACGTGGGTGTGTTCACCCATGGAGACAATTGGCGCGAACCGGCCAACATGGTGCGCGATGGCATGACGCCGACCCAGGCTTTGCACGCCGCTACCGATGTGGCCGCACGCATCCTTCGCCAGCAGGACAAATTCGGACGCATCACGCCCGGCCTGCGCGCCGATATCGTCGCCTTCAACGGCGACCCGAGTACACATATCGACGACCTGCAACATCCCGCCTTCGTGATGAAGGACGGCGTCATCTACCGCACACCGCAAGCGACCCCATGACCGACTTTCTGATCCGCCCCATTGAATCCTGCGACAACCCCGCCGTCGCCTACATCATCCGTGCCGTGATGCCGGAGTTCGGTGCCGATGGCCCGGGCTTTGCCATCCACGATGCCGAAGTGGACACCATGTATGACGCGTATGCGCGAGCGCGCAGTGCGTATTTCGTGGTGGAGCGCGATGGCGTGGTGATCGGCGGCGGCGGCATTGCACCACTGGAAGGTGGCGGCGCGGACGTGTGCGAGTTACGCAAGATGTATTTCCTGCCCGAAGCGCGCGGTATCGGTGCGGGCAGCGCCATGATGCTGCGGTGCCTCGATGCTGCCCGTGCCCACGGTTTTCGCCAGTGCTATCTCGAAACACTGACCGGCATGGACGCGGCGCAGACGTTGTATCGTCGTCACGGATTTACCACGCTCGATGCCCCGATGGGCGGCACCGGTCACTTCAGCTGCGACAAGTTTTTCATCCTGAACTTGTGAGGCACGGCCATGGCTAGCCACGATGCTCGCATTGACGCTTACATCGCCAGGTCGGCGCCCTTCGCACAGCCCATCCTCGAATACTTGCGGGCGGTGATCCACGAAGCCTGTCCGGAGGTTAAGGAAGACATCAAATGGAGCATGCCGTTCTTCGTCTACGACGGCGCGTTGCTGTGCAACATGGCGGCGTTCAAGCAGCATTGCAGTTTTGGCTTTTGGCAGCGTCGGGGCGTGCTCGGCGAGACGGGTGAAAAAGGCATGGGCCAGTTCGGCCAGCTGACCTCACTGAAAGACCTGCCGCCAAAGAAGACGCTCATTGCGCACATCAAGAAGGCCATGGTGCTGAACGAATCGGGCGAGAAGACCAAGCGCCCATCGAGCGCGACCAAACCGCCGGCGGTCCTGCCCGAGGATGTGGCCGTTCTGCTCGCACAGCGCAAGCACGCCGCCGCACGCAGAAACTACGAGGGCTTCCCACCCAGCGCCCAGCGTGAGTATGTGGAGTGGATCTCCGAAGCCAAGACTGAGACCACACGGCAGAAACGCATCACCACGACGCTGGAATGGCTGGCTGAAGGCAAGCGCCGCAACTGGAAATACGAGTCATGCTGAAAGCACCGGTGCTCCGCTTCGAGATCGACGACCCGGCCTCGCCGGATGTCGTGCCGCTGCTCCATGAATTGGACGGCTATTTGTCGGAGCTCTATCCCACCGCCAATATCCAACCGGTGTCGGTGGAAGCGCTGCGCCAACCCAACGTCACCTTTCTCACCGCGCGCGTGGATAACACGCCGGTCGCCTGTGGGGCCTGCATGCGGCACGAAGACTATGTGGAAGTGAAACGCATGTACGTACTTCCCGCCTGCCGCGGGCTTGGCCTGGGCAAGCAGCTGCTCGAAGCGCTGGAGTCGGAAGTGGCGCGCACGGGCGGCACATTGGTTCGACTGGAAACCGGCACCGCCCAGGCCGAGGCATTGGAACTCTACGAACGCGCCGGCTACCGTCGCTGTCCGCCGTTCGGCGAACATCGCGCCAACCCGCGCAGCGTCTGCATGGAAAAATCGCTCACATGATCCGCATTGCACACACCGACGACGCCGCTGCCGTCCACGACATCTACGCACCATCCGTCCTCGAGGGCGTGGCCACGTTCGAGACCGAGCTGCCGGGCGTCGAAGCCATGCGCGAACGCATCGTCGGTCGTCTGCGCCACTACCCTTGGCTGATCTGGGAAGAAGACGGCCGCGTACTGGCCTACGCCTACGCCAGCCGCTTCCGCGAACGTGCCGCCTACGACTGGATCGCCGAAACCTCCATCTATGTCCACGCCGACGCGCGCCGACGCGGCATCGCCCGCCGGCTCTACGCGGTGCTGCTGGACGCCATGACCCTGCAAGGCCTGAACCAGGCCGTGGGCGTAATCACGCTCCCCGGCGAAGTCAGCGTGGCCATGCATGAAGCCATGGGCTTCACCCCGGCTGGCGTGTGGCGCAGCTCGGGCTACAAGCTGGGCCAATGGTGGGATGTGGGCGTGTGGCAAAAGGAGCTGCAGACGCCCGAAAACCCGCCCCGCCCCGTGCTTTCCTTCGAAAACCTGCGCCAGACCGGGGCATGGGCCGAACTGATGCGGCGCGTCAACGCCTGACCCTCCCGCAGGAGCGCACCCCGTGCGCGACAAGCCAACGGAACGGTGACGCCGTGGTCGCGCATAGGGTGCGCTCCTACGGGGCGCCGGCCGGGCTCCTCGGCTACCATTCCACTTTTGACTTAGCGGGAACTCCCCATGCAGCTCAACCAGGTCAAGGCGATCATCACCGGCGGCGCCTCCGGTCTCGGCCACGCCGTGGCGCAATTTCTCGTCGCCAACGGCGGCAAGGTCGCATTGTTCGACGTCAACGAAGAGAAGGGCCAGGAAGCGGCCAAGGCGCTCAGCGGCCACTTCTTCCGTACCGACGTGACCTCCGAGGAAGGCGTTTCCGCCAATGTCACGGCCGCGCGTGACGCGATGGGCGGGCTGAACGTGGTGATGAACTGCGCCGGCATCCTGGGCGCCGGCCGCATGCTGGGCAAGGACGGTCCAATGCCGCTCAACACCTTCGCCACCACCGTCATGGTGAACCTGGTGGGTAGCTTCAACGTGGCCAAGGCCGCTGCCAACCTGATGCAGGCCAACGAGGCCGGCGAAGACGGCGAGCGCGGCGTGATCATCAACACCGCTTCCGTGGCCGCTTTCGAAGGCCAGATCGGCCAGGCCGCCTACTCCGCTTCCAAGGGTGGCGTGGTCGGCATGACGCTGCCGATGGCGCGCGAGCTGTCGCGCTTCGGCATCCGCGTGGCGACCATTGCACCGGGCATCTTCTGGACCCCGATGGTAGATGGCATGCCGCCGCAGGTGCAGGAGTCGCTGTCCGCCTCGATCCCGTTCCCGTCGCGCCTGGGCAAGCCCGATGAGTTCGCCAACACGGTGGGCTTCATTCTCGGTAATCGCTACATCAACGGCGAAACCATTCGTCTCGATGGCGCGGTGCGTCTGCAGCCGAAGTAATTCCTCGACACCGTCACTCCTGCGCAAGCAGGAATCCAGCGCCTCACGTCCGAGAGCACAGAGGCACTGGATCCCCGCCTACGCGGGGATGACGACCATGAAACACTCCAACATCTGGTCAGACATCCATGAAAGCTTCCGACGTCAAGAAAGGCAACGTAGTCGAACACGAAGGCAACGTGTATCAGGTGCGCGATATCGAGCGCAGCGCGCCGACCGCGCGCGGCGGCAATGTCACGTTCCGCTTCACCATGTATTCGATTCCCGGTGGCCGCAAGTTCGACCTGAGCCTGCGCGCCGACGACGACCTCAAGGAAATGGACCTGGTGCGCCGCGAGGCGAACTTCTCGTACATGGACGGCGAAGTTTTCGTGTTCATGGACAAGGAGGACTACACCCAGTACCTGCTGCCGCCGGAACTGGTGGGCGACAACTCCGGCTATATCGTCGAGGACGTCGAGGGTTACTACGTGCAGGTGATCGACGACGCGCCGGTGGGCCTGCAGGTGCCGACCAGCGTCACGCTCACCGTGGTCGATACCGCGCCGGAAATGAAGGGCGCCAGCGCCACCAAGCGCACCAAGCCGGCCAAGCTCAATACCGGCATCGAGATCCAGGTGCCCGAGTACATCAGCAACGAAGAAAAGGTGTGGGTGAACACACTCACCGGCGAGTTCGCTGGGCGCGCCTGATCCGGGCCATTCCGCACGCTCCAACGGCGTCCTTTGCAGGGCGCCGTTTTTTCTTCACTTGACCACGGCGCATCGCTGGGGCAGCTTCGGGTCATCGTCCCCGCCCCATGACCGCCATGCCCTCCCCCGTCTTACGGCGTGTGCTGCTGCCCTTGCTGCTGGCCCTGCTGGCCGGTTGCGCGCCGGTGCCGGTGCACAACCCGATCGCCCAATGGGTGCCATCGCCGAATTTCGACCAGCGCCGGCCGGTGCTGATCGTGCTGCACTTCACCGACGATGATTCGGCCCAGCAAGCGTTGCAGACCCTGCGCACCCACAACAGCGGCGGCCCGGTCAGCTCGCACTATCTCATTGGCAACGATGGCCACATCTATCAACTGGTGGATGACAGCCAGCGCGCGTGGCACGCCGGCGCCGGACGCTGGGGCACCATTACCGACGTCAACTCGGCATCCATCGGCATCGAGCTGGACAACAATGGCGACTCGCCCTTTACTCAGGTGCAGATCGACAGCCTGTTGCGCCTGCTCGCCGACCTGACCGACCGGCTGCGCATCCCGCGCACCCAGATCATCGGACACGAGGATCTCGCTCCCGGACGCAAGGACGACCCCGGCCCGCTATTTCCCTGGCAGCAGCTGGCCAATGCTGGTTTTGGGCTGTGGCCGCGCGTGCCGCTGATCGATCCGCCGACGGATTTCGACCCATGGGCGGCGCTCGGCCTGATCGGCTATCCACTGGATAACCGCAACTCAGCGGTACGCTCATTCCATCACCATTTCCGCGGCATGGACGGCGATACGCTCGACGCACAGGACCTGCGCATCCTGTACGCGCTGGCCCGTCAGCTGGGTGCAGGTTCGTAGGGCCATCCCTTCGCATTTCGTCGCATCCGCTTCAGGATGGCTGAGGCAAAATCAACCCATCGTTTAGGAGCGAACGAAGCACCATGCCCGCCACCGGCTACTCGCTGCGCGCCACTGTCGTTGACAGCCTGATCACGACCAAGCGGCCGGACGTACCCATACGGGTGGTCGTGCGCAATACCGCCGCGGTGATCCTGCCGCTGGCCATCGGCATCGCGAGCGGACACCCGGGCATTGGCCTGGGTATCGGCGCCGGCGCACTGGACACCATGTTCTCCGACCAGCCCGGCCCGTATCGCCAGCGCATGACACGGCTGCTGCTGGCCTCGCTGGCAGCCGGCCTCGCTTCGCTGATCGGATTCCTGATCGGCGATCAGCTGATACCCATCATGATCGCCACGGCCGTGTTCGGTTTCTGCGGCGGCCTGCTGGTGATATTTGGCGCCGACATGACCCGCGTGGGCATGACCAGCATGATCCTGCTGGTGGTCACCGCCGCCACGCCACGCCCGCTGGGCGAGGCGCTGGGCGCGGCCGGCCTCATCTTTGCCGGCGGTCTGCTGCTGACCCTGTTCTCGGTCGCCGCGTGGCCGTTGCAGCGCTATCGCCCCGAGCGCCACGCGCTGGCGACGGTCTATCGCGGCCTGGCCGCACTGGCCCGGCAACAGGACCACGATGACGCCGATGTACCCGCCCTCACCGATGCCATGACCACGCTGCAGCACACCCTGCTGGGCCGGCACCATGCCCGCGGTCGTGCCATGGAGGCGTTCGGCGTGCTGCTGGAGCTGGCCGAGCGCATCCGCCTGGAACTCACCGCCATGGCGGAGCTGCGCGCCAATCCGACCATCCACAGCATGTTCCGCGGTGACGCCGCCCGCGTGCTCACCGCCGTCGCGGACGCGCTGGAAGCGGGCGACTCGCCTCAGCAGGCCGAGCACGCGCTGCAGACCCTGCAAGCCAGCGAAAACGCCTTGCTCGGCAACGGCGGCAACGCTGACGGCCTGGCGACGCATATCCATGCACTTTCCGGTCAGCTTGCCGCAGCGGTGCGTAACGCCAATTGGGCCGGCAGCCGCGGCGAACTGCGCGCCGCCGCCGCCGAAACGCCGCTGCCCGCCGCGCTGCGCAGCAGTTCGGCCCGGGCCACGTTGCGCGCCAATATCACGCCCAATTCGGTGGCCTTTCGCCATGCGGTGCGCAGCGCGATCACCCTTACCGCCACGCTGTTCGTGGCGCGTCAGCTGCAATTGCCGCACGGCTATTGGTTGCCGATGACCGCCGCCATCGTGCTGCGGCCGGACTTTGCCGCCACCTTCAACTTCGGCCTGCTGCGCGTGGTCGGCACGGTGCTCGGCCTGGTGCTTACCACCTTCCTGCTGCACATCACGCCACATGACGCCTGGGCGCACCTCGCGCTGATGGCGGTGCTTTGCATGGCGTTCCGATACCTCGCCACAGCCCACTACGGCATTGCCGTGGCCGCGCTGACCGGCACGGTGGTGATCCTGCTCTCCTACGAAGGCGTCAACTCCGGCGACGCGGTGATGGATCGCGTGATCAACACCGCGCTGGGCAGCGGCATGGCCCTGATCGCCTACGTGCTATGGCCCACCTGGGAACGCGGTCGCGCCCGCGCTGCCTTGTCGGACATGCTGGACGCCTATGCCGATTACCTGCACGCCCTGGCACGCCCCGAGCGCCGCGACGGCCGCCGTGAGGCACGCACCGCCGCACGCACCGCGCGCAGCAACGCCCAAGCCTCGCTGGACCGCATGGCCGCCGAACCGGCCACCCCTCCAGCCCTGCAGGAGCTGGCCAACGCACTGTTCGCCAACGGCAACCGTCTCGCGCGCACGGCGATGACGCTGGAGGCGTTGATCGATGACCACAACAACCTGCCCGAAACGGTGGAGATGTGTGCGTTCGTCGATCACACCGCCACAGCATTGCACGAGATCGCCTCGGCGCTGCGTGCGCAGCGCGCACCGGAACGGTTACCCGACTTGCGTAGTCTGCAGCGTACTTACGCGGCGTTGCTTGGCATGGCGGAGGATCGTCAGGCAGCGGAGCTGCTGACTCGTATCAGCGATCGGCTGGTGGACAACGTGAATACGTTGGCTCATGTGACGGGGCGGAGCCCTCATCGGTCGACGGCGACGGTGTGATTTCGCTGTTGTCTCCCCGAGGGCCGGGGTTAGGGGTGAGTACTCGTGGGAGTGCAGAGCGTTCTTGTCCCTCCCTGCGAAAGCCGGCATCGGAGATGGGTTGTTCTTTTGCTCGTCCTCCCTGCTCACGGATGACAACCAAAGAAGCGCCACCCGAGCCCCAAAACCCATGCGGCCCCCTCAAGCCCCCACACGCCGCCTAACCTCATCCAAATCCCGCACCGCCCGAACCTCAACACGCCCAGTCCGCGCCCAAGGAAACGCCATCGCGATACGCACGGCGTCATCCATGTCCGCCGCCTCGATCAGATTGAAACCTCCGAGATATTCCTTCGCTTCCGTAAACGGGCCATCCACGATGCTCATGGCGTTGTCGCGCACGCGAAGCGACTTCGCCTGCGCCGGTGCTTCCAACTGCATCGAATCCAGCAAGCACCCCTGCGCCTGCAACTCATCAGCGTGAGCGAAGCAACCGCGCATCATCGTGTCGAACTCGCCTGCGGGCAGTGCATCCAGCAGGGTGTCGTCGTTGTAGATCATGACCAGGAATTTCATGCTGCCTCCCCAGACTGGCTAATGGCGTCCGTATCCGGGACGCGCGTTCAGGCCACAGGCCGACAAACGGGCGATTCGAAAGACCGGCGATCCTCACGCATGCCAGACCCCGATGGCGCCCCACGCCAGCCGAGGGGCCGAGTATAAAGCGCCAAAATGGGCCCTGAGCGGCTTTCGTAGGGCGCTCCCCGCACTCCACCGACGGCGGCTTACCAGCAAACCCACCCAGGCGTCAGCCACCCCCGCGACGCCCGCGTGCACAAGACTTACACTCGGCGACATGCTCAAGATCGATACCCACGCGCACATCCTGCCCCGCGACTGGCCGAACCTGGCCGTCAAGTACGGGGACGACCGCTTTCCGGTGATGATCCATAACGATGGGCGTCACCGTATCTACAAGGACGGGAAGTTTTTCCGTGAGGTGTGGGACTCCGCCTTCGATGCGCAGCAACGCATCGACGATTACGCGCGCTTCGGTGTCAGCGTGCAGGTAGTTTCCACGGTGCCGGTGCTTTTCTCATACTGGGCCCCGGGCTACCAGGCGCTGGAGCTGCATCGGCACCTGAACGATGAGACGGCGCGACTGTGCGCCGACTATCCGCGCCACTACGCCGGCATCGGCACCGTGCCGCTGCAGTCACCCGACCTGGCCATCCGCGAGCTGGAGCGCTGCATCGACGAGCTGGGCCTGCAAGGCGTGCAGGTCGGCTCACACTGCAACGACTGGAACCTGGACGCGCCCGAGTTGTTCCCGTTTTTCGAGGCTGCGGCCGACCTCGGCGCCGCCGTAATGGTGCACCCGTGGGACATGATGGGCACACCGAGCATGCCCAAGTACTGGCTGCCCTGGCTGGTTGGCATGCCGGCGGAGCAATCACGCGCGGCCTGCTGCCTGGTGTTTGGCGGCGTGCTGGAACGCCTGCCCCGACTGCGCGTGATGCTGGCCCACGGCGGCGGCAGTTTTCCGTGGACCATCGGCCGCATCGAGCACGGTTTCCGCATGCGCCCTGACCTGGTGGCCACCGACAACCCGCGCAACCCGCGCGAGTACCTCAAGCGGCTGTATTTCGACTCCTGCGTGCACGATCCCCAGGCCCTGCGCTATCTCCTGGATGTGACCGGGGTCGAGCGCGTGATGCTGGGTACCGACTATCCTTTCCCGCTGGGGGAGCAACATCCGGGTAGCGGCATCGAGGCACTTGGCCTGGATGACTCCGGCCGCGCGCAGCTCTTCCACGGTACTGCCCTGGAATGGCTGGGGCTGTCACGACACCGATTCGAACCCCTCGCCCAGGAGCAGGCATGAGCTTCTTCCGCAACATGATCGTCGCCAGCGCGCTCGCGCTGACCGGCGTGGCCCACGCCACCGACATCAGCATGGCCGGCGGCAGCGTCACCTTCAGCACGCCTGACCAGTGGGTGGGCATCATGGAAACCCAGGGCGACCCGGAAGTGCGCGTGTTCCAGGTACCCGACCCTTCGCCCACCGCCAACAGCAGCCTCGCCCGCGTCACCATCACGGTGAAGCAAGTGGCCGATGCCAATGGCTTCCAGCAGTACGTCAGCGGCGCGATGACCAAGGCCAAAGGGCTTACCGGTTATCAGGCTGGTGCCGGGCAGAGCCCGGACAACTTCACCTACACCGCGCAGGAAAACGGTGCGGACTTCAGCTATAGCGAGCGCTACTGGCTCAAGGACAACCACGCCATCCAGCTGCGTTGCGTGCGTCCGTCGCAAAGCCAGGCAGGCCCGGCATGGAAGGCGAACTTCGACAAGGGTTGCGATGCCATCGCGGCGCGCCTGAAGTAACCTGTCGCACCGCATCGCGTCCGCTATGGGCGCGATGCCTCAGCACGAGAATCCCTGATGTCCGCACCCTACGAAGCCACCGTTGCCTGGGCGAAGGCCCAGGACGCCGCCGATCCGCTGGGCGGCTTCCGCGATCAGTTCCTGATCCCGCCGCATGAAGAGCGGGATAGCCACTATTTCTGCGGCAATTCGCTGGGTCTGCAGCCGCGCGCCGTTCGGCCCGCGATCAGCGCCGAGCTGGACTACTGGGGCGAGCTGGGCGTGGAAGGCCACTTCAAAGGCCGCCTGCCCTGGATGGACTATCACGAGTTCGTGCGCGACGACCTCGCCGCCGTGGTGGGCGCGCAGCCTGCCGAAGTGGTAGCGATGAACACCTTGGGTGTGAACCTGCACCTGATGATGGTGAGCTTCTATCGCCCCACGCCGGAGCGCCACGCCATCCTGATCGAGGCGGGATCATTCCCCACCGATCGCTACGCGGTGGAGTCGCAGGTGCGCTTCCATGGCTTTGATCCGGCCAGCGCACTGATCGAGCTGGAGAGCGACGAACCCAATGGCACCATCTCGATGGCCGCCATCGAGCGCGTACTTGCCGAACGTGGCTCGCGCATCGCCCTGGTGATGCTGCCCGGCATCCAGTACCGCACCGGCCAGGCCTTCGACCTCGCTGCCATCACCCGGCTGGCCAACCGTCACGGTTGCATGGTCGGCTTCGACCTGGCGCATGCGGTGGGCAACCTGCCGTTGCAGTTGCACGACAGCGGCGCGGACTTCGCTATCTGGTGCAGCTACAAATATCTCAACGGTGGCCCGGGCGCGGTCGGGGGCGCGTTCGTGCACGAGCGTCATGCACGTACCGAACTACCCCGCTTTGCCGGCTGGTGGGGCCACGACAAGACCACGCGCTTCCAGATGGGTCCGCAATTCGTGCCCACCTATGGGGCCGATGGCTGGCAACTGAGCAACCCGCCGATTCTCGCGCTCACTCCGCTGCGGGTGTCGCTGGAGATTTTCCGCCGCGCCGGCATGTCGCGCCTACGCGAGAAGTCGCTGCGGCTTACTGGTTACCTGGAGTGGCTGGTGCAGACACAGCTCGGCCAGGTGCTGGAAGTGGTCACGCCCGTCGACCCCGCACGTCGCGGCGCGCAACTTTCCATCCGCGTATTGGGCGGCCGCGAACAAGGTCGCGCGCTGTTCGCGTACCTGATGGAGCACGGCATCATCGGCGACTGGCGCGAGCCCGATGTCATCCGCATTTCGCCCGCACCGCTTTACAACCAGTTCACCGATTGTCTGGCGTTTGCAGACGCCGTGAAGGCCTGGGCGAATCTCGGCGCATAAACGTCAGGCAGCTGGCCAACGGACGTGCCGTGCCCACCATCACGAGCGCGGTGGCCGTCATGGCGATTGCGCAACGGCCGGCGCCATTCCATCTGCGCTTTTGCGATCCGGATCCGGACCGTGCAGGTAGCGCTTGAGATCAAGCGCCGGCCGCTCGACGAGACGCCATGAGGCGAATGCACAGAGCAGTGTCATCGCCGCTGAAACACCCAGTAACAACAGATAGGGCTGGCGGAACCCTATGACGGCAATCACGCCCTGCTGAACCAGGTATGCATAGATATACACACCGTAGGACAGGTCACCGTGGCGGCCTGTCGCCCTGATTAGCGGCGTTGAAAGGCTTCCAAACCAGATAACCACGAAGGGCAACAACACGTAGATCGCGGCGTATTGGCGATTCAGCGTCACCAGGATGCCGACCATCAGCGCCAGGCACGAAAGCACCCGTAAGGTGTAACGCTCCCATACGTGCTGCCAGCGGTGCAGCAATACGCCATAACAAAAAAAACAGCCGTACTCGCACCCAAAAAATGGATAGGGGAAACTTGCCAGCGGATTGTGCTGTACGTCGAAGACCCCAAAGATGTAGATGCCATAGAGCAGCACGGCCACCAGCAACACGCGCCGCGCGCGACGCAGCAACAGTCCACACAGGCCGGCAGCCATCAGGATGCCGTACCACTTCACCTCGATGGGAATGGTCCATAGCGAGCCATTCACCACCTGCCAGACATTGCCCTGAAATACGCCTGGCAAATACAGCTCGACCTGGAGACACAGCTGCAACAGGTATTTCCAGGTTGCGCCAGATTGAAAGTAATCAGCCACGGGCAGCGAGGAAAACGCCGGACCGATGCAAAACACCGTCAACAGCACCACGACCGCAAGGCCTGGCCAAATGCGCAGAAAGCGCCTTACGGCGAAACGCCATACATTCGGATCGCGGTCCCAACTCTGCGCGACGAGATAGCCGCTGACCGAGAAAAAGATCAGTACGCCCAGTGTGCCGAGCGTAAACATTCCAAAAGGACGGGGCTCCGGTCGAAAGATCAGCGCAAATTGGTGCGAGCAAAGCACCATGGCTGCAGCGGCAAGACGGACGAAATCAAAATTATTGTTCGCATGCCGCAACGTCATAAGTCGGTACACCCCTGAGCTACCTGAGCCTTATCGGCCAAATACGCGGGGGAAGTCAAATGGCGCCGGAACTGCAGACCAATTCACGCTACTCCTGAACACGCGAAGAAACGTGGCGAACCTGGCCCTCGCCGCGCACTACATAACGCTCGATGGTGAGCGACTCCGCCCCCATCGGCCCATAGGCATGCAGGCGTGTGGTGGAAATGCCGATCTCGGCGCCCAGTCCCAGTTCACCACCATCGGAGAACCGTGAGGAAGCGTTGACCATCACCACAGCCGATCGCAACGACCGCACGAAGTGCTGCGCTGTCGCATCGTCACCGGTGGCGATAACCTCGGTGTGATCGGAACCGTAGCGGCGGATATGGGCGATCGCATCGTCCACATCGTCCACCACACGGGCCGCGAGAATCAGGTCGAGAAACTCGGCGGCGTAATCATCGCTGCTGGCGACTTTGGCTTCCGCTACCAAGCCACGCGTGCGCTCATCACCGCGCCACTCCACGCCATGCGATCGCAACGCCTGCGCGGCCGGCGGCAGGAAACTTGCGGCGACATCCTGATGCACGAGCAGCGTCTCCAGTGCGTTGCACACGCCCGGCCGCGAGGTCTTGCCGTCAATCAACAGGTTGAGCGCGAGCGACAGGTCAGCCGCGCGATCCACGTAAAGGTGGCACACGCCTTTGTAGTGTTTGATCACCGGTACGCGCGCATGTTCGGTGACGAAACGGATCAAGCCTTCGCCGCCACGCGGAATGGCGAGATCAATGACCTCGGTGAGCTGAAGCAGCGCGACCATGGTCTCGCGACCCAAGTCCTCGACCAGCGTGACCAGCGCCTCAGGAAGGCCGTGCGCTCGCAATGCTTCGTGCAGCGCGGCAGCAATGGCGACGTTGGAATGAATGGCCTCCGAGCCGCCACGCAGGATCACCGCGTTGCCCGCCTTGAGACACAACGCGGCGGCATCGGCGGTGACGTTGGGACGCGCCTCGTAGATCATCGCCACTACACCCAGCGGAATGCGCACGCGCTCCACCGCTATGCCGTTGGGCATGGTTTCGCGGCGAGTCACCACGCCTACCGGATCGGGTAACTCGGCCACCTGACGCAAGGCCTGGGCGATTCCCGATACTCTCGCGCGATCCAGCCGCAGGCGATCAAGCAGGGCGCCCTGCACGCCCTTGTCGGCAGCCTGCAGCATGTCACGCGCGTTGGCGGCAAGAATCACATCGACGCGCTTTTCCAACGCAGCCGCCATGTCATGCAGCAGGCATCGCTTGGCGGTTGCATCGAGCGCTGCCATCTGCGGCGCTGCATCGCGACAGGCGAGCGCGATGGATTGGATGTCGCTCATGCGTTGACCTCTTCCGCGGTCTCGCTGCCGCCCAGAGTGGCCAGATCGTCACGATGCACCACCTCGGCCCCATAGCTGTAACCAAGCAGCAGTTCAATCTCGCGGCTATGCCGCCCGGCCAGTCGTCGCACCTCTGCCGCGCCGTACTGACAGAGACCTCGTGCCACCGGCTTGCCGGCGACATCGATGATTTCGACCAGATCGCCGCGATGGAAGTCACCACTGACGTCGATCATGCCGCCCGGCAACAACGAGGCCCGCCCGCCTGCCAACGCACGCGCCGCGCCCGCATCCACATGAATGCAACCCGTGGCTGCCGGCGCATGGCGCAGCCAGTACTTGCGCGCCTGCATGCGGCTGCGTCCGGCCGCTACCAGCGTGCCACGCAGGCTGCCCTGTGCAAGCGCCTCGACAGTAGAGGCCTCGCGACCACTGAACAACACCGTCGGAATCCCGGCCGCCGCGGCCTTGGTCGCTGCCTCCAGCTTGGTACGCATGCCACCGGTGCCCACGGCGCTACCGCTGCCGCCAGCCATGGCGAGCACTTCCGGCGTCAGTGCTTCCACGTAGGCGATCGGCGCGGCAAGCGAATCGCGGCGGGGATCGGCGCTGTACAAGGCGTCGATATCAGAGGCGATCAATAACAGGTCCGCATCGACCAGCGCGGCGACAATGGCGGCAAGGTTGTCGTTGTCGCCCAGCTTGAGCTCATCCACCGCCACCGTGTCGTTCTCGTTCACCACCGGCAGCACATCGAGGGCAAGCAGCTCGCGGAGCGTGGCGCGTGCATTGAGATAACGGCGACGATTGCGCAGATCATCGTGGGTCAGCAATACCTGCGCGATGGGACAGGGGCAGAGCGACTGCCACAACGCAATCATCGGCGCCTGGCCCAGTGCGGCCAGCGCCTGGCGTGCCGCCAGATCGCCACTCGCCGGTACATGCTCCCGCAGCAGCGCGCGGCCAGCGGCGACGGCCCCCGATGACACCAGCACCACCTGACGCCCTGCGGCACGACTTGCCACGATGAAAGCGGCCAGCCCCTGGGCATATTGGGTGGTTAAGCCACCGCCATCGGCGGCCAGCAAATTGCTGCCGACCTTCAGCACCGCGCGCCGCCAGACGGGAAGTGCCTGCTGAGGCAAGTTACGCGGCACCGCAGCGGTGCTCATGAGACCGTATCCAACGGGGCGGCGATACGGTCCCCATGACTGCGGGGTGCCGAGATCACCATCATGCGGACGTCGACGTCGCCGTCGTTGCGCACCTGATGCGCTACGCCCGGTGGCACGTGCAGGCCCTGGCCTGGCTGGAGCCGATGGGTGACGCCTTCCACTTCCAGCACCAGCTCGCCGTCCAACACATAAAAGAACTGCCGGGCATGCACGTGCCGATGACGGCTTTCGGACGTTCCGGGAGGCATGCGCTCCTCGATTACGCTCAGGTCATCGCCGGCCAGCAGATGCCAGCCGTCGCAACCTTGTCCCCAGCGGTAATGTTCGGCATTCCCCGTACTGACGGTCCCCATGCCATTCACCGTTTAGCCGTCCAGATGTCCGAGTCTAGCGCGCAATTCGTCCAGCCGCAGGTCATGTCCTGAACCCGGGGAGACGCGGGCCTGCAGGCTGCCCTCCGGCGTGCGTCCTTCGCCGGCAGACGCTGCGGCTTCCGCCGCGGCACGATAGGCATCGCGGAACGGCACGCCAGCGGCCGCCTGCTCGATAGCCACGTCGGTGGCGTACATGGCCGGCTCGATCGCCGCGCGCATGGCCGGCTCGTTCCAGGCCATACGGGCGAGCAGATCCGGCACCAGCTCCAGCGCCGCCAGGCCGTGACGGCAGCCGTGGAACAGCGAGCCCTTGGAAAACTGCAGGTCGCGCTGGTAACCCGACGGCAGCGACAGCAGCTGCTCGATCTCGGTACGTGCCGCTGCCACGCTGGCGTAGCTGGCGCGCAGCAGCTCGACCACATCCGGATTGCGCTTGTTCGGCATGATGGAGCTACCGGTGGTGTATTCGGACGGCAGCTTCACAAAGTCGAACTCCGCCGTGGTGAACAGCGAAAGATCCCAGGCCAGGCGGCGCACATCCAGCAGCGCACCGGCGATGGCCTCCAGCACGGCCATCTCGAACTTGCCGCGGGACAGCTGCGCATAGATCGGTGAGATCTGCATGCGCGAAAAGCCAAGCGCCGCGGTGGTGTGTTCGCGATCGAGCTTGAGATTGACGCCGTAGCCGGCGGCCGTACCCAGCGGATTCGCGTCGATCAATGTCGCGGTCTGCCGTGCACGCAACGCGTTGTCGATAAAGCCTTCGGCGAAACCGGCAAACCACATGGCCGTGGATGACACCACCGCGCGCTGCAGGTGCGTATAACCCGGCAACGGCACAGCCGGCTGTGCCGCGCGATCGAGACACACGGCAGCAATGGAACGGCAATGCTGCTCCAGCGCTGCGAGCTGGTCTTTCAGCCACAAACGCGTGGCCACCAGAATCTGATCATTGCGACTGCGACCGGTATGCACGCGACGGCCAGCATCGCCCAGACGCTCGGTCAGGCGCGCTTCGATGGCGGAATGGCCGTCCTCATAGCGCTCGTCGAGCACAAACGCGCCGGTGCGGAAGTCCCCAGCCAACGCATCGAGCTCGCGCTTGAGTGCGGTCGCTTCGTCTCCAGTGACCACGCCGATATTGGCCAGCCCTTCGACATGCGCCTTGCTGGCGGTAATGTCGTGAAGGAAGAACTCGCGATCGAGCAGCACGTCGTCGCCTGCCAGGAACTTCATGATGCGGGCGTCGATCTTGATGTTGGATTTCTGCCACAGCGGCTGGGTCATGGAGATGATTCCGAAGTAAGTGGATCAGGCCGGGATGGCGGTGTATTCGTCCACGCCGATCGCCCGGTTGATGTTCTGCATGGCCTGCGTCGCTGCGCCCTTGAGCAGGTTGTCCAGTGTCGCCACCACCACCACGCGCTTGCCATCGGTCGAAACCGCGAAGCCGCCGATCTCCACGTGATGCTTGTTGGCGATCTGGCTGACCCACGGCGCTTCATCCAACACGCGCACCAGCTTCTCGCCCTCGTAGGCACTTGTGAAGCGCGCCACGACGTCCTCGCGCTTGACCGGACGCACCAGGTAAAGATTGGTGGTGACGGTAAGGCCGCGGAAGTGCGGCGCCACGTGCGGCATGAACTCCACCGGCAGGCCAAGGTGGCGGCTGGCTTCCTTCTCGTGCATATGGCCGGTAAGCGAGTACGGCATCAGGTTGTCGCGCAGTTTCTCGGAGTTATTACGGTCCGACGGCGTGGTGCCTGCACCCGAATAACCGGATACACCGAAGCTCACCGGCGGCGCGGCCAGCAGATCCTTCAGCGGTGCTATGGAAAGCTGGATGGCCGTGGCGTAACAGCCTGGGTTGCTGATGCGCTTCTCGCCGCGCCAGCGCCGACGGGTCAGCTCCGGCAGGCCGTAGTACCAGCGCTCGTCGAATCGATAGTCCGCGGACAGGTCGACAATGAGCGTCTCGGGCTTGGCCTTGTCGATCGCCTCCACGTACGGCGCCGCCTTGCCATTGGGCAACGCCAGCACCACCACGTCCGAACCCTGCTCCGCCACCGCTGCGGCGTCGAGGTTCACGTAACGCAGCTCACCGCTGAAGCCTTCCACGTGATCGGATACGCGCTGACCGTCCAGCTCGCGTGATGACACGAAGGCCAGTTCCAGCGACGGATGCGCCGTCACCAGGCGGATCAGCTCAGCGCCGGTGTGACCGCGTGCACCCACGATGCCGATGCTCTTTTTGTTGTCTGCCATGTCTTTCACTCAATACCGTACTTTGTTTTTTTACTCCTCCCCCTGCTCGCGGGGGGGAGGTTGGGAGGGGGTGGGCGGGCTTCACCCCACCCCAACCCTCCCCTGCTGCGCGCAGGAGAGGGAGTCAGTTTTCGTCAGTCCACCAACGTCGGCTGACGTGTCGCGCAATGGGCGACACAACGCGCAATCGTGTCGAAATCCTCCAGGCCGTACCAGAACACTTTCCAGCTCGGCTGCTTGAGGCAGCCATCCGATTCGGCGTAGTAGAAATGGTTAACCGAGTTGCCATGACGCGAGCGCCAGAACAGCTGCGGATTCTCATCGCGCATCACCTGCCAGACGGCGCGGCCGAGACCTTCGCCCTGCGCGTCATCAAGCACGGCGAACTTGTCCAGGTAGGGCAAACCGTCTTCCATGGTGAGAATCATCGCGGTGCGATAGTTCTCGCTCACATAAATACGGAACGGCTGGGTGCGATCGAAGTAGTCGGCCACCAATTCGCGGCCGAAGCTCGACTCGATCAGCTCACGCATGCGTGCCAGGTCAATGCCATCCCACGATTCGAAACGACGCACCTTTTCGCCACGGCGCACCAGCGTGCCCGAACCCTTATGCGTGAACAGCTCCTTGGCCAGCTCGGACGGCTGGGTGATGGACACCGACGAGGTCAACGGCAGATCGGCCAGCAGGTCCGCGATCTGCTCGATCTTCAGGCGCATGCCGCCATTGATCCACGGCTGCGCCATCAAATGCTCGAACTCGGTGCTCAGGTTGATCGAGTCGATGATCTTGCCCTGGTCGTCGAGCAGTCCGCCGGTACCGGTAAGAAATACGATCTTGTACGGCTGCAGCACGCGCACGAGCTCGTTGGCAGCGAAGTCGGCGTTGACGTTGAGAATCTGTCCTTCCTCCGTCTCGCCGAGGCTGGCGATCACAGGGATAGAGCCCGCACGCAGGCTCGCCTCGATTGGCGCCAGGTTGATGTGGCTCACCTTGCCAACTAGGCCATAGGTGTCGCGATCCAGATACGTGGAAGTAAAGACGCCGGAAGGCACCGAGGTGGCGCGCGTATCCATCGTCTGCAGCGCCTCGACCAGGCGCAGGTTTTGCTCCTGGAACACCTTGCGCACGATCGCCAGCGCCTTGGGCGTAGTCACGCGCAGGCCGTTGACGGTTTGCTTCTCGATACCTGCGGCCGAAAGCTCTTCATCCAGCTGCGGGCCGGCGCCATGCAACACGATCGGCGTGAGGCCGACTTGCTGCAAGAAGGTCAGCGACGAGGTCAGCGCCGGCAAGTCATCGCGCAATACCGCGCCACCTACTTTCACCACGGCGAAGCGTTTGGCATCGAGCTGCGAGAAGCGCTTGAGGTACTGCTGAATTTCCTTCGCGCTGCCCATGCTGGACAACAGACGCACGATGGTCTTGCGGGTGTGCTTATGCGCTTCCACGATCGATGATCCGGTAAATGGTTTCTGCGTAATGCTGGAGCTGGTCGAGTGCAACCCACTCATCGGCGGTGTGTGCCTGCGCGATATCGCCAGGACCGTAAACAAAACTGATATAGCCCGCGGCAGAGAACAATGCGGCCTCGGTCCAGAAATCCACGGCGTTGCCGATGGGAATGTTCAACTCGTCGGCCAGGTCGCGCGCGGCCAGTCGGCGTGCCTCTGCCGTTGCAGTATCACCCGCCGGCAGTGAGTCACCGCGAAACGTCTCAGTGAACTCCACCGGCTGCGGCTCGACGATGGTGCGGAATGTCTCCAGCAACCACTCGGGTTTCATGGTCGGCAACGGACGGAAGCCGAAGCGAATGTCCGCCGTGGGCGCGATCATGTTGGCCTTGATGCCACCCTCCACCTTGCCGATATTGAAGCGCAAGCCGGTGAGACCACCGAAGCGCTCATGCGACTGCTTGTCGACGAAATCGAGCGCAGCGGCGCCCCAGCGCATAGCCTGATGCAGGGCGCTATCGGTAGGCTTCAGTTCGCCCGAAGCGTGCCCGGCGCTGCCCTTGAAGCGCATCTGCACCGAATGGATGCCGCGATGCGCCAGCACGGCTTCGCCCTTGGTGGGCTCGGCAACGATGATTGCGTCGTACGCTGGCTTGTCCTTGAGAAAACCAGCGATGCAACGTGGATCATTGGCTTCTTCGTCGGTGGACAACAGCAGCGCCATGTCTCCGTTGGTGACGTTGGCCACGGCCACCAACGCAGCCGCGGCACCCTTGATGTCACACGCGCCAAGGCCAATCGCCCTGTCTTCCGTCACGCGAAGCTCGTGCGGGCTGGCCGTCCAGTGCGGCGAATCGGGCACCGTATCCAGGTGCACGTTGAACAGCACTTTCGGCTGGCCACGCACGGCATACAAAGTCACGGCGCCGGCGCCGTAATCGGTCACGGTAACGTCGAAGCCCGGCAGGTTCTCACGCAGGTAATCGAAGATGCCGCCCGTGCCGATCTCGCGCGGAGGGTTGCGCGTGTCATGGCTGACCAGCGCGCGAAGATGTCGAAGAGTGTCGTCCAGTAGTGCGCTCATACGATCCGTCTGGTGTAGTTAGTGCGTCAAGGGTTACCGATACGTCATTCCCGCAAAAACGGGAATCCAGTGCCATTGCATGTCGCCGCGAAAGTCACTGGATCCCAGCCTTCGCTGGGATGACGAGCCGAATCAGCGGTTGACCTCAGCCCACAGCGTGCTGCTCATGCCGAACAGCTTGATGAAGCCTTCGGCCTCCTCCACGCCCCAGTCCGCGGATTGCGCATACGTTGCACCCTTCGCATTGAGGATGTGTGGCGAACGCACTTCAACGGCGGTCACCAGCGCACCGGACGTTTCCAGCACCACTTCGCCGTTGACGCAGGACTGGCTGGAGGCGAGAAAGGCCTCAAGATCGGTCTTGATCGGATCGTGGTAGAAACCCTCGTACACCACCTCTACCCATTTGCGCGCCACTTCAGGCTTGAAGCGGTTCTGCTGCTTGGTCAGCACCGCTTCTTCCAGTGCGCGGTGCGCGGCCAGCAGTGAAATCAGGCCAGGCGCTTCGTACACGATGCGACCCTTCAGGCCAATGGTGGTGTCGCCGGTGTACATGCCACGACCCACGCCGTAGGGCGCGAACAGTTCGTTGAGCTTGGCCAGCAGCTTCGCACCCGGCAGCTTCTCGCCGTTGAGCGACACCGCTTCGCCCTTTTCGAAGCCGAGGGTGACCGACAGCTTTTCGGACGGCCATTCGGCGCGCGGCTTGCACCAGCCGCGTGCGCCTTCGCCCGGGGTCTTCCAATGATCGATCTCACCGCCCGACAGCGTCACGCCCAGCAGGTTCTCGTTGATGGTGTAGCTCTTCTGCTTGGCACGCACGTCGAAGCCGCGCTCTTCCAGATAGGCCTGCTCGTAGGCACGGGTCTGGGTATGCTCCTTCTGGATCTCACGGATCGGTGCCACGATTTCGTAGTCGCCGAGCGCCTTCACCGCAAGGTCAAAACGCACCTGATCGTTGCCCATGCCCGTGCAGCCATGCGCAATCGCCTTGGTGCCCAGTTCGTTGGCGCGCGCGATGGCGGCGTCGACGATCAAATAGCGATCGGACACCAGCAACGGATACTGGCCCTGATAAGCCTCGCCGGCCTGCACGAACGGCTTGACGAAACCCTCCCAAATGGCCGGACCACCGTCAACGGTGACATGACTGGCCACGCCCAACTCCTTGGCGCGCTGCTCGATATAAGCGCGCTCTTCGGCGTCAACGCCGCCAGTGTCGGCAAACACGGTGTGCACGGCCCAGCCGCGCTCCTTGAGATACGGCACGCAGAAGCTGGTGTCGAGGCCACCGGAGAAGGCGAGAACGATGTCTTTGCTCATGACTTGCAATCCTGGGGAAGAGAAACGAATGAGATCAGTTGGATTCAACGACGATGCGCGGCTCACAGCGCACCGGGAAATTGACGGAATTGGCGATGAAACAGGCATGGTGTGCGGGCTCGTGCGCGGCCTCGGCCTTGATCGCGTCACTGGCGGCACTGATGGTCACTACCGGGCGCAGCACCACTTCGGTGAAGCGGCCGCCGTGCTCATCGGTTTCCATGCTGCCTTCGGCGCTATCGGTATAAGCGGTCACCACCACGCCCGCGAGCACGGCTTGATGCAGGTAGGACAACATATGGCAGGTGGACAGCGCGGTTACCAGCATGTCCTCCGGGTTGTGCTTGCTGGCATCGCCGCGAAAGGTCGGGTCGGATGAGCCTGCCAGCGTGACTTTGCCTTCGATGCGAATCTCATGCTCGCGGCCGTAGTCGCGGTAACCGCTGGTGCCGCTGCCACGATTACCGGTCCAGGTGACAGCCACCTGGTAGTGATGCTGGTGTCCCTTGCTCACGACCTACGCTCCTCCATCAACGACATGAGATCGGCCAGTGCATCGTCACCACGCGCATCGCGCTGGCGCAGGCCATCGACGACGCCGGCGCGATTGGCGGCCGGATGGTTCTGGCTCAACTTGAACTTGCCTTCGATGCGATCGATGCTGATTTCGAGCCCGGCGATGGCACCCAACATCTTCTCGATGTGATCGACCGGCGCATCCGATACATGCCACGGCTTGGGCTGGCCGGCTTCATGACGATCGGTCAGGCGTTCCAGCAACTGCCGTAACCAAACCGCGTCCTCGATCACGCGTAGATGTCCATGCACATGCACCACGCCGTAATTCCACGTGGGCACCTCGCGCCCTGTCTCGTGCTTGCTCGGGTACCAGTTGGGGCTCGACATAGCCGTCCGGACCGCAAAAGATCACCAGCACTTCGGCACCATTAGCGCGTGCCAATTCGTTGCCGCGCGCCACATGCCCATGCAGCGTGTCGCCAACGAGCTCCAGCGGCAGATGATTGGCAGCGAGGCCGCTCTCAGCGTGCATGACTACCGTGGCGAACGGATAGTCATGCATCAGCGCGTGCAGCAACTCACTGCGCGTTTCCTTGAAGGACGCGGGCATGTACATGGAACGACTCAGCCCTGTCCGATCAGCGAGGCCATCACCGCCTTCTGCACATGCAGGCGGTTCTCGGCTTCGTCGATGGCAATGCAGGCAGGCGAATCCATCACCGCATCGGTGGCCTTGACGTTGCGACGCAACGGCAGGCAATGGCTGAAAAGACCGTTGTTGGTCAACGCCATCTTTGCCTCGTCCACGATGAAATGCTTGTTCGCCTCGCGGATCGGCTTCTCCTGGTCCCAGCGACCGAAGAACGGCAGCGCGCCCCAGCTCTTGGCGTAAACGACATCGGCGCCGCTATAGGCTTCCTCGATGTTGTGGCTGATCTTCAGCGAGCCGCCATTTTCCTTGGCGTTCTGGTAGCCGAACTCCATGTAGCGCTCGTCCAGCACGTAGTCGGGCGTGGGGCACAGCAGCGTGACGTCCATGCCCATCTTGGTGGCGATGAGCAGCGCGGAGTTGGCCACCGCGGTGTTCAGCGGCTTGGGGTGATACGTCCAGGTGAGCACGTACTTCTTGTTCTGCAGATTGCCCAGGTGCTCTTGCAGCGCCATCGCGTGGGCCAGCTCCTGGCACGGATGGGTGATGGTCTCCATGTTGATCACCGGCACCGTCGCGTACTTGGCGAACGCCTTGATCACCTTGTCCTGGCGATCCACCGCCCAGTCCTGGAACTTCGGGAAGGCGCGCACGGCGATCAGGTCCACGTAGCGCGACAGTACGCGCGCCACTTCGGCGATGTGCTCTTCGGTATCGCCGTCCATCACCGTGCCCACTTCGAACTCGATCGGCCATGCGTCCTTGCCAGGCGCCAGCACGATCGCGTGGCCGCCCAGATGGAAGACGCCCAGCTCGAAACTGGTGCGCGTGCGCATCGAGGGATTGAAGAACATCAGCGCCACCGACTTGCCGGCCAGTTGCTGGCCGCGCGGCGAGCGTCTTGAAGGCGGCGGCCTGCTCGAGCAACGCGTCGATCTCGGCGCGGCTGTAGTCCTGGGTGGTCAAAAAGTGGCGAAGAGTCATCTGTTCAATGCCTTTGTCGATTCATTCGGCCCGGGGGCCGGTGCTCTGGGCGGGCCATCCCGCATCCAATCAAAATCCGAAAACAAAAAAACCCGGCTGCAGGCCGGGTTTTGTCGTCGATACACATGAAACGCGTGCGACAGCCTACCCGGCCGAATGTCGGACCAGCGGTCGGCGCGCACGCGACGTCATGCCAGCAGCCATGCGGGCGCTGGTGAGTACGGTGGCGGTATAGACGGCTGCGGACATGGGTGTACCGGGTAATTGAACGCTCATAATGACGGCATTTTCGCTGCCATGCAACAACAAATGGGGCTTCCAAAGCGAAGCGCCGCCCGAAGGCGGCGGCCTGAAGGGTATCAGTCGGCCGGTGAGACGCTCACCCGGACCCGCAGGCGTTCGCCCGGGTCGTAGTTGAGCCGCGACAGATACACCTCGCCGCGATAGCGGTATTCCACGTCGTAACCCATGATGCGGCGCTGTTCGCTCACCGCCGCCACCTGGCGGCATTGGGTCTGGGTCGTCTGGTACTCGCCACCCGGGGTAGCTGACACGTTATTGCCCACCGCACCGCCGGCCACCGCACCGGCCACTGTGGCCGCCGTGCGGCCGTTGCCATGGCCAATGGTGCTGCCCAGCACGCCACCCACGACAGCCCCGAGAATGGTGCCGGCAGCGCTGCCCTGCGGCGGCGCGGTCTGCACGACGGTTTGGTCATAGCACTCCTGTCGCGGCACTTCGGTGCGCGCCACGCCATACACCGGGTCCACGCGCAATACATCCGCCCAGCCGTAATGGGTATTGTCGTCGTTCTGGTTCGGGTTCTGGGCTTGGTTCTGACTCGGGCTCTGGTTCGGGTACCGCGCATCCTGCGCAAACACGCTGGTTGCCATCAGGGCTAGCACCAACGCGGGGAACAACAATTTGGTCATTGCGACCTCCGCAAGGGGCGATTTGGGCGCTTCTTTGCACCTCATACCAGCCATTGCAGCAAATTCACACTGAATCGACGCTTAGAAGTGCCACTAAAGTCTGCGACGGCGCGGCCGGTGTTCATTCGCCCGACCGGCATCCCCTCGTAGCCCAACAGGGTCGCCGCCTGCGATAAGGCCTTGTCCCTTGTTAAGATGCGCGACCGGCCTGCGCCAGCGCGCGCCTGCTCCCACCGCCCGGACCCCTTGCCGATGCCGATTTCGCTCCATAACAGCCTGACGCGCCGCGTTGAAACGTTCACGCCACTCGATCCCGACCGCGTGACGATGTACCTGTGTGGACCGACGGTCTACAACTACGTACACATCGGCAATGCGCGCGGCCCGGTGTTATTTGACGTGCTGGCGCGCCTGCTGCGCCGCCACTATCCGCATGTCGTGTACGCCCGCAACATCACCGACGTCGACGACAAGATCAACGCCGCGGCCCAGCAGCTGGGCGTGGGCATCGAAAGCATCACCGGCCGCTATACCCAGGCTTATCGCGAGGATATGGCCGCACTGGGCATCGCCCCGCCCGATGTAGAGCCGCACGCCACCGCGCATATCCCGCAGATCATTGCGATGATCGAGCGCCTCGTTGCCAGCGGGCATGCCTATGCCGCCGAAGGCCACGTGCTGTTCGAAGTGGACTCCTACGCGCAGTACGGCGCCTTGTCGGGCCGCGACACGGAAGAGCTGCTGGCCGGTGCACGCGTGGAAGTCGCGCCTTACAAAAAGAGTCCCGGCGACTTCGTGCTGTGGAAGCCCTCCACGCCCGAACTGCCCGGCTGGGACAGCCCCTGGGGTCGAGGTCGCCCGGGTTGGCATATCGAATGTTCGGCAATGAGCGAGGCCCATCTGGGCGAGAGCATCGACATCCATGCCGGCGGCGTCGACCTGCAGTTCCCGCATCATGAGAACGAGATCGCCCAATCCACCTGTGCTCATGGCGGCAAGGTGTTCGCGCGCTATTGGATGCACAACGGCATGCTCACCTTCAGCGGCCGCAAGATGTCCAAGTCGCTGGGCAATGTGATGTTGGTGCACGAGCTGCTCAAGCAGCATCCGCCGGAAGCCTTGCGCCTGCTGCTGTTGCGCGGCCACTACCGCCAGCCGTTGGACTGGTCCGAAACGGCCATCGCGCAAGCCATCAGCACGCTGGATGGCTGGTATCGGGTATTGCGTGACCTGACCGATATCGAGTTGACTGCCGGCCCGCTGCCGATACCGGCGACCGTCGAGGCCGCGCTATGCGACGACCTCAATACACCCCAGGCCCTGGCCGAACTGTCCCAACTGGCTGACGCCGCCCGCCAGGCGACTGGCGATGATGCCCGGCGCGAGGCCAAGGCTGCCCTATTGGGTGCCGGCGCCCTGCTCGGCCTGCTGCAGCAGGATCCGGAAACCTGGTTCAAGCAGGCCAGCGATGCCTCGGAAGTCGATGAAGCCCGCATCGAAGCGCTGCTGGAAGAACGCCGCGCGGCCCGCGCTGGGCGTGATTTCAAGCGTGCAGACGCCATTCGCGACGAACTGACTGCCATGGGCATTGCCATCGAGGATGGTGCGCAGGGCACGCGGTGGAGTGTGGTGAAGGGGTAGTGGGCCTCGTTGCGCTGAGGCTTGTGTGGTCGCGCACAGGGTGCGCTCCTACAATTAACGGCAGACCTGTAGGAGCGCACCCTGTGCGCGACCACACGCTGCCAAATCACCCCATGGGGCCTCGAAGCCCCAAACGCGCGATAATGCGTCCATGAATGCCATCGCCACACCCAGCGCCGAGCAGGCGCAGCAGGACATCGTCGAGGAGTTCGCCTTCTTTGGCGACTGGACCGAGCGCTACCAGTACCTGATCGACCTGGGAAAGCAACTGCCGCCCTTCCCCGAGGAACTGAAGACCGAGGATTACCGCGTGCACGGCTGCCAATCGATGGTCTGGCTGGTGCCAAGCGGCAATGCGGAGCAGCTGCATTTCCAGGCATCCAGCGACTCGGCGATTGTCTCGGGCCTGATTGCTCTGGTGCTGCGGGTGTATTCCGACCGTTCCGCCCGCGAGATCGTGGCCACCGAGCCACGCTTTATCGAGGCGATCGGTTTGGCCAAGCACCTGTCGCCTACCCGCTCCAACGGGCTTGCGGCCATGCTGGCCAAGCTGAAGGCCTACGCGGCAGCCACGCTGAGCTGAGCCGGAAAAACAAAGCCCCGCACGCTGGCGGGGCTTTGCTTATAGGTCAACGAGTGCTTGCTTAGTCGCCCATCTGCTTCTGCAGATGCTCGCGACGCTCCTGCGCATCAAGCGACAGCGTGGCGATCGGGCGAGCGTCGAGACGGTCGACGCCGATTTCCTCGTCGGTCTCTTCGCAGTAACCGTAACGCCCTTCCTCGATCCGGCGCAGGGCCTTGTCGATCTTGGAAATGAGCTTGCGGTAGCGGTCACGCGTGCGCAGCTCAAGGGAGTTCTCGGTTTCGCGAGTGGCGCGCTCGGCTTCGTCGCCCACATCGCGCACTTCGTCACGCAGGTTTTCCATGGTCTGGCGCGACTCTTCCACCAGCTGATCGCGCCATTCGCGCAGCTTGTTGCGGAAGTAGGCCAGGTGCTTGGGGTTCATGTACTCCTCGTTGTTCGAGGGACGATAACCCTTGGGCAGGTCAATCGTGGTCGTGGAAGGCAGCGCGTAGCGGCCGTCTTCGCGGGTGATGCCGTTGTCGAGAGTTGCGGATTTATTCATCGAGGACTGCTGGGCTATCTGCTTTTTGGGAGGGGTATGACGAGCGGTGGCACTGGCCACTTTGCCCGTAAGCGGCAAGGGAGCGTGCTTGACTCTGCCCTGGTGGTCCACCGGCAGCGGCCTTCGCGGGCGCCGGTGCTGCGGGCTTGGCGCCGCGGACGACTTGGCAGGCGCTGCCTTGGCGACCGGGCTTGGCCGGTGCTGCCTTGGCCGTCTTGGCCGGCGCGCGCTGGCATACCGGCTTGGTCACCGACCTTGGGCGGTTGCTTCTTGGCGGGCGCCGCCACCTTGTTGGCGACCGGTTTCTACGTTTTTCATGCCACCTTGGCGGCTAGCCGGCTTTTTGGCCGCCGAGCCTTCTTTTGGCCGGTGGCTTGGGGCGGCTTTCTTTGCGACGACTGCTTGGCCGGGGGCCTTGGCGACACCTTCTTGGCGGCTGGCTTCTATGCGGCGACAGCCTTTTTGCACCGGCGCCTTCTTGGCAGCTGGCTTTTTGGCCGCGAGCCGACCTTGGCGGCTGTCCTGAACGCGGCAGCCTTGGCGCCCGCGGCCTTCTTGCCAGCCTTGACCTCTTTCACCTTGCCCGCAGGCTTTCCTTTCTGCGGCTTGGTGGCTGTCGCACTACGCGTCGTTTTCGCCATTTCCCTTCACCATTTTGGCCTTGGCGGCCGGGTGTTATAGCCCATGTGCCTTACACCGGCAACCGTGCTTCTGGAATACTTGCGACACTACATGCCGCAAGCTGTTTCGGCAGCGTCAATCCGTCGTGACCCGACTCATACTTCTACTGCTTGGCTTTTACAAGCGCTGGCTAAGCCCCCTGCTGGGTCAGCGCTGCCGTTTCCATCCCAGCTGTTCCGATTATGCACGGATTGCTGTTGTGCGCTTCGGTCCGTATGCGGGGTGGCTTGCTGACGGGTTGGCGCCTGCTGCGCTGCCAACCCTTATGCGAGGGCGGTGAAGACCCCGTTCCCGAACATTTCACTTTCCGCCGTTGCCGCCCCCCTGGAGAAAACCCCATGTCCACTGATTGGCTGATCAAGAACGCCGAACTGGTCAACGAAGGCCGCCGATTCCATGCCGACGTTCGCGTGAGGCAGGGACGAATCGAGGCCATCGCCGGCGATATCGACGCCCGCCCGGGTGAACAGGTAGTGGACGCCAGCGGCCTGTGGCTGTTTCCCGGCATGATCGACGATCAGGTGCACTTCCGCGAACCGGGCCTTACCCAGAAGGCCGATATCGCCCACGAGTCGCGCGCCTGTGCCGCCGGCGGTATCACCAGTTTCATGGAGATGCCCAATACCAGGCCCGCCGGCGCTGGACCGCGAGACGCTGGAAGCCAAGTACGCCCGCGGGCGCGGAAACCTCGGCGGTGAACTACGCGTTCTATATGGGTGCCAGCAACGACAACCTGGAAGCCATCCGCAGCACTCGACCCGCTCGCCGCCCCCGGCGTGAAGGTGTTCATGGGCGCGTCCACCGGCAACATGCTGGTGGATAACCCGGAAGTGCTGGACGGAATCTTCCGCGAGTGCACCGGCGCCGATCATCACGCATTGCGAAGACACCCCGATGATCGATGCGAACCTGGCCAAGGCGCACGCCAAGTACGGCGACGCCATTCCGGCCTGGGAGCATCCGCTGATCCGCTCGCGCGAGGCGTGCATCAAGTCCACGCGCCTGGCGATCGAGCTGGCCAAGCGCCACAACAGCCGCCTGCACGTGCTGCATATCTCCACCGCCGACGAACTGGCGCTGTTCCAGCCCGGCCCGCTCAAGGGCAAGCGCATCACGGCTGAAACCTGCGTGCACTTCCTGCATTTCGACGACCGCGACTACGAACGGCTGGGCTTCCTGATCAAGTGCAACCCGGCGATCAAGACCGCAGCGGACCGCGAGGCGATCACCAAGGCGCTGGCCGAAGGCCGCATCGACGTGCTGGCCACCGACCACGCCCCGCACCTGCTGGAAGAAAAGGCCCAGCTGTATGACAAGGCGCCTAGCGGCCTGCCGCTGGTGCAGTACGCGCTGCAGGCCGCACTGCAGCGGGTGTTCGAGGGCAAGCTGACGCTGGAACGCGTGGTGGAAGCCGTCACCCATGCGCCGGCCACGCTGTTCGACGTGAAGGAGCGCGGCTTCCTGCGCGAGGGCTACGCGGCCGATCTGGTGCTGGTCGATCCGAATAAGCCGCATACCGTGCGCCGCGAGGAAGTGCTGTCCAAATGCGCCTGGTCGCCGTTCGAGGGCTATACCTTCAACAGCTCCATCGCGGCGACCTTCGTCAACGGCCAGCGGGTGTGGGACGGTTCGGCGGTCGATCAGAGCGTACGCGGGCAGCGGCTGACCTTTGCACGCTGAGGTTGCGTAACTCCGGGTCGCGCACAGGGTGCGCTCCTACAGGAAACCATGCCATTTGTAGGAGCGCACCCTGTGCGCGACCCGGCGTACGAAAGCTTACGGTGTCGCCTTCAGGGTAATGCTCACCGGCCCGTTCTCGCCGGCATGACCCAGCACGCTCACCCGCGCATCGTTGATAGCCAGCAGCTTGTCGCCTTGCTGCAGGCGCACGTTGATGGCGAAATCCACGCCATCATGCAGATCGGCGGGGTCATAGCTGAGCAGGAAATCCACCGGCGAGGCACCCACGGGCTGGATGCGTTCCTCGGCAACGGTGCGCGACGCCACATCCTGGCGACTTACATCGGCCAGCGTGATCAGCAGATAGGCGTCGGCTGGCAGCGCTTGCGGCAGCTCGTAGCGCACGTCGCCAACGACCGATTTCATCAGCGCCTGATGTACCGGCGCCTGGCTGGCCGGTGCCTCGGTTACCGATGACGGATCATTCTTGGCGTGATGCGAAAACAGCGAACAGCCCGCCAGCGCAAACAGGCCTGTGGCGAGCACGGAAAAGCGAAACAACATGCGGATCTCCTGAGGGGAGCCTACTCAGAGGCTCCCTCGATGCTAGCAGGCCGACCCGTAACGCCGTATCAGGCGCAACCCTTGCCCGCATAGCCGCCGGTCACGCCCTTGCTGGCATAAGCCACGGCGTCGTGCGGGTGCAGGCTCTCCTGATGTTCCACGCGAATGTGGAAGTCCCCCAGCCGGGTATCGGCGTCGAGCGCCTTCTGGATACGACGCGCCGCGTCTTCGCAGAACATCAGGTTGCCACCGTTGGCGAGCGCAAAGGCCTGTTCGTCCTCGCGCTTCACCGCCGTCTGCACCGGGGTGCCCAGGGCCTGTTCGGTCTGATTGATCAGGCCGATCAGGTCGAAATTCGCACCTTCACTGGGCCGCACCCGCAGGCGCGCGACGCTGCGCTGCGCATGCGGCGTAGCCACGATGCCCTTCTCGCTACCGAGCCACGCGAATACGGCCGCATGGTCGACCGGTGCCGAAGCATCGAAATCCTTGGCGAACTGGTCCTGGATCAGCTGGCGCGATAGCGCCGCGGATGCGGGACACGTCGAGGAATAGATCACCTCGGTACCAAATTCGAGCAGGAACTCATCGCCAACCAGGCTGGCCTCGATACATACCGGGTAGGCGCGCCAGCCGCTGTTGCCACTGCGCAGCGCGGGGCGACGCACCAGGTGTTCGAAGCGGATGCTCAGGCAGGCGCGGTCGGACAGGTCCTTGTGCGAATCAAGAAACCCGCGCAGCAAGTCATGCAGCGAGTTGGCGCTGAGCGTCTGCGTGCTCAAGGCCTGCTCTACCAGCAAATACAGGCGCGACATATGGATGCCGCGCTTGTCCGGTCGACGCAGATTGACGAAGGCGCCGACGCGCGCGCTGGCGCGCTGAACATCGCCATCACCCGCATCGAAGCGCACCGGCACTTCGATGCCGTCCATGCCGACCCAATCGAGCTCGCCCACCAGGTGCGGCTGGGCGTGCACGGCCACGTCGGGCAGCAGGCGGGCGGTGTTTTCCTCGGTATACATGGGGCAATCCTATGGTCCAACGGGCGGGCTGACCGCCGCAGCGACAACAATCTTGGGGCAGCACACCGGCCTCGCAATAGTGGCGCGGGGGAAACGCTGTGGTTCAAACAGCCTGATTGCGCCAGGCTCGCGCCGCCTGCCAGGCCTGCCAGGCCACCGCGGGACCCTGACGCCCCTGCCCCTTGCGCAAGGCCGCCAACGGGTCGGCGGCCTTGCGCGCCCGCGCAACCAGGGTGTGGCCGTGCCTGGATTCGAGCCCGCGGAACGCGCTGAGCGGGCCCGGCAGACGCCCGGACTCACGCCAGGCAAGATCCAGATCATCCAGTTGGGCTCGGATGGCGTCTTCGCGCGCGGTGCTCGCCGTGCGCAGCTCTGTGCGACTCAGGCCATAGCGGGCTAACCGCGCCATCGGCAGCGGCAGGCGATCGCGCTCGGCGTCTTCTTCCAGCCGAAGCAAGGCAAACAGCAAGTGGGACAAGGTGGCCACCCGGGCCGCGCGCTCGGACGACGCGTCCTCGCCAAACCACCACGCCGTCTCCAGCTTCGCCAACGCGCCATGCAACAGCGAGCCCGCCGCAAGCTGGGCCTGAAAGTCGGCTGCAGTGCCCTCTTCCAACTGGGCCATGGCCGCCAGCACCGGTGCGACCCAATGCTCGCTGGACAAGGCATGGGCGCGCTCGTTATCGAACAGCACCTGGGTCAAGGGATGACGTCCGCCGCTGGCGGCCGCACCGGAAAGCTCCTCGGCCCACCAGTTGAGCTTGGTCGCCGCCACCTGTGGCTCGCGAATGCCATAAGCGGCAGCGAGCAGCTCCTGCTCCAGCGCGGCCAGGGCGATGTGGCCCGGATAAGTACTGGAGTCGACGAAGGCCAGTGCAATGCGCTGCTGCGGCTGTACCGCAAGCCATTTGTCGATATAGCTCTGCAGCGCGGTGCCGCTCATGCCGTCACCCGGCGTTGTTGCAGGCAAGCGGTCAGTTCCGACGGATGATCGATCACCAGGTCGGCGCCCCATTCCTGCGGGTCGCCGCCATCGAGATAACCCCAGCGCACGGCGACCGTATACAACCCGGCTGCCGCGCCAGCGAGCACATCGCGGCGATCGTCACCCACGAACAGGCAGCGTGCGGGATCAAGGCCTGCACGCTCGCAGGCAAGCCATACCGGCGCCGGGTCGGGCTTCTTCACGGGCAAGGTATCCCCCGACACCACGGCTGCCGCACGCTCGGCCCAGCCGATGCGCTGTACCAGTTCGTCGGTGAGGAAGCCGGGCTTGTTGGTGACGATGCCCCAGCTCATGCCCTGGGCTTCGATCGTTGCCAGCAGTTCGTCGATGCCGTCGAACGGATGCGTCTGTTGCGCCATCACGGCCTGGTAAAGCTCCAGGTAGCGGGGCACCAGCGCCAGTAACTCGGCTTCTTCGATCACGGGGAAGGCGCAGCGCAGGATAGCGCGCGTACCGCGCGACACCACCTCACGCACAGGTTCGAAAGCCGGCGCGCGCACCTGCATTTCTTCGCATTGGGTTTTCAGCGCCGCATAAAGATCGACGGCGCTGTCGAGCAAGGTGCCGTCCAGATCGAACAGCACGCCCTGCAGGTGATCGGGAAAGGACTTCATGCGGGCTTTCGCGCGCTGATCAGGTAATTCACGGCAGTGATGCGGCTGAGCCATGCCTTGCGATTGATCGGGTTGTAGCCGAGGCCGGAAACGTCTTCCAGCTCCAGCCCGGCATGACGCATCAGGCGGCCCAGTTCCGATGGCTTGAGGAACTGGGCGTAGTGATGCGTACCGCGCGGCAGCATGCGGGTGATGTATTCGGCGCCCAGGATGGCCGCGCCGAACGCAGCCGGCGTGCGGTTGAGCGTGGACATCACCACGACGCCGCCTGGCTTGACCATGCGCGCCAGGTCTTGCACCAGCGCCGCGGGGTCGGGCACATGCTCGATCAGTTCCATGCAGCACACGGCATCGAAACGCTCGGGCTCCGCTGCCGCCAGTTCGGCCGACGACTGCACGCGATAGTCGACATCCAGGTTCGGCGTTTCCAGTCGTGACTCATGCAGATGCAGGCGCGCGATCTCGATCACCTTGTCGCCCAAGTCAATGCCGGTAACGCGTGCTCCGGCGCGAGCAACTGCCTCGCTGAGCAGGCCGCCGCCACAACCGACATCAGCCACGCGAGCGTTGCGCAAATCCACTCGTGCTGCGACATAGGCGGCACGCACCGGATTGAGGTCATGCAGCGGGCGGGACTCGCCATCCGGATCCCACCAGCGCGCGGCCAGCTTGCCGAAACGGGCGATTTCCTCGGGGCTTACATTGGCTGCGGCTTGCATCGAAAGCATCCTTCAAAGCTGTGTGCAGAGCTTAACGCGCCTGCCATTCGTAGACCGTGATATCCCAGCCGCCACTCACATGCGCCGGGTCTTCGTGCGCAATGGCGAGCGCTTCTTCCATGCCATGGGCGAGCATCAGGTAGGCGCCGCCGGACTGGTCGCTGAAAGGGCCGGTCATCTCCAGACGACCGCCCGCACGCAGGCCTTCAACGAAATCCTTGTGCGGCTGGACCATTGCCGGATCACACTCGGGGCGGCGCATGACCATGACCAGATAACGCTGCATAAGCCGTCTCCTCAGTCCGCGTCGATCGCGGCAATGCGCTCGCGCCAGGCGTGTGTCTTGGCCAGCACCGCGTCGGTATCGATATCGGTAAGCACGCGACCGGCGAGCTTGCGCACACCGTTGATCCATACGTCGCTGACCTGATGGCGACCGGTGGCATAGGCCAGCTGCGAAGCGATATGGAACAGCGGCTGCGTTTCCAGATCGGACAGGCGCACGGCAGCCAGATCCGCCTGCTTGCCTATCTCGATCGAACCGATCTTCGATTCCAGCCCCATCGCGCGCGCGCCGTTAAGCGTGGCCGCTCGCAGTGCGTAGGCCGCGTCGAACGCAGCGGCGTCGTTGGCGACGGCCTTGGCCAGCAAGGCCGCCGTGCGCATTTCGCCGAACATGTCCAGGTCGTTGTTGGAGGCACACCCGTCGGTACCGAGCGCCACATTGACACCAGCCTGGCGCAGCTTTTCCGCCGGGCAGAAGCCCGAGGCCAGCTTGAGATTGGATTCCGGGCAATGCACCACCGACACACCCGCTTCGGCGCAGGCAGCGATTTCGCCGTCGGTGAGCTGGGTCATGTGCACCGCGATCAAGCGGTCGTTGACGATGCCAAGTTTCTGCAGGCGCTGGAACGGACGCAGGCCGCTCTTGGCCTTCTCCTCTTCCACCTCATGCGCGGTTTCATGCGTATGCAGGTGCACCTGGATATCGAGCTGGTCGGACAACACGCGGATGCGCTCGAAGCTCTGATCGGACACGGTGTACGGCGCATGCGGTGCGAACGATGTGCTGACCAACGGGTCGCCGATAAAACTGTCGTGCACTTCGATGGCGCGCTCGAAGTATTCGTCCTGTGTCTTCGCCCACGCGGTGGGGAATTCGATCACCGGCAGGCCGACCACGGCGCGAAAACCCATGCGCCGGTAGGTGGCGCCGATCACGTCGGGGAAAAAGTAGTTTTCGTTGGCGCAGGTGGTGCCGCCGCGAATCATCTCGGCCACCGCCAGTTCGACGCCATCGCGCACGAACTCCGGCCCGATCACCTGGCCCTCCACCGGCCAGATGTGCTTTTGCAACCACACCATCAGCGGCAGATCGTCGGCCAGCCCGCGCAGCAGCGTCATCGGGTTGTGCGTGTGGGTATTGACCAGCCCCGGAATCAGCACGTGTTCGCCCAGTACCACGCGCTCGCGCGGTGCATAGGCGGTGCGCGCATGGCCAATGGACAGCAGCGCCACGATAGCGCCCTTGTCGACAGCCACCGCATGGTGTTCCAGCACGACGCCGTGGGGCTCCACGGGCACGACCCAGCGCGCTTCGATCAGCAGGTCGATGGGTTGCAGAGTGGTCTGACTCATCCTGGGCTCACTTTTCGAAAGTTGGATACGACATGGGGCGGATCACCTCGCGGTGGCCGCCCCATGCTTTCAACCGCCACGCCTCAACAACGTCATTCCAGCGAAAGCTGGAATCCAGTGACTTGGCCCTTGGCGTTTTGAAGAATGTCGTGTGCTTCGCACGAGTACCTCACTGGATCCCGACTTTCGTCGGGATGACGAACTGGCGAGGGCGCGAGCAAAGCCCGCGCGCCAGTTCGTCACTTGCCGACGCGGCTGACGTATTCGCCCGTACGGGTGTCGACCTTGATCATTTCGTCGGTGGTGACGAACAGCGGCACGCGAACCACGGCGCCGGTTTCGAGCGTGGCCGGCTTGCCGCCGCCGCCCGAGGTATCACCACGCAGGCCCGGGTCGGTCTCGGTGATCTTCAGCTCGACGAAGTTCGGCGCCTGCACGGAGATGATTTCGCCGTTGAACAGCGTCACCACGCACTCTTCCTCGCCCTTCAGCCACTTGACCGCATCGCCCATGCCGGTCTTGCTGGCCTGGTGCTGCTCGAAGCTTTCCTGGTGCATGAAGTGCCAGTACTCGCCGTCGGAATACAGGTACTGCATATCGGTATCGACCACGTCGGCGACCTCGAAGCTGTCGCTCGACTTCATCGTCGACTCGCTGGTGCGACCGTTCTTCAGGTTGCGGATGAAGATGCGGGTGAATGCCTGACCCTTGCCGGGCTTGATGAAATCGGCGTCGGTAATGACCCACGGGTCATTGTTGTGAAGGATCTTCATACCCTTCTTGACGTCGTTGAGACCGGCGGTGGCCATGCGATTGCGCTCCAGATGTGACGCCGCCGACAGGCAGCTAGAATATGGGGTTTCCCGGGCGCAGAGCCCGATTCATGACCCACTATGATAACCGCAAGCCACGCTGCCCGCCTATCTCCGCCCGGACCCGACTGGCGCGCGCTGTGGCGCGCGGCCGTTACCGACCCGGCTCAATTGCTGGCCCTGGTGGGGCTCGCGCACCTGGCCGACCGCCTGCCCGCCGATGACGCGGGCTTTTCCGTGCGCGTGCCGCGTGGCTTTGTGGCACGCATGCGCCAAGGCGACCCGCGCGATCCCCTGCTGCTACAAGCCTTGCCCCAGTTGGCCGAACGGGACGTGGTGCCCGGCTTCAGTACGGATGCCGTCGGCGACATGGCCGCGCGTTCGGCCCAGGGCGTGCTGCACAAATACGACGGGCGCGCCCTGCTCATTGCCAGTGGCAGCTGCGCCATCAATTGCCGTTATTGCTTCCGCCGCCATTTCCCCTATGGCGAGGAAATGGCCGCTGCCGGTCAGTGGCGCAAGGCGCTGGAACACGTGCGCCAGGACACCTCCATCCGCGAACTGATCCTGTCCGGCGGCGATCCGCTGTCGCTGGCCACGACGAAGCTGGAAGAACTGACCCAGGGCCTCGCCGAGTTGCCCCACGTGATTCGCCTGCGCATTCACACCCGCCTGCCGGTGGTGCTGCCCGAGCGCATCGATGATGCTTTCCAGCGCTGGCTGGCCGACCTGCCGCTGCAAAAAGTGGTGGTGCTGCACGCCAACCACGCCAACGAATTTGACGCCTCGGTGGACGCTGCCTGCGCCCGTTTGCGCGATGCCGGCACCACCCTGCTGAATCAGTCGGTGCTGCTGGCTGGCATCAACGACGATGCCGACGCGCTGGCCAACTTGTCCGAGCGCCTGTTTGCGGCGGGCGTACTGCCCTACTACCTGCACCAGCTCGACCGCGTGCAGGGCGCCGCCCACTTCGAGGTGGACGACACCCGGGCGTTGGCCCTGGTCGAAGCCCTGCGCCAGCGCCTGCCCGGCTTCCTGGTACCCAGGCTGGTACGCGAAGTGGGTGGCGAAGCGTCCAAGCGCCCGTTGTAACAGCAAGGCGCTACAGTTGTGGGCTCGGTCACTTCCGGAATATTTCCGCTGGTAGTGACCTGCGGAATCCGCTACAACCACGGATGGCCCGCGCCCTGCTGTCACGGCAGGTTTTCCCTCCAGCAGCGGCGAACAATGGATAGCTCGACGTGCCCATGAAAACAGACCAGGTCATCAAGATCCTTTTCATCGAAAAGTCGGTCGAGGACGCGGAACAGATCATCAGCCTGCTGCGCAACAGCGGCATTGCGGTCCGCCCCGCCCGTGCCACCAGTGCCGAGCAGATCAACGCTGCATTGGGCGAACTTGGCCCTGACATCGTGCTGTTCGATCCGGCCGTCGGCACGCTCGAACTGCGCGAAGTGGCGCGCATGCTCGACGCGGACGGCCGCGATCTGTCCTTGATCGCCCTGGTCGGCCAAGTGGACAACGCCGTCATCACCGACCTGTTTGTCAGCGGCGCCCGTAGCGTGGCACTGCGTCCGCAGCCCAAGCAGCTGATGGCCGTAATCCAGCGCGAGTTCGACGCGCTCAACGCCCGTCGCCAGCTGCGCCGCCTGGAAACCGCGCTGCGCGAATCCGAGCGCCGCTGCGATGCGCTGCTCGACTCGTCCACCGATGCCATCGCCTACGTGCACGAAGGCATGCATGTGCGCGCCAACCAGGCCTACCTGGATACCTTCGGCTATACCGAATTTGACGACCTGCTCGGCCTGCCAGTGCTGGACATGGTGGGACCCACCGACGCCGAAGAATTCAAGGCCACGCTCAAGGGCCTGTCCCGCGGCGAGAAGCCCAACGGCTCCATCGAACTCCAGGCACGTCGCGCCGATGCCACCAGCTTCAAGGCCAGCGTGGAATTTGCGCACGCCACGTTCGAAGGCGAACCCTGCCTGCAGGTGGTGTTCCGCCGCCAGCAGATCGACGCCAATGTGATCGAGCAGCTGCAGCGCGACCCGGTCACCGGGCTGTTCAATCGCGCCCGCATGCTGGAATGCATCGACCAGGCCGTAGCCGCCGCCACCGAAGGCACCAAGGGCCAGTCGCTGCTATTGATCGAGCCGGACAACTGGCAGTCCATCGTGGCCGGCGTCGGCCTGGCCAAGGCTGACGAGCTGTTGGCCGCCTTTGCCGCCCGCGTGGAAGGTCAGCTAGGCGCTCACGACACGGCCGGCCTGTTGGCCGAACACACGGTTGGCGTACTGCTTCATACCCGCAACGACGAAGGCATCAAGCAGTGGATCACCGGGCTGCAGCAAGCCATTGCCGGCGGCATCTTCGATCTGGGCACCCGCTCGATCACGGTGACCACGAGCATTGGCGGCAGCATGCTGGGCGAGCGAAACGCCAATACCGAGTTGCTGCTCAACCAGGCCAGCCAGGCGCTGCGCAATGCGCAGAGCCAGGGCGGCAACCGCAGTGATCTGCATGACCCGGCTGCGCGCGAGAAGGCCGACGAAGAGCGCGAGCGCTACTGGCTGGGCGTGCTGCAGGAAGCGCTCACCCAAAACGACTTCGTGCTCTATCACCAGCAGACCATCAGCCTGCAGGATGCCGAAGGCGAGTTCTCCGAGATCCTGCTGCGCCTCAATGGCCCGCAGGGCGAGGTACTGCCAGGCTTCTTCATGCCGATCGCCGAGAAACACAATCTCACCCCTGCCATCGACCGCTGGGTGCTGAACCAGACCATCGAAGCGCTGCGTGCGCGCGACAAGATGGGCACGCCCTCCACCTTCTTCGTCAAGCTTTCCTCCAGCTCCCTGCTGGACAAGGAACTGATGCCCTGGCTGGGCGAGCGGCTGGAGAACGCAGCGCTCAAGCATGGGCAGCTGGTGCTGGAAACCACCGAGAGCAAGGTGGTGACCTCGCTGCGCCCGGCGCAGGAGTTCATCCAGAGCTGGAAGGCATTGGGCGGCCAGTTTGCACTGGAACAGTTCGGCTCGGGCCTCAACTCGTTCCAGTTGCTGAACCATATCGAGGCCGATTACCTGAAGATCGACCGCAGCTACATGGCCGACCTGCCCCAGCAGCCAGAGAGCCAGAAAAAGGTGGCCGAGATCTGCCGCCAGGCCCGCGAACTGAAGAAGCAGACCATCGCCGAGTGGGTCGAGGACGCCGCCAGCACGTCGCTGCTGTTCGCCTGCGGCGTGGACTTCGTGCAGGGCAACTTCCTGCAGGAGCCGCAGCGGCTTACCTAAGCGCCCGGCCTGTAGGAGCGCATCCTGTGCGCGACCAGCCCCAAGCCTCAATCCACCGCGACGAAGAGCCCGCCAGATCGGCGGGCTTTTTTCGCCCGATGCAGGGCACGGCGGCATCGACGCAGCAGCACCCTCGGTCGCGCACAGGGTGCGCTCCTACAGGGTGAGGCGCTCTCGCCATTTGTAGGAGCGCACCCTGTGCGCGACCGGCGAAACCTCGATCCGCAACGACGAAAGAGCGCGTCAGATTGGCGGCTTTGCGCTCGATGCAGGCACGGCAGCATCAGCGCTGCGTCATCCTCGGTCGCGCACAGGGTGCGCTCCTACATGTGGGGCACTTTCGCTATTTGTAGGAGCGCATCCTGTGCGCGACCGGCGAAACCTCGATCTGCAACGGCGAAGGAGCGTGCCAGATTGTCGGCCTTTTTTCGCTCGACGCAGGGCACGGCGGCATCAGCGCCGCGGCATCCTCGGCCGCGCACAGGGTGCGCTCCTACATGTGGGGCGCTTTCGCTATTTGTAGGAGCGCACCCTGTGCGCGACCGGCGAAACCTCGATCCGCAACGACGAAAGAGCGCGTCAGATTGGCGGCTTTGCGCTCGATGCAGGCACGGCAGCATCAGCGCTGCGGCATCCTGGGTCGCGCACAGGGTGCGCTCCTACATGTGGGGCGCTTTCGCTATTTGTAGGAGCGCACCCTGTGCGCGACCGACGAAACCTCGATCTGCAACGGCGAAAGAACGCGCCAGATTGTCGGCCTTTTTTCGCTCGACGCAGGGCACGGCAGCATCAGCGCTGCGGCATCCTCGGTCGCGCACAGGGTGCGCTCCTACAGATGACTCTTCCGCCGTGACAAACGAAAAACCCCGCGGATTGCTCCGCGGGGTTTTCCATTGCACCGATGTCGCGCCGGAATTACTCGGCAGCGGCAGCAGCCTTCTTCGCGGCCTTGGCGGCGGAGACGGCGGCGATGTCTTCCTTGATGCGGGCAGCCTTGCCTTCCAGGCCACGCAGGTAATACAGCTTGGCGCCACGGACCTTGCCCTTGCGCTTCACTTCCAGCGAGTCGATGGCCGGGCTGTGAGCCTGGAACACGCGCTCCACGCCGGTGCCGTGCGAGATCTTGCGCACGGTGAAGGCCGAATGCAGGCCGCGGCTGCGCTTGGCGATGACGACACCCTCGAACGCCTGGACGCGCTCGCGGTTACCTTCCTTCACCTTCACGTTGACCACCACGGTGTCGCCAGGGCCGAATTCCGGCAGCTGGCGGGTGATCTGCTCGGCTTCGAACTGTTCAATGAGTTTGTTCATGGCAACACCTGTTTGATATCAATTGCTGCAGTCACTGTTCGACTGCATCGTTGTGCCGCGTCTGCGATCGTGCATGCTCGCGGCGGAATTCATCCAACAGCGCTCGGGATTCTGCATCCAGCGCGCGCTGCGCCAAAAGATCGGGACGTCGCAACCAGGTCCGTCCCAGCGATTGCTTCAGGCGCCAGCGGCGTATGGCCGCGTGATCACCGGAAAGCAATACATCCGGTACATCGCCCAGTGCGTCATGCACCGGTTTTGCATAGTGCGGGCAATCGAGCAGGCCATCCGAAAACGAATCCTGCTGCGCCGACTGCGCGTCGTTCAACGCGCCTTCCTGCAAGCGGCCCACGGCATCAATGATCACCGCGGCACCCAGCTCACCACCGGACAGCACATAATCGCCGATGGAAAGCTCCTCGTCGACCTCGTGCGCCAGTAGACGCTCATCCACACCTTCGTAACGCCCACAAAGCAATGCGATTCGCGGCAACCTTGCCAGCGCTTCCGCCCTGCCCTGCGTCAGCCGCGCTCCTTGCGGACTGAGGTAAATCACATGCACCGGTTCCGGTGCGGCCTCGCGCATGGCCTTGAGAGCCGCCCGCAAAGGCTGAATCAGCATCACCATGCCGGGTCCACCGCCACAGGTGCGGCCGTCCACGGTGCGGTAATTGTCGGTGGCGTAGTCGCGCGGATTCCAGGTTTCCACCTGCAACAGCTCACGCTGTTGCGCGCGCCCCACCACACCGACGGCAGCACACTGACGCATGAAGTCGGGAAACAGCGTGACGACATCAATGCGCATGATCCTCAACCCTTTGTGCCGCGCCAGGCGCGATCAGAATTCAGGATCCCAGTCCACCACCATGCGCCCGCCGGACAAATCCACCGAACGCACATAAGAACCCTGGACGAAAGGAATCAGCCGCTCGCGCGATTCATCCCTTACCACCACGACGTCGTTGGCACCGGTCGCGAACAGGTGAGTGACCCGTCCCAGTACCACGCCTTCCGTGGTGACGACCTCAAGACCTTCGAGATCGACCCAGTAATACTCGTCCTTGCCGGGAGGCGGCAGCAGCTCGCGGGCGACATAAATGTCCTGCCCCACCAGCGCTGCCGCAGCGTCGCGGCCATCCACTCCGGGAAACTGGGCAATAAGCCCTTTGCCCTGCGGACGACCCTTCACTCCCGTGATCTCGGTTGCCACATCCGGCGCCGTTGCCAGCTGCCAGGGTTGGTAACTGAAGATCCGCGTGCGGGGCTCGGTCCAGGATTCGATCTTGAGCCAGCCCTGCACACCGTACAGCCCGACGATGCGCCCAACCAGGACGCGCCGACCGGCTGCCGTCATACTCAGGCAGCCTGCTGCTTGCCGGCTTCCTTGACCAGAGCGGCGACCTTATCGGTCAGCTGCGCGCCCTTGCCCACCCACTCCTGCACGCGAGCGAGGTTCAGCTCAAGGCGCTTGTCCTTGCCCGAGGCAACCGGGTTGTAGAAACCAACGTTCTCGATGCTGCGACCGTCGCGCTTGTTGCGCTGGTCGGTGACAACGACGTGGTAGAACGGACGGCCCTTGGCGCCACCGCGCGAAAGACGAATCTTGACCATAAGTAAAAGCTCCAGAATTGCCGGGATGCCGGCCGCACGCACGAAGCCGTGCGCGGTAAACGCGGCATTTTAATGAATTTGTAGAAAAAAGGAAGACCTGACGGGCAAAACCTGCCGCAAAAGCCGGTCGAGCCGTTCAGCCTCAGCGCATCGGCGGCAAACCGCCACCCATGCCGCCCATGCCCTTCATGGCGCCGCGCATCTGCCTCAAAAGGCCTTTGCTGCCACCCTTGGAGAGCTTGGACATCATCTTTTCCATCTGCATGTACTGCTTGAGCAGACGGTTCACGTCGGCCGGCTGGGTGCCCGAACCGCGCGCTACGCGAGCGCGGCGCGAACCGTTCAGCAGATCCGGATGACGGCGTTCTTTCTTGGTCATCGACTGGATGATCGCGACCATGCGCTTGATCTCACCGTCGTTGACCTTGGATTTCACGCTATCGGGCAAGCCTGACACCCCCGGCAACTTGTCCATCAGGCCAGCAAGACCGCCCATGTTGCTCATCTGCTCGAGCTGGTCGCGCATGTCGTTGAGATCGAAGCGCTTGCCCTTGATGACCTTTTCGGCGAGCTTCTGCGCCTTTTCCTGGTCGACCTTGCGCTCCACTTCCTCGACCAGCGACAACACGTCGCCCATGCCGAGGATGCGCTGCGCGACGCGATCCGGATGGAACGGCTCCAGCGCATCGGTCTTTTCGCCGGCGCCAAGGAACTTGATCGGGCGACCGGTGACGTAACGCACCGACAGTGCAGCACCGCCACGGGCATCACCATCGGTCTTGGTCAGCACCACGCCGGTGAGCGGCAGCGCTTCGGCAAAGGCCTTGGCGGTGTTGGCCGCGTCCTGGCCGGTCATGGAGTCGACCACGAAAAGGGTTTCGATGGGATTAATCGCGGCGTGCAGCGCCTTGATCTCGGCCATCATCGCCTCGTCCACGTGCAGGCGACCAGCGGTATCGACCAGCAGCACGTCGACCACTTCGCGACGCGCGGCGGCAACGGCGTTCCTGGCGATATCGACCGGGTTCTGGCCCGCCTCGGACGGGAAGAACTTCACGCCGACCTGTTCGGCCAGCGTGCGCAGCTGCTCGATAGCGGCCGGACGGTAGACGTCGCAGCTCACCACCATCACCTTTTTCTTCTTGCGCTCGGTGAGGAAGCGAGCCAGCTTGGCCACCGTGGTGGTCTTGCCCGCACCCTGCAGGCCCGCCATCAGCACCACCGCGGGTGGCTGCTGGGCGAGATTGAGCTCAGTGTTGGCCGTGCCCATCAGCGTGGTCAGTTCGTCGCTGACCACCTTCACCAGGGCCTGGCCCGGCGACAGGCTCTTGAGCACATCCTGGCCGACCGCGCGCACCTTCACGCGTTCGATCAGCGCCTGCACCACCGGCAGGGCCACATCGGCCTCCAGCAGGGCGATACGGACCTCGCGCAGCGACTCGCGGATGTTCTCCTCGGTCAGGCGACCGCGGCCACGCAGGCGGTTGACGGTGGCGGATAGGCGTTGGCTGAGCGACTCGAACATAGGGATGCGGCGACGTAAGAGGATCGGTGAGTATAGCGGAGGCAAGGCCGGCAGACCCGTATCGCCCGGCAAGCCGCGTCAGGTGGCCCCGCTCCACAGGCGGCAGGCTTACCCCGTACACTCCCGCGTCATGGCCACCACCCTCTTTACCCTGCTTGCCGTCGTGCTCTACCTCACCGCCGCCGGGGCGCTGGCGCGGCCGCTGCTGAGCGGAGGCAAACCGCTGAACCGCTCAGCCCTGTCGCTGGCCGGTGCGGCGGTGCTGATTCACGCGGGCATCCTGTTGAGCATTCATCGCGGCGCGCTGGACCTGCATTTCTTCGCCGCCCTGTCGCTGGTGGCCTGTGTGGTGTCGGCGCTGACCCTGGTCGTGAATATCTGGCGCCCGGTGGCAGCCTTGGGCGTGATCGTCTTTCCTCTCACCGCACTGCTGCTGGCCCTGGATACGTTTGTAGCGCCGCCAACTGCGCCACAACCGCTGGAATGGCAGATCAAGCTGCACGTGACGGTGGCGCTGTTCGCCTTCAGCGTGCTGTCGATCGCCGCCGTGCTGGCCATCCTGCTCGCCATCCAAGAGCGTGCCCTGCGCCACCGGCAGTTCGGGCCGTGGCTGCGCGCATTGCCGCCGCTGACGCTCACTGAGACGCTGCTGTTTCAGCTAATTGGCGCCGGCTTCCTGCTGCTCACGCTGACCTTGCTCACCGGCATCCTGTTTGTCGACAACCTGTTCGGCCAACACCTGATACACAAGACGGTGCTGTCGATCATCGCGTGGCTGGTGTTTGGCACCCTGCTCTACGGTCGCTGGCGTCACGGCTGGCGCGGGCGCAGCGCCGTAAATCTCACGTTGATTGGCATGGGCGTGCTGTTGCTGGCGTTCTTCGGCACCAAGCTGGTGCTTGAACTGATTCTGCATCGCACGCCCTGACTACCATGACCGCGGACCAGTACGTCCTCACCCTGTCCTGTCCCGATCGCGCGGGCATCGTGGCGGCAGTGTCAGGACACCTGTCTGGGCGTGGTTGCAACATCGTGGAAGCCCAGCAATTTGGTGACGCCGAGACTCAGCGCTTCTTCATGCGACTGGTGTTCGAGTCTTCTGATCTGTCGCCGGATGCATTGCGTGCCGGCTTTAGCGGCGTCGCCGACGCGTTTGCAATGCAGTGGACGCTGCGTAATCGCGCCCGGCACCATCGCGTGTTGCTACTGGTGTCGAAGTTCGACCACTGCCTGGCCGATGTGCTGTATCGCTGGCGCATTGGCGAGTTGCCGATGGAAATCGTCGGCATCGTGGCCAACCATCCCCTCGACACGTATCGCCATCTCGATTTCGATGCCATTCCGTTCCACTACCTCGTGGCCGATAAGCACGACAAGGTCGCTCAGGAAGCACAGCTGTGGTCGCTGATCGAGCGCAGCGGCGCTGAGCTGGTCGTGCTTGCGCGCTACATGCAGGTGCTTTCCAGTGAGCTGGCAGGCCGGCTGGCTGGACGCTGCATCAATATCCACCACTCGTTCCTGCCCGGCTTCAAGGGCGCGCGCCCGTATCATCAGGCGCATCGGCGAGGAGTCAAGCTCATTGGCGCCACCGCGCACTTCGTCACCGCTGATCTGGATGAAGGCCCGATCATCGAGCAGGACATCGAGCGGGTGACGCATGCCGACACCCCTGATGACCTGATCCGCATCGGACGCGATATCGAGCGTCGCGTACTGGCGCGCACGCTGCGGCTTTATCTGGATGATCGCGTACTGCTCAATGGCAGCAAGACGGTGGTGTTCAGTTCCTGAGCTGATGCGGCTGGTGGCGGCAGGCCTTCTGTAGGAGCGCACCCTGTGCGCGACAAGCGTGTCGCGAAGACCTCTCGTTTCGACACACCAGGCGCCGCGGTCGCGCACAGGGTGCGCTCCTACATTTCGCGAGAAACGGCGCTTAACGGCAGGCGTCGATGCCTTCCGAGAGCCGCTCCACCGCCACGACTTCCATGTCGCCGACCTTGCCCTTCTTCGGCGCATTGGCCTTGGGCACGATGGCGCGCAGGAAGCCGTGATGGGCTGCTTCCTTCAACCGCTCCTCGCCGTTGGGCACCGGGCGAATCTCCCCGGACAGGCCCACCTCGCCGAACGCGATGGTCTTTTCGGGTAACGGTCGATCGCGCAGGCTCGACAGCACCGCGAGCAGCACTGGCAGATCGGCTGCCGTTTCCTGCACACGGATACCACCCACCACGTTGACGAAGACGTCCTGGTCATAGGCGGCCACGCCACCATGGCGGTGCAGCACCGCCAACAGCATTGCCAGGCGGTTCTGTTCCAGGCCGAGTGCCACGCGCCTGGGATTGCCCAGCGAGGATTGATCCACCAGCGCCTGCACCTCCACCAGCAGCGGACGCGTGCCCTCGCGCGTGACCATCACCGCACTGCCGGAGGTCGGACCGCTGTGCGCCGAGAGGAAGATCGCCGAGGGATTGGGCACTTCGCGCAGCCCCTTCTCGGACATGGCGAACACACCCAGTTCGTTCACCGCACCGAAGCGGTTCTTGAACGCGCGCAGCACGCGGAAGCGACTACCCGATTCGCCCTCGAAGTACAGCACCGCATCCACCATGTGTTCGAGCACGCGCGGACCGGCAATGCCGCCTTCCTTGGTTACATGACCAACCAGAAACACCGAGGTGCCAGTTTCCTTCGCAAAGCGCGTGAGCTTGGCCGCCGATTCGCGCACCTGGCTCACCGAACCTGGCGCAGCGGTAAGCAGCTCAGTCCAGATGGTCTGGATGGAGTCAATCACCAGCACGCGCGGGCGATGGGTCAACGCCTGTTCGATGATGCGCTCGATGCAGGTTTCCGCCAGCGCGTGCAGCGGGGCGAGCGGCAAATCGAGTCGCTGCGCGCGTGAAGCCACCTGCGCCAGCGATTCCTCGCCGGTGACGTAAACGCTGGGGAGCTGGGCGCCGAGCGTGCCCAGCATCTGCAGCAACAAGGTCGACTTGCCGATACCCGGGTCACCGCCGATCAACACCACCGAACCATCGACCAGACCGCCGCCCAGTACGCGATCGAGTTCGCCAATGCCGGTGAGCGTGCGCGATTCGGCGGTAAGCGCCACCAACGTCAACGGCGTCACCTTCGGCGAGCCTGCCGCGGCACCGGCGTAACCGCTGGTGCTGCGCGCGGCGCCAGCCGACTTCACCGCCGGCTGCACCACGATTTCGCTCAAGGTATTCCAGACGCCGCATTCAATGCATTGGCCCTGCCACTTGGAATGCTCCGCCCCGCAATCAGTGCAGACATAGGCGGTCTTGGCTTTGGCCATGTGGATTTCCCGGAAAGGTGGCGCGAATCAGGCAAGCTTAGCGGGCGTGCATCGCAAACAGCGAGACGCCCCGACCGCCTTTAGTCCTCGTCCTCGACGAACAGCACGCGCCGGGTCATGCCACAGGTGAGGTCATAGGAAATCGTGCCCGCCTGTGCGGCGATGATTTCCGCGGGGAGTTCAGGCCCCCACAAGGTAACGCGGTCACCCACCTTCGCATCGGGGACCTGGCGCAGGTCCAGCGTAATCAGGTCCATGGACACGCGGCCAATCAATGGCACCTGCTGATCGCCCACGAATACCGGCGTGCCTGCGACCGCGCTGCGCGGGTAGCCATCGCCATAACCCACCGCCGCCACGCCCACGGGCATATCCTCGGGGCAGGTCCAGGTACCGTTGTAGCCAATGTGCTCGCCCTTGCTGATGCGGTTGATCGCAATCAGGCGCGTGCTCAGGGTCATGGCGGGGCGAAAGCCGAAATCCGCGCCCGTCTTTTCGTCCACCACGGAGAGCCCGTACAACAGCCCCCCGGTACGCACCCAGTCACCGCGCGCCTCGGCCCAGCCAAGCACGGCGGCGGAATTGGATAGCGAGCGAGGCCCGCGCAGGCCTTGCGTGGCCTCGGCAAAGCGGGCGATCTGCGCCAGGGTTTGCGAGCCGCCAAAGACTTCCGACTCGGCGAAATGCGTGAGCAGGCCGATTTCCGGATCGATACCCGCCATGGCCGCCAATTGCGCGTGCACGAAAGCCACCGCTTCCGGCGCGAAGCCAAGGCGATGCATGCCGCTATCCACCTTGAGCCATACGCGCAGCGCGCCGCGCGCTGGCGAGGCCTCGTTCAACCAGTGCAACTGCGCTTCGTGATGAATAGCCGCGTCCAGGTTCAACCGCTGCATTTCCGCGATGTCACTGGCGCGATCCGGGCCGGACAACACGACGATGCGCTGGCGATGCCCGGCCGCACGCAAACGCAATCCATCGCCCAGTGCGGCTACCGCGAACGCATCGGCGGCGCCGTCAAGCGCACGTGCCACGCGTTCGAGGCCGTGCCCGTAGGCATCTGCCTTTACCACCGCCATCACTTTTGCCGGCGCAGCCAGCTCCTTGATGCGGGAGAGGTTATGGCGCAGTGCGCCCAGATGGATGGTGGCGACAGTTGTACGACTCATGCCTGCTTGGCGCCAAACAACAGCGCAATGGATGACCAGGAGGGACGGGCCTGCCAGCCCGGGCGTGGCAAGAAGCTTAGCAGCCACGCCCGAAACTGGCTGACCAACAACTCCAGCCTAAGTCCTTGGAGCGGCGTGCCGCGGGCGCACTCATGGCAGTCCCGTGGCCGGCGATCCGGTCATCTTCCTCAGCAGTGCCATCAATGATTGTCGCGGGTGTTGCACCGCTCAATGGCGACATGGCGCGCGCGGTCGTACTCCGATTGAGTCATGGCGCCGGAGGCCAGCGCGTTCTGCAGATCAGTCATCTGTTTGCCGCAGGTGTCGTTGTTCTGCACCACGCGGGTACTGCTTCCGCACCCGGACAGCGTTACACAGATACCCACCAGACACGCAATGAGCAGCGATCTATTCATGGCAACCTCCGCTTAGATGACACCCAGCACCAGCAGCACAATCAGCACGATGAGGATGACGCCGAGGCCGCCGCTGGGTCCGTAGCCCCAGGACCGGCTGTAAGGCCATGCGGGGATGGCACCAAGCAGAAGCACGATGATCACAAGTAGCAGGATCAGTGACATGGGGTTTTACCTCGTGGGGAAACCGTCTACGAGGTTGCAACCGGCGATGTGAACCACCCCGGCGAATTATGTGCACAAAGTGCATAGGGCGGCGTCGATACAGGCGCGGTTCCGGAAGCGGAACGGCGCGTAAAGAACGCTGACCGCCATGCCCCCGAGTGGCACGACTGCACGGGCCTTGCGCACCGTGCGGCCCGGCGGCCCGTCAGTTCACTCGAACGCGCCGACGAAGGAGTCGGGCGCGTAATTCTCGAACTTGGTGTAGTGACCGAGGAAGGCGAGTTTCACCGTGTCGGTCGGGCCGTTACGCTGCTTGCCGATGATGATTTCGGCGAGCCCCTTATCCGGCGATTCCTTGTTGTAGTACTCGTCGCGGTAAATGAACATGATCACGTCGGCGTCCTGCTCGATAGCGCCCGACTCACGCAAGTCGGACATCATCGGACGCTTGTCGGCGCGCTGCTCCAGCGAGCGGTTCAGCTGCGACAGTGCAATCACCGGGCAATTGAGTTCCTTGGCAAGACCTTTCAGCGAGCGCGAGATCTCGGAAATCTCGGTGGCGCGATTTTCCTTGTTGCCCGGCACCTGCATGAGCTGCAGGTAGTCGATCACGATCAAGCCAAGACCACCGTGCTCGCGATGCAGTCGACGCGAACGCGAGCGCATTTCCACCGGCGAGAGGCCGGGGGTATCGTCGATGAAGATCTTCGCCTCGGACAGCAACGCGATGGCATTGGTGACGCGCGGCCAGTCTTCTTCGGCCAGGTCGCCGTTACGCAGGTGCTGTGCATGAATGCGGCCAACCGAGGAAATCATACGGAAGGCCAACTGCGAGGCCGACATTTCCATCGAAAAGATGGCTACGGCCTTCTTGCCACGCATCGCCACCGCTTCGGCGATGTTCACCGAGAACGCCGTCTTGCCCATCGAGGGGCGCGCAGCGACGATGATCAAGTCGGAGGGCTGCAGGCCCGAGGTGAGCTCATCCAGATCGGAAAAGCCGGTGGAAACGCCGGTAAGCTGGCCCTTGTTCTCGAAACGCTCGGAGAGAATGCGGAACGCGTCCTTGACGGCCTCGCGCATCGACACCGTGTCTTTCTTGCCGCGGGCACCGGACTCGGCGATCTTGAACACTGCCTGCTCGGCGCGCTCAAGTACCTCTTGCACACCCATGCCTTCGGGCTGATAGCCGTCCTCGGCGATACCGGTGCCGGCATCGATCAGCTGACGCAGCACCGACTTCTCACGCACGATCGCCGCATAGGCAGCAATATTCGCCGCGCTAGGCGTGGTGTTGGCCAGCTCGATCAGATACGAGGCACCGCCGATCATCTCGCCCAGGCCATTGGCCTCGAACCAGTCACCCAGGGTGATCGCATCGCACGGCATGCCCTTGCCCGCCAGCTCGGTGATGGCACGCCAGATCAGGCGGTGATCCTTGCGGTAGAAGTCCTGCTCGCTCAGGCGATCGGCCACCTTGTCCAGCGAGTCCGGGGATAGCATGAGGCCACCCAGCACGGCTTGCTCGGCATCGATCGAACTCGGCGGCACCCGCAGTGCATCGATGTTGGAAGGAGGCTTGCGCTCGGAACCGCCGCGGCGCTCAGGGCGATCGGAACGATCAGAAACGAAGGGCATCAAGGTTCCTCGCAGCGGACCGGCACGTATTCACCGGCGCAGGACGTTGGATGCAGAGCATACGCGGCGCCATCTCAGGCGGCGAGACAATAACTCTGTGGATAACCTGTGTGCAGACGTGGATAAGTGTCGGCACAAAAGCAGACGGGCGCCTCAGGGGCGCCCGTCCGGGTACAGCTTTGGCGATGGATCGGCTTACTTTTCGCCGACCACGATCACCGTGACCTGGGTCTGCACGTCAGCGTGCAGCGCAATCACGGCAACGAACTCGCCGGTGTGACGGATCGGGCCTTCGCCCTGGATCACTTCACCCTTGTTCACGTCATGACCAACAGCCTGCAGGGCCTCGGCGATTTCGCGCGGGCCGACCGAGCCGTATAGCTTGCCTTCCGGGCTGGCATTCGCGGCGATGGTCACCGAGACGCCTTCCAGCTTGGCCTTGCGGCCTTCGGCACCGGACAGCTGCGAGGCAGCCTTGGCTTCGTACTCGGCGCGACGCTTCTCGAAGGCTTCGAGGTTGGCGGCGTTGACCGGGACGGCCTTGCCATGCGGCAGGAGGTAGTTACGGCCGTAACCCGGCTTGACACTGACCTTGTCGCCAAGGTTGCCGAGGTTGCGGACTTTTTCGAGAAGAATGAGCTGCATGATGGTTCCTTTTCGTTAGCACCGGTGTGGCCCGGCGCAGCCGTGGACGGTTGTCCGAAGAGTTGAAATCACGCCCAACCCGAAGGCTGGGCGTGAGCCACGATTAGACGTCGTGGTTGTCGGTGTACGGCAGCAGGGCCAGGAAGCGAGCGCGCTTGATAGCGGTCGCCAGCTGACGCTGGTAGCGAGCCTTGGTGCCAGTGATGCGGCTGGGAACGATCTTGCCGTTCTCGGTCACGTACTGGCGAAGGGTGTTGAGATCCTTGTAATCGATCTCTTTGACCTTTTCGGCCGTGAAGCGGCAGAACTTGCGGCGGCGGAAGAACTTGGACATGTCTGTGCTCCTGATCAGTCGTCGCTGTCGCGATCGTTGTCACGGTCATCGCGGTCACGACGGGCCGGACGCTCATCACCATCGCTGTCGTCATCGCGGCGGCGCGAGGACTTGGCGTCATCCTTTTCCTTGCTCTTGAGGATGAACGACTGCTCGATGTCGGCCTCATCGCGGCGAACCACGAGATGGCGCAGCACGGCGTCGTTGAAGCGGAAGCCCGACTCCAGCTCGTTCAGCGCGTTCTGGCTGACTTCGATGTTGAGCATGACGTAGTGAGCCTTGGCCAGGTTCACGATGGGGTACGCCAGCTGGCGACGGCCCCAGTCTTCCAGGCGGTGGATCTTGCCACCGTCGGTCTCGATCAGCGCCTTGTAGCGCTCGATCATCGCCGGAACCTGTTCGCTCTGGTCAGGGTGGACCAGAAACACAACTTCGTAATGTCGCAGGGACATTGTTGGGTAACTCCTTGTGGATGCGGCCGTTATGGCCTCGCAGCCTCCCGCCCTATGCGGTGAGGCAAGGTTCCATCCGAACCCTTTGAGGGGCGGACAGAAGCGGAATTGTAAGGTAGTTCGCGGGATCGGGGCAAGTGGTTGAAAAACCGGGGCTTCCCTATCCACGCTCCAGCCATGGACACCGTCATCCTAGCGAAGGCTGGGATCCAGTGACTTTATGTTCCTCGCCTTGCACCCTCAAAGGCACTGGATCCCGGCTTCCGCCGGGATGACGGCAGGGGGACTCTCAGCCGACGGTAAAGCTCTCGCCGCAGCCGCATTCCCCGGTGGCATTGGGGTTATGGAACACGAAGGCCGCGTTAAGCCCCTGGCGCTGGAAGTCGATCACGGTGCCATCGACCAGCGGCAGGCTTTTGCCGTCGACGATCAGCGGCACGCCATCGACGTCCACCAGCTGGTCGCCCTCGCCCATCGCGTCAGCCAGGTCGACCACATAGCCGAAACCCGAGCAACCCGTGCGCTTGACGCCAAAGCGCACGCCGGCGGCTCCGGGGGTACCGGAGAGGAAGGCGCGCATGCGTTCGCTGGCGGCGGGAGTGATCGTGATGGTCATGGGCGGTGCAACTACCAGTGGTTTCAATGGTCGGAATCGGGTGCGAAGGGTCGCTACCTGAACGATACGTACATTATCATGCCGGGTTCGTGTCACCCGAATTCGTCTTACGCGTCCGATATGCGGCGCCCAGCAGGAGTTTCAATCCATGGCGGTGGTTAGCGTCAAACAGGCTCTCTCCGGCAGCATCGAAGCCGGCAGCATCGTGACGGTCCGTGGCTGGGTACGCACCCGGCGCGACTCCAAGGCTGGCCTGTCCTTCGTGAACGTGAGCGACGGTTCCTGCTTCGATCCGATCCAGGCCGTGGTCACCGACCAGCTGCCCAATTACGAGAATGAGGTGAAGCACCTCACCGCCGGCGCAGGCGTGATCGTCACCGGCACACTGGTGGCTTCGCAGGGCAAGGGCCAGAGTTTCGAGCTTCAGGCGAGCGAAGTGGTGGTTACCGGTTTCGTCGACGATCCGGAAACCTACCCGATCCAGCCCAAGCAGCACTCCATGGAATTCCTGCGCGAAGTGGCCCACCTGCGCCCGCGCACCAACCTGTTCGGCGCGGTGACCCGTGTACGCCACACCATGATGATGGCGATCCATCGCTGGCTCACCGAACAGGGCTTTTTCTGGATCAACACGCCGATCATCACCACGTCGGATGCCGAAGGCGCGGGCGACATGTTCCGCCTGTCCACGCTGGATCTCGCCAACCTGCCGCGTGACGACAAGGGCAAGATCGATTTCCGCAAGGATTTCTTCGGCCGCGAAGCGTTCCTCACCGTGTCCGGCCAGCTCAACGTCGAGGCCTACTGCCTGGCCATGAGCAAGGTGTACACCTTCGGCCCCACCTTCCGCGCTGAAAACTCCAACACGCCCCGCCATCTGGCTGAGTTCTGGATGGTTGAGCCGGAAATCGCCTTCGCTGACCTGCACGCCAATGCCGACTGCGCCGAGGGTTTCCTCAAGGCGATCTTCAAGGCGGTGCTGGAAGAGCGCCCGGATGACATGGCGTTCTTCGCCGAGCGCGTGCAGCCCGATGCCATCACTCGACTGGAAGCGTTCATCAGCCAGCCGTTCGAACGCATCGATTACACCGATGCCATCGAGATCCTGAAGAAATCAGGCCAGAAGTTCGAGTTCCCGGTTGCCTGGGGTATCGATCTGCAGACTGAGCACGAACGTTATCTCGCCGAGAAGCACGTCGGCCGTCCGGTGGTGGTGATGAACTACCCCGAGCAGATCAAGGCGTTCTACATGCGCCTCAACGACGACGGCAAGACGGTCGCCGCGATGGACGTGCTGGCGCCGGGCATCGGCGAAATCATCGGCGGTGCCCAGCGCGAGGAGCGCCTGGATTATCTGGACCGCCGCATGGCCCAGTTCGGCCTCGATCCGGCCACCTACGGCTGGTATCGTGATCTGCGCCGTTACGGCACCGTGCCTCACGCGGGCTTCGGCCTCGGCTTCGAACGCCTGCTGGTCTATGTGTGCGGCTTGTCCAACATCCGTGATGCCATCCCCTACCCGCGCGCGGCGGGGACGGCGGAATTCTGATCCATACGATGCCCCCTATGCGCTTTCGCCTGATCGCCGCCACCGCCCTGATCTTTGTCACTGTCTTCATCGGCGGCTGCCACAGCGTGAAAACGCTGGTGCCGCCGAACCTTCGGGCACCCGAAGACAGCAACAGCAGCCTGGACCAGGCCAAGGCCAAGTTGCAGCAGGCCACACCCTGCTGCACCACCTTTGCCGACTTCTCGTTCCAGAACACGCTGCCCTGGCAACCGAAGAAATTCGTGCTGGGGCCCGGCAGCATGGTCGCCAACCTCAATGGCGAGCGCAGCTATTTCCTCGCCTTCGCCCTGCCGCGCGAAACCCAGTTTCCGTACCACATCGCCTTCAAGGCGGAATTGAACGGCCGCTGGTTGCGTGCGAGCTATCTGTTCGCTCCCACGGCGGTGGTGCTGGACGATGCGTTCCAGCCAATCAACACGCAGGACGTCGGCCTGTGCGAGCACATGGGATGGACGGATGACAGCACCGGTGCGTTCGGCAGCATCGAGGTCACCGACAAGCGCGCGCGCTACCTGGTGCTGTACAGCTCGGCCAAGCAGCAGTCGGGCAGCACCTATTGGGAGCAATCCCCGGCGGCGTTCTCCGCCGAGGCTCCCGTGAAGATGGCCGCGGCCGGCACCTTCAAGGTGCCGCATGGGCCCGATGGCACCGTGTGGCTGGGCATGATGGACAAGACGTATAAGGACGCCGTCGACAACGCCATCTGCGCCAAGCCCGAACAGGGCAACGGCGTGCTCAGCACGCTCCGCAATGTGATTCCCCTGCCCGGCGCGTCGGGTAGCAGCAGCGACAGCAAGACCGATGCTCCCAACGGCACGGACAAGAGCAGCAACCCACCGTCGGATGCTGGCGGCGCTTCCAAGAGCTGACCCAGGCAACACCCGACCCTAGCGAGCACAGGCACGGCATGATCGCGTTCTATCTGACACTTCTGATGGCCGGCGTCGCCTGCTTCCTGCTGCATTTCGCGGCACAGTACCGCGTAGCCTCGCTGCTTCGCCGCAGGCATCCACGCGAATGGCAGATCATCGCCGAAGCCGACGGCCAGAAGGCCAATCTGCTGCGTGTCTGGATACGGCTGCAGCTGGCTTTGCGCTCGCCGGTGTTGCCTGCACTGGAAGACCATGCCGTCACGCGTTGGCGTCTGGCCTGGCGTTACAGTCTGTGGGTGGCCTGGGCGTGCTGGTTTGGTGCGCTCGGCATTCAGCTCAACGCCCGCTAGTTCAAGTCCTCCAAGGAGCCCGTCATGTTGCTAGACCTGAGTGGGCGTCATGCCCTGGTATGCGGTGCCTCGCAAGGTATCGGACATGCCAGTGCCATTGAACTGGCCGAGCTGGGCGCCAGCGTCACCCTGCTGGCTCGATCAGCCGACACGCTGAAGACCGTGGCCGATGCCCTGCCGCATCGTCACGGTCAGCGGCACCGCTGGTTTGCAGTGGACATGCAGCAGACGGATAACCTGCACCGCGCGCTGGCCAACATGGTGGCCGATCACCCGATCGAGATCCTGATCAACAACACCGGCGGCCCACCGGGCGGCCCGGCCCACACAGCGGAAGCCGAGGCATTCGAGACGGCGTTCCGCCAGCATCTACTGGCCGGCCAGACGATGGTGCAGGCGCTGCTTCCCGGCATGAAGGCGAGCGGCTATGGGCGCATCGTCAACATCATCTCGACCTCGGTGAAGGAGCCGATTGTCGGCCTGGGGGTGTCCAACACCGTGCGCGCGGCCGTCGCGGCCTGGGCCAAAACACTCTCGGGTGAACTCGCGGTCGATGGCATCACCGTCAACAACGTGCTGCCCGGATACACCCGCACGGGCCGACTGGATGAAGTGCTTGGCGCACGGATGCGTAGCAGTGGTCAGAGCGAGGCCGAGGTAGCACAGGCCATGCTGGCCACCGTACCGGCCCGCCGCTTCGCGGAGCCTGCGGAAGTGGCCTCGGTAGTGGCATTTCTGTGCACGCCGGCGGCTGGCTACGTCAATGGCGTGAGCATTGCGGTGGACGGTGGGCGCACGCGCTCGCTGAGCTGAAGCGGCGCCCTACCATGGGGCATACGCTTGCGTTCGGTGCAATTGGCCGGCTGTGGCCTTAAGCTTGCGCCGATGCCAAACCTGCGCCTCGCTAACCTGATCGATGGCCGCCTGCAGGCGCCACGCAATGATCGCTGGCTGGATGTCTTCGAGCCCGCCATCGGCGGGGTATTTGCACAATGCCCCGACTCCTCTGCTGACGATGTTGCCGACGCTGTGGCGGCCGCGCTGCGCGCAGCGCCCGGCTGGAGTGTCACGCCCGCCGAACAGCGCGCTCGCCTGCTGAACCGTCTGGCCGATCTGATCGAGGCACGCCTGGATGAATTCGCGGCGCTGGAATCGCGCGACAGCGGCAAGCCGCTGAGCCTGGCGCGCAATCTGGATATTCCACGCGCCGTTTCGAACCTGCGTTACTTCGCCGCCGCCATCGTGCCGTGGAGCAGCGAATCGCACGCGATGGAAATCGGCGCGATCAACTACACCTTGCGCCAGCCGCTGGGCGTCGTCGGTTGCATCAGTCCGTGGAATCTTCCGCTGTATCTGTTCACCTGGAAAATCGCCCCGGCGCTGGCGGCCGGCAACGCGGTGGTGGCCAAGCCATCGGAGATCACGCCGTGTACTGCGGCCCTGCTGGGTGAATTGAGTATCAAGGCGGGCTTCCCTCCGGGCGTGCTGAATATCGTGCAGGGTCGCGGCCCCAGCGTGGGTCAGGCCATCGTCGAACATCCCGGGGTAAAAGCGGTTTCGTTTACCGGCAGCACGCGCACCGGTGCGCAGATCGCCAACGCCGCGGCACCGCAGTTCAAGAAACTGTCGCTGGAACTCGGCGGCAAGAATCCAGCCGTGGTGTTCGCGGACGCCGACCTGAGCGATGCGAACCTCGACACCATCGTGCGCTCCGGCTTCGCCAACCAGGGCGAGATCTGCCTGTGTGGCTCGCGTCTGCTGGTGCAGCGGTCCATCTACGACGCATTTCGCGAACGCTACCTTGCGCGCGTGCAGGCACTGCGCGTAGGCGACCCCAACGACAGCGGCAGCGATCTGGGCGCGCTGGTGTCGCGCGAGCATTTCGACAAGGTCATGGGCTGCATAGCGCAGGCGCGTGATGAAGGTGGACGCGTGCTGTGTGGTGGCGATAGCGTGTCGGTATCCGGTCGCTGTGCCGAGGGCTGGTTCGTCGCACCCACGGTTGTCGAAGGGCTGGGCAACGACAGCGTCACCAATCAGCATGAAATCTTTGGCCCGGTGGTCAGCCTGATTCCGTTCGATGACGAGGCCGAAGCGCTGGCCATCGCCAACGGCTCCGGCTACGGGCTGGCTGCTTCCGTGTGGACGCGCGACCTATCGCGCGCGCACCGCTTTGGCGCACAACTGGATTTCGGCATCGTGTGGATCAACTGCTGGCTGCTGCGCGACCTGCGCACGCCGTTTGGTGGCATGAAGCAATCCGGGCTTGGCCGCGAAGGCGGTACGGAAGCGCTGCGCTTCTTCACCGAACCGAAAAATATCTGCATACGCTTTGGAGAGTGACGTCGTGAAAAGTCCCCTACAGAATCTGCTCGACAGCAATCGGGAATGGTCCGCCGCGGTACGCGCGCAGGATCCGCGATTCTTCGAACGTCTCTCCCAGCAGCAGGCGCCCAGGTATCTATGGATTGGCTGTTCCGATTCACGCGTGCCGGCCACGCAGATCGTCGATCTGCCACCCGGCGATATCTTCGTGCAGCGCAACGTCGCCAACGTGGTGTCGCACACCGACCTCAACTGCCTCAGCACCATCCAGTTCGCCGTCGACGCGCTCAAGGTCGAGCACATCCTGGTGGTGGGTCACTACGGTTGCGGCGGCGTGCAGGCGGTGCTGGACGAGCGGCGCCTTGGCCTGGTCGACAACTGGCTGCGCCATGTCGGCGATGTGGCGCAGAAGCACTCTACCCTGCTCTCTTCCATCGACCTGATGAATCTGCGCAATGCCCGCCTGTGCGAGCTCAACGCGATAGAACAGGTGGTCAACGTATGTCACACCACCATGGTGATGGACGCGTGGGAGCGCGGGCAGAAGTTGTCCGTGCACGCCTGGTGCTACAGCCTGTTCGACGGTCACGTGAATGATCTGGGCATGCACGTCAGCTCGCGCGAAGAATTGAAGCCCGCTTACGAAAGCGCGCTGCAGCGCCTTGGCACCATTCCCGAGTTCAATCGATGAGCGACATCGTGCGCACGAATCAAGCGCCGGCGCCGGTGGGTGCTTATCCGCACGCACGACGCGTGGGCGACCTGCTGTTTCTTTCCGGTGTGGGTCCGCGCACACCGGGGACCAACGCCATTCCCGGCAATGTCCATGACGCCCAAGGCGCGCTGGTGGGTTACGACATCGAGGCGCAGTGTCGCCAGGTGTTCACCAACGTTCGCGCGGTGCTGGAAGCCAGCGGTGCGCGCTGGGAAGACCTCGTCGACGTGACGGTGTTTCTCATCGACATGACACGCGACTTCAGCGCGTACAACAAGCTCTACGCGGAATACTTCGCCGGTGTTGATGCCTGCCGCACCACGCTGGGCATTACGGCGCTACCCACGCCCATTGCCATCGAGCTCAAGTGCGTGGCGGCGCTGCCACGGGCGCCGCACTGACCTAGCGCGCAAACAAAAACCCCGACGCGGTAGCGTCGGGGTTCTGCGCAACCTGCCTGATTGAAGATCAGTGACTGGTCGTCGTCGCCGGCAACGTGGCCTTGGCCGACTTCTTGGCGGACTTGCCAGCAGGCTGGCCGTTGGTGGTCGTGTTCTTGTTCTTCTTGTTCTTGTGGTGCGTGCTGGAAGAAGAACTCGCCGGCTGGGCCGCAGCCGGCTTGGTCGCGGGCGCAGCCTGCGGGGCAGCGTCCTGGGCCAGTACAGAACCAGTAAAGGCGACACCCGCCATAAGCAGGGAAGCGATCGCGAACTTACGCATGATGATGAGCCTCGAACGTCTGATGCCGCGGACCCGGCCGGAACCCGGCTACCACGGGTGGCGCGACAGTTAAAACATCGCATGTTTCAGCGCACTTCGAAACCAGCGTTTTCGCCGGGGCAGGTGAGATTTCCGCGGGACGGATCTTGACTTTCCAACTACCTAACGTCGCCCGAATCTTCTTGCGCTCAGGCCAGGCAGACGCGCAGCAGTGGTTCGATGGTCTGCTGCAAGGCCGCTGCCTTGCCCTCGTCGTAGGCAAAGCTGTCCTCGTCCATGTAGTTGAGCTGGGCAAGCTCCAGTTGCACCGCCTGTACGCCGGCTTCGGGACGTCCGTAGTGGCGGGTGATATAGCCGCCCTTGAAGCGTCCATTGACCACGAAGCTGTATCGTGACTGGCCTTCCAGCACTCGATTGCAGCTTCGCCTGCAACGCGGGATCGCAACTGGCGCCTTCCGCGGTGCCGACGTTGAGATCAGCTAATTGACCCTCGAACAGCATGGGCACGCGACTGCGGATGGAATGGCCTTCCCACAGCACCACGCGGCCGTGCTCGGCAAGCAATCGTTCAAGTTCTTGCGATAGCGCATCGTGATACGGGCGCCAGAATTCGTTCACCCGCCGTTGAATTTCATCCGCCGAAGGCTCCTCGCCATCGCGATAAAGCGGCTGACCATTGAAGCCGATCGTCGAAACCAGGCCTGTTTCGCGTCGTCCCGGATACAAAGCCTGACCGTCAGCTGGACGGTTGAGGTCCACGACATAGCGCGACGCCGTCGGGCGCAGCACGCTGGCGCCCAACGCCTTTGCCAGCGGCTCATAGAGGCGGCCGACATGCCAGTCGGTATCCACCGAGCGCTGCGCGGCGGGAAGCATGCGGGCGCTGATCGCTTCGGGGATGGTGCTGCCGTCATGCGGCAGGCTGATCAGTAGCGGCGCAGAGCCGCGATGCAGTGTGTGGGTGCTCATAGGGGCAGTTTAACGCGACGAGGCTTTCGCCCCTGTCCCTTTGGGAGAGGGTTCGGGGCTTGCGCGGCATTCATACGGCTCGTCTCGCCCGAATCCTCATCCGGCTACCGCCGCCTTCTCCCGGTGGGGGAAGGGCTTCAGTATTCAACGTCATCGCAAGGTCTGCGCTCACGACATCAACACCAGCTCCTCCGCCGAGCTCGGATGAATGGCCACCGTGTTATCCAGGTCGCGCTTGCGCAAACCCATCGTCATCGCCACGGCGAAACCTTGCAGCATTTCATCCGCGCCCGGGCCCAGCACGTGGATGCCAACGACCCGTTCGTCATCGCCGAAACAAACGATCTTCATCAGGCTCGGCGCTTTTCGACCCGCCACGGCCCACTGCAAGGGCGTGAAGCGCGTGCGGTACACGCGCACCTGATCGCCATGGAATTCGCGCGCCTGAGCCTCGGTCAGGCCCACCATGGCCAGCGGCGGTTCGGCGAACAACACGCTGGGGATGTTCTCGTAATCGAGACGACTTTCGGGTTGGCCGCCGAACAGGCGGTCAGCCAGTCGCCGCGCGGCGGCCACGGCGACAGGTGTGAGCTGAGGACGCGCGGTGATATCACCCACCGCATAAATGCCGGGCACGTTGCTGTTCTGCCAGGCATCGGTAACCACCTGGCCTTCTTCGTCCACATGGACGCCTGCCTTGTCGAGATCGAGCCGATCGCTGTTGGGTACCCGGCCTACGGCCCATAGCACCGCGTCATAAGGACCGCAGGCACCGTTCACGCCGTCGTCCAGCACGAGTCCGTCCGGTCCGCGATGCAGGCCACCCACCTTGACCTGGTGCGTGATGTTGATGCCCTGCCCGCAGATACGTTCTTGCAGGGCGTCCACCAGTTCGGCATCGAATTCGGACAACAAGCGGTTGCGCACATGCAAGGTGACTTCGCTGCCCAGTGCGCGCAGCAGGCCGGCGAATTCCACCGCGATATAGCCGCCGCCGACTATGGCGATGCGACGCGGCGGGGCCTGCAGGGCGAAGATGTCATCAGAGATCATGCCCAGATCAAAACCGGGTACGTCGACTCGGCGTGGGCGGCCACCGGTGGCGATGATGATTTGCCTGGCGCGCAGCTCCTGGCCGTCGGACGTCATCACGGTATCGGCCGTGACGAAACGCCCATGCGCGGCAATGACCTCGACGCCAGCCTCGGCGAGTGCCATGGCGTAGCGTTGCCGGATGCCTTCGATGTAGGTCTGCCGCAATTGGCGGAAATGTTCCCAGTCGAGCGGACCCGGCGTGGAGGCGAAGCCATACTCCACCGCCAGCTGCTGCTCCTGCGCCAGTTGCGCGGCAGACCACAGCGCCTTCTTGGGCACGCAGCCGACATTGGCGCATGTGCCGCCCAGCTCGCGCGGCTCCAGCAAGGCTACGCGTGCGCCATGTCGAGCGGCACGAAAAGCGGCGGCCAGTCCGCCCGAGCCGCCGCCAAGTACGATCAGATCGAAGGTGTCGGCCATGCGTGTGTTCCTGTGTGATGGCATCACACGCCGAAGCGTGATGGCGCGTAGGGCGATGGATCAATGGGCGATGTACCGCCGCTCAATTGCGAAGCCACCAACTCGCCGGTGGCCGCCGACATGCTGACGCCAAGCATGCCGTGCGCGGTGGCAAAACTCAGGTTGGACCAGCGCGCGCTGGGACCAATGATGGGCACCTCATCGACGCTCATCGGGCGCCAGCCCCACCACTCCTCCAGCAATTGCGGTCCCTCGGGCTGGTGCAGCCCTTCGGCCGCGCCACGCCGCAAGGCATCCAGGCGCGTGTGGTTGAGGCCTTCGGAGTACCCGGAAAACTCCATGGTGCTGCCCAGCCGGTAACCGCTGTCCCAGGTGGTGACACACACCGACGCCTCGCGCAGCACCAATGCATGCCGAGGCGCCAGCGCGGGACGCGTGTAGGTCAGCGAATAACCCTTGCCCGGCTGCATCGGCAGATGCAGGTCCAGCAGTTTGCCCAGCAACGGCGACCACGCGCCCAGCGCCATCACCACGCGGTCGCCGCGAAAGACGCCACGCGTGGTGCGCACATGGTCGACGCGACCGCCGTGCGTACCGAAGTGATCGATGCGGGCACCGCTTTCGATTGAGCCGCCCAGTTCAATCACCCGCCGGGCCAGCTCGGCCGCGTAGCGATCGGGCCGAAGGCGGGCGTCGCCTGGATGGAACAAGCCGCCTTTGACGCCGGGCTTCAACGCCGGCTCCATGGCTTCCACTTCGTCCCCGCGCAAGCGCTGGACTTCCACACCGAGGCGCTCCAATACCTGCGTGTGATGCTGTTCGTCCGCCCGCAGCGCGCGGTCGGTGCGATAGACATAAAGCATGCCAGCTTCGCCAAACTCGCAGTCGAGGTGCTCGTCCCTCACCAGGCCTGCGAGCAACGCGCGTGATCGCTGCAGGATGGCCGAACGCGCCTGTGCAGCATGTTCGAAATCGCGCCAGTTGCAGTGCCGGGCAAACCCCAGCAGCCAGCGCAGGCGTCGTCCATCGAAACGGGGATTGAGATAAAGCGGCGCGTCGGCGCGAAGCATCGAGCGCAACGCCACGCCAAGCATGCCCGGCATGGCCAGGGGCGCGGCGTGGCTCGGGGTAATCGTTCCACAATTGCCGTGCGAACTGCCGCAACCCGGGGTACCCTGCTCCAGAACCCGCACGGTAGCCCCGGACTTCAGCAGGTAGTACGCACAGGCCAGGCCGATAACGCCGCCGCCAAGAATCAACACATCACTGCGTGAAGCATCCATAAAGCTATTCTAGCGTCGCAATTGCCCAACCCCCACCCAGGGACATGAGCGATGAACAGGTATGTGGCGAAGTCCGGCAGGATGATCGGCGTCTGGGGTTACGCGGCAACCGCTGCTGCCGCCTGTGCCATGTCTCTCTCCTCAAGCCTCTGGGCGGCGGGCCAGCAGCACCCCGCGACAGCATCCTCGGAAATGCAGGTATCGCGCGACTTGTTCACCGAGACGGCGCACATCAAGAACGACCTGGCGCGCTATTTGTATCTGCGCGAAGTGATGCCGACCCTCACCCGCGCCGATCGCATGATCGACCAGCAACTACTGGCCTCACTGGAAGACGAACTGGGTCTGTACGACGAGGCCCTCATCGATTTTCCGTTCGATAACCGGGTGCAGACGCCGGCGCCCCTGCCCGCGCCAACCGATTGGCAAGCCACCGATGCAGCCGATGAAATCGCCAAGCTGGCGACCAATCGCCGGATCGTGATGATCAATGAAGCCCATCACGATGCGCATACCCGTGAGCTGACGCTTGCCTTGCTGCCCAAGCTGCGTGCCGAAGGGTTTACCTATTTCGCCGCCGAGGCACTCAACAACGCCGATACCGGGCTGATGGCGCGCGGCTATCCGATCACCTCATCGGGTAGCGAATATCTGCATGAGCCGCTTTATGGCGACATCATTCGCGAGGCGATCCGGCTGGGCTTCAAGGTGGTGGCCTACGAATCGGAAGCTGATGCCTTGGCCGATCGCGAGGCTGGCCAGGCCCAGCTGCTTTACCGCAACGTGTTTGCGAAGGATCCCAAGGCGCGATTGTTCGTGCATGCGGGCTACGCGCATATCGACAAGGCGCCGGGCAACCTCGGCGGCACCATCCAGCCGATGGCCATGCAGCTCAAGCAGCTCACCGGGTTCGATCCGCTGTCGATCGACCAGACGCGTTGGCGCGATATCGGCCCGATGCCGAAGACCGACCTCTACAACCAGTTGATCGCTGCGTTTCCCGTGGATCGGCCATCCGTACTTATCAGCCGTCTGAACGGCAGCGTCTGGGCATCGGACCCGGCACGCCACGACGTCGATGTGGTGTTGCCGCCCTCAGGCCATCAGCGTCGTCCGCACTGGCTCAACCTGGATGGCGCACGCCAGACGCGGGTGATCTCCAGCGACGTTTGCCAGCGCCAGCTGCCTTGCCTGGTAGAGGCCCGTTACGCCAATGAGAGCGAGGACGCCATTCCGGCAGATCGCTATGTGTTTCTCACCGACAACATCATGAACTCGCTCTACCTCGGGCCGGGAGAGTACCGGGTAACCGCCACGGATCGAGAAGGGCGCAAGCTTGGCGAGCACAGTGTCACCGTCGGGAAACCCGGCTCATGACGGCTGCGACCAGGCTTCGAGTGGTCACTTAAAACTTTCACCCAAGCCATTGATTTGATACCCTCGGTCACGATTCTCGCCGAGGGGGATGTGAGATGTGCCTGGACCCTGCCGATCCGTCCTTACGCCCGCCCGCAGCATGGCGCATGGCGCGGCTTCTGCTGCTGGGTACGTCCATCCTCGTCTTGGCTGCCTGCGCCAGTGGTGCGCGAAAGCCCGAGCCCACTTTCAGGGATTCCCACTCGTCGCTGGCTGACCTGCCAGCGCGGGCACCGTCTGGCAACGCCGGCACCGCCAACGATGTGCTGTTTCGCGCCATTGCCCTGGTGGGCACGCCCTATCGCTGGGGCGGCAATACGCCGGACGGCGGCTTCGATTGCAGCGGACTGGTCGATTACATCTACCGCAATGCGGCCGGCCTGATGCTGCCGCACAGCTCGCGCGAGATGTCCGAGCTGACCGGCCAACAGGTTCGCCAGATGACCGACCTGGTCAGCGGCGACCTGGTGTTCTTCGGCGGCAATGGCGCCATCAGCCATGTCGGTGTCTACGTCGGCAAGGGCCGCTTTGTACACGCGCCCAATAGCGGTGGCACCGTCCGCCTGGACGATATCGACGGCCCGTATTGGCGTGATCACTTTGCCTTCGGCAAACGGCTGCTCGACTGACCTTCACCCGGCCCTCGCCGGGGGCCATGCAACCTTTGTCCAACAAAAGGCCGCCTTAGGCCTTCCTATCGTTGCGATTGAAAAATTAAATTGTACACAATTTAATTTTGCGCTTAAGATTCAACGCATGAACCGGACGCCCACCCCCAACCACCTGCTACTCGATCAGCAACTGTGTTTTGCGCTGTATGCCGCCTCGCGTTCGGTCACCGGGCTTTACCGCCCGCTGCTGGAGCCGCTGGGCCTGACCTACCCGCAATACCTCGTGATGCTGGTGCTCTGGGAGCAGGACGGAATCACCGTGCGCGAACTTGGCCAACGCCTGCAACTGGATTCAGGGACGCTTACCCCATTGCTGAAGCGGCTACAGGCGGCAGGGCTGGTCAATCGCCAGCGTCGCGTTGCCGACGAACGCGAGGTGGAAATTCTGCTTACCGAGGCCGGCCTGGCGCTGCGTGAACCGGCCAGCGGGATCCCCGATTGCATGGCCCAGTGTCTGAAACTGTCACTGGACCAGGTGCAAGACCTGCGTGATCAACTGAAACAACTTACCCGGCAACTCCAACCCTACCCACTGAGGATTGACCCATGAGCAGCACGAAGATTCTCTACACCGCCACTGCCACCGTCGTCGGCGGCCGCGAAGGCCACGCCAAGAGCAGCGATGGCGTACTCGACCTGCAGTTGGTCGTACCGAAGGAACTGGGCGGCCCGGGCGGCGCCGGCAGCAACCCCGAGCAGCTGTTTGCCGCCGGCTACGCGGCCTGCTTCGAAGGTGCCATGCGCTTTGTCGCCCGCCAGAAAGGGGTTTCCATGGACAAGAATTCGTCGGTGACCGCCCACGTCGGCATCGGCCCGCGCGAGCCGACCGGCTTTGGGATCGCCGTGAAGCTGGACGTGAACCTGCCGGGCCTGGATCGCGCCGTGGCGCAGGAGCTGATCGATGTGGCGCATCGCGACATCTGCCCGTACTCGCATGCGACGCGCGGCAATGTGGATGTGCAGATCACCTTGGTGTGATTTCTGCTTTGCAGAAATGACGACGGCGCCGTGAGGCGCCGTCGTTGTGTTGGGGGGAACATGGCCCCATCCAACTCTCCCCTAAGGGCCTGACTCGCGTCGAATCTAGGCTATCGCTTCAGGGCGTGTAGGTATGGCTCCTCCCCCTGCTTGCATGGGGAGGCTGGGAGGGGGTGCTCTTCCATACGTCTAAGGCAAGAGCTTTACCCCTCCCCAACCCTCCCCTGCGAGCAGGGGAGGGAGTGAGAGCTGGGGCTTAGTGAGCTTCGGCGCCCGGCGGGTGGGCGTGGCCGTGCTGAATTTCTTCTTCGGTCCCTTCGCGCACTTCGTTCAAGGTGACGTCGAAGTGCAGCGTCTTGCCGGCCATCGGATGGTTCAAGTCCACGTCAACGGTGGTCATGCCCACCTTCTCCACCACTACCACGCGGTGGCCGCCTTCCTTCAGTGCCAGCACGGTGGTCATGCCCGGCTTGAGCTTGCCGCCCTGCTGGAAGTACTTCTTCGGCACGCGCTGGGTCATGCCCGGCTGGCGCTCGCCGTAGCCTTCGGCCGGGGCAACCTCGACCTGCAGGCTGTCGCCCGCCTCGTGGTCTTCCAGCGCTTTTTCCAGGCCGGGGATCAGCTGGCCATGGCCCAGCAGCACCCACAGCGGCTCGTTGCGATCGAGAGAGCTCTCGACCTTTTCACCGTCCACCGTCAGCGTGTAGTGGAGCGAGATGACCTTGTCCTTGCCAGCCTTCATTGCGTGTCTCGTGATGGATCAAAACGGGGATTCTAGCAGTCCACCCGGCTAGCCGCCTGCTTTGGGGGCGGCCTGCCCAAAGCGTACGCCGTGAGCCTCAGGCCCCAGCCATGCCAGCACGGCCAGCAGTACCGCGACCACGGCGATCCATAGCGACATGGCAAAGGCGAGGTCGCCGCCATGCCGTTGGGCGATCCACAGCTGGGCATTGGCGGTCACGGCCGCCAGCAGGTTGCCGGTCTGGTAGGCAAAACCGGGCAGCGTGCCGCGCACTTCGTCCGGCGCCAGCTCGTTAAGGTGGGTGGGCACCACGCCCCAGGCCCCCTGCACCATCACCTGGATCAGGAATGCCCCCAGCGCGAGCAGCAGCAGCGAGCCACCGTGGGTCCACAGCGGGATTACCGGGATTGCCAGCAGCGCGGCCAGGATGATGGCCCGGCGCCGCCCGATGCGCTCGGACAGCGCTCCGAAGTAGAGCCCCCCCACCAGGGCGCCCAGGTTGAGCATCGCCACCAGCATGAAAGCCGCACCGGAGCCGGTAGGCAGGTGCAGGCTCACTTCCTCGAAGGTGTGATACAGGTCCTGCGAGCCGTGGCTGAACATGTTGAAGGCCATCATCAGCAGCATCAGATAGATGGCGAGCTTCCAGTGGCCGCGCATGGCCTCGAACAGGCCACGCTTTTCGCGGGTTTCCCGCCCCTGCTGCCACACTTCCGATTCCGGCACGGTGCGGCGGATATACAACACCAGCAGCGCGGGCACCGCGCCAACCACAAACAGGCCGCGCCAGCCGATGTGGTCGATCAGCAGCCAGTTGGCCAGCGCACCCAGGAAAAAGCCGCAGGGATAGCCGCTCTGCAGCAGGCCAGACACCACGCCCCGCGCCTTGGGCGGAATCGACTCCATCGCCAGCGACGCACCAATCCCCCACTCGCCGCCCATGGCCACGCCAAACAGGAAACGCAGCACCAGCAGCATGGTGAGCGACGTGGAAAACGCGGTGGCCAGTTCAAACAGCGAGAACAGGACGACGTCGAGCATCAGGATCGGGCGCCGGCCGTAGCGATCGGCCAGCCGTCCAAACAACAATGCGCCCAGCGGCCTTGCCGCCAGGGTCAGGAACAAGCCGTAGGTCACATGCTCCTTGTCGGCATGGAACTCCTTCGCCACCGCGACGATCACAAAGGTCAGCAGGAAATAATCGAAGGCATCGAGCGTCCAGCCCAGGAAGCTGGCCAGCACGGTGTGACGCTGGGTGGTACTGAGCTCCCGCAGGGGCGCAAAGGGCGACATGTGCAACTCCATCACGTGAGATCGAAGCCGCCCGTGCGGCACGCTGGGCGCCAAGCGAACCATCATGGCCGCGGCGAAGCAAGCGCGACCATGGGAGACGTTGGTGCCATGCCGCCCCACGCGGGGGCCTTCACACTGCACAGTCACGGAGTCGGCTGACATGGGGCCTATGGATGTCGCCGCCCGCCAACGCATTGCCGAGTCGTTCGACCATTGGTTTCAGCGTCGCTACGTCATGGGCAAGCTCGCCGCCGACCCGGCTTATGCCGCCACGGCCGAACTGGTCGCCGGGCGGCCGTTGCCACTGCTCGACATCGGCTGCGGTATCGGTTTGCTGGGCCAATACCTGTACGCACGCGGGCTCATCACCCATTACCTTGGCCTCGACCATGATCCCCGAAAGATCGAGGCCGGCTTGCGCGCGCTGCGCCAGGCCGGGCTGGAGCGCAAGCTGCAGCTGCGCCAGGCAGACGGCGCCGCGCCTCAGCCATGCCGGGGGCACGTTGCCGTGCTCGATGTGCTGCACTACCTGCCTGAGGAAGGGCAGCGCGCGTTGCTGGCCAACGCCATCACCCACCTCGCTCCCGACGGCATGCTGATCGTGCGCAACGTGTTGCGTGAACCGAGCTGGCGCTATTACGTCACCCGCGCCTCGGAGTTTGTCCTGCGCGCCAGCGGCTGGATGAGTGTAGGCGCCCAGCACTATCCCAGCGCGGACGAATTGCGTGCCACGCTGGAGGCCGCCGGCCTGCAGGTAAGCATCCGCCCCTTGCACGGCAACATGCCGTTTGACAGCTATCTACTGGTGGCTCAGCGCCCGCGCTGAACGGCCACTACAGGCCAGTCAGCGCGAAAGCCCCGATTGCGCTATACTCAGCGGTACGGCATATCGCCGTTCCTCCCTCATTGAATACTGCAACGCGGTTCGAGATCGCTCCGGGTTGCTCAGGAGCTTCCATGTCTTTCGAATCGCTGGGCCTTGCGCCCGCGTTGTTGCGCGCGCTTGCCGATCAGGGCTACGCAAACCCCACCCCCATCCAGGCAGCGGCCATTCCGATCGTGCTTGAAGGCGGCGACCTGCTCGCTGCCGCGCAGACCGGTACCGGCAAGACGGCCGCCTTCGCGCTGCCGCTGCTGCAGCACCTTTCCAACGCCGGCGCCACGCAGACGCGTCGTCCGCGCGCCCTCGTACTCACCCCGACCCGCGAGCTGGCCGCCCAGGTGCATGACAACCTGCGCGACTACGGCAAGCACATGCGCGTCAGCAGCACCACCATCTTCGGTGGCGTCAGCATGGGTCCGCAGATGCAGGCGCTGCGTCGTGGCGTCGATGTCGTCATCGCCACGCCGGGCCGCCTGATCGATCACATGCAGCAGCGTTCGCTCGACCTGTCCGGCATTGAAGTGCTGGTGCTGGACGAAGCCGACCGCATGCTCGACATGGGCTTCCTGCCGGCGCTCAAGCGCATCCTGGCCGCCGTGCCGCGCCAGCGCCAGACGCTGCTGTTCTCGGCCACGTTCGCTCCGCCGATCAAGGCGCTGGCGATGCAGTTCATGCATCAGCCCCGCGAAGTGTCAGTGGCGCCGGCCAACTCGGTCGCCACCACCGTGACGCATCACATGCATCCGGTCGATGCCGCCAAGAAGCGCGACCTGTTGTTGCACGTGCTGTCGCAGGACAGCCGTCGCCAGACGCTGGTGTTCAGCCGCACCAAGCACGGCGCCGACAAGCTGGTGAAGTCGCTGGAAATGGCCGGCCTGCGTGCCGCCGCCATCCACGGCAACAAGAGCCAGAACGCACGTACCCGTGCACTGAGCGACTTCAAGACCAACCGCATCACCGTGCTGGTGGCTACCGATATCGCCGCGCGCGGTATCGACATCGACCAGCTGCCGATCGTGATCAACTTCGATCTGCCGATGGTGGCCGAAGACTACGTGCACCGCATCGGCCGCACCGGCCGTGCCGGCGCCGACGGCATGGCCGTGTCGCTGGTGAGCCATGAGGAAGCCGGCTTGCTGCGTGACATCCGCAAGCTGCTCAAGCAGGACATTGCGGTTAGCGAAGTGCCCGGCTTCGAGCCGTCGCATCCGCTGCGTACCGATGCCGCCGCACCGCGTCCGGTGCAGGGCCAGAGCCAGCGCCAGGCACGTCCGCCGCAGCGCCAGGGCAAGCCGTCGTCGTCGCATCGTCCGCATGGCCACGGCTATGGCCAGTCGCAGGGCGGCGATCGCCCGGTCGAAGGCAATCGCAACCGCCAGCGTAGCCGCCGTCCGGCTGCCAAGGCCTGATATCCGTCGCCCGCCCTGACCGGCGGGCTTCGCGACACGCTTCACTGTAGGAGCGCACCCTGTGCGCGACCGGACTCGCCGCGACGTTACGGCTTCGCTCGGCAGGCTTGTCGCGCACAGGGTGCGCTCTTACGCGTTTGTTGGAAGCCATCGCCAGACGGCAACCTCGCTGTAGGAGCGCACCGTGTGCGCGACCGGACTCGCCGCGACGGTGCGTCTTCGCCTGGAGGCTTGTCGCGCACAGGGTGCGCTCCTACAAAAGACGCGGCCGGCCCGCATCGGGTGGGTGTTAGTCCGCCCGAATGCGTGAGGTGAGGACATGGTCCTCCCATACACCTGCGATCTGCAGATAGCGCTTCGCGAAGCCTTCCTGCTCGAATCGCAGTCGTTGCAGCAAGCGGGCACTGCGTTCGTTGCGCGGCATGTAGTTGGCCATGACGCGATGCAGGCCCAGCTCGGTGAAAGACCACTGCAACGCAGCCTCCAATGCTTCCTGCATCAGTCCCTGCCCCTGTCGCTGCACAGCTACGCTGTAGCCTAGATGGCAGGCCTGGAACGCACCGCGCACCACATTGGCGAAGGTGAAGCAGGCCATGATCTCGCTTCCTGCCAGATCCAGCACGAAGAACGGATAGGCACGATCGAAGCGAATGGCCGCGCGCGATTCGGCCAGCGTCTGCACGCAATGCGTCAGTGTGTAATACGACGCCTCGCGCAACGGTTCCCAAGGCGCCAGGTGCTCGCGATTTTGCTGGCGATAGCGCAACAGATGTGAGGCATCGGACGCATCCGCCAACCGTACCAGGCAGCGCGCCGTGGTGATCGGATGGAACACGCTCACAGGCGACCCAAGGCCCTGGCGTGATGACGCAGATGGTCATCGATAAAGCTGGTGATGAAGTAGTAGCCGTGGTCGTAACCGGCATGCCGGCGCAGCAGCAGCGACTGCCCACCCTCCGCACAGGCCTGATCGAACAGTTCGGGTTTGAGCTGGGTGGCAAGGAAGCCGTCGGCCTCGCCCTGATCGATCAGGATGGTGCCGTCAAAGCCACCTCGCCGCACCAGTTCGCAAGCATCGTAGTCTGCCCACGTCGCCGGGTCGCTACCCAGATATCGCGGCAGCGCCTTCTGGCCCCACGGCACCTGACTGGGCGCGACGATGGGCGCAAACGCAGACACCGAGCGGTATTGCTGCGGATGGCGCAGTGCGATGGTCAGCGCACCATGCCCACCCATCGAGTGGCCGGTGATGCCACTGCGTTCACGGTCGATGGGAAAGTGACGCGTCAACAGCTCCGGCAGCTCGCTGGCGACATAGCTGTGCATGCGAAAACGTGATGACCACGGCGCTTGCGTGGCATCCACATAGAACCCCGCGCCTTCGCCAAATTCCCAATCGCCGGTCGCGCCATCGAAGCCGGTGTTGCGCGGGCTGGTATCGGGCATCACCAGGATCAAACCCAGTTCAGCCGCCACGCGCTGCGCACCGGTCTTGATCGTGGCGGTTTCCTCGGTGCAGGTAAGGCCAGCAAGGAAGTACAGCACGGGGCACACTTCATGCGCCGCTTGCGGTGGCTGATACAGCGCGAAGCGCATCGGCCCGCAGCTTTCCGACTCATGCTTGTAAAAGCCCTGCACGCCATCGTGGCAGCGCTGCTCGGAGATCGTTTCGATCCCTGTCATGGCCGTTCTCCCTGTCGTGACACAAACCGCGATGATAGAGATGCCCGCTGAACCTAGCGCTCCTGATCGGTGGGACGGATCAGTACTTCGTTGATATTGACGTGAGCGGGCCGCGACACGCAGAACACGATGGCATCGGCCACATCGCTACCTTGCAGTTGCCGCATGCCTTCGGCCCAGGCATTGGTAGCGGCCTGCACTTCCGGATGGCCGATGTGCTCGCGCAACTCGGTGTCCACCGCGCCCGGCTCGATCACGGTGACGCGGATGTTGTGCTGGTAAACCTCGCGTCGCAGTGCCTCTGAAAAGGCCACTACGCCGAACTTGGTGGCGGCATAACCGGCTGCGTTGGGGTTGGCGACACGACCGGCCGTCGACGCAATATTCACGACATGGCCATCGCGGCGCGCACGCATGCCCGGCAAGGCGGCCTGGGTGGCTGCGATGAGGCTGAGCACGTTGAGCTCAAGCATGCGGCGCCAACGGCCCAGGTCGGCATCAATGATCGGCTCGAGGTACATCACGCCGGCGTTGTTCACCAGGATATCCAGCCGGCCATAGCGCGCCTCGGTCTCGGCCACCACGCGCTGTGCTTCGGCCTCGGAGTTCAGGTCGGCCACCAGCACGGTGGGTGCGGCGCCCAGCGCCACCAGTTTCGCCGCCAATGCCTCAAGCCGGTCACGCCGGCGGGCCACGATCGCCACCGTGGCACCCTCTTCAGCCAACGCCAGCGCGGTGGCCTCACCAATGCCGGAAGACGCACCGGTAACGAGCGCAACGCGGCCCTGAAGACGTTTGGACATGGAATTTCCTCGGCTAGGTAGGTTCAGGCTGAATAAAAGCCCGGCTTGAGGCGGGGCGGCCTGTTACAATAGGCCTATTCTCCCGCATGCCGCTGTGCATGCCATGTCGAGGTTCCCCATGTCCTCCCCGTCTTCCGATTCCCAGCCGGCAGTCGTCGGCTTTGCCGCGCTTGGCCTTCAACCTAATGTGATTCGCGCGCTGACTGACGTCGGCTACGAATCGCCTTCGCCGATCCAGGCCGCCACCATTCCTCCATTGCTGGAAGGGCGCGATGTGCTCGGCCAGGCGCAGACCGGCACTGGCAAAACCGCCGCATTCGCGCTGCCGATTCTTTCGCGCATCGACCTCAAGCCCGGCAAGCCGCAGGCGCTGGTGCTTGCACCGACGCGTGAATTGGCCATCCAGGTGGCCGAGGCGTTCCAGCGTTACGCCGCCCATATGCCCGGCCTGCAGGTGCTGCCCATCTACGGTGGCCAGAGCTACGGCCCGCAGCTGCACTCGCTTAAGCGCGGCGTGCAAATCGTGGTGGGCACGCCCGGCCGCGTGATCGACCATCTCGAGCGTGGCACGCTCGATCTTTCCGAGCTGCGTTTCCTGGTGCTCGATGAAGCCGATGAAATGCTGCGCATGGGCTTTATCGACGACGTGGAAAAAGTGCTGCAGGCCACGCCGCCGCAGCGTCAGGTGGCATTGTTCTCCGCCACCATGCCGGCGCCGATCCGCAAGATTGCGCAGCATCACCTGAAAGAGCCCGTGGAGGTGACGATCAAGTCGTCCACCACCACCGCCGCCAACATCCGCCAGCGCTACTGGTTTGTCAGCGGCATGCACAAGCTCGACGCGATGACGCGCATCCTCGAGGCCGAGCCCTTCGACGCGATGATCATCTTCGCGCGTACCAAGTCGGCAACCGAGGAACTGGCCGAGAAACTGCAGGCACGGGGCTTGGCTGCCGCCGCCATCAACGGCGACATCGCACAGCCGCAGCGCGAGCGTGTGATTCAGCAGCTGAAGGACGGCAAGCTCGACATCCTAGTGGCCACCGACGTGGCCGCCCGCGGCCTCGACGTGGACCGCATCAGTCACGTGATGAACTACGACATTCCGTACGACACCGAAAGCTACGTGCATCGCATTGGCCGCACCGGCCGCGCCGGCCGCAGTGGCGAGGCGATCCTGTTCGTGACGCCGCGCGAAAAGGGCATGCTGCGCGCCATCGAACGCGCCACGCGCCAGCCCATCGAAGAGATGAAGCTGCCCACCGTGGAAGCGGTGAATGATGTGCGTATTGCCCGTTTCAAGCAGCGCATCAGCGATACGCTGGCCATGGGCGAGCTGAATCTGTTCCAGCAGCTGATCGAGCAGTACGAGCAGGAACACAACATTCCGGCTATCGAGATTGCCGCCGCACTCGCGCGCATCTCGCAGGGCGACCAGCCGTTGCTGCTGACGCCGCCGCCCAAGCGCGAATTTGTGCCCCGCGAGCAAGGCCCCCGCGAGCACGCCGATGCGCGGCACGCGGCACGCGAACACAAGCCGCGCGACCGTGACAGCGCACCGCGTGAGTTCGGCTCCCGTCCCGTGCGTCCGCATCACACCGAAGAAGGCAAGCGCACGTATCGCGTGGAAGTCGGCCATGAGCACGGCGTGAAGCCGGGCAACATCATCGGCGCGATCGCCAACGAGGCGGGCCTGGAGAGCGGTTTCATTGGCCGTCTCAGCATCCGCGGCGAATACAGCCTGATCGACCTGCCCGATGGCATGCCGGCCGAGGTTTTCCAGCACCTGCAGAAGGTGTGGGTCAGCCAGCAGCAGCTGCGCATCAGGGAATGGGACGGTAACGATACCGGCGCTAGCGAAGCCCCCTCGCACAAGCCGAGCGGCCCCCGCCCGGGCGGCTTCAAAAAGCCCCACGGCGGCAAGCCGCGCCCGCACGGCCATGGCGGCGGCGCCAGCGGTGGCAAGCCGCCGCGTCGGGCGAAGTAACCCGCTCGCTACCCCGTCATTCCGGCAAACACCGGCATGACGGGGAACGCGGTCATCGTTCGATGGGGGTGACGCATCGTTCACCGCACGCGGGCTGCAATTTCGCGCCAAGGCCATAACCTAAGGCGGTCCCCCGAGGTAACCGCCATGACCGCCCTGCCCAGCCTGTACATCTCCCATGGCTCGCCCATGACCGCCATCCAGCCGCGGCAGGTAGGCGAACGCCTGGCTGAACTGGCACGCGAGCTGCCGCGCCCCAAGGCCATCGTGATCGCCTCCGCGCACTGGCTAGCCCGCCAGCCACAGGTCGGCGGCGCCTCCCGGCCGGAAACCATCCACGACTTCTACGGCTTCCCGCAGGCGCTGTTCGACATCCAGTACCCGGCGAAGGGCGACCCGGCGCTGGCCGCACACGTCACCGAATTGCTCGACAAGGCTGGCCTGCCCACCACGCTCGATCCGACCCACGGCCTCGACCATGGCGCCTGGGTGCCGCTGCGCCTGCTGTATCCGGCGGCCGATATCCCGGTGGTACCCATCTCGATTCAACCCCAGCTGGGTCCGGCGCACCAATTCGCCGTGGGCCGTGCGCTGGCACCACTGCGCGACGAAGGCGTGCTGGTGATCGGCTCGGGCAGCATCACCCACAATCTGCATGACCTGCGCGCGGGCTATAGCGAGGAACGCGAAGCGCCCTATGTGCGCCCCTTCATCGAGTGGATCGAGCGCAAGCTGGGCCGAGGGTGATGTGGCTGCACTGCTCGACTACCGCCGCCAGGCGCCCTTTGCCGAGCGCGCGCACCCCACCGACGAACACCTGCTGCCGCTGTTCGTGGCGCTGGGCGCAGGCGGTGAGGCGGCGCATGCGCAACGAATCGATGCCGGCATCGAATACGGCCTGCTAGCGATGGACATCTACCGCTTCGACAGCGATCAGCAGGCCACTACTTCACGATGATGGTACCCACCATCATCGGATGGATCGAGCAGTAATACGCGTAGGTGCCAGGCTTGGAGAACGTGACGGCGTAATGGTCGGTGGTATCCAGGGCCGGCGACGGCGCGAACTGGGCGCCCGCGCTGGTGACGAGGTGCGGCTCGTCGTCGCGATTGGTCCACACCACTTGCGTACCGGCAGGCACGGTCAAGGTCTGCGGCGCGAAAGCAAAATTGCGGATGTCGATCGTTCGAGCAGGCTGCGCTGCGTGCACCATTGAGCCGACGCCAAGCGTGACGACCAGCAGCGCCGTCGCTGCGTTTCGTGTGGCTCTCATGACAGCGATTCGTCGGTGATTGCCAGCGTCTGTCTACCCTGCACATGACGTACATCGCGGATGCCCAGGTACCGGTGCAGCGCGTCTGGCGCAACGTCCTTGAGCGGCCCCGGCGCAGGGCCGACACCCGGGGCAGGTTGCGGATAGGCCGTCGAGCGCGCGGTATAGAACGTGACGGTGCCCTCCACTTTTTGCTGGATCTGGTGGATATGCCCGTTGAGCACGCTGACCGAACCGAAACGCCGGAACATGCCGATCGCCTCGGCGCTGTCGTCCGTGCCCCAGCCCCACGGCCGGATACAGCGGCCATAGCGGCATATGCGCAAACACCACCAGCGGCGTTTCCGCAGATCGGCGGGCCAGATCATTCTTCAGCCATGCCAGCTGATCGGCGCCCAGCGAGCCCAATCCGCCGGCCTTGAGATTGAGCACGTTGATCAGGCCCACGAAATGCACGCCACGATGATCGAAGCTGTACCAGCCTCCCGCCTGCTGTCGCTCGCCGAAGCGGCGGAAGAACTCGGCGCCGTTGTCGCCGATGACGTCGTGCTCGCCCGGAACGTAGAACACCTTGTCGGTGCGGGCCTCCTGCATGATCCGGCCAGCGTGTCGAACTCCTCGGGCTTGGACAGATGCGTCAGGTCGCCGGTATGCAACATGAAGTCAGGGCGCCCTCTTCTGCGCATTGACCATGGCCAGCGAGGCCCGCAACGTGGAGGCCACGTCCATGTTCGGCGCCTTGTGAAAGCCGATATGCGAGTCGCTGATCTGCACGAAGCTGAAGCTCGCCTGCTCCATCGAGGCCGCGCCTTCGCCCAGTGGCTGGGCGCTTCAGCACCCCGCCCTTCATCAGCCACAGGGTGCCGGCCCCAGCCCACGCCATGCATTTGAGGAATTGGCGGCGGCCGCCAACGTCGTTGTCACTGAGGTCGCGCATGCTCGCTCTCCAGTGGCTGCGGGCATCGGCGGGCGCCGTGCCTTCACCTGCAGTACTCCAACAGCCAGCCGTCTATTCCATGGCAAGGGTCATTTCGGTCGCAGCGCACGCCATTGGAATAAAGTGGCGCCGACCGAGGTCTTTGTACGCATGCCCATCGACCCGCCTGCCAGCCCAGCCAGTCACGACGCCGCTCGCAGCGCGCGCTTCGAGGCCGTGGTGCTGCCGTATCTGGATGCGGCGTACAACCTCGCGCGTTGGCTGGCCCGCAACGATGCAGACGCGCAAGACGTCGTGCAGGAAGCATTGCTGCGCGCCCTGCGCTATTTCGACAGCTTTCGCGGCAACGATGCGCGGGTGTGGCTGCTCGCCATCGTGCGCAATAGCTTCTACACGCTGCGCAGCCATACCCCGCCCGAAGCACTGCACGCTGCACTGGATGACGAGCGTGCATCCACTCGTGGACGAAGGGCCTTCGCCAGAAGCATTGACCCTGCTCGCCGTGGATGTCGGCGCGCTGCAGGCTGCGCTGGAACAACTCCCGCCCGCCCTGCGCGAAGTGATCGTGCTGCGCGAGCTGGAAGAGTGTTCCTACAAGGAAATCGCCACCATCACCGAACAGAAGATCGGCACCGTGATGTCCCGGCTTGCACGCGCCCGCGAGCGGCTGAAATCCGAGCTGACCTGCCGCACCAAGGAGGTACGTCGCCATGATGTGCGATGACGCCAGGCTGCTCTTGCACGCCTATCTCGACGACGAACTGGATGCCGCCAATAGCGCTACCGTCGCCCGGCATATGCAGGACTGCGCCGCATGCTCGGCGCGCTATGCCACCTACACCACCCTGCACAAGGCGCTGGCACAGCCATCGCTATACAAGCGCGCACCGGACGCACTACGCCAGCGCTGGAGCCAGCCAGTACCTGCCAGCGAGATCCCGGCGCCTCGTCGCCGCCATCGGGCACCGCTTGCCCTCGCCATGGCGGCCGGGTTTGTCGGCGCACTGCTGCTCACCAGCCCGTTGCTGTTCCAACACTGGCGCGCATCGGCACCCGGGGATGACGCGCTGGTGACCGAGGCCATTTCCGGCCATCTCCGTTCGCTGCAGGAACAGCATCTGATGGATGTGGTGTCGACCGACCAGCACACGGTCAAACCATGGTTCGAGGGCAAGCTTGACTTCTCGCCACGCGTGAAGGATCTGGCCAGCGAAGGTTTCCCGCTGGTCGGCGGCCGCCTCGATGCCATGGACGGGCATGCCGTGGCCGCGCTCGTCTACAAGCGCCGCCTGCATGTGATCAATCTGTATCAGTGGCCCGCGGACGCCACGGCAGCGCAGGAGCAGACCCAGCGGCACGGCTACACCGTCATCCGCTGGAGCGGCGGATGGCATGCATTACGTGGCCATCTCCGACGTCAACGATAGCGACCTGAAGCAGTTCGTGCTCGCCTTTCAGAACCAGGCAGGGGCGCCCGCTTCTCGCTGACGGTGTGAATCACACCGGTTGCGACGCCGGCACAGCGGCCCAATCCGCTGGTGTCAGGACGGGCAGCCCATGGGCGACACGCGCCTTGTCGCACTGTGCGCTGACTGCGCCGAACTCCCACGACGGTTGCACCTCGCGACATACCGAGGGGCGTTGTTCGTAGATACCGCAATGGGCCGCCTCGCCCACGTTGCCCACCAGCGCCGTGCAGCGAGGTTTCGAGGCCTGGGTGCCGCGCATGACCAAGCGATGCGGGTCGAGCGTCTCGGTCAATTCAGGCGGCACCACGCCGCCCAAAGCGGCATCCGCCTCGGACCAATGGAAGGCCACGCGAAAATAGGCGCAACAGGCGCCACAACGCAGACAGGGATGCAGCATCGCAGTCGTTCAAAGCGCACCCCAAGGCGCGCGGCCCCGCCATTTTAGCAGGCTGCTGCCATGCAACCGATCACGGGATTCAGGGCTCGCCAGTGAAGGTATTGCAGCTGCCCATATCGCCGCTGTCGAAACCGGCGCGGAACCATTTCACCCGTTGCGCCGAGGTGCCATGGGTGAACGAATCGGGCACCACACGCCCCTGCGCCTGCTGTTGCAGGGCGTCGTCGCCGATCTTGCTGGCGGCATTGAGCGCCGACTCGATATCACCGGGCTGCAGCCATTGCAGGCGCTGCTGGCTGTGGTTGGCCCACACGCCGGCAAAGCAATCGGCCTGCAGTTCCTGACGCACCGACAAGCCATCCGCACCTTCCATGCGCGCGCCACGGCGACGTGCCTGCTCCACTTGGTCGAACACGCCGATCAGCTTTTGCACGTGATGTCCCACCTCGTGCGCGATGACATACGCCCGTGCGAAATCACCCGAGGCGTGGAAGCGGTTCTCCAGCTCCTGGAAGAACGCCACGTCCAGGTACACCTTCTGGTCGCCGGGGCAATAGAACGGCCCCACCGCCGTCGAGGCCGAGCCACAAGCGGTGTTGACGCCGCCGCTGAACAGGTCGAGCTTGGGATCGACGTACTGCTGGCCATGCGCGGCGAAGATGTCGCCCCAGGTCTTCTCGGTGGAACCGAGGATCGCGCTGACGAAATCCTTGGTCTGCGGGTCAACCGGGGTCGACTGACCCGCAGGCGCGGCCACCTGCCCGCCGGTGTCCACCTGGCTCAACAACGCCGTAGGGTCCTTGAAGAACACCAGGCCGAGAATCGCCAGCAGCACGATGCCGCCCAGGCCCAGTCCACGCCCTCCACCAAAGCGCGGGCCACCGCCGCCACCGCTGTCCACCTCGACGTTCTGGCTGCGCTCGCCCTTCTGCCAATCCATGTGACGGCCCTCGCTCGCGCACCATGGCGGTGCCACCGGCCGACGATACCGCCTTGGGCCCCCTCCCGCCACGTGCTGCCGATGGCTACAGTGAGCGACCTTTTCAGTGAGCACCTCTCATGATCCAGCACCTGCCCGCCATCGTCGTCGTGCTTACCATCCTGCTGCAGACCGGCACGTTGTGGGCCACCGGCAAGGCAAGAGAGAAGTACGGCGTCAAGGCGCCGGCGATCAGCGGCCACGAAGGCTTCGAACGGGCCTGGCGCGTGCAGATGAACACGTTGGAATCCACCGTGATTTTCCTGCCCACGCTGTGGCTGGCCACGCAGTACGGCTTCCCGCTATGGGGTGGCGTGGCCGGGCTGGTCTGGGTGTTCGGGCGCGTGTGGTACGCGGTGGCCTATCTGAAGGATCCGGCCAAGCGCGGTCCGGGTTTCATGGTGGCAGCCGTGGCGTGGCTGGCGCTGCTGGCGTTGGGTATCTGGGGCTTGGTGCGGGCGATGCTGGTGGGCTGAGGCTGGCCCAGTCGCGCACGCCGTCGCTGTTGTGGGAACGCACCCTGTGCGCGACAAACCTACACAGTGATGACGCCGCCGCGCCCGGTCTCGCACAGGTGCGCTCCTACAGGGGCGCACCGCTGGGTCACCCGACGGGTTTTACTCGCAGGCGTTCGATGCGAGCGCCATCCATCGCAGTCACTTCGAAATGCAGACCTTCGCTGGTAAAGCGGTCGCCCACGTTGGGCAAGCGACCCAGCTGCTGCAACACGTAACCCGCCAGCGTGGAGAAGCTGTCGTCGCCGCTCAACTTGAAGCCGAGCACATGTTCGACGCGGCGCAGATCCAGGCTGGCATCCAGCAGCCAGCTGCCGTCGCTCTCCTGCACGGCGGACGGATCGCCGCTTTCCTCATCGGGAAATTCGCCGGCGATCACTTCCAATACATCGGTGGGCGTGACCAGGCCGAGCACGCTGCCGTACTCGTCCACCACCAGCGCCACCTGCAACGGTGATCGGCGGAATTCTTCGATCAGGCGCAACACGCTGAGCGACTCGAGCACGGTCAGCGGCTTGCGCACCACGTGATCCACATCAATGTGGCCGCGCTCCAGCAGGCTGGCCAACAGGTCGCGCGAGGAAGCCACGCCTACCAGTTGATCCAGGTCGTCGCCTGCCACTGGCAGCCACGCATGACTGGAGGTGGTCACCTCTTCACGCAACTTCTCGGCGCTGTCGCGCGGGTCGATCCAGTTGATCTCCGGACGCGGCGTCATGATGGAACGCACCGGCCGATGCGCCAGGTCCAACACACCCTGCACCATCGCCAGCTCGTCCTTGCCGAACATCGCCACCGGGCTGTCGGTGGTAGTTGCAGTCGCCTTCGACGCGTCCGCGTCGTCATCGCCACCGGTACCGCCCAGCAGGTTGAGCACCGCCAGCGCCGTGCGATCGCGCAGCGTGCGCGCACTGCTGAACAGGCTGCGCCGGCGATTGTGTCGCATGGTCTGGTTGAATACTTCGATCAGGATCGAGAAACCGATGGCCGCATACAGATAGCCCTTCGGGATATGAAACCCGAACGCTTCGGCAACCAGGCTGAAACCAATCATCAGCAGGAACGACAGGCACAGGATCACCACCGTCGGCCGTGCATTGACGAAGTTGGTCAGCGGCTTGCTCGCGCTGATCATCAGGATCATCGCGATGACCACCGCGACCATCATCACCGACAGGTGATCAACCATGCCTACGGCCGTGATCACCGAGTCGAGCGAGAACACCGCATCGAGCACCACGATTTGCGCCACCACCAGCCAGAACCGGGCCGGTGCGCGCTTGGCAGCGTCGTTGTCATCGTCCGCCTCGAGTCGCTCGTGCAGCTCCACCGTGGCCTTGAACAACAGGAACGCGCCACCGAGCAACAAAATGATGTCGCGCCACGAGAACGAAACACTGCCCCACTGGACGATGGGCGTAGTGAGCTTCACCAGCCAGGACATCGCTCCCAGCAGCGCCAGGCGCATGACCAGCGCCAGCGAGAGGCCGAGCACGCGGGCCTTGTCGCGATCCCGCGCCTGCAGTTTGTCGGCGAGAATCGCGATGAAAACCAGATTGTCGATGCCAAGCACAATCTCCAGCACCACCAGGGTGAGGAGACCTGCCCACGCCGTAGGGTCGGCCAGCCAGTCGAATGCAAACATGGGTCGGCGCCGGGGCGCCCGCTTCCTCCTTGGAACTACCCGTCACTATACAGGGCGACTTTGTGAACGATGCGACAGCCAGCCCGGACCGTGCCAAAGGGCAGGATTGCGCCTGCGCAGCGGCAACGGCTAGCGTGTAACCGTCGGGTGTCGAGCGCGCTGCGCCTGGCGGCCATCCTTCAAGCACGTGCAACCGCAGGACCCCGCCCATCGATGGATGCGACCCGCCAGAACCCCGCTTCCGTGTCACCGTCTTCGACACCCCTTTTGTCGCCGGCACCGGGGATCTGGTATGCGTTCGGACTGATCGCGCTGTACTTCGCGCTGCAATTGGCAGTGTCGGGCGTCATCAGTCTGGTGGCGGGTTTGTGGGTCGTGCTTCGGCAAGGCGACAGCCTGGCCTCGGTGATCATGCAGGGCCGCGTCTGGCTGGCCCATTCGAACGCCAGCGCTATCGCGGTGATGCTCACGCTGCTGGTCTCGGCATCGCTGATTCTGTACCTGGTCCGCCGCTGGTGGCCGTCGCTGTGGACGCAGACCGAACTGCCCGGCTTCGGCTTCGCGCCCGCGCAGAACCCTGGCCTCTATGCAGCCGCCATCGCGCTTGGCGCGCTGATGCCATTCGTGGGCGGCATGCTCACCCAATGGCTGGCACACGGACACGAGGTGAGCCAGGACATCAAGCAACTGGGCGCCAATATCTCACTCGGCTTGCGGCTGCCACTCGCGCTGCTGGTGGTGACGCTGGGCCCGTTGGTGGAAGAGCTGCTGTTTCGCGGCGTGTTGCTGTCGTCCGTGGCGCGCCGCGTGGGTAGCGACTGGGCGATTGTGCTGACCGCGTTGATCTTTGCCTGCGTGCACCTGCCCGACCTGTCCTTCCTCTGGTATGCCCTGCCCAACCTCGCGCTGTTGGGCCTGGTACTCGGCTGGCTACGCGTGCAATCGGGCTCGATCTGGCCGGCCGTGCTGGCCCACGGCATGAACAACCTGCTCGCCGTGGTTTCCTGGTTCGTGATGACGCCCATGCATTAAGAGGCGTCGACGTTTAGGCGCCGATCAGGGAACGCGCACGCAGCAAACGTGCGGTTTCGAACACGGGCAGCCCCATCACTCCGGAATGGCTGCCATCCAGATGCTCGATCAACTTGGCGCCGTGACCCTGGATGGCATACGCGCCAGCCTTGCCAAAGGGTTCGCCGGTGCCGATGTAGGCGGCAATGGCGGCGTCGCTCAGCTCGGGCATGCGCACGCGTGAAAGACTGGTATCGCTCCACTCGCCCGCGCGGCTCACGAGCCACACGGTGGAGATCACCTCATGCACGCGGCCGCCCAGGCGGCGCAGCATGCCGGCAGCGTCTGCCGCGTCGACCGGCTTGCCGAAAACCTCGTCATCCAGCACGACCTCGGTATCTGCCCCCAACACCACCGCAAGGGCATCATCCAGCGCCGCCAGTCCCGCCCGGGCCTTCTCCCGCGCCACGCGGCTGACGTATTCACGCGGCGATTCGGCCATCGCACGATGCTCGGGCACGTCCACATCCACGACACGAAATTCCACACCGATCTGCTCAAGCAGTTGGCGACGACGTGGTGACTGGGAGGCGAGATAAAGCATGTGCAACGATCCAGCTGGCGAAACGGGTGCCTACGGTCGCATATCCCCGGTATCGAGGAAACGCTGGTGCCAGGAAAGCGCCTCGGTCAGCAGGTGCGGCGTGTGTTTGCCCCGGCTGTCGCGCATGGCCCGATCGAAATATTCCTGCAGCACCGGCCGATAAGTGGGATGCGCGCAACGCTCGATCACCACCCTGGCACGTTGGCGTGGTGACAGGCCGCGCAGGTCGGCCAGACCCTGCTCGGTAACCACTACGGCCACGTCGTGTTCGGTATGGTCGACATGACTGACCATCGGCACGATGCAGGAGACGGCGCCATTCTTGGCGGTGCTGGGCGTGAGGAAGCACGACAGGAAGCCGTTGCGTGCGAAATCGCCCGAGCCACCAATGCCATTGATAATGCTTGTGCCGGCGACATGGGTGGAATTGATGTTGCCGTAGAGGTCGGCCTCCACCATGCCGTTCATGGCGATGCACCCGAGTCGCCGCACCAGCTCCGGATGGTTGGAGATCTCCTGCGTGCGCAAAATGATGCGCTTGCGGAAGAAATCGATGTTATCCAGAAACCGCTCGATGCCGGCGGGGCTGAGCGAGAAGGAAGTGGCCGAAGCCACCGACAGCACATCATTGGCGAGCAGGTCGAGCATGCCGTCCTGGATCACCTCGGTATAAGCGGTCAATCCACTGAAACCGCCTTCACGCAGGCCCGCCAGCACGGCGTTGGCGATATTGCCCACGCCCGACTGCAATGGCAGCAGTTGTGGACTGAGACGCCCCTTGGCGATCTCGTGCCGGAAAAACTCGATCAGGTTGCCCGCGATGCTGCGCGAGCAATCGTCCAGCGGCGCAAACGCGCTGTTGCGATCGGGCGCATTGGTCTCCACCACCGCAATGACCTTGCTGGGGTCCAGCCGAAGATAGGGCTCGCCAATGCGATCGTCGGGCTTGAGCAGCGGAATGGGTTTGCGATGTGGCGGCAACGCGGTGCCGTAGTAGATGTCATGCATGCCGTCCATTTCGAGCGGCTGCCAGTGGTTCACTTCGACGATGACCTTGTCGGCAAGATCCAGCCAGGTCTTGTTGTTGCCTACCGATGACGACGGCATCAGGCTGCCATCGGGCATGATGGCGGTGGCTTCGACGATGGCAAGGTCGATCTTGCCGAAGAAGCCGAACCAGGCGTACTGCGCGACATGACTGAGATGGATGTCCAGATAATCCATCTCGCCGCGGTTGATGCGTGCACGCAATTCCGGATCGGACTGATAGGGCAGGCGCATATCGATGCCGTCCGCACGCGCCAGCACACCATCCAGCTCAGGAGCCGTCGAGGCACCGGTAAGCACGCGTACGCGAAATGGCTCGCCGCGCTCGTGCGTTGCCACCATTCTCGCGGCAAGCGATTGCGGCACCGCCTTGGGATAGCCCGCGCCGGTAAAGCCACTCATGCCAATCGTCATGCCCGGCTCGATCAGTTCGGCTGCCCGCGCGGCCGTCATGACTTTGCTGGCGAGGCCCGCGTGGCGAATACGCATGTCCATGGTGTTTTCTCGTGGGCTGCAATCGACCGATGGTAACGCCGCGCCACGTCAAACTCTTGGCAAGCTAGACGATCGTCTGATGTAGGAATCGGCTTAAAAAGCGAAGGTGTATTCGCGAAACTGCTCGTCGCGCTTCCAGCCCAGCGACTCGTACAAGCGTTGTGCCGACTCATTCACATGCGCCGTTGACAGTGACATTCCCACCGCGCCAACGGCGCGCGCGAAATCCACCGCCTCATGCATCAACGCCACGGCAACCCCGTGCCTTCGAGCCAAGGGTGCGACAAAAAGATCATTGAGCAGATAACTGCGCGCCGCACGCACCGAGGAGAACAACGGGTACAGCTGGACAAAACCAACGCCCTCGCCTTCCTCGTTCACGGCCAGCAGCAATATCGAGTCATGGTGCCGAAAACGGTCGCGCAGAAAACGCATGGCCAAATCCAGGTCGGCCGGCTGGCCATAGAACTGCCGATAGCCGTCAAACAATGGTGCGATAAGGTCGAGATCGTGGATGGTGGCCTGGCGCACCGTCATGGACATGCCCGATTCCTGGAGATTGGCGAAGGTGCGGCGAGTATGCGGCAGCACGGCCGTGCGCAGACATGGCCACTTTCAGTTAGGAGCGCACCCGGTGCGAGACCGCGGCACGTTGGCGTCTTCGCTCCGTAGGCTTGTCGCGCACAGGGTGCGCTCCTGCAGGGGCAGGCTCAGGCGCGGTGGTAGGGATGACCGGCAAGCAATGTGGTGGCGCGATAGAGCTGCTCGGCCAGCACCAACCGCACCAGCATGTGCGGCAGCGTCAGCGGACCCAGCGACCACTGCTGGTCGGCGCGCGCAAGCACGTCCGGCGCGTGACCGTCCGGTCCGCCGATAAGAAACGCCAGGTCACGGCCGGACATGCGCCACTTCGCCAGCTGCTCGGCCAGCTCCTCGCTCGACCAGGTCTTGCCCCGACCATCCAACGCTACGACGTGGATGTCGCGCGGCAGGGCAGCAAGAATCGCCACGCCCTCATCCTGGATGGCGCGTGCGTCATCGCGGCCTTTGCCACGAGTGCCGGGTTTCAGCTCAACCAGCTCCAGCGGCAACTCGTGAGAGAGCCGCTTGCGGTACTCGGCGAAGCCTTCCGCCACCCAGGCGGGCATGCGTTCACCGACGGCAATCAGGCGCGCGCGCATTCATCATCACCGGGAAACGGAAAAATAGAAGAGGAGCCACGCGCGTCAGCGCGCAGCTGCGGCCGAGCGAGCGCGGAGCATTAGCCCGCGCTGGCGACTTCGGCGTCTACTTCGCGGTCACCCACCGTCCACAGCCGCTCCAGGCCGTAGAACTCGCGGATGCGCGGCAGCATGACGTGCACGATCACGTCACCCAGATCCACCAGCACCCACTCGGCTTCCTGCTCGCCTTCCACGCCAAGTGGCATCACGCCCGCCTTCTTGGCGAACTTGACGACTTCATCGGCAATGGATTTGACATGGCGCGCGGAGGTGCCGGAGGCGATAACCAGCAGATCGGCGATGGAGGTTTTGCCACGGACGTCGATTTCACGTACATCCTTGGCCTTCAGTTCGTCGAGCGCGTCGATGACATGCTTGCGAACGACCGCCGTGGTGGCGGGTTTGGTGCTGCGTGGGGAAGTCTGACTCAAGTGCGGTTGCCTCGATGCGAATCGATGCGCGGGATGGCGCGGCCGCAGTATAACGCCCCGGCCTGAAGGTCACGTCAAGCGAGGCTGTCGCGTGCCTGCAGATATTCCTGTAGCAGGGCTGTCACCAGCTCGGCGGCCGGCATGGCGCGCGACAGGCTGGCCGCCTGCCCACACCACTCCGAAACCAGGTCGCCCCGCCCTGCTGCGGCGGCGGCCCGGCGCAAGGGCGCGGTGAGCGCATTCATCACCGGATAGGCCGGAAACCTTGTCTCATAGGGCTTCATGGCCTCCACATAGCGATTGCGCAGCCCGCGTGCCGCGCGTCCCGAGAAGCTGCGGGTAGTGGTAATGCGCACGTCGTCGGCTTGCGCCAGATCCTGCTTCCAGGCCTGGGCAGCGGCCGATTCCGGGCAGGCCAGGAAGGCCGTGCCGAGCTGGCTGGCCGTTGCGCCCAGCACTTCGGCCGCCAGCATGCCGCGGCCGTCCATGATGCCGCCCCCGGCGATGAGGGGCACATCGACCGCCCTCGCGGCCAGCGGCAGCAAGGCAAACAGGCCGATCATGGCCTCTTCCGGCTCGTGCAGGAAGGTACCGCGATGGCCACCCGCTTCGGCGCTTTGCAGGCTCACTGCATCGGCGCCAAGCGCCGCCCAGGCCCGCGCCTCTGCGACCGAGGTGGCGGTGCCGATCACGGTGATGCCCCGCTGCTTGAGCTCGCGCAGCTGCGCCGGTGTAAGCAGATTGAAGGTGAAGCTGGCCACCGCCGGGCGCGCCTCGCACAACGCGGCAAACTGGTCGGAAAAACGAGGGGCCCAACGTTCCGGGATGCTGGTGCGTACGGCCAGGCCTTCACGTTCCATCAGTGTATCGAGCGTGGCGCGGGCGAAATCAATCGCCGGCTGGTCCTCGTGGAAATCGTCGGGCAACACGAACAGGTTGAGCGCAAAGGGGCGATCGGTAAGCGCCCGGATTTTCGCGGCGTCATCAAGAATCGCCTGCGGGGCGAGATAACCCGCGCCATGCGAACCCAGTCCGCCGGCATTGGACACGGCGGCGACCAGCGCGGGAGTGGATGCACCCGGCATCGGGGCGAGCACCAGCGGCTGGGTAACGCCCATACGCTTGAGGAACAAGGAGGACATGGGGAACGGTCCGCTGGGTAGCGTGGCCTATTACACCACGTCCCACGGCAGGGCTCTCCTCAAGGGAGAGCCCGCCGGTCAGAGGCGATCAGTGGCCGCTGGACGAGGCTGCTGCGGGCTTGCTGGTGCTGCTGTGCTGCTTTTTGTGATGCTGGGTGGTGCTCTTGCTGGCATCGCTGGCCGAGCCCTTGGCGTCGCTCTTCATCGAGTCGCTGCTGGACTTCATGGCATCGGAACTGGACTTCATGGCATTCTGGCTGGCGTCCTGGCCGGACTGCGGCGGCGGAGTGCTCTGCTGCGCCATGACCGGTGACATGGCCAGACCGAAAACAACAGCGGTCGCAAGGGCGAGTACGGCGTAACGGGAAGCTTTCATAAGTACGTATCTCCTGAAGCGGTAAGGTAACCGTGCGGCGACGCCGCACTTCCATGGAGCAACCGTGGCCGCCCTTCCCGAGCGGCTCCGGCGATCCGGTACCGACTTGCGCCGGCTCCGGCCACGCCACATCAGCGGTCCTGCCCGATGCGAAGGGTCATCCCTGATCCGTGAATCCACGACCCGCAGCGCTATAGCTGCGCGGGCCCCTCAACGGGGCAAGCCTATACCCAGGTGCGGCACGGGAATGTGTCGTGTCGCAACCGTCATTCAGCATCAATACCGACAAGCGGGGAGCTTTGTTGCGCTGCCTCCAGCGGAAGCTGCGTTCCGGGAATGGCGACCTGGGCGTGCCATCCCATGGCGCGGCTGAGGTCCGGTGCCCTTCGCCACGATGGTCGATAGCTTCATCGTGCTGCGTCGCACCAGCCTTTGCGAAAAGCCGTACTTAAACGCCTTGTCGGAACAACCCTGCCACTTATCTTGGCTGCAACAGTCGGCCGCCCATGACGGCGTTGATGGCCACCACGATCGCCACGGCCAGCGCATGCATCATCAGATCGGTAGCGGTGGAGTCGAAGGAGTGACAGATCTCGAGCAACGCGGCGGACGCTGCCGCGCTGGCCAGGCCAATCATCACTGCCGTAAGTACCGGTCGCAGCGGGCAGGCCCGGCGCAACAACAGGATCAGCAACGCCGACAGCGGTATCGAGAAGCTGATGATAAAGATCAGGCAATCGTTCGCTTCAGGCAGGCTGGCGGCGTGCGTGGCCGGTGCCACCCAGTGGCGCAGGCAACCCATGCCGCTCGCGCCCACCCACAGCAGCAGGCCTGGCACGGGAAGCCAGGCCCAGCGTGCAGGGCGGCCCGGGACACCAAGCACAAAGGCGGCCCAGGCCGCGCATACGGCGGTGATCACCGCGCCCATGCCAGCCATGGCCAGATCGGGAGTACCGGTCCAGCGCTTCATCATTCCGCCGATGCCGTAGTGCGCCAGCAGCCAGGTCGCGATCGCCGCTACGGCCAACAGCCAGCCGGCGGTGCGCAACCACGGCGGCGGCAGACGCCGTACCGGCGTGAGCTGGTCGCCTAGTGACTGGATCAGTGACTCGGTGAGTCGCGGCTCGGACATGATGCTCAGGGATCTCCATGGAAACGGGTGCGTAGCGCCTTCAGCGCGCGGTGCAGGTTTACCTTCAAGGCGCCCGACTGACGCCCGGTGATGACGGAGGCCTCAGCCAGCGAACGTTCCTTCAGGCCCAGCTGCTCGACGGCCTCGCGCTGTCCCGGCGGCAGGGTTGCAATGGCATCGCGGAGGCGGCTTGCCTCCTGTTCCCGTTCGGCCGCCGCGGTGGCGTCGTCCACATCGGCATGCGTATCAAGCGCGTGCTCGTCGTGCAGTTCGCGCCGGCCCCGCCGCCCCTGGCTGCGCAAGGCATCCACCGCGCGCCGGCTGGCGATGGCGCTGAGCCAGGCGTCGTAGGAACGGGTGGGATCGTACGTATGGCGGACGCGATGCACGGCGAGCAAGGTTTCCTGCACCACGTCATCGACCTGATCCATCGTTACGCCCTGGCGCCGTGCGACCGCGCGAATCAGGGATATCGAGTCGGCCAGCACCCGCTCATAGGCACGCCGGTCACCCGCCTGCGCGTCTGCCATCCACGCTGCGCGTCGTCGCTCCGGCGAATCGCTGGCGCTGGTGGTGACGTCGCTCACGGCGGAATAGGTCCTTGCCCATGCGGGAAAGACGCTATCTAGAACCATCGTGCCGGTAGTGGTCAAGCTGGTTGGCATGAGTGCAGGGTTTTGAAGGTCTTTTGGGTATTCGCACCAGTCGATCCATGCGTTACTTCCGGCGGTCAGGTAACCGCCAGGCGGTGGCCGTCGAATAAGTCCACGAACCCTCAAAGGACGTTGTCGCATGCTTGTGCTGATCCTTGCCTACCTCGGTGGCGTGCTGACCATCCTCAGCCCGTGCATCCTGCCGGTATTGCCCTTTGTGTTCGCCCGGGCCGACCGCCCCTTTGCGCGCAATGGCCTGCCCATGCTGCTGGGGATGGCGCTCACCTTCGCCCTGGTCGCCACGCTGGCGGCGGTGGGTGGCGGCTGGGCCATTCGCGCCAACCAGTACGGTCGCATTGTCGCCATGGTGGTGCTTGCCATCCTTGGCCTCACCCTGCTTTCCAGCCATCTGGCTGAATGGATCAGCCGCCCGTTCGTGGCGCTGGGCAACAAGCTGACGCAGCGTTCCGATGCCGAAGGCGATTCGGTGTGGTCGGCCGCAGGCCTGGGCGTAGCAACCGGTTTGCTATGGGCACCCTGCGCTGGCCCGATCCTTGGCTTGCTGCTGACCGGCGCGGCGCTCAATGGCGCCAGCGTGCAGACCACCTTGCTGCTGCTCACCTACGCCGCGGGCGCCGCCACCTCGCTGGCCTTGGCATTGGCCATTGGCGGTCGCCTGTTTGGCTTGATGAAGCGCTCGCTGGGTGCCGGCGAGTGGGTGCGACGAGCACTCGGCGTACTGGTGCTGGCCGGTGTGGCGATGATCGCCCTGGGCGTCGACACGGGATTGCTCACGCGTGTCTCGCTGGCCAGCACGGGCGGCATCGAGCAGAAACTGATCGATGCCGCGCGTCCCGCGCCCGCGCCACAGCCCGTGGCAAAGGCAGGCGAACCGCTGCCTATGGAGGGTGAGCTGCCCTCGCTGGACGGTGCCACGCAATGGATCAATAGCCCGCCGCTGACGGCGCAGTCACTGCGCGGCAAGGTGGTACTGGTCGACTTCTGGACGTACTCCTGCATCAACTGCATTCGCGCACTGCCCTACGTGCACGCCTGGGCAGACAAGTACAAGGACCATGGCCTGGTGGTGATCGGTGTGCATGCGCCCGAGTTCGCTTTCGAGAAGGAGCCGCAGAACGTCATCAAGGCGGTGAAGGATCTGGGCGTCGACTATCCCGTTGCACTCGATAACGACTACGCCATCTGGAAGGGCTTCAACAACGAGTACTGGCCGGCACATTACTTCATCGATGCAAAAGGCCAGATTCGTCATCACCATTTCGGTGAAGGCGAGTACGCGCAAAGCGAAGATGTGATCCGCCAGCTGCTCACCGAAGCCGGCCAGAAGAACCTGCCCGGCGGCTATGTGCAGCCAGGTGCGCAGGGCGCGGAAGCGGCCAGCTCGGAGGATTCGACACGCTCGCCGGAAACCTATGTGGGCTACGCCCGCGCCGAGAATTTCGCCGGCGGCCAGGTAGCCCACGACGACGCGTGGGCGTATCACGCGCCTGCCACGCTGATGACCAACCAGTGGGCGTTTGACGGCCGCTGGACCGTACGCGACGAAAACGCCGTGCTTGACCACGCCAACGGCCGCATCGTCTACCGCTTCCGCGGGCGTGACCTGCATCTGGTGCTGGGCCCCGGCAGCGACAACAAGCCTGTGCGCTTTCGCGTGCTGATCGATGGCAAGGCGCCCGGTGCCGATCATGGTTCGGACACCGATGCCGACGGCAACGGCACCGTCACCGCACAGCGCCTGTACCAGCTGGTGCGTCAGGCCAACGGCAGCGGCGAACGCACCTTTGAAATCACTTTCCTTGACCCGGGTGTACAGGCCTACGCCTTCACCTTCGGTTGATCCACGCATCTCACGTGTTGGAGGTTTGCCATGTCCCGTACCCAGGACATCGTAAAGCTGGAGCGCCGGCGCTTCCTGCGCGCGGCGATTACTGGAGGCGCCATGGTGGCCGCGGGTGGCTTGCTGCTGCCACGTCTGTTCGGGCGTGCGCCGTTGATCGACGAAGCGATGGCGGCAACGCCGGCTGCGCAAGGCGGCGATCTTCTACTGGAATGCTTTGCTGACGATGGCCGCCACCTCGGGCCGTGCCACGTGCGCAAGCTGGTGCTCAACGATGCGCAGTGGCATCAGCGCCTGTCGGATGACGCGTTCTATGTGATGCGCCGCGAAGGCACCGAGCGCGCCTTCAGCGGCCAGCACGAGAAACCCGCCGTACCGGGCCTCTATCGCTGCCCTGCCTGCGATACCGCGCTGTTTGACGCGGCCACCCAGTTCGACTCGGGCACCGGTTGGCCCAGCTTCTGGCAGCCCATCGCCAAGAAAAACGTGATCGAGAAACTCGACACCACGTTCGGCTGGGAGCGCACGGAAGTAAAGTGCGCCGGCTGCGACAGCCACCTCGGACACGTCTTCGACGATGGCCCGCAGCCTACGGGTTTGCGTTATTGCATGAATTCGGTGGCATTGCGCTTTGTGCCGCGCACCTCATAGGCAACGCAACTCTCTGTAGGAACGCACCCTGTGCGCGACAAGCCTACGAAGCGGTAACGATATCGCGCCGCGGTCGCGCACAGGGTGCGCTCCTACAGAGGGCGGGTTCAGGCGTTTCGGTGGGGCAGCGCAGCTGTTGTAGGAGCGCACCCTGTGCGCGAAAACCCTACGGAGCGGGAGCGACATCACGCCGCGGTCGCGCACAGGGTGCGCTCCTACAGAGGGCGGGTTCAGGCGTCTTGGTCGGGCAGCGCAGCTGTCGTAGGAGCTCACCCTGTGCGCGAAAACCCTACTAAGCGGGAACGACATCACGCCGCGGTCGCGCACAGGGTGCGCTCCTACAGAGGGCGGGTTCAGGCGTCTTGGTCGGGCAGCGCAGCTGTTTTGTAGGAGCTCACCCTGTGCGCGAAAACCCTACTAAGCGGGAACGACATCACGCCGCAGTCGCGCACAGGGTGCGCTCCTACAGAGAACGGGTTCTGGCGTTTTGTTCGGGTAGCGCAGCTGTCGTAGGAGCGCACCCTGTGCGCGAAAACCCTACGAAGCGGGAGCGACATCACGCCGCGGTCGCGCACAGGGTGCGCTCCTACAGACGGTAGGGCGCAAGAATGGCGGGGTCGTCGAACAGGCCGCAGGGCAGCAGGTAGCGTGGGTCACGTCCCTCGGCGAGCAACTCGCGCACGCGGGTGGCGGAGATTTCCAGCGGCGTCACCGCGAGCTCAATCACCCTGCCGGCCGGCAGCGTGTGCAGCACGGCAGCGTCGGCGATGCGCCGTGCAACTGTCTCCGCTTCAAGCACATCCGGCAGCATCGCCTCCACACCCGGGCGGCTGAGCACGCCGATATGCGCCACCTCGAACAGCTCGCGCCAGCGGTGCCATGACGGCAGGCCGGCGAACGCGTCGGCGCCGATCAAAAGCACCAGCGGGCGATCGCCCTGCTCAGCACGCAGTTCGAGCAAGGTGTCGACGGTGTAGGACGGGCCGGTGCGCGCCAGTTCCCGCGTATCGAGCGAAAGGCGCGACTGCTCCTGCAGTGCTGCGCGCAGCATCGCCACGCGTTGCGCCGCGTTGGCGATCGGCGCTGGACGATGCGGCGGCACGCTGGCCGGCATCAGGTGCACGTCGGCGTCGAGCAGCTCGGATGCTTCCCAGGCCACGCTGAGGTGGCCGAGGTGCACGGGATCGAACGTGCCGCCAAAGATGGCGAGGGGACGCGTCATGAGAGCGCTTGCGCAGCCCGTGGCTCGGCGATGACGGCAATAAGACGCTCGGCCTCCAGCCAAGCATCGCCCTGCTCGCGGCCCTTGGCCATCCGGTCGATACGCGACGCGCGTGCCAGACACTGCAGCCAATGCTCGCGCGGGGCGCGCCGTAGCGCCTTGCGGAACAGCTGCTCACGCGCGGGCCATAGCCGCTCGGCGCGCGCCTGTGCGGCAAAGTCTCGCGCGTTGGCCAGCCGCAGGGCGAGCTGAAGTTGATTGACCAACCAGCCCATCAGCGCGATCAATTCATCGCCTTCCGCATGCAACCCATGCAGGATATGCAGCGCCCGCCCACCATCGCCAGCAAAAGCGGCGTCGGTAAGTTTGAAGGCGTCGTAGCGCGCGCTGTCGGCTACGAGGTTTTCCATTTCCGCGGCGTCGATCTTGCCTTGGCCGTGCAGCACGACCAGCTTGTCGATCTCTTGCGCCGCGGCAAGCAGGTTGCCCTCGACGCGCTCGGCCAACAGGGCTGCGGCGTCCGGCGTGGCTGAAAGGCCGTGCGAGGCGAGGCGCGCACCGATCCAGCCGGCCCACTCGTTGGCGCGCGGTGCGTTGAACACCACCAGCGCGCCAGCGGCGTCGAGGTTCTTGGTCCAGGCGCCCTCGTGCTTGTTGCTCCAATCGGTCGCCGTGATCAGCAAGGTCACATCGGGCGGCGGGTCGGCGCAGAACGCGTTGATGGCCTTGGCGCCCTCCGTACCGGGGCGACCCGTTGGCAAGCGCAGATCGAGCAGGCGTCGCGTGGCGAACAGCGACATGCCGGCGGCGGCGCGTGCAAGGTCGTCCCAGTCGAAATGATTGCCGACGTCCAGCACCTCACGCTCGGCGTAGCCGAGCTTGCGAGCCTGCGCGCGCAAGGCGTCGGCCGCCTCCAGCACCAGCAATTCTTCGCCCGCCAGCAGGTAGACCGGGCGCAGGTGATCGGCGGTCAGCGACTTCTGCCACTGGATGGCGTTGAGCGGCATGTCGGAACGGCTCGATCAGTGCGTGCTGGAAGCCGAGGCCGGCTGCGCGTCCTGCGCCGCCTGGTCGGCCGCCGACTGCGCCGTTTTTTCCGGATGCCGGCCAGCGGCCTGCAGACGGAACATGATGGCGCTGACGGCATCGTCGTTCAGGCTGGCGTGGATTGCATCGATCTGCGCCTGCGTACCGATCGTGTTGGTCGCGTCGTAACTGAACTCGCGCGACAGATCGATGCGCTGGCGCGGCACGATCGGCTGCCCGGTGCCATCGTGCACTTCAATCAGCACCACGTAGCGCACCGTGTATTCGGTCACTGCCGCCGCGCCATTTACTGACAACGTATCGGTGCTGAAGGCCGCCACCGGCACATTCAACTCAGCGACACCGGTGGCTGCATGTTCTTCCACCGTGGTGCCCTGTGCCGCCAGCGTGCGCGAAAGCATGCGCTGCAAGTCGTTGTTGCCAGTCACGGTCACATGGACGCGGTCCATGCCCGGCGGCAACGCCACGCTCTGGCGCAGGTGAAACCCGCACGCAACCAGCGCGAGAGTGGACATCAACAGCAACGAAGCTTTGAACACACGGCTCATGAATTTCATCCTGCGACGATGTTGACGATCTTGCCCGGTACCACGATGACCTTGCGCACGCTTTGGCCTTCGAGGAAGGCGACCACCTGCGGATGCGCGCGCGCCAGCGCCTCGGCTTCTTCCTTCGAAGCGTTGGCAGCAACTTCGATGGTACCGCGCAGCTTGCCGTTGACCTGCACCGCCAGCGTCAGCGAATCACGCACCAGCGCGGCGCTGTCGGCCTGCGGCCACGGCTGGTCTTCGACCACGGACATGGGGTTACCCAGCACCTGCCACAGCGCGTGGCTGACGTGCGGCACTACCGGGTTGAGCAGCAGCACCATCACTTCCAGCGCCTCGTGGCGCACGGCACGGCCCTGCTCGCTCTGGTCGTTGAACTTGTTCAACGCGTTGAGCAGCTCCATCAGTGCGGCGATGGCGGTGTTGAACGAGTGGCGGCGACCGAAATCGTCGCTGACCTTCTGGATGGTTTCGTGCACCTGGCGGCGCAGCGTCTTCTGGCCGGCATCCAATGCGGACGGATCGACTACCGCGTGATCCGGCTGCGATGCGTGCGTGTTCACTTCGCGCCAGAAGCGACGCAGGAAACGCGCCATGCCTTCCACACCGGCCTCGCTCCATTCCAGCGACTGTTCCGGCGGCGCCGCGAACATGGAGAACAGACGCACGGTGTCGGCACCGTACTTGTCCACCATGGCCTGCGGGTCAATGCCATTGTTCTTGGACTTGGACATCTTCTCGGTGCCACCGATCTTTACCGGCTGGCCGTCCGACTTCGAATGCGCACCGATCACGCGCGCTTTGTCGTCGCGCTCGATCTCCACGTCTGCCGGATTGATCCAGTCCTTCGAACCATCGGCGTTGTCGCGATAGAACGTATCGGCGATCACCATCCCCTGGCACAACAGGTTGGTGGCCGGCTCGTTGGCCTGCACCAGGCCTGCGTCGCGCATGAGCTTGTGATAGAAGCGGAAGTACAGCAGGTGCAGGATGGCGTGCTCGATGCCACCAATGTACTGATCCACCGGCAGCCAATAGTTGGCGCGCTCGTCGACCTGATCCTGGGCACCGGGGCTGGTGTAGCGCGCGTAGTACCAGCTCGACTCCATGAAGGTGTCGAAGGTGTCGGTTTCGCGCTCGGCCGGGCCTCCGCACTGCGGGCAGGTGGTCTTGCGCCACTCGGGGTCGGCCTTGATCGGCGACTGCACGCCCGAGAACGCGACGTCCTCGGGCAGCACCACGGGCAGCTGGTCTTCCGGTACCGGCACGGCGTCGCACTTGGCGCAGTAGATCACCGGAATCGGGCAGCCCCAGTAACGCTGGCGGCTGACACCCCAGTCACGCAGGCGCCAGTTCACGCGACGCACGCCCTTACTCTCGCGCTCAAAGCGCGCGGCCATGGCGTCGAACGCCTGACCGTAATCCATGCCATCGAACTCACCCGAGTTCACCAGGTAGCCGCGCTCGGTAAAGGCGCTGTCTTCCTGGATGCTGTTCTCGAAGCTTTCGATGAGCTGCACCGCAGCCGACGATTCGTACGCATCGATGCTGCCGCCACCGCCCAGCGCCGCGCGCATCGGGTCGGAGCCCACGCCCTTGGAAAGGTCGTGCTGGATCTCCGCGACGGCGTCGAGCACGGCGCGATCGACCACCACCATCTTGATCGGCAGGTCGTACTTCTTGGCAAATTCCCAGTCGCGCTGATCGTGGCCGGGTACGGCCATGACGGCTCCGGTGCCGTAGCCCATCAGCACGAAGTTGGCCACGAATACCGGGATTTTCTCGCCGGTCAGCGGATGGATGGCCTCGATGCCGGTATCCATGCCGCGCTTTTCCTGCGTCTCCAGCTCGGCTTCGGACACGCCGCCGTGCTTGAGCTCTTCGAGGAACGCGGCGAGCTTCGGGTAGTCCTTGGCAGCCTTCAGCGCCAGCGGATGTTCACCGGCGATGGAGACAAAGGTGACGCCCATCAGCGTGTCGGGACGCGTGGTGAAAACGGTGAGCGGCTCGCCCTCGCCTTCCACGTCGAAATGGATTTCCAGGCCTTCGCTGCGACCGATCCAGTTGCGCTGCATGGTCTTGACGGCATCGGGCCACCCCGGAAGGGTGTCCAGGCCGTCGAGAAGTTCCTGCGCGTAATCGGTGATCTTCAAGAACCACTGCGGGATCTCGCGCTTTTCCACCAGCGCGCCAGAGCGCCAGCCGCGGCCGTCGACTACCTGCTCGTTGGCCAGCACGGTCTGGTCGACCGGATCCCAGTTCACCACCGCGTTCTTGCGGTACGCCATGCCCTTCTTCATCAGGCGGGTGAACATCAATTGTTCCCAGCGGTAGTACTCCGGACGGCAGGTGGCGAACTCGCGGGTCCAGTCGTAGGCGAAACCCATGCGCTGCAGCTGGGCGCGCATGTGCTCGATGTTCTGGTAGGTCCACTTGGCCGGCGCGGTCTTGTTCTTGATCGCGGCGTTCTCGGCGGGCAGGCCGAAGGCGTCCCAGCCCATCGGCTGCAGCACGTTCTTGCCCTGCATGCGCTGGTAGCGGCTGATGACATCGCCGATGGTGTAGTTGCGCACATGCCCCATGTGCAGCGCGCCGGACGGGTACGGCAGCATGGAAAGGCAGTAGAACTTGGGACGCGAGGCGTCTTCCTTTACCTCGTAGGCGCGCTGATCGCGCCAATACTGCTGCGCGACGGTTTCAACCGCCTGCGGCTGGTAGCCCTGTTCGTTGCCCTCGTGGGAACCCTGATCCTGAATGTCCTGCATGTGTCCGGCGCCATGTGTTTTGCGGGCTGCCACCGGCCTTTCCGGTGGCAGCTGGGGGAACGCGGCAGACTAGCAGAATTGCGGCTGGGCCAGCGCAAAAGCGGCCTGGCCCTCCCCTATAGGAGCGCACCCTGTGCGCGACAAGCCGACGGAGCGGAATCGACGTGGCGCCGCGGTCGCGCACAGGGTGCGCTCCTACACAGGGCGGGTCACGGGCAGGTGGGGCGTTGACCCGCCGTCATGGCCTGCGCCACTGCGCCAATTTGCCCGGCCAGTTGCGCCACCGCGCGCTGGTGTCCCTCGACCAGGCTGTCGTAACCGCTGCCCACCGTCTCACTGACGCGGCTGGTGCAGGTCACGCCGTCGCCACCCTTGAGCGGACGTACGCTCCAGGCGGCATCTATAAAGGCGTAGCCACCCGGCACCGAGTCGAACCGCCGTACATCGAGCTTGATGCGCACCGCGTTCTTGCCGCCCGTGGACAGGCCGGTGACGTCCTGGGCTTGGAAGCTGCGGGCCAGGTCGGCCGCCAGCGCGCTATGCAACTCATCGCTCAACGGCGCGACCCAGCGCTCACCCTGCAATACGGCAACGCCCTGCTCGCCCTGGCGCACCACCAGGGGCGGCTGGTCGACCTGGGCTGGCACGGAGATCGGCAACAACTCGAACTGGAAGCCGACCGGCCCGGCCGGTTCCACCACCGCGCCTGCCGGCGGCACCAGCGTGTAGAAATGCGTCGGTGGCTTGGAGCCGCAAGCCCCCAGGGCCAGCGCGCCGAGACAAACGGCCACGATCAGGTATCCCGCACGCATCATGGCTTGCTCCCTTGTGGCGGCACGTTGGCTGGTGGATTGGTTGCCGGCGGCGGCGCCTGCTCGACCGGCTTGGGATCGGCCCGACGGCCACGCAGCAGGGCGTCCGGATGGTCGCCCAGGTAGTCGGTCAGCACGCGCAGCGAACGCGCGGCGCGCTGTAGCTCCTGCAGGGTGCCGCCCAGGTTCTGCTGCAGCGGGGAATCGGGCGAAAGCGCGTTGTTGGCGCTGCCCAGCGTCTGCTGCGCACCTTGCAAGGTGTGCTTCATTTCCGGCAACACATCGGTGTTGACCTGCTTGAGCGTTTGATTCAGTTCGCCCAGCGACTGGTCGAGGTTCTTGCCGATGCTGTCGAACGGAATCTTCTGGATCTTGCCCACGATATCGGCCACCTGCTCCTGCAGCTTGTCGAAGCTGCCCGGCGCCGTGGGAATTTCCAGCGGCTTGGCGCTGCCATCAAACGCCACCTTGGGCGCCTTGGGCAGGAAATCCATGGCGATATACAGCTGCCCGGTCAGCAGGTTGCCGGTACGGGCCTGCGCGCGCAGACCATGGTCGACGAGGCGCCCCATCATCTGCGACATCTGCTCGTCGTCGCCACGCGCCTTGGCCAGGGCCACCAGCTTGTCGTGCGCCTTGCCCAGGCGGGCGGGATAGACCACGGCACCCACCAGGGTGGAAAAGGCCTGCGTGGTTTCATCGAAATCGAGATTGACTGACACCACCTTGCCAAACGGCACACCCAGGAATTCCACCGGCGCGTCCACCGCCAGCCCACGCATGGACTGGTTGAAGCGCATGCGGATGTAGTGCGGCTCGCCGTCGGGCGGCGCCATCGCCGTACCGCGGTCGTTGAACAAGGTGTACGAAGCATTTTCGTCGGACGGCGCCGCATCATGGGGGCCCGGTGGATCCTGGAATGCCACGCCACCCGCCAGTACCGTGGCCAGCGACTGCGTGTTGACCTTCAGGCCGTCGGCGCCCAGCGACACGTCCACGCCGCTGGCGTTCCAGAAGCGCGTTGACTTGGTGACGAACTGGTCGTTGGGTGCGTCCACGAAGATCTGCACCGACACGCTCTTGCCGTCACTGTCCAGGTGATAGGACGACACCCGCCCCACCTGGATGCGGCGGTAGTAGATGGGCGAACCGATATCGAGCGAGCCCAGGTCGTCCGCGTGCAACTCATAGGTTTTGCCCGGGGCCCCATGGGTGACCGTGGGCGGCGCTTCCAGGCCGGTGAAGTCGTTCTTGGGCTCCTTCGATTCGCCCACGTCAGCGCCGATGAAGGCACCCGACAGCAGCGTATCGATACCCGACACGCCACCCAGGCCAATGCGCGGACGCACTACCCAGAATCGGGTATCGGCCGTGGCAAAACCTTCGGCGCTCTTCTCCAGCGCCACCTTGGCCACCACGCGGGAGCGGTCCTCGCTCAGGCGCACCGTGGTCACGCGGCCGATGATCACGTTCTTGTATTTCACCGGGGTCTTGCCCGGGTCCAGCCCCTCGGCCGTCTGGAAACTGATGTTGATGGCGGGGCCTGCCTCGATCCAGGCGTGGATCACCAGCGACAGGCCCACCAGCGCGGCCACGATCGGTACCAGCCACACCAGCGACGCATTGATGCGCGGTCGCTGCACCACCGGTTCGGGCAGGTCGGCATCGGTGATCGGCTTGTTTTCGTCAGTCATCGAAGTCCCTGCCATCCCAGATCAGTCGAGGGTCGAACGTCATGGAGGCCAGCATGGTGATCACCACCGTGAGGCCGAAGAACACCACACCAGGCAGCGGTTCCACCTGGCTGAAGAAACCAAACTGCACCAGCGCCGTCAGCAGCGCTACTACGAAGACATCCAGCATCGACCAGTAACCGATGAACTCCACCAGCCGGAACAGCTTCGAGCGCTGGCGTTGCGCCCATTGGCTGCCGCGCTGCGAGCTGATCAGCAACAGCCCCAGCGCAAAGAACTTCAGCACCGGCACCACGATGCTGGCAGTGAACACGATAACGGCCAGGTCGGGCGATCCCTTGACCCACAGCTCGATGATGCCGCTGAGGATGGTGTTGTCGTCCACGTCGCCCACACTCACCGTGCGCATGATGGGCAGCACATTGGCGGGTATGTAGACGAAAAATGCCGCCAGCAGCAGCGCCCAGGTGCGGGTGTAGCTGGCCGTCTTGCGCTTGTGCAGCGCCGAACCGCAGCGTGGGCAGCCAGCATCCGGCACTTTCATGTCGCGGCACACCAGCCCGCACACATGGCAACCGATAAGCCCCAGCTCGCTGGCGCGCGGCAGCGTGCTCATGCGCCACGCTCCCGGGTGAGATCCCATAGCCGCCGCATATCGATGCTGGAAAACGCCGTGATGATGAGCATCAGCACGCCGTAGGAAAAGATGCCCGCGTTGGGAATGACCTGGAAATACATATGCGCCTTGACGATAGCCACCAGCGTACCCAGCACAAACACTTCACTCATGGTCCACGGACCGATGTGGTACAGCGTCACCATGGCCAGCCGGAAACCCGGCGCGCGTTCACCCTTGCGCGCATAGAGCAGCACCCAGCCCAGCAGCAACATCTTGCCGATCGGAAAAAAGAACAGCGTGCACGCGGCAATCACCGCCACTACCTGCGCATGCTCCCGCCACATCATCACGATGCAGCCCCACAGGGTGGCGCTGATCAGCTGGCCATTGAGCCCGAGGGTGACAATGGGCCAGATGTTGGCCTGGATGAAAGCAATCATCGCCGTGACCACCAGCGCCAGCATGCCGCGCACGCCGATCGCGTGATGACGGGCCAGGATGGCTTCGCAGCGTGCGCATCGGGCCACCTCGCCCCATGACAAGACGCGCCGGTGATAAACCGTGTCGCAGTGCTCGCAGATCCACAGGGTGGGGGGTGCGATGCCGGGTTTGATGCCTGGGGCTGGCATGGTCATCCGGTGATTTTCGCAAATATCGCCGTGAAGCGCTGATCGATCTTTCGACACAGACATCTCACGTTCGGGCCAGCCTGTTGGCCGAAGAGCACGGTGCCCTTGATATGCTGGGCAACGCCCTGATCTGTGGGCCATTCGTCAACGGGAGTTCCCAGTGAGTGCCACGACCGCCCAGGCGCACGTTTTTGAGGTGCGCGAGGACAATTTCGAAGCCGAGGTGCTGCAAGCCTCACTGACCACGCCGATCCTGGTGGACTTCTGGGCAACCTGGTGTGCCCCCTGCAAGACCCTCGGCCCCATGCTGGAGAAGCTCGCCGCCGAGTTCAACGGCGCCTTCCGGCTGGCCAAGGTCGACGTGGACAAGTCCCAGCAGCTGGCTGGCATGTTCGGCATCCGCAGCATCCCCACGGTGATGCTGGTCAAGGACGGCCAGGTGCTTGATGGCTTTGCCGGCGCCCTGCCGGAAGGACAGCTGCGCGAGTTCCTCACGCGTCATATACAGCCGCTGGACGGTGCCGGCGATGCCGAAGCCGAGCCGGAGGTGGCCGAATCGCCCGAGGAGGCCATCAATCGCCTGCAGCAGGCCATTGCCGCCGAACCGGAACGGTCGGAGCTGAAGCTCGACCTGGCCCTGGCGCTGATGCAGGCCGGTCACGTCGAAGCCGCCGAGGCCGAGCTCACCTCGCTCCCCGCCAACCTCGCCACCGATGCCCGCGCCGTGCGCCTGCGCAGTCAGCTCGACCTGGCGCGTGCGCTCAAGGGCGCGCCCTCGCAGCCGGAGCTGCAGCAGCGTATTGAAGCCGACGCCACTGACTGGGCCGCACGTGACCTGCTAGGTGTGCGGCTCTTGCTGGAAGGTGACGCCGCTGCAGGGCTGGATCAGTTCCTGGCCATTCTGGAGAAGGCGCGCGACTGGAACGACGGCCAAGCGAAGAAGCGGCTGCTTGCCGCATTCGCCACACTCGATGATGCCGAGCTGGTGGGTCGCTATCGGCGGCGCATGGCGTCGCTGGTGTTTTGATGTTGCGGTTGCCGGCCCTGCACCAGCCTAAGCAGCTGGTGCAGGGCCGAAACCTCAGTTCACGTCAGCAACTCAAGGCGAGCCAGCAGCCGGGCCCGCGCCTTGTCCGATATTGCGGTCAAGGAACTGAGTGACGCGCTGGAACAACTCCGCGAGATTCGCCTCATCGTAGAAGCCATGCATCTCATTGGGCTTGTATAGCCATTCATGAGCTATGCCGCGACTCTGCAAGGCGGCATGCAAGTTCTGGCCATGCTTGGGCGGCACGCGGTAATCCTGACCGCCAACGATCAGCATGACATTGGCCTTCAGCTTGTCGAGCTGATTGATCGGCGAACGCGCCGCCAATACGGCCGGGTCGGTGCCAAGCGTGACGCGAAGATAGTTCTTGCTGGCAGTGCGTTCGGAGATATCGCCGTCGGTATACATCAGGCTCAGGTCGTAGACACCGACATAGCCGATCGCGCAACGGTAGAGGTCAGGCTCCTTCACAGCGCCTTCCAACGCCGCGTAGCCGCCGTAGCTGCCGCCAAAAATGCAGACATGCCCTGCCGTGGTTATGCCCTGCGCGATCGCCCAGTGCGTCGCATCAGTGACGTCGTCCTGCATCTTGCCGCCCCACTCGCGGTAGCCGGAATGCTCGAACTCAGCGCCATAGCCACCCGAACCGCGATAGTTCACCTGCAGCACGGCGTACCCGTGCGTGGCGAGCATCTGTACGTAGGAGTCGTATTCCCAATGATCCCGGATACCAAATGGACCGCCGTGAATGAACACCACCAGCGGCAGATGCTTCGCCTGCTCCTTGCCGGGCGGCATGCTGAGATAACCATGGACAGTGAGGCCATCACGCGCTTTGAACTCCACCGGCGCCATCGCAGCCATCAGGCTCGGCTTGATCCACTCGGCGCGCTGCAACAATGGAGTAGCGTTGCCGGTCGCCGTATCCCACAGATAGTACGTACCCGGATCCATATCCGACGAGGCCAGCGCCACGGCCTTGCTGCCGTCCTTGGTGCTGGACACGATACGCACGCTTTCGCCAGGAAACTGGTGCGACAGCGCGCCGATCACCTTTATTGCGTCGGCACCGGGCACGATGGCTTCGGCGGTCGGCGTCGACGGCATGGAGTAAACGCCCACAACGTCGCGATGATCAAGGCTATGTACCAGCCCGGTCATATCAGCGGTGTCACTGCTCCAAACGGGCTCTTGCATCTTCTGTGTTGCGACGTCCCATGGACACAACGCGCTGACCTTACCGGCCGCACCGCACGACATGTAAACCAGACCGTCATCTCGACTGAAGGCTTTCGGGTGTGCGATCGAGTGCTGGGAATCACCTTGGAACAAAAGCGTCCAAGGCTTGCCGTCTCCATCGCGGTAATAGACCTGATCGTAGCTATGACTATCCACACCCATGGCGAAGCGGACAACGCCATGATGATCGACCACGAAACTGGCGTTGCGCACTGGCGCCGTGGTCACCTTGTATTTGTTGCCGTCCCGCACATCCATCTTGTAGACATCGGTGAATGCACCATCGGCGCCGACATCCCAAGGATTGACACCAATCAGGACATGGTTCTCGTCGCCCTCAAGCGGGGCGATGAATTCTGCCCAGGCGCGCTCAGACTCGGCATGCTGCAGATGCGTGGCGCTGCGACTTGCATCGGCAGCGCGATAGCCAAACAGCAGCGCTGCTCCCGTACCGTCGGCATTCACACCGAAAATGTCGCCGGTCAAAAGTGGCTGGTCGAAACCGGACACCTTGGTGCCTTCGACATAGAGCACCCGGTGATCGTTAGCCCACCAAAAGTCGGCGACCTGATTGCCTTCGCGCGGATGAATCACGCCGCCCTTGTGGGTGGTCAGATCGATGAGCGCCAATAGCGGCTTGCCGTCGACCACGCTGGTCGCGGCCAGATAACGGCCGTCACCGGAAATCTTTACCTGGCTGTACTGCATGTGCCGAGCCAGGTCCGCAAACGACACGCCTTCTGCGAATGCCGAACATGCCAAAAGACAAAGCGCGCAGCCTACTGCGCGCTTGAGCAGCTTTCTCATGCAACCCCCCTGTTTAAACGCGGCGCCCCTCGCACCATCGCTTGCGCCCAAGTATAGACGCGGAATATTGCGAGCGCGCAGGGGCATTCTCGGCCATTTGGAGTAGGCGCCCAGGCCTCCAGGGCAGGATGGCCGAGGGCCGGCAGACCCATCCATACGCAACAGTACGGATGGGTTATGCTCGCCCATCCCCGCTCACCAAAAATTCTCCTATGCGCGCGTCCACCTTCCGCCGCCTGATGAACATCTGGCCGCCGTTCTTTTTCAACAGCATCCGCGTGCAGCACGTTGCCGGGGACTGGTCGGAAGTACGCGTGGTGCTGAAGCTTCGGCCATGGAACCGCAACTACGTGCGGACCCAGTTCGGCGGCAATCTGTTCGCGATGACGGACCCGTTCTGGATGTTGCTGGCGATGCACCAGCTAGGCGACGACTACTACGTGTGGGATCGCGCCGGTGCCATCGAATTCGTGGCGCCAGGCAAGGAAAATGTCTACGTCCATTTCAAGCTCGAAGCCACCATGGTGGATGAGCTGCGCGCAGCGGCGGCGGGAGGCGAGAAGGTGTTGCGCTGGTTCGACGTGGAGGTAAAAACGGCGAGCGGTGAAGTCATTGCCATCGTGCGCAAGCAACTCTATGTGCGACTGAAGCCGAAGGCACGCAGCGAGCAGCCTGCCAACGCCTAAGCACTCGACACCAGGTATATGCACGGGCGGGCAGCTGAGCTACGACGCAAAACCAGTCCCCCATGGGACAATGCCGCGTCCCCTCCCCGATGCCTATACCCATGAAGCGCCTGCGCCTCAAACGTTATCTATTTACCGGCCTGCTTACCGTCATTCCGCTGTGGGTGACCTGGGTCGTCTTCAAGTTCGTGCTGGGCATGCTTGCCGATATCGGCGCGCCGCTGGTCACCGCCTTGCTGGCCACGTTCTCTCCCACATCGCCCGCGCTCAATAGTGCGCTGATCCTGTCTGTGCTGGCGTTGCTGCTGACCCTGCTGGTGCTCTATGCCATCGGCTGGCTGGCCAACCGCATGATCGGCCAACGCCTGATCGATGGCTTCGACGCCGTGCTCGCGCGCATCCCATTGGTGCAGACCATTTACGGCGGCACCAAGAAGCTGATGGCGGTGCTGCAGCAGAAACCTTCGGGCGTGCAGCGCGTGGTGTTGATCGACTTTCCGCGCCGCGGCATGAAGGTGGTTGGCTTTGTCACCCGCGTGATGCTGGAGGAAGGAACCGGCCGCGAGATGGCAGCGGTGTATATCCCCACCACACCCAACCCGACGGGCGGCTATCTGGAAGTGGTGTCCGTGGACGAACTCACCCCCACCGACTGGACGATGGACCAGGCCATGGCCTTCATCATTTCCGGTGGCGCCGTCGCGCCTGATACCTTGCCGGCTTCGCCTGTCAGGCTGCGCGACCACGACCGAGACACTGAATGAAGCTGCGTCACCTTTGCCTGTCGACTTTGCTCTGTCTCGCCGCCATTGGCGCGCACGCCACCGACTGGACCACACCTGCCGAGGCCTCGCACTTCCGCACGACTCCGGACATGACCAGCACGCTGGAGTATCTGCAGCGGCTGGCCAAGGCGGCGCCAGACAAGCTCAAGCTGGTGTCGTACGGCACGTCGCCCGAAGGCCGCCCGATGATAGTGGTGATTGCCAGCGGCGATGGCAGCTTCGATCCCTCTTCGGCGCATGCCAAGGGCAGGCCGGTGGTGTGGGTGCAGGGAGGCATCCACCCTGGCGAGATCGAAGGCAAGGACGCGGCCCTGATGCTGCTGCGCGACTTTGCCGTCACCGGCAAGCTGCCGCACCTGCTCGACAAGGTGGTACTGATCTATATCCCGGTATTCAGTGTGGACGGCCATGAGAATTCGTCGCCGTACCACCGTATCAACCAGAACGGCCCGGAGAGCATGGGCTTCCGCGGACAGTCGCAATACCTCAATCTCAATCGCGACTATGTCAAGGCCGACGCGCCGGAAATGCGCGACTGGCTGAAGCTGTGGCAGCACTGGCAGCCCGATTTGCTGATGGACATCCATACCACTGATGGTGCGGACTACCAGTACGACTTGACGTGGTATCTGGAGGATGCGCACAAGCTCGATCCGGCGATCAATGCGTGGCAGCAGGACTTCTTCGTCAACAAGGTGATGCCGGCGTACGACAAGCGCGGCCACTTGCAGTCGATCTATCTGGAATTCAAGGACGGTCGCGACCCGCGCAAGGGCATCGAGAATTTCGGCTCCGGCCAGCGTTTTTCAACGGGCTACGCAGCGCTGCAGAACCGCCCGGCGCTGCTGGTCGAAACGCATATGCTCAAATCGTACGAAGTGCGCGTACGCAGCACCTATGACCTGGTCGAGTTGACGCTGGAACAGGTGGCGCAGAACGCGAACGCGTTGCTTGCCGCCAACCGCAAGGCCGATGCCGATGTCATCGCCCGCGCCGCCGATGCGCACGCAAGCGTGCCGGTGAGCTTCAAGGACGATCCTGTTTCGAAGCCTTATGAATTCAAGGGCTACAGGTTCAGCATCACGCACAGCGATATTTCCAACAGCGACTGGATCCAGTACGACCCAAGCCACAAGCAGAACTACACCATTCCCAACTGGAACGGCCTGCTGCCGGACGTCTCGATCACGCCGCCCGCCGCCTATGTGGTTCCCGTCCAATGGACGGAGATCATCGGCAAGCTCGACGCGCATGGCATTGCGTACCAGCGCACGACCCGGCCGCTGAAAGTGCATGCCGGCGCCTATCAGCTAGACCAGCCGCAATGGGCATCCAAGCCGTTCGAAGGTCACCTGATGCTGCGCGACTTCCAGCTCACCGACACGACGCGTGATGTGACATTGCCCGCAGGCTCGGTGATCGTGCCGCTCAACCAGCGTGGCGCCAATGTCGTCATCAACCTGCTGGAACCACAGGCGCCCGATTCATTGCTGCGCTGGGGTTTTCTTAATGCCATCTTCGAGCCGAAGGAATATGGCGAACCGCGCGTGCTGGAAAAGTTGGCGCGCGACATGATGGCCAAGGATCCGGCACTGAAGGCCGCGTTTGAGAAGAAGCTGCATGATGATCCGGCGTTCGCGGCGGACGGCGAAGCGCGGCTGACGTTCTTCTTCGAGCGCTCGCCGTGGTACAGCGCGCAGGATGTGGGGGCGTATCCGGTGTTGAAGCTGGATGCCAGCGCGCTGAAGCAAACGTTGCCTTAATACGGCACGGGACGGTCGCGCACAGGGTGCGCTCCTACAACGTCGCGCCCTGTAGGAGCGCACCCTGTGCGCGACCGACCTGCCTCAAGCCGGCAACACCTCAAACGGCCGCATCATTTCGTTCGACGCATGCTCCAGCAAGTGGCAGTGCCACACATAACGCCCGGCATAGCCTTCGAAAGTGATGATGTAGCGCGTCACCATGCCCGGATACACCTGCGCCGTGTCCTTCCAGCCGGCTTCGTGCGGCGGTGGCGGCTGCGCCGGCCCGAGGTAGCGCAGCGTCTTGGATGCCACATACAGATCCACGTCGAACGGGCGACGATCGAGAATCTGGAAGCGCACCAGGTGCAAATGGATCGGATGAGTGTCCTCGGTAAGGTTCACCAGGCTCCATATCTCGGTGGTACCCAGCCGTGGTTTCTCGCTCACCGGATCGTGCCAATGCTTGCCATCCAGCAACATCAGCATCGGCGTGGACACGCAATCGGCGTATTCGTCGATAGTCAGCACGCGCGTCTGCACGGCCGTGGATTCCGGCGTGCGTGGCACATTGCGCAGCACTGCGGGCACACGACTGGCGTCGCTCACCTTGCCAGCGGTAACTTGGAAGCGCATGAGCGGCAACGCGTCATTCATCAGCTCGATGGCGCCGCCCGCCAGCTCGGCAAAATCGATCACGATGTCCGCGCGCTCGCCCGGCGCAAGGAACAGGCTGGTCTGGCTCACCGGTGCGGCGAGCAGGCCCTGGTCGCTGCCAATCTGCAGAAACGGGCGCTGTCCATGCAGGCTCAAATGGAAGAAGCGGCCATTGGCGGCGTTGAGCACACGAAAACGATAGCGGCGCGCCTGCACGTCATGTCGCGGCAATAGCGCGCCGTTGACCAGCATCGCATTGCCAAACACTTCGGGCACCCACGGCGCATCGCTCACGCCAGATGTTGGGTAGTAGAGCTGGCCATCTTCGGTAAGCAGGCGATCACTCAACACCAGCGGCAATTCCTGCTCTCCTTCAGGCAGGCCCAGCGACAGTTCGTGCTCATCACGGAGCAGGAACATGCCGAACAGGCCCGCATAGAGATTGAGCCGCTCGATGCCCATGGTGTGGTCGTGGTACCAGAGTGTCGCCGCGTCCTGGCGATTGGGGTAGGTCTGCCGGCGTGACTGCCCGGGCACGAACCAATCCGTCGGGTAACCGTCGTCCGCTGCGGGTACGCGCGCGCCGTGCACATGCACCACGCCACGAACCTCAGGCTGGCCGGCCTCGGCGCCGCAGACATGGTGATCGATCGGCAGGAAATGCTTGCCCGGCAGGCTATTGGTCCACTCGACATGCAGGGCCTGCCCGCTACGCGCCTCGATGGTCGGTCCGGGCATGCAGCCGCCGTACGTCCATAGTCGCGTGGGCACTAGTTGTCGATGCAGACGCTGCTCGCTTTCGCGCATTGCGATGCGCAGCACACCGCCTTGATTGGTGCGCAACACCGATGGCACCGGCAGCGGATCGACAAACGGGGTCAGACGCGTGGGATCGAGCAGACGCGGCACGGTGATCTGATCAGACACCGGATGCTTGCACAGTGCGCTGCCACCCATACTCGATGACATCGCCATGTGCATCTGTTCGGCATGGGCGCGCCAGCTGACCGGCAGGACGCCAGCCGCTGCGCCCCAGGCCATGCCTTTGAGAAATCGTCGACGTGAAGGATGCAAGTTCGGCAGCTCCTTTCGCGAAAAACATAACGACAACGCCCCGGACAGCTGTCCGGGGCGCGCAACCTACGTGTTGTTCGCTCAGCCGTGCGGCGTATGCGGCTGGCTCGCCCACGGCGCGGGCGGCTGCTGCGGCTGACCGGTCTGCTCGTCCAGCATCAGCTTGCGGCGCGTCGGGAATGGCTGGAAGAAGTCGAACATATGCTCCAGCGAGCCGGCGATGGCATCGAACGAACCGCCGCCAAGACGCTTGCCATGCAACCAGTTGTCCTCGACGAAACGGGTGACCGACGACTGATCAGTCAACGTGTGATCGACGAAGTTGCTGCGTGCCCACGGCGAGATCACCAGCAGGGGCAGGCGCGGACCATGGCCGCAACGACCCTGCACCGGCTTGCCGTGGCTGTTGATGCCCGGCAACGTGCTCGGCGCCTTGCACACGCCGGTTCCGTCGAGTGCATCGGAGGTCGTTTCCGAGGCGTTGATGCGCGGCGCTGCCTGGTGGTCGTACCAGCCGTCGGAGTCGTCATAGGCGATCACCACGGCGGTGTCACGCCAATCCGGCTGCTGCTGCAGGAAATTAAGCACGTGCACCACGAACTGCTGCTCGTCCAGCGGATCGGAATAACCGGCGTGGCCGTCTTCGTAACCGGGTGCCTTGAGGAAACTCACCGACGGGAAGTTGCCCGCGCTTACGGCGGCGTAGAAGTCGTTGATGTCGTACTGGTGATTGGCCGCATCGCCCTGATGACCGATCTTCGCTACCGATGTCGGGCGCACATGCGTGGGATTGGCGGTGGACGGGTAGTACTGGAACGGCTGGTGATGCGGGATGTAGTCACTCTCGGTGGCCTTGGTCACCGAAGAAAGCGTGGTGCGCTTGCAACCCGTCGTGCCGTTGGTGTTGACCTGGGCAAGGTCGAAGCCACCCTCGAAGAAGCCCCAGGTAACGCCGTCGTCGTTCAACAGGTCACCGATATTGCGGCCACCAAACTGCACCTGGTTGCCGCTGGGCGAGGAGCACACATCACCGATCGGATCGGCATCACCAAACAGGGTCAGGCCGCCCTGGCCATCGTTCACTTCATTGGCGGTGCCATTGAGCGTTTGCGTCACACCATTGGTCTGGCCGGAAACCAGGTTGATCGCACCCGGTGTCGACGGACCGAAGGTGGTGCCATAGCTGTTGTCGTTCAGCGCGAACCACTGCGCGTAGTTCCACATCGCGGTGACGGTGTTGCCGTCGTAATAGCCCATCACCTGCCCTGCGCCGTCCTCATCAGCGGGCGCGCCCGGCAGGGTTTCACCCGAGCCGGTGAACTCGGGGAACAGATCCATCGCACCGCCATCGAACGCCTTCTGCTCCGGACCGTAAGCGTGGTCCTGATCGGCGGTGGCTGCCTGCGTGCGGTCCAGGCGGAACGGGTTGATGGCACCGCTGCCGTTGGCGCTGTTGGTCTTGTTCGGGTTCTTGGTGAGCAGACTGGTGCTCAGGCCATTCACGTGCGGCGTGAACGGGCGCGCATAGAAGCTCGGCTCGCCCGGCAAATTGGCCGCGTTGGGATAGGTGCCGAAGTAATGATCGAAGGAGACGTTCTCCTGGAAGATCACCACCAGATGCTTGATCGGGGTGGCCGTGTGGCCATTCTTGCCAAGCCAGCCAGCCGCATCGGGGGAGGTTTCGGCGTGAACGGGGATCTGCACAAGCGAAATGGCGGACAGGCTTAAAACACACGCGGCAAGACAGACTGCGAGTTGGTGTCGCATGGAAAGCTCCCTACGGTCGCGGTGATGCGCTCCCCCACAAGCGCTGGAAGCCCGGACGATAGGCGCGCAAGGTGACAGGCAAATAACAACCAAGTGGCGCATTTTCCTGCGATTTTTCGCTGTTTCATGCTCAGGCCAAACGCGCCCTCCCATGCCTTCTCAAGCAGTGCGCCGCAGTGCCCTGCCAGCCCCAGCGCCCGGCTGGCCTTGATGGCCGGGGTTGCGCAGCGCCCCTGACCTTTGACACTGTCCCGCCTGTGACTTGCGGCATAGCCTGAAAAGTCATTCTTGCGATGGTGTGGTTTCGGGGGCCTCGCGATCGCGTTCACTATCGGCCGCCCATGCGGGCGCAGCACAACAGAGGGAAATCCATGACCAAGCCGTATATGAAGCCCATTGCGCTCGCAGTGAGTCTTGCCTTGTCGCTCAGCGCCTGTGGCAAGCACGAGGAGGCCGAACAGGCTCCTGCCGCCAGCAGCACCGCGCCCGCCGCCGCCAGCACCACTGCCGCCGCACCGGCCGCTCCCAAGAGCGTGTTCGACATGAGCGAGCTGGACAGCAGCATCCAGGCTTGCCAGGACTTCAACGGCTTCGTCAACGCCAAGTGGGTTTCCGCCAACCCGATCCCGAATGATCGCAGCCGTTGGGGTGCGTTCGACAAGCTGGCCGATGACAGCCTCAACACGCAGCACGAAATCGTCGACGGCGCCGCCAAGGATGCCGCCAACGCCAAGGCCGGCTCCATCGAACAGAAGATCGGCTACTTGTACGCCGCCGGCATGGACGATGCTGCCATCGAGAAGGCTGGCTTCGATCCGATCAAGCCCAAGCTCGATGCCATTGCTGCGCTCAAGAACAGCAAGGACGTGGCTGGCTACATCACCCAGAACTTCATCACGGGTGACCAGCAGGTGTTCCAGTTCGGCGCCGGCGCGGACTTCAAGGACGCCAAGATGCAGATCGGCTTCACCCAGCAGGCTGGCCTGGGGCTGCCGACCAAGGATTACTACCTTGATCCGAAGTACAAGGACATCCGCGACGCCTACGTCGACCACATGACCAAGGTGCTTCAGCTCACCGGCGTGGCCGAAGCCGACGCCAAGAAGCAGGCCGATCAGGTGCTCGCCTTCGAAACCGAGCTGGCCAAGGCTTCGCTGGCCCCGGTGGAAATGCGTACCCCGGAAAACCAGTACCACTTCGTCAGCGTCAAGGACGCCGACAAGGTCACCCCGCACTTCAACTGGGAAGATTTCTTCAAGGCCCAGGGCGTAACCATCGACAAGGGCTTCTCGCTGTCGCAGCCGAAATTCTTCGCCGAATTCGACAAGCTGCTGGCCAGTGCACCGGTGGACCAGTGGCAGGCCTACCTGCGCGTCCACACCATCGACGATGCTTCGCCGCTGCTCAGCAAGGCGTTCCAGGATGCCCGCTTCGACTTCTACAACAAGACGCTGTCCGGCCAGCCGGAACAGAAGCCGCGCTGGAAGCGCGTGCTCGGCGGCGTGAACGAGTCGATGGGTGAAGCACTGGGCCAGCTGTACGTGGCCAAGGTGTTTACGCCCGAAGCCAAGCAGCGCGCGCAGGAGCTGGTGGACAACGTGCGCAACGCGCTCAAGGCACGTATCCAGAACCTCGACTGGATGAGCGAGGCCACCAAGGAAAAGGCCATCGCCAAGTGGGACACGTTCCTGCCGAAGATCGGCTACCCGGACAAGTGGCGTGACTGGTCGGGCCTGGACATCAAGCAGGGCGACTACTACGGCAACGTGATGGCCGCCGCCAAGTTCAACTACGAGTACGACCTGTCCAAGATCGGCAAGCCGACCGACCGCAAGGAATGGGGCATGACCCCGCAGACGGTCAACGCCTATTACAACCCGACCGACAACACCATCAACTTCCCGGCCGCGATCCTCCAGCCGCCGTTCTTCTATGCCAACGGCGACGATGCGATCAACTACGGCGGCATTGGTGCCGTGATCGGTCACGAGGCCAGCCATGGCTTCGACGACGAGGGCAGCCAGTTCGACGGCGAGGGCAACAATATCGACTGGTGGACCAAGGACGACAAGACCAAGTTCCAGGCGCGCACCGCCAAGCTCGTGCAGCAGTTCAACGACTACACGCCGATCAAGGACAAGCCCGATGCACACGTCAACGGCCAGCTGACCCTTGGCGAGAACATCGCTGACCTGGGTGGCCTGAACGTGGCGTACGACGCCCTGCAGGAAGCACTGAAGAAGAACCCGCAGGAAGCCAACGAGAAGATCGACGGCTATTCCGAAGACCAGCGCTTCTTCCTCAGCTGGGCCCGCGTGTGGCGCGGTAGCGTGCGCGAGAAGGAGGCCCTGCTTCGCCTCAATACCGATCCGCATGCACCGGCCTCGCTGCGTGCGATCGGCGCGCCGTCCAACATGGAAGCCTTTGCCACCGCGTACCAGTGCAAGCCGGGCGACACCATGGTTCGCCCGACCGATAAGCAGGTGAAGATCTGGTAAGCCGCTAGCCGCCCCGGCGGTTGCTTGAGAAGGCGTCGCGCGCAAGCGTGGCGCCTTTTCTTTTGACCTTGCTCCCCGCGTGGCTCCTCCCCCTGCACGCAGGGGGAGGCTGGAAGGGGGTGCTCTTCAGCACGTCAAGGGCAAGAGCTTCACCCCTCCCCAGCCCTCCCCTGCGAGCAGGGGAGGTAGCCAAGACGCAAGCTGGCATCAACCGATACGCGCACGCCTCGCCTCATATGCCTTCAAATGCGCATACGCCAAACGCAACATCGCCAACTCATCCGGCGCGGCGCCCGATCGCGTCAACAAATCACCAACCACATGATCGGCCTCGATCGGCGCACCCTGCTCCAGGTCACGCATCATCGATGCACTCAACGTCGACCCGTCTTCCGTCAACACACTCAACGCGCGGGACAGCACCGAATCGTTCGGCTCATGGCCGTTATGTGCGGCAACCGCTCGACAGTCATCGAGCAACCGAAGCGTTGCATGCATGCCCCCCGGCGCCACCAGTATGTCACCCACCGGCGCACGCATCAGGCAGGTGATGCCGGCCAGCGAAGCGAGAAACACCCACTTGTCCCACATGTCCTGCACGATGGTGGTGCTGAGGCGTGAGTCGAATCGAGCCCCCGACATCGCGCTGAAAATAGCCTCCACACGTGGCGAACGCGATCCGTCACGCTCACCAAAGGTGAGGCCATGCGACTGATTGAGATGCCGCACCTCACCCTGTGCATCCAGCGTGGCGGCAATGACACACTGGCCGCCCAACACGCGAGCGGCCCCAAAGCGTGCGTCGAGCAGATCCAGATGCCGCATACCATTGAGTAACGGCACGATGGCCGTCTCCGCGCCCACGGCAGGCGCCATGTCTTCCATCACCTGCGGCAAGTGATACGCCTTGCAGCTGAGCAGGATCACGTCGTAAGGCCCACCCACCTCACCCGCCTGCACCGTAGGCGGCGATGCCAACACCGCATCGCCCAGGCTGCTGCGAATGACCAGGCCATATTGCGCCAGCTGCGCCGCACGGCCCGCGCGCACCAGAAAGGTAACGTCCTGGCCGCTCTCCAGCAGGCGCCCACCAAAGTAGCCACCGGTCGCACCGGCGCCAATCACCAGAATCCGCATCGCCAAAATCCTTCTGACAGTGAGGCCTCAAAGGCTACCGCAAGCGCAGTCGCTATCACGCTCTGACCAAGGTCGTAGCAAACAAGAGTGTTAGCAAGTCTTTCTCATTTGAAGTAAGTGCTGAATGATTGAAGACGACAGCACACGCCTAACCGCTTGAGTGGCTTGGGCCCGCAAAACGCGCACGATATCCACGCCGACACTGGCGTGACGGACCGGGCTGTATCGAAACCGGCTAATGCAATTGCAATGGCCCACCCGCAAGAACCTGCCGGCAGCAACCGGACAATTGCTCGCTTTAGTTGCAACCTGCGCCCGTGGCCATAGTGCCCGCGGCCACTCGCCCCGACATGCTGACGTTGAGTAACGCACCGGGTACCGAAGCCGTGTTCTCGCTACTCCCGTCAGTGGCCAGGGCGCAAATATCGAACGCCGTGGGCGCTACCGATCCGCCTGCCCAAAGCTGGCCCAACGGGTCATACGTCAGAATGCCTGCCGCCGTAGACGTCACCGATGTCGTCGTCGGCGCATTTCCCACCTTCAACAAACTGCTCGCCACGCCGCTATAGGCGGTGCCGGGACTGCTGGTCGTGAAAATCATCCAACCCTGGTCATAATTGCCATCGGTGGTATCACACGTCGTACCGCCCGCCGTAGCGGTTGGACATATCGATACGTAGGTGTGCGTGGATACGGCCTGGCCACGGGCAAACTGAAGGTCAGCCACCAGATTGTTGGACTGTGCCGCCACTCGATCGCGCTGCATGAAGTTGCGCATATTGGGGACGGCATAGGCCATCACAATGGCAGCCACAGCTATGGTAATCATCAACTCGACCAGCGTAAAACCTCGTTCGACGCGAGCTGGCGAAGCGCGGTGACCATGATCATTGGCAGGCATAGGCGGTGTCCCCAATCGCTTGTTTGCAGGCCCACAAATTCGTGATCGCTGGATAAATCCCAGCCGCGCCGTCATACGGGCAAGCATCGGAATGACGGCCAAAGCACCACACTCACTGCGAAGTCCAGCAGGGCTGAGACGCGACTACGCCATTCGAGAATTGCTGACCGGCGTGATTCAACGAAAGCGAAGCACACGGCGTATCTTGCACCTGCGTGCTAATAGCCGTGGCCGTCACCGTGTAATCCGTGCTGCTAGCCGACGCAACCACCACACTGTAGTAGGGCGCCCCAATACTCGAGCTGGCACCAAGGTTGGTGTTCGACTGGGTATAAGTGCTGTTTGAGAAGAAATAATTCTCTTCTCGCGAGGCCAGGTCCTGAAAGTGCCTGTATCGCCTGCGGCGATTGCCTCGCAGTACGTACTTCCGGTATGACGGCAATGCAATGGCGCTCAAAATCGCGATCACCACCATCACGATAGCCAGCTCGATAAGGCTGAAGCCCTTGATCCTGCGCTTGTTCATCATCATTGGTTGGTCGCCGGTTCACGCCAGGAGATTTCTGATTGGTCGGGGCGCGTCTGCACCGCTACCGATTGCAACGTAGTGCCGCCGTTAAGGCCAAAAGCCGCCGTCGCCGAGCCATTGCCGGTGTGCAGCACGGGTGACGAAGCCAGACCGCTGCCAAGCGACACGACTGCCAGCACCGAACCGCCGCCAGAGCCAACGACGCCAGCATGCCAATGTCCGCCGTACCTGTGAGGTACTTATTCATACAAGTCGCCGGTACCAGGCACGGGAATCGGATTACAGGTACTCGAATTGGCGGCAGCAATCGCTGCAGCGCCCGGCGGAAAATAGGTGAGCGTCAGCAGGATCTGGGAAACACACTGACTGCTGACCACGCGCTCCCAGGGTTGCGCCGCACTGGCCGCAATGCCGTTGGTCGCGGTCGGCATCACGCCCGCCTTAGCGAGTACAGCCAGCCGTCGTACAGGTAGCAACCGAAGTTGGCATCCGTGGTGTTGGTGTCCGTCGCTGACGAAACAAGCCCTCCAGGGAGGGAATGCTGGTAGCGGAGGATGCGTTGGACAGGCCATCTTCCCGTGCCGACTGCGACCGTGCCCGTGGGACTCGATGTGGTGGTGGACGCATTGAACAGGCTGGTCGTAGCGATCGGCAACGTCTGGCAAGCGGTCGGCAGGCCGGCCAACAGACTGAGGTCGGCCACGCCATAGATGTATTGCTGCTGTGTACCTGGCAACGTTGTCCAGCGTCGTCGTTCTGCGTGTACGAACGCCCCGTACCGAAGTAGACCATTGGCGCCCGGTGTTATCGGTAGCCAGTTGGCCGTATCGTCACCGGCCGCCTGTGTTGATGATTTGACGCAACGTCCAGGTACTGGGGTTACTTACATCAGGCGTACTTGGCTGACCATTGCAGCGTGGTCGGCCCCGTATCTCATGTCAACTTTGTATAGGCCGCCACCGAAGGGGGTGGTGTTGGTATAGGTGCCGCTAGACGGTCGATGCGGCCGGGATTCGTTATGACACCGAAGTACACCGCCTCGTCACTGAAGTTCAAATTGAAGTCCGACGCGACCATGTCACCGGCAAAGCTATTAGCAGGCCCTGTGAACGAAGCCACCGGTGTCGCACCGCCAGTCACCACCTGCGACAGGTCATAGATCCCACACCCCAAGGGTGCTGCTGCAAGGCGCTTCCACGACTTTATTGCCCGCAGTCTGGTTGGTGCCACACCACAGGTTGTAATTGGGCACGCCGGTGGAGTTGGTGCTAGGTATCGGGCCCCCGTTGTCGCCAGGCCCCGAGCCGATCGTCAGCAGGAAATGCAAGTTGCCATCCTGTTCGCGGTGTACCGCGACGAGGGCAAGCCGGACGTCGTGAGGGTACCTTTGGTGTAGGTCGTCGATGTGTAACTGGCTGTGGTGATCTCACCCAATATCGTTGGTACCTGCTCCGGGTCGGTGATGTCTACGATCACATAGGCCGGATTTGAGGTCTGGAGATTGGCGGAGGCATTGCTGTCGTTTTACCCACCGTATCCACCTGGATGTAACCACCACCCAGTCGGAAGGCACCACCATCACCGTACCCCAACCACACACGTGACCCTTGCTATCGATATCTGCCGCAGCGGCTTGGCCGCTTTGACACGAACTGCTGGTGCCAGCACCCACCTGCACATCGCTGACTACGGGCGAACCGTCGACGTAGAACATGTGCGTATAGTTCTTGTCCGCCATCCAGCGAAGATGCGGTATCAGGTTTTGGGGAATGAATGCCCAGACCTCCTGGCCCAGCGTCCAGTTGTTACCCAGCGGTACACCCGAGTCACCTGAGCTTAGGTTGAGTCCCGATGGCAGCTGGCGGTAATCGGGGGATCGGCCGAGGCGTTGGTGGTGGTGCCACCCACGGTCGCGGCGGTTTGCGCCGGCAGGTAGAAACCACCATTGAATGCGTGCAGCATGCCGTCGTTACCGCCCACATAAATCATCTGGCGACGATTGCTGTAGTTGAGGCGGAACGATCCATAGCTGGCGCTGTTGTACAGCGTGTCGTAAGACTCTGCCGGGGTGCTTACGATCATCGGCGACGAATCGATAATGTCACCCAGGCGATACGTGTACGACGAACCGCTCGACGATATGGTGGTGCGGCTGCGGTAGTCCGTCGATTCCGCACCGCGCACCCAGTTCACCAGCTCCTGCGCCAAGGTCGGGCTTAGCTCATTGAGCAGGCTGTAGTTGCCCGTACGCGTGGAATTGGTGGTGTTGTAGGTGCCGCAGAAGCCTGCTTGCGCCCCCGGGGTATACACCCCCGATGAGGAACAACTACTGGCATTCCAGACGAAGTCCGTCTGAACACCATTGGTAACCGTACCCGTCGCATTACCGCCATTGGGCGCCCAGTTGCCCGAGGAAGGGCTGGACAGATACGTGAAAATGTAGCGCTGCCCGGTGGCCGTGCTGCTACCGGCATCCGCCGAATAGGCACGCTGCACCGGAATATTGTTCGCAATGATGGATGCCCCAGCCGTGGTAGTGGGGTCGTAGTAAGCGTTCAGCAACGTGCCCGCATCCCACGCGGGGATAACCGGATTGCCCGCGCTGACCATGCTGCATGCGCTGTTGCCCGCCGGATTGAAGCTGGTGGACCCCGTAGGTGGCACTGGGGCCACGCTACACCGGTACAACGCCATCTGGCCGGCCAGAGCGCCGGTGGCGGTATCGGGGCCATTCACAATATAGAACGCGTTGACAGCGTCGAGCTCCTGATTGCCCGTGCCGACGGCAGTTCCTTCTCGCTGGTAGCCATTGGAATCGGTCCAGAGGGCCATCAGGTCGCCCGTCCAGCTAATGCCACTGCGCTGCATGTAGTACTGAACCTGGTACGACAGCCCGTTCCCTTGCACGTCGTTGCTCGACGAGGGCGTGGTTGCATTACCGAAGTTATTGGCCGCCAGCGACGTGATCGACTGGAACACCGAATCCAGCTGCGCCTTCAGCAGGCCGGCATTACGCGCAAAGAAGTAGTTCGGCGGGTCCTGCCCTGCCGGCACCGACGGCAGCGTGCCGGTAAAGTCGCTGTACTTTGAGGCGAACCACAGCGGCGTTTGCAGCGGCTGTGCCGGCGCCGCGGTGCCAACCGTAAAGTGCTGCACCACCGGAGCGCTACTGCAATCGGCGCCGCTGGAACCACCCAGAAGATTGCAATTGAATATAGCGCCGTTCTGAGTGATGGCACTGCTGCCACCGCCGTTGGTGATGTACGTCTCATACAAACCATCAGCACTGGTGCCGCTGACGCCATAGCCCACGTACATATAGCTGGAGCTGTAGGCCACGATCTGATTGCGAATCAAAATGTCGCCATTACCCGGCGAAAATCCGCTCTTGAAGGTGCCGTTGCTGTTGCACACGCCACCGTAAATGGTGTTGGTGCTGGTGTTTGTTTTGGTCGACTTGCTCCGTTAAACACCACCGGATCGCAAATGGCGACTGCACCGCTCGTGGTCGTGTTCACCGTGGATGGCATGTTGCAGCTCGTGCCCACGCAGTAGGAAATAACGTTGTTTACGTCCTGATCGTGATCCGATCCGTACTGGGAATCCTCCCATACGAAGTAATAGCTGCCTACGTTGGGATAGGTAGTTGTGGGGATCAGACCGTAGGTATTGAGGCCAGTGCGCGCTGCGCTCAGACCGTAGGTACTTTGTGCGCGAATCTGCACGCTGCCGATATAGCAGGACGTAGGCGTGCCAGGGTTAGTTGACGCGTTCGGATCATTGGGGCTCGAACGGCAGCTCGGCGACAGGGAAATCGACGAGGAACCGACGTTGATGGTGAAGGACGGCAGATTGTCCGACAGCGCTACACCGAAGGTCTTCACCTGGAACGTGTTGGCAGGCACGTGCCCATCGTTACGAATGGGTGCCGTACCCGACGCGTTCCACGCGCCCAGGCTCAGACCTGAAATCAGATAACCACCCTGCTGACCCGGAGCACCATTACAGATACCGACGATCGCCGCCAGGCTGCTCATAGTCGCCGGCAAGCAAGCTGCAACGTCGCTGGAGTTCGCGTTGCCCACAGTCAACGGCGGACTGGCAGTGCCCGTGTAATTAGTGGAGAGCAAATAGCTACCGCTGATCTGTTCATCCGACTGGATGGTATTGGTGAGGCTGTTAATCGTGCTGCTGGAAAGGTTGTTGACGCTCGGCAACGTCTGCACAGCCGGGCCATCGAAGGAGTTCAGACCGCTGCTGACCAGAACGATCGAGCAGGCCGCGCACTCTGCATTGCGCTGCGACGTAGAACCCGTTGGCGTACCGTAAGGATCAACCCAGGCTGGATTGGGCAGCGCGCCGGACGCGTCCTGATTGGAAGCTGTTCGTCCCTGGACGTATTGCAAGGCCGTGGCATACATGGACGCCAGCGGGTTGCCGAAGTCCGGGCACATAGAAGGGGTGGCCAGTAGCTGGTAGCCCCGCGCGCCCAAGGATTGCTGGGGCCATAACATCCGCCGGTATCACCAACGTGGCCGTAATCGTAGTAACCGGAGTCGGTTCCGCTGGACTCAAAGTGCCAACCCACGATTTGGAAGCGATCAATCGTGTAGACAATTCCTTCTGAGGGCGTATTACCCTGTTCCTTGTAGCAAAACTGTCCGGTGTTGCTGTCGAACTCATCGTCATCGCCGGCGCCGGCGACGTCCTTCTGGCAATACGTCGTGTTGCCACCATTACCGGCCAGCATGCCTACGTTACGCCGCACCTGTCCGGCACCACGGGCATTGACCGCTGAAGCGGTGACCAGACCAAAGTGCTTTTCGTAACCATCACCCTTGCTGTACTTCTGCAGCAGACCTTCCGGCTTGCTAACGCCGCTGGGCTGAGCCACGCAGAATGATTCGACCGGCGTCGTGCCACTGCTGTTGCTTTGGCACACCTGCACTCGCGCGACATAGTCGGTAATAGTGCCGCTCGGTTTGGCGCTGTCCACATTGCTACCGTCGCTCTTGCCTGTCCGATCGAAACATTGGACCTTGGCATTTGACGCCCAGTCGTTCCAGGCACCTGCAGCGGTGCGAATGAAGGGGGTGCTCTGCACACCAGAAAGCGATGTGCCGAACGTACCCCATTTGCCCGTGTCGCTTATGTCTCCATTGCCACCATTGGCCAGCGCCATCGCGGTGCTGGATGGCGTGCCGCCCGAGGTATTGCAGAAGGTCGTCGTGCTGGAGAACGGCGCCAGGTTCGCAATATCGGTACCGCTATACACCTTGGCCCAGGAATGCAGATCGACGGGAATTTCCGCACGTTCGAGTACCGTCGCCGCAGAAGTATCGGTCTGGCGCATGCCGCCGTAGAACGTCCAGCGCACGATGTCCAGGCGGCTCATCGCCAGCCAATTGAGGAAGTTGCCGCTCCAGTAGCTTTGACCCGAGGCGCATTCATGCACGCCAACGGTAACGGTGGTGGCTGCGTAGAAGCCCTTGCCGCCCGCAGGCATGGTGCCGTAGGAGTAACAGATGTTCGGGTCGAAATAGCCGTTGTAAGTGAAGCTGTCGAGATAAGTGGTATCCAGCGTGCCGTCATTATTCAGATCGGTGTAATCCGAATAAGCCTTATTGAACAACTGTTCGTCGCGGGACATGACCAGCAGGATCATTGGCGGCACATCAGGTGTGCTCAGCGCATTGATACCTGCCGGATAGGCCGAATAGTTCGACATCGAGAAGTTGGCATTCACGATGGTCGAGATCGGCCCTGTGGGCACCGTAGGCGACGTTGTCGCGGCGCGTACCGCCCACACGGCCACCGTGCTCAGCAGCACAAAAGGCAGAATGAGCAGCAACCCGCGCAAGAGAAATCTGGGCTTCAACACTGGGCAGTCCTCAATTCACAACATTCAATCGGTACTGCGCAATGGTGACGGCCTGGCCGACCCCGCCCACCACAGAGCTGCTGCGGATCTGCAGCATCAGCAACGCACCGCCGCGGGCTGTACCCACGCCGATACTGGCGTAGCCCTGCTGGGCGGCTGCTCCCGAGCCCGCATTGGTCGTCACACCATCACGCACAATCGCAACCTTGTTCACCACTTGGCCACTCGAACCACAGCTCGTTGTTCCGTTGATGCAGGTATTCATGATGAAGGTGGTTGCCCATGCCGAAGGCGTGTAGTTGTAGCTGGCGGTTTGCCCGGAAATGCAAGGCACATTCAGGATGAAGTTGGCCAACGCACCATTACAGGATGTCTGTAAACCCTGGTTGCCGTTCGGAGCCAGCAAGGCCTGCCATTGCGGGCGATTGACAAACGTCGTGCCCAGCGCGTATTGCGCGTCCGGCACCGTGCCGCCCCAGCTCTGCGGCCAGCCGTGGTAATAGGCATAACTGGTGAGAAGTGCCTCGGGGATCTCACGGGCCGCCTCCGAGGACTCGAAAGCCAACTCATGCTGCGCCGTGGATGACGTCAGCCGCATTTCCAGCAGCGTGCCGCGCATGGCCACCAATGCCACCACGGTCAGAACGATCAGCAGCACCATGCCAATGAACAAGGCGGCACCGCGTTGACGCCGCGGCCCATATCCCATGCCCATGACGATGGGACTTTCAGCAACACAGGTCGTAGACATGCGATCAGCTCCTCACCTGGTTGCGCAACTGCACAACGAACTGCTCCGTCGCGCGAACAAATTGCCAGGGATGGTCACCGTAGGGCGAGAGGTTCGGGCAGCCGGTGACGGTGGCCGCGCTACCGTTGTTAATGGTGTAGGTGCATTGCCCCAGCGTGCCGACGGTGATCGTTTGCGTATGTGGAATCTTTAGGTCGCGCGCTGGGTTCACCGCGACCAGCGATACACGCACTGACACCACTTTGTTCCACAGGTTGGCATTACTCACCTGGGTGGCCGTTTCATAAGTAGGCGTATTTTGTTGGCCTGACGGGTCCGTGATGACGCCGTACTCAAAGCCAACCTGCTCGATGCCGTCGATTACCGGCTGCGCGGATAGCTGTCCGTTGGACTGCAGCGACAGGCGCATCAAGGTCGGAAGCGGCGTGCCGCCATCGGCGGCGGCCGAACAGGTCGAACTACTACCAGCGTAGACATCGCACGGCTGCACGTAATACATGTCCACGTGGTAGGCGTAGGCATAGCGATGCAGCATTGAGGTGGAAGTGCTGGGTGGCGTGCCTGCAAACAACTGCGCTGCAGCCGCGGGCGTGCTCAGCACAAACACTTCCTGAGCGTTGCCGCTGATGGTGCTGGATTCCGCGGGAGCAAAGCCCGAAATGGCCGGCCCCGGGGCCAACGGTGCCGGGTCGGCATAACGAACAACCAGCACGGGCGTTCCGGGGGCATAGTTGGCCGAACCACCGATACAGGTCGCGTCAAACGGAAACGTCGACGCTCCGTCATAACCAAAAACGCCGCCGCCGCCGGTGGTGGTCGGATTGACTGCTGTAGCCCAGGTGCCGTTGCAATTGCCCAGCGCCGTGATAGCGGAGGCCGCTGAAGGTGCGACCGTCAAGGTGCCAGCGGCCACCGAGTCACCACCCCAGAAATCGGACATGCGCAGCGCCCAGCCGATACGGTCGGTCGCAAAGCGCAAGTTCTGCTGCAGGTAGTTATCGCCAGACTGCACCTGAAATGCCTGCCGGCTCGAAGCAAACAAACTGATCATGCCTGCCGCGACCAGCGCGCCAAGCACCAGGGCAACCATCAGCTCGACTAGGGAGAAACCGCCCTGCCGACCTGCGCCAAGATAAGGAAAGCGTGTGCGGCTCGTCATGGGTATGGGTTCAGTGATGGCTCGTAGTCGAATTGATACTGCTCATCCTGGGTTGCTCCCGTAGTAGCGTTGGGGATCATCCCGTTCCAGCTCGTGGCAATGGTCAACGCCCCGGTGTTCCCGTTGAGCTGGACCAAAGCGCGCGAGGCGCCACTGGAAGTCGGAGAAGCCATGTTCGCCCCTAGCGAAGCCAGCCAGTTCTGAAGGTCTGTCTTGGCCTGGATGCAGGCGGTATTACCACTGGCGCAGGACGCAGGGTTCGGAGCGGTCGAGCCGTCGTAGAGGTAATAGCTACCGGACAGGTTGCCATTGAGTGCGCCAATCGCGGCATCTGTTTGCACACCGTAGACCCCATCCGGGTTCGCCCGCATAGCGTCGGCCAGCGAGCCCGCCTGTGCGATGGCAGCCGTACGCGAGCCCGATTGCTTGGTGTACTGCATGCCCTTGATCTGCAGAAGGGCGACGCCAAGCACGCCCACGCTAAAGATGACGATGGCGACCAGCACCTCGATAAGCGAGACGCCTCGCTGACGCGATTTGATCCGCATGGTGTTTCCCCTGATGCCCCTGAGCCAAATCTAGTCGAAGGACTACGTGGACTCCCGCCCTCGCCGACAAATGGCAAGAATCCGCCGACAAGCGGCCTCGCAAGGCCGAGGTCGACGTGATACGGGTCACATCGCCGGGCTGTCTCCGTGAGGATCGGCCCAGGCGACGGACAACCCGATGTATCCCCCGCCGACAATCCAAGATGGTCAATCACGGCTACACAGCGGATAATTGCGGACCCTGTATCCAGCTGTAGCCCCCTCACATGTTCGTACCCGGTCAACGATGGATCTCCACCGCCGAGCCTGAGCTTGGCCTTGGCACTGTGCTGCGCGTCGAAGGACGGGGGGTGCAGGTGCTTTTTGCCAAGGCGGGGGTGCTGCGGCCTTATGCCATCGACTCGGCGCCTCTCATACGCGCGGAGTTCCGGCCTGGCCAACGGGTGGCTGGCAAGGGCCTCGCCTTCCTGGTCGAGCGGGTGGAGATTCGCGAGGAGCTGCTGATTTACCGTGGCGAGGGGCGCGAGCTGGAGGAAGGCCAACTCGATGACGAGCAAAGCGTCAGCCAGGCGGATGACCGTCTGATTGGTGGCCGCACCGACCCCGTCTCGCACTTCGAACTGCGCCTGGAAGGCCTCAAGCGCCGCGCCGATGCGCGCCGTTCGCCCGTGTGGGGCCTGGGTGCGGCACGCATTGGCCTGGTGCCACATCAGCTGCGCGTGGCCGGCATTGCTTCCGCGCGCCGGCCGCCTCGCGTCTTGCTGGCCGACGAAGTGGGCCTGGGCAAGACCATCGAGGCGGGCATGATCATTGCTCGCCAGCTCGCCACCGGCCGCGCGGGGCGCGTGCTGGTATTGCTGCCGGACACATTGGTCTACCAGTGGTTCGTGGAGCTGCTGCGCCGCTTCAACCTCAGCTTTGCCATCTATGACGATGAACGTTGCGAGGCCCTGGAGCAATCTGGCGACGGCAGCAATCCGTTCGAGGATGAGCAGCTGGTCATCGCCGATTTCAGTTTCCTCGAGCAATCACCCAAGCGCGCGCAGCAGTTGCTGGAGGCGCCGTGGGATTTGCTGGTGGTGGACGAGGCGCACCATTTGTCCTGGAGTCCCGAGGCTGCCAGCCCGCGCTACACGCTGGTGGAACGGCTTGCGGCTGCCACGCCGGGCGTGATCCTGCTTACGGCCACGCCCGAGCAACTGGGTCGCAGCGGCCACTTCGCGCGCCTGCGCCTGCTCGATCCGCAGCGCTACCACGACTTGGACGTCTATCTGTCCGAGTCCGACACGTTCCAGAACCTGTCGAAGATTGCCGATCGCCTGCTCGCTGGCGAGTCGCTCGACGATGTTCAGCGCGCCACGCTGTGCGATGCCTTCGCTGGTGATGACGCGCTGCAAACGCAGCTGGCCGATACGACAAAACCTGAGCACGCACGTGACATCCTCGCTGCGTTGATCGATCGTCACGGCACTGGCCGTGCCATGTTCCGCAACCGGCGCGCCAGCATCGGCGGCTTTCCCAAGCGCCTGCCGGAGTGGCATCTGCTCGACGCCGCCCTGCTCAGCAACGATGGCCGCCAGAGTCTGTTGGCCGAGTTCCATGCCGACATCCAGCAGCCGGCGCCGGCCATCGACATTGACTACAGCACCGATCAGCGCGTCGACGCGCTGGTCACCCTGCTCGACGCGCATCCGCAGGATAAATTCCTGTTGATCTGCCGCAGCCAGGCCAAGGTGTTGGCACTGGAAGAAGCCCTGCGCACGAAGAGTGGCGTGGGCCTTGCTCGCTTCCACGAAGGCCTTGGCATCGTGCAGCGCGACCGCAACGCGGCCTACTTTGCTCAGCCGGATGGCGCACGCCTGCTGCTGTGCTCGGAGATCGGTTCGGAAGGCCGCAACTTCCAGTTCGCTCATCGACTGGTGTTGTGGGATCTTCCGCTCGATCCGGATCTGCTGGAACAGCGCATTGGTCGCCTGGATCGCATTGGCCAGAAGCACGACATCAGCATCCACATCCTCGCCTTCGCCGACAGCGCTCAGCATGTTTTGGCGCGCTGGTTCAACGAAGGCGTCGACGCGTTCCGCTCCAGCCCGGCCGATGGTCGCGAGCTGCTGCGCCGCTTTGGCGAATCGATTGCGCGACTCGCCGACCAGCACGCACGTGGCGACGACAACCGCGACCAGGAGCTGGAAGTGCTGCTCGCCGAAACGCGCGGTGGCCACGAGGAAATGGCGGCATTGATCCGCGACGGCCGCGATCACCTGCTGGAACTCGCCGCCAGCCGCGACCTGCATGCAGACGAACTGCAGCAAGCCTTCAGCCGCGACGACCATGACCCGGGCCGCGATGCCTTCATCCAGGGGCTGCTGGAGCGTTTCGGCATCCATGCCGAGGAGCTGGGCGGCAAGGTGCTGCTGCTCGATCCGCAGTATCTGTCCACCGATGCCCTGCCCGGCTTCACCGATGGCCCGCAGGCCGTGACTTTTGCGCGCGACGTGGCACTGGCTCGCGAAGAGTTGCCGCTGCTGCGACTGGATCACCCGATTGTGCTCGGCGCCCTCGACCTCGCACTCACCAGCGAGCAGGGCAATGCCGCGTTCCTGGTGGACGATGTGCTGCCGGCACGCAGCGCGCTGCTGCAGGCGGTGTTCGTGCTGGAATGCGTGGCCGATCGCAAGCTCGATGCCGAGCGCTTCCTGCCGACACAACCCATCGTGGTCACCATCGACACCCGGCTCACCGAGCGCCCCGATTTTCGCCCCAGCGATATCGGCCTGCGCAAGGCAGCAGACCGCACCATCGAAGTAGCGCGCTACCGCAAGTTCCTCAACAAGCTGGTGCCGCCAATGCTGGAGAAAGCCGAGTCATTGGCCAGCGATCGCGCGCAGGCAAGCATCGACGAGGCGCTTGCGCAGGCGACGGAGACATTGGACGCGGAGCTGTCACGCCTGCTCGCCCTGCGCGCGGTGAACCCGGCCATTAGCGACACGGAGATCGGCGCGGTGGCCGATGAACGTACCGCACTGCTCAAGGCATTGCCGGAATCGCGGCTGCGCCTGGATGCCGTACGCTTCGTGGTAAGCGGCGATTTTCTGGCGCTACGCTAACGCCACGCCCCTGTAGGAGCGCACCCTGTGCTCGACCGCAGCCCCACGGCGTTACCGGGCGGCGAGGCAAGCTGGGTCGCGCACAGGGTGCGCTCCTACAGAAAATCGACCCGCGCTCAGGCGGCAGCGGGTAACGCGTCCTGCGCCACGATGCGGTGACGTACGCCGAACATTTTGTACGTCACGCTGAGCAGCGCAATCCACGCCGCGCCCACATACAGCGCCACGCGCGTATCGGGGCTCACGCCCAGCATCACCACCACAAAGCCAAGGAATGCCAAGCACAGCACGCCGGTGAATGGCCACCAGCGCAGCCGGAACGCGGCCGGCTCCTCGCCTCGCTCGCGCAGCTGGCGACGGAAGCTGTAGTGCGCCAGCAGCACCATCGACCAGGTCCACACGGTGTTGAACGAGAGGATCGACATCATGATCCCGAACACCTTGGCCGGCAGCAGGTAGTTAAGCAGCACGGCCAGCAACAGCACGGCCAGCGTGGTCAGGATCGCCCGCATCGGCACGCCATGTTCGTTCACACCGGCCAGCGCCACCGGTGCCTGACCCTTGCAGGCCAGGCTGTACAGCATGCGGCTGCCGCTGAAGGTGGTGCTGTTGAAACCGGATAGCGCCGCCGTGATCACCACGAAATTGATCAGGCCTGCTGCCTGCGGAATGCCCAGCTTGGCGAAGGTGGTGACGAACGGACTGCCGTGCTCGCCCAGGCCAGTCCACGGGTAGATCGCCATGATCACGAACAACGCGCCCACGTAGAAGATCAGGATGCGCCACAGCACCGAGTTCACCGCGCGCGGAATGGTGCGCTCCGGTTGCGACGCCTCGCCTGCAGCGATGCCCACTGTCTCGACGCCGCCGAACGAAAACACCACCACCGGCAACGCCAGCACCATGCCCGCCAGCCCATGCGGGAACCAGCCGCCGTGCGACCACAGGTTGGACAGCCCGGTCGGCTGACCGCCATTACCCCAGCCAAGGAAGATGATGCACAGACCGCCGGCGATCATGGCCAGCACGGTCAGCACCTTGATCAGCGTGAACCAGAATTCCATCTCGCCGTAGATCTTCACGGTGAGCAGGTTCAGGCCGCCAATCATCAGCACGCTGCCCAGCACCCATATCCAGCGTGGCCAGTCGGGAAACCACTCGTGCATATACGCGCCAACGGCCGTGGCTTCGGCCATGCCCACACCAACCATCAGCAGCCAGTAGTTCCAGCCAGTGACGAACCCAGCAAAAGGCCCCAGGTAGCGACGCGCATACACACTGAACGAGCCGGCCACCGGGTCGCGCACCGTCATCTCGCCCAGCGCACGCATGATGATGAAGATCATCACGCCGCCAAACAGATAGGCGAACAGCACCGAAGGCCCTGCCAGCTTGATGGCGTCGGCCGAGCCCAGGAACAGGCCCGCGCCAATGGCCATGCCAAGCGCCATGAAAGTGATATGGCGCGGGGTGAGCCGGCGCTGGAGATGCTGCGTCATGGGAACTGCCGAGTGAGTGCGAACGTACGATCAGCGCCAGAGGCGACGCTGCGGCTTGATGGGCAACTTGCCGCGCCAGTACTGGATGAGGATAAAGCCGCCAAGCATGCCGCCCAGATGGGCGAAATGCGCGATGCCGGACTGCGTGCCGGTGACGCCCAGCACCAGCTCGAACACCGCATAGAGGGTGACGAACAGCCACGCGGAGATGGGAATGGGCAGGAAGATCAGCATCATCTTCTCGTGCGGAAACAGCATGCCGAACGCCAGCAGGATGCCGAAGATGGCACCGGAAGCACCCAGCGTCGGATAGAAGCCACCGGTGAACCACTGCACCACCGCCAGCTGGGCCAACGCCGCCATCACCAGGCACACGAAGTAGTACAGGGTGAAGTTGCGCGGGCCAAATACGCGCTCGATCTGCCCACCGAACATGTACAGGGCGAGCATGTTGGAGAACAGGTGCAGCGTGCCGCCGTGCATGAACGCGTAGGTCACTACCTGCCAGGGGCGAAAGCCCACCGACACCAGACCCTCGCTGCTCTGGGCGACCTGGTCAGGTCCCCACGGCCATAGTGCGAAGTGCATCAACAGGGCTTCGCCCATCACCTGCTGCAACAGGAATACCAACACGTTGGCGATCAACAGGTTGCGGGTGACGACAGGGAGATCAAACGGCATTTCTGGGCCATTCCGTAAGGCAATCCCTCCAAGCGTAGCTGCACCAGCCCCGCGCCGCCACGCTTGCGACACCCGGTTAGGCAGCAAGCCGCGACCATTCGACCATCCGGCTACACGCCGAGACGCAGAGGTGTGCAATGACTTTGCGTCTTGGTGTTCAAGCGAGACTTGCGCCCGCTCGTCGCCATGCCCCGTTGCAGAGTCCGCAGAATCATCGCCCGACGTGGAGTCTGTCGACTCCTTGCTTCGATAAGACGCAAGCTCATCCGCGGGGTTGCGGTGCCACGTTCGGCATCGACAACAAGTAGTGCTTGTTGGCAAATTCTTGCGGTTTTCGACACGTCGTCGCGATGTGCCATTGGGCGTGTTTACTGGCAACATCGGCAACAATATGTCGTGCTTCATGTCGTTGTGGATGGGCTATGCGCTACCTTTGGTCGATCATCGCGCTGAGCTTCGCGCTCTGCGCTTGCCAGCATCATCAGACCAATGTCGGCACCGAGCGCAACAGCGACATCGGCGCGCAGCCTGCGTACAACGACTTCTCGCCGGGCATCGTCGTCGACGACATGGCCCAGCACATGAAAGTGCTTTCTTCCGATGCGTTGCTTGGCCGCACCACAACAGGCGACGCGGAGAAACGCACCACCGATTACCTCGTCCAGCAATTCACCCGCATGGGTCTGCAGCCCGGCAACAGCGGCAGTTGGCTGCAGTCCGTGCCTTATGTCGCAGCAACGTTGCAGCACGCCGAGCAGACGCAGCTCAGTGTCGACAGCAACGGCGTCCAATCAACGCTCGACTTCGGCAAGGACATGGTGGTTGGCACGCTCGACGAGCAGGCACATGCGTCGCTCGCTGCGTCGCCGCTGGTGTTCGTCGGCTACGGCATCGATGCCCCGGGCGAGCAGTGGAACGATTACGCCGGCACGGATCTGAAGGGCAAGACAGTGATCATCCTGGTTAACGATCCGGGCTGGGTGAGCCAGGATCCGAAACTGTTCAGGGGCCGCGAATACACCTATGTCGGGCGCTGGACCTACAAGTTCGAGGAAGCGGCGCGCGAGGGCGCCGCCGCCGCTTTCATCGTGCACGACACGGATGCGGCCGGTTATCCATGGCGCACCGTGCAGCGCAGCTGGAGCACGGCTCGCCTGGATCTCCCCAAGGGCGAGGAAGGCACGCCGCGATTGGCCGTCGCCGGATGGCTGACCACCGACGCCGCGCGCCGACTGTTCGCTCAGGCGGGCGCTGATTTCGACGCGTCGAAATTGCAAGCCGCACGACGTGGCTTTACCGCTGTTCCGCTGCACGCCACCTTGAGCGTAGCCATCGACAGCACGATCAGCCGCGGTGAATCGCACAACGTGGTCGCGCGCCTTAACGGCACGACGCGTGCCGCTGAAACCATCATTTATTCTGCGCACTGGGACCACATCGCCGACGTGGCCGACACGCAACACGGCACCGTCGACAACGCGACCGGCGTGGCTGGCCTGCTGGAAATTGCCGAGGCCTTTGCGCATCGCGCACCCAAGCCGCATCGATCGCTGCTGTTCATCGCGACTACGCTGGACGAATCAGGCCTGCTCGGCTCGCGTTACTACGCGGCACACCCCGTGGTGCCGCTGGCCCACACCGTGGCGGACATCAACCTCGACATGCTGCCGGTGGACGGCCCGGCCAGCGCGCTGTCCGTCATTGGCTTCGGACAATCGCAGCTGGACGACTACCTTGCCGACGCGGCACGTGTGCAGCGACGTGAGGTACTGCCAGATCTTGCGCCAGAGCAGGGCTTCTTCTTCCGCTCCGACCAGCTGAGCTTTGCCCGTGCCGGCGTGCCGGTGCTGTACGCGCGCTCCGCCGCTACCCGCCCCGATGCGGCGCCTACAGGCGGCGATATGCCACCCAACGACGACCGTTTCGATCCGCACTGGAACCTCAGTGGCGCGGTGGAGGACACTCGCGCGCTGTTCATGGTCGGCAGCCGGCTATCGATGGAAGATCACTTCCCGCAGTGGAAGCCCGGTAGCGACTACCAGCGCCCGGTCAGCATGCAGGGGCTGTGACCCGGCCGCCGCGGGCGCGATTTGGCACTAGGCAATAGACGATGTCAGTAGCCATGCCACGGACAATCGCAACGTGCTTGATGCGTCCGTCGCTCAGGTGCCCCTGGAATGCCACGCCAAGCGCTTCGAATCGCGCATACGCCGAGCAACAGGGGAAGTGGCATTCGCAAGCTTGCTTCACGATGGCCGACGGAGCAGGGGCCATGGGCGACCAGACAAGGCGTCGACGGGTCTCCGTGCAGACCGCGCGGCACGCGTAGAATGACCCTATGAGCGACACGCCACGCCATGTACTGCTCGCGGGTGCCACCGGCCTGACCGGGCGGGAGCTGCTCGCCCTGACGCTCAACGATGCCAACGTCTCACATGTCCTCGCCCCCACCCGACACGCACTGCCGGCGCACTCCAAGCTGGAAAATCCGGTTGGCGTGATCAGCCATCTGGCCGCCCAGCTGCACGGGCCGGTCGACACCGTGATCTGCTGCCTGGGCACCACCATTCGCCAGGCCGGGTCGCGCGAAGCCTTCCGCATGATCGACTACGACCTGCCGCTTTCATTGGGACGCCACGCGCTGACGCTGGGCGCCAAGCACTATCTGGCCATCAGCGCGCTGGGAGCGGACGCCTCCTCGCGCATGTTCTACAACCGCACCAAGGGCGAGCTGGAAGTGGCCCTGCAGAAACAGGGCTGGCCGCGACTGACCATCGTGCGCCCGTCACTGCTGTTGGGTGCCCGCCGCGAGTTCCGGGCGGCCGAGGTCCTCGCCGCACCCTTCTCGCGCTTCCTGCCGGGACGTTTGCGGGGCATTGAGGTGGCCACCGTGGCGCGTGCCATGTGGCGGCTCGCCAGCACGCCAGGAAGCGGCCTGCGCATCGTGGAGTCGGACGAGCTGCGCGAGCTCGGTCGCTGAGCTGAGCTGAGCTGCCCTGGATCAAAAAAAAAGCCGCCCAGTAGGCGGCCTTTGACTGACGGTGAACCCTGATCAGCTGCGGGCGAGTCCGCCCGGACGCTTGGCGCCGGCGAAACGCTGGGACCAGTACGACTCATCCAGACTGTCCACGCGTACGGTCTTGCCGCGCGAAGGCGAATGAATGAACTGGCCGTTGGCGATATAGATGCCCACGTGCGAGATGCGCCCCTGGCCACGACGACCAGCGGTGCGGAAGAACACCAGATCGCCCGGCTGCATGTCACCACGGTCAACCTTCAGGCCGGCCAGGAACTGCGAGGCCGAGTTGGTCGGCAGCTCGAGACCCACGGCGTGGGCGAACACGTAACGGACAAAGCCGCTGCAATCGAAACCGGTGGACGGATCGTGGCCGCCGCGCACATAGCGGATATCGCGCAGCTGCATGGCCAGGCCGATCAGCGTCTTGCGCAGCTCGGAGGTGTCATTGGCCAGCGCCGCTACCGCGGACACGCCCGAACCGGGCATGCCGTCATCGGCATCAAGATCCTCTTCTTCCGTGCCCCAGCCAGACGCGGCCTTCTTGGCGGCCGGCGCGTTGGCGCTCAGCTGGGTCGGAACGGCGGACTGGGCCAGTGCGGCAGCCGGTGCGAACACCGCCATCTGCCCCATGAGGCCGGGAGAAACATTCACGGCACCGGCCGCATTGGCGTTGCCGGTGAGGGGTTCAGCGAAGAGCGGAAGGGAGAGAAGCAGTGCACCAGCAAGCGCAGCAGCAGCAATCAATCGCTTTGTTGGCATCTGGGACAATTCCCTTTGCAGTTCATGGTTTAGGCAGCCGGTGGAGCTGGTTGCCGTGACGGAGACGTGAACTTACCAAAGGGTTATAGGTCGTATGTTCGATTGGGGTTAACTGTACCCTGTCGTTTCGAAACTTGGCACGGCCTATGCATTTACGCTAAGTGCATGATTTATAAAAATAAATATGGCCAATGTGCTTATTTTTTGATCAATTAGTGAACTAATTATTACATTCGGTTCCGTATGTTTTCAGACTTGTCTGAACGGTTTCCGAAGACCGCCGTACCGATGCGTATCTCCGTTGCGCCCTCGGCAATAGCCAGCGGAAAGTCACCGCTCATGCCCATGGAAAGTCGCGTCAAATCATGCCCTTGCGCTCGTGCGTCGTCCCGTAACTGACGCAGCTGGCGAAAGCAGGCGCGCACGGCTTGCGGGTCGTCGGATTGCACCGCCAACGTCATCAGGCCGCATACGCGCAAGGTGTCGTAGCCACGCAAGGCTTCCAGAAAAGCGGGCAACTGCTCTGGCGGCAGGCCGTGTTTGCTCTCCTCGGGAGAGGTCTTCACCTCGATCAGCACGTCAATAACGCGCCTCTCGATGTGAAGCCGGCGATGCAGCGCCTCGGCCAACTCCAGCCGGTCCAGCGACTGCACTTCGCTGGCCAGTCGCGCGACATCCTTGGCCTTGTTGGTCTGTAGATGGCCAATGACAACCCATTGGATATCTGCGCCAGCCAACGCCTCCGCCTTGCCGCGGATCTCCTGCACCTTGTTCTCGCCAAAGCGCTTCAGGCCGAGCGCCATCGCCGCGCGCACCACCTCCGGGCCAAAGGTCTTGCTGACCGGCAGGATGGAAACCTCGGAAGGTTCGCGGCCCGCCGCATGGCAGGCCGCATCGACGCGCTTGCGAACAGCCGCCCAGTTGGCGGCGAGGTAGGCGTAATCGTCAGGGCTACTGTTCATGGTGTGAGGATGCTGAGCGGGTGAGGGAGAGGCATTACCCCCCAACCCTCCCCTGCTTGCAGGGGAGGGAGCAAAACGGGGTCGCTCTTGCTCCTCTCCCTGCTTCCAGGGGAGGGAGCAAAACGGGGTCGCTCTTGCTCCTCTCCCTGCTCGCAGGGGGAGGCTGGGAGGGGGTCAACCCTTGGCGCCCTGCTGGTAGTGACGAGCCACGACATCGGCCACCACCATCGACACCTTCTTGCCGGTGGGGATGTGCAGGAACTCGTTCGGGCCATGCGCGTTGGAGTGCGGGCCGAGCACACCCGTGATCAGGAACTGCGCCTTGGGGAATTTCTCACCCAGCATGCCCATGAACGGAATGCTGCCACCCTCGCCCATGTACGCCGCCGGTGCGCCGAAGTAAGCCTGCGAGGCATCGGCCACGGCCTGCTCCAGCCATGGCGACAGCTGCGGTGCGTTCCAGCCGCTGCCATCCTTCTCCAGCTTGAAGCTGACCTTGGCGCCGTACGGTGGATCTTTCTCCAGCAGCTCCTTGACGAACTGACCGGCCTTGGCGCCCGACAGCGTCGGCGGCACGCGCAGGCTCAACTTCACCGCCGTCTTGGGACGCAGCACGTTGCCGGCGCTTTCCAGCGGCGGCAGGCCGTCGGCACCGGTCACGGCCAGCTGCGGGCGCCAGGTGCGGTTGAGCACCAGCTCGGTGAGGTCTTCGGTCACCGGGTGCATGCCTTGCACGAACGGGAACTTGTCGTACACCGCCGTGCCCAGCACTTCGGCCGACTTGCTGGCCTGTTCGATGCGCTGCGGCGGGATGTCGACGTACAGTTCCTTGGGCTTGATCGTGCCGGTCTGCGGGTCTTCCAGGCGGCTCAACAGGTCACGCAGGATGCGGAAGCTCGACGGCACCACGCCCGACGCATCGCCCGAATGCACCCCCTCTTCCAGCACCTGCACCGTGAGCTCGCCGCCGGTCATGCCGCGCAGCGAGGTAGTGAGCCACAACTGGTCGTAATTGCCGCAACCCGAGTCCAGGCACACCACCAAGGAGGGGTTGCCAATGCGGGCGGCCAGGTGATCGACGTAGTACGGCAGGTCGTAGCTGCCCGATTCCTCGCAGGCTTCGATCATCACCACGCAGCGTGCGTGCGGCACGCCCTGCTCATGCAGCGCCAGCAGCGCGGCGAGCGAACCGAAGATGGCGTAGCCGTCGTCCGCGCCGCCGCGACCGTAGAGCTTGTCGCCCTTGAGCACCGGCGTCCACGGGCCCAGGCCTTCGGCCCAGCCGGTCATCTCCGGCTGCTTGTCCAAGTGACCGTACAGCACGACGGTGTCGTCACCGGTGCCAGGCACTTCGATGTAGATCAGCGGCGTACGGCCTTCCAAACGCACCACTTCCAACGTGGCACCCGGCAGCGACGACAGCTTGCTGCGCGCCCAGGTCTCCATCAGCTTCACCGCGGCATCCATGTAGCCGTGCTCGACCCACTTGGGGTCGAACATGGGCGACTTGTTGGGAATGCGGATGTATTCGACCAGCTGCGGCACGATTTCGTCGTCCCAGAGTCCGCTGACGAAACGATTGAGGCGAGCGGTATCCATGGGCGACTCCTTGCAACTGGGGAAAGCGCCGATTGTATCAGCGCAGGCGCGAAGCCCGCCGCAGCCCACACGCCTACCGCATGCATGCGCACACCGCGTTCGCGGCAAGCCTCACCCCGATCTGACCCGCCAGCCGACTGCCGCCGGCCCACTTGCCCGGGCAGAGTCATGGCGCGGCCCACAAGGAGGCCGCCTTCACTCAATTAGGGAGCACCACCATGCGCAACAAAATCGCGGCCTTTTTCGTCAGTCTCGCCCTGGCACTGCCGGCCTTTGCCGCCACGCCGGTGAACGTCAACACGGCGGACGCCGCCACGCTAGCCAAGTCGCTGGATGGTGTGGGCCACACCAAAGCCGAGGCGATCGTGGCCTGGCGCGACGAACACGGACCGTTCAAAACCGTCGACGATCTGTCGCAGGTCAAGGGCATCGGCCCTTCCACCCTGGAGCGCAACCGAGACGCCATCCTGCTGAGCGATACCGCCAGCGCTGGCAAGGCATCAGCCAAGCCGGCCCCGGCCCCGGCCAAGCCCAAGCCCGCCAAGCCCGCAGGCGAATAATCAAACCCATCAGCTAGTTGCGTATAGAAACAAGCCACCGGCCGGCCCTAGCGACGCCGGCCGGTTGAGCCTACACTCGCCCGCCTTGCCATCCGTTCAGGCCGTCATGATCGTTCCGCGTTACCGCATTGCCGCGTCCGGCATCACCGGCGCTGGCCAGGGGCTGTTTCTCGAACAAGACGTCGCCGCCGGGCACATCGTCACGGCACCGGACGCGATCGAGCGCACCTACCGCTACGACGAGCTGACCGGCTCGCCCGAGTTGTCGGCGCAGCTGTATGCGAGCGCCCGCTGGTTTGAGGACCGTTACACGGTGTCTCCGGATTGGCCGGACGAGTGCTATATCAACCACAGTTTTGCGCCGACCGGGCTATGGCATCTGGGTTTCGTGTTTGCCACGCGCAACCTCCCGGCCGGCACCGAGATCACGGTGGATTACCGTCACCTGTTGCCGCCCGGCGAGGAGGAGGCATTTGTCGACACGCAGACAGGCCAGAAGATCGTCGGCCTGCCCTGGATCGAAAGCCTGACCACGAGCACGCGCGCCCTGGCCGCACTGCTCGATGGCACCCGACTTGCTTACTCATGACCATGATCGACATACCTGTCATTGACACGGCGCGCTTGCGCCTGACCGCCCTTGCCGAACGGCATTTCGACGACTACGCCGCCATGTTGGCCGATCCGGCCAGCACCCGCTGGGTAGGCGACGGCCAGCCGCTGGATCGCACCAATGCCTGGCGCTCGCTGGCCATGCTGATTGGCCACTGGCAGCTGCGCGGCTTCGGCATGTGGGCGCTTGAGCTGAAGGCCACCGGCGAGTTCATCGGCCGTGCCGGCCTGATGCGCCCCGAAGGCTGGCCGGACCTGGAGCTGGGCTGGATGCTCAAGCCGGACTTCCGTCATCGCGGCTATGCCACCGAGGCCGGCAACGCGATCCTCGATTTCGCCTGGCATACGCTCAACGCGCCACGTGTCATTAGCCTGGTGAAGATTGGCAATGAGGCGTCCGACCGCGTGGCCGAGCGCCTGGGCGGCGAGCACATCGAAGACATGGATTTCTTCGGCGCACACAACCATGTGTTCGCCTATTACCCGCCCTTCCCCGAACAACGACGCGCCTGGGCATGAGCCTGCTTCAGCGTCTACCGACCGAGTCACTGCGCGGCGCGCCATGCTCCGATGGCAGTGCCATCATCACGGAGATTGCCTGCAGCCACGACGGGGATGACTGGCGCTGGCGGATGACCATGATCGGCATCGGTGAAAACGTGGAATTCCCGACACATGCCGACATCCGTCGGCAGTTTGTGCCGCTGGACGGCCCGGTCGATGTCACTTTTCCCGATGGCCGCACGCAACACCTGGAGCGGTTTGCCATCGCGCATTTCGATCATCTGAATGATCCGGAAGCCTGCCTGTCGGAATCGCCCACCCGCACCTTCAACCTGAAGCTGCGAGGGGGTGCCCAGGGAGAGCTGATTGCGCGTCCGCTCAACGGCGCGATGGTGCTGCTCGCGCCCACCGGTTGGCGCTGGTTCGTGTTGCTGCTTTCGGGCCAGGCCCATGTCACCGCCGATCACCGGTCGCAGACCCTGTCGTCCAACGACATGCTGTGGATCGACCCGATTCCCGGCCAGCCGGTACGCATCGAGGGCGGCGGCGAACTGGTGCTCGCACGGCTTCCGATCGACTGAGTGGTCTCGCAAAACCGCGTCTTTTTGTAGGAGCGCACCCTGTGCGCGACAACCCTGCGGAGCGGTACCGGCGGGGCTCTGCAGGGTGCGCTCCTACCTGTGTGGCGTGCCGCTAGCCGTTCAGGCCCGAACGGCGCGATGGTGTTGGCGCGGGCTCCGGTCGACTGAGTCGATCGACGAAGCTGCGTCTTTTTGTAGGAGCGCACCCTGTGCGCGACAACCCTGCGAAAGGCTACCGGCGGGGCTCTGCGGTCGCGCACAGGGTGCGCTCCTACCTGTCTGGTGTGCCGCTAGCCGTTCAGGCCCGAGCGGCGCGATCGTATTCGCGCGGGTTCCGATCGATTGATTCGGTCGACGAAGCTGCGTCTTTTTGTAGGAGCGCACTCTGTGCGCGACAACCCTGCGGAGCGGTACCGGCGGGGCTCTGCGGTCGCGCACAGGGTGCGCTCCTACCTGTGTGGTGTGCCGCTAGCCGTTCAGGCCCGAGCGGCGCGATGGTGTTGGCGCGGGTTCCGGTCGATTGAGTCGGTCCACGAAGCTGCGTCCTTTTGTAGGAGCGCACCCTGTGCGCGACAACCCTGCGAAGCCGTACCGGCGGGGCTCTGCGATCGCGCACAGGTTGCGCTACTACCTGTGCGGGGTTGCCGTTAGCCGTTCAGGCCCGAGCGGCGCGAGGGGCCGCCTAGCGAACGTGCGACATCCGCCAGCGCCAGCAGTCGGGCAATACGCGTCCACCCCAGCGTCACCACCACCAGCTGGCTGAGCAGGAAGCCAAACAGCAAGCCGTGGACGCCGACCGCAAGCGTATGTGCACGGGCCAAGCCCAAGGCCAAGGCAATCGCAAAACCAAGCATGGTGATCAGCAGGTAGCTCAGCAACGTGGAAAACGGCCGGCGCAATAGCTGCATCAAGCCGCGAAGCATCGCCAGCGTGGCCGAGCGCAGGCCACCATCGGCGATGAATGCCGCACGCGCCGACTCCACCCATGCCTGCGCGATGACGACCACCACGCCGGAAACCCACCATGCGATGTGCTGGACCAGCATGGCTTGCGACTCCAGCGTGGCCAGATCGGAGCGGTCATCGGCCTTGTCCAGGCATAGCTGCACCAGCCCGGCCGCGGCGGCATAAGGCAGTAGCGACCACAACAGCAGCCGGAACATGCGGCCGTATTCCAACAGGCCGCCCTGCAGCAGAGATCCGAAGCCCATCGGTCGCCCCGACCTGCCGCTGGCCACCACCATGCCGTTGAGCCACGGAAGCAGCAGCAATGCGAGCAGCAGGCTGGCCATCAACGCACCGTGCAGCGTGGCGTGTTGCTGGCCCAGCGCCTGGAGCGCATCGCCAAGCATCATCGCGTCGAACTGGCGTGCCCAGTCGTGCGCGTGCGTGGAGTGATCGATCAGACCGCCCAGCGCCTGCATGAACGGCAACGCCGCCACTGCCGCCGGCAACAGCAGCAGCAATACCCACAGCAACAGCAAACGCCACTGCAAGGCGGCAAATGGCGCCGTCGCCACCGCGGCCAGATCAACGCGTCGTGAACTTTTGTAGGCCATCACAGGGTCACCAGAAAAGCGTAGAAAGCCTGCAGCACCGCAGCCACGTCGGCTGTCCACCGCCGCGACGCCGAGGTATCCGGCTTCACCGTGCGGCTGTCGTTGAGTTTGTTGGCGTCGAGCAGAATCTTCCGTTCGGGATCCAGTTCGGCCGACACCACCTTGGTTGGGCGCGTGAACACGAAGCGGGCCCAACGACGATCGTCATCCCAGTGCAAGTCCTCATGGCTGCCATCGGCAAAGCTCACGCGCAACAACTGCGGCACGGGCGAACCCTCGCGCACCACTGTCACGGTGCTGCGCCAAAGGAACGGCCCCGCACTGTCCTTGCCTGCATCGGGATGCGATTTCTTCCATGCTTCGCGCTGCTTGTCGACGGCGTCGTCGCGATCATCCGCGACCACTTCATTGCGTTCACCGTGCTTCACCCAGCTGCCTGCAAGAGGCAACACTTCCTGGGTGTCGATGGCGTCGACGCGATCGTCGATGCGCGCGGTGCCGTACATGTACTGATCAAAGATCTCATTGACGGCGCGGGCATTGCCGGACACATCGATCAGCACTGCGCGCAAGTCGGCCACCGAGGGGTGCCGGAAATGCCAGCGTCGGTAGTACTCGCGAAAAGCACGCTCCATCACGTCCTTGCCCAGGCGCTCCTCCAGATCGTGCATGGCGGTCGCGGTGCGCGAATACACCGTGCCGTAGCTGGAACTGGAATAGCGATCCCAACTGTTCTGGCCTAGCGGATCGTACGGTCGTGCCAGTCCGGCAGTAAGCCGCTCGAACGCAAACACATCGATGGACGGCGTGATACCCGCGCGACGCAGCCACGAGCTGGGCACCAGAATGCGCTGGTTGCGCTCGCGCAGCATGCGCTCATCCCAGTATTCATTGATGCCTTCGTCGAGCATGGGCTCTTCGAACTCGTTGGAGGCAAGCAGGCCATAAAAATAACCATGGCCGAATTCGTGGATGGTGACGAAGTCGATGTCCCACTGGTCGTACGTGCCCGAATCGATCTTGGAATAACCCTCGGCAGTGAAGAACGTCGGGTACTCCATGCCACCCGCCTCATCCGCATTGAAAGGGGGCACCACCGCGGTGACGGTTCGATACGGATAAGCACCCAGCGTGCGCGAGAAATAGCTGAGCGAATCGAGCGTCGCCTTGAGCACGGGTTGTGCGCTGGCTGCGTACTCCGGGGGATAGATCACCCGCACGGCCACCTTGGGACTTCCCGGTCCTTGCCAGCTGCTTTCCAGCATCTTGTAGCCCTTGGCGGCCACCCAGGCGAAGTCGTGCACGTCACCCTGCACGAAGTGATAAGAAGTCTTGCCGGCGGCGTCTTCGGGTTGTTCCTGCAAGGCACCAACGGCGCCGACGGTGTATTCGGAGGGCACCGTCAGGCGCACATCGAAGTTGCCGAAGTCGGCATAGAACTCGCTATTGAAGTGGAACTCATGCACGTTCCACTGCACCTGGGTGGCGCCGCGCTCGCCCGGCAGTTCAAGCACGCCGATCTTGGGAAACCACTGTGCGACCAGATTGAAATTGCCGAACCAGCCGGTGCGCTCGACCACTCGCGGCAACTGGCTGAGAAAGTCGATATCCAGCGTAAGCGTACCGCCAGCGGGAACCGGTTGGGCCAGATCGACACGCACCACCGTTTCGTCGGTGGCCGGACCATCGTCGGGATGCACGAAGGTCCACTTCAGCGCGGTGGCACCCTGCTGCACGGTCTTGAGGTCAATCCAACCCCACTCGTTCTTTTTCAGCGCAGCGACGCCGCGCGAATGGCCGTGCGCCGTAAGCACGCTACGTTCGGTAAAGAACGTGCTGCCCTCGTTCTGGAAGGCGTTGAGGTAGAGGTGCAGGTAAATCCTGTCGACCGGTTGGTCACTGCGGTTGCGCCAGGTCAGCTGCTCGTTGCCCTTGACGCTGTGCTTGGCCGCATCGAGCTCGGCGTCGATGCGATAGCTGACCACGCGATCGGACAAGGTCGGCTCAAGACCGGTTCGCACCCCACCCCACGCATCGGGCGCGCTCGCCACGCGCGGTGCGGCGGCGTGCGCCTTGGCTAACGGAATGGCAGGCGGCGGCGCCGTGGAGGCGGCCGGCGGCGGTACATCCTGCGCATGCGCAGTCCAGGCAAACGCCAAATAACACGCCAGGGCAGGCCAGCGGCCAGCCCTGTTTCCCTTCACTTTCCCCATGATGCCCTCCCCCGAAGGAATAGGCAGGGTGAGGCATTCGCGCGGGGCGGTTATATAGGCCAAAGGTCACGCTTGGGTGGCTTTTTTGGGCTGGGCGTGGGGATGTTGGATCTTCGCTGAGAGTGCCTTCGGTCGTCCGGAGGGGCGTAGTTCGATAGTGGATGCATGTGCGCTTCATTCCCAGCGTTATGGCCAGGGTGCCGCTTACGCAGCGGGCGTTAACGACAGGAATCCCAATCACACACGGCAAAGGCTAATCGCCAAGCGCCCCCGCGAAGAACAACAAAGCCCGTTCAATAAACGTCCCGACGATAACGCCCTTCATCGCGCAATCTTTCCACGACCACATCACCAAGCACCTCGCGAAGCACCGCATCGACACCCGGCGCCATGCCAGCAAGACTGCCGCAGACATAAATGGCCGCGCCATCCTCCACCCATTGCCGCAACGCGGTAGCCGCCTCACGAAGCCGGTCCTGCACGTACACGCGACCCGCCCCATCGCGCGACCAGGCAAGGTCCACACGCGCGAGATAACCATCGCGCTGCCACTGCGTGATCTCTTCCTGATGATAGAAATCGTGCGCCGCCTGGCGCTCCCCAAACAGCAGCCAGTTGCGGACGTGCCCCATCGCGATGCGCACCTTGATCAACGCGCGCAATCCAGCAAGCCCGGTGCCATTGCCAATCAGCATCAACGGCCGCCCATCGCTCGGCGCATGGAAGCTGGCATTGGGTCGAATGCGCAACGCGATCTCGCCGCCGGTCTCCGCATGCTCGGTCAACCAGCCCGAACCAATGCCCGGCGTACCGTCCTCTCGCTGCATGCGACGCACCAGCAATTGCAGCGAACCATCGGATGGCAACGATGCAATGGAGTATTCGCGGTGCGGCAATGCCTGCAGGCTGGCCACCACTTCCGCCGCCGTTAGCCCACGGACTTCCTCGCAGTCCGGCAGGTGGCTGCCCGCCAGCCATTCCCGCAGCGTGGCGCGACGGCCCTCATGTTCCACCCAAGCATCGCCATCGAAGGGCCGTTGCGCCAGCCAACGCGCCACATCAACGAGGGCATGCCGAGGGCCGATTTCCACCAGGTCGCCCGCCTGCCACGTCGCACTGCCTTCCAGCGCGCGTAACGCCAGGTGGAAACAGGGGCTGCCCTGGCTATTGGCATTGAGCAAGCGGCGTTCGATCAGTTGCCAGCGCTGGTAGTCGGGGCGTTGCCAGTCGGGTAACTCGGTGGCGCCCGACAGCAGCGAGAGATGGTGTTGCCAGTGGCGCAGCGCGGCCGGATCGCCGTTATCCACTTCGACGTGATCCAATAGCGACATCGCACCGCTACGCTGCAACCAGTGCTGCAGCTGCCGCCCGAAGCCGCAGAAATCGTCGTAATCGTGATCGCCCAGTGCGAGCAATCCGTAGTGCAGATGCTCCAGCGGCAAGGGCGCGCGCATCCAGCGCGTTACAAAGCGCATGGCGCCATCAGGTGCATCACCTTCTCCCGTGGTGCTCACCACGAACAACATACGACGCGCTTGTGCGAGCGCATCGGCATCGAGCTCGCCTAGATCGATCAAGCGCGCATCCATGCCCGCCTGCTGCAGACTCTGCACGGTTTGCCGCGCCAACTGCTCGGCCATGCCGGTCTGGCTGGCATAGGCGACCCAGAGGGGATCGCCTTCTGCCGCCGCGTCGGCCATCGGCATCAATAACCGCTGAGCGTTACGCCGATGCTGCCAGCCAAGCCATGCGGTGAAGCCGAGCCACACGAACAGCACGGCGCTGGCGGCGAGCCAACAGGTAGCGCCCGGATCGTGCCACTCCCATTCGCCAGCATGCAGGGTGGCCAACCCGAACGCGATGATCGCCAGCGTGGCGCACAGCAGCGGATTGCCCCATGCCATACGTTCCGACGATGCTCGCAACGCACTCACGAAGCGAGCGCTGCAGCAAACGCTGGCGAGAGGCGTTCTTCCAAGCCGTGTTCGGCGTGCAGGATAAACAGCACGGCGAGCCCGCGTTCGCCTGCATAGACAAGCCCCTGCTCGGGACCCAGCACCGTCATCAAGGTGCCCACGGGGTCCGCATGCATCGCGTTGCCAGCCAGCACGCTGACCGAAGCAACCCGGTGCGGCACCGGCTTTCCGGTGCGGGGATCGATATGGTGCGAGAACGACGTACCTGCTGCCTCGAATTGCCGGCGATAGTCACCCGAGGTGGCAATGGCGCGACCACTGAGCGTCATCACCTGGCTCAGCTGATCCATCCGATTCACTGCGCCAGTCGCGGCGCCGGGGCGCTCGATGCCGATGCGCCAGGGCAAGCCATCGGGCTTCGTGCCCTGCCCCTTCATTTCACCGCCGACTTCCACCAGCCACGCGTTGATCCCGAGGCTATCCAGGTAGCTTCCGACCAGATCCACGCTGTAGCCCTTGGCTACCGAGGAAAGATCCAAGTATACGCCGCCGGGCTGATACAGGCTCAGCGTGGTCGCGTCGAGCTTGAGCTTCCACCATCCGGTGCGCTCGCGCGCTGCGGCGATGGCCTCGTCCGATGGCGGCTCGCGCCTGGGAGCATCCGGACCAAAACCCCACAGGTTCACCAGCGGACCCACCGTCGGGTCATATGCACCGTCGCTATCGCGTGCCACCTGCAACGCATGGGCCACCACCTCGAAACACTCGGCGGGCAGCACGTGCCAGGTGCCGGCAGGCGCGCTGTTGAAACGCGACAACACCGACTGCGGCTTGTAGGTACTCATCTGCTCGTCCACCCGATCCAGTCGCGACTGGATGCCCTCGTGCAGGGTATCCAGCAACGTCCCAGTGGACAGCACTACGCGCACGGACCAGGTGGTGCCCATGGTCGCGCCCTGGAGGCTCTGCACGGCAGGCAGCGATGTCGTTGATGGCGTGACAGTCAACATGGCGCGACCACGAGCTGACGCATTACTGCGGCAGCACTTCCAGGGTGGCGGCATAGGACAGGCGACGCTGCTTGGCCGGTTTCACGCTTGCCTTGTCGTCCTGGGTGCTGGCGTTGATCCAGTACATACCCGCGTGCGGCCAGTTGAGGCTGAACTTGCCGTCCTTGCCAGTGGTGACATCGACTTCTTCCTGCGCATTGCGGTAACGCGTTTCGCCTGCAATCGCGCTTACTTTCAGGCCCGCCGCGGGCTTGCCGTCGAGCAGCAACTGGAAGGTGGCCGGCTCGCCCACGGCCAGGTCGGTGAACTGCGTCACCGGCACCAGCTCAAGCCCCTTGCCCGTCGGCTTGAGTGCCATGGCGGTGGGCTTGCCGTTGGTCACGAAGGTTTCCACGCGGTTGATCGACTCGGATACTTCAACGTTCTTGGCGCCGGCGGGAATCTCTTTGCCCATGTTGGCCGCATCGCCGCGCCAGCGCTTCTTCTGGCCATCGAGGTCATAGCTGGCGAACAGGCCGCCGATCGACTGCGGCAATCTTGTAGGTGCCCTGCTGGGTCAGATGCACATCGAACACGCTGCGGTACTGGCCCGTAAGCGCATTCTCGGCTTTGGCCGTCTGGCCGTCTGGCGCAGTGATTACCACGCGATCCAACGCGACCGGCATATGGTCGGGATAGAACAGGTCGTTGGAGACCGCCGCGTCCACCGTCACCCACGGATCGGCGCCGGAAACGTTGGTGGCCGAGGGCACCATCCACATCTTGTGCGCCTGCGCAGCCAGCGGCAGCGAGAGGGCAAGCGCCAGCAGGCTCCATTTCATCGATTGCTTGATCATCGCTTTCTCCAGTTATGGCGCAAGGTCGAGCTTGACGGCGCCCAGTTCGGTGCTGCCCTTCGCGTCCAACTGCTGCGGTGCGGTGGCGGGCCAGGTGAACGGCACGCGCACCACTTCGCGACCACCCACTTCGCGTGCGGCCTCCACCACCAGTTCGTACTTGCCCGGGCCAACTGCCCCAGCGGCGCCTTGCCTTCGTGGAAGCTCAGCCTCTGATCTCCCGCCGGACGCGTGGCACCGGATACGCCATCGACCGGCATCTGCAAATCACGGCCACCACGACGCCACCACTGGCGCAGCTCAGGCAGCCACTTTGTGCCCGCGCCTTCCTTCGATTCCTTCTGCGCGTACCACACGGCCAGCTGCGCGGCGACGCTGTGGTCCTCGCGCTCCACCCATACGGCGGTGTAGGGGCGGTGGTATTCGGCGACATCGAGCTGAGGGATCTGCACGGTGACGTTGAGATCAGCAGCCACCGCGGGCGCGGCGAGCAGCAGGGCGGGCATGGATAGCAACAGGCGGCGCATGGGCATTCCCCGTCAATGAATAAAGATCAAGGCCAGCAACAACGGCAGCACCAGACCAAAGGCCACCAGCGGCCAGGTGGCGCCACGCTGTGCGGCATGCATTTTCAAAAGCAGCAGGCCGGTGATCGAGAAGATCACACAGGCCAGCGCGAACACATCGATAAACCAGCTCCACGCGACACCCGCATGGCGCCCCTTGTGCAGATCGTTGAGATAGGCAATGACGCCGCGCGTGCTGCGCTCGTATTCCACCTTGCCGCTTTCGCGATCGATACTGAGCCACGCATCGCCGCCCGGTCGCGGCATCGAGAGATAGATTTCATCGGACGACCAATCGCCGGTGCGGCCGGCGACATCCACGTCCAGCGTGCCGGCGACCCAGTCAGCCACGGCGGTAGGCAAGGCCACGCCCTTGCGCTCGTCGTCGCCCGCCAACGCATGCAACAGGGGCGCTGGCAGTTGCGCACTGCGATGCAACGTCTGCGCCTTGGCCTCGATCTGCCCGGCATGGTTGAGCGTGAATCCGGTGATGGCGAACAGCAGCATGCCCACCAGACACAGCGCCGAGCTGATCCAGTGCCATTGATGCAGTTGCTTGAGCCAGAATGCGCGCCGCACGCCAACCCGGTTCGTACCGCCCACGTTTTCGCGCGACCGCGTCGCAGATTCCATGCTGTGCTCTTGCCTGTCCAATCCGCGCGGATTCCGCATGACGGGCCATGCAACGATGGCGCGCACAAGCTGTCCCAGCACCTTGTCAGGGCGCTAAGCTGCCCGCTTGGGCGGCTTCCCTGATCCACGAGGCCGGGATCTTGCCACAAATGAGAATCACTCGCAATTTAGTGACTCCGGTCAAGGCCCTGCGTCCGACTGCCCACCCTCACTGGAACCCATATGCGCATATTGATCGCCGAGGATGACCCTTCCATTGCTGCTGGCGTGAGTGCGTCGCTGCGCCAGGGCGGCCACGCCGTGGATTGCGTGGCCGATGGTGCCAAGGCGGATGCGGCCCTGCGCGACACGCCGTATGACCTGCTCATTCTTGACCTGGGCCTGCCCAACCTGGATGGCGCCGATGTGCTGCAACGCTTGCGCAAGCGCGGCACCGGCCTGCCGGTGCTGGTGATCACCGCGCGCGAAGGTTTGCTAGAGCGCGTACGGGTGCTTGACCTTGGCGCCGACGACTATCTGGTCAAGCCGTTTGCCCTGGCCGAATTCGAGGCCCGCGTACGCGCCCTGTTGCGCCGCTATACCGCGCAAGGCGCGCCCGAGCTGACCCTCGGCCGCCTGCGGCTGGATCTGCCCGGTCACCGCGCCTGGATCGACGACGCCCCGCTGGAACTCACCGCACGCGAATTCGGCCTGCTCGAAGCCCTTGCCGCACGCCCGGACCGCGTCACCAGCCGCGCCCAGCTGGTCGAAGCGCTGTGCAGCTGGGATGAGGAGCTCACCGACAACGGCCTGGACATCGCCATCTATCGCCTGCGCCGCAAGCTTGTGGATTCAGGCACGCAGGTGCGCACCATCCGCGGCCTCGGCTACCTGCTCGAAGAAATGAAGGAAGGCGAGGAACACCAGGCATGAGCGAAGTGGCGTCCGAACTTGATCGATCCTGGCTGTACCGGATGATCGAACCCGACGGGCGCCCCAGCCTGCGACGCCGGCTGCTGTCCTCGCTGCTGGTGCCATTGATGTTGCTGCTGGTGGTCGAAAGCCTGGTGACCTATAGCGGCGCGTTGATCTATTCCAACCATGTGCACGACCGCGACCTCGCCGACGACGCGATGACGCTGGCGCAGATGCTGAGCCAGGAAGACCTCGGTGGACAGATCTCACCGCAGGCCCGCTTCCTGCTCGAGTACGCGCCCGAGGGTCACAACTATTTCAACGTCAGCAGCAAGAAACATGGCCTGCTGGCGGGCACCGCCGAACTGCAGCCGGCATCACTGTCTGCCGCCACCCTGGACGGCGACCCCGCGCTCTACAGCACCACGCTCTACACCCACACCCAGAAGCGCCGCGACCTGCGCGCCGCTACCGTACGCATTCCCAATCTGCGCGATCCCAGCGACCAGCTCACGGTCACCATGGCCGAGACTTTCCATGATCGTCACGAGCGCGCGCGCGAAATCCTGCTGCTTAGCATTCCAGCGCAAGCCATCCTGATCGCCAGCGTGTTCATCCTGGTGCTGTATGGCGTTCGCGTGGGCCTGCGCCAGCTCAATCCACTCACCGCGCGACTGGCGGCCCGTGAGCATGACCTTGCGCCCATCGGCGACGCCGATGTCCCCGTGGAAATCCTGCCATTGACGCGCACCATCGATGGCCTGTTCGCACGCCAGCGCGGCATGCTGGCGTTGCAGGAACGGTTCATCGCCGACGCGGCGCATCAGTTGAAGACACCTCTGGCCGGCCTGCGCGTGCATGTGGAGCGCGCCCAGGCCGATCCCAGCAAGGAAACCGTCAACGACGCCCTGCAACACATCCTGCGCCTCACCCAACGCGCCACCCGCACCTCCACCCAGTTGCTCGCACTGACGCGCGCGCAGTCGCCGGAACTGAGCGAAGCCAGCCCCCAATGCCTGCTGGATCTGGCGCAACTGGTTCCCCAACTGCTTGGCCTGCGCGTACACGACGCCATTGCCGCGGGCGTTGACCTCGGCTACGAAGGCCCCTCCGGGCCGGTGTGGATCGACGGTGACCGCATCTCGTTGCAGGAACTGCTGGACAACCTGCTCGACAACACCCTGCGCTATGCGGGTCGCAACAGCATGGTGACGGTGGCCTTGGCCGCGGTCAGCAGTGGTGTCTGCCTGAGCGTGGAAGACAATGGTCCAGGCGTACCGCCTGCTTTTCTCGAACGCTTGGGTGAACGGTTTTTTCGCGTGCCGGGCATGACCGAGGAGGGCACGGGGCTGGGACTGGCGATCGTGCAGCGCATCGCCGAGCGGCATCATGCGCAGGTGTATTACCTCAGTGGTAGTGATGGCGGGCTGAGGGTGGAGATTGTGTTTCCGCCGGCGCGGACGTCGAAGGTGTAGTGGGAGCGGTGTTGGCTTGCCGCGCCGCGTGATCTTCGCCTTGATGGCTCAATTGTGGCGCTGTCGCCAGGGCGCCGCTTACGCGGCGGCCGTTTCGACTGCCAGCCGTCGCTCGAGCCACGTTTCTTTGTGCGTCTACGGCTGTTGTAGGAGCGCACCCTGTGCGCGACCGGGTGTGCCTCAGTTTGTAATGTTGTCGCCACCCTGGCGATAACGCCACAACCGAGAGCAAAGGCACTGGGTCCCTGCTTTCGCAGGGATGACGGCTAGGAGGGACGACTGTCTTCCCCACCCATCGGGCTGCGTAGCAAACCGCACGCACAAAAAAACGGCGACGCAAATGCGTCGCCGTCGTCAAACATCCCCTGCATGGGAACTACTTGAGACTAACCATCAACAAAACGCCGCCGGGCATGCACCCCGCGGCGTCGCATTACATTTGCTTCTTGGCCTTGGTCAGCAGCTGATCAAGCAGCGCGATGGCCAGGTCGATCTCTTCATGCGTGATGTCCAGCGACGGGGCGAACGTGATCACGTTCTTGTACCAGCCACCCACATCGAGCACGAGGCCAATCTTCTTGCCGTTGTGATCCAGATCGCCGGCCAGGCCGATGTCCACCATCTTGTCCAGCAGCGCCTTGTTCGGCGTGAAGCCGTCGTCGGTGCAGATCTCGGCACGCAGCGCCAGGCCCAGGCCGTCGACGTCGCCGATTTCCTTGTGGCGCTTCTGCAGATCCTTGAGCGCGTCGAGGAAGTGCGCACCCTTCTCGGCCACGGTCTTTTCGTAGTTCAGCTCGTAGCCCATCTTGATCACTTCCAGACCCAGCGAGGTACCCAGCGGGTTGGAGTTGAACGTGCTGTGGGTGGAGCCCGGCGGGAAGATGGTCGGATTGATCATCTCTTCGCGCGCCCACAAGCCCGACAGCGGGTTGAGGCCGTTGGTCAGTGCCTTGCCGAACACGATGATGTCCGGCGTCACGCCAAAGTGCTCGATCGACCACAGCTTGCCGGTGCGCCAGAAACCCATCTGGATTTCGTCGACCACCATCAGGATGCCGTACTGGTCCAGCACCTTCTTCAGGTCCTTGAAGAAGTTCATCGGCGGGATGACATAGCCACCGGTGCCCTGGATCGGCTCGACGTAGAAGGCGGCGTATTCGGCCTGGCTGACCTTGGGGTCCCACACGCCGTTGTATTCGGTTTCGAACAGACGCGCGAACTGGCGCACGCACGCATCGGAGTATTCCTCCGGCGTCATGCCCTTCGGGCGGCGGAACGGATACGGGAACGGCACGAACATCGCGCGCTCGCCGAAGTGGCCGAAGCGACGACGGTAGCGGTAGCTGGAGGTGATCGACGAGGCGCCGAGCGTGCGGCCGTGATAACCGCCTTCGAAGGCGAACATCAGGCTCTTGCCGCCGGTGTAATTGCGCACCAGCTTGAGCGAATCTTCCACCGCCTGCGCACCGCCGACGTTGAAGTGCACGCGACCCTTCAGGCCGAACTTCTGCTGCGCGTCGACGGCAATGGTCTTGGCCAGCTCGATGCGGGTCTGGTGCAGATACTGGCTCGCGACCTGCGGCAGCACGTCGATCTGGCGCTTGAGCGTGTCGTTCAGGCGCTTGTTGCTGTAGCCGAAGTTGACGGCCGAGTACCACATCTGCAGGTCGAGGAACGGCGTGCCGGCGGTGTCGTACATCCAGCTGCCTTCGCCGTGGCGAAAGATCTTCGGCGGGTCGACGTAGTGCACGGTATCGCCGAAGGAGCTCCACTCGGCCTCATCGGCCAGCAGCTGCGCGTCGGGAATCACGACGCCAGCGTTCTTGTCGTAAGCGTTCATCAGGGAAATCCGGAAACGTTAAACAGTGGGGTGAACGGGCAACGCCCGTTCAGAGGGAAGAAACGGCCAGCGCAGGCGCAACCGGCGTTTGCTCGGCCAGCAGGCTGCCATCGAGCAGGCGCGGCAACAGCTCCAGCGCATCCTCGAAACCGGTGATCGGCACATAGGGGATGCCGGCGGCGCGGCAATGTTCGATCAGGCGGTGCTTGGCGAACACGAAATCAACGCGATCGGCGGCACAGAAATCCGACGCGCCATCACCGATCAGCAGGGTCTTGGTGCCGCCCTTGCTGGCCTGTGCCGCGACGGCGCACTTGCATGTGCCGCTGCGGCAACCCTCGGCCTGGAACGGCGAGGTGAGCTGCCATTGGCGCGGCGGCGTGGCAGGTGCCAGATGGTTGGCGGCCAGCGGCAGATCGTCCAGGCCGTAACGGCCCAGGATCTTGTGAATGGCGTAATCGAGGCCGTCGCTGACCACGCGGATCGGGGTGTTGAGCTCGCGGGTCTGCTTCACAAACGCCGGGAAGGCATGGTCGATCCACAGTGAGGACAGGTGCTTGTCCAGCGCCTCGGGGGTCATGTCGAGCAGGCCAACCTGGCCGGTCATGCACTCGCGCGAGCCAATGCGTCCGGCGCGCCAGTCCTGCTCCAGGGTTTCCCAACCGGGGCGGCCGAAACGGTCGAGCAGCGAGTCGATGACGTCCTCAACCGAAATGGTGCCGTCGAAGTCGCAAAGAATGGTCCAACCAGTCACAACGTGAAGCTCCGCATTGCAGAATGGGGACACGATAGGGACCTACCCCTTTCGGCCTCCTTTCTTTCCGAAAGATACTGCGCATGTGCAAGGCGCCGGCCGCTGGCCCGGCCCTTTCATAAGGCTACCGAAGGCTAGCTCCAGTATGCTTGGCTGTCTCTTGGCGCTGCCGCCGGTCACAAGCTCACCCACTTGTTGCCTGAATATCCAGGAATTTCGTGTTTCAGCGTCGAAACAACCCCTATACGTCGATTATGAAGACTGCATTTCCACGCCGCCTGCCCGCTCTCGGGTTGCTGGCATGGGGACTGGTCATCCTCGCTGGCTGCTCCGTCGCCCCGGTGCCCGAGCTCAAGCCACCTGTGCCGGACACCTGGCGCAATGCGCCGGCCGGCGTGGCGCCGCCGACGGCCGATCTGCATGGCTGGTGGCAGGCATTGGGCGACCCACAGCTGAACGATCTGATCGATCGGGCGCTGCAAAGCAACCTGGATGTAGCCCAGGCAGCTGAACGGATGCGCGCCGCACGCCTGCTGAACCGACACGCCCACGATCCTTACCTGCCCTCGCTGCACGGGCGCACCAACGACGTGATTGATCCGGATACCACCGCCTCGTACTTCGTGGCCGGCTTCGATGCCGTGTGGGAGTTGCCGCTGTTCGGTGCCTGGCAAAGCAGCAAGCGCGTATCGCAGGGCCAGCTCGACGCGGCCGACGCCGCCGTGCGTGGTGCGCAGGTATCGCTGGTGGCCGAGGTGAGTCGTCGCTGGATCGAGCTGCGCTCCGCTCAACAGCAGGCACGCTTGCTTGGCGGTATCAACGATGCGTTACAGGAGAAGCTGCGGCTGCTGAAGGTGCGCCAGCAGCTGAAGCTGGTGTCGCCGCCCGAGGTGGCCCGCGCCGAAGCCGAGCTCGCGCGCGCCCAGGCGGCCCTGGCCGAACCACAGCAGACGATCAACAGCAGTGCCCAGCAACTGGCCGTGTTGCTTGGCCAGCCCGAACCCGATCCGCAATGGTTGCAGCCAGGTACCCAGCCTCAGCTTGGCGAGTGGCAGCTCACCACCGCGCCGGCCGACATGCTGCGCGCCCGCCCGGAAATCGCCAGCGCCGAGGCCGATGTGTTGCGCGCGGCCGGCGAGCTGGGCATGAGTCGCGCCGATATCTATCCGCACATCGGCCTGGGCACATCGCTGCAGTGGTCGGCCAATATCGCGGCCAACCACAAGGTGCATACCGGCGAGGCCATCTTCTCGTATGGCCCGATCATCGACATTCCCCTGTTCGACTGGGGCCAGCGCGTTGCCGCGGCCCACGCCAAGGATCACGAGCTGCGCGCCGCCGTGCTGGCTTACCGGCAGGCTGTGCTGCAAGGCGTAGCGGAAGCGGAGACGGCCATGGGTGACCTCGAACAATTGCGCTCACGCGAGACGGCGACGCAACAGGCCGCGCAGGCCGTGCAGAGCAGCATGACCGCACTGCGCACGCGCGCCACGTTGAACCTGAGCAGCAACCTTGACGTGCAGGATGGGCTGATCGAAGACCACCGCGCCGAGCTCGACGTGGTGAGCGCCATCGCCGCGCGCGACCTTGCCTATGTCGCGCTGTACAAGGCACTCGGCGGCGCCCAGATGCCTAACCCACCGCTGCCTCCGCAGGGCACTGACTGATGGTTGCCCTTGCTCGCAAGACCCTTATCTACGAATGGCGCCGCTTCCTGCCCGCCATCCTTGCGGTGGGTTTCGCCGGCCTGCTGCAGCTGCTGCAGGCTGCGCTGGTGCTGGGTATCTTCGGTAGCGCCAGCGTGTACATCACGGGGTCCTCGGCCGACCTTTGGGCGGGCTATCCGGGCACGCAAAGCGTCAACCTCGGTCGCTCCATCGACAACGGCGTGGAAATGCGCCTGCGCATGGACCCGGCGGTGACTGCGGTCGAGCCTTTCCACTGGGTCGATGCCGACTGGCGCGGTCCCAACGATACCGGCGGCGTGTCGGTATTCGTCTCCGGCATCAACACGCGACCGGACGGCATGTTGTTTGCGCACGCCTTGCCGCCGGTATTGCGTCAGCGCTTGAACGAACCGGATGCGGTGATTGTCGATCGCGCCGACCTCGACAGCCTGGGCGTCAGCGTGGGCGACAGCGCCGTGATCAACGGCCATCGCGTGCGCGTGGTGGGTGTAAGCAACGGTTTGCGCGCGCTGGGCGGCGTCAATGTGGTCGCCTCGCTGACTACCGCCGCCGAGCTGGATACCGACCCCACCAACGCCAACCGCATGACTTACTTCGTGGCCAAGTTGCGCGATCCGGCGAGTGCCGCCGACGTCGCCGAGCGCCTGCGCGGCAACCGCGCCTTCGGCAGCTACGACGTTTGGACGGCCAAAGACTTCGCACGCCGTTCGCAGCTGTATTGGATATTCGATACCGGCGCTGGCGCTGGCGTGTTGTTCCTCGCCGGCATCGTGTTCCTGGTGGGCGCGGTCATCACCAGCCAGACGCTGGTGGCCGCGGTGATTGGCTCGGTGCGTGAGTACGCCACCCTCAATGCCCTGGGCGTGGGTGTGGGTGCCTTGCGCAAGGTGGTGATGGAGCAGGCCTTCTGGGTCGGTGCGCTCGGCCTTGTAGGCAGTACCGTGATGGGCGCCATCGCGCTGGCTTTCGCCCGCAGCCGCAGTGTGCCGGTGGCGCTCGGGCCGGGCGTCGCGCTGGCCTGCATCATGTTGAGCATGGGCCTGGCCATCGTGTCGGGACTGGCGGCGATGCGCAGCCTGCGTCGCGCCGATCCGGCGACGCTGCTGAGGTAAGCCATGAATCAGCCCTTCTCCCAGTCCATGCCGCCGGTGTCGCTGCAGGCACGCAACGTCACCAAATCGTTCACCTCCGGTCCGATCCACAACACCGTGCTGCACGACCTCACGCTGGACATTCGTGCCGGTGAGCTGACGCTTATTTCCGGCCCGTCCGGCTGCGGCAAGAGCACCTTGCTGGCCGTGCTTAGCGGCCTGCAACGCCCCGATCAGGGGCAGGTGGTGGCGCTGGGTGAAGACCTGACGCTGCTCAACATGCGCGCCCTGGAGCGTTTCCGCCTGTTGCATACCGGCTTCGTGTTCCAGGGCTTCAATCTGTTCCCTGCGCTCAATGCGGTGGAGCAGGTGGAGCTGCCGCTGAGCTATCTCGGCCTGGCCGCCGGCGACGCGCGTCGCCGCGCCATTGCCTCGCTGGAAGAAGTGGGCCTGGGCCCGCGCATGAGCTTGCGCCCATCCGAGCTGTCTGGCGGCGAGAAGCAGCGCGTGGCGATTGCCCGCGCACTGGCGAAGGAGCCGGGCCTGCTGTTTGCCGACGAGCCCACCAGCGCGCTGGATGCGGCCAATGGCCAGATCATCATCGACATCCTGCATCGCATTGCGCGCACGCATGGCACCACCGTGCTGTGTGTCAGCCATGACCCGCGACTGGTTGGTCACGCTGACCGCGTGCTGGCCATGGAGGATGGCCGTATCCTTAGTGACCGTGTGCCGTCACCGATATCGACGCCGACGTCAGGCATCGAGGAACCTTCAGCATGACCTTGCGTCCGTTTTATTCCCTGCTCGCCCTGGCCGTTGCCGTATCGCTGCTGGCGGCCTGCTCGCATGACGATGCCGGCAAGCAAGCGACGGCCGCTGCCCCCGCGCTATGCGGCGGTGGCGCGCGGACGCATCGACATCGAAGGCGGCCTGCTCAAGCTGAGCATGCCGCGCGACGGTGTGGTGGCCGAGATCAAGGTTCACGAGGGTGATCACGTGCACAAGGGCCAGTTGCTGGCCATGCTCGACACCAAGCCGGCGCAATTGGCCGTGAGTTCGGCACAGGCCGAGCAGCAGCAGGCCGAAGCACAGGGCAAGCTGCTCCAGGTTCGCCTCAAGGCCGCACAACAGCGCGCGCAGCGTCTCGCTGCCGCCGCCGCTGCGGGTGCCGGCGATGGCCAGAGCGCCGACGACGCTCGCGAAGCCTCGCAGCAACTTCAGGGCGAGTTGGACAACGCTCGCGCTGCCAGCGCCATGGCGGCACAGAAGCTGGACGCCGCACGCTATGAGCTGGCGCAACGCAGCCTGCTCGCTCCGGTCGATGGACAGATCGTGGAGCGCCTGATTCAGCCCGGCGCCGCCGTGTCGTCCCAAGGTGGCCCGGCCTTCGTGCTGCTGCCGGAAGAGGCTCGCCTGGTTCGGGCGGAACTCAATGAATCGTTCGTGGGCGTCGTGCATGAAGGCATGCATGCCCAAGTGGTCGACGACAGTGGTAGTGGCGCGCCCACGCTCAGCGCCCACGTGCAGCGCATCGGTACCGTGTTCGGGCCCAGTGCATTGGAAGAAGATCCGATGATCCGAGCCAACACCCGCACGGTGGAATGCGTGCTGGTATTCGATCAGCCGCCGCCGGCTTCGCTGCGCATTGGCCAGCGCGTGATCGTGCAATTCGCCGCCGGCACCCAGGCGCCGGCCAAGCCTGGCGCCTGATCGTTCCGCGCATGTCTCGCCACCCGACTCTTCTTGCGCAGCTCACGCGCGCCACTGCACTGACGCTGGCACTCGGCGCGGCATTCAGCGCCTACGCCGACGACGCCACCGAGGGTCCCAACGACCTGTTCGGCGTTGGCCTGCAGCGTATGCCGGCGTGGATGGGATCGAGTAATCAGCGTAACCAGCCTGTGCCGTATATCCAGGCGGAATTGCCCTGGCATATCACGCTGTCCACGCTCGATGGCCTCACGGTCGATTTCATTCACGGCGACCAGTGGCGTGGCGGCCTGTACGGCAATTACCTATGGGGCCGCGATCACGACGAGCTGGGTCCGACGCTGGGCGGCGTGGTCGACTCGCTCTCGCCGCGCATCAATGCCGGCGGCTATGTCGAGTATCAGGCCACGGTGCCGCTCAGCCTGGGTGCCAACGTGAGTCACGACACCCAGGGTGCCGGGGCTTATCTCAATGTGTATGGCGACTACGACCTGCCGGCCATTGGCTATTTGAACCATAGCGTGGAGTTGCAATGGCAGGCGATGAATGGCCCGGCCATGCGGCGCTTTTTTGAGGTCACCCCCGAACAGGCGATCAAGCTCGGCGTAGCACCCTGGTCGCCCGGCGCGGGCGGCCAGCAGATCTCGTTTGAGTATGACGCGTATATGCCAACCAGCCTGCACACCGGCTTCGCGCTAGCGCTCAACTACACGCGCCTGCTCGGACAAGCCGCGGATAGCCCACTGGTACGCAGCTTCGGCTCGCCCAACCAGATCACCACCACGCTGGCGTTCGTCTACCGGCTCTGATCGCGCGATGGCGAGCGGTAACGATCAGCGGTCGTCACGCGTCCAGATCTGGCCGTCCACTTCGTGCACCGGAAAGCTGGCGATTGGCTCATAGGCGGGTGGACAGGTCACGGCACCCGTGCGCACGTCAAAGCGTGCGCCGTGACGCGGACACTCCACCTCGAATCCATGCACATCGCCACCGGCCAGCTCACCGCCATCGTGACTGCACACGTCCTCGATGGCGTAGAGATCGCCGTCAATGTTGTAGACGGCAATGGCGGTGTCGCCGTCCCATACCACCTTGAACTCGCCGGGCAGCATGTCACTGCGCGTGCCGACGAAGATCCAGTCGGACAGATTCATGCCGCCACCTCGCTCAAGGGCTTGCTCATCCACACGAAGCGCAGGTCGTCGCGCCGCGGCACGCCAAAGCGCGCATCGCCATAGGGGAATGCGCCCGTCTCGCCGGTGAGGCGGTAACCGCGACGCTCGTACCAGGCAATCAGTTCGGCGCGCTGCTCGATCACCGTCATGCGCATGGCCAAAGCGTGCCATTCATCGCGTGCCATGCGTTCCGCTTCGGCCAGCAGGGTGCGGCCCAAGCCGGCCGTCTGCAGTTCAGGGCTGACCGCGAACATGCCGAAATAGCCCGTATCACCCTGCTGCTCGATATGACAGCAGGCGACCAGTTCGCCACCACGCTCGGCCAGCAACAACAGGCTGCCGGTGCGGCCGATCAGTTCGGCGACGTTGTCTGCATCGGTGCGCTGGCCATCCAGCAGGTGAGTTTCGGTGGTCCATCCACGCTGACCGGACTCACCGCGATAGGCGGACTCGACCAGGGCAACGATGGCAGGGACATCAGCGGCAGCGGCCGCGCGGTACATGGGGGGAGGAGGCGTAGGCATCCGCCGATAATAAAGCCAGGGCCGAGTGATCGCACTGCACAATGACCTTCGACACTGGGCGCCGCGCGTCCACGCTGCCTAGCCTGTCTGTTGGGGCCGTATCGACTCAGCAAGTACCACCGGCCGTCCGGATGCGCCAGGCGCGTCCCATCAAGGGAGAATCCATGAAGAACCGCATTGTGAAACCGCTCGCGCTGGCCGTGGGCCTGGCTTTGTGCACCGGCGCACTGGCGACGCCGTCCGGCGCCTTCGACGTCAAGGAACTGGATGCCAGCAAGAACGTCTGCAACGACTTCAATGGCTTCGTCAACGACAAGTGGATCGCCGCCAATCCGATTCCGGCCGACCGCACGCGCTGGGGCTCGTTCGACTCGCTGCGCGAGGACAGCCTCAACGTGCAGCACGGCATCGTGGAGAAGGCTGCCAAGGGGACCGCCAACGCAAAACCCGGCTCGATCGAGCAGAAAATTGGCTACCTCTACGCGTCCGGCATGAACGAAGCCGCTATCGAAAAGGCCGGGTTCGATCCGATCAAGCCTGATCTGGCGCGCATCGCGAGCCTGAAGAACAGCGCCGACATCGTCGCCTATATCACTGACAGCTACGCCCACGGCCATCCGGTGGCATTTCGTTTCTACGGCAACCCCGACTTCAAGAATTCGAGCCAGCAGATTGCCTACGCCGGCCAGGGCGGCCTAGGCCTGCCCACCGCTGACTACTACAGCAAGCCCGATTTCGAGAAGATCCGCACCGCCTATGTGGCGCATATCGCTCGCACGCTGCAGCTGGTGGGCGTGAGCGAGGCCGATGCGCAGGCGCAGGCCAAGGCCGTGATGGCCTTCGAGACGCGCCTGGCCGCCGCCTCGCTGGTTCCGACCCAGTTGCGCCAGCCGGAAAACCGCTACCACTACCTAAGCATCGCCGATGCCGACAAGGTGACACCGCATTTCGAATGGACGGCCTTCTTCAAGGCTCAGGGCGCCGACGTGAAGGACGGCTTCTCGTTGTCGCAGCCGAAGTTCTTTGCCGAGTTCGACAAGATGCTGGGCGACGTATCGACGTCCGACTGGCAGGCCTACCTGCGCTTCCACGCCATCGACGAGGCCGCGCCGTACTTGTCCATGCCATTCCAACAGGAAGACTTCGCCTTCAATGCGCAAACGCTCAACGGCCAGAAGGAAATGAAGTCGCGCTGGAAGCGCACGCTGGACACCGTCGAAGGCGGCATGGGCATGGCGCTGGGCCAGTTGTACGTGGCGCAAACCTTCTCGCCCGAATCGAAGGCGCGCGCGCAGGAACTGGTCAACAACCTGCGCGCTGCCTACAAGGCGCGCATCGAAAACCTGCCGTGGATGAGCGAGGCCACCAAGCAAAAGGCGCTGGAGAAGTGGGCCAGCTTCACCCCGAAAATTGGTTACCCGGACAAATGGCGCGACTGGACCGGCTTGAGCATCCAGCCGGACAACTATTTCGCCAACGTGCAGGCTGCCGACAAGTTCAACTACGACTATATGGTCGACAAGATCGGCAAGCCGGTCGATCGCACCGAATGGGGCATGACGCCGCAGACGGTCAATGCCTATTACAGCCCGCAGAAAAACGAGATCGTGTTCCCGGCCGCGATCCTGCAGCCGCCGTTCTTCAGCGCGACGGCTGACGATGCGCTCAACTACGGTGGCATTGGCGCGGTGATCGGCCATGAGATGGGCCACGGTTACGACGACCAGGGCAGCAAGTTCGACGCCCAGGGCAACAACGTCAACTGGTGGACTGACGACGACCGCAAGGCGTTCGAAGCCCGCACCGACAAGTTGGCCGCGCAGTTCGACAGCTACGAGGCGCTGCCCGGCAAGTTCGTCAACGGCAAGCTGACCATGGGTGAGAACATCGGCGACCTCGGCGGCCTCAATGCCGCCTACGACGCATTGCAGATGGCGCTGGCCAAGAACCCCAAAGAGGCCAAGGGCAAGATCGACGGCTACACCCAGGACCAGCGTTTCTTCCTCAACTGGGCACGCGTGTGGCGCGGCAATATCCGTCCGGAAGCGCAGCTCACCCTGCTCAACACCGACCCGCACGCACCGGCGCAGTTCCGCGCCATCGGTGCACCGTCCAACATGCCCGCGTTCGCCCAGGCGTTCCAGTGCAAGGCCGGTGACAAGATGGTTCGTGATGCCGACAAGCAGGTGAAGATCTGGTAACCGACACAGCGAAACGCCGCGGCATCCCGCGGCGTTTCGTTTGGGCGTCTATTCTTTTATGTAGGAGCGCACCCTATGCGCGACAAACCTGCGCAGCGGCACGCCATGACTCCGCGGTCGCGCACAGGGTGCGCTCCTACAGGGAAAGCGGCGGTGGGCGACGGCGCTATAGTGTGGTGAACATCAAGGGACACGCCCATGAAGTCGCCCATGATCGCAGCGCTTGTACTCACCCTAACCGCCTGCGCAACGGCCCAGACGACGACGCCCGCCGCCAGTCTGCCCAATCCCGCCTCGGTCTACTGCACCAAACAGGGCGGGCGACTGGACCTTCGCCACGATCCACAGGGAAACGTCAGCGGCGTCTGTGCATTTCCCAACGGAAACGAGTGCGACGAATGGGCGCTGTTTCGGGATCATCAATGCTTAGCGCCGCATCCAGCGGCACAAACTCCTGACCCCAGCCACGTCGACGGCTAAATGCCAGCGTCCTCCACCAAACGTCCCTGCTCTGTCGTCCCTGCCCGGGCAATCTGATCCGGCGCGGTGAAGCGGCGCTTGAAGGTGAAGGCCAATGGCGTCGGGCCAAAGCGGTCAAGATGCCAGAGCCGCGCCAATCCATCGCTGATGGTGGGCGCGCTGCCGGCAGGCACCCACCACAACACCTGATAGGCCTGGTTGTCCGCTGGCTTCACGAAGAACTGGCGTCGCCGCGCCATGATCGAGGTATGCGCACCGCGATAGACGAAGTCGAACAACGTGTCCGCGCTTTCCCATACCGACATGTTGATGATCAGCCGTGGATCGGCAGTGACGGCGATACTGGTGGCGTTGTCCGAGGCATCATCCTTCAGGCGCCACACGAAGCCGGGGCTGGCTTCTGCCAGCAAATTCACTTCCGCCAGAGCGTCAAAAAAGGCTGCACCGCCGGGTCTCCTGCATCGGCGACCAGCGTGGCGATATTCATCTGAGCCAACTGCCATCCATCGATCATGTACCCATTCCCTCTGAGTGAGTTGGAATGGGCATGGGGACTTGGCAGGACGCTTGCAAGGTGCCGGCCAGCGGACCGTTCTCACATCAGCAGCTTGCGTACCTTAAGCAACGCCGTGATGAATGCATCGATTTCTTCACGCGTGTTGTAGAACGCCAGCGAGGCACGCAAGGTAGCGGGCACGTTGAAGAACTGCATCAGCGGATGGGCACAATGATGGCCCGAGCGCACGGCTACGCCTTGAAGATCGAGCAGCGTCGCCAGATCGGTGGCCTGCGCACCCTCGATCAGGAACGAGATCACCGGCTCCTTCTCCTTCGCCTCGCCGAACAGCCGCAGCCCGGGGATTTCGCGCAGGCGTTCGGTCGCATATGCCAGCAGCTGCTGTTCCCATGCGTGAATGGCTTCGAAGCCGATCGACTCGTAGTAGTCGATCGCCGCACCCAGCCCAACGAAACCGGCGATGTTCGGCGTACCTGCCTCGAACTTGTGCGGCGGCTCGGCGAAGGTGGTGCCGTCGAAACGCACTTCGCGAATCATCTCGCCGCCGCCGAAGAACGGCGGCATGGCATCGAGATGTTCCTTGCGTGCCCATAGCGCACCGGTGCCGGTCGGGCCCAGCATCTTGTGGCCGGTGAGTGCGTAGAAATCGCAGCCGAGGGCCTGCACGTCGACTGGACGATGCGGCACGGCCTGCGAGCCGTCCACCAGTAGCGGGATGCCGCGCTTGCGGCATTCCTTGGCAATCTCGCGTATCGGATTGACCGTACCCAGGACGTTGGACACGTGCGTGACGCAGGCCAGCTTCACTTCCGGCGTGAGCATCTCGATGTATTTTTCGACGATCAGCTCGCCGCGCTCGTTGATCGGCGCTGCCTTCACGGTCGCGCCACTGCGTGCCGCCACGAGCTGCCACGGGACGATATTGGCGTGATGTTCCATCACCGTGGTGAGGATCGCGTCGCCCGCCTTGAGGCGCGGCAGCGCATAGCTATAGGCCACCAGGTTCATCGACTGGGTGGTGCCCGAGGTCAACACCAGCTCGTTGCGCGACGTGGCATTGATGAAACGGGCCAGCTTGTCGCGCGCGCCTTCATAGGCCGCGGTGGCTTCCTCGCCTAGCTGATGTACGGCGCGCGATACGTTGGCGTTGTGCTCGCGGTAGTGGTTGTCCACCGCCTCGATCACGCTCTCAGGCTTCTGGCTGGTATTGGCGTTGTCGAAATAGATCAGCGGTTTGTCGTGCACCGTGCGCGACAGCAAGGGGAAGTCCGCGCGAATGCGCTGCACGTCGAACACTGTGGGAAGCGGCTTGGTCTGTGCATTCATCGGGGTGATTTCGCCTTGTAGCCCAGGGGCCTTCATGCGGAAGGCAGATGCGCCATCAACTGGTGGTAAAGATGCTCACGCAAGCCCTCTTCGGGCAGCGACTCGAACACCGCGCGACAGAACGCCGCCGTGAGCATCGAACGCGCCTCGGCCAGTGGAATACCGCGCGAACGCAGGTAGAACAGCGAGCGCTCGTCAAGCTGGCCGACGGTGGCGCCATGCGCGGCCTTCACTTCGTCGGCGTAGATTTCCAGCTCGGGCTTGGTGTCGATCTCGGCCTGGCCGGACAACAACAGATTCTTGCTGCTGAGGTTGGCGTCGCTGCCATCGGCGCCTTCGGCCACCACGATCGCACCGCGGAATACGCCGCGCGAACGCTGGTCGGCGACACCGCGCCATACCGAGTCGGAGGCCGTATTAAGTGCCTGATGGCGAATGGCCATCTGGGTGTCGATATGCTGGCGACCGCTCAGCACGAACACACCGCGCGTCTCCAACCGCGATTGATCGCCGGCGAGATTGACATGCAGGTCATGACGCACGAGCGCACCGCCCAATTCCAGCACGTATAGCGAAGCCTGTGCTTGCGCATCCAGCTGCACGCTGTCGTGGCGCACCAGCGTGCTGCCGCCAGCGGCGTTCTGCAGCGTGACATGCTGCAACTTGGCGCCCTTGCGCAGCACGATGTCGGCGACTTGCGTACCCAAGTGCTGCTGGTCGCCACTGCTCGCGTGATGCTCGATCAGGGAAAGCTCGGCGCCCTCGCCTAGCTCGATGATATGGCGCACGTGCCAGGCGAGATCCGACGCATATGGATGTGCTAGTGCCGCGGGCGCAGGGTGCGCCCGAGCGGCCCCATCGGCAGGCGCGCCGATAAACAGCAGGTGCACCGGTTGCGCGATCTTTGCGCCCGCTTCTACACGCAGCACCACGCCATCACCGGCCAGCGCCGCGTTGAGTCGCGCGAATACGTCACCGCCTTCGCGATAGTGACGCGACAGCGCAAAGCGCAGCGGTTCGACGTCGTTCTGCAAGGCAGCCGACAGCGGCTGCAGGCTTAAGCCGGTCGGCAGGGCATCGACACGGGAAAGATCAGCGCGGAATACGCCGTTGACGAAGACCAGTGACGGCCCGTCGATACCCGGGAGAGCAAATGCACTGGCATCGACAGCACGCGATGCCGCCTGTTCGTCACCCGGCGCAAAGCGGCGTTGAGCCAGCGCACGCAGCGCCGTGTACTTCCAGGCCTCCATGCGCGTATCCGGCAGGCCGGACGCAGCGAAGGCATCGAGATTCTCGCGACGCGCCGCCTGCAGCCAGCCAATGTTGCTGCCGGGCAAGCTCGCCTGTGCCGCTGCGTCCAGCAGCGAGTCAACGAAAGGCGTGCGTTGCGGCTCGCTCATGCCGGCGCTCCAGTGAGCGCGGGATCCTTCTCGGTGACCCAGGCGTAGCCCTGCGCCTCAAGCTTCAGCGCCAGCGTCTTGTCGCCGCTTTCCACGATGCGGCCATCGGCCAGCACGTGCACGAAGTCCGGCTCGATATAGTCGAGCAGGCGCTGGTAATGCGTGATAACCAGGAAGCCGCGCTCGGCCGAACGCAGCGCGTTCACGCCCTGCGCGACCTGCTTGAGCGCATCGATGTCGAGGCCCGAGTCGGTTTCGTCCAGGATCGCCAGCTTCGGCTCGAGCACCGCCATCTGGAAGATCTCGTTGCGCTTCTTCTCGCCGCCCGAGAAGCCCTCGTTGACGGCGCGATGCAGCAACTCATCGGAGATCTGCATGATCTTGAGCTTCTCGCGCACCAGCTTGAGGAACTGCATGGAGTCGAGTTCCTTCTCGCCGCGCTGCTTGCGCTGTGCGTTGAGCGCGGCACGCAGGAAGTAGGTGTTGTTGACGCCAGGAATTTCCACCGGGTACTGGAAGGCCAGGAATACACCAGCGGCGGCGCGGGCTTCGGGCTCCAGCGCCAGCAGATCGACGCCGTTGAACGTGACTGAACCCTGGGTCACCTCGTAGCCGTCGCGACCGGACAGCACGTTGCCCAGCGTGGACTTGCCAGCGCCGTTGGGCCCCATGATCGCGTGCACCTCGCCCGCGTTCACGGTAAGCGTAAGGCCCTTGAGGATATCCTTGCCCTCGACACGGGCGTGCAGGTTTTCGATCTTCAGCATGTTTCGTTCCTGGTCTTTAAGCCTCTCTCCACCGGCGACCAACGGGAGTCCCCGTGGGAGAGAGGGGTTGGGGTGAGGGTTCGGCGTGCCTCAAGGCTCCGGCCGTACGCTCATCCGCCCTTTGGGCACCTTCTCCCCGAGGGAGAAGGAAAAGTCATCAGCCGACGGCGCCTTCCAGCGACACTTCGAGCAGCTTCTTCGCTTCCACCGCGAATTCCATCGGCAGTTCGCGGAACACCTGCTTGCAGAAGCCGTCGACGATCATCGACACGGCGTCTTCCTCGCCGATGCCGCGGCTGCGGCAATAGAACAGCTGGTCGTCGGAGATCTTCGAGGTGGTCGCTTCGTGCTCGACGATGGCGGTGGGGTTCTTCACTTCCATATACGGGAAGGTGTGCGCACCGCACTTCTTGCCGATGAGCAGCGAGTCACACTGGGTGTAGTTGCGCGCACCCTCGGCACCCTTCTCGATCTTCACCAGGCCGCGGTAGCTGTTGTTGCTGCGGCCGGCGCTGATGCCCTTGGACACGATCTTGGACTTGGTGCCCTTGCCGATGTGAATCATCTTGGTGCCGGTGTCGGCCTGCTGGCGATGGTGCGTGAGCGCCACCGAATAGAACTCGCCCACCGAGCGATCGCCACGCAGCACGCAGCTGGGATACTTCCAGGTGATGGCCGAACCGGTTTCCACCTGCGTCCACGAAATCTTCGAGTCGTTGCCGCGGCAGTCGCCGCGCTTGGTCACGAAGTTGTAGATGCCGCCCACGCCGTTCTCGTCGCCCGGGTACCAGTTCTGCACGGTGGAATATTTGATCTGCGCGCGCTCCAGCGCCACCAACTCCACCACCGCTGCATGCAGCTGGTTCTCGTCGCGCATGGGCGCGGTGCAGCCTTCGAGGTAGGAGACGTAGGCGTCGTCCTCGCACACGATCAGCGTGCGTTCGAACTGCCCGGTATTGATCGCGTTGATGCGGAAATAGGTGGACAGCTCCATCGGGCAACGCACGCCCTTGGGGATGAACACGAACGAGCCATCGGAAAACACCGCCGAGTTGAGCGCGGCGAAGAAGTTGTCGCCGGTCGGCACGACACTGCCCAGGTATTGCTTGACCAGTTCGGGATGCTCGCGGATCGCTTCGCTCATGGAGCAGAAGATCACGCCAGCCTCGGCCAGTTCCTTGCGAAACGTCGTGCCCACGGAGACAGAATCGAACACCGCATCCACCGCCACGCCGGCCAGCTTGGCGCGTTCGTGCAGCGGCACGCCGAGCTTGTCGTAGGTTTCCAGCAGCTTGGGGTCGACCTCATCCAGCGACTTCGGGCCGGACTTGGGTGCCGCGTAGTAGCTGATCGACTGGTAGTCGATTGGCGTGAGATTGAGCTTGGCCCAGTCGGGCATGGGCATGGTGAGCCAATGGCGATAAGCCTTGAGGCGCCACTCGGTCATCCACTCCGGTTCCTTCTTGAGCGCGGAGAGCTGGCGCACGATGTCTTCGGACAGACCCGCCGGCAGATAGTCGGTTTCGATGTCCGTGACGAAGCCCGCTTCGTAGCGACGGCCCAGCGCCGCGGCGACTTCGGCATTGTCGCGAAGCGTCGTGGCGGAAAGGTCGCTGCGTTCGGTGGTTTCAGTGGTCATGGTCATATTCATATCGTCGTGGGCATTCGCGCGCGTCATCCGATCAGGGTCGCATCGATGCGACGACCCGGTGGCTTGAGCATGTCGGACAGGCTGACCGCGCGCAGGGCGCTATCGACCACGCTGTTGACATGTTGCCAGTTGGATCGCACGCCACATTGCGACTCGCGGTCGCACTGGCCTTCGGCCACGCTGCATTCGGTCATGCCGATGGGGCCTTCCAGCGCCTCGACAATCTGCGCCAGGGTGATGTCGCCGGCAGGACGCGCCAACCGGTAACCGCCATTGACGCCGCGAAACGATTCCACCAGCCCGGCATGGCTCAGCGACTTGAGCAGCTTGCTCACGGTGGGCAACTCCAGCCGCGCCTCATCGGCAATCTGCGCCGTGCTGAGCACGTCGTCAGGATGGGCGGCGATGCAGGTCATCACCACGGTGGCGTAGTCGGTGAGGCGGCTGACACGGAGCATGGGGAGCTGGGCCAGGGCTGTGGAATCGGGACCAAAATGGTACTGATTAATGGTGCGCCGGTCAATGTGAGGCATTGCACCAAAAGTGGGCGGCTGTTCGGCAGAACGCCCCATTCGTGCGCAATGACGCCCCTGGCGACGGACGCCCCTCACCGTCATCCCCGCGAACGCGGGGATCCAGCGCCGCTGCAACCCACTGAAGGCGCTGGATTCCTGCTTCCGCAGGAATGACGGTGAGGGGGAGGCAGTGCGCTATTCCACACCCCGCCGCTCCATGGCACGCATCGTGCTGCACTGCCACATATCTACGGCATGGGGAGCTGAGGGATGAAGTGGATCACGGCGATCATCAAGCCATTCACCCTGGATGACGTACGCCAGGCGCTAACCGACGTGGGCGTGACCGGCATGACCGTCACCGAGGTAAAGGGGTTCGGCCGGCAGCACGGGCACACCGAGCTGTATCGCGGCGCTGAGTACGTGGTGGATTTCCTGCCCAAGCTAAAGCTGGAAGTGGCCGTGGCCGACGAGCAGCTCGACCACGCCATCGAGGCCATCATGGGCGCCGCGCGCACCGGCAAGATCGGCGACGGCAAGATCTTCGTCAGCGAGCTGGAACAGGCCATCCGTATCCGCACGCAGGAGGTCGACGTTGATGCGCTTTGACGACAAGACCTTAAAGACCACCCTTGGCCTGACCGGCCTGTTCGCCAGTCTGCCCACCTGGGCCCAAGCAGCCGCGCCCACTCATATCGATAGCGGCGACACCGCGTGGATGCTCACCGCCACCGCGCTTCGTGCTGTTGATGACCATCCCGGGGCTGGCGTTGTTCTATGGCGGCATGGTGCGCGCCAAGAACCTGTTGTCGATCCTGATGCAGTGCTTTGCCATCACCGCGCTGGTGACAGTGTTGTGGTTGTTCTACGGCTATTCGCTGGCCTTCAGCACGGAAGGCATGCAGGCCGGCGTCACCAACCTGCATTCGTTTATCGGTGGGCTGGATCGCGTATTGCTGGCTGGGCTGAAGCCGGATTCGCGGTACCAGACGGTGCCCGAAAGCGTGTTCATCATGTTCCAGCTGACGTTCGCAATCATCACGCCAGCGCTCATCATCGGCGCGTTTGCCGAACGCATGAAGTTCAGTGCGCTGCTGTGGTTCAGTGGTCTTTGGTTGACCATCGTGTATCTGCCGGTGGCGCACATGGTGTGGAGTGGACCGGGCTCGTTCCTTGGCGACCTGGGCGTGCTCGACTTCGCCGGCGGCACTGTGGTGCATATCAACGCCGGTATCGCCGGCCTTATCGCCTGTCTGGTGATCGGCAAACGTCGCGGCTATCCGAACGTGCCGATGCCACCGCATAACCTCGGCTACACGGTCGTCGGCGCCAGCTTGTTGTGGCTGGGTTGGTTCGGCTTCAACGCGGGCTCGGCGGTGGCGGCCAACGGCAGTGCCGGCATGGCCATGCTGGTCACGCAGGTCGCGACGGCCGCGGCGGCTTTGGGTTGGCTCGGGGCGGAATGGATCGCGCATGGAAGGCCGAGCGTGCTGGGCATCGTGTCGGGTGCGGTCGCCGGCCTCGTTGCCGTCACGCCTGCGGCCGGCACCGCCGGCCCGGGTGGCGCGCTGGTGCTCGGTCTGATCGCCGGCATCGTCTGCTTCTTCAGCGCCACGCGGCTGAAGCACAAGCTCCACTACGACGATTCGCTCGATGTGTTCGGCGTGCATGCGATTGCCGGCATCCTTGGTGCCCTGCTTACCGGCCCTTTGGCTTCGCCCAAACTGGGCGGCTTCGGCACGGTCGAATCGCTGTGGGGCCAGCTGTGGATCCAGGCCAAGGGCGTGGGCTTCACCGTGGTTTGGAGCGCGGTGCTGAGCCTGATGATTCTCAAGTTGATCGATTGGACGTTGGGCCTGCGCGTGGATGAGGAGCAGGAACAGATCGGCCTTGATTTGGCGCTGCATGAAGAGAAGGCTTACAACCTCTCGTAAGCCGCTTTGCTCCCTCTTCCCTCCGGGCGACTCGAAGGTAGTCCCCGTGGGGCAGAGGGCTGGGGCATTGCCACCTTTACGGTGGTGCGGGGTCAATCTTGCGAACACTCAACCTGGCACATGTAGGAGCGCACCCTGTGCGCGACCACCCAGCGGAGCGGTGCCGTCACAGCCCCGCGGTCGCGCACAGGGTGCGCTCCTACAGTTAAGGCGCCGCAACGATTAAGCTGGCCGAATTCCCTTCAGCCATTCGCCATGACCGCCTCCGACCGCGCCGCCGCCCGCCTCGCCTGGACCCGTTCAACACTCGGCGACGCCACGCTAACCCTCGAACCCGCCTCCTCCGACGCCAGCTTCCGCAGCTATTGGCGCACGCACCACGATGGCATCAGCTGGATCGTGATGGACTCGCCGCCCGCGCAGGAAGATCCACGCCCCTGGCTGGCCATCGGCGAACGCCTGGCCGCGGCCGGCCTGCATGTGCCGGCCGTGCGCGCGCACGATCTGGAGCAGGGCTTCCTGCTGATCGAAGACCTGGGTTCGCAGCTCTACCTGCCTGCGTTGAACGACGACAGCGCCGACCAGCTCTACGGCGACGCCTTGGATGCGCTACTGCACATGCAGACACGCATGGACTACGCCGACCTGCCGCCGTTCGACCACGCCATGCTGGTGCGTGGACTCGAAGTGATGCCCGAATGGTTTCTCGGCCGACACCTGGGCCACACGCCCGACTGCGACGAGTGGGACGTGCTGGAGGCCGCGTTCGATGTGGTGATTCGCAATGCATTGCAGCAGCCGCGCTGTTTCGTGCACCGCGACTTCCATAGCCGCAATCTGCTGATCGTCGATCACAACAATCCGGGCGTCATCGATTTCCAGGGCGCGCTGGCCGGGCCGATCACCTACGACCTCGCTTCACTGTTGCGTGACGCGTACATCGTCTGGCCGCGCGAACGCATCGAAGGCTGGGTAGAGTCGTACCGTCTGCGTCTGCTCGATGCCGGCATGATCGGAAAAGACATCGACCGCGCACGCTTCCTGCGCTGGTTCGATCTCACCGGCATGCATCGCCATATTCGCGTGCTCGGTCAGTTCTATCGACTGTGGTATCGCGATGGCAAGCCGGGTTACCTCGCCGACGTTCCGCGCGTCTATCACTATGTCGTGTCAGTGGCACGCAGTTACCCGGAGCTGACAGATTTCGTCGCGCTGCTGGAACGGCATGCGGCGGGTCGTGACCTGACGCAAGTGGCGGCAGTCTGATGGGCACATCTCGACCTTTACAATTCGTCATCCCGGCGAAAGCCGGTATGACGAACCAAACCATGGAGCATCACGACTCGCCATGCGCCACGCACTGATCTTTGCCGCAGGCCTGGGCGAACGCATGCGCCCGCTCACCGATCACACGCCCAAGCCCTTGCTGCGCGTGGGCGGCAAACCGCTGATCGAATGGCACCTGGAAAAACTCGCCGCCATCGATGTGCGCTACGTGGTCATCAACACCTCGCACTTGGCCGATCAGTTTCCCGAGGCGCTTGGTGACGGTTCGCGCTGGGGTCTGCGCATCCGCTATGCGTACGAAGGGCCCACGCCACTGGAAACCGGCGGCGGCATGCTCAATGCGCTGCCGCTACTGGGGCCGCAACCGTTCATCGCAGTCAGCGCCGACATTTATAGCGACTACGACTATGCCGCCCTGCCCCTGCAACCCAGCGGGCTGGCGCACCTGGTGATGGTGCCCAACCCCGACTGGCACGCTGCCGGCGATTTCGCACTCGCCGAGGGTCAACTCCGTGAAGAGGGGCCTGGCGAGCGTCTCACCTTCGGCAATATCGGTGTCTATCGCCCGGAGTTTCTGCAAGGGGAAATACCGGGTCGCTTCAAGTTGCTGCCGCTCTACCAACACGCCATGCGCGCCGGACAACTCGGCGGCGAGCGTTACGACGGCTTCTGGCGCAACCTCGGCAACCCCGCCCAACTCGCTGAACTGGATGCGCACCTGCGCGTTAGCTGAGCGAAAGGTGGCCGGGCGCAAAATCCTGCCGGATGGATGCCGGCGAGGCTCGGCGGTATCCTAAACCGCCCGGTTCTGTAGTTCGCTGCGCATCGCGCTAGCCGCCACCACCTGCAGGACCGTTACGTTTCCCTGCAAGGTATCGATGATGTCCGAACTGTGGTCTCACCTGGTCAGCTGGTTTGCCGCGCATGGCGTGCTTCCCGTGCTGCAGTTCCTGCATCTGGAAGGCCTGGCCGGCGATCCGAACGATATCGCCGCCTCACTGTTGATCGCCACTTTTCAGCTGTGCGTCATCGGTTTCATCTTCCGTCCGCTGGAAAGCCTGGTGCCGGCGGAAAAGTGGGAAGACCGCAAGCTCACCAAGGTCGATTTTCAGTACACGCTGCTGATGCTGGTGGGCATCTTCCCCATCTTCAGCTATCTGATTCTCACCCCCGTCGCCAACTACTTTGGCGGCCCGGATACCGGCCCCAGCGACGCCAGCGCGTCGCCGCTCGCCATCACCCACTGGCTGCCCGTGCTCAAGCAACATCCGTTGCTGCTGTTCTTCTGCTACTACCTCGTCTACGACTTTGTGTACTACTGGATGCACCGCCTGCAGCATGCACTGCCGTGGTGGTGGGCGCTGCACAGCATGCATCACAGCACCCGCCAGATGAGCTGCTGGACCAATGATCGCGGCAGCCTCATCGACGGGTTCATCCAGTCCATGATTCTCGCCACCGTCGGTATCGTGATGGGCGTGGAGCCCGAACAGTTCGCATGGCTGGTGCTGGTGGGCGAACTGGTGCAGAACTTCTCGCACGCCAATGTGCGCATCGATTTCGGCCCGGTGTTCGATCGAGTATTCGTCGCGCCCAAGTTCCACCGGCTGCACCACATGCTGGTCGACCCCACCCGCCCCAAGCTGCACAACTGCAACTTTGGCCAGGTGTTCTCCATCTGGGACGTGCTGTTCGGCACTGCGCTCTACGGCGAACCACTGCGCCCCACCGGCGTAGGCGACCCGATGGTCGACGACGACAACAACCGCAACCTGATCGGCCTGCACTGGAATGCAGCCAAGCGCTTCTGGGGCGCCGTGCGTCGCCCTGCGGGATGGAAATTCGGTGAGGTGGCGTTTGGCCCCGACTACATCCCCATTCCGGTCGACCAGCTGGATCTGCATGCGCTGGGGCATCATGTGATGCAGCCGGCCCTTCACCCGCAACACGAAACCGCCGAAGTCGTCGGCGCGCAGGGCGCAGTGGAAACAGCGCCCACCGCTTAAGTTGCGCGCCGCCAGCGACTCATGAAAAAGCCGCCGGTCGCCCGGCGGCTTAGAATCAAACAACAGCTGATCCGTCTGGCTCGAATCGCCATTCGATGCGCACAGGCGACATCGAATGGCTTCATCGAACCCGCCTCTACTACTTAGAAGTCGTACGTGACCGAGAAGCGGCCGTAGCGTGGCGTGGTCTGGTAAAGCGCAGCACCGTACGTGTTCGACACGGTGTAGCGACCGGTCTCGTAGGTCGCATCCAGCACGCTCGGCTTGCGCTCGTTCAACACGTTAAAGATGTTGAAGTTGAAGGCCAGCTTCTGGTCTGCGAACAGCGGACGATAGCTCACGCCCAGGTCGAGGAACTTGGTCCACGGCAGGCGACCGTTGGTACCTAGCGGGTTCGGCTCGCCTGCGCACCAGTGATACTTGGACTTGTAGCCCGACGGATCGGCTTCGTTGGTGCCGTAGTAGCCAACGCAGGCCTTGGGCGCACCCGACATCACACGAATCGCACCTGACACCATCCATTCCGCCGCAATCTGGTAGGCGCCGTAGGCCTTCAGCTGATGCGTGCGGTCATTCGAAAGCACGCTGTTGCTGTACTGCATGAGTGCCGGCGTATCCCAATCCGTCGTCTTGGAAACGTCGTCCTGACCGATGGTGGAAAGCACCTGACCCTCGGTGTTGCCGTAGCTGCGCGAGAACGTGTAGTCGATGCGGCCCTGCCACTTGCCGTTGAACGGATGCTCCAGGAACAGGTCCAGTGCGTAGTACTTGCGCTTGGCACCCGAGGTGAAACCCCAGTCCTGGGTGGACATGCTCACCTTGCTGTAGCCACTTCCGTTCGCGTTCTTCAGCATGAACGTGTTGGTTTCGCCCGGATTGAAGATCAGGCAGCCACCCGGCAGGTTGACTGAGTTCGGGTCAATACCGCTGGCGATGACCTTGGCCTCAAGGGCATCGGGGTCGCATACGTCATCAATGGCGGTTTCCAGCTTGCGCAGCGTGACTTTGGCGCCATACAGCCAATCGGCATTAAACGTCTTGCTGAAGCCAAGGATGGCTTCGTCCTGGTACTGCGACTTGAGGTTGGACGCCGCCACCGACTTCGGATCCGGGGCCTGGCCGTACTCGTCGTTGGTCGACACGGGGCCCGGGCCCATCGCCCTCAGGCCCATCGGTGCGCCGTTGGCATCGAGACCGGTATAGGTGAAGTACTCATACGTGAACGTGGAAGCCGAAGCACCACGGATCGCCACACTATTGGGCAAGGCAAGGTAGTAGCGACCCAGGTTGCCGAACACCTTGAAGGTGGAGTCGCCAAACACATCCCAACTGAAGCCCAGGCGCGGTGCCCACTGGTCCTTCTGCTCGACGTATGCCTGGCCGGCACTGTTGTAGTTGGTGAACTGGTCATCGCGCAGACCCAGCTTCACCATCCAGCGATCGTTGATCTGCCAGGTGTCCTCGATGTACTGCGCCTTCTGGTCCACCGCCATGCTGGTGGTGGTAGTGAGGATGTAGCGAGCCGCGTAGTAGCCCTTGCCACCCGGTGCACCGACGCCGAAAGCCGGCTGAATCGGCACGTTTTCCTTGCCGGTGGCTGCCTTGTAGAAGATCCAGGCGTACCCGGGGCCGCTGACCTGCTGGCCCTCGTCCGTCGCGGTGTAGTGCATGTTGTCGATACCGGCCGACAACAGGTGATCGCCAAGCTTGTACTCAAGATCGAGGCGCAAACCGTGGGTCTTGTTGTGGGCGTTCGGGTCCTTCACATAAAAAACGCTATTGCTGTTACGAATGGGCGTGCCGCCCGTGTAAGCCGGATTCTGATTGGTCACGCCGCTGAGGTACGGCTGGGTGGTGGTCAGCCCCGGCGTGTTCGAATAATCGATGGCGTGGTTCTGGCCGTAGGTGGCCGAGAAGGTCAGGTCATCGGTGATATAGCTGGTGTACTTGCCGACGTAGATGTCCGAGCCGGTCTTGGTCGACGTATCGTGCCCGGCGAAGCCGCCTTCCACGCCGGTGACATAGTTGTATTTGTACAGATCGCCGCTGTATTCAGTCTTGTTGGACAGCGCAGTCAGCTCAACGATGTTGCTGTCGTTGATGTTCCAATCCAGCTTGGCGTAGTACTTGGGAATATCGTAGGTGTAGTACGTGTTGGCCGGCACCGCAGCAGCAGCCGTGGAAGTGGACTTGCCTTCCTGCTTCTCAGCCTCAGCCGCAACAAACAGATACAGCTTGTCCTTGATCAGCGGACCGCCGATGTAGGCACTGTAGGTGTTGTTCCACTTCACGTTGTCCTTGCGCGAACGGTAGATCGTGCCGGGCAAGGCCTTGTTGGTGTAGCCATACCCGTTCGGCAAGGTGTTGTTAGGGTAATAAATGCTCTTGGGGTCTTCCGCCAGGAAACGGGGCGACCACAGCACCTGGCCACCGAAGTGCCATTCGTTGTTACCGCGCTTGCCTACCTGGCTGATCACGCCGCCATCGGAGCGGCCATACATCGCGCTGTAACCGCCCGTGTAGATTTCCTGCTGGTCGATGGCGCCATACGGCAGGCCGATACCACCCAGGTTCTTCAGCGGATCGGTGGTGTTATAGCCGTTGATGTAATACGCATTCTCGCTGACCGAGGAACCACCGAACGATACGGTCGACGAACCGGTCGACTGTCCCGAGAAGTAACCACTGCCCTGCACCACGCCCGGCGCTAGCAGCGCGATCGCTTCCGCGCTACGACCCAGCGGCAGGCGTTCGAGGTCCTGCGAGGTGATCACGGTGCGCGAGTCGACCGACGACACATCGATCGCGGGCAATGCATTGGCCGACACGGTCACGGCCGAAAGCGAGGACGCGTTCGCGGCGGACACGAAGGTTACTTCGGTACCTGCGTTCACCGTAATGGAAACGTCGTTGCGGGTATCCACCGTCGCACCGTTCTTCTGCAGCGTGACGCTGTAAGTGCCCAATGGCAGGTTGGCGACGCGGTAGCGGCCTGCACTGTCCACGGTCACCGAACGGGTGATGCCAGTGGAACCCGACACCGTCACCGTCTCGCCGGCTTCCGCCTGGCCAAAGATGGTGCCAGTGGTCGACTGCGCGAAGGCCACGCCCGCCAGACCCATGGTCAAGGCAACGGCCAACGCCGAGCGACGCAGCACCGGGCGGTTGTTCAACGAATTCAAATTCATCAGATGTTTCTCCCCGAAACTACCCAAATTTGGGCAAAAGAAAGCCAGGCCGACGCGGCGAAAAGGCCGGTTAGCCAAAGACGTAAGGCTTGAATCTGGAAGGCTCCCCCGCAGATCCCACCCTGCATGCCTTGCACGAGCGCATCGATGTGCGCACCCCCTTAGCACCGCAATGTTTCACGAATGCAACAGGGAGTAATTGCGAACATGCGTTATTTCTTACGATGTGTCAACACGAAATTCACATCCGGAGCAAGCATCCGGCGGGGCTATCGCCTGTCGACGGCACTACGGGAAAGGTAGGAATGTCCTGAAAACAGGCCCTTGGCTGCGATTTTTTTGGGGGAAATTGGCAGGACCAGACCCAGGCCATGAGCGGTAACTGATGCGTGTAGGCAGCCCTCGCTCAAGGGAGCAAAAAAAAACGGCCCGGGAATCCGGGCCGTTCGATGAGCGCAGCAGCTTCGCCTTGGTTATGGGCGACGCGCCAGCTCCGGGTTCTCGCGGGTCTTGGGCATCAGGTCCTGCTTGGACACGCCGAGCCACAGCAGGATCGGGCTGGCCACGAAGATCGAGGACAGCGTGCCGACCAGGATGCCGATCAGCATGGTGATGGCAAAGCCATGCACCACCGGACCACCGATGAAGAACAGCGCGGCCATGGTGATGGCGGTGAACAGCGCAGTGATGATGGTTCGCGACAGCGTGTTGTTGATCGAGCGGTTGAGGATCTCCTCCGGCTCGGCCTTGCGGGCCAGGCGGAACAGCTCACGCACGCGGTCGAACACAACCACCTTGTCGTTGATCGAGTAACCGATCACCGCCAGCACCGAGGCCAGCACGGTCAGGTCGAATTCGCGCTGCACCAGCGCGAACACACCCACCGTGATCAGCGCATCGTGCAGTTCGGTGACGATGGCAGCCACGGCAAAACGCCATTCGAAGCGGATGCCCAGATACAGGCCAATGCCGAGCACCACGACCACGGCGGCGAGAATACCGTCGCTGCGCAGCTCATCGCCCACCGTCGAACTGACGTAGTCACGGCTCTTGATGGTTACGTCAGCACGCCCCGCCTTGAGCACGTTGGTGGTGATATCAGCCACTTTGTCGAGATTGATCTTGCCGGCCTCGTCCTTCATAGCGGCCGTGGGCTGGAAGCGCACCGATACCTCGCGCGTACCGCCCAGGCTGGCGACCAGCGCGTGCTCGATGCCGCCCTTGTCCAGCGCGTCCTGCACTTCGGCGGTGGTCACCGGGTTCTGGTAGTCCACCACCAGCGACACGCCGCCGGTGAACTCCAGACCGTAGTTGAGACCCTTCACGGCGATCAGCGCGATGGAGGCCACCATCAGCAGGACGGCGATGCCCACGCTGATCTTCCTCATGCCGAGGAAGTTCACATTGGCGTTGTGGTTGAAGATTTCCATAGTGGATTCTCTCTAGCTCAAACGGACAGCGTCTTGAGCTTGCGGTGGCCGTGGATGAGCGCGGTGATGGCATGCGTCACGGTGACCGAGGTGAACATCGAGGTCAGGATGCCGATCAGCAGCGTGATACCGAAGCCCTTGATCGGGCCCGAGCCCATCGTGGTCAGCGCCAGCGCAGCGATAAGGTGGGTGACATTGGCATCGAGAATGGTGGCCCACGCCTTGTCGTAACCGGCGCGGATGGCTGCGTGCGGCGTGGAGCCGTTGCGCAGTTCCTCACGGATACGTTCGCAGATGAGCACGTTGGCATCGATCGCCATACCCAGCGTCAATACGATACCGGCGATGCCAGGCATGGTCAGCGTGACCCCGACAGCCGACATCACCGCGACCAGGATCACCAGGTTGAGGAACAGCGCCACATCGGCCACCAGGCCGAACAGCTTGTAGTAGACAGCCGCCGCCAGCAGTACCAGCGCCAGGCCGATCAGCACCGCGCGCAGACCCTTCTGGATGTTGTCCTGGCCGAGGCTGGGACCGATCACGCGCTCTTCGACGATGTCGACGGGAGCCGCCAGCGAACCGCCCTTGAGCAGCAGCGCCAGCTCGGAGGCTTCCTTGGGGCTGCGCAGGCCGGTGGTCTGGAACTGCTTGCCGAACACGCCCTGGATGGTGGCGTAGTTGATCACTTCTTCAGTGATCTTCGGCGTGCGCACTTCCTTGCCATCGACGAGCTTGGTATCGACCACGCGCTCCACATAGACCACACCCATCGGCTTGCCGACGTTGCCGGTGGTGAAGTCCAGCATCTTCTTGGCGCCCGCCGAGTTGAGCGTCACCGACACGGCCGGTGAGCCGCTCTGCTGGTCGAAGGTGGAGGAAGCGTCCACCAGCTGATCGCCGGTGACGATGATGTTTTTGCTGAGCAGGTACGGCTGACCCTCGCGGCCCTTGTACAGGCGCGCATCCGGCGGAACGATACCGGTGCGCTGGGCGTCGATGGCCTGCTGGGGGTTGCCGTAGCCGGCACGGTATTCCAGCGTGGCGGTGGCGCCGATCAGCTTCTTGGCCTCGGCGGTGTCCTGCACGCCAGCCAGTTCGACCACGATGCGGCTATCGCCCTGCTGCTGGATGATCGGCTCGGACACACCCAGCGCGTTGATACGGTTACGCAGCGTGCCAAGGTTCTGGCGAATGGTGTTGACCGACAGGTCGCGCAGCTTGTCCGGGCGCACCACCGCGTTGAGTACGAAGCGGTCGCCGGTGGACGTGCCGTCCTGCGAGATGAGGTCGGGGTATTCGGCCGCGATGGCATTGGCGGAAGCCGTACGGTCTTCGGCCGACTTCAACACCACCGACACGCCCTGGCCACGCTGCGCATTGCGGGTGACCGACTCGTAGCGGATGTTCTTCTCGCGCAACAGGGCGCGGATGTCGTCCGCATAGCGCGTTTCCTGCTTGTCGATCACGTCGTTCTGATCGACCTGCATGAGGAAGTGCACGCCGCCCTGCAAGTCCAGGCCCAGCGGCATGGGCTTGGCGCCAATCGCGCTGAGCCAACCCGGTACGGTGGACTTCAGGTTGAACGCCACTGTGTAGTCGTCGCCCACCGCCGCCCTGATGGCATCGGCAGCGCTCTTCTGCACGTCGGCATTGGCGAAACTGGCCAGCAGGTGATCGTTCTTGATCTCGATGCCGGTGTTGGCAATGTTCTGCTGCTTCAGCGCGTCGACCACCTTCTGCTCGAGCGCGGGGTCAACCGTGCCGTTGCGGTTGGCGGTGATCTGCACGGCGGGCACCGGCAGGAACACGTTGGGCAACGCATAGACAATGCCGAGCGCCAATACGATGGCGACCAGCGCATATTTCCAGCGTGGAAAATCACTCATGCCTTGAATCCGTCAAAAGCCGCGGTTCGAGGCCGACCGCGGCGATAGCAATGCGTCGTGGGTAGCCAGGGCCCCTCCGCCCTGGCAAGCGTCCTTAGGACGACTTCAGCGTGCCCTTCGGCAGCACCTGCTGCACGGCGCCCTTCTGCAGCTTGATCTTCACGTTCGGTGCGATTTCGACCGTGATGAAGCTCTCACCAACCTCTTCCACCTTGCCGGCGATGCCGCCGTTGGTGACCACTTCGTCACCCTTGGACAGCGCCGACACCATGTTGCGGTGTTCCTTCTGGCGCTTCATCTGCGGGCGGATCATCAGGAAGTAGAACACCACGAACAGCAGAATCAACGGCAGGAACGTCATCAGCGGGTTCGCTGCCTGGGCGCCAGCGGCAGCCGGGGCCGCCTGGGCGATCACGAAGGACATCGGAAGATTCATCAGCTTGTCTCGTAAGTGGCGGTGCCGGCAGGAAATTCTGCCAACACCTGATAAAAGAACCGTGGATTATGCCACGCGCCCCTGGGCCCTGCATGCGCCACAAGGCCGCCCCGCCACGAGTTCTGGCGGCGGGGCGCGCGGTTTCCAAGGGCTCGACCCGATAACCGGACCAAAGGTTCCGGCCGGATCTACTCCTCCCCCTGCAAAGCAGGGGGAGGTTGGGAGGGGGTGAAGCTCTTCGCCAGCGTGCCTTACCCCTCCCCAACCCTCCCCTGCCGCGCAGGGGAGGGAGCAGGAGCCTCAGGCCGCCACGCCAGCCTGGCGTTTGGCATAGAACTCAGTCACGAAGGCATCCAGCCGCCCCTCCGCAATCGCCCCGCGCAGCCCCGCCATCAGGCGCTGGTAGTGCCGCAGGTTGTGCATGGTGGCGAGCTGGCTGCCAAGGATTTCGTTGCACCGGTCAAGATGTCGCAGGTAGGCGCGACTGAAGCCGTTGCTGCAGGCATAGCAGTCGCAGCCTTCCTCGATCACCCGGGTATCGAGCCCGAACTTGGCGTTGCGGATACGCACCGTGCCTTCGTCGGTGAACAGGAACCCATTGCGCGCGTTGCGAGTAGGCATGACGCAATCGAACATGTCGATGCCGCGGCGCACCGCTTCCACGATGTCCTCCGGCCGGCCCACGCCCATGAGGTAACGCGGCTTGTCCTGCGGCAGCAGCGGCACGGTGAAGTCGAGCGTGTGGTTGCGCTCCGCTTCGGGCTCGCCCACCGCCAGGCCACCCACGGCGTAGCCGTCGAAGCCGATGTTGACCAAACCTTCGGCCGAACGGCGGCGCAGGTTCTCGTACACGCTGCCCTGCACGATGCCAAACAGCGCATTGGGATTCTTCAGGTCATCGAAGGCCCGGCGCGAACGCTCCGCCCAGCGAAGGCTCAGCTCCATCGAGGTGGCAGCCACCTTCTCCGTGGCCGGATACGGCGTGCATTCGTCGAAGATCATCGCGATATCCGAATCGAGCACCTTCTGGATGCGCATCGATTCTTCCGGCGACAGAAACACCTTCGAGCCGTCTACCGGCGAGGCAAATGCCACACCTTCCTCGGTGATCTTGCGCTTGTGCGCCAGCGAGAACACCTGGAACCCGCCCGAGTCGGTGAGGATGGGTTTGTCCCACCCAATGAACTTGTGCAGGCCGCCGAACTGCTCCACGACCTCAAGGCCCGGCCGCAGGAACAGATGGAAGGTATTGCCCAGAATGATCTCGGCGCCGACCTCACGGATATCCCGCGGCGTCATCGCCTTCACCGAGCCATAGGTACCTACCGGCATGAACGCCGGCGTTTCCACTGTGCCGCGGTCAAAGGTGAGACGGCCGCGACGGGCCGCGCCGTCAGTGGCCTGGAGTTCGAAAGTCATGGAAGTCATTCGGGGGATTATCGCGTGTTCGGGGGATTCGTGCTTTCTTGGGGGATTTGGGAGGCTTTTTCCTTGGCCTGCGTCGTTGGCCGGAAGGCCATCGCTGCACTTTTGCCCGTCATCCCTGCCTTCGCAGGGATGACGGGCAAGGGGTGGTTCGCGCTTGTACGGCCTTCGCAGGGATGCCGAGCAGGAGCGCGCTTCGCGCTTGTCCGGCCGCCGCCGGAATAACGAGCAAAAGGTGGGGCATTACACAATCGTCCAGATGTTTTTGGGCGAAGCGCAAAAAACCAGCCAAACACCCCTTTCCCTCTAACCACCCCGCGGCAAAATCAACATCGCATCGCCATACGAGAAAAACCGATACCTCTGCTCCACCGCATGCCGATACGATCCAAGCATGAAATCCCGCCCCGCCAGCGCCGATACCAACATCAACAACGTCGACTGCGGCAAATGGAAGTTGGTCAGCAAGCCGTCGATGCTGGTGAACTTGTAGCCCGGGAAGATGAAGATCTGCGTTTCACCGGCAAACGGCTGCAATTCGCCATCGCGGCTGGCGCTCTCCAGCGCGCGCACTACCGTCGTACCTACCGCGAAAACCCGACCACCGGCCGCACGCGTGCGGCGGATCTGTTCCACCAGACTCGCGCCAACATTCAGCCACTCGCGATGCATCTGGTGATCCTTGATGTCATCTGTGCGCACCGGCTGAAACGTACCGGCACCTACATGCAAGGTCACATAGCCAAACTGGATACCGCGCTCGCGCAGCAACGCCAGCATGCCTTCGTCGAAATGCAAACCTGCCGTGGGCGCGGCCACGGCGCCAGGCTCGCGTGCGAAGACGGTTTGATAGCGCTCCATGTCGCTGGCATCGGCATGCCGCTCGATATATGGCGGTAGCGGCATTTCGCCCAGTTTGAGCAGCAAACGCTCCAACGGTTCGGGCGATTCGAAGCGCAATCGGAAGAACTGGCCATCGCGTCCCAGCACCCTGACGTAACTGCCATCGGCCAGCTCGATGCGACCGCCCTCTTTGGGCTTCTTGCTCACGCCCAGCATGACGGTGGCTTCATGTGCACCAGTGACGCGCTCGATCAGAATCTCCACCGCGCCGCCGGTGTCCTTGCGCCCATACAACCGCGCGGGCAACACACGCGTGTCATTGAACACAAGCAGGTCGCCTTCGCGCAGGAACTCGGGCAGGTCGCGAAACAGGCGATCCTGGCGAGTTTGAGCCTCAGCATCGAGGACCAACAGGCGGCTGGCCGAGCGTTCGGCCAGCGGTGCCTGGGCGATCAGCTCAGGTGGGAGTTCGAAATCGAAATCGGTCTTCTTCACGGCGGGGCTTATACGTCGAATAGGACATTATCGCGCAAAACCCCGATTCGCCGGGCCAGCCGGCCATCAGGCCGCTTTTTTACGGCGCCTTCTCAGCACGATCCAGCCCGCCAGGCCACCTATCACCACGATGAAGCCGGCCAGCTCGTAGGGCTTGTAGCGGCGCACGACATGCCTCACGGCGGCGACCTGTTCCGCGCGCTTCAATGCGCGGGCGCGGGCGAAGTCGGGCTCTTCACAGTTGCGGCCAAAGTCGTCGGCCCACTCGACGTAAGGCCCCTGCTTCACGTAACGCTGATAGAGCGCCGTGGCGCGGCGCTCGCGCTCCGAAGGCTCGGTGGGAACTGGGTCGCCGTATCCCTGGTAGTGATCGTTGTAATCGGGTGGCCCCTCGAGCATCCAACCCGTGGCCTGGCACAACACGGCAGCGAAAGCCTGCGAGCGCGACGGCAGTAGATCCGCGGCAGCGCTGGCTTCGTTGGTCGCGATGTAGCGGTAATGGAAGCGTAGGTCGGGCTGGGCAATGCTCGCGGCGTAACGCTGGCGTTCGCCATCGGTGACGAAGGCCTGCTTGAGCGAATCGGGCGCCTGCCCGCTGCCACCCTGGTAACCGCCGCCGTTGTCGTTGTAATCGGGGCCCTGTTCAAAGCCCAGGATTTCCATGCCGTTCTCGCGAGCGATCTTTGCTGCCGCGTAGAGCGCCTCGGCTTTACCCATGGATGTCCACGCGTGCTCGCTGTCGTGGATGGCTGTGGCATAGGCACGCGCCTGGGCGCGCAGAGCGGACGCCTGCGGCTTGCCGTTGTCGTCGTAGCCGCCAAAGCGCGGATCACCGTCGACCGGAAAATAGGCCAGTGCCTCGTCATACCGGCCGGCGCGCATCAGACGTCGGGCGAGCAGCCAGCGCAAGTTGTCGCCCAGCGGACGAAGGTTTCGGTAGTAGCCGTCTTCGTTCTTGCTCTTCGCTGGCACGGGCGTGGCAGGCGCACGCGCATCGACGAAGGTCTTCAATTCATCCACCGTCAGCACGCGCTCGGCGATGTAGGCAGCATCGTTGCCATAGCCGGCGCCGGCGACTTCTTCGTCCTCATCATAGACATTGCCATCGCCACCCACACCTGAGGCAGCGTCGTAAAGATGCCCCATGGCCTCGACATAGTCGCCACGTGCCAGCGCGAGTACGCCGTGTTCGCCGGTCAGCAATTCGATGTTGGCGGGTTCAAGCGCGGGCTGCGCATCCCCCGCTCTGGGAAAGGCCTTGGCGGCTTCGGCGTAGGCGGCGTTCGCAGCCGCAAGATCACCCTTCTGCAACGCCAGTTTCGCGCGCACCCACGCCGCCAAGGGACCCGATGACTTGTCCGCAAGTCGTGCCGCTACATCGTAACGCCCGGCCTCATAGGCCAGTGACGCCAGGCGATCGGCGCCCGCGACTTTGCCCAGCCCGCGTTGCTCGATGGCCTGGACCAGGGCGAGCAGCCGCGGATCGGGCTTGGCAGCGGTATCGGCCGGCTGATCGAAGCTGCGGCCATCCAACCGCGCCAGCGCATAGGCCACCAGCAGGCGTTGTGCAACCGGATCGTCGATCAGCCCGACCATCTGCGTCTCGTTGCGCATGACGTGGCCCGCGATTGCCACCAGCGATTGCACGCCGCTATCCGAGTCGTGTCCCGCTTGCGCCGCGTAGAGCGTGATGGCGCGCCTGAGATCATCCGTGGCAATGCCATCGCCACAATGGTTGGCGTCGTCGTACAGGTTGCCCCAGCTGCATTGCGTGCCGTGGGTGTAGAGATAAAGCCGCGCTTCATCGCCGAAGCTGGCGATAGCGAGACCTTGGGTGTCGGAGGCACCGTGTACAGCGCGCGATCGCGCCAGCTGGAAAGCCTTGGCGGCCGCCGCGCGTTCGCGCTGGAAGGCGCTGGCGTCGGCCGCCGCCTCATTCGCCTTGGCAGCATGGATGCGACCCAACATGTAAGCCGCCCACACCGAACGCAGCTTCGCCTGCTCCGGCGGCAAGGCGAGTACTTGCTCGAAGCTGGCCGAGGCTGCTTCGACATCGCCTTGGGCAAAGGCCACTGAACCGGCGGTATAGGCGCGCAGATCGGCGGGGAGATCCGTGCCCTGGTCGAAAGCCGCCGCTCCATTGGCCGCCTGTTTCAGCGCGGCGACGCGGTCAGCCTGCGCGGGCGAAAGCCCCAACGCCTTGGCCTGAGCCGCCTGATCGGCGCCATCGGCGGAAACGTTGGGGGCTTCTGGCGTGAGCTGGTCGGTGGGCTCCAGCAGATGCATGGCTTCGAAGGCGAAGCTGTTCTGCGGCGTCGCCTTCAGCGTGCCTGCGCGCTGATCGAGCAGCTGGTTGGGAAACATCGGGCCGCAGGCCCAGGCAACGGAACCGGCCAAGCCGGTGACCAGCGCAGCGACTATCCATTGGCGCTTCATCATGGTTTTACCTTTCGAAGGGCGTTCCACGCCCTGATTGAAGAAGTATGACGGAAGGGGTGCGGCGCGGCTCGTGTGGCGATATGGCGCACTCAACGTGCCGACCAAGTGTCGATATGCATGGCGACCGGGCCTTGGCAACGCAACCAGCCGATGCGCAGTTGCTGGCCTGCGCGAAGCAGGCCAGCCTGCGTGCGCAACAGGAACAGACCATGGGTCGTGCGTTGTAGCGCAAAGCCGTTGATGCCATCGGCGAGATTGCAGGCCGTATCCAGGCGCACCAACGAAGGCAGTGGCACGTCGGCGTTGCCGGCGTTGAACAGCAACAGGTCATGCAAAGCCGCATCGCGGCGCCCACCCACTTGCGTCAACAGGGATATTTTCAGCGGCGTACGCGCCAGTACCGCACGCCAGGTGGCGGCGCTCCAGGCACGCACATCGTCATCGGTAGGCAGGCGAAACCAGACGATGCCGGCGAGCCCGCGTGGCGGATCGGCATCCAGCGATGCGACAAACGCCTGCATGGCCGAGGGCTCGGCGAACAGCTCGCTAGCCTCGTCGCCATTGACCAGCGTCGGCCGCTCACTCTCGATGGCCGCAACGCGGCCCTGAGCATCCCACGAAACGCGGGTGCCATAGGCGGGCAATGCCGCCCGCCACGGCTTGTGCATCCGCCGTGCAAACTCATCCAACCAGGCCCGTGCCTGTTCTGCGTTGAAGAGACCCGCACGAGGTGATTGCACCGCGTGTACTTGCAGCACCGCCTCATCCACCTGGGCCAGCACGTTGTCCAGCTCGACACTAGCAAGCCAAGTAGGTAATGCCGTGATCGACAAGCGTTCGCCCGGCCGAAGCAACGGGCGCAACGCCGCGAGGAAATGCGCGTAGGCAGGCAATCGTGCGGTGGCGCCATCGTGGTCGATCTCGACGCCGGCAAAGACGAGACCGTGCGTGCGCCAGTCCGCCATGACATCGTGCACGTGGGCTAGCAGCGTCGCTTCATCCCATTGAGCAAGCTGTCCCTCGATACGCACCACTGCCACCACCGGCTCGCGGGTGGCGGCAAGCGCATTCCAGTCGGGGCCGAAGACGCGCCACTGTCCCTGACCATCCATTTCCGCCGCCAGTACCCGCCAGCCATGCACCACATCGGCATTCTTCTGCACGGCCTGCGCCAGTGCGGGCGTCCACTGGCGCTGCCATACATAAGCTTCGTTGGGCAGCGCGGTATGCCTGGTGTGACAGCCCGCAAGCCACAACACAACAAGCCCGGCGAGTAACCAGGACAAACGATGTGTCAGGCGGAAAATCCAAGACAGCAAGGCAACACCACAAGGAGCCACAGTGGCGTGTATTGCAACGCAACCCCGAGGCGCTGGCTATAGGGTTTACAGCCAGCCTTTCTGTCGGGCCAATCGATAGGCCTCGATGCGATTGGTCGTCCCCAGCTTGCCAATGGCCTCCGAGAGATAATTGCGTACCGTGCCGTGCGAGAGATTGAGCTGGCTGGCGATGTCGTTGGCCGACTGCCCTTCACCAGCAAGACGCAATACCTGGCGCTCACGATCGTTGAGCGGATCGGCTTCCGACCATGCTTCCAGCGCCAGCTGCGGATCGATCGCACGGCCGCCGCGATGCACCATGCGCAACGCTTCGGCAAGATTCTCCGCGGGTGCATCTTTCAGCAGATAGCCCGATACGCCGGCATCGAGCGCACGGCGCAGGAAACCCGGCCGCGCGAAGGTGGTCACGATGATCACCTTGATCGGCAGCTCCTGGCGCTGGATGCGTTGCGCCAGCTCCAGTCCGGTGAGGCCCGGCATCTCGATATCGGTGACCAGCACATCGGGCTTGAGTCGTTGTATTTCACGCCACGCCGCTTCGCCGTCGGCGGCCGAGCCGAGCACTTCGATATCCGACTCAAGGTTAAGCAAGGCGAACAATGCGCCACGCACCATCGCCTGGTCTTCAGCCAGCACGATGCGGATCATGCAGCGCTCCTGCCGGCTGCAGCTTCGTGGGTTTCCGGCATCATGTCGAAAAGCCTGTTGCGTTGCCGCAGCGGCACGGTGATCAACAGCCGCGTGCCGTTGCCATCTGGCGAGTCGACTTTCAAGGAACCACCCAGCGCCTTCACACGCTCATTCATGCCACAAAGCCCATTACCGTGTTCACCAATGCCGCCGCGGCCATTGTCCGCCACACGCAGCTCCAGGGTGTCGCCCACCAACTCCAGCGTGGCCCATGCCCGATCGGCCCGCGCATGCCGCGCGATATTCGTCACCGCCTCGCGTAGCACGAGGGCGAGGCCACGCTCCAGATCCACTGGCAGCGAAGCAGGAAGACTGCCGTAGTCGAGCAATACATCGGACGATTCGAGCAACAACTTGGCCGCCGCCAACTCCGCCGCAAGGTCGGTGGCCCGTATGCCGGTAACGGCCGAGCGCACCTCCGCCAGGGCATGGCGTGCCACGCGCTCCGCCTCTTCCAGCTCACGTCTTGCCGCTTCGCTGTCGCGGTCAAAAAGTTTGCGCGAGAGCTCCAGCTTCAAGGTAATCAGCGACAGCGTATGACCCAGCAGGTCGTGCAGGTCGCGGCCAATACGTTCGCGCTCGGCGGTGGCGGCCAGGCGACGTACTTCGTCGTGCGAAAGGCGAAGCTCGACTTCCTTTTCCTCACTCATGCGCTCGGCATTGACCGCGATGCCTACGATGAAGCTGCTCAGCGGCAACCACAGCACGGCCTGCCACGGATAGTGCAGCAACCATGCCTCGAACAGGCAGATGGCATTGAGGCCTGCCAGCGCCGCCATGTAATACCGCAACGTCATCCGCCGACTGCACAGCATCACGCAGCCATACATGAAATACGTCAGGCCACTGGGATACCACGGCATCAACAGCAAACCCAGCGCCACCAGCATCAGGGAGTAGCGATAGGTGATCCGACGCGAGTCCAGGCAGCAGCGCGCATAAAGAATCAGGAACACCGGATAGCTGAGCAAGGTAAGCAACGCCCAGCGTACGGAGAACTGGTCAAACACCGGTGTGATGAACACCCATGCCGACCACAGCAAATGCACCGAGTCGATCCAGGGTGATTTGCCCTTGCGCATGCTGTGCGCCACCATCGAATCAGGCGCCGGCGTGAGCCATGCACGTATCAGTTTGCGCACCGCAATCACCTCGCCCCTGGCATCCCCGCCAACTCGCATCGTACTTCAACCCAGGCGACGCAGGCGGCGCGCCGCGAGCATAAAAAACGCCAGGCCGAAACCAGCCAGTATCAGCACGTTCTGCCACAACAGCCCCTGCCCCAGCCCCAGGCTTCGCATGGCGAGCAAATGCAGGTGCGCACTGGGCCACAGCGGCGCGATGTGTTGCAAGACCGCCGGCAGCATCGATAGCGGAATCCACAGGCCCGACAGGAACGACATGGGCAGATAGATCAGGTTGAGTACGCCCGGCGCGCCTTGTCCCTTGACCATGGTGCCCACCAACATGCCCAGCGCGCAAAACGGCAGTACACCCAGCATGCCGGTCACCAGCAGCGAGCCTGCCTGGGCAGGCGTCACGGATACGTGTGCCAGGCCTACGCCCATGGCCAGCAGCAAGATGATCACGATCGCCGCCGCCAGCATCGCCATCACCATCTTGCCCAGCAGATAGGCGCCCGGGGGCATGGGCAATGCGCGCTTGAGTGTAAGCAATCCGTTGTCGCGCTCCGCCGCTAGTGAGACGCCAAAACCGAACAGGCCCGGACTCATCACACCGAACACGGCATAGCTGGCCAACAAGTAGCGTGCGGCGCTGGGTTCGGCGCCATGGTTCATTACGATGCCGAACAACAGGTAGAACATCGACGGGAAAAGTGTCACCGGCAGCAGGAAGCCAGGTGAGCGGAAGTAACGCAGACATTCGCTGCGTGCTTCGGCAACGTAGGCGCCCGCGGCACGGCGCCATGGCATGCGTCCACCGTCTTGGGCCCAGGTCGGGGCGATCTCATGGGTATTCATCACGCAGCCTCTCGATCGGTAGTCGGTTCACGAGTAAGTTCGGTGAAGGCCTCGGCCAAACCGGCGCGCAACACTTCCAGCCCCGAGAGCGTCGGATCGGCATCCAGTAATCGACGAAGCACGGTTTCCGGTGCATCGGTGCGAATGTGCAAACCGCCGCGATCGTGTTCCACCGCTGCCACGTGCGGCCAACTGGCAATGGCGGCGGGGTCCAGATCGGTAACGCAGCGAATGCGCGTCAAGGCCACCTTCGAGCGCAGCGCGTCCACGCTGCCGTCGCTGAGTACGCGGCCTTTGGCAAGTACCACCACACGCTGCGCCAGTGCCTCGGCCTCTTCCAGGTAGTGCGTGGTAAGCACCACCGCGCAGCCTTCGGCAACCAGGCCACGAATGGCCACCCACAACTTCTGGCGTGCATCGATATCCATGCCTACCGTGGGTTCGTCGAGAAACAGCAATTCGGGTCGACCGCACAGCGCCATGGCAAATTGCACGCGTCGTTGCTGACCACCCGAGAGCGCGGCATACCGGCGCTTTAACAAATCGGCGATACCCGCCATGTCTGCCGTTTCTTGCAGCGTGCGCGGTGCCGGGTAGTAACTCATGGTCAGGCGCAGCAGCTCGGCCACGCTTAACGTGGACGGCAACATTGCCGACTGCAGCATCACGCCCACTCGTCGGCGCGCGGCAATGTCCTGCGGATTGCGGCCAAACAGTTCCACACGCCCCGACTCCGCCTGCACCAACCCCAGCAGCAGGCTGATCGCTGTGCTTTTGCCGGCGCCGTTGGGGCCGAGCAAAGCAAGCAATTCGCCGCAGTGCAACATGAGGTCCAGACCATCCAGCGCCGTTAAAGCGCCGTAACGTTTGACGACACCAGCGAGGCTGGCAACCGCTGCGACAGGCTGTTTCATGGCTCCTCCTTGTTGGCCGCCATGCTAGGCGTGGCAAGGGTTTGCCAGCAGTCGCCAGCGTCAGGCGACGTGGGTGACAAGCGTCACCCGGGGTACCGGCGGCGAGAACGCCGCGCTATGCTCAGCAAGTCGTTGCATCGCCACATCCGTGATGGACCGCGGTGCGACAAGGCCTTTACCGGCCACGGAAACGCTGAACGGTCACGCGTTTCCACCCAGCATTTATAGAAACGTCGGCACGCATGCCATCGGGACGGCAGGCAAGTCGACCTTAAGGAGGTACTCCATGGGCGTGATTGATCAGCTGCGCGAATTGCGCGAATTCGGCGGAGCGCCGCACACCACCGGCCTGGATGACGCCACCATCGAACGCTTTGCTGCCAGCCATCCGCAGCTGGCGCAGGCGATCGAGGAAGCCGTTGCGCGTCATCGCGAGCTGCGTGCCGAGCTCGGCGATTTCCTCAAGCTGGACGAATCCGAACAGCTGGAGAAAACGCAGGCCGAGTTCGTCAATTTCTATCCGGATGATGCGATCAATCCGTACCTGCCTGCCGCTGCGCGCGGCCCGTGGGTGATCAGCCTCAAGGGCGCGGTGATCCACGACAACGGCGGCTACGGCATGCTCGGCTTCGGCCATAACCATGCGGCTATCGATGCTGCGCTGGCCCGCCCGCAGGTAATGGCCAACGTGATGACGCCAAGCATCTCGCAGATGCGCTTCACCCAGGCGATGGATCGCGAGCTGGGGCGTAACGGCGGCGGCAATCCGTACTCGCGTTACCTGTGCCTCAACTCGGGCTCCGAAGCGGTGGGCCTCGCCTGTCGCATCGCTGACGTGAATGCCAAGCTGATGACTGACGCCGGTGCTCGCCACGCGGGTCGCGCCATCAAGCGCGTCGCAGTAAAGGGCGCGTTCCACGGCCGCACCGACAAGCCGGCGCTGTATTCCGATTCCACCCGCAAGACTTACTTGCAGCATCTGGCCAGCTATCGCCATGAAGATACGCTGCTGACGGTTGCGCCTTACGACGTTGCGCAGCTCGAAGCGGTGTTTGCCGATGCCGACAAGCATGGCTGGTTCATCGAGGCCATGTTCCTAGAGCCGGTGATGGGTGAAGGCGATCCGGGTCGTGCGGTGACGCCGGAGTTTTACCAGAAGGCTCGCGCACTCACGGAAGCGCACGGCACGCTGCTGATGGTCGATTCCATCCAGGCCGGCTTGCGCGCGCATGGCGTGCTTTCGATCACCGATTACCCCGGTTTTGAGAAGCTGGCTGCGCCGGATATGGAAACCTTCTCCAAGGCGCTCAATGCCGGCCAGTATCCGCTGTCCGTGTTGGCCGTATCCGATCGCGTGGCCGAGCTGTACCGCAAGGGCATCTACGGCAACACCATGACCGCCAATCCGCGCGCGCTCGACGTAGCACTCGCCACGCTCAACGAGCTGAGCGAGGAGGTTCGCAGCAATATTCGCGAGCGTGGCAAGGAATTCGTGGACAAGCTCAACGCGCTGAAGAGCGAACTCGGCGGCCTGATCACCAAGGTACAGGGCACCGGCCTGCTGTTCTCCTGCGAGCTGGCGCCTGACTTCAAGTGCTACGGCGCGGAATCCATCGAGGAGTACATGCGCGAACGCGGTGTCGGCGTGATCCACGGTGGAACCAACTCGCTGCGCTTCACCCCGCACTTCCTGGTCAGCAGCGCTGAGGTGGATCTGGTGGTGTCGCATGTGCGCCAGGCGTTGCTGCAAGGCCCGCGCAAGCTAAAGGCCGAAGCGGCCTGAGTCCCGGAAGGCCATTCCCAACCCGGAATGGCCTCTGCCCGGCAGCCGCCGCTCCGCCGCTTTTGTAGGAGCGCACCCTGTGCGCGACAACCCAACGGAGCGATACAAGGCAGCGCCGCGGTCGCGCACAGAGTGCGCTCCTACAACAACGCGATGATTTGGCAGCACTCCCTTCGCCTGGGTCTACAGGCATAGACTTGGGGCGCCGGCGCTCGCCGGTCATCAAGGAGGGTACCCGCATGTCCTCACGTTTGAGCCTGATGATCGCCAGCGTCGCGCTGGCCTTTGCCGCTTCCACTGCCTTCGCCGCGCCGCAGGCCACCACCAGCAGCCCGCCGGCCAAGAACTCCCAGCAGCAGCGCATGACCGACTGCAATCAGCAGGCAACGGGCAAGACCGGTGACGACCGAAAGACGTTCATGAGCAGCTGCCTCAAGGGCGAAGCGCCTGCCAAGCAGACCCAGCAGCAGAAAATGACCGCGTGTAACGCCGATCCGCAGGCCAAGGCCCTCAAGGGCGACGCCCGCAAGACCTTCATGAGCAACTGCCTGAAGGGCGACGCTGCCCCCGCTGCGCACTAAGCCGACTATTCCTCGCAACCCTTGTAGGGGCGCACCCTGTGTGCGACCGCGGCGCTGCCATGTATCGCTCCGTCGGTTTGTCGCGCACACGGTGCGCTCCTACAAAAAAGGCGACGCCCGGACTGTCGGGCAACGCTTTTTGTGCCCAGCACACGGCGTAGGCGACAATCGCGCCAGTTCACACGCCAGGTTGCCCCATGAAGATTGTCGAAGTCCGCCATCCGCTTATCCAGCACAAGCTCGGCCTGATGCGCCGTGCCGGCATCAGCACCAAGGAGTTCCGCGAACTCGCTTCGGAGGTGGCTTCGCTACTGACTTACGAGGCCACCAAGGATCTGGAAACCATCGAGCAAACCATCGAAGGCTGGGCCGGGCCGCTCACCGTGCATCAGATCAAGGGCAAGAAGGTGACCATCGTGCCGATCCTGCGCGCGGGCCTGGGCATGTTGCCTGGCGTACTCGACATGATTCCGGCCGCCAAAGTCAGCGTGGTCGGCCTGCAGCGCGATGAAGAAACGCTCAAGCCGATCACCTATTACGAAAAGCTCACCGGCCGCATGGACGAGCGCATCGCGCTGATTGTCGACCCGATGCTGGCCACGGCCGGCACGCTGGTGGCCACGGTGGACATGCTCAAGGCCGCGGGCTGCAAGCGCATCAAGGGACTGTTCCTGGTCGCCGCGCCGGAGGGACTCAAGCGCATCGAAGCGGCCCACCCCGATGTGGAGATCTACACCGCCTCCATCGACGATCATCTCAACGAGCACGGTTACATCCTGCCCGGTCTCGGCGATGCGGGTGACAAGATTTTCGGTACGAAGCAGCTGCCTGCCGGCTGAGTCTTGATGATCGAAGAACCGACAAGGCCTTGTCACCACGACGAGGCCTTGTCGTTCCTGCGAATGAGAAATGCAGCACAGAAGTCACGGGATCGACACATAGTCGTGTCATTTTTCCTGCGCTTTTCCGTCCCACCGAAATATCTATAGATAATTGATCTAAAAGCATTTTTGTTTGGATTTTCGCTAAAGTTGCAGCTCGGTGAGCCGACAGCTCTTGCAGTTCCCTCACCTTGATAACCCATGTTCAAACTACCGAAGTGGATTCCCCAACTGACGCTGCGTAAGCGCCTATTGCTGCGCCTGCTGTCCATTCTTGGATTGCTTGCCCTGATGTGCGCGGCAGGCCTGATGCAATTGCACCGCGCCGACAGCCGCATCCAGGGTTTGGTCGAGGGCTCGTTGAGTCCCGTCGCCGATGTCGGTCGTGTGCAGAACAATTACAACAGCAGCCTGCAGGCACTCGTGCACGCCGTGTTGTCGCAACTGCCCTCCGCGGTGGATGACGCCCATACACGCATCCATAGCGACCGCGTCGATGCCGAGCGGCACTGGAAGCAGCTGCTCGTCAGCGAGCTGGCGGTAGAACAGGCGCAGTCGCTCAAGCTCACTGCCATGCACCGCGCAGAAGCTGACCGCACCATCGATGAGACCCTCGCCTTGCTCGATGCCGGCCAGTTCGATCTGGGCGCGCTCAAGCTGAGCACCGAGGTGCAGCCTGCCTATGAACCCCTGCAGAGTGACTTCGCCAACCTGTTCCAGGCAGCGCTCGCCAAGGGTACCGAACAGGTACAGACACAGCGCGCAGCCGATCGCCAAGGCATGATCGTGCTGGTGGTACTGCTCGGTTTGGCGCTGCTTTCCACCATCGCACTCGATGGTGCACTGATGCGCACCTTGATGCACCGGCTGAAACTCGCCACGCAAGTTGCCGAACGCATCGCCGCGGGTACCCTGGGCGAGAGGTTCGACGCGGGCGTGGACGATGAACTGGGCAAGCTGTTGCGCGCGCTCGCTGCCATGGACGCACAGCTCACGTGCGTGCTCAGTCAGGTACGTGCCGGCGCACTATCCGTGGACGAACGCGCGCATCGCCTGGCGCATGACAACCAGGCTCTGAGCCAGCGCACGCAAGCCCAGGCCGCCGGCCTCGAGCAAACGGCCGCCTCCATGGAGCAGATGGCCTCCACCGCCGTGCGGGGCGCCGATCACGCCGATGGTGCTGCCAGCGCTGCGCGCGAAGCGCTGGGACACGTCGAGCAAGGCCGTCATGTCGCGAACGAGGCGCTGGAATCCATGCACGCCATTGACCAGGCCAGCCGCAACATCGCCGAGATCGTTGACCTGGTCGACAGCATCGCGTTCCAGACCAACCTGCTCTCCCTCAATGCCGCCATCGAAGCAGCACAGGCCGGCGAGCGCGGGCGCGGCTTCGCTGTAGTGGCATCGGAAGTACGCCTGCTCGCACGACGCTGCGTGGAGGCCGGCAAGGACATCCGTCGGCTTGTCGCCAGCAGCAGCGCTGCAGTGGATGTGGCACGCGGACGGGTGGCGCTGTCGGGCGAAGCGCTGGACGGCATCGTGCAGAGCATGGCACGCGTCTCCAGCCTGGTCACCCAGATTTCCGACGCGGGCCAGGCCCAGGTCAGCGGCATCACTCAGATCAATCGCACCGTGGTGGAAATGGACGAGATCACCCAGGCCAATGCCGGGCTGGTGGAGGACATCAACATCACGGGCCGCGCGCTCAGCACCGACGCCGAGGCGCTGATGCGCCAGGTCGCCTTCTTCCGTCTTCCGAGCGAACAGGAAGACCCTTATGAGCCGACGCACGATGCGCGGCCCTCACCCGTCATGAAGCCCATACCTCAGGCCGCTACGGCGGCCTGAATCCAGCCAAGGCATGTCAGCCAACCTCGCCTACTACGACAGCCCACACACCATGCTCGAGCGCGCACTCGCCGGCGGAGGCCTGACCCCGGTCTTCCAACCTCTCGTGCGCGTCGACACCTTCGAGGTGGTCGCGCACGAGGGGTTGAGCCGTTGCGCTTTCATGCCCGGCAACTTCTCCATCCTCGACCTGCTCGACCTTGCACGCATGGAGGGCCGCCTGGCCGACGTGGAGCTGCATGCCGCCCGCACCCTCTGCCGTGCCTTCGCTGCGCACGGCGGCGGCGGGCGCCTGCTGGTGAACCTGAGCGCGCACGCCATCCTGCAAGATGCACTGCGGCCGGATGAGGTGCTGTCCTCCATCGTCGCCAGTGGCCTGGACCCCGCCCGCGTCACCATCGAGGTGACTGAGCGCGACGTGGTGGAAAACCCGGCACGGCTGGCGCATGCACTGGGCTATCTACGCGCGCATGGCATGCGCATTGCGCTCGACGATTTCGGCAACGGCCACTCCAGCTTCGAGATGTGGAACGAGATCCATCCGGATATCGTCAAGATCGACCGCTATCTCATCAATGGTCTGTCACGCAGTGCCGGTCGATTGGCGATCGTGCGCGCGCTGTGCCAGGTCGCTGAAACCCTCGGCACCGATCTGGTTGGTGAGGGCGTGGAAGATCCCGCCGATCTGCGCGTGCTGCGCGACCTTGGCATTCCCTATGCGCAAGGCTTCCTGATCGGCCGCCCGGCACCGACGCCGATAAGTGAAGCCAGTCTCGAATCGCGGCAGGTGCTGCGCACCCCGTCAGTGGCTGTACTGCCGCGCCCGCGGGGCCCGATCACGCAACGTCCCACGCAGGTCAGCCATCTGCTGATGGAGGCACCTTCCGTGCATCCGCGGCAAACCAATGACGAGGTGATGGCGCTGTTCGTCGATCACCCGGAGCTGCACGCCGTAGCGGTAGTCAGGGACGGTAACCCGATCGGCCTGATCAACCGCCGCCTGGTCAATGAGCGCATGGCCCAGCCGTTCGCACGCGAGCTGCTGGCGCGCAAATCATGTACGGCGTTGATGAACAGCGCGCCCCTGGTATGCGATGAGCATCGCAGCCTGGAGAGCCTTGCCGATGTGTTGCGCGGCGAAGACCAGCGCTATCTGAGCGACGGCTTCATTGTCACCAGCGGCGGTCGCTACCGCGGGCTGGGTACCGGCGAGGCGCTGGTGCGTCGCGTGAGCGAATTGCGCATCGATGCGGCGCGGTATGCCAATCCGCTGACCTTCCTGCCCGGCAACATTCCGACCACCGAGCATCTGGAACGCCTGCTCGACGGCGGCGAAAGCTTCGCGGTGGTGCACGTAGACCTGACCGATTTCAAACCGTTCAACGATCACTACGGCTACTCGCGCGGCGACGAAATGATTCGCCTGCTGTCGAGCCTGCTCAGCGAACATGTCGACCCGTCACTCGACTTCATCGGGCACATTGGCGGCGATGATTTCGTGGTGCTGTTCCAGAGCACTGACTGGACAGCGCGCTGCCACCGCATCATTGAGGCGTTCAACGCACGCTCGCCGCATTTGTACGACGCCACCGACATCCAGTGCGGCGGCCTTCATGGCAAGGATCGCCGCGGCGAGCCGCAGTTCTTCCCGTTCACCGCGGTGGTGATGGGCGCGGTGGAACTCACTCCACCGCTGCCGCAGCGCGCGCAATCCATTGCCATGCTGGCCGCACGCGCCAAGCGCCAAGCGAAGCGTGCGAACCTGGGGCTACACGTGTTGGGACGCGCGGTCTAGCCGTGTTTCTCATCATTCCAGCGCGGGCCGGAATGACGGGAAACCGCTTTGTTCAACCGCGGAAGCGATCCGTGGCCTGCACCAGCTCGGAAATATTGCCGGGCTCGAAGGCCGAGTGGCCGGCGTCCTGCACGATGCGCAGGTCGGCTTCCGGCCACGCGCGATGCAGATCCCACGCGCTACGCATCGGACACACTACGTCGTAGCGGCCCTGCACGATCACCGCCGGAATCTTGCGGATACGCTCGACGTTACGCAGCAACTGGTCGTCGTGCTCGAAGAAACCGCCATGCACGAAGTAATGGCATTCGATACGGGCAAACGCCAGCGCGAATTCGTCTTCGCCGCTGGATTGGATATGCGCCGGATCCTGCCACAAGTAGCTGGTGGCACCCTCCCACACCGACCAGGCACGCGCCGCGTTCACCCGCACCTGCGGATCGCTGCTGATAAGGCGGCGATGATAGGCGCTCATCAGGTCCCCCCGTTCGGCCTCGGGGATGGCGTTGAGATAGGTTTCCCAGGCATCCGGGTAAAGCGCGTCGCAACCCTTCTGGTAGAACCACTCCAGCTCCCAGCGACGCAGCATGAAGATGCCGCGCAACACCAGCTCGCTGACGTGATCGGGGTGCGTCTGCGCATACGCCAGCGCCAGTGTCGAACCCCACGAGCCACCGAATACCTGCCAACGATCGATACCCAGATGCGTGCGGATGCGCTCGATGTCGTTGACCAGATGCCAAGTAGTGTTGTCGGTCAACTCGGCGTGCGGCGTGGACTTGCCGCAACCGCGCTGATCGAACAACACGATGCGATAGACCGCTGGATCAAAGAAGCGCCGGCACTTCGGGTTGGTACCGCCGCCGGGACCGCCATGCAGAAACACCACCGGCTTGCCATTCGGATTGCCGCTCTGCTCGTAGTACAGCGTGTGCAGCTCGGACACCTTGAGCATGCCGCTGTCGAACGGCTCAATCTCGGGATAAAGGGAACGAAGTGGCTGCGACATGCTTATGCTCCTCAGCGAACGGGGGACGGCCGTTTAGGCTAGCACGCCCCCGCTTGAGGAGCCGTCGCTTACGGCCGCCCCACCGTCAGCAGGGTGAAGCTGTCGGGAACCATGGTGGGACGCGGACCACCCTCGGTCGGCGGCGAAGCCCACTGCGCCGCTGAGAGGTACAAGCGATGCAGTTTCGGGTCGAGCGCGAGCGTGCGCGCACTAGGCTGCGTGGTAATGGTGGCCGCCACGCGGTAATGGTCGGCATCATCCTGATGCACCGCCGTGATGGTTCCGCTTTCCCCGTTGGAGCTGAATACCGTCGAGGTGGCCTCGTCGAACACCACCGCGTCAGGACCCTCACCAATGGGCACACTCGCCACCAGCTTTCCGTTCTGCGCATTCAGCACGGCCATCTGCTGGTTGTCGCAAACGGAGAACAGCCGATGCTTCTTGTTGTCGATGGCAAGGCCGGTGGGCGCCTGGCAGGAACCGAGCGACCAGGTGGCCGCCACGGTATTGGCGAGGCTGTTGATTTCCACCACCTGGGCGCGATCTTCCAGGTTTACGTAGACATGTCCCGCCTCGTCGGTGACTGCGAATTCCGGCTTGCCTGGCAGCGCCACCGTGGTGACGATCTCGTTGTGCGCGGGATCGATCACGCTGAATGAGCGGCCCTTGCCGTTGAGCGTGAATATGTGTTTCGAAGCCGCGTCGTAGATGATGGCGTCAGGCTTCTCACCGGTGCCCTGGATCACCGCGACCGTCGCCAGCGTGTCCAGGTCGAACACGGTCACCGAGGCGCTCTGGCCGTTGCTGGTATAGCCACGATGCAGGGCCTGGTCGATGGCGATGCCATGCACACCCTGGGTTCCGGGAATTGTGCCAACCAACTTGCCCTGGTCCACGTCGACCACCTGCACACGATCGCCGCGCGTGATGAACAGGTGACGGCGCTCGGCGTCGAACCTCAGATAGTCCCAACCGCCTGGACCGCCTAGCTGCAAACGAGACAACACGCGGTAATCGGTGGCCTGGGGCGCGGCTGCCACATGGGATGCGCCCAGCATGAGCGCTGCTGCGGCAAACGTCGTGCGGAGATGTCGTTGCATGGACGGAATCATCGAGGATGAAGTCCGTCGAGCATGCCGTAGCGGACTTAGCGCTGCCTTAGCCTTTGGCGCTTAGCCCCCACTTCCTCCGGCCGTAGGGAGTCCCTGTGGGAGAAAGGGGGTGGGGAGAGGGTGCGGAGCCGGCGCAGCCTTCCATGCTTCCCTCCGCCCGAACCCTCATCCGCCTGCCGGCACCTTCTCCCGCAGGGAGAAGGACTGTTGCGTTTGACGTTGCTTTAACCCCTCTCCCCTTGGGAGAGGGGTTGGGGAGAGGGTGTGCGGGGCCCGCGCAGCCTCCAAACGCTCACTCAAACAATTTTCCTGGATTGAGAATCCCCTTGGGATCGAACACGCCCCGCACTCCACGCATCAAGGCAATCTCCGCCTCGCTACGCGTGCTCCCCAGGTAAGCGCGCTTCACCAGCCCAATCCCGTGCTCCGCCGAAATGCTTCCACCATGCCGCTGCAACGTCTCGGCCAGCAACTTGGTCACATGCTCGCATTGCGCAATGAACACAGCCTCGGCCAGCTCCGCCGGGCGCAGCACGTTGATATGCAAGTTGCCATCACCGATATGGCCAAACCACACCACCTCAAAGTGCGGATACTCCCGCACCAGCAAGGCCTGGATTTCATGCAGGAACGCTGGCAGCACGCTGATGCGCAGCGAGATGTCGTTCTTGTAAGGACGATGCGGCGCGAGACTCTCGGTGATGCCTTCGCGCAAACGCCAAAGCGCGGCGGCCTGCGCCTCGCTCTGCGCCAACACGCCATCGCTGATCCAGCCGCGCTCCACACCCAGCTCGAACGCCGCCAGTGCGGCGTCCTGCGATGCGTCGTCCAGATCGAACTCGGTCACTACGTAGTACGGATGCTCACCCTCGATCGCGCGCTGCGCCCCGTGCGCCAGCACGTACCGCAACGCGACATCGGTGAAGAACTCGAACGCCTGTAACGCCAACTTCGACCGAAACAGCGCAAACGCTTCCATGAGCGCGTCCATGTTCGGCAGGGCCAGCAGCATCACCTGTGACGGCGGTGGCGGATCGGTGAGCCGCAGCGTCGCTTCCACCACCACGCCGAGCGTGCCTTCCGAACCGATCAACAACTGACGCAGGTCGTAGCCACTGGAGTTCTTGATCAACCCGCGATTGAGCTGCAGCAATTGGCCGTTGCCGGCCACCACGGTCAGCCCTGCAATCCACTCGCGGGTGTTGCCATAGCGGATCACACGGATGCCGCCGGCATTGGTGGCAATGTTGCCTCCGATGGAACACGAGCCACGCGCCGCAAAATCCACGGGATAGATCAGCCCATGTTCGCGTGCCGCTTCGTGCACGGCATGCAAGGTCATGCCCGCCTGCACCGTCAGCGTGCGATCCACCGCATCGAAACCCAGCACGCGATTCATCCGCTCCAGGCTCAACACCAACTCGCCGTTGGCAGCGACGGCGCCCCCCGACAGGCCCGTGCGCCCACCCGAAGGCACCACGGCAACGCCATGCTCGTTGGCCCACCGCACGATTGCCTGCACTTCGGCCACCTCTACCGGCAGCGCAATGGCCAGCGGCGCCGGGGTCCAGCGGCGGGTCCAGTCGCGACCGTAATGCTCCAGGTCGGCAGCATCGGTCAGCAATCGAAGCGTGGGCAACCGATCGGCGAGATCGGCCAGGCGGACATCAGTCATGAAGGCTCCCGGGGTATCTATGCAGCCTGCCAGCGGCGGGCCGCAGCGTCCAGTGCTGCAACGCCGCAAATCCGCATCAAGGTCTGGCATAGTTGGGGGGAACCCTCCTGCGCAATGGCCCATGAAGACCTCGTTCCCGAAGCAAGATATCAAGGTGCTCCTGCTCGAAGGCGTCAGCCGCAGTGCCGTGGAAAGCTTCCACCGCGCCGGCTACAGCCAGATCGAATTCCATGAGAAAGCCTTGCCCGAGGCCGAATTGAAGGCCCGCATCGCCGAAGCGCATATCGTCGGCATCCGCTCGCGCACCCAGCTGACCGACGAGGTACTTCAGCAGGCTAAACGGCTAATTGCCGTGGGTTGCTTCTGCATCGGCACCAACCAGGTCGACCTGGGGCTGCCCGCCGCCTGGGCGTGCCGGTCTTCAATGCGCCCTACTCCAACACGCGCAGCGTGGCCGAGCTGGTGGTCGCCGAGGCCATCATGCTGTTGCGAGGCATTCCGCAGAAGAACGCGCTATGCCATCGCGGTGGCTGGACCAAGTCGGCGGCCGGCAGCTTCGAGGCCCGCGACAAGGTGCTGGGCATTGTTGGTTACGGTCATATCGGCACCCAGGTGGGTGTGCTGGCGGAGAGCCTGGGCATGCGCGTGATCTTCCACGACATCGAGTCCAAGCTGTCGCTGGGCAACGCCCGCGCCGCCGATAGCCTGGAAGACTTGCTCGAACGCGCCGACCTGGTGACCCTGCATGTACCCGAAACCACCGCCACTCGGCTGATGATCGGCCCCACCGAACTGGCTCGCATGCGCCAAGGCTCGTCGCTGATCAATGCTTCCCGCGGCACCGTGGTCGATATCGAGGCACTGGCCGACTCACTGCGCTCGGGTCGTCTCGCCGGTGCCGCGGTGGACGTGTTTCCCGTCGAGCCCAAGGGCAACGACGACGCATTCGTCTCCCCGTTGGTAGGCATGGACAACGTCATCCTCACCCCGCATATCGGCGGCAGCACGCTGGAGGCGCAGGACAATATCGGCATCGAGGTAGCGAGCAAGCTGGTGCGCTACAGCGACAACGGTTCCACCCTGTCGGCGGTGAACTTCCCCGAGGTATCGCTGCCCGAGCACCCGCATAGTCGCCGCCTGCTGCACATTCATCGCAATGTGCCCGGCGTGCTTTCGCGCATCAACGAGCTGTTCTCCTCGGGCAACATCAATATCGACGCGCAGTTCCTGCAGACCGACAGCGAAGTGGGCTATGTGGTGATCGACGTGTCCGCCGACGAAAAGCAGTCCGCCGTGCTCAGGGACAAACTCTCGGCCATTCCGGGGACGCTGCGCAGCCGCGTGCTCTATTGAGGCCACGCCCGGGGCGGGATAACAAACCTGCCTGCCCTTAGGGTGTACGCTCAGCGAACTGGGTGTTGCCGACGCGCGTTTACGCCGACCCATCCTCGACTTGCTCCTCGTCCATATCGGGAGCAGGCCAGGCCTCAACCAAACGCCGCCCATCAACATTCCGCGCAAGGTTGATTCCGTCGTGTCGGATGCCCGCCCCTGCAGCAGGCTCCAGCTCGACCTCATGCGTTCCTGACGGCTGGCCCGTGATCGAATCACCCTACCGGCGCGATTCAAGCGAAAACCCAGCCCCACAGGCAATGCCCTGCCGATCCAAGCTCGGAGGCATCTGGCATGTATCCGCACTCGCTCCAGGCGCCCGTCGCCACACTGCTGTCCACCTTGTCGCTCTCGCTGCGATCCCGCGCGCCCGACACCGCCGCCGCACCCGTTTCCATGCTGACCCCCGAACAGTGGGGTCTGTTGCGCAGCATCCATGTGCGTAGCCCGGTCTCCGTGCTCGCGTCAGGCCATTTCGAGGACATGCGCCGATTGCTGGAGGAACATCTCGTCGCATTACAGCGGACACATGTCTTGATCACCATGCGCGGCATGGAGTCGCTCTGGTACCACCGCCTGCACTGATGGCCCGCCCCTTTGCCACGGACATTTATGACCATTCCGTCTGTCATCGACAAAACCACGTTCCGTTACTGCGGCTACCTGATCCGCTGCACCGGCGAAAGCTTCACCATTACGCTGGCCGGCGACGAAGTGCTTTACCAGCCCTACCCCGGACTGCGCGCACGCCTGGGCAAGGAGACGTTCGGTCCCTGGATGCTCGAGCAGGCCAAATCCTTTGTCGACGCCCACCGCGAAGGAAAGGTCTGAGCATCCAGGTCGTTGCATGGGCTGTTCTCGATCGCACCCCCGTTAGACGGCCCCTGCGGGGCCCCGTTTGGGCAATCCCCCGCCAGATGGCGTATGGTGGTGCTACGCCGTGTCGCCACGCCCCATCCATCGGGCATGGCTCCACCGCCCACTGAGTGAGCGCCTCGAGCCTTCGAGGATTCGGAACATTGGTTTGCCGATCTGCGTGACTCAGATCTCATCGGGAGTACGGCGATGAATCCACCATCCAAGCACATATCCGTCGCGGATATCCACCTCGTCTACGGCGGCACGCAAGACATCAAACCGCGCCCAGCGGCTGAAGAAGCGACCCAGACCTACCGGACCACGTCCCACTTTGTGCGTGACTCATCGCATCCAGGCGTCTCGCCAGCACGCCCACTGGCACCCAACACCCGCTATCGCCGATAACGCGACGGCGTTGACGCCCAGGCGTTCGCCGCTATCGCCGGCGCCTTGCACAGCTTCACATCGCAAGTACAGTCTTTCACGCAAACAAAAACGGCGCCCCAGGGCGCCGTTTTCATGTCAGTTGCCGAATTGGTCGGGACGGCGGGATTCGAACCCACGACCCTCTGCCCCCCAGGCAGATGCGCTACCAGGCTGCGCTACGCCCCGACGATACGGCAAGTCGTTAAGTCTACCAGCTTAGCCGGCAGCACCGGAAGCCATTGGCAGCGGTTTATTGATCAGCGACGCAGCAGCGCCAGCACTTCTTCCAGTTCCATGCGCACCTGGCGCACGATCTGGTGGGAGATGCTCGACTCCATGCGCGCCTGCGGGCCTTCCAACCGGGCGCGGGCGCCGGTGATGGTGAAGCCTTCGTCGTACAGCAGGCCGCGGATCTGCCGGATCATCAGCACGTCGTGACGCTGGTAATAACGGCGATTGCCACGGCGCTTGACCGGATTGAGGGCGGGAATTCCTGCTCCCAATAGCGCAGCACGTGCGGCTTGACGCCACACAGTTCGCTGACCTCACCAATGGTGAAGTAGCGCTTCGCCGGAATGGCGGGGAGTTCGGTGTTATTCCCTTGGTCCAGCATAGCCCTCGACTCTCACCTTGAGTTTCTGACCCGGTCGGAACGTCACCACCCGACGTGCGGAGATCGGAATCTCCTCGCCCGTCTTGGGGTTGCGTCCTGGCCGCTGGTTCTTCTGTCGCAGGTCGAAATTGCCGAAACCCGACAGCTTCACCTGCTCACCCTTTTCCAACGCCTCGCGGACCACCTCGAAATAGGCGTCCACGAATTCCTTTGCCTCACGCTTGTTGAGGCCAACTTCGAGGAAAAGGCGCTCTGCCATCTCCGCCTTGGTCAGCGCCATCTTATCCTCGCAATCTTCGCCTTGCATGCCATCTCCAACGCTGCGACCGCTTCACGTATGTTACGGTCGGCGTCGTCGTCAGTAAGGGTGCGTGAAGCGTCCTGTAAAATCAAGCCCATAGCGAGACTCTTTCGGCCCACTTCGACCCCCTTGCCGCTGTAACGGTCGAACAAGCGCAACTCCTTGAGCTGTTCGCCCAGGGCCTGCCGCACGACCTGCTCAACCTGTGACCAGCTGACCTCTTCCGGCACGTCGATCGCGATATCGCGGCGCACGGACGGGAAGCGGGGCACCGGCTGCGCCTTGGGCAGGCGACGGCCCAGCACCGGCTCCAGCTCGAGCTCCAGCACGTGGACATCGGCGCCCAGGTCCAAGGCTTTGGCCAGCTGCGGGTGCAATGCGCCCAGGTAGCCGACGGTGACGCCATCGCGCGTCACGCGGGCGCCACGGCCCGGGTGCAGCCAGCCCGGCAGGCCATCGGCATGGACGGCCCAACGCTGCGGCTCGCCACCCCACGCGATCAGGGCATCGAGGTCGCCCTTGAGGTCGTGGAAGTCGAGCAGGCGAGCCGCTTCGCCCCACTGCTCGGCCTGCGCCGTACCGCTGGCTACCATGGCCAGGCTCGGCGTTTCGATGGGCGCGTCCTTGCGGGCGGCGGCTTCCCGATCAATCCGGAACGTACGACCCAGCTCGAACAGGCGAACACGTTCCTGTTGGCGCGCACGATTGTGCGACAGCGCCACGATCAGGCCCGGTAGCAACGACGGGCGCATGACGGCCAGGTCGGCCGACAGCGGGTTGGCCAGCGGCACCAGCTGTTCAGTCATGCCCCAGCGCTGCAGCAGGTCGTTGCCCACGAAGGCCAGATTGACCGCCTCGTAGTAGCCACGGGCCGCCAGCTGCTCGCGCACGGCCAATTCGTTGAGGCGGGCCTCTGGCTCGGCAGACAGCGCAAGCGCCCCGGCAGGCGTGTGCGTCGGGATGTTTTCGTAGCCATGGATGCGCGCGACCTCTTCGATGAGGTCTTCCTCACGCTCGATGTCGAAGCGACGGCTCGGCGCGGTGACCATCCAGCCGTCAGCCTGTGGCTCGACCTGCATGCCAAGCGCCGTGAAGATGCGGACCACTTCCTGGTCGGCCACCGTCACGCCAAGCACGCGGGCCAGCCGCGCACGACGCAGCAGAATCGGCTCCGGTGAGCGCAGATGCTCCGGCAGCGTTACGTCCACCAGCGGGCCAGGAACGCCGCCGGCGATATCAAGGATCAGCCGCGTGGCATATTCGACGGCAATGCCCGGCAGTTCCGGGTCGACGCCGCGCTCGAAGCGGTGGCCGGCATCGGTATGCATGCCCAACTTGCGGCTGCGGCCGATGATGGCCGACGGAATCCAGTGCGCCGCTTCCAGAAATACGTTGCGCGTGGCATCCGTGACGCGTGTTTCGAAGCCGCCCATGATGCCGCCCAGCGCGACGGCGCGGGCGCCCTGCCCGCCGCGGCTGTCGGCGACCACGAGGAAGTCGCGTCCAGTTCGACGGTACGGCCATCGAGCAGCGCCAGCGATTCGTTGGCGCGCGCAGGACGAACGACGATGTCGCCTTCCAGCGTGTCCTTGTCGAACGCGTGCATCGGCTGGCCGAGTTCCAGCATGACGTACTGTGTGACATCGACCAGGCAGCTGATCGGGCGCAGTCCGCTGCGACGCAGTCGCTCGGCCATCCACAGCGGCGTTGGCGCGCTGGCATCCACATTTCGATGGCACGGCCGGCGAAGCGCGGCACGCGCGCACCCGCCTCAAGCACGACCTTCAGCGTGGCATCGCTTTGCGATGGCACAGGCGCGGCATCCAGCGGGATCACTTCGCGCACGCCGAACAGCGGCAGCCACGTCGAAGGCGATGCCGCGCACGCTGAAGCAATCGGCGCGATTCGGCGTGAGCTTGATTTCGATGGAAGCGTCGGGCAAACCAAGGTATGTCGCCAGCGGCGTACCGATCGGCGCATCGGCGGGCAGTTCGAGCAGGCCCGAGGCGTCTGGATCGATGCCCAGTTCCTTGGCCGAGCAAAGCATGCCGAACGATTCGACGCCACGCAGCTTCGCCGCCTTGATGACCATGCCACCGGGCAGGGCCGCGCCGACAACGGCCAAAGGCGCCACCAGGCCCGCGCGCGCGTTGGGCGCGCCGCAGACGATCTGCACAGTGCCGGTGCCCGTATCCACCTCGCAGACCTGCAGCCGATCGGCTTCGGGATGCTTCTGTGCGCTGACAATACGCGCCACGACCACACCATCGAGCGAATCGCCCAACGCAGTGACCTCTTCAACCTCCAGACCAATCGCTGTCAGCGTCGCCGCAAGCTCGTTGCGTGATGCCTTCGTCGGCACATGGTGACGCAACCAGTTTTCAGAGAATTTCATGCGTATCGATTCCTGCCGCGATTTAAGCGAACTGCTTGAGGAAGCGCAGATCGTTCTCGAAGAACGCGCGCAGATCGGAGACGCCGTAACGCAGCATGGCGAAGCGTTCCACACCCAGGCCAAACGCGAAGCCGGTGTAACGCTCAGGATCGATACCGCAGTTCTTCAGCACATTCGGATGCACCATGCCGCAACCGAGCACTTCGAGCCAACGCGTGCTGCCGTCTTCGGCGTCCCAACGGATGTCCACTTCGGCCGAGGGTTCGGTGAAGGGGAAGTAGCTGGGACGGAAGCGCATTTCGAAATCGCGCTCGAAGAAGGCGCGAATGAACTCAGCCAGCGTTCCCTTCAGGTCGGCAAAGCTCGAGGTCTCATCGACCAGCAGGCCTTCGATCTGGTGGAACATCGGCGAGTGGGTCTGATCCGAATCGCTGCGATAGACCTTGCCCGGCGCAATGATGCGGATCGGCGGCTGACGCCCTTGCATCGAACGCACCTGCACCGGTGACGTATGGGTGCGCAGCAGGCGACCGTCACCAAAGTAGAAGGTGTCGTGCATGGCGCGCGCCGGATGATGCGGCGGGAAATTCAGCGCCTCGAAGTTGTGCCAGTCGTCCTCGATCTCGGGACCGTCGGCACGCTGGTAACCCAGCCGCGCGAAGACCGCGCTGATACGTTCCAGTGCACGGGTAATCGGATGAATGCCGCCACGCTCGCCATTGCGACCGGGCAGTGTGATGTCGAGTTTCTCGGAGGCGAGGCGGCGATCGAGCTCGGCTTGCTCCAACACCTGCTTGCGTGCGGCCAGCGCATCCGCAAGATGGTCCTTCACGCGATTGACCTCGGCGCCACGTGCCTTGCGCTCGTCGGGCGACAGCGCACCCAGCGCCTTGAGCGCGGCGGTCACGATGCCGCTCTTGCCAAGCAGGCTTACGCGTAGCGCATCGAGCGCTTCAAGCGTATCGGCCTTTTCGATATCGGCCAGCGCCTGCGCGGCGCGGCTTTCCAGATCGTCCATAGTGATGCGCTTCTCGCTACTTCCCCTCTCCCCTTCGGGGAGAGGGCAGGGTGAGGGGCCACTCTTGCGTTGTCGCCGATTCGAAGCGCGCTTCGATTGAAGATTGGGGCAAGCCGTGACCCCTCACCTCAATCCTCTCCCCGGAAGGGAGAGGAGGCAAACGCCGTGAGCACTGTCCAAACAAAAACGGGGAGGAGGCGTTTGGCCTCCTCCCCGCTTGATCACATCATATCGTCAGTGCGCAGTGCGCTAGACGATCAAGCGGCCAGACTGGCCTTCGCCTTTTCTGCGATCACACCAAACGCCTTGATGTCGTGCACGGCGATATCAGCCAGGACCTTACGGTCGACGGTGATACCAGCCTTGGCCATGCCATTGATCAGGCGGCTGTACGACAGGCCGAACTGACGGGCGGCGGCGTTGATACGCACGATCCACAGCGCGCGGAACTGACGCTTGCGCTGCTTACGGCCGATATAGGCGTACTGACCAGCCTTGATGACAGCCTGGTTGGCAACGCGGAAGACTTTGCGACGGGCGTTGTAGTAACCCTTCGCGCGGCCGATGATCTTTTTGTGACGACGACGGGCGGTAACGCCACGCTTTACACGAGCCATGGTTTATCTCCTCGCCTTACAAGTACGGCAACATGCGTGCTACACCCTTGGTGTCGCAAGCTTTGACGTGGTTGGTGGCACGGAGACCACGCTTACGCTTGGTCGACTTCTTGGTCAGGATGTGCGACTTGAAGGCGTGACCGGCCTTGAACTTGCCCGATGCGGTCTTGCGAAAACGCTTCGCGGCCGCCCGGTTGGTCTTGATCTTGGGCATCGGAATGCTCCTTGAGTGGGGATTGAGTACCCCGGTTTCTGACTGATCTGGCGGTGACCCGGAGGGCCACACTTTCCGTCCTGCCACGATCGGTTCACGACCCGTCCATATGGGTCGAACCGGCGATTATACGTAGGAGTGCCAGGCATTACCAGCCCTTGCCCCCCCCTTCTCCGGGCCTGATTAAGGTCGAATCTCGGGACGCACAGGCATGGCTCCTCCCCCTGCCTGCAGGGGGAGGCTGGGAGGGGGGCTCTTTGAGCGTGCCTAAGGCAAGAGCTTTACCCCTCCCCCAACCCTCCCCTGCAAGCAGAGGAGGAAGCCAAAAGCCGTTCTGACTGAGAGTCGACGCTCCTCAGGCATTAGGGGAGAGGAAGACAAGAAAAAAGCGGCCCTCAGGCCGCTTTTTCGATTACTGCTTCTTCTTGGGCCCGATCATCATGACCATCTGACGACCTTCCAGGCGGGGGAAGGACTCCACCACGCCGTTCTCGCCCACGTCTTCCTGGATCTTCTTGGCCAGGTTCTGGCCAAGGTCCTGGTGGGACATTTCGCGACCGCGGAAGCGGATGGTGACCTTGACCTTGTCGCCCTCCTCAAGGAAGCGAAGCATGTTGCGCAGCTTGATCTGGTAGTCGCCCACGTCCGTAACCGGACGGAACTTCACTTCCTTGATTTCAACCTGCTTTTGCTTCTTCTTGGCCGCCTGAGCCTTCTTCTGGGCTTCGAACTTGAACTTGCCGTAGTCCATGATTCGGCAGACCGGTGGATCGCCGTTCGGCTGGATCTCGACCAGGTCCATGCCCGCTTCTTGTGCCAAGGCTAGTGCCTCGTCACGGGTCAGGATGCCTAGCTGTTCCGAATCAGCGCCGATCACGCGAACGCGCGGGACGCGAATCTCATGGTTACGGCGATTGCCCTTAGTGTCGGTGGTAGCGATACCACAATCCTCCAGAAGAGTTCTTAAAAGTGCCGGCCCGCGCGTTTAGCGACGGGTCTCGGCTTCCAGGCGTTCGATAAACGCGGCCAGCGGCATGCTGCCGAGGTCCTCGCCCGAACGCGTACGCACGGAAACGGCCCCTGATTCCTTCTCGCGATCTCCGACCACCAGCAGGTAAGGGACTTTCTGCAACGTATGTTCGCGGATTTTATAGCCGACCTTCTCATTGCGCAAATCGGCGTGTACGCGGAAACCTTTATCGACAAGGGTTTGCGTCACTTCGCGAACATAATCGGCCTGAGCATCCGTGATACTGAACACAGCAGCCTGAATCGGCGCCAGCCAGGCCGGCAGCAGCCCGGCGTGGTGTTCGATCAGGATGCCGATAAAACGCTCCATCGAGCCAACGATGGCACGATGCAGCATCACCGGGTGACGACGCTGTGAATTCTCATCCACGTATTCGGCGCCCAGGCGCTCAGGCATCATGAAGTCTACCTGCATGGTACCCACCTGCCAGGCACGGCCGATGGAGTCCTTCATGTGGTACTCGATCTTGGGGCCGTAGAAGGCACCCTCGCCCGGCAATTCTTCCCAGCTCACGCCGGCCGCGCCCAATGCAGCGCGCAGCGCATGCTCGGCGCGATCCCAGACGTCGTCGCTACCAATGCGCTTGTCGGGACGCAGCGCGATCTTCAGCGCGATGTCCTCAAACCCGAAATCACCATAGACCTTCATGGCCTGCTGGTGGAACGCCGTCACCTCGGATTCGATCTGTGCTTCGGTGCAGAAGATGTGGCCATCGTCCTGCGTGAAGGCGCGCACGCGCATGATGCCGTGCAGCGCGCCCGAAGGCTCGTTGCGATGGCATGCACCGAACTCGCCGTAACGGATCGGCAGTTCGCGATAGCTGTGCAGGCTGGTGTTGAAGATCTGCACGTGACCCGGGCAGTTCATCGGCTTCAGTGCAAACGTGTGCTTCTCCGACTCGGTGAAGAACATGTTTTCCTGGTAGTTGTCCCAGTGGCCGGATTTCTTCCACAGCGACACGTCCAGCACCTGCGGGCAACGCACTTCCTGGTATCCGCTTTGCCGATACACGCGGCGCATGTACTGCTCCACCTGCTGCCAGATGGCCCAGCCATTGGGGTGCCAGAACACCATGCCGGGGCCTTCTTCCTGCTGATGGAACAGGTCGAGGGCCTTGCCGATCTTGCGGTGATCGCGCTTCTCAGCTTCTTCCAACTGAAGCAAGTAAGCCTTCAGATCCTTGTCGTTGAGCCAGGCCGTGCCGTAGATACGCGTAAGCATCGCGTTGTTGGAGTCGCCGCGCCAATATGCACCCGCCACCTTCATCAACTTGAACGCGCGCAGCTTGCCTGTGTTGGGCACGTGCGGGCCGCGGCAGAGATCGGTGAATTCCCCCTGCGTGTACAGCGAAAGCTCCTCGTTCGAGGGAATGCTCTCGATGATCTCGGCCTTGTATGCCTCACCCATGCCACGGAAGAAGTTCACCGCCTCGTCGCGCGACTTCACGCTGCGCGATACGGGCAGGCCTTCCTTGACGATCTTTTCCATCTCCGCCTCGATCTTCACCAGATCGTCGGGCGTAAACGGCCGCTCATAGGCGAAGTCGTAGAAGAAGCCGTTGTCGATCACCGGGCCGATGGTGACCTGCGCACCGGGATAGAGGCGCTGCACAGCCTGCGCCAGCAAGTGCGCCGTGGAGTGACGCAGGATCTCCAGCGCTTCCGGGCTCTTCTCGGTAACGATTTCGAGGCTGGCGTTGTGGTCGATCGGGAAGCTGGCGTCCACCAGCTTGCCGTCCACCTTGCCCGCCAAAGTGGCCTTGGCCAGGCCCGCGCCAATGGAGGCGGCGACATCCTGCACGGAAACGGGGTGATCGAACGGTCGCTTGCTGCCGTCGGGTAGCGTGATCTCAATCATGTCGGTACCTAGTCCGCATGCGCCATCGGGCCATGCTTTTTTTGAGGAGTCCGGCCATGGAAGGCCGGTTCTTCTTTGCTCGCCTGGATGGCGAGCACTTCATCAAACTTCAGGCCATGGATGGCCGGTCTTGCTTTGCCCACCTGGACGGTGGGCACAAAAAAAGGCGCCAAGCGCCCTTCCTGAGAAACAAAGGCGTGGCGAAATCAGCGTTGGGAGGTGGTAGTTGCCATGTCACACGCTCGACCGGCGCTTTCGCGCGAGCCACCTTGTCTCAATGAGTTCGTAGCAGAACGCTAGTTTAGCCTAGAGTGCGCTGTCAATTCAGCGTTTGTGATGCGTAGCCCTGCTTGGGCGAAAAAGCATCGTTTTCGCCCTTCCCGTCCGAAGCGGTAGCGGCGAGACTCTGCGGTCGCGCACAGGGTGCGCTCCTACAGTGTCGCTCGCTTAGAACGGCTTGGCGATCACCAGATAGATCACGCCCAACAGCACCAGCACGGGCAGCTCGTTCATGATGCGCAGCGTCTTGGATGAGGGCAGCGCACCACCCTGCCCGCTGCGCTTGAGCAGGCGCCCGCTCCAGATGAAATAGCCCAGCAACAGGGCGACCAGGCCCAGCTTGGCGTGTAGCCAATGGGCGTCGCCAAAATTCGGCAGCACGCCCGGAAATGCGCGCCAACCTTGCCACAAGGTGAGGCCAAGCAGGAAAGCCAGCCCGAACATGCTGTGCCCGAAGCGGTAGAGCCGTCGCCCCATCAGTACCAGCCTGGCGCGTACCGCCGGCTCGTCTCCGGCCTCGGCGATATTCACGAGGATGCGCGGCAGGTAGAACACCGTGGCCATCCAGGCGATGACGAACAGCAGATGGAAGCTCTTGATCCACAGGTAAGTCATTGACTGCTCCCTTGGCGCAAAAAGAAACGGCGCGAACCCGTGGGCCGCGCCGTTTCGTCGGTATTGGTGGGCGGTACAAGGATCGAACTTGTGACCCCTACCATGTCAAGGTAGTGCTCTACCGCTGAGCTAACCGCCCGGATCTCGCACGGCGGACCGCGCGAGCCGCGCAGTATACGTGAGCAGATAGCCGGCGACAACCATCCCGACGAAAGCCGAGGATCATCGGGCGGCCCGCTCCCGGAGTTGATGGATCTGGTCGCGCAACCGGGCGGCGTCCTCGAACTCGAGGTTCTCGGCGTGCTTGTACATCTGCGCCTCCAGCTTCTTGATCATGGCTGAGGCCTGGTCGGCGCTGAGTGCGGCGTAGTCGGCACCCTTCTCCGCCACGGCGCGACGATCGCCACGGCTGCCGCGACCCCGACTCGTACCTTCGCTGCGCGCGCCTTCCATGATGTCCGCAATGCGCCGCACTACCGACTGCGGCGTGATGCCATGCGCCACGTTGTAGGCCTCCTGCTTTTCGCGGCGCCGGGCCGTCTCGTCCATGGCCGCTTTCATCGAGCGGGTGATGTTGTCGGCATAGAGAATTGCCTTGCCGCGCAGGTTGCGTGCCGCGCGACCGATGGTCTGGATCAGCGAACCGGTGGAGCGCAGGAAGCCCTCCTTGTCGGCATCGAGGATCGCCACCAGCGACACCTCGGGCATATCCAGGCCTTCGCGCAGCAGATTGATGCCCACCAGCACGTCGAACTCACCCAGCCGCAGGTCGCGAATAATTTCCACGCGCTCCACGGTTTCAATATCCGAATGCAGATAGCGCACTTTGACGCCGTGCTCATTCAAATATTCGGTGAGGTTCTCGGCCATGCGCTTGGTTAGCGTGGTCACCAGCACGCGATCCCCCATGGCGACGCGCTTGTGTACCTCGCCAAGCAAGTCGTCGACCTGCGTGCGCACCGGGCGCACTTCGACTTCCGGATCGATCAGGCCGGTCGGGCGCACCACCAGTTCCACCACGGCATCGCCGGATTTCTGCAGCTCATAGTCGCGCGGCGTAGCCGACACATAGATTGAGCGCGGCGCCCGACGCTCCCACTCCTCGAAGCGCAGCGGACGGTTGTCCATGGCCGACGGCAGGCGGAAGCCGAACTCCACCAAGGTCTCCTTGCGCGAGCGGTCGCCTTTGTACATGGCGCCCAGCTGCGGAATGGTGACGTGCGATTCGTCGACCACCAGCAGCGCGTCCGCCGGCAGGTAGTCGAACAACGTCGGCGGCGGCTCGCCGGCGCCGCGACGGGTGAGATGGCGCGAGTAATTCTCGATGCCCTGGCAGTAGCCCACCTCGGCCATCATCTCGATGTCAAAGCGCGTGCGCTGGTCCAGGCGCTGCGCCTCGACCAGCTTGTTGTCCTTGTACAACTGCTCCAGCCGCTCTTTCAGCTCGACTTTGACAGTCTCGATGGCGTTGAGCACGCTCTCGCGAGTGCTCGCGTAATGCGTGCGCGGATACACCGTATAGCGGGGCACCTTGCGGATGGTTTCGCCGGTAAGCGGGTCGAACAGCGACATGCCCTCCACTTCGCCGTCAAACAATTCAATACGCAGCGCCTCGGTTTCCGATTCGGCGGGAAACACGTCAATGATCTCGCCGCGCACACGATACGTGCCGCGCTTGAGTTCCATCTCGTTACGCGTGTACTGCAGCTCGGTGAGTTGACGGATCAGCGCGCGCTGGTCGATGCGCTCGCCCTTGGCCAGGATCAGGCGCAACGAGAGATAGTCTTCCGGATCGCCCAGGCCGTAGATGGCCGACACGGTAGCGACAATGATCGAATCCTTGCGCGACAGCAGCGCCTTGGTCGCCGCCAGTCGCATCTGCTCGATGTGATCGTTGATGGACGCGTCCTTCTCGATGAAGGTGTCCGACGCCACCACGTAGGCTTCCGGCTGGTAGTAGTCGTAGTAGCTGACGAAGTACTCCACCGCGTTGTGCGGGAAGAATTCCTTGAACTCGCCATACAACTGCGCCGCCAGCGTCTTGTTGGGCGCCAGCACGATAGTGGGGCGCTGCACCCGCTCGATCACGTTGGCGATGGTGTAGGTCTTGCCCGAGCCGGTGACGCCCAGCAGCGTCTGCGCCGCAAGGCCAGCCTCGAAGCCCTCGGCGAGTTTGCGGATGGCCTCGGGCTGGTCGCCTGCGGGCTTGTAGGGGGAGACGAGTTCGAAGCGGTCAGTCATGGCTGTCACTTGGGGGCATCTTTGCCGATTTTAAATCGCCCCTGCTGACAGAGCCTGTCAGCAGGCTACGACGCAAACCGCATTGGCACGATGACTGCTGCCAGATCGCAGCCTGGCTAGCCTGAGCGACCTGGCGACGCAGGGAGCGATGCATGAGGCGCAAGCATGAACCGGCCATTCAGGGACGGCAGAGCGGGTTCAGCCTGATCGAGCAGATCGTGGTGTCATGCGTATTGCTCATACTCGTCTGCATGGCTGCTCCCGCCCTCGGGCACCTGCTGGGGCGCAATCAGCTTCAGGCGGCGCAGTCTGACATTCTCATTTCCCTTCAGCATGCGCGCGGCCTGGCGGTAGATACCGGTCGCCACGCCATGCTGTGCCCTTCGCGCGATGGCACGCACTGTTCGGACGAGTTGCACTGGGAGGGGGGCTGGCTGATCGGTCACTACCAGAGCGAACACACCGATCAGATCGAAGGTGCGCCTAACCTGACGAGCGGCGCCCGTAACCAGCTCACCATCCTGAGCACTATCGGGCGCAGGCGCATCCGCTTCCAGGCCGACGGCAGCGCGGGCGGCAGCAACGTCAGCTTCACGCTATGCCGACAAGGGCGCGCCGACGGTGCGCTGGCCGTCACCGTGGCCAATTCAGGGCGTATCTACGGCTCAAAGGCGACTGGCGAACAAGCCGATCGCTGCGCAGCCGGCGGCTAGATCCAGCCGCCGCCGCTGGAAACTTAGAGACAGGTCTTGGCCGCCTCGCGATAGGCGTGCAATGCCAGCAGCTCGACACGCTCATGCAGGGCCACATCGGCGCCATTGGCTCGACTCACAACGATCAGCAGCTCCTCGGTCTGGGTACTGCCGTTGGACACCGTCACCCGAAAGCCGCCCGCCGTCTCCTCGGCATGTGTCGTGGGTGAAATCTTGGACCACCGGGCAACCACGCAAGCCACGTAGTGCGAGTCCAGCTTTTTGGTACTTGCCTGGAACGTTGGCTTGCCCTGCTCCAGGCCCCCCACGCTCGCGCAACCCGCGAGGAGCATCACCACCAAAGTCAGCGCGCGCTGTCGCATAAGCCCCTCCATCGCCCCGGCGCAGTGTAGCGCTCAGCGAGAGACCGCCGTCTTCACAGCAATGGCGACGAGACATGCATAAAAAAACAAGGCCCTGCATCGCTGCAAGGCCTTGTCGAATATGGCGCCCGAAGCTGGACTCGAACCAGCGACCCCCTGATTAACAGTCAAGTGCTCTAACCAGCTGAGCTATTCGGGCGGGGTGAGCTAGATAGTTTGTATATCCAGGGGCGGGCTGTCAAGACTTCCGCGCCCCTGAATAGGCTTAATTTGCCGTCGCGCCGGTAAGTACCCGGTAGCAAGGCACGTACGCCGTACCGCCAGGCAGCTTCATGCGGTCCTGCGCCACGAAACCCTTGAGCAGCTCGTCCAGAGCCTGCATGACGTCGGCGTCACCGTCGATATCGAACGGCCCCTGCTGCTCGATGGCGCGCAGGCCCTCTTCCTTCACGTTGCCGGCAACGATGCCGGAGAAGGCGCGACGGAGATCCGCCGCCAGCTCATGGCGCGGACGGTCGCGATGGATGGCGAGCGAGCGCATGGCCTCGTGCGTGGGACGGAACGGCAACTGGAAAGCGTACGGAATATTCAGCGCCCAGTTGAAGAAGAACGCGTCCTTGTTGTCCAGACGGTAGTTACGCACCTTGTCGATGCCACGCACCATGGCGCGCGCCACAGCTGCCGGATCATCGACGATGATCTGGTAATGCTGGGCCACGCTGTCACCCAAGGTCAGGCGCAGGAAGCGATCAATCTGCTCGAAATAGGCCGCCGACTGTTTCGGGCCGGTAAGAATCAGCGGGAACGGCACGCCAGCATTATCCGGATGCAGCAGGATGCCCAGCAGATAAAGGATTTCCTCGGCCGTGCCCACGCCGCCCGGAAACACGATGATGCCGTGGCCCATGCGCACGAACGCTTCGAGGCGCTTCTCGATATCCGGCATGATCACCAGGTGATTCACGATCGGATTGGGCGACTCGGCGGCGATGATGCCCGGCTCGGTGATACCGATGTAGCGGTTGTTGCGACGACGCTGCTTGGCATGCGCAATGGTGGCGCCCTTCATCGGGCCCTTCATGGCGCCCGGGCCGCAACCCGTGCAGATATCCAGACTGCGCAAGCCCAGCTGATAACCGACTTGCTTGGTGTACTCGTACTCGTCGCGCGAGATCGAATGACCACCCCAGCACACCACCAGGTTCGGGTCGATCTGCGGCTTGAGAATGCGCGCATTGCGCAGGATCTCGAATACCACATGGGTGAGGCCGACACTATCGTCCAGGTCGAAGTTGCCCTGCTCCATCTGGGTCGACACGTAGACGATGTCACGCACCACGGCCACCAGCAGCTCGTTGATGCCGCGGATGATCTGGCCATCGACAAAAGCCTGCGCCGGCGCATGGCTCAGTTCGATCTTGATGCCGCGATCCTGCTGCAGCACCTGGATGTCGAAGTCGGGGTACTGCTCGAGGATCGTGCGCGGATCGTCGCTCATGCTGCCAGACGTCAGCACCGCCAGCGCGCAACGGCGCAGCAAGGCGTGCAAGCCCGAACCACTGGCATCGCGCAGGCGCGCGACCTCGTTGCGGGACAGGATATCCAGGCCGCCGGCGGGCGAAATGCGTGCGCTGACGGTGGCGGCTCGGCCGGACTTGCCGACGTGGGTGTCATTCATTGAAACATTCTCCTGGCCGCGCCCTCGCGGCTCATATGTCCGCTCGAAACGTGGCGGACCGTCTAGCTTCCCGCGCCAGGCATGGCAGGGTCAAGACAAAAGAAGGCCGGCGCCCTCACGGACGCCGGCCTGATTTCTAAACCTCTGTAAGCAAAAGCGCTTAGAAGGTGTACTTCAAGGTCAACTGAACCGACCAGCGCTGGGCAAGGTCATCGTTGTTGTTGATGTAGGTCGGCACGGCCAGCGGCGAATACACGCCACCGGAGTTGTAGTTCGTGCAATTCGCCTTGCCACCGCAATCGATGTTGTAGATGTACTTGCCGGTCTTGGTGTCGACGCCGTAGTAGTCGGCAAGGTAGCGTCCGTTGCTACTGAACGGCTGACGCTTCTCGATGCCCCAATGCTTGTTGAGCAGGTTCGTGAAGTTGTAGACGTCGAAGCGGACGATGCCTTTGTTGCCCTTGAAGAGGCCCGGAATTTCCTGGCTGAAGCTGAGGTCGATCTGGTTGATCCAGCCGGCGCGATCCGCGTTGCGGCGTGCCACCTGGCCCTGATGATCCTTCAGGTAATCGTTCTTCTGGATATACGCATAGAACGACTCGATCAGCTTCGGATCCGTACCGGGGCGGAACTCGATATCACCCGGACGCGGGATGTACGCCAGGTCGTTGGTGTAGCCATCGCCGTTGGCATCGTTGCCGAACGTCCAGCTATACGGGGCCGCCGAATGGCCGTCGTAGAAGATGCTGGCGCTGGTGGCGTAGTCACCCCAGAAACGATGCTGCCAGTTCAACGAAGCGATCACGCGACGCGGCACGGAGTAGTTGGACGTGCTCGCAACGTTCTCGTTCGAGTTGTAGACCTGGTTGTACTGGTAGTTCGAGTTCGCCACCGACGACGTACCCGGATTCACTTCGGTCGCATGGCTCCAAGTGAAGCCGATCATGCCCGACCAATCGTCTGAGAAGGGCTTCTTCAGCGACAGGGAGATGCTATCGGCCTGACCCTTGCTAGTGTTCGCCAGATTGATCACCTGACCGGAGAACGCCTGGTTGGCATTCGCGCGGACCGACTGCCCCTTGGCCGCCGGATCCAGGCCCTGCACCGCGTAGTACGAGTTGCGGCCATCAGGCGTCTGGAACGTCGGTGCGCCCAGGTTGAGGTTCTGGAACCACACCGCATCGCGCTGATCGATGTGCTCCCAGTCGGCCGTCGCGATCAGGCCATACCAGGGCAGCTCCCGATCGATGCCCAGGCTGTACTTCCACGCGGTGGGAATGTGCCAGCCCGGCGAAATGGTGTTGACCGTCATCTGGCCGGCACCGCCCGCGCCATTGTTCTGGTGGTGCGGGTCGGCACTGAACGCCGGCAACGGCAGACCATTGGCACCGTTGCACGGGGCCGCCTGCGTCGGGCCGCAGTTGTACTGCGTCTGTGTCATGCCCGAGTTGGAGAAGATATTGCCCAGCCACACGCCCGGCTGGTTGGTCACGAACAGGCCCGCGCCACCACGCAGCTGCGTCATCAACTCGGTGTTGAACGCATAGTTGAACGACATGCGCGGCTGCACCACGCGATTGCCATTGATCGTGGTCTGGTTGGTGCGACCGAAGCCACCGATGGCCTGGCCCTTTGCGTTGACGCCTGCGGGGGCAGCGAACGTGGGGTTGTAGATCGGCTTGTCGTCCATCAGCGGAATGTCGACGCGCACGCCGTACTGCAGCGACAGGTTGTTGGTGACCTGCCAGGTGTCCTGAAGGAACACGCCCCACTGGTTGAGGTTGTAGTTTGCGGCAACGTCGCCGAGACCCAACCCAGTGGTCGGACGATTGTAGCGGTACTGGTAGTAGTTGAGCAGATCGAAGTTCTGCAGGCCCGAGTTCGGGTTGCCGGTGATGTCGCGGAACGTGTACGAACCGAAATAGTTCTGCAGGAACAAGTTGTAGTACTTGTCCTTTTCGTAATCGAAACCGCCCTTCAAGGTGTGGTCACCCAGGTACAGCGTGCCAGCCCAGGCCGCATTGAGCGTCTTGACCTTCAGCACGTTCGCCTGGCTCGAATACTCGGTGCCGAACTCCACCGCCGGGCCGCCCGAAGTCGTCGGGTACACGGTGATGTCAGGCATATCCACGCCGTTGTACGGACCGCGGTTCTGCTGGAAGTTGGCGTACGACAGCGTGGTGTCGGTCGAGAAGATGTCCGACCAGTCGTCGTAGAAGTGCAGCGCATAGCTCTTGTTGTCGACGTTGGTCTTGTACCAGCCGCTGGACAGCACAAGCTTGGTGTTGCTGCCCGTGATGATCGGCTTGTTTTCCTTCGTCTGGCTATAGGTAAAGCTGGCGCGATGATTGTCGGTGATGTTCCAATCGATCTTGCCGAGGTAGCGCTTGTCGATCAGGTTGGAGTTGCCGCCACCGACCGAGCCGATATCGTTCAGGCCATACTTCGCGGCGATGTTACGCACCTGCTGCACCTGCGCGGTGGTCAGGCCCTTGATGGGTGTTGCGGCGCCGGAGTCTTCGGTGCCATACGGGCTGCCCGAACCCACCTGCTCGCTCTTTTCCACCGAGGCGAAGAAGAACAACTTGTCCTTGATGATCGGGCCGCCGACGGTGGCGCCACCGGTCCACTGGCGCTTGAAGCCAGCGTAATCCTTGTCCTGTTCGTTCTGGCCGATCATGTCCGTGTTCTGGAACACGTAGTAGACCGAACCGTGGAAATCGTTCGTACCGCTCTTGGTCACGGCGTTGATGTTCGCGCCCAGACCGCGACGGGTGCCCACATCGAAGTTGGCCGTCGAGATGTTGTATTCCTCGATGGTGTCCTGCGAAATCGGCGTACCGAGCGTCGGCAAGCCATTCGCGTTAAGGCCAAACGGATCGTTTGCACTCACCGAGTCGACAGTGATGTTGTTGTAGCGGCTGTTCTGGCCAACGGCGGAGATTTCACCGCGCGCGCGATCGGTAATGGTGATGCGCGGATCGAGGCGCACGACATTCTGGATCGAGCGATTCGGGGTCGGCGTGGCTTCCAGCTCACGACGCGAAATGTTGGTCGATAGCCCCTTGCTGTCCGGCGTGAAGGTCTGCGACAACGCATTGGCCGAAACGGAGATGGCCGAGAGATTCTGCGCCGCTTGCGTGGCACCCACGGTCAGATTGACAGCGGTGTCCTGCGCCAACTGCAGATAGACATTCTCCTGCTCGGTCTGGGTGCCGTCCTTGGAGACCTTCACATCGAACGGGCCACCCACGCGCAGGCCCTGCGCCGAGTAGCGGCCGCTGGCATCGGTGGTGGTGGTCTTCGTCGTACCGGTGGGCTCGTGCACGATCTGCACGGTGGCGCCAGCGACCGGCTGACCGCCCGCGTCCATCACGCGGCCGCTGATCGAGGAGGAGGTGTCCTGTGCCAGGACGGGCGAGGCGGCCAGCAGGGCCGCAATGGCCACCGGCAGCAATTTCGTACGTAAAGCGCTGTTCATCGAGATGAGACCCCTGAGAGATTCGCAAAAACATGGAATCAGCCACAGAAGGGCCCGCGCCCCTCCGCCACCGTCTTTAAGTGGCTGATAACCGGAATTATTTGATTGGACCGAGGGCCTAGAACGAAGCCGCCAGCCTGGACCGATCACGACGAATGTAAGCGCATAATATTACAATTTCGTAACTTATTGACGAAATACTCACAGATCTTGCGTTTCTCGAGCGCCCGATTCGCATGAACTTGTCGCACCTCTCAGCCCCGTGCAACGGGGCGAGCAGCGACTCGCGACACTGCCAAAGCAGGGGTAGAAAGGCCGTTCGATCAGAGGTCGAGGCACTCTTTCTCAGGGCAAAAAAAAAGCCGGCCCCCGAAGGGGCCGGCCTGAGTCGAACGTGGTGTTGCTTCGCTTAGAAGAACGAAACGCCGAAGGTGACCATGTACGTGCGGTCTTCCAGCAGCGAGTAGTACGGCGTCGAGGTGTACAGCGCCTTGCCGGTCGTCGGGTCCTTGTACTCATTACCCGGGTTGCTGGCCAGGAACGCGCCAATGTTGTTGGCGTTGGTCAGCGCACGCTTGTTGGCCAGGTTGAACACGTTCAACTTGATGTACGGGTGACGCAGCCAATCGGCGAAATCCGGCAGATTCACACCAGCGTTGAAGTTGAACACGGTGTAGCCACCGACCTTCTCGGTGTTCATCCAGTCGCCGTAGACCGAACCGCGGTACTTGGCGTCCAAGCCAGCCCAGAACGGACCGTGGTCGTAGCCGAGACGCACGAAGCCGGAGTTCTTCGGCGTGTTGAGGAACGTCTTGCCGTCGGTCGAATACACGCCGTCGCCGAACGTGTTCACGTTACCGTCGAGGATGGCCTTCTGGTACGAGTAGTTGCCGTACAGCGTCCAGTCTTGAGCAAACTTGTAGCTGCTCTCGGCGGTCAGGCCGCGCATGTGCATCTTGGGCAAATTCAGGTAGACGGTCTGCCCGGTGGTGTTGTCGTAGCCCGAGATCTGCTTGTTGTTCAGATGCGATTCGTAGGCATCGACGTTGGCCGAGAAATGATCCGCGTAGAAGCGCCAACCCAGATCCAACGTGGTGGCCGTCTCAGGCTTGTTGCCGTATTTGCCGGCGGCAACATTGGCGGCGTTAGACGGGAACTCCTCAACGGCAACGTTCTGCAGCAGTGCGCCGTTGATCGGGGCACGGTAGGTACGACCCGCGCCGAGATACAGCTGGTTCTCTTCGTTGATCTGGTACTTCACGCCAGCCGTCGGGCTGACCTTGTGGTACGTGGCACTGCCCTCACCACCGAACTGGTTGTACTTGGCATAGGCACCGGTGTTGCCGCTGCTGCCCCAGTTCTCGTAGTCGTAACCGCTACGCTGTTCCCACAGGTACGAGGCGCCAGCGGTAACAGTCCACTTGTCGTCCGGCGTCCAGGTATTGGTGGCAAACACCTTGCGGGTATCGGACACGGTGTACTCGCGATACAAACGCTGGATCACGCCGTTGGAATAGCGGATGAGATCCGTGGTGGCCCAGAAATCGGACGGCACGCCGTTGGCCGTCGGGGTGAACACTTCCTGCTGCTGCTGGCGCGGACGCTCGTACCAGAAACCGTATTCCAGGCTGTCGTTCTCGCCGAAGTCCTGGTTCAACTTCGCGATGATGCCCGGACGATAGGTGAAGGTCTGGCTATCGTCGTAGGCCACGGCCGTGCCGCCGATCTTGCCGTCGTTGTTCACGTCAAGGTTGGCGTAGCCGATGTTGTTCTGGGTCTTGGTTGACTCGGTGAACGAGTAGCCACCGCCGCCGCCGCCGTTGCCGTACCAGAAGTAAGGCACCACCGACAGGCGCAGGCTGTCACTGAGCTTGAACTCGCCATCCGCGCTGGCCAGCCAGCTGGTGAACGGATTGGTGTGAAGCTGCCAATAGTTCTTGGCGTCGGTGATGTTGTTCGCGTTGTAGGTTTCTTCGTAGCTCTGGAAGTAACCGCCCTGAGCGACCTGAGCCTTGGTCAGGCTGTCGTAGCTGTAGTTGCGCTCGCGGTTGTACTGGAACGAGGCCGAAACGTAGTTGTTATCGTCGATCGTCCACAGCGCCTTGCCGTCGACCTTGGTGACGTTCAAGTCGCCCGGGCCGCGCCAGAAGTCAGAGGTGTTGTTCGAGTACGACAGCCAGGCGCGCACCGGACCCATATCGCCCGTATTGAGGCGGAGGAAGGTGCGGCGATAGTCGTGGTTGCCGAGGCTCTGGCTGAAATCCAGGCCGGCAGTGTGCGAGGGGTCGATGGTCACCCAGGAGATGGCGCCACCGGCGGCACCCGAGATCGGCTGGTCAACGTCCGGGTAGCCCTGCAGCACGGTGATGTCACCCATGTTCTCGGTGTCGCCGTACTCGGTCGAATAGACCTTGTAGTTGCCGCTGTCATTGATCGGCGCACCATTCACGGTCGTGCCGATTTCGTCGCTGGTGAAGCCACGGATCTGGTAGTTGCCGTTGGCCAGGCCGCTCACGTCGTCGGTCGATGCATTCACGCCAGGAATGCTATCGATCATCTGCACGAAGGTGCCACCCGGAGCGGCCTTGACGATGGCATCGCGCGTAATGGTCGAAACCGCCTTGGGTGCCGTCTGCACCGACATCAAGCCGCCGCCCAGCGACAGGCTCTGCGCCTGCACCGTCACCGTATTGAGCTGCTGCACGCGCTTGGTGTCGTTGGAAGTGGTGGTGTTGGAGGTGCTGGACGCGCCGCGCGGCGCGTTCGCCGCTTCCTTGTTGACGGTGGTCTGATCGGCCTGGCCGGTGGCGTCCTGCGCTAAGGCAGAACCCACTGCCATACAAAACACGACAGCGATCGCCATGGAAAGGTGGTTTCGTTTCATCATCGTCGATTCCAGAGGTAACAAAATTTGAGTGAGCCGCCCGCGCGGAGGCGGCCAGCAAACGGTTATGGGATGGAGGAGTAATGGCATGAAGGCAATATATTTCGACTATCGAAATATATTGCGCAACTCCTTGCCTGGAATCGCAATTTCATGTCATTTAACGTAATTTTAAACGTTTCCCCCGGGCGTAAAAAAGCCCGATCGGATGAGATCGGGCAGAAACGGCTAAATCTGTAGTGCTTTACCGATCAGTGCTGCGGAATAACCTGCAACGCACCAACCAATACCTCTAAGGTTTGCATAACTATTTTACAGTAAATTTACCAAAGGATCACGGTTGCCTAGTTGGCGCTGGCAATAGCGAAATAATGCACGCCCTACCGGGCTTCCAACCGCGCAATCGGGGCATCCTTGCGCCTTGCACGCAAGGATGTGCAGCCTGGGTCGACCGCACTACTTGCCCAGATAACGGGCCCGCTTGGCTGGCTTGAGCGTAGCCAGGTCGAGCATGACCAGGCCGTCGACGCAGCCGGAAAACCCCGGGTCCTCGCCAAAGGCCAGGAACTGCACTCCCTCGGGCTCAACAAGATCCACATACTGGCGATACAACACCGGCAGGCTAACGCCCAGGGCATCGAGATGATGCTTGAGCTTGCCCAGGCCAGCAGCAGGATCGAGCCCGGCCAATGCACCACGCACCAGATCGATCACGCCCGGCGACACCACAAACGGCTGCCGCGCCGACGCCAGACCCGGGGCGCCAAAGTAATGCTGGTGCGCTGCGGCGATCCATTCGCGCGCCTCGCGCGGCAGGCTGACCGACATGCTGACGGGACCGAACAGATAGCGTAGTTCCGGGTGCCGCTGCAGATAGAGCCCAATGCCTTGCCACAGCTGGTCCAGCGCACGCGAGCGCCAGTAGGCTGGTGCGATGAAGCTGCGCCCAAGCTCCAGGCCTTGCGCCAATCGCGATTCCAGCGCCGGCGAATAACTGAAAAGGCTGGAGGTATACAGACCTGCCATGCCGCGCTCAGTGATCAAGCGACCGCCATGGCCAAAGCGATAGGAGCCAACGATACGCAGCGCTTTCGGGTCCCACAGCACCAGGTGCTCGTAGTGCGGGTCGTAGATATCCAGATCGCGACGGGCGCCGGTGCCCTCGCCCACCTTGCGGAACGTCAGCTCGCGCAGGCGGCCGATTTCGCGCAACACCACACTATCGGACGCGCCCTTGAACAGCAGCACCTGCTTACCGTCGTTGAGATCGGCCAGCTTCTCGGCGTGCGCCTGCAATTCGGCAGCGAGCCGGTCGGTAGGCTCCGGATGCGCCAGCGGCGCCTGACCACCAAAGATCAATCCACGATGGCGTCCCACGCGATACACGTGGCGCCGCATCAGCTTGGCGGCGCGCTTGGCCGAACCGCCGCTGTGCTGTTCCAGTTCATCCGCCGAAACCTGCGCGCCCACGCTGAAGCCGATACGCCGACTCACCGGCGAAATGGCCTCGCGCGGCAACATGGCCGTGCTCAGCGGCTTGGCCAGCATCGACAACCCATAGAACATCGCCGAGTTGCGAGCCGCCACATGGATAGGCAATACCGGCACTCGGCTGTGCAGCGCCAGCCGGGCGAATCCGTCGGCCCACCGTCCATCGGTAACACCGGAAGGACGCACGCGCGATACTTCGCCCGCGGGGAAAACAATCAATGCTTCGCCATTTTCCAGCGCGCGATAGATCGCACGCATGCGCGAGGCCGCGCCCTTGCCGAACACATCAACCGGCAACAGCAGCTTGTGCAGCTGGGGAATCGACATCAGCCAGTCGTTGGCAAGGATGCGCACATCGCTGCGCACCGAGCCAACCAGCTGCAGCAGGGTCAGCGCGTCCATCATGCCCAGCGGATGATTGGCGACGATCAGCACCCCGCCTTCGACAGGAATGTTTTCGCGTTCGCGCGGATTGACGAAGTAGCTGACACCGAGCAGCTCGAGCGCGCGCTCGACACAATCAAAACCTTCCGCCTCGCCGATGGCGTCAAGCGTACGGTTGAAGCCATCCTGATCGGCCAATCGGCCCAGCATGCCGGCGACCTGCCGGCGAATCATGGGATGTTGCGCCAACCATGGCAGACGTTCGGTGAGGGTCTGTTCAACGCTGAGCATGACCGCCTCCTGGGATTTATCCCGAATGCTGGTAGCGGATTATGACAGCAAGGTTATGCGGAGAGGACCGAAAGATCACGCAATCAGTTTCGGCCTACATTTCAAACGGCCAGATGCAGGTACGCCGCCACACCGCTGAGGAACATCTGCACGGACAGCGCGATCAGCAGCATGCCCATCACGCGCTCCAGCGCGGTCAGCACGCTCTCGCCCAGCCAACGGAACAAGTAGGTCGAAAACAGCAGGATCACCGCCGTGGCCAGCCACGCACCCAACAAGGCAATAGCCCAGTCCGCCGTTCGGCCCGGTTGGGTATTGGTCATCAGAAGCAGTGCAGCCATCGCCGAGGGACCGGCTACGCCGGGAATCGCCATGGGCACGATAAACGGCTCGCCTTCACCGGGCTTGCCGAAGATGCCGCCGCCATCAGCCGGCGGAAACACCATGCGGATACCGATAAGGAACAGCACGATGCCGCCAGCAATGCTGATCGACTCCTGCTTGAGCTGCAGCACCTTGAGGATGTACTGGCCACCGACAAGAAAGACGAGCAGCACGCCCAGCGCAATAAGCAGCTCACGCACCATCACCCGGCGGCGGCGCTTGGGCGCTACATCCTTGAGCAGGCTGAGGAAGATCGGGATGTTGCCCAGCGGATCCATGATCAGAAACAGCAGGATCGCCGCCGACAGCGTGGTCATCTGCGTTTCCATCTCAATACGTCTCCCGGCGCGCGATCATGCGGACACCCGCAAGTCGAGCGCCGCGCCACGCGCGTCCCGTCCCTGCGTGCCCAACAGATAGATCGCCGCTTCGGCCGTGGCGTCCGGCAACGGATGGATGGTGGTGTCTTCGCCAAAATAAGCCGCGCGCCGCAGCGTGGTGCGCATGGGGGCAGGCAACAGGGCATGCGCGCGCAAGGGTGTGTTCTCAGTCTCCTGGTGCAGGATCTCCACCAGTCGCTCCAGCGCGGCCTTGGACACGCCATAGCCACCCCAGTGCGCACGCTGCACCAGTGCGGGGTCGTCCAGCACAAACACGGCCGCACTGTCTGGCGCCTTCGTCAGCAGCGGCATGCAGGCCTGCGTAAGCGCAAACGGTGCAGACACATTGACGTGCAGCGCCCGCAGCCAGTCGTCCGGCTTGTGCACGGACAGCGGCGTGAGCCCATTGAAACTGGCCGCCGCATGGACGATGCCATCGAGGCGGCCGAAGTCGCGCTCCAGCCCTTCGGCCAGTGCCTCGTAGTCACGCGGCGTGGCCACTTCCATGTCGAGCGGGTGAATGACCGGCTCGGGCAGACCTTCGCTGATCATGGCGTCGTAGAGCTGTTCGAGCTGACGCTTGCGACGCCCGGTGATGACCACCGTCGCTCCCGCACGCGACGCGGCTCGGGCAACGGCGGCACCCAGGCCGCCATAGGCACCGGTCACCAGCACCACGCGGCCAGCCAACGAATCCGCAGCGGGCGTCCAACCCTGCGGCAGGTGCGCAAAAGGCAGTGACATCAGGAGCTCGCCCCCGCCACATCCGCTGCCATACGCGCCAATTCACCGGATGTTTTCAAATCCTCGACGATGTCGCAACCGCCAATCAGTTCCCCTTGGATAAACAGCTGCGGGAACGTCGGCCAGTTGGCGTAATGCGGTAGTGCAGCACGCACCTCTGGATCGGCCAGCACGTTGACGGCGTAAAAGTCGGCGCCCGTGTCCTTCAGTGCCTGCACGGCGCGGCTCGAAAACCCGCACATGGGAAACTGCGGCGTGCCCTTCATAAAGAGCACGATGGCGTGGTCGGCCAGTACAGCCTTGATTCGCTCGTTAACGTCCATAGTCATTCATCATTACAATGCATGTAGATCGATAGTGTATCAGTCGTGCATCGGCCGCCACCGGCCGTGTCGATCCGACCCCCATCCTTAGCCAACGCCCAGGAGCCCATCATGGCGATCGAACTCCCCGCCCTTCCCTATGAGAAGAACGCGCTCGAACCGCATATCTCTACCGAGACGCTGGAGTATCACTACGGCAAGCATCACCAGGCCTATGTGACCAACCTCAACAACCTGATCAAGGGCACCGAGTTCGAGAACGCCGCGCTGGAGGACATCATCAAGAAGTCGTCCGGCGGCGTGTTCAACAACGCTGCCCAGGTCTGGAACCACACCTTCTACTGGCACTCGCTCAGCCCGAACGGCGGCAAGGAGCCGACCGGCAAGCTGGCCGATGCCATCACCAAGGCCTTCGGCTCGGTGGAGAAGTTCAAGGAAGAATTCACCAAGTCGGCCGTGGGCAACTTTGGTTCGGGTTGGACCTGGCTGGTGCAGCGCGCTGACGGCTCGCTGGGCATCGTCAATACGTCCAACGCGGCCACGCCGATTACCGGTAGCGACAAGCCGCTGCTGACCTGCGATGTGTGGGAACACGCCTATTACATCGACTACCGCAACGCCCGTCCGAAGTACATTGAGGCGTTCTGGAACCTGGTCAACTGGGATTTCGCGGCCAAGAATCTGGCCTGAGGCCTGGCAGCGATCTCAACAAAAAAATGGGGCCTCATGGCCCCGTTTTTGTTTCTGTAGGAGCGCACCCTGTGCGCGACAAACCTACAGAGCGAATACACCAACACGCTGCAGTCGCGCACAGGGTGCGCTCCTACAGATCATCGATACATCTTATTTGTCCGACAGCTCGCCTACGGCAGGCTCCGCCTGTTGGTCACGCCCTAGTGCGTGGGCAATGCCGGAAAGACGTCCAACCAACTGCGTGGCATCAGGCGCGCATACCGTGGCATGCCCCACCTTGCGACCCGTGCGCGGTTGCTTGCCGTAGTCGTGCCAATGCGCGTCCACCGCATCGAGTACGGGTGCAGCGTCGGGAAGTTCGCCGATCCAGTTGAACATCGCCGACAGGCCTCGTGCCGAGGTATCGCCCAGCGGCAGGCCGAGGACGGCACGCACGTGGTTTTCGAACTGGCTGGTCAACGCGCCCTCGATCGTCCAATGACCGGAGTTGTGCACGCGCGGCGCCATCTCGTTGCCAAGCAGCTCACCATCCTTCACGAACAGCTCCAGCGCGAACACGCCCACGTATTCGAGCGCATTGGCCAGCGTGCGGGCCAGGCCTGTAGCCCGCTCCTGCAGCGCGGCAATATCCGATGCCGGTGCCAGGCTCAGCGAAAGCACCCCATCGGTGTGCCAGTTCTGGGTTAGCGGCCAGGTGCGGAAATCACCATCGCGCCCCCGCACGGCAATCACCGACAGCTCGCGATCGAACGGCACGAAGGCTTCCAAAATCAGCCCATGCGCAGACGCCTGTTCACCCAGCGCGGCCCAGGCAGCATCGGCGTCAGCCAAGCTCTTGATGCGGAACTGGCCCTTGCCGTCGTAACCCAGGCGGCGAGTCTTGAGGATGGCCGGGGCACCAATAGTGGCCAGCGCGCTATCGAGATCGGCGCGGGTATCAATGGCCTTGAACTCGGGCGTTTGCAGACCGCATTCGCGGAACAGTGTTTTCTCGGCCAGACGGTCTTGCGCCACGGCCAGCGCGCGCGGCGCCGGGAATACCGACACTTTCCTGGCCAGCCAGTGCGCCGTGTCGGCCGGCACGTTTTCGAAGTCGAAGGTGACCACGTCGACCTCGGCGGCAAAGCGCTCCAGCGCCTCGTAGTCGCTCCAGTCGGCAACCACCAGCGGCGCCACCTGGCCGGCGCAGGCATCGATGGCGCTATCCACCACCAGGCTTTTCACTCCCAGCGGCGCGGCCGCCAGGGCCAGCATGCGGGCGAGTTGGCCGCCGCCCAGGATGCCTAAAACGGGTTGACGGCGAATGGTCACGAGCGCGGATCCGGATGGTCCAGCACGCTCTGCGTCTGGCGGGCGCGATAGGCTTCCAGCGCCTTGGCAAGCGATGGGTCATGCAAGGCCAGCACGGACGCCGCCAGCAGGCCCGCGTTCACCGCACCGGCACGACCAATGGCCAGCGTACCTACCGGAATACCCGCCGGCATCTGTGCAATGGACAGCAGTGAGTCCATGCCGTTGAGCGCCTTGGATTGCACCGGCACGCCAAACACCGGCAAGCGCGTCTTGGCCGCCAGCATGCCCGGCAGATGGGCTGCCCCGCCGGCACCGGCGATGATCACCTGGATACCGCGACCAACGGCCTGCTCGGCGTACTGGAAAAGCAGGTCCGGCGTGCGGTGCGCCGATACCACCTGCACCTCGTGGGCCACGCCCAGCTCAGCCAGCACGTTGGCTGCGTGCTCCATGGTTTCCCAGTCCGAACGGGAGCCCATCACCACACCAACGCGCAGCGGGAGGGAAGTCGAAGTCATGACCCAAGCCATCCAAAAGGGGTTATTGTACGGACTTTCCGCGTTTCGGCACGATCCCGCTCCCCATGGATAAACGCCTGCTCGACATCCTGTGCTGCCCAGTCAGCAAGGTCCCCGTCCGCCCCCTCACCCGCAACGAACTGGAAGCCCTGAACAGCGCCATTGGCGCCGGCCAGGTCCAGACCGTGGCCGGGGTCGCCATTGGCGAGGCACTGGCGGAAGGGCTGATTACCACCGATCGCAAGGTGATCTACCGGGTCGAGGACGGCATTCCTGTGATGCTGCCAGAGGAAGGTATCGGCACCCTCCAGCTGCGGGACTTCCCGGCAGCCGCCTAGCCGCCCCGCCACCGCAAAAGCCTACGTACTGGAACGCATTGCCCAGAACGCGATGCGGCGCATAGCGGCGTGTCGGAATTTGGCTTATTGTAGGGTGGCGTATTGTCGTAGCGGGCTGATCGCACGTCGGCATCACTTCAGGGGTGGGGCGATGAAAGACGCCAGTGAACCTTCCAATATCGTCAGCCTGAGCCAGCGCCTGGACCCTTCCAGCGAGCGCGGAGGCGCCCTCTTGAACACCGTCCGGGACATCGCGGGCCGTCGCCTGCAGATCTTGATCAACGGCATGTTCGAGCATGTCGACGATGCGCTGTTCGATCTCGCCGAAAAGGCTGAGAACAACGCAGCACAGATGCACTACTTCGACGGCATGCGCGAAGTGCGCAAGCGCCGGCCGATGGTGGAGCGCGGCTTCCTGGCCCAGGTCACACGCGATCTGAGCGAATTCGCTTCCAATTCCCGCAACGCTTCCAATGCTCCCAGCACGCCTATCCTGCCGATCGGCTCGGTGGAACTGTCACTGGTGGCTGACAACGAGCTGGAAGAATCGCTGGCCATCACCAGCATGATCGGCAAGAACGAAACGCGCCTGACGCGCGAACTCTTCGCCGTGAACCAGCGCCTGTCGGTGATCTATGGCGGCATCAAGATTGACGACGGCAGCAATCCGGTGGGTCCATCAGCCTTGTCGCAGGCATTCCGCCAGGCGATGCGCGAGCTCAGCGCCGAGATGCGCGTGAAGCTCATCATCTACAAGCTGTTTGACCGCTATGTACTGGCCTCGCTGGATGAGCTTTACCAGGAGATCAACGCCGAGCTGATTCGCGCCGGCGTGTTGCCGCAACTGCGCCACGAAGTATTGCGCGCTGGCGGCGCAGGGCGCGCTGCCGGCACGGTCGCAACGGGCGATGCAGCCACGACAGCTGCGGAAGGTGCCGAGGCCGGCGCGTTCCTTTCCGAGGATGAAGGCGCCACCTCCAGCGAACTGCTGCAAACCCTGCGCACCTTGTTCAGTGCCCGCCGCGCCGCGCCGGAAACGGCCATGCGCATACCCGCTGGCGCTATCCAGATGCCCAGCGCGAACGAGCTGATCGGCGCGCTCAGCGTGCTGCAAAGCCAGGCAGCCATCAGCCAGCACTTGCCCGCCCACACCGGCAATGCGCTGGAATTGGCAGGCGAGGTGCAGCAGCTGAAGGAGCATCTGCTCGCACAGATCGGCTCGTTGCGAGGCGAGCGGCCGAGCCAGGTGTCGACCATCGACGAGGACACCATCGACCTTGTCGGCATGCTGTTCGAGTTCATCCTTGAAGACCGCAACCTGCCCACCGACATGCAGGTACTGCTGGCTCGCCTGCAGATTCCGTATCTCAAGGCGGCCATCATCGACCGCAAGCTGTTCGCGCACCGCCAGCATCCGGCGCGTCGGCTGCTGGACAACCTCGCCGATGCGGCCAAGGGCTGGTCGGCCGAATCTGATCGCGACCATCGCTTGCACGACAAGATCAAGTCCATCGTCGACCGCTTGTTGCAGGACTTCGATGACGACCTGACCATTTTCGAGCGTCTCTGCGTCGAACTGCAGGAATTCCAGGACATCAGCCGCCGCCGTGCCGAACTGGCCGAGCAGCGCGTGGCCGAATCCACCCGCGGTCGTGAGAAGCTGGAACAGGCGCGTCGCCGCGCCGCCCGCGAGATTCTCAGCCGTATAGACGGCCGTACGTTGCCGCCACTGGTGCACGGTATTCTTTCGCGTGCGTGGGCCAATTACCTGGTGCTCACCATCCTGCGCCAGGGCGATGACTCCACGGAGTTCCGCGACGCCCTGCGCTTCGCCAGCGATTTCATCGACAGCACCAAGCCGGCCCGCACGCTCGATGAGCGACGCGCGCTGCGCCAGATGCTGCCCGGCATCGAGCGCGCCCTGCGCCGGGGCCTGGCCAATGTTGCGTTCCAGGAAAGCGATATCGATCGCCTGCTGGCTCAGCTGCATACCTATTACCGCCATCAGCTGGGCGAATCCGTATCCGAGGCCGAGGTACAGGCCGCGGAGGAAACCAGTTCGCTGCCGATTCCCGAGAGCATCCAGCCGATCATCGAGACGGAAGCGGAGCTGGCCAGGTCGCAACCCGAGCCCGAGCCGCTGATCGATACACCGGAAATGCAGCTGGTCGCCGAGTTCAAGCCCGGTATATGGCTCGAATTCATGTCCGGACCCGAGACGATCGAGCGCGCCAAGCTGTCGTGGATCAGCCCGATGAGTGGCCGCTACCTGTTCGTGAATCGCCGCGGCCTGAAGGTGGCCGATTACGCGCCGCATGAACTGGCCAATGCGCTGGCCAGCGGCACGGCGCGCGTGCTCGATTCCACCGCCCTTTTCGACCGTGCGCTGGACGCCATCGTCGGTCGCCTCAGCCAACCCGCCTCGGCAATCAGCCCCGCGAACGAATGACCTCTCATCATCTTGCCCCGCTCTCGTCCGACCTCATCCTGGCGGACGTTGAGCGTACTTTTGCCGAAGATATCGGCAGCGGTGACGCCACCGCCGACCTGCTCCCCGCCGATGCTCTTGCCAGCGCCACACTGACCTGCCGCGAAGATGCCGTAATGGCTGGCATCGATTGGTTCAACGCGTGCTTCCGTCAGCTCGATCCCGACGTGCAGATTGAGTGGACCGTGCATGACGGCGAGCGCGTGAATGCGGGCAGCGTGATCTGCCGCATCCGTGGCAACGCGCGTTCGATGGTGAGTGCCGAGCGTTCCGCACTCAACTTCCTGCAACTGTTGTCGGGCACCGCGACCGCGACCGCGGCCTATGTGGCGGCCGTCGCCGGCACCGATGTGCGCGTGCTCGATACGCGCAAGACCGTACCCGGCCTTCGCCTGGCGCAGAAATACGCCGTGCGTTGCGGCGGTGGCCACAACCACCGGGTTGGCTTGTATGACGCCATCCTGGTGAAGGAAAACCACATCATCGCCGCCGGCGGCATCGGCCCTGCCGCCGAAGCAGCACGACGCTTGCATCCGTCGCTGCTGCTGGAGATCGAGGTGGAAAACCTCGACGAACTCCAGCAGGCATTGGCCGCCGGTGCCGATCGCATCATGCTGGACAACTTCACGCTGCCGCTGATCCGCGAGGCCGTGGCTATCGCCAAGGGTCGGGCGGATCTGGAGATTTCCGGCAATGTGGACCTGTCGACCATTGGCGACTACGCGCGCACTGGCGTGGATTTCATCTCGGTCGGCGCGCTGACCAAACACGTTCGGGCGGTGGATTTGTCTTTGCGTCTGCAGCTCGATTGAGCGCGGCCACCGACGGGCAGCTCCCCCGTAGGAGCGTACCCTCTGCGCTATCCACCCCGGGCCAGGCGCTCATAGCCCCGAAAGCCTTGCAACCCGCCCGCCACGCCTACACTCTGCCCGTATGAGTGAGTTATCGGACCTGATCGTGCTGTTGGTGCTGCTGTCAGTCGTGGGACTGTGGCTGAAGCTCAGTCGTGCCCGCGAACAGGCAACCCATGAGGCGCGCCTGCAATGCAAGCAGCACGGACTGCAGCTGCTCGACGAAAGCGTGGGCCTGCGTAGCGTGCGGCTGCACCGCGCCCGGGGCGGCTTGTTGCTTGAACGCTGCTATACGTTCGAGGTGAGTATCGACGGCGACGACCGCGAGCCGGGTCGGCTATGGATGGTCGGTCGTGCCGTGACGGGTCTCAGCCTGCCGACCATTCAGAGCCACCTGCCCGGCCTGATGGCCGATCACACCCCGCCGGCAGGCGGCGATAACGTGGTGCCGCTTCGACCCCGGCTACCCAGAGACAGCCGCCTCCACTGAGGCGACCATCCTCGGCTACTTCACCACCCGCAAGAACGGCGCACTGCGCTTGGGCTTTTCACCCGCATCGTCACCCGGGGGCGCTGGCGGCGTATCGTCGGGATCTGGCGAGGACGGCGGCGGCGTATCGCCCCCTTCTTCGGCGGGAAACATCATGCCTTGCCCGTTCTCCTGCGCGTAAAGCGCCAGCACCGCCTGGATCGGGATATGGATGCTGTGGCTGACGCCCGAGAAACGCGCCTGGAAACTGATCCAGTCGTTACCCAGGTCCAGATTGGACACTGCACGCATCGCCAGATTAAGCACCACCTGTCCATTCTTCACGACCTGGGGAGGCACCCGCACGCCCTCACGCCCTGCGTCCACCAGCACGTAAGGGGTGAGATTGTTGTCGGTGATCCAGTCATAGATCGCCCTCAGCAGGTAGGGGCGATTGGAGGACATCGGTGGAAGCTTATCGTCGGACATTCAGAAGCCTGTAAGAGGCGCCCCACGGAGTCATCCGCGGTCGCGCCAGGAAGATCGAAAGAGTGTAATGCGAGCTGGGGCAAGTTGCCGCAGGGACACAGGATTATGCCTCGGCCGCCGGCTCGCTGCAGGGCGACGGTCCCGGCCCCTTAGGCCCAACGCCCGGTTACGGGCGCATCGCCTTTTCTTCGGCCGTCATGCTGCGGGCGTAACCCTGGCTGGCAAACAATCGCTCGCCGTAATCCAGGATCGGCTTGCCTTCGCGACCCAGGTCAACGCCCAGGAAAGGCAGGCGCCAGACGACGGGGGCAACCAGGCAGTCGGTCAGGCTCATTTCGGGGTTCAGGAAGAACCGCGATGCCTTGAACAGCGGTAGCGACGCCAGCAGGTGTTCGCGCAAGCGCTTGCGAGCAGCGTCCGCGGGGCGGCCACCCTCGCGAATGGTGTCCACCTCGGGCAGCCAGTCCAGCTCGATCCGCACCGTAGCCAGGCGCAGGCGCGCGCGTGACAGCGGATCAATGGGCATCAAAGGGGGGTGCGGGTAGCGTTCGTCCAGGTATTCACAGACGACGGCAGTGTTGTAGAGGGTGAGGTCGCGGTCGACCAGGGTCGGCGTGGTGCCGTAGGGGTTCAGATCGAGAAGATCTTCCGGAGGCTTGGCCGGATCTACCAGCACCCGCTCATAGCTGACGCCCTTGGCGGCAAGCACCAACCGGGTGCGGTGGCACTGGATGCCATCAGCGGTGGTGTACAGGGTGAGTGCGGTACGCGAACGAGCGCTTTGAACCATGCGCGATCTCCCCATCGACTTTGAATAGATACGGCGGCACCAGGCCGCCGTATCTCAGGCTATGGAGCGGCGTCCGCCTTAGTGGACGTCCTTCCAGTATTCCTTCTTTAGCAGATATGCCAGGAAAGTGAAGCCCGCCAGGAAAAGTAGCACCCAGATACCGTAACGCTGACGCTGCAGCGCAGCCGGCTCGGAGGCGTATTCCAGGAAATTGGTCAAGTCGCGCGTGGCCTGCTGGTACTGGGCCGGCGTGAGCTTGCCCGGCTGGGACAGCTCCAGTTTTTCCACGTCATCGCCGCCTTCCTTCTTCACCGCCGTCTGCACACCCTGCAGCTCCCACAGCGGGAACGGCATGGAGGCATTCGGGAACACGGTGTTGTTCCAGCCCACCGGGCGGGTGGGATCCACGTAGAAGGAATTCAGATAGCCGTAGACCCAGTCGGCGGTTTTGGCGCGCACTTCCAGCGAGAGATCCGGCGGTGCCTTGCCGAAGAACTGCTGGGCCGAATCTTCCGGCATGTGCGAGAGCACCGCGTCACCGAACTTGGCACCGGTGAAGTTGAGGTTGTTCATGACCTCGTCTTCGGAGAGCCCAAGATCTTCGGCCATGCGCGAATAGCGCACGTACTTCAGCGAGTGACAGCCCACGCAGTAGTTGAAGAACAGCTTGGCGCCGCGCTGCAACGAAGCCTGGTCACGGATGTTGGTGCCAGCGGAGGGCAAGCCGCCCTCCTCCTGCGCCATGACCGAGTGGGAACCGACCAGCAGGCCGAGCGCAAGCGCGAGCGAGGAAATGGTTTTCTTCATCAGGGACGGTCGCTTAGTCATGGTCAAACACCACCCGCTCCGGAACCGGCTTGGTCTTTTCCCAGCCGAGGTGCGTGTAGCACCACATGAATACGAAGAACCCGAAGTAGAGGACGGTCATCACGCGACCGAATGCGTTCTCCCAGAACGTCGCGTCCGAAGGAACCCATTCGACCAGCTTCTCGCCAACCACGCCTGCGCCTACGAGAGCCAGCCCGATGAACGAGCCCGCGAACGTCATCAGCGCCACCTTGAAACCGGTGCCGCGATAACGGATGGAGCGCACCGTGCCGGCATCGATCCACGGCAGCAGGAACAGCAGCGCGATGGCGCCGAACATGCCCAGCACGCCCCAGAAGGCGGTACCGAAGAACGACGGGATCATGCGCAGAATCGCGTAGAACGGGGTGAAGTACCACGACGGCTTGATGTGCGTCGGGGTGACCAGGTTGTTGGCCGGGATGAAGTTGTCATGCTCCAGGAACCAGCCACCAAAGGTCGGCGCGAAGAAGATGATAAACGCCGCAATGAGCAGGAAGAAGCCGACGCCGAACAGATCCTTGACCGTGTAGTACGGGTGGAACGGAATACCGTCAGCCGGCTTTTCCGGATCCCAGCGATTGCCCTTGGGACCATGCTTGGTGTCGACGCCATCCGGGTTGTTCGAACCCACTTCGTGCAGCGCCGCCAGATGCAGCACCACCAGCAACAACAGCACCAGCGGCAATGCGATGACATGCAACGCGAAGAAGCGATTGAGCGTGGCGTCGGCCGGCAGGTAGTCACCCATGATCCATTCGACCAGCGTGCCGCCGATGACGGGCACCGTGCCGAACAGCGAGATGATTACCTTGGCGCCCCAGAACGACATGTTGCCCCACGGCAGCACGTAGCCCATGAAGGCCTCGGCCATCAGCACCAGGAAGATCAGCATGCCGAGCAACCAGACCAGCTCGCGCGGCTTCTGGTACGAGCCGTACATCAGGCCGCGGAACATGTGCATGAACACGACCACGAAGAACAGCGAGGCACCGGTGGAGTGCATGTAGCGGATCAGCCAGCCCCACTCCACGTCACGCATGATGTACTCGACCGAGTTGAAGGCTTCCGCCGCACTCGTCTTGTAATTCATGGTGAGGAAGATGCCGGTGACGATCTGGTTGACCAGCACCACGATGGCAAGCGAACCGAAGTAGTACCAAAGATTGAAGTTCTTCGGCGCGTAGTACTCGGTCATGTGCTTGCGGTACATGGGCATCAAGCCCGGCGCCCGCTCATTGACCCAATCGCCGATGCGCGTGAATACGTTGGCCATTAGCCGGCCTCCTTCGGATCCACACCAATCTGGATGTGCGTGTCGTCCACGAAGTGGTACGGCGGCACCAGCAGGTTCTTCGGTGCCGGCACGCCCTGGTAGACGCGACCGGACATGTCGTAGCGCGACTTGTGGCAAGGGCAGTAGAAGCCGCCCTTCCAATCCGGATCGAACGGCTCGGGCTTCATCACCGGGACGAAGTCGGGCACGCAACCAAGGTGGGTGCACAGGCCAACCAGCACCAGCCATTCCGGCTTGATGGAGCGGCTTTCGTTCTGCGCGTACTTGGGCTGCTGTTCGGCAGAACCCGAGTCGGACTTGGCGTCGACCAGACGGGCGTCCTGGCTGGGCAATGCATCAAGCTGTTCCTTGGTGCGGTTGACCACGAAGACAGGAAGACCGCGCCACGGGAAGGTGACCTTCTGGCCCGACTCGATCTTGCTGATGTCGACGGTGACGGGTGCGCCTGCGGACTTGGCCCGTGCACTGGGTTCCCACGATTTGATGAAGGGCACGACTGCCGCGACGACTCCTACTCCACCAACCACTGCCGTGGTCGCTGTAAGGAAGCGGCGGCGGCCGTGATCGACGACTTCGTTCGCCATCAGGCTCTCCGGTACTTAATGCCATTGAGACGAGGAACTTAATGAGTTCCACAGGTGCTTGCCAAGCGCGTCGATACATTCCGCAGCAAAGAATGCCTGCTGCGGACTCTGCAAAACCCTGTGACTCCCCCATAACAGCAGGCACGCGCGGTGCAAGCACGCGAAGTACGTAGCGCAAGCTACGGGACTTCCGCTTCCGGGCACCCTGCGCACCGGGAAGCTCCCGGGACGACCCGCTTCGCAAGCGCCAGTAGAAACCGGCTCCCGCAAATCGCGTTAGTGTAGCGTCAGGGCATGACTCGTACAATAAAACTGCCGCGCCTGTGACATTCACGCACTATCCGTCCTAACGCCTTGCCAAGAAACGCATAACGACATGAAACATGCCGCAGGCACGCTCGCCTTCATCGCCCGCTTCGTGGTCATCGGGCTCGCGGCCGCCTTCGTCATAAGCCTTGGATGGCCCGGCGTGGGCAATCACCTGCGACAACGTTTCGGTCTTGGCCAGGCGCCTGTCGACGTTTCTTCGCAATCAACTACGCCTGAGCGCAGCAGCGGCCCACAGTCGTATGCCGACGCGGTAGGTCGCGCAGCACCATCGGTGGTGAACATCTACGCCAACAAGATGGTCACCGAGCAAGCGGTGCAGATGTATACCGATCCGGTGTTGCAACGTCTCTTTGGTGGTCGGCCCGCCGGCCCTGCATATAAGCGCCGCGAACAGAGCCTGGGCTCGGGCGTCATCGTCAGCAGCCAGGGCTATGTGCTCACCAACAATCATGTGATCGCCAACGCCGACGACATCCAGGTGCTGCTCTACGACGGTCGCGTGGCGAAGGCGAAGGTGGTAGGCGCGGATGTCGAAACCGATCTTGCCGTGTTGAAGATCGATGCCGGCAACCTGCCGGTGATCCATATCGCCGAGCGCCTGCCCGTGCGCACCGGCGATGTGGTGTTGGCCATTGGCAATCCGCTGGGGCTCAACCAGACGGTGACCATGGGCATCGTCAGTGCCATCGGGCGACAGTTGAGCAGCGCGAGTCCCGAAGACTTCATCCAGACCGACGCGGCCATCAACCTGGGCAACTCGGGCGGCGCCCTGGTCAACACCCAAGGCGAGTTGGTCGGCATCAATACCTTGTTGATTGGCAAGGCCGCCAACGCCGAGGGCATCAGCTTTGCCATACCGGTGGGCACGGCCAAGAAGGTGTTGGACCAGATCATCGATAGCGGCCATGTCGTACGCGGATGGCTAGGCGCGGACTATACGTTTGTGCCGGTGGCCGCTGACAGCGGACTACCCGCTGCCGCACGCGGCGCCCAAGTGACCGATATCTATCCGGGTGGCCCGGCGGCCCAGGCCGGCATCCAGCCGCACGACATCCTGTTGCGCATCGGCACTGACGACATCGTCGATCCCGCCGATCTGCGCCGGCACGAGGCTGCACTCAAGCCAGGCGCCAAGGTGGAAGTGTCCGGGCTACGCAATGGCGCGCCCTTCCACACGGAAGTGATCCTGGCCCAGCGTCCGCCACTGACGCCCACCGCCTCACTGGATAGCTGATACCCCCGCCACTACCGGGGCCCGGCCGCCAGAGGCCGGCCGGATAGCCTGGTCATAGCGTTTGCGCAGGGTACCTACGCGCTCCACATAAACCTGCGTTTCCGCATAGGGCGGCACGCCGTTGTAGCGCTGCACCGCGGCTGGCCCGGCGTTATAGGCCGCCGCAGCCAGGCGCTCGTCCCCGTTGAAGGTATGCAGCAACAGACCGAGGTAACGCGCGCCGCCACGAATGTTCTGGGCGGTATCGAAGGCATCCCGCACGCCCATGTCCAGCGCGGTGCCGGGCATCAGCTGCATCAGGCCCTGGGCGCCCTTGATCGACATCGCGCGCGGATTGAAGGCGCTTTCCGCATGGATGATGGCGCGCAGGAAAGCCTCGTCCACGCCTGATTCCCGGCTCGCCAATTGGATCACGTCGGCATAGTCGATGAGGTCGAGCGCGACCGAATCCCAGTGGATGCTCGAGTGCAGATTGCAGGCCACGCAGGTCGCGATGTAGCTGAAAAGCATGGTGACGGCATGATCCGGCTGCCCGGCCGGACGCAGGTTGGTGTACTCCACGCTGCCGTCGTGGTGCACCACCCGATAGACCGCGCCACGCAACACCCGGTCACCGGTGGAGGACACGTCGGCGATCGGCTTGTCCGGCACGGAACCGCTACGGGCCGGCGAGGCCTCGCCGTAACTCCACTGTCCGGGCTTGCCACTTGGCGCCGCTGCGACCGCGGCCGGCGGCACGACACGGGCGCTGGTTTCAGCCGAACCCTCGACCTGGGCCAGCGAGGCTGGCTGGGGCGGGGGAACAACATGGGCGGTCGATTCCACCGAATCCTGCACTGCTGCCAGTGACGGCGGCGCTGGCTTGAGCGGCAACTTGCGTCGTACGGGATCGGGCGCGCCCGCAATACGGGTGCAGCCCTGATAGCCCGCCGTGGTGCTGCTGAATACGGTTTCGCCGGCGCTGCCGGTACAGCGATAGAGCACCCCGGCATGACTGCGAACGGGCAACACCAGCAAACCGGCCGCAAACAGGCAGCCGGCAACCGCCCGCCACAGCGCCGGGCGATTCGCGCGCCAGAGGGGCCGACTGCTCACGACCTCCCCATTGGCCGCCGCGCTACCCCGGCGGCCGATACCCGTTCAATCAGCAACATGCATCCCCCTTCCGTACTCCCCTGTGCGCTAACCGGCCGGCACCAGGCTTGGCGGCAGTGTGCCCCTTGCCACGACCGGAGCCAAGCGGGACCCGGCCATTTCGTGCGGCAGGACAAACTTGCCCGGCCCAGCCAGCCCACCCAGCCGCCAGCCAGGCGCGCAAGTGCTTGATCCGTCTGTAGCGTTTAACTGGCGGCCCCGCCCCCAGGCGCGTAAACTGCGCGGTTCGGCGGCCATCCCGCTGTCTATCGAACCACGGTACCCAAAGCCCATGACCGGCAAGCTTTTCATCAAGACCCACGGCTGCCAGATGAACGAGTACGACTCGGCCAAGATGGCCGACGTGCTCAAGGCCTCGCACGGCCTGGAATTGACCCAGGACGAGTCCGAGGCGGACGTCATCCTGATCAATACTTGCTCGATCCGCGAAAAGGCCCAGGAAAAGGTGTTCAGCCAGCTCGGTCGCTGGAAGGAGCACAAGCAGGGCGGCAAGCCGGTGCTGATCGGCGTGGGCGGCTGCGTGGCCTCGCAGGAAGGCCAGGACATCATCAAGCGCGCACCGTACGTCGACCTGGTGTTCGGCCCGCAGACGCTGCACCGCCTGCCCCAGCTGATCGAGGCGCAGCGCGCCAGTGGCAAGCCGCAGGTGGACATCAGCTTCCCCGAGATCGAGAAGTTCGACCGCCTGCCCGAGCCGCGCGCCGAAGGCCCGACCGCCTTTGTCTCGATCATGGAAGGCTGCTCCAAGTATTGCTCTTACTGCGTGGTGCCCTACACCCGCGGCGAGGAAATCAGCCGTCCGTTCGACGACGTGCTGGTGGAAGTGGCGCAGTTGGCCGGACAAGGCGTGCGCGAAGTGAACCTGCTGGGTCAGAACGTCAACGCCTATCGCGGGCCTACCCACGATGGCGGCATCGCCGACCTTGCCGTGCTGATCCACGCCATCGCGCAGATCGACGGCATCGGCCGCATTCGCTTCACCACCTCGCATCCGCTGGAGTTTTCCGATTCGCTGATCGAGGCCTACGCCAACGTGCCGCAGCTGGCCAACTACTTGCACCTGCCGGTGCAGGCCGGCTCCGATCGCATACTCACGGCGATGAAGCGCGGCTACACGGCGCTGGAGTTCAAGCAGAAGATCCGCAAGCTGCGCGCGGTGCGCCCGGACATCTGCGTGTCATCGGACTTCATCGTCGGCTTCCCCGGCGAAACGGACGAGGATTTCGAGAAGACCATGAAGCTGATCGACGACATCGGCTTCGACCAGAGCTTCTCCTTCATCTTCTCCTCGCGCCCCGGCACGCCGGCCGCCAACCTTGTGGATGACACTTCGCACGACGTGAAGCACGCCCGCCTCACGCGCCTGCAGGCAACCATCAACGAGAACGCGCGCAAGATCAACGAGGCCATGGTCGGCAGTGTGCAGCGCGTGCTGGTGGAAAAGCCGAGCCGGAAGAATCCCAACGAATTCACCGGGCGCACGGAAAACATGCGCTACGTGAACTTCCCGGGCAACGCACGGATGATTGGCCAGTTCATCGACGTGGTGATCACCGATGCGATGAGTAACTCGCTGCGTGGTCGCGTGCATATCGCTGATGAAGTGGCGGCCTGAAACCGCTTATCTCCCTCCCCTGCCTGCAGGGGAGGGCCGGGGAGGGGTGAAGTCGTGCGGCAAGGCCGCACCCCCTCCCAACCTCCCCCTGCGCGCAGGGGGAGGGGCAAATCTCACTGTCGAGACCCCATGACCAACGGCCTCAACCAACGCGACTTTTCCCTCGAGCCGGAAGACAACGCACGGCTCTCCAACCTGTGCGGCCCGTTCGATGAGCACCTGCGCCAGATCGAGCTGCGCCTGGGCGTGGAGGTTAACCATCGTGGCAACCTGTTCCAGGTGATCGGCGAAGACGAAGCGTCCCGCGCGGCAGAGAAAGTGGTGCGTGCGCTCTACGCCGTCACCGAGAACGAGTCGCTCAATGGCGCCAAGATCAATCTTCATCTGGCCGAATCGGGCATCGACGCCATCGTCAGCGATGCCGCCGAGGGCGCGCAGGAAGTCGCCATCAGGGTGAAGCGTGGCGTCATCAAGGGACGCGGCCCCAACCAGGCCCGCTACCTGCACGCCATTACCACGCACGACATCAGCTTCGGCGTGGGGCCTGCCGGCACTGGCAAGACCTATCTGGCCGTAGCCAGTGCGGTCGAAGCGCTGGAAGCCAACCGCGTGCAGCGCCTGCTGTTGGTGCGCCCCGCGGTCGAGGCGGGCGAGAAGCTGGGCTTCCTGCCGGGGGATCTCAGCCAGAAGGTCGATCCCTATCTGCGCCCGCTGTACGACGCGCTGTACGAGATGCTGGGCTTCGAGAAAGTAGCCAAGCTGATCGAGCGCAATGTGATCGAGATTGCGCCGCTTGCTTATATGCGTGGCCGCACGCTCAACGACTCCTACGTGATTCTCGATGAGGCGCAGAACACCACCGTCGAGCAGATGAAGATGTTCCTCACCCGTATTGGCTTCGGCTCGGTGGCAGTCATTACCGGCGACGTGAGCCAGATCGACCTGCCGCGCCATGTGCGCTCGGGCCTGCGCCACGCCGTCGAGGTGCTACGCGGCGTGGAGGGCATCAGCTTCACGTTCTTCACCTCGCGCGACGTGGTTCGTCACCCCTTGGTGGCCAAAATCGTGCGCGCCTACGAAGCCTTCGAGGCAGCCTCCGAGGAGCCGCCGCGGTGAGTTCGTCGCCACTGACGCTTGCGGTCGGCTATGGCACCTCGCGCAAGGGCGTGCCGGCGTCCGCCAGTTTCCGGCTCTGGGTAGACGCTGCACTGCGTGGCGCCAAGCGCCGCAAGGCCACGGAACTGGCCATTCGCATCGTCGGCACCCAGGAAGGCCGCACGCTCAACCGCGAATACCGCAGCAAGGATTACGCGACCAATGTGCTGTCGTTCCCGGTTGAACTGCCGCCTGGCGTAACCCTGCCGCTGATCGGCGACCTGGCCATCTGCGCCCCGGTAGTGGCCCGCGAAGCCGCCGAACAAGGCAAGCCGGCGCGCAACCATTGGGCACACATGACCGTTCACGGCGTGCTGCACCTGCTGGGTTACGACCATATCGAGGACGCCGAGGCCGAGGCGATGGAGGCGTTGGAGACACGCATCCTGGCCGGGTTGGGTATTGCGGACCCGTACAACGCCTGAGCTTAAGTTTGAGCTTCCTCTCCCCCTCGGGCGCCCCGAAGGTAGTCCCTGTGGGAGAGAGGATTGAGGTGAGCCACCTAAAGGTGGTGAAGGGTGGGTGCTCGCGAAAACGCTTCTGCAGAGCACGGCCTGACCAACCTCATCGCAAGATTGTCCTCTCACCCTTCCCTCTCCCCGGGGCCGAGAGGGAATCAGTCGTTGCGGCCTTGTTCCTGAATCGTCACGAATTTTCCGCTAGACTGACCCTTCCGCCCGCCATCGGGCAGCATCCATAAGAGTAATGAACGAGGACCCTGGCAGTACCAGCGGCCCGGCCCACCGCAGTTGGTGGGATCGACTGGGCCACCTGTTTTCTGGCGAGCCGCGCAACCGCAAGGAGCTCATCGAAGAGCTGCGCACCGCCCAGGCCAATGGCCTGATGTCCAACGACACCCTGACCATGGTCGAGGGTGCCATCAAGGTCACCGAGCTGAGCGTGGACGACGTCATGATCCCGCGCTCGCAGATCGTGATGGTGTCGGCCGAAGCGCCGCTGCCCGATATTCTCGCCACCGTGGTCGAATCGGGCCACTCCCGCTTCCCCGTGCACGGCGAAGACAAGGACGAGATTCTCGGCATTCTGCTCGCCAAGGATCTGCTGAAGTTCGTCGGCGACGGCAATCACTTCGATATCAGCACCGTGCTGCGCCCTGCCGTGCTGATTCCCGAATCGATGCGCCTCAATGTGCTGCTGGCCGAATTCCGCCACACGCGCAACCACATGGCGCTAGTGGTCGACGAATACGGCGGCGTGGCCGGCCTGATCACCATCGAAGACGTGCTCGAGCAGATCGTCGGCGAGATCGACGACGAACACGACGACGAGGAAGAGCCCACGCTCATGCATGAGCAATCGGGCGGCGGCTGGATTGTCAGCGCCCTCACCCCGATCGCCGACTTCAACGAGCAGACCGGCGCCAACTTCTCCGATGAGGAGTTCGACACCGTGGGCGGCATGTGTACCTCCGAGTTCGGTCACCTGCCAGAAGTGGGCGAGGAAATCGCCATTGGCGACTACCTGTTCCATGTCACCGAAGCCGACGACCGTCGCGTGCAGGCCTTCCGCGTCACCCAGCGCCAGGAAGGCTGATGCAGCGGTTCCCGGACAGGACGCCGATGAAGGCAACTACCCAGGTTATTCGGCGCTTCCTCGCGGGGTTTGCATTGCTGATGCTGGCGTGCGCACTCGGCTGGGCGCCACGCGCCCACGCAGGCATCGCCAACGCGCCAGGTAGCAATCTGCAGGTGTCGCTGATCACCTACGGCCCGGGCGAAACCTACTGGGAACGCTTCGGTCACGACGCCATCGAGCTGCGCGACACTGTCAGCGGCGAAGCCGTCACCTTCAACTACGGCGTGTTCGACTTTGACGAAAGCGGCTTCCTGCTGCACTTCGCCGCCGGCCGTATGCATTACATGATGGATGCCGCGCCCAGCGACGTCGATCAGCAGTACTACGTGCAAGTCGGTCGCTCAGTAACGCGCCAGCAACTCGCCTTCACTCCGGCCCAGGCCGCCGACCTGCGCGACTTCCTGCTCTGGAATCTGCGCCCGGAAAACGTGCGCTACCCCTACGACTACTACGCCAACAACTGCGCCACCCGCGTACGCGACGCGCTGGATCAGGCCCTTGGCGGCGTAGTGAAGCAACAGCTTCAGGCACTCCCCGCCAGCATGACCTTCCGCCAGCAGACCGCGCGACTGATGAGTCAGCAGGCGTGGCTGATGCTCATCCTCGACCTTGGCCTCGGCCCCTATGCCGACCAGCCGTTGACGGCATGGCAGGAAAGCTTCCTGCCGATGGTGCTGCAGACCGATATGGCCAAGGTGAAAATTGCCGATGGCCAGGGTGGATCGCGCCCACTGGTGCAAGTCGAACAGGTGCTTTCCCCCAACCACCTCGTTCCGCCCCCCACCAGCGCCCCTGACCTGCGCCTGCCGCTGGCGCTTGCCGGCGTCGCCTTCGCCGCACTGCTGCTGATCGCCCGTCGCTACGCACCCACTGTCTACGCCCTGCTCGGCTCGCTCTACTTGGTGCTGGCTGGTTTCGTAGGCGTCGCATTGCTGGTGCTATGGACCCTCACCACGCATCATTCGGCATGGGCCAACGCGAACCTGTTGCTGTTCAATCCGTTGGCGCTCTTGCTTGTGCCGGCCTTGTGGCGCTCGCGCCGCGGCGTAGCACCCTCTCGATTGGTCGATGGACTGATCGTGGTGCAGCTACTGGCTGTGCTCGCCGCCTTGGCGTTGCACCTGCTTCCCGGTGTCGTGCAGCAGAATCAGCCGTGGCTGTTGTTTGCGTTGCCGTGCTGGTTGGCGCTGGCATGGTGCTTGCGTGGACAGCGCGGAGCTGCAGGCCGCGACGGCGTTGAACCCCTGTCGTTGCCCTGTCTTCCATACAGCGGCGCATCATTTGCGTATGCATCTGATCCGCCGCCACACCCACCGAGCCCATCCGTCCTCGCCTCCATGGTGATTAATTGCGTGGCCTATCGCTTTGATGGCCAGCGCATCGGCGATATCAGCCTGGATGACATCAGCGAGGTGCTCAAGCAGCCGGATACCTTCGTGTGGGTCGGCCTGCACGAGCCGGACGAGCCACTGCTTACAAGCTGCAGGAGGAATTCGACCTGCATGACCTGGCCATCGAAGACGCCCAACACGCACACCAGCGCACCAAGATCGAGACTTACGGCGATTCGCTGTTCGTGGTGGTGCAGACTGCCCAGTTACTCAGCGGGCATATTGCCTTTGGTGAAACGCATATCTTCCTGGGTGCGCGTTATCTGGTAACCGTGCGCCACGGGGCCTCGCTCTCCTACGCCCCCGCCCGCCGCAACTGCGAGCACAGTCCCGAGCTGCTTGCACTCGGGCCGGCCTACGCTCTCTATGGTGTGCTCGACTTCATCGTCGACAACTTGCTGCCGATCGTGCGTGATTTTCGCGAAGAGCTGCAGGAACTTGAGCAGGATATCTTTGCTGACACATTCAAGCGCAGCACAATCCGCCGGCTCTACGACATGCAGCGCGACCTGATGACGCTACGGCTGGCCGTGGCTCCCATGCAGGACATCATCAGCCAACTGGTGCGCCTGCATCCACAACTGATTCCGGACGAGCTGCGCGCGTACTTCCGCGACGTGTACGACCATGTCTTCCGCGTCAACGAATCCATCAGCGCCATGCGCGAGATGCTCGCCGCCGCGATCAATGTGAACCTATCGCTGGTGACGTTTGGCCAGAATGAAGTCATGAAGCGACTGGCCGGCTACGCAGCCATGCTCGCCGCCCCTACCTTGATCACCAGCTGGTATGGCATGAACTTCGCGCACATGCCGGAGCTCAACAAGCCGTGGGCCTATCCGGTGATTATTGCCATCGTAGCTACGCTGGTGGGGAGCATTTATTTGTTTCTTAAGCGGGCGAAGTGGCTTTAGGGGCTTTACCCCCTCCCAACCTCCCCCTGCCAGCAGGGGGAGGAGCCAAGAGCTTGCCAGCAGTTACTCCCTCCCCTGCATGCAGGGGAGGGCTGGGGTGGGGTCGCTCTTCAGCCCTGGACAAGATGCCGAAGAATCTCCTCGAGCACCGCATCAGTCCTTAACAGCACGTCGTCATTCCAAAACCGCAGAACCCGATAGCGCCGCGCCTCGATTTCCAAAGTGCGCACTGCATCGTAAGCCTGCGCATCAAGATGCTGCCCACCATCGAGCTCCAGCACCAGTCTTGCCGGGACGCAGACGAAATCGACGATATAGCGACCTACGGGAAACTGGCGGCGGAACTTGTAGCCTGCGAGTTGCTCGCGGCGCAGATGCCGCCATAGGTGTCGCTCGGCATCCGTAGCTTCGTTGCGAAGCTTGCGGGCGCGTGTCCATTCGCGCTGCATGGGAACCTCCTGTTCCTTTGGGTTTTAGAGCTTTACCCCTCCCCAACCCTCCCCTGCAAGCAGGGGAGGGAGTCAGACATGCAAGCTTTTGGCCCCGCCCCCTGCTCGCAGGGGGAGGCTGGGAGGGGTAAGCCCTCCAATCAGTGCGACGACTTCGCCGCATCCTCCGACGTCCACTGCTTCAACCACGCATTCACCGTCTCATGCCACTGCACGCTGTTCTGCGGCTTGAGCACCCAGTGATTCTCATCCGGGAAATGCAGCAGTTCGCTGGGAATGCCACGACGCTGCAGCGCAGTGAACGCACCCAGGCCCTGCGTATCGGGAATGCGGAAATCCTTGGCGGAGTGGACCACCAGCATCGGCACACGCCAGTCCTTGACGTGATTAACCGGATTGAACTTCTCATAGTTCTCCGGGTGCTCGTACTGCGTGCCGCCGTTCTCGCGCTCTTCGAACCACAGCTCTTCGGTGTCGTAGTACATGGCGCGCGCGTCGAACACACCGTCATGGTCGACCAGGCACTTCCACGGCTCGTTCCATACGCCGGCGATCCAGTAAATCATGTAGCCGCCGTAGCTGGCACCGAGTGCGCAGGCGCGGTCGCCATCGAGGAAGCTGTACTTGGACAGCGCGGCCTTCCAGCCAGCCTTGAGGTCATCCAGCGGCTTGCCACCCCAGTCGCCCGAGATGGAATCGGTGAAGGCCTGCCCGTAGCCGGTGGAACCATGGAAGTTGATGGTGACCACCGCGAAGCCCTGGCCCGCATACGTCTGCGGGTTCCAGCGGTAGCTCCAGCCGTTGGTCATCGCACCCTGCGGGCCGCCATGGATGATGAAGGCCACCGGATACTTCTTGCCGGCCTTGTAGTTGGCCGGCTTCACCACATAGCCCTGCACGGTCTCGTTGTTCCACCCCTTGAAGGTGAAGAACTCCGGCTCGCCCATCTGCGCGTTCTTCAGACGCTTGGCGTTGTAATGCGTGACCTGCTTGAGGCCCTTGCCGTGCAGATCGGCCACATACAGGTCAGCCGAACGCTTGAGGTCATCGCGCTGCACCAGCAAGCGCGACTTGCCCAGCGCATAAGCGCCGACGTCACCATTCGTGACTATCGTGCTGACCTTGCCCGTAGCCACGTCGATGGCGAACAGCGGATGCTGGCCATTGTCGTCAGTGGTGGCGTATAGCGTCTTGCCATCCTCGGAAATCTGCAGGCCGCCAGCGGAGCGATCCCAGCTCTGGCGCCACTTCTCGCTTTTGGCCGGTGACCAGATCGAGCGCCATGATGCCGAAGCGATCCGCCTCCGACTCCGGCGTCTTCATGGCGAGGTAGTACAGCGTCTTGCCATCTGGCGAGGCCAGCGGGAAAGCGTCCCACGCCAGGTTGGCAGCCGTGAGGTTGCGCGGCGCGGCCGAACCGTCTGCAGGCACGCTATAGACGTCAAAGTTGGTGGACCACGGCTCGGTCTTGCCAGCGATGCGTACATCGAAATACACCGTCTTGCCATCGGGCGAGAAGCCGAACTCGCCTTCGTCACCAAACGGCTTGCTCGGCACGTCGCCATCGATGCCGCGCGTCAGCAACACTGGCTGCGCCGACGCGTTATCCAGATCAGCGATGAAGAGCTGCGCACGGCGACCATCAGCCCAGGTGTCCCAATGACGCACGAATAGCTTGTCGTAGACCGTGCCTGAGGCCTTGTCGGCGGCGCGCCCATCCAGACGCTCTTTGGTACAAGCCAGGTCAGCACAATCAGTGAAGACACCGAACGTGAGCAACGCCTTCTTGCCATCGGGCGAAAGCTTGTAGCCATCCACATCGATCGGCGCGTGCGTGACCGGCGCAGCCTGCGACTCAGCCGCCTTCACCGGCCGACGCCATACCTGTGCCACGCCATCCTTCGGCGCCACGTAGTAGAAGGCGCTGCCATCCGGCGCCCAGCGCGGCTCGGAAGCCTTGTCGACCAACTTGACCGGCTCGCCACCCTTGTCGAGATCGAGCAGGTAGATCGAGGTGACGCCCTTGTTGGCCGCGTAGTCGGTGGCGCGCACGGTATAGAGCGCATAGCGACCATCCGGCGACAACTGCGGATCGCCCACGCGATCCATCATCACCAGGTCGCGGATATTGAACGGATGCGGGCCGTGGTTTTCGACCTCGGCCGCCACGGCAGAGGTACCGGCCAGCGCGAGAGCCAGCGCGACAAACAAGGGTTTCATCGGAGGTTTCCTGGGTGCTACGAGTGCGCTGACGGTAAGAGCCAAGACGCGACAGCGCAAGCTCCCACGTAACTCGAAAGGCAGGGCCGCGAGGGTCAATACTTCTGCTCCCTCCTCTCGCCGCGACTGTTCGCGCCCTAGCTGCAGGCAGCGCCAGCCAGACAGGCTCCTCCATACTCAGGAGTTTTATGCTCTCGAGATCCCCTCCGCGTACCGGCCCGATTTGCATACACTGATGCGGCCGCGGCAACTAGAAGCTCCTAGCCCGCGGCCGTGATGCGTATCACGAATCCCTGCAATAACCCAAAGCGATCGGACCGGCAGCGGCAACCGTGTCAGCCTTGGTACAAAAGCTGCTGCACGTTCTTCTGACATACCCAGGGGAGCTTGCCATGTCACGCCCGCGATTGAACGCAGGCTTCACGCTTATCGAATTGATGATTGTCGTAGCGATCATCGCCATCATCGCTGCCATCGCCATTCCGCAATATCAGGCCTACGTGGTGCGTTCGCAGATAACCGCCGCTCTCGCCGAGATCAGCCCTGGAAAAACAGCCTATGAAGATCTCGCCATAGAAGGCACGGCGATCGGCAACACCTATGTAAATGTCGACAACCTTGGACTACAAACAGAAACCTCTCTCTGCAGCGTCAGCTTGAATGTTGTCGTTACCGGACCCGGCAGCATTACTTGCCAGATCAAGGGAAACGTTGCAGTACAGGGAAAAACCATCGAGCTCGACCGAAATTCCTCGGGACAATGGTCATGCAGCTCAACCGCAGACCCGCAATACCTGCCATCCGGATGCACTTCTGGCTAAAGGGCGGCCCAATATGACAAAAAATGTCACCCGCTGACAAACTTCGGCAAGAAAGCAGGCCAGTCGCCGGCCTCAACGCGACTGGCTCCGCAATACCAGCATTTCAACCGCTCTGCCTGCTTGTTGCTTAATGCCAACACCTGCACAATCCAGCCACCTGCCCTAGGGCAGGGACCTGCCAGAGGCGGTGATGGCATGCAAGATGCTGTTACTGCCACGAGTTTCCTGGTCGTTCCACGGAAATTGTGGGGGACCGGATCCGCCTAGGGGGTACGGGACCGGGGCTCAGGGGCACAATCCAAGGTTAGCTAACCAAAACAAAGGAACCACCATGAAGAACGTGCAGAAGGGCTTTACCCTGATCGAACTGATGATCGTGGTTGCGATCATTGCGATCCTGGCTGCTATCGCCATCCCGCAGTACCAGAACTACGTGATCCGCTCGCAGGTAACCCGCGTGATGGGCGAAACCGGTGATTTGAAGGTCATGGTGGAAGACTGCCTGAACAACGGCTACACCGCGCCCACCGCCAACACCAGCTGCGTCAATACCGCTACTTCGTCGGGCCTTTTGAACGGCGGGCTCCCGGTCGTCACTATGGCCGCCGCGCAGTCGACGATTGTGGGAACGCTCGGCGGAACTGCCAATGCCAAAATCCAGGGCGGCACGGTCACCTGGACCCGCAATGGCAGCGGTGCATGGTCCTGCGCCACTGACGGCACGAAAATCACTGCCGCCTGGTCGCCGTCCGGCTGCCCGCCCTTAATCCTGAAGCATCACGCTAGTGTGAGTAGGGGCCGCCGTAAGGCAGCCCCTATTTTTTTAATGCACACCACATCGAGATTACCGAATGCCCAGTCAGGCAGGCCGAAAACCATACCGAAGCATGCTCGTACCAGCCTTACTGGCTTTTATCGCACTATGCCTTTGGCCCGCTCTGTCTGGCGGCTTTATCTTCGACGACTACCCTATCTTTGCCGAGAATCCCGCCATCCACGTTACCGGCTGGCACTGGGACGAATGGCACCGCGTTTGGCTTTGGGCGCACATCAATATTCAGCGCCCCATGGCGATGCTGAGTTTTGCATTCGACTACGCCCTGGGTAACAGCACTTTTGGGTTCAAGCTGACCAATCTCTGCATCCACCTGCTGAACACGGTGCTGGTGCTTTTGCTGACGCAGCGATTGTTGTGCGCCTCATGGCATCCACGCGAAAAAGAAGGTCGGGAGCGTCACAGCCAGCTCATCGGCTACTGGGCACTCGGGGTCGCGACTGCGTGGGCCATACATCCCCTGCAAGTTTCCACGGTGATGTATGTCGTCCAGCGCATGGAGATGCTGGGCTTCACCTTCGTACTGCTGTCCGTGCTGGCTTATTGGCGCGGCCGCAAACTGCAGCTAGCGGGATTACGCGCTTGGCCATGGTTCGTGCTGGTTGGCGCCCTGATTGTGGCGGGCTACGGCTTCAAGGAAACCGCTGTCCTGGTGCCGGGCTATGCGCTGCTGCTGGAGCTGACCCTGCTGCGCTTCGCGGCAGCAAAAGAAAGCGCGACGCGCGGCTGGAAAGCTTTCTACCTTGTCGGCGTCGGCATATCTGCCGCTGTCTTCGCTTTCTACCTGTTGCCACACTACGCCACGCCCGAACTCTACGCCGGCCGGGACTTCACTGCCTGGCAGCGCGAACTGACACAGTTGCGAGTACTGCCTATGTATCTCGGCTGGTGTCTACTTCCCATGCCGAGCCACCTGCAGTTCTACTACGACAGCTACGCCGCCTCGACGACGCTGCTAGATCCGGTGACGACCCTACTGGGCGGCGTTCTTTTGCTGGGGCTGTTTACCGTAACCGTTGTCGCACGCCGACGCCGACCATTGCTAGCCCTCGGCATCGGCTGGTTCTTTGTGGCGCACGCGATGACCAGTGCACCGCTACCGCTGGAGCTGGTATTTGAGCACCGAAACTATCCGGCTCTGCTTGGTGTGTTACTCGCACTAGCAGATCTGGCTTGGTGGCTATGGCGCCGCAGCAACTCACGAGTCATCGTGATTGTTGCCAGCGCACTGATACTCAATCTTGCTTTCCTTACCACGCTTCGTGCAGCCACCTGGGGTAGCCCATTCCGACTCGCCATGGTGCTTGCGGATATCAATCCGGACTCAAGCCGCGCAGCGATGGACTTGGCGCGTCGTTACATGGCGATGTCCGGCGGGGATGCCAGCTCTCCGCTGTTCTCCATGAGCGTCCAGGAATTGGAACGCGCCTCCCGGCTTCCCGGAGACTCGATACTCCCCGAGGAAGCCCTGCTGGAAGTGGCCGCCGAACATCCAGGCATGCCAACCCAACCGTGGTGGGACAACATGCATCATAAGCTGCAGTCGCGCCCCTTGATTCCCGATACTTATGCGGTGCTGCAAAAGCTAATAACACAGGTCATGCAACGCCGGCCGGGCATTGATGCAGCGCAGTTGGCCAAGTGCTACGCCATAGTCACCTCGCGTTACCCAAATCAGCAACGCCTGCATGCGGATTACGCCGAACTGCTTGGTGCGGTGCTGCATGACCCGGCTCTAGCCAGCAAGCAGTGGCGGCTCGCACTGCAACAGGACCCTAGCGTCACTCAGTACAGCCTGCGCCTGACCAACTATCTGGTAGAAAACAATCGTGGCCAGGAAGCATTGGCAGTTATTGCGCAAGCCATGGAGCTGCAACCAACGCTGCGCGCAGACCCCGAGATGAACGCGTTGCAGGCCAGAGCGCGCGCGATCCAGCCCGCCCCGACCGCTACTGCCGAATAGCCAGGCACCGCACAGCCATACCGCTTAACGACGCACCATGGCCGAGGCAACCGTGCGTGGCGCATCGGCATCTTTTGACTCTGGCGGCTCTTGGTGGATCGAGCCGCCAGAGAAGGTAAGCTGCGACGGTCCCAATCCGCTACTGGTTCGATACCTTGGCACCCGATTCCTCATTGCCCCGCCGTGGGTGGCATTTATTTGCACTGTCGCTGCTGTTTACCACCCTGGTTTATTGGCCCGGGTTGCCTGGTGGCTGGCTGTTTGACGACTATCCGAACATCGTCGACAACCATGGCGTGCAACCCTCCTCCGGCGACCTGCCCTCGCTCATCGGTGCTGCGCTCTCCTCTCCGGCGAGCGACTTCAAACGGCCACTTGCCTCACTGAGTTTTGCCGCCAACTACCTAGCAAGCGGCCTCGATCCCTTCTGGATGAAGCTGACCAATCTCTGCATTCATCTATTGAATGGCTTGCTTGTATTTCAGCTGGCCCGCGCGCTGCTCCAGCTGGATGAAACGAGGGCTACCGGACGCGGGCGCGATCTCTTTGCCACATTGATCGCGGCTGGCTGGCTGCTTTTGCCAATTAATCTCACTGCTGTGCTCTACGTAGTGCAGCGCATGGAGAGCATGGCCAATCTGTTCGTGCTGCTTGGCTTGCTCGGCTATATCGTCGGCCGTCGCCACATGCGGCAGCATGCCAATACTTGGCCGGGATTGCTGCTTGCCGCGTTCAGCATAACTATCCCAACAGCGGTTGGCCTGTTGGCAAAAGAGACGGCAGCGATGTTGCCGCTATACGCATTCTTGATTGAATGGGTATTAATGGATTTTCGTTGTCAACCTGGCGAAAAGCGGGACCGGCGTCTTCTGGCGTTATTTGCAGTAACGCTGGCATTGCCGATGATTGCAGGCCTGGCGTGGCTGCTGCCTGGAGCGCTTCGACCTGGGACGTGGGCGGCTAGAGATTTCACGCTTGGCACGCGCCTGTTGACCGAGTCGCGTGTCGTCGTCAACTACATTGGCTGGACGATTCTGCCGCTGTCACCGTGGTTGTCGTTCTATCACGATAACTACATCATCTCGACCGGCCTGTACTCCCCATGGACCACGTTGGCGAGCATAGGCGCATTGGGCACATTGCTAGCGCTCGCGTTGTGGCTACGCCGCCGACGTCCGCTTGTGGCCCTGGGCGTCCTGCTGTTTTTGAGCTGTCACCTGTTGACCGCAACCATATTGCCTCTTGAGTTGGTGTATGAGCATCGCAACTACTTCGCGAGCTTCGGCCTGATGCTGGCTTTGGTGTGCGGACTATTCCCGCATGGGACCCGACATACTGGCGATACAAACCATGATGACGCATCGATCGTCGGCGTCATGCGTCTTTTCTCCTCGTCCCACCTGAGCCTACAAAGCGCCCGCTGGCTCCTGCTGGCGATCCTGATGGTGTGGTGGACGGGACTTACCACCATGACTTCCTACGAATGGGGCAACCCCTTGCGCCTTGCACAAGCCCTCGCCAAGCGTGCACCAGACTCGCCCCGAGCACAGTACGAGCTGGGACGCACCTACATAATTCTTTCCCAGTACGACCCGAATTCACCCTTTACAAAAGCGGCCTACGAACCGCTTGAACGGGCGGCGGCGTTGCCCAACTCGTCGATCCTTCCGCAACAGGCACTGATTTTCATGAACTCGCGGATGAAGCTTCCGCTCAAGGACGCCTGGTGGGACAGCATGACTGCCAAGCTTGCTGCAACGAAGCCTGGCGTACAGGACGAAAGCTCACTGGCAGCATTGAGCCAGTGCTCCAAGGATGGCACGTGTGCACTGCCGCCTCAGCGCATGGTGCAGGCATTCAACGCCGCCTTGGCGCACCCAGACCCTGGTGCGCGGCTATTAGCCACCTACGGCGAATACGCCTGGAATACGCTTAATAATCATGATCTTGGCGAAAAGCTAATCGCGCGAGCCGTGCAAACCCAGCCCGGCGAGGCTGCTTACCAGATCACGCTGGTCCGAATGTTGGCGGCTCAGGGGCGCAAAGCCGAAGCTAATGCTGCGCTTGCCCACCTGGAGACGCTAAATATTGGCGGCCATTTGAACGCCAGCCTCGCAGGCCTACGCAGACTCCCCGGGCTCCAATAGCCAGTATTCAAGCCATCAACCGGCCTCAGTTGAGGGTCTTTCTTTCTCGCATCGACCCTTTATTCTTGTCGGTGTAACGCGGCCCAGACCGCACCTTGAGGGAAACGAACACATGAAAGCCGTCATTCTCGCCGGTGGCCTAGGCACAAGGATTAGCGAGGAGACTATCGTACGCCCCAAGCCCATGATCGATATCGGCGGCAAGCCCGTACTCTGGCACATCCTCAAGATCTACTCGAAGCACGGCATCAACGACTTCATCATCTGCCTGGGGTACAAGGGCTATATGGTGAAAGAATATTTTGCCAACTATTTTCTGCATACATCGGACGTCACGTTCGACCTCACTAACAATCGAATGGAAGTCCATCAGCAGCACGCAGAACCCTGGCGCATCACATTGGTGGACACGGGAGACCAGACGCAAACCGGCGGACGGCTTAAGCGCGTAGCCCGATACCTGAATAACGAGGCATTCTGTTTCACCTATGGGGACGGGCTAGCCGATATCGACGTCTCCGCGCAGCTGGCATTCCACAAGAGCAGAAACTGTCTGGCCACCATGTGTGCTGTGCAGCCACCCGGAAGATTTGGCGCAATCGATATCAAGGACAATCGCATTACCCGCTTCGAGGAAAAGCCATCCGGTGATGGTTCATGGATTAACGGAGGTTTCTTTATCCTGGAACCTGGCGTGCTCGAATACATCGCTGATGACAGCACCATATGGGAACGTGCGCCCTTGGAGGCACTGGCGCGCGATGGTCAGATTTCTGCCTACACCCATGAAGGGTTCTGGCAGCCCATGGATACGTTGCGTGACAAGATCAAGCTTGAGGAGCTCTGGCAAAGCGGCCACGCGCCGTGGAAGGTTTGGCCGTGAAAGGCCTTTTCGCCAATGCCTATGAAGGACGCAAGGTCCTGGTTACTGGTCATACCGGTTTCAAAGGGTCCTGGCTCTGCCTTTGGCTAACCGCGCTGGGTGCACGTGTAACGGGATTCGCCCTCGCGCCCGACACCAACCCATCCCATTGGTCCCTGCTCAACTTGGACTCCGTTATCGACATGCGCGGGGATCTGCGTAACGCGCAAGAGATAGAACAGGCAGTCGCGCTCATTCGGCCGGAGGTTGTATTCCATCTTGCTGCACAACCGTTGGTGAGAAGGAGTTATCGGGAACCGGTCGAGACCTTCGGTACCAATGTATTGGGGTTGGTGCATCTGCTGGAGGCGATTCGCAAGATCGATTCCGTGCGTGCATTCGTCAACGCGACCACCGACAAGGTCTACCTGGAACAACCCACCGATACGGGTTATCGAGAAGATCATGCATTGGGCGGACACGACCCCTACAGCACATCCAAAGCGTGCGCAGAGCTCGTTACCGAGTGCTACCGGAAAAGCTTCTTCCAGGCGTCTGACGTTCGAGTGGTCACCGCGCGCGCGGGCAATGTCATTGGTGGCGGCGATTGGTCAGAGGATCGACTCGTACCCGACCTGATCCGCGCGGTTACCCACAGCGAAACTCTACAGATCCGCAACCCAAAAGCGGTTCGACCGTGGCAGCACGTCCTGGAGCCCCTATCGGGCTACCTTCAGCTTGGCCAACGCTTGCTTGTGCGTGACCCAGTCGAGGGCCCCTGGAACTTCGGGCCTTCCGCCGGGGCGACGCTCCCGGTAAGCGCCCTGATATCTCAAATCGGCAAGCACTGGCCGGAATTGCGTAGCGAATACCACGCAGGCCCTCACCCGCACGAAGCCATGGCATTGCAATTGGATTGTTCAAAAGCCGAACGACTGCTTGATTGGCACCCCGTATGGGACGCTGAGACGACGTTCCGCCACACATCCGAGTGGTATCGCACTTTTTATGATGCCGGAACGTTGCGTAGCGGCCAGGACTTACAGGACTACGTAAAAGCAGCCCGCTCCCGTGGCCTGGCCTGGACAACATGAAATTCCATAGCACTCCACTCACCGATTTGTTCGTGATTGAGACGACGCCTGCGCGGGACACGCGTGGTGAGTTCTCCCGAATTTTCTGCGATGCGGAGTTCGCCGGAATCCAGTCCAACCTGTACTGGAGCCAGATCAATATCTCGCGCACCCATCGCAGAGGAACCGTGCGGGGAATGCACTTCCAATACCCCCCTGCCTCGGAAGCAAAACTGATTCGATGCGTCCGTGGTTGCGTGTTTGATGTCGCGGTAGACATCCGCGCCAATTCACCGACTTTTCTGCAATGGCATGGCGTGGAACTGAGCGAAGACAAGCCGTCACAGTATTTTCTACCCGAAGGTTTCGCGCACGGATTCCAGGCGCTCACGGATGACGTGCAGCTGCTATATCTCCACAGCGCCTCATGGGATCGGCAGCACGAGGGAGGACTCCGACATGACGACCCGTTACTAGCCATCAAGTGGCCAATCCAGGTCTCGCAAGTATCCGAGAAGGATCGATCACTTCCCTTGCTGGCCGATATTGAATTTGCTGGAATTCTTCCATGAGATGCAGATTTTGCACTACCGTCGCCCGCACGATCTTTCTTGATCTTGGCAGCGCCCCGCCGTCGAACGCTTTTCTCAATGAGCAAGCCCTTGACGCACCTGAGGCCTGGTTTCCACTGAAACTCTTCATCTGTGAAACTTGCCTCCTAGTGCAGGTCGATGAGGTGCAGTCACACACGACCCTGTTTTCATCCGATTACGTCTACTACTCCTCTTTCTCGCTATCCTGGCTGGCTCATGCCGAGCGATATGTAGAAACGGCGACTTCCCGTCTGGGACTGGGGCGCCAGAGCTTGGTCATGGAAATCGCGTCCAACGACGGCTACCTGTTGCAGTATGTAGCGAATCGGCAAATACCGTGTGTCGGCATTGAGCCGACGGCCGGTACGGCCAGCGTCGCCCGCAAGAAAGGTATAGAAACACTCGAGCGGTTCTTCGGTCGTGCTTTCGCTGAGGAATTCGTTCGCGATCGCAAGCCGGCTGATTTGATCATCGCCAACAATGTTCTGGCACACGTGCCGGACATCAACGATTTCGTAGGCGGCTTAACGGTTGCGCTCGCACAGGACGGGACTATTACCGCCGAGTTTCCGCATCTGATGGAACTCGTCGACAAGCGGCAATTTGATACGGTTTATCACGAGCACTTTTCTTACTTCTCGTTCCATACGATTCGTCGTGTATTCGCAGCTCACGGGCTTCGCATTTGGGACGTAGAGCGCCTGAGCACTCACGGCGGCTCATTACGCATCTGGGCAAGCCACCAGAGCACCTCACGCACGGAAACCGACGGCGTGGCCGCATTGCTCGAAGCGGAAGTATCGGCCGGCATGTTGGAGATGGACTATTACCAGGGCTTCCAGGGACAGGCGGCGGCGGTCAAGAACGCATGCCTTGCGTTCTTGCTCCAGCAGTACGAAGCAGGTCGCTCGGTAGTTGGCTATGGCGCTGCTGCCAAGGGCAACACCCTGCTCAACTACGCCGGAGTCAGACCCGATCTACTGCCTTACGTGGTCGACGCCTCTCCTCACAAACAAGGGCTCTGGCTTCCGGGCTCACGCATACCTGTCGTCGATGAATCGCGACTTCGCATGGATCGGCCAGACTTTGTGCTGATCTTGCCTTGGAATCTTCGCGACGAAATCGTCGCGCAGTTGAGCTACGTTCGCGATTGGCAAGGACAATTCGTCGTCGCAGTTCCACACTTGGCCGTCCTATGACCAACATCGCCAGCACACGCATCTACTACACGAAGCCTTCCATTACCGAGCTGGAAATCAGCTACGCGGCGGATGCTGCTGCCAATGGCTGGGGCGAACATTGCTACGACTATATCAACCGGTTTGAGCGATTGTTTCGTGAGCACCTTGGCGTGGAGTACGCCGTCGCCACCTCCAGCGCAACCGGCGCACTCCATATGGGCATGGCGGGGCTTGGCATCGGACCTGGAGACGAGGTTATCCTCGGCGACATCAACTGGATCGCCTCCGCTGCGCCTATCGTCCACCTGGGTGCGACACCCGTACTCGTGGACGTCAAGACTGATAGCTGGTGCCTGGATCCCGCCGCGGTCGAAGCGGCCATCACGCCGCGCACCAGGGCCATTCTGGCCGTGCATCTGTATGGCAACCTGTGCGACATGGATGAGCTTTCGCGCATTGCCGCGCGCCATGGTATCCATTTGATCGAGGACGCTGCCGAGGCGGTCGGCTCCAGCTGGCATGGGCGTCGCGCAGGTTCATTGGGGACATTTGGAGCGTTCTCATTTCACGGTACAAAGACCATCACTACTGGTGAAGGTGGCATTTTTGTCACCTGCGACAGATTGCTTTACGAGCGTGTACTGACGCTTTCAAACCATGGTCGCGCCAAGGGCGAAGCTCGTCAGTTCTGGCCAGAGCGAATCGGATTCAAATACAAAATGTCGAATCTTCAGGCCGCCATTGGTTGCGCCCAGATGGAACGTATTGATGAACTGATCGCAGGCAAGCGAAGAATCTTCGAACATTACCGCCAGGCACTACACGGCCTTCCCTTGACGATGAACCCAGAACCAGCAGGTACCGCGAACGGCTTTTGGATGCCGACTATCGTTGTAGACCCCGGGGTCTCGTTTAACCGACCAGCGTTACTGGCGTCGTTAAAGGCGGACAACATAGATGGGCGAGTGTTCTTCTGGCCACTTTCGTCGTTACCCATGTTCCCGCATGCGCCAAGTCACGTGGTCAGTCATTCCATATCACCCCGTGCGCTGAACTTGCCGAGTTACCACGATCTGAGTGGGGTCGACATGGACAGAGTGGCGCAGCACATCGTTGCAGCTTTGGGAACGGAACAATGACCCCTGTCATATTCTGGGGTGCAACCGGACAGGCCAAGGTGCTGAACGAAGCACTGAGCAGCACGGACGCATCGCTTGTCGCGCTCTTCGACAATCGACAAATATCATCGCCATTCGAAGGCGTCCCTATCTATTACGGGGAGACCGGATTCAACGATTGGATTGAGATGTCCAACGGCGCGTCACCCGCGCTTGCCTGCGTAGCGATTGGAGGCAGGTATGGGCGTGACCGTCTTTATCGCGCGCAATGGCTCTCGGCACGAGGCTATGCACCACTAACCGTGGTGCACTCTCGAGCATTCGTCGCAGGAGATAGCCTCATTGGAGAAGGCTGTCAAATTCTCGCGCTTGCCGCCGTCTGCGCGGGCGCGAGACTCGGTGCTTCAGTCATCGTCAATACCAAGGCTTCCATTGACCATGACTGTGTCATTGGCGATGGCGTCCATATCGCGCCCGGAGCCACCATCGCGGGCCAAGTTCACATTTCGGATTTCGCTTTCATAGGAGCGGGCGCCGTCGTGTTGCCCAACCTGCATATCGGTGCCGGCGCCACCGTAGGGGCCGGTGCGGTGGTGACGCGAGATGTAGCCCCTGGCGATACCGTTCTGGGTAACCCGGCCCGCCCGTATCAGACGCATGGATAAGGGAACGCCCCATGTGTGAAGCGACGTACGTCGACCTTAACCTCAGGAGCCAACTGACGGCGAATGTCATTGGGCTTGCGATCGATCACTCTTGGCTAACTCCGCGCGATAGCTACTGCACAATGTTTGATGCGATGGTGGACTTGGCGGGAGCGCTGCGCATAGATCGTCCATGGAACAATGAAACCAATCTCACCATGGCGACGCATGAGTATCCTTTCCAGAAGGAAAGGCCTTCTGGAAAGGATAGCAACCCATTGGCGTTCGGGAACGAAGGGGTACTCGCAAGCAACCCACTTACAGCCGCGCCCGATGGCGCCCCCCGGCACGACTAGTTCGCCTATGCCCGCGCTGCGTCGCAACGTTCTTGCCAACTATGCCGGCCAGGCCTGGATGGCATTGATGGGGGTGGTTTTTGTCCCGCTCTACATTCGCGTGCTTGGCATGGAGGCGTTCGCACTGGTCGGGCTGATGCTCAGCATACAGGCGTTCTCCATACTGCTTGACCTGGGTATGGGCGGAGTACTGAATCGGGAGCTGGCTCGCCGATCACACGATTCCCAACTCAAAAGCTCTATGGGCGATCTGGTGCGCACTTTCGAGTACCTAGTCTGGCCCATTGCGCTTTTGGTTGCCCTAGCCATCTGGCTGTCCAGTGGATTTCTGGCCAACGATTGGTTGCATCCGGAGAATCTGACGCGCGAACAGACTGCGCATGCCATAGCAGTTATGGGATTGGCAGTGGCGCTCCAGTGGCCCAGCAGCTTCTACACCAATGGCCTGTCGGGGCTCGAACAGCAATTGACATTAAACTGGATCAATGCCGGATTCGCCACGCTGCGCAGCGTAGGCGTACTCGGCGTGCTCTACTGGGTCTCGCCGACGATTTCGGCCTTCATGTGGTGGTACGCACTGGTCGCAGTCGGCCAATCTGCGGCCTCGTCGATAGCGCTGTGGCGGCTACTGCCGTGCAGCAACTTTCGCGAAAGCCGATTTTGCCGCGAGGAAATACGGAGCGCAGGGCGCTTCGCCGGCGGTCTACTGGCCATCATGGCTCTGTCAGTGACGGTGGTGCAGCTTGATCGCATTGTTCTTTCCGCCATGCGCCCACTGGCCGAGCTGGGCTATTTCAGCCTCGCCATGAGTGTCGCCGCTGGAATGGGACGCATGATTCAACCCATGTTCAACGCTCTCTACCCACGCTACAGCAAGCTGGTCTCGCAAGGCAAACAGGCAACCCTCACGCACCTCTACCACCTAAGCAATCAGTGCCTTTGCGCCGTGGTCGCGGCCATGTCCGTCGTGCTGATCATCTACGCAAGGGACGTGATGTACCTGTGGACAGGAGACACCACGATTGCTGCGAGAACGGCCCCTGCTCTCTCGATACTCGTCGCCGGTACGGCACTAAACGGCCTGATGAACCTGCCCTATGCGCTTCAATTGGCCAATGGCTGGACACGACTAACCGTAGGCGCGAATCTCGTTGCCCTGATCGTGGGTCTGCCCTTTTGCATATGGGCGGTAGATCACTACGGCGTTGTCGGCGCCGCCGGGCTTTGGTTCCTGACCAACCTGGGATTTGTCTCCATCGCGATACCTCTGATGCACCGCCGCCTCATGCAGAAAGAGATGGGCAAGTGGTACCTGCAGGATGTGTTACCACCTTTCGTCGCCGCGACCGCAGCAGGTATGTTGAGCCGCCTAGCAACTCCATCGTTACCTCGCAGCGTGTATGGCTTCGCGCAACTACTGATCATCAGCACGCTGGTTCTGATTGCCGCCGCAGCCTCGTCAACGGAACTGAGATCAATGGCCCGGACAAAGCTAGCCGAGCGCCACAGGTGAAAACGCCCCAGTTGTTATAGATAACGCGCGTAGCCGGCGTATTTGTTCTGTAGACGCATCCGCTTGTGCACGACCACCTGCTCAGCCGCACGATAAGCGCCCGTATAAATACGTTGTAGCAGAGATGTTCCTGAGCAAGCCCCCGTGAGGAACCTTAATAGATTTGCCTTGGCCTGCTTATCAAACGTACCGGCCAGAGCGGCTGCCGCTTCCCGGCTAAATTGATAGTCGGCCTTCGCAATAGCAGCGGCACCGCGTCGAAACAGCATGCGTTGCGCGTTCGCACACAACCCTTCTTTCACGGCAGCTCGATCGACATCATTCAAGCCAGGTGTCTGACCGACGCTCTTGATCATTTCCTGCCACCCTGGCCAAAAACTCTGAAGGGGTTGTAACTCGCTGAAGGAATGCGGGTTGAGCAGAAATAGTGCGCTGGCGTGTTTCGAAGACACGATGGAATGGTCCTCCGCAATCCTTAGCATAAACTCGATATCGGACGGGCCGGCGAGCGCTTCGTTCAACGGTCCAGCACGATCGGTCGCTGTTCGTCGGAAGAGTGTTCCTGTCCAACCCGGCATGCTCTTGATCATCTGAAGCAATCCCTCCGGCGCTTCAAAAAGTCCCTCCCTTGGCCAATCTGCGGCACGCGCGCCATATAACGCGCCGCCTGGCGCCATTAGCAAGGTAACGCCGCACCAGCACGCTGCCTCAGGAAAGTCTTCCAGCCCTTTGATTGCAGCCTCGTAAAACCCAGGAAGCAACACATCATCGTCCGAAAGGAAGGAGAAGAACGGCGTCCTGACCTGAGACAGGCCGTACTGAAAATTGGCCATTCCGCCGATATTTTCCTTATGGCGGAAATACTTAACTCGTGAATCTTTTTCAACCAGCTCCGCTACCACTGCCTCGGTTGAATCACCGGAGGCGTTGTCATAGACGCAGACTTGCAGTGCAGGCCCTGTCTGAGCCAGCGCGCTCAGTATGGCGCGCCGGAGAAGTTCGGGCCGCCTATAGGTAGGAATGACGGTGGTGATCAGTGGAGAAGTTGCGTCGTTCATTTGATTTCGCCAAACATAATCAATTCAATGCCAACCATCGCGAACACCCTTTGCCATACTTCTTACCTGGGTCGACCGCTGCCGGTCGAACAACATATGCACGAAGAGCGTGATCCCAAGTTTCATCACTGCCCAAACCTTCCAGACGGAAGGAATATAGCCTCGGCGCATAAGGCGGACGGCATTGCGAAAAAGAAAATAATGCCTTTGCGGCGATCGGTAAGGCCACACTCGCCATCTAAGAAGCCAGAATTTCAGGGTCTTGTCGCCCATCCGATGGCCGAAAGTCACATCCGGCACGCCATAGAGCCCATAGCCGGCCGCCAGCACGCGAAAGGCCCATTCCGTATCGACATGGTCAATGAAGAAGTCCTCTTCAAGGCCACCAAGCTCGTTGAACACCTCGACGGGCATCAACGTGCCGCTGCCATTTAGGTTGGCCAGAGGAATCGGCGTTTGGCTTGTCGACGGAGGAAAACTCCGGACCCAGCGCGCCCCCCTGATCTGGTGAAACCCGTGTTCAAGTGCAGTTTCGATATCCACCAGTCGAGGGCCAATGCAGCAGGCACGCTCGCTCAATGCAGCGATTTGCCCGTAGCGAAGAATCAACCGTTCGATAGCCCCCGCCTCCGGTTCACTGTCCTGGTCAAGCAGTAGCAAGTGACGGCAGGCGGGACGAACACATTGCGCGTACCTGCACCCCTGATTCAAGGCGGCGGGTAAGCCGACGTTGGCCCCATTGAGTAACAAGATAGCGCCGCATAACTCGGTAACTCGCGCCAAGCCATCTTTTAGCTCTGGACTGGAAGCATTGTCGACGACAACTTTCAGGGCTGGCCCAGGGATCTGGCTGAGTTGCCGCTTCAGAATCGCCAAGTCAGGGTTATAGGTAACCGTAATAGTGCCCAAGAGCGCAGCTTCCGGCTGCCTCCAGTCGACCCCAGCCTCCCACGTGGTCGGAATCACGTCGGACATCGCTACAAGGAGCCGCGCTTGATGGAATCATCCAGTTCCGGCCTACGAATTTCATAGATCAGCGTCGGAATGACTCGACGGAACAATGACAACACACTGCTTGGTAAAAACCGCAGCGTGCGCAAGAGCAGGGATTGGGGTCGTTCAATCTCCAGAGTGACGCGCATTGCCTCAACACACAGGTTGCGATAGCTCAGGTCGGCAACGTCAAGAAGCTTTTCCAGCGGCCGCAAAGCCAAAGGTTCGCAGTCGTATACATTGCCTTTCCCGCTGATACGCAGATACGTGCTTCGCCATCGATTTGGCAACCAACTCAGGAAGGCAAGTCCGTAGTGAGGCTCAACAAGCATCCAGCGGTTGGGCACTGCGAGATATCCCGTAGCGCCCGGCTTCATGACTCGCCTTAATTCTTTAAGATGCAGCAGCTGGCTGGATTCATCACCTACATGCTCAATGACGTGGTTGCTGATAACAGCATCAAAACTTTCGTCGTCAAATGGGAGCTCACAGCCCTCAATGAGCTTGAAACAATAACCGTCTTTTAGTTGGCGGCTATCCACCACATCGACCGTTGAAACTACCCAACGAGAACTCGCATTTCGTGCGAAATAGTGCGCTATGCCACCGCTCCCCGTGCCGACTTCGAGCATGCTGCCGCATATTTTGTTGCGATCCAGTCCGAGCAGGGCTTCAATCTTGCGCGCCTTCAGCGCGCGCAGCGACATATTCTTGTCGACGTGAGGCTGTCTTTCGACAGAGTGCTTCATGTTGATCGCTCACCAGGCAACATCAAAGTATCGAAAAGACCTGCATAACGCTTTGCCACGGAAGTCCAAGAAAACCGATCACATATTTGCGCGTGGTGTGCTGCAGCCTGCCTCGCCACCGCTACCGGATCTGCAAGGACTCGGATAATGGCCTTGGCGAGAGCATCGACATCACGCTGAGGTACCAGGCAGTCAGTGGCATTACCGATCAAGTCGTGGACGGCAGGTACGTCGCCCACGAGAACGGGGCATCGGCACCCCATGGCCTCGGCGACAACTAGCCCAAGCCCCTCTTGGTCGCCTCCCGGCGCCTCGATGAACGGAGCCACGAATACCGCGGCGGACCGATAATAATGCGGCAGTTCCATCTGCGGAACCGCGCCAACAAAACGGATACATTCGTCAAGGCCAAGTTGCGTGACCCGGCCCATCAGGCGATCGCGCTCTGGCCCGAAGCCCACGATGTCCAAGTGCGCATCCGGGTGGCTTGCCAGCACGGCCGGCATTGCCTCAACGAGATAGATCAGCCCTTTCTTTTCGACCAGGCGACCTACAAACAGAATGCCGTTGGTCGACCTGGGAACTTCATAGTTCGGCACGAACCGCTCATCGAGATCTACCCCCATGGGCATCGTAAGCACCAAGGCCCCGGGGCAGTCTGTGCGCAATCGCTCTCGCATGACGTCACTCACAACAGTAACTGCGGCGGAGCGCTTAACAACCTTAGTTCGCAGCCACTTGAATATACCGCCGTTCAAACCAAACAAATCTGCACCGTGAGAGGTAACTACCAGGGGGTTCGCCCCTGTTCCAGCGGCGACCATTCCCTGAGGGAGTAACCAGTGTGCGTGGACGACATCCGGCCGCAAGGCGATCGTTAGCCTAAACAGGGTCATCCATTGACCTAGAACGAACGACGGTACCAGCAGCCACTTCCAGGGGCTGCGGCCAAGATTTGCGAGAATCCCACCATCATTGACCAGCGTCTCCCACCGACCGGGCGCATAGCGATAGCGATGGACCCTGACACCATCAAGCAACTCTCGACTCGCCGCCTTCGTCGAATGCGGGCATAAGACCGTAACGTCAAAACGATCAGTGAGTCGCTTAGCCAACTCATGCACGAATCCAGGCTCCGGGTCGCCAGCCCAGCGGGGATAAGTCGAGGCGAGAACCAATAACCTGGGCAATCGCACAGTAGCCTCATCGGGGCGGACTTCCGCGGGAGATCTGCCCGCAGGTATTTCGCGCGCACATTGCGCGTGACCCTTTCCTTTGCCCCCGGGGCTTCGACTATCGCACCCTGCCATGGTCAGTCGGCGCTAGCTGTCACGTCGATAGGTCAACGCGGTGATCTGTTCAGAAATCAAGCCAATCAGGAAGATAATGACCGCGGCACTCCACATCAACGCGCTACCGTTGGTAAGGCGGCCATAGGCCAGGAAAGTACGCAGATAGTTGGCACAGCCAAGCAGGAAGAACACGGCACTGGCCGGCACGAACAACTTCAATGGCGAATACAACGTCGCGATCTTGAAGATGATCAGCAGAAAGCGGATGCCATCGCGAATCGGCTTGATATGACTCTTGCCCACTCGCTGTGCTGCCTTGATCGGCACATAGGCCACGGGATAAGCGCTGCGGAAGAACGCCATGGTGCTGGTGGTCGGATAGGAGAACCCATTGGGGAGCAGGTGCAGGAACTCTCGAAACTTGTCCGCGCGCACAGCGCGATAACCGGACGTCAGATCGGAGACGACATGGCCAGTCATATGGCTCGCCAGCCAGTTGTAAATGGTGTTGGCCACGCCACGCCCCACGCCGGCCTGGCTTTCCCAGTCGCGCGCACCGACCACCATCTCAAATCCCTGGTCCAGCTTCTCTAACAACCGCGCGATATCCGCCGGATCATGCTGTCCGTCGCCGTCCATAAACACCAGGACGTCCCCGCTGGCAGCGCGGGCGCCACGCTTGATGGCTGCCCCGTTGCCCATTGAGTAGGGCGAGGAATGGCATGCGACGCCGCTCGCCTCGCATATCTGTCGCGTGTCGTCAGTGGAGCCGTCGTCGACCACGATGATTTCCGCGTCAGGCTGGGCGGAGCGCAGGCGGGGCAAAAGGCCCTTCAGTGCCGCGCCTTCGTTCTTCGCTGGCAGGATGATGCTGAGACGGTTCAAGGGAGCGTTCCAGTATGTGACGCGGCATGATAACCCGTGAACAGCGTTGCAACTGCGGAGGGTTACTGCTTGGTGCCATTTCAGTGCATCGACATTCTGCCCGGTCGAACCCGCAGGGTCTTGCCTTTCCCTGATGCCCCAAAAGGTATCGAAGCGGGCTCAGCGAGCGATCACGGACCTAACGGCGTCAATCACACGCTCTGCTTCTTGATCCGACATCGCCGGCGATAGCGGCAGGCTTACGGTTTGGCGGCCTATCTGCATGGCGCACGGCCATTGTTCCGGACGCCAGCCAAAGCGCTGCTGGTAGTACGGGTGTTCGGGTATCGAAAGGTAGTGCACGCCGGTACCGATGCGTGCGGCGTTCATCGCTTCCAGGAAGCCGTCCCGGCCGATGCCACAACGCGCCTCGTCGATCATCACCGTATAGAGGTGGCACCCATGGCGGGTATCGACCTCGGGACTTGCCGGGAGGCCAATGGGCAGCCCTGCAAAAGCATCGTCGTAGCGCTGCCATAACTCACGCCGACGCACCCAGTTCTGCTCCACGCGGGCCAGCTGGTGAATGCCAATGGCCGCCTGCAGGTCCATCATGTTGTATTTGAAGCCGCACTCCACCACTTGGTAGTGCCGATAACCCTGATCGCTGAAGCGGTGCCAGGCGTCCTTGCTCATGCCATGCAGGGCGAGAATGCGGGCACGGGCGATGTGCTCTTCATCGCGCCCCAGGATCATGCCGCCCTCGCCGGTGACCACGTTCTTGGTGACGTAGAAGCTGAAGCAGCCGAAGTCCCCAAAGGTGCCGGCCGGGCGCCCCCGGTATTCGGTTTCGATGGCGTGGGCGCAATCTTCGATCACGATCAGCCCATATTTGTCAGCAATGGCCATGATTCGGTTCATGTTGCAGGGGCGGCCTGCAAAGTGAACCGGCAAGATGGCACGCGTTCGAGGGGTGATGGCGGCCTCGATGGCATCGGGATCGATGTTCTGGGTCACCGGATCCACATCGGCCAGCACCGGGGTGAGCCCGGCGTGCAGGATGGCATTGGCCGTCGCGCAGAAGGTCAGAGGGGTGGTGATGACCTCGCTGCCCGGCTCCAGCCCTGCCGCCACCATGCTTACGTGCAAGGCCGCCGTACAAGAGTTGACGGCAGCGACCTGGGAGTCCCGCACACCGCGCCAAGCCGCGAAATCGCGCTCGAACTGGGCCACGCGGGGCCCGGTGCCCAGCCAGCCCGAACGCAGGCAAGCCTCCACCTCGGCGATCTCAGCCTCCTCGATACGAGGGGCACCAAAGACCAGGAAAGGGGGTTGGGAATCGGCAGACACAGGCGAGGCTTCTGGGCGAAAGCGGCCTTTCTATCTCAAGCGCGCTGGCACGTCCACGTCTATCCTGCAGGGCGGGGCACGCCTGTTGCATGACCGAGGAGGCAGTTTTGTGCCCAAAGGATGTGTGCACCCGATCACCCCCGGGATCATTCCCCGTGATCGCTGCGTGACCAACCCGCCCAACTGGGGTAAATTCCTCGTCAATCAGGGGGCTGAGCCAGTATCGCTATGTCAACGCTAATGCAACCCTCGCTCGCGGGTCTATCGGGCATGGCGCGCAGGTTGGTTTCGGAAGATGTCTTGCCCGAAGCCGACGTGCGCAAGGCTATGGCCGATTCGGCCCAGCACAAAACCGCCCTTGCCGCTTGGCTGCTGGACCACAACCTGGTCGACAGCGCTCGCCTCACCCGTATCGCCTCGGATGAGTTCGGCATGCCGGTGATGGATGTGAGCGCGCTCATTCCAACCAACATGCCGGTGAACCTGATCAGCGAGGCGCTGATCAACAAGCATCATGCGCTGCCGCTGTTCAAGCGCGGCAAGCGGCTGTTTGTCGGCATTGCCGACCCCATGCAGTCTCACGCGCTGGATGAAATCAAGTTCCACTCCAATTGCATGGTCGAGCCGATTCTGGTGGAGCGCGGTCAATTGCTGCGCATCATCGAAAACGTGCTCACCACTATGAGCAACGCGGTCCCCGACATGGGCGGCGGGGACCTGGACGATCTGGTGCTGGAAGGGGGCGACGAAGAAGCCGAGATGACCGGCATCGACGCCAACGCCAACGACGATGCGCCGGTGGTGAAGTTCGTCAACAAGATCCTGGTCGATGCGATTAAGCGCGGCGCCTCCGATATCCATTTCGAGCCCTTCGAGACTCAGTATCGCGTGCGCCTGCGCATGGACGGCATGTTGCGCGCGGTGGCCAACCCACCCATGAAACTGGCCGCACGAATCTCGTCACGTATCAAGGTCATGGCCGGCCTGGACATCGCCGAGCGCCGTGTACCGCAGGATGGCCGCATCAAGCTCAATCTCTCCAAGAGCCGTGCAGTGGACTTCCGCGTCAGCACTTTGCCGACCTTGTTCGGCGAAAAGATCGTGATGCGTATCCTGGACGGCTCGGCCGCCAAGCTCGGCATTGATGTGCTCGGCTATGAGGAAGTGCAAAAACAGCTTTACCTGGACGCCATCCAGAAGCCCTACGGCATGGTGCTGGTCACCGGCCCCACCGGCTCGGGCAAAACGGTGTCGCTCTATACGGCGCTGAATATCCTCAATACCACGGAGCGCAACATCTCCACGGTTGAAGACCCGGTTGAAATCCGCGTCGAGGGCATCAACCAGGTCCAGCAGAACGTGAAGCGCGGCATGACCTTTGCCGCAGCACTGCGTTCCTTCCTGCGACAGGATCCAGACGTGATCATGGTCGGCGAAATCCGCGACCTGGAAACCGCCGAAATTGCCATCAAGGCGGCGCAGACTGGCCACATGGTGCTCTCCACCCTGCATACCAACGACGCGTCGCAGACCATATCGCGCCTCATGAACATGGGCATCGCGCCCTACAACATCACCTCGTCGGTGACCCTGATCATCGCGCAGCGCCTCGCGCGTCGGCTCCATGAGTGCAAGAAAGCCATGGACCTGCCGCCGCAGACCCTGCTCGCAGCAGGGTTCACTCAGGAGGACATCGATGCCGGCCTGACCGTCTACGAGGCCGTTGGCTGCGATAGCTGCAACGAGGGCTACAAGGGCCGCCTGGGCATCTACCAGGTGATGCCAATGCTGGAAGATATCCAGAAGATCATCCTGCAAGGCGGCAACGCGCTGCAGATTGGCGAGGCCGCCCGCAACGCTGGCGTGAATGACCTGAGGGCCTCGGCCCTGCTCAAGGTGAAGAAGGGCATGACCAGCCTGGCAGAGATCGACCGAGTCACCAAGGATTGACCCATCGGCGGGGGCCAGGGGAGGCCCTCCGTCGCGCAAAAGATGCGTCCGGCGCCACGAATTGGCCCGGGGGAATGGCTTAAGCTGCAAAAAATCAGTTGGTTGCCCACCTGAGGCAACCCGACCGTACCAGCAGGGGGAATCGCAATGGCCACGGCCACCGCCGCTAAAAACGTCAAGTCGCTTGGCGCCCAACGCGCCGCCGTCACCCAGATGACCATGTACGACTGGGTCGCGCTGGATAAGCGCGGCAAGCGCATGAAGGGCGAGATGTCGGCGAAGAATGCCTCGCTCGTCAAGGCCGAACTGCGCAAGCAGGGCATGAACCCGCAGACAGTGCGCGAACGCGGCAAACCGCTGTTCGGTGCCAGCGGCAGTTCGGTCAAGCCTCGCGACGTCGCTATCTTCAGCCGCCAGATCGCCACCATGATGGCCTCGGGCGTGCCGATGGTGCAGTCCTTCGAGATCATCGCAGACGGCCAAAAAAACGTCCGCTTCAAGAACATGCTCAACGATGTCAAGCAAGGCATCGAGGGTGGCTCGGCCCTGCATGAAGCCATGGCCAAATATCCGGTCCAGTTCGATGAGCTCTACCGCAACCTGGTTCACGCGGGTGAGTCCGCGGGTGTGCTCGATACGGTGCTCGATACGGTAGCAACCTACAAAGAGCGCACGGAAAGCATCAAAGCGAAGATCAAGAAAGCGCTGTTTTATCCCGATGATGGTGATGGCGGTTGCGTTTCTGGTCTGCGTCATCATGCTTTTGTTTGTGGTGCCGGTGTTCGCCCAAACCTTCAAGGACGCAGGCACCGAACTGCCCGCGCCTACGCAGGTGGTGGTTGCCGCCTCTGAGTTCATGAAGTCTTACTGGTGGGTGCTGCTTTTTGGCATCGTCGGCGGCGTAGTCGCCCTCGTTGCAGCCAAAAAGCGCTCACCCAAGTTCGCTCATTTTCTTGATCGCGTCATGCTGAGGCTGCCTGTCATCGGCAACATTCTGCGCCAGTCGGCCCTGGCCCGTTTCGGCCGTACGCTCGGTGTCACCTTCCGCGCAGGCGTGCCGCTGGTCGAAGCGATGGACTCGGTCGCGGGTGCTACGGGCAGCATTGTTTATGGCGACGCGGTGAGACAGATGCGCGACGACGTCGCCGTAGGTCATCAGCTGCAGCTGTCGATGCGACAGACCGGCCTGTTTCCGAACATGATGATCCAGATGGTCGCCATCGGTGAGGAATCGGGCGCGCTGGACCATATGCTGTTCAAAGTTGCGGAGTTCTACGAAGAGGAAGTGAACAACGCCGTCGACACGCTTTCCAGCCTGCTCGAACCGTTGATCATGGTGATTCTCGGCGTACTCGTCGGCGGCATGGTGGTGGCGCTGTACCTGCCCATCTTCAAGCTCGCCGGCACCGTGTAAGCTCATCAATCCGAGCCCCTCTCCCTATGGGAGGGGGGCTTTTTTTATAGCCTTTGGAACCGTGCATGCTTGAACTTCCGCTCTGGGCCTGGATCCTCGCTGCCGGTGTGCTCGGCTTGCTGGTGGGCAGCTTTCTCAATGTGGTCATCCTGCGTCTGCCGGAGCGGATGAAGGCGGAGTGGCGGCGGGATGCGCTCGATACGCTGGAGATGCAGGCCGATGAGCAGCCGATGCCGCCCGGCATCGTGCGTGAGCCTTCGCATTGCCCGCAGTGCAAGCACCCGCTGTCGGCTCGGGACAATATCCCGCTGTTCGGTTGGCTGCTGCTGGGTGGTCGCTGCCGTTACTGCAAGACGCCCATCTCCATCCAATACCCGCTGGTGGAACTGCTCAGCGGCATGCTTAGCGCCGTGATCGTGTGGAAGTTCGGGCCGACGTGGCCGGCGCTTGCCGGGCTGGTGTTTACCTGGATGCTGATTGCGCTGGCAGGCATCGATTTCCGCACGCAATACCTGCCTGACCAACTCAACTATCCGCTGCTGTGGCTGGGTTTGGTGCTTTCCTTGTTGCCAATGTTCGTGCTGCCTCCGACCGCCATTCTTGGCGCGGCCATCGGCTATCTCAGCCTATGGAGCGTGTATTGGGGATTCAAGCTGCTCACCGGCAAGGAAGGCATGGGCTATGGCGACTTCAAGTTGCTCGCTGCACTGGGTGCATGGATGGGTCCGAGTGCCCTGTTGCCGGTGATCCTGCTGTCTTCGCTGATCGGCGCGCTGGTCGGCGGCTCGTTGATTGCACTGCGCAAGCACGGGCGTGACATACCCATGCCGTTCGGCCCGTTTATCGCAGCGGCAGGCTGGGTGTGGTTTGTCGCGGGTGACTGGCTGTGGCTTCACTACGCGCAGCTGACCGGGATGCGATGAGCACGGCGCGTGGCTATGTGGTGGCCCTGACTGGCGGCATCGCCGCCGGCAAGAGCGCTGTGTCGCGACGCTTCGAATCGCTTGGCATCCATGTCTATGACGCCGACGTCGCCGCGCGTGCGGTGGTTGCGTCCGGCTCGGAAGGATTGCAGGCCGTAGTCGCGCGTTTCGGCACCGAGGTGCTCGACGCCGATGGCCACCTCGACCGTGCCGCCATGCGCCAACGCGTTTTTGGCGATGACGAAGCACGCCGGGCGCTGGAAGCCATCACCCATCCGCGCGTGCGTGCCTGGCTGCGTGAACACGTGATGGCTGATCGCGGTCCTTACTGTCTACTGGCGATTCCGCTGCTCGCGGAAAACCTGGATCACTATCGATGGGTGGATCGGATCCTGGTGGTCGATGCGCCCGAATCTATCCAGCTCGATCGCCTGATGCGCCGCGACGGCATTGATGAGGCACTCGCGCGACGCATGATCGAGCGCCAGGCCAGCCGCACCGAGCGACTGACCATCGCCCACGACGTTATTGAAAACAGCGGTGACGAGACAGAGCTCGATCGGGCTGTCGCCGACCGGCACACGCGCTACCTGGCGTTGGCCGAAGCCAAGCGCTGACCGGCAGTTACCAGAACCCGCTGATACCCGCCGCGCCCTGCCCACCCGCCTGCTTGGCCACCGATGCGTCGGTTGTGTGCATGCCGCCAAGCGCGTAGACCGGCACAGAAGCGGCAGCCACCATGGCCTGAAACGCCGGCCAACCCAGCGGAGCCGTTTCAGGGTGAGATGCCGTCGCGGACACCGGCGACAACGTCGCGAAATCGGCGAGCAGCGACGCTCGCGCCAGCTCCACGCCATCGTGGCAGCTGGCACCGGTGCACTGCTGCAGTGGCAACGGACGCTCCACCAACGATGCGAGCTGGCTTGCCTTGAGTTGCACGCCCACGCCTTCGCCAAGAGCTAGTGCGCCTTCTATGTCGCCACTCAGCAACAGCCGTGCGCCGCGTGCCCGCGCCAGCGGCAGTAACCCTGCGGCCAGTTCGCGCACGCGCTCCTGTGGCCAGAGCGGGAATCGCAGCAGGATCAAGCGCTGACCGCTTTCGATGGCCACACCCAGGCGCTGCTGCCAGGCAACGAATGCGTCGGGCGGCACGTCAGCGGGGGTGATGGGATAAAGCGGTGGTAACTGCAACGCACGCAGGATGGGGCGATCGGCGGGTGCCAGGATGGATAGATCGACGCCACCGGGCTCGCACCACTGCAGCGCCTGCCCTTCCAGTGAAAGCGGCTCACCTTGCCAGCGTCTTACCAGCCGTGCATCGAGCAGCAGCGATCGCTCACCGTAGCGCCAAGGCACGCGGATCAGCGGCTCGCTGACCTCTGCTTCGACACCCAGCTCCTCACGCAACTCGCGAATCAGGCCGCTTTCGGCGAATTCCCCAGCCTCAAGCTTGCCGCCGGGAAATTCCCAAAGGCCCGCCAGATGCTTGCCCGGCGGCCGCTGCGCCAGCAGTACACGGCCACGCGCATCCAGCATGACGCCAGCCATGACGTGCATCGGGTGATCCAGACTGGGAGACAACGGCGAAACGCCTCGTCAATCGTTGCGGATGTACTCGACCATATCGAAGTCGAACGCATGCTCGGCATCTTTCTTATGATGCACGCGGGACACTTCAGTCCATTCACTGAAATGCACACCCGGAAAGAACGTGTCGGCGCCATCCACCGCGGCATTGACCCAGGTGAGATACAGGCGCTTGGCCTGCGGCAACGCCTCCGAATACACCTCACCACCGCCAATCACCATCAGGCCGGTGCCACCGGCGCGGGCATGCCCTTCGGCGAGGGAGCGCACGGTGACCTGTCCAGGAAACGGCGCTTCATGCTTGCGGCTCAGCACGAGATTGGTGCGATCCGGCAGCGCGCGACCGACGGCAACGGCGGTGTTGTAGCCCATCAGTACGTACTTGCCGAGCGTCAGCTGCTTGAACCAGCGCAGGTCGTCCGGCAGGTGCCACGGAAGCTGTCCCTTGCGGCCGATGGCGAAGTTTTCATCCAGCGCGGCGATTAGCGAAATAGCCATGTAAATCCTTGGGTCATCGACAATGTGACGTCTCGCGTCGCCGGCCGATGGCGCCGCGCGGGCAGATCTTAACAGGATGCGCTGACGCAGCCACCTGATCCAGCCCCCTTGCCTTTCGGGTTAGACCGCCACCGGCGCCTTGATGGCGCCATAAGGCTCGTAGCCTTCGATGGCGATGTCCTCGAAGCGGAAATCGAACAGCGAACGCACCTGCGGGTTGAGCGCCAGCCGGGGCAACGGCCGCGGTTCGCGCGACAGCTGCAGGCGGGCCTGCTCCACATGGTTGTTGTAGAGGTGGGCGTCGCCCAGGGTATGCACGAAATCGCCCACGCCCAGGCCGCAGACCTGCGCCATCATGTGGGTAAGCAGCGCATAGCTGGCGATGTTGAATGGCACGCCCAGGAAGATGTCGCCCGAACGCTGGTACAGCTGGCAACTCAGCTTGCCGTCCGCCACGTAGAACTGGAACAGCGCATGGCACGGCATGAGCGCCATCTTCGGCAGCTCACCCACGTTCCAGGCACTGACCACCAGCCGGCGCGAATCGGGGTTGCGCTTGATCTCATCCACCACCCAGCGAATCTGGTCGACCACCCCGCCTTCGGCGGTTGGCCAGGCACGCCACTGTTTGCCGTACACCGGGCCAAGCTCGCCCTGCTCATCGGCCCACTCATCCCAGATGCTGACGCCGTGTTCCTTCAGATACGCTGTATTCGTATCGCCCTGCAGGAACCAGATCAACTCGTGGATGATCGATTTCAGGTGCAGCTTCTTGGTGGTGACCAGCGGGAAGCCCTTCGCCAGGTCAAAGCGCATCTGCCAGCCGAACACGCTGCGCGTACCGGTGCCCGTGCGATCGGCCTTTTCGGTGCCGTGATCGAGCACGTGCTGCAACAGATCCAGATAGGCCCGCATGCGCTTACTCCTTGCCTGGAAGTGAAACCGTGTACGGCTGCAGCGTCGGCGCCTTGCGCGACATCACCAGCAGCACGAGGCCGATAAGGATCAGCGGCAGCGACTGGATCTGCCCCATGGTCAACCAGCCCCAGGCCAGATAACCAAGCTGCGGATCAGGCACGCGCACGAACTCCACCGCAAAGCGGAAGCAGCCGTACAGCAACCCGAACAAGCCAGAGATGAAATAGCGCGGCCGCGGCTTCATCGACACCAGGAACAGCACGGTAAACATCACCACACCTTCCAGCAGCATCTCGTACAGCTGCGAGGGGTGGCGCGGCAGCCGGTCAGGTGCGTTGGGGAAGATCATCGCCCAGGCCACATCCGAGGGCTTGCCCCACAACTCGCCATTGATGAAGTTGCCCAGCCGGCCCAGCCCCAGACCAATGGGCACGATAGGCGCGACGAAGTCGATCGTGTCAAAGAAATGCACTCCGTTGCGACGCGACCACCATAGCCCTGCCACCAGCACACCAAGCAGGCCGCCGTGAAAGCTCATGCCGCCATCCCATACCCGGAACAGCGCCAACGGGTCGGTCCAGACCCAATGGATATCTGCGTAGAACAGCATGTACCAGACGCGTCCGCCGACGATCACGCCCATCATCGCGTAGAACGCCAAGTCGCCCAGCGCTTCGCTGTTGACCGGCAGGCGTCCTTGGCGACGGCGGTACTCCGCCACCAGCCACGCGCCCAAAAAGCCACAGAGATACATCAAGCCATACCAGTGGATCTGAAGCGGCCCCACGTGAAAGGCAACGGGGTCGAAAGCGACGGTGTAGGGCTGCGTCATGGAATGAAGGCTGGCAGTAAAAGCCAAGTTTAGCTGGCCTTGCCCCGCTGCGCGGATTTTCAGATACGCCGCCTGGTTACCTCGCGATCTAGCGTGGCCGATAACACGCAATCCGCATGGTCGACAACATGCCGACAGTCACGTGCCTTTTCGTCCGGCGCGAACATCCCGCACCCGGTGGCGACATGGGCGGCTGAGATGTCCACGTTTGACGGCGATAACGCCCTTGGTCTCGTGCGAAATGGCTGACGTGCGAGCTAACACCTGAACATGGCAGGAAGGTTGCACGCACCCGTCACTTTGTTTTAACTTCGGAATTACATCGCCTGTCCCCCAAGCCCGGCGATGCCACGGCACGAAGCCCCTTCCCCAGGGCGTTACGAGCCATCCCCATATCCAACGGCCCAGCCCTCGCGTGCTGGCTGATGGCTATTTTTTGTTCGGAGTTCCAACAATGAAGCAAAAGACACTGCTGGCTACTGCCATTGCCGCAGCGCTGGTGCTGCAGGCGTGGTCGGTGGCTGCACAGGACGCTGCCCCCGCTCAGGCTGACCAGACCTCGGCCAAGAGCCTCGAAACCGTTACGGTGACTGGTTCGCGCATTCGCAGCGTGGATGTGGAAACCTCGCAGCCGGTCTTCACCATGGACCGCGCCGCGATCCAGGCCACCGGCTTGACCAACGTCAACGACATCATCGCCCGCATGCCGTCGGCCGGTACTCCGGACATCACCCCGCAGGACACGCTGTCCTCCGGTGCTGACGTCGGCGGTCGCTACGTCAACATCCGCAACCTGGGTTCGAACCGCACCCTCGTGCTGGTCAATGGCCGTCGCTGGAGCACCAGCCTCTCGGGCCTGACCGACCTGTCGACGATTCCGGTCTCGATGATCGATCGCATCGACATCCTCAAGGATGGCGCCTCGTCCATCTACGGCTCCGACGCCATCGGCGGCGTGGTCAACATCATCACCAAGGAAAAGTTCGACGGTGCGGAAGCCAACGTCTACTTCGGCCAGAATGGCGAAGGCGATGGCACCACCACGAACTACGATTTCACTTGGGGCCACAGCACCGAGAAGAACTCGCTCATCGTTGGCGCGTCGTACCAGAACACCGACCCGATGTGGAACAGCGAGCGTAGCGAGACCGACTACGCCAACGGCCCGCGTCACCCGAACGATGGTTGGAGCGGCACCGGCCCGTACGGCCGCATCATTGATCCGAACACCGGCACGCAGTACGCGATCAATCATGGCGCGACCGACACGTCGAATCTGGCGAACTACCACCTCTACGACGGCACCAGCAACGCCGACAAGTACAACACGCAGAACGACATGACGTTCCGCGCCGGCTCCAAGCTGAAGAACCTGTTCCTACAGGATCGCTACAAGCTGACCGACAACATCACCCTGCACGGCATGGCCAACTACAGCACGCGCGACACATCGTCGCAGCTCGCTGGCTATCCGTTCTCGACGGGCGGCACCGGCGTGGTACTGAGCGGCGACAATGCCTACAACCCATTCCCGGGCCAGGACGTGTCGTTCTACCGCCGCACGGCCGAGCTGCCGCGCATCACCTGGGCCAACTCCAAGCTCGCGCACATCGATGTGGGTGCCGAGGGTTACTTCCAGTTCCTCAACCACGACTGGAGCTGGGACGCGAACTACACCTACTCGCAGAACAAGATCCGTCAGGTCGGTTCGGGCAATCTGAACCTTGAAAACGCCCAGAACGCGCTCGGCCCAACCGAAATGTTGAACGGCCAGCTCGTTTGCGCCAACGCTGCCGCACGCACCGCCGGCTGCCAGCCGTGGAACATCCTGGCGGGCCCGGGTGCTACCCCGCAGTCGGTGCTGAACTACATCAACTACATCGAAACCAACCGCCAGACCAGCTCGACCGACGACTACACGGCCAACGTGTCCGGTGGTCTGTTCGAACTGCCGGCCGGTACGGTGAACCTGGCTGTGGGCGTCGAGCACCGCGGCGAGAAGGGCGACTACCGCCCGGACGCCATGGTGGCCGCCGGCCTCACCACCGACCTGGCGGCCCAGCCGACCAACGGTGCGTACAACACCAACGAAGCCTATGCGGAGCTTGACGTGCCGCTGCTGCGTGACCTGCCGGGCGCGCAGGAGTTCGGCCTGAACATCGCCAGCCGTTACTCGCACTACAGCAACTTCGGCAGCACCACCAACAACAAATACAGCTTCCGCTGGCGTCCATTCGCGGACCTGTTGGTCCGTGGCACCTGGGCTCAGGGCTTCCGTGCGCCGACCATCGGCGATCTGTACGGCGGTCCGGGCCAGAGCTTCGAGACGTTCCTGGATCCGTGCGACACCAAGTACGGTGCCGCCGCAACCAGCTCGACCGTCGCTCAGCGCTGCGCCGCCGCTGGCGTCCCGGCCAACTACCGTCAGGTGCAGGGCACCTCCGGTGCGCCGATCACCAGCAGCAACGGTAGTCAGACCCCGGTCGCCTTCATCTCGGGCTCCAACCCGAACCTGCAGCCGGAGCAGTCGATCACCCGTACGCTGGGCCTGGTCTACAGCCCGCATCAGGTGGAAGGCCTGGACTTCACGGTCGACTACTACAACATCTACATCAAGAACATCATCTCGTCGGTCGACGCGCAAAGTGTTCTGAATTACTGCTACGTCAACAACGATCCGTCGTTCTGCAGCCGCTTCACGCGTAGCGCGGTTACCGACCCGACCACCGGCGTCGTTGCGGGCTCGGTCAACCAGCTCAACGAGAGCCTGTCGAACCTGGGCACGCTGAAGACCGAAGGCTACGACATCGGTATCCACTACCGTCTGCCGGAAACCTCGTTCGGCCGCTTCCGCATCGCTTCGGACAGCACCTACCTGACCAAGTACGAGACGGTCAGCGGCCCGGGCGCTACCCCGCAGGACACGGTCGGCTTCATGTCCGGCGGCACGGCCGGTGGTACCGGCGAAGACGGCATGTACCGTCTGCGTTCGAACCTGCAGGTGGATTGGGATTACAAGCAGTTCGGTGCCAGCTGGACGGTGCGTTACTACGCCGGCCTGAAGGACATCTGCTACGACAACACCCCGGGTGCGCAGGTGGAGTGCAGCTCGCCGAACTACACCAACCCCTGGTGGAGCGGCTACGGCATGAGCCAGAAGGGTTCGGTGGCGTTCAACGACGCACAGTTCCGTTACACGGCGCCGTGGAAGGGTGTGTTCTCCGTCGGCGTGAACAACATCTTCAACAAGAAGGGTCCGTACTACTACTCGGTGACCACCTCGGGTACCGGCAGCGCGCCGTACAACCCGGCGTTCGACATCGACCGTTATTGGTACGTGTCGTACAACCAGAAGTTCTAAGCTCGAAAGCGTTTGGATTTCTGATGGGGCGGGCCTTCGGGCCCGCCTTTTTTTGTGGATTGGGAGTTGCGAAAAGCGGATGGTGGGGAGCGATGTGGCGCTGCGGTCGCGCACAGGGTGCGCTCCTACATTGGGTGTCGGTTGGGGGCCTTTGGGGCCGCCTTTTTTGTGGGTTGGGGAGTACGCGAAAAGCGGATGGTGGGGAGCGATGCGGCGCTGCGGTCGCGCACAGGGTGCGCTCCTACATTGGGTGTCGGTTGGGCGGGCCTTTGGGGCCGCTTTTTTTGTGGGTGAGGGAGTTCGCGAAAAGCGGATGGTGGGGAGCGATGTGGCGCTGCGGTCGCGCACAGGGTGCGCTCCTACACGGAGGGTTGCCATTGTAGGAGCGCACCCTGTGCGCGACCCGTTCTAGCCTCGGTCAGAGCAATACCGGGCGATCAGGTAGCTCGTCGGGCGCCTCTTTGTCGTTGCCGGGGAAATGCCGGAGCAGCAATGCGTGTGCCTCGGCAATGCCGTCGAGGCAACCTTCGCGCCATGCACCTTTCGCAAAGCTGCTGATCATATGATCACGGATGGCATCCCACTCCTGCTGGGTCACCGCCGCGGCGACACCGCGGTCGGCAATGATCACCACGCGATGCTCGGCCATCAGTACGTAGAACAGCACGCCACTGTTGTGCTGGGTATCCCACACGTGCAGTTGGGCGAACACATGCCGCGCGCGTCGGTCCGCATCGAGGCCTTCCAGCACGGCCGTCGGTGCCAGGCGTGACTCGATGGCGAAGCAGACCTCGCCACGGTGATCTCGCTCGCCATGGGCAATGGCCACGGCCATCTCGTCGAGGAGGCTCTTGGGAAATCGCCGGCGTAGCTGAAACCAGCCGTCGAAAAGGTTCATCAGCAGACGTTGCATGCGCGCCATGTCACCAGCTCCCTGATGAACCACCACCACCGAAACTGCCACCACCGCCGCTGAAACCACCACCACCACCGCCACCGAAACCGCCGCCCCCGCCAAGGCCGCCGCCACCGAACCCGCCGCCACCAAAGCCGCCCCAGCCACCACCGCCAATCGAGCGACCGGCACCTGCCGGCAATAGCATCAGCACGCCACCGATCAGCGCACCCATGATGCCCGCGCCCACCGATGCAGCCAGCAGCCAGACCAGTCCGCCGGCGATCGCCGCGCCGAGCGGCGTACGGAGCCACACCGAAGATCGCCCGAAGATGCCGCGCAGGAAAAAGGCTACGAAGATGCCGATCAGCAAGGCGTGACCAAAGTTGGAACCGTGGCGCTCGCGATTGGCGCTTTCCACCGGCGGTGGCAGTGCCTCACCGTTGATGAGTTGCGTGAGCGCACCAACCGCATCATTGATGCCGCCGAAATAATCGTTGGTGCGGAACTTGGGGGCGATGTATTCGCGAGTGATGCGCGCCGTCGCGGCATCGGGCACGGCGCCTTCCAGCCCGTATCCCACCTCGATGCGCACACGCCGGTCGTTCTTGGCGATGAGTAGCAGCAAGCCGTCGTCCGTGCCCTTGCGGCCAATCTTGTTGGCCTCCGCCACCGCAAGCGAATATTCAGCGATGTCCTGTGGCTGCGTGGTGGGCACCATCAACACCACCAGCTGGGCGCCTTTGCTTTTTTCCAAACCCACCAGCTGGGCGTCGAGCTGGGCGACCTGCTGCGGGGTCAGCGTGCCGGTAAGGTCGGTGACATGGCGCGTAAGCGTCGGCACCGCCGCGGCGACGTCCTGGGCATGCAGCCATGCCGGCGGTAGCAGAGCCACCACCAGCACCAGCAACAGGCGCGTGAAGCGCCGGGTCATATCAGTGCGCCGAGGCGGCAGGTGCCGGCGTATTGCCGAAATCGACCGTCGGTGCGGTGGAGATCGCCTTCTCGTTCTCGACCGTGAAGTTGGGCTTCACCTGGTAGCCGAACATCTTGGCGGTGAGATTGTTGGGGAAGGTTCGGATCAGCGTGTTGTATTCCTGCACCGACTGGATATAGCGGTTGCGCGCCACGGTGATGCGATTCTCGGTGCCTTCCAGCTGCGCCTGCAGGTTCTGGAACAGGCCGTCGGCCTTCAGTTGCGGGTAGTTCTCCTGAACCACCATCAGTCGCGACAGCGCGCTGGACAGTTCGCCCTGGGCCGCCTGGAACTGCTGCAGCTTCTGCGGGTTGTTCAAGTCATCCGTCGTCAACTGCGTGCTGCCCACCTTGGCGCGGGCATTGGTCACTTCGGTGAGCACCTTTTCCTCGTGCTGGGCGTATCCCTTCACCGTATTGACCAGGTTGGGCACCAGATCGGCGCGGCGCTGGTACTGGTTGATCACCTCGGACCATTGCTGCTTGACCACCTCGTCCTGGCGCTGGATGGCGTTATAGCCGCAGCCTGAGAGGCCGGCGACGACCAGCAGCACAGCAAGGGCGCGAAGAAGTTTCATGGGGATGCTCCAATCCGGTGGAGGCCCCATTGCAACACCCCGCCGTTACCGGCGCAATGCGAGACGCTCAGGCGTCAGGGCAACAGGCGGGGCGCCAAGATCAGGCCCCAGCTCAGGGCGGTGAGCATCAGCAACAGGAATACGGCGGCCGAGCCCATGTCCTTGGCGCGGCCCGCGAGTTCATGGAACTCCGGGCTGACTTTGTCGACCACCGCTTCGACCGCGGAATTGAGCAGTTCGGCAGATAACACCAGCACCGGCGGCACGATCAGGGCGATCTTCTCCAGCGGGCCATTGCCCAGCCACAACCCCAGCGGCACCAACACCAAAGCCAGGCATACCTCCAGCCGAAACGAGGCTTCGTGGCGCCAGCCGGCCTGCAGTCCCTTCATCGACCACTTGAAGGCATTCCAGATCTGTCTGGGCCCGCGAAAACCAGTGGCGGCCATGGTGTTGTCGTCCTCGTGAGCTGGCGGCGCAGCCGCGCCCGCAAGCGGCGGGCAATAAGCGCGCAATCATGCCACAGCCGGTCCCGGGGCGCTGGATGGCGCAGATTCCTGCGTGCCGCAGTGCAACGTCGCCTGAATGACGGATAGGTTACCCTTCGGGCCTTTGTGACCCCGTTCCGGGTTGCGCGAGCCGACCGCTCTGCGGTCGTTGTATGAAAACGTGTACGGACAATTGAATGGCAATCCAGAATCCACCGGTCTCCCAGACCCGCTCGTTCAGCACCGTCTTCCTGATCGAGATGTGGGAGCGCTTCGGCTTCTACGGCATGCAGGTGTTGATGGTCACCTACATGATGAAGAAGCTTGGCTTCATCGACACCAAGGCCAACCTGGTTTGGGGCGCGGCCGCCGCGCTGATCTACGCGACACCTGCCATCGGCGGCTGGGTGGGTGACAAGCTCATCGGCACGCGCCGCACCATGGTCACCGGCGCCGTCGTGCTGGCGCTTGGTTACGCGATGCTCTGGATTCCCTCGAACAACCCCACGCTGCTGTACTGCGCGCTGGGCGTGATTATCGTCGGCAACGGTTTCTTCAAGCCCAATGCCGGCAACCTCGTGCGCAAGATCTACGAGGGTGACGACGTGCGCATCGATAGCGCCTTCACCATCTACTACATGGCGGTGAATATCGGCTCGATGGTCTCCATGACCGCCACGCCGTGGATCCGCAACTACGTCGGTGAGCATTACGGCGACGCGATGGGTTGGCATACCGCCTTTGGCTCCTGCGCCGTGGGCCTGGCACTTGGCCTGATCAACTACTCGCTGATGTACCGCACGCTCGCGCATATTGGCTCGCCGTCCGACGAACAGCCGGTGCAGGCCAAGCGCGTGCTAGCCCTGGTGGCCGCGTCGCTGGTTCTGGTCGGCATTTCGGCCTTTATCCTGCAGAGTCTGCTGGCCGCGAAGATCTGCGTGTACCTGGCCGGCATCGTGATCCTGGGCATCTTTGTGCACTTGATTCGTGGCGCTGAAAAAAGCGAGCGCGCCGGACTGATCGCCGCGCTGGTGCTCACCGTGCAGACGATCTTCTTCTTTATCTTCTACGCGCAGATGGCGACGTCGCTGAATCTGTTTGCGCAGAAGAACGTGAACCTCTCGTTCGACGTGTTCGGCACGCATTTGTTCAACTGGATTCCCGAGCAGTACCAGAACCTCAACGCGATCTGGATCGTGGTCCTCAGTCCAATACTGGTGCTCATCTACAACTCGCTGGGTCGCCTGGGCAAGGATCCGTCCGTCGCCTTCAAATTCGCGCTGGGCTTTGGCGCCGTGGCGCTGGGCTTTTTCATGTACGGCTTCGGCGCGCTGAATGCGGTCGACGGACAGGTGTCGTCGTGGACCATGGTGTGGGGCTATGGCTTCTATTCGCTGGGCGAGCTGCTGGTAAGCGGCCTTGGCCTGGCCATGATCGCCCGCTACGTGCCGGCTCGCATGGGCGGCTTCATGATGGGTGCGTACTACGTGGCCGTGGGTATCTCCCAGTACCTGGGCAGCGTGGTAGCCAACATCGCCGCCATGCCGGAGAACATCACCAACCCGGTTGAGTCGCTGAACATCTACATCAGCCTGTTCAACAAGCTGGGCTTCGTGGGCATCGCCTGTACGGTGATCGCCGTGGTGATGCTGCCATTGATGAATCGCCTGTCGCGTAGCCACGCCGGTGCGCATACGCCGCTGCCGGCCGTGCATAGCGAAGAGGTTTAACGTCTCCACTCCCTCTCCCCCTTCGGGGAGAGGGTTGGGGCATTGCCACCTTTACGGTGGAGAGGGGCCTATCTTGCGCAGACGCAACGTCTGGAGCAGGTTTCACGACCGCCTTAGCGCGGGCCCCTTTCACTTCCTTCCAGAGTGGAACGGAAGAAAACGCTAGTATCGCGTCCATGAAACGCCCCACCACCCAACAGCGCATCGGCCCTCGCACCCTCTTCCGCAGCCTGGCCTGGTTGCGCATCTGCGCCATCGCCGGCCAAAGCACCGCCGTGCTGGTGTGTGCGTTCTGGATGGATCTGGAAATCCCCCTGCTGCCGCTGCTGGTTGGCATTGGCCTGTTGGCGGTGTTCGCCGTGTTCGCGGCGTGGCGACTGGCCCAACCGTGGCCTATCAGGCAATGGGAAACCATCCTGCACGTGGCGGTCGACACGCTGATCCTGGGTTATCTGCTGCATTTCACGGGCGGCGCCAGCAACCCGTTCATCACGCTGCTGCTGGTGCCCATTGCACTGAGCGCCGCGGCGCTGTCGGTAGGCGCTGTCTTTGCGGTGGCGGCGCTGGTTGGCCTTGCCTATCTGATCCTGCTGTTCTGGTATGTGCCGCTGCCAGCGCCCATGCTGGGCACGACGGCGAGCGGATTTTCACTGCACGTGCTGGGTATGGGCGTGAACTTCGTGATCATGGCGCTGCTGCTGGGTTCTTCATCAACCGGCTGGCCCGTGCCGTGCGCCTGCAGCAGTTGGAGATACAGCGCGTGCGCGAGCGCGGTGTGCGTGATGAGGGCATTCTCGCCATCGCCACACAAGCCGCAGGCGCTGCACACGAGCTCAATACGCCGCTGTCGACCATGCGTACGCTACTTCCCGAAATTCGACGCGAGCACGCCGGCGATGCCTTGCTGTCGGAAGACCTGGCGCTGCTGGAAGGCCAAGTGGATCGCTGCCGCACGATCCTTCGCGAGATGGTCGCCTTCGGCAAGGCGCAGCTTTCGCAGGTTCCTGAGCAGCTCACGCTGGCCAGTTTCATCCACGGTTGCCTGGAACGTTTCCAGTTGCTGCGACCGGAGGCGGATCTTGAGCTCACCATGAGCGAGGACGACGCGCGCACTCTGCTGCGTACGCCACGCGGCCTTCGGCATGCCTTGATCAATCTGCTCAACAATGCCGTGGATGCGTCTGCCCTGAACGGCTCCCAGGCGGTAGCACTCACTGCCCGGTGCGACAGGGGCTGGCTTGAGCTGATCGTGCGCGACCACGGCCCGGGCTTCACTGCGACCGGAGAACCGGCTGCGCTGGGCCAATCCTTCAAACAGAGTGGGCTGGGTATCGGCCTGGCGCTGGCGGAGGCGACCGCTGAACGTCTCGAAGGCGAGCTAACCACCGACAACACCGACAAAGGTGCAGAAATGAGCCTGCGTCTACCCCTGGCGGTCATTGCGGCGCCATAATCTGCTGCGGCAGATAGCCACAGAGACGCATGGCCGCATGTGCATGCGATGTCGCATCCGGAACAATGGGCGCATTCGGCCGAAGGCCGGTGGAGAACCCCATGAGCGACCAGCAACTTCTGATTATCGATGACGACGCTACGTTTGCGCGCGTGCTTGCGCGAGCGCTCAGCTCACGCGGATTCGAGGTGATCACCGCTAGCAACGCCGATGAGGCGCGTACCCTGACCCGCCGACACCAGCCGCGTTACTGCGTGCTCGATCTGAAGCTGGGCGACGAGAACGGCTTGCGGTTGATTCCGGAGCTGCAGGCGCTGGTGCCGGAGATCCGCGTGTTGCTGCTCACCGGCTACGCGTCGATCGCCACGGCGGTGGAAGCGATCAAGCGCGGCGCCCACGACTATCTGTCCAAGCCGGTGGATGCCGATGCGGTAGTGCGCGCGCTACTCGATGGCGATACCAGTGTAGGCGACGACGAACTCATCGACGCACCCGAAGCGCCCCTGGCACTACGACGCCTGGAATGGGAGCACATCCAGCGCGTGCTCACCGAGTGCGACGGCAACATCTCCGAAACCGCACGCCGCCTGGGCATGCACCGCCGTACGCTGCAGCGCAAGCTGAGCAAGCATCCAGTGCGGGAACGGCCGGATAGCGAGGATTGATATCGCTTCAGAACGCTCGGACGTGGCTCCTCACTCTGCTTGCTGGTGAGGTTGGGAAGGGGCCTTCAATATGTCCAAGCTAGAGCTTTACCCCTCCCCAGCCCTCCCCTGCGAGCAGGGAAGGGGGCCAAGAGCTGCCTGAGATTCGACGCTATCAGGCCGCTGGAGGGGTCTTCTCACGGTTGCGAGGTGCTATCGGCAGCCGCTGGCAACGGATCAGCGGTGCCGTCGTTTTCATCACCGTAAATGGCCACATGCGGAACGCCATCCGCACCGATCCAGCCGCGATACATGCCGTCGGTGTTGAACGGCATCGCCACATTGCCGTCACCATCCAGGGCAATCGCGCCGCCGTTGCCACCCATCGAGGGAATTTCCTGATTGATCACTTCGGCTGCCGCTCGCTTCAGCGGAACCCGCATCTGCGTCACGCGCATGCAGATTTCATGGGCGGCCACCGCACGCAGGTAGTACTCACCCCAACCCGTACCCGACACCGCACAGCCGGAGTTGGCATACGTGCCGGCTCCGATGATCGGCGAGTCACCCACCCTGCCCCACCGCTTGTCGGTCATGCCGCCAGTAGATGTACCCGCCGCAAGATGGCCCTGCGCATCCAGCGCCACCGCACCCACCGTGCCAAAGTGTTTGGCCGTCTCTACGTCTGAATGCTTGGCGTGATCGGTATCTTCCTTCAACGCCTTCTGCAGTTGTTGCCAGCGCTCTTCGGTGCGGAAGTAGGTAGGGTCGACCAGTTCGATGCCCACCGACTTGGCAAACTCCTCGGCTCCGTCGCCCACCAGCATCACATGTTGCGATTTCTCCATCACGGCACGAGCCAGCAGGATGGGATTTTTCACGCGGTGCACGCCCGCGATGGCACCGGCTTCCAGCGACGAGCCATCCATGATGGCGGCGTCCATCTCGTTCTTGCCGTCATGCGTGAAAACCGAACCCTTGCCGGCGTTGAAGTTCGGATCGTCCTCCAGCACGGTAATGGCCGCCGCGACCGCATCGACGGCAGGTTTGCCTGCTTTCAGCTGGGCGTAACCGTTCTGCAAAGCCAGCGTCAGCGCAGCGCGCACCGCTTTCTCCCTGGCAGGGCTCATGTCACGTTTGATCACGCCGGCACCGCCGTGGATGACCAGCACCGGCGAGGCGGCGTGGCTGACGGACGCGATTCCCAGGGCCGCAAGAACGGCAAAAAGACGGCACGACTTCACTGACGGTACTCCCCGGCTACTGGCACCGAGTATAGCCAGCCACCCGACCATGCTCATCCGGATGGTGGCCCCCGGGCGGCCCTCTGGGACCTTGATAGAGCGCTGACCGCCGCCAATCCGTCGTATCCTTGGCAGCTCGCTCTCCCATGCAAGAAGGCATCGCAATGGACAAGGTTTATGCAACCGCGGCGCAAGCTCTCGACGGGCTGCTGTTCGACGACATGACCATCGCCGCCGGCGGCTTCGGCCTGTGCGGCATCCCCGAGAACCTTATCGCGGCGTTGCTCGCGGCCGGTACCAAGGGGCTGACCATTGCCGGCAACAATGCCGGCGTCGATGATTTCGGCATGGGTCCGCTGCTCAAGACGCGCCAGGTGAAGCGCGTGTACGCCTCCTACGTGGGTGAGAACAAGGAATTCGAGCGCCAGGTGCTGGCCGGCGAGCTGGAACTGCACCTGGTGCCACAGGGCACGCTGGCTGAGAAGCTGCGCGCTGGTGGCGCCGGCATTCCGGGCTTCTACACGCGCACCGCGTTCGGCACCAAGCTGGCCGAGGGCAAGGAGACCAAGGTGTTCGACGGCAAGGAATACGTGCTGGAAGAAGCCATCCATGCCGACGTGTCGATCGTGAAAGCGTGGAAAGGCGACCGCCTGGGCAACCTGGTGTTCCGCAAGACCGCGCGCAACTTCAACCCGATGATCGCCACCTGCGGCAAAGTCTGCGTGGCCGAAGTGGAAGAGCTGGTTGAAGTGGGCGAGCTTGATCCGGATAACGTGCACGTGCCGGGCATCTACGTCGACCGCGTCATCAAAGGCCCGTCGTACGAGAAGCGAATCGAATTCCGCACGGTGGCTGGCGCCAACACCGGCAAGGAAAGCCCGATTCGCACCGCCATGGCGCAGCGCGCGGCGAAGGAATTGCAAGACGGCTTCTACGTGAATCTCGGCATCGGCATTCCGACGCTGGTCGCCAACTACATTCCGCCGGGCATGGATGTCACCTTGCAGTCGGAGAACGGCTTGCTTGGAATCGGCCCGTTCCCGCAGGACAGCGATGTGGATCCGGACCTGATCAACGCCGGCAAGCAGACCATCACCGAACTGCCGGGCTCGAGCTTCTTCTCCAGCGCCGACTCGTTCGCGATGATTCGCGGCGGCCATATCGATCTTTCGATTCTCGGCGGCCTGGAGGTGTCCTGCAACGGTGACCTTGCCAACTGGATGGTGCCGGGCAAGATGGTGAAAGGTCCGGGCGGCGCGATGGATCTGGTCAGCGGCGTCAAGCGCGTGGTGGTGCTGATGGAGCACACCGCGAAAGATGGCTCGCCCAAGATCAAGGATCAGTGCGATCTGCCCATCACCGGCAAGGAATGCGTGGACCTGATCATCACCGACTTGTGCGTGTTTGCCGTGGCGAAGGGCAACGGCCTCACGCTGATCGAATTGCAGGAAGGCGTCACTGTTGATGAGGTGAAGGCGAAGACGGGCTGCACGTTTGCCGTGAGTGCTTCGCTGAAGGCTTGATCGCTTTAGCCCCATGCTTGTCACCCCCGCGAACGCGGGGGGCCAGTGCCTTTGTGAGGATGTCGAAGAACGAGAGGCGCTGGGTCCCCGCTTTCGCGGGGACGACGGGATTGGAATTTGGGACTCCTAGGCTAGGGTCCTGCGCCGCTGACTACACCGCTACCGGCGTCGACTCCGGAAAGCGGATGCGCGCGATATGCCTGCGGCCTTCGCGCGTCTGCAATTCCAGTGGCCAATGAAAGCGTTCGCTGATGCGCTGGGCAATGGCCAGTTCGAAGCCGTGACGGTTCACCGCCGCCGGCGCGGGCATCTCGCCGCGATGGGACACCGTCACTACGCCGGGCATGACGGTGACCACCACCGTGCCACCTTCGGCCTGCTGGCAGGCGTTGCGGATCAGCTGCCAGCAAAGCACCGCGAATACGCGCGGCGAGCCATGCAGCATGAAGCGCGCGGGCTCTTCCAGCTCCAGCGTGATGGGACGCCCTTCGAGCATATCCAGCACGTCGGGCAGTTCGTGGCGAATCACATCGTTGACGATGAAGTCTTCTTCGGTGAGTCCGTTGTCCGACTCGCGCGCAAGTATCAGCAACGCCTCGACCAAGGCCTCCATTTCGCGGGTCGAGCGCTTGATGCGCTGCACGGAACGCTGGCCGAATTCACCCAGCAACGGGTCATCGGCCAACATGTCAGCAGACATCTTGATGACAGTGAGCGGGCTGCGCAGCTCGTGACTGGCATCACGGGTGAAGTTGCGCTCGCGCTGGTTGTATCCAGCAATGCGATTGGCAAAGCCGTAAAGGCTGCTCGCAAGCGTGGCGACGTCGGCATCGGTGCGTTGTGACAGTTCGTCCGGGCGCCAACTACTCAGGTCGGGTGATTGCTCGTCCCAATCGCTCACGGCTTGCGCCAGCCGACTGACCGGCGCCCATTGGCGGCGCGCCGCCAGCCACGCCAGCAGGCTGATGATCACGATCAACACCAGCACGGCACTGGAGGGCGCCACGTCATAGAAACCCATCAGGCACGCGATTACCACGGCCAGCAATTGCAGGCCAAAGATGATCGCCAAGCGTCGATGGAACAGCCCGCGACGAAACATCTGCGCGGACTGCGCACTAACCCTGCTGGCCATAATCAACTCATACGGGCGCGGTCATGCCGGCTGCGAGGCTGACGCCACCTCCGATTCAAGATCGGCAAGGCGATAACCGGCGGAGTGAATGGTATGCAGCAAGGGACGCTCGAACGGCTTGTCGATGACCCGACGCAGGTTATAGAGATGCGAGCGCAGCGTGTCCGAATCGGGCAGCGTATCGCCCCAGATCTCGCGCTCGATATCGCGGCGACTCACCACGCGCGGCGATTCGCGCATGAGGATGGCCAGCAACTTCAGGCCGATCGGTGACACGGTGAGTTCCTGCCCGCTGCGCACCAGGCGCAACGTGGCCGTATCCAGCGTCATGTCGCCCACGGTGAGGATTTCGGTGGACACCTGACGACGATCGCGACGGATCAACGCCCGCAGGCGTGCTTCCAGTTCGCGCACTTCAAACGGTTTGACCAGGTAGTCGTCCGCGCCCGCCTCCAGGCCCACCAGCTTGTCTTCCAGCGTGTCGCGGGCGGTGAGCATGAGCACGGGTGTGGATTTCTTGGCATCGCGGCGGAGCTTGCGACAGACGTCCAGGCCATCCATGCCGGGCATCATCAGGTCGAGCACCACTACGTCATAACTGTTGGAAACGGCCAGGTGCAGGCCACTGACGCCATCGGCGGCGTAGTCCACCGAATAGCCCCGGCGCTCGAGGAACTCGCCGACCATTTCCGCAATCTGCCGGTTGTCCTCCACCAGCAGAATCAACCCTGATTGTTCATCGCGTGAGCTCATCCTTACCTCCTGAAGCAGACTTCACAAAGGTGAACAGCTAACGATCCGCATCGTGATTGTCGTGTGAAATACACGATCACGGGTTCAAGTTAAGTTGTGATGGCGTTCACGTCTAGTGCAAAAGAGGTTGCAGCCCTTTCCAGACGTTTTCCAGCACCAATGGTTGCGCGGAGGCGATCGGATGGAGGCCATCCTCCTGCATCAGCTCAGGTTTCAGGGCGATGCCATCGAGCAGGAACGGCACCAGCGCGGTCTTCTTGTCGCGCGCAAGATCGGCATAAATGGCGCGCAGCCCATCCCGATACTGCGGGCCATAGTTGACCGGCAATTCGATGCCCAGCAACAGCACCTTCGCCCCAGCTTTCTGGCCGGCGTCGATCATGGCGGCCAGGTTGTCCTTCAGGGGCGCCAGCGGCAGGCCCCGCAGGCCATCGTTGGCCCCAAGCTCGATCACCAGTACCGCCGGGTGAGCCTTATCCAGCAACGCGGGAAGCCGGTTGCGGCCGCTTAGTGAGGTTTCGCCGCTGATGCTGGCATTGACCACCGACCAGGCTGGCTCCATCTTGGCTAGACGGTCCCCGAGCAAATGCACCCAGCCGGACTCGACCGGAATGTTGTGCGCGGCGGACAGCGAGTCGCCCAGCACCAGTACGGTTTTCGGCGGGGCCGCATGGGCCGTACCGACGGCAGCCAGCAGCAGCCAGCAAAGGAAACGACGCATGAGTGGCAATGCCTCCGGTTTTTCCAGCCATGTCCTTTTGGACGCGGTCGATGTTAGCAAGTCGGTCCAGGGCCCTGAGGGGCGGCTGGATATCCTCACTGGCGTTTCGTTGCAGGTGCGTGAGGGCGAGAGCTTCGCCATCGTCGGTGCTTCGGGCTCGGGCAAGACCACCCTGCTCGGCCTGCTGGCCGGATTGGATACACCCAGCAGCGGCCATATCGCACTGGACGGCCACGCGCTCGAGCAGCTGGACGAAGAGGCCCGGGCCGATCTTCGACGCCGCCTGGTGGGCTTCGTGTTCCAGTCGTTTCATCTGTTGCCGGCGCTCACTGCCGAGGAAAACGTGATGTTGCCGCTGGAGCTGGAAGGTCGCGACGATGCCCGCGCCCGTGCCCGCGAAGCGCTGGAGGCGGTCGAGCTGACAGCCACGGCGCCGCCATTACCCGGCGCAACTGTCCGGTGGCGAACAGCAGCGCGTGGCGATTGCCCGCGCTTTCGTGCACGGCCCACGCCTGCTGTTTGCCGATGAACCCACCGGCAATCTCGACCAACGCACCGGTCATCACATCAGCGACCTGATGTTCGACCTCAACCACGATCACCACACCACCCTGGTGCTGGTCACCCACGATTCGAAGCTGGCGGCGCGCTGCAACCGCCAGGTGGAGCTGGAAAACGGCCGCGTGGTGGTGCCGTCGCGCGCCTCGACCGCGGTGGCTCCGTGAAGCTGCTTGCACTATCCCTGCGTAGCCTGCGACGCGAGTGGCACCTGCCCGAGCTGCGCACGTTGGGGGCGTCGCTGCTGCTGGCGGTGGTGGCGCTTGGCGTGGTCGCCACGCTATCCACCCGTATGGAGCGCGGCGTGCTGGCCAGCGCGGCCGAGCTGATTGGCGGCGACGTGGGCGTCAGCTCGCCGCAGTCGCTGCCGGCCGCCTACGCCGGCGAGGCCACGCAGCGTGGTCTCAAGGTCACCAGCGGCGCCAGCTTCCCCAGCGTGGCGTTCGCCAACGGGCAGAGCCAGCTGCTGGATGTGCAGGCCACCGACAGCGCCTATCCACTACGCGGCACGCTGGAGCTGCTCAATACGCAGGGCCATAGCGTCGTTGGTAACGGGCCACCGGCCGGCACCGCCTATCTGGATCATCGCGCACTGGTCGCCCTGAAGCTGCGCCTCGGTGACAGCGTGCAGTTGGGTGGTCGGGAATTGCGTATCGCTGGTGAGTTGGTGCGCCAACCCGATGGTGGCGAGCTGGTGGCGATGGCGCCGCGCGCCTTGATGAACATCAGCGATGCCGAACAGGCTGGACTGCTGGGCGTAGGCAGCCGCGCTCGCCACCGCCTGCTGGTGGCCGGCGCGCCGCCGGAGGTGCAGGCATGGCGCGACTGGGTTCAGGCGCAGACGCTGCCGCAAGGCGCCGAGTTGATCACGCCGGAGCAAACGCAGGAGCGCATGCGCAGTGCGTTCGATCGCGCCAGCGCCTTCCTGCGCCTCACCGCGCTGCTGTCGGCGCTGCTCTCGGGCGTGGCCATCGCACTCGCCGCACAGCGCTATGCACGCCGCAAGACCAACGAAGTGGCGCTGCTGCGCGCCCTCGGTACGCCGCGCCGACGCGTGCTGGGTTTGCTGGTCGGTACGTTGGGGCTGCTCGCAGTGCCGGCGGTGGTCGTCGGCGCGCTGCTTGCTTTGGCGTTGTCCCAGCTGGTCTGGGGCTTCGCCAGCCAGATGTTCACCACCGTGCCGACCCTGCTGCCGCTCGGCCCGGTGTGTGCCGCCGCCCTGATGGGCCTGGCCGTGCTGGCCGGCTTTGCCCTGCCGCCGCTGACCCGGCTGGCCGAGGTGCCCCCGGTGGCTGTGTTCCGCGAGAGTGCGGGCCGCCGCGTCCGGCGCTTCGATGCACTGTACCTGGCGCCAGCGCTAGTCGCGCTGCTGCTGATCTGGAGCCAGAGCGGCTCGGCCAAGCTGGCCAGCATCCTGGCCGTGAGCCTGCTAGGCGTCGCCGTAGTCGCGGCGCTGCTATCGGCCCTGCTGCTGTGGATCGCCCGCCGGGTGGCACCGGGCGCCCATCCCGCACTGCGGCTGGGCCTCGCGGCGCTGGCACGGCGCCGCGGCATGAGCCTGCTGCAGGCCACGGCGCTGAGCCTGGGGCTGGTCGCCCTGCTCCTGCTGGCCGTGGTCGCACCGGCGTTGCTGCAGGGCTGGCGCCAGGAGCTGCCTGCCGACACCCCCAACTGGTTCGTGCTCAACCTGCAGGACGACCAACGCGAGAGTTTCGAACAGGCTTTGTCCCACATGAACGTGCAGCGGCTGAACATGCTGCCGCTTGCCGTGGGCAAGCTCACCGCCATCAACGGGCACCCGATCGACCAAATGAGCTTCAAGGACGAACGCGCCAAGGACTGGGCCGATCGCCAGCTGCGCCTCTCATGGGCCGGCGAGCTGCCGCCCAGCAACGAGGTGGTGGCCGGTCGCTGGTCGGGTGAGCACCCGGCCCAGGCGGAAGTGTCGATCGACACCATGTGGCGCGACATGTTTGCGCTGAAGGTGGGCGACACCATGCGCTTCAACGTGGGCGAAGGCAGCCTGGACGCACGCGTCGGCAGCATCCGCAAAGTCGACTGGAGTTCGTTCCGCGTCAATTTCTTCCTGGTGCTCGATCCGGCCCATGCGAGTGGTTTGCCACACACCTGGATCACCAGCTTTTACCTGCCACGCGGACATACCGAGGCACTGGCCCAACTCTCGCGCGACTACAGCAACCTCAGCCTGATCGACGTGGATGCCATGCTCGACCGCGTGCGCGAAATCGTGAACCAGGTCAGCGGCGCCGTGCGCTGGGTGCTCGGCTTCAGCCTGTTGGCTGGCGCATTGGTGCTGGCAGCGGCACTGGCGGCCAGTGCACAGGAGCGGCGCCACGAAGCGGCCCTGTTGCGCACCTTGGGCGCGCGTCGCTCGCAGCTGCGCGCGGCGGCCGCATGCGAATTCGCATTGCTCGGCCTGGTGGCCGGACTGACCGCCGCATTCGGCGCGGCCGGCACCGGCATGTGGCTGGGGCATACGATTTTTCATATCGAACATTTCGTGCCGCCGCTGGGTTCGCTGCTGCTTGCCGCCTTCGCCGCCGCCGTCGTGGTGATGCTGCTGGGCTTGGCCGGCACGTACCGGGTAAGCCATACCTCGCCCATGCGCCTGCTGCGGGAAAGCTGAGACTTGCTCGCGCGACGCTTGATCAAATGCCTGGCCCAGGAACGCCTGCTGCTGGGCTTCGCGCTGCTGGCTGTCGTGCTGGCCGTGGCCGACCCGCGACCCTTGACCGACTATCGCCGCTGGCTGCAGCTACCCACGCTGGCCGGCCTGCTGGGCCTGCTCATCTGCATCCAGGGCATTCGCGATAGCGGACTGGTGCAGCGCGCTGCCGCCGCATTGGTGGAACGCGTGCATTCACTACGCGGTCTTGGCGTACTACTGGTCTGCAGCACCGCGTTGCTGTCGATGGTGCTGACCAACGACGTGAGCCTGTTTCTGCTGGTGCCGTTGACGCTGGCCATTGGGCGCATCTCCAATCTGCCGGTGATGCGCGCCGTGGTGCTGGAGGCGCTGGCGGTGAATGCCGGCTCGACGCTCAGCCCCATCGGCAACCCACAGAACTTGCTGCTGTGGCAGTACGGCCAGCTGCCGTTTCTTGGTTTCACTCGCGCCATGCTGCCCGCGTTCGTCACCATGTTCCTGCTGGTGATGGCGCTCACGCTGCTATGGATGCCGCGCGGGCGGGTGCAACTGCATGCGCAGGATGTGGACGGCCATCCCGTATCGATCGCGCAAGCGGTGCTGTCGGTGACTGCATTGGCCAGCATGGTGCTGATGATGGAGCACGGCCATGCGGTGTTGGGGGCAGCGCTATTGCTGGTGCCATTTGCGCTGTTGGAACGCAGCACGCTGCGGCGCGTGGACTGGCTATTGCTGGCGACGTTCGCGGCCATCTTTCTGGGGCTGGGACATTTCGCCGAACTCGCACCAGTGCAGCACGCGCTGGATGGCATCAACTTGGATAATCCGCTCACGCTATACGTGAGCGGCATCGTTGCCTCGCAGGTCATCAGCAATGTGCCGGCCACGGTTTTGCTGCTACGCCATGCGCCGGATACTGCCGCGCTGGCGGTGGCGGTGAATGTGGGCGGCTTCGGGTTGGCGATTGGTTCGCTGGCCAATCTCATTGCGTTGCGGCTGGCCAAGCAGCCGGGGGGCGCACGGGTATTTCACTTGGTGTCGGTGCCTTTTTTGCTGGTGTGTGCGCCGCTGGTGTATGCGGTTTGGCGTTGGTTGGGGTAGATCGCTTGAGTGGTTGTTGTGCTGGTGATGGCCGGATGCTCGTTGCATGGTTGTCGCCCTTCCGCGACTTGGCTCGCCTGCGGCGGGCTTCCGACGACCTGCCGGTCGCCGGGTTACTTTCCTTTGCTTGCTCAAAGAAAAGTAAGGCGGTCTCTAACATCAAGTGCAACACCCCCTTGGAGGTGATGCATGGGACAGCACTACAACCATCTGAGCGCCGAAGAGCGAGGCGCGATCATGGTGGGCAAGGCACGCGGGGACAGCGCCCGGCAGCTGGCCATGCTGCTGGGCCGTTCGCCCAGCACGATCTCGCGGGAGCTGAGGCGTAACGGGCACCATGAGGCGTCAGACAGCCCCCGCCTAGGTCGACCGACGCTCGGCTATGACGCCCGGCGCGCCGGTCATCGGGCCCGACGCTTGGCCCACACGGCGCGCCGGCCGCGCAAGTTGCATCGTGAGAGTGCCTTGTGGCGCCTGGTGCGCTACGTGTTGGGCCGCCGCTGGTCACCGCAAGAGGTGAGTCGCACACTGCGCCGACAGCATCCCGAGGAGCCGGCTAAGCACGTGTCCCACGAGACGATTTACACCGCGATTTATGCCGCTCCACGCGGCGAGCTGCGACGTGGTCTGGTGGCGCTGCTGCGTCAGCACAAATGCGCGCGTCGACCGCGCGGCCAGGGCGCCAATCGTCGCGGCCGCATGCACGATCTGCCGAGCATTCATGATCGACCGCCGGAGGCGAACGAACGCTTGTTGCCGGGCCACTGGGAAGGCGATTTCATCAAAGGAGCGCGCAACCAGTCCTCAGTAGGGGTATTGGTCGATCGGCGGACGTTGTTCCTGAAGCTGGTGAAGATGGAGGGTTGTGCGGCCGAAGATGCGCTCAAGGGCTTCAGTCGGGCCTTCCGGCCGCTACCGGCGACGTTGCGTCAAACGCTCACCTACGATCAGGGCAAGGAGATGGCGCTGTACAAGACCCTCTCCAAACGCACGGGGCTGGCGATTTACTTCGCCGATCCACGCAGCCCCTGGCAACGCGGCATCTGCGAGAACACCAACGGTTTACTGCGTCAGTACCTACCCAAAGGCACCGATCTGTCCGTGCATAGCCAACGAAAACTCGATGCCATCGCGCGGGAGATGAACCTGCGGCCTCGTGCGACCCTCGACTACCACTGTCCGGCCGAGATGTTCATGCGGGCGATGGGACGCGATGACCTCGCCCAAGCGATCGATGATGCACTTCTAGATTGACACCGCCTAACCAAAAGAAAGAGCACCCCGCTTGGCGCTTGCCGGGCTGATCGCCCGGCAAGTCCGTGAGGGTCGGCCGGGCTTTTCGACAGGGCTCCTGCCCTGGCGAAAAGGGATTGACATCCCTGTCGATCCCCCTGCGGGACTGGTCGTCCAACCCTCACCGCCGCACAGGGGTCCCACAGGTCAGAGCCGAGGGCTCGAGCCGCTGCGCGGCTCATCGCTCTTCTGTAAGAGCGCACCCTGTGCGCGACCAACCTACACAGCGGGAACGACCTATCTCCGCGGTCGCGCACAGGGTGCGCTCCTACAGGGCTGCGTTTGCTCGTCCGCCTTTCTGGCCCCCTATGGCGCGGCGGGTGGGTGGAGGAAAAGCCCGCAGGGTGGCTCGCAGGGATGCGAGCCAGTTTGGCGTCAGGGCATGGATGCCCCGTCGTCAAACCTCCGTAACCCGCACGCGCACCTGGAGGGCGTTAGCCCGCAAGGCGCGCCATCGGGGTGGCCTTTCTCTTGGTTACTTCTCTTTACTCCGGGCATCCTGCCCTCCGCCCTTCGGGCCGGCTTCGCCGTTCGCACGCGCTCCCGCGCGTGCGTGGCCACGCAAAGAGAAGTGACCCGGGCCTCGGCAGCGGCTCGGAAGCCCGCCGCAGGCGAGCCAGGTCGTCGCCACGCACAACGTGCACTCAGCCACTGGATGACCAGCTTCGCCGTTGTGAAGCTCTTCCAGCCTACGCTGGGATGACGGGCAAAAGAGTGAGCTTGCTGTGCGCCAACCTAACCTTCGCTAGGCGCACACACCCCCATCCCAAATCAGTCATCCCGATCGTGCGGCACACTCACCTTCCCCTGCACACCCGAGTGGCTGATATCACCACTGCCCTTCGCACCCACACTGAAATCGCCACGCACATCGCGCACGCGCAAATCACCGGACCCCAACGTGTCCACTCGCACGCTGCCGCCGACCTGGGCAATGGTGACGTCGCCCGAGCCCACGCTGCCCACGCGTGCATCGCCATGCACGCCATTGACCTTGACGTCGCCCGAGCCAATCGAACCCAGGTCGAAGCTGCCAACGTCAGCCACGTCCACATCGCCCGAACCCACGCTGGTGGCAAAGGGCCCGCTGATTTTGCTCACGTGCAGATCACCCGAGCCGACCTGGGTGTTCAAACGCTGTAGCCCGCTGACCCATGCGTCGCCCGAGCCCAGGTTGACCACCACTGGCATCTGCGTCGGCAGCTGCAGGTTCACGTCGAGGCTGGTGGAGGTGTGGCCGAACATGCTGATCGTAATGTGGGTCTTGCCACCAACCTCGACGATGAGTCGGTCACCTTCGCGTCGCTGCGTCACCGTCAGATCATCCAGCAGCTTCGGATCGGACGCGCAGGCGCGACCGGTCAAGGTTCCGCCTTTGGCGGCGTCGTTGCCGGTGAGGTGCAGGTCGTAGCTGTGCATATCCACTTCCACTTCGCGCACACCGTTGAGGTCGAGCGTGAGGTTGCGTGGCGCCTGGTATTTGCAGTCGTCGGCCTGGGCGGCCAGCGGCGCAATGAGAAGAGCAGCAAGTAGAAGACGGCGCATGAATAACTCCTTGGGTCATCGGACCCTCATGGGATGTGTCAGGCGACCAAAAGGTTGAAGCGCGTCCCGTGATTTCCTGCATGGTCAACCGGCACGGCGAAGGTACGTTTGAGGCAGGACATCCATCGTGAGAGCCACCACCATGCAGCGCAAGACCTTGCTCGCTTCCACGCTCGCCCTGTTGATCGCCGGTACGGCGGCACTAGCCATTGCCCAGGACGCGGCGCCGAATGCGCCAGCGCCAGCCCCCAAGGCTGGCCCCATGGGCAATGGCCCCCAGCCGGGTCGTGGTGGCGACGGTTTTCGCGGCGGCCCGGGCTTTGGCGGCCCGAGTTCGCCGGTGATCGATGACCTGCGCGCCCTGGAGCACCTGTACATGGTGAGCGGCCGCACCAAGGAACTGCCGGCGCTGTACAACGAGGTGTTGTCCAAGTCGCAGGACCCGCGCGTACGCACTTACGCCTACCACCAGCTCGCCCGTACCCAGTCGGCGCCGGCCAGTCCGGACCAGGCCATCGCCACGCTGCGCA